>NZ_MUYK01000001.1 GCF_002155685.1 Erythrobacter colymbi
CCGCCCCCGAATCGCTAGTGCGCCGCTTCCGTCCGGAGCGTAAGCCCCGGGGAGGCTCGGCCCGATGGCGGAGTGGTGACGCAGCGGACTGCAAATCCGTATACGCCGGTTCGATTCCGGCTCGGGCCTCCACCTTTTTGCGATTGCGAACAAACGCCGCAAGGCCTAGGTCGCACTTGTCGGATTGCCGCTTTAGCTCAGTCGGTAGAGCACATCATTCGTAATGATGGGGTCACGTGTTCGAGTCACGTAAGCGGCACCACACGCCTCATCGCGCGGGGCGGATGTCCGGGGCAGTGGGCCAGGGTGCGCGATTTAACCTTTTTCCGTTAGCGTTATCCCAAGCTTAGGAGGACAGGTCACTTGCAGGTATCGCAGCCATATCCGAGCTCCTGCGAGCTGTCGGTCGTCATTCCGGTCTACAACGAGGAGGCCGGTCTCGACGCGCTGATCGAGCGCGTGACCGCCGCCGCCCATGCGATCTTCGCCGACCGTTACGAGCTGATCCTCGTGAATGACGGATCGAAGGACGGCAGCTGGAATGCGATCTGCCAGCATGCCGACCGCGATCCGCGCATCGTCGCGATCAACCTGTCGCGCAACCACGGCCACCAGCTGGCGCTGACCGCGGGCCTCCATCACGTGCGCGGGCAGCTCGTCTTCGTGCTCGATGCCGACCTGCAGGACCCGCCCGAACTGCTCGGCCCGATGCTGGAGCGGGTGCGCGAAGGCTATGACGTGGTCTATGGCCAGCGCATCAAGCGCCACGGCGAGACCGCCTTCAAGCGCGGCACCGCGGCGATGTTCTACCGCACGCTGGCGAGCATGGTCGACACCCACATCCCGCGCGACACCGGCGATTTCCGCCTGATGACCCGGCGCGTGGTCGACCAATTGAATGCCATGCCCGAGCGCTATCGCTTCATCCGCGGGCTCGTGAGCTATATCGGCTTCAACCAGACCGCCTTCCCCTACGAGCGTGACGCGCGCTATGCGGGCGAGACCAACTATCCGCTGCGCAAGATGATCGCGCTGGCGGTGGATGCGATCACGAGCTTCTCGGTCGTGCCGCTGCGCTTTGCCTCGCATCTGGGCATGCTGTTCGGCCTCGCCGGGCTGGCCTCGCTGGTGTGGGTCGTGGGTGCATGGATGCAGGGCGGCGCGGTGCAGGGCTGGGCCAGCCTTGCCGCGCTGACGCTGATCCTCGGCTCGGTGCAGCTGCTGGTGCTGGGCGTGTTCGGCGAATATCTCGGCCGGATGTACATGGAGGGCAAACAGCGCCCGCTGTTCATCGTCTCCGAAGTGCGCCGCCACCCCGCCGCCGCCAACGAGGAACCCGAGCCGGCGCCCGTTGCCGAAAAGCGGAACGGTGCCAAGGTCAATGAGGCGATCCGTGTCGCAGGCTGAGTTCGACGCCTATGTCGATGAATATGATGCGCAGCACGCCGCCTCGGTCAAGCTGAGCGGCGAGGACCCGGATTTCTTCGCCGAGTACAAGGCGAAGGAAGCCGCGCGGGTGATGGCCGATGCCGGCCTCAGCCCGCGGCGGATGATGGATTTTGGCGCGGGGCGGGGCAATTGTGTCGCCCACCTCCAGCGCGAATTCCCCGATGCGGCGCTGACCGCGCTCGACGTGTCCTCGCGCTCGCTCACCCATTGCCAGGCGCGCGCGATCCGGCCGCTCGAGACGGTGTGCTATGACGGGCAGACCCTCCCCTTCGGCGAGGGCAGCTTCGACATGGTGTTCACGGCCTGCGTGTTCCACCACATCCCCGAAGAGGACCACATCCGCCTGCTGCGCGAGATCCGCCGCACACTGAGCCCGCAGGGGCGCTTCATCCTGTTCGAGCACAACCCGTGGAACCCGGCGACGCGCCATGCGGTGGCGACCTGCCCGTTCGATGCCAATGCAGTGCTGATCAGCGCGCCCGAGATGCGCCGCCGGTTTCGCGCGGCGGGCTTTACCGATGTCGCACTGCGCTGGACGCTGTTCTTCCCCGCGTTCCTCGCCCCCCTGCGCCCGCTCGAGCGCTGGCTCGGCTGGCTGCCGCTGGGCGCGCAGTACTGCCTCGTCGCGCGCTGATCCCATGCTGGCCCGGCTGCTGCGCTTCGGTCTGACGGGCCTTGCCAATTCGGCTGTCGGCTGGGCGGTGATCTTCGGCGGGCTGTGGGCCGGGATGAGCGGGCTGGCCGCCAATGCCGCGGGCTATGCCGTGGGGCTGCTCCTGTCCTTCACCCTCAACCGCCGCTTCGTGTTCGGGGTGACGGGCGCGGTGTCGGTGCGCGAGGTGGCCAAGTTCCTCGCCGCCTTCGCGGTGGCTTACGGCGTCAATGTCGCGGTGCTGATAGCGGCGCAATCGGTGCTCGGCGCGGATAGCGCGCTCGCGCAGCTGCCCGCGATCGGGGCCTATATCGTGATCTTCTTCCTCCTCTCGCAATTCTTCGTCTTCAAGCCCGCCACCTCCGAATGAACCTCTCGCACATCCACTCCGGTGCGCCGCAGGGCGGCTCGCCGCGCCTGTTCGGGCTGCTCGACCGCTGGCCCGCGATCCTGCTCGTGTGTCTTATCGCGATTGCCCCGCTGCTGGTGGTGGGGATCGCCCCGCTGACCGATCTCTACGGCCACCTCGGCCGCTACGCCGTGCAGACCGAGCTGGCGCAGCGCCCGGGCTTGCAGCCCTATTTCACCTACGACTGGAAGCTGATCGGCAACCTTGGCGGGGACATTCTGGTCGAGGTGCTGCACCCGCTGCTGGGGCTCGAGGGATCGGTCAGGGCAACGGTGATGATCACGCAATTGCTCGGCGCGCTCGGGCTGCTGCTGGTCAGCCGCGAGGTGCACGGGCGCGTCACCCCCTTCGCGGTCGCCGCGATCCCGATGATCTACGGCTTCCCGTTCAACTACGGCTTCATCAACTACGCCTTGAGCATGGCGCTGGCGCTGCTCGCCTATGCCGCGTGGCTGCGCATCCGCAAGCAGGGCCGCGAGGGTGCCGCGGCGCTGTGGCTGGCGGTAAGCGGCGCGGCGATCTGGGTCGCGCATACCTATGGCTGGGCCTTCCTCGGCCTGCTCGCCGGATCGACGATGCTGGCCGAAGTCTGGACGGCGCGAATGCATCCGGTGCGCGCGGTGCTGCGCATCCTGGCTGCGTGCTGGCCGCTGCTGCTGCCGGTCATCCCGATGGTGATCTGGCGCGCCGAGAGCTCGGGCGCGGCGATGTCGGGCTGGGCGTGGCAGTTCAAGCTCAACTGGGCGATGTCGCCGCTGCGCACCTATTGGCGCGACTTCGACATCGGCTCTGTGGTGGCGGTGCTGGTGCTGCTGCTGTGGGCGCTGTTCAGCCGCACCGTGAAGTTCGAGCGGGGCACGGGGATCGCGGCGCTGCTGTGCCTCGCCTTCTTCATCGCCCTGCCGTTCCGCGTGTTCGGATCGGCCTTCGCCGACATGCGCCTGCTGCCCTATGCGCTCGCCATCGCGCTGGTCGCGATCGCGCCACAGCGGACAAACGCGAAGGCGCTGCTGGTGGCGAGCGGGCTGGCGCTGGCCTTCTTCGGGGTGCGCATGGCCTCGACCACGCAGGCCTATATCAACCAGGACCGCATCGTGCAGGCCGCCCTGCCTGCGGTCGAGCGGATGCCTGAAGGCGCGCGTGTCGTGTTCCTTTCGGTGAAGCCGTGCCGCACCCGCTGGGCGCTCGCGCCGCTCGATCACCTCTCGGGCGCGGCGATGGCCCGCAAGAGCGCCTTCGTGAACGACCAGTGGCAGCAGCCGGGCGTGAACCCCCTCAAGGTCAGCTACCCCGCCGCCGAGCCCTTCGTGCGCGATCCCTCGCATCTGGTGGTGCGCGAGGATTGCAAGGAAAGCCGCAACCGCCCGCGCCTCTCGACTGCGCTCCGGCGCCTGCCGCGCGGGGTGTTCACCCATATCTGGATCGTCGGCGATTACCCCAAGGACATGCGCGCGCCCGAGGGCTATGAGGCGGTGCCGGGCGCGGGCAAGGGCCTGCTCTTCGCGGCCAAGCCCGCCTCCTGATCCGCCAGCAAGTTCGCCAGTTTACGCCGCGCCTCGTTGCGCGACAATGGCGTGACACGAGGCGGGAGAGCGGAACGATGGATCTGGGAATTGCCGGCCGCAGGGCGCTGGTCAACGGCGGCAGCGCGGGCATGGGCAGGGGTGCGGCGCTCGCTCTGGCGCGCGAGGGCTGCGAGGTGTTCATCTCGGCAAGGGGCGCCGAAAGGCTCGAGGCGACCTGCCGCGCCATCGCTGCCGAGACCGGGGCCAAGGTTCACCCGATCATCGCCGACCATGCCAGCGAGGAGGGACGCAACACGATCCTCGCCGCGATCCCCGATCCCGACATTCTGGTGGCCACCTGCGCCCCGCCGCCCTTCACCGGCGACTTCCGCTCGGTCTCGCGCGCGGATTTCGAGAAGGCGGTGGCGACCGCGCTGCTGAGCCCGATCGACTACATCAAGGCAGTGACCGGCCCGATGGTCGAGCGGCGCTGGGGCCGGATCGTCAACATCTCCACCGGCGCGGCCAAGTATCCTGCGGCGATGCGGGTGCTCTCCGGCCCGCCGCGCGCGGCGCTCGCCAATTATTGCCACGCGATCTCCAAGGAGCTTGCCCCGCATGGCGTGACGATCAATTCGGTGCTGCCGGGGATGCACCACACGCCCGGCGCCGAGGAAGCGCTCGGCCCGCGCGCCGCTGCCAAAGGCCGCACCTATGCCGAGGAGGCCGAGGCTTTCGTCAAGGCGATCCGCATCCCCGCCGGGCGCTTCGGCGATGCCGAGGATCTGGGCGCACTGGTGGCAATGTTCTGCTCGGCCCAGGCGAGCTACGTCACCGGGCAATCGCTGGTGGTCGACGGCGGGATCGGAACCTCTACCTTCTAGGCGGCGGCCCGGTATCCCGCGCCGCGCACCAGCTTGCCCGGCCGCGCGCCGGTGCTTTCGTCGAAGCGCCGGATGACCTCGCCGGCAACGATGGTCGCCTCGTAGCCGGTCGCGCGCTGGTGCAACCGGCGGCCGCCGGCGGGCAGATCGCGCACGACTTCGGGCAGGTGCAGGGTCAGGCCATCCAAATCGATCACGTTGAGGTCGGCCCGTCCGCCCACCGTCAGCGTGCCGCGGTCGGTGAAGCCCACCGCCCGCGCCGCCTTGGCGGACAGCATGTGCACCGCCTCGGCGAGGCCGAGTTGCAGCGGCCCCTGCTTCTGCACGAACTGGGTCAGCAGATAGGTCGAATAGCTCGCATCGCAGATCGCCCCGTAATGCGCCCCGCCATCGCCGAGACCGGGGACGCAGTGCGGGTGGCGCAGCATTTCGTGCGCGCTGTCGAGCGTGGCGTTCTCGTAATTGCCGAGCGCGGCGAGGAACAGGCCGCGGCCCTCGGTCTCCAGCAGGCGGTCATAGGCGACCTCCTGCGGCGTACACCCGCGCGCGGCGGCCTGGCCCGCCATGCTCATATGCGCAGGCGGAGCATAGTCGGGCGGGTTGTCGAGCGGGAACAGCCAGCGCCAGTTGCGGGCGAGCTCGTTGAAGGGGTGGCCGGGGGTGAAATCGTCGGTAATCAGCGCCGCGCGCAGGGCGGGATCGCGCATCGCGGCGACCTGTTCGGGAATCGAAAGGTGCGCGATCTTCTCCCACGAGGGGCACAGCACGAAGGGGTGCACCGTCAGCTCCAGCCCCGCGATCAGGCCGATGGGGCGCGGCATGATCTGCGCGTGGGCGACCCCGCCCTCGGCATTGGTGCGCTCGAGCATCTCCAGCACCCGCCGCCAGCGCGGGGGGCCTTCATTGCCCGAGGCGAGAGTGAAGGTCGCAGGTCGGCCCGAGGCGGCGATCACCCGCTCGATCACGCGGTATTCCTTGTCCCACCCGACGAAGGCGTCGAGCACCACCTGAAAGGTGCCCGCGCCCGCATCCTTCATGCCGCTGGTGATCGCTTCCAGCTCGGCGATGTCGGTGTCGAAGGTCGGGATCGCCTGCCCGTCGGCGGTCTTGTGGATCGACAGGCGCGAGGTCGCAAAGCCGAGCGCGCCCGCGCGCATCGCCTCGGCGGTGAGGCGGCGCATGAGGGCGAGATCGTCATCGGTGGCGACTTCGCGCGCCGCACCCCGCTCGCCCATCGCATAGACCCGCAAGGGCGAATGGGGGAGGTAGGCGGCGACATCGATATCGCGCTTTCCGGCGGCGACCGTGTCGAGATATTCGGGGAAGGTCTCCCAGTCCCACGGCAGGCCCTCGGTCATCACCACGCCGGGGATGTCCTCGACGCCCTCCATGACGTTGATGAGCATGTCGTGATCGCTCTTGCGGCAGGGCGCGAAGCCGACCCCGCAATTGCCCATCACCGCGGTCGTCACCCCGTGCGAGGAGGAGGGGGAGAGTTCCTCGGCCCAGATGCACTGGCCGTCATAATGGGTGTGGACGTCGATGAAGCCGGGGGTGACGATCTTGCCTTTGGCTTCGATCTCCTGCGCCCCGCGCCCGAGGCCCTTGTCGATGGCGGCAACCCGTCCGCCGGCGATGCCGACGTCGCCTTCGACGAGGTCGCCCCCCGTCCCGTCGGCGATGGTGCCGCCGCGGATCACCAGATCATAGTCTGCCATGGCTCAAGCCTCTCCTCTCCCGTCCGGGATGATGCGACGGGATGCTGGGCCGCGCAAGGGCGGGGCGGCAACTCGCACTTTTGCGCTTGGCCCAAGGGCGGGTTAGAGTGGGGAATGACCAGGGCCACTCCTACGCCGCGCCGCGTTGCTCTTGCGGGCGCGAGCGGCACCATCGGCGCGGCGGTGCTGCGGCGGCTCGAGGCCGAGGAGCACCATGTGACGGCGCTGTCGCGGGGCGATTGGGCCGATCCGGAGGCGCTGAAAGCCGTGCAGCCCGCGGTCGTGATCTCGTGCATCGCCTCGCGCTCGGGTGCGCCTAGGGATGCGCAGGCGGTTGATTATCAAGCCAATTCCGATCTCCTGAAGGCCGCGCAGGCGGCGGGGGCGGGGCATTTCATCCTGCTCTCGGCAATCTGCGTGCAGAAGCCGCTGCTCGCCTTCCAGCACGCCAAGCTCGCCTTCGAGGCCGAGCTGGCGGCGAGCGGAATGGACTATACCATCGTCCGCCCCACCGCCTTCTTCAAGTCATTGAGCGGACAGGTAAAAAGGGTGAAAGCGGGCAAGCCCTTCCTGATCTTCGGCGATGGCAATCTCACCCGCTGCAAGCCGATCAGCGACGATGATCTGGCGGCCTTCATCGTGGGATGCATCGACAATCCGGCCATGCGCGGCAAGGTGCTGCCCGTCGGCGGGCCGGGGCCTGCCATCTCTTTGAAAGAACAGGGAGAAATCCTGTTCCGTGCTGCCGGGAAGCCGCCGAAATTCAAGTCGGTCTCGCCCAAGATATTCACTGTCGCCGAGCGCATCCTTGCCCTCGGTGCGCCCTTTTCGGGGTGGTTTGCCGAGAAGGCCGAATATGCCCGCATCGCGCGCTATTACGCGACCGAGTCGATGCTGGTTCTCGATCCCGCGACCGGCACCTATTCCCCCGACCTCACCCCCGAATTCGGCGCGGAGACGCTGGAATCGCATTACAGGCGCCTGCTGGAGGGGGTCTAGAGGGGGTTTGGCGGGGTCTAGCGGGGGTTGAGATGCCAGCTGGCAGGGGGCAAGGTGGCCCCTAAATGGGGCACAAAAACCGGCTGCGCGGCATAATTGAATGTGAAAACATGGGCTTGCGTGCGCCGCACCCGGATTCCCTCGGGAAGATCGCGTAATTCGACGCCAGCCTCGGCGGCCATGCGCTCGACCAGCAGGGCGAGCAGCGCGCGGTCGGGCCAGATCGCGCAGTATCGGACGCCGTCCTTGTAGGAAACGACCGTGCGGCCCGCGGCGTCCACCAGTTCGGGCGCATCATCGCTGGCGACATCCTCGCGCCAGCGGGTGACGGCAAAGCTCTCCGCCGGTTCGGCCACCCCGTCCCGCAGACTCTCGACGCGGGTGACGGTCACGCCGGTCAGATCGCGCAAGGCCCCGGGCGCGAGGCCATCGGGGATGCAGAAGCTCGCCGTCTTGCTCCCTGACCGCGGGCCCAGAAGGACGGGGCCATCGAACGCTGCGAGCTTTTCCGCAAAGCCTTGCGGAACGATCGGCAGGGTCGGCACCACGAGCATGCGATAGCCCGACAGGTCGGCCGAGGGCGCGACGATATCGACGTCGAGGCCCTTCTGGCGCAGCGCAGAATAGGCCTCGAACACCAGCTCCAGATAGCGGAAGCTCTTGCCCTGCGGCTGGATGCCGACGACCCACGCGGCCTCGTAGGAGAACACCAGCGCGACCGGCGCTTTCGCGCAGGCCTGCGGGCCGATTTCTGCCAATACCTTCGCCGCCGTGCGCACCTCTTCCGCCGCTTCGGCCTCGGAGCTGTCGGGCCGCAGGAGCCCGGCGTGCATCTGCTCCTGCGCGAAAGGCGCCTGCCGCCAGCGGAAATAGCTGGTGAGCTCGGCCCCGTGGGCGCAGGCCTCGAGGGTCCACAGCGCGACCATCCCCGGCAGCGGCGCAGGGTTGAAGCGCGCCCAGTTCACCGGGCCGGGCTGCTGCTCCATCACCCCCCAGCGCCCGTTCGAACACCCGCGATAGAGATCGTGGTGGAAGGCGGCAATATCGGGGTGGCCCTGCCGCAGGTAGGCGCGCTTTTCTGCGTCCGAGAACCAGAACTGTTCGAGGAAGCCGAGCGGGTAGCTGTCCCACGTCGCCACATCGATATCGCGGCCGACGTCGTGGTGATCGAACTCGGTGAAGAAGCCCATGAAGTTGTGGGTGATGTCGACGCCGGGGGAGTGCGCGCGGATGATGTCCACCTGCTCGCGGTTGAAGCTCGCCACCTGATCGGAAGCGAAGCGGCGATAATCGAGCCAGTGCGCGGGGTTCGCTTCGGTGACGGTGAGGTGCGGCGGATCGATCTCGGCGAAGGAGCGATATTCCATGCTCCAGAACACGTTGCCCCATGCTTCGTTCAGCGCCTGCGGGGTGCCATAACGCGCCGCACACCAGCCGCGGAAGGCACTCGCGGCGGCATCCGAAAAGCTGAGCACCGTGTCGTGGCAGCCATATTCGTTATCGGTCTGCCACATGGCGAGCGCGGGGTGCTTGCCGTAACGCTCCGCCAAGGCGGTTACGATCCGGCGGCATTCGGCGCGATAACCCTCGTGGCTGAAGCAATAATGCCGCCGGGATCCGAAGCCGCGCGGGCGGCCCTGCTCGTCGATGGCGACCATGTCGGGCATCCGGTCGACCAGCCACTTGGGCGGGGTGGCGGTGGGGGTGCCGAGGATCACCTTGAGGCCCGCGCTCGCCAGTGTTTCGATCGCACGGTCGAGCCAGCCCCAGTCGTAATGGCCCGGCTCGGGCTCGATCCGGCTCCACGCGAATTCGCCGATGCGCACGAGCGAGAGGCCCATCTCCGCCATCCGCCGCGCGTCCTCGGCCCACCATTCCTCCGGCCAGTGTTCGGGATAGTAGCAGCAGCCGAGTTTCACGCGATTGTCTCCAGCGCGATGATCCACGCGGTTTCGGGGTGGGTGAGGGGGAGCGCAAGGCCGTGGGTCATCAGCGCCGCGCCCGAAAGGACAAGCCCCGCGCGCCATGCGTCGGGATCGCCGAGGTAGTGCCGCGCGCGCGGCGGCCACGGCTCGGGCAGGGTGACGCGGTAGCGCGCCTGCGGATCGAGGCCCGCGAGCCTGACGGGTGCGGCATCGAACACCGGCGAAAAGGCGGTCTGCGCGACGAGGGCGAGAGCCTTGTCCTCATGGGTCACCATCATGCCGGTGACGTTCGGATCGGGATGGGCAAGGTGATGCAGATCGCCCGCGTGCAGCACGGAGCGCCATTGCTTGTAGAGCGCGATATGGGCGGCAAGGCTCTCTCGCTCCTTGTCGGTCATGCGGGCGGGGTCAGCCTCGACCCCCATGTGCCCGAACACCGCCACCTTGGCGCGGAAGTCCATTGCGAGGCGCCGCCCGGTGATCGGATTGGGCGAGGGCCCGACATGGCTGCCGAGCACTTCGAGCGGCATGAACCGGCTCCATTCGCGCATGATCCGGATGCGCTCGATCGCGTCGTTGTTGTCGGAGGGCCAGAACCGCTCGATCCGTCCGAGCAGCCCCATGTCGATCCGCCCCCCGCCGCTCGAGCAGCTTTCGATCATGGTGTCGGGGAAGTCCGCGCGCAGCTGATACCACATCATGTCCAGCCGTCCGCTATGCGTCCCCAAAGCAGGCAGCGGGAACAGGCGGCGGTTGTGGTCCCACTTGAGGTAGGCGATGTCGTTCTCGCGCAGCAGCCTGGCGATGCATGCCTGGATGTGGTCGCCCACTTCCGGCCTGGTGAAATCGAGCACCAGCTGGTTGCGCTCCGTGGGGCGCGGCAGGCCGGGTTCGTGCAGGCACCAGTCGGGATGCGCGCGGTAGAGGTCGCTGTCGGGCGAGACCATCTCGGGCTCGACCCACAGGCCGAAATCCATGCCGAGCGCCTTCACATGCGCGATCAGCGGGCCGAGGCCGTTGGGGAAGCGGACCGGATCGGGTACCCAGTCGCCCAGCCCCGCGCGATCGGAGCTGCGGCCCTTGAACCAGCCGTCGTCGAGCACGAAGCGTTCGGCACCCAGCATCGCGGCGTCCTCGGCGAGGCGCATCAGGCGGGCCTCGTCGAAGTCGAAGGTGCAGGCTTCCCAGGTGTTGAAGTGGACGCGGCGCTCGCGCGGGGGATTGTGGGGATGGCGGGCCAGCCGCGCGCGGGCGTGGGTGTGAAAGGCGCGGGTGAGGGTGGCTGCGTCCGGCGCCCAGACGATCAGCGCTTCGGGCGTGTCGAATATCGACCTGCCCTCCACGCCGACCGGGGTCTCGGCGACCAGCACGGCGTCGCCATCGTCATTGCGCTCGATCCGCACCTCGTGATCGCCGGTCGCGGCGATGTGGAAGCCGAGCTGCGCGCCGGTCTCCGCGTCGTCGAAGGCCAGCCAGTCCCCGCCCGCGAAGCCCGACTTCCCCCCGCGCGAGGCCCATGAGAGGCCCGCGCGGGTGACGGGCAGGCGCTCGGCGCGCATATCGTCGGCCCAGCGTCCGGCGAAATGGGTCACGTGTCCGAACCCGCGCGGCAGGGGCAGCAGCAGCGAGGCGCAGCGGGTGGTCACAACCCCGCGCTCGTCGATGGCGCGCGGCCCGGTGTCGATGAATTGCGCGCGGGTGCGGATCACGTCGCCTGCGTCCATCGTCCAGCTGATCCGGAGGTGGGTCTCGAGCGCCTCGTCCTTCCAGTCTGCCCAGATCGTCCGGCGGTCGGGGGTGGTCTGGAGTGTCAGCTCCCTCCAGCGCGGCGTGACCGGCTGGCCGTGCAGATCGAACTCCGCCAGCAGCGGCCCGCGCCAGCCGGTGCGCGGATCGGGCAGGAGGCCGCCGGTGGGCGGCACATCGGGCTGGTTCTCGTGCCGGCCCCGTGCAGCGGCAGCGGCCAGCGCAACTAGATCTTCGTCATTGGGCAGGCGCGCGCCGAGGTGGAGCAGCGCCAGTGCATCCCCCCGCGCCATCCAGACCACGCTGGTGCGCTCGCCATCGAGCCGTGAAAACCGAGGACTGCCGTTCAATTCCCTCTCCCGCGCCGGGGACAATTATCGCCTGCAAGGCTTGTCCGGCCCCCGCCAATGCGCTGTAACCGCCGCGAGAGAGAGGGGAAAGCATACAATGTCGCAAGCCATAACCGGCGGGAGCATGGTCCAGATCGCGGTCTGTCTGGGGGTGACCGCGGCGATCGCACTCGTCACCTGGCTCACCATCAGGCGCGACCGGCACGACGGGTCGGACAAGGACGTCTATCTGGCGGGCAACAAACTGAGCTGGCTGTTCGTCGCGGGCGCGATCACGCTCACCAACCTCTCCACCGATCAGCTTGTCGGCATGAACGGCAACCAGATGCTGCTGCTCGCCTGGTGGGAGATCAGCGGGTTCGTGGGCCTGCTGATCCTCGCCTATGTGTTTGTGCCGATCTACTACCGCGCCAGAGTGACGACCGTGACCGAGCTGCTCGAACAGCGCTACAACGGGGGCGGCATCCGCACGCTGGTGTCGGCGCTGTTCCTGTTCGGGATGGTGCTGATCTACCTTCCCGCAGGGCTCTATTCGGGCGCGCTGTTCCTGAAGACCGCCGGGATCGACTTCGATCTGCGGGTGCTGGCGGGGGTGCTGGGGTTGATTGCAGCGGCCTACACCATGGCGGGGGGGCTGCGTGCGGTCGCGGTGATGGAGACCTATTCGGGCATCGGCGTGCTTGCAATCGCGGTGCTGGTGGTTGTGCTGGCGCTGAACGCGGTCGATTGGGACATCGCGCGCGGTGTTCCGGCAGAGCGGCTGACGATGGTGGGCGCGGCTGACAGCCCGATCCCGTTCCACACCCTGTTCACCGGCATGATCTTCATCCAGATCTTCTACTGGTCGACCAATCAGCCGATCACCCAGAAGGCGATGGCCGCGCCTTCGGTGAAGGAGGCGCAGAAGGGCGTGCTCGCCGCCGCGGTGGTGCGCATCCTGATCATCCCGGCGATTGTCGTGATCCCGGGCGTGGTCGCCTTCCAGCTGTTCGGCGACATCGACGATGCCGCCTATGGCAGGCTGGTGGGCGAGGTGCTCCCGCCGTGGCTCTCGGGCGTCTTCGCCGCTGCCATCGCGGCTGCCGTCATCGCCCACACCGCCGCAGTGATGAACGCGGCGGTGGGGCTCTATGCGGTCGACTTCCACGACAAGTTCATCCGCAAGGTTTCCGACCACCGGCAGCTGTCGCGCACGGTGACCGCGATCCTGACGGTCACCTCGGTCGCTCTGGTGCCGGTGTTCGACAACGCCAAGAGCATCATCAACCTGCTCCAGCAATTGAACGGCCTCTCTTCGATGCCGATCCTCTCGGCCTTCATCGTCGGGCTGCTGTTCACCGGCGTGGAGAGCCGCGCGGCCATCGTCGGCGTGGTGTGGGGCTTTGCGCTCTATGCGCTCTACAGCTTCGTGCTCGAGCCGGGCGGCATGATCGGGCTGCACTATATCGACTTCATGGTGGTGACGCTGGTGACGAGCGTGATCGCGGCGCTTGCCTTCAACCGCCTGGCGCTGGGCGGGCGGGTGCGCTTCGCCCCGCGCGAGGTGTTCGCGCAGCTGGCAAGGCCGCGGCCCGAGGAAGAGGTCTTCACATGACGCTCGACCTCGCCCGTCCGCACCGCCGCCATAACCCGCTAACGGGCGGCTGGGTGCAGGTCTCCCCGCAGCGCATGGGGCGGCCGTGGCAGGGCGAGACGAGCGAGCCCGATCCGCCGCCGCCCGCCTATGATCCGGCCTGCTACCTGTGCCCCGGCAACACCCGCGTCGGCGGCGAGGCGAACCCGGCTTACGAGGGCGTCTACGTCTTCGACAATGATTTCCCCGCGCTCGCCGACGAGGCGGGCGGGGAAGTCTCGCCCGATCCCCTGTTCCGCGCCGAAGCCTCGGGCGGCGTGTGCCGGGTGATCTGCTTCTCGCCCGATCACGGCAAGTCTCTGCCCCTGCTCACCCCCGCCCAGCTGCGCGCGGTGGTCGACACCTGGGCCAACCAGACCGCCGAGCTGGGCGAGCGTTTCGCCAGCGTGCAGGTGTTCGAGAACAAGGGCGGACAAATGGGGTGCTCGAACCCCCATCCCCACGGGCAGGTCTGGGCGACCGCGCATGTGCCGCAGGAAACCGCGACCGAGGACGCGACCCAGCGCGCATACCTTGCCGCGCACGGCCGCCCGCTGCTTATCGACGTTGCGGAGCGCGAGGCAGAGGGCGAGCGGGTGGTGGAGGCCAACGCCGACTGGCTCGCCATCGTCCCCTTCTGGGCGGCGTGGCCGTTCGAGACGTTGGTGTTGCCGCGCTTTGCCGTCCAGCGCCTGCCGGATCTCGCCGCCAGCCAGCGCGACAGCCTTGCCGCGATCCTCAAGGCGCTCACCACCCGTTACGACAACCTGTTCCGCACCAGCTTCCCCTATTCGATGGGCTGGCATCAGGCACCTTTCACGCAAGGGCCGACGGAGCACTGGCAGCTCCACGCGCATTTCTACCCGCCGCTGCTGCGCTCGGCCTCGGTGCGCAAGTTCATGGTCGGCTACGAGATGCTCGCCGAGCCGCAGCGCGATCTCACCCCGGAGCGCGCGGCAGAGATGTTGCGTTCTGTCAGCGGCCTGGTGCATTACCGGGATTAGAGCACTTTCCGACCAATGCGGGTCACCCTGACGGAGCCGATTTTGGCCCAGCGCAAGGAACGAGGAGCGAGCCATGCTGACGCATAGTGAGCGACGAGCGACGCCGCGCTGGGCCAAAATCGGCCCGCCCCTGCGGGGTCGCGTCAGGAAGCCCGCTGGCTTCGTCGTGACGCTTGCCCGGGGGCCGAAGGGCCCGCGCTGCGCGCCACTCCTGTCCAGCGGGCTTCCTGACGCGATCAGGGTGACCCGCATTGGTCGGAAAGTGCTCTAACCAAGGGACGTATTTCACATGGATCGCCGCGAGAGACTGATCGCCCGCGCCCGGCAGGGCTTCCGGCTGGCCTATGGCGTGGAGCCGACGCGCTTCTTCGCCGCGCCCGGGCGGGTCAACCTGATCGGCGAGCATGTCGACTACAACGAGGGCTATGTCCTGCCCTGCGCGATCGACCGCGAGACCATCGTCGCCGCCGGTCCGCCCGCGCCGCAATCGAAGGAAAAGCTGTTCGAAGCGGTCGCGCTCGACATGGGCGACATGGCCAGCGCGCGCGACAGCTTCGATCTGGTCGCGCCGATACGTCCGGGCGAGAACAACTGGCAGAACCATGTGCGCGGGGTGGTGCAGGCGCTGGGGCGCTATGGCCACCGGGTGCGCCCGATGCGGATCGCGGTGGCGGGCGACGTGCCGATCGGGGCGGGGCTGTCGTCCTCGGCCGCGTTCGGCGTGGCGGTGGCGCTGGCGTGCTCGGACTATTCGGGCCTCAGCCTCGCGCCCGAAACCCTCGCCAAGGTCGCGCAGCTGGCCGAGAACGATTTCGTCGGCTGCGCCTGCGGGATCATGGACCAGATGGCCTCGGCCGCGAGCGTCGCCGATCACGCGCTGCTGCTCGATTGCCGCAATCTCCAGACCCTGCCGATCCCGATCCACGCCAGCCTTGCGATAACGGTGATCGACACCGGCATCCGCCGCAGCCTCACCGAAAGCGCCTTCAACCAGCGCCGCGCCGAATGCGAGGCGGTGGCGGCGCATTTCGGGGTGAAGGCGCTGCGCGATCTCGACTGGGACACGCTGCTGCGCGCCGAGCCCGATATCGACCACACCCTGTTCCGCCGCGCGCGCCATGTGGTGACCGAGATGGACCGGGTCGAGCCCATCGCCATCGCGCTGGCGCAGGGCGATACCGCGCAGCTCGCCGAGGTGATGCGCGAGGCACATATCTCGCTGTCGCAGGACTTCGATGTCTCGCTGCCGCCGATCGACCGGCTGGCGCAGATGGTGTCCGAAGGGCTGGGCGATGCCGGGGGCGTGCGGCTGACGGGGGCGGGCTTCGGCGGGTGCCTCGTTGCGGTCAGCACCCACGAGGCCGCGGAGGCGATCGACGGCGCGGTGGCGCGCTACAACGCCGAAGCCGATCTTCCCGCCCGCGCGGAGGCCTATCGCCCGGCCGGCGGAGCCGCGCCGATCGCGGTCGGCTGAGCGGTTTCAACGCGCTGCCCGCGCTTGGGTGATTTACAGATATAAAAATATCTTTATATGCTCCTCGTCACAATGGTGCTCGAGGACATCTTCAAGGCGCTGGGCGATCCGACCCGGCTGCGCATTGCCCGCCTTCTGGGGGCGATGGAGCTTGCCGTGGGCGAACTCGCGCAGGTGCTCGGCCAGAGCCAGCCGCGCGTCTCGCGCCATGTCGGCATCCTGTGCGACGTCGGCCTTGCCGAACGCCGTCGCGAAGGCAGCTGGGTGTTTCTGCGCCAGAGCGAATCGGACAGCGCGGTGATCGCCGCGGTGCAGGACCTGCTCGCGCTCGCCGAAACCGCCGAACCTGACTTTGCCGCCCTGTGCGAGGCCGATCGCAAGAAGCTCGCCGCGATTCGCGATGCGCGCGAGGCCGCGGCCGAGACCTATTTCGCGCGCCACGCCGGCGAGTGGGACGAATTGCGCGCGCTCCACAGCGCCGATGCCGAGGTCGAACGCCGCCTCGCCGAAGCCCTCGCCGATGCGCCGCTGGGCGCGCTGCTCGACATCGGCACGGGCACGGGCCGCATGGCCGAGCTCTTCGCCGAGCAGGCCGACCGCGTGGTCGCGCTCGACAAGAACCTCGAAATGCTGCGCGTCGCCCGCGCCAAGCTCCAGCACCTGCCCGCCAGCCGGATCGAGCTGGTGCAGGGCGATTTCGCCGACCTGCCCTTTGCCGATGCCGGGTTCGACACGGTGATCCTGCATCAGGTGCTCCACTTCGCGCCCGATCCCGCCCCCGTGCTGGCGGAGGCTGCGCGGGTGCTGCGCGGCGGCGGGCGGATCGCGATCGTCGACTTCGCCAGCCATGACCGCGAGGAGCTGCGCACCCGCCACCAGCACGTGCGGCTCGGCTTCTCCGACCGGCAGATGGCCGAACTGCTCAAGGCCGCCGGCTTCACCGCCAGTCCGCCCACCGCGCTCGAAGGTGGCTCGCTCGTCGTCAAGATCTGGACGGCCAAGCGCCGCGCCGCCGCCCCCTCCTCCAAGTCCCCCGCTCTGGAAACCGCGAAATGACCCCCACGCTGAACCAGCTCCACGAATACCGCACCGCCACCGACACGCCGCTCTTCTCCGGCCTGCCGGGCGATGTCGCGGTGAGCTTCGAATTCTTCCCGCCCAAGAGCGAGAAGATGGAAGAGCAGCTGTGGGATGCGGTGACGCAGCTGAAGCCCTTGGGGCCGAGCTTCGTCTCGGTCACCTATGGCGCGGGCGGATCGACCCGCGAGCGCACCCATGCGACGGTCGCGCGCATCATAGCGGAAGGCAAGCTGCCCGCCGCCGCGCACCTCACCTGCGTCGCAGCGAGCAAGGCCGAGATTCACGAGGTGGCTGAGCAGTACTGGGAAGCGGGCGTGCGCCACATCGTCGCGCTGCGCGGTGACGCGGGCGAGCCGGGCGCGCCCTTCACCCCGCACCCCGAAGGCTATGCCAGCGCCGCCGATCTGGTCGCGGGTCTCAAGGCCATCGCCCCGTTCGAGATCTCGGTTGCCGCCTATCCCGAGACGCACCCTGATGCGCTTTCGCCCGAGGCCGACATCGACAACCTCAAGCGCAAGATCGACGCCGGGGCGACCCGCGCGATCAGCCAGTTCTTCTTCTCGGCCGAAACCTTCTTCGCCTTCCGCGACAAGTGCGCGGCCGCCGGGATCGACGCGCCGATCCTGCCGGGCATCCTCCCCGTCACCAATGTCGCGCAGGCGCGGAAATTCGCGAGCGCCTGCGGGGCGGCGATCCCGGCGTGGATGGATGGCCTGTTCGAAGGTCTCGACGAAAAGCCCGCCGCGCGCCAGCTGGTCGCAGCGACGGTCGCCGCCGAGCTGTGCCGCCGCCTCTATGCGGGCGGGGTGCGCGACTTCCACTTCTACACTCTCAATCGCCCCGAGCTCGCCTATGCGATCTGCCACATGCTCGGGAAGCGCCCCGTTTCGGAGAACGTCGCATGAGCGCCCGCGCACAACTCCAGGCCGCGGCGAAAGACCGCGTGCTGATCTTCGACGGCGCTTTCGGAACGCAGATCCAGCTGCGCAAGCTCTCCGAGGAGGATTACGCCGGATCGCTCGGACTGCCCGCCGACCAGAAGGGCAACAACGACATCCTCGCGCTCACCCGCCCCGATGTGATTGCGGACATCACCCGCGCCTATTTCGACGCGGGTTCGGATATCGTCTCGACCAACACCTTCTCGGCGAACCGCATCAGCCAGGCCGATTACGCCGCCGAGGCGCTGGTGCGCGACATCAACCTCGCCTCCGGCAAGATCGCGCGCGAGCTGGCGGATGAATATGCCGCCAAGGACGGCAAGCCCCGCTTCGTCGCGGGCGCGATCGGGCCGACCAACAAGACCCTCTCATTGAGCCCCGACGTCGAGGATCCGGGCTACCGCGAGATCGACTTCGACGAACTGGTCGCGGTCTACAAGGAACAGGCCGCCGCGCTGGTCGAGGGCGGGGTGGATTTCATCCTGATCGAGACGGTGTTCGATACATTGAACGCCAAGGCCGGGATCATGGCGGTCAAGCAGCTCGAGCGCGATCTGGGGCGCGAGGTGCCGCTGATGATCTCGATGACGCTGACCGACCTGTCGGGCCGCAACCTCTCCGGGCACACCGTGGAGGCGTTCTGGTACGCGGTGAGGCACGCAAAGCCCGTCACCATCGGCCTCAATTGCAGCTTCGGCGCCGAGCAGCTGCGCCCGCACGTCAAGGTGCTCTCGCAGATCGCCGATACGCTGCTGCTGATCTATCCCAACGCGGGGCTTCCCAACGAGCTCGGCGAATATGACGAGCTGCCGGACACGACCGCGGGGCTGGTGAAGGACTGGGCGGATCACTGCCAGGTCAACATCCTCGGCGGGTGCTGCGGTTCCTCGCCGGCGCATATCGCCGCCATCGCCAAGGCGGTGGCGAACAGCGAGCCGCGCGCCGTGCCCTCGCCCGAACCGGCGATGAAGCTGGCGGGGCTGGAAGCCTTCATCGCCGCCTGACCTCACCCTCCCCCGTCATCCCCGCGCAGGCGGGGATCCAGCTTACCTCCGACCGACAAGCTGGACCCCCGCCTACGCGGGGGTGACGAGAAAAGCGAAAAGACCATGACCCAACCCTCCTCCTCCCGCTTCATCAATATCGGCGAGCGCACCAACGTCACCGGCTCCGCGGCGTTCAAGAAGCTCATCATGGCGGGCGACTACCCCGCCGCCGTGGAAGTCGCGCGCCAGCAGGTCGAGAACGGCGCGCAGGTGATCGACGTCAACATGGACGAGGGCCTGCTCGATGCGGTCCACGCGATGACGACCTTCCTGAAGCTGATCGCCGCCGAGCCCGACATCGCCCGCGTGCCGGTGATGATCGACTCATCGAAGTTCGAGGTGATCGAGGCGGGGCTCAAGTGCGTCAGCGGCAAGCCGATCGTCAATTCGATCAGCATGAAGGAGGGCGAGGAGGCCTTCCTCCACCACGCGCGCATCTGCATGGATTACGGCGCGGCGGTGGTGGTCATGGCCTTCGACGAGACCGGACAGGCCGACACCAAGCAGCGCAAGGTCGAGATCTGCAAGCGCGCCTACGACCTGCTCGTCGCCGAGGGCTTCCCCCCTGAGGACATCATCTTCGATCCCAACATCTTCGCGGTGGCGACAGGGATCGAGGAGCACAACAATTACGGCGTCGATTTCATCGAAGCAGTGAAGGAACTGCGCGAATTGTGCCCGCACGCGCATTACTCGGGCGGTCTCTCCAACCTCTCCTTCAGCTTCCGCGGCAACGAGCCGGTGCGCCGCGCGATGCACTCGGTGTTCCTCTACCACGCCATTCCCGCGGGCCTCGACATGGCGATCGTCAACGCGGGCCAGCTCGACGTCTACGACCAGATCGACCCCGCGCTGCGCGAGGCCTGCGAGGACGTGATCCTCAACCGCGACCCGGACGCCACGGAGCGCCTCATCGCCCTCGCCGAAAGCTTCAAGGGCAAGTCGGTCGCGGATGAAAAGGCCGCCGAGGAATGGCGCGGCTGGCCGGTCGCCAAGCGGCTCGAACACGCGCTGGTCAAGGGCATCGACGCCCATATCGTCGAGGACACCGAAGAGGCCCGCCAGTCCGCCACGCGCCCCATCGAAGTGATCGAAGGCCCGCTGATGGACGGGATGAACGTCGTCGGCGACCTGTTCGGCTCGGGCAAGATGTTCCTACCGCAGGTGGTGAAGTCCGCGCGCGTGATGAAGAAGGCGGTCGCCCACCTCATCCCCTTCATCGAGGCCGAGAAGGACCTCCTCCCCGAGGAGGAGCGCAAGGCCAAGGGCAAGATCATCATGGCGACGGTGAAGGGCGATGTTCACGACATCGGCAAGAACATCGTCGGCGTCGTGCTCCAGTGCAACGGCTACGAGGTGATCGACCTTGGCGTCATGGTGCCCTGGCCGACGATCCTCGCCGCGGCGAACGACAACAAGGCCGACATGATCGGGCTCTCGGGCCTCATCACCCCCTCGCTGGATGAGATGGTCACGGTCGCCGAGGAAATGCAGCGCGCCGGCATGACCATGCCGCTGCTGATCGGCGGGGCGACCACTTCGAAGGTCCACACCGCGCTGAAGATCGACCCTGCCTATGAAGGCCCGGTGATCCACGTGCTCGACGCGAGCCGCGCGGTGGGGGTGGCCTCCAAGCTCCTCTCCGACACCCAGCGCGACGATTACGTCAGCGAAGTCGCCGACGAATACACCCACGTCCGCGATGCGCGCGCGGGCAAGAGCGCGAGCGTGCTGCTCAGCATCGACGAGGCGCGGGCGAATTTCTACGACGCCTTCCTTTCGGACAAGCCCGCCCCGCCCGAACAGCCGGGCCTCCACGTCTTCCCCGACTGGGACTTGGCGCACCTCAGGGACTTCATCGACTGGACGCCGTTCTTCCGCGCCTGGGAACTCCACGGCAACTACCCCGCGATCCTCAAGGACGAGGTGGTGGGCGAGACCGCGACCCAGCTCTTCGCCGATGCCAATGCGATGCTCGACCAGCTGATCGCCGAAAAGTGGCTCACCGCGCGCGGCGTCGCGGGCCTGTGGCCCTGTGCGCGCGACGGGGACGATGTGACGATCCACCTCCCCGAAACCGAGGAGCACGTCCGCCTCCCCTTCCTGCGCCAGCAGGTCAAGAAGAGCCGCGACCGGGCGAACATGTGCCTTGCCGACTTCATCGACCCGGCAGGCGACTGGATCGGCGGCTTCGCGGTCGGGATCCACGGGATCGACAGCCACTCGGCGCGCTTCCAGGCCGACAAGGACGACTATTCGGACATCCTCCTGAAGGCGCTCGCCGATCGCTTCGCCGAGGCCTTTGCCGAAGCGCTGCACCAGCACGTGCGCACCACGCTGTGGGGCTATGCCCCCAACGAGCAGCTCACCAACGAGGCGCTGATCAAGGAAGAATATCGCGGCATCCGTCCGGCGCCGGGCTATCCGGCCTGCCCCGATCACAGCCTCAAGCCGATCCTGTTCGACCTGCTCGATGCGCCCGCCAATGCCGGGCTGACCCTCACCGAAAGCTTCGCCATGTGGCCGACTGCCGCCGTCAGCGGCTTCTATTTCGGCCACCCCGAAGCTGAATATTTCGGCGTCGCCCGCGTCGGCCGCGACCAGCTCGAAGACTATGCCGCCCGCCGCGGGGTGAGCGTCGAGCAGGCCGAGCGCTGGCTGCGGCCCAATCTCGACTAGGCTGGCGAGGACGCGGGGACGCGCCCCGCGCCGTCAGGACGGGGTGTAGGTGCCCTGCGTCCAACCCGTCTCGGGATCGCCGCACCATTCGGTGGTTTTGTCCGCGATGGTGCAATAGACCCGCAGGTGGGTGCCGTCGCTCGCGTTCCAGACGGTCGCCGAAACCTGGCTTCCGGGGGCGGAAAACTGCCCCGTCACCCAGCCATTGCCATCGTTGCAGCGTTCGGTGACGGTGTAGCCGTCGGTCGAATAGACGCGGATATGCAGTTGGCCTGCGGTGTCGAACCAGCTGACGGTGGCCGTGCTGATCGGGAAGTTCGGATTGTCGCTCATCGTTCTATCCCCCTGATTTTGGCGAATCTTGCCAAGGGGTTGGAGGATGACGCATCGTTGCAGGGCTGACAACAGGCGGGGCTTCGGGGACCAGCGGGGCGCGATTGATCGCGG
This sequence comes from Erythrobacter colymbi, assembly GCF_002155685.1. Taxonomy (GTDB): domain Bacteria; phylum Pseudomonadota; class Alphaproteobacteria; order Sphingomonadales; family Sphingomonadaceae; genus Erythrobacter; species Erythrobacter colymbi. The sequence goes on from NZ_MUYK01000001.1 coordinate 21,921, forward strand.
GGGCTTTTGCAGGGATAAGGCAGGGATGATCCGCCGCCTCCTCGCCGCTCTGGCTCTCGTTGCCGCCCCCGCCGCCGCGCAGGAAACGCCGGCGCCACCCGCGAGCGTCGTAGTGGCCTTCGACCGCGAGACGATCCGCCCGCTGATCGTCGAAGGGCTGGCGAGCAAGGAAACGGGCCGCAAGCTCGAGGCCAATGATCCGGTGCGGATCGCCTCGATCTCCAAGCTGATCATGGCGCTGACCGCGCTCAGGCTGGCGGACGAGGGCAAGGTCGATCTTGATCGCGATGTCTCGGACTATCTCGGGTGGAAGGTGCGCTCGCCCTACTTCCCCGATGTGCCGGTGACGCTCGGCCAGCTGATGTCGCACCGCGCAGCGCTTTCGGGCACGGCGGATTACATCATTCCCTTGGGCGAGAGCCTCGAAGCGAAATTCGCTGACCCTGCCTCGTGGCGCGAGGGCGTGCGGCCGGGCGGGCGCAATGATCCCCTGCGCCGGCCCGATCCGCTGGAGTTCCTCTATTCCAACCTCGGCGCACCGCTGGTGGCGACCGTGCTCGAAGCGGCTTCGGGCGAGCGCTATGACCGGCTGGTCGAGCGCCTGGTGTTCGCGCCGCTGGGGGTGAAGGCCTGCCTCAACTGGATCGGCTGCGATGCCGACATGGCGGCACGCGCGGTGACGCTCTACCGCGACACCGGCGAGGTGGCGAAGGATGGCCCCGCCGACCTGCCGCCCGCCTGCACGATCCCCGTGGCGGAAGGGCAGGCGTGTGACCTCGACGCCTATGTGCCCGGCACCAATGCCTCGATCTTCAGCCCGCAGGGCGGGGTGCGGATCGGGATGATGGACCTCGCGAAGATCGGGCAGGCTATTCTTTTCAAGGACGGGTACTGGCCAGCCAGCGCCGACAATGTGCTGAATGACGTCACCGAACGCGGTGAGACGAAAGGGCAGGAATTCTTCTGCCATTACTGGATGGGCGTTCAGTACATCAATCGCTTCCCCGGGCGCTGCAAGGACGGTCTGTTCGACAGGACCGACGTTCCCGAGACCGACGCTGTCGGCCATTCGGGCGAAGCCTATGGGTTGCAATCGGGCCTGTGGCTGTTGGCTGGCGGCGAGACAGGGCTGGTCTACTTCACCACGCAGGTCCCGCCTCCAGCGGGCGGCGAGGATACCGGCGGCTTTACGGACCGGGAAAAGGCGCTGATGGCGCGGGCGTCTATGGTGCCGTTCGACAAATAGAACTGTTCGTGCTGAGCTTGTCGAAGCACCGCCCTTCTTGATCCTCTCGTGGTCCTCGAAGGAAAAGTGCGGCCCTTCGACAAGCTCAGGGCGAACGGACGTTTTTCTAGGCCTCCGCCTTCACCCTTGCGTCCAGCCGCTTCAGCAGCGGGGTGACCATCGGCACGGTCAGCGTCGTGCTCGTCACCGCCATCAGCAGCAGCGCGGTGAAGGCTTCGTTCGAGATGATGCCCTTGTCGAGAAGCACATTGGCAAAGATGATCTCGATCAGCGCCTTGGTCTGGAGCAGCCAGCCGATCACGCTCGCCTCGCCCGGACGCCAGCCGAGCAGCTTGCCCGCGATCTGGACGCCGAGCAGCTTGCCGCTGACCGATGCGGCGAGCAGCAGTGCGGCCGCGCCGAACACGGCGAGCCCGCCCACGTCCCACTGGGTCCTGAGGCCGGTCGAGAGGAAGAACACCGGCATGATCGTCAGCAGCACGGTGTTGCGGAAGCGGTCCATCGCCTCGTGCCCGAACCACTTGGCGTCGAGCACCACGCCCGCGAGGAACGCGCCGACCATGTAGTGCAGGCCCGACCAGTCCGCGCCGAAACCGACGACGGCGAGCCAGATCAGCCCGACATACCAGCGGTCGTCCTCCTTGAGGCGCACCATCAGCTTGCGGATCAGGTAGGCGGCGATTGCGAAGCCGACGAGGAAGATGCCCTGCCGCTCGATCCGCGCCCAATCGAGCAGGATCAGCGCGAGCACGCCCCAGATCGCGACATCGTCGAGGCTGGCATAGCGCAGGATGCGCTGGCCGAGCGGCTCGCGCAGGATGCCGAGCTTCTCCATCAGCAGGGCGAGGATGGGGAGCGCGGTGACCGCGCAGGCCATGCCGATGCCGAGGATGATCTGCCAGGTCGAACCCTTGGGGCCGATCCAGCCCGGCCCGCTCGCGAGCAGGATCGCCGCCGCCGCGCAGCCCAGCGCCATCGGGAACAGCAGCGCGCAGGCCGCCGTGACGCTGCTTTCCGCGCGGCGCTCCCAGGCGAGCTTGAGGTCGAGTTCGAGCCCCGCGACCCACACGAACAGCATCACCGCCCACCAGGCGACGCCGTTGAGCGCGCCGATCACCTCGGGCTTGAAGACGAAGGCGTAGTATTCGGGATAGGCAGCGCCCAGTACCCCCGGGCCGAGCAGGATGCCGCCCACGATCTGGACCACGACGAGCGGCATCCAGTATTCGGTGTTGAGCAAACGCCATACCAGCCACGGAGCGGCGAAGATGATCGTCAGCGCGATCAGATAGACTTCCGTGGTATTCATCCCGCGTTCACCCATAAAACCGCGCGTTTCCGCCCGCAATTGCGTTTTCCACACGGCAAACCGGCGTTCGCCCGATTGACGCGATGCAGCAATTCGGACAGGGCAGGGGCGTCTTCCGCGGCAGGAGTGATTCTGGCGCGGGCAGGCGAGCGGGAGAGCCCGATGCCTCTGTCAAAGGGGGCAAAGGCGCCGAAGGAGCAACCGCCCCGGAAACTCTCAGGCCACCGGACCGCTCGGCTGCATGACACTCTGGAAAGCGCTGCGGGCTTCGGCTTGCGGCCACCGAAGGGGAGGCGGGCCATCGAAGAAGGCCCCGCCGAAGCTCTCAGGTCACCCGACAGAGGGGGCAGTATCAGGGCGGCGCGTTTGCGCTGCCGGACTGCCGTATTCTGCCGGGGATTTTCCGAGTGAGCGACCACGACACCGAAGACCATCTCGAAGACATCCCGCTGGAGGCGCTGCCTCTGGATGCCTGGCACCGTGCGCGCGGTGCGCGGTTGGTGCCCTTCGCGGGCTACGAGATGCCGATCCAGTACGAAGGGATCGTCGCCGAGCATAACTGGACGCGCGAGAGCGCGGGGCTGTTCGACGTGTCGCACATGGGCCAGCTGGTGCTGTCCGGCCCCGGGCTCGACGAAGCGGTCGAGGCGGTGTTGCCGATCGACCTTTCGACGCTGAAGCTCGGCCAGCAGCGCTATTCGCTGCTGCTCGATGAAGAGGGTGGGGTGCTCGATGACCTGATGGTCTCGCGCTGGCCCGAGGCGCTCTATCTGGTGGTCAACGGCGCGACCAAGTGGGACGACATGGGGACGCTGCGCGAGGCACTGCCCGACGACATCACCATGAACTACCTCGACGAGCGCGCGCTGCTCGCGCTGCAAGGCCCCAAGGCGGCGGATGCGCTCGCCCGCCATGCGACGGGCGAATATCCGCTCTCGGCGCTGACCTTCATGAAGTTCGGTCGCTTCCGGATCGCAGGCCACGACGTCACCATCGCCCGTGCGGGCTATACCGGCGAGGACGGGTTCGAGATTTCGCTCCCCGCCGAAGCTGCCGCCGAGATTGCCGACCTGCTCTGCGGCGAGCCGGAAGTGAAGCCCATCGGCCTCGGCGCGCGGGACTCCCTGCGGCTCGAGGCAGGCCTGCCGCTCTACGGCCATGATCTTTCGCCCGAAACCTCGCCGATCGAGGCGGGCCTTACCTTCGGCATCAACAAGCGCCGCCGCACCGAAGGTGGCTATCCCGGGGCCGAGCGGATCAACCGCGAGATCGTGGAGGGCACAGCGCGCAAGTGGGTCGGCCTCAAGATCGAAGGCCGTCTGCCCGCCCGTGAAGGTGCGGAAGTGTTCAGCGGCGCGGAGAAGATCGGCACCGTTACCTCCGGCGGCTTCTCGCCCACGCTCGGCGCGCCCATCGCCATGGCCTATGTCGCCAGCGAGCACGCCGCCATCGGCACCCAGCTCGAGGTGGAAGTGCGCGGCAAGCGCCTCGCCGCCACCGTCTCGCCCACACCTTTTGTCCCGCACCGCTACCACAGGGGGAACTGACTCATGCGTTACTACACTGACGAACACGAATGGATCGAAGTCGAAGGCGACATCGCGACTGTCGGCATCACCGACTACGCGCAGGGCCAGCTTGGCGACATCGTCTTTGTCGAACTGCCCGAAGTCGGCGCGATGATCGAGCAGGGCAAGGACGCGGCCGTGGTCGAGAGCGTCAAGGCCGCCTCGGACGTCTACGCCCCGATCACCGGCGAAATCACCGAAGTGAACCCCGCGCTCGAGGAAGACCCGGCGCTGGTGAACAGCGCGCCCGAAGACGGCGGCTGGTTCTTCAAGATGACCATCGCGGACGCCGGCGAGCTCGACGGCCTGATGGATGAAGACGGCTACAAGGCCTTCCTCGAAGGGCTCTGATCCCCCTCGCAACCTCTCCCAACCGAGGCTGAACACCCATGCGCTACCTTCCTCTCACCGACACCGACCGGCAGGACATGCTGGCGAAAATCGGCGCTTCGACCATCGACGACCTGTTTGTCGACGTGCCCGAAGTCGCCCGTCTCGACGGCCCGATCCGCGGGTTGCCGATGCACGCGAGCGAGATGGCGGTCGAACGCCACATGAAGGCGCTCGCCGCCAAGAACCTGGTGGCGGGCGAAGTGCCGTTCTTCCTCGGCGCGGGGGCCTACCGCCACCACGTGCCCGCGAGCGTCGATACCATCATCCAGCGCGGCGAGTTCCTGACCGCCTACACGCCCTACCAGCCGGAAATCGCGCAGGGCACGCTGCAGATGCTGTTCGAGTTCCAGACGCAGGTCGCGCGGCTCTATGGCTGCGCGGTGGCGAACGCTTCGCTCTATGACGGCTCGACCGCCTGCTGGGAGGCCGTCGCGATGGCGACCCGTGTCACCAAGCGCAAGCGCGCGGTGCTCTCGGGCGCGCTCCACCCGCATTATGCGCAGGTGGTGAAGACGATGGCGCACTTCACCGGCGACACCATCGCCGACGCGCTACCTTCGATCACCTCCGATCCCGAGCTCACTGGCCTGATCGGGCGGATCGACGAGGAGACCGCCTGCGTCGTGGTGCAATATCCCGACATCCTCGGCCGCATCGCTGACCTCGCCCCGATCGCCGAAGCCGCCCACGCCAAGGGCGCGCTGCTGGTGGTGGTGAACACCGAACCCGTGGCGCTGGGGGCGATCAAGGCGCCGGGCGAGATGGGCGCGGATATCGTGGTGGGCGAAGGGCAATCGCTCGGCGTCGGCCTGCAATTCGGCGGGCCCTACCTCGGCCTCTTCGCCGTGCGCGATCCCAAGCACGTGCGCCAGATGCCCGGCCGCCTGTGCGGCGAGACCACCGATGCCGAGGGCAAGCGCGCCTTCGTGCTCACCCTCTCGACCCGCGAGCAGCACATCCGCCGCGAGAAAGCGACCAGCAACATCTGCACCAACTCGGGGCTGTGCGCGCTCGCCTTCACCGTCCACATGACGCTGCTGGGCGAGAAGGGCCTGCGCGAGCTGGCGGCGGAGAACCACCGCCTCGCCTGCCTCGCCGCCGACCGGCTGGCCAAGGTGCCGGGCGTGGAAGTGCTCAACAACGCCTTCTTCAACGAGTTCACCCTGATGCTGGGCGGCAAGCCCGCGCGTGAAATCATCCGCGACCTCGCGGACCGCGGCGTGCTCGGCGGGGTGTCGCTCGGCCGGCTCTATCCGGGGGTCGAGGCGCTGGAGCACGCGCTGCTCGTCGCCGTGACCGAGACCACCACCGAAGAGGATATCGAACGCCTCGCCACAGAGCTCGAAGCCGCCATCAAGGAGACCGTGTGATGAACGCCCCCAACAAGAGCGGCTGGAAGCCCGAAATGCAGGTCGCGGAGAGCGGCTTTCTCGGCGGCCCCGTCACGACCACCGGCAACCGCGGGCTTATGCTCGAGGAGCCGCTGCTGTTCGAGATCGGGCGCGCGGATGTGACCGGCGTCGATCTTCCGGAAGTGGACGCCAGCGCGCCGACCCGTCTCGGCGGGCTGGAGCGCTCGGACGCGATCGGCCTCGTCGGCCTGACCGAGCCCGAGACCGTGCGCCACTACACCCGCCTCAGCCGCCAGAACTACGGGATCGACCTCGGCTTCTTCCCGCTTGGCTCGTGCACGATGAAGCACAATCCGCGTTTGAACGAGAAGATGGCGCGGCTGCCGGGCTTTGCCGACATCCACCCGCTCGCGCCGCAGTCGAGTGTTCAGGGCGCGCTGGAGGTGATCCATCAGCTCGGCCACTGGCTGTGCACCCTCACGGGAATGCCCGCCGTCGCCATGAGCCCCAAGGCGGGCGCGCACGGCGAGCTTTGCGGCATCCTCGCGATCCGCGCCGCGCACGAGGCCCGCGGTGACGCGCGCGAGGTGGTGCTGGTGCCCGAAAGCGCCCACGGCACCAATCCCGCGACCGCCGCCTTCGCGGGCTACCGCGTCGAGGACATTCCCGCGACCCCCGAAGGCCGCGTCGATGTCGCCGCGCTGAAGGCCCGCCTCGGGCCGGACGTTGCGGGGGTGATGATCACCAACCCCAACACCTGCGGCCTGTTCGAGAAGGACTTCCGCGAGATCGCCGATGCGGTCCACGCGGCGGGCGGCTACGTCTATTGCGACGGGGCGAACTTCAACGCCATCGTCGGCAAGGTGCGCCCGGGCGACCTTGGCGTCGATGCGATGCACATCAACCTCCACAAGACCTTCTCGACCCCGCACGGCGGCGGCGGGCCGGGTTCGGGGCCGGTGGTGCTCTCCGAAGCCCTCGCGCCCTTCGCTCCGCTGCCCTTCATCCGCCAGGGCGAGAGCGGCGAGTTCTACCTCGTCGAGGAAGAGAACCGCGAGGAACGCGGCCCCAGCTTTGGCCGCATGACCGCCTTCCACGGCCAGATGGGCATGTTCACCCGCGCGCTGACCTACATCCTCAGCCACGGCGCGGACGGCCTCAAGCAGGTGGCCGAAGACGCGGTGCTCAACGCGAACTACATCCTGCGCAGCATGGAGGACATCCTCGATGCGCCCTTCGCGGGCAGCGGCCCCTGCATGCACGAGGCGCTGTTCTCGGACAGCAACTTCGCCGCCGGGCTTTCGACGCTTGACGTGGCCAAGGGTCTGATCGACGAGGGCTATCACCCGATGACGGTGTACTTCCCGCTGGTGGTTCACGGCGCGATGCTGGTCGAGCCGACCGAGACCGAGAGCAAGGCCGCGATCGACCAGTTCATCGCCGCCTTCCGCGGCGTCGCGGAGCGCGCGCTGGCGGGTGACGAGGCGTTGAAGCAGGCCCCCTACTACTCGCCCCGCCGCCGGCTGGACGAGGCGGCTGCCGCGAGGAAGCCGAAGCTCGCTTACGAGGGGTAAGCTCTTTTCCCCTCCCCTCGGGGAGGGGGTAAGGGGTGGGGGCTCGACGCCAGCATGGACGCGAGGCCTTACGGCCTCGCTCCCCCATCCCCGACCCTTCCCCGAGGGGAAGGGAGAATCTGGCGAGGTTCTAGTTCTTAGGAGGGGCGGGCAATGTGTCCGCCCCTTCTGCGTCCGGCTCCACCACCAGGCGGAACTGCCTGAGGTTCACGATCGCCACGTAGAACCCGACCACCGCGAGCAGGCTCGATCCCAGCACCGCGAAGCCTGCACCCTGCGCGCCCTTCCAGTCGATCGCCATCTCGAGCATCAGCAGCGCGAGTATCGTCGGGAACAGGCGCGCGAGGAAGGCGACATGCGCCTTGCCCGCCGAGATCAGCAGGCTTTCAAGGCTCGCGCCGACCAGCTCGACCGCGCCCGCGATGGAGAGAATGATCATCGCCCAGTAGAAGCCGGTGAACTTCTCGCCCGCGATCAGCGCAAGACCCGGGCGGCCGAACAGGATCGCGGTCACCACCGCGGCCGTTCCGGCAATCGCGGCGATGTTGGCCATGCGCCGCGCGATCTCCACCGCCCCGTCGCGCGATTGCACCAGCTCGGGCAGGATTGCCTTGGAGATCGTCTGCGCGAGCGCAATCAGCGCCACGCCGAGCTGGTTGGCGATCCGGAAACCGCCCGCGAGCGAGGCCCCGCCGAAGGTGCCGACCAAGAGGATCATCACCTGCTTGCCCGCCACAGCAAGGCTGCTCAACAGGTTGGTCGAGACGACGAAGCGCCACACCCCGCCATAGCGCGCGGGGATCGCCTTGAGGCTGACCGAGGCAAGGCTCACCGGCTGCACCCGCACCGCGACGAACCACAGGGCGAGCGCCGTGCCGACTTCGGAGGCGGCGAAGGCGAGGATGAAGCCGGTGACGGTCGGCATCAGCCACCACGCCAGCGCCGCGCCGCCAGCACGGATGATCGGCTGCACCGCCTCGGCCCAGGTCGCGCGGCCATATTCGTCGTGCAGGCGCAGCATCCCCGTCGGCGTGGTCCGGATCGTCAGCACCGAGATCACGCAATACCAGAAGGTCAGCCACATGAGGTCGGGCGGCACGTCGAGCCACAGCGGCGAGGTCACCACCAAGAGGGCCGAGGCGGCGGTGCCGATCACCATCGAGAGCAGGTCGAGCGCCACGGCAAAGCCCGTCGCCTCGCGCGCGCGTTCGATATCGACGCCGGGGTTCTCCGGGTCCGCGCCCCAGCGGACGATGAACTGCCAGGTCTGGAAACTGGAGAAGCCGGTGATCGCCTGACCCAGCGCGATGATCAGCGCCATGTAGCCGAAGCCCTCGGTGCCGAGCGTGCGCGCGGCGATGGCGAGGTAGACGAGGCTGAGCACCGCGTTGAACCCGCGCCCGCCCAAGAGCCAGCCCATGTTGGCAAAGACCCGCTTCATGATGGGACCGGCGCGGCTTTCAGCTTACGGCCGTTGCGCGCGCGGCGGGCAGGGGCGGGTTGGGCATGGGCGCGGCCTTAGCCGCAAAGCGGGCCTCTCGCCAAGTGCGGATCGCGAATCGCTCGCAAGCCTTGCGGCGAGCCGTTGACGGTGGGCTCAGGCGGGGCAGCGCCGGCGGGGCAAGATGATCCCGGTGGAGCGCGGCGCTTCATCCTGATCGTAGCGCACAAGCAGCCCCGCATCGGCCCCTTCACCATCGAGGGATAGCTCCATCCGCTGGGTCCAGGTGTCGCCTTCGCCCTCCATCGCGAGGTCGATGTCGATGGTGCCGGGCGCGCTCTGGGTTGCCGCCGTCACGGTGCCGCGGCTCTCGTAGAAGGTGATGGCCCGCGGCCCGATCTCCATCCGCATGTCGGACGCCGGATCGCAGGTGCCGGTCCCGGCATCCCACACGCCGTGGAAGGCTGCGGGGATCGTGCCGGGCTCGGTTGCCTCGGCGGGAGGCTCGGTGACGGCGACCTCGGTGGCGGCAGGTTCCGGCGCCGGTGCGGTTTCCTCCTCAGTCTCCTTGCCGCCGCACGCAGCAAGGACGAGCAGGAAAGGGGCAAGCGTCAGGCTTGGAGCAAGTCTCGTCACTTCGTTTCCTCCGGCTTCACCAGCACATTGCGCTCGAACAGCAGGCTCATCACCTCGGTGCCCATCCAGAACGGGGCGTAGGGCGGCGGAACCCCGCGTTCCCACGCCATCATGCCGGTGAGCGTACCCGAGGTGTGCGGCACGATCGGCATGGCGGCGGCAAGCTCGGCGTCGGCATAGGCTTCGTCGGCGGTGATGATCGTCCAGCCGTCCTTGCGCAGTTCGGCGACGAGATCGGTGATGAACAGCGCGGAGAGATCGGTCTCGTGCAGCAGCATGACGTGCGGCGGCGAGCGGCCGAGGGTGCGGCGGGCGAGGGCATCGTGATAGGCGATCCCAGACATCTGCGATTGCAGGTAGAGCTTGCGGAGTGCGGCCATGTCCATCGCGCGGCCCGCGTTCTTGGCGTCGATGGTCAGCTGTTCGAGATGCCAGTCCGACCCGTCGGCGGTGACATAGCCGTTCCTGAGGCCCCGCGCCGCCAGACCCGCGCGCACCGCATCGCGCTTCGCCGCATCGCGCCCGCCCTCGTCGAGGAAGGGGAAGCGGAACCACGGGCGGTATCCCGGGCGACCCTTGAGCCACGCGGCGGCCCGGTCGAGATCGGCGAGGTAATCGGCGGCCTCGGTCTGGTTGAGGTGCCAGTGCGAATGGCTGTGGTTGGCGATGACATGCCCGGCCGCGACATAGGCCGCGATCCGGCGCTCGCCCCCCGCGCCGTCGGGCGTGTCGAGATTGCCGGTGGTGACGAAGAACGCCGCTTGGCGAACGCCCGCCTCGCTCAGGGCCGCGATCAGGCGCTTCGAGCGCTCGTCAGGGGTGAAGAAGGCCCCAGCCCCGCGCGGCACATCGTCGAAGGTGAGCGCGATGCGCTTAGCCTGCGCTTGCAGCGGGGCGGCCAGCACCAGAAGGGCGGCCCACAGCATCAGGATCAGCGCACGCAAGCGCCTCACCCCATCGTCGGGATGACGAAGGCGTTGCTGCCATCCCCGCCGCCGTCGGGCCAGCGCTGGGTGATCTTCTTGTTCTTGGTCCAGAACCTCAGGCCCTCGACGCCGTACTGGTCGATGTCCCCGAAGCCCGAACGCTTCCACCCGCCGAAGCTGTGGTAGGCGACCGGCACAGGGATCGGCACATTGATGCCCACCATGCCGACATTCACCCGCGCGGCGAATTCGCGCGCCGCGTGGCCATTGCGCGTGAAGATCGCGACGCCGTTGCCATACTGGTGCTCGGAGGGCAGGCGCACGGCCTCCTCGAAGTCCTTGGCGCGCACGATCTGGAGCACGGGGCCGAAGATCTCCTCCTGATAGGAGCGCATCTGCGGGGTGACGTGGTCGATCAGCGTCGGGCCGACGAAGAAGCCCTTTTCGTGGCCCTGCAGGCTGAACCCGCGCCCGTCGACGACGATTTCGGCGCCCTCTTCCTCGGCGGTGGTGATCCACTGCTCGATGCGGGCCTTGTGCTCGGGGGTGACGACGGGGCCGTAGTCCGCGTCCGGATCGGTCGAGACGCCGATGCGCAACTTGGCGATCGAGGTGAGGAGCTTTTCCTTCAGGCGCTCCGCCGTGTCCTCGCCCACTGGCACCACGACGGGAAGCGCCATGCAGCGCTCGCCCGCCGAGCCAAAGGCCGCGCCGGTAAGGTCGGTGACGACCTGGTCGAGGTCCGCATCGGGCAGCACGATCCCGTGGTTCTTGGCGCCGCCGAAGGCCTGCACGCGCTTGTTGTTCGCCGAACCGCGCGCGTAGATGTACTGCGCGATGTCGGAAGAGCCGACGAAGCTGATCGCGGCGATATCGGGGTGGTCGATGATCGCGTCGACCATCTCCTTGTCGCCGTGGATGACCTGCAGCAGCCCTTCGGGCGCGCCCGCTTCGAGGAACAGCTCGGCGAGGCGCACCGGCACCGAGGGGTCACGCTCGGAAGGCTTCAAGATGAAGGCATTGCCCGCCGCGCAGGCCATGCCGAACATCCACATCGGGATCATCGCCGGGAAGTTGAACGGGGTGATCCCCGCCCCGATGCCGAGCGGCTGGCGCATCGAATAGACGTCGATCCCCGGCCCCGCGCCATGGGTGTATTCGCCCTTCATGATCTGCGGCAGACCGCAGGCATATTCGATCACTTCGAGCCCGCGCTGCACGTCGCCGCGCGCGTCGGGCACGGTCTTGCCGTGCTCGCTCGCCAGCATTTCGGCGAGGCTCTGCATGTTTTTCTCGACCAGTTCCTTGAAGGCGAACATGATCCGTGCGCGGCGCTGCGGGTTGGTCGCCGCCCAGCCGGGCTGGACGCGCTTGGCGGTCTCCACCGCACGGGCGAGCAGCGCGGCATCGCCCAGCGCGACCTCGGCCTGGACCTCGCCGGTCGAGGGGTTCCAGATGGCGTGCTTGCGGGTGGGGGCGGGGGTCTCGCCGACGATGAAGTGGTCGATCTGACGCATGGGAAAGTGTCTCCTGTCTGGCGCCTCCCATGCCCCCCGAGGCCAGCGCTTGCAAGCCTTGCGGCTCCCCTCAAAAGTGCTGGCATCCGTGCGTGCGGCGAGGCACTGTCGCGCCGCGACGAGACGAGCGAAGGGGTGCATGATGGGCAGGGCAATGCGGTGGATGGCAGGCGCGGCGGCGGTGCTGATGGCAAGCGGCGCGCCCGCGCATGAGGGGCACGCGGTGCCCGATTGCCCGATCCCGCGCATCGTCGAGGGCAGCCTCGAGACCATCGGCACCGGCTACACCTTCACCGAAGGCCCGGCGTGGGACGGGACGCGGCTGATCTTCAGCGATATCCCGGGCGACACGGTCTATGCCTATACCCCGGGTGAGGATGCGCCCGAGGTGCTCTACACGCCTTCCGCGATGGCGAACGGCCACACCTTCGACCGCGAGGGACGCCTGCTCAATGCCGAGCACGGCAGCGGCGCGCTCACCCGCTGGACGCCTGAGGGCGGGCGGCAGGTGGTGGTCGAGGCGTTCGAGGGGAAGCATTTGAACAGCCCCAACGACATCGCGGTGCGTAGCGACGGGGTCATCGTCTTCACCGATCCGCCCTACGGCCTTCAGGCGGGCTATCAGGGCGTCAAGCGTCCCGACGAACTGGGCTTCTCGGGCGTCTATGCGCTCGACGAGGCGAAGGGGCGGATGGTGCTGATCGACGGCACGCTCGAGCGACCCAACGGCGCGGCCTTCTCGCCCGACGAAAAGACGCTCTACGTCACCGATTCCGCCACCCAGAAGGTCTGGGCCTACTCCATCGCCGCCGACGGCAGCGGGTCGCGCAAGCGGCTGGTGATCGACGTGACCGACGAGACCAAGCAGGGCCGCGTCGATGGCGTGCGGGTGGACAAGGACGGGCTGGTCTATGTCACCTGTCCGGGCGGGATCTGCGTGGTCGATCCGAAGATGGGCACCGTCATCGACCGGCTCGAGACCCCGAAGCGCGCGACCAACCTCGCTTGGGGCGGTCCGGAGCTGTCCGACCTCTACATCACCGCGCAGAGCGACGTGTACCGCGTGAAGACCCGCGCCCACGGGATCGGCTCGTCGAGCCGGCGCTGACCTGACTCCCCTCCCGCTTGCGGGAGGGGGTGGGGGTGGGGCGAGGCCGCCGGCCTCGCACGTGGCCGCTGGCATGGAGCCCTCGGCTGCGCCTTCGGGCCCCACCCCCGGCCCCTCCCTGAAGGGAGGGGAGATCTACTCCGAAGGGATCAGCGTGATCGCGGTCTGGCGGCCGTCGATGAAGCGCACGCTCGCGCCGTCGAAGAAGGCGTCCTCCTCGGTGCGGAAATCGACCTTCTGGCCGCCCCATTCGGGCACCTTGGCGTAAGACGTGAGCTCGATCGACCATGCGGTGTTCGGCCGGATCGGGCCGCTCCCGCGCGTGTCGGCCTTCTGGTTGTCCCAGAAGCCGATGCTCGGACCCGCGCCGTGACCGTGATAGCCGATGGGGTGCGAATAGATCGACGGGTCGAGCCCCGCCGCGATCGATTTCTCGCGCGCTTCGGCCAACGCCTCGTTGCCCGAGCGGCCCGGCTTGAAGGCAGCGCGCAGGAAATCCTGCACCTTGTTCGAGTTCGCCAGCCCCGCCCGCAGCCCCGCAGGCGCCTCGGTCTCGCCGGGCTTCAGCACATAGGCAAGGTGCTGGGTATCGGTGTTGAGCCGAAGGTAGGTGATGCCGAAATCGGTCCAGAGCAGATCGCCCGGCTGGATCACTTCGTCGCCCTCGATCATCCCCTCGCGCCCCTGCCGCTGGATTGCGATTGAAGGGTGGAACCACGGGGTGAGGCCGAGCTGCATCAGCCGGTCGCGATACCACCACTGCACTTCCTCGGCGGTGGTGACGCCGGGGGTGATGACCTTCCTCGAAAACGCCTCGCCGATCACCGCGTGGGCGATGCGGACCACGGTGGGGTAGATGTCCATCTCGGCGGGCGTGCGGGTTTCGAGCCAGCGGATCGCCAGCCCCTCGCCGCTGGTGACGCGCTCGTGCAGGGCGGGCGGGAGCGCAGCCATGAACTTGTCGTACTGGCTCAGTGTCATGCCGTCGGCGAACTGGTAGAGGTCGGAGGAGTTGATCGCGATCTTCTGCGGGTTCCGCGCGGCGATGATCTCCGCGACTGCCTTCCACTGGTCGGGCTGCTGGTCGGGGTTCCACGCCGGGGCGAACAGCCCGCCGAGGCCGTAGCGGCTGACGGTGAGGCGCTCGACCGGCTTGCCCTCGCCCGGATCGTGGAAGATCAGGATCGTCCGCCGCCGCGCGTGCATGTTTTCCGCGTCGAGCATGGTGGCGACCACCGGCTCCTCGAAATATTCGCGCGCGACCAGCAGCCACAGGTCGATCCCCTCCGCGCGCATGATCTGCGGGATGATCGTATCGAGCCGCTCGGCGAGGATGCGGTTCTCCAGCGCCGCGCGCTCGCGGGGGGCGAGGATCGCGGGGAGGGCAGGGGCGGCCTGCTCGGTCTCGGTAAGCGGCAGGGGCGCGTCAGCCAGCGCGGGCGAGGCCGCGAGCGCTGCCGCCAATACGAAAAGATGCCGTCCTGTCATGCTGTCGCCCCTCGTCCTCATGCGCCGACAGTGGCGGAGGGGTGGCGCGGGATCAAGCCTCGGCAGGCTCGCTTCCGTCGTCGAAACCGATGCGTTCGGCCGCCGCGCCCGACATGATGAAGCCGATGGGCCGCTCGGTCTCTTCCTGAAGGTGGGCGATCAGGCTCGCGGTGCGGGCGAGGAGCGAGATGCCCTTTAATGCCGCGAGCGGGAAGCCCGCGTCGAGCATCACGGCAGGGATCGCGCCGTTGACGTTGATCGGCAGCGCGCGGCCGATCGCCTCGGGCAAGACCTGCTCGATGGTGCGCAGCATGGCGATGTGCTTGCCCTCCATGCCATGCTCCTTTGCCAGCGCCAGCAGCCGGTGCGCGCGCGGATCGCCGCCCGAGTGCTGGGGGTGGCCGAAGCCGGGGATCGCCTTCTTCTGGCTGCGCAGTTCCTTGAGCGCAGCGATGGCGGTGGCGGCCGCGTCCTGCCCTTCGGCGTCGGCGACGACCTGCGCGTAGAACTTGCCGGCGACCTCGGCGCTGCCCAGCACCACGCTGCCGCAGCCCAAGAGCCCCGCGGCGACCGCGCCGTGGAAGGCTTCCGGAGCCGCGGCATAGGTCATGCGGGTGGCGACGACAGAGGGTACAAGGCCATGCTCGGCAATCGCGCAGAGCACCGCATCGGCGAGCGCCTTCTGCGGCGGGCTGGGCATGGTGCCGGTCACCAGCAGCCAGAAATAGGAGGTGAAGTCGACATGGCCGATCACCTCGCTACACAGGTCGAGCCCGCGCACGGTGATGCTCGTCGCATCCGAAGTGCAGATCGAGGTCACCGCGTTATCCTGCTTGCCGATGCGCATGGGGTCTGGCCTTTTCGTTATTCGAAGTTGATTTCGATATGCGAAGAATATAGTGTCACATCCATACCAAGGCAAGCAGATGGGATCAGAGCGATGACAGCAAGGCCGCTCGCAGGCGTTACCGTGATCGAAATGGGCACCTTCATCACCGGCCCTGCCGCCGGGATGCTGCTCGCCGATCTCGGCGCGGACGTCATCAAGGTCGAGCAGCCGGGGACGGGCGATCCCTTCCGCAGCTTCAAGGGCGAGCTCTACTCGCCGCACTTCCAGACCTACAATCGCAACAAGCGCTCGGTCACGATCGATCCCAAGAACCCCGAAGACCTCGCTGTGCTCGACCGGCTGGTCGAGGATGCGGACGTCTTCATCCAGAACTTCCGTCCTGGCGTGGCGGATCGGCTCAAGGTCGATGCGGCGCGGCTCCAGGCGATCAATCCGGCGCTGGTCTATGCCTCGATCTCGGGCTTCGGCAGCGAAGGCCCGGAGCGGGACCGCCCCGCCTTCGATACGGTCGCGCAGGCGGCGAGCGGCTTCCTGCGGCTGCTGGTCAATCCCGAGCACCCGCGCGTCGTCGGCCCGGCCATCGCCGATGCCATGACCGGCTTCTACACCGCATTGGGCATCCTTGCCGCGCTCAACGAGCGGCACATGACGGGCAAGGGCCGCGTGGTCGAAACCTCGATGTTCGAGGCGATGTGCCACTTCAACCTCGACGATTTCACGCACCTGTTCTCGGCCGATCAGGTCATGGGGCCCTATTCGCGCCCGCATGTCAGCCAGAGCTACGTCTTCCAGTGTGCGGACGGCAAGTGGCTCGCGCTGCACATGTCCTCGCCGCCGAAGTTCTGGGAGAACCTTGCCATCGCGGTCGGCCAGCCGGACATGCTCTCCCTCCCCGCCTTCGAAAGCCGCGACGCGCGCATCGCGCATTACGAGGACGTGGTCGCCTTCCTCGCTCCGATCTTCGCGGGCCAGCCGCGCGATCACTGGACGGCCGAGCTGACTCGCCTCGAAGTGCCCAACTCGCCCGTCTACGACACCACCGAGGTTCTCGCGACCGAGCAGGCCAAGGTGCTGGGCATCGAGGTGAGCGATCCGGACGGGCCCAAGGGCACCTTCCGCACCATCCGCTTCCCTGTGTCCTTCGACGGCGCACGGATGGACAGCGTCACCGCGCCGCCCCTATTGGGGGCCGACGACGCGGCGATCCGCCGCTCCATCGAAAGGCCGGTGCATGGGATCCGCAGGGGCTGAACAGGTAGCCAAAGACCCGGAGTTCCTCTCGACGCTCGAGCGGGGCTTGCGGGTGTTGAAGGCCTTCGACGAGGATCATCCCGAGATGACCCTCTCCGAAGTCGCCGCGCGCACGGGCCTGCCTCCCGCCGTCGCGCGGCGCTGTCTGATCACGCTGGTCGAGCTCGGCTATGTCGGCCAGCACGAGCGCAAGTTCCTGCTGCGCCCGGCGGTGCTGACGATCGGGTCGGCCTTCCTTGCCTCGATGCAGATCGAGCAGGTGGTGCTGCCGCCTTTGCAGGCCTTGCGCGACCAGACCGGGGACAGCGCCAGCCTCGCCGTGCTGTCGGGCACGGACATTCTCTACGTCGCCCATGTCTCGACCGACCGGCGATTTCGCGTGGCGGCGGGGGTGGGGACGCGCTTTCCGTTCCACGCGACCTCGCTCGGCAAGGCGATTGCCGCGCACCTGCCGGAGGGCGAGCGCGCAGACCTGCTCGCCGGCGCGCCCTACCAGCGCTTCACCGAACGCACCGTGACCGAAGGCGCAGCGCTTGCCGAAAGGCTCGCCCTGATCGCCGAGCGCGGCTACGATTCCGCGCTGGACGAGCTCGATTACGGGATCGTCTCGGTCGCGGTGCCGATCTTCGGCCAGGGCAGGCGCGTGATCGCGAGCATCAACTGCTCCACCTCCACCACCCGCATTTCGCAGGATGAACTGGTCCGCACGCGCCTCCCCCTGCTGCGCCGCGCAGCGGGCGAGATCGAGGCTGCGCTCAAACGCTGGCCCGCGCTTGAGGCGAGCCTGCGACCCTGAGGCACGCACCCGCCGCTCTGGTTAACCCGGCCGCCTTCAATGTTATCCCCAACTGGTAAGCACGTATTGGTCACGTGCTTGCAATAAAGCCCGCGCGGTCTAGGTTCCCTCCCCTCAGGGCCGCAGGGGCAGCGGATAGGGGTGCGTTTTTGCTGCGAATTCTGGTGAGATGGGTCGGGTTGCTGATCGCGCTGGGGGCCGGTCTGGGCGCGGTGTCCGCGCGTGCCCAGGTGCTCGTCCCCTCGGTCGTCGAGGAGCTCCGGCTGGTCACCGCCGATGACGGCGCGGCCACCTTCATCCTGCGCTTTTCGCCCGCAGAGCCGCGCTTTGCCACCATCGACCGCAACCCCACCCGCCCCGAACTGGTGATGGCCACCACGCTCAAGACCGGGCGCGTTCCCAACCGGCAGAGCTTCCGCGGGCTGGTGCGCTCGCTGCTGTTCGTGACCGAGGGCAGCAGCCTCGTCCTGCGGTTCGACACCGCGCGGCCCGCGACCATCAAGGCCGAGAAGGTCGGCAACAATTCGGTGCAGGTGCGCATCCAGCAGGTGCCCGAGGACGAGACCATCGGCGCCCGCCCGATCGGCTCGACCGGAGAGGAAGTTCTCCCCCAGCAGCAGCTCTCGCAGGTCCCGCAGGACAGCTACGCGCCGGGCGATTCCTACGAGATGGTGTTCCTCAAATATGCCGATGTCTCGGAAGTCATCGGGCTGCTGGCCGAAGGCATCGAGATCGCGCCCAACGACGTTTTCATCCGGCGCGAACCCGGGTTCGGCTCGCCCGGCAGCAACCAGCAGGGCAGCTTCATCGGCGTGCCGCAGCAGCCCGCGAGCGAGCAGGTGCCGCTGGGCAAGAATTTCGGCAACGGCCTGTCCGTCGACCGCCGGCTCAACGCGATCTGGGTCACCGGCTCGCCCGAGCGGATCGAGCGCGTGAAGCGCCAGATCGCGCTGATCGACGTGCCGGTCGACAGCGTGATCCTCGAGACCCAGTTCGTCGAGCTGACCGAGACCGGCGCGCGCAACCTCGGGATCGATTTCGCCAACCAGAACGGCGAGATCGCCGTGGGCGATCTGACCACGGGGTCGTTCCTCCCCTTCGGGATCAACCCGACCGACATCCTGCCCTCGGCACGGTTGCAGGCGGCGATCCTCGCCCAGATCCAGAAGGGCGAGGGCCGGATCGTCTCGCGCCCGCGGATCGCTGCGCAGAGCGGGTCGACCGCCAAGATCATCACCGGCGATGCCCTGCCGATCCTGACCTCGATCCAGCTCTCGGGGGTCAACGGCGTGTCGCAACAGGTGCAATACGTGAACGTCGGCGTGACGCTCCAGATCGCGCCGCGCATCAGCAGCGATGGCTACATCACCTCGAAGATCTACGGCGTGGTCTCGAGCGTCACCGGCTTTTCACAGGGCTTTCCCACCATCAGCCAGCGCGAGGCGGAGACCAGCGCCTCGGTGCGCGACGGCGAGACCTTCGTGATCGGCGGGCTGACGCAGGAGAACGTCCTGACCACCAAGTCAAAGGTGCCGCTGCTCGGCGACGTGCCGGTGCTGGGCAATCTGTTCCGCAACGAACGCTCGACCACGTCGAAGACCGAGCTCTACATCGTCATCACGCCGCGGATCGTGCGGCACCGCCGGTTCGATCCCGACAGCACTGCGGCGGAAACGAAGCCGGAGGTTCCGGCAGAGTAAAGGCGCGCCTTACCACGGCTGTTCACCAGAGCAGCGCAGAAAGCCGGACGATGGCTGTCGGGAGCGCGCCCGAAAGTCCTGGCGCATGGCCGCGCGATCTTAAGTAATGTCCGGTTATCTAACGATAATTCCGCAAAATTTCCTATCGACATTCCCGTTTGCGCTGATACCAATCAGGAGTCGGTTACTACCCGGGGGGGCAGTGATCGGGGCACTCTAGTATGGAGAGATCACACATGAAGAAGACAGCCATGGCCGCGATCATCGCGTTGCCGTTCATTGCGCTCGCCGCGCCCGCGCAGGCGCAGCAGGCCGGCGAGAAGATCGCCGGAAGCTACATCTGCGTGTTCGACAACAGCAAGGTGTCGCGCGGCAACGTCAATGCCGAGGCGCAGCGCTCCGCGCAGGCCGCACAGGGGCAGGTCAAGCACGTCTACAGCGTCGCGGTCCGCGGCTTCGCGGTCAACGCGGCCCCGCAGGCGATCGAGAACATGCGCAAGAACAACCCCAACATCGCCTATTGCGAGCAGGATCAGGTCGTCACCCAGATCCAGACGCGCGGCGGCGGCGGTGGCGGCACCACCACCCAGCCTCCGCAGGAAACGCCCTGGGGCATCGCCCGCGTCAACGGCGGGCGCGCCGGCAGCTTCGCGACGGCCTGGGTGATCGACGGCGGCATCCAGCTCGACCACCCCGATCTCAACGTCGATGTCGCGCGCTCGCGCAACTTCACCGGCCGCGGCACCGCGGCTGACGAGAACGGCCACGGCACCCATGTCGCCGGCACCATCGCCGCGCGCGACAACGGCATCGGCGTGATCGGCGTCGCGCCGGGCGCACCGGTGGTGGCGGTCCGCGTGCTCGACCGGCGCGGTTCGGGCTCGGTTTCGGGCGTTGTCGCCGGGGTCGACTATGTCGCGCAGTTCGGCCGTCCGGGCGATGTCGCCAACATGAGCCTCGGCGGCGGTGCCAGCACCACGCTCGACAATGCGGTGATCAACGCTGCGGCGGGCGGCGTGCGCTTCGTGCTGGCGGCAGGCAACGAATCCACCAACGCTGCCAACTCCTCGCCGGCGCGCGCCAACGGGCCGAACATCTTCACCATCTCGTCCTTCGCGATCGGTGACAACTGGTCGAGCTTCTCGAACTTCGGCAACCCGCCGATCGACTATGCGGAGCCCGGCTCGGCGATCAAGTCGACCTGGATCGGCAGCGGCTACAACACCATCTCGGGCACCTCGATGGCGACCCCGCACTTCGCCGGGATCCTGCTGCAGGGCGCCCCGGGCAATGGCGGCCGGGTCAACGGCGACCCCGATGGCAACCCGGACACGATCGGCGTCGTGCCCTGACCATCCGCACACCGGAATGACATGGACAAGGGGTCGGCGCGAGCCGGCCCCTTTTTCTTCGCCCGCCCGCAGCATCGCGGCCCCGTGTCCCCGCCGCCACACTCCCGGAGTTTCGCATATCGAAGTTGACTTCGCATTGCGAATTCCATAACCAACCAGTCAGGGAGGGGTCGCCATAAAAGCGGCGCGTAATCGCGCGCACAGGGGAGAGACGTATGAAGTTTTCGGGCCTGAACCGCGCGGGTAGCGCGCTCGCGAGCACCACCGCCATCGCTGTCGCCGCGCTCGCCGCCGCGCCGCTTGCCGCGCAGGATACCGCCGCCGAACCCGCCGCCGAGACGAGCGAGGAAATCGTCGTCACCTCGCTGCGTCGCACCACCGTGCTGCAGGACACCCCCGCCGCGGTCACCGCCTTCGATTCGCAGGCGATCAGCAATGCCGGGATCGAGCGTCCGGCCGACTTCATCGCGCTGACCCCCAACGTCAACATCGTCGAGACCCAGAACGCGGGCAACGCCTTCGTCATCATCCGCGGCATCACCCAGAACCGCAACTCTGAGCCTTCAGTCGCGGTGATCGTCGACGGCGTGCAGCAGGTGAACCCGGCACAGTTCAACCAGGACCTGTTCGACATCGAGCAGATCGAAGTGCTCAAGGGCCCGCAGGGCGGTCTCTACGGCCGCAACGCCATCGGCGGCGCGATCATCATCACCACCAAGAAGCCGACCGACGAAGTTTCGGGCAACATCACCGCCGGGATCGACAACGGCTTCGGCTATTTCGTGCGCGGCGGCATCAGCGGCCCGCTGGCCGACGGCGTCAAGCTGCGCGTGGCCGGTTCGTGGTATGACACCGACGGTTTCATCCCCAACACCTTCCTCGGCGAGGATGCCGATCCGGTGCAGGATTTCTCGCTGCGCGCGAACCTGCTGGTCGATGCCAGCGACCGCCTGACCTTCGACCTGCGCGGCAGCGTCAACCAGCTGCGCACGCAGGGCTTCTACTACAACATCGTCAACGACGTGAACACGGTCGCCCCGGTGCGGGTGAACAACGCCGGGCAGGACGACCGCGACATCTACAACATCGCGCTCAAGGTCGAATACAAGGGCGACAATGCAGTCCTCACCTCGGTCTCGTCCTACGACACGCTGAGCGAAATCGTTACCGGCGATGCGTTCAACTTCCTGCCGATCCCGGAATCGCTGCTGTTCCAGTTCTTCGGCTTCGACATCAACCAGAGCCAGTATCTGAACGTGAAGGCCTTCAGCCAGGAAGTCCGGCTGGCCTCGCCCGACGATGACCGCAAGTTCAACTGGATGGTCGGCGGCTATCTGATCGACACCACCCGCTACATCTCGACCGGGAACCTGATCGACCGCGGCTTCGGCGTCACCCCGGTGTTCCGCAGCCCCTCGACCAACCCCAACAACCCGCAGCTGACCTTCCTGGCCGACGGGCAGGAGAACTTCGCCTGGGCGCTGTTCGCCAATGCGGGCTACGAGTTCAACGACCAGCTGCGCATCGACGCCTCGCTGCGTTACGACCGTGACCGCCGCCAGCAGACCACGCTCACCCCGCAGCGCTTCCTGCCGGTGGTGCCGGGCGTGCCGGTCGCGCAGAGCGGCGAGGTCCGCAAGGTCGTGTTCGACGACTGGCAGCCCAAGATCACGCTGACCTACGAGCCGAGCCCCGATCTCACCATCTACGGCGGCTATTCGCGCGGCTTCCGTTCGGGCGGCTTCAACCAGACCGGCGTCGGTGCCGAGGCGCGGCGCGCCGGGATCGTCGGCGTGGGCGACATCTTCCAGGCCGAAACCGCCGACACCTTCGAAGTGGGCGCCAAGGCCCATCTCGGCCCGGTCCGCCTCGCGGCGGCGGCCTACACCACCAAGTCGAAGAACGGCTATTTCTTCGTTTTCCTCGCCGACAGCTCGACCCAGAACCTCGGCAACATCCCCGAGACCCGGATCAACGGCTTTGAACTGGAAGCGACCGCGGAGATCGTCCCCCACCTCGATGTCAACGCCGCGCTCGGCTACACCGACAGCGAGATCAAGGCCTTCCCCGATGCGAGCGTGATCGGCAACGAGGCGCCGCAGATCTCGCGCTATACGCTGAACCTCGGCGCGCAATATGCCGGGCCGATCAGCGACACGGTCGATGGCCTGCTGCGGATCGATTACCGCCGCACCGGCAAGACCTGGTGGGAGCCGTTCAACACCACCGTGCGCCAGCCGGTCGATATCGTCGATGCGCGCGCAGGGATCACGCTCGATAGCGGTGTCTCGGTCACGGCCTTCGCCAGCAACCTCTTCAACGAGATCTACAACGCCGAATTCTCGCCCGGCGGCTTCGTGTTCCGCGCGCGTCCGCGGCGCTACGGGATCGAATTCGGCTACAAGTTCTAAGGAATCACAACGATGACCAAGGTGCTGGTGCTCTACTATTCGAGCTATGGCCATATCGAGGCGATGGCGGCGGCCGTCGCCGAGGGGGCGGCCTCCGTCCCCGGCACCGAGGTTGCCGTGAAGCGCGTTCCCGAATTGGTGTCCGATGAGGTCGCCAAGGGTGCCGGGATGAAGACAGACCAGCAGGCTCCGATTGCGACCCCGGATGAACTTGCTGGTTATGACGCTACCATCTTCGGCACCCCCACCCGTTTCGGCAACATGGCCGCCCAGATGCGCAACTTCCTCGACCAGACCGGGGGGCTGTGGTTCCAGAAGGCGCTGGTGGGCAAGGTCGGCAGCGTGTTCGTCTCCACCGCCAGCCAGCACGGCGGGCAGGAGACGACCATCACCTCGTTCCACACCACGCTGCTGCATCACGGCATGGTGATCGTCGGCCTGCCCTATACCTTCGCGGGCAATTCCGAGATGGGCGAGATCAGCGGCGGCACCCCCTATGGCGCATCGACGCTCGCTGGTAATGATGGCAGCCGCATGCCGAGCGACAACGAGCTTGCCGGCGCGCGTTTCCAGGGGGCTCACGTGGCGCAGATCGCCGCCAAGCTCGCCGCTTGATTATTGGGGAATGAGGGAAACCACACGATGACGAAGATTCTGGCCAACCGCCTGCACCACACCGCCTATGTCACCAAGGACCTCGAGGCCACGCGGGCCTTCTACGAAGACGTGCTCGGCTTCCCGCTGATGGCGACCTACTGCGAGAAAGACGAACTGTTCGGCAAGGAGCGCACCTATTGCCACGTGTTCTTCGAGCTGGCCGATGGCAGCGCGCTCGCCTTCTTCCAGTTCGCCGATCCCGAGGACCAGGCCGAATTCGGCCCCGACATCCCCTCGAGCCCCTTCATCCACATCGCGCTCCACGTCGATGCCGAAGGCCAGGCCGCGCTGGCCAAGCGGATCGCCGATGCCGGGATCGTCGAGCCGCAGACCTATGTGCTCGAGCACGGCTATTGCCGCTCGCTCTATGTCACCGATCCCAACGGGATGATCCTCGAATTCACCCATGACGACGAGCGCGCCGCACCGCTGGACGCCGAGCGCCGCGCTTCGGCCCATGCGGAACTGAAGCGCTGGCTGGCGGGCGATCACCACAACAACAACCCGTTCCGCGCCGCCGAAGCGGCATGACGAACGGGGGGCGTGTGCGAGGGCGAGATGCTGGCCGCGCGCACCCCTGATCCGGGCTCCCTGTGGCATGGGGAGGTGGCCGTGGCAGGCGGCCGCCTCCCCATTGCCATGTCGGGAGAGGGCCCGCCGCTGATCCTGCTCCACGGCTGGACGCTGGATCACCGCATGTGGCGCCCGCAGGTCGAGGCGCTGGGCCAGAGCCACTTCCTCGTCATGCCAGACCGCCGCGGGCAGGGCCGCGCCAGCGCCCCGCCCGATCTGGCGCGCGAGGCGGAGGACGTGATCGCGATTGCCGATTTCCTCGGGTTCGAACGCTTTGCCCTGCTCGGCCTGTCGCGCGGGGCGGTGGTCGCGCTCGATGTCGCGCGCAAGCACGCCTCGCGGCTCACCGGCCTCGTCGTCTCGGGCGCGCCGCTCCCGGCGCTGGTGCCGCGCGAGGAGGTGCTCGACCTTGACCGCTACCGCAGCCAAGTGCGGAGCGGCGATATCGCGGGCTTCCGCAGCGAATGGGCGCGCCATCCCCTGATGCGCACCCACAACCCCGATGCCGCCGCGCTCGCCGCCGAAATGCTTGGCCGTTATGACGGGCGCGATCTGCTGCTCGGAGGGGGAGAGGCCCCGGGCCTCCCGCGCGAGGCGCTGGCGATGCTGCCGATGCCGGTTCTCGCCATGACCGGCGCGCACGACACCCCCTGGCGCCGCGCCTGCGCCCGCGCGCTCGCTACGGTCGCGCCGCGCGCGCGCCACGTCGAAATTCCGCAGGCAGGCCACCTCGCCAATGCCGACAACCCGGCCGCCTTCAACGCGGCTGTCGCCTCCTTCCTGCGCGCCTGCGCGTCGAGCCCACGCTAACGTTTCGAAAGAGAGAGAACCATGCTGCTACCGACCTCGCTCGTGGGCTCCTACGCCCAACCCGACTGGCTGATCGACAAGGAAAAGCTCAAGGGCCGCTTCCCCCCGCGCGCGCGCGCGACCGAGCTGTGGCGGGTCGATCCGGCCTGGCTCGAAGAAGCCTTCGACGATGCCACCCTGCTGGCGATCCGCGATCAGGAACGCGCCGGGCTAGACATCATCACCGATGGCGAGATGCGGCGCGAAAGCTACTCGAACCGCTTTGCCACCGCGCTCGAAGGGGTCGATCTCGACAATCCCGGCGTGGCGCTCGACCGCAGCGGCGAGCCCAACCCGGTCCCGCGCGTGACCGGCAAGATCCGGCGCAAGCACGCCGTGGAGACCCGCGACGTCGAATTCCTGCGCGCAAACACCGACCGGATGATCAAGATCACCGTGCCCGGCCCGTTCACGATGGCCCAGCAGGCGCAGAACGATTTCTACAAGCACGAAGCCGAAATGGCGCAGGACTACGCGGTCGCGGTCAATGCCGAGATCAAGGACCTGTTCGCCGCCGGGGCCGATATCGTCCAGATCGACGAGCCCTACATGCAGGCGCGGCCCGAAAAGGCGCGCGAATACGGCCTCGCCGCGCTCGAGACCGCGTTCGACGGGGTCGAGGGGCGCACGGCGCTGCACATCTGCTTCGGCTACGCCGCGCTGATCCACGAGCGTCCACAGGGCTACAACTTCCTGCCGGAACTGGCCGGCTCGCCGGTGCAGCAGATTTCCATCGAGACCGCGCAGTCCAATCTCGATTGCAGCGTGCTCGAAAGCCTGACCGGCAAGACGGTGATCCTCGGCGTGCTCGACCTGTCGACGCATGATATCGAGACCCCCGAGGAGGTCGCCGCGCGCATTCGCCGCGCGCTGCCGCATATCGCGCCCGAACGGCTGGTGATCGCGCCCGATTGCGGGCTGAAATATCTGCCGCGCGAGGTCGCTTTCGGGAAGATGAAGGCGATGGCCGATGGCGCCGCTATCGTGCGCGGGGAACTGGCATGAGCCGCTTCCTCACCACCCATGTCGGCAGCCTGCCGCGCCCCGAGGCGCTGCTCGATCTCGTCTTCGCGCGCGAGGGCGGCGAGGCGGTGTCGGAAGAGGCCTTCGACGCCGCGGTCGAGAAGGCGACCGCCTATGTCATCAAGCGCCAGATCGAGGCGGGCATCTCCATCGTCAATGATGGCGAACAGTCCAAGCCCTCCTACGCCACCTATATCAAGCACCGCCTGTCCGGCTTCGGCGGCGAGGCGGGGCAGTATGAATTCGCCGACCTCGAAGCCTTTCCCGGCGCCAAGGCGCAGGTGTTCGGCAACAAGGGCCGCGCGCGGCGCTCGGCTCCGGCCTGCACCGCGCCCATCACCGTGATCGACATGGAAGCGCCGCGGATCGACGCCGAGCGCCTCAAGCGCCTCGCGAACGGCCACGCCACCTTCATGTCCGCCGCCAGCCCCGGCGTGACCGCGCTGTTCTTCCCCAACCAGTACTACGCCAGTGACGAGGAATATGTCTTCGCCCTCGCCGAAGGCCTGCGCCACGAATACGAGACCATCGCCGCCGCCGGCATCACCCTGCAAGTCGATTGCCCCGATCTCGCCATGAGTCGCCACGTGCAGTTCACCGACCTTTCGACCGAGGATTTCCGCAAGCGCATCGGCATGAACATCGCCGCATTGAACCATGCGGTGCAGAACATCCCCGCCGAACAGCTGCGCATGCACCTGTGCTGGGGCAACTATCCCGGGCCGCACCATTGCGACGTGGCGCTCGACGAGATCGCCGACATCGTGTGGAGCGCCAAGCCTCAGACCGTGCTGCTCGAAGGTGCGAACCCGCGCCACGCGCACGAATTCGCCTTCTTCGAAAAGCACCCGCTGCCCGAAGGCAAGATCCTGTGCCCCGGCATGGTCGAGCCGCAGAGCCCCTATATCGAGCACCCCGAACTCATCGCCCAGCGCATCGGGCGCTATGCCGATCTGCTCGGCGCCGACCGCGTGATGGCAGGGGTCGATTGCGGCTTCTCGGTCCACGCGGGCAGCAATGCGCTCGATCCCGAGATCGTCTGGGCCAAGCTTGCCGCACTCGCGGAAGGCGCGGAAATCGCCAGCAAGAAGTATTTCTGAAAAAGCCCACCTTGCCCGACACGCGCGGGCAGGGCTAACACCGGCGGCGATGGACGCGACAACCCGCCCGATCGCCGTGCAGGCGTTGCTGGTGCAGGGCGGAACCGTGTCCGAAATCGGCCCCGGCGACGTCGCGAATTTTGCCGGGCCGGGCTTCGTCTGGCTCCACTGCGAAGGCATCGGCCACGGCGAGAACATGGACGTGCCCGATTACGTCCCGCCGATGGCCGCCAATGCTCTTGTCGCGAGCGAGACCCGCCCGCGCTGCGACGAGGTCGATGACGCGGTGCTGATCAACCTGCGCGGCACGGCCTTCGACACGATGCAGGATTCGGACGGGCTCGTCTCGATCCGCCTGTGGGTCGAGGGCAAGCGCGTCACCTCCGTCAGCCGCCACCGCCTCGCCGCGCTCGGCAAGGTCGAGAACGCGGTGCGAGCGGGCCGCATTACCGACGGGGGCGATTTCGTCTCGGCGCTGGCGCAGGCCATATCCGTGCAGCTCGATCCGCAGGTGGCCGACCTGGGCGACGAGCTCGACGATTGCGAGGGGATGCTCGACGGCGGCAATGTCTACGAACTGCGCCGCAAGATCGCGTGGATCCGCTCGCAGGCGATCGTGCTGCGGCGCTTCGTCGCGCCCGATCGCGATGCACTCGGGCAGATGGCGCAGCTCGAATTCGACTGGATAAGCAAGGAAGACCGGATGCATCTGCGCGAGGCGGCGGACCGCTTCGCGCGCATGGCCGAGGAGCTGGAAGCCGTGCGCGAGCGCGCCGCGCTGCTCCACGAACAGCTGACCGACCTGCGCGCCGAGATGATCGACCAGCGCAGCCTCGCCATCGCGGTGGTCGCCTTCATCTTCCTGCCGCTGACCTTCATCACCGGCCTGCTCGGCATGAATGTCGAGGGCATCCCGGGCGCGAAGGAGCCCTGGGCCTTCTGGGGCGTGGTCGCCTTCTGCGTGCTGATCGGCGCGGGCGTCTCGGCGTGGTTCGCCTGGAAGCACTGGCTCGACGGGTAGGCGCTGCCGGTTACTTCAGGATCAGAGGGGCGAGCACCGGGGCCATCAGCATCTCGAATTCGAGATTGGTGGCCGAGACGATGTTCTCGACGATGCGCCCATCCCTGAGCCGTGCGACGTGGGTCTCGTCGAACAGGATGACGCGATTGGTGGGCTCGATCCCGAAATAGGCACCGGCGTGGCGCTGGCGCGAATGGAAGCGGGTGACGACCCGGTCTCCGGCGGCGAACTGGTCGATGATTTCGACCGGGCTTTCGGCGGGGAAGGCGGCGACGAAGCCGGTGATGGTGGCCTTGTACTCCTCCGCCCCGTCGATCGGGCCGGTGGGCTTGAGGCCGGTGATCCCCTGCACATCGGGCGCGAGGGTGGCGTCCGCCGCGGCCAGATCGGCGGTGCCGAGGAATTCGGTGATGAAGCGGGTGACGGTGGCGAGATTGGCGGCTTCGGTGGCGGTGGGGGCGAGGGTGTCGGGCATGGCTGTGCTCCTTGGCGAGGCTCTCCTGCGCGCCGCTGGGGCGGATGCGGGGAAGGGGGCAAGGCTGGCCGATAGCAGAGCATTGTGACCGTGACGCGACACGGGAGGCTCGGTATCGGCAGGGTGCCCGACACGCAGCTTCGCGCAGACCCCCCCCTAGACCCCCGCCAGACCCCCTCCAGCCTCGCCTCGCTACCGTCTAGCGCGGTCTCGCCCCCTGCCAGCCTGCCACTCGCACGGCCGTTTCACGTGAAACACCACTCCCGGCAGGACCGGCGCAGGAATCGGATATTGACCGCCCGCCCGGAATCATGGCAAGCGCCGCCCACCGCAGAACGCGGGTGTAGCTCAATGGTAGAGCAGAAGCTTCCCAAGCTTACGACGAGGGTTCGATTCCCTTCACCCGCTCCATTCCCCTACGGGTCATTCCGCGGCTTCCGGTTCCGTTGTCCTCGCTGCGCTCGTTCAGCGTCGCGCTGCGCGCGGCGCTTCCACCCGCTCCAACTTCCGACATTGCAGGCAAGTAGGCTAAGCGTCAGCACCCCAGCTGGTCGGCGAGGTTGGTGAGGCTTGTTGCGGACCATTCCCAAGCCTGTTCGTGGTGCGCATCGGGGGCGGGGGCGCCGCCGTATTCGTCGGGGCGGTCGACATAGGCGCACAGCAATCCGCACGCCCGCGCGCCGGCAAGGTCGCCGTGATGCGCAGCGACGAGGCACAGCTCTTCCGGCGCCAGGCCAAGCACTTCGGCGGTGTGGAGATAGGCGCGGCGGTCAGGCTTGTAGGCTCCGCTGACCTCGGCGCCGAGGATCGCGTCCCACGGCAGGCCGGCGCGGCGGGCCATTTCCAACAGCAGCGCGATGTTGCCGTTGGACAGGGTCACGATCGGGAAGCGCGTCTTGAGGCGGGTCAGCCCCGCGAGAGTATCGGGCCAGGGATCGAGCCGGTGCCACGCGCGGTTCCACTCGGAAAGCAGGCCCTCGTCCAGCCCCGCCGGGTCGGCGCCCCATTCGCGCAAGGTGGTCTCGAGCATCTCGCGGTGGAGCACGTCCAGCGGCACGAAGGCGCGGCCCGATTTCCGCATCCCGATCATCGCCGCGATATACTGCGCCCGCCAGGCATCGGCGAAGGCGGCGGGATCGCGCTCGCCGAGGCCGATCTCCTTGAGAAACAAGGCCGATTCGCGGGTGATGCTGGTGCGCCAGTCGACCACCGTGCCGAACACGTCGAAGGCGAGCGCCTTGGGCAGCATCACTCGGCGATCCGCTTGGGCTTGCCGATCGCCTCGGCCGCGATCGCCTTGGCGGTGAAGGGCAGGCGGTGCCACTGCTTGGCCGAATAGGCGCGGGTCTGGTCGTAGGCGTGGGGTGAGGCCGGGTCGGTCGATTGCGAATAGCTCAGGATCGCGTCGGCGACCGGGCCCTTCTCGTCGAAGCCGACGATCTGGATGTAGCTCGTCCCGTGGCGCGGGATCAGCTTGCCGTTCGCGGCGCGGTCGGACTCCTGCATGTTGAGGATGCCGAGCCAGCCCGGGCCGTCGTGGATCGGGATCGCCTCGTTGCCCGCCATCACCAGCTGTTCGTCGCCCCAGCGCGAATCGAGCGCCATGCCCTGCTGTTCCATGGTCGTGACCACCGATTCCAGCGCGGCGAGCAGCTGCGCGGCATTGTCGCCCCCCGTGCCGAGATCGCGCGGGGTGCCCACCGGATCGGCCGGATCGAAGGGCACGGCCCACAGCCCCTTGATCCCGCCGATCGCCTGCCAATAGGCACGGAACAGGCGCGCGCCGCGGCTGTCGGCTTCGAAGCGGCGGTCCCACTTGGCGAGCACCGCACAGCCCCTTGCGGCGGCGCCCTCGGCTTTGTCGCACAGGGTGAGCAGTTCGGGGAGGACCAGCTCCGCCGCGAGGCTCTTGTTGGCAAAGGCGTGCGCCTCGGCCCGGGCGTGGTCGATCTTGCCGCCTGCCACCAGCGCCGCGGTTTCCGTGAAGTTGGAACGGGTGCGCAAGGACCGTGCGGTCGCATACTTGCCGAGGATCGGCGACAATTCGCGGTGCGGGAAGGCGGGGTTGCTGATCCAGTAACTGTCGTTCGAATTGGTAAGCCAGCTCTTCACCACGGTCGCCGCCTGATCGCTCGCGGGCATCAGGCCGGGGACAGGCGTGCCGGCGGCGGCGTCCCAGTCGCAAGCGGCCTTGCTGCCATCGAGCAGGATCGCGAATTCGGCAAACAGCCCGGCGATGGGCGTGGCGCAGGTCTTGGCTTTCGCCGCCGAGACATTGGGGACCGCGGTCACATCGGCGTGGAGCGCGTCGCCGTAGCGGTCGGCGGCGATGGTGTTGACCCAGGGGATACCGAGCGTCTCGCTGACGGCGGCCTTGATCTCGCCGACGTTCTTCGCTTCGCCGATGCGCAGCCAGGTCTCGATCCCGCGCTGGTTGCCGCGGTTGGCGTCCTTGAGGGCGAAGGCGGTCTGCTTGCTCCAGGTGATCCCGCGGTCGGGCACGATGAAGACCGGGCCCCAGCGGGTGGAATACAGCGTGCGGGTCACGGGCGCCGCGCCGCCGGGCATGGGGACGGTGACGGTCTGCGCCGCCATGGCCTCGCTCTTGCCGTCGACCATGTAGCGGGTGGGATCGGCCGGATCGATCGCCAGCTGGTAGAGCGTGAAATGCCGCGCCTCGGTGACGGTGTGGGTCCAGGCGACATCCTTGTTGAAGCCCAATGTCGGCATGGGCGTTCCGGCCAGCCCGACGCCCATCACCTCGTAGCCATCGGGGCCCTTGACGTGCATCTGCCAGAAGCGGCTCGGGCCCTTCCACGGGAAGTGCGGGTTGCCGATCACCATGCCGCGCCCATTGGCGGTGACATCGCTGCCGAAGGCCCAGCCATTGCTGCCAATGCCGAGCTCCTTGGGATCGGGCATATTGATCGCGACCTTGGGCGCGGGGGTGCCCGGAGGGGCGGCATTGGCGATCGCGGGGGCGAGGTTCAGCGAGCTCGCCAGCAGCATCTGCTTCTCGTTGAGGCGCAGCATGTCGTCGGTCGTGATCGGGCGCACCCAGTCCTTGCCCCGGCACGCGGCGGGGATGCCGTCCGCCCCCGCATCGCGCAGGAAGCGGTTGTAGCCTGCGACATAGCCCGCCATCAGGTCCTGCACCCGCGGTGTCAGGCTTTTGGCGCCTGCGCGCAAGGCGTCGAGATCGATCACCGAGCGGAAGAACACGTCGGAGGAGAGGTTGTCGACCTCCTCGAAGCCGAGCACGGCCTTGCCGTCCGGGCCCCAGAACCGCGACCTGTCGCCCGCCACGGTGGCGAACTCCTCGGCCAGCATGCACAGGTTGTCCTCGGCATAGGCATAGGCGACCCCGTAGCCGACGCCGCGCCAGTCGCGTGCTTCGATATGCGGGATGCCGAAGGTGGTGCGGGTGATAGTCGCCGCATAGCGCTTGCCCGCAAGGGCTTCGCTCGCCGGGGCCACCACAAGCGCCGCGGCCGTCGCCGCCCAAACCGCCATCCGCTTCATTGTCTCTCTCCCGTCACCCGCTTCGGGTTGCGACGGGAAACCTATCGGGCAGGCGCGCAAAAGGAAAGGGGCGCCCCGCCGCGCTGGCAGGACGCCCCTTCCTTGTCGTCAGAGCCGGATCAGAACGATGCGGTGACCGAGAACACCACGGTCGCATCCGAGATCGAGTTGCCCGCCAGCGTCGCGAAGTTCGGACGGATGGTGGCCGCTTCGGCTTCCGAGATGTCGGTGTCGACATAGGCGGCCGACAGGGTCAGGCCCGAGATCGGCACGATGTCGATGCCGAGCAGCCAGTCCCAGTAGGTCCCGGTCGGCGCGACGCTGGTGCCGTTGGGGCCGAGGCCGGGGTTGCCGTCCGAATAGCCGATGTGGGCCTTGAGGGTCACCGGCGCGCCGTCGATGGCGTAGGTGGCATCACCCGCGAGGTAGAGGTTGTCTTCCTTGTCGCCCGGATCGACGGTGGGGCCGACGGGGTCCCAGTTGCCCAGCGCTTCCTGGGAGGGCGCGTAGGCGACGGTGCCGGTCAGGCCGATCGGGCCCACAGTGCCCGAAAGCTTGGCGTAGAGTTCGGCGAAGTCGGTGTTGTCTGCGCCGCTCGGGTACATGTACCAGGTCAGGCCCGCATCGAGCGTGCCTTCGCCGACCGGCAGCTTGAAGCCGGCGACCAGGTCGAGCTCCATGTTGGCGCCGCCGAAGGTGCCCCAGCCCGCGAGGTTCGAACCCCAGGTGCTGACATAGAAGCCGCTTTCGTGGGCGATGGTGAAGCCGCCCTGCACGGCAAAGCCTTCATCCGACTGCGAGACACCGCGGAAGCGGTAGTCCGACACGATCGCGGCCGAGCCCGAGATGGTGATAGCGGGGGTGTCTTCTTCCTGACCGGTGGCTTCGGCAAGGTTGATCGGCGCGATGGCCGGGGTGCCGAGGGCGGTTTCGGAAACGGTGATTTCGGTTTCGGTTTCAGCGGCCGGGCCGACGTTGGCGGCGGTTGCCTCACCAGCGAAAGCGGGCGTGGCAAAGCAAGCGGCGAGAGCGACAGCCGAGGCGGCCGATGCGAAACGAATGGACATAAGGAACGCTCCATGAAGAGGTTTGGATCGTTCCACCTGCGCGGCGTGCAGGACTTTTTTTCCGAAAGACTCGGGTTCCCGTCACGTCGCTGACATAATCCTCCATGCTGCACCTGCGCACAAAGGTTATGTGAAAGGCGTATCTGATATTAGGTTGTTGCGTGGCTTTCGTGCCACACCTTGGAATATACCTAAGGCGGGGGCGGGGCGGGGTCGATACGTCAAGCATCCACCCCCGCCGCGCGCCGTTCCGCTGCGGGCCTAGGCGCTCTCGCGCAGGCTCTCCATGTCGATCACGAAGCGGTATTTCACGTCGCTCGCCTCCATCCGGTCATAGGCGGTCTCGATGTCCTGCATCCGGATCACCTCGATATCGGGGAGGATGTTCTTCTCGGCGCAGAAATCGAGCATTTCCTGCGTCTCGGCGAGCCCTCCGATGCCGCTGCCGGTGAGGATCTTGCGCCCCAGCAGCACGCCGGTGTGGATTTCCGGCATCGGCCCGATCAGCCCGACCAGCACCTGCACCCCGTCGATCCGCAGCAGGTGGAGATAGGGCACGACATCGTGGCGTACGGGAATGGTGTTCAGCACCATGTCGAAATAGCCGCGCTTGGCCTTCATCGCGGCCTTGTCCTCGGTGTTGAGGAAGGCGTGGGCACCCAGCTTCTCGGCATCGGCGCGCTTGCTTTCCGAGCGGCTGAGCACGGTCACTTCCGCCCCCATTGCAGCGGCGAGCTTCACTCCCATGTGCCCGAGGCCGCCGAGCCCGGCGACCGCGACCTTGCTACCCGGCCCGACCTTCCAGGTGCGCAAGGGGGAGTAGGTGGTGATCCCCGCGCACAGCAGCGGAGCGGCCTCGGCCATCGGCAGGCTGTCGGGCACCTTGAGAACGAATTCCTCTCTGGCCACGATCCGCTCGGAATAGCCGCCGAAGGTCAGGCTGCCGTCGCGCCGGTCCTTGCCGTTGTAGGTGCCGGTGTTCCCGCCATTGAGGCAGTATTGTTCGAGGTCCGCCTCGCAATGCGCGCATTCGAGGCAGGAATCGACCATGCAGCCGATCGCCACCCGGTCGCCGACCTTGTGGCGGGTCACGCCTTCGCCGACGGCGGTGACGGTGCCGACGATCTCGTGCCCGGGGACGATGGGGTAGGTGGTGAACCCCCAGTCGTTCCTCGCCGAGTGGAGGTCGGAATGGCAGATGCCGCAATGGCTGATCTCGATCAGCACATCGTCGTGGCGCAGGCCCCGGCGGGTGATTGCCATAGGCCCCACGCCGCTATCTGGCGCGGTCGCGCCATAGGCTTTGGTGGGGTATTCGTTGGTCGCGGTGGCCATTGGAATTTCTCCTCGTCATTGCGAGCGGAGCGGCAGCGAAGCTGGCCTATGGGCCAACCAATCCATGGACCTTACCGACTTCGTGCTTGGAAAGGTCCATCGATGGATTGCCACGTCGCCTTCGGCTCCTCGCAAAGACGACGTGGGGAGAGGTTGAACTACTTCGGCGGCATCCGGATCGCCCCGTCGAGCCGGAACTGGTGGCCGTTGATGTAGCTGTTGCGCGCGATCTCGAGCACCAGCGAAGCGAATTCCTCGGGCTCGCCCAGGCGCTTGGGGAAGGGGACGGAGGCGTTGAGCTGCGCCCACATCGGCGGGTTCCTGTCCTTCATCCCCAACATCAGCGGGGTGGCGAAAATGCCCGGCATGACCGAATTCACGCGGATGCCGAGGTCCATCAGATCGCGCGCCATCGGCAGGACGAGGCCGTTCACCCCCGCCTTGCAGCTGCCATAGATCACCTGCCCGATCTGCCCGTCCTGCGCCGCGACGCTGGCGGTGAGAATGATGCACCCGCGCTCGCCGTCGTCGTTCACCGGATCGGCGTTGGCCATGCCCAGCGCCGAGATGCTGGCAATGCGGTAGCTGGCGACGAGAATGCCTTGCGCGCCGAAGGCATAATCCTCGGTCGAGAGGCGCTTGTAGGCCCCGCTTTCCTTGTCCCACCCGAGGGTCTTCCCCCGGCGGCTCGCCATCGCGCAGTGGAGCGTCACGCGTTCCTGCCCGTGGGCGGCGCGGGCGGCGGCAAAGCCTGCCTCGACGCTGGCCTCATCCATGATGTCGACATGGTGGAAGGTGCCGCCGATCGCCTTGGCGTGGGCCTCGCCCGCCTCGCCGTTGATGTCGAAGATCGCGACCTTGAGGCCCGCATCGGCAAAGGCCTGCGCGCTCGCCTTGCCGAGGCCGCTCGCCCCGCCGGTGACGACCACGGCCATGCCCGGTTCGAGTTTCATGCTGCTGTCTCTCCCTTGTGTGTTTTGCCTGTGGCTAGGCCTTTCGCGGCCCCCGCGCTAGCTCTCCAATTGCAGCATCGCACGGTCGCCTGATTGTCATGGAAGCGATTTACGGGACGGCCCAGACTGACCGAGGGGCCTTCCACATGATCCGATCATTTCACGCCGCCACGCTGCTCGCCGCCGCCGGGATGCTGACCGCCTGCGCCACCGTTCCCGCCATCACCGGCGACCCCGCCGTCACCGTCACAGCGCGGGCCGAGACCCCGCCCGTAGGCACGGCGCGCGAGGATGCGGCGGACGATCCGGCGATCTGGCGCAATCCGGCGAACCCGGCGGCGAGCCTCGTGGTGGGCACCGACAAGAAGGGCGGGCTCTACGTCTATGATCTCAAGGGCGCGCAGAAGCACTTCATCCCTGCGCCCGGCCTCAACAATGCCGACCTGATCGAGCTGTCTGACGGCCGCGTGCTGGTGGCGGCGAGCGACCGCAGTGACCTGACGAAGGTGCAGTTGTTCCTCGCCCTGCTCGACACGGCGAGCGGCACGCTGAAGCCAGCGGGTAGGATCGTGGTCGGCCCGGGCGAGGGCTACGGCATCTGCATGGTCAAGCCTGCGGGGGCGGGCGGCATCGTCGCCTTCAGCGCGCCCAAGGGCGGGACGATCTACAAGACCGTCATCACCGGGGCGAACGGGGCCTTCGTGGGCACCACCACCACCCTCGCGCAGATCCCGACCCAGACCGAAGGCTGCATCGCCGACCCGCGCACCGGTACGCTCTATATCGGGGAGGAAGACGCAGGCATCTGGGCGATAGACACCGCGACCGGCGCCAAGCGGATGGTCGCGCCTGTCGACAACAGGATGCTGGTCGCCGATGTCGAAGGTCTCGCCATCGCGCCCGAGGGCACGAGTGGCGGCTATCTCGTCGCCTCCAGCCAAGGCGACAATGCCTACGCCGTCTTCCGCCTGCCCGAGGTGACGCCGGTGGGCCGCTTCCGCATCGCGGCGGGCACTTTCGGCAGCGTCGAGGAGACCGACGGGATCGAGCTCGACAACCGCGATTTCGGGCCGGACTTCGCAGGCGGGCTGTTCATCGCGCAGGACGGGCAGAACGCGCCCAAGGCGCAGAACTTCAAGTTCGTGCGCTGGGACGAAGTTCTTGCTGCCCTTGGCGAGCGGAAGTAACCCCCTGCCATGACTCTCCCGATCGCTTCGTCCGACCGCCGCGGCTTCCTCGGCGCCACCGCCTCCGCCTTTGCTGCCCTCGCCGCGAGCGGGTGCATGAGCCGCACGGCCGGCACCCCCGCCACTTCTGCGGCGCGGCCGGCGGCCGGCGGCTTTGCCGGGTACGGCGCGCTCAAGCCAGATCCGGCCGGCTTCCTCGATCTGCCGGAAGGTTTCTCTTACCGCGTCATCTCTCGCCTGGGTGACAGGATGGACGACGGCGGCACCGTGCCCGACCGCGCGGACGGCATGGGGTGCTTCGACCTCGGGCCAGATGAAAACGGAAACCCCGAGATCGCGCTGGTGCGCAATCACGAATTGCAGCCCAAGCATGACGCGGGCGGGCCTATCGCCAAGGGCTATGGCAAGCGCGAGGGCGCCTTCGTCCCGGGCGGTACCACCACCATCGTGCTCGACGCGAAGACGCTTGCCGTGAAGCGCCAGTTCCGCAGCCTTGGCGGCACGATCCGCAACTGTTCGGGCGGGGTGACGCCGTGGGGCAGCTGGCTCACCTGCGAGGAAGCGCCGACCGGCCCCGGCCAGCCCTATGGCGATGGGCTCGAGCAGAACCACGGCTGGGTCTTCGAAGTCCCCGCCGCCGCGAAGGGCCTCGTCGATCCGGTGCCCCTCAAGGCGATGGGCCGCTTCAACCACGAGGCCGCGAGCGTCGATCCGGCGACCGGCATCGTCTATCTGACCGAGGACCGCGACGACGGGGTGCTCTACCGCTTCCTCCCCAAGACCCCCGGCCGGCTCGCCGAGGGTGGTCGTCTGCAGGCGATGGCGGTCGAGGGGATCGCCGATACCCGCAACTGGAACAGCCCGGCGATGGCGGTGGGCAAGCCCTACCGCGTGAGCTGGGTCGATCTCGACGAGGTCGAGGCACCCAAGGACGACCTGCGCCAGCGTGCGGTCGCCAAGGGGGCGGCGCTGGTGGCGCGGGGCGAGGGTCTGCACATGGGCGTGAAGCGCGGGCAGTCCGAAGTCTTTGCCTGCTGCACTAGCGGCGGGGCGAAGCAGCTCGGCCAGATCCTCAAGCTGACGATCGGCGGCGCAGGCCAGCCCGATACGGTCACGCTGTTCTTCGAGAGCGAGAGCACCGAACAGTTCAACTTCGGCGACAACCTCACCGTCGCCCCCTCTGGCCACCTGATCGTGTGCGAGGACCAGTACACCGACGTTGTCGACAACCACATCCGCGGCATCACCCCCGATGGCCGCGCCTACAACCTCGCCAAGCTGCACGCGCAGACCGAGCTCGCCGGCGCGTGCTTCTCGCCCGACGGGCGTACGCTGTTCGTCAACGCCTATGGCCCGGCGGCGACGCTGGCGATCTCGGGGCCCTGGGCGGCGTAAGCACGGCAGGTGGACGGTTTTCTTCTGGCACTGCTGCTGGTCTTCGCGCTCGCTTGCGGCGGGCGTGACCAGCGGATGGTGGCGCAGTGGGCCGATACGCTGGGGCAGAGCATGCAGCTGCTCACTGTGGCGGTGCTCTCCGCCTGCGTGAGCGCGGGCGTCATGGCCTATGTCGGTGCGGAATTCGCCGCGATGCTCCCCCGCAAGGCCGCGCAGATGCTGGTCGCCTTCGCGCTCGCCATCGCCGCAGCCGAGCTGGCGCTGCCGGTGCGGCAGAAACCCGCGAAGGAGCCGACCCGTTCGCTCGCCGCGCTCGGCATCGTGCTGCTCGCAAGGCAGATCGGGGACGGGGCGCGCTTCGCCGTCTTCGCGCTCGCGGCGTGGGCTGCGCTGCCGCTGACCGCCGGTCTCGGCGGGGCGCTCGGCGGCGCGGCGGCTGTGTCGCTGGGCTGGGGCGCGGGCAGCGCTGCCCTCGCGCGGCTACCCCTGCGCGCCATCCGCCTCGCGCTCGCCCTGTGCCTCGGCATCGCGGCGCTCTTTATCGGCATGGATGCCCGTTTCGCCGCGTCCTGATCGCCTGAAGCGATTACCGTCCCCAAGCTTTTGCCGAAACCTGATCCATGTTCGCGCATTGCTTTAACGACCATATAGGCGGCGTAACTGCTGCTTCCCCTCCAGCAAAGGAGCCACACATGGCCAATACCAAGGACAATTCGAAAGCCGCGCTTGTCGCGGAGCTCAACGGCCTCCTCGCCGATCACTTCGCGCTCTACATCAAGACCAAGAACTTCCACTGGCACGTCAAAGGCCCGCGCTTCCACGATCTGCACTTGCTGTTCGATGCGCAGGCGACCGCGGTGCAGGGCCAGATCGACGTGATCGCCGAGCGCGTGCGCAAGCTCGATGCCGATACGCTGACCTCGGTCGGCAGCGTGGCAAAGGCGAGCGCGATCAAGGATCAGGACAAGACCTCGCTTTCGGCCGAAGAGATGATCGCCGAGCTGATGGCCGACAACCAGGCCGTGGTCGCGCGCCTCAAGGCGATGAAGGACCTGACCGAAGAGGCCGGCGACAATGCCACCGACGGCCTCGTCGACGACTGGACCGACATGGCCGAGGAACGCGTGTGGTTCCTGCGATCGCTGCTCGCCTAAGCGCACCGCCCGCATAGCTATCCATGAAAGGGCCGTCCCCATTGCCGGGGGCGGCCCTTTTGCTATCAGGGCAGGCATGGGTGACATCACGATCTTCGAAGGCGCGAACCGCACGGCGGTGGCCGGCTGG
Source organism: Erythrobacter colymbi (assembly GCF_002155685.1). Lineage (GTDB taxonomy): Bacteria > Pseudomonadota > Alphaproteobacteria > Sphingomonadales > Sphingomonadaceae > Erythrobacter > Erythrobacter colymbi. The sequence goes on from NZ_MUYK01000001.1 coordinate 61,280, forward strand.
CTGCTGGGGCGGCTGAGCGAACAATCCAGCGGGGGCGGCGCGATCACCATTCCGGGCGGCTCGACCCCCTTCCCGATCATCGCCGCGATGATCGAATATGGCGGGATCGACTGGGCGGACTGGGAGGTGTGGCCGAACGACGACCGCATCGTGCCCGAGGATCACGAGGCCTCGAACACCGGCAAGATCCGCGAGATGCTCGCTCCCGCCGGCGCGCGGATCGTGGCACTGGCCGAGGACGCCGCTCCGCCGCATTTCGCGCTGACCTGGCTCGGCATGGGGCCGGACGGGCACATCGCCTCGCTCTTCCCCAACACCGACCCGCAGGTGGACGACGCGCAGGTGGTGCGCCGCCTGACCCCCGATCCCCTGCCGCCCCATGCGCCGTTCGACCGGATCACGCTGACTATCCCCGCTCTGCTCGCGACCGACGCGATCCTGTTCACCCTCGGCGGCGCTGCGGACAAGCGCGCGGTGTTCGACGCAGCGGCGCGGGGCGAGCATGACCTTCCCGTCGCCCGCCTGCTCGCCGCGGCCCGCGCGCGCGGCATCCCGGTCACGGTCTTCGCCTGAGCCGATGCAGAACCTCCTCCCCGCCCCGCTCCACCGTGCGCTGATGCCGATCGCCAATTGGGTGCGGCACCATTGGCGGCGCTGGCGCAGGACACCGCTGGCGGGGGTGAGCGTGATCGTCACCAATCTTGCGGGCGATGTGCTGCTGCTCAAGCATTCCTATGGCCCTGCGGTGTGGAGCCTGCCGGGCGGCGGGCTCGGCCGGGGCGAGGATCCGCTCGAGGCCGCCCGCCGCGAGGTGCGCGAGGAACTCGGCGTGGAACTGGCGCGGATCGAGCCGGTCGGCGTGATCGAGGAGGAGCTGTCCGGCTCGCCCCACACCGCGCACATCTTCGCAGGCGTCTGCGATCGCCAGCCCCGACCCGACCGCCGCGAGGTACTGGAGGCGCGGTTCTTCCCCTCTCACTCGCTCCCCGAGCCACTGGGCCGCACCACCCGCAACCGCATCTCGGTGTGGCGGGCGAGGGGCGTGGGTTGATCCTAATCTCCCCTCCTCTTCAGAGGAGGGGCTGGGGGTGGTGGCGCGGCGCGTCAGCGTCGCGCGTGCCATACGGCACCACCCCGCTGCGACTAGCGAGCAAGCTCGCAAGTCTCGCGACCCTCCTCTAAAGAGGAGGGCGAAACCGGGCTCACAGCAGCCGAAGCTGCGCTTCATCCCTGGCCGGCTTGTCGTCCTCCGCGCCCTCCAGCCCCGACAGCGTCAGCCCCATCAGCCGGATCGGCCCGCGCAAGGGTAACTCGGCCTCCAGTAGCGCGCGGGCGAGCCGGGCGAACTCCTCGCGCCCGTTCACGTAATCCGGCAGCGAGGTCGCGCGGGTCATGATCTGGAAATCGGTGAACTTCATCTTGAGCGTCACCGTCCGCCCCCGCGCCTGCGCCGCCTCGATGCGCTCCCACACGATGGCGATGATGTTCTCGAGCGTCTCGCGCAAGGCGGCGCCGCTGCCGATGTCCTCCGAGAACGTCCGCTCTCCGCCGACCGATTTACGGATGCGATGCGCGGCGACCGGGCGCAGGTCGATGCCTCTCGCCGCGCGGAACAGGTAGTCCGCCATGCTGCCGAAATGCTGGCGCAGGAAGGCGATGTCCTTGGCTGCGAGGTCCGCGCCGGTCGCGATGCCGAGCTTCTGCATCCGCTCCTCGGCCTTGGGGCCGACCCCGTGGAACCGCCGGATCGGCAGCCCCGCGACGAACTGCGCCCCCTCGCCCGGGCGGATCACGCACAGGCCATCGGGCTTGTTCTGGTCGCTCGCGAGCTTGGCGAGGAACTTGTTGTAGCTCACCCCCGCGCTCGCGGTCAGCCGGGTCTTGGCGCGGATTTCCTGCCGGATCAGCTCGGCGATCCGGGTCGCGCTGCCGATGCCGAGGCGGTCGTCGGTGACGTCGAGATAGGCTTCGTCGAGGCTCAGCGGCTCGATCACCGGGGTGTAGTGCTCGAACACCCGGCGGATCTGGCGGCTCGCCTCCTTGTAGGCATCGAAGCGCGGGCGCACGAAGATCAGCTCGGGGCACAGGCGCTGCGCCGTGACCGAGGGCATGGCGCTCCTCACCCCAAACTTGCGCGCCTCGTAGCTCGCCGCCGCGACCACCCCGCGCCCGCCCGCTCCGCCGACCGCGACGGGCTTGCCCTTCAATTCCGGATTGTCGCGCTGTTCGACGCTGGCGAAGAAGGCATCCATGTCGACATGGATGATCTTGCGCAGCCCCAGCTCGCCCGCGCGCGCATCATCGCCGGTATCTGACGGAGCCCGATCACTCATGCCTTGCAAATAGAACCTTGCATCGCCTGAAGGAACTGTTGCTGGAACCATTCACTCCAGATGCCATTTTGTGCAGATGCGAAAAGAACAGTGGTCTTCCGGCGAGCCGATGGGCAAGGGGCCCGCGATGGCAACCTCTCTCGCCTCCCCTCCTGCCGCGAATCCGTCCGCCCGCAAGGCGCTGGGTGAGCGCGAGCTGATGTGGATGATGGCGATGCTGATGGCGCTCAATGCCTTCGGGATCGACGCGATTCTCCCCGCGCTCGATTCGCTCGCCGCCGATCTTGCGGTGCCGGGCAACGACCGGCAGTTCGTGATCGGCGTGTTCCTGCTCACCGGCGGCATCGGCTCGCTGGTGCCGGGCGCGCTGGCCGACCGCTTCGGACGGCGGCCGATCCTGCTGGGCTCGGTCGCGATCTACATCGTCCTCTCGCTGCTCTGCGCGCTCGCGCCGAGCTATGACGCGCTGATCGCGGTGCGCGCGGTGCAGGGCTTCTTCGCCGCCGGGATCGTCGCCCTGCCGCCCGCGATCATCCGCGACCGCGTGGGCGGCGACAAGATGGCGCGGATGATGAGCCTCATCTTCGTGATCTTCCTGATGGTCCCCGCGATTGCGCCCACCATCGGCGAGGGCATCCTCCAGACCTTCGGCAGCTGGCGCGCGATCTTCGCCGCGATGGTGGGTCTCGGCCTGCTGATGGGCACCTGGGTCTTCATCCGCCTGCCTGAAAGCCTGACCGAGGCGAACCGCCAGCCGATCGAGGTGCGCCGCATCGCCCGCAACATGGGCCGCGCGCTCACTCTGCCGAGCACCTTCGGCTACGTGATCGGTTCCGCATTGGTGTTCGGCGCGCTGTTCGGCTTCATCAATTCCTCGCAGCAGCTCATCACCGAGACCTTCGGCGCGGGCGACATCTTCCCCAAGGTCTTCGCGATCTGCGCCGGATCGATGGCGCTGGCCAGCTGGTCGAACTCGCGCATCGTCGAGCGGTTCGGCGCGCGGCGGGTGAGCCACACCGCTCTGTTCGGTTTCATCGCCGTGAGCGCGGCACAGGTGATGTTCGCCTTCCAGCCCGAAGAGAGCCTGTGGCAGTTCGTGCCCCTGATGGCGATCAACATGGCGCTGCTCGGCTTCATCGGCAGCAATTTCGGCGCGATCGCGATGAACCCCTTCTTCGAGACCGCCGGTGCGGCAAGCAGCGCGCACGGCTTCGTGCGCATGACCATGGCCTCGCTGCTGGGCGGGGCGATCGGCTACGCCTTCGACGGCACCGCGCGCCCGCTGGCGCTCGCGCTGCTGGCAAGCGGCCTTGCCTGCCTTGCTCTGGTGCTGTGGAGCGAGAAGGGCAAGCTGTTCGGTCCGTCGGATGCGGAGCTTTCGCGCTAAGCCCCTTGCTCGTCATTGCGAGGAGCGATGCGACGCGGCAATCCATCGTCCGCCGTCACCCGGCCGCACCATCGGTTCATGAATTGCTTCGCCGGCGGCTCGCAATGACGAAGTCTAGGCGTCCACCCCAAGCCTCCGCCACGCCAGCCCCGCGAACTCGCATAGCAGTGGTCGCGTATCGCGCGGGTCGATGATGTCCTCGACATTGAAGCGCTCGGCGCTGCGGAAGGGCGAGGTTACCTTCGCCAGCCTTGCGCGGATTTCTTCCAGCAGCGCTTCGGGATCGTCTGCGGCTTCCAACTCCGACTTGTAGGCGACTTCCAAGCCGCCCGCGATTGGGAGCGAGCCCCAGTCGCCGCTCGGCCAGCAATAGCGGTATTGATACCGCTCGGCATTGCTCATGGCGCTCCCGGCGATACCATAGGCCCGGCGCAGGACGACGCTGGCGAGCGGCACCGTCGCCCGGTAGATCGCGTTCATCGCATTGACGCCGTAGCGGATCGTCCCCGCCATTTCCGCCTCGCGCCCGATCATGAAGCCGGGGTTGTCGACGAGGTGGACGATCGGCAGGCGGAACTGGTCGGCGAGCCTTACGAACCGCTCGACCTTCTCGGACGTCTTGGCCTCCCACGATCCGCCGAGGTAGCTGGGGTCGGAGGCGATGACGAAGACCGGCCAGCCATCGAGCCGCGCCAATGCGGTGATCGCCGCGCGGCCCCAGTGCTTGCCGATCTCGAACACGGTGCCGTGGTCGAAGACATGATCGAGACAGCGGCGCATCGAATAGACCTGCTTCTCCTCGCGCGGGACGAGGGAGAGCAGTGCTTCCTCGCGCCGGTCGGCAGGGTCGCCGGTTTCGATGCGGCGGGCGGGCTGGCCGACATATTCGGGCATGAAGCTCAGGAAATGCCGCGCCCGGGCGAAGGCCTCGGCTTCGCTGGCGACCTCGTCATCGACCACGCCGTTGCGGGTGTGGATCGCGCTGCCGCCGAGGGCCTCCTTGGCCTCCTCATGATTGGCCGCGCCGCCCTTGTAGGCGTCCCCCAGCCCGTCGACCACCGCAGGCCCCGCCGCGAAGATCTGCGAGAGGCCCTTCACCATGACCGAATAGTGGCTCGCGACCGTCCGCGCCGCGCCGAGACCTGCCGTGGGGCCAAGCGCTAGCGCCACCACCGGCACGGTGTCGAGATTGGTCACCACTTCGCCCCAGCCGGGCACCGCGGGGATATAGGTCGCGCCGATCTGCTCGAGCGTCTTGACCGAGCCGCCGCCGCCCGTCCCGTCGATCATGCGGACGATGGGCATCTTGAGCTGGTGCGCCATCATCTCGGCCTGCACCATCTTGCGCGCGATCCCCGCGTCCGCCGCGCCGCCGCGGATGGTGAAATCGTCGGCGGTCGCGACCACGGGGCGGCCATTGATCAGCGCCTTGCCGAAGAGGAAGGGGGCGGGGGTGACGCCTTGCAGATCACCGTTGGCGTCATACTTGGCGCTGCCTGCGATCTTGCCGATCTCGCGGAAGGAGCCCTCGTCCACCAGCGCCGCGAGCCGCGCGCGGGCATCCATCTTACCCCGCCCATGCTGGCGCGCCACCTTGTCCGCGCCGCCCATCTGCTCGGCCAGCGCCTCGCGGCGGCGCAGTTCTTCGAGTTCCTTGGCCCAGGTCATTCCCTCTCCCCAACCCTCGTCATTGCGAGGCGCCGCAGGCGACGCGGCAATCCATCTCCGGACGGTGCGCCCTGTAGTGAGGTCAGGTGATGGATTGCTTCGCTCACGCTCGCAATGACGAAAAGAGGGTGACCCCTATCGTCATCCCAGCGGAAGCTGGGACCTAGGGCCTCGTGGTGCTGCGCTTGCTGCCCTAGGCCCCAGCTTTCGCTGGGGTGACGGGTTATTCCGAAGCAGGCACCACCCGGCACAGCACCGCCTCGACCTGCACCTGCCCGCCCGCGCTGACGGCCAGCCCCTCGACCACCCCGTCGAAGGGCGCGGCAAGAGCGTGTTCCATCTTCATCGCCTCGAGCACCATGAGCCGCTGCCCGGCGGTGACCGTCTGCCCCTCGGCGACATCGACCGCGATGACCTTGCCCGGCATTGGAGCGATGATGGCGCCGTCGGCGGCGGAGGCTGCTCCCGACCCTCGAATATCCTTCCGAAATTCGAAGTAGAGGCCCTCGTCAAATATGGCGACAGTCTCACCGGTGACGTAATGCAGAACTGCGTTGTCACGCTTGAAACTCTTGCGATCAATCAGCTTGCTTTCCGAGCCGTGGTAGAGAACCACGGTCTCACGCGACGGCGCGTTTAACCGCAGGCCCGTTCCCATCCCTTCGCGTTCCGTGTCGTCAACTCCGTCGAGATAAAGCCGCGCAGCCATTTCCCAATGGGCATCCGCAGGCTCCATCTTCGGAATGAGGGCATCCTCATTGTCCTGAATGAAGGATGTCGTGAGCTTGGCGTCATAGAAATCGTCATGCTCAAGCGCGTTGCCGAGGAACGGGGCGTTCGAACGAACCGGCCAGATTTCGGTCAGCCGCGTCAGTGAAGCCAAATTCTCGATAGCGATTTCACGCGTGCTGCCATGCGCCACCAGCTTTGCGATCATCGGATCGTAGAAGGGCGAGACGGTGTCACCTTGCTCGACACCCGTTTCGATCCTGATCTTTGCATCGGGCCAGAGATCGAGGTGGTCTTGATTGAGGTCCAGCCACTCCAACCGCCCCGTGCTCGGCAAGAACCCCTTCGCCGGGTCCTCCGCATAGAGCCGCGCCTCGATCGCGTGGCCGTTGATCTTGAGGTCTTCCTGCTTGAGCGGGATCGGCTCTCCGCTCGCGACGCGCAGTTGCCATTCGACCAGATCGACTCCGGTGATCTCCTCGGTGACGGGGTGCTCCACCTGAAGCCGGGTGTTCATCTCCATGAAGAAGATGCGGTCGGCGCGCAGGCCCTCGCTGGCATCGGCGATGAATTCGATCGTGCCTGCGCCCTCGTAATCGACCGCCTTGGCCGCGCGCACGGCGGCGGCGCAGATCGCTTCGCGGGTCGCTTCGTCCATGCCGGGGGCGGGGGCTTCCTCGATCACCTTCTGGTGGCGCCGCTGCAATGAGCAGTCGCGCTCGAACAGGTGGACGACGTTGCCGTGGCTGTCGCCGAAGACCTGTACCTCGATATGGCGTGGCGAGGTGATCCACTTTTCCAGCAGCACCTCATCATTGCCGAAGCTGGCCTTGGCCTCGCGGCGGCAGGATTCCAGAGCAGCCACGAAATCCTCGGGCGCATCGACCTTGCGCATCCCCTTGCCGCCGCCGCCCGCGACGGCCTTGATAAGCACGGGGTAGCCGATCGCCCCGGCCTCCTTGGTGAGGCGCTCGACCGACTGGTCCGAACCGTCATAGCCCGGCGTCACCGGCACGCCCGCCGCGCGCATCAGCTGCTTGGCCGCGTCCTTCAGACCCATCGCGCGGATGCTCGAGGGCTTGGGGCCGACCCAGATCAGGCCTGCATCCAGCACGGCCTGTGCGAAGTCGGCGTTCTCCGAGAGGAAGCCGTAACCGGGGTGGATCGCATCCGCCCCGGTCTGCTTGGCTGCCGCGATGATCTTCGCGCCCACCAGATAGCTTTCGGCCGCGGGCGAGGGGCCGATGTGCACCGCCTCGTCGGCGCTGCGCACATGCAGCGCCTTGGCGTCGGCGTCGGAATAGACCGCGACCGTCGCCACGCCCATCGCGCGCGCGGTGCGCATGATCCGGCAGGCGATCTCGCCGCGGTTGGCGATCAGGAGCTTGGTGATCATTGTGCCGGTGCCTCCGGCGCGCCGAGGCGCTCGCATTCGCTGGCGGGCTCCATCGTGAAGCTGGTGTTGGCGACTTTCCACACACCCTCGCGCTTCACGAGGCTGAGCGAGTCGATCCCGCAATGCGTGGTCTTGCCCCCCGCCATGAAGCGATACGGCCCCCACACCTGCGCCATGTCGCCATCGACCAGCACGGTTGAGTAGACCATCCCCTCCCACAATCCGGGCGGGGACTTGAGCCAGTTCTGAAGGTGCTGCGCGACCGGAACGACGATCACCTCGGGCGCGGCGGGGTCCATCCGGTCGTGGATGTAGATCATGCCGGCCGGGTCCATCGTCGCGGCGAGCGCGGTCTTGTCGGGACTGGCGAGCGCGGTGAAGAACGCCTCGGCGGCGGCGATGACGTCGGCCTGTTCCTTGGCGGTGTCCTGTGCGGCGAGCGGCGCGGCGGCGAGGGAGGCGGCGGCTGTGAGAAGGATTTTCATACCGCCTCGCTAGCCCACATTCTTCGTCATTGCGAGCCGCAGGCGAAGCAATCCATCGACTAACCTCGCGTCCCGCACGACCGCAATGTCGTGGATTGCCGCGTCGCCTTCGGCTCCTCGCATTGACGAGGTTTAGCCCTTAGGCCGGTAATCCGCGATGCCCCAGTGGATCCCGCCCTCGGGCATCTTCTCGCGGTTGAGCACAGCCGAAAGGAACGCCCGCACGCCGTAGAGCGCCTTCTCGCCGCGGGGCACATAGGTGCGGCTGTTCCACGCCTCGGGCCCGCGGGCGCGGACCTTGCGGCCGATCGCGCCGTAGATGCGCGCGGCCGAGAGCACCGCCCAGCGGCTGCGGAAGGGGAGCTTGGCCGCGCCCACCCGCGCCGCCGCCTCGTGCTTCTCCACCAGAGCCACCAGCCGTGCGGCCATTTCGGCGAGTTCCTTGCGGTGATGCGGCTTGGTGTGCTGGCCGGGCTCGATGTCCTGCTCGACCAGCCACTCGACCGGCAGATAGCAGCGCCCGGCCGCGTCATCCTCGACGATGTCGCGGGCGATGTTGGAAAGCTGGAAGGCGAGGCCGAGATCGTTCGCGCGGTCGAGCGTCTCCTGATCCTGCGGCGAGACGCCCATCACCACCGCCATCATCACGCCGACCGCCCCCGCGACATGGTAGCAGTAGCGCAGCATGTCGGCCTCGGTGCGCGGGCGCCAGTCTTCGGCGTCCAATTGGAATCCGGCGATTACGTCCTCGGCCATCTGCGGGGTGAGGCCGACTTCGGCCGCGACCACGCCGAGCGCGTCGAAGGCCGGATCGCCCGTCGGCTGGCCTTCGAAGGCGAGGGCGGTGAGGCGGCGGATGTGGGCGAGGCGGTCGGCGAGATCGCTCTGGTCGCCCAGTTCGCCGCCCAGTTCCTGGTTGTCGGCGATGTCGTCGGCGCGGCGGCACCAGGCGTAGAGCAGCCAGGCGCGCTCGCGGGTCTCCTTGTCGAACAGCCGCGCGGCCGCCGAGAAGCTCTGCGAGCCGTGCTTGATCGTCAGCCGCGCATGCTCGACCAGCGCGGCGCGGGTGGCTGCATCGACCGCCATGCGCGTGCCTACAGCTCCTCGGCCTTCATGCGGAAGATCGGGGTGTGGGGCACATAGGCGGCCATCTTCTCCAAGAGATCGGGGCAGGTCTCGGCCGCGATCAGGATGTTCTGGTGCGCAGGGCGCACGAAGCCGACCTCGGCCATCTTGGCGTTGAAGGCGAGCAGGTGGTCGTAGAAGCCGAAAGCATTGAGCAGGCCCACGGGCTTGGAGTGGTAGCCCAGCTGCGACCAGCTCATCGCCTCCCACAGCTCGTCCATCGTGCCCACCCCGCCGGGGATGGTGACGAAGCCGTCCGACAGGTCGGTGAAGCGCTGCTTGCGCTCGTGCATGCCCGAGACGGTGACGAGTTCGTCGCAATCGTGGTTGGCGACTTCGGCCTTCACCAGATGCTCGGGGATGATGCCGATCACCTCGCCGCCATTGTCCTTGGCACCCTTGGCGACCGCGCCCATCAGGCCAAGCTTGCCCCCGCCATAGACGAGGCCGATGCCCCGGCGGGCAAGCTCCGCGCCGACATCATGGGCGAGCTGGATGTAACGCGGATCCTCGGGCGAGGCCGAGCCGCAATAGACAGCGAGGCGTTTCATGCTTGATCCTCCCCTGCAAGGAGAGGGGGACCATGCGGAGCATGGTGGAGGGGCGAGCAGGCCATCGTCTTCATTCTTTCATCGCAGATTTGCACCAGCCGCCTAACCACAGCCTCGATATCTTCAAGCACAAGTTTCGCCGGAATGCGCGTGGTGGCAATTCCGTTGTCCCGAAGGAACTGCGAGCGGGCGGCGTCCTTGGCGATCACCGGGGCACTGTCGTGCGCTCTGCCATCCACTTCGATCGCCAGTCGCGCCTTGGAGCAGAAGAAATCGAGTACGTAGATCCCGGCAGGGTGCTGTCGGCGGAACTTGTGGCCGCCCGGGCGCGTACGCAAGGCTTGCCAAAGGGCGATTTCTGGCGGGGTCATTTCAGCGCGGAGCTTGCGGGCGAGTTTGACGGTGTCCTTCTGGCCTCTGATCATAGCTCGCCCCTCCACCACCTTCGGTGGTCCCCCTCCCCTGAAGGGGAGGATTACCGTACCGCCAAGTCCTCCAGCATCAGCCCCGCGGTCGCCTTCGCGCTGCCGACCACGCCGGGAATCCCTGCGCCCGGGTGCGTGCCCGCGCCGACGAGGTAGTAATTGTCGATCACGTCGTCGCGGTTGTGGCCGCGCAGCCAGGCGCTCTGCCACAGCACCGGCTCGAGGCTGAAGGCGCTGCCCATATGGGCGTTGAGGTCCTGCTTGAAGTCCTTGGGTGCGTAGCTGAACTTGGTGACGATCCGCGAGTGGATGTCGGGGATCAGGCGCCGTTCCAGCTCGTCGAGGATCATCTTTTCGAGACGCGGGCCGACCTGGTCCCAGTCGAGCGGCATCTTGCCCATGTGGCTGACGGGGACGAGCGCGTAGAAGGTGCTCTTGCCCTCGGGCGCCATGCTCGGGTCGCTGACGGTGGGGTGGTGGAGGTAGATCGCGAAGTCCTCGGGCACCACGCCGTTCTTGTAGATGTCGTCGAGCAGGCCCTTGTAGCGCTTGGCGAACAGGATCATGTGGTGCGGGATGCCGGGCCAGGTGCCCTCCAGCCCGAAGTGCACCACAAAGAGGCTGGGCGAGAAGCTCTTGCGGCCGAGGCTCTTGGCCATCTGCTTGCCGCGCGCGCTCTGCGACATCAGGTCCTTGTAGGAATGCATGATGTCGGCGTTGCTGGCGACGGCGTCGAAGCGCTGGCGGAAGCCGCTCTTGGTCTCGACCTCGGTAGCCTTGGTGCCGAGCGTGTGGACCTGCATCACCGGATCGCCGATGCGGACCTTGCCGCCCAGGCGCTCGAAGTGGCGCACCATCCCCGCGATCAGGCGGTTGGTGCCGCCGCGCGCCCACCACACGCCGCCGTCCTTTTCCAACTTGTGGATCAGGGCGTAGATCGAGGAGGTGTTCATCGGGTTGCCGCCGACCAGCAGCGTGTGGAAGCTCAGCGCCTCGCGCAGCTTCTCGTTCTCGACATAGCTCGAGACCATCGAATAAACAGAACGCCACGCCTGTTCCTTGATCAGCGCAGGGGCGGCCTTGAGCATCGACTTGAAATCGAGGAACGGCTTGGTCCCGAGCTTGAGGTAGCCTTCCTTGTAAACCCGCTCGGAATATTCGAGGAAGCGCGCATAGCCCGCGACATCGGCGGGGTTGAGCTTGGCGATCTCGGCGTTGAGCTGCGCCTCGTCGTTCGAATAGTCGAAGTTGGTGCCATCGGGCCAGTTGAGGCGGTAGAAGGGCATGACCTTCATCAGCTCGACATCATCGGCGATGTCGTGGCCGGTGAGGCCCCAGAGTTCCTTGAGGCAATCGGGATCGGTAATGACCGTCGGCCCGGCGTCGAAGGTGAAGCCGTCCTGCTCCCAGAAATAGGCGCGCCCGCCCGGCTTGTCGCGGCTTTCGATCACCGTGGTCGCGATGCCGGCCGATTGCAGCCGGATCGCCAGCGCGAGGCCGCCGAAGCCAGCGCCGATCACGCAGGCGGTGCGGCCTTCGTAGCGCTGCGCGATGGCAGGGTTCACGCCCTTGCCGGGCGTAAGGTTGAGCTTCGCATCGGCGTTCATGCCGGGGTCTCCATGTTGAGAGGCTTGCCTGAGGAAAACAGCGCGCGGATGGCGCGGGGGATAGCTACGGGCGGCTTGCCCGTCAGGATGCGCAGCCGGTCGGGCCAGGTCGAGCGGCCGGCGTAGAAGCGCTCCACGAGATTGCCTTTCAGTGCGTAGAAGTGTTCGAAAACGACCACGCGCTTGCCCGGTTCCGCGGCCTCGAACAGCATGCGGCTGAGCATCCGGTAATAGGCGGTGGCGCGCCAGTGGCGCTTGGCACGGCGCGCGCAGAAGGCGGCGAGCTCTGCGCCCGTCAGCTGCGGGCGGCGCGCGATCAGGCGCGCGATGGCGAGCGCATTGTCGACCGCGAAGGGCAGGGTGTAGCTGGTCAGCGGATGCGAGAAGCCCCCGCGCGCGCCCGCCAGCGCGACGCCGGGGATCGCGACCTCGGCGGTGGCGGCAGCGAAGTCTCCGCCAGAGATCACGGGCAGGATTCCCGCCTCCTGATCGATCACTTCGCCCTGCCACCCGTTGCGGTGGGCATATTCGGCGACCCGGCCCTTGAGAATGTCGGCGTCCATCTTCGGCTGGTCGGCATAATAGGTGTCCTCGATGAACACCTCGTCTTCGCTGAGCGGCAGGACATAGACGAAGCGGTAGGCCTCGCCATTGCCGTGAGGAGCCACCTGATCGACGCTCGCATCCATGATGACGGGGCGGGTGAGGCCGTGCGGCTTGGCGCACTTGAAGTGCTGGCCGAGGAACACCTGCCAGCCCCCGGCGAGCGCCTTGGAAGACTTGAACGGGCGGCAATCGATCACGCGCTTTGCCGCGACGCGGGTGCCGTCCGAGAGCGTGACGCCGTCCGCATCGAGGCTGGCGGCCTTGGTCTCCAGCATGACGCGCTCCGCCGGAAGCTCGGCGACCAGCGCGCGGTGGAACTCGGCGCTGGCGAGCGAGCGGTAGGAGGTCGGCAGGGTGCGGCCATAGGCGGGGAAGGTGATGTCATAGCCCTCGTCCCAGCCGTTGAGGGCAAAGCCTGCCATCAGCGCGCGTTCGCGTTCGGGAATGTCGGTTTCGAACCAGCTCCAGCGGTGGTGCCCGCCAAGTGTCCGCCCCGCCTCGATCACCACGAAGCGGCAATCCGGCGCATGGCGATGGAGCGCCAGCGCGATCAGCCCGCCTGCCAGTCCGCCGCCGACGATCACGACGTCATGCGGGGCAGCGTCAGGGGTGCCGGGGCTTTGCGGGGAATCGACCATCGTCCCCCGCCCTAGGGCAGGTGTGCCCGATGGGCAATCGAATGCCACGATTGCGATGTTGCAACATTACGCGGAAACATTAGAGCGGCCCTGCGTTTCGCCCCCGAATTCACTTGCCCGAGGATCGCACCCCATGAACCCCCGCACCCTTGTCGCTCCGCTGGCGCTCGCCACCGGTCTTGTCGCCGCGCCTGCCTTTGCCGGGGAGGCTGAAGCCGAGGCCGAGGCCGAGGCCGTCGTTGCCGCCGAGGAAGCCCAGCCCGCCGCGCCCGCCCCTGCCGCGCCGCCGCCCTTCGCTTTCGCCAAGCCGGTGTTCGACAAGACCTGGGCAACCATCGGCCTCGGGGTCGGGATGGTGCCGAGCTATGCGGGCTCCGACGATTACATCGCCTTCCCCCTGCCGCTGATCGCGGGCCGCGTCGGCGGGGTGGGGATCGCACCCAATGGCCCGGGCTTCGTGCTCGACCTCAATTCGCCCAAGCCCGCGATGGGGCCGAGGAAGGGCGCGCGCATCGCCTTTGGCCCGGCCTTCCGCTTCCGCAACGATCGCAACAACCGCATCTCCGACGAGGTGGTCGCGCGCGCGGGCAAGCTCGATGCAGCGCTCGAGGTGGGCGGCAATCTCGCGGTCAACATCCCCAACGTGGTCAAGCCTTTCGACCAGCTCGGCATCGGCGTGCAGGCGCGCCGCGACGTGCTGGGCGCGCATGGCGGCTGGGTGATCGAGCCGCAGGTCAGCTATCGCGCGCTGCTGGGCAAGGGCTTCACGCTGCAAGCCCAGGCAAGCGCCGAGTTCGTCGACGACAGCTTTGCCGATTACTACTTCACCGTCAGCCCCGCGCAGGCCGCCGCGACGGGCCTCGCGCAATACCGCGCCGACGGGGGATTGAACCGCGTCGGCACCACCGCGATCCTCGCCTATGATCTCGACCGCAATCCGCTGAACGGCGGGTGGAGCCTTAACGGCGTGGGCGGCTATTCGCGGCTGATCGGCGATAGCGCCGACACGCCCTACACCTCGGTCAGGGGCGACGCGAACCAGTTCATCCTCGGTCTCGGGGTCGCCTACACCTTCTGAGGGCGCGCACTCTTGCCTTGGGTCCCTCCTCGCGCCATCACGCTAGGCCGAGACCCAAGGGGAGAGACCGCATGAATACGATCCGCAAGGCGCTGGCCGCCGGCACCGCTCTGGCCGCCACGCTGCTCGCCGCCGCGCCGGCGCTGGCCGAGACCGTCGCGATCCGCGCCGGGAGCGTCATCACCGATGCCGCCGCCGAGGCGAGCGGCCCGGCGACGATCCTTGTCGAGGACGGCAAGATCGTCTCGATCACCCCCGGCCACAGCGTAAAGGCCGACCGCGAGATCGACCTCAAGGGCAAGACCGTGCTGCCCGGCCTGATCGATCTCCACACCCACCTCACCGGCGATCCGGGCGGGGACTTCTGGAAGGAAGCGGTCGAGCCCGAGGAATGGGGCGTGGTCGTCGGCGCCAAGAACGCGCGCATCACCGCGCTTGCGGGCTTCACCACCGTGCGCGAAGCGGGAAGCGGGCAGGAGACCGCCTTCTCGCTGCGCCGCGGCACCGCGGAGGGCCTGATCCCCGGCCCGCGCATCGTCGCCGCCGGCCCTGCGCTCTCGATCATCGGCGGGCACGGCGATACCAACGGCTTCACCCCCGAGGTGAATGCGCTGCTCGACACCGGCTTCAACTGCACCGGCGTGGTCGAATGTGCGGCCAAGGTGCGCCTCGCCAGCCAGAACGGCTCGGACGTCATCAAGATCACCGCGACCGGCGGTGTGCTGAGCCAGCAAGGCCGCGGGCTCGAGGCGCATTTCACCTTCGACGAGATGAAGGCGATCGCCGACACCGCGCATTCGCTCGGCCTCAAGGTCATGGCCCACGCCCACGGCGCACGCGGGATCGAGCAGGCGGCACGGGCCGGGATCGATTCGATCGAGCACGGCACCTATCTCGATGAAGCCGCCGCCAAGGTGATGCGCGAGAAGGGCGTGGTGCTGGTGCCGACGCTGATGGCGCTGGAGGGCGTCAGCGAGGGGCTGGGCAAGGGCGTCTATACCCCCGTGGTCGAGGCCAAGATCCGCGCAGTGCAGCCGCTGATGAACTCGCTCGTTTCCCGCGCGCGGCAGTACGGCGTCACGGTCGTCTTCGGCACCGATGCGGGCGTCTACCAGCACGGCCGCAATGCCGAGGAGCTGGGCCTGATGCGCAAGCAGGGCATGACCGACCGCGAAGTGCTCGCCAGCGCCACCACCGGCGCTGCCAAGGTGCTCGGCATGGAAAGCCAGATCGGCCGCCTCGCGCCGGGCTATTCGGCCGACATCATCGCGGTGAGCGGCGATCCGCTCAAGGACGTGACCGTGCTCGAGAAGGTCGATTTCGTGATGGTGCGCGGCCGGGTGATTGAATGAGCGCTGGCGCCCTCATCCCCGACCGGCGCACGATCCTCGTCGCGCTCGGCATCACGATTGTCACCGTCGCCATCCTGCTCGCCATGGGCCGCACGCCGATCTGCGAATGCGGCTATGTCAGCCTGTGGCACGGGCAGATCAACGATGCCGGCAACAGCCAGCACATCGCCGACTGGTACACGCCGAGCCACATCATCCACGGCATGATCTTCTACGCCCTGGGCTGGTGGCTGTTCGTGAAGCGCGGTCTGGGCGGGGCGAACGGTGTGCGCTGGGGCTTCCCGCTCGCGGTGCTGCTCGAGGCGGCGTGGGAGGTGCTGGAAAACACCCCGATGGTCATCAACCGCTTCCGCGCGGTGACCGCCAATTTCGGCTATTCAGGCGATAGCGTGCTGAACTCTGCCGCCGATATCGGCTGGATGAGCTTAGGCTTCTGGCTCGCCCTGCGCCTGCCGGTGCGGGTGACGGTGACGCTGGCGATCATCGGCGAGCTGTTGGCGGGCTATGTGGTGCGCGACAACCTGACGCTCAATGTCATCATGCTGCTGTTCCCGCTCGATGCGATTGCCGACTGGCAGGCTGCGGGCGGGGTCGCCTAGCCGCTAGCGCGCCTTCATCGCGGCGAGCTCGGGCCGCGCGGCAATCGCTGCGATGGTGTGCTGGCGCGCGGCTTCGGCGACGCTCGCGCCCAGATGCCAGTCGAGGATCTGCATCCCTTCCGGGATCGGCGGGATCAACAGCGCATCGGCCTTGGCAAGCGCGCCGCCGACACCCGCTTCCGAGCCGACCACCATCGCGCGGCTCATGATCTCGACGAGGCTGGGGAAGGGCCGCGCGGGCTTGCGGCGCAGCACAAGGTCGCGAAACAGCTCCCACGGCGTGCGCACATCGCCATAGCGCGCCTCGATCCGCCATGCCGCCCCGGCATTGGCGTGGAGCGCGACCACCACGTTGGGCCCTGCTTTCGCCGCGCGCATGATCTCCACCGGCACATTGTCGAGCACGCCGCCGTCGATCAGCACATCGCCCTCGGGCGTGACGAAAGGCGGGAGGATCGTCGGCAGGCTGCCCGAGGCGCGCACCGCCTCCCACAGCGCCCCGCGGCGGTGGACATGGACGCGGTTGGTCGAAAGATTGGTCGAGACCGCGAAGTAATTGAACGGCAGGTCGGCAATGTCGGTCTCGCCGTAGCGCATCCTCAGTTGCGCATCGAACACCCGCGGATCGAGCAGCGAGTGCACCGGGATCGTCACCCGCCGCATCGCGCGCTGGGTGATGAACATCTCCTGCAATTGCACGAGCGTTTCCTGCGCAGTGAGGCCCTTGGCGAGCGCGCCGGCCATCGCCGCGCCCGCGCTGGTGCCGCCGTAGAAATCGATCGGTACGCCTTCCTCGATCAGCGCCTGCATCACGCCGATATGCGCGCAGCCGAGCGCGCCGCCGCCCGCCAGCACCACGCCATTGGCGCGCCCCGCGATGAACCGCGCGACGCGGGCGAGGCTCGCGGGGGCATCCAATGCGATGTGGTGGTGGAGCTTGACCCCGCGCGCATCGAGCCACCGGCCCGAGCCGCTGATCGCCGCGTTCTCGCGCTCGCGCCACAGCACCAGCGTGCGGTCGTCCGGGCGGAAGCGGGGGGGGGCATAGTCCTCGAGCGGAGAGAGCGCCGCCTCGCCGCCCGCCAGCGGGGCGATGAGCAGCAGATCGTCGGCATTGCGGGCGATGGCGCGGTTCCAAGCCTCGTCCGCGCCGCCGAGCAGCAGGATCCGCGCGCCGGAGGCTTCGAGCTGCGCGATCCAGCCGCCGAAGGCCTCGCCCGCGAAGTCGAGCCCCGCGGGCGCATCGGCGGGGACGATCAGGCGCACGGCTTCATAGCGGGCGAGCTCTGCGGCGAGGCGCTGCGGGAGGCCATCGGGAATGGCGCTCGCCCCGGCAGGCAGCAGCGCCACGACCCGCCCGGGCTTTGCTGCCAGCGCGGCGGACTGCGCAGTGGTGCGCGCCAGCCGCCGGGCGATCTCGGCGAGGATCGCATCGGCGACCTCGCGGTGGCTGTCGGTGACCGCACGCCAGCTCTCGCGGGTGAGGGCATAGACCGTGCTGTCGCGCGCCGCGCGGACATCGGCGGTTCGGGTGCCCCCGGCGAAGAAGGCGAGTTCGCCCACCGGTTCGCCCGCCTCGATCTCGGCCACCACGCGCTCGCCCGCGTCGGCCGCCGCGATCAGCACGTGGAAGCGCCCGGTGGCGACGATGTAGAGCGTGTCGGCCTCCTCGCCGCGCCGCACCAGCAGCTCGCCGCCGCGCACGCTCACCAGATGCGCACTCGCCGCGAGCGCCGCGCGCGCGGCTTCGGGGAGACCGGCGAAGGCCTCGACCTGAGCCAGAACCTCTCCGGCCTGCCTGCCCCCGGCTGCGCTCACTTGCGGCAATCCCCCTTGTTCCCCCGCGAATCCGCGGGTCCTGCGCGAGCCTAGCCGAAAGCCCAAGCGACGCAATTGGCGCGCCGCGGGCCGATCAGGCGGGTTTTGCGAAAGGATGCGCGGGCAGGGCCCTGTAACCTCGCACGGCGTGGCAGCGAACCGGAGCGGTCACGCTTTCTGCCGAACGGGGTCTCTCATGGAATTCACGCAAGCCCGCACCATCCGCGCGATCGCCGCGCTGCTGATCGTCGCCACCATCACCCAGAGCGTCTACACCGCGCTCTATGTCGCCAAGCTGGATGTGCCGCGCCAGCTGCTGTGGGGCACCGAGGGCGTGCTGTTCCCGCTGCTCGCCGCACTGGCCGCCTCGGCGATGGCGCGCGGCGGGCGGCTTGGCCTGGCCTTCGCCGCCATCGCCTTTGCCGCGGTGCTCAACCTCGTGCAGGTGGGCGTCGGGCTGACGCTGTTCTTCCCCTTCGGCGATGCCGCCAAGGCCGATCCGGCGCTCGCCCCGCTGGCGGGTGCGGTCGTCGCCTTCGCCTTCCTGGTCTATAACGCCGCCAAGCTGCTGCTGGGGCTGGCGGCGCTGCTGACGGGCCTTGCGCGCGTGTCGCAGGGCGGCAAGCTGCTGGGCGGCGCGACCGCGCTCGTCGGAGGCCTCGCGATGCTGGCCAATGGCGCGACCATCGCTGCGGGCAGCAAGGTCTTTGGCGAGCTCCCGCTCGCAGGCGGCACCGGCGTGCTGGCGACGCTGCTGCTCGCCCTGTGCCTGCCCGCCGCAACGCGCGAGACCTGACAGGCCCCCCGCCTCTGGCCACACGTCCGCCGATGGCCTATCGTCCCCGCCAAGGCCCGGCGCATCACGACCGGGCCGCAAGGGGAGGGGCATATGCTGACCGAGCGCAGGCGCGCCCTGCTGGTCTTCAACGGGATCGGCCTGATCGCCACCGCCGTGCTGGCGGGTTGGCTCTATTTCTTCTTCACGCTGGGCGCGATCGACCTGTGGCCCTTCGTCACCGACGTGCCCGTGGCGATCCCGGGTGACCGGCGCGCGTGGAACATGGCGCACCTCGAAGGCATCACCAACGGCACCATGCTGATCGCCATCGGTGCGGCGGGCGGATATCTGAGGCTGGGCGACCGGGCGCAGGGCGTGCTGTTCTGGGCGGCGCTCGCTTTCGGCTGGCTGTTCACCCTGCCCGCCATCGCCAACGCCCTGTTCGGCACCCGCGGGCTGGAGTTCGGCGGTGGGCCGTTCGCGGGCGACGTCACCATCAACAACATCATCTTCCTCGCTGGATGGCCCGCGATGATCGGCGTGCATCTCGCGGTCGCCCTGCTGCTGTGGGGCGCCTGGCAGCATCACCGCCACGGGAGCGGGCAATGACCGCGCCGATCCTCGTGCGCCGCATCCCCTTCGCCTTCGACGAGGGCATCGCCCCGGTCTGGCACACGCAGCGGCCCGAATGGAGCCACATGGTCAACGGCGCCTCGCTCGCCATGCCCTATCTCGAGCCCTTCCTGATCAGGACCGTCACCGAGGCGCTGAAGCAGGTCGACGATCCCGCCCTCAAGGCCGACGTCCACGGCTTCATCGGGCAGGAGGGCGTCCACTTCCAGAGTCACCGCCGCTACAACGAGATATTGAAGCGCCACTACCCCGAGCTTGAGCAGGTCGAGGCCGCGATGGAGGCCGATTACCGCCGCTTCCAGAAGCGCAGTCTGAAGTGGCGGCTGGCCTATACCGCCGGGTTCGAGACCATGACGATGGGCATCACCGAATGGCTGATCCGTTCGCGCCGCCAGCTGTTCGCGGGCGCCGACAGCGCGATCGCCTCGCTGGTGCTGTGGCACATGGTCGAGGAGACCGAGCACAAGAATGTCGCCTGGGATCTCTACAACCACCTCTACGGCGACTGGCGCGGCCGCGCATGGGGGCTGGTGTGCGGGACGGTGCATGTCGCGCTCGCCAGCCGCAAGGGCTATGCCGCGATGCTGAAGCGCGACGGGCTGTGGCGCAATCCGGCGAGCCGCCTGCGGCTGTGGGCGATGGTCGCGCGCTTCCTGATCCACGCCTCGCCCGCGATGCTGCGCTCGCTGATGCCGGGCTACCACCCCGCCAAGGTGCGCGATCCGGCCTGGGTGGCGCATTGGGCCAGCGCCTATGCGGGCTTGCCCGAGGGCAGCATCCCGCTGCTCGACACCGCCGATCCGGAGATACCGGCGCGCCTTGCGTGAGGGGGCGGGGCAGAAAGGTCTTTCTTATACCAGGTTAGCGTGCAATCTTTCCCGCCATGGGGCGCATCTTTCAGACCTTCGCTTTTATCCTGTTGGCCGCCGGAATGCCTGCTTTTGCAGCGGTTAAGGGCGAGCCGTTACCGGGTCGGAAGCCTGCTGCCGAACAGCAAAACAGCCAGCCGTCTGCGACAACAGAGCAAAGGTTGGAGCGACTGGAGAAGGAACTGGCCGACGCACGGTACCAGCGGGACATCGCGCAAATTCACGCCGATCTGATCGACCGACAGACCAGCTGGTTTGAACTTTTGATTGCTGGATTTGCAGCCGTTATCTCGGTTGTCGTGATCTACTTTTCATTTCGGTTCAGTAAAGCTGCAGTCGCTGAGGCCAAGCAAGAGGTCATTGAGTATAAAGAAAAATTGGACTAACGGGTCGAAAGCGTCAAAGCCTTGGCCAAGAACGTTGAAGCGATCGCCGCGGAGGCAGAAACCAAGCTGGAAGCGCTGCGAGGTCATGAACAAACTGCCAAGCAGATTGTGGCCAATTTACCCCCCAATGAAACGCCCGCTGACGAAAAAGATCGCCAGACTCTGCGCGACATAGCGCGCGAAGCATTGGCGAAGCCGCGCGGTGAACGGTCGGTGGATGATTACCGAGCGCTCGTAATGGTTGCGATGTTGGATAAAGACTGGGAGGCCATGGAACGTCGTGCCGGCGCGATGACCTATATCTTCGAGGATGCCGACCCAGAGAGCTTGGCTTTTGCATATTTCCGGCGCGCCCATGCACTAAGCGAACTCGGTCGAGATGCTGAGCTGCTCCAAGCTCTTGATGACTTTGTTGCTCGCTTTGGCGATAGCTCGCTACCTGATCTGCAAAGGCAAGTCGCCATAGCGTTGTTTAACAAGGGCGTCACGCTTAGCCAACTCGACAGGTCAGAGGATGCCATTGCAACCTTCGACGATGTTCTGTCCCGATTTGAGGGCAGCTCTCTACCTGTGCTACAGGAGCAAGTGGCCAAGACCTTCTTGAACAAAGGTGTCACACTCGGCCAACTCAACCGGCCGGAGGATGAAGTTTCCGTTTACGACGAGTTACTCACCCGCTTCGGGGACAGCGCCCTGCCTGCGCTTCAGGAGCAAGTGGCCAAGGCGCTGGTCAACAAAGGTATCACTCTCGGCCAGCTTGACCGGTCGGAAGATGAAATTGCTGTTTACGAAGAATTACTCACCCGCTTCGGGGATAGCGCCCTGCCTGCGCTTCAGGAGCAAGTGGCCAAAGCACTGATTAGCAAGGGCATCTCGCTCGGCCAGCTTGACCGGGCCGAGGATGAGATTGCTGTTTATGACGAGTTACTCACCCGCTTCGGGGACAGCGTCCAGCCTTCGCTTCAGGAGCATGTGGCCAAAGCACTGGTCAACAAAGGCGTCACTCTCGGGGAGCTTGAGCGGTCCGAAAATGCAATTGCTGTTTATGACGAGGTGCTAGCCCGATTCGGGAAAAGTACATTGCCGGCGGTTCAGGAATGGGTGGCTGTAGCGCTGATCAATAAGGGAAGCAGGCTTGCTAAGCTTGATCAGTTCGAAAACGAGATTGCTGCCTACGATGAAGTAGTAGTTCGGTTTAGTAATAATCCTTTGCCTGTGCTCCAAGAACGCGTTGCCATGGCGTTAGTCAACAAAGGAGTGACGCAGGATCAGCATGATCGACCAGATCATGCGATTGCTACCTATGACCAAGTGCTAGCCCGATTTGGAGGCAGCGCGTTGCCAGTGCTTCATGATTGGGTGGCCACGGCGCTGATATACAAGGGAGTTGCATTAGGCAATCTTAAGCAGTTCGAAGATGAGATTGCTTTATATGACGATGTTGTAAACCGTTTTGGAGATAGCAAACTGCCGACAGTGCAGGAGAAGGTGGCCATGGCGCAGGTCTACAAGGGGGTCACGCTAGGCCAGCTTGAACGATCCACAGATTCCATTGCGTCTTTTGACAGTGTTTTGACCCGTTTTGGAAGCAGCGAACTGCCTGAGTTGCAGGAATGGGTGGCTAAGGCGCACTATAACAAGGCGTGCGTCTTTGGAAGGGGAGCCGATCTAGCAAATTGCATCGCGGCACTGGATCAATGGCGCATTTACGTTGGCAGATTGGATTGCGATAAAATTGCGAAGGATACCGATTTCGATCGTGTGCGTGACGATCCGCAGTTCATCGCCTTCCTTGCAGAAAATGGTTGCGCCCCTCCGCCCAAGCCCAAGCGTCAACGCAAGCCTCGTAAGCCCAGTGCCTAGTCGGCACCCGCCTCTCGACACCCCATCCGAATCCCTCTAATCCCTCGCCCATCCCCGGGGAGCACGCTTGTGCTGAGAGGGGCGGTTAGCATCGCCCGACCCGTCGAACCTGAACCGATTAGCATCGGCGGAGGGAGTGGGCTGGTCGCTTGAACCATGGGCCCGCGCTCTATCCGCCATGAGGAGAGAGAGCATCATGGCCGACATCAACAGCCCCGTCGAAATCGGCGTCACCACCGGGCCTATCCGTGGCAGCCGCAAGGTTTACGTGGGCGCGCGCACCGGCTCCGGCATCCGCGTCGCCATGCGCGAGATCGATCTCGAGGGCGGCGAGCCGAGCGTGCGGGTCTACGACACCTCGGGCCCTTATACCGACCCCGCCGCCACCATCGACATCAGCGCCGGGCTTGCCCCGCTGCGCCGCGACTGGATTCTCGCGCGCGGTGACGTGGAGGACTATGACGGCCGCGAAGTGAAGCCGGAGGACAATGGCCGCCTCGGCCCCGACCGTTCGGGTGGCGTCCCGCAATATCCCAACGCGATCAAGCGGCCTCTTCGGGCCAAGGCGGGGATGAACGTCAGCCAGATGCACTACGCCCGCCGCGGCATCATCACCCCCGAGATGGAATATGTCGCCGAGCGCGAGAACCTCGGGCGCGAAATCGCTGCCGACCTGATCCGCGACGGCGAGAGCTGGGGTGCGGAGATCCCCGATGTCATCACCCCCGAATTCGTCCGCAGCGAAGTCGCGCGCGGCCGCGCGATCATCCCCTCCAACATCAACCACCCCGAAAGCGAGCCGATGGCGATCGGGCGCAACTTCCTCGTCAAGATCAACGCCAACATCGGCAACTCCGCCGTGGCGAGCGATGTGGCGAGCGAAGTCGACAAGATGGTCTGGGCGACCCGCTGGGGCGCGGACACGATCATGGACCTCTCAACCGGGCGCAACATCCACGACACCCGCGAATGGATCATCCGCAACTCGCCCGTGCCGATCGGCACCGTGCCGATCTATCAGGCGCTTGAGAAGGTCGGCGGCATCGCGGAAGAACTCACCTGGGAAATCTTCCGCGACACGCTGATCGAGCAGGCCGAACAGGGCGTCGACTACTTCACCATCCATGCGGGCGTGCGCCTCCCCTACATCCCGCTCACCGCCAAGCGCGTCACCGGGATCGTCAGCCGCGGCGGCTCGATCATGGCCAAGTGGTGCCTCGCGCACCACAAGGAGAGCTTCCTCTACGAGCATTTCGACGAGATCACCGAGATCATGAAGGCCTATGACATCGCCTATTCGCTGGGCGATGGCCTGCGCCCCGGCTCGATCCGCGATGCCAATGACGAAGCCCAGTTCGCCGAGCTCTACACCCTGGGCGAGCTCACCAAGCGCGCCTGGGAACAGGACGTGCAGGTGATGATCGAAGGCCCCGGCCACGTGCCGATGCACAAGATCAAGCAGAACATGGAAAAGCAGCTCGAGGCCTGTGGCGAGGCGCCGTTCTACACCCTCGGGCCGCTCGTCACCGACATCGCGCCGGGCTATGACCACATCACCAGCGGCATCGGCGCGGCGCAGATCGGGTGGTACGGCACGGCGATGCTCTGCTACGTCACCCCCAAGGAGCACTTGGGCCTGCCCGACCGCGACGATGTGAAGGTCGGCGTGGTCACCTACAAGCTCGCCGCCCACGCCGCGGACCTCGCCAAGGGGCACCCCGCCGCACAGGTGCGCGACGATGCACTGAGCAAAGCTCGCTTCGAGTTCCGCTGGCGCGACCAGTTCAACCTCAGCCTCGACCCCGAAACCGCCGAGCAATATCACGACCAGACCCTCCCCGCCGAGGGCGCGAAGTCGGCGCATTTCTGCTCGATGTGCGGGCCGAAATTCTGCTCGATGAAGATCACGCAGGAAGTCCGCGACTTCGCCGCCAAGCAGAACGCCGGGATCGAAACCTTCGTCGCCAGCGAGGAAGAAGCCGAGAAGGGCATGGCCGAAATGAGCGAGAAGTTCCGCGAAGTCGGCAACCAGCTCTACGTCGGCGCCGGCGACCGCGAGCACGACTGAGGCCTCCTTTCCCCCTCCCCCCGGGGAGGGGGTACGGGGGTGGGGGCTCCACTGTGCGAGGGAGGGGCAAGGGATCGGACGCCGAGCCCCCATCCCCAACCCCTTCCCCCAAGGGAAGGGGCTTGATAGGTTCCTCTTTGAAGGGGGAGGGAAGCCACCATGCACCACGCACACATCACCCGCGCCGCTGCCGCTCTGGCGCTCGCGCTGGCCGCCACTGCCGCCCATGCCGGCGAGCCCAAGCAGGCCATCATGCCCGAGAACGCAGAGGCCCGCGCCTTCCAGGAGGCGGTGGGCTTCTCCGACGCGGTGATCCACGGCGACACCATCTACCTTTCGGGCGTGGTCGCCGCACCGCGCGAGGGCGAGACCAGCCTCGTCCCCGCCTACGAACGCGCCTTCGCCCGCCTCGACGCGACCCTCAAGCGCCTCGGCGCGAGCTGGGACGACGTGCTGGTGTTCGACACCTTCCACGCGGGAAAAATGAGCGCGCAGCTCGACGATCTGGTGACGGTCAAGAACCGCTACATCAAAGCCCCCTTCCCGGCCTGGACCGCGGTGGGCGTGACCGAGTTGTACGAGCCGACCGCGGTGACGGAGATCAAGCTGACGGTGAGGAAGCCGGGGTGAGACTTTTGATGCGTTTGGATCGTTGCACTTTCGAGCAAAATCGAGCAGGCTAACATGGTCCCCCTTGTCTGAAGGCGTTTATGCAGATCGAAGCCAAAACAGTTCGTCCTGAGCAGCTTCTGCTTGATCCGAATAATTATCGATTCCATGATTTGAATGGCTATAGACCAGTTAGTCGTGCCAGATATGCTGAACAGGGCGTGCAAGATCGCGCACTTCAATTTCTGAGAGATACGGCATCATTCGATCTTAATGCACTTCGAGACTCTATTATTTCAAATGGATTTGTCCCATTTGAACAAATTGTAGTCGAGACTTATGATGGCGAGGGTGATAATGCTCGTTACGTGGTAGTTGAGGGTAATCGGCGCACGGCTGCAATCAAAACTATCTTGGCTGACTGCAATGGTGGTGGATTGGATCTTTCCAAAGATGTTGTTGATACGCTACAGCAATTCACAGTCATTGAAATTGTCGGCACTGATGCTGAGCGGGCTAATTACCAAAAAACCCTCATGGCAATACGGCACGTTGCGGGTATTCGTGAATGGGGCCCCTATCAGCAAGCGCGACTTGTTGTTGAAATGTACGACAAAGAAGAGGGGGCATTCGGTCCAGTCGCGCAGCGCATAGGGATCAATGCTAGAGAAGTGGCTCGCCGATATCGTGCTTCAAAAGCGCTAGAGCAGATGGAGAAAGACGATGAGTATGGCGATCGAGCTGATCCGAAATTATATGCATTCTTTCATGAGGCGGTGTCGCAGCCGAAAGTCAGAGAGTGGTTGAAGTTCTCCGATGAAACGTACGCTGCTGAAGATGCAGAAGCGCGAAAGTTGTTTTATGAACTTCTGACCCCTCGCGAGATTGATGGAGCGAAGCTGCCTCCAAAGCTCCAGAGTGCCAACCCGCAGGTCCGGCAGTTGAAAGATATTGTCGACAAACCAGTTCCATTGAAGGTTCTTGCTGATCCTGAGCGAACTTTTCATGATGCACTGAAGTCGGCTGAAGCTGAAACTTCCTCCGATGAAACAGGTCTACTTGAGCACGCTATTGGCGTCGCACTTAACTCCCTAAAGCAGCCTAGTATCGATGCCTGGCTTAGCCCTGATGAGGATGCCAAAGCTCTCTGGACCGAGTTCGTGGCTTTGGTCGATAAGGTTCGTGCCTTTATGCAACAGCAAGCATGAAGCTTCCATTAGTTGTAGCTAGTCTGGAGGAAGAGATCGGCCTTAATGGCGGCCCACGAGACTTGCAGCGTGCAATCGAAGCAGTCTTGGTGTCTAAGCATGGACTTCCACCAATTCAATCTGCGGAGCATGCTGATCGTCTGAAGGACCGAATTGCAAGCTTCATTTCCGAACGTGAGGCTACAACTCTCGATGCGGGTGGAAGCCCAGTACTTCGAGTTATAGGTTCTGTTAGTACCTTAGTGGCAGGGTTTTGCTATCCATTGCCTGGCGAGGACCCAGAATTAAACTTAATGAGAGCAAGGCGAGCTCACGTCAGCGCTATTTTCGACCGCATGAGGGCATTGAGTTTCGCGGAATTCGAGAAGTTCGGCGCTCGCTTTCTGCGGGAACTCGGTGCAAGAATCGGACGCGTTACCCCTCAGAGTAATGATCAGGGAATCGATTTTTATGGAGAATTCTCACTCAGGCAAGTGCATGCGGCGCCGGAGCCTTTCCTTGTCTTAGCCAAAGAGGTGCGCTTATTGTTTGCGGGTCAAGCAAAACACTATCCAAACAGATCGATAGGACCATCCGAAATAAGAGAGTTAATTGGTGCCTTGACTCTTGCTAGGACAAAGACCCACTCCTCCGATGGGGTTGATATTTTCAAAGATCTATCTATTAGACCATTTACACCCGTAATGGCGCTAATTTTTACTACAGGAGAGCTGACAAGTGGGGCTGTGAGATTGTCAGAAGCTGCTGGAATTATCGCAAAGACTGGACTTCAGCTTGCTGTTTTCCTCGCGGATAGGGGTGTCGGGTTAGTAGGGGGCGAAGGAAACCAGAATTTTGATGAGCACGCGTTTCTAGATTGGCTTCACGCTGACGCTTGATTGCGCACCGAAACGCAAAGCGACGAGCTCAATTATTGGCGCACGCCCCCCTTTCCTACACCCCCCTTGCGAGTCATCCTCCCCCGATGACCCGCGCTTCCTCCCCCCGCTCGCCCCGGTCTGCAACCCGCAGCGCTCTGCGTGCTGTGCCGGACGCCCGCTCCGGCTCCGCCGATCCGCCATCGCGCCACGACAGCTGGCCGCTCGATCTGCAAGCCGCGTTCCTGCGCGCGCTCTCGGCGACGCACTCGGTCTCCGAGGCGGCAAAGTCGGTCGGGCGGTCGCGGCAGTCGGCGTACCGGCTGCGCTCGCGGCTGAAAGGCCAGCCCTTCGATCTCGCGTGGGAGGTGGCGTTCCACCATTCCTATGACGTGCTCGCCCATGCGGCGCTCGACCGGGCGCTGAACGGGGTCGAGGTGCCGGTCTATTACAAGGGCGAGCTGGTCGACACCTATCGCCGCTTCGACGAGCGGCTGACGGTGGCGCTGCTCGGGCGCTTCACCCTGGGCGGCAATCCGGGGTTCGGGCGGCTGGGACCGATGGCCGAGCGCCATGCGCGCGATTTCGAGAGCCTGCTGGCGAAGGTCGCGGCCGGCGAGGCGGTGGAGACGGGGGCGCGCTCTCCCGAGGAGCCGGGCGAGATCGAGGCGATGCACCGCTTCGTGCCCGGATCGCATTCCCGCGCCGATCCCCACTGTCCGTCCGGCTGGTCGGACGAGGAAATTATGAAGACATTACAGGAGAATGGCTGGACAGAGTGAGGCGGACACGGTGTCCGCTTTGTCCGCTTCGCTGTCTTTGTATTGCGACCCTGCCTCCGCAGGGTCGTCCTCGGCGCTGTTCCCTTCGCTCCGCTACGGGGCGCCTGCGGCTCGGCCGCGTGGCCTCGCGGTCGCTGGCGCGACCGGTGGTGTTGGTTTTGCGACCCTGCCTCCGCAGGGTCGTCCTCGGTGCGTTTCGATCCCTGCGGGATCGAGCACCTGCGGCTCGCGCGCGTGCGATCGCGGTCGCTGCGCGACCGAGATGGTTCGCGTTGCAGCTCGCTGCGGGTGGTGTCGTGGTGGGGAACCCCGGTTGGTGCTCTGGTTTAGTGCGCGCAGGCCCGGTCGTCGCACACTCTCTTCTCCCCTACACGAGGAGAGACAGCATGACCGATCGTGATCCGATACCGCCCGGCACCCAGCGCTCCGGCGTGCGGCCCGAGGGCGTCAGTGCGGCCGAGGACGCCCGCAACCGCGCCAACCAGGATGCGGCGCGCCGGCCGGGGGTCGATGCGAACAACGCGCTCGATCACCGCGGGCACATGACCGCGACCCCGCACGAGGGCAGCGCCTACCAGCCCCTGCGCGTAGGCTCGGGCGAGCAGCGCCAGCGGGACGAGGACAGCGCCTATGTGCTCGATCAGGGCGCGGATGCGGATGATGGCGAAGGGGTCAGCCGGCGCGGGCCGGGGCGCACGCATGGCGATGCACGGCGCGAGACGGAGTCGGCCCCCGGCGGCGGGAGCGTCTACCGCCCGCTCGCCGATGATCCGAGCAATCTCGAGGAGCGCGAGGACAGGCCACGCGACAATCCGGCGGTGCCGGTCCGGCAGGGCACGGGTGACAGCGGCCCGGGCGAACAGATCAGCGAGCGCCCCGAACACAACGACCCGCGCGGCATGCCGGGTGAGACGGGACGGGGGTAGCGGGTGGCTGATCTTGAACGCCACTCGGCGCGTAGCGCTGCAAGCCCGAACGGGCGCCCGCAGCGACGCGTCCGCAGGGCGTGTGAGCGAGAATTTCGCGCGCCGGATGGCGTGCGGAACACCAGTTACGCTGCGCGCTCGATCCGGTTCCGCCCGCCCTGCTTGGCGGCGTAGAGCGCGAGGTCGGCGCGGGTGATCAGCCGGTCGGCGGCCTCGTCCGCGCGCCGTCCGGCGAGGCCGAAGCTGGCGGTGAGGCGGTAGGGGCCGGCGGGCGTGATCAGCGGGGTGTCGGCAACGGCCACCCGCAGCGCCTCGATCCGGGCGGCGAAGGTGGCAAGGTCGCCGGTCTGCGCGGCGATCAGGAACTCCTCGCCCCCGATCCGGGCGACGAGCCAGTCGGCGGGGAGCATGCGGCGCAGCATGGCGGCGAAGTGGACGAGGCTCGCGTCCCCGCCGTCATGGCCGAGGCGGTCGTTGACGCGCTTGAAGTAGTCGATGTCGGCAATGGCGAGCGCGATCTCGCCCCCGCCGAGCGACCACTCGGCAAGCCGAGCCATCGCGGCGCGGCGGTTGGCAAGCCCGGTGAGCGCGTCCTGCAGGGCGAGCTGCTCGAGCGCGCGGCGGGAGCTCTCGAGCCGGAGGGTGAGCGAGGCGATCCAGCCGAAGGCAAGGCTCGCCACCACCAGCGGGATGAGGACCGCGAAGAACATGGTGCCGGCGTAGTCGACCGTGCCGAACAGGGTGAAGGAGAGGTGCGCAAAGCAGGCCGAGGCGAACACCGATCCGCCCACGACCAGCGCTCCCGTGCGCCACAGGCGGCGGCGCAGGGCAGGCGGAGCGCCGGTGGCGGCGCGCAAGGCGTGGGGCGGTTGCATCGCGGACGGCAGGATATCGCAGAGCCCTCGCGATAGTCTTAACGCGTCCTTGCGGTGGGCCGATTAGGTGAATGGGGGAAGACGTGCTATATCCTCTCCCGCTGACGTCGAAATTTGCGACGGACTTCGAAATTTGCGCTCCGCCGCCTGGGCTTCTGCCCCCCGGCGTAAACCAGACGACGACTTCCTTTCATCGGACGATACGACGCACGATCCCCTCGCATGTCGCGGGCGGGAAACCATTGTTCTTGAAAGGAACACGCCATGAGCAAGACCGGAACCGTGAAGTTCTTCAACACCGAAAAGGGTTACGGCTTCATCCAGCCCGACGATGGTTCGTCGGACAGCTTCGTCCACATCACTGCCGTGCAGGCAGCGGGCATGAACTCGCTCGATAAGGACCAGCGTCTGAACTACGAACTCGAGCGCGGCCGCAACGGCAAGGAAAGCGCCGTCAACCTTTCGGCTGCCTGAGGCACCGATCCGGAGCGGGGCGCGCCGAGTCGCGCTCCGCTCCCTGCTGCCCGCTACGCCTACCGAATCCCGCCTCCCCCCTCCCGTGGCAGGAACCCCCGATGGCCCAGACCTACGAATTCTACTGCGAGCGTGCCGACGAGGCCGCCGCCCACGCCGCCAAGGCGACCCTCGAGAATGTCCGCGAGCGCGAGTTGCGCTCGGAAAAGACCTGGCGCGGCCTTGCCGAACATGCCCGCAAGACGATCGAGGAGCGCGAGAAGGCCGAAGTTGCCCGTGCCGCGCGCCGGGCGGGCGAGGACCTTGCCGACTGAACGGCTCGCCGGATAGCGCTGGAAAGCGGCCATGCGGCTCCCCATATTCTCTTTGGGCAACAGGACACTGAAGCCAAAGGAGACGATGCCATGAGCACGATGCAGTTCCAGTTCAACACCGACAGTTCGGTGATGGGAACCCGGGATGTGGCCCAGCGAATCGAGGCGCAGGTGCGCCAGCGCCTCGCGCGCTTTGCCGACCGCCTGAGCCGGGTGGAGGTGCACGTCTCCGACGTCAACGGCCGCAAGCATGGCGCGGACGACAAGCATTGCACGATCGAGGCCCGCCCCCGCGGCAGTCGCCCGATCGGCGTGACCGGCAAGGCGGCCGATGTCGATGCCGCCGCGCGGATCGCCGCGAGCACGATGGCCGAGCGGCTCGAGCGCATTTTCGGCAAGAGCGCGCGGCACCGCCGCGACCCTTCGCCCGACAAGCAGATCTGATCGCGAACCGGCGGGCGCGGGGGGCTGGCTAGAGCCCCTTGCGCCCGAACACCTGCGCCCGCAGCCCGCGCCCGCTGACGCTCGGCAGGCCGGGCTGGCTCGGCGTCGGCGCGATCACCGGCGGCGGAGGGGGCGGCGGCGGCGGGGTCATATCGTCCTCGCGGCGCTGGCGCACCTCGAACGTGCCGCCGATCCCCTCGGCCAGCTTGCGCTTTTCGGCCCATTCATTGGCGAGCGCCATCTTGGCGTCCTGGTCCTCGGGCATGATGGCGGCGGGGAAGGCACGATCCTCGAAGACATTGGCGTCGGGCACATGATCGGGCGCGACATAGCTGTGCGCGAGGTGCTTGAGCGGCACGAGCTCGTAGAACGGCATGTCACGCGGCTCGCCGTCGCCGATGTCCGCGCCCTTCTCGTGATGCAGCACCCGGTAGGAGAGGCTGCGATCCTCGGGGCCGAAGGTGTCGCCGTCGGGGATGACGTAGCCGTTCGGCATGGTCGCCACCCGCAGGAAGGCGAAGATCGTCTCGAAGTTTGCGGCCCAGGGCAGGACGTTGGGCTGGATGATGATCTCGCGCCCCAGCCAGTGCCGCGCGCCGAAGGTGCGGATGCCGACCAGCGCGTCCTCGCCGGGCGCGGGGCGGGGACCATAGAGGTAGGGGTGGATGTGCAGCGGGCCGGGGGCTTCGCTGTCCTCGGCCATGCGGTCGAACAACTCGCCGCCCATCAGCATGTCGGACTGCGTCCAGTGCACCGCGACCGGCATGGCGTGTTCGGTCACGATCCGCGCCATCAGCGCGAGAACCGAGAGCCGCCGCGCGAACTGCGCCTGGGTCGCACCCTCGCGCCGCTGGCCGATCGCCTCGAACATCGCGGCAAACTTGGGATCCTCGTCGACCCCGGCGAGCACCCCGTGCGAGACTTCGATCAGGATGTGGCTGTAGCTGCGGGCGATCCGGTCGCGGATGTCGGGTGTGGCGATGCCGGTGAAGGCTGAGGACAGCGCCGGACGGAACAGGTCCGCGTTGCAGGGGCGATCCAGATATTCGAAGGTCACCATCAGCTCCTCCGCGCCGTTGAACAGGCGGTAGAAGCGGCCCGGATTTGCCTCGGGAATGTTGAACTGCGCGCCGCTGCGCATCCCCTCGATCCGGGTATAGGCGCGCATCATCGCTTCGAGATCGGCGATCGGCCGGTCGAACATCAGCGCGGCCTGGATGCGGTTGGGATAGAGCATGGCGGGAAGGGGCCCGGGGCAGTGGATGGATGCTCGGAGCCTTAGGCGAACAGGGTTAAGACCGGGTTGAGATCAGCCCCGTGCGCCGGTGATCCCGCATTCCGCCAGCAGGCTCTCGGCCGCCTTGCCGACTGCGAAGAACCCCGCCTTGGCGAGCGGCCAGGTGGCGCGGTCGAGATCGCCGAGGAGGGTTACGACGCGGCCTTCGGCGGCAAGCGGGGCGAGATCGGGCCACAGCGCGTCGCGGGTCCATCCGGCGGGGAGATAGGGCAGGGCTATGCGCTCCACCCCCGCCTCGGCCAGCAGCGGGGCGAGCGGCTCGCCCGCACGCCATTCGACGGCGGTGCAGGCGAAGGCGGCGGCGGCTTCGGTGAGGCCGTGGGTGAGCGCGCCTTGCGCGAAGGCCTTTGCATGATCCCCAAGCGCACCCGGAGAGCGGGCCTCGGGCCGGGCGGCGCCGATCACCAGCGCAGGCGCGGCAGGCAGGGCGAGCGGGGCATGATGCGCGGCCTCGTCATGCAGCAGCAACGCGAAGGGCCGGGCGAGGTCGGCTGCGGTGACGGGACGGGGCAGATCGAGCTTCTGGCGTCCGTATTCCTGCGGCTCGTCCAGCGACTGGGCCTCGTCGCCCGCCAGCCCGGGCGCGTCGAGCGCGCCTCCCGGGCGGCCGGCGGTGTAGCGCGCGATGTTGTCGGCGCGGGCGAGGTAGTGCTTGCCCTTGGTATGCAGCCCCGCGACCCAGCGCCACGACAGCGTGTTCGAGGCGGCGTCGGCGTCCATCAGGTGCCGCAGGAAGAAGTCCGACCCCAAGCGCCAGTCGAGTTTCAGGGTGAAGATCCAGATGCTCGCGAACCACATCCGCGCGTGGTTGTGGAGGTAGCCCGTTTCCACCAGCTCCATGGCCCAGACGTCGAAGGCCTCGATCCCGGTGCGGCCCTCGGTCGCTTGCGTATAGGCCTTGCGCAGGCCCGCATTGGCTTCGAGCGCGGCGAGGGCACTGTCGCGTCCCTTGCGATAGTCGTCCCAGATCGCGGGGCGCTGTTCGAGATAGCCCTTGAAGTAGATCCGCCAGAACACCTCGGCGATGAACTTCTCGGCAGCGCGGGGGCTGTGCTGGGCAAGCACCGCATCCAGCACCTCGGGCTCCCCGATCAGGCCCGCGTGAAGCCAGGGCGAAAGCTGGCTGACATTGCCGCGCCCGCCCTCGCGCGGGCCGTCATCGGCATTGCGGGTTTCGGCATAGCGGCGGCCGGCGGCGGGGAGAAATCGGGCGAGGCGGGCAAGCGCGGCCTCGCGGGAAGGGGTAAAGTCCATGGGCGGGCAATGCCTTGGCGCGCAGCCGGTTCCGGCCTATTCTTGCAACCGAGGAGAGAACCGATGCAACCCCGCCACCTGCCGCTCGCCATGCTCGGCCTCGCGCTTGCGGCCTGCACTCCTGCCAAGGACGACGGGATCGACCCCAAGGGCAAGGCCTTCGATGCGGTCGCCCCCGAGGAGGCGGTGACGATGCTCGGCACCGAGCCGTTCTGGAACCTCGCGATCAAGGGCGAGGAAGGCGTGTGGACCACCCCCGACAACCAGACCGGCACCGGCTTTGCCGTGAAACGCTTCGCCGGGAACGGGGGGCTGGGCTTCTCGGGCGAGGTCGCCGGCAAGCCGCTCACCGCCACGCTCACCCCCGGCGATTGCAGCGACGGGATGAGCGACCGGCGCTTCCCCTTTGTCGCCACTATCGCTTTGGGCGGGGAGACATTCGCAGGCTGCGGCTATACGGACAGGCAGCCGTTCAGCGGCCCGGCAGCCCCCTAGGCTGCACGGCAACAGGGGAGAGACAAGCGATGACCAGCACGGGGACCATGACCGGAGGCTGCCTGTGCGGCGCGGTGCGCTACACTTGCGAGAGCGACCCGCTGCTGTGCGTCACCTGCCACTGCAAGAACTGCCAGAAGCAGGCGGGCAGCGCGCTTTCGGTGATCGTCGGCGTGCCCGAGGCGGCGGTCAGCTTCGAAGGAACGCTCAAAACCTACAACGACACCGGCGACAGCGGGGCGACCGTGCGGCGGCAGTTCTGCCCCGAATGCGGATCGCCTGTCTTCACCCGCGTCGACACCCCGCCGGGGATGATGTTCATCAAGGCCGGGACGCTGGACGATACCAGCATCCTCAAGCCCGCCTTCCACTGCTACGCCAAGAGCAAGCAGGACTGGGTCGACCTGGGCGACACGCCCGCCTTCGAGACGGTGCCGCAGGGGCTGTGAGGCCCCCGCAGCCCTCTTAGAACAGCCCCGGCAGCTCGTGCTGGGCCGGCCCCGGCCGCCGCGGCTGGAGCGGTTCGCGCTCGGGCAGGTCGGCGCCGGCGAACTTGCTGTCGCTCTGCGTCGGCCCGGCGACCGTGTTAGCCGTGCGGCTGCCGGAAATCGCCGTGCATCCGCGCCCGCCGAGGAAGTTGAGCGCCGCCGCGATCGACGCCTCGCGCGGATCGCCGAGCGGGAAGCCGATGTCGTCCCCCGCGCGGCAAGTGTTGGGCATCACGCTGGCAAGGCCGGTGTAGTAGTCGCCCTGGCCGTTGGCATTGACCGTCCGGAACGCCACCGCCCGCACGCGCAGGTCGCAGGAGGCAAGGTCGAAGCCGAACTGGCCGACCGGCTTGCCGAAGGAATTGGCCCCGACCAGCGCGAGATTGTTGCCGACATAGGGGATCAGCGAGTTGGCGACGAGCTCGCTCGCCGAGGCGCTCGATCCGGTGGTGATCACCGCGACCTTGGTGGGGGTGATGGCGTTCGCCTCGGTGCGGAACTGGCGGGTGCTGTTCTCCGATGCCTTGGACGGGCGCAGCTCCTCGCGGCTCCACACCTGTCCGACGCGGCCCGCGCCCATCAGGTCGCCGAAGGTGTCCGCCACGCTGACCAGCCCGCCGCCGTTGTAGCGCAGGTCGATGATCAGCTCGGTCACGCCTTGTGCGGCGAACTGGCCGAAGGCGGTGCGCAGCTGATTGGCAGCGTCCGAGATGATGAAGGTCCGCAGGTTGATATAGCCGACCCGCTTGCCGCCATCGTTGAGGATCAGCGCGCCATAGCGGTCGGATATCGGATCGAGCGCGAAGTCGGTCTTGGTGACGCTGCGTTCCTGCACCGCGCCGCCTGGCTGGACGAAGCGCAGCACGCGGGTGAGGCCCGCGGTCGACGGGCCGAGCGCATCGGCCACGGCCTGCGCCCCGCCGCTCGCGAACAGGCTCGAGACCGACACCAGCGTCGTCGCCGAGGTGCCGATCGCGGTGATCTCCGTCCCGCGGTCGAGCCCGGCGGCAAGGCCGTTCGCGCCTTCATAGGCCTCGACCACGAACAGGCGGCGGTTTGTGGTGTCGTAGGACAGGCGGATGCCGAAGCCGGCCGAGGAGCCCGAGTTGATCAGCGCGTTCTCTTCCGCGATCGAGGTCGAGAAGGTGAAGAACCGGTCACGCCCGGCCGCGCGGGCCGGGGCGACGCGGGCGTCGAGATAGTCGTCGAGATTGGTGAAGGAGGCCGGGTTCGCCGTCGCCAGCAGATCGGGGAAAAGATACCACTCGTTGAGCACCTGGTCGGCGAAATCCTGCCGCGCGCGCAGCGAGCAGGCCGCGGTGGTCGGCGTCGGGGTGGGGGTGACCCCGCCGGTCGGCGGCCCGGAGGACGATCCGCCCCCGCCGCCGCAGGCGGCGAGCTGGAGTGCCAGGACGAGGCTGAGAGCGGTGCGTGCGGGCTTCATAAGTGGGTGCAACTCCGGGGGTTTATGGCCGGGTCACGGTGCGACCCGGAAGCGCAGGGATGCCTCGGAGACGGGCCAAGAGCAATCCGCCCCCGTAAAAATCCCCAAGAGTCGCTCGAAAAGCGTGACCTTTTTGCCTGCATTTGCAGGGTTTTCCGCAGAAACAGCGAAAAACCCCCCTGCGCAGTCTCGTATCGCGTCTCCGAACGCACTAGCACGAGGGCAAGGACCTGACAGAATCATGACGGATTTCCCCGCCTGGCTCGCACCCCATGTGCCCGCCCCTGCCCGCCATCCCGGCCTCGCGATCGCGAAGCTGGGGTCGGCGCAGTTTGTCGCGCGCGGCGGCTTTGCGCTGACCAGCCCCGCGTTCCGCAGCGGGGAAGAGCTCGACGCGAGCTTCACCGCGGCCGAGGAAGATGCCGTCGCCCCGCCGCTCGAATGGAGCGCGCCGCCGCCGGGCACGCAGGAACTGGTGCTGGTGGTCGAGGATGCGACTGCGCCGGGCGCCGAGCCTGCCTGCCACTGGCTTGTCTGGGGCCTCGCAGGCCAGCGCGGCAAGCTGCTCGAAGGCGAAACCCCGCCGCGCACCGGCAAGAACGCCGTCGGCAATTCCGAATGGCTGCTGCCGTCCCCGCCCGAGGGCGAGACGCGCCACTACCTGTTTCAACTTTTCGCGACCGAACTGCCGCTGGTGCTGATGCCCGGCGCGGGACGGGCGGAACTGCTCGCATCGCTGCAAGGGTCGGTCACGGCCTGCGCGGTGCTCCACGCCACTTTCACCGGGGGCGGGGAAGATGACGATGCGGACTGGGAAGACGATGATTTCTGATCAACCTGCCACTGACATAAGGGAGTAGAAGATGGCTGGAACGACCAACGCACTGCAGAAGCCGGTTACGCTTTCGGGTGATCTCGAAGCGGTGATCGGCAAGGGCCCGATGACCCGCGCCGAAGTCACCTCGAAGGTGTGGGAATACATCAAGGCCAACGGCCTGCAGGACAAGACCGACAAGCGCCAGATCAATCCCGATGCCAAGCTCGGCGCGGTGATCGGCAAGGACCAGATCTCGATGTTCAAGATGACCGCTGCGGTCTCGAAGCACCTGAGCTGAGCCTGACGGCATAGGGGCTCCGGCCCCGCATCAGCGGCGCGCGATCCGGTAGGGTCCGCGCCGCTTTTGTTTTGTCTCGCCCTTCCACGAGAGGGCGATGGTGCCCTGTTCGAGCAGCGCGTCGGCGGCGGCGTGAACCGCGTCCATCTCCGCCCGCCAGTCGCCCTGCGACCCGGCAAGGCGGCGCGCGGCCTCGCTCGGGCAGATGGTCCCGCCCTCGGCCCGTTCGCCGAGCAGCGCGAGGATCGCCTCGGCCGGCGTCATGCCTCGGGCGCGCGGCCGCGCAGCGGCAGGCACTCGCCCACCCACAGCGCGAGCCCAATGATCACCGGCTGCGCGAACATCCGCGGGATGTGGTAGCCAAGCCCGAGCCCGCCGTCGTAGCGGGCCAAGTCGATCAGCATGTGGTTGATGTTGGCGGGCCACACGCACAGCGCATAGAGCGCCAGCCCCCACCCTGCCGCACGGCGCAGCGGCTTGGAGACAGGCTGCACCAGTCCGATGCTTCCGAGGATCTCCGCCACCCCCGTCCACAGCACCACCGCCTCGGGAAAGGGCACGCCCGGCGGCATGATGGTAAGGAACGGCGCGGGCAGGGCGATATGGATCACCCCGGCGGCGAAGTAGAACGCCGCCAGCAGCCAGCGCAGGACGGCGCGGATCATTCGCCCGGTTCCCAGCCCGGAGGCGCCAGCACGAAGCCCGCAAAGTCGAAGCCCGGCACCACCACGCAGGAGACGAGGCTGTAGCCGTGCGTGCCCTCGCCATAGGGCCGCGCCGCCTGCCATTCGCCCGGTGCCACGAGGCCCTGCAACCGCTGGCCCGCGGCGATATCGCTGCCGAGGATCACCGAGCGGGGCGGGCCTGCATCGGTGGCCGAGAGCCGCAGCTCGACCGGGTCGCCAGCCTGCCAGATCCACAGCTCGGCCGCATCGACCGTGTGCCAGTGCGATGCTTCGCCGGTGCGCAGCAGGAAGATGATCGCGGTCCCTTGCGCGCGGCCATCCGGCCCCGCCTCGCCGCGCCACGTCTCGCGATACCACCCGCCTTCGGGATGCGCCGCAAGGCCCAATTGTTCGATCAGCTTGCCCGCGCTATCCATGCCCTAGTCCTTGCCTGTTTCGTCACCTGCCGGTGCAGGCGCTCTAGCTTCGGGAGCTTCCCCCATGCAACTCTCCGCGCCCTCCCGCCTCGCGATCATCGCGGCCCTGATGCTGGCGAGCCCGCTCGCCGCGCAGAAGGCCAAGGCCCCGCCGCCGATCGATGATGCCACCGCGACCGCCACCGCCAATGCCGCGCTCGAAGCCGCGCCGGTGTTCGACGGGCACAACGACGTGCCCAACCAGCTGCGCGACCGCGTGGCGAACCAGATCAACGCCTTCGATTTCGAGGACACCTCGGACACCGGCCCGACCAACCCCGATGGCCGCGCGATGCAGACCGATCTCGCGCGGCTGAGGCAGGGCAAGGTCGGCGCGCAGTTCTGGTCGGTCTACGTCCCCTCCAACCCCGACGAGCCCGAGGCGGTGCAGCAGGTGATCGAGCAGATCGACGTCACCAAGCGGCTGATCGCGAAGAATCCGCAGGCCCTGCGCTATGCCGTCAACGCCGATCAGGTCGAGCGCGCGATGGCGGACGGCAAGGTCGCGTCCTTGCTCGGTATGGAGGGCGGCCACTCGATCGGCTCGAGCCTCGCCGTGCTGCGCCAGCTCTATGCGCTCGGCGCGCGCTACATGACCCTGACGCACAATTCGAACACCCCCTGGGCCGATGCGGCGGTCGATATGCCGAAGTTCGATGGTCTTTCCGATTTCGGCAAGGACGTGGTGCGCGAGATGAACCGGCTGGGGATGCTGGTCGATCTCAGCCATGTCAGCGAGGCGACGATGATGGACGCGCTCGACGTTGCCAAGGCGCCGGTGATCTTCAGCCACTCGGGCGCGCGGGGCGTGTCCGGGCATCCGCGCAATGTGCCCGACTCCGTGCTCGCGCGGCTGCCCGAGAACGGCGGGGTGGTGATGGTCGTCGCGCTCCCCGGCTTCCTCAACGAGGAGCGCCGCCAGTGGTTCGCGGTGCGATCGGGCGAGGAGGCGCGGCTGAAGGCGCTGTGGCAGGGGCAACCCGCGAAGGTGACCGAGGCGTTGGCGGCGTGGGACGCGGCCAACCCCGAGCCTGCCACGACGATCAAGCACATGGCCGACCACATCGACCACATCCGCAAGGTCGCAGGCGTCGAGCATATCGGCATCGGCGGGGACTTCGACGGGATGCCGAGCGGCCCCGTCGGCTTCGAGGACGTGCGCGGCTACCCGCTGCTCTTCGCCGAACTGGCGAAGCGCGGCTATTCGCAGGCCGAGCTCGAGATGATCGCGAGCCGCAACATCCTGCGCGTCATGCGCGCGGCCGAGGCCTATGCGGCGAGCGTCGCCGAACAGCCTCCGATCGAGACGCTGATCACGCCGCCCGCCGCGAAGGCGGAGTAGGGGCCTAGGCTCAGTGGTGGGCGTGGGCGAGGGCGGGTATGATCCAGACGAGGCTCATCGCGATCACCGCGAAGCCGAGGCTGAAGGCCAGCACATAGCGCAGCCCCGTGTTGGTCACCGCGCCGCGCGCGGCATCTTCGTCGATGCGGATGGTCTCGTTGCGATCAGCCATTAACGCTCTCCCCGTTATTGATTGACGTTAGGGAATATGTTTCCGTAACGTCAACCAATCGTCAAGAGGCGCAATCGTTCCCGAGAGGGCTGGTGCGGCGAAAGATTTCGAAAGTCAGCCCGCCGGTTTGAGTTCGCTGGCGAGCTTGAGCACCTCGTCGCCGTCGTCCTGTTCGATCAGGTAGGCGGGGTTTTCCTTGTCGCCGTTGCGGGTGATTTCGGAGCCTTTGATCTTGCGGGTGACCTTGCGTTCGTAGCGGTCGCGGATCGTGCCGGTCGCGGTGCCATCGCCCCACGACCAGCTGACCTTCTGCCCCTTGCGGAAGGTGTCGCTCATCGCTCGCCCGAGATCTTGGGCGCGCCGGCATCGGGATCGCCGGCGGTGATGCCATCGGTCGAACTGTCCGCGCCCACGCCCTGTTCGCGGACGGCCTCGTCGCGGCGCTCGACGTTCATCTGGCTCTCCACCGGGTCCTGTGTCAGCGCGCCGGTCACCCAGATCACGGTGAGCGCGATGATGGCGAGCGCGAGGCTGATCCCCAGCACCCAGCGCACCACGCCTTCATTGCTCCCCGCCTTGGCGTCAGTCTCGTCGAAACGGGGGCGGGGTTCGGGTTTCTGCATGAAGGTCTCCTGCTGCGATGGACAGGGACTATCCCGCGGCCGCGAAAATGGTTCGCCGCGCTATGTAAGGACGGGGCGGAAACGGGGCAGGACGAGGCCTGCCTCGGTTCAATCGCGCAGCAGTTCGTTGATGCCGGTCTTCGAGCGGGTCTGGGCGTCGACCGTCTTGACGATCACCGCGCAATAGAGGCTCGGCCCCGGCGTGCCATCGGGCAGGGGCTTGCCCGGCATCGAGCCGGGGACGACGACCGCATAGGGCGGCACGGCGCCCATGTGGACCTCGCCCGTCGCGCGGTCGACGATCTTGGTCGAGGCGCCGAGATAGACGCCCATCGACAGCACCGCGCCCTCGCCCACGCGCACGCCTTCGGCCACTTCCGCGCGCGCGCCGATGAAGGCGCCGTCGCCGATGATCACCGGCTCGGCCTGAAGCGGTTCGAGCACGCCGCCGACCCCCGCGCCGCCCGAGATGTGGACATTCGCCCCGATCTGCGCGCAGGAGCCTACGGTGGCCCAGGTATCGATCATGGTGTTCTCGCCGACGTAAGCGCCGATGTTCACGAAGGAGGGCATCAGCACCGCGCCCTTGGAGATATGCGCCCCGCGGCGAACGACCGCGCCGGGGACTACGCGAAAACCGGCTTCCTTGAAACGGTTGTCGCCCCAGCCGGCGAACTTCAGTGGCACCTTGTCATAGGCGGGGGCCCCTGCCGCGCCGCCATCCATCACGCGGTTGTCGTTGAGGCGGAAGGAGAGGAGCACCGCCTTCTTGAGCCACTGGTTGACCTGCCAGCCGCCATTGCCGTCAGGCTGGGCGACGCGCGCCTCGCCGCTGTCGAGCAGCGCGAGCGCGGCGTTGACGGCCTCGCCGACCGGGTGGCCCGGGGTGACCGAGGCGCGGTCTTCCCATGCGGCTTCGATGGCGGTGATCAGGTCAGCACTCATGCGCGGTCTCCAAAACGCCCGAATTCCGTTCGTCCTGAGCTTGTCGAAGGACCGTCTTTCCTTCGAGAGCAGCGCATGAAGAGAAAGTGCGGCCCTTCGACAAGCTCAGGGCGAACGGGAATGGGTCAGAAATCGGCCTCGCCGTAGCCGCGCGGCAGCCTCGCGGCAAGCGGAGGCTGCAAGACGAGGGGCGGCATACGTAAGCCGCCCCGACGCTCGTGCCTTATGCTGGCATACCTGCCGCTATGGCGAACTGGTACGCCCGCTCGGCGAGCGGCCGGACGCGGTCGCTCATCGCCTGGGCGTGGGCGGAGGAGGCGGTGCCGTCGATCACCCGCTTCTTGATGCCCTGCATGATCCCTGCGAGCCGGAACAGGTTGTAGGCGAAGTACCAGTCCATCGGCGGCACGGGGAAGCCGGTGCGTGCGACGTAGCGATCAACCGCTTCCTGCTGCGACGGGATGCCGAGCGCTTCCAGGTCCAGCCCCAGCAGCCCCGCGCGGCCATCCGCGGGGTTGTGCCAGTTGAGCATGAGGTAGCTGAAATCGGCGATCGGATCGCCCAGCGTCGAAAGCTCCCAGTCAAGCACCGCGATGATCTTCGGTTCGGTCTTGTGGAAGATCACGTTGTCGAGCCGGTAGTCGCCATGCACCACGCTCGAGCCATGCTGCGGCGGAATGGTCTGCGGGAGCCATTCGATGAGCGCTTCCATCTCGGGCATGTGCTCGGTCTCGGAGAGCTTGTACTGCTTGGTCCAGCGGGTGATCTGGCGCGCGCAGTAATCGGTCGGTTTGCCGTAGTCGCCCATCCCGATCTTGTCGGGCTCGCGCAGGTGGAGCTCGGCCATGGTGTCGATCAGCGCATGATAGATCGCGCGGCGCTCGTCCGGGCTCACACCGGGGAGCGCGCCGTTCCACAGCGAGCGGCCATCGGCCATGCTCATCACGAAGAACTTGGAGCCGAGAACTTCGGGATCTTCGCACAGACCGAACGTGCGAGGAACGGGGAAGCCTGTCGGGTAAAGCCCTGACATTGCTGCATATTCCCGGTCAACCGCATGGGCGCTGGGCAAAAGTTTGCCGAACGGCTGGCGGCGCAGCACGTAGCTCGTTCCGGGCGTGTCGATCCGGTAGGTCGGGTTCGACTGGCCGCCCTTGAACTTGGTGTAGCTGATCGGGCCTTCAAAGCCCTCGACGTTCGCCTCGAACCACGCGGTGAGCGAGGCCAGGTCGAGCGCGTCCTTCTCGGTCACTTCGACCGTGCCGACCATTTCCTTGTCGAAATCGATCTGGGGAGCGTCAGTCATCAGTCGAACACCACCACCGTGCGCGCGGAATGCCCCCCGCGCATCGTGTCAAAGCCTTCGTTCACCTGGTCGAGCGTGATCCGCTCGGCGATGATCGTGTCGAGATCGAGCAGCCCGCGCAGATAGAAATCGACGAGGCGCGGGAGGTCGACGGGGAAGTGGTTCATCCCCATGATCGCGCCCATCAGCTTCTTGCCGCTGAGGAGGTCGAAGGCGCCGAGCCCGACCTTGCAGTCCAAGGGCATCATGCCGAGGATCACCGCCGTGCCGCCGCGCTTCAGCGAAGCCACGGCAAGATCGGCCGAGGCCTGACGGCCCACCGCCTCGATCCCCCAGTCGACCCCGCCGCCGCTGATGGCGATGATCTGCTTGGCGGCGTCTTCGGCCAGCGCATCGACAGTGTGCGTCGCGCCCAGCACCTTGGCGAGCTCGCGCTTTTCGGCAAGCGGATCGGCGGCGATGATCTTGCCCGCGCCCGCGATCTTCGCGGCGTTGATCGCGGCAAGGCCCACCCCGCCGCAGCCGACCACCAGCACGGTCTCGCCCGGCGTCACCTTGCAGGCGTTGAAGATCGTCCCCGCGCCGGTCGTCACCGCGCAGCCGAGCAGCGCGGCACGGTCGAAGGGCATGGCCTTGTCGATCGCGACGCAGGCGTGCTCGTGGATCAGCATCTGCTCTGACAGGGCCGAGAGGTTGAGCATCTGGTTGACCGGCGCGCCATCGGCAAAGGCGATGCGCGAGGCCTCGCCCTTGGCGCGGCGGGTGTCGCCGCCGAGGCACAGCGCCATGCGGCCCGTGACGCAGAACTCGCAATGGCCGCAGAAGGCCGAGAGGCAGGAGACGACGTGGTCGCCCGGCTTCACGGTCTTCACCTCGGAGCCGACCGCGCGGACCACGCCTGCCGCCTCGTGCCCCGGGATGCAGGGCAGGGCGTGGGGATAGTGCCCGTCGATGAAGTGCAGGTCCGAATGGCACAGCCCGCAGGCCTTGGTGTCGATCAGGACTTCATGCGGGCCGGGCTCGGCATAGGTGACCTCGGCGATGCGCAGGCCCTGTCCGGGGGCTTCGAGAATGGCGGCTTTTGCCATGATAATTCCTCACCCCTCCCGCTTGCGGGAGGGGAGCGAGACTTGGGCTTGCCTCGCAAGTCCTAGTCGCAGCGGGGTGGGCCTTCCTCGCGGTTGGCCCGTGCCCACCCCCGCCCCCTCCCGCAAGCGGGAGGGGAGTTTAGTGTCAGCGCGCCACGCCCATGTCGCCCGAGCTGAAGCTCTGGCCGTCATTGGCAGCGCGCCCGTGGTTGCCGCGCAGGGCGTTGGCCGTCGGGCCGGCGACCGGCGCGTGCTTGGCGAACTCCATGTGGGCGATCGAGCGGGCGTGGACCTCGTCCGGGCCGTCCGCCAGACGCAGGGTGCGCTGGTGGGCATAGGCCGAGGCGAGGCCGTAGTCTTCCGACACCCCGCCGCCGCCATGCGCCTGGATCGCATCGTCGATGATCTTGAGCGCCATGTTGGGCGCCTGCACCTTGATCATCGCGATTTCCTGCTTGGCCGCCTTGTTGCCGACCTTGTCCATCATGTCGGCGGCCTTGAGGCAAAGGAGGCGGGTCATGTCGATATCGATGCGGGCACGCGCGACGCGCTCTTCCCAGACCGAGTGCTTGTAGACCGGCTTGCCGAAAGCCTCGCGCTCCTGCAGGCGGCGGCACATCTTGGCCAGCGCCTCTTCGGCGACGCCGATGGTGCGCATGCAGTGGTGGATGCGGCCCGGCCCGAGGCGGCCCTGCGCGATCTCGAAGCCGCGACCTTCGCCGAGCAGCATGTTCGACACGGGAACGCGCACGTTGACCATCTCGACTTCCATGTGGCCGTGCGGGGCATCGTCATAGCCGAAGACGGGGAGGTGGCGGATGATGTTCACCCCCGGCGCGTCGATCGGCATCAGCACCATCGACTGCTGCGCGTGGCGCTGGGCCGAAAGGTCGGTCTTGCCCATCACGATCGCGACCTTGCAGCGCGGATCGCCGAGGCCCGACGACCACCACTTGCGCCCGTTGATCACGTAGTGATCGCCGTCCCGCTCGATACGGGTCTCGATGTTCGTGGCGTCCGAGGAGGCCGTGTAGGGCTCGGTCATCAGGAAGGCCGA
Source organism: Erythrobacter colymbi (assembly GCF_002155685.1). Lineage (GTDB taxonomy): Bacteria > Pseudomonadota > Alphaproteobacteria > Sphingomonadales > Sphingomonadaceae > Erythrobacter > Erythrobacter colymbi. The sequence goes on from NZ_MUYK01000001.1 coordinate 105,930, forward strand.
ACGGATTTCGCCGTTCATCAGCGGACGCAGCCACTCTTCCTTCTGCTCGCGGGTGCCGTAGCGGTGGAAGACTTCCATGTTGCCGGTATCGGGCGCCGAGCAGTTGAACACCTCGCTCGCCCAGCCGATGCGGCCCATTTCCTCGGCGCACAGCGCGTATTCGAGGTTGGTGAGGCCCGGGCCGTCGAACTCGAAGGTCTCGTCCACATGGTGGTGGCTGTCGTTGCGCGGCGGCATGAACAGGTTCCAGATGCCCGCTTCCTTGGCGAGCTTCTTCTTGTCCTCGATGATCTGGATCACCTTCCAGCGCCCGCCCTCGGCGTCCTGCGCCTTGTAGACATCCATGTTGGGGCGCACGTGCTGCTCGATGAAATCGCGCACGCGATCGCGCCAATAGGCCTGGCGTTCGGTGGGTTCGAAATCCATGGGGGTGTTCCTCTCGTCCTTATTTGCAATCGAATCTGGATGCGACCGTGGCACGGGGCAGCGCCCCCGCCAAGCTCTCTTTTGTGGTGCGTCAGGCGCCGACCGAATGGCCCTCCGGATCGGCACGGGCGGCTTCGGCGAGCGGGTCGGGCTTCCTGCGATGGGCGAGCCGTTCGAGCCGTGCCTCGTGCTCCGCGCGGCTGATCGGGAAGCGGCCGAGCCAGAAGGCCGAGACCAGCGCCAGCCCCACGCCCGCCGCGCCGAAGCACAGGATCAGGCGCGCCAGCACCTCGTCAGGCACCGTGCCGGGGGCGGAATTGGTGGCAAGGCCGGCAAAGGCGATGATCTGTCCGGTGACGAAGATCCCCGCCCCCGTCGCGCACTTCTGCACCAGCCATCCGCCCGAGAAGAACGAGCCCTCCGCGCGCCTTCCCGTGCGCTCCTCGAAGGCCTCGACGATCTCGGCCATCATCGAGGTCGCCGAGACCAGCGAGACGACGCCCAGCGCATTGGCGATGAAGACGAAGGCATAGAAACCTGCGGTCGAGGCGTTGCTCCCCGCGGGCGGCCAAAGCCCGGCCAGCAGCAGGCCATAAGGCATGATCCCGATCACCGCCGCCGCCACCGCGCTCAGCGCCGCGCTGCCGTTCTTGCCCCAGCGCCGGTGCATCGGGCCGACGATCACGAACATCAGCACCACGCTCGCGAACAGAACCAGCGGGTAGAACACCAGCTGCGATCCCGACAGCTGCCACACGAACAGGTTTAGGTAGTTCGAGATCGAGAAGGTCATCCCCTGCGCCACATAGGCGGCGAGCCCCCCGGCGGCGAAGATCAGGAAGCTCTTCTCGGAGAAAGCCTCGACGATCTCGGCGAAAGCGCCCTTGAAGGTGAAGTGCTCCGGCTTGTGGTCGGGCAGGCGCGCGACCAGCGGGTGCAGGCCCGCCGCCGATCCGATCACCGAAGCCGCCATCAGCACCGCGCCGAAGATGCCGAAGGCCTGATAGCCCTCGAGCGAGAGCATCCCCTCCGGCCCCGGCATGAACACGGTATAGGCGAGGATCATCATCCCCAGCCCCCCGATCCACCCCGACAGGAAGCGGTAGCGGAACAGCGTCGTGCGCTCGTCATAGTCCTGCGTCAGTTCGGGGACGAGCGCGATCGAGGGCACCTCGCAGGCCGACAGCAGCACGCGCACCGCGATCGCGATGCCGACCAGCCCTGCGAAACTCGGGGCCGCGCCGCCGGGCGGGCTCCACAGCCAGACCCACAGCATCGCGAGCGGCACCGGCGCGGCATAGAGCCACGGCAGGCGGCGGCCCCAGCGGGTGTAGGTGCGGTCCGACAGGTTGCCGATCAGCGGATCGACCACCGCATCCACCAGCAGCGCGATCAGCAGCGCCAGGCTGACGAGCGCCGCGTCCATCCCCAACACCTGGTTGTAGAAGATCAGCAGGAAGAACGAGAAACCATTGTCCTTCACCCCGAAGGCGACCGAGCCGAACCCGGTGAGCACCTTCACCCGCATCGGCAGCTTTGCGGCAATCGGACCTCCGGCTACCGGCATGCGCGCGCGCCCTTGCTGGCGGAGTTCCGGCCCAAGTTTCTCTCCCACGGCTTGTCTGTTCTTGCGGTCAAGCTAGCCCCATTCCGCCCCGCGTCAATGGCCGCGGCAGGGTGACGTTACGGCATCGGGCGCAATGCCCCGAATGCGCGAAGGACGCTTGCAGGCAGGCGCAAATTGATCCTAACGTAAGCGTCAAGTGAGAGACACGAGAGAGGAGAGTCGGCATGGCCGATCTTGAGCAATTCCGCACCGAAACCCGCGCGTGGCTGGAGGCGAACTGCCCGCCCGAAATGCGCGAGCCCGTGCGCGGCGAGGACGACATCTATTGGGGCGGCCGCCGCGCGACCTTCAAGAACGACGCGCAGAAGGCGTGGCTCGAAGCCTGCATCGCCAAGGGCTATACCGTCCCGATGTGGCCCAAGGAATATGGCGGCGCTGGCCTTTCTGCGCCCGAAGCCAAGGTGCTGCGCGAGGAAATGGGCCGCATCAACGCCCGCCCGCCGCTCAGCAGCTTCGGCATCTGGATGCTCGGCCCGGCGCTGCTCCACTTCGGCACCGAAGGCCAGAAGCAGCGGTTCCTCAATGAAATCGCGCGCGGCGAAATCCGCTGGTGCCAGGGCTATTCAGAACCGGGCTCGGGCAGCGACCTCGTTTCGCTCCAGACCTTCGGCGAGGACAAGGGCGATCACTGGGTCGTCAACGGCCAGAAGATCTGGACCTCCTATGCCGATCACGCCGACTGGATTTTCTGCCTCGTCCGCACCGACAAGGAGAACAAGTACGGCGGCATCACCTTCATGCTGTTCGACATGGCAAGCGAAGGCGTCACCACCAAGCCGATCAAGCTGATCTCCGGCTCCTCGCCCTTCTGCGAGACCTTCTTCGACAACGTCGCCGTGCCCAAGTCCTACGGCGATGACGTGCCGGCTTATGTGGGCACCATCAACCGCGGCTGGGACGTCGCCAAGTATCTCCTCGGCCACGAGCGCGAGATGATCTCGGGCGCGGACGGCGGCGAGCGTCAGGCGGCGATCGGCGCGGCGATGAAGCGTCATGCGGCGAAGACCGGCGACGACATCGATCCCGTCCTGCGCGCGGAACTGGCGATGTTCGATGTCGATGCGCTCGCCTATGCCGCGATGGGCGAGAAGTTCCTCGACGAGATCAAGGTCGGCAAGGCGCACCCCGCGCAGCCGAACATGATGAAATACGCCGGGACCGAACTGAACAAGCGCCGCCACGAGCTGATGATGGCGGTCGGCGGCAGCCGCGCGCTCGAATGGGAGAGCGAGGCGACCGAGGGCGGCAAGCCTGCCAAGAACTGGCTGCGCACCAAGGCCAACTCGATCGAGGGCGGGACGAGCGAGGTGATGCTCAACGTCATCGCCAAGCGCATCCTCGACCTGCCGGGGGCTTGATTTAAAACAATAATGCATCGTCATCCCCGCGAAGGCGGGGATCCAGCTTGCTTGCGAAGATCGCTGGACCCCCGCCTGCGCGGGGGTGACGGGATAGGAGGAGGGAAAAATGCCCCTGTATCACAACGAAGATCAGGCGATGCTCGCCGATACCGCGCGCGGCTTCATCGCCGAGGAAGGCAATATCGCCAAGCAGCTGCGCCACTGGCGCGACCGCAACTGCAAGGACGGCTTCGGCCACGCCTTGTGGAAGCAGATGGCCGAGATGGGCTTCACCGGCATGCTGGTGGAGGAGGCCGACGGGGGCCTCGGCATGGGCCATGTCGAGGCGGGGATCGTGCTGGAAGAGATTGGCCGCAACCTCACGCCCTCGCCGTTCCTGACCTCCTCCGTGCTGGCCGCGACCGCGCTGAAGCACGGCTCGGCCGACCTCAAGGGCCGCTACCTGCCGGGGCTGATCGCGGGCGATTCCGTGTTCGCCGTCGCCATCGACGAGACCGCCAAGCACCGGCCCGAGCGCATCACCACCCGTGCCGAAAAGTCGGGCAACGGCTTCAAGCTGTCGGGTGCCAAGAGCTTCGTCATCCAGGGCGCGAGCGCGGACATGATCGTGGTCGCGGCGCGCACCAGCGGCGCTGACGATGATGCGGACGGGATCACGCTCTTCGCCGTCCCCAAGGACGCGGCGGGCATGAGCCATGACAGCGTGCGTCTGGTGGACTCGTCGATGGCGACCCACACCAGGTTCGACGGCGTCGAATTGGACGGCGATGCCGTGATCGGCGAGATCGACGGCGGGCGCGCCGTGCTCGATGCGATGCTGCTCGCAGGCCGCGTCGGCGCGGCGGCCGAAGGCGTCGGCGTTGCGCGCGGGGCGATGGACATGACGGTCGACTACCTCAAGCAGAGGAAGCAGTTCGGCAAGCTGATCGGCGAGTTCCAGGCGCTCCAGCACCGCGCCAGCCACCTCTATTCAGAGGTCGAGATCGCCCGCGCGGTCACGATCAAGGCGCAGCAACTGCTCGACGGCGGCTCGACCCATGCCGAGCTGATGGCGAGTGTCGCCAAGGCCAAGGTCGCCAAGACCGCACGCCTCGCGGTGCAGGAAGGCGTGCAGATGCACGGCGGCATCGGCATGACCGACGAATACGACATCGGCCTCTACATGAAGCGCGACCGCGCGCTGGCGGAGTTCCTCGGCGATGCCTTCTACCACGCCAACCGCGTGGCGGAGCTGAGCGGATACTAGGCCAACATCGTCTCCCCGGACTTGATCCGGGGCCCCGCTTCCTTCCTGCGGCGGGGACAAAGTAAGCGGGATCCCGGGTCAAGCCCGGGAAGACGGAGAGATTCTAAATGGACATTCAATCACTTTTCAGCCTCGAAGGCCGCATCGCCCTCGTCACCGGGGGCAGCCGCGGGATCGGCAAGATGTTCGTCGAGGGGCTCCTCGCGGCGGGCTGCGCGCGGGTCTATATCTCGGCGCGCAAGGTCGAGCAGATGCAGGCGACCATTGACGAATTTGGCTCCGAATTCGGCGCGGATCGCGTCATCGGCATCCCCGCCGACCTCTCGCAGATGGACGGCATGGTCGCCCTCGCCAACGAGCTGAAGGCGCGCGAGAGCCATCTCGACATCCTCATCAACAACGCGGGTGCGGCCTGGGGCCAGCCCTATCTCGAGTTTTCCGAGGCCGGCTGGCACCGGACGATGGACCTCAACGTCAAGACCCCGTTCTTCCTCACCCAGAAGCTCCATGATCTGCTGGTCGCGGGCGGCAAGCAGGGGCATCCGGCCAAGGTGATCCACGTCTCCTCGATCGACGGGCAGCGGATCAACCCGTGGGAGACCTACGCCTACCAGGCTTCGAAGGCAGGCGTGATCCAGCTCACCAGGCGCATGGCCGCGCGGCTGATCCAGGACAATATCGTGGTGACCTCGATCGCGCCGGGCGCGTTCCCGTCCGAGATGAACCGCGCCGCCAAGGACGCGCCCGACGCCTCGGCCTCGGGCATCCCCGCCAAGCGCATCGGCACCGCCGAGGACATGGCGGCCGCCGCGATCTACCTGTGCAGCCGCGCGGGCGACTATGTGGTGGGCGAGACGCTGACGGTCGACGGCGGCGTGGTCAACGCGCACCTGCCCAACCACTTCGCCGACCCGAGCGGCGGCGGGCACTGAGCCTTCCAGCGCTGACAGGCAAGGGGCCGGGAGAGCGATCTTCCGGCCCCTTTCGCATGCGCCAGCGGCCCAAGCGGCCCGCGCGAGGGGTGAAGCGAGGCGGCAGGTTGCAGAAGGCCGCCGCGCGATAGGCTATGCTCGCGCCTCCCCCAGCAAGCGGAGAGCGCTCATGGCCTCGGTACCCACGCCCGATCCCGAAATCGTCGAACCCCCGGCCGAACCGGTCGAACCGACGCCCGCCCCGCCCGAGACCGAGCCGACCCCGCCCGATATCGACGAGCCCGGCCGCGGGCCCGACGAGCTGCCGCCGGAGCAATAGGCTAGATCAGTAATTCCGCGTCAGTAGTTCCATTGGGCCTGGATGCGCAGAATCTGCCCCTCGGCCTGCCCGAAGCGGCGCTCGTCGGCCTCCTTGCGCTTGGCAAAGCCGTAGGTGGTGGTGATCTCCAGCGCGGAATCGAGCTGGAATTCGAAGCCCAGCTCCAGCTCCTCGGTCTCCAGCCGCGGCGCATTGATCGCCGCCTTGAAGCCGCCGCGGTAATACTGCCAGCGCGCGAAGGGATAGAACGGGCCGATCGGCGACTTGTCGATCTTGCCCATCAGCTGGACATAGCCCCCATCGAGCGGGCGTTCCTCGATCCGGCCGCTCGCGGGGACGAATTCGGGACCCTTGCCCCAGTTCCATTCGGCCTGCACCCCGATCGGCTGCGGGTAGAGGATCGCGTGGAGATTGACGCGGTCGTCCTTGAAGCTCGCCGCGCTGAGGCCCCCGGTGCGCACTTCGGGGCGGATGCGGTTGTGCATCACCGAACCGCCGATCTCGAACACCTGCCCGTCGAGCCCGAGACCGTCGAGTTCGAACGGCCAGGTCGCAAGGCCGACCAGCATCACGCCGTCATTGCCCTCGGTGCGGTTGAGGCCCTGCCCGTTGAACGCGCCGAAGCCGAAGGCGCCGTAATTGCCGAAAAGCTTCTGCCCGTCGGCCGCGAGGCGGTCCCAGATCTTCTGCACGTGGTGCGGGGTGTAATAGGCGACGATCCCGAGATCGCGCTCACCCGATGCGGCGGTGTTGATCGCGTCGGTACGGTCGAGCGCGAGACGCTGCGAGGAGGACTGCATGTTCTCCCAGCCATAGGGCACCTTCGACTGGCCGAGGCGGATGCGGAAGGCCTTGTCGCCGGTGGGGAAGACATCGGCATACATGTCGCGCAGGCTGACGCTGCCCTCGCGCCGTTCGCCCGCCGACTGGTTCGAGACCGCGGCGGCGAAATCGGGCTGGAAATAGAGCGAGAGGTGGTCGTTCACGTCGCCCTGGATGATCATGCGGATCCGGCGGAAGCTGAAATTGTTGTCGGGCCGCACTTCGCTGTCGCCGATGGTGCGCAGGCGCGAGACGCCCGCGGGCGCATTGGCATCGCCCGAGACGATCTGGTTGAAGCGCATCTGGGTGTAGCCGCGCAGGCGCAGCTTTTCGTACCATGCCTTGGGCTTGGGCTTGGCGGGAGCAGGCGCGGCGGCGAGCTCGGCCGCGGTGATCGGCGCGCCCGCGACGGGCTTGCCCGGGGCGGACGTCACGGCGACGGCGGGCGCACCCGGAGCGGGCGCGGGCGCCGCGACGGTCACGGGGGCAGGCGCGGGCGCTGCGGCCTGCTGCGCCTGAAGCGCGGTCACCATCGCCTTCAGCTCGTCGATCTGGCGCTGGAGATCGGCGATCGTCTGGGCCGAATCGGGCTGCGCGCCGCCGGTGGCAGGCGCAGCCTGCTGGGCGGCGGCGGGGAAGCTGGTTCCTGCCATCAGCGCGGCAAGGACAAGAGCAAGGGACAAACCGGCAGACGTGCGGCGCATGGACGGGTTTACTCGCGTTGTGCCCATTCACGATGAACCGGCTGCCGCGCCGATATGGCAGTTACGTTTCACTCCTGTGACAATTGCGACCGCAATTTGATGTCAATGTGACAAGCGCAGCCTGCGCCGCGCGCGCCCGGCCCCTACCAGGCGATGGTGATCCCGCTGCCTGCCTTCACCCGGCCCGACATGTCGTCGATGATCTGCTTGGCCGAAAGCACGCGGTATTCCATCCCCGTCAGCTCGGGCGGCAGGCTCGCCGAATTGACCAGCCGCACCCGGAGCTGCGCCTCGTAGCCCGAGGCGAAGGACGAGCTGGTGCCGCCATACATGCCCACGATATTGGTGGTGAGCTCGGCCGAGCGGCGCGAGAGGATGACGATGCTGTCCTTGCCCTCGCGCTGCGCAGTCATCGCCGCGCCATAGACCGCCAGCTCCTCGACCACGTGGATCGGCGCGGTCTTGTGGACGAAGCGGACCGTCCAGATGTCGCTCTTGTCCTCCTGCGCACGCGACAGGCCGGTGTCGCTGAGGAAATAGCCGTCGCCTGCCGGCTTCATCACCGGCATCATCTTGGCGGTGAGGCGCCGCGGCAGCAATTGCGCCAGCTGGCGGTTGCTGATCCGGAGCGCCTCGCGCTTTTCCGCGGCAAGCTTGTTGAGGAACTGGGTCACCGCCGCATCGCGTTCGGCGGCCTGCTGGGGCTGAGGGAGGTTGAGGCCCTTGAGCACCGAAACGAAGATCGGCAGCTCGGAAATCGGGCTCTTGGTGAAGGCATCGAAGGCGAGTTCGGGCGGGCGGCTCGGCAGGCCCTGTACGAAGGTCGCGGCCTGCTGCCACAGCTCCAGCTTCAGCTTGCCAGCCTCGGCATAGGGCTGGCGCGTTTCCCAGTCCTGCAGGTCGCGCTTCTTGGGCGGCTTGCCGCCCGGGCGTTGCGGCGGGAGCGCCATCGCCTCGGCCAGATCGTCATTGGCTTCCTGCACCACCAGCGCGGCTTCCTGCGTGCGGCCCTCCAGCGTCAGCGCGAAGGCGAGCGCGCCGGTCACCTCTGCGCGTTCCTTGATGCTTTCGAGCCGCTGGCGGACCTCGTTGTCCATCACCCAGCCGCCGCGCTTCTTGGGCAGATCCCAGGTGATCGCCGGGGCATAGCCGATCGCCGCGGCATAATCGGCCCGCATGATCGCGTCCCAGTAAAGGAGGTTCGCGTTCTCGGGGGAGAGGACGATGTTCCTGACGAAGGAGTCTTGCGCGGCGTCCTCGTCGATGCGGAACTGGATCAGGGTGGTGAGCCGCTGGATGCTGGCCGACCACGGCCGCGCGGCGCTGACCTTGCCGAGCGCGGCCATTGCCTCGTCCTTGCGGCCGAGCTGGCCGAGCGCGAGCGCACGGATCGCCTGGTTGCCGAGGCCGAGGCTGACGGCGAAGAAGGGATCGGCCTTGCCGGTCTCGTCGCTCTGCGCGGTGGCCTCGAGCGCGACTTCGGGCTTGCCCGACTGGATCGCGTGGAGCGCCTTGGCCTGTTGCAGGTTGGCGCGGCGCAACCATTGTCCGGGTTGCAGCAACGGATCGGCGAGCGCGCGGTCGCACGCCTCGATCCCGCGTTCGCTGAGGCGCATGTCGGCCGGCCGCAGATCGACCGTGGCGGTGGCGAGGCCGAACATCCATGTGCCTTCGGTCATGCCGTCGGTCTTCTTGGTCGGCGCGCTGAAACCGTCGCAGGTGGTGAAATCGTCGGCCCGTGCCGGTTGCGACGCTATCGCCAGCGCCGCCGCTGCGGCCGCAGCCGCCATTCGCATCCGTGTCATGCTGCCCCTTGCAAACCCTGTCGCGGCGCATCCCCATGCACCGCCTGCGGAGCGCATTCTGGAAGGCAAAGCCTGCCGGATCAACTGCAAAGCGGCAGGACTGGCACCGTTACGGGGCTTTTGCGCGGGGGGTGTGGCGGCGGGGCGCGGGCGGCGGGGCGGGCGGGCGCGGGCGGCTCGCGCGGACCCGTGCCAGATCCCCTCTAGACCCCCTCTAGACCCCCACCAGACCCCCGCCAGCGCGGTCTCGCAGGCTGCCAGAGGGGCATCAGAGCCCTGTCGGCAGGGGAAAACCGGCGATGTTCCACGTGAAACACCGCCTCGCGGTGACCAGCGGGCAGGGTCAGACCATCAGCCCGCGGACAAACGGGATCAGCCCGGTCTGGCGGGCGCGCTTCATCCGCTCGGCCTCGAGGATCGCGCGGACCTTGTCGAAGCAGACGTCGATGTCGTCATTGATGATGACATAGTCGTAGCCGTCCCAGTGGCTGATCTCGGCCCGGGCGCGTTCCATGCGGGCGGCGATGACCTCCGCGCTGTCCGTGGCGCGGCCCTTGAGGCGGCGGTGGAGTTCCTCGATCGAGGGCGGGAGGATGAAGACCCGCACCACATCCTGCTGATCTTTCTGGTAAAGTTGCTGGGTCCCCTGCCAATCGATATCGAACAGGAAGTCCTGCCCCTGCTTCAGCGCGGCGCGGATGATGCCCTTGGGGGTGCCGTAGCGATGGCCGAAAACCTCGGCCCATTCGTAGAAATCGTCCTCGTCGATCATCTGCTGGAAGCGTTCGTGCGAGACGAAATGGTAGTGCACCCCGTCAACCTCGCCCGGACGTGGCGGGCGGGTGGTGGCGCTGACCGAGAGCTTGATCTCGGCGTCCTTGGCCAGCAGCATCCGCGACAGGGTGGTCTTCCCCGCACCCGAGGGGGAGGAGAGGATGAACATCAGGCCCCGGCGATGGAGCTGGTCGGCAGTTTGCGGTGAGGAGTCGCCCATAGGCCCCGTTGCCTTAGAACGCGGGCACAAATCAAGGGGCGGTCAGGATTCGCCCTCGGGGGTTTCCTTCAAATCCTTCGCGCGGGCCTTCTTCTCCAGCCGCTTGCCCCGGTCGTAGAAGACCTTGGCGGCGAGCCCCCCGGCGACCACGGCGAGCCCCAGCGGGGAGCGGCGGGCAAGGCGGCTCGCCCCGTAGAGCGCGAGGCTCGAGGCAAGCCCGCGCTTGTCCACCAGCTTGTCGGCCTTGTCCTGTCCGTGGCTCTTGACCAGCAGGCCCTTCTCCAGCCGGTCACGCAGCAGGCCGCCTGCCGCGCGCAGGACGATGTCGGCGATGACGAGGTTGGTGGCCGCGACAGGGCTCGGCAACGGCACGCCGCCCGGGCCCTTGGCGGGCGCTTTTCCCGTTGTTTGCGAAGGGCTTGCAGCCTTGCCGCGCTTGCCCCGAGCTGCCCTTCTGGCCCCCGCCATAGGGCGCTATTTCTTGCGCCCGAAGTCGATCGAGACGACGTTCGAGCCATCGGGATCGGTGTCCGGCCCGTCATTCTCCGCATCCTCGTGCGCCTCGGGCTCGAGCTCCTCGACCGCGGCCTGGAACTGGAGGCCGAAGTCCACCGCCGGATCGACAAAGGCGGTGATCGCGGCGAAGGGGATCGTCAGCTTGGCCGGCACCTGGTTGAAGGTGAGGCTGACCGAGAAGCTCTGCGGCAGCACCTCGAGATCCCAGAACTTGTTCTGGAGCACGATCGTCATCTCGTCGGGGAAGCGTTCGCGCAGGTGCGGGGGGATCGAGACCCCCGGCGCACCGGTCTTGAAGGTGATGTAGAAGTGATGCGCGCCGGGCAGGCTGCCGCCGCCGCTCACGATCGAGCCCAGCACCCGGCCGACGACGGCGCGCAGGGCTTCCTGCACGATCTCATCATAGGGGATCAGGCTATCGGGCGTGTCACTGTTCATGGCAGAGCCGATTGGTGGCCGCACAGGCGGGGTTGGTCAAGGGACTTTGATCTGTCATGCCAAATTGACAGCATCACACCGCCTTGCGCCGACCGCTTGTCTTGGCGGCCCATCCGACTATAGCGCCAAGCCATGGCCAGCATCCCCGCCCGCACCGGCTCGGTTGAGCGTAACACCACCGAGACCAAGATCGCCATCGCCGTCAATCTCGACGGGACCGGCGCCTATGACGTGTCGACCGGCATCGGCTTCCTCGACCACATGGTCGAGCAGTTCAGCCGCCACTCGCTGATCGACGTGACGATGAAGGTCGAGGGCGATCTCCATGTCGACCAGCACCACACCACCGAGGATTCGGCGATCGCGCTGGGTCAGGCGATTTCGCAGGCGCTCGGCGACAAGGCCGGGATCGGTCGCTACGGCGCGGCATACTCGCCGATGGACGAGACGCTGAGCCGCGTCGCGCTCGACATTTCGGGGCGGCCGTACCTCGTGTGGAAGGCCAAGTTCACCCAGGAACGCCTCGGCGAATGGGACACCGAGCTGATCGAGCACTGGTTCCATTCGGTCTCGCAGGCCGCCGGCATCACGCTCCACATGGAGCTGCTCTACGGCACCAACAACCACCACATCTGCGAGAGCCTCTACAAGGGCTTCGCCCGCGCGATGCGGCAGGCGGTCGAGCGCGACCCGAGGAAGGGCGGCGCGATCCCGAGCACCAAGGGGCAGCTCGGTGGGTGAGGTGGTCGCGCTCGTTGATTACGGCGCGGGCAACCTCCACTCTGTCCACAACGCGCTGAAGGCGGCGGGGGCTGAGGTCACCGTCACCGCCGACCCCTACGTGGTGCGCGCGGCTGACCGGATCGTGCTTCCCGGCGTCGGCAGCTTCAGGGCCTGCGCCGAGGGGCTGAACGCGATCCCCGGCATGGTCGAGGCCATGACCGAGCGTGTCCGCGTCGGCGGAGCGCCGTTCCTCGGAATCTGCGTGGGGATGCAGCTGCTCGCCGACAAGGGCCTCGAGCATGGCGAGACCCCCGGCCTCGGCTGGATTGCAGGCGAGGTGCGGCTGATCGAGCCTTCCGATGCCGCCATCAAGGTGCCGCACATGGGCTGGAACGATGTCGCGGTGCTCCCCCACGCCCGTGATCACGCGGTGATCGAGGAGGGCGAGGCCTATTTCCTCCACTCCTACCATTTCGCCGCCACCGATCCGCAAACGATCGCCGCGATGACCGACCACGGCGAGGGGCTGGTCGCCGCCGTCGCTCGCGACAACATCCTCGGCGTGCAGTTTCACCCGGAGAAGAGCCAGGGCTACGGCCTCGCGACCCTCCGGCGCTTTCTGGAGTGGTATCCGTGATCATCTTCCCCGCCATCGACCTCAAAGGCGGCCAGGTCGTGCGCCTTGCCGAAGGCGACATGGACCGCGCCACGATCTACGGCGATGATCCCGCCGCGCAGGCGATGATCTTTGCCGATGCGGGGGCGGAGCACCTCCACGTCGTCGATCTCGACGGCAGCTTTGCGGGCGAAAGCCGCAACCGCGCGGCGGTGGAGGCGATCGTCGAAGCCTTCCCCGGCTATGTGCAACTGGGCGGCGGCATCCGCGATGCGGCGGCGGTCGAAGGCTGGTTCAACCTTGGCGTCGCGCGGGTGGTGATGGGCTCGGCGGCGCTCAAGAACCCTGAATTCGTGCGCGAAATGGCCCGCGAGTGGGAGAACGGCATAGTCGTCGCGGTCGACGCCAAGGACGGCATGGTCGCGACCGAGGGCTGGGCGGAAGTCTCCGACGTCCCCGTCACCGACCTCGCCCGCCGTTTCGAGGACGCAGGGGTAGCCTCCCTGCTGTTCACCGACATCGGCCGCGATGGGCTGCTGAAGGGCGTGAACATCGAGGCGACCGTCGACCTCGCCCGCCGCGTCGATATTCCGGTGATCGCCAGCGGCGGCGTGAAGGGGCTCGACGACATCCACATCCTCTCGCTCCACGCGCACGAGGGGATCGAGGGGGTGATCACGGGCCGCGCGCTGTATGAAGGGCGGCTCGATCTGGCGGCGGCGATCGCGATGGGGCAGAGAGCCGAAGCAAGGTGACGAAGGTCGGAGCGATCATGGCCGTTCTGTCGCTCGTCTTTGGAGCGCTCGCGGTTCGCGACATTCGCACCGGGTATGCCGGCTTCGTTATCGCGACCCTGCGCAAGTGGGAGAATCCTGTGACGTTCTGGGGGCTTGTCGCGGCAGAGGCCCTTGCGGCGCTTTTGTGCGCTGGCATTGCCGTGGCAGCCTTTACCATGCCCGCTACGTGTGACGAGGCGGGTGTCTGCACTGTTGTTATCGAAACGGCATCGCCTCCGGAAATTCCTTGCCCGAAGGAGGGCTGCCGGGCGCTTGTCCCCGTTCAAAGACCGCCGCTGGAGCCTTTTCCATGACCGTCCGCATCCGCGTCATCCCCTGCCTCGACGTGGCCGATGGCCGCGTGGTCAAGGGCGTCAATTTCGTCGACCTCAAGGACGCGGGCGATCCGGTCGAGCAGGCGCGCGCCTATGATGCGGCCGGCGCCGACGAGCTGTGCTTCCTCGACATTTCCGCCAGCCACGAAGGGCGCGGGACGCTGCTCGACATGGTGCGGCGCACGGCAGAGGTGTGCTTCATGCCGCTGACCGTCGGCGGCGGGGTGCGCTCGGCCGAGGATGCGCGCGCGCTGCTTCTGGCCGGCGCCGACAAGGTCGCTGTGAACAGCGCAGCCGTCGCCCGGCCCGAGCTGGTGGGCGAGATCGCGGAACGCTTCGGCAGCCAGTGCGTCGTCGCCAGCGTCGATGCGCGCCGCACGCCGCGCGGCAACTGGGAAATTTTTACCCACGGCGGGCGCAAGCCGACCGGCATCGACGCGGTCGAATATGCGCTGAAGGTTGCGGGGCTGGGCGCGGGCGAGTTGCTCGTCACTTCGATGGACGGGGACGGAACGCAGCGGGGCTACGACCTCGCCCTCACCCGCGAGATTGCCGATGCCGTCAGCATTCCGGTAATCGCGAGCGGCGGGGTGGGGAGCCTCGAGCATTTGGTCGACGGTGTCACCAAGGGCCATGCCAGCGCGGTGCTGGCCGCGAGCATCTTCCACTTCGGCCACCACACCATCGCCGAGGCCCATGCGGCGCTCCGCGCGGCAGGGCTTCCGGCGCGCGGTTGAACATTCGTCATTGCGAGCGTAGCGAAGCAACCCATGGACTGACCGCGCCGCATGCGGCAACGTCCGACCATGGATTGCCGCGCGCCTGCGGCGCTCGCAATGACGAGATTTGAACACGTGTCCGAAACCCTCGCCCGCCTCGAAGCGACCATCGCCCAGCGCCTCTCGGCCTCGCCCGAGACCAGCTACGTCGCCAAGCTCCACGCCAGGGGGCTCGCCAAGATCGCGCAGAAAGTGGGCGAGGAGGCGACCGAAACCGTGATCGCCGCGCTCGCGGGTGACGAGCAGGAGCTTGTCGGCGAGGCCGCCGATCTGCTGTTTCACCTGATGGTGCTGCTCGCCGAGAAGGGTGTGGCACTGGAGACGGTGCTCGCCGAACTCGACCGCCGCGAGGGGCTCTCGGGCCTCGCGGAAAAAGCCAGCCGGAGCGAATAATGCCGATCGACCCGACCCTGCCCTACGACGACAACAACATCTTCGCGAAGATCCTGCGCGGGGAGATCCCCTCGAAGAAGGTCTACGAGGACGACTGGGCCTTCGCCTTCGAGGACATCAACCCGCAGGCCGAGGTCCACACGCTGGTGATCCCCAAGGGGCGCCATGTCAGCTGGGACGACTTCAGCGCCAGGGCGAGCGACGAAGAGATCGCGGGCTTCGTGCGCGCTGTGGGCGAAGTCGCGCGGATGAAGGGGCTGGTCGAACCCGGCTACCGCCTCCTCGCCAATATCGGCCAGCACGGCGGGCAGGAAGTGCCGCATCTGCACGTCCACATCTTTGGCGGGCAGCCCCTTGGGCCGATGATCTGGAAGCGCGGTTAGTCTGCGTATTCGGCCCGGTTCGGCTGCTGTTCATCTTCAAAACGCACACAGCGGCTTTGCAGGGATTCCCCGCTAGGCTAGGTGGCGCACATGACCTCTCCCCATCCCCCGGGCGGCATCCTTGACGGTGCGCGGCATCTCTATGCCGTGCGGGTCTATTACGAGGACACCGACCTGTCGGGGATCACGTACCACGCGAACTACCTGCGCTGGTTCGAGCGGGCGCGCTCGGATCTGCTGCGGCTGCTCGGGATCGACCAGCGCGCGGCGATCGAGATCGGGGAGGGGGCCTATGCCCTGTCCGAGGTGAACCTTAAGTACCTTCGCCCCGCCAAGCTCGATGACGATGTGGTGATCGAAACCCGCTGCACGGAACTCGGCGCGGCCTCGTGCCGGATGCACCAGATCGCGCGGCGCGGCGACGACGTGCTGTGCGAGGCATCCTTGCGCGTCGGCTTCATCACCTTCGACGGCCGCCCGCGCCGCCAGCCCGCCGAATGGCGCGCCGCCTTCCAGACTTTCATGAACAAGGACGATTGACCCGTGACGCTTGCCTTCCTCAGCGCCGCCGCCGCTCCGACCCGGCTCGATCCGGTCGAGCTGTTTCTTCAGGCCGACATCATCGTGCAGGCGGTGATGCTGGGCCTGATCCTGGCGAGCGTTTGGGTGTGGATGATCATCGTCTCCTTCTCCCTGCGGATCGGTGGCCTGTCGAAGAAGTCGCGAGAATACGAGGGCGAGTTCTGGGAACAGCGCGACCGCGAGGGCCTGCTGACCAAGCAGATGCGGAAAGAAGTTCCCGCTGCGCGCGTCGCCGCTGCCGGGCTCGACGAGTGGAGGAAGTCCACGGCCAAGCAGCCGGTCGACCGTGATGCTGCGCGCCAGCGCATTGCCGCCGTCATGGACAGCCAGATTGCGGAAGAAGCCGACGAGCTTTCCGGGCGATTGAACTTCCTCGCGACCGTCGGCTCGGTCGCGCCCTTCGTCGGGCTGTTCGGTACGGTGTGGGGGATCATGAACTCCTTCTTCCAGATCGGCGCGCAGCAGAGCGCCAGCCTCGCCGTGGTGGCCCCCGGCATCGCCGAAGCGCTGTTCGCGACCGCGATCGGCCTGTTCGCCGCAATCCCCGCGGTGATTGCCTACAACCGCTTCGGCGGATCGGTGGACCGCTACGAGGCGGGGCTCCAGCGCTTCGCCGACAAGCTCCACACGGGGCTGAGCCGCGAACTGGATCGCGCCTGATGGGAATGGGTGTCACAGGCCGCAGCCGCAAAGGCTCCAAGCGCGCCCGCCGCGCGGCGATGGCCGAGATCAACGTCACCCCGCTGGTCGACGTGATGCTGGTGCTGCTGATCATCTTCATGGTGACGGTGACGCTGCCCGCCGTGGGCGTTCCGGTCGAACTCCCCGAAAGCCGCGCCGCGCCGGTCGAGGAGAAGCCCGACCAGATCACCGTCTCGATCGACGCTGCGGGCACCATCTACATCGAGCAGGATCCCGTCCCCGCCGGTGGGCTGCCTGCCGCGCTAGAGGCGCTCAACCGCGGGGGCGAGCAGCCGCTGGTGGTGCTGCGCGGTGACCGCAGTCTCGATTACGGCAGAGTGATGCAGGTTATGGGCGAGCTGGGCCGTGCAGGCTTCACCTCGATCTCCCTGGTCACCGACGGTTCAGTTTCGGCTCCATAACCCGGGCAAGGTGATGGGTGAGATGACGCTCCGCAATGACGAGAAGATCGGCCTCGGCGCCGCCGTGCTGCTGCATGGCGCGCTGGTGGGCGTGCTCGCCTTGCAGACGATGCGGAGCGAGGTCTCGGTCTTCCCCGAGCGGATCAACGTGAGCCTTGCGACCGATGTGGGCCTCGAGGCCGCAGCGCCCGATCCGGTGAGCGAGAGCCGCATGGCATCAGCGCCGACGCTCGACATCAATCCGGCGCCCGCTCCCGAGCCGGCCAAGCCCGAACCTGCGACACGGACGGCGCAGACCCCGCCCAAACCGACCACAAAAACCGCAGCACAGCAGCCCGCCCCCTCGCGCGACCGCTCGCGTCCCGACAGGACGCCGCCGAAGCAGGCTACCACACCCCCTCGCCAGACCGCGCCCAAAACCGGCGGCGGACCCTCGTTCGATGAAGCCTTTCGCGATGGGGCCGGGACTTCCCGCAACACCGATGAAGCCCGTGCGCCCGCTCCGAAGTATGGGCCGAGCGAGCTTGCGTCTCTCGACAGCGCCATCGGGCGGCAGGTGAAGGTCAAATGGCAGGGCCGCGTGCCGCAAGGGCCGGATGCTGAAAAGCTGGTAACCCGTGTTCGCTTCAAGCTCAATGCGGACGGGACACTGGCCGGAGAGCCTCAGGTCGTGGATACTGTCGGAGTGACCGATCTCAATCGCAATCAGGTGGCGCGCCATCGCGAAGAGGCGGTGCGCGCCGTCAAGCTCGTCGGGAAATTCAACGTGCCCTTCCCTGTCCCGGGGGATCACAACACATTTACTCTGAAATTCGAGAGGAACCGGTAATGAAAGCGGCAGCAATGAAGGCGATCGGCGCGCTTCTGCTTGCGACAGCATCCTATCCCGCTTTTGCGCAGGACTTGTCTGCGCCTCTGCCCGAGGACAGCCCGGTTGAAACGGTCGATAGTGCCGCAGGCGAACGCGATATCGTCATCACCGACGAAGCTGCCTGGTCCGACATCGGCATCGCCATCCCCGCCTTCGCCACCGACCGCGAGCGCGCGACGCCCGCCAACGAGGCCGGCACCGGGGCGCTCGGGCGCGAGATTGCGCGGGTGATCACGGCGAACCTGCGCAACAACGGCCTGTTCAAGCCCGTCGGCCCCGACAGCCTGCCGCAGCCTGCCTTCGCCGCCGTGCGCGCGCCGACCTATGCCACCTGGAGCGGGCAGGGCGCCGAGATGCTCGTGCAGGGCTATGTCACCGCGCGTGACGATGGCCGGCTGGTGGTCGGCTGCTATCTCTACGACGTGCAGCTCCAGCAGCAACTGGTGCGCGAGGGCTGGGTGGTCGCGCCCGGCGACTGGCGTCGCGCGGCGCACAAGTGCTCTGACCTCATCTTCTCGCGCCTCACCGGCGAGAGCCCGTTCTTCGACAGCCGCATCGCCTATATTGCCGAGACCGGGCCGAAGGACCGCCGGGTCAAGCGCCTTGCGGTGATGGACTCGGACGGCGCGAACCACCGCTTCCTTACACTGGGGAGCGCCACCGCGCTCACCCCGCGCTATTCGCCCGACTATTCGAAGATCCTCTACCTCTCCTATGTCGACGGCAATCCGCGCATCTATGTCTACGACATCGGCAGCGGCAAGCAGACGCTGGTGACCGAGAACAAGAACCCCACCATCGCCCCGCGCTGGTCGCCCGATGGCAAGTCGATCCTGTTCTCGATGGCGGTCGCGGGCAACACCGACATCTACCGCATCCCCGCAACTGGCGGCACGGCGATCAAGCTGACCGACAGCCCCGGGATCGACGTCGGCGGCTCCTACTCGCCCGATGGCACCAAGATCGTGTTCGAAAGCGACCGTTCGGGCAGCCAGCAATGCTACGTCATGGACGCCGACGGGAAGAACCAGAAGCGCATCAGCTTCTTCGGCGGGCGCTGCGCCACGCCCGAATGGAGCCCGCGCGGCGACCAGATCGCCTTCACGCGGATCGCGGGCGACTTCAACGTCGCGGTGATGAACACCGGCGGCGGCGGGGTGCGCGTGCTGACCAAGGGCTGGCAGGACGAGGCCCCCACATGGGCGCCCAACGGCCGCATCATCCAGTTCTTCCGCACCGAAAAGAACACCGGGCGTTCGGGCATCTGGCAGGTCGATCTGACCGGCCAGAACGAACGCCGCCTGCCCACCCCGGTTGACGCCTCCGACCCCGCCTGGGGCCCGATCCGCCCCTGATTTTCACGACGAGAAAGGAACACAAGCGATGAACACCAAGCTTGCGACTATCCTGCTGCTGGCCTCGGCCACCGGCCTTGCCGCCTGTTCGAAGAAGGCGCCCGAGACCACCCCGCCCCCGCCGCTGACCACGCCGACCACCGCGCCCACCGCAACGCCGACCTCGACCCCGAACGGCCCCGCTATCGGCACGCAGGCGCATTTCGCGCAGGCCGTGGGTTCCTCGACCACGATCTACTTCGACACCGATCGCTACAATGTGGATACGCAGGATGCCGCCGCGCTTCAGGCGCAGGCACAGTATTTCGCGCGCTATCCGCAGATCACATTCACCATCGAAGGCCACGCCGACGAGCGCGGCACGCGCGAATACAACCTCGCGCTGGGCGAGCGCCGTGCCAATGCGGCCAAGGCCTACCTCGTCAGCCTCGGCGTCGATCCGAACCGCATTTCGGTGCTGAGCTACGGCAAGGAGCGCCCGGTCGCTCTCGCCTCGAACGAAGCGGCCTGGGCGCAGAACCGCCGCGCCGCGAGCGTGATCATCAACTGATCAGCCCTGCAGCAGGTCGCTCGAAAGGGCGACCTGCTCGGCCGCGACCGGGGCTTCGATCCCCGCCAGTTCGCGCGCGCCGGTGACCACGCACAGCCCCGCGAGCGCAAGCACGCAGAACAGGCTGGAGAGGGTCAGTTGCTGGCTCATGGCGTGTCGTCCTTTTGCAATGCAACATTTCACATTGCAACCGGTTCCCGTATTCTCACGCCTTCCCATTCCCGGCCACTGCGCCTAGATGGGTGACGTGACCCAATCGACCAACGACATGACTCCGGGAGCATCCCGGTGAGCCGCGCGCGCCGGTCGATGGACTGGGGTTTCCCGCGCTGGCGGCCCTATGGCTCCTCGCAGGAGGCGGCCAATGTGCGCATCTGCGACCGCCACGGCTGCGACGAGCCGGGCGATTGCCCCGCGCCCAAGGCCCCCAACAGCCGCGACCGGTGGTATTTCTGCCAGAAGCACGCGGCGGAATACAATTCCAAGTGGGACTACTTCGAAGGTCTGGAGCAGGCCGAGAAGGAAGAGCGCGCCCGGGCCGAGCGGGCCGAAAGCGCAGGCTATGCCGAAAGCGCGCATTACGGCTGGGCCGGATCGGGTGACGGATCACGCAGCGCCGACGAGATGCGCGCGCTCGAGGTGCTGGGGCTCGAGGCGGATGCCGATTTCAACGCGGTGAAGAAGGCCTACCGCGCGCGCGCCAAGGAAGTGCACCCCGACGTGAAGCCGGGCGATGCCGAGGCGGCGAAGCAGTTCCAGCTGATCCAGACGGCCTATGAAGTCCTGCGCGCGGCGGAAGAACGGCGCGAGTGGCGGGGATAGTCACTCGGCCCTGATCCTAGGCCGAAGGCCCCGCGAACCCCTTGCCCGAGGCATTGATCTGCGGATCGGGGTTGTCGTTCCACCACGGCACGTCGGTCCAGGGGCGCACGTCGACCTCGTGGCTCCAGCAGTTCCTAGGCTGATGGGCGAGGTGCCAGTAGGTCTCGGCCAGCGCGGCAGGGTCGATCACGCCGTCGCTGCCCTTGTTCGCCTTGAACGCCTCGAACTTGTCGCCGAGCAGCTTGCCGAGCGTGTCGGGGGCGTCGACCGGGCCGTCGACGATCACGTGGGCGACGTGGATGCCCTTGGGCGCGAACTCAGCATTGAGGGTCTGGCACAGCATCCGCCGCCCGCCCATCGCCGCGGCGTGGCTGTGCTGGCCGGCATTGCCGCGCACCGCCGCCGTCGCCGAGGTGACGAGCAGCGTGCCGTGCGGGCCGCCGTTCGTAGCGCGCTCGACCATTGCCGGGAACAGCGCATGGGCGAGGCGGAAGACGCCGTAGGTGCCGAGCCGCCAGCCGAGCTCGAAGATGCGGTGCGGGGTCTGGTCGAGCGCGCGGTTCCCGATCTGCGCGCCGAGGTTGTAGAGCGCGGCGCGGATCGGGCTGATGTCGCGCTCGGTGCGCGCGACCAGCTCCTCGATGCTGCCATCCTCGGCGGCGTTGAGCAGGGTGCCGGAGGCCGAGCCGCCGGCCGCCTCGATCTCGCCCACCATGCGGGCAAGGCCTTCCTCGTCGCTGCGTCGGGCGAGGACGGCGTGGTAGCCTCCGGCGGCAAAGCGCAGGGCGGCGTTGCCCCCGATCCCGGCGCCCGCGCCGATGACAAGGAACACGGGTTTGCGGCTGTCGGTCATGGTGCTTTCTCCCTCCCGCCACCCTGAAACCTCGCCGACCGCCGGTCAAACAAGTTCAGGATGGCGGAGGGAAAGCGCGGCTACACCGCGTCGAGCGCCTGCGCGAAGTCGGCGATCAGGTCGCCCGCGTCCTCGATCCCGACGCTGATGCGCACGAGGTTGTCGGTGATGCCGAGCAGGTCCTTGCG
This sequence comes from Erythrobacter colymbi, assembly GCF_002155685.1. GTDB lineage: Bacteria > Pseudomonadota > Alphaproteobacteria > Sphingomonadales > Sphingomonadaceae > Erythrobacter > Erythrobacter colymbi. Next base: position 127,449 of record NZ_MUYK01000001.1, read on the forward strand.
CGCCTGCGGCACCGAGAGGTGGGTCATCGAGGCGGGGTGGCTCGCCAGCGTCTCCGTCCCGCCGAGGCTGACGGCGAGCTTGGCGATGGTGAGGTTGTCGAGAAAGCGGAAGCACTCCGCCTCGCCGCCCTTGATGAAGACCGAGAAGGTCGATCCGGCGCCGAGGCAGTGGCGGTCGTAGATGTCCTGCTGGCGGGCGTCGCTGATGAAGCCGAGGTAGCCGAGGCCTTCGACCTTCGGGTGATCGCGGAGGAAGGCGCAGACCTTCGCCGCGTTCTCGCCCGCGCGCTGCATGCGCAGTTCGACCGTCTCGAGACTGCGCAGGAGCATCCACGCGGTGTTGGGGTCGACGATCCCGCCCATCGTGTTGCGCAGCGCGCGCACCGGCGCGATCCACTTCTTCGCCCCGGCGATGGAGCCCGCGACGAGGTCGGAATGGCCGCCGACATATTTGGTCAGCGAGTAGGCGACGATGTCCGCCCCGTGATCGAGGGGCCGCGACCACAGCGGGCCGAGGAAGGTGTTGTCGATCGCAATCGGGCATTCCGGCAGCGCCGCATCGCGGGCCGCCTGCACCGCCTCGACATCGACCAGCGCGTTGGTGGGGTTGGCGGGGCTCTCGAGGTAGATCATCGCGACCTTGCCGCCGCGCTCCGCCGCCTGCGCCTTGGCCTTGGCGAGCACCGCGTCCAGTTCCTCGCGGGTCGCGCCGGCGGGGAAGTCGACATAGCTGACGCCGAAGCGGTTCAGCACCTTGGCGACGAAGCCCTCCGATGCGGCATAGAGCGGGCCGGAATGGACGATCACGTCGTTCTGGCTGGCATAGGCCATCATCAGGATGCAGATCGCGGTCATGCCGGAGGAGAAGGTCAGCGCGTCCTCGGCCCCGTCCCACACCGCCAGACGGTCTTCGAGGATCTCCTGATTGGGGCCGTTGAAGCGCGAATAGACGAGGCCCTCCGCCCCGCCTTCGCGCAGGCCCGTGATGCCTTCGAAGTGGCGCTTGCCTGCGGCCGCGCTCTCGAAGGCGAAGGTGCTGGTGAGGAAGATCGGCGGCTTGAGCGAGCCTTCCGAGAGCACCGGGTCGAACCCGTGGCCCATCATCAGGGTGGCGGGGCTCAACGGGCGGCCATTGATCTCGCGCTTGGCGGGTTTGGGCTTGCGGCGCGGGGTGGGTGTTTCAACGGCATCGACGGCGTCGGGCATGGGACGCTCCTTCCTATTTGCTCACGCTCCCAGGAAGGCGGGAGCCTCTCGGCGAAGGGCAGGGCGCCCGTTCCTAACCTCCGCAGGAACGCCTCTCCGCTGCCACCGCTGTGCTGGATGAAGAGGTATCGCGCGCGCACGATCCTTTCAAGCGGGGCTCGCAAGATTTCACACGAGAGTTGCGATCAACCACACCACGCCAACGATGAGCGGCACCCCCGCAAGGTCAAGCAAGGCGCCTGCAGTGACCATTCGCTCGATCCGGATGCGCCCCGTCGCCCAGGCGATGGCGTTGGGGCCGGTGCCGGCGGGGAGCATGAAGCCCCAGCTTGCCGCCAGCGCCGCGGGGAGCGCCAGCAGCACCGGGTCCGCGCCGAGTGCCACCACCAGAGATGCGACCACCGGCACGATCCCCGTCGCGGTTGCGACATTGCTCGCGAACTCGGTGACCACCACCACCAGCGCGACCACCGCGAGCGCGACCAGCATCAGCGGCCATGCCTCGAGCGGCAGCAGCGCCTTGCCGATCCAGCCCGCGAGCCCCGAGGCCTGCATCCCCGCCGCCAGCGCCAGCCCGCCGCCGAACATGAAGATCACGCTCCACGGCGCGCGCTCGGCCTCGTGCCACACCAGCAGCGGGCGGCCGGTGCCGTCGGGGAGGAGAAACAGCGCGAGCGCCGCGATCACCGCGATGGTGCCGTCGGTCCACGATCCGGGCGGCAGCAGCGGCGCGACCAGCGGCTGGCTGACCCAGGCGATGAAGGTGAGGAGGAACAGCGGCACCAACCGCTTCTCCGGTGTGCTCCAGTTCGCATGGGTTGCGATCGCGGCGCGCGCGGCGGCAAGGTCGAAGGGATGCGCGGCCACGCGCTGCACCCGCGCCACGATCCACGCGGCGAGCGGCACGCTCAGCAGCACCAGCGGGATGCCGTAGAGCGACCACTCGGCAAAGGTGATCCGCACGCCCGCGATCTTGTCGAGCAGCCCGACGGCAATCGCATTGGTGGGCGAGCCGACGATGGTGCCGAGCCCGCCGATACTGGCGGCAAAGGCGATGCCCATCGGCAGCGCGCCCCAGATGCCCTCCTGCCGGGGCGCATCGCCCTCGGGCTCAGCCGAGCCTCCCTCAAGCACCGCCAGCGCCATCGGCATCATGATCAGCGCGGTCGAGGTGTTCGAGATGAACATCGAGAGCAACGCGGTCGCCAGCATGAAGGCGACCAGCAGCCGCACCGGGCCGCCACCCGTCCCCACCGCGCGCAGGATCGCGAGGCTGAGGCGGCGGTGCAGGCCGGTGCGCTCGATCGCGAGGGCGATGAAGGCACCGCCCAGCAGCAGGAACAGGATCGGCGAGTAATAGGTCGCCGCGGTCACTTCGGCATTGGAAACCCCGGCGAGCGGCAGGATCACGAAGGGCAGCACTGCGGTCACCGCGAGCGGCACCGCCTCGGTCATCCACCACGCCGCCATCCACAGCGTCAGCCCCGCCACCAGCCATGCGCCCTCGCCCATGCCGCCGGGCGGGACGGTGAGCGCGGTGAGGGCAAAGGCCAGCGGGCCGAGGAAAAGGCCGATCCGGCGCGCGGTCATGTCAGGCGGTGCTCCCCCGGGGTGTTCTCTCTGCCCGGGGGACTATCAGCCCGAGGCCTGCACCTGCAAGCCTCGGGCCGCTTTGGGCGCCGCAGCGCCGCTATTCGACCGCGTTCTTGTTCGGCGGGTCGCCCGGTAGGCTGATGTTGGAGAAGAACACCCGCGGATTGAGCTCGCCGCGCCGCTGCATCGTCTGGAGCTTCTGCTTGCGCTGCTTGACCAGATCGCAGGCGGCCTGCCCGAGCTGATCCGAACAGCCGACGACAGCCAGCGGGCCTTCCGCTGCACCGGGCTCCGACGAGACGAACAGCGAGTTCGGCGGGCGGGCGCCGCCGTGCAGATCGGCGATCTCATGCTCGTAGATCGACGGCTTGGCGCCGCTGGTATCGGCCAGCAATTCGGCCACCCGCGGCTCGGCATACTTGCCCAGATGCGCGCGCAGATCGGTCTCGAAGGCGGGGAAATAGAACGGCGCCGCCTCGGCATAGAGGGTCGAGACCGCCAGCGTATCGCCTGCCTTCTGCGTGCCCCGCAGCGAGTTGATGAAATCGGTCGCGGCGACATCGAGCAGCGAGCCGACATTGTCGCCGGTGAAGGCGTAGCTCTGCAGCTGCGGCCCGCCGATCTCGCCGCGCCAGAAGCCGTAGATCACCTTGGGATCGCGCCAGTGGCGGTAGACGATCTGCTCGCGGATATCGCGCAGCGACACGGGAATACCGCGCAGATTGATGAAGCGCGCCTCGTCGAGCGGGACGCCGCCGATCCGGATCTCGCGCGGCTCGCGGACCGGCCACTCCAGCGCGATCTGCTCCATCAGCGCGACATTGTGGAGGTTGAGCCAGAAGGCGAGCTGCTCATTGCGCGGCAGGCTGGCGATGTCGACCTCGGCAGCGACCCGTTCGAGATCCTGCCGGTACTCGGTGAAGCTCGCCTTCACATCGTCGTCGAAGAACCGGAACAGCGCCATCGAACCTTCGAGGCGATAGCGCGACTGGGGTCCGTACTTGATGCGGGTTCCCAGCTGCGCATCGGTGCGGGGTGCGCCCTTGCCGCTCGAGGGGCCCATGTTGAGGAGGATGCGCTTGAGCGCATAGTCCCAGATCTCGTAATCGATGGTGGTGCGCACCGGATCGGCGGTGGGGGTGAAGATCGCGAGCCGCTGGTCGGCCGACGAGGCCGCACCCTGCCACTGCGTCGCTGCCGCCGCGTAATGCGGCTCTCCCGCTGTGACGGTTGCCTCCGCCGAGGCAACCGCCGAAACCGACAGCGCCGAACCAGCCAGCGCTATGAACACCACCTTCCGCTTCATCGTCTCTCTCCGACCCGGATGATTGATTCCCGTCGGAAAGAGATGTTATCTCAGCAAGATAAACCGCCGATGAACAGCCGTTCAGGTGAGCCGGGCTTACTTCACTTCGGAGGTTTCGCCCGCTTCGCCCGGGAGGGTGATGTTGCTGAAGGTCACTGTGCCGGTGCGGCCCTGGCGGATGATCTCCTGGAACTTGGTCTCGCGCTCGCGCAGCAGGGCGGCGACGCTCTGCGGGATGCGGAAGCTGGTCGCAACGCCGTTCGAGGTGATGTTCTGGTAGGTCGGCTCGCGCACGCCGCCTTCGATGTCGGCAATGTCGTGTTCGGCGATCACCGGCTCGGCGCCGCTGGTCGATGCGAGCAGGGAGGTGGTCTTCTCGTCGGCGAATTTGGCGAGGTGGGCGCGCAGGTCCTTCTCGAAATCGGGGAAGAAGAACGCGGCGTTTTCCTTATAGAGCTCAGCCACTTGCAGCTTCCCGCCCAGCTCCTGCGAGCCGCGCAGCGAGTTCACGAAATCGGCCGCGCCGCGCACCAGCAGGCGCGCGACATTGTCGGCGTTGAAGGCCTCCTTCTGGAGCGAGGGGCCGCCGATCTCGCCGCGCCAGAAGCCGTACATCACCACCGGATCCTTCCAGTAGCGGTAGACGATCTTCTCGCGGATATCGCGGGGGGAGAGCCTGATGCCCTCGACCGTGATGAAGCGCGCCTCGTCGAGGGGGACGCCGTCGACCAGGATCTCGCGAGGCTGGCGGATCGGCCAGGCGTTGGCGATCTGTTCGACCATCGCGACGTTGTGGAGGTTGATCCAGTAAGCGAGCTGCTCATTGCGGCTAAGTGACTGGATATCGACGATATTCGCCGTGTTCTCGAGGTCCTTGCGATACTCGGTGAAGCTCGCGATCACATCGGAATCGAGGAAGCTGAACATCACCCGCGTGCCTTCGAGGCGGTAGCGCGAAACGTGGCCGTACTGGCGGCGCGTGCCGAAGCTCGGATCGGGGCGGGGCGCGCTTTCCCGCAGCGAGGGACCCATTGAAATCACGATGCTTTTCATCGCCTCGTCCCAGATCGAATAGTCGATCTTGTCGTTGCTCGGCTTGCCGGCCGGGGCGAAGGTCGCAAGGTCGGCCTCGCCCGGCTGGCTCTGGGCGAGCACCGGGGTAGCGGCGAGCAGCAGGCCCGAGGCCAGCAATGCGGAGCGGACAAGGGGGCGAAGCGACATGGCTGATGTTTCCCGTGAAACAATCCCGATTTCGGGGTTCTGGTGGGGGTCTGATAGGGGTCTGGTGCGGGCTGGGCGGGGTCTGGAGGGGGTCGAGACGGGGTCTGGCTGCGATCTGGACGGGCCTGGCGGGGACCGTGCCGCCATCCAGATCGCACCGCCCTTGTAACACGGCGAGCGCGCATCGTGTTGTCCGCAATCGGCTTTCATCGGCGTTTGGTCGACGCGCCATGTCGCTCGCCGACAGGGATCACGTGGGCTGCCGCCGTCTATCTCGCCGTCAACAACCGCGAGAAGCACACCGCTGCGCTCTCCCCGTCTCCCTCGACATCGGCCGACCAGTCGCTGTCGGCCGCGTCCAGCGCATCGGCCGCCTCGCGGGCTTCGCCTGAGAGGCAGGCCCTGAGTTCGACCGAGCTGCGATCTTCGAGAACCCATTCGCCATCCGGCCCGCGTCTGGCGTGGACCAGCAGCGTGATGCCTTCGCGGTAGCGCGCGTGCTGGATCACGCGGTAGGCGCGCGTTCCGATTGCGGGATTGCCGGCGATCATCTCGACCGGCTCGAGCGTCAGGTCAAAAAAGCTGTATCCGAGACAGACATCGCCGGGCTCGCATCCCCCGGCATCGCCGCGGTCTTCCATGCCGATAACCCGGGCGAGGAAGATCGCATGGTCGGCTGCGGGATCGAGCCCATTTGCCTGCGCGGTATCACCGGCGGCGGCGGGCTCTGCCGCTGCCATCGCGGCGCATAGCAAAAGGGCGGAAGCGCCAAGCGCCCCCGCCCCGGTATGGCAAAGCAGCCGGACCGCGCGCGCGATCACTTGGGTGCGAGCACCATCAGCATCTGGCGCCCTTCCAGCCGCGGGAAGGCTTCGACCTTGGCGTATTCGGCGACATCGTCCTGCACCTGCTTGAGCAGATCCATGCCGAGGTGCTGGTGCGCCATTTCGCGGCCGCGGAAGCGCAGGGTGATCTTCACCTTGTCGCCGTTGTCGATGAACTTGTGCACGTTGCGCATCTTCACGTCATAATCATGCGTGTCGATGTTCGGACGCATCTTCACTTCCTTGATGTCCTGCGTCTTCTGCGTCTTGCGCGCGAGGTTCGCCTTTTTCTGCGCCTCGTAGCGATACTTGCCGACATCGAGGAACTTGCACACCGGCGGGTCCGCGTTGGGGGACACTTCGACGAGGTTCAGGCCCTTCTCGTTGGCCTGCTCGATGGCTTCGCGGGTGTACATCACGCCCAGGTTCTCGCCTTCATCGTCGATGACGCGGACCTTGGGGACGTTGATCATGTTATCAAACCGAGGGCCGCTTTTTACGGGCGGGGCCAACGAGCGCCGGGGTGGACGAGATATGGGGTGTTCTCCTGTGGTAGCTTCGTGCTGGCGGCTATGTAGTGCGAAACAAGGCGGAGCGCCAGATGGAGTCTTACGGGGCGCGGTAAAGGTGTACGCCCCATGATGCCTCGGGGAAATCGACCAGACCAAGGCCTGCCACGCGGGGCAGCAGCCACAGGGCGAAGGTGACGAACGCGGCGCCGAAGATCACGAAGGCGAGGCTGATCGGCCAAGGCGGCCGCCGTTCGGATCCGGCCAGCAGCAAGCCGACCGCCACGCCGCCGAGAAGCGCGGTGCTGCGCCACAGGGCCGCGAGCGTGAAGGTGTCGCCGAAAATCTGCCCGGTGGCGATCGCAAGCACGGCGTAGGCAATGGCCAGCACCGGAAGGCCCGCAGCGAGCCATGCCCGAACGACCGGACGGCCATCGCGCAGCGGGAGCACGACCCCGAAGACGATCGGGACCGCGATCCAGATCGCCAGGTGCCAGACGGTCAGCGTGTCCCAGACGTAGAGCAGCGGGACAAACCGGTTCACGCCGCCGCCTGCCACAGCGGGAAGCGCGCGATGCGGCCCGCGGCGGGCATGAGCGCCTCGATCCGGGCGGCCGGTTGCAGCGCTCCGAGGATTTCGGGGTGGCCTGCGTCGAGCCCGCCGGTGAGGGTGCCGAAGGCGGGGAGGATCATCCGCTCGGCCCCGCCCTTGCTGCGGCCCAGAACCGCGCCCAAAACCGCGCAGGGCCGGGCGATGTGGCGGTTCCTCACGTTCACGCGCAGCTTGGGGTGATAGTGGCCCGACAGCTCGGGCGCGGTCTCTCCGGCGCGGGCTTCGTGGCGCAGGATCACGCCGCCCAGTTCGAGCTCGGGAACGATCGTCCCGCCGAAGCCCTTGGGGAGCGCCTCGTCATGGTTGCCGGTGATCCACACCCAGTCCAATGCGCGGGTCAGGGCTTCGAGCATGCCGGTCGAATGCGCATCGAGTCGCAGCGCGCCGGCGTCATCGTGGAAATTGTCGCCCAGCGTGATGACCCGCCGTGCGCCCGTTGCCTTCACCGCGTCGGCCAGCCGTTCGAGCGTGTCGCGGCTGTCATAGGGCGGGAGCATTGACCCGCGGGCGGCAAACCAGCTGGCTTTCTCGAGGTGCAGGTCCGCGACCAGCAGCGCGCGTTCCGCCGGCCAGTAGAGCGCGCGCCCGCTGCCGAGCGCAAGCTCGTGTCCGGCGAAGGGGAAGGGGGCGAACATAGCGCGAACCATGCCCTTCCTCTGCCGCCAAATCCGGCGCTTGGCAACCGCGCGGGCGGGCCAAAGCACACTTGTGCGCCGCGCGCCTTGCCCTATGGTGCGCGAGACTGACGGACGGGGATGTATGACGGACTGGACACCTTACACGGATCGCGCGCGCACGTGGTTCGAAGCCTTGCGCGACGATATCTGCGCCGAATTCGAGAGCATCGAGCGCGAGGCGGGCTCGGATGCCGCCTTCCAGTACACCCCCTGGAACCGCGAGGAAGAGGGCAATCCCGATCCCGGCGGCGGGGTGCAGGGCTTGATGAAGGGCAAGGTGTTCGAGAAGGTCGGCGTCAACGTTTCGACCGTGCGCGGCAGCTTCGCCAAGGAATTCGCCGGATCGATCAACGGGGCGAGCGCGGAGAACCCCGGCTTCGTGGCGACCGGCATCAGTCTGGTGGCGCATATGGCGAACCCGCACGTGCCCGCGGTGCACATGAACACCCGCTTCCTCACCACCACCAAGGCGTGGTTCGGCGGGGGCGCGGATTTGAACCCGCCGCTGCCCTATGACGAGGACACCGCGCAGTTCCACGATGCGATGCGCGCGGCGTGCGAGCCGCACAACGCAACCTATTACGAGCGCTATTCCAAGTGGGCGGAGGAGTATTTCTACATCCCCCACCGCAAGGTCCATCGCGGCGTCGGCGGGCTGTTCTGCGACCATCTCGAATGCCCCGATGATGCCGCCTGGGAGCGCAACTTCGCCTTCATCCAGGACATCGGCAAGCAGTTCCTCAGCGTGTTTCCCGCGATCGTGAGGAAGCGGATGCACAGCGCCTTCACGCCGGAGGACGAAGCGCAGATGTTCGAATACCGGGGCCGCTACGCCGAGTTCAACCTCGTCTACGACCGCGGCACGATCTTCGGTCTCAAGACCGGGGGCAATATCGACGCGATCCTGATGAGCCTGCCGCCCAGAGCCACATGGTCATAACGCGCGACATGGTCATAAGGGCCGAGAGGGGGAATAAACCGATGAAACATGCCATTGCCGCCATCGCCGCCACTGCGCTGCTCGCCGCCGTGCCCGCCCGTGCGGCCGAGCCGCGCGAGAGCGCGTCGCACGAAACCAAGCTCACCTGCGTCATCTACAACGCCCTGCTCGTCAGCATTTACGACGGTGACGGGGAGGACGATCCCACCCGCAAGGCCGCGCAGGAAAACGGCGAGCGCTGGAGCGAGGTGCTGCTGGTCGATGCCGGGGGCGACGAGGCCAAGGTGATGAGCGAGGTCAACCAGCGCCTCGATGCCGTGATGGCCGGGCTGGGCGGGGGCACCGAGGAGGAGCAGATGACGTTCCTCATCCAGAAGCTCGAGGCCATGCAGAAGGTGTGCGAGCCCTACGATACATGAGCCTTGCCCGCCTCGTGAAATTCCGCAGCGCAGCACATTGCCCCTTGCCGACGGGCCTGCCCGACTGCACATCATAGCGTGATGCTGCGCCAGTACGAACTCGTCGAGAAGGTCCTCGATTACGACCCCGACGCCGACGAGGCGATGCTCAACCGCGCCTATGTCTACACCGTGCAGAAGCACGGCAGCCAGAAGCGCGCGAGCGGCGATCCCTATTTCTCGCACCCGGTCGAGGTCGCGGGGCTGATGACCGACCTGAAGCTCGACCAGGCGACCATCATCACCGCGCTGCTCCACGACACGGTCGAGGATACGCTCGCCACGATCGACGACATCGAGGCCCATTTCGGTCCCGAGGTCGCGCGGCTGGTCGACGGGGTGACCAAGCTCTCCAAGATCGAGGCCATGCCCGAGAACGAGCGCGCGGCGGAAAACCTGCGCAAGTTCCTGCTCGCCATGTCCGAGGACATCCGCGTGCTGCTGGTCAAGCTCGCCGACCGCCTGCACAACATGCGCACGCTGCACTTCATCAAGAACCCCGAGAAGCGCCAGCGCATCGCGCGCGAGACGATGGATATCTACGCCCCCCTCGCCGAGCGGGTGGGGATGTACGAATACATGCACGAGATGCAGGCGCTGGCCTTCCGCGAGCTTGAGCCCGAGGCCCACGCCACCATCACCGGCCGGCTCGAACAGCTGCGTTCGCAGGACGGCGGGCAGGTCGATGCGATCGCGCTCACCATCAAGCAGCGCCTCGCCGAAGCGGGTCTCAAGGTCGAGGTCTACGGACGCGAGAAGCACCCCTATTCGATCTGGCACAAGATGGCCGAACGCCATGTCAGCTTCGAGCAGGTGACCGACATCATGGCCTTCCGCGTCCTCACCGACACCGAGGAGGACTGCTACCGCGCCCTGGGCGTGCTCCACACCACCTGGCAGTTCCTGCCCGGGCGGTTCAAGGACTACATCTCGACGCCCAAGTCGAACGGCTACCGCTCGCTGCACACCTCGCTGATGTACGAGAATTCGATGCGCGTGGAGGTGCAGATCCGCACCCGCGACATGCATCGCACCAACGAATTCGGCCTCGCCGCGCACTGGGCCTACAAGCAGGGCGACAAACCCGATGGCGAGGTGGGCTGGCTGCGCGACCTGATCGAGATCGTCGATGCCAGCCACGATGCCGAGGAACTGCTCGAGCACACGCGCATGGCGATCTATCAGGATCGCATCTTCGCCTTCACCCCCAAGGGCGCCCTGTTCCAGCTGCCCAAGGGCGCGACCGCAGTCGACTTCGCCTTCGCGGTCCACACCAATCTCGGCCTCCAGACCGCCGGCGTGAAGATCAACGGCCGCCACATGCCGCTGCGCACCCCGCTGGCGAATGGCGATGTGGTCGAGATCATCAAGAACCCCCACGCCAGCCCGCAGCTGTCATGGCTGGCCTTCGTCGTCACCGGCAAGGCGCGCGCTGCCGTGCGCCGTGCGGTGCGGATGAAGGAGCGCGCCGAGGTCGCCGCCATCGGCTCCAAGCTGTTCGACGAAATCTCCGCCCGCGTCCCCGCCCGCATCGGCAAAAAGGCGATCCGCGCCGCGGTCGAGCGCCTCGGCATGGAGGAGCCCGACGACCTCATGTACGCCATCGGCGCGGCCAAGATTTCCGACCGCGAGGTGATGGAGGCACTCGTCCCCGGCTGCACGGCGGGCATCGAGGAAGACGAGCACTGGGAACGCCGCGAGCGCGCAATCTCGATCCGCGGCCTTACGCCGGGCGTCGCCTTCGAGCTCGCCCCCTGCTGCCACCCGGTCCCGGGCGACCGCATCGTCGGCATCCGCCGCAAGGGCGAACCCGTGCTGGTCCACGCGATCGACTGCCTCGAACTGGCGAGCGGGGTCGATAGCGACTGGATCGACCTTGCCTGGGGCAACCAGTCATCCGGGGCGACCGGCCAGCTTTCGGTGACGATCTACGACCGGCTCGGCACGCTTGCCGAAATGGCGGGCATCTTCGCGCAGAACAAGGCCAACATCATCACCCTGATGCAGGCCCATATCGACCACCCCTTCGTCACCTATGACGTCGAGGTCGAGGTCGAGGATGTCAGCCACTTGAACCGCATCGTCTCGGCCCTGCGCGCGAGCGACGCCGTGGCACAGGCGGAACGGCAGTAGTTCCCCCCCTCCCGCCTGCGGGAGGGGCCGGGGGTGGGCCCTTTGGACCGCGCAGCGACTGCCGAGAAAGCTACGCGGCTTCGCCGCGGGGTTTCTCGCAGAGATCGCAGAGGAAAGAGAGGCGCAGATATGTCGCGCCTGCGGCAAAGCCGCATTCCACCTCGGAGGGTGCGACAAGCCGGACCGTAGCATTTCGTAGAGATGCCTTCGGCACAGGGCGACCCCTCCGCGCCTCCCCCTTTCTTCTCCGCGCCTCTGCGAGAAACCCCGCGGCGTAGCCGCGTAACCTTCCTCCGTGGTCTCCGTTCCTCTGCGATCTCTGCGCGAACCCTTACGAGGCGCGCCGCACCGGCACCTTGATGTTGCACACGTCCGCGCCGCCTGCGGGCACGATGAAGAACGGATCGCGGCGGTTGGCGATGGCTTCGGCGTAGCGGGCGAAGGTGGCGCTTTCGGTGGAGAGGTATTCGAACTTGAGTTGCTCGCCTGCTGGAAGGTCACTCGCCACCCGCACGGTCAGGATCGGGGTGCGCTTGCCCGCTTCCTCGGCGGTATAGAACCCCAGCGCCCCCGACCCGCGCGGCAGCGAGGAGAGGTGCTGCATCCCCTCGATCACCCGGCCCACCAGCGCGATGTTGCGGTCGAGATGGCGCGGCGCATGGCCGATGACGGTGTAGAGCTCCGCGCCCGAGCCGGTGTCGGGGGAGTAGTTCCGCCCGACGCCGACCATGCCGTAGCAGTGGATGGGCCACCACGGAGCGTCTGCGCTCTGCCCCTCGTTCGCAAGTGGCCAGCCCATGAGGACTTCGACCCACTCTGCGTAAGAATCGCGCTGATGCCAACCGGCGAACGTGGCGCGGGTCTGCGTGCCTCTTACGTCCGGTGCCCTGTTGTGAAATGACACGTCGGTGTTGTGCGTCCAGTCCACATCGGCATAGCCGGCTCGGGTCTGGTCGTTAATGGCTTCACCGTTAAATGCCAGTGTGACGTCGATCGTGCTTGCGACATACTCCGCCTCCCCCATCACCTTCAGCCCCTCGGGCAGCGGCTTCGGCTTCCCCTTCGCCTCGGGGTTGTCGTAATTGGGATCGCCCCACTGGGTGACGTAATTGTCCTGCACCCGGTTGACCGAGATGCCGTCATACCACTTGGCGCGGGCGAAGAGCCGGATGTTGTGGACCCAGCCTTGCGAGAAGGGGGAGGGCATGAGCTGGATCACCACCTGCCGCGGCTTGCCGTCCGCATCGGGCGCGAGGGTCATCACCAGCAGGTCTTCCGCCGGAATCGCCACCCAGTCGCTCTTGGGCGCGGCGGCAACGATCTCGGACGGGGCAGGCGCCCCCTTGGGCTCGTCCTGTGCAGAAAGCGGCAAGGCAAGGGCTAGCGCGGCGGTGGCGGCGAGGCGTGCGGTTCTCATGGCTGCCGGTGTGCCATACTCGCCCCGAAAAGCAAAAACCCCTTTCCGCGGCAAAGGGTCGCGCGGAAAGGGGCTCTTGCGGCCGCGTTCGCAGGGAATGCCGATCCGCGCAGCGCTGCCACGCGACTCCTTTACCACGATTCCCGAGGCTCCCCAATCCCGAGTGCCTTGCGGAAGTGCCGATCTCCCGCTATCCGCCGCGCCTTGCCCTAGCCGGCAAACGGAGCAGTGGCCGAGTGGTCGAAGGCGCACGCCTGGAAAGTGTGTATACGTCAAAAGCGTATCGAGGGTTCGAATCCCTCCTGCTCCGCCACCGATCCCTGAAAAACTTGAGTTTTTCCTCTCAAGGGTCGCCAGTTCCCATAAACGCTCCCCGATACGAGGTCGGCATGGGGCGAGCGGCATGGCGGGGCATTTCTTTCTGCCCAAATCTGGATCACATACCGGTAACGGCTTGGAAGCTGAGAACGGTACACACCCTACGCGACGGATCGCAGCATCTATTCGCACAGATATGCTTTGCGTAACAGCGAGATAACCAGCATCGCTATAGACGGCAGCTTCCCAATCAGGTTCGGATAGGCCCGAATCTGCTAATCAGATCCGAGTTAAGCGCACTGAGCCCTTTGAAGCGATAAGGCATTTTTGAGCGTGGCTCGCAAATCAGTTTTGATTGACCAGGTGGCTGCAAACCGGAGGTCGGCAACCGCTAAGGTGCATGGATTGCCTTCAGCCACACACCCCGCCCCAGCTTCGCAATATCAAATCGCCGCAGGTCCGGCACCCGTAGCCATGTCGGCCCCTGCTTGCATTAACCTCGCGCCATATGCTTGATGGCAGATCATTCCGGCGAACGACGATACACCTGCCCTCAATGGCCGAGTTTGGCGGAACAAGCCATTGCAAACAGTATTTATGAGCGACCGGGTCTGGGTCGGAAGCCGTCACGGTTCAGATCGGGCCACGAACGACGGCTTTGCCCGCGCTCTGGAAGATTTCGGAAGTTCGCCTTCCGAGCCCATAACTGCCCCCAGGTTCTTGATTGATCAGCAAGGCCACCCGCCGCAAATCCCCATTGCCTGATCGAATTATCTATATATCATCAGATATAGATTCGACAGGCGATCAGGGGACCTTTTGCGCACTATTCTTCCAATCGGCCTGCTAGGCAGCGCCGCACTTGTGCTGCCACCACCGGCCATGGCGGAGGCGGTGTGGGCGGAGGATGGGGCAGGCGATCCGATCATCGTCACCGCGCGCCAGCGTCCGGAGGAGGCGCAGGACGTGCCTGCCGCGCTCTCGGTGGTGGACGCGCGCTGGCTGGAGCAGTCCTACACGCTGAACACCCGCGACCTGACGGTGCTGGTGCCCGCGCTCAACTACTCCTCGGCCAATCCGCGCAACACGGCCTTCACCATCCGCGGGCTGGGATCGAGCGTGGTCGCGGTGAGCCAGGCGAACGACGGGCTGGAACCTGGGGTGGGCTACTATGTCGACGGGGTCTACCACGCGCGGCCTGCGACCGCCGCCTTCGACTTTTCGGACATTGAACGCATCGAAGTGCTGCGCGGGCCGCAGGGGACGCTGTTCGGGAAGAACACCACGGCGGGTGCAATCAATATCCTCTCGGCCGCGCCGAGCTTCACGCGCGCCTACAATGCCGAGCTGAGCGGCGGCGAGCGGGCTTTCGCGCAGGGGCGCTTTTCGGCGACCGGGCCGCTCGCGGGCGAGACGCTCGCCTATCGCCTCTCGGGCACCTTCACCCGGCGTGACGGGGTGCTGCGCAATGTGCGGACCGGCGCGGACCAGAACACCTTGGGCGCGCAGGCGGTGCGCGGGCAGGTGCTTTGGCAGCCTTCGCAGGACTTGCGGTTCCGGCTGATCGCCGACTTCGCCAATTTCGACAGCGAATGCTGCACGCAGGTGTTCCTGCGCGTCGGCACCAGCCTGCGCCCCGCCGCGCGGCAATATCCGGCGTTGGCAGCGGCGGCGGGCTATGCCCCGCCTAGCACCAATCCCTATGACCGCCTGACCGACATCGACGCGGCGCTGGCGGTGAAGACCAGCGAGGGCGGGGTGGCGGCGACCGCCGACTGGGACATCGGCCCGGCGACGGTCAAGTCGATCAGCGCATGGCGCTTCTGGAACTGGGACGCGGCGAACGACCGCGATTACACAGGCCTGCCGATCCAGCTGATCCAGCGCATCCCCTCGCGGCAGGATCAGCTCAGCCAGGAGGTGCGGATCGCATCGGACGGGGACCGCGCGCTGAGCTATGTCGCGGGGCTTTATTTCTTCCGGCAGGTGCTGACCGGCAGCCCCAATTCGGTGTTCGGACCCTATGGCGCGCCGTGGCTGATCGGGGCGACGACCGGCGCGAATGCCACGCCGGTGCCCGCCAACCTGCTCGACGGTTACGGACAGACCGGCGAGACGCGCTTTGCGGTCAACAGCTACGCCGCCTTTGCCGAGGCGAACTGGCGGATCGCGCCGCGCCTTACGCTGACCGGGGGCTTGCGCTACACCTACGAGAGCAAGGAGGGCGATTACAGCACGCAGGTGTTCGGCGGGCCGGTGGTGACCTCGCCTGCGCTCATCAACGCGCGCCTCGGTGTGCTGCGGCCGCAGACCTATGCCGCGCGTGACAGTGAGGGCAGCCTGTCGGGCCGCGCCAATGTCGCGTGGGAGCCCGCCGATGACGTGCTGCTCTATGCCAGCTTCGCGCGCGGGTTCAAATCGGGCGGGATCAACATGTCGGGCCTGCCGCTCGATGCGAACAACCAGCCCGCGCTGGCGACCGCGGTGGTGGAGCCCGAGCGCAACACGACGTGGGAGGCGGGGATCAAGTCGGCGCTGTGGGACGGGCGACTGACCCTCAACCTCGCCGCCTATCGCACAACGGTGCGCGATTTCCAGGCGACCGTGGTGGATTCGAGCCAGACCGTGGCGCTGCGCGGCTACCTGTCGAACATCCCGGCGGTGCGGGTGCAGGGGGTGGAGGCCGATGCGCGGTTCACCCTCGGCAGGCTGACTCTGGTGGGCGCGCTCGCCTATGGGGACGGGACGTATACCGACTACCCGGCGGGCCCCTGTCCGCTGGAGCTCCAATCCTCTGCCACCGCCGCCTGTGACCTCACCGGCCAGCGCCTCGCCGGCCTGCCGCGCTGGTCGCAGACGCTGAGCGCCGACTATGCCGTCCCGCTCGGAAGGGGCGCGGTGTTCATCCACGCCGACAGCAATTGGCGCAGCGGCTATCCCGGCGATCCGAGCCTGTCGCGCTTCACTGTCATCGATGGCTACAATCTCGCCAATGCGAGCCTCGGCTACCGGCGCAAGGATGCAGAGGGCAAGGGCTGGGAGGTTGCTGTCTTCGCGCGCAATCTGCTCGGTGCGGACTACATCCAGAACCTCACCATCCAGGCCGGCAATTCGGGGCTGATCCTCGGCACGCCAAGCGACCCGCGCACCGTGGGGGTGACGGTCAGGTTCCGGCGATAGGCAGGTCTGCCCCTTCGTCCCGCTGTGTGGGACGAGGGGAGGGCAGAAGCGACTGGTCGATGATCGCCGCAAGCTCCGCACCGCAGGCCTGCTCCAGTGCGCCTTGCAGTTGTCGGTATCGGGCAAGGATCGCTTCGCCCAGTCCGGTCAGGTGCGCGCCCGCTTTCGGGTTGCCCGGCGTGGTCGCCACCAGAGGCTCGGCCCAGCAGCGGTTCATCGTGTCCACCAGCAGCCATGTGCGGCGATAACTCATTCCAAGCGCTCGCCCCGCCGCCGAGATCGAGTGGTGCGAAGCAATGGCTTCGAGAAGGTCGGCCTTGCCCGGGCCCATCGCGATCTCGTCGCCGCACATGATCTGGACCTTGAGCTTGATAGGGGATCCGCGCTGCATAGCACAGTTGTAGCCGCGCTAAGGTTGCAGTCTACCATCAATCCGATTGAAGTCTCTGCGGCAGGTTTCCACCCACAAACGGTCATCGATACAGTCCATCGCCAACGTCTGCTCTCGATTAAAGCCCCCATTAGAGGCCTGTGTTAGATCGGGTCCTGCACGAGGTGTCCCTCGATCCGGCCCTCGGCGAGGTTGGTCCAGAACAGATTTTTGCTGTGCTCCAGAAGAAATGCAAAGGTTCATCATCGTCGCCGTAAGAAATCTGAACGAATGTTCGCATAGGGACTCGACTCTTATCTGAACGTATGATCAGATATTGTCATGCCCGATCTGCACCATCATCGCCATGCCCCCATAACGCCGGGCGACGACTGGCCAGCATTCCTCGATGCAGCTCATCAGATGACCAACGCCTCGTGCTGCGGCGGAGGCGGCGGCGGGAGCGCGCCTCTGGCTGGCGGCGCGACAAAGCCCCCCGTGCTGTTGGACAAGGGATTTGCCGCCTGGCGCGACAGCGTGGCTGGGGCGCGTCCGAGAGTCCCGGTGGAACGCGGCCCGTTCGTGCTGCCGGGTGTCACCCTCCATGAGGCCGGCCGTGCACCGGAAGGGCCAGTCGACCTGCTGGTCGAGAGCGGGCGGATTGCCGGCATTTACGCGCCCGGCACCATCGGCGTCGCGGTGCGGGTGATCGAGGCACTGCGCGGGCATACTGTCACGACGGCGCTCACCGACATGCACATCCACATGCCGCCGGACAACATCCTGCGCCTGACCCCGCTGTTCATGCTTTTGAACCTGCGTTTCGGCGTGGTGCGCGCCCGCGATGCAGGCGATCCCGACGGCTCCTCGACCCCGGCGGCGCTGGCGCTGGTCCAGTCGGGTGCGCTGCCCGGACCGCAGATTCACTACGCCTACGCCTTCGTCGGCGATGGCCGCGCGCGCTGGGGCAACACCATCGCCATGACGCATCCGGACGAGGCCGCGGGGATCGTCGCTCGCCTCAAGTTCGCGGGCGCAAGCTGGATCAAGGCTTACGAGAACCTCGATGCGCCGCGCATCGCCGCCCTGTGCCGCGCTGCCGAGGCGGAAGGGATGCAGGTCATGGGCCATGTCCCGACCGCGCTTCGGCTCGAGGATGCGCGCCTGCCCGATGCGCAGCACGGTTTCGGCATCCCCGAACCCGCCTCGCTGCGGCGCGACCATATCCTCAATCGCAACATCGACTGGGAGTCGGTCGATCGCGCGCGGATCGAGCAGGTGATCGCGGGCTGTCTCGACCACGGCCTTGCGATGACACCGACCCTCGTCACCACCCGCGGGCTGCTGCGGATGGAGGATTGGGAGCGTGAGCGCAGAGCCCCTGACACCCGGCTGCTGTCCGGCTTCTACACCGACATCGTCTGGCACCCTGACCACGGCCTGCCGGTCTATCGCGGCATCACGCCCGAGGATTTCGACCGCGCCCGCGATGCCTTTGCGCGCAAGGTCGAAGTGGTGGGTGAGGCCGTCAAAGCAGGTGTCGACATGCGGCTCGGCACCGATACACAGCAACCCTTCATCATTCCCGGCATCGCCCTGCATGACGAGATGCGCGCCTTCGAAGCGGCCGGTGTGACGCGCGAGCAGGTGTGGCGGATGGCCGGCCCTGAAGCGTCGCGGAAGCTTGGCGTCGAGGATGCGGGCCGGATCGCGGTCGGACAGCGTGCCGACCTGATCGTCACCCAGCGTTCGCCCTTTGCGCCCGACTGGTCGCCCGACATGATCAAGGCGACGATCTGCGGCGGAGCGTGCCTGCTCGCCAGCGATCTCGACAGCGCGATCCGGGTCGAGCTGCGGCGCTTCGAGAACCGCTTTGCGCGGCACCTTGTGCGTTGGCTGGCGCGCTTCTCGCTGAACAAGGCTGCGCGCGATTTCGTCGGCTGATCCTCAGGAAACCCCGCAGATGACGAGACCCCGCGCCGAATCCCGCATCCTCGACGCTGCCGCGCGCCGCGCCCTGGGCGGCACCTTTGCCGAGCTGCCACAGGGCGTCACCCGCTATCGCTTGCAGGGGCGTAGCGATGGCGATCTCGTGGTGCTGATCCACGGCTATTCGGTGGGATCCTTCGTCTGGGAGCCGCTCGAAATGCTGCTCGCGGCGCAGGGTTTCGCAACGCTGTCATTCGACATGCCGGGGCACGGTTTCACCGACCGGCCGAAGGCAAACTACACCCGCACCCTGTTCCGCGATCACCTTGCCGCGCTGATCGAGACCCTGGCACCCAATGCGCGACTGCATCTGGTAGGCTGGTCAATGGGCGCCATGGTCGCCAGTGAGTTTGCCGTGCGGCACAATGACCGGGTGGCCTCGCTGTTCTTTGTCTCGCCCTCGGGCCTGCCGATCCGCATCGGGGTGCTGGGTCGCACGGCCTTCGTCCCGGTGCTGGGAGACCTCGGCTTCGCGATGATCGGGAGTGCGTCGCTGAGAGCCGCGCAGGCCAACTTCTTTGCTGACGGGAAGGCGCCGCAGCCATTCCTCGACCGCTACGACCGGCAGGCGGCCTTCAAGGGGTTCGCCCGCGCGATGCTCTCGACGCTGCGGTGCATGAACATGGACGATTTCCGCGAAGGCTATGCGGCTTTGGGCGCATCGGACCTGCCGGTCGAGGTGGTCTGGGCGCGCGCCGACCGGGCGACGCCCTTTGCCAACCACGAAACCTTCGCCCGGCTCGTGCCGGAAGCGCGGATCCATCCGCTGGACGGGGTGGGGCACGCCAGCCAGTTCGAGGCACCCGATCTGATTGCGTCCTCCCTCTTGCCGTGGCTCAGGGAGAAGATCGGCTAGTCAGCTTGCGAGCGTAGCCCGCGGGCGACGAAGTGGCCCACCAGTTCGGCGACATCGGCAAGATAGCGCGCGCGTTCGGCGGCATCGCGCGGCGGGACGCCTGCCATGGCACCGATCAGCGCGTGCTGCGCAATTGTCAGCACCTCTTCTCGGCGAAGGGCATCGGCCTCGGGGCGGCCTTCAGCGAAGGCATCCGAGACCATACCCCGGATCATCTCGCGCAGCGCGCCCGCCAGCGCCGCGCGGGGTCCATCGGGCTGGGGGCGGACGAGACACAGGGTCTCGGGCCGCGCCGCCTGAAGCGCGACCACGCCGTCCATCAGCGCGGCGAAGAATGCGACGGGGTCCTCGCGCGCAAGATCGGGCGACAGGCGCGGCGCGAGTTCGGCCACGGCGTCCTCCGTCACCTGATCGACGATCGCCGCACCCAGATCATCGAGATCGGCAAAGAACTGGTAGATCGCAGCCGGCGAGCATCCCGCGCGGCGGGCGAGCGGGCGCATCGCCAGCGCCTCGCCATCCTCGGCGATCATGGCAATCGCGGCTTCGATGATCCGGCCCTTGGTCGCCACGCCGTTGCGGCGCACCGGAGTGCGGGGTGCAGGCCGCTGGATTTTATCTGAACTAGTGTTCACAAAAGACTCGCAATTACCTGAACGCCTGTTAGCATAGCTAGATCGTCACCGACAGGAGAAACCGCATGGCGGCTTGGGTAGTGCTAGGCGCATTGGTGGGGCTCGCGCTAGTGTGGACCGTGCTGGTCCGCACCGAGACATTCACGGCGGAGCGCATTTTCGGGACACGCAGCACGCCGCGCCCGCCGGTCTCGGCCACGGCGCTGGAGCTGCACGAGAAGCTGATCGTGGCCGATCTTCACGCGGATTCGCTGATCTGGCGGCGTAACCTGCTCCACCGCAGCGACCTTGGCCATTTCGACTTCCCGCGCATGGCCGAGGGCGGCGGCGCGGTGCAGGGCTTTCTGGTGGTGACCGAAAGTCCGAAGGTCATCACCGGCGGCGGCATTTCCGACAAGAGCGACCAGCTGACCGCACTCGGAATCGTCGATCAATGGCCGCTGCGCGCGATCCTCGACCAGACCGAACGCGCGCTCTATCTTGGGGGAAAGCTGCACCGCTTTGTCGGACGTTCGGGCGGGACGGTGCGTCTGATCCGCACGGCGCAGGATCTCGCAGCCATGCTCGCCGCGCGCCGGGCCGATCCTGCCGTGCGCGGAGCCTATCTCGGGCTCGAGGGGGCGGATGGCACAAGCTACCGTATCGAGAACCTTGGGCGGCTGTTTGGCGCCGGGTTCCGCACGACCGAGCTGTGCCACTACACCGACACTGCCTTTGCGGGATCGTCCTCGGGCATTTCAGGTGGCGGCCTCACCGCGTTCGGGCGGGAGGCGGTGCAGGAACTGGATCGGCTCGGTATGATGATCGACCTTGCCCATGCGTCCCTCCGCACCGTGTCCGACGTGCTGGCATTGAGTTCGCGCGCACCCCTCGTCACCCACACCGGCAGCGCTTCCTGCCATCACGATCCCAAGTGCCTGCCCGACGAACTCCTCAGGGAGATCGCCGCGCGGGGCGGCATCATCGGTCTGGGTTTCGTGCCCGACTATGTCGGCGAGGGAGAGCTGGATGCCATTTCCCGCGTGCTCGATCACATGATCGCCGCGCTTGGTCCTCAGGCGGTGGCGCTGGGTTCGGGCTTCTGCGCGCTCGCGCAACCGGTGCCCGTCCACCACCTGCCGCGCATCACCGAGGCCCTGCTGCGCTCGGGCCATGACGAGGGCGTGATTGCGCAGGTTATGGGCGGCAACGTGATCCGCTATCTGTCCGAAAACCTGCCCGGCGGATCACCTGCCGGGACCAGCGATGAGCGCGCGAGGGAGACGCAAGCCGCCCGAACAGTCGCGCTCGCGGATCAGGCGGGCGGGGCTGCAGGCGATGACCGAATTGGGCGGAAATTCCTGCCCTGCGCGCACAAGGCTGTGTTCGGCGACGATTCAATTGTCGCCGATCACCGCGCCGTCCATGATGGTCGAGCCGATACCGATCAGGCAGCGGTCACCGATGGTGCAGCCGGGAGTGTTACGCGGTGGGTGATCGAGCAATCCTCGCCGACGATGGTGGGCGTAGTGTTGCCGAAGTGGATCATCACGAAGTCCTGGATGTTGGTGCGCGCGCCGATCCTGATCTCGTAGGCTTCCGAGCGCATCACGACATAGGGAAACACCGAGACATCGGGGCCAAACGTGATGCGGCCGTAGAACAGGGCGGTGGGGTGAATGAAGGCGGCCTGTGCGGTGTCGATCGCGCTGATTGGCTAGTGATACCCGTTGTCAGTCTTTCGGCCGGACCATAGTCCAGAAGCGCGGGCCGCTGGGCACCTGCCAGTCGTCGACGATGGCAAAGCCGAGCCTTTGGTAGATGGCGACATTGCTCGCCTTGGCGGTCTCGAGGCAGGTGTCGACCCCGAGCCTGTTCGCTTCGGCAATCCCGGCGCGGATCGCCCGGCCGCCCCAGCCCTTGCCCTGCGCCTCGGGGCGCACGGCGGCATAGCGCAAGTAAAGGTGATCCTCACCCGCCGGGACATGGCGGGCGAGATGCTTGCCAACCTTGTCCGCGCGGCCCAGCGCCGTGCCGAAGATCCGCACCAGCCGCCACAATTCGGCCGGGGTCAGCGGATCATGGTGATGCACTTTGCCCGGCAGGCGCCACAGCGTCACCGCCTCGCGCTGCGGCGCGGCGAGGATCATGCCGTGGCGCAGATGATCGGCGAAAAGCCAGTCGAAGAGGCGCGGCAGGCGCCGACTGCGCGTGGCCGGATCGGGAATGATCCATGCCAGCGCGGGATCGTCCTGAAATGCCAATGCCAGCGTTTCGACAGCGCGGGCGCGCATCCCGGTTGCGCCGTCGATGATGGTGCTGGTCTCGCTCATGAGGGAAACGGCGCCTGTCTGACGGCAAGGCCGAACCCGGCCCGCAGGGCGAAGGCAAAGCGCCCGCCGGGGACGGCTCGCGCTTCCTTCCCGAGACGGCGGATCAACTCGGCCTTGAAGGCCCCGCGCGGGTGCTGGCGCAGCACGCCGGCAACGAAGTCCTTGGGCAGATGGGCGAGTCTGAGGCCGGTCAGATCGACCATGGCGCCATACTGGGTATAGGCGCCCAGCACTCCGTCGCGTGCTGGCGTGACGCCGATGGTGGTGTGCACGATCAGCGCATCGGCCAGATGATCGCCCACCGCTGCGGGCGCATGCGCATCGCAGGCGCACTGGCGCGCGGCAGCGGCGCTGCGCCAGGTGAAGTCCTCTCCCGCGACATCCTTCATCAGGCCGACATCATGCAGCAGTCCGCATATGTGGAGCAACTCCGGATCGGGCCTGTGCCCGTCTATATGCGCCAGCGCCCGGGCAAATGTCGCCGAGCGGTAGCCGTGGGCCAGCAGCGCCGGGCTCTGCGCGAGCGCGGCTTCCTCGGCCAGCTGCACCAGTTTGCTGTCGGGCACCGGCGGCAGGTCCTCGACGCGGCCGGGGCGCTGGAAGAAGGGAAACATCCGTTGCCACAGGTTCTGGACCTGCTGGCGCGAGGCAACTGCCAGGCCGCGCGCGCATTCGCTTCCGTTCATCACCCCGCCGCTGCGGGCGAGCCAGCCGGGGCCGCCGAAGCGATCGGGTTCGGGGAGGGGGGGAAACGGGCGCTGTGTCACGAATCTAAGTCCTGATTTGGAACCTAGCTTGGGATGCGTTATCTGGGTTCGTATGTCAAACTCAGGCTTGCCCGACCCGGTCGTCCGCGCCGCCCCGATCCCGCGCGACCGCTGCGGCATGGCGCTCGCCTGCGAGATGCTCGGCGACCGCTGGACGATGCTGGTGATCCGCGAGGCGTTCTACGGCGTCACGCGGTTCGACGATCTGCGCACCGATCTCGGCGCACCGCGCGGCATCCTGAGCGCGCGGCTGAAGGCGCTTGTCGCGGCGGGCGTGCTCGAGCGGCATCCCTATCGCGAAGGCAAGGCGCGGGTGCGCCACGAATACCGGCTCACCCGGCGCGGGCAGGAGCTCGCCCTGCCGCTGATAGCGCTGATGGAGTGGGGCGACCGGCATTTGCAGGACGCACCTTCGCCCTTGCAGATTTACAGCAAGGCAAGCGGCGCGCCCTTGCGGGTGGCACTGGTGACGCCCGAAGGGCAAGCGGTGCCGCGCGAGGATGTGACCTACGCCGTGGCGGAAGACACCATCATTTCGGCTAAAGCGCCTCTTCCGCGCTTGGCTTGATCAAGCAGGTCATGGTCTGCCTCTCCGCGGCAAGGACAAGTCGCCCTGGCGTGCCGCTAGACCGGTGTCAGATATTGTGGATGAACCTGTCGTTCGACCGGCCTAAGTGGAATGTAAGGTAAGTCCCAAATACGTTCCTCACGGCCGGCTCACCGGCTGCCCAGTCCCCGCTCGACCGAAAGATTATGGGCTGCGCCTTGGATAAGGCCGCACAGCGAACCTTGATCCGCAATCTTTTGGCGCGGGCGCTCCGGCGCCCTCGACTGCGCGCGCGCGGTCAGTCCGGCCGGCGGGGCGCGGATCGTTCCGCCAGTGCCTGACGCGAGAGCGCGCTGAGCCGGGCAGAGCTCGCCGCAGGGCCGGACAGGGCGGCGACCAGCTCGACCTCGCGCTTGCTGCCGCGCAGATAGTTGATCGTGACCCGGCGGACGTAATGGCCAAGCTCGGGCGCATAGTCCCATTCGCGGCGCTCGATCAGGCGCATGGTGGTGGACGAGTAGCGGTCACACACCACCGGAATCGCCTCGAAAATGCCCGCCTTGACGGTGAAGCTGCGCAGCTTGCCGGATTTGCACACCCACAGGGCGACCGAACGCTTGAGCGAAGCCTCGGGGCTGGTGCGCGTTTCGCTCACCACGCGGAAGCGCACCGAGCGCGGGCGGGCCATCGGCCAGAGAGCGTCGGGATTGCCATGCACCTCGCGGCTGCCAGTGCCCCTGCCGCTGCGCCATGACAGCACGGGCACGATGAAATTGCGGCTGCGGGTGTAGGTCGGGCCGGACAGACCGGCCCAGATGACAGTATCCCCGCTACTGCTGATAACGCGTTCGACCCGTCCGTCGGAAAAGACGTAGGCATCGCCGCCCTCGTAATCCGGCAGAGCGATGGGGGCGGGGCCGGAGGGGAGCGCTGTTGCCGCTGCCGCTCCTGCCAGCAACAGGCCCAGCATCAGGGTTGCTCTCCGATCAGCCCCACACCGTAGATCGGATCGCGTCCGCGCGCGCCGAGATCGCGGGCCTCGCCTTCGAGCGCCTGCACCGCGCGGCGCGAGGCGGCGGCATCGGGCGTGCGCAGCCGGGCGGCGAGCCTTGCGGCGACGATCGGCGAGGCAAAGGAGGTGCCGGTGGCATCGCGCAGCGCGCCCTTGTCGTCGATCGCCGCGACCGCGACGCCGCGCGCCGCAAAATCGACGTATCCGCCGCGATTGGCATAGCGGTAGACCCGGTCCTGGGCATCGACCGCGGTTACGCCGACCACGCCGTCATAGGCGCCGGGGAACACCGGCGGCGCTGCGGGGCCATCATTGCCGGCGGCCGCGACGATGATGTGGCCTTGCCCGGCGATCCGCGCGATCGCCTTGGCGACGGCGGGGTTGCGCGGGCCGGACAGGCTGATGTTGATCACCGGCACCTTGCGCGCCGCCAGCCAGTCGAGCGCCTTGATCAGGGCGAAGCTCGATCCGGCCGTCTCGCGCGGGCCGCTGAAGATGTCGGCAACATAGATGCGGGTGGCACGGGCCGGGTTGCCCTTGGTGCCCGACACCAGATAGGCGACCGCCGTGCCGTGCAGCCGGGCTTCGGTCTGCTTGCCGTTGAAGGCCTCCTGCGTCAGCTGGACATGGCTGAAATTGGCAAGGTCGGCGGCGACGCCGGTGTCGATCAGCCCGATCTCGCAGCCGCAGGCCGCTCGCGATGGCGCTGTCTTTGCGCGCGCCTGGCGGGTGCGGGTGGCCGCGCTGTCGAACAGGTGGTTGAGGCCGATGCTGTCCGGATCGCCGAGCGCATCGAGCGCATCACGGGCGGCCTCGCCGGTCAGTTGCGGCGGGCCGCGCAGCAGCAGCAGCGTGCCCTCGACCGAGGCCAGCTGCTCGCGGGCGACGACCTCGAAGCCCTGCCCTTCGAGCAAGGCGAGATCGTCGTCGCTCAGATCGAGCGCAACGAATTCGCCGCGGCGGTAGCGGAAGCCCTCGTCGTCGGTATCGATATGGTCGCGCAGGTCCAGCTCGGCCCGGGTGGCGGCGCTTTCCGCGCCGGGCAGGTCCCAGCGACCGAGATCGTCTCCGCTGTCGTCGCTCCCGTCGTCGTCCTTGCCGTCATCGCTGTTGTCGTCATCGTCGCTGTCGTCGCTGCGGTCTTCGGCGTTGCCCTTGCCGGAATTGTCGACCTTGTCGGCATCATCGTCGTCCGACTTGCCCGATCCCGAATTGTCGTCGTCCGATACGTCGTCGTCGCCGCTGCCATGACCGGAACTTCCGCTTCCGCCGCCATCGTCCGAGCTGCCGGAGCCGGAGTTGTCGTCGGACCCGCCACTGCCATCGTCGGAACCGCCATCGTCGCTGCCGCCGTCGTCGCTGCCCCCGCCGTCGTCCGGATCGCCCGCATCCGCATCGCCGCCAGCTTCAGGATCGGCCCCGGAATCCGCGTCGTCCGGGTCGGTCACATCGCCGTCCGAATCCGGATCGACGGCATCGTCATCGCTGCCGCCGCCGCCAGCCTCGCGCTCGGCGTGATGATCGGCGGGCCGCTGCTGGGCGGGCGTGAAGGCGGGGCGGGCGGCGATCCGGGCGCGCTGCTGCTCGCCAATGCGGAGATCTCGGCCATGCTCGATGCCGCACCCAGCGGCCAGAGGCAGGACCTCGCTGCTCTGGGCGAGGGCGAAGTGGTGCTGACCTTCCGCAACGGCGCGGGCGCCCTGTGTCGCCAGTTCACCATCACCGCGCCCGGCGGCGGCGCCACCAGCGATGCGCTGGCCTGCGCGGCCAAGGGCGGTGACTGGCAGGTCGAGGCCTATGGCCGCCGCGCGGCGCCTGTTGGCGAGATGAAGCTCGCTGGCGGGGATGCGGCGGTGGGCGTGGTGGCTGCGGTCGACGAACAGATCGCAGGCGACCCGCTGATCGGGCCCGAGGAGCTGGCCGAACTCAAGCGGAAATAGGCAGGGCCGGGCGACCCCCGGCCTTGCCTTCAGATGATGAAGGCGATCTCCATCACCGCGGCAACGCCCTTGTTCACGCCGACGAGCAGCTGCTCCTCGCGGAACCGGACGATGTCGGCGCGCAGCTGGATATTGGGGTGGAGCTGGTAGAAGCCGCCCGCGCCGAACAGCCGGTTGTCGCGATCCGAAGCCTTGGTGTAGGCCGCGCTCGCTGCCAGACCCCACTCCGGCGTTACCCAGCCGACCCCGCCGTTGACTTCCCACTGGTCGAACCCGCGATCGAGCCGGTTGGAATCGCCGCGGTCGACATAAGCCCCGCCGATCCGGAACGGCCCCCGCCGCGCCTCGGCCCCGAGGCTCCAGCTGTTGAGGTCGGCGCGGGTGGTGAGCGGATCGGCGTCGCCCGTGGCATAGCCCGCGCTCGCCCCCAGGATCCAGTCGCCCACCGGCTGCTGGTATTGCAGCCCGAATTCGAAGGCGTTGTCGAGCGCGATCCGCTCGCGCGAGTTCACGGCAGCGGAATTGCGGCGCACCTTGGGCGACCATGACACACCGCCGCGCAGGCCTCCCACCGGCGGCGAGAGGTAGATCACCTTGAAGGCATCCTGCGTATCGAGCGCGCGCAGAAGCGCCTGGCTTCCGGCATAGCGCGAGAACTCGCCGCGCACCTGCCCGAGCGCCACCAGCGGCGCGGCAAAGGCGAGCGCGTCGGCCGGGCCATCCTGCAGGCCGACCTCGATCCGGCCATAATCGGTGGCGGCAAAGCCGTAGATCTCGCCCGCCTCGAGCACTTCGGAGGCACGGCGGCGGCTGTTCTGTTCGACGTTGAAGCCGATCAGTACACCGCCGGGCGAGGTCCATTCGGCATTGAGCCGTGCGAAGAGATCGATCTTGGCGTCGGGGGAATCCGTGGCGGCATCGCGGTCCTCGAACACCGCCCCCTGCGCCGCCGCGCCCGCGGTCAGGCGGATGTCGAAACCCTGCCACTGCACCTCGAGCGGCCCGAGCCCCTCGTCGGCCCGCACAGGCGTGCCCCCGATCAGTATCGTCCCTGCCAGCAAGCCGCAGGCAAGCCTGCGCAAGTCCCCAAATTTCGGCATATCCTGCTCTTTTCTTATGGCCCCTCGGGGCAAGGCTAATTGAAATCGTTTGCTACAGCAACGCCTGCGCGGCGATCCTCAGCAGCCCGCCTTCGGTCACGCATTGATGGAAATCATGGCTCATGCCCGGCAGCGTCAGCAGCGTGGGGGCGCTGTCCTTGCCCTGCTCTTGCGCATAGCTGCGCAGCGCGCGGGTGTAGCAGCGTGCGCGGCGCAGGCGGTTGCGGCCCTGGCGCAGGTTGATGATCTCGTCCTGCCGCACCGAGGCGTCGACCCGCGTATCCCGGTTGCCGACGATCACCGTGGTCGGGATGTCGAGGAACTCCGGCCCGACAATGGCTCCGCCCTTCCCGTCGCCAATGCCGTGCGGATAGGCGATGTCGGTGTGCGGCATGCAATACCACCCGGCCGAGACGACGCACAGGCGCCGCACCCGGTGGGGGTGAAACATGGCGAAGCGGTGCGCCATCTGCGCCCCGCCTGAAAAGCCGAACAGCGCAAAGCGATCGGCCGCGATGCCGTACTCGGTGGCAAGGTCGTCCAGCAAGCTGAGGAGAGCGTCATCGGCCCGCACCTGTCCGCTCTTGCGCGCCAGCAATTGCTGATACTGGCCGAAGGCCTCGCGGGTGAACAGCGGGGCAATGATCGTCGTTCCGGCAAAGGCGGGGTCCAGCGCAAAGCGCATCGCGATCTCGGCCGCATTGCGACTGATCCCGTGCACCGCGACAAGGACCGGCTGGCCGGGTCTGACGTTGGCGATGTAGCAATCGGGCATCGCTGCGTGGCTGGCGGGGCGGAAGCGTGGCTGGGAAGCGGGCGCGAGGAGGTCGGGTTTCAGGAAGGGCATCACGACACACGCTCCTGCGTCAAAGGGGTTGATGGCGGCGCAAGCGCGGCGCGGGGCGAGGCGGGGGATTCGAGCTCGCG
This sequence comes from Erythrobacter colymbi, assembly GCF_002155685.1. Taxonomy (GTDB): domain Bacteria; phylum Pseudomonadota; class Alphaproteobacteria; order Sphingomonadales; family Sphingomonadaceae; genus Erythrobacter; species Erythrobacter colymbi. The sequence continues at coordinate 156,299 of NZ_MUYK01000001.1, forward strand.
CACCCGCGCCGTGCGGCTGCCCGCCGGCCGCGAGCGGCGCGAACGTTTGCGGGGCGGGGCGCTGGCGATCAGACCGGCGAGCCGGTCGAGCGCGATCTGCCCTCCGATCCGGGCGTGGAGCGCGCGCACGCTTTCGAGCAGCCGGGCCGCGATGAAGCCGATCACGGTGAGGTGCCCGGCGATCCCGGCATGGCCGCCTCGCCCCCCGGCCTGCCATGCCAGCACGAGCGCCGCAGCAAGCCCGGCCAGCGTCGCGATCGCCTCCATTGCGCCGATCGCGGCGGCACGCGTCACCGCGGCGCGCGCCAGCGTGGCCGAAAGGCTCGCCAGCTTGCGGGTGCCATTGCCCTTGCGCGGCGCGGCGCCCTCGAGATCGGCGCGCACCCGCCGCACCATGAAGCGGTTGAGCCGCCCCCGCTCGCGGCGTTGAGCGACAATCGCGCGGGACAGCGGCAAGGTCAGCAGCAGGATGATCGCCGTGCCGAGCAGCAGCGGGACAAGGCCGATGCGCAGCTGCGGCATCGTCAGGGCGACCCACATGCCGGCCGCGCCTGCCGCCGTCGCGCTGGTCCACAGCCGCACCGAACCCCGCAGGGCGTAATTGCGCAGCGACGCCATGTCGTTGATCAGCCCGGTGAGCCAGCGCGCACCGCCCTCCTCCGGCGTCGCGCCGCGCCAGCGCACCACGGCCGAATAAAGCGCGGCGCGGCAATCGGCGACATAGCCCTGCGCGAAGCTTTCGCCGACCCAGCGCTGGAGCAGCAGCGCGGCGGCTGCGGCTCCGGCGATGCCCGCGCCCGCCGCCAGGGCCGAGGGCGCAGGGGAAGGGATGGAGAGCAGCTGGTCGAGCCTTGCTGCAAACAGCACCACCAGCAGCGCCTCGCCGATGGCCAGCGCCACCAGCACTGCGGCAAGGCTGCGCCGCCGCCCGGCCAGAAGCCTCGGGGCAGACGTCACGCGGCGACCCGCATTCCGGGCGTGCTGAAAGCGATGCGGGCCGCTGCCACCGGATCGCGCAAGCTCGCGAGATCGGCGAGTTCGATCCCCGTTGCCATCGCTGCCTCGCGCGCGGCCAGCGGCGAGGCGGTGACAAGGCCCGAAATCGCCAGCGGCGCGATTCCGCGTTTGCTCAGCCACTCGCAGCCGAACGCCGCGCCCATCGCGTCGGCTGCAGCAAACAGGAAGCCATCGAACCAGCCGCGGGCATGGCCCGTGAGGGCGAGCGCGGCGGTTTCCCTTTGCAGCAGCCCGTCGGCGATCTCGACCACGGCAATATCCATCCCTGCCGCGCCGAGACGGGCGAGCAGCAATTGCGCGACATGGCCCAGGCCCTCGTCGGACACCCCGAAGGTCGAGGCATGGCCGGCATCGGTGAAATCGAGCGCGAGGCCTGCGCCTGCATCGCGCATCGACCACAGGTCCCCGCCCGAGCCGGTGCCGGTGAGCTTGGCCGCGCCGACGCTGAAGCCGGCGCGGCTCAGTCCGTGGATCAAGCCGCTGACGGTGGTGGTCTTGCCGGCATTCATCGAACTGCCGACCACCGCGATCACCCGTGCGGGGCGCGAGGATTGCGTCGGGACGAGAGCGAAGTCGGCCAGATTGACCGCCTTCCCGTCGGCCCGCACCAGCGCGCCGATCACCTCGATCCTGGTGGCGGGCTTGATGCTCGCGTGACGCGAGGTCACCAGCGCTGCGACACCGCCCCCGGCGACCAGATGACAGGGTCCGAGGTTCTCCGGGACATAGGCCTCGAACTGGTCGGGCGCATAGCGATTGCCGTATGCGATGATGATCTCGTCCCCCTCGTAAAGATCGCCGCGGCGCCCGTGAACGTTCTCGAGCCGGCGGTGCTGCCCGAGTCCGGTGACCCGCGCGAGGATGAGGTCGCCAGCCTGCGGACGGCGGCCCGATCGCACCAGCCGCGCTGCCGCTGCCAGATCGACATTGCGCGTGGTGAACGCGCGCTTGGCCGCCGCGAGCCGCCGCTCGAGCCGCTCGCCATAGGCCACCCCGTCGAGCGACTGGAAGTCATGGATGGTCATTGGCTTGTCTCCTCCTGGCTGGACTGGCCTGACGCTAACGGGGGAGGTCGGCGGCTTATTCCGGAGGCGCGGAAAAAAATGTTCGGGCCCTCGCGGAATAAGTGGCGGGGCTGTCCCGTTGGCAGCGGGACGGCCCTTTTCGGGTCCGGCCTTGCAGCAACAGGATGTCCCGCATGACCAAGCACCCGTTCCGCCCCGCCGCGCCGCTTCGCGCCATCGCGCTCGCCGCGGGCCTTGCCGCCCTCAGCGCCGGGAGCGCGGCCTGCGCCGAAGAGGTCGCCGATGCCAGCGCCGACGAGGACGGCCTCACGCTCAAGACCGGCGATGTCGAATTCAACCTCGGCGGCAGGCTCCATCTCGATGCCTCCGTATTCGAGCACGGCCTCACCGACGGCAGCGATGCCGATGTGCGACGCGCGCGGATCGAATTCTCGGCCAAGTTCGGCGATGCAGTGACGGTGCGGGTCGACCGCGAATTCGCGCAGGCCGACGGCTGGCGCAACCTGTGGCTGGCGGTCGAGCCGGTGAAGGGGCTGGAGATCAAGGGCGGCAACATGATCGTGTCCTTCAGCATGGAGGACATGCAGAGCTCGAACGCGATGCCGCTGGCCGAACGCTCGCTCGCCAATTCCTTCTCGCCCGGCTTCGGTCTCGGCGGCAGCGTCCGGTATGCGGGCGGGGGGTTCACCATCGCCGGCGGCTATTTCACCGATGCGCTCGACGACGAGGTCGGCCAGTCGCGGGTGCGCGGCGATGGCTACGTGGTGCGGGCGACCTTCGCCCCGATCCGCGAGCAGGGCAGCTTCCTGCATCTGGGCGCGGCCTATGAACACCGCTCCTTCAACGCCGCCGAGCCGCCGCGCTTCACCGCGATCTCGGCCTCGAGCCTCGCCCCCAGCCTCGCCGCGACCGGCGCCATCGTCGGCGCGCGCGCGCTCGACGCCTATAATGCCGAGTTCGCCTATGCCATGGGGCCGGTGCAGGTGCAGGCGCAATACATCGCCGCCACCATCGACCGGGTTGCGGCGCCGAGCCTCGATTTCAACGGCTGGTATGTCGGCGCAGGCTGGCTCGTTACCGGCGAGCGTTACGGCTATTCGCGCAGCAGCGGCGTGCCGAGCGGGGCACGGATCGACAAGAAGGGCGGCGCGGTCGAACTCAATGCGCGCTACAGCCGGGCTGATCTCGATGATCCGGCACTCGACCGCGGCACCGCCAGCATCCTGACCGCAGGGGCGACATGGTACGTCACCCGCAACATCCGGGTTCTCGCCAACTACGCCCGCACGCGCACGGCCGGCCGTTCGCTGGTGCCCGATGCGAGCGGCAATCTCGGCGTCGTCCGTTTCCAGCTGGCATTCTAGCCCGTGATTGAGGTGGCCGCGCCCTGCGGAGCCTGGCTGGGCAGGCGCTGCTCAGCCACCGTGTCTGAAGGTAATGCACCCGCTTGACCCGAGGGGGCTCTGCCGCTGCCGGCTGCCCTCGCGCGCGTTCAGTCGGTGTGGCGGGGTAGGCCTAGCAGGTCGCGCATCCAGCCGGAGAGGGTCTGCCTCGCATCGGCCTCGCTGATGGCCGGAGCCGTCTGGCTGCGTTCAAGCGCGAGGCCCTGTCGCAAGGCGATGAAGACCGCGGCCTTCCGTTCCGGATGGACGATCGTCACGCCGGCGCTTGCCGCGATGCTTTCGATCACCTTCGCCACCGCCGCATAATGGCGCGCGAAGAGCGCCGCGCGCCGTTCGGCGAAGGCGGGCGAGCGGGTGGCGTGGAGCGCGAACTCGATCGATAGCAGGCACCATTCGAGATCGACCGGATCGCTGGCGTAGCGCGCCGCGATGGCCTCGATCGCATCCTCGGCCGAGGCGTTCTGCGGCACGAAGCCGCTGCTGATCGCGACCTCTTCGCCCATGTGCGCCTCGAGCAGGTCGAGGAAGATCGCCTCCTTGCTCTCGAAGTTCGAATAGAACGCGCCCTTCGAGAAGCCGGCCCGTTCCGCGATCACATCGACCGACGCGCCAGCATAGCCTTCGCGGGTGAAGGCGTCCTTGGCGGCATCGAGCAGGCGTTCGCGGGTCTGCTGGCGGCTTTCGGCTCGGGTCAGTCTGGGCATGGTGTAAGCATACCGCTTGCAATTCGAATACCAAATGGTATTTCAATACTCGATCAAATCCAAACGGAGTCGCGCAATGGATGGCCAGACCTTTTTTGTGACCGGGGCGACCGGCTTGCTGGGCAACAATCTCGTGCGGGCGCTGCTGGCGCGCGGCGCGAATGTGCGGGCCCTGGCGCGCAGCCGGGCTAAGGCCACCGCACAGTTCGCCGATCTCGACACGCCGCGGCTCGCGATCGTCACCGGCGACATGGAGAACGTCTCCGGCTTTGCCCGGCACCTCGACGGTGTGGACGCGCTGTTCCACACCGCCGCCTATTTCCGCGACAGCTACAAGGGTGGCTCGCACTGGCCGATGCTGGAGCGCATCAACGTGATCGGCACGCGCGACCTCATCGCCGCCGCCTATGCCGCCGGGGTGCGGCGGATGGTGCACACCTCCTCGATCGCGCTGATCGACGGGCCGCCGGGCGCGCTGATCGACGAGACCATGCTGCGCGACACCGCCAATGCCGACGATTACTACCGCAGCAAGATCCTGACCGACGGCGCGGTGCTCGATGCGCTGGCACGCTATCCCGATTTCCACGCGGTGATGGTGATGCCGGGCTGGATGTGGGGGCCGGGCGATGCCGGACCGACCTCCGCCGCGCAGACCGCGCTCGATTTCCTCCACCAGCGCCTGCCCGGCGTGCCGCCCGCGACCATGTCCTTCGTCGATGCGCGCGACGTGGCCGAGGCGCAGATCGCCGCGCTGACGCAGGGGCGCCGGGGCGAGCGCTATCTCGCGGCGGGGCGCTGCATGACCCTTGGGGAGTTGTTCGCCGAGCTGGAGCAGGAGACCGGGATCAAGGCCCCGACCCGCGCCCTACCGCTGCCGCTGATGTATGCCGTGGCAGGGATGCAGGAGATGCTCGCGCGGACCACCGGAAAGCCCGCGCTGCTGAGCTGGGCGGCGGTCAAGTCGCTCAAGCGCGAGGCGGGGCGCACCCGCTTCAACCACGCCAAGTCGGAAGCCGAACTGGGCCTCGCCTTCCGTCCCGTCGCCGAGACCGTGCGCGATACGGTCGCATGGCTGCGCGCCCATGCAATGGCCCCGGCCTGAGGGAGTTCAGCCATGACCGACACCGCCACCCACCTGTCCCCCGCCGCCGTGGTCGATGCGATGCACGAGGCCTTCCGCCACGGCGATCTCGACGGCATCGCCATGCACTGGCACGAGAATGTCGACTACCGCGCGCCGGGCGTGGCGCTGACCGGCAAGCCGGCGCGCATCCTGGCCGAGCAAGTGTGGCTCGGCGCCTTCAGCGAGAACGACGTGCGCACCCATGCGCGCCTCGTCGATGGCGAGGCGATCACCGATTTCTGCACCATGAGCGGCGTCCACACCGGCCCGCTGATGCTCCCTGATGGCACCGCGATCCCGCCCAGCGGCGCGCGCATTTCCGGCACCTATGCCGCGCGGTACCAGATCGTGGCGGGCAAGGTGGTCGAGCAGGAGGTGATCTATGACCGCCTCGCCCTGCTCCAGAGCATCGGCGTTTTGCCTGCATGATCCGGCGGATTGCCGGTCTTGCGCTGCTGGGTCTCGGGCTCGGAGCGGCAGGGCTGATCGCCTTAAGCCCGATCGACCCGGTCACATGGCAACCTCCGCCTCCGCTCGCCGACGGGCAGACCTGCGCCACCGCGCCGCGGGTGACCGTGCGGGTGCTGGCGAGTGACCTACCTGGCAAACCCGACGGGCTCGCCTTCGACGGGGCCGGACGCCTGCTGGTGGCGATGGCGAACGGCGAGGTTGCCGCGGTCGATCCCGCCAGCGGCGCATGGACGATCGCGGCGCGCGGCGGGGGCTTCCTCACGGGCCTAGCCGATGGCCTGGATGGCACGATTTACGCGGTCGACGAGCGCACGGGCGCCCTGCTCGCCGCACCGCCGGGCGGGGCCTTCCGCCGCATGCTCGACCGGGTCGGCTCCACGCGCCTGTCGTGGACCAACGACGTCACCGCCATGCCCGACGGCAGCATTGCCTTCACCACTACCGCCACCGGACGCAGCCTCGATGATTTCTATCACGAGGTGCTCGAACATCGCGGGTCAGGGCTGCTGGTCCGCTACGATCCGGCCTCCGGCAAGGCGCGGGTGCTGGCGCGGGGACTGGCCATGACCAACGGCGTGGCCGCGATGCCCGACGGGAACCTGCTGGTCGCCGAAAGCGCGATCTACGCCGTGAGCCTGTTCTCGCCGGAGGGCGAAAGGCTGGCGCAGCTGACCGGCCTTCCCGGCTTTACCGGCAATATCCGCGCGTCCGACCGGGCGGGGCGCTACTGGGTGACGCTGCTCTCGCCGCGCTCCCCGATTGTCGATGGCACCGCGCCTTATTCCGCGGTGCGCCGCCTGCTGGCCTGGCTTCCCGCCGCCATGCGTCCGGGGCCGCAGCCATTGCCTTGCGTGGTCGAGATCACCCGCGAGGCCCGGTCCCTGACGCCGCGCCTGCTCGCCATCGATGGGGCACGGACCGCGTTCAGCACAGCGATCGAGCGGGACGGCAGGCTCTACCTCTCGCCCGCCAGCATCGCGCCGGGCAGCACTGCGGCGATCTATGTCGCCGATATTGCCGGGCGCTGAGGCGGCAGCCCGGGCAAGGCTCCGGGTCACCCGGCATTCGGATCGGCGAGCCTGTATCCCACCGCCGGCTCGTTGACGATCAGCGACGGCGCCACCGGATCGGCCTCCAGCTTCTGGCGCAGCGCGCGGATCGCGACCCGCAGGTAATCGACATGCTCCTCGTGCGCCGGGCCCCACACCGCGCGCAGCAGGTGACGGTGGGTCAGCACGCGGCCGGCGTGGCGGGCCAGCTCTGCCAGCACCGCGAACTCCTTGGGGGTGAGGTGAACCTCCTCGCCCGCGCGGGTCACCTTGTGGCGGAACAGGTCGATGGCGAGGGGGCCGCACATCACCGGCTCCTGATCCTCGCCCGGCCCGAGATCGACGAGGTTGTCGATATATTGTTCGAGCTTTGCCGCCTCGCTACCGATGGCGGTGGCGGCCTCCTTGTCGCCGGGATTGCGGCGCAGGCTGCGCGATCCGGCCTGGATCGCCAGCAGGCGGGGCTTCACATCCTCGCCGATCGAGGCGAGCAGCGCGGCGCGCATCCTGTCGCGTTCGCGCAGCGCAATCGTCGCCGTGGCCTCGGCCTCCAGCCGCGCGCGTTCGAGCGCGAGCGCCGCCTGGTCGAGCAGGTTGGCGAGCAGCTCGCGCTGGCTCTCGGTCACGGGATTGCGACCGTCGACGCGGGCGAGGCCGACGACGGCGTGGATCTTGCCCTGCCCGATCACGGGATGGAACTGCCAGTCGGCCGGCGAGACTTGCTGCGCGCCCCGGCCCGTCACCTTGCCCATCGCCAGCGCGGCGGCGAGCGCGGCGTGATCGTTGGGGGCAAGGGCGGGGTCGGCCGGGCGGGCAGCGAGAATCGCCGCCGGCTCTTCATTGGCCGCGAACACGGCATGGCAATCGAACAGCCGCGCGAGGTCTTCGACCACGACATCGGCCACTGCCGCGCGGTCGGTGCAGGGGATGAGGCGGCGCGCGAGCCCCGCGATGGTCGCATTGCGCGCCGCGCTGGCCGCGGCGAGCTGGGTCTGGGTGCGCATCGCGCTCGCGAGCTGGCTGGTGACCACCGCCACCAGAAACAGCGCCGCAACGGTCAGGAGGTCGGCGGGGCTGCTGATGCGCAGCGTGCGGAAGGGCTCGGTGAAGAAGAAGTTGAAGGTCAGCGTCGCCAGCACCGCCAGCGCGAGCGAGGGCCACAGCCCCGCATAGCGCGCGGTCACCAGCACCGGCGGGAGATAGAGCAGCACCACGGCCGCCGATCCCCAGCCGGGCGCAACCAGCAGACCGGCCAGCGTCGCAGCCAGCGTGAGCAGCAAGCCGAGCGCCAATCCGGCCGCGCGCGAGGCGGGAGTGGGGTCGGCAGGGAGGGGCGGAGGCGATTGGTTTTCCATAACGGTGAAATGCGCCTTGCCGCCCGCCACGTCGAGGCCCGACGTGCCGATCGCCGCCAATCCACATGGAATCTTTATGGCCTGTAGGTCCACATGGGCGGGCATGGAAACGCCCCTCTCCGGCCCGCACAGCGCGGCCTCTTCCGCCCATGCGACCCCGCGCGATCGCCTCCCCGTCCTCATGCTCGGCGCCATCGGCGTGGTCTATGGCGATATCGGCACCTCGCCGCTCTATGCGCTGAAGGAAAGCTTCGTCGGCCCGCATCCGCTGACGGTGGACCGGCTTCACGTCTTCGGGGTGCTGAGCCTGATCTTCTGGTCGCTGATGCTGATCGTGACGGTCAAATATGTCTTCGTCGCGATGCGTGCCGACAACAAGGGCGAGGGCGGTTCCTTCGCCCTGCTGGCGCTGATCTCCCGCCATGTGCAGGGGCCACGCATCGGCGCGGCGCTGGTGGTGCTTGGCGTGCTCGCTGCCTCGCTGTTTTATGGCGATGCGATGCTGACCCCGGCGATCTCGGTGCTCTCGGCGGTCGAGGGGTTGACCATCGTCAACCCGGCGCTGGAGGCGCTGGTGGTGCCGATTGCGGTGGTGATCCTGATCGGCCTGTTCCTGATACAGAGCCGCGGCACGGCGAGGGTCGGCGCGCTGTTCGGTCCGATCGTGCTGGTTTATTTCGCGACCCTCGCGGTGCTCGGCGTCGTCAATATCGCCGCGCGGCCCGAAATCCTGGGGATCCTCAACCCCTACCACGCCGCCGCCTTCTTCGCCTACGACCCGCACCTCGCCTTCCTTGCCATGGGCTCGGTGTTCCTTGCGGTCACGGGGGCCGAGACGCTCTATGCCGACATGGGGCATTTCGGACGCAAGGCGGTCGGCTACAGCTGGCTGGGGATCGTCTACCCCTGCCTGATGATCAACTACATGGGGCAGGGCGCGCTGCTGCTCGGGAACCCTGCCGCGGCCGAGAACCCCTTCTACCTGATGGCCCCCGAATGGGCGCGCCTGCCGCTGGTGCTGATCGCCACGGCCGCGACGATCATCGCCAGTCAGGCGGTGATCTCGGGCGCCTTCTCGGTGACGCATCAGGCGGTGCAGCTCGGTTTCCTGCCGCGCCTGCGCACGCTCCAGACCAGCGCCAAGGCGGCGGGGCAGATCTACATCCCGGCGATCAACTGGGGGCTGCTCGTCATGGTGCTGCTGCTGGTGCTGGGCTTCCGCGAATCCACCCGGCTCGCCTCGGCCTATGGCATCTCGGTCATCGGGACGATGCTGATCACGACGATGATGCTCGCTTTCCTGGTCTTCAAGGTGTGGCGCTGGAACAAGCTGCTGGCGGGCGCGACCATCGGGCTGTTCGCGCTGGTCGACGTGATCTACTTCGCCTCGAACATCGCCAAGATCCCCGACGGCGGCTGGTTCCCGCTGGCGGTCGCGGGTGTGCTCTTCACCCTGCTCACCACCTGGTCCAAGGGCCGCCGGATCATGCGCGTCGCGATGGCCGAGGGCGATCTGACGCTCCCCGCCTTCATCGCCTCGGTCGCCGGATCGGTCCACCGCGTGCGCAACACCGCGGTCTATCTCTCGGCCTCGGCCGAGGGCGTGCCGAGCGCGCTGCTCCACAACCTCAAGCACAACCAGGTGCTCCACGCGCGGGTGCTGATCGTGACCGTCAAGGTGGAGGAGGTGCCGCAGGTCGATCCCGCCTCCCGCGCCGATGTGCATGACGCGGGCGAGGGCTTCTACCGCGTGATCTTGCGCTACGGCTTCATGGAGGATATCGACATTCCGCGCGATCTCGCCGCGCTGGAGACGGCGTGCGGGCCTTTCGACCCGATGGCGACGAGCTACTTCCTCGGCCGCCAGAAGCTTATCCCTTCGCGCGACCACCCCGGCATGTCGCTGTGGCGCGAGGGGCTGTTCGCGTGGATGTCGAAAAGCTCGGAAAGCGCGATGGAGAGCTTCAAACTCCCCACCAACCGCGTGGTCGAACTGGGGAGCCAGTTGCAGATCTGACGGGGGCGCACCGCGCCCTTGCGCTTCAGCCTTTCAGCCGCTCGGCGTGCCAGGCGACGTGTTCGGCCATGAAGGTCGAGATGAAAAAGTAGGAGTGGTCGTAGCCCTCCTGCATCCGGATCGTCGCGGGGATGCCGGCCGCAGCGCAGGCGGCCTCGAGCAGCGGGGTGCGCAGCTGGCTGTCGAGGAAATTGTCGGCGCTGCCCTGATCGACCAGTAGATCGGGCAGGCGCGCGCTGCCTTCGATCAAGGCGACGGCGTCGTATTGCGCCCAAGCCGCGCGATCCTCGTCGAGGTAGCGGCCGAGCGCCTTCTCGCCCCACGGCACCTGCGACGGCGCGCAGATCGGCGCGAAGGCGCTGACCGAGCGGAACCGGCCGGGGTTGCGCAGCGCGATGGTGAGCGCGCCGTGGCCGCCCATCGAATGGCCGGTGATCCCCTGCCGCGCCATATCGGCGGGGAAGGCTTCGGCGATCAGTGCGGGCAGTTCCTGCTCGATATAGGCGCGCATCCGGTAATGCTGCGCCCAAGGCTCCTGCGTGGCATCCACATAGAAGCCCGCGCCCTTGCCGAAGTCGTATTCCTCCGCCGCGTCGGGCACGTCGTCGCCGCGCGGGGAGGTGTCGGGGGCGACGAGAATCACGCGCTGCGCGGCGCAAGCGGCGCGGTATTCGCCCTTTTCCATCACGTTGGCATGGGTGCAGGTCAGCCCCGAGAGATACCACAGCACCGGCAGCCGCTCGCCGGGCGCGTGGTCGGGGACGAACACCGCGAAGGTCATGTCGGTGCCGGTCGCGCTGGAGGCGTGGCGGTAGACGCCTTGGGTCCCGCCATGGCTGCGGGTTTCGGACAGGGTTTCCATCGCTGCGGTCTCCGTTCGGGTAGGAGGGGCGGGGTAGTGGCTGGTGACGGCGAGGGCAAGGCCACTACCCACCCGCGCAGCCACATGTTAGGCCGCGCCCATGAGCAAGAGCGAGGCAAGGCCGGTGCCGCCCATCGTCGAGCTGGCACGGCGCGATCCGGCGGCCGCTGCCGGGCAGTTGCGGATCGTCACCGCGCGCGAGCCGCTCAATGCCGGGGCGCACCGGATGCTCGGCCGCCTGCTGCGCCAGCTCGGGCAGGACGAGGAGGCTGCGCGCGCCGAGATGGCGGCGATCCGCGCCACCGCGCATGATCCCGAGATGGTCGCCATTGCCGGGTCGTTGATGGCCAATGATCTGCCCGAGACCGAAGCCCGCCTGCGCCAGCGCCTGTCGCGCCAGCCGACCGATGTCGCCGCGATCCGGATGATGGCGGAACTCGCCGGACGTCTAGCGCGATACCGGGATTCGGAGAACCTGCTGCGCCGCGCGATCGAACTTGCCCCCGCTTTCACCGCCGCGCGGGCCAATCTCGCGATCGTGCTCTACAAGCAGAACCGCTTTGCCGAAGCGGGCGAGGTGCTGGAACAGGTGCTGGCGCAGGATCCGGCCAATGTCGGCAGCCGCAACCTGCTGGCCGCCACGCTCGGGCGGATCGGCGATTATGACGAGGCGCTGGCGATCTATGGCGAGCTGGTCCAGACCTTCCCCGAACACGCCAAGCTCTGGATGAGCTACAGCCACCTGCTCAAGACCGTCGGCCGGACGGAGGAGAGCATCGCGGCCTATCGCCGCGCGTTGGCGGTCGAGCCGCATCTGGGCGAGGTGTGGTGGAGCCTTGCGAACCTCAAGACGGTCGAGTTCTCCGACGCGGACATTGCGGCGATGGAGGCGGCGCTGGGGCAGGATATCGCGAACGAGGACGCCTTCCACCTCCACTTCGCGCTCGGCAAGGCGTGGGGCGACCGCAAGTCGCCGGGCGACAGCTTCCGCCACTACGCCGCGGGCAACGATCTGCGCAGCCGCGAGCTCGCCTATGATCCGGACACGACCACGCGGCAGGTCGACCGCATGATCGAAGTCTTCACGCCCGAGTTCGTCGCCACGCGAGCGGGCACGGGCGATCCGGCGCCCGATCCGGTCTTCATCCTCGGCCTCCCGCGCGCGGGCTCGACCCTGCTCGAGCAGATCCTCGCCAGCCATTCCGCGGTCGAGGGCACGATGGAGCTGCCCGACATTCCCGCCATCGCCATGCGCGAGGCCAAGGCCGCGGCGGGCGGCGATGCGCGCGACTGGCCGGGCGCGGTCGCGGCGATGCCGCCGGAGCGCTTCGCCGAACTTGGCGCCGAGTTCCTCGAGCGCACCCGCGTCCAGCGCAAGACCGGCAAGCCCTTCTACATCGACAAGCTGCCCAACAACTGGAGCTATGTCGGCCTCATCCACCTGATCCTGCCGAACGCGAAGATCATCGACGCGCGCCGCCATCCGCTCGACTGCTGCTTTTCCAACTTCCGCCAGCACTTCGCCAAGGGGCAGGCGTTCACCTATTCGCTCGACCATATCGGCCGCTATTACGCCGATTACGTGCGGGCGATGGACCATTACGACCGCGTGCTCCCGGGGCGCATCCACCGTGTGATCCACGAGCGCGTGCTCGACGATCCGGAGAGCGAAGTGCGCGCGATGCTCGCCTATCTCGGGCTTCCCTTCGAGGAGGCCTGCATGGAATTCCACCGCAACACCCGCGCGGTGCGGACCGCCTCGTCAGAGCAGGTCCGCCGCCCGATCAACCGCGACGGTGCGGGCCAGTGGGAGCCTTTCGACCAGTGGCTCGGCCCCCTGCGCGCGGCGCTGGGCGACCTCGTAGAGGCCTATGCCGACCGGCCGGCCTGACCGCCGATCCGATGTGACAAATTTGCCATAGCGGGTAAGCAAAGTACGCCATCAGGACTTTGAAGATAAGCAACAGCTTGGCAAGCGGCCCCGGCTGTGGCGGTTTGTTGCGGGGGACTGGCACATCGCCAATTGGGAGGCAGATTTGACGTTCAGGAATTGCAACGGGGTGCGGGCCATCACCGCTACCCTTCTCGCAGGCACCGCCATGGCGGTGGCAGCCCCGGCCATGGCGCAGGACGAAGTCGCCGACGAGAATGACAATGTCATCATCGTCACCGCGCAGAAGCGCTCGCAGAACCTTCAGGACGTGCCGATCGCGATCACCGCGCTAGGCACGGAGGCGCTCGAGCAGCTGCAGGTCAACGAGCTACGCGATGTCGCCAAGTTCCTGCCCTCGGTGACGATCCAGACCTCGGGCCCGGGCTTCAGCCAGGTCTATTTCCGCGGCGTCGCCAGCGGCGAGAACGCCAACCACTCGGCCTCGCTGCCCACGGTCGGCATCTATCTCGATGAAATGCCGATCACGACCATCCAGGGCGCGCTCGACATCCATGCCTATGACCTTGCGCGGGTCGAGGCGCTGGCCGGCCCGCAGGGCACGCTCTACGGGGCGAGCTCGATGGCGGGCACGATCAAGATGGTCACCAATGCGCCCGACTATTCGGGCAGCTACGGCGCGGCCGATTTCGAGCTCAACAGCGTCAACCGCGGCGATTTCGGCGGGATCGCGCAGGGCTTCTACAATGCCAAGCTGTCCGACCGCGCCGCGCTGCGCGTGGTGGCGTGGTATCGCCGCGACGGCGGCTATATCGACAACATCCCGGGCAGCCGCACCTATCCCAGCTCGGGCATCACTCAGAACAATGCCGAGTTCGTCGAGGACAACTACAACGACGTCGACACCTATGGTGCGCGCGTCGCGCTGGGGATCGAGCTCAATGACAGCTGGACCCTGCGTCCGACCATCATGGGTCAGGTCCAGAACGCCGACGGCAGCTTCGCGCAGGAGCGCAGCACCGCCGTCACCCGCTCGCTCCAGACGGTGCAGTACAATGCCGAATTCTCGAAGGACAAGTGGCTCCAGGCCGCGCTGACCATCGAGGGCAAGATCGGCAGCTGGGACCTTGTCGCCACCGGCGGCCAGCTGTGGCGCACCACCGACACCGCCTCCGACTATTCGGACTACGCCTATTTCTACGACGCGCTGGCGGGCTACGGCACCTATTTCTACGACAACGACGGCGACCTGGTGAACCCCAACCAGTACATCCAGGGCAACGATCGCTACCGCCGCTCCTTCGGTGAAATCCGCATTGCGAGCCCCCAGGAAGCGCCGCTGCGCTTCATCGGCGGTGTCTTCGCGCAGCGCCAGTACCACCGGATCACGCAGAACTACATCATCGACGACATCGCCGATGCGATCACGGTCACCGGCACGGAAAGCAACATCTGGCTCACCCGCCAGGAGCGTGTCGACCGCGACTATGCCGCTTTCGGCGAGCTCAGCTTCGACGTTACCGACCAGCTGACCCTGACCGGCGGCGCGCGGCTCTACAACTACAAGAACTCGCTGGTCGGCTTCTTCGGCTTCAGTGACGGCTATTCCAGCCGCACCGGCGAGGCGGCGTGTTTCGGCCCGGCCAAGGTGGCAGGTTCGCCCTGCACCAACCTCGACAAGGTCACCTCGGATACCGACGCGATCTACAAGCTCAACGCGACCTACAAGATCACGCCGGATGTGCTGGTCTATGCCACCTGGTCGCAGGGCTTCCGCCCGGGCGGCATCAACCGGCGCGGCACCTTGCCGCCCTACCTGCCCGACACGCTCGACAACTACGAGTTCGGCTGGAAGACGAGCTTCGGCGATGTCACCTTCAACGGTGCGGTGTTCCAGGAGGACTGGAACGACATCCAGCTGTCCTTCCTCGGCGCGAACGGGCTGACCGAAATCCGCAACGCCGGGATCGCGCGCATCCGGGGGATCGAATCCGATTTCACCTACCGCGCCGACGGGCTCACCCTGATGCTCTCGGGCAGCTACAACGATGCGACGATCCGGCGCGATTTCTGCCGGATTGCGAACCCGACCTTCGATTGCACCTTCGATCCGGGCGACGGGCGCGAGAACGCGCTGCTCGCACGGGCAGGCACGCAGCTGCCGGTCACCGCGAAGTTCAAGGGCAATGCGATCGCGCGCTACGAATTCCCGCTCGGCGGGTGGGATGCGCACGCGCAGGGCGCGCTGTCCTATATCGGCCGGCGGCGCAGCGACCTTCGCGATCAGGAGAACGGCATCAAGGGCTTCTTCGATCCCTATGCGACGGTCGATCTCAGCTTCGGGGTGAAGAAGGACAACCTGCGTTTCGAGCTGTTCGCCACCAACCTGCTCGACTCGCGCGGGGTGATCAACAGCGGGGTCCAGTGCGTCGAGACCGTCTGCGGCGACCCTGACGGGATCAGCAACACCGGCGGGGCGTTCTACGACGTCGTCACCCGGCCGCGCGTGATCGGACTGAAGGCCGGCTTCGATTTCTGAGGCCGTGACCGCGACATCGCAAACAACGGAAAGGCCGGGCCACAAGCTCGGCCTTTTCGCTGCCATCGCCCTTGTCATGGGCAACATGATCGGTTCGGGCGTGTTCCTGCTCCCGGCGAGCCTTGCGCCGTTCGGCTGGAACGCCGTGCTCGGTTGGATCGTCACCACCGCCGGAACGCTGGTGCTGGCCTGGGTGCTCGCCGCGCTCACCCGCGCGCGGCCCGGGGCGAGCGATCCGGCGGGCTTCGTCGCCGAGGCCTTCGGCGAGCTGGCCGCCTTTCTTGTGGGCTGGGTCTACTGGGTCTCGGTGTGGACCGCGGTCGTCTCCATCGCGGTGGCGGCGGTGAGCTACCTCTCGTCCTTCGTCCCCGCCATCTCGGCCACGCCGATGCTGCCGGCGCTGTGCGCCATCGCGCTGGTCTGGGCGATGACGCTCCTGAACCTGCGCGGGGTGCGGGCTGCGGGCCATTTCCAGATCGCGACGCTGCTGCTGAAGCTCGTGCCGCTGGTGGCGGTGATCCTCATCGCCGCCGTGGTGCTCGGCAACGGCACGGGCGAGATCCGGCCCTTTGTCATGAGCGAGCTCAACGGTACGGACCTGCGCGGCGCGGCGGCCTTGACGCTGTTCGCGCTGCTCGGCTTCGAATGCGCGAGCATCGCCGCCGCGCGGGTCGAGAACCCCGCGGTCAATGTCCCGCGCGCGACGATGTGGGGCACGGGGCTGACGGGCGTGCTCTACCTGCTGGTGTGCTCGGCCATCGCGCTGATGCTGCCCGAGGCGGTCGCCGCGACCTCGCCAGCGCCCTTCGCCACCTTTGTCGAGCGCTACTGGAGCGGCGGGACGGCGGCGCTGGTCTCGGTCTTCGCGATCGTCAGCTGCGTCGGCGCGATCAATGGCTGGGTGCTGCTCCAGGGCGAGTTGCCCCGCGCCATGGCCGAGCGCGGGATGCTGCCGCGCTGGTTCGCCGCGACCGACCGCCACGGCACCCCGCGCCGCGCGCTGCTGGTCTCGAGCGTGATCGCCACGGTCTGCCTGCTGTTCAACGCCAGTAGGAACATGCAGGGCATCTACGAATTCGTGCTGCTGCTCTCGACCAGCGCGGCCTTGTGGCTCTACCTCGCCTGCGCGCTGGCGGCGTGGCAGATGAAGGTGGCGCGCGGGGCAGCGCTGGTGGGCGCGGGCTATGCGCTGTGGACCTTGTGGGGCGCGGGGATCGAGGCGAGCGGCTGGAGCCTCGTGCTGATGGCGGCGGGCGTGCCGCTTTACTGGTGGGCGAAGCGCGGCACTCAGCCAGCCGCCGCCTGAGGGGCCAGCGCATCGAGCCACTGCGCGGCGAGCGCTTCGGCTTCCTCGGCACTGAACGGCGCCTGCCCGAGCGAGAGTTCGAGCCACAGCCCGTCGATCAGAGCCGTCAGCGCCACCGCCACCACGCGAACATCGGCAAGGTCGGGGCGGTAGGCGCGAAGCAACCCTTCCAACCCTTGGCGGAAGCTTCCGTAAACCTCCACCCTCACCGATGCGACCGCGGGGTCGCTTAGGGTCAGGCTCCAGAAGGCGACATAGCTGGCGAGGAGGTCAGGCGTGGCGATGGGGGCACGAAAATTGGCCGCGAGATAGGCGATCAGCCGCGCGCGCGAGTCCGGGCCAGCCGCCGCCACCGCCTGCTCCAATGCCCGGTCGATCTCCGTCCCCGTCCAGCGATAGGTTGCGGCAATCGCCTCAGAAACGCTCGCGAAATAATGACGAAGCAGCCCCGCCGAGACCCCCGCCTCGGCGCAGATCGTGCGCACCGAGACGCCCGCTGCACCCTTGGCCGCGAGCACGCGCGCAGTCGCCTCGATCAGGCTCTGGCGGCGCGCATCGGGATCGGCGCGGGTAAAGGCGGGTTGTGCGCTCATGCGGTGCTTGTTATACGATCGTAAAGCAAGGACGCGCACATGGCAACTCAGCCCCTCCACGACACCGATCCGCTCGAGGGCTGGAGCCTGCCCAGCTGGACCTATCACGACGCCGAGTTCCATGCAGTGGAGCTCGATCGCGTCTTCCGCCCAAGCTGGCAGGTGGTGTGCCACACCAGCGACATCCCGAAGGCGGGCGACTGGCACACGCTCGACTATTGCGGCGAGAGCGTGATCGTGGTGCGCGGCACCGACGACGTTCTGCGCGCCTTCACCAATGTCTGCCGCCACCGCGGATCGCGTCTCGTCGACGGGGCGAGCGGCTGCGCGAAGAAACTCGTCTGCCCCTATCACGCCTGGACCTATGACCTCGACGGCAAGCTGACCGGCGTTCCCGACAGCGCCAGCTATCCGACGCTCGACCGCAGCCAAGCGGGGCTCGTCGCGATGGAACTGGAGGTGTGGCGCGGCTTCATCTTCGTGCGCCTGCATGATGATGGCGGGCCGACCGTCGCCCAGCAGATGGCGCCATACGAGGCGATGGTCGCCCCCTACCGCTTCGACGAGCTTGAAGCGTTGGGCCGCGTCACCCTGCGCCCGCGGGAAGTGAACTGGAAGAATGTCGGCGACAATTACTCCGACGGTCTCCACATCCCCGTCGCCCACCCCGGCCTCACGCGCCTGTTCGGCAAGGGCTACGGCATCGAGGCCGAGGCCCATGTCGACCGCATGTGGGGCGCGATGATCGATCGCGAGAGCGCCAACTGGTCGGAGCGGATGTACCAGAAGCTGCTCCCGCCCGTGCCGCACCTGCCGGAAGACAAGCAGCGCTTCTGGCTCTACTTCAAGCTCTGGCCCAATGTCGCCTTCGACATTTATCCCGACCAGATCGATTTCATGCAGTGGCTCCCCACCGGGCCGACGACGTGCCTGATCCGCGAGATCAGCTATGTCCTGCCGGACGACAGGCGCGAGATGCGCGCCGCGCGCTATCTCAACTGGCGCATCAACCGTCAGGTCAATGCCGAGGACACTGCGCTCATCACCCGCGTGCAGCAGGGCATGGCGAGCCGCAGCTTCAGCATGGGGCCCTTGAGCGACAAGGAAGTGTGCCTCAGGCACTTCTGCCGCCGCATCCGTGACCTGATCCCCGAGGCCCGCCTCGAACACCAACCCGCAGCCGGATGGAGCCGCCGCGCATGACCCAGAAATACGACGCCGTGATCATCGGCGCGGGCCACAACGGCCTCACCTGCGCCTTCTACCTCGCGCAGGCGGGGCTGAAGGTGCGCATCCTTGAGCGGCGCGATATCGTCGGCGGCGCGGCGGTGACCGAGGAGTTCCACCCGGGGTTCCGCAATTCGGTGGCGAGCTACACGGTCAGCCTGCTCCAGCCCAAGGTGATACGCGACATGCGGCTGGCCGAGCACGGCTACCGCGTGATCGAACGGCCGATCAGCAACTTCCTGCCTCAGGAAGACGGCGGCTATCTGAAGCTCGGCGGCGGGCTGGAGCGCACACAGGCCGAATTCGCGCGCTTCTCGGCTGCCGATGCGGCGACGCTGCCCGCCTATTACGACGCGCTCGAAGGCGTCGCCGAGGTGCTGCGCAGCCTCGCGCTCAAGAGCCCGCCCAATGTCGGCGAGGGCTTGCGCACCCTGATCGCGGGCGCATCGCAGGGCTGGGGCCTGTCGAAGCTGGGCATGGAAGCCAAGCGCGACGTGCTCGATCTCTTCACCAAGTCGGCCACCAGCTTCCTCGGCCAGTGGTTCGAGAGCGAGGCGGTGAAGGCCGCCTTCGGCTTCGACGCGGTGGTCGGCAACTATGCCAGCCCCGACACGCCCGGCAGCGCCTATGTCCTGCTTCACCACGTCTTCGGCGAAGTGAACGGCAAGAAGGGCGCCTGGGGCCACTGCATCGGCGGAATGGGCACGATCACCCAGATCATGGCCGAGGTGTGCCGCAAGTCGGGCGTCGAGATCAGCCTCGAAAGCCCTGTGGCCGAGGTGCTGGTCGATGGCGACACGGTCGCGGGCGTCAAGCTCGAAAGCGGCGAGGAGATCGCCGCCAAGCGGGTGATCGCCAACGTCGGGCCGAAGCTGCTCTACGGCAAGATGCTCCCCGAACACCACCAGCCCGCCGATTTCCGCCGCCGGATGCGCGGCTACAAGGCGGGCGGGGGCACCTTCCGCATGAATGTCGCGCTCTCCGAGCTGCCGCGCTTCACCTCGCTCCCCGAGCCGGGCGAGCATCACCAGAGCGGCATCATCATCGCGCCCACGCTCGATTACATGGACAAGGCTTTCCTCGATGCCAAGGCGCACGGCTGGTCGAAGCGGCCGATCGTCGAGATGCTGATCCCCTCCACGGTGGACGACAGCCTCGCCCCTCCGGGCCAACACGTCGCCAGCCTGTTCTGCCAGCAATTCGCACCCGAGCTGCCCGACGGCCGCGACTGGGACGCAGAGGAGGATGCGGCGGCCGACACGATCATCGACACGGTCGAAGCCCATGCGCCGGGCTTTCGCGCCTCGATCCTCGGACGGCAGGTGCTGAGCCCCAAGGGGCTCTACCGCAAGTTCGGGCTTGTGGGCGGGGACATCATGCACGGCCACATGAGCCTCGACCAGCTGTGGAGCGCGCGGCCGGTGCTGGGCCACGGCGCCTATCGCGGGCCGGTGAAGGGGCTCTACATGTGCGGCGCGGGCAACCATCCGGGCGGCGGGGTGACTGGCGCGCCGGGGCACAATTGCGCGCAGGAAGTGCTCGCCGACGGCGGCAGCTTCCGCCGGTTCGCGGCGGTCTAGCCATGGCGATGCGCCGCACCCGTCTGATCGCCGGGCTGCTCGCCGCAATGGCGCTCGCCCATCCGGCCGCCGCGCGGGCCGAGGCGCTCTATGTCGAGGCGGGCCGGCTGCTCGATGTCGAAAGCGGCGCTGTGCTGACCGGCCAGTGCATCCTCACCGAAGGCGAGCGCGTCGCGAGGGTCGAGCCCTGCACCGCCACGCCCGAGGGCGCAAAGCGGGTGGACTGGTCGGCATATACCGTGCTGCCCGGGCTGATCGACCTTCACACCCACCTGTCCGACACCGGCAGCAGCGCCGACCTGTCCGATCCGCTCAAGACCTCGCCGGTCGACACGGTGCTGATCGGCGCGCGGAATGCGCGGGCGACGCTCGAGGCGGGTTTCACCACCGTGCGCGATGTCGGCACCTATCGCGGGCTGACCGATGTCGCCTTGCGCAATGCCATCAACAAAGGGCTGGTGCCGGGGCCGCGGATGTTCGTGGCCGGGGCGTATCTCACCCATCCGGGCGGCGGGGGTGAACTCAACGGCGTCGTCCCCAACCACCAGCTGCCCGCCGACATGCGATTGGGCGTACTCTCCAGTCCCGAGGAGGCCGCCGCGCGGGCGGCTTTCCTGTTCGATCACGGCGCGGATTTCCTCAAGCTGATCGCGACCGGCGCGGTACTGGCGATCGGCACCGAACCGGGCGAGCCCGAGCTGACCGAGGCCGAAATGCGCGCCGCGATCGAGGTGGCAAAGTCCCGAGGCTCCTACGCCACGGCCCATGCCCACGGCGCGCAAGGCATCAAGGCCGCGATCCGCGCCGGCGTCCGCAGCATCGAGCATGCGAGCCTGATCGACGATGAGGGCCTGCGCCTCGCGCGCGACAAGGGCGTGTGGCTCGTGATGGACATCTACAACGGCGACTACATCGACGAAGTCGGCACCGCTGAGGGGTGGCCGGAGGAATATCTGCGCAAGAACCGCGAGACTACGCAGGTCCAGCGCGACAATTTCCGCCGCGCGGTCGAGCTGGGCGTGCCGCTCGCCTTCGGTTCGGACGCGGGGGTCTATCCGCACGGGCTCAACGCTCGGCAATTCCGCTACATGGTGGCGAACGGCATGACCCCGCTCCAGGCGATCCGCGCCGCGACCGGCAGCGCCGCGCAGGTGATCGGCCACGGCGCGGACCTTGGCCGTATTGCTCCGGGCTATTTCGCCGACATGATCGCGGTGATGGACGATCCGCTTGCCGATGTGACCACACTCGAACGTGTCGCGGCGGTGATCAAGGGCGGGACGACCATTCGCTAGAGCCGACGCGGGCTGCGGCGCGTCAAGAAACGGTCAAATTACTGTCATAATCAAATACTTGCGCGCAAACACTAACTGACCCATTCTCGCGCCATGGAGCGGGAGCGGGAAGTCTTGTTGCGCCGGATTCGGCTGGCGCTGGCGGGTGGCGACGTGGGCGATGATCTCGCCGCGAGCCTGCCCAACCCCGGCACACTCGATCGCGTTGAAAAGGCGGCATGGATCGCGCTCCAGTCATGGCGTGACGATGCCGAAATCCGGTCGGCCAACAGCCTGTGGGAACACTTCGGCCGGCAGCGGCTGGAGGATCTTTCCGCCAGTCTCGTGACGGCGCCGGCCGACTGATCCTTTCCGATTCGCGCGGCGTTGGCGTTCAGCCGGCGTGGCGGCCGATCGTCTCGAGCAGGCGCTCGATATCGCCATCGCTTGTCCGCCAAGAGGATACGCTGATGCGGAAGGCGGGCGCGCCGCGCCACGCGGTCCCGCCGAACCATGCGAGGCCCGAGGCGGCGACCCCTTCGCGGATTGCCTGCGTGTGCGCATCGTCGCGCCCGCGGGCGAGGACCTGATTGAGCACGGGGCCGTTGAGCACCTCGAGGCCCATTGCGCGCAGCCCCTCGGCCACGCGCGCGGCCTGCGCGCAATGCCGCTCGACCATCGCGGCCACGCCCTCGCGCCCGAGCGTCCGCAGCGCCGCCCAGATCGCCACCCCGCGCGCACGGCGGGAGAATTCGAGCGTGAGGTTCTTCTGCGCATCGGCCCCCGCGCTCGAATAGGCGGCATCGCTGGTCATCGCGCCCGCCAGCGCCGCGCCGTCGCGCACGATCGACATGGCGCAGTCATAGGGCGTGTTGAGCCATTTGTGCCCGTCGGTCGTCCAGCTGTCGGCGCCCTCGATCCCCTCGGTGAGGTGCCGCTTGGCCGCGGAGGCGCGCGCCCACAACCCGAAAGCGCCGTCGACATGGACCCATGCGCCCGCCGCCTTGGCGCGCGGGATAAGGTCGGCGAAGGGATCGAAGGCGCCGGTGTTCACCTCGCCCGCCTGCAGGCACAGGATCGTGCGCGCATCGAGCGGGGGGAGCCGCGCGGGGTCTATCCGTCCGGCGGCATCGGTCGGGGCGACGAGGAGATTGTCGGTGCCGAAGCCGAGCACCCGCAGCGCCTTGATCATGGTCACATGTGCGACATCGGAGACCACCGCGCGGATCTCGGGCGCGCCTGCCAGCCCCTTGCGGTCGAAGTCCCAGCCCGCCTGCGCGAGCAATGTGCGCCGCGCGGCGGTGATGCAGGTGAGCCCGCAGGCGCTCGCCGAGGTGCCGAAGCCCACCACGCTCTCGCGCGGCAGATCGAGGATATCGAGCATCCAGCGCCCCGCGACCGCCTCGATCGCCGAAGCGCCGGGTGCGCCCAGTGGCGTGCTCGCGCTCTGGTCCCAGGCCAGCACCATCCGTTCGGCAGCGGCAGCAACCGGCAGGCTCGCGCCGACGACGAAGCCGTAATAGTGCGGGCCGTTGCCCGCGACCGCTGTCGGAGAGCCGACCTCGTCGAGCAGGGCGAGGGTCTCGGCCCCCGGCTTGCCGCCGTCGGTCAGGTCTTCCTCGAAAGCGGCGAGCGCAGCGAGGGCTTCGGCATCGGGAAAGACGCGGCGGGCGGCATTGCCGGCGACGAAGCGGCGGGCACGGGCGTCGGCATCGGCGAGGAGTTCGATCTCGGTCATGGCCGCAGCAAATAGGCGCCGAGGCGGGCGCGCAGCCAACGATTTCTCCTCGACAAGGATGTGAGCTCTCTTCACAATCATCGCCATGCAGATCCCCTCGCTCCAGACCCTGCGCGCGCTCGAGGCCGCCGCCCGGCTCGGGAGCTACACCCGCGCGGCGGCGGAGCTTGGCCTCACTCACGGCGCGATCAGCCACCGCTTGCGCGCGCTGGAGGAGACGCTGGGCCACCCGCTCTTCACCCGCGAAGGCAACGGGATGCGCCCGACGCCCGAGGCGCTGCGGCTGCTGGTGCCGGTGCGCGAGGCGCTGGGCCTGCTGGCGCTCGCCTTTCCCCCGGTGCGCGCGGCGCAGGCGATCCTCAGGGTGAGCCTGCTGCCGAGCTTCGCCTCGCGCTGGCTGACCCCGCGGCTGGGGGCCTTCCGCGCGGCCCATCCCGATATCGATGTGCGGATCGACGCGCGGCTCGAACTGGCGGACATCGGCCCGGGCGGCGTCGATTGCGCGATCCGCTATGGCAAGGGCGGCTGGCCCGGGGTGCGCGCCGAGCGGTTGGCGGGCGAGGTGTTGTTCCCGGTCTGCGCGCCCGCTTACCGCGAGGCGCAAGGCCTCCATACCCCCGCCGAGCTCGCCCGCGCGGTGCTGCTGCGGCATGACCGCCAGCTGTGGGGCCCGTGGCTGCGCGCGGCGGGCGTGGCGCTGGGCGAGCCCACCGGCGGCCCGCTGTTCTCCGACACCGGCCTGCTGCTCGATGCCGCCATCGCCGGGGAGGGGGTCGCGCTCGCCCGGGCGCGGCTGGTCGAGGGGGATCTGGCGACCGGGCGGCTGGTGCGCCTGTCCGATATCGCCGCCGATGACAGCCAGTCCTACTGGTTCGTGCGCAGCCAGAGCGCCGATAGCGCCGCGGTGGAGGCCTTCGCGCGCTGGATCGCCGGGGCCTTCGCCGCCTGACCCGCAGGTGCGAGCCGCCATCCGGGCTCGACGAACGACATGCAGCGGTGCTGGCAATATCCCCCGCCGCCGCTAGTCTCCGCCGCCGACAGAGGGAGACTCAATCCATGCGCATTCTCGCCGCCGCCCTGCTTGCGGGCGCCGCCTTCATATCCGCCCCGGTCGCCGCCGCCCCCAAGGCCAAGGACGCCAAGGCCGAGGAGAAGTGGAGCGTCGAAGCGCCCAAGGGCGCGGTGCTCAAGCAGGTCGCGATCAGCACCGATGAAGGCACGTGGATGGATGTCGACGTCGCGCCCGACGGCAAGACCATCGCCTTCACCCTGCTCGGCGATATCTACACGCTGCCCACCGAAGGCGGGACGCCCAAGCGGATCAGTGAGGGCCTGTCGTGGGACGTGCAGCCGCGCTTCTCGCCCGATGGCACCCGCATCGCCTTCACGTCGGACCGCGGGGGCGGGGACAATATCTGGGTGATGAACGCCGACGGCAGCGACAAGCGGCAGGTAACCAAGGAGGACTTCCGCTTGCTCAACCAGCCCGCCTGGTCGCCCGACGGGCGGTTTATCGCGGCGAAGAAGCACTACACCACCGAGCGCTCTGCGGGCACGGGCGAGGTGTGGCTCTACCACGTCAGCGGCGGGGGCGGGGTGCAGGTGGTCGAGCGCGCCAACGAGCGGCTCCAGAAGGAGCTGGGCGAGCCAGTCTTCGCGCCCGATGGCTCGGCGATCTACTACACCCGCAACACCACCCCCGGGAACACCTTCGAATACGCGCAGGACAGCCAGAGCGGCATCTTCGCCATCGAGAAGCACGATCTTGCCACCGGCGAAGTGACCACGGCGGTCTCCGGCTATGGCGGCGCGGTGCGCCCCGCGCCCTCGCCCGATGGCAAGGAACTCGCCTTCGTCCGGCGCGACAAGGACCAGAACCAGCTGTGGGTCAAGGACCTCGCCAGCGGGCGCGAGCGGATGATCTACGGCAAGCTCGATCTCGACGTGCAGGAGACCTGGGCCGTCACCGGGGTCTATCCCAACATGGACTGGCTGCCCGACAGCTCGGCCATCGTGTTCTGGGCGGGCGGCAAATTGAACCGCGTGAACCGCGATGGCAGCGGCCATGCGGTGATCCCCTTCAAGGTCAACGACACCCGCACCGTCGCCGATGCGCCGCACCCGGTGATCGACGTCGCGCCCGAGACCTTCACCACCACCATGCCGCGCTTCGCCACGCTCTCGCCCGACGGCAGCCGCGTGGTGTTCGAGAGCCTCGGGCGGCTCTATTCCAAGTCCGCCAAGGGCAAGGACGCGCCCGCGCCGCTGACGGGTGACAGTGCGGACGTGCTCGAAGCCTTCCCCGCCTTCAGCCGCGACGGGAGCCAACTTGCCTATGTCCGCTGGAGCGATGCCAAGCTGGGCGAGATCGTCATCGCCGACGCGCGCGGGCAGAACCGCCGCGTGCTGACCGGGCCTGGGCATTACGGCAACATCGCCTTCTCGCCCGATGGCACCCTGATCGCCTTCGAGAAGCGCGAGGGCGGCTATCTGACCTCGCCTGACTACTCGGAGAGCCCGGGCATCTATGTCATGCCGGTTGCCGGAGGCGAGGCGAAGCTCGTCACCCGCGACGGGGCGAACCCGCAATGGGGTGCCGCCAACGACCGCCTGTTCATGGTCGCGCGCGACGGGGGCAACCTCGCGCTGGTCTCGACCGACCTCAATGGCGAGGCCAAGCGCACCCACGCCAAGGGCGATCTCACCAACGACCTGCGCATCGCCCCCGATGGCCGCACCATCGCCTTCCGCCAGAACTACGAGGTCTTCGCCATGCCGCTGGTGCCCGGCGGCAAGCCGGTGGACGTGAGCGAGACCGGCGGATCGCTGCCCGTGACCAAGGTCAGCACCGGCGGCGCGGATTACCTCGGCTGGGCCAATGGCGGCGAGACGCTGTTCTGGTCGATCGGGCCTTCGCTGGAGACGGCCAACGTCCCCGCGCTCTTCGCCAATGCCCCGAAGGCGGAAGGGGACAAGACCCCCGCTGCCTACACGCCGCCCACCAGCGGCATTCCGCTCGGCGTGACCGTCCAGAAGGCCAAGCCCTCGGGCGTCACGGTGATCACCGGCGCGCGGGTGCTGACCATGCGCCCGGGCCTTGCCACCGACGATGCCGGCGTGATCGAGAACGGGCTGATCGTGATCGAGGGCGACCGGATCACCGGCGTCTATGACGCGACGGTCGTGAAGATCAAACTGCCGGGCGATGCGAAGATGATCGACGCGACCGGCAAGACCATCATGCCCGGCCTCGTCGATGCCCACGCCCACGGCGCCTACGGCGTCGGCGACCTCATCCCGCAGCAGAACTGGGCGCTGATCCAGGATCTGGCGATGGGGGTGACGACGGTTCACAACCCCTCCTCGCAGGCGAGCACCGTCTTCGCCGCCGCCGAACGCCAGCGCGCTGGCCTCACCCTCGGCCCGCGCATCTTCTCGACCGGGGAGATCATCTACGGCGCCAAGGCCGCCGACGTCTATGCGCGGATCGACAGCTACGATGATGCGCTCGCCCACGTGCGCCGGATCAAGGCGCAGGGCGGGATCTCGGTCAAGAACTACAACCAGCCGCGCCGCGAGCAGCGCCAGATGGTCGTCCGCGCCGCGGCGGCCGAGAACATGCTGGTGGTGGCCGAGGGGGGCTCGCTGTTCGGGATGGACATGAACATCGCCGCCGACGGCAACTCGACGCTCGAGCACAACATCCCCGTCGATGTGTTCTACGAGGACGTGCTCCAGTTCTTCAGCAAGTCGAACACCAACTACACGCCGACGCTGGTGGTCACCTATGGCGGGCTCGCGGGCGATCCCTATTGGCGGCAGGCGACCAACGTGTGGGAGAACCCGCTGATGGTCCACACCCCGCCCAAGATGCTGCTCGCCGAGACCGGGCGGCGCACCAAGGCTCCCGACTGGGCCTTCGTCGATGACAACAACGCGCGCGAGGCGCGGAAACTCGCCCAGCGAGGCGTGAAGGTCTCGATCGGCGCGCATGGCCAGCAGGCGGGCGTCGGCGCGCATTGGGAGCTCGGCAGCTTCGTGCGCGGCGGGATGAGCCCGGTCGAGGCGCTGAAGGCGGGCACCATCGTCCCCGCGCAGTCGCTCGGGATGGCCAAGGACATCGGCAGCATCGAGGCTGGCAAGCTCGCCGATCTGGTGATCCTGACCGACGATCCGAGCGTCGACATCGACAACTCCGACCACATCGAGAAGGTGATGATCGGCGGGCGGCTCTATGACGCCAAGACCATGAACGAGGTGGGCACGGGCGATGCGAAGCGCCGCGCCTATTTCTGGGAAGGCGAGGGTGCGAACGGCGCGGCCGGATCGGCGCGCACCACCAGCGAGGGCCGCGGCCATGCGGACGGGGACGCGGGCTGAGGCCCGCCGTCCCGTCACCGGTTGCCTTGGCGGCATTCCGCCACTAGCCTGACCGCGCACGGGAGCCGCAAGGCTTCCGGCGAGGGAGGGGAATACAGAAATGGCTCGCTCGAAATTGGTAGCGGTAACATTGTGCAGCAGCGCGCTGGCCCTGTCCACGCCGCTGCTCGCCGGAGAGGTGCGCGAGGTGCCGCATGGCATGATCGTCACCACCGATGCGGGCGAGCAGGTGCGCGTGCTCGCCCATGCCGACGGCACCTTCCGCGTGACCGTGGGCGAGACCCTGCCCGAAGGCCGCCCGACCGCGATGGTGGTGGCCGAGGCCGACGGCGCGCCGCGGTTCCTGAAGGCGGGCGAGGTCGCCTACCTCGTCACCCCGCAGGCCTCGGCTGCGGTCGCGCTCTCCGATGGCCGGCTGACTGTCTATGACCCCCAAGGGACCGTGCTGCTGGACGAATACGCCCCCGCGCGCCGCAGCACGCCGGTGACCATCGAAGGGCAGCAATGGCGCGCCACCCGCGTGCAGTTCAACCGCGGCACGGACGAGGGGCTCTACGGCCTCGGCCAGCACCAGAACCGCCAGATGGACTATAACGGCGAGGACGTGGAGCTCGCCCAGCACAACATGGCAATCGCGGTGCCTTATCTGGTCTCGACCAAGGGCTACGGCATCCTGTGGGACAATGCATCCGTCACCCGCGTCGGCGATCCGGCACCCTATGCCAAGCTGGCGCTCGAATGGCGGGCGGAATATTTCCTCGGGCCCCGCAAGGTGCTGGATCGGATCGAGGGGACGGTCGATTACCAGTATCTCAAGGATCAGGCGCGCTGGCCCGCCGAGGCCAAGGCGGCGACCGTCGCGGCGACCACCGGGCAGAACACGCAGGGCAATGCGGTAGAGACGCAGCGCGTGGTGTGGACCGGCTCCTACACGCCGGACAAGGCGGGCGCGCACAAGTTCCGGCTCTATTCCTCGTCCTACGTCCGCGTCTTCGCAGACGGCAAGGAGGTGCTCAGCCGCTGGCGGCAGAACTGGAACCCGTGGTACCACAACTTCCAGCTCGATCTCGCCGCCGGAAAGCCTGTCGAGCTGCGGATCGAGTGGGAGCCCAACCAGGGCTACATCGCGCTCGAACACGCGGATCCCTTGCCTGAGGCGGATCGCCATTCGGTCAGCTTCGCCAGCGAGGCGGGCAAGGCGATCGACTACTACGTCGTGCCCGCGAGCACGATGGACGCGGGCATCGCCGGATACCGCCGCCTCACCGGCAAGGCCCCGATGATGGGCCGCTGGGCCTACGGCTTCTGGCAATCGCGCCAGCGCTACAACACGGCCGCCGAGGTGGTGGGCGTGATGCGCGAATACCGTGCGCGCAAGATTCCCATCGACACGATCGTGCAGGACTGGTTCTACTGGCCCGAGGATAGCTGGGGCTGCCACTGCTTCGATCCGGCGCGCTTCCCCGATCCCAAGGGCATGGTCGATGCCGTGAAGGCCATGAATGGCCGCGTGATGATCTCGGTCTGGCCCAAGTTCTACCCCGATACCGCCAACGGCAAGGCCCTGCGCGAGAAGGGCTTCCTCTACGAGCGCCCCCTCGAAGCGGGCCAGCGTGACTGGGTGGGGAAGGGCTATGCCAACACCTTCTACGACCCTTACACGCCGGAAGCGCGCGCGATGTACTGGCAGCAGATGAAGGAAGCGCTCCTGCCGCTCGGCTTCGATGCCTGGTGGATGGACGCGACCGAGCCCGACTGGCACTCCAACCTCTCGGTCGCCGAGCGCGCCTACCAGATGACTTCGCCGACGACGGGCGTGCCGGGGCAGGCGATCTTCAATTCCTACCCCCTCGTCCATGCCGAGGGCGTCGCAGAAGGCTTGCGGCAGGCCCAGCCCGACCAGCGGCCCTTCATCCTCACCCGCTCGGGCTTCGGCGGGATCCAGCGCACGTCATCGGCCCTGTGGTCGGGCGATGTCGCCGCGCGGTGGGACGACCTGCGCGACCAGATCAGCGCAGGCCTCAATCTCAGCATCGCGGGCGTGCCCAACTGGACGCATGACATCGGCGGCTTCGCGGTCGAGGATCGCTACAGCAAGGAAGACCCCGCCCATCTTCCAGAATGGCGCGAGCTCTACCTGCGCTGGTTCCAGTTCGGCGCCTTCTCGCCCCTGTTCCGCAGCCACGGGGAGTTCCCGCTGCGCGAGACCTATCTCGTTAGCAAGGGCGATCCGGCGATGCTGGCGGGGCTCGAGCATTATCACCGCCTGCGCTACCGCCTGCTGCCCTATATCTACACGCTGGCCGCCGAGACCCATTTCGACGACGCGACGATCCTGCGCCCGCTGGTGATGGATTTCGCAAGCGACCGGACTGTGTGGGGGATCGACGACCAGTATCTCTTCGGCCCCGCGATCATGGCCGCGCCCGTCACCACCTTTGGCGCGCGCGAGCGGCAGGTCTATCTGCCGCAGGGCGAATGGCACGATGCGCTCTCGGGCAAACGGCTCAAGGGCGGCCGGAGCGTTACCGCCGCCGCGCCGCGCGAACGGATGCCGCTTTTCGTGCGGGCAGGCGCGATCATCCCCGCCGGGCCGGACGTGCAATCCACCGCCGAAAATGTGGCTGGCCCGCTCACCATCCACGTCTTCGCCGGAGCCGACGGGCGCTTCAGCCTCTACGAGGATCAGGGCAGCGACATGGGCTATGCCCGCGGCGAGTTCGCGCGCATCCCGATGGTGTGGGACGACACAGCGCGCACGCTGACGATGGGTGCGCGGGAAGGGCGCTTCCCCGGCGTGGCGCAGACGCGCGCGGTCACCGTGATCCTCCACGATGGCAGCGCAGCGGGCGATGTGTTCGAAGCCCGCGAGGGCCGCAAGGCGACCTATACCGGCGCGGCGCTGCGCCTGAAGCTCTAGCGCTCGACCACGTCGCGCGACATCGGCGCGAGCTTTGCCAGCAGGCGGTTCTGCGCGGCGAAGGGCACGCCCGCCTCGCGCATCGCTGTCTGGAGGTTCTCGACCAGCGCGTTCATGTCGGCCTTGGTCACGCCCATCTCGGCGTGGGCGGTCTTCATGTCGCGGCCCGAGTAATCGCAGCCTGCGCCGAGCAGGTAGCAGAACTGTTCGCCCAGCGTGCGCTTCAGCCGCACGGTATCATGCGCCTCGAAAATGGCGGCGATGCGCGGGTCGGCTTCCGACAGCTCGATGGTGCGCGCCGCGATCCGCGCGATGCCCTCGCGCCCGCCGAAATCTGCGGCGAGGCCCGCACTGTCATAGGGCTTGGCCCCGGCATTGGCATTGGACTGCTCGTAGGGATCGACCGGCAGCTCGCCCGTGACGGGATCGCGCTCCTTCACCTCGACCCCGAATTCGGCGTCCCAGTCGGTCGCTTCGGCGGGGGCCTGTTGCAGCAGCATCAGGACGGCGGCGGTGGTGGCGGCGAGCAGCATCGTCAGGGCTCCGGTGTCAGAACGCGACCTGCGCGGACAGGAAGCCGCCGCGCTGGTCGGAGAAAGTGGCGATCGAACCCAGATCGACATAGGCCGCGGTCAGGGTCAGGTTGTCGGTGAGGGCATAGGCGGCAAAGACGTCCATCCAGTTGTCATCGCCGAGGCCGAGATTGTCGGGCTTGGTGCGCAATTCCGCCCCGATCACCGCGCGGCGCGACAGCTGGTAGCCGAGCGAGCCTTCGAATTGCAGCTTGTAGCCATGTGTGGCCGATCCGAAGCCGAGCAGGCCCAGTTCGTTCGCCTCGGTGTAGCGCAGGGTCGCGTTGACCAGCAGGCTGCGGGCGAGGAAGAGCTTGGTGGCGCTTACGGTGAAGTCGGTTCCCGAACTGTCCTTTGCGCCGATCGCGCGGACCAGCGCGCCGTCGCGGCTGCGCTTGTGTTCGATCCCCACCGCGATCTGCGGCAGCCAGGTGTCGCCATAGACAAGATCGCCCGCCAGCCGGACCTTCGCGCCGAAGGTTTCGACATTGAAGGTGTAGCCCTGCCCGATCCCGAGCGCGGCGCCCACGTCGCGGGTGTCGAAATCGGCGCGGGCGAAGCTCAGCTCCAGCCGGTCGCCGAAGCCCGCCATCACCCCGTAGGAGCGCCAGCCGAAATCGGGCAGCTCGATCCCGGTCACATGGGCCGAAAGCCCGATCCCGCCCGCCATCTGCCGCCCGCCGATGGTCGCCCAGCGGGCAAGGCCTCCGCCAGACGAGCCCTCGATCGTGGTGACGCCGTTGGTGAGCAGCAGCTTGCCGCCCTCCAGCACATCGACATGGGGAATATTTGCGCCATCCTCGCCAAGCGCGGTTGCCTGCGCAGGATCGAGCGGCGCGATCGCTGGGTAGAGCGGTTCGTCAGCCGCCGGACTAACCGCCTCCGCCGCAGGTTCCTCGAGCAGGACAGGCGCATAGGCGATCTGCGGCGTCGGGGCATTAGCTGCGGCGGCTAACACGGCGAGGCTGGAGAACGTGGTAAACATCACCCCGCCCCCTACCTCGATAGCGTTACCAATGCCTGAAGCCCGGGGCGAGGGATTGTTAAGGCCTGACGTCTAACGCCTCATGCAGATATGCCCCTGCGTGATTCTCTCCCCCCCTTCGCCGCCGCTGCCGCCGCGCTCGCCTGCCTTGGCGGGGTGCTGGCACCCGTCATGGTCGCCAGCGCCGCCGCGCCTGCAAGCCTCAAGGTTCAGGTGGTCGATGCCGACGGCCTTCCGGTGCGCGATGCCGTGGTCGAGCTGCGCGGGGCCAAGCCCGCCGCCGGGCCGATCCGCTTTCCGTGGAAGATGGGCATGGGCCAGAAGGACCGCCAGTTCGTCCCCGGCACGCTGATCGTCGCACGCGGCAGCACCGTCGCCTTCCCCAATCTCGATACGGTGCGCCACTCGATCTACAGCTTCTCCAAGCCCGCGCGCTTCGAGATCGAGCTCTATGGCCGCGACCAGACGCGCACCCACACCTTCGAGGTCGTGGGCAGCGTCAAGCTGGGCTGCAACATCCACGACCAGATGCGCGGCTATATCCGCGTCACCGACACGCCCTATACCGGCAAGACCGACGGCAACGGCTATGTCACGCTCACCGGCATGGCGAGCGGCGCGGCGAGCCTCACTGTGTGGCACCCCTCGCTGCGCACGCCGACGGGCGAGAGCAAGTCGGCCGTCACCATCACCGGCGGCGCGCAGTCGCACAAGGTGAAGGTGGCGCTGAGGCCCGCGGTATGAGCCCCGCCAAGGTGCTCAACACGCCCGCAAGGGTGCTGCTGGCGCGGCTCGCGGGGCTGCGCTTCGGATCGCTGCGTTCGCGCATCGCGCTGCTCTATGCCGGGCTGTTCGCGCTGGTGCTGGGGGTGGTCGTCTCGCTCGCCGCAGGCGCGCTCGAGCGCTTCGGCGAGGACAGCGCCGCACGCGATCTGGCCGCCAACGCGCGGGTGTTCGATGAAATCATGGCCGCCCGCGCGCGGCAGATGGGCGATCAGGCCGGGGTGCTGGCCCGCGACTTCGGCTTCCGCGAGGCGGTGGCGACGGGCGACGCGCCCACCATCGCCAGCGCGCTCGCCAGTCTCGAGGCGCGCGCCGGCAGCGACATGGCCTTCGTCCTCACCCTCGATGGCGAGGTTCTGGCGGGCGACACCACGGGCGTTCCCGCCCCCGACACGCTGTGGACGCGGCTCGATGCGGGCGAGACGCGCGGGATCATCCAGTCGGACAAGGGCCTCGCGCTTGCCGCCGCCGCCCCGATCGAGGCGCCCGACCTGATGGGCTGGCTGGTGATCGCCCAGCCGCTCGACCGCGACGAGCTCGACCGGCTGGTCGAACTCGCCCCGATCGCGCTCACCGCCGATGTCGCCGAGGCCGCGCGCCAGCCCGCGTGGCTGCGCCGCGCGGGCGCCAATTCTGTGTTCGAGCATCAGGCCGGGGGCGAGCCCTTCCTCTACCACGTCTCCGACCTTGCCGTGTTGCAGGACGGCATCCACCCGCGGCTGGTGCTGCGCCATGCCCTCGCCGAAAGCCTTGCCGCCTACACCAGCCTCAAGCTCTGGCTGACGGCCCTCGCGCTCGGCGGGATCGCGCTGGTGCTGGGGATGGGCTGGCGCATCGCGCGTTCGGTCACCGAACCGCTCCAGCAACTCGACGCAGCCACCCGCGCCATCGGCGAAGGCCGCGAGGTCAGCCTCGAGATCGAGACCGACGACGAGATCGGCCGCCTCGCCGAAAGCTTCAACCAGATGGTCGCCGCGATCGAGGAGCGCGAGCGCGAGATCATCCATGTCGGCCTGCACGACGGCCTCACCGGCCTTCCCAACAGCAAGCTCTTCACCGAACAGCTCGGCAACACTCTCGCCCGGCGGCGGGGGAGCGAGCGGGTGCTGATCGCCTATGTCGATCTCGACGACTTCAAGATGGTCAACGACACGCTCGGCCATCCGGCGGGCGATGCCCTGCTGCGGATGGTGGCCGACCACCTTCGCGAAGACCTGCCCGATGCCCTCGTCGCGCGGCTGGGGGGCGATGAATTCGCGATCCTGATCGACGGGATCGAGGAGAAGGAAAACCCCGGCACCATCGCCGACCGGCTCCAACGCTGCTTCGACCGTCCGCTCACCATCAACGGGCAGGCGGCGGCCTGCGGGGCGAGCATCGGCATCGCCATCGCGCCGGGCGACGCCAATGACGGCACCACGCTGATGAAGCACGCCGACCTCGCGCTCTACCGCGCCAAGCACGAGGGCAAGGCCACCTACCACTTCTTCGAGCCCGCACTCGACGAGGCCGCCCGCCTGCGCCGCCAGCTCGAGCTCGATCTGCGCGCCGCGATCAAGGACGGCGGCTTCGCGCTCAATTTCCAGCCGCTCTACAGCCTCGCCGAAAAGCGCCTGACCGGGTTCGAGGCGCTGATCCGCTGGGACCACCCGGAGCGCGGCCGTATCAATCCGATCGAATTCATCACGCTGGCCGAGGAAACCGGTCTCATCATCCCGATCGGCGAATGGGTGTTGCGCGAGGCCTGCCATCAGGCCAGCCAGTGGCCGGACGATGTCTCGGTCGCGGTCAATGTCAGCCCCAAGCAGTTCGCCGCCAGCGGGATCGCCGCCACCGTGCTCTCCGCCCTGTCATCGAGCGGCCTGCCGCCCCGCCGGCTCGAGCTCGAGATTACCGAGAGCATCTTCATCGCCGATGTCGATGCGACGCTGGCGACGCTGCACAGCCTGCGCAATCTCGGCGTCAAAATCGCGCTCGACGATTTCGGCACCGGCTATTCCTCGCTCAGCTACCTGCGCTCCTTCCCCTTCGACAAGGTCAAGATCGACAAGAGCTTCGTCGAGGATCTCGGCACCAGCACCAGCGGCCACGCGATGATCCGCGCGATCACCACGCTGGCCACAGCGCTGGGCATGGAGACGCTGGCAGAGGGCGTGGAGGACATCGCCCAGTTCGAGGTGCTCGAACGCGAGGGCTGCCAGAACATCCAGGGCTACCTGTTCTCGCGGCCCGTGGCGGCCGATGCGGTGGCTGGCCTGCTGCGCGACGGGGCGGGCTACCAGCGCACGCTCAGCGCCTGATCCGCCCGCCGCCTCAGCGCTTGGCGGTGGCGGCGGCGTAGCGCTCGGACACCTTGCCCCAGTCGACCACCTGCCACCACCCGTCGAGATAATCGCCGCGGCGGTTCTGGTACTTGAGGTAATAGGCGTGTTCCCACACGTCGTTGCCCAGCACCGGCGTGCCCTTGACCTCGGCGGCGTCCATCAGCGGATTGTCCTGGTTGGGGGTCGAGGTGATCGCGAGCTTGCCGTCGGCGCCCACGATCAGCCACACCCAGCCCGATCCGAAGCGCCCCGTGCCGGCGGCCTTGAAGGCGGCCTTGAACTTGTCGAGGCTGCCGAACTGCGCGTCGATCGCGGCGGCAAGCGCGGGCGAGATCGCGCCGACCTGCGCGACGGGTGCCATCGTCTGCCAGAAGAAGCTGTGGTTCCAGTGCCCGCCCGCATTGTTGCGCACCGCCGCCGGAAGCGTGCCGGCCTTGGCGACCAGCTGGTCGAGGCTCTGCCCCGCCAGCGCCGGATCGGCGGCGACGGCCTTGTTGAGATTGTCGACATAGGCCTGGTGGTGCTTGGAATGGTGGATCGTCATCGTCTCGGTATCGATCACCGGTTCGAGCGCGTCATAGCCATAGCCGAGCGGGGGGAGCGTGAAGGCCGCCGGTGCAGGGGTGGCTGCGGGCGCGGGGGCGGCAGCGGGGGCGGCGGCCTGCGCAAAGGCGGGCGCGGCGCTGGCCAGAGCGATTGCGGCAGCACCGGCAAGGGCCAGCGGGCGGAGCAGGGGGCGGATCATCGGGGTTCTCCAGAATGAGGATCGCGGGACAGCGCGGCTTTGCGCGCTATCTGGCATGACGCCGCCACCTGATACAGTCCCCAGTTGCCGGCGCGCGGAAATTCGACAATTCGCGCCGCAGACGCGCCGGGCCGTGGCGTGAAGGGCGGCGCGCGCCAGACCCTTGCCAGAGCGGGCCAGAACCCCGCCAGCGCGGGCCAGACCCCCTCCAGACCCCCGCCAGACCCGTTTAGACCCCCGTCTGCGGCGGTGTTTTACGTGAAACACTGCCTATCGCGGGTAATCCGCAAGCGACAGCAAGCGGCCCGATGGACAAGCGGCAAGGCTTGTTGTCTAAGTCAGGGTCAATGACCCCGCGTGACCCTCTTCCTGCTGGCGACCCCCGTTCGATGCACCCCCTCGCCTGGCGCGACTGGGCGCGCGGCGGACGCAGCGTCTCCTCCGCACCCCACGCTGTAGGCGGCGCGATCATCCAGCGTTGGGAAAAGAGCGCGAGCCGCATGGTGCAGCCCCCGCTCGATCACCACTATCTCGTCGTCCACCTCGGCGGGGCCAAGCGCATCACCCGCCGCCGCCGCACCGAGACGCTGGTGCGCGAGGTCGAGGACCGGGCGCTTTCGGCGATCGAGGCGGGCTCGTCCTACAGCTGGATGACCGAAGGCCCGATCGCTTTCGGGCACATCTATCTCGAGCCCGAATTTTTCGCGCAGACCATCGCCGCGCAGTTCGATTGCGATCCGGCCAAGGTCCGCTTTCAGGAAAGTTTCGGTGAATTCGACCCGCTTTTGAGCCGTTTGCTGACCGCGCTGGTGCGCGCGTCGGAAAGCGACGACATCGCGCTGATGGAGCAGGAACTCCAACTCGAAGCCGCGCTCCACCGCCTCTACGAGCGCCAGAACGTGACCGCCGCGAGGGACAACAAGCTGATCATCGCACCGGCCAGCGTGGCGCGGGTGAAGGACTTTATCGCCGCGAACCTGCGCGAGCCGATCGCGCTCGATGATCTGGCGGGGCTGGCGGGCTATAGCCGCTTCCACTTCGCCCGCGGCTTCCGCGCCGCGACGGGCCTGCCGCCCTATGCCTATATCCTGCGCGCGCGGATCGCCCATGCCTGCCGTCTGCTCGACGAGGCGCGGCTGCCGGTGAACGCGGTGGGGGACGCGGCAGGCTTTGCCTCGCACCCCCAATTTGCGAGCCGTTTCCGGCAGTTGACCGGAATTTCCCCCAGCGCCTATCGCAAGATCATGCGCTGAGGGAACCCGGCGGCAAGGGCGCTAGAAGCCCTTGACCAGCTGCACCGTGAAGCCTTCCTTGAAGAACTGGTTGGTGTTGGTCAGCGGCACCTCGATCCCCGCCAGCAGGAACAGGTTGCCGCCCAGATGCGTGCGCACGCCCGGCGTGACGGAGACGAAGGTCGGCCCGTTGTCGAACTCGCGCCAGGTGCTCGCGACATACCAGGTGAGGTCGCCGAAGGGGGTGTTGTCGTGCGGGGTGACGGTCTGGCCGATCGCCCCGTTTAGGATGAAGCTCTCGGGCGCGTCGCTGTCGGGAAAGTCATACGCGACCCGTCCGCGGAAGGAAAAGCCGCCGCCGACGTCGGTGAAGAGGTTCAATTGCGGCTGGGCGGCGAAGACGCCGTTGCCGAAGCTGTCCGATCCCGTAGGCAGGCGCCAGCCAACCCCCGCATTGAGCGAGACATTCCGGGTCTCGACCAACATCAGCTGGGTGTTGAGCGTGATGTCGCCGAAGTCCGAATCCCCGCCGCGGTCCTGATAGAAGGGCACCTCGAGCCCCGCCCACAACCGGCGCGAAAGCGGCAAGTGGAAGCGGGCAAGCCCCTGTTCGGCATCCGGCCCGTCGGCATCGACATAGGTGTAGGCAAGGTGGACCTCGCGGGTGAAGAAGCCGTCGGCGGTGCCCAGCCAGCCCTGACGGGGCGCGCCGCTGTCACCGTTGGGGACGGGAATCCACTTCGAAAACAGCTCCTTGCCGAAAGGCTCGGAGCCGAGCGGCGTCCAGTCGCCGACCGCGCTGTCATCGGCCGCAGCGGCGCTGGCGGCTGCCGCAGCGGCGGTCACGACGACCGGCGAGGCCGGGGCCTCGGCAGAGCTCTCGGCACTCTCGCCCTCGGCGGCAAGCGCGGGGGTGGCGACGAGGAAGGGGGCGAGGCTGGCGGCCAGCAACAGGCCCGGACGGGGAAGAATGCGCGACATCTGAGAGGCTCCTTGCTTGTGTAGGGAGCCTTCCATGCGCCTATGGGTGCGGGGTCATCTTGTCAGAAAGCCGAGGGTTTTTTCCCAAACCCCCATCATCTCAGGCGCGCACCGCACGGCGGTAGCGGCCGGGCGAGATGCCGACCTCGCGGCTGAAGGCTGCGGTGAAGTGCGCCTGGTTCGCAAACCCGCATTCGAGCGCCAGTTCGGCGAGCGGCATGGCATTGTCGGCCAGTAACTGCCGCGCCCGCTCCAGCCGCCGCGCGCGCAGGAAGTGGTAGGGCGTCTCCCCCGTCGCGAGCTTGAAAACTCTCAGGAAATGGTTCGCCGAAAGCCCCGCTGCACCCGCCAGATCATCGAGCCCGATGCTCTCGTGGAGGTTCGACTCGATGAAATCGATCACCCGCTTGAGCTTGGGCGGGGAGAGGTAGATGCGCTCGGCCGGCTGGGCAGCGGGGCGCGCATCGTTGGTGACCAGAAGCCCCGCGATCGCGCGCAGCAGCCCGTCGATCATCAGCCGCGAGCCGAGGCTCGGGCGGCGCAACTCGCTCTCGATCAACCCGAGCAGATGGGCCACGCGCGGCAGGTGGCGGCCCACGATCGGCGCGAGCGCATCGGCCCCCTTGCCCTCGCTCTCCAGCAGCGAGGCGATCACCCCGGGGCGGAAATAGAGCGCGAAGGACCCCGCCTCGCGATCGAACATCATCCGGCTGTCGGCCCCCGCGGGCAGGAAGCAGCAAAGGTCGCGGTGCAGCGCCATGCGGTGATGCGTGCCGCAGAAGTCGATGCCGAAGCTGCCCGTCCCGCTGCGGTTGACCAGCAGCGCGTCCCAGTCCTCCGCCTCGGGCGCATCGGCGATGATCTCGACCGTGCCATTGGTGCGGGTGCGGTGGTGGCGCATCGCGACGACGGGGAGCGAGCCGGTGTCGAACAGCGTGACATCGGGCTGCGCCGACCAGTGGATATGACGGAAGAACCCCGCTTCCCGGGGTTCGGCGATATGAATGCTCGGGCCTTCAGGCTGTGCCATTGTCGTGCCTCCCAGCGCCTGGCGGACCCCCGATCCCCTGAGGTGTCCGAGCAGGTTGACGCTCGGATATTACGTATCAGTGTGACAGTTGAACAGGCGCGCGCCCGGCTCGCGGGAGAAAAGCGCAAGATATCGAAAGTGACTCACCGTCGTTAGGTGGTTAGACGGAATGGCTGAATTTCAGCGGCTTACTGAAGCGCGCCGAACTCTTCCTCGTCCATTCTCAAGGACATGGCGGGGCGGATGTCGACCGTCGCAAGGCCGGCCGCGACCAGCGGCAATTCGGCGACCAGCGCGTGCATTTCTTCCGGGCTCTGGATGCACAGCAAGGTGAGCTCGTCGCGCTCGGTGCTGGCAAGCGCTAGGATGAAGCGGCCCATCCGCGCCCATTCGAGCAGCTTGTCGTACTCGGCGCTGCGGTAGAAGCTGACCTCGTCGGTGACGGCCGCGGGCGCGATCCGCAAGGTGACGAGCGTGATCGCCATGTTCGGCGCGAGCAGGCCCTTGGGGCGCCCGGAAAACCACTCGATCCACCTCAGCCAGGGCATAGTCGGGGACCCCTTTCACGATCCGCACTACGCCCCCCGATACGCGGGCGGCTTTCGAATTCTTGCGCGGGGTTTGTCCGTGATGCCGACACCCGCGCCTGTCAATCGCCGATGACAGCGAGAAACCGAAAAACGCTAAGCTTCGCGAAAGAAGGACCTCGCCGCGGGGCGCATCAATGGTGCTGCGGCGATCGGCAGGCGCCCCTTCCTGCCGCCACAAGGAGCACATCATGCGCAATTTCAAACGCGGGATCATGGCAGCCGGGGCGATGATCGCGCTCGCCCTGCCGGCGGCCGGCCACGCCGATGTCGTCGTGCGCGGCAAGGAGGGCAAGCCGCTCGACGAGGTCCGCGAGGCCCCGGCCTCGATCTATAATGACCTCCGCACCATCGTTGCCCAGCCTTCGCCCTCGGAAGTCGATCCCAAGCTTCTGGGGCCCGTGCTGCTCAACAAGTCGGCGCATATCGACATGGAGAAGGGCACCGCCACTCTGCCGCTGCGCAAGGGCCGGCTGGCGAACGGCACGCCCGTGTGGTTCATCCTTACCGACGCGACCGACCAGAACATCGCCGAGCTGCAAGGCCTCGCCTATTCGCCCAAGCTCGCCTTCGCGCTGACCGGCAAGGGCACCCGCAAGGCGACGATCGACAAGGACGGCACCTTCGTCTTCGCCAGCGGCAGCGTCGATTTCAAGCCGGCGCTTTCGATCACGCCCGGGCCGGCCAACGCGCCGTTCCCGCCCAAGGCGTTCCAGCCCGGTTCGGTCG
Source organism: Erythrobacter colymbi (assembly GCF_002155685.1). Taxonomy (GTDB): domain Bacteria; phylum Pseudomonadota; class Alphaproteobacteria; order Sphingomonadales; family Sphingomonadaceae; genus Erythrobacter; species Erythrobacter colymbi. The sequence goes on from NZ_MUYK01000001.1 coordinate 196,744, forward strand.
GCGATGCCGACTACACCCCGCTGGTCTATGTCGAGAACTCGGCCAAGGCGCTGCTCTACAACGCCCCCGTCGTCAGCCAGGCGAGCGAGGCCGAGCTCAACGCGATGTGCGACGCCAAGGTCGATTACAGCAAGGTCCACGACAAGGTCACCCGCATCTGCCCGCGTGACGGGACGGTGACGATCAAGCTCACCTTGGGCTTCACCTTCGACAAGCCGATCTTCTACATCTCGACCGAAGCCAACGATCCGCTGGTCTCTGCCCTCGAGAATGCGACCTTCACCCCCGCGATGAAGGACCTGCCCTTCGCGCTGGAAGACGCATCGCCCGGTGAAAGCGCCGAGCGGATCGTGGTGGTGGTCAACGGCCCGACCGGCAAGGACAACCCGCACCGCCAGGGCCTCGTGAGCGCGCTCTCTGGCGAGGGCGGGCCGCTCAACGTGCTGGGCGGGATCCCCACCATCAACCTCGACTATTCGCCGATGTGGCGCCTGTTCCCGGCGGTGTGGACCGACGAGGCGATCCAGAAGGGCTACCGCTACCGCATCACCAGCGCGCTCCAGGCGGCCGAGATGTCGACCCGCGGCTATCTCAAGAGCCTCGACGGCGGCGATTTCCGCGCGGTCGGCTTCGTGGTGAACTGCCCCGTGGTCTACCGCATCAACTGAGGGGGAACGCCGGTCCCCACGGGTCATGCACTCCCCCTCCGGCATGACCCGCACCTCGCGCCGGGAAGGCAGGCACAGGCCTTCCCGGCGCGTCCCTTTTTCAGGGGAACAGGAGGATAAAGCAATGCGCCGCTGCCTTGCTCCGATCTGGCCTCTGGCGTTGGTCGCCGCCGTTCCCGCCGCCGCACAGGACGAGGTCGCGGCGGTCGAGACACAGGCAGATGCCCTGCGCGATCTCACCACTGACCGGCCGGATGTGACCGAAAGCCCCTTTACGGTCGACGCCGGGCATATCCAGATCGAGACGACGCTCTTCGGTTATACCCGCTCTCGCGCCGACAGTGCCGGGGTGGTGACCGACGGCTATGAATTCGCGACCACCAACCTGCGGGTGGGCGTGGCGGACAATCTCGAATTCGACTTCGTGTGGCAGCCCTACGGCGTCGCCGACCCGCGCGGGGGAGGGCGCGCGGATCGCGGGATCGGCAGCGTGGACCTGCGCGCCAAGCTCAACCTGTGGGGCAATGACGGCGCTGCCAAGGCTGGCGATACCGCGCTGGCGCTGCTGCCCTATGTCACCCTGCCGACCGACCGCGGCAACGGCATCGGCAACCGCGAGGTCGCCTTCGGGCTGATCGTTCCGCTCGCGATCGAGCTCGGCGGCGGGTTCGGGCTGGGGCTCAACGGTGCGGCGAACTTCTCCCGCGAGGATGGCGGGCGGGCCTATAATGCCTCGGTGCTGACCTCTGCCTCGCTTGCCTGGGAATGGAACGAGAGGCTCGGCAGCTATGCCGAGGTGGTGTGGGAGTTCAGCCGGCGCGGAGAGGGCGATGTGGTCACGCTCGACACCGGGTTCACCTACGCGCTGGGCGCCAACTGGCAGCTCGATGCAGGCGTGAATATCGGCGCGAGCCGCGCGGCGGACGCGATTGCGCCCTTCGTGGGTGTCTCGGCGCGCTTCTGAGGCCTTCCCCAGTAATGTAGCGTATGCTACATAAAACGCGTATATTCGGAAAGTCTCCCGCGCCTGCACGGGCCATCCTCCGGCCCGGGATCGCAAAAGGAGACACGAGGACGGAGGGTCTATGGCCGGGATCGGTCAGGTGCAGCACACGCGCACCGGGTATCAGGCGATCGACTGCTTCGCCTATGGCCACGCGCCCGCGATGGCGCTTGCCACCGCGCCGCGCGATGTGATGCTCTACCGGATCACCGATTACGGCCCCTCGCGCACCACCCGCGCCGACCGCCCGGCGGACGATCACGAGCTGCTGCTGCTCTCGCGCGGATCGGGGCGCCCGGCCTTCGGCTGCCTGGCGGGGCACCACTACGAGGTGAAGCCCAACCGCGATCTGCGCACCAGCTTCGTGCCGAGTGGGGCGGATTCGCAGATCGAGTTCGGCTCCTCGGCCAAGAGCGTCAATCTGGTCTTCCCCAAAGGCTTTCTCGACAGCCTGATCGAGGATCGCGGCAGCGCTTCGGCAAGGCCGCTGCTGTTCAGCGACAACCCGGCGCTGATGGGGCTCATCAGCCTGATCGAGCTGGAGCTGCTGCGCCCGGGCCTTGCCAGCGACGTCATCGCCGAACAGGCCATGCGCAGCATCGCGCTGATCCTGTCTGGCGTCGATCCCCACGGCTTCCTTGCCGAAAGCGACCGCATCAGCCTGCCGCCCGCGCGGCTGCGGCGGGTGATCGACTTCATCGAAGCGAACCTCGCCGAGCCGCTGACGCTCGACTTGCTGGCACATATCGCCGGGCTTTCGGTGTTCCACTTCGCGCGCGTGTTCCGGCAGGCGACGGGGGTCAGCCCCTACCGCTATGTCAGCGAGCGGCGCCTGCAACATGCCCAGCGGCTGCTGATGTCGCACGAGCTGGCGGTGGCGGAGATTGGCGCGGCCTGCGGCTTTCCGCGCCATGCCAATTTCACCGCCGCCTTCACCCGAGCGCGCGGCCTTTCGCCCAGCGCGTACCGCGCCTGCTTCGCGCTCTAGCCTATCCGCGCAGCACCAGCGTGCGGGAGAGCATGGCGAGGGTCTGCTCGGCCGAGCCTTCCGGCATGGTGCCCGCCAGTTCGAGCGCCGCCGCGCCGTGGAGCGCCGACCAGATCAGCGCCTCGGCCCCGCGCGCCTCGGCCTCGGGCACCCCGCGCGCGACCAGATTGTCGCCGATCACCGAGAGCGTCGCCCGCGCCCGCGCCACTGCGCGCCCGAGCGGGCCGTCGTCGGCGTCCTCCTGCTGGCGGTGTTCGAACATCAGGCGGTAGGTGTTGGGCTGGGCGAAGGCAAAGGCGAGATAGGCGCGCCCAGCGGCCACCGCCTTGGCGGCACTGTCCCCTGCGGCTCCGGCATAGGCGCTCTCGAGCGCGGCGGCGAAGCGCTCGAACCCGCGGATGCGCACCGCGGTCAGGATCTCCTCGCGGTTGGCGAAGTAGCGGTAGGGGGTCATCGGACTGACCCCGAGCGCGCCCGCGATCTGGCGCATCGAGACGTTTTCGGCCCCGTGCTCGGCGAAGAGCCTCTCGGCCACGTCGCACAGCTGCGTCTGGAAGCGCGCGAGATCGTCGTCGGAGAGCGGGCGGGACACGGGCGGCCTTTCGGGTTTGCGCATCGAGGCTAGCGCAAGCGGCTTGACGCGGCAATCTTACAGTGTAAATTTACAGCGTAAACCAGAATCAGCCAAGGACAGGCCATGAGCACGATCGAGACCGACTACCTGATCATCGGCGGCGGCGCCGTGGGCATGGCCTTTGCCGACACCATCCTTGCCGAGACCGATGCCCATGTGACCATCGTCGACCGGCAGGCGCGGCCGGGCGGGCACTGGAACGATGCCTACGGCTTCGTCGCGCTGCACCAGCCCTCGGCCTTCTACGGCGTCAATTCGCTCCCTCTGGGCGAGAACCGCAAGGACACCCACGGGGTCAACGAAGGGCTTTACGAGCTGGCGTCAGGCCCGGAGGTGAGCGGCTATTACGACAAGGTGATGCGCCAGAAGTTGCTGCCCACGGGCCGCGTGACCTATCTGCCCATGACCGAGTGGCGCGATGGCGCGGCGGTCTCGCTGATGTCGGGCGAGGCGACCCGGATCACCGTGCGCCGCAAGACGGTCGAGAGCGCCTATAACAGCCCCGTCATTCCCGCGAACCACACCCCGCGCTTCGACGTGGCGGAAGGCGTCCGGCTGGTGCCGCCCGGCGCGCTGCCGCGCCTGTGGCTCGAACCCGAGCGGCCCGCGCGCTTCGTGGTGCTCGGCGGCGGCAAGACCGCGATGGACGCGGTCGGCTGGCTGCTTGCGATGGGCACACCAGCCGAGGCGATCCAGTGGGTGCGCCCGCGCGACAGCTGGCTGATCAACCGCACCTGCACCCAGCCCGGCACGGAATTCTTCGACGCCGTATTCGGCGGGCAGCTCGCGCAGATGAAGGCCTTCGCGCAAGGCACCTCGCCCGAGGACATCTTCGCCCGGCTGGAGGAAGCCGGCATGATGCTGCGGATCGACCCCGCGGTGACGCCGACCATGTTCCACTACGCCACGATCTCGCAGGGCGAGATCGATGCCCTGGCGCGCGTGACCAATGTGGTGCGCAAGGGTCGCGTGACCGCGCTCACCCCCGAGGCGATCGTGCTGGAAGAGGGCAGCGAGCCTGCCGTGCCGGGCGCGCTCTACATTGATTGCACCGCCTCGGCGGTCGAGGTGCGCGCACCCCAGCCGATCTTCCAGGGCGACCGGATCGTGCCCCAACTGGTGCGCGTGCCGCAGCCGTGCTTCTCGGCCGCGCTGATCGCCTTCGTCGAGGCGCATTACGAGGGTGATGACGCGAAGAACGCGCTGTGCCGCACGGTGCCCTTCCCGCATTCGCTCAAGGACTATCTCACCACCAACATCGTCAACCTGATGAACCAGGGCGCGTGGCTGGGGGACGAGAAGCTGGGCGCGTGGATCCGCCAGAGCCGGCTCGACGGGTTCGGCAAGGTCGCCGCCAGCATCGATCGCAGCGATGCGGCCAAGGTCGCGGTGCTTCAGGAGATGCGCAGCACCGCGCCGCTGGCGGTGGCGAACCTGATGCGGCTCGCGGCGGCCTAGCCCGCGGTCACCGTCACATAGGCAGCATAGACCCAGCCCGAGAGGCAATCGCCTTCATAGGGGCGGGGCGGGCCGTCCGCCGCCGAAGAGACGCCGCAATCGCCCGGGCCCATGCCGCCGAAGGGTTCGGGGTAGACCACCCCGATCCACTTCCCGTCGGCGCTGGTCTGGCATAGCACCAGCTCGCGCCCGGACTTGAGCCGGTCGAGCAGCCGCGCCTTCACCGAGGGCGCGGCGCGCACCGCGACGAAGCCGTCGCCGCCCTTGCGCAGGGGAATGATCGCGCCAAAGCTCGGGCAGGCGTCGAGCCCGTCCTGCCCGCCGACCATCACCGGAACGGCGGCGGGCGCATCGGCGCGGGCCGGCAGGGCCAGCACAAGCGGGAGGCAGGCGAGGATCGAAAGACGGCGCATGGTCGGCATTCTACCCTTCACGGGTCAGCCCTTGCAATCGCCGGTGCGCTCGCTCGTCAGGGTCATCTGGAGACTGGCCTTGCCGCCGGGGATCTTGTCGTCTTTCACATCGCCCGAAAGCGTCATGATGACCTTGTCGGGGGTGTAGCTGCCCGCCATCGCCATCTGCGGCGCGCCGAAGCTGCCCGCGCCCTTGCACACCATCGTCCCCGACATGGTGCCGCCCGCCTGCTGGAAATCCTGCATGGTGCAATCGCCCTGCTGCATCGAGCTCGACATCTCGCGCACCCCGAGCTTGGCCTGGGCTGCATCCATGCAGGCCTCGGTGGTCTGGGACTGCCCGAGCATTGCCTGCGCGCGCGCGGCGACTTCGGGCGGGGCGCCGGGGATTTCGAACTTGGTCATCGCCATCGTGCTCTTCCAGTTGCCCGGATTGAGCTCGCCATCGGCCTTCCCGCAAGCCGCGAGCCCGGCGATCAGCGGGAGGAGGATAAGGGTCTGTTTCATGTGTCGTCCTTCGTTCGGATGGATCAGTCGAGGCAGCCGCAGGGGATGAAGCCCGGGCGGAAATTCACCGAGATCGTGCCGGGGGCATAGCTGCCGCCGCCCGCATATTGCTCGGTCAGGGTGTGGACGTGAGCGGCGCAATAGTTCGCCCCGCGCGAAAGGATCGCGACATCGGTCTGGCGTTCGATCGGCACGCTGGTGAACTCGTTGACGGTCACGTTCCACACCCGGCCGATGGCGACGGCCTTGACCGGGGTGAGCTCGGCCCAGTCCCAGCTGCGCCTGATTTCGGACAGGGCGCGCGCCTCGGTCGCCGCCGTGCCTGCGCCGCCGCGGCCCGGGCCGCACACGGCGGGGTTGCTGGCCTTGAAGATGCCCGCCGGCACGGTGAGCTTGAAGCTGCCCTTCGCCACCGGCGGCGCGGTCAGCTTGCCGCCGCCTTCGGTGTTGGTGAAAGGGATCACCTCCATCGTCACCGCATGGGTGCCGGTGGGCAGCACCCCCGCCAGCGTCGCACGCGACAGCAGCTCGAGGAAGGCGTCGGTCCCCGGCGTCAGCTGGGCGTTGCCCGGATTGACGAACTGCCCGCGCCAGGTGGTCCAGGTCTCGTGGTCCTTGCGGTTGCCCCACGGGAAGATGCCGGTGTCGAAGCTCTTGCCGCCCACGGTGAAGCGCGCGACGTAGTGCACCCCGTCGGCATAGACGGCGCTCGCGGGCAGGTTGTTGGCGAGCGCGAGCGCGTTGACCGCGGAGCGCTCGGTGAAGACGCGGAAGAACATCGGCTGGCCGAGGGTGAAGTCGGTGGCGATATCGCCCTCGGTGATCGCGCCGATGCCGAGATCCTTGCGCGTGAAGACGATCTGGCTCTGGTGCGCGGCGTGGACGGCGTTGTGGACGCCCTGATCGGGCAGGGTGCTGGCACCCTTGGCCGCCGGCCCACTCGTTGCCGGTGCCGCTGTAGGCGCGGGCAGCGGACGGCGGGTTGGCCGATCGGGCGCGGGCTGGGATGCGGGGGCGGCGGGCTTGCCGCGCACGGCCTGCTCGAAGCGCTTGAACGGGTCCTGCGCCGACAGCGCGGTGCCCGCCGCCAGCGTGCAGCCGAGCGCCGCTGCCGCGATCCATGATGTGCGCATGATGTCCTCCCCGGTCCTTGTCTGGGCTGAAGGCTGCGGCATTCGGGCGGGCCGGGCCATCCCCCCATCTGGCGGGGATGCGGGCGCGCCCGCGCGCTCCGATAGTGGCGACGGAGTGTGGACAAGGCCCCGACCTCAGGGCACCACAAGAACACCATCATGGCGAACGACGAAAACCTCCCGGCCTCCGATGCCCCCGCACGCGTCATCATCATCGAGGATGACGAGCGGCTGCGCGCCTATGCCATGGGCGCGCTGGGCGCGGCGCAGGACATTGCTGTGGTGGGCGATGCGGGAAGCCTCGCCGAGGGCCTGCCGCTGGTCGACCTGATGCCCGATCTCGCGCTGCTCGATCTCGGCCTGCCCGATGGCAGCGGGATCAGCGTGATCGAGGCGATCCGCGCCAAGGTGCCGGGCTGCAAGGTGCTGGTCTTCACCGTGTTCGAGGACCGCGCGAGCGTGCTCGGCACGCTCAAGGCCGGGGCCGATGGCTACATCCTCAAGGACACCGTCGCCGACATGGTGCTCGCCCATGTCCGCGCGACGCTGGCGGGCGAGACCCCGATCAGCGCGCGCGCGGCGGGGCACCTGCTCAGCCTGGTGCGCGACGAGCCCGTGGCCGAGGCCGCCGGGCCCGATGCCCCGCACCTGTCCCCGCGCGAACGCGAGCTGCTGGAATATCTGGCGCGCGGCCTCAGCCGCAAGGAAGCCGCGCGGATCATGAACCTCTCGCCCTATACCGTCGCCGAATATGTGCAGGGCATCTACCGCAAGCTGCACGTCAAATCGCGCGGCGAGGCGGTGTTCGAGGCGATTCAGGCCAAGCTGATCCGGATCGACCGGGAATAGCTGGCAGGGCTCCCGGCGCCCCATACCCCCCTCGCCTGTGGGGATAGGACAAAGCGCCTCTTGGGCCGATTGCGACATGGAAATCAGTACCCTGGAGGGGAGTTTCCATGTCCGTTACCCGTCGCACCAATACCCGTCGCCACCTCGCCCACGCCGCGCTCATGGCCTCGGCCTCGTTCCTGTCGCTGACCTTCGCCAGCGAGGCGCAGGCGCAATGCGTGACCAACAACACCGATCCGGTGGGCAATATCACGACCGACGGCACGGTGGTGACCTGCTCCGGCACCGCATCGGGCACGTTCATCAGCGCCAATGCCGACCGGGTGCAGGTCGAGGTCGCGAGCGGCGCGACGGTCAACGGCGGCTCGGTGATCTTCGCGATCGGCGACCAGAACCAGATCCTCGTCCGCAGCGGCGCGGCATTCGATGCCTCGACGATCTATCTGCAGGGCGCCGGTGGTCTCGTCGACATCGCGGGCAGTTCCACGGCGGCAGGGATCACCGTCGAGGGCGCTGGCTCCAACCTGCGGATCGCGCAGGGCGCCAGCGTCAGCATCATGCCGACCAATCTTTCGGTGTTCAATGTGACCGGGGGCATCAACGTCATCGATCTGAACGGAACGCTGACCGGATCGAGCGCCAACGGCGGCTACCTGATCGGTGGCAATGACGGCAGCCAGCGGCTGAATGTGCGCGGCAGCCTGGTGGTGCAGTCCGATGGCCTTGCGGCCAATCTCGGCGACGGGAATGACGACATCACCATCTTCGATGGCGCCTCGATCACCGGCGGGACCGGCACCAACATCGTCTTCACCGGCGGGGCGGGCTTCGACCAGATGCGGATCGAGGGCAGCGGCATTTCCCAGTACAGCACCACCGCCTTCGAGCGCCTGGTAATCGACGCCGGGCCGGGGGGCTTTCGCGGGATCAACGGAACCCACGTCAACGTCACCGATTTCCGCGTGGTGAGCGGCGCGGCGCGGGTCTCCAACCCGCAATCGCTGGGGGTGAGCAATAGCGACGTCACCATCTTCCAGGGTGCGACCCTGATCATCGCCGGAACGTCCAATCAGGTCTATGACAACAATTTCGCCGGCAGCGGCACGCTTTCGCTCAACGCGGCGAACACGGTGAGTTTGTTCGGAGGCGACTGGTCGAACTTCACGGGCACCTTCGTCATCGACCAGCTCAACACCGCGCTCTTCACCGCCGCAGGCGTCGGCGGCACCGGCACGATCCAGAATTTCGGCACGATCGAATTCGGGGATTTCACGATCGCTGCGGGCATTATCGGCACCGGCCGCGTGATCAAGGACGGGCCGGGCAACGGCTACCTCACCGGGATCAACACCTTCAGCGGCGGTCTGGCGATCGAAGGCGGCGGCGGGCTCGAGGTCTACACCGTCGCCTCGCTGGGGACCGGCGACATCACGTCGAGCACGCAGGGCAATTTCCTCGCGGTGAACATTGCCGCGAACGAGACGCTCGCCAACGACATCGGCGGCGCGCTGCGGCTGGTGAAGGCGGGCACGGGCGTGCTCGATCTTACGGGCACCAACACCTATTCGGGCGGCACCGTGATCACCTCGGGCGCAATCCGGGTGGACGATTTTGCGCGGCTCGGCACCGGGCAGGTGCTGGCCAATGCTGGCGGCAGCCTGATCCTGAGCTACAGCGGCGCGGGCCAACTGCTCCAGACGACGCCGTTCCTGATCGGTGATGGCAGCTTCATCAAGGAAGGCAGCGGCGACGTGGTGATCAACGCCGCCAACACCTACACCGGCGGCACCACGATCCGCGCCGGGCGGCTCGGCCTCAACAATGGCGGCGCGCTGGGGACGGGCGCGATCCAGATCGACGCCGGGGCCGAGCTCGGCATCGGCGGGATCATCCTCAACAACAATCTCACCGGCACCGGCCTCGTCCGCAAGACCGCCAACAACACTGCCGAACTCTACGGCAACAACACCGGCTTCACCGGCACGCTGCGGGTCGAGGATGGCGACATTCTGGTCACCAACGGCAATGCGCTGGGCAGCGGCACGCTGGAGATCGGCACCGGCACGGTCGTCTACATCAACGCCACCGCGGATTCGACCATGGCCGCGGGCCTCGCCGGTGACGGCACCTTCGAGAAGAACGGCACGGGCCGCGTCACGCTGACCGGCAATGGCAGCCAGTTCGGCGGGGCGATCGCGATCCAGAACGGAACGCTCCAGATCGCGGGCGACCAGAACATCGGCACCAGCGCGGGCGGCGTTTTCATCAACACGCTCGGCACGCTGCAGCTCGACACGGCGGGCAGCACCAACCTCGCAAGCGTGGTCTATGGCAGCGGCAAGGTGATCAAGACCGGCACCGGCACCGTGTTCATGACCGGAGCCAACACCTACAGCGGCGGCACCGACATCCAGCAGGGCGCGATCCGCGTGACCAACGTGGGCGTGCTCGGCACGGGCGCGATCACGGTGCAGGCGGGCGCGGCGCTCGACCTTGCCATCGCCGGCGCGCAGACACTGGCGCAGAACGTCACCGGGGCGGGCATCCTGCGCAAGTCGGACGCAGGCGATCTCACGCTGCTCTCGAACGGGCTCACCGGCGGGGTCGACATCACCGGCGGGCGGGTGATCATCGGCACGGCGGCAGCGCTGGGCGGCGGGCCGGTCACCACGGCAAGCGGCACGCGGCTGGTGTTCGACACCGCCGGGACCGAGACCATCGGCAACACCATCAGCGGCGGCGGCGGGCTGACCAAGACGGGCACGGGCGTGCTCGTGATCCAGAACGCCAACAGCTACTCCGGCGGCACGCTGATCACCGCAGGCCGCCTCGGCCTCAACAACGGGCAGGGGCTCGGCACGGGCACGGTCACCGTCCAGCAGGGCGCGATCCTGAGCATCGGCGGCGTGACCGTGGCCAATGCGATCTTCGGCGCGGGCAAGGTCATCAAGACCGCCAACAACACCGGCACGCTCACCGGCAACAACGCCTATTCGGGCGGAACCGAGGTGCAGCAGGGCGCCCTGCGCGTTCTCACCCCGGCCTCGCTCGGCACGGGCGGGGTCCAGCTGGGCAGCGGCACGCAGCTGATCGTCGACTATTCGGGCGCGACAAACGTGGCGATGAGCAACGTCCTCAGCGGCTCGGGCGCGCTGGTGAAGGACGGCAGCGGCACGGTGGTGATCAACAACGCCGGCAACAGCCATTCGGGCGGCACCACGATCAACGCCGGACGACTCGGCCTCAACTTTGGTGACGGGCTGGGCAGCGGCGGGGTGACGATTGCCAGCGGGGCCGAGCTCGGCATCGGGGCGATCAGCCTTGCCAACAACGTCTCGGGCGCGGGCCGGATCGTCAAGACCAGCGGCGGCGCGGCCTTCCTTACCGGCACCAACACCCACACCGGCGGGATCGACATCCAGGGCGGCAGCGTGGGGGTGAGCGGCAATGCGGCGCTCGGCACCGGCACGGTCAGCATCGCCAGCGGGGCGAGCCTCGATTACACCAACGCCGCCGCGGCGACCTTCGCCAACGGGCTGTCGGGCGCGGGGACGTTCAATAAGCTCGGCGCAGGCCAGCTGACCTTCGCCAACGCCTTCACCCTCGGCGCGCTCAATGCCCAAGCCGGGCGCACCCGGATCAACACCGTCGCCACGACCAACGTCACCGTCGCCAGCGGCGCGACGCTTGACGGCACGGGGCGGATCATCGGCAACCTCGTCAACAACGGCACGGTCGCGCCGGGCAATTCGATCGGCACGCTGACGGTGCAGGGCAACTACACCCACAACGCCGGGTCGGTGCTGGAGATCGAATTCGACGCCAACGGCAATATCGACCTGCTCGACGTCACCGGCAACGCGGTGCTGAACGGCGGGACGATCCGCTTCGTCGGGATCGGCGGGGCCGAAGGGCAGGGCGGCACCTTCCTGCGCACCGGCGGCACTTTGACGGGCACTTTCAGCACGGTCGAGACGGTCGGCGCGCTGCTGCCGCTCTCGGTGTTCTACCAGAGCAATGCCGCGCTGATGGCCCCCTCGGTGCTGACCGCGAGGCCCTCGACCTTCAACGCCCAGAACCTTGCCGCGGCCGACACCGCCTTCGGCTTCATCGATGCGATCGGCCTCGTCGATGCGCGCCACGGCCGGGGCAACCGCCTGTGGATGTCGGGCTTCGGCGCATGGGGCAACCGCAGCGCCTCGGGCACGACGCTGGCCTATGACCACGAGACCCGCGGGATCAGCGGCGGGGTCAATGTCGACCTCGGCGACGGCTTCACCCTCGGCGCGTCGGCGGGCTGGGCGGATGGCAGCATCACGCTCGGCAGCAATGGCGGCGGCGGCGACCAGGAGACCGTGCTCGGCAGCGTCGGCCTGCGCTACCAGACCGGCGACCTCGCGTTCGGTAGCGGGATCGTGCTCGGCAATGTCGATCAGGCGACCCTGCGCAACGTCAGCTTCAACGGCTTCTCGGGCAGCGTCGACGGCGCGACCGAAAGCTCGCTGTTCGCGATGTTCTTCGAGGCCGGCGCCGGGCTCGGCGCGAGCGCGGGGTGGAACTTCGAGGCCAATGCCCGCGCCAGCGTGGTGCGGCAGGAGCAGGATGCCTACACCGAAAGCGGCACCAGCCCGCTGCGTCTGAAGCTCGGCGCGCTGGCGACCGAGACGTGGGAGGGCCAGGCCCGCCTCACCGCCACCAAGCGCCTGTGGGACGCGAGCGGCGGGCAGGAGGAGGACTCCGCCGGGCTCGACCTGAGGCTCGATCTGGGCGGGCGCTACCTGCTGCTCGACGGCGACCGCGAAATCCCCGTGACCTTCGCGGTCAGCAATGCGGGCGTGGTGCTGCAGGGCGACACCCGCGACACGGTGCAGGGCATCGGCGGGGCATCGCTGGTCTACACCACGGGTAGCGGCGCGCGCTTCAGCCTCGGCTATCGCGGCGAGATCGGCAAGACCGATCGCCACGCGGTCGAGGCCGGGGTCAGCATTGCCTTCTGACGGACTTCGGCGCGGGCCCCCCTCGCGCCGGGGCCGGAGCCCGACCTTGACCAAAACGGGCTTCGGACCGGCGAGGCGGATGGCAGTTGCGACCCTGCCATTCGTCTCGCTTGGCGCGTGGGTGGCGCCTGCGCCCCTCCATGCCGAAGACGCCCCCCGTCCGCCCGCCTGGCTGCGCGCACTCGACCGGGCGCTGAACGCGGGCGACTGGACCCTGCAATGCAACAGCGCGCAGCTGTGCCAGATCATCGGCGTCGTTACCCCGCCGCGCGACAATATCGGCGTGCGCGCGGTGGTGATGATCGAGCGCGGGGTGGCGAAGAACGCCGCGCTGCGCCTCAGGATGGCCTTCATCGATTCTACCGGCGCGCTCGCGGTGCCGCCCCCGGATGCGCGCTGGCGGATGATCCCGCGCGGTCGGCTGCGGGGGACCGCGGCGCTGCCGCTGGGGTTCGGTGAGCGCGAGGAGGACGGGGCCTACCGCGCCTCGCCCGAGGCTGCGCCTTCGCTGATCGACGCACTCGCGCGCTGGCCGGGGGCGGCGATGCACGATGGCGAGCGGGTGATCGCCCGCCTGCCGCGCGGCAACCTTGCTCGCCTGCTCGCCCGCATGGACCGGCTCCAGCACCCCGCGAGCGACCCGCTCACCCCGGAAGAGCGCGCGGCGTGGCTCCAGGAATACCACTACACCATCCTCACCACCGTCGATGCCGAGGAGGCCCCCGTCCCCGACGAGGTCGAGCGCGCCTGCGCCGACCGTGCCCTGCCCAACCGGCCCTTCGTCTACCGCATCGGCCCGCAGCACCGGCTGTGGGTGGCCGAATGTCCGGAAGGCAACCACATCTTCCTCCACCCCGATGGGGCTGCGCCGATCCATTTCGAGATGCGCGACAATGCCGGGATCACCCGGCGGCACGACTATGCCGGGATGGGCGGGGATTCGCTGCTGGCGATCCAGCTGCCCAAGGGCGAGCGGATCGACTGCGGCCAATGGGTCAAGTTCGGCTGGACGGGCACCAGCTTCGCCATGATCCTCCAGCGCCGCTATGACCGCTGCCGGATCGTGCCCTACGATTTCTGGCCGCGGGTCTGGTATCCCACCAGCTGGCGCTATGCCGATGCACCCCCCTCAGATGGAGGGGATGCGCCCCCGCCGCCCTGAGGGCTATTCCCCCGCGAACAGGTCAAGGGGGAAACCAACATGAAAGATGCAGCCCGGCCGTGGATCGGCGTGGTGTTCCATTGCCTCGCGGTGCTCGCCGCGATCTTCGCGCTCGTCTTTTTCATGCGGATGCAGGAGGACCAGTCCTTCACCGATCGCTATCGCAAGGAGGGCACGGTCAGCCGCGCGCAGGTGATCGCGATGAACACCGACCAGATGGTCACCCAGCTGCGCAAGGGTCGCACCCGCAAGACCGACATCCAGGTCCTGCACGTGCGCTTCAATCCCAAATCCGGCTTCGCCTTTCGGGACTATGAGGACGGAGCCGAGGTCCCCACCGCACCGCCGCCCAGCGGCGATGCGGTGGCGGATTCGACCTATACCGACGTGATCTGGGTGACGAAGGACGTGTACGCGAAGACCAAGGTCAGCGACAGCTTCCTCGTGGTCGACACCCCCTATAGCGGTGACGGGCCTGAGCTGATCGAGGACATCCGCGATTTCGACCCCGCGATCTATTACCCGCGCATGGCGCTGGCGCTGCTGCTGGCTGCAGGCTTCGCGATCGTCGGCTGGCGCGGTCCGTGGAAGCGCCGTGGCTAGGATGAAGGCGTGCGCGCTGGCGGGGCTGGCGGCGATGCTGGCCGGCGGCGCGCAGGCGGAGGATTCCCCGCCCGGTCAGTGGATCGCGCCCGAGGTGGCCGAATTCGCCGACTGGTCGGTCGCCTGCGACAACGCCCGCGAACGCACCGCGCTCAGCGTCTCGCGCGATTTCGTGGCGCGCATCGCGGAGGGCGATCCGGGCGACTATGCGCAGCCGAAGCTGTGGGTGAAGCGCCTCGCCGGACCGGAGGCGCGAGTGCGGGTGTTCCTCGACACCACCGTCTGGGGCGAGGCGAGCGCGGGCGAGGGGCCGGCCACCTTGCACGTCTATACCGAATGCGACGGCGACTGCACGGGCCGCGCCTATCACCTGATCCCGCGCGAGCCGGGGCGCTACGAACTCGCCTCCGCCGATGTCGCCGCCTTCCTTACCGAGAGCGTGAAGACCCCGCGCGCCGCGACCCGCTTTGCCGACGGGCGGATGCACGGGATCGTCACCACCGCCGGGATGACCGCCGCGCTGCGCTTTATCGACGAAGGGCAGGGGCGGCGCGGCACGGTCACCGCGATCTATGCCAAGGGTCCGGCACCCGCCCGCACCGTCCCGCCCCCGCCGCCGCGCGAGCGCGTGCGTGCGCTGCGCGGCGAGGAAGTGAACGCACAGGCCTCTTTCGCCACCGACGCGGCGCTGGTCGCCGCCCGCGCGCGCGAATGTCCCGAAGTGAACCTGCAAGGCCCCGATCCGCAGCGCGCCCGCTGGAAGCTGGCGAGCGGCGATTACCTCTGGGCGCTGGGGTGCTCCGACAATCCGCACGCGCCGCGCCGCCTGTGGATGATCGAGACGCCGGACGAGGGTACCGCCGCCTTCCCGCTTCCGCGCCCCGAACAGGGCCGCCCCGCCGAACGTCCGGTGCTGCCCAACAGCGATTTCGATCCGGCGAGCGGCCAGATCACCGCCTATTCCGACGGAAAATGCGGCTGGCGGCGGCGCTGGGCGTGGACGGGCCGCGCCTTCGCAATGGTCGATGCAGTGGAAATGCCGGCCTGTTACGGAATACCGCTTTACCAGTGGCTACAGACGTACCGGGCCATTCCGGACTAGAACACACACAGGGCCGCCGTGCGCCGATGGTCAAGGATCGGCACGCGGACAGGCAGGACAGATGGGGGGACACAGGTGGCAATCATGCTTGATCGGGCCAAGGCAGGGCTGGCGTTGCTGGCGCTGCTCGGGGTGCTGGCGGCGTTCTGGGGCGCGCTCTACTGGGGCGAGACCGCGGTGCGCCCGGCCGGAATGACGCCGCCGCCCGCGCTCGCCTACGTCCGCGCCGACGATGCGGGCAATCCGGCCCCGGGCGCGCAGCCGCAGGAGGCCACCTTCGAGCCCAATCCCATCTACCGCGCGCGGGTCGACGAACGCAGCGGGCCGCGGGTGGTGTTCCAGATCCCCTTCACCCCGCCCTCGGGACAGGAAGATCTGGCCTTCTTCATCGGCGCCACCCCCGGCCTTCAGGAGATCAAGCTCAACGGCACGGTGATCCAGCCCAACATCCCGCTCGACACCCTGCGCGGCGCGGCCGACGGCACCGCGCTCTATTACGTCCTCCCGCCCGCGCTGCTGCGCAAGGGCACCAACCGGATCGACGTGCTGGTCGAGACGCAGAGCGCCGTCCTCGCCCTTGCGCCGTTTCATATCGGCCCGGCGGAGGAAGCCGCGCGCGCGGCGGGCGTGATCGACCTCATCACCAGCATCATCCCCGTCATCGCCATCTCGGTGCTCGCCTTTGCGACGCTGTTGTGCCTCGTCACCAACTGGCCCGCCGAAGACCGCGCGCGCATCCGCAGCCTGATGCTGCTGATGGGGGTGTGGTCGGTGCGGACCTATTTCATCTCCTTCCAGACCCCGTTCGAGCTGCCGTTCCTGATCACCGCTTTCCTCTACTACCTGCTCGATTTCTCGGTGATCATC
The DNA here is from genome assembly GCF_002155685.1 of Erythrobacter colymbi. Lineage (GTDB taxonomy): Bacteria > Pseudomonadota > Alphaproteobacteria > Sphingomonadales > Sphingomonadaceae > Erythrobacter > Erythrobacter colymbi. The sequence goes on from NZ_MUYK01000001.1 coordinate 213,128, forward strand.
GCCTTTGCGCGGCATCTTCTGGCGGGCGAGGCCGTCAGCGCGCGCTGGGCGACCTGGCTGGTGTGGCTGTGGGGGGCGCTGCTGGTTTATCTTGCGGGTGTGACCGCGGCAGGCTTTGCCCTGGGGCCGGTGGTGATGCCGTGGTTCGAGGGGCTGGCGATTGCCAATGCGCTGCTCCTGCTGGTGCTGGCGCTGGCGGGGCTTGCGGCGCTGGCATGGGGCGTGGCCGCGCGGCGCGACGGGCGCTGGCTGGAGCGGATCACACTGATGTTCTGCCTGCTCGCCCTGTCGGTCGATGCGGCGGACAACGCCTTCGACCTCGCGCTCCCGCTGGCGCGCGGCCTTGCGCTCACCTTCTATTCCGCTGCGCCCGCAGGCCTGCTGCTCGGCCTCGGGGTCGTGGCATCGATCGCGCGCGAGGCGAGCGAGGCGCGGCGCACCGTGGTGCAATCCAACGCCATCCTCGCGGCCGAACTCGTCCAGCAGAACGCCAAGCTCGAAGCGAGCTACGAGGCGCAGAAGCAGATGCTCCAGCGGCAGGTGATGTTGGTCGAGCGCCAGCGGATCGTGCGCGACATGCATGACGGGATCGGCGGCCAGTTGCTCGGGCTGATGATGCAGGTGCGGTCCGGCGGGGCGCAGCCGGAGGAGATCGAGCAGGGCCTGCAGGCCAGCATCGCGGACCTGCGGCTGATCGTCGATTCGATGGATTCGGCCGAGGAAGGCCTCGCCGAGACGCTGCGGTCCTTCGAGCACCGCGTGCGCAGCCAGATCGAGGCGGCGGGCATCGCGCTCGATTTCTTCGCGGATGTCGACGAGAGCGTCGATCTCGGCCCGCGCCCGACCTTGCAGGTGCTGCGCATCCTTCAGGAAGCGGTGACCAACGCGATGCGCCATTCGGGCGCGACGCGGATCGGGGTAGAGGGCACCGCGCCTGCCACCGGGCCGATCCGCATCGTGATCCGCGACGACGGGACGGGCCTTGCCGAAGGCTACCGCCGCGGACGCGGGCTCACCAGCATGGAAACCCGCGCGCGCAATCTCGGCGGGTCGCTGGCGATCGCGAGCGGGCCGGGGGGCACCTGCCTCACGCTCGAAGTGCCGGTCGGCCCGGTCGGCGCGGCCGACTGAGGCACCGCGCGCCCCCCTCCGGTTGAGGGGATTGGCCGGGGCGCGCATCGGGCGCAGGCCTGTCTCCCGCACGACCGGAGGGAGACAAACATGCGCCGCCCGACCCTGCTTTGGCCCGCGATGCTGGCCGCCCTGATCTACGCCGCCCCCGCCGAAGCGCAGCGCCAGCCGCGCGAGGGGCGGGGCGGCAACGCAAGTGCCGCCACTACCGCGCCCGAGCCCGACAATCCCAACCTCGTCAAGCGCACCTGGGACTTCACCAAGCGCTTCGGCCTCCCGCGCTTCGCGCCGAGCGACTGTGCCAGCGGCAGGGGCGAACTCGCCGCCTTCCTCGAAGCCTACAACGCCCGCGTCGACCGCTTCCTTGCCGGGCCGACCGATCCCAAGAAGCTGGGGCTGGAACGCCGCAACTATGTGAAGCAGGTCGAAGGCGCCGCGCGCGACATTTCCGCCTACCGCGCGACCTTCGAGAGCACCGGCGATCGCTCGCCCGACAGCGATGTCCCGCCCTTGCAGGACGACATCTGCCGTGCCGAGGCGCAGCGCCATGCGCTCGCGGCGCTGAGGGCAGGGCTGGCGGCCATGGCGCGGGTCTATCCCGACATGGCCGAAGTGCCCCCGCGCCTTGCCGAGGCCGACGCCGCGCTCGCCGCGATCGGCGGCGATGCGGCGCTGCGCAAAAGGGTCGTCGCCAATCGCGGGGCGAGCCTTGCGAGGGTAAGGATGAAGCCGCCGCTCGCCCACAATCCGGCATGGGAGAAGGGCCTGCGCGAAGGCTTTTCGCGGCTGGTGCCGGGCGAGACGATCCTCAAGCTCAACCTCTACAGCGCCGACTGGTACGTCCACCGCAACGCGCTCACCAGCGTCCCCGAATATCGCCAGATCGGCGCATGGGTCGCCGCCCGCCGCGCCGACGGGACGTGCTGGATCACCGGCATCGACCTGTGGCAGAACTTCGCCGGCGCGGGCTTCGATGCAGGCGAGTACAAACTCGGCCAGGCCCCGCGCCAGATCCTGTGCGGCAACGTCTAGCCCGCCGCGATGGCTCCCGCAGCCGAGAGATGCGCGCGCACCAGCGCGGCGAAGCGGGCGGGGTCCTGTTCGGGCAGAAGGTGGCCCGCATCCGCCACCACCTCATGCCGCGCCCCCGGCACCAGCGCGGCGGCGGCATCCGTGACGAGCGCGTAGCAGGCGCGCGTGTGCTCCCCGCGAGCCACGGTCACCGGGCAGGTGATCGCGGCGAGATCCTCCGGCCCCAGCGGCACCGGTTCGGTCTGGGCGAACAGTGCGGGCAGCGTCCCGGCGTTGTCGCGGTGGATGATCCGGTAGGCTTCGGGCTGGCGGGCGAAATAGCCCGGCTCGCGCGCGGCGGCATCGATCGCATGGGCGAGCGCGGCGTCGAAATCGCCATCCGCAACGGCCTCGGCAACGGGGACGAAGGCCGCCAGCGTGTCCTCCTCGATCGCGGCCAGCGTCGCGGGATCGGTGACGAAGGTGGGAAAGCCCGGCTCGAACAGGAACAGGCTCGCCACCAGCTCGGGCCGCCGGCACGCGAGCGCCAGAGCGGCGTGCGCGGCAAAGGACCAGGCGACGATATGCGCGGGCGCGGCGCCCAGCGCGGCGATCAGGTCGGCAAGGTCCTCGGCCTGCCCGCCCGTGCCGAAGGGCCGCGCCGGCCGGGCATCCCCCGCCAGCGCCGGGAGCGACATGGTGACCGGGATGCAGGCATCCTCCAGCCGGTCGGCGACGGGGAGCAGGCTGCGCAGATCGCCGAAAGCCCCGTGCGCCAGCAGCACGAAGGGCGCGCCGCGGCGGACTTCGCCGCGCAGGGCATAGTGGAGTTCGGCGCCGGCAATGTTGAAATAGGTGGTCGCGCCCAGATCGGGCCAGCGCGTGGGCACTCGGGTCTCTCCGTATAGTAATCGAGGTTGGTGTGCGGCCCCCCTCAGGCCTATACGGACTTGCGCGGGCGAACCCTCTGACACAGGTAAGTTTTCGTCGCGCCCTTGTGCGCTTTCATCGAGCCGCCGTTGCCTGCGCGCCCGCATGACGCCACGGCGCGCGCGGCAATTCCCGTTCGGCCCGCATTCATGCTAGGGGCGCAACTGCAGCCCCGCGACCCGACCCATCGAGACCTGTCCGATTCCCGCCATGGCCCCCACCGACCCGCTCGAAGAGGCCTACCTCGCGCACCGGCCCCGGCTGCTGCGCTTCCTGCGCGCGCGCGGGGCGGGGGAGGCGGCCGAGGATCTGGCGCAGGAGCTGTGGCTGCGCCTTGCCGCCGCGTCAGACCGCGAGGCGGCGAGCGGCCTTGCCTACATGATGCGCGCCGCCGACCGGCTGATGATCGACCGCTACCGCTCGCACCGCCAGGCGACCTTGCGCGATGCCGCCTGGGCCGAGGCGCAGCCAGGCCTTGCCGACAACATCGCGCCCGCCCCCGGCCCGGAGCGCGAAATCGCCGCGCGCCAGCAGGTCGCGCTGGTCCAGCAGGCGCTTGAGGAGGTCGGCGCGCGCGCCGCCGCGATCTTCCGCCGCCACCGCATCGACGGGCTCACCCAGCGCGAGATCGCAGCCGAATTCGGCGTCAGCCTCAGCACGGTCGAGAGCGACCTGCGGCGCGCCTACGCGAAAATTGTCGATGTTCGGGGGGCGATCGATGAGGCATGAGGCGCATGGCTCCGTCTTGGTGACAGGAGGCCCGATGCGATGAACGGCGCAATGAACTCAGACCCCAAGGTCCGCGACGCCGCGCTCGGCTGGGCGCTGGCGATGCGCGCGCCCGATTTCGACGACTGGGACGGCTTCACCGACTGGCTCGAGGCCGACCCCGCGCATGGGCTCGCCTATGACGAAGTGCAGTTCGCGCTCGACGACGCGGACGCGGCGCTGGCGGTGCTGCCCGAACCCGCGCCTGAACCGGCCCCCGAGCCCGCTGCCGCCAACGACAACCCGCCCGGATGGCTCGCCTCGCGGCGCGGCTGGCTGGGCGGTGCGATTGCTGCCGCGCTGGTGCTGGCGGTGACATCGGTGCTGTGGGTCGGGCCTCAGGCCACCACCTACCAGACCGCGCCGGGCGAGACGCGGCTGATCGCGCTCGAGGATGGCAGCACGGTCGAGCTCGCCGGAGGCAGCACGCTGGCGCTCGAAGGCGCGCGCGCGGCGCGGCTGGAGGCGGGGCAGGCGCTCTTCACCATCCGCCACGATGCGAGCGAACCCTTCGTGCTCACCGCCGCGGGCACACGGCTGGTCGATGCGGGCACGGTGTTCGACGTGCGGCTGGCGGGAGACAGGCTCGACCTTGCCGTCTCCGAAGGCGCGGTGATCGTCGATCCCAGGAACGAGGCCGTCCGCGTCGATGCGGGCGAGCGCGCGGTGCGCAGCGGCAACCGCACCCGCGTTGTCGCGGTCGATCCGGCATCGGTGGGCGAATGGCGGCGCGGGCGGATCAGCTTCGATGCCGCGAGCCTTGCCGAAATCGCCGCCGAGCTGACCCGCGCCACGGGCAAGAACTTCACCAGCGCCGACACTGCCACGCGCCTGTCGGGCAGCATCGCCACCGATGCGCTGCGGAGCGATCCGCGCGCGCTCGAACCGCTGCTCGGGGTCAAGGTGCGCGAGGAAGGCGCCAACTGGGTGATCGCCGCCGAATGACGCCATGAGGCAGCTGGCCGCCCCGCTTGCCGCACTGGTCGTGCTGGCCGCAACAGCGCCCCTCGCCGCGCGGGAGGCGGAGCTTGCCGTGCCTGCGGGAACGGTGAGCGAGGTCGCCATCGGCATCGCGCGGGCGACGGGGGCGAGCATCGTCATCGCCGATCCCGCGCTCGGCCGCGCGCGCGTGGCGGGGATCAGAGGGCGGATGGACGCGCCCGAAGCGGTCAGGCGCCTCGCCAGAGCGAGCGGCTTGCAGGCGGTGCAGGTCGCACCCGGCGCATGGCGGCTGGTCGCGCCGCCGCCGCGCCGCCCCTCGCTGCTCGCGCGCACGCGCCCACCGCGCGAGGTGCCGGAGCAGCGGGTGAGCCACACCCCGCCGCCGTCTGCGCCGGTCGATGGCGAGCCGATCACCGTCACCGCCACCAAGCGCGATCTCACCTATGCCGAAACGCCTGCGCAGGTGACCCTGCTCGATGGCGAGCGGCTCGAACGCGGCGGGGTGGGCGGCACCGAAAAGATCATGCAGCGCGCCGCCACGGTCTCCTCGACCTATCTCGGCAGCGGGCGCAACAAGCTGTTCATCCGCGGCATCGCGGATTCGAGCTTCACCGGGCCGACGCAGGCGACCGTGGGCCAGTATTTCGGCGACCTGCGCCTCAGCTACAACGCCCCCGATCCCGACCTGCGCCTGTCCGACATGGAGCGGGTCGAGATCCTCGAAGGGCCGCAGGGCACGCTCTACGGCGCAGGCTCGCTCGGCGGGATCATCCGCCTCGTGCCGCGCGCGCCGGAGCCGGGGGAGACCAGCCTCGTCGTCTCGGGCGGGGCGAGCGCGATCGCCAATGGCGAGCCGGGCGGCGATGCCCATGCGACGATGAACCTGCCGCTCGCGGGGGAAACCGCGACGCTGCGGCTCAACCTCGATGCGGCGACATTGGGCGGCTACATCGACAAGCCCGCCATCGGCCGCCGCAACGTCAACCGCACCGCGATCTTCGCCGGTCGCGCGGCGCTGCGGCTCGACATCGCGCCCGAATGGCAGGTCGATGTGATCGTGCTCGGGCAGGATACCGAGGCGGACGACAGCCAGTATGCCGACCGCAACGGCACGCGGCGGCTGGTGAGCTCGGCGCAGGTGGCCGAGGGCAGCCGCGCGCAATACGGGCAGGCGCAGCTGGTGGTGACCGGGCGGATCGGGGACGTGCGGGTCAAGTCCTCGACCGGGATCGGCGCGCAGGACCTCACCGAACGCTATGATGCGACCGTGCCGGGCGGCCTGCCGCGGCTGTTCCGGCAGCGCAACGAGACGCGCATGATCGCCAACGAGACGCGCCTCTGGCAGCCGGTCGGCGAGGACGGCATCGGCTGGGTGCTGGGCGCGAGCATCATAGACAACCGCAACACCGTCACCCGCCGCCTCGGCGATGTCGGCACGGCGGGCGTCGCGGCGGGGATCGCCGAGAGCGTCGCCGTCACCAGCAATGCCCGCGCGCTGATCGCCGCGATCCCGACCTCGACCGGCGTGCGCAACACCGTGTTCGAGCTGACCGGCTATGGCGAGGCGAGCTACCGCCTGCTCCCGCGCCTGACGCTGGCGGCGGGCCTGCGCCTCACCAGCGTCGAGCTGGGCGGGGCGGGGGAGGACGTGCTGCCGCTGTTTCTGGGCGAAGCCGCCGCCGGCGCGATCACTGCCCGGCGGCGCGAGACCGCGTGGCTCCCCTCGGCCTCGGCGCTGGTCGATGTGGGCGAGGATGGCCGCGCCTATGTCCGCTATCAGGAGGGCTTCCGCCCCGGCGGGCTCGCGGTCTCGGGCGATTTCGTGCGCCAGTTCCGCTCCGACCATGCGCGCACGGTGGAGCTGGGCGGCGGCTGGGGCCAGCCCGGGCGCGGGGACTTCGATCTCGCCGCGAGCCTGTCCTACACCCGCTGGCGCGACATCCAGGCCGATTTCATCGACGAGGCGGGCCTGCCGTCCACCGCCAATATCGGCAATGGCCGGATCTGGGCGGCGAGCCTGTCGGGTAGCGTCCGCATCGCCCCGGGCCTGCGCTTCGAAGCGGGCGCGACCCTCAACGACAGCGATGTCGACGAGCCGGTGTTCTTCGCGCCCACCCAGGTCTCGCTCGCACGGTTCGACGTGGTCGCTCCCCCGGACGCCATCGCCGGTCAAAGCTTCCTCGCCGCGCCGCGCCTCAGCCGCATCCCCAACATCGCGCGCTTCTCGGGCCGCGCGGGGCTGCAATGGCGCCGCAGCTTCGCCAACGGCACGGGGATCGAGGCCGATGGCTGGGTCAGCTACATCGGCAAGTCGCGCCTCGGCATCGGGCCGGAGCTGGGCGAGTTGCAGGGCGACTATCTCGATAGCGGCGCGATCCTGCGCTGGGGGCGCGAGAATGCGGGGCTGACGCTGTCGGTCACCAATCTCGCCGGCAGCGAGGGCAACCGCTTCGCGCTCGGCACCCCCTTCAGCACCGGCCGCGCGCAGGAAACCCCGCTCCAGCCGCGCACCATCCGCATCGGCTTCGACGCGCGCTTCTGAAAAAATTGACCATACCGCCAAGGCCGCGGGCCGAGGGCTCCGTCTCCTGATCAAACGACAGGAGGAACCCCCTTGATCAACCCCCGCTTGCTTCTCGCCGGAACCGCGCTCGCGACCATCGCCACGCCCTTCATCGCCTCGAAGGCGGCCGCGCAGACCGTCATCAGCACCGCGCGCACCACGCCGGTGGTGACCTCCACCGTCAACAACGGCGCGCCGAACGATGTTCGGATCGAAAGCGCCGGCTCGGTGACCGTCTCCAGCGGCGCGGCGGTGACCGTCGACAGCAACAATTCGGTAACCAACGCGGGCGGCATCACCGTCGCCAATTCCGACAATGCGACCGGCATTCTCGTGACCGGCAACCGCACCGCCAACATCACCAATTCCGGCACGATCACGATCGACGAGAACTACACCGCCACCGATACCGACAACGACGGCGATCTCGACGGGCCCTTCGCGCTCGGCACCGGGCGCACCGCGATCCGGATCGACGGCGCGCTGACCGGCAACCTCGTCCACACCGGCACGATCGTGGTCGAAGGCAACAATTCGGCCGGTATCCGCGCCTCGGCCCCGATCACCGGCACTGCCACGATCGAGGGCAAGACCACCGTCACCGGCAACAACACCGTCGGCGTGGCGCTGAACGGGGTCACCGGCAATGTCCGCCTCGCGGGCGAGATCACCGTGCGCGGCCAGAACGCGCAGGGCGCGGTGCTGAGCGGCGATTACGGCGGCCGCTTGCAGGTGCAGAGCACCATCGTCACCACCGGCTACCGCACCGTCCCCGCCCCCAGCGACCCCTCCAAGCTCGACGCCGACGACCTGCTGCAAGGCGGCAGCGCGCTGGTGATCGAGGGCAATGTCGCGCGCGGCATCCTGTTCGAGATCGCCCCGACCGACGCCATCGCCACCGACAATGACGAGGACAAGGACGGGATCGAGGACGCCAAGGAAGGCAACACCCGCATCATCGCCTATGGCGCGGCCCCCGCGGTGCAGATCGGCGGGACGAGCGACATCACCATCGGCGCGACCCAGGCGACCGCCAACAACTTCGGCATCGTCATGTCCGGCACGATCCTCGGCGACGGGGTCTATCAGGGCGTGAACGGCACCGGGATGCGCATCGGCGGACGCGGCGGTGCGGTTGCCATCGCCAACGGCATCCAGATCAGCGGCCAGATCGGCGGCGCATCGCGCGGCGGCAATGCCACGGCGCTCGAACTGGCGGCGGGCGCCACCACCCCCGAACTGCGCAACGCCGGCACCCTCGCCGCGAACGTGAGCGGCACCACCGGCACCGGCACGGCGACCGCAGTGCTGATCGGCAGCGGCGCTACGCTCCCGGTGCTGCGCAACTCGCGCGCGATCACCGCCACCACCATCAAGGACGGCACCGCCTACGCCATCCGCGACCTTTCGGGCACGCTCGGCCTGATCGAGAACAGCGGCACCATCTCCGCGAGCGGGGCCGAGGCCGGATCGGTGCGCAATGTCGCGATCGACCTCACCGCGCGCAGCGCCGACAGCATCGTGCGCCAGACCGTGGTCGGCTCGGGGATCACCGCGCCGACGATCACCGGCGACATCCGCTTCGGCGCGGGCAATGACCTGCTCGAACTGCAGGACGGCGGCTTTGCCGGCAACGTGCTGTTTGGCAGCGGCACCAACCGCCTGATCCTTTCGGGCGATGCGGTGATGGTCGGCAATGCCGATTTCGGCGGCGGGGCGGGGACGCTCAGCCTGGCGGGCACCTCGGCCTTCACCGGCAAGCTGACGAACGCGCAGAATGTCGCGGTCAATGTCACGGGTGGCCTCCTCGCGGTGAACGGCCCGGCGACCATCGCCAGCCTCGACATGGGCGCCAACACCGTGATCGGCGCGACGCTCGGCGGCGCGGCGGGCACGGCTACCGCGATCACCGTGACGGGCGCGGCCACTTTCGGCACCGGCACCAAGATCCGCGTGCGCCTTGCCGACATCAACACGGCGGTCGGCACCTACACCGTGATCTCGGCAGGCAGCCTGACGGGTGCGAGCAACCTCACCGCCGATTCTGCGCTGGTGTCGTTCCTCTACAAGGCCGCGCTCGCGGTGAGCGGCAACAACATCAACGTCGCGATCAGCCGCAAGGCGACCGGCGAGCTTGGCCTCAACGCCTCGGAAGCGGCGGCCTTCGATCCGCTGTTCGCCGCGCTGAGCAAGGACACCAAGGTCGCCGACGTGTTCCTCGGCATCAACAACGCCGAGGTGTTCCAGGCCTTCGTCGCCCAGACCCTGCCCGACCATGCCGGGGGCAATTTCCAGGGCCTTTCGCAGGGCCTGCGTGCCTTCGACCGCCACTTCATGGACCCCAACTCGCCCTTCGACGAGGAAGGCAAGTTCCGCATCATCGCCGATTTCGCCAACTGGAACCTCGAGAAGGAGCGCGGGCAATCGGCCGCCTTCGACCTCACCGGTCTCGGCTTCCGCGGCGGGGTGGAATACCTCACCAGCGTCGGCGCCTTCGGGGTGACCGGCAGCTGGCTGTGGAACAAGCACAAGAACGGCCCGCTCGACAATTCGGTGCTGTCCGACAGCTACGAGGCCGGCGCGCACTGGCGCGGCAAGTTCGGCCCGGTGATCGGCTTTGCGCGCGTGGGCGCGGGCAAGGCCGACTATTCGGGCAGCCGCGTCTTTGCCGGATCGGGCACCAATGCCGCCAACTACACCATCCTGCGCGAATGGAAGGGTGACTTCATCACCGCCACCGGCGGCGTCTCGATCGAGGGCGGCGGGCAGTTCTTCTTCTTCCGCCCCTCGGTGGTGGTCGATTACCTGCGCCTCAAGGAAGACGGCTACACCGAAACCGGTGGCGGCAATGCGCTGAACCTGACGGTGGACGCGCGCTCGAGCAAGGAAGTCGGCATCAACGGCGGTCTCGCCGTGGGCGTCGACCTGTTCGGGATGCAGGCGCGTGACCGCGGCTGGCTGCGGCTCGAGACCGAGGGCGGCTGGCGCGAGCTCCTCACCAGCGATCTCGGCGCCACCCGCGCGCGCTACAACACCGGCACGCAGTTCACGCTCAACCCCGAAGACGCCGGCAGCGGCTGGTTCGCCCGCGCCCGCGCGCTGGGCGGGGACGGCAGCTACAAGATCGCCGGCGAGGTCGGACTGGAAGAACAGTTCGGCCAGATCGGCTACTCTTTGCGCGCATCGCTTCGCGTAGGCTGGTGATGCGTGCGGGGTGCCGGCCTCTGCTTGCCCCCCCGCACGACAGGTCGGCACCCCACGAATATGTTACAGGTCACAGGATGAAACGCGTCACGATTCTCGCCCTCGCGCTGCTCGCCGCCGGATGCTCCGGGCTTCCGGCCGCCGAGATGCACCTGCCGCCTGCGCTCGCCGCCGGGCAGGGCACGGTGCTGCCGATCGAGGGGATCGGCGGCGGCAACAAGGGCCGCTTCTATGTCGGCCGGTGGCAGGGCAGCTTCCAGCGCTCGGAAGAGCGGCTGGCGCTGTTCGATGCGCTCGTCACCAACCGCGCGGGCGCGGGCTTCGCCATTGAAGGCCCGGGCATCTCGTGGACGATCGAGGCCGCGTGCCGGATGCGCGAGAAGGTGATCGAGATCGAGCCGGTGAGCTTCACCCCCTCGCCGATGGCCTACCGATGCGAATTCAGCGCCGATGGCCGCGCCTTCCCCGCGCGCTTCGAATTGCAGGAAGTGAAGACCGGCCTCGCCGATGAATTGAGCCGCCGCCAGCGGATGGGCGAGATCGCGCTGGGGGGCGAGGTGGTGCAGATCCGCTCGGTCCACAAGATCGAAGGCTCGCCCTTCGAGATGGCATCGCCGATCGGCTATGTCTTCGAACAGAAGGGCCGTGCGGTCGGGGCGGTGGAGCTCAACGGCCAGCCGCGCCTGATCCTCGCCGATCCCGCGAACGAGGGGCTTGCGCGCACACTCACCATCGCGGCGATGGCGCTGGCGCTGCTGCGCGATCCGGCCAATTCCTCGCTGGGGGATTGAGGGGGGCTCGCCCGGCACTCACCGGGCACTCGCGCGGCGTTAGACCCCTGCCAGACCCCGCCAGACCCCTGCCAGACCCCCGCTACTGCGGGGTTTCACGTGAAACATCGCTCTGGATGGCGACCATGTAGTCGACCACCTGCCTGGCCGCCTCGTCATCGACGGGGGCTTTGTAGAGCTTCCTCATCTTGCCCACGATCGACTCCCACTTCTCGCGGCTGACCCTGGGCTGCTGGAGCATGGTCGAGGGTGAGTGGCAGGCGGTGCAATTGGCCTCCACCACCGCGCGGTAGGGGCCTGCGGGCAGCTCGTTGGGATCATCCGGCAGGACGATGGCCGCATCGGCGAAACTCGCCGTCGGCGCCCCGTCACAGGCGGCGAGAGCGAGGACGAGGGGAAGGACGAGAAGCGCTCTCATCGGGCCACCAGAGTGATGCGTTCGATCACGTTGCGGGCATAGCCCGAGGGGTTCCATACCAGCGCATCGGGTTGGGTCAAGCCGTTGATATTGGTCGCTTTGGTGCCAATAGCCGCAAGGTCGCCCGACACCTCCGGCAACGTCACCGACCAGCGGCGGAAGGCGAAAGGCCCGTGCTCGTCGGGGCCGAGCTCGCATTCGGCGCTCCACCCCTCGCCCACCAGTTCGACCTTGGCGAGCGCCGCATCCCCGCCGAACGCCATGCCCTCGAGCGTCAGCGGTTTGCCCTTCGCCACCGTCTCGCCATCGGCATGGCTGGTGATGAAGCTGCGCGGCGGCATGGCGGTGATGGGGACGGTCGGGAAGTCCTTGCTCTCCGGCGTCACCGGCACCGTCGGCCAGCGGTAAGTCTCTGCGACGTAATGGCTTTCGTCCTCGCCGGTGAGCACCTCGATGGTCGAGAGCATCTTCACCCAATAGGTCGAGAACCACCCCGGCACCACGATCCGCAGCGGGAAGCCGTGGAGGATCGGCAACGGCTCGTCGTTCATCGCCCATGCGACCAGCACATCGCCGCGCATCGCGACATCCATCGGGATCGACTTGATGAACTGCGGCGCGCCATCGGTCAGCGGCACGTCGAGCCCGGCGAAGCGCACGCGTGTGGCGCCCTCGGCGATCCCCGCCTTGGCGAGCACATCCTTCAGCCGCACCCCGGTCCACTTCGCGCAGCCCATCGCGCCGTTGCCCCACTGGGTGCCGGTGACGCGAGGCTCCGAGAGGCCGCGGCCATTGCCCGCGCACTGGTTGACCGCAACGATTTCAACGGTTTCGCCCGCCGCCGCGATGTCGTCGAGCGTCAGGGAGACGGCCTTCTTCACCGCGCCGCCCACGGCCACGCGGTGCTCGGCGGCCTTGACCTCGGTCGGGAAGGGCCAGTTCCAGCGCACGAACATCCGGTCGTTGGGGGTGATCGTGCCCTTGGCGAACGCCTCCATCGGGGCTTCGAGCAAGGGCGGGCGGATGCGCTGGACGATCATGTCGCGCTTGCCGGGGAAGTCGGGGGTGGTGGGCCTGAGGCTCGGCCCGCCCGGCAGGCCGAGGTCGATCATCCCGCCCAGCTTCGCCAGCGCCGGAGCCGCCAGCGCCGCGGTTCCGGCTCCGGCAATCAGCGCGCGGCGGGTCAGTGTGCTGCTCAAGCTTTCGCTCCCTCGAGGCGTTCGATCAGCGCTCCGATGTCGGCTACGGCGAGGTCGTGAGTTTCCACAAGATCGCCGATATCGTCAAGCCGTGCCATCTCGCCGTCGTCGCGCATGATCGAGCAGATCACCGCCGCATCGCCGGCGCCCGCGAGCCGCGCGAGGTCGATCGAGGCCTCGCAGGCCGAGGGCCGCTCGAGCACGCCGCCCGCGCGGGCGATCAGCGGGAAGACGTGGCCGGGGGAGTGGATGTGCGCCGAGGTCGCCCCCTCGGCAATCGCCACCTGCACCGTATGCGCGCGGTCGGCGGCGGAGATGCCGGTCGAGACCCCCTCGGCCGCCTCGATCGAGCGGGCGAAGGGCCGCCCGGTCTGGCGCGCGGTGCCGGGGTTGACGAGGCTGAGGCCGAGCTGCTCGGCCCGCTCGGGCGTCACCGACAGGCAGATGAGGCCGCGGCCATGCGTGGCCATGAAGTTGATCGCCTCGGGCGTGACGTGCTTTGCCGCGACCATGAGGTCGATGTCACCCCCGCGCAGCCGGTCGCCCGCAATGACGATGATCCGCCCTGCGGCAATCGCCTCGAGCGCCGCATCGAACCCGCCCGCCATCACGCAAGATCCCGTCCGGCCGCGAAGCTCTTCGCGCCGAGCACCACCTGCTTGCCGACCAGCTCCAGCTGCCCTCGCGCACGCTCGTCGAGGCATTCGCCGTCGGGGGAGAACATGCCCTGATAGGTGCGGATCGTCGCGCCCATCGGGGTCGGCCAGCCGCGCAGGGCATGGGTGATCGCGCGCATGGTGAGCAGGGTCGACATCGAGGCCTGATCGCCGAACGCCGTGGCGATGAGGCCCACAGCGCGGCCATCGAGATAGGGGCGCTCGTCACGCGCGAGGTCTTCGAGATAGTCGAGCGCGTTCTTGATCACGCCCGAGATCGTGCCGTGATAGCCGGGGGCGGCCACGAGAAGGCCATCGGCGGCGCGCACCGCTTCCACCAGTTCCGCGCCCATCGCCGTGGTGTAGCCGGGGCCGCGATAATGGGGGAGGGCCGCGCAATATTCGCCGCCGAACACCGTCACCTCGGCCCCCTCGCCCGCCGCGATATTGGCGGCAAGGCGCAGCGCCTGCTCGGTGGAGGAGCCGGGGTTCACCGTGCCGCCGAGGGCTACGATACGGGTCATGCGGGGGAAATCCTTTCAGCAAGATAGGCGGCGAGGCGCGCGGTCTGTTCGGGGGTGAAGTGCAGGCCGAGCTTGGTGCGGCGCCACAGGATGTCGTCGGGCTCGCGCGCCCATTCGTGCTCGACGAGGTAGTCGACCTCGGCGGCGGTGAGGCCGTGCCCGAATTCCTCGCCGAGGTCGGCAAGGCTCGCCGCATCGCCGAGGATGGCAAGCGCGCGGGTGCCGTAGAGGCGGATCAGGCGGTGGCCGAGTCCCTGCGGCAGGAAGGGGTAGCGCTGGGCAAGCTCCGCCACCTTGGCGGGCGCTTCGTTCACGCCGAAATCGCCGCCGGGGAGCGCCGCGCCGCCCGTCCAGTCGCCGCCCTTCAATGCCGGGAGGAAAGGCTGGAGCTGCTCGACCGCCTCGGCGGCGAGGTGCCGGTAGGTGGTGATCTTGCCGCCGAACACCGAGAGCAGGGCAGGCGCGCCGTCCGCCCCACCATCGATCTCGAAGCGGTAGCCGCGCGTCGCCGCCTCGGGCCGGCCCGAGCCGTCATCGACCAGCGGACGCACGCCGGAATATGTCCAGACCACGTCGGCGGGGGTGACGGGTGTGCGGAAATATTCCGAGGCGCCCTCGCACAGATAGGCAATCTCTTCGGGCGAGGCCTTCACCTCGGCGAGGCTGCCGTGGTGGTCGACATCGGTGGTGCCGATCAGGGTGAAGTCCTGCTCGTAAGGGATGGCGAAGAATATCCGCCCGTCGGGCAGCTGGAAGAAATAGGCGTAGTCGTGGTCGAAAAGCTTCCTCACCACGATATGCGACCCGCGCACGAGGCGCATTTTCTGCGTGGTCGGCTCGCCCGCGCGGCCGAGGAGGTCGAGCACGCGGGGGCCGGCAGCGTTGACCACGGCACGGGCGTGGAACACCTCGTTGCCCGCCTCGATCCGCCAGACGTCCCCCTCGCGGGCGAGCGACGTGACCTCGCAACGGGTGCGCACCTCGGCGCCGCGGTTCGCCGCGTCGCGGGCATTGAGGACGACGAGGCGCGCATCGTCCACCCAGCCATCCGAATAGGCGAAGGCGCGGGTGTATTCGCTCTTGAGAGGCGCGCCTGCCGGGTGCCGCGTCAGATCGATCCCCTCGGCAGCGGGCAGGCGTTTGCGGCCCCCGATATGGTCATAGAGGAACAGGCCCAGCCGCAGCAGCCAGCGCGGGCGCAGGCCCGGGCGGTGGGGGAGGATGAAGCGCAGCGGCCAGATGATGTGCGGCGCGATGCCCCACAGCACCTCGCGCTCGGACAGGGCCTCGCGCACCAGGGCGAACTCGTAATGCTCGAGATACCTGAGGCCGCCGTGGATCAGCTTGGTCGAGCTGGACGAGGTGCCCTCGGCCAGATCGCCGCGCTCGAGCAGCAGCACCTTTGCCCCGCGCCCCGCCGCGTCACGCGCGATCCCTGCGCCGTTGACGCCGCCGCCGATCACCGCAAGGTCGAACGTCTCGCTCACCGGATCACCCACTCCGCAAAGCCCAGCGCCACCACCAGCGAGGCGATGGTCGCCGCGAGCACCGGCATGACCGACCGCCAGCCGAGGCCGAGCAGCAGGTCGGTGCGGGTGCGCATCGCGGTCGCGGTAACCGCGAGCAGCAGCAATGTCTTCGACAAAGTCAGCGCGGCAGGCGCGACCGGCGCGGGCAGGGTGACGAGCGAATTGGCCACCACCAGCGCGAGGAAGGCGAGGATGAAGCCCGGCAGCACCGGCACCTTGGAGCGGCCCGCGCCCGAGGCGAGCGGCTGGACACGCGCGATCCACAAGGCGGCAAGTGTCACCAGCGGGGCGAGCAACGCGACGCGGGTGAGCTTCACCACGGTCGCCTGCGCGCCGGCTGCGTCGGACACGGCAAAGCCTGCGCCGATTGCCTGCGCGACGTCATGGATCGAGGCGCCGACGAGGAAGCCCGCCTGCGCGTCGGAAAAGCCGAGCATCTGCGTCAGCGGCGGGTAGGCGATCAGCGCGATGGCGCTGGCGGCGGCGAGGATCACCAGCGTCAGGGTGAACTGCGCCTGGTCGATCCGCTCGCGCCCGATCACGCCGTAGAGCGCGAGTGCCGCCGAGGCTCCGCAGATCGCGGTCGCGCCGCCGCCGAGGAGGCCGATGGCGGGGCTCTGGCCGGTCGCCCGGGCAGCGGCGAGCGCTGCGAAGAGCGCCGAGGCCATCACCAGCGCAAGGCCGAGGAAGGGCACCAGCCCCATCGCCACGACCTGCATCACCGTCACCTGAAAGCCGAGCAGCACGATGCCTGCGCGCAACCCGTGGCGCGAGACCGCGTCGAGCCCGTCATGGGTGCGCGGATCGCCCGAGGCGAAATTGAGCGAGAGGCCCAGCAGCAGGCCCGCAAGGATGATCGGCACGCCGTAATTCTGGCTGAGCCACGCCGCCGCCGCACCCGCGATGGCCGAGATCGCAAGGCCCGGGATGAAGCGCGACAGCGGCTTCTTCTCGGCCTTGGCGGCAGCGACCGCGGCAGTGTCGGCGAGCATGATCTCGCCGAACAGATCGCCGGCGAAAGCCTCGAAATCCGGGCTCGATCCCCGCTTCATCCCTGCGCCGTCCTGTCCCTGTGTCCGCCCGTATGTCTCACGGTGTCACAAGCCTACCGCGCGGGGGTCGCGATTGCAACCTCGTGGGCGGCCGAAAGCTCAGTCGAAGACCTCGCTGTCGGGCACCGGGCGGCGTATTTCGGGGAGCAGCAGGTGGAACCACGCCAGCGCCACGAGGTAGGAGGCGGCGGCGAAGACGAACAGCGGCACGAAACCGAAGCCCGCATCGAGCACGCGGCCGGTGACGAGGCTGATCGCCACCCCGCCCATATTGCCCATGAAGGCGCCGAAGGCGGTGACGCGGCCCACTTTCGCCTCGGGCACGACATCGGTGATGGTCGAGAACAGCGAGAGCGAGAAGCCCTGATGCCCGGCCATGACGACGCCCATCATCACCGCCACCGGCCAGAAGGTATTGAGACTGAGCACCAGCGGCAGCGGCAAAACGATCAGCGCGCAGACCAGCATCACCCCCTTGCGCACGCGGTTGGGGCTCCACCCGGCCTCGAGCAGCTTGGTCGAGGCCCAGCCCGCCAGCAGCGCGCCGAGGCCCGATCCGGCAAAGGCGATGGCGAGCGGCACGGCGAGCTCGAGCGTCGAGAGGCCGAATTCCTTGCGGTAATAATCGGCGAGCCAGAAGTTGATGAACCACCAGGTCATGTCCGACAGTGCCTTGGCAACGACGATGGCCCAGGTCTGGCGGTTGGCGAGGATCGGGCCGTAAGCCTCCCCGCCTGCAACCTGCGCCGCGCTCTCCTCCCCGCCGCGCGCATTGAGGCCGGCGATCCCGCGCGCGAGCCACATCCAAGCAATCAGCGACACGAAGCCGCCGATTCCGCCCGCGACCAGCGCGCCGCGCCAGCCCACGGCATCGGCGAGCGGCGGGATCACGAAGGGCATCCCGATCGTCCCCGCGCCTGCCAACAGGGTAGCGAAGCCGAAGGCGAAGCTGCGCTTGTCGGCGGGGAACAGGGTCGCCACGGTCTTGATGGTGAGCGGAGTCTGCACCGCCTCGGTGACGCCGAGGCCCACGCGCGCGGCGACCACCTGCCACGTGCTGAACGCCCAGCCGTGCGCCATCGCGGCAAGGCTCCACGCGCTCGCGCCGACCTGCATCGAGCGGTTCACCCCCAGCCGGTCGACCAGCCAGCCGGTGACGAGGAAGGCGAAGGCGGCAGAGAACTGCGTGACCGCGGCGAGATCGCCGAAGTTTTTGTCGCTCCAGCCGAAGTCCGCCATCATGTCGGGCTTGAGGATCGCGATGATCGGGCGGTCCATCGCGTTGAACACCCCCGCCACGCACAGCACGGTGAACAGCGCCCAGCGCAGGCGCGGGGCGATGGGGGAAGAGTGGTCAGAGGCCATCAACGGTTCCTAGGGCTCGAAGGCGAGGGCAGGCAAGCAGGCGCGAGACGAAAAGGGCCGCCGGATCGCTCCGACGGCCCCTTTCGCGTTCACGCTGTCACGCCGATCAGCGGGTGCGCACGCGCAGCGACACGCCGAAGTAGCGATCCGAATCGCGCGGGATCTGCAGGCGGCGGCCGTTCTCGATATTGAGCAGCACGTAGCTCTCGTCCGCGATGTTGCGGGCGTGGAAGGTCACGCGATACTTGTCGTCCACATCCGAGAGGCCGATCGAGGCGTTCCAGATGCCGTAGGGATCGATCCGGGTGGTCGGCGACTGGCCGAGGTCCGAATACTGCGTGCTGGTGTGGCGGTAGTCGGTGTTGAGGTACATCGTCACCGCGCCCAGTTCCTTGGTGTAGTCCCCGCCGATGGTGTAGACGAACTTCGGCGCGAGCGGCAGGACGGTGCCGTTGCGCGCGTCGGGCGCGTTGGTGGTCGGGTTCGGGTTGAACCGCTTGACCCGCGCGTCGGCATAGGCGGCGCTGGCGCGCAGGTTCAGACCGTCGATCGGGTTGACCACGAGGTCGGCTTCGAAGCCTTCGCTCTTCACCGTGCCGGCGTTGGTCAGGTTCGAGATCGTCGCGTTGTTCACCACGATGAAGTTGTTCGCCTGGAACCCGTCATACTGGACGGTGAAGGCGGCAACGTTCAGCTGCACGCGGTTGTCGAGGAACTGCGTCTTCGCACCGATTTCGAAGCTGTCGGACAGCTCTTCCGAGATCGGCACCGCGTTGTTGGGCGCGGTGTGGTTGAAGAAGACGTTGAACGCCGGACCCTTGTAGCCGCGGGTGTACGAGCCGTAGAGCATGATGTCTTCGGTCGGCTTGAACTGGATCGCCGCGCGGCCCGAGAGGTTGTTGTTGGTGGTCTCGCCGCGGCTGGTGTTGGTGCCGTTGCCGCCGTTGGCGATGAGGCCGCCGGCCGGGTTGAGGTTGGTGCCCGGACCCGCCGCCGGCAGGCCGGTCACCGCGTTCACCGCCGGCGCGCGGGTGTGGGTGAAGTTGAGATCATCCCAGGTGTAGCGCAGGCCGCCGGTCAGCGAGAGCTGCTCGGTGATCTGGTAGGTCGCCTGACCGAACAGCGCGTAGTTCTGCGAACGCACGTCGCTGCGCGAGGTGGCGAAGGGGAACAGCGTGTTGACGCGGTCGGCCGTGTTGCACGGGATCGCCCCGCCCGGCAGCGCCGCGAGGGTCGAGGTGGTGCAGGTGATCCCGCGACGGGTGAAGTCCTGCGAGTTGTCCGACTGCCACGCGAAGGCGCCGATCTGGTAGAAGAACGGCTTGGTCTGGTCCGAGGCGAGGCGGATTTCGGCCGAGACCTGTTCGGTCTTCACCGTGCCGAAATCGTGCAGCTGGCCCGCGGTCGTGATCGCGCGCGGCAGGAAGTCGCCGTCGCGGTTCTCGGTGTT
This sequence comes from Erythrobacter colymbi, assembly GCF_002155685.1. GTDB lineage: Bacteria > Pseudomonadota > Alphaproteobacteria > Sphingomonadales > Sphingomonadaceae > Erythrobacter > Erythrobacter colymbi. The sequence goes on from NZ_MUYK01000001.1 coordinate 232,661, forward strand.
TTCCCAGTTGCGGTAGCCGAGCACCACGCTGAGCGTGTGGGTGTCGGTCACTTCGAAATCGCCGGTCGCGGTCAGGCTCCACTGCTGGTCCTGGGTGCGGGTGACGAGGTCGTTGTTGATGAAGCGCTGTTCCTCGCCGATGGCGACGCCGTTGGGCAGGCCGAGCAGCGCGTCCTGCGCCGCGCCGCGGCTGGCGCCGGTCACGTCGACGCAGCAATCGTCGTCGGCCTTGTAGTAATCGGCGATCAGGCGGACGGTGTTGCCGCCGTCGTCATAGTCCATGATGCCGCGCAGGCCCCAGCGCTCGTAGCCGTTCACCTGCTCGCGCTTGCCGCCGAAGATGTTGGTGATGTTGCCGTCGAAGCTGCCATAGAAGCCGGTCAGGCGGGCGCTGAGGTTCTCGCCGATGGGGCCCGAGAGCGCGGCGCGCAGGCGGTATTCGTCACCCTCGAACCAGTCGGCGTTGAATTCGGCCTCGAGCGTGTCGGTGCCGCCCTTCGAGACGATGTTGACGAGACCGGCCGAGGCGTTGCGGCCGAACAGCGTGCCCTGCGGCCCGCGCAGCACTTCAAGGCGCTGGAGATCGACGAGGTCCATGAAGGCCTGGCCCGAACGGCTCAGCACCACGCCGTCGACAACGGTGGACACAGAAGGTTCTGCGGCGACCGAGAAGGAGATGGTGCCCACGCCGCGCATCACGATCGCGCTGTTGGCGCTCGTGGTGCCCTTGCGGAAGGTCACCGAGGGGACGACGGTCGAGATGTTCTCGAGGCTGATGACGCCGGCCTGCTGCAGGCGGTCGCCCGAAACCGCGGCGATCGCGATCGGCACGTCCTGGACGTTTTCCTCGACCTTCTGGGCGGTTACGATGATTTCCTCGACCTGCGCCATGGCCGGAGCGGCGGCGCTGAAGGCAAGGGCGCTGGCGGACAGGGCAAGCGCCTTGAGCGCGATACGGTTGGTGACCGACATTGTGTATTCTCCCCTCTGGACGTGATCGGCTCTGTGCGGGCGGGTGATTGAGATGTCCGCCCGTGCGGTCGATCTTTGGCCAGTCGGGTTGCGCTTTTGGCCGGGCTATGTCAAGCGGTGTCAGAACGGACGAAGGGACAGTCCGGCACGGATATACGGGACGGGAATGGTCAAACTGACGCCATGCGAGGGGGGTGTGGGCTTGCTGCTGGCAGGCCGCACGCTCCTGCGTCATGCGCCGGAATCCCCTGCGATTTCCGTGGCTTCGGGCAATCCGCAAGTGACGATGGTGCGCGGCAATTTCCGCCTCGCCGACGATGCTGTGGCAGCAGCGCCACTATCGCGGGCAGAAGTGGAGGCCGATGGCCGCGTCACCCTCTCCAGCCCCGATTCCATCGCCAAGGTGGCGGTGGAGCTGCAAGGCGCGCGCCTGACGCTTGCCGCGCTTTCGGGGCATGACCGCATCACCATCGACCTCGCGCTCGAACCCGGCGATGTGCTGTGGGGCGGGGGCGAGCAAATGAGCTACCTCGTCCTCAATGGCCGCAACTTCCCGATCTGGACCAGCGAGCCAGGCGTCGGGCGCGAACCCGGCACGCACCTCACCGATCAGGCCAGCGCCGACGGCAGCTTTGCAGGCGGCGATTACTGGACGACCAATTATCCCGAGCCGACCGTGCTGTGCTCCGCGGGCTGGGCGCTGAGCCTCGCCAATGCCGAATATGTCGAGCTGGACGCGCGCACCGAGGGCGTCCTGCGCATCCACGTGTGGTCTGGCGAGGTGATCATCGACCTGTTCGAAGGCGCCCCCGCCAGCCTCGTGCGCCAGCTGGGCGAACGCTTCGGCCCGCGCCAAGCCCTCCCCGATTGGGCGCTGGGCGGCGCGGTCGTCGGTCTCAAGCAGGGTGAGGCGAGTTTCGAACGGCTCGAAAAGCTGGTCGATGCGGGCGCCGCCGTCTCCGGCCTGTGGTGCGAGGACTGGGTCGGCATCCGCGAGACCAGCTTCGGCCGCCGCCTGTTCTGGGACTGGCAGTGGAACGCGGATCGCTACCCCGATCTGCCCGCGCGGATCGCCGCCCTCAAGGCCCGCGGCATCCGCTTCCTCGGCTATGTGAACCCCTATCTCGCGGTCGATGGCCCGCTGTTCCCCGAAGCCGCCGCCAAGGGCTATTTCGCGCGCGAACTGGAGAGCGATGCGCCCTACCTCGTCGATTTCGGCGAGTTCCATGCGGGCGTGGTCGATTTCACCAACCCCGAGGCTGCCGCGTGGTTCGCCGAGGAAGTGATCGGCAAGCGGATGCTCGATTTCGGACTCGATGGCTGGATGGCGGATTTCGGCGAATATCTCCCCACTGACCTGCGCCTCTTCGATGGCGACCCGATGCAGGAGCACAACCGCTGGCCCGTCCGCTGGGCCGAGATCAACGCCCGCGCGGTTGCCTCAAGGGGCCGCACGGGCGACGTGCTGTGGTTCATGCGTGCAGGCCATACCGGCGTGCAGGCCCATTGCCCCCTGCTGTGGGCGGGCGACCAGTCGGTCGATTTCAGCCGCCATGACGGCATCGGCACGGTCATCACCGCCGCGCTGTCATCGGGCCTTGTCGGCAATGCCTTCAGCCATTCGGACGTCGGCGGCTATACCAGCCTGTTCGGCAATGTCCGGACCGAGGAGCTGATCCTCAGGTGGTACGAGCTCGGCGCCTTCAGCCCCGTCTTCCGCACCCACGAGGGCAACCGCCCCGACGACAATCTCCAGATCGACAGCACCCCGGCGCTGATCGAGGGCTTCGTGCGCTGGAGCCGCGTCCACGAGAGCCTCGCGCCCTATGTCCGCCACCTCGTCGCCGAAGCGCAGGCCGAGGGCCTCCCCGCACAGCGCGCCTTGTTCCTGCACTTTCCGGAAGATACCGCTACCTTCGCGGTACAGGACCAGTATCTCTACGGCGCGGAGCTGCTGGTGGCGCCGGTGATCGAAGCGGGGGCGGTGATGCGCAAAGTCTATCTGCCGGCGGGCGACTGGCGGCACATCTGGAGCGGGCAGGCTTACGCCCCCGGCTGGCACGATGTGGCCGCGCCCATTGGTGCGCCGCCGGTGTTCTACCGCCCGGATGGTGCCTTCGCCGACCTGTTCCGGAGCCTTGCCGCATGAGCCGCGCCAATATCCGCGATGTGGCGGCCCGCGCGGGCGTGGCGGTGAAGACTGTCAGCCGCGTTCTCAACGGCCACCCCTATGTCAGCGCTGAACTGAAAGCGCGGGTCGAGACGGCGATGGCCGAGCTCGACTACCGCCCTTCGGTCGCCGCGCGCATCCTTTCGGGTGCGAAGTCGAACCAGGTCGCGCTGATCTACGACAATCACAGCCCCTACTACATGTTCCAGATCCAGAAGGGCTGCTGGGAGGTGTGTCAGGAAAACGGCATCCGCCTGCTCGCCCAGCCGGTGGACGTCGCCGACCCGCGGGTGGGCGATCAGGTGCGCGGCCTCGTCAGCGAGACCCATGTGGATGGCATTATCCTGTCCTCCCCCGTCACCGATTGCGATCCGGTGCTGCGCGCGCTGGAGAAGATGGACGTGCCCTTCGTGCGCATCTCGCCGGGGACGAACCATGCGCTGACGTCCTCGGTGTTCATGGACGATGCGCAGGCGGCGGACGATCTGACCACGCACCTCATCAACGCCGGGCACCGCCGGATCGGCTTCATCAAGGGCCACACCAACCACATGGCCTCGGACGACCGCCTGTTCGGCTACCGCCGCGCGCTCGACCGCGTCGGCATCCCGTTCGAGCCGCAGCTGGTGCAGGATGGCGAGTTCGATTTCGACAGCGGCGTGCGCGGCGCCCGCGTGCTGCTCGACCAGCCGGATCGCCCGACCGCGATCTTCGCCTCCAACGACGACATGGCCGCAGGCGTCCTCGCCGTGGCGCATGACCGCGGGATCCGCGTGCCCGACGAGCTTTCGGTCGCGGGCTTCGACGATACCACGCTGGCGCGCACGGTCTGGCCGCCGCTCACCACCATCCGCCAGCCGATGGCCGACCTAGCCCGTACGGCGACGCAGATTCTGATTGCGGGCGGGGACATCACCCACAAGCGCCTGCCCCACGAACTTGTCGAGCGCGCCTCGGTCGCGCCCCCACAGAGGAAATGACCATGAGTGAACTGCCCCTGCCGCCCGCCACACGCCGCCTTGGCGCGAGCGATATCGAGGTTTCGCCCATCGCCTGGGGGATGTGGCGTCTCGCCGAGAACGGGCGCACGGCGGCCGATGCGGCAAAGCTGGTGCACGCGGCGCTCGATAGCGGGATCACCTTCCTCGACACCGCCGACATCTATGGCTTCGACGGGAAGGGCGGGTTCGGCGATGCGGAAGTGCTGCTGGGCGAGGTGCTGGCGGCCGAACCCGGCCTTCGCGACCAGATGGTGCTCGCGACCAAGGGCGGCATCCTCCCGCCGCTCCCCTATGACCAGAGCCCGGCCTACCTGACCAAGGCGATCGACGATTCGCTGCGCCGCCTGAAGGTGGACAGCGTCGACCTGTGGCAGATCCACCGCCCCGATATCCTCGCCCACCCGCAGGAAGTGGCGCGCGTGCTCGATGATGCGGTGGCGAGCGGCAAGATCAGGACCCTCGGCGTGTCGAACTTCACGCAAGCGCAGATCGCGGCGCTCCAGCACTTCCTCGGCAACAAGCTGGTCACGACCCAGCCCGAGATCAGCCCCTTGCGGATCACCTGCTTCGAGAATGGCGAATTGGATCAGGCGATGATGCTGGGCCTCACCCCGCTGGCATGGTCGCCGCTCGGCGGCGGGCGTCTGGCCGCGCCGGAAACGCCGTGCGACAAGGCGGTGGCGGCCGCGCTGGATGCGGTGGCGGACGCGCAGGGCGTGTCGCGAACGGTTGCCGCCTACAGCTGGCTGATGGCGCACCCGGCCGGGATCGTGCCCATCATCGGCTCGCAAAACCCCGCCCGCATCGCGGAAGGCGCCGAGGCCCTCAAGGTCCGCTGGACGCGCACCGAATGGTACGCCGTGCTGGTCGCCGCGCGGGGCGTGCCTTTGCCTTAAGCACCCACCCCGTTCGGGCTGAGCTTGTCGAAGCCCCGTCCTTCCTGGATCGCACGGGGAAGAAAAAGAAATACGGCCCTTCGACAAGCTCAGGGCGAACGGAAACTGGGATGGGAACGAAGCCATGACTGACCAGCAACAATGCGAAATCGCGTGGTTCTCCGCGCTGTGTGACGATGATTACGAGTTCCTCGGCGTCCCCGATCCCTATCTGCAATCGAGCTGGGAGCATTGTCGCAACATCGTCACCCGCGCCGAAGAAGGCGGTTTCGACAACATCCTGCTGCCTTCGGGCTATCAGTTGGGGGTCGATACCACGATCTTCGCCGCCGCCGTGGCGACGCAGGTCAAGCGCATCAAGCTGCTGTGGGCGACCCGCATGGGCGAGGACTGGCCGCCGCAGCTCGCGCGCCGGATCGCCACGCTTGACCGCATCCTCGGCCCGAATGCGAGCGGCACGGGCGGGCGGCTCAACGTCAACATCATCTCGTCGGACATGCCGGGCGAAAAGATCGAGAGCGGCCCGCGCTACCGCCGCGGCACGGAGATCATGAAGATCGTCCGCACGCTCCTGAACGGCGAGCATCTCGATTTCGACGGCGAGTTCTACAAGCTGAAGCTCGATCCGCCGCGCATCACGACGCTCAGCGGCAAGTGCCCGCCGTTCTACTTCGGCGGCCTCAGCCACGAAGCGCGCGAGTGCGCGGCCGAGGCGGCGGATGTCTACCTGATGTGGCCCGACACGATGGACAAGGTGCGCGAGAACATCGCCGACCTCAAGGCGCGCGCCGCCAGTTACGGGCGCACCCTCAAATTCGGCTACCGCGTCCACGTGATCGTGCGCGAGACCGAGGACGAGGCGCGCCAATATGCCGACCGCCTGCTCTCCAAGCTCGATGACGAGGCGGGGCGCGCGATCCGCGAGAAGAGCCTCGATGCCAAGAACTACGGCGTCCAGCGCCAGCAGGAGCTGCGCGGCGCGGCGGATGGCGACGGCTTCGTCGAGGAGAACCTGTGGACCGGCATCGGCCGTGCGCGCTCGGGCTGCGGGGCGGCGATCGTCGGCACTCCCGACCAGGTGCTCGCCAAGCTGCGCGCCTATCAGGCCGAGGGGATCGAGGCCTTCATCCTCTCGGGCTATCCGCACATGCAGGAAGCCGACCTGTTTGCGCGCCATGTCCTGCCGCACATCCAGCACGGTCCGCTGGAGATTTAAGGACACGCTCCGGGCGTGATTGAAAAGAAAGGTCTCGGCCCGCCAGCGGACGGGCCGCGAGCGCACGCGCGCGAGCCGCAGGCGATCCGGCGCGAAGCGACGGAGACTCGCCGAGGACGTGCCCGCGGAGGCGGGCACGCGCACAAGAAAGCGGGGCCCCGGATCAAGTCCGGGGAGACGAAAACTCCAACACCCCGCCACCCCGCCAAACACAGCCCGCGCTCATCACCCTCTCGCCCGAGTCTCGCACCCCTCCAGACCGGTCCAGACCCCCTCCAGACCCCCGCTAGACCCCCTTCAGGCCCCCCTCGGAAGGTGTTTCACGTGAAACCTTCCCCTACGGCTCGCCCGCCTCTGCGAAACGGCCTGTCAAAACCCTCTTTTCCGCGTCCGCAGGGCGTGACAAAGCGTATGGCAAAGACACAAACCATAGGCGGAGAGACCACCCCATGAACCTCGAATTCACCCCCGAAGAGCAGGCCTTCCGCGAGGAAGTCCGCAGCTTCATCGCCGAGAACTATCCCAAGCACCTCGCCGATTTCGGCATGCGCGAGGACATGGCGCGCGAGGACTTCGTCGCGTGGCACAAGATCCTCGGCCAAAAGGGCTGGTCGGTTCCGGCGTGGCCCGTCGAATATGGCGGCACCGGCTGGACCCCGACCCAGCGCTACATCTGGTCGGAAGAGAACGCCCGCGTGAACGCGCTCATGCCGCTGCCCTTCGGTGTCTCGATGGTCGGCCCGGTGATCTACACCTTCGGTTCGGAAGAGCAGAAGGCCAAGCACCTTCCCGGCATCCGCAGCGGCGAAGTGTGGTGGTGCCAGGGCTATTCGGAGCCGGGCGCAGGTTCGGACCTTGCCAGCCTCAAGACCACTGCCGTGCGTGACGGCGATCACTACGTCATCAACGGCCAGAAGACCTGGACGACGCTCGCCCAGCACGCCGACTGGGGCTTCTTCCTGTGCCGCACCGATCCGACCGCCAAGCAGCAGGAAGGCATCAGCTTCATCCTCGTCGACATGAAGACGCCGGGCGTGGAAGTGAAGCCGATCAAGCTTCTGGACGGCGGTTACGAGGTCAACGAGACCTGGCTGACCGACGTGCGTGTGCCGGTCGAGAACCTCGTCGGCGTCGAGAACAAGGGCTGGACTTACGCCAAGTTCCTGCTCGCCCACGAACGTTCGGGCATTGCCGGCGTCGCCCGTTCGAAGCGCGGCGTCGAGAAGCTGCGCGAGATCGCGACACATGAAACCCTCGACGGGCAGCCGCTGATCAAGGATTTCGATTTCGCCAAGAAGGTGAGCCAGCTCGAGATCGATCTCGCCGCGCTCGAGATCACCGAACTGCGCACGCTCGCGGGCGAGCAGGCGGGCAAGGGGCCGGGGCCGGAAAGCTCGATCCTCAAGATCAAGGGCACCGAAATCCAGCAGCGCCTGACCGAGCTGACGCTGGAAGCGGTCGGTACCTATTCCGCGCCGTACATGGGCGGGGTGTCGAACGACAACGGCTCGAACGAGCATCCGGTCGGCCCCGACTACGCAGCCCACGCGGCGGCGACCTATTTCAACATGCGCAAGACCAGCATCTATGGCGGATCGAACGAGATCCAGCGCAACATCATCACCAAGATGATCCTCGGTCTGTAAGCACCGAAGGACGGGAGAGAATTCGTGGATTTCAACTTCACCGAAGAACAGGACATGGTGCGCGACGGGCTGTCGCGCCTCGTTCGTGAACAGTACGACTGGGAAACCCGCCGCAAGGCGATCGCCACTGCCGAAGGCTGGCGGCCGGAAGTGTGGAGCCAGCTCGCCGAGCTCGGCATCCTCGGCATGCCCTTCTCCGAAGCCGACGGCGGCTTCGGCGGCGGCGCGGTCGATGCGATGGTCATCATGACCGAGTTCGGCAAGGGCCTGGTGGTCGAGCCTTTCGTCCCCACCGTGGTCTGCGCGGGCGGCTTCCTCAAGCACGGCGGCACCGCGGCGCAGAAGGAAGAGCATATCGGCGCGATTGTCTCGGGCAGCGCGGTGTTCGCCTTTGCCTATGCCGAGCCCAAGGGCCGCTATGACTACGCCGATCTCGAAACCACCGCGAAGAAGGACGGTTCGGGCTATGTACTGAACGGCCACAAGGCGGTCGTGATCGGCGCGCCCTGGGCGAGCCACCTCGTCGTCACCGCCCGCACCGGCGGCGAGCGGCGGGATCGCTCGGGCGTCTCGGTCTTCGTGCTCGCCAAGGACACGCCCGGCGTCACCACCCGCGACTATGTGACCGTCGATGGCCGCCGCGCTTCGGAAGTCTATTTCGAGAATGTCGCGGTCGGCGCCGAGGCGCTGATCGGGGCCGAGGGTGAGGGCCTTGCGCTGATCGAGCTCGTCACCGACGAAGCCATCGCCGCGCTGTGCGCCGAGGCCTGCGGAGCGATGAAGGTCGCCCATGCGATGACCGTGGAGTATTCGCGCCAGCGCAAGCAGTTCGGCGTGCCGATCGGCTCCTTCCAGGTGCTCCAGCACCGCATGGTCGACATGTACACGGCTTACGAAACCGCGGTGTCGCTGACTTACCTCGCCACCCTGCGTCTCGGCTCGGACGAGCGCACCCGCAAGCTCGCGGTCTCGGCCGCGAAGGTCGGCGTTGGCCAGTCGGCGCGGCTGATCGGGCAGGAAGCGGTGCAGATCCACGGCGGCAACGGCGTGACCGACGAATATGCCATCGGCCACTACTTCAAGCGCCTGACGATCTTCGACAGCGAGTTCGGGAACGTCGACCACCACCTGAAGCGCCACGTCGCGCTCAGCTGAGCGCGTCGCCGGTGACGAAAGAAGCCCCGCGCTCGCTGCCGGCGAGTGCGGGGCTTCTTCGTATCGGGCAGGCTTTCGCGAAAGACGCGAAATCCTGTCCTACGCCATGTAACCTTCGGCCGCTGTCCCGCGAAGAAAGCCCAACACAGGCAGCGGACCGGCGAAAGGGGGCGCGGCATGATCAGTGACAGCACATCCGCGAGGCCGCGATGAGAGCCGACGAGGCGACCCTCGCGCGGCTGATGCGCATGTCGCAGGGCGGCGACAAGCAGGCCTATGCGACCCTTCTCGAGGCCTGCCAGCGCTGGCTCAGAAACTATTACAGCGGCCGCATCGCGCCGTCCGCGCTCGACGATCTGGTGCAGGAAACGCTCATAGCGCTTCATACAAAACGCGCCTCGTGGGATGCGACGCGGCCCTTCCTGCCGTGGCTGGCGGCGATCGCGCGCTACCGCTGGGTCGACCACCTGCGCCGCCTCTACCGCGCCGCCGAGCACGAGCTTAACGAGGAGCTGGTGGGGGCGGATGACGAGCCTGCGGTGGCGGCGCGCATCAGCCTCGACCGGCTGCTCGGCCTCCTGCCCCCCGCGCAGGAACGGGCCATCGCGCTGGTCAAGATCGAGGGGCTGAGCATCGCGGAAGCCTCTGAAATGACGGGGCAAAGCGAGAGCCTCGTCAAAGTGAACATCCACCGCGGCCTCAAGAAGCTGGCCGCCATGATCGAGAAAGAATGACCATGCCGCGCAATTCCGATGCCCTGATCGCGGAACTGGTGGGCGAGCTCGAACCGGTAAAGCCCCTGCGCTTCGGCGAGGGCGTGGCGCTGGCGCTGCTCGGAGCGGCCCTTTCGGCGGGCGCGGTGGTGGGCCTGTTCGGCCTGCGCGCCGAATGGCTGGCGGGGCATCTCGACCCGATGCAGCTGGTCTCGACGGGGCTGTTCCTCGGCCTCGCCCTCGCCGCGACAGTGACGGTGGTGGTGATGAGCCGGCCTCACGTGGGCAGCGATCACTCCGGGTGGCGCTGGGCGGCGGCGATGGCGGGGCTGCTGCCGGTCGCGGGCGCGATCGTGGCGGTGGTGCGCGGCGCATCCTCGGTCTCGCCCGAGGTGATGCGTCACGGGGCCGAATGCGCCGCGGGCGGGAGCCTCGCCTCGCTGCTGGTCTTCACCGCGCTGGTGCTGTGTCTGCGCCGCGGCGCGCCGACCTCGCCCGAGCGGGCGGGGCTGGTGACGGGGGTTGCGTCGGGGGCCTTCGGGATCTTCGCCTCATCGCTTCACTGCGCGGAGAACGACATCGTCCACATCGGCATCTGGCACAGCGCGGCGGTGGTGGTGATGGCGCTGGTAGGCCGCGCGCTCGTCCCCCGCCTGATCCGCTGGTAGGCCTCAGCCTGCGGCGCGCCCGCGGGGGATCGCGGGTGCGCCACGGCGGGGCAGGCTTCGGCTGCGCCAGAAGGTCACCACGGCAAGGCTTCCGAGCAGGGCGAGGCCGAGGCCCGCGAGCGTCATCACGATCCTGAGCGGCAGCGCCATCGCGCTCCCCTCCATCCGCGCCGCATGGAGCGGATAGAGCGCATGGTTCGCCCGCACGGCTAGCGGCGCTTCAGTGGCATCGCGTGCCATCAGCACCGTCCCGTCGCCCGCGAGCGAGAGCGTGGTGCGCCCGTTGGGGTGCCACTCGGCCGGGCGCCGCATCCGGATCGTCACCGCCTCGCCGGGGGTCTTGGGCCAGACGATCATGCGAAGCTCGCCATCGGGAAAGCGCGTGCGGGCCGCAGCGAGGATCGCGGGCCAATCGGGCTTGCGCGTCGTGGCGGGGGCAGGCGGTTTGGCCTGCCACGCGGCGACCTCCCCGGCGCTCGAAAGCGGGGCGAGCACCGCCTGACCGAGCGGCTTCAGCACCATCAGCGCGCCGGTGATCGCGGCCAGCAGGATCGGCAGCGCCAGCACCACGCCGATATCGCGGTGGTGGAGGATCACCGCGGGCCGGGTGAAACGCGGCGGCAGAGCGCGCAGGCGGAAGGTGCGGCGCGTCGGCCACCACAGGATGATGCCGGTGACGCAGAAGACGATCGCGGCCAGCCCCAGCCAGCCTGCCACCACCTCGCCCGTGCCGCCCATCAGCAGATGGTGGTGGAGATCGAACAGGAAGGTCTCGGGCCGCTCCCACGTGCTCTGCCAGCGGGCGAGCAGCGTGCCGTCATGCGCGAGATAGGCGCCGCCGCCGCCGCGTCCGAACCCTGCCTGCGCCACGCCGAACTCGGCCGAGGGGAGAGTGACATGGGTCGCGCCCAGCGCCTCGGCTTTGGCGATGATCGCCTCCACCTCGACCGCCGAGGGCGCGCGTTCCGCGAGCGGCACGCCCGCCCACCACGGCTTCCACAAGAGCGCCGCGCCCGTCAGCCCGAGCACCGCCAGACCCAGCCCCACCAGCCCGCCGAGCCAGCGGTGGACGATCCGCAAGCCTTCGCGCATCAGAACTGCCCCAGCCAGCCGATGGTGATCGTCCGCCCGCGCCCGGCGAAATAGCGCAGGTTGTCGGCCGGGCGCTGGGTGTCGGAATTGTAGTCGATATACTGCCGGTCGAGCAGGTTCTGCGCCGCGAGGGTGAAGCTGCCGAGATCGGTCGCAAGCGTCACCGAGCCATCGAGCAGGGTGTAACCCGCAAAGTCGTTATCGGGCACGCGCTTGAGCCCGTCGAACACCTTGGCGAAATGGGTGCGCGATTGCAGGCGCAGATTGACCGGCCCCGCGGTATAATCGGCGGAAAGGTTCAGGCGGTCCGGGCCGATATTCGCCCCGTCGAGGTCGGAATCGACCAGCCCGTCGTTGTTGGTATCGACCTGCCCGTTGAGGTGCGCATAGCCGACGCCGAGCTTCAGCCCGGGAACCGGGGTTTGCGTGGTGAGATTGAGCTCGATCCCCTCGATCTCGATGCGCTGGCGCTGCACCTCGAACACGTCGCCGACCAGCACGAGGAGCTGGCCCCTGTCGCTGTCCGACCAGAAATAGGTCGCACTGGCATCAATCGGCCCGCGCTTCACCTCGACGCCCACCTCGCGGTTGTCGGCGACGACCGGCGCGATATCGAGGTCATTGTCGAGATCGACGCCATTGGTGCGGATCGCGCGGGTGATGCGGCCGACGTCGGGCACGGTGTAGCCCTGCGCATAGCTGGCATAGGCGCGGATGCCGGGTGAGGGCTCGATCACGATGCCGCCATTGGGCAGCACGCGGTCAAAGCTGGGCGAGCCGCCGCCCACCTGCCGCGGGCCGTAGAACCAGAGCGTCTGGTAATCGGGGATCGAAATCTCGACATTCTCCCAGCGCACCCCGCCCGCGAGGCGAACCTTCCCGTCCCACAGCGCGAGGTTGCCTTGCGCGAAGGGAGCGATGCTGCGGTAGTCGGTCGGCGGCACCCAGGCGCGCCCGGTCTGGGCGAGCACCTGCACGGTGTGGTCGTTCAGGAGATCGGTGCCGAGCACCAGATTGAGCGGGCCGAACTCGCGTTCCCAGCTGGCGTTGATACCCCACTTGCGGCTGATGTTCTGCGTCTGGTCGAACAGCGTGCCGACCGGGGCGATCGCCGGGTCCTGGAAATCGGCGAAGGTGCCGCCGCCATAGATGTCCGCGGTGCGGTTCCAGAAGCCGCGCACCCGCAGCGCGCCGCCCGCCAGTTCATCGGCGGTGAGGGTGAGCGAGAGGCTCTCAGCAAGGTTCTCGGGCGCGTCACCCGGCACCACGCCCTTTGCGCCGGTCGAGGGCAGGCCGGTCAGGCGGTTGCCGTTGACCGCGACGAGATCGCCGTCGCCCACGAGGTGGAAGCGCTGGCCCATCGCCTCGATCCGCACCGTCTCGCCAAGGTCGATGCCGGCTTTGGCGAAGAAGGAGAGGCTGTCTGAATCCATCAGGTCACCCTGCGTGCCGTCGGGCGCGATGCGGCGCTCGCGTCCGTCGCGGAACACGCCGCGGCGTTCATAGGCCGCGCCCACCACCGCATCGAAATTGCCCGAACGGTTGGCGACCAGCGCGCCGATCTTGCCGCCGAAGCCATCGGCCCGGAAGCCGTTCTCGGCGGTGCCCTGGAGGATCGCGCGCGCGCTCCATCCGTCGGTGGCGGGGGCGGAGACGGTCACCTGATTGATCACCCCGCCCGTGCCGCCGATGCCCTGCAAGGCGTTGGAGCCGAGGATCAGCTCCACCCGGTCGATGAAGAAGGGGTCGATGGTGAAGCCGTCGCGCGAACCGTCACGCAAGGGGGCGGTCTGGGGGATGCCGTCGATCGCGAAGAGGGGCGAGCGGCCGCGCAGGGTCTCGCCTTGCCCTGTCAGCTTCTGGCGGGCGGGGGAGAAGGAGGGGATCAGCGCCGCGACCGAATCCACCACCGAGCCCGAGATCAGCAGCTGCCGCTCCAGCGCCGCGCGGTCGATCACCTCGGCGGTGAGGGGGAGGGCGGTGATGGGGAGCGCGGTGCGCGCGGCGGTGACGATGATGGTGTCGATTTCGCTCTCTTCGGGGGCGGGCGCGGTCTCTTCGGCCTGGGCGGCAGCGGCGAGGGGAAGGAGTGCGGCGGAGAGGAGGAGAGAGAATCGCATTGATGAACCGTTCCTGATAATCATTCGCAGGAACGCCTTTAAGAACGATTCTCAATAAGGCAAGCCGGTTTCTGCGGCTTTTGCGAGATACTGAGAAATGGAAATAATCGCAGGCCTCGCCGCGTTAGCCTCGGTCCCGCCGTGCCGACGACGAGAGGGATCCGCCATGACACGCCCAGCCTATTTCGATGCCTTCCCCGGCCTCGCGCTCGCGCGCGACGAGGCGGGCGTGCTGACCGCCACCTTCCATAGCGGCGGAGGCCCGCTGGTCTTCACCGCGCGCGACCACGCCGACTACACCGAGGCCTTCTACCGGATCGCGCAGGACCGCGATAACAGCATCGTCATCCTGACCGGGGCGGGTGGGCAGTTCATTCCGGGGATCGACTTCCCGAGCTTCGGCAATGTCGCCGATCCCGATGTCTGGTCGCAGGTGCATGACGAGGGCGTGCAAATCCTCGAGAACCTCGCCAACATTCGCGTCCCCGTGATTGCCGCTGTCGAGGGCGCCGCGCACGTCCACAGCGAATATGCGCTGATGGCGAACGTGATCGTCGCCGGCGAGAGTGCCACCTTCCACGATCTGCCGCATTTCGCCGGCGGGATCGTGCCGGGGGACGGCATCCTCACCACCTGGAGCTATCGCGCGGGGCCGGGCCGGGCGGAGGCATGGCTGCTCGATCCGCAGCCGATCAGCGCGGCGACGGCAAGGGAGTGGGGCGTGGTCGCCGAAGTCGTGCCCGATGGCACGGCGCTCGCCCGGGCGCGGGAGCTGGCGGCAGTCTATCTGACCAAGCCTGCCGTCACGCGGCGCAACACGCGCATTCACTTCATCCAGCCTTTGAAAGAACGGCTGGTGCGCGAGGTGGGCTACGGCCTTGCGCTGGAAGGCGCCTCGGCCGCAGCGCTGGTGAAGAGCATGAGCGGGGGCGGCTAGGCCGTCTCGCGCACCACCAGTTCGGGCGGGAGCACGAAGCTCTCGGTCGCCTCTCCTGCGAGGCGGCGCAGCAGCAGGTCGACGAGGCCGCGCGCGCCCGCGGCGATGTCCTGCCGCACGGTGGTGAGCGGCGGCACGGTCTGGCGGGCGATCGGCAGGTCGTCGAAGCCGGCGAGCTTCACGTCATCAGGCACGGCGAGACCTTGCGCGCGCAGTTCGGTGAGGCACAGCGCGGCGAGCGTATCGGTCGCGGCGAAGATGCCGTCGATGTTGCGGCCATGCTCGGCAAGGTGCTGCGCGATTTCGGCGCTGGCGCGGTCGGGGGATAGGTGGGTGGAGAGCGGCAGGATCGCGGGCAGGCCCATGCGTGCGGCGACATCCTGCGCCCCGGCAAAGCGCGCGGCGAATTCCATCGGGCCGGTATCGCCGAGGAAGGCGAGGCGCCTCGCCCCCGCGGCAATCAGGCGTTCGGCCGCCATCCTCCCGCCGAGGCGGTTGTCGGTGCCGACCACGCAGTGCCGCTGCCCCTCGGTGTGGTTGCCCCACACGACCATCGAACGGTAGCCGTCGGCAACGTCCTCGATCCGCTCGAACTGGTCGGACTGGCCGATCACGATCACCCCGTCGATCATGCCCGAGCCGATGAACCGGTCGAGCCAGTCGGGATCGCTCTCGGGCACCACCCGGCGCAGCATCAGGTCGTAGCCGTGGGTGGTGAGCTCGTCGGCAAGGTGGCCGAGCAGGGTCATGAAGAAGCTGTCGGAAATCTGCTGGCGGATGTCGTGGCCGAGCGGGATGACGACCCCGATCACCCCGGTCTTCTGGCGGCGCAGCCCGCTCGCCATCTGGTTGGGGCGGAAGCCGTGTTCGCGGGCGAGCGCCTCGATCTTCTCGCGCGTCCGGGTGTTGACGAGGCTCTTGCCGGCGAGCGCGCGGCTGACGGTGCCGGGAGAGACCCCGGCCAGCCGCGCCAGATCGGTGATGGTGCGCACGGTAACGCGCGCGCTGCTCTCGTCGCTATCGGCCATCGATCCCCCTCTAGCCGGCAGCGAGTCCCTGATCGCGGGGCGCGCGGTGACCGGCATCGACCAGCAGCGTAGCGAGCGCGCCTGCCAGCATCAAGACGCCGCCCAGCATCAGCACGTTGCGCGGATCGCTGCCGAGCAGCGGCCCGTAGATCAGCGGCATGGTGAGCGTCTGGATCAGCATCGGGATGACGATGAAAAGGTTGAAGATCCCCATATAGATGCCGTTCCGCTCCGGCGGGATGCAGTCGGCGAGCATGACGTAGGTGTTGCCCATCATCCCCGCCCAGCCGATGCCGATGCCGAGCATCAGCACGAACAGCGCGGCCGGAGTCGAGGCGCCGGGGATCAGCAGCATGGCGATACCCGATGCGGCGAGGCAGACGGCGTGGGTGGGCCGCGCGCCGAAGCGCTTGACCACCGGGATCAGCGCCAGCGCGCCGACAAAGGCGATGAAGTTGTAGATCGCGCCGGCCTGCTGTGCGGTCAGCGCGGCCTCGATATAGGCGGGGCTGGTGTGGTCGGTGGTGTTGTAGATCGAGCGGCCGACGGCAAAGCTGATATACTGCCAGTAAGCGAACATCGCATACCACTGGCACAGCATCGCGCCTGCCAGCTGGCGCATCGGGCGCGGCATCTCGCGGATCGCGTCGCGGATCTCGGCGAGGGTGGCGCGGGCGGTGAGCGGCTTGTCGGCCAGTTCGGCGCGCTCGGCCTCGTCCAGCGGCAGCTCGCGCACACGCAGCACCGACCACAGGATCGTCGAGATCGACAGGATCGCCCCGATCACGAAAGCGATGCGCACGATCACCGGAATGCCATTGGCATCGAGCACGTCGCGCGCGACGAAGGCGGTGAGCAGCGAGGGCGCGAGGTAGGACAGGGTCTGCGCAAGGCCGGTGAAGGCGCTCTGCGTCAGGAACCCGATCGAGCGCTGGTCGGGCGCGAGCCGGTCGGCGACATAGGCGCGGTAGGGCTCCATCGTGATGTTGTTGCCGGCATCGAGGATCCACAGCAGGCTCGCGGCCATCCAAAGGCTGGTCGAATGCGGCATGGCGAACAGGCCGAGCGTGCAGATGATCGCGCCGATCAGGAAATAGGGCGTGCGGCGGCCGATGCGCGTGTCGGTGCGGTCGCTCATCGCGCCCACGATCGGCTGGATGATGAGGCCGGTCATCGGCCCTGCCAGCCACAGCAGCGGCATCGAGCCCTCGTCCGCGCCGAGGAAGCCGTAGATCGGCCCCATGTTCGCTTGCTGAAGCCCGAAGGAGAACTGGAGGCCGAAGAAGCCGATGTTCATCTCGATGATTCTGAGCAGCGAAAGTCGCGGCTTTTCCGACATATGATGCCTCATCCCATTCTCTCCACCTGCACCTTATAAGCGATGCTGTGGCCAAGAGGTGACAGATTTCCGATTCTTTTGCAAACGATTGCAAGATTCCTGTTGCAATCGTTTGCAGGTTGATTAGGCCATGCTCCGTCAGCGCCCCAAGAAGCGCGAACCCGAGAGGAGACCAGTCATGAAATTGCGTTTCGCGCTTTGCGCCAGTGCGGCCGTGTCGGCCCTGATCGCCAGCCCCGCCTTTGCCCAGGACACCACCGATGATGCCGCCGTCACCGAGGGCGAGGAAATCATCGTCACCGCGGTCGCCCGCGGCCAGAACCGCATCGAAAGCTCGGTCTCGGTCAGCGCCATCGGCGCCGAATCGATCGCCAAGCTCGCCGCGCCGTCCGCGGCCGACCTGATCCGCCAGGTCCCCGGCATCCGCTCGGAAGCCTCGGGCGGTGAAGGCAACGCCAACATCGCGGTGCGCGGCATTCCCGTCTCGACCGGCGGTGCGCGCTACATCCAGCTTCAGGAAGACGGCCTGCCGATCCTCGAATTCGGCGACATCATCTTCGGCAACGCCGACAACTTCCTGCGCGCCGACCGCTCGGTCGCCCGCGTCGAAGCGGTGCGCGGCGGTTCGGCCTCGACCTTCGCCTCGAACGCGCCGGGCGCGGTGATCAACTTCATCTCGAAGACCGGCGAGCAGGAAGGCGGCGCGATCCAGGCGAGCGTCGGGCTCGACTTCGAGAGCTACCGCCTCGATTTCGATTACGGCGCGCCGCTCGCGGACGATCTCTACTTCCACGTCGGCGGCTTCTACCGCACCGGCGAAGGCCCGCGCGACATCGGCTACAACGGCTATGACGGCGGTCAGATCAAGGCCAACATCACCAAGGAATTCGACGGCGGCTACATCCGCTTCTCGGCCAAGTATCTCGACGATACCACCCCGACGATCCTGCCCCAGCCGGTCCGCGTGACGGGCAGCAACGGCAGCCCGAACTATCAGGCGATCCCGGGCTTCGATCCGCGTACCGATTCGCTCTACAGCCCCTACCTCACCCCGGCCCGCACGCTCGACGGCAACAACAACCCGGCGAGCTACGACTTCCGTGACGGCCTTTCGGTCAAGAGCCTCGCCTTCGGGATCGAGAGCGAGATCGACGTCGGCGGCGGCTGGACGCTGACCAACCGCTTCCGCTTCGCCGACAATTCGGGCGGGTTCATGTCGCCCTTCCCGGCAGGCGTGGACAGCGCGCAGGCGGTGGCCAACTCCATCGGCGGCGCGGGTTCGAGCATCGTCTTTGCCAGCGGGCCGAACGCCGGCCAGACCGCCAACGCCTCCACCATCGGCGGCAATGGCCTGCTGACCAACGTGGTGGTGTTCAACACCCGCCTCAACAGCCTCGACAACGTCACCAACGATTTCCGCGTGAACAAGGAATTCGACATCGGCGGCGGCTCGGCCAACTTCACCACCGGCTTTTACCTGTCGCGCCAGACGGTCGATACCGACTGGCTGTGGACCAGCCACGTGCAGACCGTGCAGGGTGACGGGCAGGCGGTGCTGGTCGACATCCGCAATTCGGGCGGCCAGCTGGTCACCGCGAACGGCACGGCGGCCTACAGCGCCAACTTCTTCGGCAACTGCTGCCGCCGCAGCTACGATGTCGATTACAGCACCTACGCGCCCTTCGCCTCGCTTTCGGTCGAGACCGGCAAGCTGACGCTCGATGCCTCGGTGCGCTACGACTTCGGCGATGCCAGCGGCACCATCGCGGGTTCGGACACGGGCTTCGGCACCGGCATCCGCAGCTTCGACTTCGATGGCAACAACGTCATCAACCCGGCCGAAGCCTCGACCGCGATCATCCCGCTCGGCAATGCCCGTCCGGTGAACTACAACTTCGGCTATCTCAGCTACTCGCTGGGTGCGAACTACCTCGTCGCCGACGATCTGGGCATCTTCGCCCGCTATAGCCGCGGCGGGCGTCACACCGCCGACCGCTCGCTGTTCTCGCCTGCGGTCAGCACCACCGACGGCAGCCTGCCGGGCGGCGATGCGGGCGTGATCGCGCGGGTCAACCAGCTCGAAGTGGGTGCCAAGTACCAGTCGGGCGGGATCGGCTTCTACGCCACCGGCTTCTACGCCAAGACCTCGGAAACCAATGTCGAGCTCGCCCCGCTGGAGCTGTTCGACAGCACCTACGAGGCCTTCGGTCTGGAACTCGAAGGTTCGTACCGCACCGGGCCCTTCTCGCTGAGCGCGGGCGCGACCTGGACCGACTCGGAGATCAAGGACGCGCTCGATGCTTCCGTGATCGGCAACACCCCGCGCCGTCAGGCCGACCTCGTGTATCAAGCCACCGCGCAGTACGAAGCCGACCAGTTCACGCTCGGCGCCAACGTGGTCGGCACCACCGACAGCTACACGCAGGACAACAACCAGCTGAAGCTGCCGGCCTATGCCCAGGTCAACGCCTTCGTCGCCTTCCGCCCGATCGAGCGGATCGAGCTGGGCCTCAACGCCACCAACCTCTTCAATTCGACCGGCTACACCGAGGCGGAAGAAGGGTCGATCCCGGCCAACGGCCTCGTGCGCGCGCGCTCGATCGCCGGTCGGACGGTGCTCGCTTCGGTCCGGTTCGATTTCTGATAACCGGACCCGTGGCACAGGGGCTGGCCGCCAACTCTCCCCGGCGGTCAGCCCCCTTTTGTTGTTGAAGTGATGGGATGAAGCTCGGATGACCACCGCGATTACAGGCGTCTGGACAGCCGAACAGGTGCGCGCGATCGCGGACCGGCCCGATGCGGGCGCGCTGATCCCGCCGGTGGCGGCGGCGGACCGCTCGGCGCTCGATCCGGCGCGGCTCTACTGGGACATGTGGCCGGTGCAGGATACCGCCGGCCAGCGCGTGACGCTGGCGGGCCGCGAGATGTGGATGGCGCTGACCGCGCCCGACCGCGGAGATCCGGCGCTGCGCCATTTCGAGGCCAAGATCCACTGGCTCGAAAGGAAGGACGGCGCGTGGCACGATTGCGGCCCCGTCCTGCCCTCGGGCCGTCTCGTGCCCTATGAACGCGAATGGGCCGGCTCGGCGCTGCTCGACAATGACGGCGTGCTGACCCTGTTCTTCACCGCTGCGGGCACCTCCGCGAAGGCGGGCGGCTACCAGCAGGAGTTGTGGGAGAGCCATGCCACGCTCGGCGCGGATGGCTGGCCGGGGGAATGGTCCGATCCCGCCCCGCTCGTCAGCGGCTACGGCCCGCACTACATGCCCGCCGACGCGCACGAGGGCGAGGCCGGCAAGATCAAGGCCTTCCGTGATCCGGCCTATTTCCGCGATCCGGCCGACGGGGCCGAATACATCGCCTTCACCGCCAGCCTCGCCGGATCGGCCAGCGCCTTCAACGGCGCGCTCGGAATGGCGCGTCGCACCCCCTCAGGGTGGGTCCTGACCCCCCCTTGCCTCCATGCAGAGGGCGTCAACAACGAGCTAGAGCGCGCCCATCTGGTGTTTCACGGGAAACACTACTACGCTTTCTGGTCGACGCAGACCGCGACCTTCGCGGACAACCTGCGGCACGCACCGGGGGGTTTGTACGGTATGGTGGCAGACAGCATGGCAGGCCCGTGGCGGCCATTGAACGGGACGGGGCTGGTGCTCGCGAACCCGGCAGACCGCCCGCAGCAGACCTATAGCTGGTATGTCGATGCGAGCCTCACGGTGTGCAGCTTCGTCGATGTGATGCCGGACGGCAGCTTCGGCGGCGTGCCCGCACCGCTGATGCAGCTGGTGCTGGATGGCGAGTCCGCCGCGCTCGAGGCGGTGCCAGCCCAGAGCCTCGCCTGATGGCCGGGGACATGCTCGGCGCGATCGAGGCCGGCGGTACCAAGTTCGTCCTCGCGGTAGGACCGTCGCCCGACCGCATCCTCGCCCGCCACACCATTCCTACCCGCGACCCCGCGGTGACCCTCGCCGAAGCGGCGGCGTGGTTTGCAGGCCAGGGCGGAGTGCGCGCGCTGGGTATCGGCAGCTTCGGCCCGGTGGAGCTCGATCCCGCGAGCCCGCAATGGGGCCACATCACCACCACCCCCAAGCCCGGCTGGGCGAATTGCGACGTGGCCGGTCACTTGGCCAGAGCCCTCGGCGGGGTGCCGGTCGGCTTCGACACCGACGTCAACGCCGCCGCGCTCGCCGAATATGCCGCGAGCGGGAAGGCCGGCGGGAGCCTCGCCTATCTCACCATCGGCACCGGCATCGGCGGCGGGCTGGTGCTGGACGGCAAGCCCGTCCACGGCATCGCCCATCCCGAACTCGGCCATATCTACCCCCGCCGTCATCCGCTCGACGAAGACTTCGCCGGCATCTGCCCGCACCACGGCGACTGCCTCGAAGGCCTCGCCTGCGGCCCGGCGATCATCGCGCGCTGGGGCTGCTCGCTGTCGGACCTGCGCGCCGACCACCCCGGCCACGCCATCATCGCCGATTACATCGCGCAAGGGTGCCACACCCTGTTCGCCTCGGTCGCGGTGGCCGAGGTCGTGATCGGCGGCGGCGTGGCGCAGACCCCCGGCCTCGTCGAGCGCGTGGTCGAGCGCGCCCGCGCGCTCGATGCGGGCTACCTACCGGGCGGCACGCGCCACGCCATCATCCGCCCGCGCCTCGGCACCGAAAGCGGGATCACGGGCGCGATGATGCTCGCCGAAAGCGCTGCCGCCGAGGCTTGAACTGTCCCACGGCCCCCGCGATAAAGGGGGCAAGGGAGAGGGAGGGTTGCCGATGTTCCGATTGCTTGCCGCGCTGCTCGCGCTGCTGGGCCTCGCCGCGCCGCTGGCCGCGCAGAGCGATACGGGACGCTTTCTCGAATACGAGCGCATCGCCGCCGAGGGCCTGCCCGACCAGCGCCTCTCGATCTGGCTGCCGCCGGGCTATGACGCCTCGGACCGGCGCTATCCGGTGCTCTACATGCATGACGGGCACAATCTGTTCGATCTGAAGAACAGCAATTTCAACAAGATCTGGGCCGCCGACACAGCGATGCTGGCGGCGGTGGCGAGCGGCAAGGTCGAACCGCATATCATCATCGGCATCTGGGCCCCGGGGCCGGACCGCTACCGCCAGTATCTCCCCCGCAGCGCCTATGACGCCGCGCCGCCCGCTGTGCGCGCGCAGATGGACGCGATGTCGAACGGGGGCGCGGTCGTCTCCGACCGCTACCTCGCGTGGATCGCGGGGCCGCTAAAGAGCTGGGTCGACGCGAGCTTTCGCACCCGCCCGGGGCGCGACGATACCGCCATCGTTGGATCGAGCATGGGCGGGCTGATGAGCTGCTATGCCCTCCTTGAGCGTCCCGAGGTCTTCGGCCGCGCGGGCTGCGTTTCCTCGCACTGGCCGGCGGTCGATCCGCGGGTGGTCGCGGGCGAGGACAGCGGGGTCAAGCAGATGTGGGACGCGTGGTTCGCGGCGCGCCTCGGGAAGCCCGATGGTCGGCGCGTGTGGATGGACCACGGCACCGCCACGCTCGACCAGTTCTACGCACCCTACCAGCAGGTCGTCGACGCGCGCTTCACGGCGGCAGGCTGGCAGAAGGGCCGCGACTGGGAAAGCAAGGTCTACGAAGGCGCCGAGCACGAGGAAAACGCCTGGGCGGCGCGGTTGCCCGAGATTTTCGGGTGGCTGCTGGCGAAGGATTGAGGCGAATGCTCCCCTCCCCTTGGGGAGGGGCTGGGGGTGGGGGTTCCCACCTCCGATGTTAGGGGACACAAGGAACTAGAGTGAGGGGTGGCCGGGATTTTCCGGGCCTTCTCGGGACAACGTGGGACGAAAACCGCGGAAATCGGGGGCTTTCGGGGTAGCGCCAAAAAATTCGGGCCCTTGCGTGAGTGTCTAGAGTCCTGGGGGAAATATTGGTTGATCGGGGCCTTTCAGGGACGTCTGGGGTTCTGGGGGGCGTTTTAAGAGGCAACCGTCTCAGTAGCGGAATTCTGCGGTTCATGGCCGTTTCATCGGCCTCTTAGTGGCATCCGAGAGGCCGATCATCAAGCGATGAACCGGGACATGCGGTGTCCCAGTTCGCGAAATTCGGCCCGAACTGGGCACATGCTGAAATTATTGAGTTTTGTTGACCGCAGAAGACGCATTTGGCGTTTCGGCTGGCGAGGAAGTGGGCGCGTTTTTCTCCACCGCGCACTGGCCGAGCATCGGCGTGCCCAACACCTCGGTTACCTTCGCGCAGGTTAGCTCCACCTGGTCACCTGGAAGGAGGTCGGCGGCCATAGGCTTCGAGGCTTCCGCCAACTTCGCCTGTATGGGAAGCAGGGTGTCGGTCCAGCTCAGGTTGAGAAGCGGTTCCTCGGATGAGCCCTTTATACTCGCTACGGTTGCGGTCAGCCGGACGGGCGTGTTGGCATAGCGTTGCTCCGCTGCGACCTGATTCTGATCGAATTCCTTGACCAGCTGCTCAAGTGTCACGTCGATCGGCGCTGCAGGAGGTATCGCCTGCTGGTCAGAACACGCACAAAGCGCCGCGAAAAGGCAGCAGGTCGAGATGGCAAGGCGGATCATGGCTGACCTTCTACATCATATCCGTCTGACCACCGCAATTACCCGGCCGAACACATGCAGCTCGCCATCGTGCGCAACTTCGGGCGGGACGTTGGGGTTGTCGCTCAGTATTTTGACACTGCCGTCGGGCATGGGCCGGAGGCGCTTGACCATGCCGGTATGCCCGAAAGCGATGGCCCAGTAGAGGTCACCGAAGGTCGAGCCCACCGCCGAGCGATCGATCAGAATGACATCGCCGTCGCCGATCGTGGGCTCCATCGAATTGCCAACGCCTCGCGCCCAATAGAGCCTGTCCGGTGCGCTGCTCGTGATGGAGCGCAGCCAATCGCGCGGGAACAGCATGGTATCGGCCGCGTGTTCGACAATCTCGCTGTCCATAAAGGCAGCCCCGAGACCGAAATTGAGGTCGATAGCCGCGATCGGGACCATGTCAGAATCGGGTTCGAGCAGGCTTCTCATCGCAGCAGCTCCGGCCCGCGTCCACCCTGGGAACTTAGGAAAGGCCTCGGAGAGCTTTTCGATCGTGCGCTGACTGATGCGGGTGTCTGCAGTGCCCTTGAGAGGTCTCTGAATTGTCGTGGCAGCTAGCCCCGCTTTCCGTGCGATCTCTGCGGCCGACAACCCGGTGTAGTCGACCAATGCCAGCATTAGCGCCCGATCTTGTGCCAGTCCCTCCATGTCACGACGCTACCAAGAGCGGCGCGCTGCAAACAGCAGCATAAATGCTGTTGAAGAGCAGCAAAAATGCTGTTGCCGATGCAGCATGGACCAGCAAACGACCATTCGGGACATCGAGCGGCGCGCGAAAGCAGCCCGCGTCCCCATCGCGCAGCTCTGCCGAAAGGCAGGGATTCACCCAGCCACGTTCTTCCGGTGGCGGAAGGGGCCGAAAAACCCCGATCCGGTCGGTGCCAACTTCCATTCGATCGAGGCTCTCTATCGTGAGCTCGACAAGATCGAGGCCGAGGATGCCGCGCGCGTCGCCAGTCGCGGGAAGGTGGTGGCGGCGTGATGACGCTTCATCAGCTCCCCGATGCCGGCTTTGCCGATGCGGATGCGGCGCTGGCCGCGGTGCGTCGCATGAAGCTGCGCCAGAAGCTGCGGGACGCGCAGGCATCAATCGCGCGCGCTCTTGAGCATCTCGATGTAGCCGCGCAGCCAGATCGCGGCGCGTCCCCTGCCGGCAGCGACCAGCGGGTCGATCTGGCTGTCAGCGGTGGCAAGGGCTATGTCGGAAAGGTCGGGCTCTTCGATCGCGATAGCCAGCGCATGCGCGAGCGTGAGCTGCTCGATGGCCTCGACGCGGTCAATGAGCTCCTCGATCTGGCTACTGTCGAAATCGGTCATGGGCTGTTCTCCTCCAAGAGAGGCTCTGACTCTGTGGAAGCGAGCGGCGCGGGCCAATCGCTATGTTGTGGCACGGAAAAAACGCCGCCCGAATCGGGTACGGGAGGTGCGGCATGAAGGCCCGCACTCCGCTGCTCACCAGCGCGCAGGTGCTGGAGCTTTCGCCCATCGACATCGAGATCCCGGAGCGGATCGGCTTCCTCCACGAGGACAAGGCCGCGGCGCTCGGTCGCCTGATGGCGGTGGATGGCCAGCGCGATCCGATCAAGGTGACGCGCAACCTGCCGAAGAAGTCGATCGAGGGCATCGTCGCCGAGGGCAAGAAGGCGTGGAGGTTGGTGACGGGCATGCACCGCCTGACCGGCGCGGCGATGGAAGGGATCACGGTCTTTGCGATCGAGGTGAAGGGTAAGCCCGAAGACCTCGCCGATCTGGAGGCCTCGGAGAACCTGCACCGCCGCCCGCTGGGGCCGATCGAACGCGCGAAGTTCACCGCCGCGCTGGTGACCGCCGCGCAGGAGCGGATCGCGCGAGCGCACGGCGATCTCGACCAGTACCAGCGCGGCGCAAAGGCCCGCTGGGACCGTGTCCGGCATGGCGAGGAGGGCGCTGAAGCGGCCCTTCGTGACGAGACCGAGGATGCTTGTGCAAAGATTGCACAAGCATACAGCTGGGAGGAATCTGTCGGCGAAGCCCTCGGCATGTCGCGCCGCACGATCCACAATGATCTGGCACTCTATCGCCTCGTCATCGAGCCTTTCCCCGACCTCGCCGAGCGGCTCGCCAAGCATCCGGTGGTGGGCGAGAACGGCAGCCAGCTGAAGGCGCTGACCCAGCTGAAGGACGAGGGTGTCCGTCGCCGCGTGATCGAGGCGCTGCTCGCCGATCCCGAGATCGGGGTCGAGGATGCCAAGATCGCGGCGGGGGCCGAGGCGTTCGCCGCGAAGGTCGAGCCGGTGGCTCACATGAAATTCGTCTTCGCGGTCGAGAGCAACTGGAAGCGCCTCACGATCCCGCAGCAGCGCGAGCAGCTGCCTCGCATCGCCGCCATGCTGACGCCAGAGATGAAGCGGGCGCTGCGCGACCGGCTGAACGAGGAGCTGGGCGAATGAGGGGGGAAATCTCCTCCGGCCGGCACGCCAAGCGTCACCCGCTCGACTGGTATGTCGATGAGCACTGGTGCGCCGAGCAGCTGGCGCAGGTTCTCGGCGGCTTCAAGCTCGAACGGGACGAGGGGCTGGCTGTCTGGGATCCGTGCTGCGGCATGGGCAACACGCTGCAGGCGGCGTTCTACTGTGGCCTTGAGGTGCGGGGCTCGGACCTCGTCGACAACTTCGCCTGGGCGAATTTCGACGGGCAGAATTATGGCGACCTGCAGCGCGTCAAGTGGTGGGAGGCAGACTTCCTTGAGACCACCGAGCCGCTCGATCCCTGCAGCATCGTCTTCAACCCGCCCTACAGCTATGTGAAGGGCATCGCAGAGGCGTTTGCGCGGCATGCGCTGGCGCTCTCCTCTCGCCGCGTCGCGATCCTGATGCCGAGCAAGTGGCTCGCCAGTCAGGCGCGGTACCAGCTGTTCAGCGACCACCCGCCGCAGGCGGTGCTGCACCTTTGCCAGCGCCCCTCGATGCCGCCGGGCGACATGATCGCCAGGATGGGCAAGCGCGCCTTCAGCGGCGGCATGACGGACTACTGCTGGATCATCTGGGACGTGAAGCGTCCGACTGCGCCCGGCCAGACGCGCACGATCTGGCTGCCGCCGCTCCACCGCAATTCCGAAATCCTGTTGCTCGAGGAGGTGCTGTCATGCGCGGCACGCTGATCGAATGCGCGCTGGCGCTGCTTGTCGTCGCCATCCTTGCGCCGAGCCTGATTTGGTGGGCAGGGACGATCGTTGCCCTCTTCACGGGAGAGCGCCCGTGGTGAGCCGCCTGCCTTCCGAGGAAGCGATCGCGCGCGAGATGAAGGAGGCGGGCCTTGACCGCTTCCCCGCAATCCGCCGCATCCAGCAGCGCCAGCAGATCCTCGCCGAACTGCGGAGGCCGGTGCGATGATGGGCCTCACCCCTCGCCAGATGGACGCGCTCCGGTTCATCGCGGGTTTCCAGCAGGCCAAGGGTCACTCACCCTGTCTGCGCGAGATCGCTGTCGGAATGGGCTGCAGCCCGAAGAGCAAGGGGCGCACCTGGGAGACTGTTCGCGGGCTCCAGGAGCGCGGCGCGATCCGCGTGCTGACTGGCCGCACCCGCGCGATCGAGGTGCTTGTGCCCGTTGCGATCCCGCGCGCGCCCGATGGTGCGCCGCTCCGCGTCGTAAGCATGGGAGGGCAGCGCTGATGGGGCAGACATCCACCGAACGCGCGATCGAGGTGCTGCACGAGCAGGGCGTTCCGCGCGAGCAGATCGCCTGCAGGCTCGGGATCAGCGCCCGCACCGTGCGCAACATCGAACAGCGTCTTTTCGAGGACGAGGGCCGCGAGGCGAAGCGGGAGAAGCGCTTCCGCGCGCAGAGCCGCCAGCTCGGCAAGCTCGTCCGCCAAGCAGGAGGACACCGCTAATGGCTGTGACCCGCCGCGAGCAAGAAATCCTCGATCTGGACGAGGAGGGCCTGACCATCGGGCAAATCGCTGGTCGCATGAAGATCAGCGAGGTGCGGGTCTATCAGGTGCTCCGGACGCTGAAGGGCGGGCTCGACGAAGAGCGCCGCGACAACCGCGCAACCGCACAAGCCTGCGCCACCCTGCGCGATCGTGTCCTTGCCGCAGGAGGACACCGCTGATGCCGAAGTTCGCCAGCCATGCCGAGTACTGCCGCCACCACCGCAAGGTGTTCCTGCTGGCGCTGGAGCTCAAGGTCACGCCCGCCGAGGCCGAGCGCCGAATGAAAGAGGTCGAGGAGCGCGAGCGCCACCGCGCCCGCATGGCGCGCGCAGGCATCCGCTCGGCCCTGCCGCCGCTCAGCCTGAAGCCCGAGCAGCCCAATGACTTCCGGCGCTGGGAAGCGCCCCACATGATGAGGGACTGAGCGATGGGCGCTTCGAAGCCTTGCCTCGGATATCCAAGCCGCACGGCGGCGGTGCTTGGCCTGCGTCAGCAGGGCCTGACCACTGCCCAGATCGGACAGGCGATCGGGATCAGCTCAAAAACGGTTACCGCACTTGAGTGCGGATCGAGCCGCCCTAAGCGCGAGCGCAGCGACTATGAATACCTCGGCCGTGCCGTGCTGGTGCCGACCGATGTTCTCGACGCGCTTGGACCGCACGCGGCGAAGCGCGGCATCTCGGTCAACGGTCTTGCCCGACTGATCATCTCTACTGTCGTCGATGAAGGCATGGTCGATGCTGTCCTCGATGATGGCGCTGAGTGGGCGCAAGCATGAGCCTCGGCCCTCTCACCAAGGTTGAAGTGACCCCGTCGCCTGGCGCGCTCGCCGAGCTGGCGGAGTTCCTCATTGCCGCGCCCGAAGGGGAGCCCAAGCTGGTCGGTTACTACGACCGGCGCGGTAAGCTGCGGCGGATCATGGCGACCTATCCCGATGGGACGCGGTGCCGGATCAACATCAATGCGGGCGCCTTCGTCACCAGCTCGCGCACCGAGCTGCCGACCATCAGTCTGCGGGGGAGCGATGCCCAAGGCTAAGGCCCATCCCGACCAGCTCGGCTTCAACTGGAACGTGCCCGTGCCAGTGCGCGGGGAAGGTGCGCTTGCGGGCTTCGAGCGCAAGGTGAACCGCCTCGTCGGCACGATCCTCGCGAGCGATACGCGCAGCCGCTACGTGATCGCCGCCGCGATGAGCGAGCTCCTCGACGAGGATGTCTCCAAGTCGATGCTCGATGCCTATTCGAGCCCCGCGCGCGACGATCACCGCGTGCCGTTCTCCCGCCTCGCCGCGCTCGTGATCGTCACCGGGCGGCAGGATCTGCTGCGCGAGATCATGGGCGACCTCGGCGTCGCCCTGCTGATCGGGGCCGAGACCGAAATCGCCCGCATCGGGCAGCTGCGCCAGCGGATCGAGCAGGACAAGCGCGAGATCCGCGAGCTGGAGGGCCGAGCGCGGCCGATTCACGAACACCGGAAAGGGTCCAATTGATGGCGCGCCGCGCTGATCTTCCTCTTGTCGAGCAGGCCGACCTTTCCCAGGCGTGGTTCACCGCGTTGGAGCTGGAGGCGCTCTGCCTTGCGGGCTTGCCGGGCGACAAGCGCTCGATCAATCGCCGCGCGCAGAACGAGCGCTGGGCCTCGCGCCTCAGCGCCGATCGCCAGCTGCTGGTCCGTGCGCGGCAGGGGCGCGGCGGCGGGAACGAATACCACTTCAGCCTTCTGCCCGCCGAAGCGCAGGCCGATCTCGCGCGCCGTGGCTATGAATGCCTCCAGCCCAAGGAAGAGCCGACCGCAAGCGCCGTTCTGTGGGCGCGATTCGACGCGCAGAAGGCGAGCGTGAAGGCCGAGGCCCAGCAGCGCCTCGCCATCATCAACGAGATCGAGCTGCATTGCGGGGCCGGAGCGACCAAGACTGCCGCCGTCGCGCGGGCGGCGATCGCGCATGATGTCGGCGCTTCGACGATCTACGAATGGCTGAAGGAAATCCGCGGCGTTCCGCGCGGCGACTGGCTCCCGGCGCTGGCCACGAACCGCAAGGGCGGCGGCAAGAAGGCCGAGATCGACCCCGAAATCTGGGCGATCGTGAAGAGCGACTGGCTGCGCCCCGAGGAGCCGCCCTTCGCCGCGTGCTACGAGGAGGCCGAGCGCATCGCCAGGGAACGCGGCCTCACCTTGCCGCATCCCCGCACGCTGCTGCGCCGTCTGCAGGCCGAGGTTCCCCGCTCGGTCCAGATCATGGCGCGCAAGGGTGCGAAGAAACTGGAGCGGCATGTCCCAGAGCTGCGCCGCTCGGTCGAGGCGCTGCATGCGATGCACGAGGTCAACGTCGACGGGCACACCTTCGACGTCTTCGTCGAGCACCCCGATCATCCCGGCGATCCGAAGAAGTGGGTGCGTCCCGTCATGGTCGGGATTCAGGACGTCTACAGCCGCAAGATCCTTGGCTGGCATATCGACCTGTCCGAGAACGTGCTCTCGACGCGCATGGCCTTTGCCCAGATGCTGCGCGAGTTCGGCATCCCGAAGGTCTGCCTGCTCGACAACAGCCGCACCTTTGCCTCGAAGGCGCTGACCGCCGGCGCGGCGACGCGCTACCGCTACAAGGTCGATCCGGAAGAGCCCGCGGGTCTCCTCGTCTCGCTGGGGATCGAGGTGCGCTTCGCGCAGATCTACAGCGGCAGCTCGAAGCCTATCGAGCGCGCCTGGCGCGAGCTGGCCGATCGTATCAGCCGCGGCGCTGCCTGCGCGGGGGCCTATGCGGGCAATAGCCCGACCAACAAGCCTGCCAATTACGGACAGCGCGCCGTGCCGTGGGACGAGTTCGAGAAGATCGTCGCGCGCGGTGTCGTCGCCCACAATGCCCGTCGCAGCCGCGGCGGTGCGTGTAAGGGCCGCAGCCGCGACGAGACCTTCGCTGAGAGCTATGCGATTTCCGAGATCAGCAAGGCGAACGAAGTGCAGCTGCGCATGGCGCTGCTCGCCGCCGAGCGCGTGAAGCTCGACAGCCGCACCGGCGAGATCAGGCTGTTCGGCAACCGCTATTACTCGCCGGTCTTCCTCGACCACCTCGGCGAGCGGGTGACCGTGCGGTTCGATCCGTGGAACCTGCACAGCGAGGTCCATGTCTACGACAAGCAGGGTCAGTACCTCGCCCAGGCCGATCTGCTGCAGGACTATGGCTTCCGCGAGCAGGCCGGTGCGATCGAGGCGGGCAAGCGGCGGAAGGAAGCCCGCCGCGCGGTGCGCGCCGCGCTGGATGCCGAGCGCACGCTCGACGCCGCCGAGATCGCCGCCGCCCAGATCCCGCTCGAAGCGCCGGAGCGGCCCGAAGCCACCATTGTTCGCCCCGTGCGCCACCGCGCGACGGTCGGCTCGGCCGCGCTGAAGCCGCAGCCTGCCGCCGCCGTGCCGGACGCGGGCGAGGAAGAGATCATCGCAGCTCTCGGGGCCGTGCGCCTCAGGGTTGTCGAATGAAGAAGTGATGCGCGGGGCCAACGCCAATCGCCCCCGCGCATCAGTCCCACTGAAGGAACGAAAGGACACATAGATGGCAACCAGAGCACAGGAAACCCTCACCGAGGTGGTGGAACAGCAGGGCGAGATGACGCCCGAGGACCGCTTCATCGAAGAGCAGATCGAGTGGCTGAAGGGCCATCGCGCAGAGACCGGCGCGAGCTTCACCGAGATCGCCAGCTGGACCGGCATCGCCCACGGGACGGTGAGCAACCTGCTCGGCAAGGGCTATGCAGGCAACCGCAAGAAGTATGCCGACATGATCGCCAAGTATCGTCATACGCTGGAATCGCAGTCCGAGGTGGTGGCCGATCTGCCCGAAAAGCCGGGGTATTTCGAGACCCCCACGAGCTCAGCGATCAACCGCTATCTTCAGTGGGCGCAGCGCGGGCGTCTGGTGCTGATCGTGACGGGCGCGGGTCTCGGCAAGACCGAGACAGCGCGGAACTTCCTGCGCGATAACCACAACAGCTTCATGGCGACGATGACCGCCTCGACCAGCGGGATCATGCCGATGCAGCAGCGGGTGCTGCGCGCGCTCGGCGAGAAGCAGGCGGTCGGCTCGCCCGCCCACCTGTCCGAGCTGATCTGCGACAAGGTCCGCAACCTGCGCCACGCTGTGATCATCATCGATGAGGCCCAGCACCTGTCGATCAAGGCGCTGGAGGAGATCCGCAGCTGGCACGACGAGACCGGCGTCGGCATCGCCCTGATGGGCAACGAGCGCGTGCAGCAGTCGATCTACGGCATCAGCCGCGCAGCCGACTTCGCCCAGATCTTCAGCCGCATCGGTCTCAGCCTGACCCGCCCGCAGGCGGTCCAGGGCGATGCCGAGGCGCTGGCGGCGGCGTGGGGCATCACCGATCCCAAGATCATCGCCAAGATCGCCGAGTTCGCCAGCAAGCCGGGCGCGCTGCGCGGGGCCACCTTCGCGCTGGAAGTCGCCCACCTGATGGCCGTGACGCAGGGCACCGCCGTGACGCTGGAGCACCTCACCAAGGCGTGGGCCCAGAATTCGAGGACGGCGAAGTGACCCGCCTCCTCCACCTCTACCGCCAGACCGCGCGCGAGCTTGATGCCGCGCGCGGCCCCGGCTCCGCCCGATCCGAAGCGATCGGAATGATCATCACCCTCGGCCTCTTCGCCATCCTTGCGATCGGCGTGGCCGCAATCACGGGAGACGCCTGATGGCCCTGTCCCTAGCCGCCATGGCGCCCGCCGGGCGTCAACTCCTCGATCCCCGCGCCCGGCGTCGCAACGCCATGATCGGCAAGGTCCATGTCGCCCGCAAGGCGCTGAACCTCGACGAGGATGACTATCGCCAGATCCTGATGCAGGAGACCGGCCACGATTCCGCCAAGCACTGCACCGAGCAGCAGCTCGAACGCGTGCTCGGCCGGTTCGAGGCGCTGGGCTGGAAGCCGCTGCCGAAAGCCACCGGCAAGGGCGTCGCGCAGAACCCGACGGCCCGCAAGGCGCGGGCGCTGTGGATCTCGCTCTACCACCTCGGCGCGGTGCGCAGCCGGGATGAGAAGGCGCTGGAGGCCTTCGCCAAGCGCCAGATGGGCTGCGAGCGGCTCGCCTGGATGAAGCAGTCGGAAGGCTTCAAGCTGATCGAGGCGCTCAAGAAAATGGCCGAGAAAGAAGGCTGGGCGCAGCTCGATGCCAAGGGCAACAACCTGTCGGTGCTGAAGCTGAACGAGGGGCTCTGCGACGCGATCCTCGCCAAGCTGGTGAAGATCGGCGAGGCGCGGCCGGACTGGACGCTCAACACCGCCGCATGGCGGCTGTGCGGCATCGAGCTGGGCGCGGAAGGGCCGATGGGGGCAGAGGCCTACCAGACCCTCGCCCAGCAGCTCGGCGCAAAGCTGCGCGACGCGGGCGGCGCGGCATGAACGCGCCCGAATGGTTCGACGTCGCCCCGGGCCATGCCGGATTCGGCCGGCTCACCGCCACGCACGGCGCGTTCCGCAGCATCCTGCGGACGATGCTCCCCTACTCCATGCGCGCCGAGTTCTTCGGGGCGAGCGAGGTGCAGCAATGAACGAGCAGACCATCATCAGCGATAGGGACCAGCCCGCACCCTCGCTAGAGCAGGTGCTGTCCGGTGTCGGGACCGACCAGATCCTCTGCTGCGAATTTCTTCCGGAGATCAGCAAGTGGAGCTGTGTGGCCTACGCAAGCACGGGGCACGAGCCTACGGCCTATGGCATCGGCGAAAGCCTCGCCGCGGCGCTCGCCGACCTTCATCCGCCCGTCTTTCTGAAGCGCGCTCGCCCGGCCGGTCCGGGCGAATGGTCGACCGAAGAGGTGCAGCAATGAACGCGCCCGCCACCTTCCTCCGCCCTGCGCCGCAGCTCTATTGGCCCGGCGAGACCAACCGCTGTCCGTGCTGCGGCGGCAGGGCGTGGCATGTCGGCCGCGTCACCGCCGAGTGCGCAGCCTGCGATCATGCCCTGCCGCTGGCCCATGCGCCTGAAGGTGGCGAGGCGGTCTGGGAAGGCCCTGCCACAGCCGAGCAGGGCGAGCAATGATGGGCAGTTCACCCTTCAATCGTGAGGAGCTGGGCCGAGCTATGGGTTCGGCGTTCACTGCCGGCTCCCGCATCATCGATGCGGCTTGGCGCGTGGCCCGGATGCACAGGATCTATCCGGGCATCAAGGCAGTGTGGGCATTTGATTTCGATGGCCTTGAGATGAAGGTGACCGTCGAGGTGGCTAAGCCCGCTAACCAGAAGATCGCGGAATAGTGACCGAAGCGCTCGCCTCGACCGGATCGGCCGTGCTGGACGAGATCGCTGCGGTCATCGGGCCGAAGGCGGCGCTCGACTTCGCCGTCGAGTTCCGGGGCGAGCGCGTCTACATCCCCCAGAACCCGGAGCGCGAGCCGCGCATCGCCGAGGCGATCGGCGAGGAGCTGGCGCGCAAGCTCTGCGATGCGATGTGGCGCACGATCGTGCGCGTGCCGATGCGGGCGGTGCTGGAGCAGAAGGTCAAGCAGCTGGCCGACGAAGGCCGGATGACACGGCGCGAGATTGCACGCCACTTGCGAATTCGCGAGGGCCGGGTCTATGAGATCCTCGAACGCGCCCGCAAGGAACAGGACCAGCTGCGGCTCTTCTGACGGACTTGCTACGCGGGCGGAGGTAACGCGCCCGCCCGATCCGCCGTTAGGCGCGGATCATGACCGCCACCCTTCTTTCCGAAAAGACGCTGCTCGAAATCGCCGAGCACGAGGGCCTTGTGCTCGAATCCTACCTCGACAGCGTCGGGGTCTGGACGTGGGGTTTCGGCGTCACCGACAAGAGCGGGCACAAGGTCGGCCGCTACCGTAAGAACCGCTCCACGATCGAGCGCGCGGTCGAGGTCTTCGAGTGGCTGCTGCGCGACAAGTACCTCCCCGAGGTTCTGCGCGCCTTCAAGGGCCGCACGCTGACTGAGGCGCAGCTCGCAGCCGCGCTCTCCTTCCACTGGAACACCGGCGCGATCGGGCGGGCCGACTGGGTGAAGTCGTTCCTCAAGGGTCAGCGCGAACAGGCGTGGATCGAGTTCCTGTACTGGTCGAAGCCGCGCGAGATCATCACCCGCCGCAAGGCCGAGCGCGACCTGTTCTTCGATGGTCGCTGGAGCGGTGATGGCGTCGTCCTGATGTATGAGGAGGTGCGCCCCAATGGCACGATCCGGTGGTCGAGCGCGCGCCAGATCGACATCCGCGACGAGGTCCGCGCCGCGCTCGCCCGCAACGGAGGGCGGGCCTGATGTGGCTGGCGCTCAAGCTGCTCTTCTCGGGTATCGCTGAGAAGCTCCTGAAGGTCTTCTCAGCGGTGGGCAGGTGGGTGCTGGCCGACTGGCGGCACGCGGCCATCCTGGCGCTTGCGGTGTTCGGAGCATTTCATCAATTCATCCTCGCCCCGCGGATGCGGGCTCTCATCGAGGAGAGCGGGCAGCTGGTGACCGATACCCAGCTCGCGCACCTGGGCACCATCTTCAACTTCATCGATGCCAGCGCCGAGGCCCAGCGCCGCGCTAAGGCCAATGCCGCGCGCGTGAAGGCCGAACAGGAGGAAATCACCGATGCGACTCTCGCCGATCTTCGCAGCGATCATGCTGCTCTGCGCCTTCGCTTTGACCGCCTGCGGGCGCGAGCAGCCGCAGGCGATCCCGGCCGTGCCGACGCAGCTGGTCTGCCCGGTACCGGCGACGCCGCCGGCCGAGCTGCTGCAGCGTCCGGCGATCAAGATCTTCGCGCCGCCGGAGACGTAAGTCCAAAAGCGTACTGCCCCTCGCAATTCGTCTGCCTGACGATCGAGGAGGCGGAGCAGGCCAGCATCGATGCGCACAACCACGATCGCCTGATCGACTGGGTCGAGGCGCAGTCCGCCGTCCGCTTCACGCCGAAGGAGCCCGCCGAATGAAGCGCGGCACCTTTAACCTCGGCCCAAACCGGCACCGCCAGCTCGCGTTCGCGAAGATCGATGATGACGGGGTTCTCCTGCAGCTCGGTCCCAACCGCGTGGTCCTCAGTCACGAGCAGGCGCAGCTTCTGAAAGACGTCCTCGCATGACAGATCTTCGTACCATCAGCCCGGACGAGCTGCCCGAGCTATCGGAAATTCCGGCAGATCTCCGCGCTATCGTGTTTTCCCCCACGGGGCCGTTGCAGGCAGTGCCATATGACCGGCTTCTCTCGAAGCTGATCGCTGCTGACCTCGCGAAGGCGAACAAGGCGGCGCTTGACGCTGATCTCGCCCATGCGGCCGACAGTGTCGCGCTGGTCTTCAACGATGCCACAGCCATCAACAATGGCTGGTACCGGAAGGTCGGCGCGTCCGGCGTCGGCAACTGGACCCAGTTCGAGGAACTGGCGCGCAGCAGCCGCATCCTCGCCCAGGCGGCAGCCGCAACGGCAACAGCTGCGGTTGAAGGGCTCGACGCGGCCGCCGCCGCGAAGGTCACCGAAATCAATGATGCTGGTGCCGCCAAGGTGGGGGACGTCAACGAGGCCGCGGCCGCAAAGGTCACCGAGATCAATGACGCGGGGGCCGCAAGGGTCGGCGATGTCAACGGCGCCGGCGCAGCGCAGGTGGCGGCTGTCGCGACTGAGGGTGCCAACCAGATCGCGCTCGCAACCGCCCAGGCCGCGCTCGCGGGGCAACTCGCCGGCTCGGTCGTGCGCGCCAATCTGATCGAGCTCGAAGATGGGATCGAGCGGCCGCGGGTGATGATCTACCAGTCGGGCGCGAACCGCTGGCGGCGCACCGCCAGCGGCTATGCGATCGCCCTCGCGAATGAGGAGCGCCGCTGCTTTGGCAACGATGGCAGCTACCTCGGTAACGCGCTGGAGCGCGGGGATACGTACTGGGCCCCGCCGCTCAACAACAAGACGGCCTATGCCGGCACCGCCGACCTGCGCCGCTTCGACATCACCAATCTGGGCACGGACACCCGCCTCTACCCGGGGCAACACACCGAGGCCGATATCCTTGGCGGCACCGGCGCAGGCATGCTCATCACCCAGGGCAACAGCACCAACGCCTTCGGCACCTTCAACAACGTCAACGTGCCGGTCCTCGCAGGGCAGCTGTTCTCGATCGAGTATGGTCTGACGATCGAAGGTGGTGCGGCAGGGCAGGTCGCGCCGCGGTCGTCTGGTGGCCGCAGCTTCAGCTTCACCTTCAACCACGACGCGACCGGCGAGATCACCGGCTACACCGAGAACTGGGGCACGTTCAAAGCGGACTTCAGCAACGGCGAGATCATCAACGGCAAGCGCCGCGTCACGCTCCACGTACTCACCACCGCGACGGCCAACGGCAACGTCCAGCCCGGCTTCGGGTGGCCGGGGGCGAACGCCGGCCGCAAGATCACGGTCGACTGGGTCAAGGTCCGCGTCGCCCCGGTCGCCCCGATGAGCACCTTCCCGGTCTATGGCACCCTCGCCAGCGCGCAGGTTGTGCTTGCCGACGACGTGATCCTGACCGGCCTCGGCGCGGGCTTCGGCTACATCTTCCAGGACGTCGGCCTCTCGCGTTCGGTCATGCCGAGCGGGCAGATCACGGTGCCCGCGATCCTCATGGGCGGCAGCCTGTCGCCGATCGAGCGCAAGATCCGCGTGGTCCGCTCGCCGACCACAACCGACCGCGCCGGGCCCAACCACACGGGCCGCGAGGATTTCCACTTCCGCCCCTGGCAGAGCCCCGCGAACCACACGGTCTTTGCCGGCCCCGGGGCCTTCCCCAACCAGATCGGGTGGAACACCAGTGGCAGCACCGCGACCAATCTGTCGATCACGCCGGTCTTCCGCGAGCGCGCGCCCGATCTCGCGCCGATGCTGCGCAAGGTGGTCACCAGCCAGACCTACGTTCTCGGCGCGCTCGACCTGTCGGCCTCTACGCTTCACGCCGCATCGCACGACAAGGTGCTCTACTGGCAGCAGACCGACATTCCGAACGACAGCGCCACTGCCACGCACTGGGTGGTCGCGTCGACCAACGTGAACCTTGCCGATACCCTCGTGCTCGGCTGCCGGGTCGAGGACACCCGCGCGCGCGACTTTGCCCAGGAGGACGAGGAGCGCGAGCACAACCAGTACATGGGCGAGCTGCTGGTCACCAGCCAGAGCGGCGGCACGATCGACTTCTCGCGCTTCCGCGCCGACAGCCTCGCGCGGATCAGCCCGCGCACCGGGGCGACCGCCACCGCGGCGACCGTGATCTGCGACGACAGCTACCAGCGCCACGTCTTCTCCGATAACTGGTTCTGGACGCAGGGCACGCTCTCGGTCAGCTTCCGCCGGGTGGTGCAGGGGCCGGGCACCGCGCCGCAGTGCGACCTTTACCAGTCGCGCCGGCCGATCCTCGTCAACCTGCTCGACGGCAACGGGTGGCAGACGCTCGCGGCGGCGGGCAAGACGGCGGCGAACCTGCCGTGCGGGCGTCGCGCCAAGCACCTCGGCACCTATGACTTCGGCACCGATACCGAAACCCGCGCGCCCGAGTTCGGCGAGACCTGCATCGTCCGGTACTGGGACTTCCCCTCCAGCTCGGGAATCACCTCGCGCACCGATCGCCAGTGGAACGCCAGCCAGGTTGCGCGCGGCGGCGTGACCCGCTTCCCGCGCGCGGGCGATGTCTTCGTGCTGAGCGGCAAGGATCGCGTCACCGGCCAGACCATGCAGGTCAAGATCACCGCCGACCTCGGGTTCTACAACGGCTCGAACGTGTGGACCACCAGCGCCAACCCGGCGCTGATGCAGACCGGCACGCACGCCGACCACTTCCAGGTCAACCGCACCCTGACCGACTTCACCCTGACCGCCTTCGAGGATGTCTTCATGTTCGGCTCGGGCCAGGGGCCGTTCCTGACGGGCGATCCGGCGCTTGGCGCGTCGGGCTCGATCATCAGGAGCGCGACCATCCGGCGCCTGTTCGGTGCGCTTTCAACCTCGAACGCGGTCCGCAGCGACTGGTCGCGGCCGCCGACCTGCACGCTGACCTTGCGCCAGTCTGCCTTCGTGCAGATCGCCAACCCCTACCGCTACTCCGATGGCTCGCAGGTGCGCCCGAACGTCGGCGCGGCGGGGCCCAACAACGTGCTCGATGTCGATGCGACGGTGGTGATCTCCGGGGACAATGCCGGCATCGGCGGCGTCTCGGTCACGGCCGGGGCCACGCTTGTTGGGTCGCTGACCTTCGTGCCCTGCTCGGCTGTCAGCGCCTTCACCACGGTCACCGATCCCACCGCCAAGCCGCAGATCCGCGACCTGGTCCATTCGGAATACATCGACCCGGTGAGCAGGCTGGTGAAGCTGCCGGATGACTTCCGCGACTTCCGCGTCACCTCGCTCCTCGAGGAGATGGTGGGCTGGGCGGTCAACGACACCTTCAAGACGCTCTGCGACTACCACCGCCAGCGCTCCGACCGGTTCGTGAAGGAATGGGAGCGCCTCTTCATCGATGATGCGACCCGCAACGTCCGCGTGATCAAGGTGCCCAACACCACCCCCGTCGGCACCGTGCTGGTGACGGGCCTGCGCGGTTCGGACTGGCACTGGTTCTGGGGCGCCGGTCGCAATGGCTGGGTGTCGATCGACAACCAGGGCCGTGCCGTGCTGGCGCGCGCGCTCACCGGCCTCAACCGCATGCTCTCGCCGATGATGACCACGGCCGAGGAAGTGCTGATCTTCGACGTAACCGCCTGACGAAAGGGCCCGACATGACCGAACAGACCGACCGCGTTCCGACCGAGGCGCTGGATACGACCGAGGCACTGGCCGCGCGCGTGGCCGAGCTCGAGGCCGTGATCGAGGAGCTCAAGGCCTTCGGGCAGGAGCGCATCGACACGGCGCTCAAGAAGCTGGCCACCGACGCCAACGAAGCGATCGCGCTGGCGATCACCCGCGAGACCAGCACGCTCGAAGCGCGCCAGGTGGCCGAGTTCCAGGACCTCGCCGCCCGGATCGAGGGCAACAGCCGGATGATCACCGACCTCGACGACAAGTTCACCCAGGCGCTGGCTGAATAGCGGCAGTTATGACGGTCGCCCTCACCTTCCGCGAGTTCCTGACCGGATGGCTCCCGGCGATGGCGGCCGTCAGTGTGACGCCGCCGCCGGCGCCTGCGCTGGGCCACATGTTCCTGGTCGATCTCGGCGGTGTCCCGGTACCCGTCGTCACCTGCCTCCTCGCGGCGCTGGGGATCGGCCTGTCGCGTCTGCTCGCGCGCCGGACCGAGGCGCAGCTGGGCTGGCTCAGCTTCGCCGCCGTCACCGTGATCATGCTGGTCGTGGTGCTGCTGTGGATCATCGAGAGCCGCCCGAGCTGGCTCTACGCCTTCGTGGTTTCGATCGGCCTCGGCTTCTCGGGCTACTCGCTGGTCGAGCTGTTCGGCGAGCAGGTGAAGAGCTTCATGACCGACATTTTCGACAAAGCCCGGTCGACCATCGGCCGCAAGGGAGACGACACGTGATTTCCAACCCGATCGAGATCCTGATCATCCTGTTCATTCTCGGCAGCATCAGCGTCGTGATCTGGCTGGGCTGGAAGGGCGGCGCGGCCAATCCTGTCAGCACCGGCAACCTCGACGAACGCCTGCAGTCGTTCGACACCGAGCTTTCCGGCATGCGCTCGCAGGTCGACCAGATCGAGGACCGCGTCGAGAAGATCGAGGGCCACTACGCCAAGGCGACCGATATCGAGCGGCTCGAAAAGCAGCTGCGCGCCCATGGCCGAAAGATGGACAAGATGGCCGAGGACATCGCCACCATCCGCGAGGAAGCGGCCGAGCGCGGCGCGCTGGCCAAGGCCACGACCAAGCAGCTCGACCTCATCTACAAGACGATCGTCGAGAAGGGGATGAACGCGTGAGCCTCGCCAACGATCTCGCCGCCCAGCTGATGGCCGAACAGCGTCTGGCCGTGCTGCAGCTGCTCGCCGACCAGCCCAGCGGCTCGGCCAACGACGCCGCTCTGTGCGAGGCGCTGAATGCCATGAACCACGTGGTCAGCCGCGATCGCATGCGCCTGCTGCTGTTCTGGCTGCAAGGCCAGGGCGCGTTGCACCTGCTTGACCGGCGGATGGAGAGCGGCCTCGTCGTCGCCACCCTGACCGAGCGCGGGCACGATATCGCGCTCGGCCGCAGCCGCATCGCCGGCGTCGCGGCGATCGACAGCGGGGAGGCGTGATCCGGTGGTCTCTCCCCGCGCAGCCAAGGAAGCCCGGCGCAGGGCGGCGCTGAAGAAGTCGACGCCGTCGACGATCGACCGGCTCGATCCCGAGATCCGCGAGCTGATCGCGCAGCTGCGTGTCGACAAGGGTTACACGATCGACGAGATCCGCGCCGCGCTGGTCAAGGTGATCGGCGAGGAGCGTGTCCCGAGCCGATCGGCCCTGGGCCGCCACGTGCGCGGGCTCGCCGAGATCTCGGCCGATCTGCGCAACACCCAGATCTATGCCGAGGCGCTGGCCAAGGAAGCGGGTGGGAAGCACGGGCACCAGCTGCTCGACATGAACACCCAGCTGCTGCAGGCGAACATGTTCAAGCTTATGCTGGCCGAGAAGGACGGCGAGGGGATTGTCCTCAGCCCGAAGGAGGCGAAGGAGTTCTCCGAGGCGCTGCGCAACATCGCTCTGACCCGCAAAACGGACCTCGAAGTCATCGCCAAGGCCAAGCAGCAGGCGGCCGAGGAAGAGCGGCAAGCCAGCGCCGAGCGTGCGACCGCTGCGGCGAAGGCGGTCAAGGGGCTGACCAAGGAAACGGTCGATGCCATTCGCCGTGCCGTGCTGGGAAGCGGCGAGTGAGAGCGCCGGTCATTTCTCCGCAGGAGCGCGCGGCCGATCGCGCCGCAGCCGAGGTCGCCTTCAGCACCATGCCCAAG
This sequence comes from Erythrobacter colymbi, assembly GCF_002155685.1. Lineage (GTDB taxonomy): Bacteria > Pseudomonadota > Alphaproteobacteria > Sphingomonadales > Sphingomonadaceae > Erythrobacter > Erythrobacter colymbi. The sequence continues at coordinate 274,001 of NZ_MUYK01000001.1, forward strand.
GGGGATCTGCTGCTGGGCTATCAGCAGCGCACCATGGACAAGCTGTTCGCTGGCAGCCCGCTGCTCGTGATCGAGAAGAGCCGCCGCATCGGCCTTACCTGGGGTGTCGCCGCCTTTGCCGCGCTCAAGGCTGCCAGCAACATGGAGGCCGGTGGCCAGAACATCTGGTACATGGGTTACGACAAGGACATGACCCTCGAATTCATCGAGGTCTGCGCGATGTGGGCGCGCGCCTTCGGTCTTGCCGTGGAAGAACGCGAGGAGGAGGAGGTTCTCGTCACGGACGAGAACGGCCGCGAGCACGGGGTCAAATCCTTCAGCATCCGCTTCGCTTCGGGTTTCCGCATCACCGCCTTGCCGTCGGTCCCGCGCGCCCTTCGCGGTAAGCAGGGCATCGTCATCATCGATGAGGCGGCGTTCCACAAGAACGTGAACGAGGTGCTCAAGTCGGCGATGGCGCTGCTGATCTGGGGCGGTCAGGTTGTAGTGATCTCGACCCACGACGGCGTTGCCAACCCGTTCAACGTGCTGATCGACAAGATCGCGGCGAAGGAGCGGAAGGGCGAGACCATGAAGATCACCTTCATGGAAGCGATCGCCGACGGTCTCGCTGAACGGACCGCGCTGGTGAAGAAGACCCGCGGCCTGCCTACCATGACCCGCGAGGAGTTCATCGAGGACGTCTACGGCTACTACGGTGACGACGCCTCCGAAGAGCTGGACTGCATTCCGGCCAAGGGCAGCGGCGCTCTCATCAGCCTCGAAGACATCATCGCCTGCGAAAGCGACGAGGCAGGGCTCCCGGGGCTTTATATGGGCGGGTTGTGCTATGGCGGCCGCGACGTCGCCCGTCGCCGCGACGGCCAGATCCAGCTCGTGGGCGAGAAGGTCGGCGACGTCCTGTGGGAGCGCGACGGCTATCGGGAAGTCGGCCAGACCTTCGCGCACCAGGACGCTTGGTTCGATGGCAGCTTCCAGCTCTACCGGATGGTCCAGTGGCGCGTCGACCAGACTGGCATGGGCGAGAAGGTGGTCGAGGATCAGCAGCGAAAGCACGGCGCGTCCCGTGTCGTCGGTGTCCTGCTGACTGGGCCGGAGCGCATCAACCTCGCCTTTGGCCTCCAGCGCGCGTTCCAGCAGCGCAAGATCCGCATCCGTTCGAACCCCCGCACCCGCGCCGATCTCATGGCCCTGAAGAAGATGGGCAGCGAGGAATCGGGCGGCATCCGGATCATCAACGACGGCGATGTGCATGCCGACGAGTTCTGGGCCTATGCCCTGATGTGGCAGGCCATGGAGATGGCGGGCTCGCTCTACGAATACCGCGGCGTCGATCGCGACGGCCGCGCAACGGGCGGGCCGAAGCGGGGCGAGGAAGGCTGGCGGCATCCTGACGACGCCTCGGGCCGCGCCGCCCATGGCACCCGCTTTCAGGAGCGCGGCGCATGGTGAAGAGCCTCGACGGGCTGCACCTGTGCGAGGAGTGCGGCGATGAATTTCCCAAGCGCGAGATGATCGGCCCGATCTGCCGCGACTGCCACGAACTTCTCGGAGACGATGACTGATGGCCAGCAAGCCGCCCGCCCTGATCATGCCCGATGGCCGCCCGCTCACCCGGGATAACCTCGGCGTCGAGATCGCCGCCCCGGCGCGCACCAGCGTGCGCACCATCCAGTCCGGCCACCCGGCGCAGGGCCTCACCCCGCAGCGCCTCGGCCGCCTCCTGCGCGAGGCCGAGGATGGTGACGCTGTCGCCTATTACGAGCTGGCCGAGGAGATGGAGGAGAAGGATCTTCACTACCTCGCCGTGCTGCGCACCCGCAAGCTTGCGGTGGCGCGCCTGCCGATTGAGGTGGAGCCTGCCGACGACAGCGACGAGGCCAAGAAGGACGCCGCCCTGATCGAGACCTGGCTGAAGCGCGACATGCTGCAGGCCGAGCTGTTCGACATGCTCGATGCGATCGGCAAGGGCGTGAGCACGACCGAGATGGTCTGGGACATGAAGCCCGAGCTGTGGCAGCCCTCCCGGCTGCTCTGGCGCGACCCGCGCTTCTTCGAATTCGATCGGGTCACCGGGACCGAGCTGCTGCTGCGCGGCGGCGAGAGCGGCGCGGGCGAACCGACCCCGCTGCCGGCAGGCAAGTTCATCACCCACTACCACCCGTCCAAGAGCGGCCTGCCGATCCGCTCCGGCCTCGCCCGGATCGCGGCGTGGGGCTACATGTTCAAGAACTTCGCGATCAAGGACTGGGTGACATTCCTCGAAAGCTTCGGCCACCCGCTGCGCATCGGCAAGTACGGCCCGAACGAGAGCGAGGAGAACAAGAACATCCTGCACCGTGCGCTGCTGGAGCTGGGCTCGGATGCGGCGGCCGCCTTCCCCGAGACCATGTCGATCGAGTTCGTCGACCGCAAGGCTGGGACCGCGCCCAACGATCTGTGGCGCAGCCAGGCCGAATACATCGACGATCAGCTGTCCAAGGCCGTGCTCGGCCAGACCAACACCACCGATGCCAAGGCGGGCGGGCTCGGCTCCGGCCAGGCGCAGGTGCATGACGGGGTGCGCGGCGACATCGAGGATTTCGATGCGATGCTGCTGGCCGCCACGCTCAACCGCGATTTCGTCGTGCCTTTCGTCATGTTCAACCACGGCCCGCGCAAGGCGTACCCGCGGCTCAAGATCGGCCGCCCTGACGAGGTTGATATCGCGATCGAGATCGAGAGCGCTGAAAAGCTGGCCAAGCTCGGCGTCCAGATCGATGGCGAGGAGATGCGCGAGCGCGCGGGCCTCCCGGCTGCCAAATCGCCCGAGACTGCCCTCAAACCCGCCGCCCCGCCGCAAATGCCCCAGAATGGCCCGGACGGGGCTTCAGGCCCGTCCACGCGGGAAAATCCGGCGACAGGCGTCTTAAGCCCTCTTAAATCGGCCTCAGGCGGCAGTCGGCCCGACCGGCCAGCCCTCAATTCGCAGGCTGGTCCGGATGGTGACGCGATCGACGCCACGATCGACGAGTTCCTGACCGACTGGGAACCGCATATGGACGCGCTCCTCGCGCCGGTCGATGCGCTGATCGCCGAGGCGGGAGATCTGTCGCAGGTGCAGGCGCGGCTCAGCCAGATCATCGGTGACATGGACACCTCGGCCTTCGAGGAGCTGCTCGCCCAGGGCGGGTTCGCTGCGCGACTGATTGCCGAGGCCGATCGCAAGAGAGGCGGGTGACCCATGCCGATCCTGCGCGCCAGTCAATTCCCGATCGCCTTCGACTTCGTCCGCAGCGAAGCAGCTGCCGTGCGCGGGCCGAATGGTGAGGTCAGCACGCTCGGTCCCGATCTCCCGCGCTTCGACCATGACACGACCGGCAAGCCGCGCGGCCTGCTGGTCACCCCGGGCAGCGACATCGGCGGGCAGGATCGCAGCGCCTTCGATCCTCTGATGCTTCCGGCCGAGCTGACCGAAGGTGCCGATCTGACAGCGCGCGAGGCGACGGTCTATCACGCCTTCGTCCCCATTGCCGCGTCGCGGACGCAGGACGGCGTCTCGGCCGCCACGCCCGAGGAGTTCGAGGCCGGGATCGTCCGCCGCGCCTTCTACACCCGTGAGGCCGCCCGCCTGATCGATGCGCTGATGCGCCTGGCTGGCCATCACCTGGTCATCGGCGCCCATGCCGGCTTCGCCCAGAATGCCGGCGGCTTCGCCCGCTTCCGCGGCAAGAGGTGGCGGCTGCCCGAAGGTCTTGGTGTCGATGGCGCAGCCCTGACCAGTGCGCCTGCCAAGCCGCTGATCACGTCGGGCGCGCAGCTGGTGAGTGCCTGATGGCAGATGCCGAACCGCTTCCGATCGGGCCGCCGGCCGATGCCGTCGCAGCGCTCGCGGCCAAGGGCTACGAGATCGCCTTCGACTGGCGCGAGGTATGGCAGGAGGAAAATGCGAAGGCATTCACCGTCGCCAAGGCGATGAGCCGCGATCTGCTGGAGGATATCCGCGCGGCCGTGCAGAAGGCGCTCGACGAGGGCCTTACGCTGAAGCAGTTCCAGGACGAGCTTCGCCCGCGGCTGCAGGCGCGCGGATGGTGGGGCCGGGCGATGATGACCGATCCGGCTGACGGCGTCGCCAAGGTTGTGCGGCTCGGCTCGCCCGCGCGGCTGCGCACGATCTACCAGACGAACCTGCGCGTCTCCTACATGGCCGGGCGCTGGAAGCGGATCGAGCGGACGAAGCGCGCCTTTCCCTACCTGCGCTACATCGCGGTGAAGGATGCGCGCACCCGGCCCGAGCACGCCAGCTGGGACGGCACGATCCTGCCGGTCGACCATCCGTGGTGGGACACGCACTACCCGCCCAACGGCTGGAACTGCCGCTGCGACGTGCAGCCGGTGAACGAGCGGATGATCGCGCGCCGCGGCTGGGCCGTCACACCTGACGGCGAGATCCCGCGCCGCCCGATCCGCGATTATGTCAACAAGCGCACCGGCGAGGTGACGCGGCTCGAGGAAGGGCTCGATGCTGGCTGGAGCTACAACGTCGGCAAGGCGGCGCTCGACGGGCTGACCCCCGCGCCGCGGCTCGGGCCCGGGCCGGAAGATGGCATCACCAGCGAATTGAATGCCCAGCTCTCAGAGGGAGATTACGAGGCTGTGAGAGCCTTCTTCGCGGCGTTCGATCTGAATTCGCGCGCCGAGGCCCTGAAGGGCCGCGTCTTCCGCGACGTCGCGGGCTGGCCGCTGGCGATCTCGGCCGGGCTTTTCCGGCTCAGCAATGGCGCGATCGCGCCGCTCACCTCGGCCCAGTCGCGCGAGCTGGCGGACGCGGCCGCCACGATCATCGATCCCGACCGGATCGGTTGGCTGTGGATCACTGGGCGCGACGGGCGAAAATGGCTGGTGCGGCGTTACCAGGGCGCGCGCGGCTCGGTCGATTTCGCGCGCGACTTCTGGCGCTGGATGGGGCCGCGCAGCGGTGCCTTCGCCCGCGGCCGGCTGGTGTGGACGCGCGAGGAAGGCGCGCTGCGCTGATCAAAGCCGCTTGGCAATCGCGCAGGTGCGCGGCTAAGCATGGGGCGTTCCCCCTCATCGCAAAGAAAATCGGACTTGCTACGCGGGCGGAGGTAACGCGCGCCGCGCCGCGCCCACTAGGCAGGCGGCATGTCCAAGCCCGCCGCCTCCTCCGACGTTGCCGTCATTGCCAGCGCGCTCGCGCTGCCGGTCGATGGCGGTGCGCCGGCCAAGCGGTTCCGGATCGTTCCCTTCGGCACCTTCGGCGGTCGTGACGGGCGCGGCCCCTGGCAGCTGCGCGACAAGGCGCATGCCGAGCAGGTGATCGCCGCCACCAAGGCGTTTCTCAACGGCGTCGATATGGTCGTGAACTACGATCACCAGTCCGAGTATGCCGCTGTCCCCGGTGTTGGCGGCGTCGCCAAGGCGGCGGGCTGGATCAACCCCGACAGCCTCGAAGTCGGCGCGGACGGCATCTATGCCGAGGCCGACTGGACGCCCGCGGCCGAGGCTGCGCTCCAGGCGCGCGAGTACCGCTACTACTCTCCGCACTTCCGTGCCCGGCCTGGCACCGGCGAGCTGACGCGGCTCGTCAACGTAGGCCTCACCAACTCCCCCAACATCGAAGTGTCCGCGCTTGCCTCGCAGGAGGTCGGCGCACCCGCAGAAGGAAGCCCCATGAAGAAGATTGCAATGTTGCTGTCGGCGTCCGCGCTGACGGCGCTGGGCCTCAAGGCCGACAGCGAAGACGAGGCCGCGATCAATGCGATCGACAAGCTGGTCGAGGATCGTGGCAAGGATGCCGCGGTGCTCGCCTCGGTCCGCACCAAGTTCAAGCTCGCCGACGATGCCGGCGAAGAAGCGGTGCTCAATGCGATCGCCGCCTCGGCGACCGCGGGCGAGCCCGACCCTTCGAAGTACGTCCCGATCGATGCGCTGAAGGAAGTGCAGACCAAGCTCGGCGCGCTGCAGGAGGACAAGGTTCTCAACTGCGTCAATGCCGCGATCGAGGAGGGCAAGCTCACCCCCGCCCAGAAGGATTGGACGGTGAAGCTCGGCAAGCAGGATCTGTCCGAGCTCAACAGCTTCCTCGCCACCGCGCCCGCCTTCAAGGGCGGCAAGGTGATCGAGGGCAAGCCCGGCGAGGAAGCCAGCAAGCTCACCGAGGAAGAGCGCGTCGTGTGCTCTGTGATGGGTTGGTCGGAGGAAGACTTCCTCGACCAGAAGAAGAAGGAAGCCTGATCGATGGTTGCTCTGACCAAGGGTCGCAAGACCGCTCGCTTTGCAGGTGGCGGCATCCGCAACCTGCCCGTGGCCGCCGCTGCCGTGTGCTTCACGGGCGGCCTCGCGATCGCCGCTGCAGGCTTCGCCCGTCCCGGCCGCGTCGGCCAGGGTGTGGACAATGCCGCCAAGGCGGCCGACGCCGCGACCTATCGCGCTGTCGGCGTGTTCATGGAAGACGCCACCGGCGGCGCAGCCAACGGTGACGTGCGCGTGGACATCCAGGAGGGCGTCTTCCTGTTCGCCAACAGCGCCGCGGGCGATGCAATCGCGCAGGCTGATATCGGCAAGCCCTGCTTCATCATCGACGATCAGACCGTCGCCAAGACCAACCCGAACAGCACCCGCGCCGTCGCCGGCATCGTTCAGGAAGTCGGCGCGGACGGTGTCTGGGTCGATGTCTCCCTCACCAATTCGGCCCTCGCGGCCTGACGTCCCCCTTAGAAAGGACTGACCCATGCAAGTCACGATCGCAACGCTCGAAGCCCTGCGCACCGGCTTCAAGCGCGACTTCCAGAACGGCCTGACCAAGGCCACCCCGCAGTACGAGGCGTTCTCGACGCCGGTCACCAGCACGACCAAGCTGGAGACCTATGGCTTCCTCGGCGACTTCCCGATTTTCCGCGAGTGGATCGGCGAGAAGCGGATCAAGTCGATGGAAGAGAAGGCCTACCAGCTGATCAACCGCGACTTCGAAGTGACGCGCGGCATCCACAAGAACAAGATCCGCGACGACAATCTCGGGCTTTATGGGCCGCTGGTGAATGGCTGGGGCGACAGCTCGGGCCAGCTCAAGGATCGTCTTGCGTTCGAAGCCCTGAAGGACGGGCATGTCCGCCCCTGCTATGACGGGCAGAACTACTTCGACACCGATCACCCGGTGGGCAACGGCGTCGTCTCGAACATGTCGGGCGATAACTCGCGCGATCCCTGGTATCTGATCGATGCCAGCCAGGCGCTGAAGCCGATCCTCCTGCAGACCCGGCAGGAGCCGACCTTCGACATGATCGTCGATCCGCAGAGCGATCACGTCTTCAAGACGGGCGAGTTCCTGATGGGCGCCGAAGCCCGCGCGGCAGCCGGCTACACCTTCTGGCAGCTCGCGCATCGCTGCACTGGCCCGATCAACGAGGCGAACTATGTCGCCGCGTGCCAGGCCATGGAATCGATCACCGATGACGAAGGCGAGCCGCTGGGGATCAAGCCGACCCACATCATCGTCGGCAAGTCGAACAAGTCGGCGGCGCGCAACCTCTTCAAGAAGATGAACCTCGCCGGCGGCGAGTCCAACATCTACTTCGAGGACGTCGTCATCCTCGAAGCGCGGCGTCTCCCGTGAGCGGGCAGCGTCTTCGCCTGACCACCTCCCGCCCCGCCGGCTATCGTCGGGGCGGGCAGGTGATCGGTGGCGCAGCCGCGCCGACACTGCTTGCCGTGGGCGACGTCACTCCCGACCAGCTGCTTGCGCTCCTCACCGATCCGAACATCGCGATCGATGTCGAGAACAAGGAAGGGGAGTTCAAGCGCGCGGCCGACGAGGAGCGTCTGGGCATGGCGCAGCTCCTGCGGGAGGAGCTTGCCAAGGAACAGCTTGCCGCACTGGGCGAGCCTGTCCCCGGTGCCACGCCGCCGCCTGCCCAGGGCAGCGAACCCGATACCGCCGAGCCGCAGGGTGAAGGGACCACTCCCGACGGGAGCGATCCGGACGCCGAGGCCTCGCAGGCAGGTGGCCACACTCCCACCGCCAATGGCAGCGACGCGTCTGCGGGCGACGCTGCCACCGCCGAACCGACGGCGCAGACCAGTCCCGCTGCGCCCGAACCTGCGGCCACGCCGAAGCCTGCCTCCAGGGGCGGCGGCAAGGCCAAGGGCACCACGGCCTGAACAAGGCCGAAAGAGCCGGGCGGCGGGCGTGTGTCCCGTCCCGCCGCCCGGTTTCACCACCATCGTTTGATCCGCGCTCCAGAAGCGCCTGAGAGGAGGAGCATGCCGTGTCGATCTTTGCCGATCTCGCCGCCATGCAGGCGCGCTTCGAGGCGCGCGATCTCCTCCAGCTCACCGATGACGAGAACACCGGCGCAATCGTCACCGCGCGCATCGATGCCGCGCTCGACAGCGCCGACGCGCTGATCACTGGCTACGTCGCCCGCCGCCACCGCAACACCGCCCAGCTCGCCGGGAATACCATCCTGCGCGACATCGCCTGCGATTATGCCTTCTACCTGCTGTGGCGCTCCGACGCGCCCGAGTGGGTGACCGAGCGCAAGAAGGCGGCGCTCAAGCAGCTCGAACAGATCGCCGGCGGCACGCTGATGCTGGACCAGGGCGAAGAGACCGCCGCTCCGCGCCCGGGCCAGATCCTGACCGACACCGCGCCCAAGCGCTTCGGCCGTGACAACATGGGGAGCTACTGATGGCTGCCACCATGGAACTGCGCCTGCGCGGCGATCGCGTCTTCGACAAGGTGCTCACCCGTATCGTGGCTGGCTTCGAGGACAGCGAGCCACTGATGGAGATCTTTGGGGGCTATCTCGAAAGCTCGACGATCGAGCGCTTCGACACCGAGACCGCGGTGGACGGCAGCGCCTGGGACAAGTCGGTCCGGGCGAAGGAAGAAGGCGGCCAGACGCTGACCGACAGCTCGCAGCTGCGCAGCTCGATCCATGCCGAACCTGCCAAGGGCTCGGTGCGCTGGGGCTCCAACCTGATCTACGCCCGCATCCAGAATGACGGCGGGGTGATCCGCGCCAAGGGCGGCGGCAAGCTGCGCTTCAAGCTACCGGGCGGCCTAGGCTTCCGTTCGGTCGACCAGGTGACGATCCCGGCCCGCACGTTCCTCGGCATCAATGCCGAGGACGAGGCCGAGCTGCTCGCCCTGGCCGAGGACTACGCCGCCGATCTGGCCGGGGGGCTGGCATGATCTGGCTTCAGGACATCCACCTCTGGCTGTCGCTTGTGCTATTCGTGATGGTCTTCGTCGAAGGCCGCGACGAACCCTTCTGGCTGCGCGCCGGCACCGCCACATTCGTCGGTCTCTTCTGGCTGCCGCTGCTCATCATCATCGCGATCTGGCTGATCGGCGACTGGGCGGGCGACAAGGTCAAGGGGATGCGCCGATGATCGCCGCCACCGAACTCGCGCTGATCCAGGTGCTCCTCGACGCGGGCGAGGAAGGCGTGCTGGGCTACCAGTACCACACCTTCGGCACCTTCCCCGACCAGTTCGAGGAATACCTGCGCACCACCAAGAACCTGCGGGTTCCCGGGGTTTGGGCCACCTTCCTCGGCATCGTCGAGGGTGATGACGATCTCGACGACAATGGCTTCCGGGCGCGCTCGCGCTTTGCACTGGTCGTGGCGGCCGAGAACCTGCGCAACGAGGAGAACGCTCGCCACGGCGACGGCGCGGTGCCCGGTTCCTACCAGCTGATGGTTGATGCGATCCGGCTGCTTTCGCGCTCGACGCTCACGCCCGAGCTGGACCTGGTCGAGCCGGTGCGCATCCGCAGCGCGCGGCCCGTGGCGCGGACCGAGCAGATGAAGCGGCAAAACCTGTCGATGATGGCGATCGAGCTGGAGCTGGTGCTGCCGCTCAGCGTGTTCGCCGAAGAGCCGGTCGATCTGCGCACGCTCCATGTGGACTGGGACATCCCGGCCTTTGGTGGCGTCGCACCGCCGCTGCCCGCCGCCAATCCCGATGCCGCCGACCAGATCGAGCTGGGAGACCCTGCATGACAGCTGTTCTCCGCGCCGAGCGCCTCGCCCCCAAGTTCGGCCGCCGCGTCCGCCATGCCGATGGCCGCCTGTTCGACGCCGAAGGCGAGTGGATCGTGCTCGACGCCTACTACCGCCGCCTGATCGCCGACGGCGATCTCGTGCACACCGTTCCGCCCAGGAAATCACGTCGCCCGAAGAAGGGAACCCCAGCATGATCAGTTTCAACACCATCCCGGCCAGCTTCCGCACCCCCGGCCAGCATATCGAGTTCGATTCGAGCCGCGCGGTCTCCGGCCTGCCGCCGATCGAAAACCGCGTGCTGCTGATCGGCCAGAAGCTCGCCGCCGGCAGCGCGGCCGCGCTCGGCATCAACCCGATCAGCTCGGCCAGTCAGGCTGTCGCGCTGTTCGGCCAGGGCTCGCAGCTGGCCCGTATGGCCGCCGCCTATTTCGCCGCTGACAGCTTCTCGGAAGTCAATGCGATCGCGCTCGACGATGCCGCTGGATCGGCCAAGGCAACCTGCACCCTGACCCTCACCGGCCCGGCGACCGCTGCGGGCACGATCGCCCTGTGGATCGCGGGCGAGCGCATCGCTGTCGGCGTCCAGCAGGCGGCGATCGCCAACACCGTTGCCGCGGCTGTTGCGGCTGCGATCGCCGCGCGCCCGGATCTTCCGGTCACCGCGGCGGTCGGCGGCGCGCCCAACCAGCATGTCGTCACCCTGACTGCCCGCAATGGCGGCACCAACGGCAACGATATCGATGTCCGTCACAGCCATGCCGCGGGCGAAGCACTGCCCGCCGGCGTCGGCCTCGTGATCACGGCGATGGCGGGCGGTGCGACCGATCCCGTGATCGATGCCGTCTGGCCCGTGATCGGCGACAACCCCTACCGCACGATCGTGCTCGGGGTGACCGATGCCACCACCTATGCCTCGGCAGTGGCCGAGCTGGACAGCCGTGCGGGCTCGGCCCGCATGCTCGAAAGCATCGCCTATGGTGCGCGGCGCGGGACGCAGGGCGCGCTGGCTGCCTTCGGTGCTGGGCTGAATTCCGAGCTGGTCTCGATCCTCGGCATAGGCAGCAGCCCCACTTGCCCGTGCCAAGCGGCCGCGATCTACGCCGCAGCCTGCGGTTACTACAGCGCGATCGATCCGGCCCGCCCGCTCCAGACGCTGGCGCTGAAGGGCATGGTCGCTCCGAAGGTCGAAGCCCGCTTCACCCGCGCCCAGCGCGAGCTGCTGCTGCGCGACGGGATCTCGACCTTCACGGTCACCCCGGCGGGCACGTGTCTGATCGAGCGGGCGATCACGACCTACCAGACCGATGACTTCGGGCTGGCGGATCTGTCGTTCCTCGATCTCGAAACGCCGCTGACGCTGTTCTACCTGCGGGCCTCGCTGCGCGCCCGGATCGCCCAGAAGTTCCCGCGTCAAAAGCTGGCAGCCGACGGCACCCGTTACGGCGCGGGGCAGGCGATCGTCACCCCGTCGACCATCCGCGCCGAGCTGCTCGCCCTGGCGCGCGAGTGGGAGGAGCTGGGGCTGGTCGAGAACCTCGACCAGTACAAGGCCGACCTGATCGTCGAGCGGGACGCCACCGATCCCAACCGCATCAACGCGCTGGTCCCGCCGAACATCGTCAACCAGTTCCGCGCCTTTGCGGCCGCGATCCAGTTCCGGCTCTGAGGGATAGGTCATGGACAACCAGCCCCGCCAGATCGCCGGGTATCGTGAGCTGACTGCCGAAGAGGTGGCCCTCATGAATGAGGTCAAGAACCTCGAGGCCCGGTTCAACCACCTGATCGACAAGCTGCGCCGCATCGACACTCTCGACCAGCGGCAAGTTTCGATCGCGCAGACCGATGGCGAGAGTGCCTTCATGCGCGCGGTCCGCGCGATCGCCCGCCCCACCCGCATTTCGAGCGCCGACTGATCGGCGTCTGAGACCCTTCTGAAAGGACGATAAGACATGGCCAATCGCAATCAGGTTCTGGGGCAGGTCACCATCGAGGTCGATGGCGAGCGCATGCCCACCTCGGGCGAAAGCACACTCCAGATCGGCGGCCCGCAGCGCGAGAACGTGCCGGGCGACTACGACGCCGGCAGCTTCATGGAGCGCACCGTCCCGGCGCGCTGCGTCGTCTCGCTGCTTCACAAGGACGGCGTGAGCGTCGCCTCGATGCGGTCGATCGACAATGCCACGCTGATCTTCAAGGCCGACACCGGCAAGACGTGGATCATCCGCCAGGCCTATTTCGTCGAGGCGGGTGACTTCGGCCAGGACGGCAAGGCCAGCGTCACCTTCGAGGGGCCTGCCGCCGAGGAGCTCGTCTGATGGCGCCGCTCTCCTACACGCTGCTGTTTCCGATCACGATCGAGAAGAAGCATCCGGTCACCCACGCGATCGAGGTCGAGGAGCTCAAGCCCGCTGGCTTCGAGGTTGTCATGCGCCGGCCCAAGGCGAAGGACATCCGCGCCTTCGACAAGCACGCCGATGCAGAAATCGCGGCTGTGATCGAGCTCATCATCAGCTGCTCGAACCTCGTGACGATCGAGGTCGAGAACCTCGACGCCGACGACTTCGGCGCGCTGGGAAACTTGCTCGCGCCGAAATCGCCCGGTGGCCAGCAGACTGGCGGCTCTGCCTAGCCAGTCTCGCCAAGTACTTCCCCGGCTTCAGCCCCACCGATCTGATGGAGCTGGACTGGGACGACATCGAATTCTGGCTGCTCGCTGCCGAGCAGCTGGAGGCCCGTGCGGAAAAGGACTGACCCGCGATGCGCTTCTCCATGATCCTCGAAATGGTCGACCGGCTCAGCGCTCCGGCCAAGCGTGCGCGCGCGGGGGTGTCGGGGCTGCGCAATTCGGCGCGGCAGATGGCGCAGCAGGTGCGCGGCGCGGCAGCCGATGTGAACAATGGCACGCGCAGCATCGAGCACTTCGGGCGCCGCGCGAGCAGGCTTCGGCAGGTGGCGCTCGGCCGCACCTTTCAGGCGATCGGCAGCACGGTCCGTTCTCTCGGCCGCGATCTGGACGGGCTGGTGCGCCGCCTGAGGCTGGTCGAGCGCGGCGGGAAAGCTGCCGGTGCTGGCCTGCGCAAGCTCGGCGGGCTCGCCGGTGGTGCGCTCAAGAACAGCATCTTCGGTCTCGGGACTGCGGCAGTCGGGGCTGGTGTCTACTCGATGTTCGACCTGTTCCGCACGGCCGGGCAGTTCGAGCAGTACCAGGTGATGCTGGAGGGCATCGAGGGCTCGGCCGCCGCGGCGCGAAAATCGATCAAGTGGGTGCAGGAATTCACCCAAAAGACGCCCTTCGAGCTTGACCAGGTCATGGAGGCGTTCGTCGCGCTCAAGGCCTATGGCATCGATCCGATGAACGGTTCGCTCGTGGCCCTGGGCGACACCTCGGCCGGGATGTCCAAGCCCATCATGCAGGCGGTCGAAGCGCTGGCCGATGCCACCACCGGCGAGTTCGAGCGGCTGAAGGAGTTCGGCATCCGCGCCAGCAAGGAAGGCGACCGCGTCGTCTTCTCGTTCCGCAAGAACGGCAAGGACATCCGCCGCGAGGCCAAGTTTACCGGCTCCGACATCGAGAAGGCTCTCGTCGGGATCATGAACGAGCGCTTCGGCGGCGGCATGGAGCGGCAGGCGACGACGCTGTTCGGCATCATCTCGAATCTGAAGGATATGTGGACCGGCTTCCTGCTGCTCATCGCGCAGGCAGGCATCTCCGATGTGGTGAAGAAGGATCTCGAAGGCCTGTTGTCGCGGGTGAACGAGCTGGCGAAGAGCGGCGAGCTTCGCAAGTGGGCCGAGACGATCTCCGACCGCCTTCAGAGGGCGTGGAAGTGGGGGAAGGACTTCGTCGAGAACACGGACTGGGATCAGGTCGCGCAGGATCTGCGCGACATCGCCGAAGCGGTCATGGCCGTTGCCGACGCGGTCCTCTGGCTCAAGAGCGTCATGCCGGATGGCGGCTTCTTCTCTGGTGAGCGTGCCGTGCTGGGGTGGATCGGTTCGATCCCAGACAAGATCAAGGGCCTGCGCGGTTCCATGGTGCCTTCATCGCCCGGGCCCGCCCCGGGAACGCCCGCGGCGCGCCTGCCGAGCGATAGCGACCTTATGCGCCGCATCACCGGCAAGCAGGCGGCCACCCAGATCGGCGGGGCGCTGAAGATCGATATTACCAGTGCGCCGGGCGTATCGGCCCGTGCCACGCCGGTTCCTGCGCCCGGGCTTCCCTACCCGTTCGATGTGCGCACCGGTCGCACCATGCGGAGCGCATCCTGATGGCGTGGAGAGACCAGTACCAGCAGGGCAGCTTCCGCGGCGCTCCGTTCCGCACCGAAAGCGAGGAGCGCACGGGCGGCCGCCGCGTGGTCAGCCACGAGTTCCCGGGCCGCGACGATCCGGTGACCGAGGATCTCGGCGCGCGGGCCAAGACGTTCTCGATCGACTGCCACGTGATCGGCGCGGAGTTCATGGCGGCGCGCGACGCGCTGGTGACCGCGCTGGAGGCGGCGGGCCCGGGCCTGCTGGTCCATCCGCAATACGGGCGGATGATGGTTGTGGTGTTCGATTACGCCTGCTCGACCACCACCGACGAAGGCGGCATTGCCCGCTTCCGCATTACCTTTGGCGAGGCCGGGCAAGCCGTCGCCGCACCCGTGGCCAGTGCTGCCGGCGACGACAGCCAGGCCGCGGCCGACGCTGTGATCTCGCAGGCGCCCGAGGCTTTCGCCGCGAGCTTCTCGATCGACGCGGCCGCCAGCTTTGTCGAGGATTCGGCGACCAGCGTGGTGCGCGGCATGGGCGAAGTCTCGCAGCTGGCCGCAGGCCTGCGCGGCGGGGTTGGCCCTGCGCTGCGCGCCTTCGAGGCGGGGCTCAGCTTCCTGCCTGCCAACGTCACCTCGCTGCTGCGCGCACCGCTGTCACTGGCCCAGTCGATCACCGGCCTCGTGCTGGCGGTTTCGGCGCTGTCGGGTGGCGGCCGGCGCACCCGGCTCCAGTCGCTGGAGATGCTGGTCGATTGGGAACCCGCCGAGATGGAGGCCCCTGTCCGCACGCCGCAACGGGCGCTGGAGATGGCCAACCGCACGGCCCTGACGCAGCTCTTCCGCGTCGTCAGCGCGGCCGAGCTGGTGCGCACGGCCGGCGCGCTCGATTATCCCAGCTATGACGAGGCGGTGGCGGTGCGCGACAGCGTGGCCGAGCGGCTAGACCGCCTTGCACTTGCCGCGGCCGATCGCGGCGATGACGCAGCGGCCGATGCGTTCGACCGCCTGCGCCGCGCGCTGGCCCGCGATATCGCCGTGCGCGGCGCAAGCCTTGCGCGGCTCTACCAGCTTCGGCTGAGCGCCAGCGAGCCCGCGCTGGTGCTGGCCCATCGGCTTTATGGTGGCGAGACCGATCGGCGCGCCCGCGAGCCTGTCACACTGGAAGCGCGCGCCGCGGCGATCGTGGCCCGTAATGGCATCGCACACCCCGGGTTCGTGCCTGCCGGCATCGATATCGAGCTGCTGACTGCTGCGCCCGGCAGCGAGGTGCGCGCGGCATGAGCACGCTTCCCGATCACATGGTCAAGCTGGAGGTCGACGGGATGGCCTATTCAGGCTGGACCACGATCGAGATCGAGCGCGGGATCGACCAGATGACCGGCACCTTCGCCCTGCGCCTTGCGGCGAAGGAGCGCACGGGGGCCGAGGACTGGCCGATCCTCGAAGGCGCAGCGTGCCGGGTGGTACTGGCGGGCGAGCCGCTGATCACCGGTTACATCGACAGCTTTACCCCCTTCGTCGGCCCGGAAGAGCGCGGCATCGATGTGCGCGGCCGGGATCGCACCGCCGACCTCGTCGATTGTTCGGCGATCAACCGCCCGGGCAGCTGGCGGAACCGCAAGCTCGAGGAGATCGCGGCCGAGCTGATCAAGCCCTTCGGCATAACCCTTGCGATCTCGGGCAGCACCGGCGCGCCCTTCTCCCGCTTCGCGCTGCAGCAGGGCGAGACCGTGTTCGCCGCGATCGAGCGGATGTGCCGCTATCGCGGGCTGGTCGCCTGGTCGGCTGGCGACGGCATCCTGCGCATCGGCAACCCCGACAGCGGGCAGAGCATCGGCCGCCTCGTCGAAGGGGACAACGTGATCACCGCCCGCCGCACTAGCACCGTATCGGACCGGTTCTCGGACTATGTCGTCAAGGGGCAGGCGACTGGCAGCGACGAGCGAAATGGCGCGGCCGTGGCGCAGGTGCAGGGCGAGGCCTTCGACCCGGCGATCACCCGCTACCGCCCGCTGCTGATCATCGGCGAGGAGCAGTCCGATCGCGCTTCGCTGAAGAAGCGGGCCGAGTGGGAGGCGGCGGTGCGATCGGGCCGGTCCCAGCAGGTCGAGATCACCGTGCCCGGGTGGCTCGATGCGCAGGGGCGGCCCTTCGCCCACGGCATGCGCGCCGAGTGTGACGTGCCCTCGGCCCGGATATCGGGCTCGCTTCTGATCGAGCGGCTGACTTTCACCCGCGATGCCGAGGGCGGCACGGTCACCCGCTTCGACCTCGTGCCGCCCGAGGCATGGACCCAGCTCGCCGAACCGGAGCCGCGCGCATGATCGGGGCGGTGCGCGAGATGATGGGCGGGCTCGAAGGCCGGGTGCGCGGTATGGTGGCGCGGGCGATCGTGCGTCTGGTCGACGACGCGCGCCAAGCACAGGAGCTGCAGATCGAGCTGCTGGCCGATGAGAGCCAGGACGCGGTGGAGCGGTTCCAGAATTACGGCCTCACCAGCGTGCCGCATGCCGGGGCCGAGGCTCTTGTGGTGTTCGCGGGCGGCCTGCGCAGCCATGGCGTGGTGCTGGCGGTCGAGGATCGCCGGTACCGGCTGACCGGGCTTCAGGACGGCGAGGTCGCTCTGTTCGACGATCTCGGCAACGTGGTGAAGCTCGGCCGCGAAGCGATCAGTGTGACGGCCGTCACCAAGCTCACGGTGGAAGCCCCGGCGATCGAGGTCAGCTGCGACACCGCCGACGTGAGTGCCGACCGGGTGACGATCACCAGCGACAACGTCCAGCTGGGCGGCGCGGGCGGTGCTGCCGTCGCGCGCGTCGGCGACAGCATCGATCTCGACACCCGCAAGATCGTGAGCGGTAGCGCAAAGGTGAAGGCAGCATGACGGATCTCGCCCTCGTCTGGAACGCGGATGCGATCGCCGCAGACCTGCTGCTCGCCAATGGCCGTCTTGCGACCGATGACGGCATGCGCACCGCCATCCTGATCTCGCTCTTCACCGACGCGCGCGCCGCCGATGACGAGACCCTGCCCGAGGCGGGCGGCGACCGGCGCGGGTGGTGGGGCGATGCCTATGCGCGCGATCTGCGCCCCGATGCCGGCACGGCGCGCGATGTGAACCGCATCGGCTCGCTGCTGTGGCTGCTCTCGCGGTCCAAGATCACCGCCCGCACGCTCGCCCAGGCCAAGCAGGCCTGCGAGGAGGCGCTCGCCTGGCTGGTGCGCGACGGGATCGCCTCGGCCGTGCGCGTCGTCGTCGAGGCGCAGGCGCGCCCGGGTCAGGCATCGCCCGACCTGCTCGCCATCGCCGTCGAGATCGACCGTCCGGGCGGCCCGAACCGCCAGCGCCACGATTTCACCTGGGAGGCCTCGACCGCCACCATCATCGCCGTTCCGGAGCCCGCCTGATGCCCTTCAATCGCCCCACGCTCAGCGACCTGATCGAACGTACCCGCGGCGATATTGAGACCCGTCTTCCGGGCGCTGACAGTGCGCTGCGCCATTCGGTGCTCGACGTGCTCGCCCGCACGCATGGCGGCGCGGTTTCGGGCGTCTACGGCTATCTCGACTTCCTTGCCCGCCAGATTCTGCCCGACACGGCCGAAGGCGATTTCCTTGCCCGCCACGCCGCTATCTGGGGCATCCGCCGCAAGGCAGCGGTGGCGGCAACGGGGACTGCCACCGCAACCGGCGTCAACGGCACGGCCATCCCTGCCGGCACGCAGGCCGTCCGCATCGACGGGCAGGTCTACAAGGTCGCCGCGACGGCGACGATCGCCGGCGGTTCGGCGAATGTGGCGCTGGAGGCGGTGGACGCGGGGCCCGAGGCAGATCTCACCATCGGCACGGTGCTGACCTTGTCGAGCGCGATCCTCGGGGTGAATGCGGCGCTGACCGTCTCGGCCGCGGGGACGCCGGGCGCGCTGGAGGAAGATGACGCCAGCCTGCTCGCGCGGCTGCTCGATCGTATCCGCACGCCGCCGCGCGGGGGATCAAGCAACGATTATCGCGCCTGGGCACTGGCGCAGCCGGGCGTCACCCGCGCGTGGATCTATCCGGGCTGGATGGGCGCCGGGACCGTCGGTGTCGCCTTCGTCATGGACCAGCGCGACAATATCATCCCGCTTACGGCCGATATCGAAGCGGTGCAGGCCGCGCTCGACGCGCTGCGCCCCGTCACGGCCGAGTTGGTGGTCTTCGCGCCCACTCCCGCGCCGGTCGATATCGTGCTGCGCGTCGCCCCCAACACTCCTGCAGTGCGCGCCGCGATCGAGGCGGAGCTGGCCGACTTCTTCGCCCGCGATGCGGAGCCTGGCGGCACGATCTATCGCAGCCGTCTGTCCGAGACGATCAGCCTCGCCGAGGGCGAGTTCAGCCACTCGCTGGAGCTGCCCTTCCTCGATTTCACGCCCGAGCCCGGCCAGATCCCGGCGCTCGGCACGATCAGCTTCGTGTGATGTCTGAAGCGGCCCTCATCGCCCGCTCGGAGGCGGATCATGCGCAGATGCTGCGCCAGCTGCTGCCCCGCGGCGCTGCGTGGGACTTCGCGCCCGATGGCACCTTCGCGCGTCTGATCGCAGCACTGGCGGCCGAGTTCGCGCGCATCGATATCCGCGCGATCGAGCTGCTCGACGAAGCCGATCCCCGCACCGCGCTCGAAACCCTGATCGACTGGGAGCGCGTTGCGGGGCTGCCCGATGCCTGCACCGGCCAGCCTGACAACGTGCGCGAGCGCCAGATCGCGCTGGTGCAGAAGCTCACCAGCATCGCCGGGCAGGCCCCGGCCGACTTCATCGATCTGGCGGCGCTGATCGGCTTCGAGATCGACATCGAGGAGCACCGCCCGCTGCGTACCGGCTTCCGCGTCGGCGATCGCTGCATGGACGAGGCGTGGGCCTTCGCCTGGACGGTCATCGTGCAACCTTTCGATGGCGCAGGCCGCCCCGTGCTGGCGATCGCGCACTTCAAGGTCGGCGATCCGGTCGGCACGCGCGTCCGGGGCTTCGGCTCGCTCGATCTGGAATGCGTCATCCGCCGCGCCGCGCCGGCGCACACCACTGTCATCTTTGCCTACGTCATCGAGCGCGAGCCCGATTTCTGGATCGATTTCACAAGCTGAGGAGCAACCCATGCATCGCATCGACACGAGCGGGAACGTCGACAACCGCTTCCACCCCGGGAACCCGGCCACCGGCCAGCAGGCAACGCTGGTCGACCAGGACTGGCTCAACGCCGTGCAGGAGGAGATCGTCGGTGTCATCGACGAGGCGAACATTCCCCTCGAAAAGGGCAACAACACTCAGCTCGCCGCGGCGATCGTCGCGCTGATTGCCGGCGTCGTGGGCGATGGCAGCGGCGCGGTCCCGACCACCCGCCAACTGCTGGTTGCAGGCGGCCTGCTGACGGGCGGCGGCAATCTTGCCGCCGACCGCACCATCGGCCTCGCCGCCGCGACGACGGGCGAGGCAGCTGCCCAGATCCGCAACGATGTCGTGGTTACGCCTGCCTCGCTTGCGGGGCTGGTCAGCCTCACCCAGGTCGGCGGCGCGTGGATCATCCGGATCGGCCCCGTGATCGCGCAGATCTTCTCGGGCACGGTCGGCGCGAACACCACCACGGTGCTCACCTTGCCGCAGGCATTCCCGACCGAGGCGCGCGCCGCCTTCGTGAATGGCGGCCGGCCGATCTCCACCGCCGACAGCAACGGGCCCTACGTCAACGGCGTCGGGCTGAGCAGCGTGTCGATCTACAGCGCGCTCGACATCAGCGTGGCGGTCGACGTCATTATTTTCGGAAGGTAAGCCCCATGATGAAAATCTACTTCGATACCGATCCTGCCACCGGCGCGCTTCGGTTCCACCACGAGGCCATTCTCGGCCCGCGCCAGATCCCCACGTGGAAGAGCGAGGCGGAGCGGGCCGCGGGCAAGCGCCCTGTGATGATCGACAACCCGGACTGCCGCATCCCGGCCGGCGCGACCGAGATCACGGCCGAGCGGTTCGCCGAGCTGATGGCCGCGCAGCAGGATGGGGCTGCGCTCGTTGTCAGCGGGGGCAAGCCGATTGCCATCCCCACGGTCGCAAGTGCCTTTGAGCGCCGCGCCGCGCGTCGCCGGCGTCGTGATCAGCTGCTCGCCGCGAGCGACTGGACCCAGCTGCCCGACAGCCCACTGAGCGAAAGCGAGAAGGCCGACTGGGCCGAGTACCGCGCCGCTCTGCGCGATCTCGACATGTACGGCGATGACTGGCCGCTCGCTCCCGATGGCGAGGAGGAAGAGTGATGGCGCGCCGCAAGCAGGAAGCCGCACCCGCCCCGGCCGACGCGGCCGAAGCCACCCTGATGATGGGCGAGTTCGTGGCGATCGACCGCGAGATCGCGCTGGAGAAGCTCGCCGCGGCCGCGACGATCGACCGGATCACCGCCCAGCGCGACGCGCGCCTCGCCGAGCTGCAGATGCAGGCCGCGCCGCTCTTCGCCGGGCTGAAGGCGTGGTGGGAAGCGGGCGGCAAGGATGAGCTCGCCAAGGGCAAGCGCTCGGCCGAGCTCGCGGGTGCGAAGATCGGCATCCGGCTCACCCCGCCCAAGGTGAAGTTCCAGCGCAAGGTGAAGGCCGAAGACGTGGTCGCTTGGTTGAAGGGCCTGCGCTGGACCCGGGCGAAGGACTTCCTGCGCACCAAGATCGAGCTCGACCGGCAGGCGGTGATCAAGGCGGTCTCGGTTGACGAGGAGATTGGCGATCGCTTCGCGGCGCACCTCTACATCGAGCAGCAGGACGAGTTCTTCATCGATACCGGCCTCGACGAGGACGAGCTGAAGAAGGAATTGGCCGCCGCCTGAACGGGGGTGGCCGGGGCGTTGCAGCGCCCCGAACCGCGAGGATGCAACTCGCACCTGGGGCCGTCATGACCGGCCCGTCTGGCTCCCCCGGCCGCAAGCGGCGGAGCCGATCTAGGTGTGACACATGAAGGAAGAGTATAGGTGCGCGTCTTGCCGTGCGCTGCTGTTTCGGGCACAACCCGGGGCGCTGGCAGGCGAGATCGAGGTCAAGTGCCGCCGCTGCCGGCAAATCAATTCATGGAGGCCATCGAGCCCTTCTCGGACCGCCCAGAGCGACCCCTGAGGAGACTACAATTGTGGCTTTACGTGCCGCCCAGCCGATCCACGGCCTCTCTCTCTGCGCCGGATATGGCGGGCTCGAACTCGGGCTCGCCATCGCCGAGCCCGGATATCGCACTGCATGTTTCGTCGAGCGGGAAGCCCATGCTGCGGCCACTCTTGTGGCCCGGATGGAAGACGCGGGGCTGGATCGCGCGCCTGTATGGGACGATCTGCGATCCTTCGACGGCCGCCCGTGGCGCGATCGCATTCATATCCTCTCTGCCGGTTATCCCTGCCAGCCTTTCAGCCTCGCCGGAAAGCGCCGCGGCAAGGCCGACCCTCGGCATCTGTGGCCCGAGGTCGAGCGGATCATCGGTGAGGTGCGCCCCCGCGTCGTCTTCGCGGAGAACGTCGAAGGACACATCGATTTGGGATTTGCCGAGGTCGCCCGCAGCCTTCAAAGGCTGGGCTACCGCGCAAAAGCGGGCCTGTTCACAGCGCGAGAAGTCGGCGCTTCGCACCGGCGTCGCCGCCTCTTCATCATGGCCCACGCCGACGGCTACGGATGCGGGCTACATCCCCGACCTGATCGTGACAACGGGCGAGTTGCAGCCGCGCAGCCCGTTCTATGTCCCGCCGACGAGCTCGGGGCAGTACTCGCTCACCAACGCGGCGCGCACCTGGACGAAGCTCTGGCTGGTGCTGATGGCGCTGGGCTGGACTGCGGCGATGGCAGCCCGCTCTTCGCCCCCGGTCCGGGTGAGCTTCAACGGTGGGAGCGGCTCCTTTCTGGGAGAGCTGACCTCCAACCCGCGCTTCTTCGAGCACGTGATGGGTTGGCCGATCGGGTGGACCGCACCCGGGGAGCCGGTAACGGGGTTTGCAGCCTGGCTGCAGCGTTCGCGTATCGCACTCTCGCAGCTGACTTCGCCCGGGACTGCCGGCGGGCCGGGGGGTGCGCATGAGGCTTGAGCCCGTCCGCCCCGTCCAGCCGATCGCGCCGTGGCTGGGCGGCAAGCGCGCCCTCTCGCGCCGGATCGGCGAGCGCATCGCCGAGATCCCGCACACCCGCTATGTCGAGCCCTTCGTGGGCATGGGCGGAGTGTTCTTCCGCCGCCCGCTGCGCCCGAAGCTGGAAGTGATCAACGACGTGAATCGCGATGTCGTCACGCTCTTCCGCATCCTCCAGCGGCACTACCAGCAGCTGCTCGATGTGCTGAAGTTCCAGCTCTACAGCCGCGCCGATTTCGAGCGGCTGCGGGCGACGCCGGCCGACCAGTTGACCGACCTCGAACGGGCGGCGCGCTTCCTCTACATCCAGAAGGCAAGCTTCGGCGGGATGGGCCGCAGCTTCGGGATCGATTACCAGCGCCCTCGCTGGAGCCTCAGCAAGCTGGAGCCGATGCTGGAGGCGGTCCACGAGCGGCTCGAAGACGTGCTGATCGAGTGCCTCGACTTCGGCACCTGCATCGAGCGCTACGACAGCCGGCCGGGAACCCTCTTCTACTGCGATCCGCCGTACTGGGGCCACACGGACGACTATGGGAAGGACATCTTCTCAGAGGCCGATTTCGGCCGTCTGAGACGCCTCTTGGGCGGGCTTCAGGGGCACTTCATCCTGTCGCTGAATGACCGGCCCGAGGTGCGCGAGATGTTCGCCGGCTTCGAGATGGAAGAGGTCTCGCTGCACTACGGCGCTGGCGGCGGCCAGCGACCGGCGAAGGAGCTGATCATAAGCGGGTGATGCGGGGTGACTCGGGGCGCGAACGTGATAGGCTCGAGTCATGACAAATCCCAGATTCGATCACGTCTTTGACGCTGCTGAGCGTATCGTCGAAGAGGCCATATCAGCCATGGAGAACGACGGGGAGTTGGTGCGCATCTTCTTCCCGGGGGGGCCAGCCGATCCCATCAGGCTTCGGGCGCGAGGAGAGTGGACCGATCTCGTGCTTGCCGATGGTTCGGTGATCAATCTTCATACCCGAGCGATTGTCGGTTGGCAGCTGCTTGAACAACCATCCGAGGATTGAACCCGATGCCGAGCTTCGACAAAGCGAGATTCGAGCAAATCCTGGTCGTCGAGCTCGGTCGAGAGGCGTTCGCAACGGACGCCGAGATGCTCCGCATCATCCGGAATGTTGTGGAGTCTGAAGAGGTGCGTAGCGCCCTCAAAGACCATGACGGAAGTGAGTTTGGTCAGTGGCGCGCCGTCAACAAGCGCTACCCTGAGCGGCTTGCTACACGAGTGGAAGACCGGCTCGGCCATGCCGGCTACAACCTGTTCTTGAGGCTCAACCGCGACGCATTCGATTCATGGCGGGCCGATGTGTCGCGTTGTGTGAAGAGGGCTCTTGAGAGGGCGGCTTCGCCCATCGTCGCATGAGCCGAGAACCTCAGCCTGCCATTCTTGAGTTGGCGAAGGTGTTGGCCAGAGCGGCTGTGGCGAGAGATATGGCTCTGGCTCAAGAAGCGGCCCGAGACCGGCTTCGCAACCCTGCCTAGTGCCCTCGCCCAGTGCTCCAGCCTGTCTTGTCCGAGACTCCGGAAGCTTTTGCCCCGCTACATCCGATAGGGCAGAGCCCCCACCCCCCGACCCCCTCCCCGCGGGGAGGGGGAGGAAATCACCGCAGCCCGAAAGCCTCTTTCGCCAGCGCTTCCACCGTCGCGCGGTCGGGCGCGCCCTTGGGCGAGACCCAGCTGCCGCCGACACACAGCACCGGATCGAACGCGAGCCACTCGGGCGCGTTTTCGAGGCTGATCCCGCCGGTCGGGCAGAAGCGGCACTGGGCGAAGGGCGCGGCGAGGGCCTTCAGTGCAGGGAGGCCGCCCGCCGCCATCGCCGGGAAGAACTTGAAGCGGTCGAGCCCGAGGTCGAGCCCGCGCATGATGTCGCCCGCATTGGCGATGCCGGGAAGGAAGGGCACGTCCGCCGCAATCGCCGCCTTGCCGAGTGTGTCGGTGAGGCCGGGGGAGACGATGAATTCGCTCCCCGCCTCCAGCGCCGCATCGAGCTCGCGCGGATTGGTGACAGTGCCCGCGCCCACGATCGCGCCGGGAACCTGCTTCATCGCCCGGATCGCGCCCAGCGCGGCGGGGGTGCGCAGCGTGACTTCGAGCACCCGAAGCCCGCCCGCGACCAGCGCCTCGGCCAGCGGCACGGCATGCGCCTCGTCCTCGATCACGATCACCGGGATGACCGGCGCGGTGCGCATGATGGCGTCGATATTCATCACATTCCTCCGGTGGCGAGCATCGCCGAGGCGCCCTGTTCGGCCCCGTCGGCAAAGCGGCGCATCATGCCGAACAGCTCGCGACCCGTGCCGCTGTCGGCAGCGGGATCGGCGGCGGGTTCGCGCGCCGACAGGTCGGCGGTGGTCGAAAGCTCGCCCGTCACCGCGCAGACCCGCACCACGTCGCCATCGCGCAGCCGGGCGAGCGGGCCGCCGCCCAAGGCTTCGGGGGTGCAGTGGATCGCCGCGGGCACCTTGCCGCTCGCGCCGGACATGCGGCCATCGGTGACCAGCGCGACCTTGAAGCCGCGGTCCTGGAGCACGCCCAAGGGCGGGGTGAGTTTGTGGAGTTCGGGCATCCCGTTGGCGCGCGGGCCCTGGAAGCGGACGACGACCACCACGTCGCGGTCGAGCTCGCCCGCCTTGAAGGCGGCAGCGACCGCCGCCTGATCCTCGAACACGCGGCAGGGCGCTTCCACAGTCCAGCGCGCTTCATCGACCGCCGAGGTCTTGAAGCAGGCGCGGCCGAGATTGCCTTCGAGGAGGCGCATCCCCCCGTCGGGCTTGAAGGGCGTCGCCACCGGGCGGAGCATCGTGTCGTCGCCCGAAGGGCCGACCTCGCGCCAGACGAGGTCATCGCCGTCGAGCCCCGGCTCCTTGGCGTAGTCGGCAAAGCCGCCGCGCCCGACCGTCAGGATGTCGCCATGCGCGAGGCCTGCTTCGAGCAGCTCGCCGATCACGAAGCCCATGCCGCCCGCGTTGTGGAAGTGGTTCACGTCGCCCGCGCCATTGGGATAGACCTGCGCGATCAGCGGGACGGCGCTGGAGAGTTCCGAAAGGTCGTTCCAGTCGAAGATCACCCCCGCCGCGCGCGCCATCGCGGGCAGGTGGATCGCGTGGTTGGTCGAGCCGCCCGTCGCGAGCAGGCCGACGGCAGCGTTCACGATCGCCTTCTCGTCGACGACGAGACCCAATGGGCGGTAATCCTCGCTCTTGCGCCCGATCTGCGCGACGCGGTGCACCGCCTCGCGGTCGAGCGCCTGCCGCAGCTTGGTGCCGGGGTTGATGAAGGCGGAATTGGGGACGTGGAGCCCCATCATCTCCATCATCATCTGGTTGGAATTGGCCGTGCCGAAGAAGGTGCAGGTGCCCTGCGAGTGATAGCTGCCCATCTCGCTCGCCAGCAGTTCCGCGCGGGTCGCCTTCCCTTCCGCATAGAGCTGGCGGACGCGCTGCTTTTCCTTGTTGGGAATGCCGCTCGGCATCGGCCCGCCGGGGACGAAGATCATCGGCAGGTGACCGAACCTGAGCGCGCCCATCAGGAGGCCCGGCACGATCTTGTCGCAGATGCCGAGCAGGAGCGCACCGTCGAACATCGCGTGGCTGAGGGCGACGGCAGTCGAGAGCGCGATCACGTCGCGGCTGAAGAGCGACAGCTCCATCCCCGTCTCGCCCTGCGTCACCCCGTCGCACATCGCGGGGACGCCGCCCGCGACCTGCGCCGTGGCGCCGATCTCGCGGGCGTAGATCTTGAGGCGCTCGGGATAGCGGTAATAGGGCGCGTGCGCCGAGAGCATGTCGTTATAGGCGGTGACGATCCCGATATTCGCGCCGCGACCCGCGACGAGTGCCGCCTTGTCCTCCTCCATCCCGGCATAGGCATGCGCGAGGTTCGAGCACGAGACGGCATTGCGCTCGCCCATGTTGTCGCCCTCGCGCCGGATGAGGTCGAGATAGGCGCTGCGGCTGGTGCGCGAGTTTTCGATGACGCGCTGCGTCACCTTGTGGAGGGTGTCATTCATGCCAGGTCACTCCGTCCCGCTCGGCCAGCGCGATGGCGGCGCTCGGCCCCCAGCTGCCGGCGGTGTAGGTCTTCGGGGTGAGGCCGTCCGCCTCCCACCCGGCGCGGATCGCGTCGACCCATTCCCACTGCGCCTCCACCTCGTCGCGGCGCACGAACAGCGTCTGGTCGCCTTCGACCAGATCGAGCAGCAGGCGTTCATAAGCGATCCGCCGCACCGCGCCGGTGAAGGCGTCGGGCATGGCGATGTTGAGCGGCACGGAACGCAGGCGGATGCCCTCGCGGTCGAGGCCCGGCACCTTCGCCATCAGCGAGAGGGTGATGTTCTCTTCCGGCTGGATGCCGATCACGAGCCGGTTGGGCTGCATCGTCGCGCCCTTGCCCGCGAAGATCGAGTGCGGCACGCAGCGGAACTGGATCACGATCTCGGTGACGCGCTTGGGCATGCGCTTGCCGGTGCGCAGGTAGAAGGGCACGCCCTTCCAGCGCCAGTTGTCGACATGGGCCTTGATCGCGACGAAGGTCTCGGTGCCGCTCTCCTTGCCGAGCTCCTCGTCATAGCCCGGCACTGCCTGCCCGCCGATCGCGCCGGCGCGGTACTGGCCGGTGACGGTCTCGCCCTTTTCCACCGCCCTCAGCGCGCGCAGCACCTTGACCTTCTCGTCACGCACCGCGGTCGCATCGAAGTGGGCGGGGGGCTCCATCGCCACCAGCGCGAGCAGCTGGAGCATGTGGTTCTGCACCATGTCGCGGATCGCGCCGGCATCGTCGTAGAAGGCGACGCGCCCTTCGAGGCCGACCGTCTCGGCCACGGTGATCTGCACGTGATCGATATGCGCCGCGTTCCACAGCGGCTCGAACATCAGGTTGGCGAACCGCAGCGCGAGCAGGTTCTGCACCGTCTCCTTGCCGAGATAGTGGTCGATCCGGAAAATCCGGCTCTCGGGGAAGGCGGCGGCGACCGCATCGTTGATCTCGCGGCTCGAGGCGAGGTTGGTGCCCAGCGGCTTTTCGAGGCACATGCGCACCGTCTCGCCCGTCAGGCCTGCCGATTGCAGTCCCTTGATGGTCGGCTCGAACAGGCTCGGCGCGGTCGAGAGGAAGATCGCAAGTCCGCGCTCGGGCGTGCCGACCTTCTCGGCTAGCGCACTGTAACCCTCCAGCGTGGTCGCATCGAGGGTCTGGTAGGCGAGGCGGTTGAGGAAGCCCGCCATGCTCCCGCGGCGCTCGGCGGGGAGATATTTCTCCAGCGCGGCGCGGGCGAAGTTGCGGTATTCGTTGTCCGACATGGCACTGCGCGCGGTGCCGACGATCTTGAGATCGGGCGCGAGCAGGCCATCGGCGTCGAGCGCGAACAGGCTCGGCAGCAGCATGCGCTGGGCAAGGTCGCCGGTGGCTCCGAACAGCAGCAGGCGGTCAGCGGTGAAGCTCATGCAGGTGGCCCTTTCCCTCGTGCGCCCTAACTAGGCGCACGGGGAATTATCCGCCAGTGGGCGCATACTTATTCAAATACGCCGGCGATCTCCGGGGTGTCGGTGTCCTTCGCGGGGTTTCTGGCAAACACCCCGAACCCGGCGATGATCGCATAGCAGGCCGCGGGAAGCACCAGCGCGAAGGCGAGGCTGGTCGCATCGGCCAGCGCGCCGAACATCGGCGGGATGATCGCGCCGCCCGCGATGGCGACGTTGATGATCCCCGATCCATCCGCCGCGCGCGGCCCCAGCTTCTCGCAGGCGAGGCTGAAGATCGTCGGGAACATGATCGCGTTCATCAGGCCGACCGCGAGCAGCGAGTAGCCCGCGAGTGTGCCGGTGCTGTTGGCCGAGATCAGGATCAGCGTGATCGCGCCCGCCGCAACCGCGCTCAGCGTGAGGCCGGGGCTGACGAAGCGCAGCACCAGCGAGCCGATGAAGCGCCCGACCAGCGCCCCCAGCCAGTAGAGCGTCACCATCCATCCGATCACGCTTTCCGGCTGGCCGAGGATGTGCCCTTGCGCCAGATAGTTGATGATGAAGCTGCCGATCGCGACTTCCGCGCCGACATAGAGGAAGATGCAGGCCGCGCCGTAGCCGAAGCGCGGGCGCTTCAGCAGCGCGAGGCCGTCGGCAAGGCTGGTCTCCTCGTGGCGCTCGCCCTTCAGCCGGTTGCGGAACATCCACACCACGCCAGCCACCAGCGCCAGCGCTGCGGCAAGGCCGAGATAGGTGCTGGTGATGATCGCGCTCTCGGTCTGGCGATAGGCCTGCAGGGCCTCGCCCGAAAGCTGGTCGGCGCTGACGCTGGCAATGGAGCCGAGGATGATGCCTGCGCCGACATAGGGGAAAATCGTCGTGCCCAGCGAATTGAACGCCTGTGCGAAGGTCAGGCGGCTGTGCGTCGTGCGCTCCGGCCCGAGCAGGCTGATGAGCGGGTTCGCCACGATCTGCACCAGCACCACGCCGGTCGCGAGCACGAAATAGGCGAACAGGAACATCGGGAAGAGCGCGGTCTGGCTCGCCGGGATGAACATCAGGCAGCCCGCCATCATGGTCAGCAGCCCCGCCACCGCGCCGCGCATGTAGCCCAGCTTCTTGATCAGCCGTGCGCCGGGGATGCCGATCACCGCATAGGCGATGAAGAAGCAGAACTGCACCAGGCTCGCCTCGAAGAAGTTGAGCGTGAACAGCTCCTTGAGCTTCGGGATGATCACGTCGTTGAGCGAGGTGATCCCGCCGAAGATGAAGAACAGCGCGAAGACGAAGTAGTTGAGGCCCGGCGCATGGACCTGCGATGTGCCCGCGCCCGCTGCCTGCCCGTAATCCGCCGTTGCGCTTCCGCCCGGTGCCATTGCCATTGTCGCTGATCCCTCTCCCCGCGCGCGGTTGCTCCGCTTCGCTGTGTTGCGAACGTTCACAATCCGCGCGCTCCTGTCAACTTGCAAGAGCAGGCGAGGCAATTCCAGTGCGAATAGCAATGCAGGCCAGCCTTGCGCGGGGATAACATCCCGCCCTAGAGTGCGCGTCATGTCCGGGGGATCCAAGAGACGGCCGACATCCTTCGATGTGGCGGAGCGTGCAGGCGTCAGCCAGCCGACCGTCAGCCGTGCCCTCTCGGGCTCTCCCGCGATCGCCGAGGCCACCCGTCGCAAGGTGATGGAGGCGGCCGAGGCGCTGGGCTATTTCGTCGACGAGCGCGCGGCGCGGCTGCGGCGCGGCTCCACCGGCACGCTCGCGGTGGTGGTGATCTGCCGCGAGGGCGACAGCGCCTCCTCGATCAACCCCTTCGCCTATGCCCTGCTCGGCAGCGTGTGCGTCGCCGCCTCGGAACGGGGTTTCGAGACGCTGGTGAGCTTCCAGGCGCGGCCCGAGGATTTCTTCGGCCATTATCAGGAACAGGGGCGGGCCGATGGCCTCGTGGTGATCGGCACGACCACCAATGCCGCCGCGTGGGAGCATTTCCGCGGGCTCGAGAGCGAGGGCCGCAAGGTCGCCTATTGGGGATCGCCCTTCGACGAGCTCGACTGGGTGCGTTCTGACAACCGTGCGGCCGGACGCCTCGCGGTCGAGCACCTGCTCGCGGCGGGCTACAAGCGGCCGTGCTTCCTCGGCGCGCTGAACACGCCGCAGGTGCAGTTTACCGAGCGTTACGAGGGCTATGCCGAGGCGATGCGCGAGGCGGGGCTCGAGCCGTGCCTTGCCCCCACGGTCAACGCCGCCACCCGCGAGGAAGAAGGCCGCCGCGCGGCGCGCCGCCTGATCGAGCGGGGCGAGGGGATCGACGCGGTCTTCGCTGCCTGCGACGCGATGGCGCTGGGCGCGATCGAGGCCTTCGCCGAGGCCGACATGATGGTGCCGCAGCAGATCGGGGTGATGGGCTTCGACGACCTCGTCGCGGGCCGCTTCAGCCGCCCGCCGCTCACCACCATCGCCCCCGACCCGGCCGAAGCCGGCGCGGCACTGGTCGAAGCGGTGCTCGGCGAAGGCGATGCCGCACGGCGGCGGGTGCCGGTGAGCCTGATCCGCCGGGGCAGCACGGCAAAGTAGTCCTCCCCTTCAGGGGAGGGGGACCACCGAAGGTGGTGGAGGGGCGGGCTACCGCGATCCGAAAGCTGGCCTCTCGGGGAAGCGCCGCTCGCACCCCGCCAGACCCCTTTCAGGCCGGCTCAGACCCCCCTCAGCCCCCGCCAGACCCCCGCCAGCCTCCGCCAGCAGGGCCCTCGGAGCGCGGTTTCACGTGAAACATCGCGCCGGAGCAGCGGTCAGCCGTGCGCTCCGAATTCGTTGGCGATGGCGGTCGAGATCCTGAGGCTCAGCTCCTGCGCCCTTGCGATCGGCGTCATGAAGTCGCGCTCGTAGGCGCCGTAGCCTTCCTCGCCGCCGTCGGGGTAGTCGGAGGGCTCGTCGAGAGGGAAGTCGCGCGGGCCGGGGACGCGCACCGGGAAAGCGCGGCGCAGCTGGGCGAGCGCCTCGTCGACTCGTAAAGTCAGAACCATTTCAATGACATCGCGGCGGCTGATGTCGTTGGCGCGACTGAAGGCCGGGACCGCGACGACCTTGAGGAACATGTGCTGGAGCAGCGCCAGACGCAGCGCCTGCAGCACCCCGATGCGCCGCCGCACATGCTCGCGCGCCTCGCTGTCGCCGCCCTCGCCGGGGAGCAGATCGAGCAGGCGGTGGAACTTCAGCGCGTCGATCCGGAGGCGTGAGGCGAGGCGGCGGAACACGCCCGTGCGGTCGTCTCCTACAAGATACTCCGCCAGCGCGGCGCAGGAACCGGCCAGATGGTCCTCGGTCCCGCGATAGGTGCGGCTCGCCCAATAGGCCGAGTTGAACAGCTCGCCATAGGCCGCGACGGTCTTGATGCTGGCGAGCGCATTGGCCGCCCGCACAAGCCGCAGGATCTGGCTGCCGCGGGGAGAATCGGCAAGCAAAGCAGCGAGTTCCTCGCGGTTGCCGTCCGCCGCCGAACCGATCCCGGCGATGACGTTGACGGGATAGCCGAGCTGCTGGAGGATCGCGTTGTGCGGGATCGCGCGGATCTGGCGCAGGCTCATTTCGCGGTCGGCATTGATGTCCGATTGGCGGCGCGAAACGCGGCTGCCTGTAGGATTGAGCAAGCCGAGCCCGAAGGCGGTGACCGCGCGGGCATAGGTGCGGCTGGCGAGGTGGTCGCCCTGATGCTCCTTCACCGCGCGGTAGAAATCGAGGCTGAGATCGGTGCGGTGGTAGAAGGGGTCGGCGGGAGCGGCGAGGTCGGTCTCGGCCGGGCGCAGTTCGGCGATGCGGCTGAGCGTGGCGAGCGCCAGTTCGGGGGTGGCGAAGAACAGGTAACCGTCGCCGCCCTGGAAGCTGACCTCGGGCTCGAGTCGGATGCCGGCGCGCGCAAAACGCCTGCGTGCCCAAGGAGATAGCGGCCATTCGATGCGGTCGCGGAAGGATGCGGGGTGCGCGCCGCGGCCCATGCTCTCGCCGTGGGTGTTGAACACCAGCGCGGCGAGATCGCCGAGGCCGTTCGCCGCCATCGCTTCGGCCAAACGGCCCTGCAACCGCTCGATCGCGAGCGCGGCAGGCACCTGCCCGACGAAGCGCCCCGCGTCCGAAAACCCGGTCTGCACCGCCACCCGCCCCCGCGCCCGCGCATAGGCGCGGTAGGCGGGCTCGGCGAGCAGCGCGTCGAGGAAGCGGCCGCCGTGCTCCAGCGCGGTCTCGGTCTCGAACAGGGGCGAGACATCGACCTTGTCCTCCACCCCGAACAGCTTGGCGAAATAGAGCGCGGCGAGCACCGTGGCGGGCTGTTCGCACTCGGCCACCAGCATCCGGATCGGGGCGTCGGCGTCGATGTGCTTCACGATTTGCGCCATCGCGAGGAACTGGCGGATCGCGGTGGAGCTTTCAGTGGCGAGCGCGGCGAAATTGGTGCGCAAGGGCTTGGCCTCGTCGACCAGCCGGCGCAGCGTGGCGATGGCGCCCTTGCTTGCGAGGTCGATCGCCTCGTGATCGCCCAGCCGGCGGCGCACCGCGTTGTGGAGCTGCTTGGCGTTCACGCGGAAGTGGATCCAGCCCATCCCGAGGCCATCAGCGCGCATCGCGGCAGCGAGCGTGAGCAGCGCCACGGCGCGTGCCGGATCGGCGGCTTGCGCCTCATTCTCCAGCGCGGCGATCAGCGGAGCGAGCGAGAGGAGATTGTCGCCGCTGTGCTCCGTCAGCCGGTTGGCGGCGGCCGCCAGTGCCTCGGCGCTTGACAGGTCGGCGGTGAAATCGGCTGCGCGCGCGGCGGCGAAGGCGGCGGCGGGCTTCAAGGTCGCAAGCAGCGGGTGGGCGGGATCGAGCGCTTCGAGCGAGGCGGTGTAGCGCGCCAGCCGCTCGGCTTTCTCCTGCAATCTGAAAGCGATCGAGGTGTGCCAGCCGATGTCGGTGCGCCCGTCCATGTCGTAGCCGACCCAGCTCGCAAAGCGGAAGGGCAGGGGGCGAAGACTGCGCCAGCTGTCGGGCCAGCGCGCCTGTGCCTCGCCCAGCAGCCGGGCGACGATGACGTCGCGGGCGTCCTGCGCGCGGGCCATCGCATTCATGGCGGCCTTGTGCTCGTGATCGAGGGTGACGGCGCTGCGGGTGGCGGGGACGGCGCAGACGGTGTCGTCCACCTCCTGCGCCGCGGAGGCGGCAATCGCGACCGCCTCGCCCTGCGCCGGGGCGAGCAGGAAGGTCGGGTGCGCGGTGAACACGGCGTGGAGCTGCGGGCGCTCCCAGCGGTCACGGAAGGTGTCGAAATCGTCCTCCTCGCCCACCAGCGGCGCGGGCGCGGCGGGCGGCGCAAGGAGCGTGCGCAGCTTGCGGGCGCGGGCCTTGAGGCCATCGCATTCCAGCTCCGCCACCAGCGCGGCGAGATCGTCGAGGCTGACCTCGCCCCCCTCCAGCGCACGCGAGAGATCGAGCGAAAGCTGGAAGACCGGGTTGAACAGCGGCGTTTCGCGGGTGCGCTGGTGCAGCTCGCCGAGCCGCGCCTCGAGCGCCGCGACCGACTTCACGCGGTGTCTCCGTGCTCGGAAGCAAAGGCGGCGGCGGCGCCGAACAGGCCCGGCTGCGGGTGGACGATCAGCTTGACGGGGATCGAGGCCATCAGGCTCTCGAAGCGGCCCTTGGCGCGAAACCTTGCGGCAAAGCCCGAAGCGAGCAGCGTCTCGCGGATGCGGTAGCCGAGGCCGCCCGCGATCACCACGCCCGCAAAGCCCCCCTGCGCCAGCGCGAGATCGCCCGCGACCGAGCCCAGCGAGAGGCAGAAGCGGTCCACCGCAGCGGCGGCCAGACTGTCCTCGCCGCTGGTGCCGAGGTTCCAGATCTCGATTGCGTCACGCTCGGGCACGGAGCGGTGTTCGAGCGCGGCGAGCGCCTGGTATATGTCGACGATGCCGGGGCCGGCGACCACGCGCTCCACCGACACGCGGTTGTGGCGCTGCCGCAGGCGGGCGAGGATCGCGTCCTCGATCGAATCGAGCGGGGCGTAGTCGATATGCCCGCCCTCGGTCGCCTGCACGCGGTAGGTGCCGCCGGAGCGGTAGAGATGCGCGACGCCGAGGCCGGTGCCCGGGCCGAGCACCGAGATGGTGCCCTCCCGCCCGAGCGGCACGTCAGGGCCGGCAAGGTGCAGGAACTGGCTGTCATCCGCGCGGCCCACGGCATGGGCGACGGCGGCGAAATCATTGACGATGGTGTAGCTGGGCGCGCCGAGCTTCTCGGGGATCAGCGCGGGGCGGATGATCCAGGGGTTGTTGGTGAAGCGGATCACCGGATTGGGCTTGCCGGGGCTGCCGACGGGGCCGGCAATCGCGATACTGACCGCAGGGGGCAGGGTGCCGCCCTTGCGCTCGCGGAAGGCTTCCCACGCGGTCTGGAAGCTCGCGTAATCGGCGGTGTGGAGCGTTTCGGGCTCGTCGAGCGCGATCGCGCCGTCCGCGCCTATGCTGGCAATGGCAAAGCGGGCATGCGTCCCGCCGATATCGACTGCCACCACATCGCGCATATATCATCCCCGTCCGTTGCCCGAGCGGCGCGGGTGTAGCAGGCGGCGCGCGGGATTCCCACGCGCCGCATACTTATTCAAGTCCGACTGCCGTTCAACGTTATTGGCCGGCAACGCCCATTTCGGCGAGCAGGCGATCGGCCCCGTCGACCTTCTCCATCGTCCACAGCATGAAGCGGC
Source organism: Erythrobacter colymbi (assembly GCF_002155685.1). Taxonomy (GTDB): domain Bacteria; phylum Pseudomonadota; class Alphaproteobacteria; order Sphingomonadales; family Sphingomonadaceae; genus Erythrobacter; species Erythrobacter colymbi. Next base: position 308,571 of record NZ_MUYK01000001.1, read on the forward strand.
TGTCGACGTGGATCGTGCGGTTGATCTTGGGGTCGTACATCCAGTCGCTGACCACGCCCTCGATCGTGCCGTCGAAAGCGAGGCCCACGAACTCGCCGCGCGCATTGAGCGTCGAGGAGCCGGAGTTGCCGTTGGTGATGTCGACGGTCGAGAGATAGTCGACCGGCAGCGTGCCGAGCTCGGGCGCGACATAGCGGCCGTAGTCCTTGGCCTTGATCAGGTCGATCATCTTGTCGGGCGCGTCGAACTCGCCGCGGCCGGTGTGCTTGGCGACAATGCCCTCGGCAGTGGTGAAGGGCGTCCAGATCTGCCCGTCGACCGCCTTGCCGGTGACCTTGCCATAGGTGAAGCGCAGCGAGCCGTTGGCATCCGGATACATCGCCTTGCCCTGCGAGGCAGCATAGGCGAGCCGCGCTTCCATCACCGCCGAACGCGCCTTCTGGAGCGTGCCCGCGCGTTCCTTGTCAGCCGCTTCGGCCGCCATCGCCTCGTCGGTGGTGGCGACGACCAGCTGGATGAAGGGATCGTTCGAGGCCTTGAAGTCGGCCGGGGTTTTGTTCATCCACTCGAGCCGCTTGGCGGTGTTGCCGAGTTCGGTGGTGGCGTAGAGCGAGGCAAGGTCGCGGCCTTCCATGAAGGCATCGAAGCTCTTGATCCGCTGGTCGGCCGGGAGCGTGCGGTATTCGGCGATGGCATCGGCGAACAGCGCCTGGTCGATCGCCGGGACATAGCGGCGCTCGATCACCTGCATGCGCTGGGTCATGAAGGCCTTGTCGCGCGCCTGGAAGCCGGGCTCACGCTGGGCGTCGGGCTTGGCCTGCTCCATCGACCAGCGATAGAGCGAGCGGGCGGCGCTGAACAGCTGGGCGCGCCCGAGCAGGCCGGTCTTGGCATCGGCGAGCGAGGTCGCGTTGGCTTCGGCCACCAGACGGTCAAGCTCGGCGAGCGCCGGGCCATACTGGGCCTCGCGCTTGGGATCGGCCTTGATCCACGCACGGAAAGCCCCTTCCTCGGCCTGCTTCTTGGCCACCAGCGAGATCGCGTCGGCGCCCTGAAGCTGCCCGGCGATCTTCTTCTTGTAGTTGTCGGTGCCCCGCAGCGTCGCGGCATAGGCGATGACGGCGGCCTGATCGGTGCCGGTCAGTTCGACGATGCGGTCGGCATAGTCGGTCAGCATCTTCTGCTGATAGGGGTAGAGCTCTTCATAGTAGAAGCGCGCTTCCTCGGCGGTGCGCAGACGCTCGGTGGTGCCGGGGAAGCCCGCGACCATCACGAAGTCGCCTTCCTTCACGCCCTCCTTGGCTATCGGCAGCCAGGCCTTGGGCTTGAAGGGCACGTTGTCCTTGCTGAACGGGGCCGAGGAACCGTCGGGCGCCACGTAGGCGCGGTAGAACGAAAAGTCGCCGGTGTGGCGCGGCCACTGCCAGTTGTCCTTCTCGCCGCCGAAATTGCCCACGCCTGCGGCCGGAGCATAGACGAGGCGGACGTCCTGGATCTCAAGCTGCTGCTGGAGCCAGTACTGCTGCCCGCCGAAATAGGCGCGCACATCGCAGCGGCGGTTGGCCTGCTTCTCGCACGCAGCGATCAGCGCGGTGCGGTTGGCCTGCAGGCGATCATAGCGCGCGCGGCCGTCGAGCTTGTCTGCGCCCTTGAGCATGTCCTTGGTAACATCGCGCAGGTCCTCGATCACATAGACGCGGCTGCCGGGCGCGGCGGGAAGTTCGTCGCCCAGCGTCTTCGCGAGGAAGCCGTTGACGAGGTAGTCGTTCTCGGGGGTCGAATTGTACTGGAGCGAACCGGCCACGCAGTGGTGGTTGGTCGCGACCAGGCCCTGCGGCGAGAGGAACGCGGCCGAACAGCCGCCCAGCGAGGCGATCGCGGTCAGCGGCGGGCGCTGGAGATCGCCCAGGGTCTTGGCGTCAAGCTCGAGGCCGGCGGCCTTCATCTGGTCGGCGATGGCGGCGGTCTGGCTCGGCAGCCACATGCCCTCGTCCGCAAGCGCCACGCCGGGCGCAGCAAGCAACAGGGCCGAGGCCCCGGCCAGCAGAAACTTCTTCATCGATCGCTTACCTCTCTCACGAATGGATCGCGCCCGCGGGCGCATGGCGCGGCTGTTAGGCGAGATGCGCGGGCGGCGGAAGGGGACATTCTGCCCCTTCGACGAACGGCCGACTGGCGGGGTTGAGCACCAGCAGCAGGCGCGTGCCGCCGGGCGTATCGGCAATCGGCGGCGACCGGTGGATGGCGGGGTTCCCGGTCGCCAGCTTGCCCTTGAACAGCCCGACATCGAAGGCGGCGAGGCGGTTGATATGCTGCGGCTCCTCCCCCGCGGCGACACGAGCGGCGTCGGTATCGTCGAGCCAGTCGGTGCCTTCGCCGACATAGGTCGTGATCAGGCGCGCGGTGACGTAGTCGGCGTGGAACTTGCGGCAGGAATCGGTGCGCACCAGCTCGAGCCGCAGCTCGAAGGTGGCGAGCTCCATCGCGGCGCAGAACAGGGCGGCGAGGCGGGTGGCGTCGTCGACCAGCATGCGGTGGAGTGCCGCATCGCCGCCGAAGCCGTTCTGCCGCAGCTCGCGTTCGAGCGTCCCGGGCAGTCGGCGCAGGTTGCTGACGAAGCGCAGGTTCTCCGGCGAGCCTTGGGTCAGCGGCGTCAAGTCGGTGAAGGCCGCGCGCTGCCAGATCGCGATGCTGCAATCGGGCGCGCGGATCGTGTGCAGAACTTCCGGATCGGCGGCGCAGCGGGCGGCGGAGGTGAGAAGCGTGGCCATCGGCGGGTGCGATCCTGCGGCTTGTTTGTATGAGACGTTGTAACATTGCGCTATCGCAGGGATCGGGCCAAAGCAAGCCCTGCTGCGCGAAAGGCTCTTGCGAACCATTATCAGCTGGGCCATGAGCCGGGTTCCCGATTTTCCCTCCGTTGAAGGACGCTCCCCCCTATGAACAGCACGCTCAAACTCTGGACCACGCTTGGCCTTGGCACCGCGCTTGCGGGTGGGCTGCTTGCCGCGTGCGGCGGCGAGGCGGGCGGCGAGGCGGGTGCGGGCGAGGCGGGCATCGCGCCCGACAGCGCGGCGACGGCGGGCGAAGGCGAGGGCGGCTCCGGCCCAGGCGAAGGCGGTGGCGAGAGCGCGGGCGGCGAGGGCGAGGGCGGTGTCGCCACGGCCGATGCGGCCAAGGACCCGGTCGCCTATGGCATTGCGCTCGCCGTGACCGAGGCCCACGTGACCGCCGCGCGCGACGCCTATGCCGCGGGCAAGAAGCAGGCAGCGGGCGAGATGTTCGCTCATCCGGTCAGCGAAGTCCTGCTCGACATGGACCCGGCCTTTACCGCGCTGGGCGTTGCCGATTTCAAGCCGACGCTCACCGCCGCATCCGAAGCCGCGCTCGACGGCAAGAGCGTCGCCGAAGTCGGCAAGGCCCATGACGCGATCATCGCCGCGCTGCGCGGAGCGGCCACCAAAGCGCCCAAGTCCGACGCCAGCGCGGCGAAGGTCGAGGCCAGCGTGATCGCCGACATGATCGAGCGTGCCAGCACCATGTACCGCTCGCTCCCCAAGAACGACAGCTACGAGCCCTATCTCGACGGCTACGGCTTTGCGGCCGTCGCGGCGAGCCACTTCGCGGCCTCGGGCGCGGCGATCAAGGCCGAGAATCCGGCGCTCCATGCCCGCATCGCCGAGGCGCTGGCGCTGCTCAAGCAGGCCTATCCGGGCGCTGCGCGTCCGGCCAACCTGCCGGTCGAGCCGGGGGCGCTTTCGGGCGCTTCGGCCAAGGTCATGCTCGCGGCCGGAAACTGACGCCAAAACACAGCCGCATGCGACCAGCCGAGGTCCATGCGGCTTGTTTTTGCCACGTTCCCCTGTAGCATTGCGCGCGCCGCGCGGGCTGCGGCACCAGGGCTGTCTTGGGGGGAAAATTGTCGAGCGCACAGCACCACTTGCCTGGGACGATTCCGGCTTTTCGCCTGTTGTGCTCGGCCGCCGCGCTGGCGCTGGCCGCGGGGGCCGTTCCCGCAGCCGCGCAGCAGCAGATCGGCGTCTCGCCCCCCACCCGCAGCGATCTCGTCCCGCCCGAACTGCGCCGCGAGGAGCGGCCCGTCACCCTCACGGTCGATGGCGATTTCGAGCGCCCGGCCTGCGCGCTCGACCGGCCCGATTTCGCCGCGATCCGCTTCACGGTGAAGGGCGCGAAGTTTGACGGGCTGGAGCGCGTGCCCGGCCTCTCGCTCGAGGATACCTACGCCGGCTATGTCGGCCGCGAGCTGCCCGTCTCGGTCCTGTGCGACATCCGCGCCGAAGCCAACGCCGTCCTGCGCCGGCAGGGCTATCTCGCCACGGTCGAAATCCCCGAACAGAGCCTTGCCGATGGCACGCCCGACTTCAAGGTGGTGTTCGGGCGGCTGACTTCGGTGCGCGTGCGCGGCGATGCGGGGCCATCGGCGGGCCTCGTCGCCCGCTATCTCGAGAAGCTGACCACGCAGGACGTGTTCAACACCAACGCGGCTGAACGCTACCTGCTGCTCGCCGACGACATCCCGGGCCTCAATGTGCGTCTCTCGCTGCGCCCCGCCGCGGGCGGCGCGCCCGGCGATCTGGTGGGCGAGATCGCGGTGCTGCGCGAGAACGGCGCGCTCGATGCCAATATCCAGAACTACGGCTCGCAGGCGCTGGGCCGCTTCGGCGGGGTGCTGCGCGGCGAGGTCTACGGCCTCACTGGCCTTGGCGACCGCACGACGGTTTCGGCCTTCTCGACCCTCGATTTCGTCGAACAGCAGACCTTCCAGATCGGCCACGATTTCCGCCTCGGCAGCGAAGGCCTGCGGCTGGGCGCGCAGTTCACCTGGAGCATGGCGAACCCCTCGCTCGCGCTGCCGGGCTTCACGGTCGATTCCGAGACTGCCTTTGCCAGCGTCTTCGCCAGCTACCCCCTGATCCGCAGCCGCGCGCACAGCCTGTCGGTCGAGGGCGGGTTCGACCTCGTCGATCAGGACGTCACCATCAACACCGTGCCCCTTACCCGCGACCGGGTGCGGATGGCCTATCTGCGCTTCGACGGGGCGATCACCGACCGCGCCTCGATCCGCAACACCGGCGGCTACAGCCTCTACGAGCCCAAGCTGCGGCTGCGCTACGGCTTCGAGGCGCGGCAGGGGCTCGACGTGCTTTCGGCCAGCCCCGATTGCCGCCCGAACCTGCTCGCCTGCATCATCGGCGGCAATGCCCCGCCGAGCCGGATCGAGGCCGATCCCACGCCGCTGCTCGCGCGGATCAAGGGCGGGGTCGAATACCGCCCCGATCCCAAGATCACCTTCTCGCTCGACACGACCGGGCAGATCACCGGCGACCCGCTCCCCGCCTTCGAGGAACTGGCGGCAGGCAACTTCACCACGGGACGAGGCTATGATCCGGGCGCGGTGCTGGGGGACAGCGGCATCCTCAATTCGTTCGAGCTGCGCTTCGGATCGACCATCCCGGCTTCGGCCAAGGCGGTGGCGTTCCAGCCCTATGTCTTCAACGACCTCGCCTTCGTGTGGAACGAGGACCCGAGCCGCCGCGCTACCAATCCCGACCGCCTGTGGTCGGCCGGCGCGGGCCTGCGCGCGGCGTGGGGCGGCGGGGTGCAGGCCGATCTCGCGCTCGCCGTGCCGCTCGAACGGCCCGATCTGGCCCCCCGGCGCGGGGACGTGCGCATCCTGTTCACGCTGACAAGCCGCCTGCTTCCGTGGAGACACTGAGATGACCCACCTGCCGCCTCGCAACCGCGCACGCATGTTGACCGGCTGCGGCAGCGCGGCGCTGGCCCTCGCGCTGGCTGCCGGCTCCGGCGAGGCCGCCGCACAGGGCATCCAGGCCGAACACAACGTGGTCTATGGCGACGCCAGCGTCTTCGATCTTGCCAGCCCCACTGGCGGCACGACCCTTGTCGAGGCGAACACGCCGACCGTGGTGATCGACTGGACCCCGTTCGAGGATGCGCAGGGCAATGCCCTCGACTTCCTGCCGGAGGGCAACGAGGCGATCTTCCAGAACGGGCCGAACGTGCTCGACTTCGCGGTGCTGAACCGCATCCTGCCCTCCACCAATGGCTCGGTGGTGGTGATCAACGGCACGGTGATCGGCCGCATCCAGCAAAGCACCGCGCGCGGCACCCCGCTCAGCCCCTTCGTGGCCTTCTATTCGCCGACCGGCTTCCTGATCGGCAGCACGGCGGTGTTCGATGTCGGGCAGTTGCTGCTCACCACGCTCGACACCACGCCCGAGAATTTCGACAGCTTCGTGCAGGGCGGCACGCTCAACCTCGCCGCGCAGGCTGGCTCCACCGCGCGCATCAGCATCGCCTCGGGCGCGCAGATTTCATCGCCTGCCGAGAACGGCTTCTTCGCGGTGGTCGCCGCCGATGTGCAGATGTCGGGCACCGCGCTCGTCAACGGCAGCCAGGCCTATGTCGCGGGCGAGGTGGTGAACCTGCGCCTGTCGAACGGGCTGTTTGACATCGAGATTCCGGTCGGCACCGCGGCGGGCGGCAACGTGCTGCGGCTCGATGGCACCATTGGCGGCCCGGCGAGCACGGGCGGTTCGACCGACAACCATGTGATCTACGGCGTTGCGGCGGCGCAGAACGATCCGATCAGCATCCTGCTTGGCGGCAATATCGGCTTCGCGCCCGCCCAGCAGGCCGGGATCGTCAACGGCGAGATCATTCTCTCGGCCAATTACGATGTGGCCGGCCGCTCGGTGAACGGCGGGTCGAGCGACGAGGGCATCAACGCGCGCTTCGGTGCCGGCCCCGGCACGGGCGATGCGCGGGCGGATATCTTCATCGAGAACGTCAACGCCAGCAGCCGGCTTACGGCGGTCGGCTCGCATCTCACCCGGCTGAGCGCGGTCGGCGGCAACAGCACGGTCGGCGGCAACCTCCTGCTGGCGGGCCGCGAAGCTGCCGAGGTGCGGATCGGCGCGGGCGACGCGGTGTCGGTGGCGGGCAACCTGCTGGTCTCGGCCGACGTGTTCGGCGCGCTGGGCGGTGTGCCGAACATCCTCGAACCCTCTGCCACGGGCGGCACCGCGCTGATCGAGGCGCTTTCGGGCGGCTTGCTGTCGGTTGACGGATCGGCGCGGGTCAGCGCCGATGCCTATGCCGGATCGATCGCCTCCGTCCTCGCCAACGCTGCGGCGCAGGGGGGCACCGCGCGTATTTCCGCCGACAATGCGACCATCAGTATCGGCAGCGCGCTCGATCTCAGCGCCCGGGCCATCGGCGGCCCGCTCTCCACGCCCCTGTTCGAAAGCACTTTGCGCGGCGGCACGGCGGAACTGGTCGCCACGCGTGATTCCGCGGTCACGGTCGGCACCGATCTCACCCTCAACACCGAAGCCTTCGCGCGCAGCTTTGGCGCGGCCGACGCGGGCGAGGTCTATGGCGGCACATCGCTGGTGTCGATCACCGGAAGCACGCTCGGCGTGACGGGCAATGCGTTCATTGACGCTTCGGCCAACGGCACGGGGGCGGATTCGGCCACGGGCGGCGCGCTCGGCGATGCGGGCGAGGCGCGGATGCTGGTCGAAGAAGGCGGCATTGCCACTATCGGCGGGCTGCTCTCGCTCTCGGCCAATGCCGGAGGCGGCTATAACTTCGGGGGCACCGGCGGCGACGCGCTGGGCGGGGTCGCGCTGGCGATCACACGCACCGGCGGCTCGCTCGATGTCACGGGCGATTTCAACGCCAACGCCGATGCCAATGCCGGTTTCGGCGCGGGCGGCGGCAATGCCTCGGGCGGGGTGGCCGGCGCGATTGCCGAGACCGGCACGATCACCCTGCAAGCCTCGGCCAGCGCTTCGGCCAATGCCTTCGGAGGCGATGCCTTCGTCGGCAATGGCGAGCGCGGCGGTGACGGCACGGGCGGTACGTCGGTGTTCCGCGCCGAGGGGACGCTGACCCAGACGGCGGCGCTGACGGTCGGCAACGGGATCAACGCCAACGCCGACGGCTTCGGCGGCGAAGGCGGGCGGACCGACGGCGTGATCCGCGGCGGCCGCGGCGGCGACGGGCGCGGCGGCAGCGCCTCGCTCGGCAATCAGGCGGACGCCAACTTCGTCGACGGGGCCTATATCCTCGCCGGGGGCGACAATGGCACGCTCACCGCCGGAGCGCTCAGCAACGCCAGCGCGCGCGGCTTCGGCGGCGATGGCGGTGACTATTCGACCTTCGACCCCGACCAGACCGCCGATGACGCGGGCGATGGCGGCAATGGTTTCGGCGGCACGGCGCAGATCGGCACGGCGCTGCTTGGCGGGGGTGACGGCTCGCTCGGGGACGGCCTGATCCGGCTCGCGGGGATCGTCGCCGATGTCGAAGGCGGCGGCGGCGACGGCGGGCGCGACGAGGGTGACGGCTTCATCCTCGGCACCGGCAACGGGATCGCGGGCAACGGCACGGGCGGCGCGGCGCTGGTCACCGCGGGCGGCGGGCGCCTCCTCATCTCCAGCATCGATCTGCGCGCCTCCGGCATCGGCGGCCTGTCGCGCAATGGCGGGATCGGCCAGGGCGGCCTTGCCTCGATCGCGGGCGAGGCGGATGGCAATCTGACCGCAGGGACCGTCTTCCTCGACGCCTTCGGGCAGGGCGGCTTCGGCGATGGCGGCGCGGGCGGCGCAGCGACCGGCGGGACGGCCGAGATCGTGCTCGACGATATGCGCGGCACCTTCGATGGCGTCGTGTCGCTGACGGCGATCGGCTATGGCGGGCTCGGCACGGGCGGCAATGGCGGGACGGGCTCGGGCGGCACGGCCTTCATCGGCCAGCGCGTCGGCACGCCCGGCATCGGCAACTTCAACCAGATCGCGGTGGTCGAGGCGCATGGCATCGGCGGCGGCGCCGGAGACGGCGCGACCGGCGGCACCGGCATCGGCGGCACGGCAACCGTGCAGGTTCTGGGCGGTAACGCGCTGCGCTTCAACGCGCTCTCGGTTTCGGCCACAGGCGTGGGCGGTGCGTCGGAGGGCCTGACCCCGCGCACCACCGGCGGCAACGGGATCGGCGGCACGGCTTCGATCATCAGCTTGGGCACCGGCAGCCGGATCATCGTCGACAGCAATTCCATCGGGGAATTCGACGACCGCTTCACCGGCGGCGCGATCCTCGCCGCGCTCGGACTGGGCGGAGACACCAGCGGCGGCACCGGCATCGGCGGCAGCGGCACGGGCGGTACGATCCTGCTGAGCGCGGCGCAGGGCGGCTCGATCACCCTGTCGCAAGACCCGGCGGCCGATCCCTTCAGCCCCGGCGCCAACCGCCTGCTCGCTTACGGCATCGGCGGCGATTCGCGGGTCGATGGCGGCACCGGCGGGCTCGGCATCGGCGGCGAGGCCACGGTCGAGGCGGACGGCGGCACGATCTCGGCGGGCGTCGTCAACTTCGCGGTCTATGGCGAGGGCGGGGCGAGCCAGGACACGGCGCTCGCCATCGGCGGCGGACGCGGCGAGGGGGGCGCGCGGCTGATCCGCATCACCACCGGCGGCACGCTGACCGGCGAGTTCTCCGAAGGGCGCGCGGGCGGCTTCGGCGGCGCGGCTTCGGGCGGTCGCAATGGCGGCGACGGGGCGACCGGCACCAGCACCATCGACATCAACGGCGGCACCTTCAACATCCTCGGCACGCTGCGCTGGATCGACAGCTCGACCGGCGGCGCAGGGCCGGTGGGCGGCAATGTCATCGCCAAGAGCGGCGATGTGCCCGAGGTCGCCTTCCAGGCCAGCAATGCCACCATCGCCTTCACCCCCAACGGCAAGGGCGAGAGCGGCCTCGTGATGGGCCTGCAGCTGACGGGCGGAGCGGGCGTCACCGCAGGCGGCAATGTCAGCGACGGGCTCGCTTTCATTGACATCGGCCAGTCGACGCTGACCGGCGGGAACATCCGGCTCGAAAACCTCGCGCTCGGCGGCAGTGTCGACGGGCAGGGTGGTATCGGCGGCAGCGCCGAGGCGAGCCGCGTGGATGTCCTGATCAGCGGATCGACCGTCGGCCTGTCGGGCACCAACGTGATATCCTCGACCGCGCAGGGCGGGGGCACGGTGCTCGGCTTCGGCGGTAATGCCGCCGACGCGGTCGGCCCCAACGGCACGGTCAATGTCACCTTCGCCGGTTCCGACATCACCATCGTCTCGGCCGGATCGGCGCCGGGCAGTCTTGCGGTGCAATCGCGTGCCGTGGGCGGAGCGGGCCAGACCACCGGTATCGGCATCGCCCGCGACGCCTCGCTCGCGATCAATGGCGGGCGACTGTCGGTCGGTATTCTCAAGGTCGACAGCTTCGGGGCGGCCAACGCCTTCTTCTCGGGCCTCGACGGCAGCACCGCCCAGAGCGGCACGGCGCAGATGACGGTCGACGGGGACGCCGTGGTCGCCGCGACCACCATCGAAATCACCGCCGACGCCTTCTCCTCGTTCGGCGGCAGTGCCACCGCAGGTCAGGCGCTGCTGACCCTGCCCACCGGATCGACCGCGCAGATCACCGCATCGGATCTCACCCTGTCGGCGAACGCCGTCGGCGGCGCGGCGGGAAGCAATGTCGCGGGACGCTTCGCCATCGACGCGGGCGGCGGCTCGATCGACGTGGGGAGCCTCACCGCGACGGCTTCGGGCGACGCCGTGTCCGGCACTCCGCTGGCCTCGCAGATCATCGCCACCGGCGGCGCCAGTGTGCGGGTGGGCGGATTGCTCAACGCGAGCGCGCTCGGCAACATCACCCTGCGCACCGGGCAAGGCGGGACGATCGGCAACACCGGCCCCAACGCCAACGACACGACCATCATCGTCACCTCGGGCAACACCATCGAGACCATCGGCGACGGCAGCACGGGCAGCGCCATCGGCGGGCAATCGGTCACGCTGCTGGCGGGCCGCTCGATCCTGCTGGGCGGAAGCGTGGTCTCGCAAGGGGGCGCGGTGTCGCTCGAGGCCAATCGCGGCGGGCTGGCGCAACCGCAGCCGCAGGCTTCGGTGATCACGATGGCGCCGGGAAGCCGGATCGACGCCGGAACGGGCACGGTTTCGATCCGCCTGCTCGACGGCGCGACCGATCCGCAGCGCGTCACCGGCGCGATCACGCTGGCGACCATTTCGGGCCGCCTGATCGACGTGCGCCACTTCGGCACCTCCACCGGCAGCAACATTGCCGTGCGCGCCGATGGCGTGCTGACCGCATCGGGCAGCGGACGCGCGATCGACCTTGCCTCGCTCGGCGGCGAGGTGATCAACCTTGCGGGCGACGCCGGACTGGTGCTGACCGGCGGCGGCCATTACGGCATCTTCGCCGCGACCCCGACCGGCTCGCAGATCGGCAGCTTCGCCAACTATGTGCGGCGCTACAATGTCGCCAATTCCGAGGCGTACGACCAGCTCAACCCTGGCGGCAACTTCGCCGCCTTCCGGATCGCGCCGGTGCTTACCGTCTCGGCGCTCGACGCCGCGCGCCTCTACGGCAATGCGAACCCCGTGTTCACCGCGAGCTTCGCGGGCTTCCAGCCGGGCGACGGGGTGAGCGACCTCACCGGCGCCGCGCAGCTGACGACTTCAGCCACGGCCCTGTCGGGCATCGGGCAATATGCGATCAACGTCGCGCTCGGCACGCTGCTGAGCGAGCAGGGCTACCAGTTCGCCATCGGCACGCCCGGCGTACTGACGGTGAACCCGCGTCCGATCACGATCACCGCCGACAATCTCAGCCGCATCTACGGCAATGCCAATCCGGCGCTGACCTTCACGGTCGGCGGTCTGGGTCTGGTGAACGGCGACCAACTGAGCGGCGCGCTGGCCACCACGGCGGGCACGACCACGGGCGTGGGCAATGTCGCGATCACGCAAGGGACGCTAGCGGCAAGCCCGAACTATGCCGTGACCTTCAATCAGGGTATCCTGAGCATCACCCCGCGTCCGATCACGATCACGGCGGACAATCTCAGCCGCATCTACGGCAACGGCAATCCGGCGCTGACCTTCACCGTGGGCGGTCTGGGTCTGGTGAACGGCGACCAGTTGAGCGGCGCGCTGGCGACCACGGCGGGCACGACCACGGGCGTGGGCAATGTCGCAATCACGCAAGGCACGCTCGCGGCGAGCCCGAACTACGCGGTGACCTTCAATCAGGGCATCCTCAGCATCACCCCGCGCCCGATCACGATCACGGCGGACAACCTCAGCCGCATCTACGGCAACGGCAATCCGGCGCTGACCTTCACGGTCGGCGGGCTGGGCCTCGTCAATGGCGACCAGCTGACGGGCGCTCTGGCGACCACGGCGGGCGCGACAACGGGCGTGGGCAATGTGGCGATCACGCAGGGCACGCTAGCTGCCAGCGCCAACTACGCGGTGACCTTCAATCAGGGCATCCTCGCTATCACGCCGCGCCCGATCACCATCACCGCCGACAACCGCACCCGCATCTATGGCGACGCCAACCCTGCGCTGACCTTCACCGTCGGCGGACTGGGCCTCGTCAACGGCGACCAGCTGACCGGGGCGCTCGCGACCACGGCCGGGGCGACGACCGGCGTCGGCGATGTCGCGATCACGCAGGGCACGCTCGCGGCCGGCGCGAACTACGCGGTGACCTATAACAGCGGCATCCTGCGCATTACCCCGCGGCCGATCACGATCACGGCGGACAGCCTGTCCAAGCTGATCGGCCTCGTCGATCCCGCGCTCACCTACGTCATCTCCGGCGCGGGCCTCGTCAACGGCGACCAGCTGACCGGCACGCTGCTGCGCGATGCGGGCGAGCTGGTCGGCAGCTACGCGATCCGGCAGGGCACCCTCGCGGCGAGCGCGAACTACACCGTCACCTATGTCGGCGGCACCTTCACGATCGACCCCGCGCCGACCCCGCCGGGGCTCGACAACCCGACCTCCTACGATGATCCGCTGATCATCGACGAGCCGCCACCCACCCCCGGCGAGGAGGATGACGCCTTCGGGATGGACTTCCCCGAACAGCCCGATGCGCCGCTGATCACCGGCGACACCCTGCTCGACGATCCGGTGGCAAGCGGCAACGACGCGCTGGTCACGACCGATCCGGACGATGACGACGACAACGAGGAGGAGCAGTAGGATGCGCCGCCAACTCTCCTTGCGCGCGGGCGCCTTGGGTGTCGCCGCCACCCTCGCGCTGGCGCTCGTCGGTCCGGGCGCGGCGCAGAGTGTGCCGGGCGCCGAGCGCGTCAGCCTGCGCGATACCTTCCCGGTCGGCTCGAATGGCTTGTGCGAGGCACAGATCCTTGCGCCGGAACCCGGAGCGGGCATCCTCGACCGGCGCTATTCGGTGATCTGCCGCGATGCCGCCGCGCCCGTCGGCACGCTCTATGTCGTGCATGGCGCCGCCGCCGCCGCCCTGCCCGAGCGCTTCGCCGGCGCAGGCGCGCGCTGCACCGAAGGGGGCGCAGCGCCCGGCCTTGTCGCCGATGCCAAGCGCCTCGATTGCGCACGCGCCGACAGCATCATCCGCACCGAACTGCTCCTCGCCCGCCGCGGCCAGCGCACCTTCGCCGCCAGCGGGCTTTCCGCCTATGGCAAGGCGCTCGAGATCGCGCTGGCCTCGCTGGCGAGCGACCGGATCGTGCCCGGCACGGTCGAAATCCCGCTCACCAGCACCACCGACAACCTCGCCTTCGCGCGCCAGCAGGCCGAAGCGATCGCCGCCGACCAGGCGCTGGCCGAGGCCTATCGCCGCAGCAATGCGGGCAACTTCGCCGAAGCGGCCGAATTCTTCGCGGTGTCCTCCGCCGCGCTCGCCGGGCCGGGTGCGGTCGAGGCGCGGCTCAATCAGGCGCTCCAGCAATCGAACCTCGGCAACTATGCGGAGGCCGGACGCCTTTTCGCGGCGGCCCGCGCCGACAGCGCCTCGAGCCCGGTGCTCGCGCGGCTGCTGCGCAACTATCAGGCGATGGACGCGCTCAACCAGCGCCGCGCCGATGCCGCGCTCGCGATCCTCGATGCGCCGCTGGCGGCCGATTTCGGCGACATCGCCGATCTGCAGGCGCTGAGGATCGGCCCCGCGCTCGCGGTCCAGCTGGCGAGCGAGAGCGACCGTGTGACCAGCGCCTATTCGGCGAGCCTCACCCCGCGCGAACGCGGCCAGCTGCTCGACGGGCAGAGCGCCTATCTCAAGGCCAGCGCGCTGCGCCTGCTTGGCCGGGCGGACGAGGCCGCGCCGCTGCTCGGGCAGGCCGAAGCCGCGCTCTCCAGCGTGAGGCAGGGCCGCGTCGTCTCGGTCGGATGGCTGCGCGCGCAGGTTCTGGGCGAACTTGCAGAAGTTGCCGAACGCGGCGGGCGTCCGGCCGAGGCCGAAGCGCTGCACCAGCGCGCGGTCGCGCTGATGGATGCGACCTATCCCGGCTCGCCCGCCTATGACAGCGCCCGCGCGCTGCTCGCCGGGTTCTACGCCCGTTCGGGCCGCAAGCCCGAAGCCCTGACGCTCTACCGCAGCATCGTCGGCGATGCCGAGGGCCGCCCGCTGCCCTCGTTGCGGCGGCTGCTCGCGCCTTATTTCGATCTGCTGCTGTCGGGCGGAGATAGCCCTGCGGCAGCGTCCGATCTGTTCGCGGCAAGCCAGCTGCTCCAGCGCCCGGGCCTTGCCCAGACGCAGGCCGTGCTCGCGCGCGAACTCTCCGCAGGGTCGGACGAGGCCGCGCAGCTGTTCCGCTCCAGCACCAACCTTGCCCGCGCGATCGAACAGCAGCGGCTCGCCCTGCTCGAATTGCGCGGCGCGGCGGCATCGGGCAACGAGCAGGGTGCCGCGATCACCGCGCGCCAGACCGAGCTCGACCAGCTGCGCGAGCAACAGGCCGAGGTGCTCCAGAAGCTCGCCGCCTATCCCCGCTACCGCGCGGTCACCGGCAGCGCGATCAGCCTTGCCGACCTGCAGGCGATCCTCGGCGAGGGCGAGGCCTATGTGAAGCTCGTGACGCTCGAACAGGACGCCTACGTCGTCTACGCCACCCGCGACAGCGCGCGGGTGTGGCGCGCCGATGCGACCCCGCAGCAGCTCGAGACGATGGTGAACGGCATCCGCGAGAGCATCGCGGTGGTCGAGGGCGGGCAGGTGCTGACCTATCCCTTCGACATCGCCGCCGCGCGCACGCTCTACGTGAAGCTCTTCGCCCCCGTCGCCGAGACCCTGCCCAAGGTGCGGCATCTGGTGTTCGAGCCCGATGGCGCGCTGCTCAGGTTGCCGATCAACCTGCTCGTCACCGACGATGCGAGCGTTGCCGCCTATCAGGCGCGCATCAAGCAGAAGGGCGCGGACGAGTACGACTTCCGCGGCACCAGCTGGCTCGGGCGCGGCACGCAGATCAGCACATCGGTCGCCGCCTCGGCGTTCCGCGATGTGCGCGCGGCGCGGCCTTCGGATGGCCGCCGCGCCTATCTCGGACTTGGCGAGAATGCGCCGCTCGCCGGCGGGGCGAGCACCAACGGCGAGCGCTGCACCTGGTCGCCCAACATCTGGGCCAACCCGATCAAGGCGGACGAGCTGCGTCGGGCGGCGGGTCGCTTCGGCGGCACGGCGCAGGTGCTGACCGGCGCGGCCTTCACCGATACCGCGGTCGAGAGCCTGCCCGACCTTGGCGAATACCGCATCCTCCACTTCGCCACCCACGGCCTCGTCACCGCGCCGCAGCCCGGCTGCCCGCCGCGCCCCGCGCTGCTGACGAGCTTCGGGCAAGGCGCGGCTTCGGACGGGCTGCTGAGCTTTGCCGAGATTTTCGCGCTGAAGCTCGATGCCGATCTCGTGATCCTTTCGGCCTGCGACACCGCCGGCAGCGCCACGGTCGGCGCGACCCGCGAGGCGGGGGTGACGAGCGGCGGCGAATTCGCGCTCGATGGGCTGGTGCGCGCCTTCGTGGGCGCGGGCGGGCGGACGGTGCTGGCGAGCCACTGGCCGGTGCCCGACGATTTCGACGCGACCGGACGCCTCGTCTCGGGCCTGTTCGCCGAGGATGGCCGGGCCACCGCCGAGGCGCTACAGACCTCGCAGCGCGCGCTGATGGACGATGCGCAGACCTCGCACCCGTTCTACTGGTCGGCCTTCGCGATTGTCGGCGATGGCGCTGCCCGCCTTGCGCGCTGATCGGGCGGGGGGAGCGCCGGAGTGACTGCATTCCGCTGGTTCCGGCGCGGCTGGCGAACGATGCGTGCGGCCGGGCGGCTGCAACTGGCCGCGACCGTGCTGGTGCTGGCGGGAGCCCTGTTCATCGCCCGCTTCAGCTGGGTACTGCCCGACGGCACGGTGCCCACCCCGCTTACCAGCGAGGCCGAGCGCGCGTTCTATGACCTGCGCGCCTATTACGCCGCCGATCTGGTCGAGCAGGACAGCCGCATCGTGCTGGTCGCCTATACCGACCAGACGCTGATCAACGCCCGCAAGCGCTCCCCGCTCGATCGCGGGATGCTGGCGCGCACGCTGCGCAACCTCGACGCGATGGGCGCCAAGGCGATCGGGATCGACATCCTGTTCGATCAGCCGCAGGACGAGGACGCCGAGCTTGTCGCCACCCTCAAGGCGATGAAGACCCCCGTCGCGGTCGCCTATGCCAATGTTGCCACCAACGAAGACGACGTGGTCTACGAACAGCAGCAATATCTCGATGCCTTTCAGGCCGAGATTGCCGGGAGCCGCGCCAAATCAGCCAGCATCCGGCTCGACAACACCTTCGGCGCGACGCGGGTGTGGCCGACCATCGTCCCCGGCCTGCCGCCGCTGCTCGGGCGGGTGATGCTGGCCGACGCGGGGGTAAGCACCGCGCGTTTCGAGGGCTATGAAGGCGCGCTCGATTACCGCCGGCCGCGCTATGTCGATGCGCCGCTGTTCGCCTCGCTCCAGATCGATCTCTTGGCCGATCCCGACCCCGAGGTGCTGCCGCTGCTGGCGGATCAGATCCGCGGCAAATATGTGCTGATCGGCGGCGACATCGTCGATTACGACCGCGTCGAGACGACCTTCACCTCGATCAACGGCGAATTGCCGCCGGGGCTCGCGGTCCATGCCGAAACCATCGCGCAGATGCTCGATGGCCGGATGCTCGCGCCGATCCCGCAATGGGTGCTGTGGGCGATGGCGGTGCTGGTGGTGCTGAGCGCGGCGCTGACGGCGCTGCTCGAATGGCCGGTGCGCCGCGTCGCACCTTTCGTGGTCGCGCTGTTCGCGGGTTTCATCGGCATTCCGGTGTGGCTGCAACTGCGCGATGTCGATACCTACGGGCTGCCTGCGGTGGGATGGCTGGTCGGCTGGATCATCGCCTTTGCCGCCGTCACCGCCGCCGCGCGCGCGGCCGGATCGGCGCAGCGCAATTTCGCCACCGGCGCGCTCGGCAAATATATCCCGCGCGACATTGCGCAGGCGATCATCGACAAGCCCGAGCTGCTGGCGCTGGGCGGCGAGAAGCGCGCGATCTTCGTGCTGTTCAGCGATCTCGAGGGCTTCACCGCCATGAGCCACGCGATTCCGCCGGAAATGGTGGCCAAGCTCCTCAACCGCTATCTCGACATGCTGAGCCGCGTGGTGCTCGAGCACGGTGGCGTGATCGACAAGTTCGTGGGCGATGCCGTGGTCGCCTTCTGGGGCGCGCCGATCAGCCGGCCCGACGATGGCGAGCGCGCCGCGCGGGCGGGCTATGCGGTGTGGCAGGCGGGCGAGGCCTTCCGCCGCGAGGTCGCCGCGATGGATGCCTCGCTCCCTCCCATCGGCCGCACCCGCGTGGGCCTGCATCATGGCGAGGCGGTGATCGGCAATTTCGGCGGCGCGAACCGCATCCAGTACACCGCGCTGGGCGACGCGATGAACACCGCCGCCAGATTGGAGGCAGCGAACAAGCCGCTCGGCTCCAGCGTCATCGCCAGCAGGGAATTCGCCGAAGCCTCGGGGCTCGACTGGTGGCGGGCGATGGGCCGGGTGCGGCTGCGCGGCCGTGCCCAGGCGGTCGACCTGTTCGAACCCGCGCCCGGTTTCCCGGCGGACGACCGCGCCGCGCTGGAACAGGCCGCGGCGCGCGCCGCCGTTCATCCGGCGGAAGCCATTGCGCTGGCACAAGCGGTTGCGGGTCGTCATCCGCAAGATTCGGCGCTAGAATGTCTCGTGCAGCGATTGCGGCAGATCGACGAGGAAGGGACCTATGTTCTCAGCTAGGATGAAGCGGGCTTTTGCGGCAGCGATGCTTGGCGGTGCGGCGCTGGCCCTGCCGGTGGCGGCGATGGCGGGTGTGGTGGTGAAGTCCACCGGTCCCTCGGCGACCAAGTATCCGGTCGGCACCAAGCTGGGCGACGATGTGCGCATCACTCTCAAGGATGGCGACGCGGTGACCGTGCTGACCGCGCAGGGCACCCGCGTGATCAAGGGCGCGGGCACTTTCCGCGTCGGCGACCGCCCGCAGGTCGCCTCGGACCGCTTCGCCTCGCTCACGCGGAAGCGCGCCGCCACCCGGGTGCGCACCGGCGCGGTGCGGGACGGGATCGAGGGCGAGGTGACCAATCCCAGCCTGTGGTATGTCGACATCACCCGCTCGGGCACGGTGTGCCTTTACGATCTCGCCACCGTGCGCCTGTGGCGTCCCGCGACCGAGGGCACGGCGACCTACCGCATCTCGGCCCACGGCGACACCGATGCCTATGCTGACGTCACCTTCGATGACACCGTCACCGTCGCCGCGCTCGATCCGGCGCGCCTGCCGGTGAGCGAGGGCGGGCATTACATGGTCACCGGCCCCGATGGCACCACCACCGCGCACCTCAATTTCGTGCTGCTGACCGGCGATTTCGAAGCCCCCGACGCGCTGGCCGAGGCGCTGATCGCGCGCGGCTGCTCGGTGCAGCTCGAAACCCTCGCCAACACCTTCGAGCAGACCGCCGAAGCGGCAGGCTGACCGCGCGTCATTTCGTCGGGTTCGCGGGCGAAAACCGGCGATTGCCTGTTGCATCGCGGTGCCAAGCTTGGAACAAGGACGCGTGGGCTTGCGCGCGCTCTGAATCGGCGCGTGCGGGGCTTTCCTGAAACGGGCTGAGTCAGGGATCAGGGGCGGTGCGCGGGCATCTCGGGGGTATGGGGATGACAGGATTCTGGGCGAGAAGCGTCGCTGGCCTGCTTGGCAGGCCGGGGGCCTTGCGCGTGCTCGCCGTGATCGCGCTCGCTGCGCTCTATCCTGCTGCTGGCGCGATCGGCAATCCGGTGTTCGAGGGCGTTGCCACCTGCGCCGGATCGACCTGCCACGGCCGGGCCGAGGGCAATGGCGCGGTCGTGCGGCAGGACGAGATCGCGACATGGCAGGAACCCTCCTCGCCCAGCGGCGCGCATAGCCGCGCCTATGCCGTCCTCGGCGGAAGGCGCGGCCAGCAGATCGCCGCCAGTCTCGGCCTCGGCAATGCCCAGTCTGCGCCCGCCTGCCTCGGCTGCCACGCCACCAACGCGCCCGCCGGACAGCGCGGGGCGAAGTTCACGCTGACGGACGGCGTCGGCTGCGAAAGCTGCCACGGCCCGTCGGGTGGCGGCTGGCTCGCCGAACACTATGCGCTCCCCGCCACCCACGCCTCGAACGTGGCGGCCGGCCTGACCGCGCTCGAGAACGCGAAGACCCGCGCGGGCGTGTGCCTCGATTGCCATTACGGCTCCTCGAAGCCCGGCCAGTTCGTCACCCACGCGATGATGGCCGCCGGACATCCGCGCATCTCGTTCGAGCTCGACCTGTTCAGCGCATTGCAGCAGCACCACAACATCGATGCCGACTATGTGCAGCGCAAGGGTTCGCCGGATTCGGTGCGCTTCTGGGCGGTGGGTCAGGCCGAGGCGGTGCGCCGCTCGACCAGCCTCTTCGCCCAGCCCAAGTTCGCCTTCGAGGGGGCTTTCCCGCAGTTCTACTTCCTCGATTGCCACTCGTGCCACCGCACGATCACCGATGGCCCGCAGAGGAAGCTCACTTTCGAGACCAATCCCGGCCGCCCGATCCCCTTCGGCAACCCGCCCTTCAATGACGAGAAC
This sequence comes from Erythrobacter colymbi, assembly GCF_002155685.1. GTDB lineage: Bacteria > Pseudomonadota > Alphaproteobacteria > Sphingomonadales > Sphingomonadaceae > Erythrobacter > Erythrobacter colymbi. The sequence goes on from NZ_MUYK01000001.1 coordinate 328,593, forward strand.
ATGATCATGCTCCAGGCGGTCGCTGGCGCACTTGCGCCAGGCGAGGCGGGGGCGTTCCAGACCGCCGCGCGCGATTTCCACCGCGCGATGGGGGCAGGGCCGGAACAGACCCGTGCCGCAGCACAGGCGCTCGCGAGCCGAGCGGGCGCTCTGTCCGAAGCGCTTGCAGCCCGCGCCTATGGCGATGCCGATGCCTTCCGCGTGGTCGCGATCATCGCGGGCGAGGCGACGAGCCCGCGCTTCACCGACTACGCCGGATCGGTGCAGGCGGTGATGGCGGTCGACACGCTGCTCAACGCGCTCGTCAACGAGGGCCGCGTGACGCAGGGCGCGGCGGCGGGCATCCGCGGCGATATCGCGCGCGCCTACAAGGCGGTGGAAGAGCCCAATGCCTATCGCCCGGCCGAATTCCGTGCCGCGCTGAAATCGGCGGCGGGCGCGATCGGGCGGTTGCAATGATGCGTCCCCGGCTGTGGCAGGGTCTGGTTGCGGCCAGCGCGCTCGTCCTTACCGGATGCGGCGGCGGGGGGAGCAGCGGCGGCGGCAGCGGCCCGGTCACGCCCCCGGTGGGCGGCGGCGGCACCACGCCGGTCTATACCCAGCCCGCGCAGATCGCGCTCAGCGCCGCCGATGTCGGCCAGATCGTTGCGCAGGGCGCAGCCCAGGCCGAGGCTGACGGGACGCCTGCCGTCATCACCGTGATCGACCGCGTCGGCAACGTCCTCGCGATCTTCCGCATGACCGGCGCGCCGGTGACGCAGAAGATTCCCAACGCGCCCAACGGCAACAATCTCGATCTGCAGGGCGCCAATGTCCCCGCCGAGACCGCCGCGATCGCCAAGGCGCTGACCGCGGCCTATTTCTCGAGCCAGGGCAATGCCTTCTCCAGCCGCACGGCAGGCGGGATCATTCAGGAGACCTTCCCCAAGGGGCCTTCGACGGGCGGGCTCGAAAGCGGGGCGCTGTTCTCGGTGCAGTTCAGCCAGCTGCCATGCTCCGACATCTCCGCGCGCTTCACCCCCGGGCAGGGCGCGACGCCGGGGCCCAAGCGCTCGGCGATCGGTTTCGCCGCCGACGCGGGCGGCTTCCCGCTCTATCGCAACGGTGTGCTGATCGGCGCGGTGGGCGTGGCGGCGGACCCGGACTACGGCTTCGACACCAATGTCCTCGATTTCGACAACCAGCCGGACGAGCGCATCGGGCTTGCCGCCACGGTCGGCTTCGAGGCGGCAGAGGAGATCCGCGCCGACAAGATCGCGCTCGATGGCACGCTGCTGCGCTACAGCGACATCGCCTATAGCCAGCTCGCGCCCTCCGTGCGCACCGCGACCTTCGCCGATGCCGCCGCGCGGCTCGGCGGGCTTTCGCCGCTCAGGGGCTACTACGATGGCACCGCGCTGCTCGCCGGTACGGCCTATGGCAGCGAGGCTTCGGGCGTGCGTCCGGCGCGCACGGCGGAGTTCTCGAACCCCGATGCCTATGTCGTCAGCGACGGGGCGGGCAACAACCGCTTCCCGATCCGTGGCGGCACCGACGGGGCCGAGGTCGCCCAGCCGCTGACCCAGGCCGAGGTCCGCACGATCTTCGAGGAGAGCTTCGCGGTTCTCTCGCGCACCCGCTCGCAGGTAAGAAAGCCCGTGGGCTCGCGCGCCGAGATGACGCTGGTGATGGTCGACACCCGCGGCGAGGTGCTCGGCATCATCCGCTCGCCCGACGCGCTGGTCGACGCGATCGACGCGACCACGCAGAAGGCGCGCTCTGTCACCTTCTTCTCCAACGCGGCGGCTGACGATGACCTGATCGCGAGCGGCGACAGCGAGGTGCAGGGCTTCGTCGCCGCGACCCGCACCTTCACCGGCGATCCGCAGGTGCTGAACGGCAAATATGCCTTCTCCAACCGCGCGCTCGGCAATATCTCGCGGCCCTATTTCCCCGATGGCGAGCTCGGCCGCCCGCCGGGGCCGTTCTCGCGCCCGATCGACCAGTGGAGCATCTTCTCGACCGGGCTCCAGTCGCGGCTGGTCACGGGGAGCATCATCGAGCATCTCCAGTTCATTGCCGGTGCGCGGCCCACTGACGTGCCGACGCGCTGCACGAGCCTACCCGCCGTCAACGCCAATGGCAGCCGCATCCGCAACGGGATCACGCTGTTCCCCGGCGCGGTGCCGATCTATCGCGGCAATGTGCTGGTCGGCGGCATCGGGGCATCGGGTGACGGGATCGACCAGAACGACCTCGTGCCCTTCCTTGGCCTTGCCAATGCCGGAGCGAAGCTCGGCACGGGGATCGGCAATGCGCCCGCCGCCATCCGCTCCGACCGGATCGCGGTGCAGGTCGGCAGCAGCTCGACGCGGCTCAGATATGTGAACTGCCCCTTCGCGCCGTTCCTCGACACCACCCAGCAGAACGTCTGCCAGGGGCTGTAGCGATGGGCTGGCCTCTCCTGCCCGCGCTGCTCCTGCTCCAGGCTGCGCCTGCGCCCGAGGAGGTGCAGCCGCCGGTCGCGCCGCCCGGAGAGGAGGCGCAGCCGGAGAACTGGGAGAAGGACATCCCGCCGGTCGATCCCGGCATCCTCGAAGGGCGCGAGCGTCCCGGCTACACCGCGCCGCTGCCCGACCGGATCGAGCAGGACAACCAAGGCGCGGTGCGCGCGCCGCCCCCGCAGGCCTTCCCGACCGAACAGATCCCGATCCCCGACCGCTGGCGGCTGGTCGAAACGCTCGGCGTGGTGAAGGAGAACCTGTTCGATCCCTATCACCAGAACACCTACAAGGGTGACCGCCCGATCAACCGCGCCAAGGTGCCGTGGTTGCCGATCACGGGCGACGACTGGTTCTTCGTCGCCAACCTGATCTCCGACACGGTCTACGAGCCGCGCAGCTTCCCGATCCCCGTCGGGGTGCAGACCCCGGGCGATCCCGACCGCAACGACGTGTTCGGCAACGCCTTCAGCCAGGTCTTCAGCCAGACCTTCCTTGCCGGTTTCGCGCTGCTGAAAGGCTCCACGACCTACGCCCCGCCGACGGTCGAATACCGCGTCACGCTCGCCTACAACGTCAACTATGTCGACGTGCCCGAGCGGCGCGTGCTGTTCGTCGAGCCCTCCAAGCCCTCGCACCGGCTCGACCACTTCCTTGGGGTGCAGGAAGCCTTCGTCGATTACCACTTCGCGCGCTTCGATACCGAGCGGTTCGATTTTATCTCGGCGCGCGCCGGTATCCAGACCTTCCAGTCGGATTTCCGCGGCTTCCTGTTCAACGATCAGCAGCTCGGCGTGCGCGTCTTCGGATCGCGCGACAACAACCGCTTCCAGTTCAATGTCGGCGCGTTCTGGCGGCTGGAGAAGGACACCAACTCCGGCCTCAACTCGGTCGTCCAGCGCCCGCGCGACGATTTCGTCTTCGTCGTCAACGCCTACCGGCAGGACTTCCTGATCCCGGCGCTCACCAGCGAATTCACCGTGGTCTACAACATGAACCGCGAGGGCAACGAGATCGAGGTCGACGACAACGGCTTCCCCGTGCGCCCGGCGCTGATCGGGAGCCTGCGCGGCCGCGACTATGATGTGGTCTATCTCGGCTACGGCGTCGATGGCCGCGTGGGCCGCGTGAACCTCACCGGCATGGCCTATTGGGCGCTGGGGCGCGACACCAACTCCTTCTTCACCGACCGTCCGGCAGATATCAACGCGCAGTTCCTGGCGGTGGAGGCGAGCTACGACCGCGACTGGATGCGCTTCCGCCTCTCGGGCGCTTACGCGAGCGGCGACAAAAACCCGGACGACAACAAGGAAACCGGCTTCGACGCGATCTTCGAGAACCCGGTCTTCGCGGGCGCGGACACGTCCTACTGGATCCGCCAGACGATCCCCTTCGCGGGCGGCGGGCGCGCGGTATCGGTGAATGGCAGGAACGGCCTGCTCAATTCGCTGCGCAGCTCGAAGGAGCAGGGGCAGAGCAATTTCAACAACCCGGGCCTGATCCTGCTGGGCGCGGGCGCGGACTTCGATCTGACGCCGGAGTTCCGCATCTCGGCCAATGCCAACCACCTGTGGTTCGCCGACACCACCGTGCTCGAAGCGATCCGCAACCAGCCGAACATCAACCGCGACATCGGCTTCGACCTTTCGGCCGCAGCGATCTGGCGGCCCAAGGCGAACCAGAACCTCGTCTTCCGCCTCTCGGCCGCCACACTGCTGGCGGGCGAGGGCTTCCGCGAGCAGTTCACCGCGCGCGGCGGTGGACGCGAATACCTCTCCGTTCTCGCCAACGTGGTGCTGACCTACTGATGTCGATGCTCCTCCGCCCCCTGACCCGTCACCTGGCCCTGATCGCGGGCGCGCTGCTGCTCGGCGTGATGCTGTTTGCGGGGCAACCGATGGCGGCGGACAAGGAAAAGCCGGTCAAGCGCGACTACAGCCGCGTCATCGCTCCGCCCGCGCCGCAGCGGCAATCGGTGGCGGAGATGGACGCCAAGTCCGAGGGCTGCAACACCTGCCACGTCAAGACCGACGCGCCGACGATGCACATGACGCCTGCGGTTCGGCTCGGCTGCACCGACTGCCACGGCGGCGATGCCACGGTGCGCGGCAATTCCGAGCTCCCGCACGACCACCCCGATTATGTCGCCGCGCGGGACCAGGCGCACGTGCTGCCCAAGTATCCCAAGTCGTGGCACTTCCCCTCCTCGGCGAACCCGCAGCGCTCCTACGCCCTGCTCAACAAGGAAGCGCCCGAGTTCATCAAGTTCGTGAACCCCTCGGACTACCGCGTCGCGCGCGATGCCTGCGGGGCGTGCCACATCCAGGCGATCGAAGCGGCGGAGCGTTCGATCATGGCGTCAGGCGCGATGCTGTGGGGCGGGGCGAGCTACAACAACGGGATTCTGCCCTACAAGAACTACCTCCTCGGAGAGGCCTATACCCGCGACGGCAAACCGGCGAAGATCACCTCGCCGGGGGCGGGGCCGGGGGGCAAGCTGTCCGAGGATCAGGTGGCGCGCGGCGTGCTCGCCGAGATGTATCCGCTGCCGACGTGGCACGTGGTGCCGCCGGGCGACATCTTCCGCGTGTTCGAGCGCGGCGGGCGCAACATCAACACCCAGTTCGCCGAGGTGGGCCTGCCCAATCCGACGGGCCAGATCCAGCGTCTCGAGGAGCCGGGCCGCCCCGATCTCAAGCAGTCGAACCGCGGTCCCGGCACGGGTCTGCGCGTCTCGATCCCCGTGCTCAACGTCCACAAGACCCGCCTCAACGATCCCTTCACGTGGTTCATGGGCACCAACGACCAGCCGGGCGACTATCGCCATTCGGGCTGCGCATCCTGCCATGTGGTCTACGCCAACGACCGCGAGCCGCGCCATTCGCTGACCTATGCGCAATTCGGACGCGACGGGCAGTCGATGTCGGTCGATCCCACGATCGCCGCCAAGGTCGAGCACGCGGCGGGCTATGGCGAGAAGACAAGCGGCCACGGCGCGGTGAAGCAGCCGGGGCATCACGAGGCGGATGACGGTCACGGTCACGGGGATGATGGCACGCTGCGCACTGCCAGCGGCGATGTGAAGGAAAAGGGCCACCCGCTCCAGCACGTCTTCACTCGCTCGATCCCGACTGCGCAGTGCATGAACTGCCACATGCACCAGCCCAACATCTTCCTGAACTCGTTCCTCGGCTACACCATGTGGGACTACGAGTCCGACGCGCCGGCGATGTGGCCAAAGCAGCAGAAATACCCCACCGCCGAGGAAGTGCGCGCCGTCACCGACCGCAACCCCGAAGGCGCCGCGCCCAAGGGCAACTGGTCGGACCTCGATTTCCTGCGCAACGTCTATGATCTGAACCCGACGCTCAAGGACACCCAGTTCGCCGACTATCACGGCCACGGCTGGAACTTCCGCGCGATCTTCAAGCGCGACCGCGAGGGCAATCTGCTCGACGCCGAGGGCAAGATCGTCGACCCCGACGATCCGGAGAAGTGGCGGCGCGAGGGTGAGGGCAAGTTCGTCCCCGTCGGCGTCAACCCGGGCAAGACCGTGCACCTGATGGACATCCATGCCGAGAAGGGCATGCAATGCGCCGATTGCCACTTCGAGCAGGACAGCCACGGCAACGGGCTGATCTATGGCGAGGTGGCCAACGCGATCGAGATCACCTGCAAGGACTGCCACGGCACCGCCGACGCCTATCCCACGCTGCGCACCAGCGGCCCTGCCGCCCCGCCCGAGGGCCACGACCTCGCCCTGCTGCGCAACCCCGACGGCAAGCGCCGCTTCGAATGGATGGAGGGGCCGGACGGCAGGCGAAAGCTCGTCCAGCGCTCGATCATCGACCCGAACCTCGAATGGGACATGAGCCTCGTCAAGGACACGGTCGATCCCGCGACCCCTGTGTTCAACGCCAAGGCCGCGCGGGCGAAGCTCGTCAGCCGCTATGGCGCGGAGACGGGCAATTTCGAGTTCGGCACCGGCATTGCCGAAGGCGACCGCGCGCACCGCGATCCGGAAATGGCGTGCTTCACCTGCCACCTTTCGTGGACCACTTCATGCGGCGGCTGCCACCTGCCGATCGAGGCCAACTGGAAGACCAAGATCCACCGCTACGAAGGCGGCGAGACGAGGAACTTCGCGACCTACAACCCGCAGGTCGCGCGCGACGAGATGTTCCAGCTCGGCAAGCACATGACCACCAAGGGCGGCCAGACCGCGCCGGTGCGTTCGTCCTCGGCGCTGGTGCTGTCCTCGACCAACACCAACCGCGAGCGGATCTACGTCCAGCAGCCGCCGATTTCGGCAATCGGCTTCTCCAGCCAGGCCTTCGCGCCGCACTTCCCGCACACCGTGCGCACCACCGAGACCAAGACCTGCACCGATTGCCACCTCTCCGCCAAGGAGGACAACAACGCGATCATGGCGCAGCTCTTCCTCTTGGGGACGAACTACGTCAACTTCGTCGGCCTCAACGCGTGGACGGGTCTGGAAGGCGGCTTCCAGGCCACCCGCGTCACCGAGTACGACGAGCCGCAGGCGGTGATCGGCTCCTATCTCCAGCGCTATGCCTATCCCGATTACTGGAAGCTCCATGTCGAGCAGAACGGGCGCGAGCTGAAGAACTGGACGCGCGGCAAGACCTTCAGCGGCGGCCTGTCGGGCGAGACCCATCCCTTCGAGGAATTCGCCAACGTCCACGAAAGCACGGGCGACCGGGTCGGCTGCCTCCAGCTGCGCGGCGAATACATGTATGTCGCCGAAGGCACGGGCGGCTTCATGGTCTATGACGTCGCCAGCATCGCCAACAAGGGTTTCTCGGAGCGGATCATCAAGGGGCCGTTCTCAGGCCTCGGCCATGACACCCACGTCAAGACGACCAACGCGACCTGCATGGCGCTGCCCACCAACCAGCCCATCGCGCCAACGCGCAACACGCCGCAGATGCGCGAGATGAACCAAGAACAGGCGTTCAAGCCGATCTACAACTTCGCCGCCGTGACCGACGCGGTGGAGGGGCTGATCCTCGTCAACGTCAACACGATGGCGGACGGCGAATTCCGCAACAACAAGCTGTCGCGCCATGCCTATGCCGACGGCTCGACCGCGTGGAACCCGGGCGGGGTGCTGAACGGCGCGCGGCACATCGTGCTGGCGGGCGAGATCGCCTATATCACCGCCGCGAAGGGCCTCGTGGTCGTCGACCTCAGCGATCCCGATACGCCCAAGCTCGCCGCGGTGCGCGAGCTGCGCGATGCGCGGGCGAGCGCGGTGCAGTTCCGCTATCTGTGGGTGACCGATGCCGAGGGCGTGAAGCTGTTCGACATAACCACCCTGCGCAATCCGGTCGCCGTGCCCGAGGCGACCGTGCCGCTCGCCGACGCGCGGCGCATGTATATCGCGCGCACCTATGCCTATGTCGCGGCCAAGGCGGACGGGCTGGTGATCCTCAACGTCACCAACCCGCGCGCGCCCAAGGTCTACCAGAAGGTGACGCTGGACGGGGCGCTGAACGATGCCGAGGACGTGATCGTCGGCACCACCAACGCCTCGCTCTTCGCCTATGTGGCAGACGGGCGGAGCGGGATGAAGGTGCTGCAACTCACCAGCCCCGACAGCCAGCGCAATTTCTACGGCTTCAGCCCCGCGCCCAAGCCCGAGCTGATCGCCTGGGCGAAGACTCCGAGCCCCGCGATCGCGATGTCGAAGGGCCTCGACCGCGACCGCGCGGTGGACGAGACCGGCGGGCAGATGGCGGTGTTCGGCCGTCTCGGCTCGCGCCCCTTCACCCGCGAGGAGATGGAGCGGATGTTCATGACCCGCTCGGGCGTGCCGTGGAAGGTGAGCGACGAGGTCGACATGAAGCGTTGGGTCGGCCTTGCGCCCACCGGTGCGCAGCGGGCGAGCGCGAGGAAGTAGCGCTCTAGCCCGTCATGCTGAACTCGTTTCAGCATCCATCATGCGGCAGGCGCAGAATGCCGATGTGAGGCGCTCCCTTGCGGCGCGATGACGAAACGCAGCGAGACTTCGCGGGCTGCGGAGCAGGCAGCCCGATGGATGCTGAAACGAGTTCAGCATGACGGGGAAGGGCTCTTTACCCCCGCTCCTCGAACATGCCTTCGATCATGTCCTGCAATCCCGCGTCGAAGCGCGCCAGCACCGGCCAGTTGCCGACGACTTCGTAGTGGGTGACGAGACTCTGCCCGTCCCAGCGGTGGAGGGCGTAGGCGGGCGGCTCGGCGGTGATCAGCGCGCGGCCGTCGGGCAGGGCGGGGTCGATCCCCGTGAGGTCGAGCGAGGCCTGCGGCGCGACCGAGGGGGTCACGCCAAGCGGGATGCCCGCAAAGCTTGTGCCGATCTGGCGGTGGAGATGCCCGCAATGCAGCGCGAGCACCTGCTTCTGCCCCTCCAGCACCGCCGCGAGCCGCGCGATCCATTGCTCGTCGGGGGCGGGGTCCATCCAGTCGATCCCCGAGATCACCGGCGGATGGTGCATGAACACCAGCGTCGGGGTGTCGGGCGCCTCGGCCAGCCGCTCCGCCAGCCAGCGCGCGCGCGCCTCGCAGAAAGCGCCGCCGTGACGGCCGGGCTCGAGCGTGTCGAGGCAGATGATCCTGAGGCCCATCCCCGCATCGGTCACATGGTGCAGGAAACCGCCCCCGGCCAGGACAACGCGGGGGAAGGCAGCGACCAGCGATGCGCGGTCATCGTGGTTGCCGACCAGCGGCAGCACCGGAATGCCGCATTCGGCGACCAGCGCGGCCGCGGTGGCGAAGCTGGCCGCATCGCCATGCTCGGTAATGTCGCCCGAGAGCACCAGCCAGTCGGGCCGGTTCGGCCCCTCGACCAGCCGCTCCAGCGCGGCGCGGAAGCGGACGAGGTTGGGCTCCTCCACTCCGCCGCCCGAGGGACCGAAACCGACGTGGATGTCGGTGATCTGGGCGATCAGCACCGCGCGGCGGGCGGGCAAAGCGGAGTGTGCGACCATGCTCTCACTTCCTCATCTGGGCCACCTTTGCAGGCGGCGGAGTGGCGACGGGGAGAGGAGGCGGACGGTAATGAGGCGCGGGGCCCTTCTGCTGCCACTGCCCTGAGGGGACGTGGTAGGCGTGGCACATCGCGCAATCGGAGGGCACGATCTTCTTGGTCTTCACGGCGCTCGCGCCGAGGTGGCACGTGCGGCAGCTCTTGAGATCGGGCATCAACAGGTCGCTCGCCGCCTTCGATGTGGTGGCGGCGTGGCAATCGGTGCATTCCTGCTTCTTGTGCGCCTCGTGATTGAAATAGCCCGAGGACAGGAAGCGGTCGGGGAAGTTCACCGGCATCAGATCGGCCTGCCCGCTCGGCCCGGTGGTGGGCAGGTGGCACTCGGTGCACACCCCGCCGGTGCTGAGCGCGTTGGAGATGCCGATATAGGCGCGCACCGGACGGCCAAAATCCGCGCGATAGGGCGAGGCGCTGCCAAGCTGCCCGGGCCGCTGGCGTCCCGGCGCGAGCGCCGGGCGCGGGCCGGTGCTGATCTTGGCCAGATCCTCGGCCAGGTGCTTCAGGTCGCCGTGGCGCAGCTTGGTAAAGCCGCCCCCGGCAATCCGCCCCGAGACGAGGCTGTGACACGCTTCGCAGGATTGCTCCATGTTCACCTCCTTGAAGGAGATGCGGTCGGCGGTCAGCACATGGCAATCCGCGCATTCGAGGGGCTTGCCATATTGCTTCAGGCTGACGGCCATGCGCGCCGCGCCGCCGCGCGCGTTCATGTGGACATCGTGCGGGAACTTGAGGCCCGAGCGTTCGACCGGCACCGTCCCTGGCGCCGCACGCACCGGCTTGGCCGCGCCGAAGCTCGCGAAATAGAGCGGGCGGAACTGCGGGTGGGCCTTGCCGAAATCATGCGCATTGGCGAGCTGCGTGTCGGTCAGGCGGGTGTCGAGGCTGTCGTGGCAGTTGGAACAGAAGGCCTCGTTCCCTGAGGCCGTGCGCACCGGGCCTTCGTGCTCCGAATGGCAGGATACGCAGCCGAGCGGCCCTTCCTTGCCGAGGCTCTCGCCGATCTTCCACTGGATCGCATCCCCCGCCGACAGCGCAGGCATCCCCTTGGCGAGGCGGCCCATCGGCGCGTGATCGCCGGTGTCCTTGTGGCACGACAGGCAGGTCTCGTCCTGCACGCTTTCGAAGGCGTTGACGTGGCAGCTTTCGCAATTGTTCTCGAGGCTGTGGTGCTTCAGCGACAGCTCGCCCGAGGTCCACGCGCTGTCCATCAGCACCACGCCGGGTGTCTTGCCGGTGGGATCGGGCTTGGCGGGGGTGCGGAGCAGGTGGCTGGCGACCGGAACCATCAGCAGCATCAGCAGGATCGCGCCCGCCAGCGCCCAGCTCATCGCGCGCTTGGAGGGCAGCACGCTCGCGAGCGCGAAGCCGCGCAGGGCATCGTGCTTGCCCTCGTCCTCGGCGACCTGGCGGATGGTGACGGCGATCTGCTCGCCCTCACGCGTGACCACCAGCCTTGCGCTGCCCAGCGCGATCTCGCCGCCGGTGCGCGGGTCGATCGTGCCCTCGGTGACCACGGCTCCATCGAGCCCGAAGCCGAGCGTGCCGAGCGCGGTGACGCTCACCATGCCATCGGGCAGGGCATCGATCAGGATGTGGTGCTGCTCGACCGCGAGGTCAGCCAGGTGGATGTCGTTCTCTGCCGCGCGGCCGACGGTGAGCGTGGGCGCGGGGCTCGGCCGCTCGCGCCGGATCTCGCGGCCGCTGGCGGTGATGTCGAGCGTGCGGATCAGGAAGGTCATCGCCGCGCGCTCACCAGTAGTAGAACACGCTGATGACATGCGCGGTCAGCGCCGCGATCAATGCCATGGTGAGGGGCACGTGGAGGAACAGCCACACTTCCAGCGCCGCACGGATGCGCAGCGCCTCGCGCAGCTGGCCGAGCTGGGCAAGGCGCTTCTCGAGCAGGGCACGCACGCGCTGTTCGGCCTCGCTGTCACCCGCCATACCCTTGCGCGCGCGGGCGGTGGCGCAGCCGGGGTAACGCCCCGTGAGCCGCGCGAGGAGGCCGCCGGCAAAGGGGCTCTGCTTCAGCGCGGCGAGCACCAGATCGGCCTCGTCGCGGGCGAGCGGCTGGGCGGCGCTTTCAAGCTGACGGTCGAGCGCGGTCAGCGCGTCGAGCATCTGCGCGCGGGTCATCTCGCGGCGGTTGTCGGACATGCGCGCGGGGAGGACGGCATAGACCACCACGCCGTAGATGCCCGTCGCGATCACCAGCAGCATCAGCACATAGGCGAGCGTGTGGACGTTCCAGCCGATCTGGAAGCCGGTGTGGAGCGTGCCCACCACCACCAGCGACAGGCCGAGATAGACGTGCGCGCTCGTCCATGCCTTGAGGCTCCATGCGCCCGGATTGATGCGGCGCTTCCGGACGCCGAGCATCGTCAGCCACAGGATCAACCCGAGGCCGATGGTCCCCAGCGTATAGCCGTACCACGTGCCGCCATTGGGGCGCGGTTGCTGGTCGATCAGGGCATAGCCCAGCGCCGATGCGCCGCTCAGCAGCAGCGCGATCCACAGCCAGCGGAAGCCCTTGTGCCGGAGGAAGCTGACGTGATCGGAATCGCGGCGCTTTTCCGCCTCGCGGAAACGGCTGCGGCTGGCGGGCGCGTTCATTCCGCGTCCTCGGCAAGCTTGGTGTAGGTCAGGAACTTCTCGGGGCTGACGCGGATCGCGGCGCCGGTGGGGCAGGCGCGCACGCAGGCCGGGCCGCCGTCGATCCTGGCGCACATGTCGCACTTCACCGCCAGCTTGGCTTCGGGCAGGGCCTGCTTCTTCGCTTCCGACTTGCGCCAGCCATAGGGCGCTTCGCCCGGGCCGGGGCCCTTGCCGAACAGCATCCACTGGAGGAGCGAAGGCTTCTTCGGCGGCTTCGCATCCATCCGGATCACGCCGTAGGGGCAGTTGCGCTGGCAATTGCCGCATCCGATGCAGGTCTCGTCGATGAAGACCTCGCCGTCCGGCCCGCGCTTGATCGCGTTGGGCGGGCAATCGGCCATGCAGTGCGGGTGTTCGCAGTGGCGGCAGGAGGTGGGCACGTGGAGGTGGGCGTAGGTCCGCCCCGCCTCGCGGTCGAGCCGCGAGAGGCCGTCATGGCTATCGGCGCAGGCCTTCTCGCAATTGTCGCAGCCGATGCACAGCTTCTCGTCGATCAGCAGCACGTCGGTCGCCTCGCCGATGCCGTTGTCGACGAGGAACTGCGCGGTCTGCGAATACATGTCGACCACGCCCGAGAAGCTGCCCTTCTGCCCCTCGATGAAGGCATTGGTGGCGCGCCGCGCGGTCATTTCGCTCAGAGCCTTGTCGCGCAGGACGGGGTTCGCCGCGAGGAAGGCGAGGAAGGCTTCGCCCGGCAGGCGGATCACCTCGGACTTGATCGCCGCCTTGACCGTGGCGACGCGCTGCGAGCCGTCGATCACCGCCATCTCGCCAAAATAGCTTCCGGCGGGCAGGTAGGAGAGGAACACCGGCCGCTCGCCGATCTGCTTCTCGACGATCATCGAGCCCGAGCGGACGATGTAGACGTCCTTGTCCTCGGCCCCCTCGGTCACGATCACCTGTCCCGCGCGGGCCTGCACCAGCTCGGCGCTGGCGACGAGCGGGGCGACATCGGACTTGGTGATGCCCGGGCCGAACATCTGGAGCAGCTGGCGCTCGATCGCGATGGCATTGACCGCGCGCGCCGCCCCGGGCGAGGTCGCGAGCAGCTTCAGCGCCGCCATGCGCGGCAGTTCGAGCGCGACGACCGGCTCGGCCGCGCGGATCGTCGCGCCTCGCCGGCGGCCCGAGATCAGGCCGACCTCGCCGAAGATCGAGCCCTGTTCGATGCCGACGGTGATCGAGGGATCGGCCGGGTTCACCTCGACCGCGACCGAGCCCTCGGCAATCGCGAACATCGAGGAGCCGGGGTCGTTGCGGCGGAAGATCACCTGGCCGGGCTCGTAGGCGTGACAGGTCGAATCGAGCATCAGCTCGCGCAGCTGGAGCACCGACAGGTCGGCCAGCACGCCGACATTGCCGCCGAACACCGCCAGCCACTCCTCGACGCTGCGCTTGCCCGGAAGCGCGGCGAACTTGGCGGCGAGCAGCGGCTCGTCGGCGGGCTTCAGGTCACGGTTCCCGGCGAGGAACTCGATCACGTCATAGCCCTGGTTCATGCAGTGCTTGATCAGCGGATAGCCCGCGAGCGCGCCGATCACGTGGATGCCGGGGGTGGTGGTCTCGAACTCGGGCGAGAGCTTGGGGAAGCTGCCCGGCTCGGGGCTGGAGAACTCGATCCCCATAGCTTCCACAAAGCCGCGCGGGGGCTGCGATCCGGTGCGCGCGATGATGCGGTCGCAGCGGATCGCTTCCTGCCCGTCACGGGTGTTGAGGAGGAGCTCACCGTCACGCACTTCCGCAGGCTCGGTCTCGCGGCGGACGATCACCCGCCCCTCGCGCTCGGCCTCTTCCAGCAGCGCGACGTTGGCCGCCTTGGCGCGGGCGAAATCGGCCGAGCGGTTGAGGATCGTCACCACGTTGCGCTGCGCCGGATCGGCGGCGAGGCCCAGAGCGTTCTCGATCCCCGCATCGCCCGATCCGATGACGGTGATGTGCTCGTCGAAATACTCGCCCGGATCATCCAGCTGGTACTGGATCAGCGGCGAATCCGCGCCCGGGCAGCGCAGGCGGTTGGGGTTGCCCTGCGTGCCGATGGCGAGCACGATATTGGCCGCCTCCACCACCTCGCCCCCGCGCAGGTGGATGCGGAACGCGCCCTTCGCGCCTTCGACCTTCACCACCTCGGCATTGAGCTTCACGTTGACCTTGTGCCCGGCGATCTGCTCGTCCCACCGGCCGAGGATCGTCTCGCGCTTGCCCGCCTCGAAATCGATGTCAGAGCGCAGCACCAGATTGGAGGGCGTCGCCATGACGTGCTTGCCCTTCTGGTACTTGAAGATCGTGTCCGAGAGGTGGTCGGTCTTCTCGATCAGCACATGGCTCATGCCAAGCGCCGCCGCTCGCGCGGCCGCGCTGAGGCCCGCTGGCCCTGAACCGACGATGGCGACCTGGAATACCCCCGTCACCTATCCAAACCCCTCTTGCGGATAGAATGTGCCCGCCGCACCTTAGCCAAAAGCAGCCCCGATGCCAGAGCGAATTGCCCGCAAATCCGGAGGATGCTAGCGCTTGGTGCATGGCAACCGAACAAACGCAAAAGCCCGCCGGATCATCGCGCGCGGGGCTGGTCCTGCTGGGCGCGGCGCTGCTGCTGGCGGCAGGCTCGATCGGCTACAACGTGATGGGCGGCGGCGGCGATGACGCGCCCGAAGCGGCGGCGGACGGCGCGCCCACCATCGAGCAACTGCGCGCCAAGGCCGAGGCTTCGACCACCGATGCCGGCCCGTGGGGCGACCTTGCCTTCGCCTATTTCGGGCAGGGGCAATACAAGGAGGCAGCCGAGGCCTATCGCCGCGCGGTCCAGATCGCGCCGGGCGAGGCGGTGTTATGGTCGGCGCTGGGGGAATCGCTGGTGCTCTCGAGCCAGCGCGACCCGCTGCCGCCCGAGGCGCTGGCAGCCTTCGAGAAGGCGGTCTCGCTCGATCCGGACGATCCGCGCGCGCGCTATTTCCTCGCCGCAAAGAAGGACCTCGACAAGGATCACGAGGGCGCGATTGCCGCATGGCTCGACCTGCTCGCCGACAGCCCGCAGGGCGCGCCGTGGGAAGCGGACCTCGTGCGCACGATCGAGCAGGTCGGCAAGATGAACAGCATCGATGTCGCTGCGCGCATCGCCAAGGCACAGAGCGCGCGCAAGCCCGCGCTGGTCGCCCCGGGATCGGGCGCGGTGGCGGGCGATCAGGCCTCCGCAAACCTGCGCGGCCCGAGCGCGGCCGATGTTGCCGCGGCGAGCGCGATGAAACCCAGCGAACAGCGCCAGATGGCCGAAGGCATGGTCGCACAGCTCGAGGAGCGGCTGAAGAAGGAACCCAAGAACCTCGACGGCTGGGCGATGCTGATCCGCAGCCGCATGACGCTGGGCGAACCGGCCAAGGCCAAGGCTGCGCTCGAAGCGGCGGTCAAGGCCAACCCCGGCAGCGCAGCGCAGCTGCGCGAACAGGCGGCGGCGCTGGGGGTCAACTAGTTGGCGTCGGCGAATATCGCCATCGATGCCTTCGCTCGGCAGTTCCAGCCGGTCGAGGGCGGCTACCTTTACTACCCCTCGAAGCACGCGGGCGGAAAGCTGGTCACGGCCGGAGAATATGCCGCGCTGCTGGAGGGCTGGCGCAGCAGGTGCGGGCTGGCCGGGCAGATCAAGATTGTCGGCATGGTCATGGCCGTGGTCTTTCTCCATACGCTGCTGAAGCTCGTCCTGAACCTGCCGGACTGGTCGGATCATGCCGTATCGGCGCTCTGCCTTGTCATGGTGATCGGCTGGATCCTGCCGGCCTCCGCCGCGCCGCGCCGCCTCGTCAAAGACCGGCCCGATGTCACGCCCCCGCGCACGACGTCCGATGTGAAGCGCGATGCCCGCAGGCTGATCGGCTGGCCGGTGATCGGGGGCACGCTGGCCTTGTCCGGACTGGGCTTCGCCAGTGCCCTGACGGCGCCCGAGCAGACCGTGACGTGGTGGCTGTGGACCCTCGGCAGCGGCGCGTTGTTCAGTGCCTACCTGTGGATCGCCGTCCGCAAATGGCAGGACGGCTGAGGGGCGGGCGAGACGCCGCGCGCGCAAGCAAAAAGGGCCGCACCCTGCGGCGCGGCCCTTCCTTCTAGTCTTGCGGCATCAGCCTCAGAACTTGCCGAGCAGGGTAACGACGCCCTGATGACGGCTGACGTTGAAGTCCGTACCGAGCAGATCCCCGAGGCCGAGGCTGCCATAGTCGGAGTAGCGATACTCGAGACGGATGCCGTAGTTCTTGCCGAGGTCGATTTCACCGCCCGCGCCGAGGCGGAAGCCATCGAAGGACTCCTCGGCCGAGACTTGACCCGTGCCGTCGTCATATTCGAGCTCGATCGAGGCGTTGGTGTAGCCGCCCTTCACGTAGAGCAGGCCGTTCTTGCCCGGACGAAAGCCGAGGCGGCCACCGACATAGAGATCGCGGCCCGCATTGACCGACGCGCTTTCGGCGCCGTCCTGGACGCTCACGCCGAGGCTCGAATCGGTGTATTCGGCCTCGATCCCGAACACGAGGCCCTTCTCGGTCTCGTAGTCATAACCGGCGGTGATGCCGAACACCGCGTCTTCATCGCGGCTGGTGAATCCGTCGACCTCGAACTCGACGCGGTCGACACCGATGATCGCGCCCGCGACGAACTTGCCGCCTGCGGTGCTTTCTTCCTGCGCGAATGCGGGGGTGGCAACGGCAAGTGCGCTCGCTGCCAGAGCGATCGAAATAACCTTCATAATCAGAGCCTTTCTAAGCCAGAATTGGCGGAAGGGCCCGCTAGGCGGTTATCAAACCCAGACATTAATCCAGGTTAGGTTATCACATAAAGTTTGGTGGCCTGTGACATGGCGGACTCACCCGCCGCGCGACTGCAGGGCAGGCCCGTTTTCCTACACGCCTGCCAGCCGCTACGCTGCGCCCGGCTCTTTCCCATTGTCCCGTCCGGCCTGCGAGGCCGTTTGCCACCAGAGGCGCGCTTTTCGCCCGCGCCCCCGTGTCTGTCCGTTTGACGGAAGCCGATCCAGATCGCTGAAATATCGAAGAAACGCGCGAAATTCCGAAGCGGACACGGTGTCCGCTTTGTCCGCCTCGCGGCGTCGCCCTAGACCACCCCGAAGGCGAGCATCGCGTCGGCGACCTTCTTGAAGCCGGCGATATTCGCGCCCTTCACGTAGTCGATATAGCCGCCCCCCTGATCGCCGTAGCGGATGCAGGACTGGTGGATGCCCGACATGATGTCCTTGAGCATCTGCTGGAGCTCCTCCTCCTTCCACGAGCGGCGTTCGGAGTTCTGGCTCATCTCGAGGCCAGAAACCGCGACCCCGCCCGCGTTCGAGGCCTTGCCCGGCGCGTAGAGGATTTTCGCGGCCTTGAAGGCGTGGACCCCGTCGAGGTCGGTCGGCATGTTCGCCCCTTCCGAAACCGCGCGGCAGCCATTGGCGATGAGGGTCTTGGCGTCCTCCCCCAGCAGTTCGTTCTGCGTGGCGCAGGGGAGCGCGACGTCGCAGGGCACGCCCCACGGGGTCTTGCCCGCATGGAAGGTCGCCTTGGGGAAGGCCGCGACATAGTCCTCGATCCGGCCGCGGCGGTGGGTCTTGTGGCTCTTCACCCAGTCGATCTTCTCTTGGGTGATGCCGTCGGGATCATGGATGAACCCGCCGCTGTCCGACAGGGTCAGCACCTTGCCGCCCAGTTGCACGATCTTCTCGGCCGCATGGGTGGCGACATTGCCGCTGCCCGAGATCACCGCGGTCTTGCCCGCCAGATCCTCGCCTTTGGTCGCCAGCATCTCGGCAAGGAAATAGACCGCGCCGTAGCCGGTCGCCTCGGTGCGGATCAGCGAGCCGCCCCATTCGAGGCCCTTGCCGGTCAGCACCCCGGTGAAGTTGTTGGTGATGCGCTTGTACTGGCCGAACATGAAGCCGATCTCGCGCGCGCCCACGCCGATGTCGCCCGCCGGCACGTCGACGTCGGCGCCGATGTGGCGGTAGAGTTCGGTCATGAAGGACTGGCAGAAGCGCATGATCTCGCGCACGCTCTTGCCCTTGGGATTGAAGTTGGAGCCGCCCTTGCCGCCGCCCATCGGCAGGCCGGTGAGGGCGTTCTTGAAGGTCTGCTCGAAGGCGAGGAACTTGAGGACGCTCTCGTTCACGCTCGGGTGGAAGCGGATGCCGCCCTTGTAGGGGCCGATCGCGTTGTTGTTCTGCACCCGCCAGCCGCGCTGGACGCGGATATTGCCGGCATCGTCCTCCCAGCACACGCGGAAGGAGACGACGCGGTCGGGCTCGGCGATGCGGCGGAGGATCTGCTGGGAGTGGTACTCCTCCTTGTCCTCCATGAATTCGAAGATGTCCTCGGCCACTTCCTGCACGGCCTGGACGAATTCGGGCTGATAGGGATTGCGCTTCTTCACGCCCTCCATGAAGCCGTTGAGGTCGACGTGATCGGAAACGGCCATGCAGTTGCCCCCTTGGAAAACGCAGCGGTGCGCTCTGTGATGACCCCGCGCAGGTCTATCCCTGCAAATCGCGAGGCTTGCAAGGCGCAACGTGCGGGGGGTGGTCAGATGGCGGAGCTGAAGGTGCGCGGGGCGGCGGCGCGGTAGGCATCGAACAGCGCGGCGATCACCCGGGCATAGGGCAGGCCGCCGGTGGGGATCGACAGGCGGTTGCCGCGCAGCTCGGCAAGACCCGCGCTGATGAAGGGCGCCAGCCGCGCGGAGGTTTCGGCGAGGAGGTCGTCCGGCAGCATCACCTCGCCCCGGCACAACAGCGACTCGATCACCGCAGCCCGGCGCTGGTCCTCGTCCGAGCGGGCGATGCCGTGGCTGGCGGAAAGCCGGCCCTCGGCCGAGAGCTGCCGGTAGCGCCCGGTGTGCTTCTCGTTCTGGGCGAGGAGCCCGGGAAAGCCGCTGATCGCGCTCGCGCCGAGGCCGATCAGCACTTCGGAGGGGTCGTCGGTGAAGCCCTGGAAGTTGCGGCGCAGTGTGCCCTGCCGCACCGCGCGGGCCATGGGGTCGTGGGGGAGGGCGAAGTGGTCGAAGCCGATCGCGTCGTAGCCGTGCCCGGTGAGGATGCGATGCGCCTCGCTCGCCATGGTGAAACGCGCCGCCGCGCCGGGGAGGGCATCGGCGGGGATCATGGTCTGGCGCGGGACGAGGTGGGGCACGTGGGCATAGCCGAACACGGCGATCCGGTCCGCGCCGAGCTTGCGGGTGTAGTCGAGGCTGTCTTCCAGGTCGGCCTCGCTCTGGTGCGGGAGGCCGTACATGAGGTCGAAATTGAGCGAGGTGACGCCACCGTTGCGGAGCCATTCGGTGCTGCGGCAGATCATCGAGAGCGATTGCTCGCGCCCGATCGCTTTCTGGCAATGGGCGGCGAAGGTCTGCACGCCCATGCTCGCCCGCGTGATGCCGGTCTCGGCGATCACCCCGCTCCATTCGGCGGTGAGGCTGCGCGGATCGAGCTCGATCGACCACTCGGGCCCGGCGAGCGGCAGGTGGGCGTGGAGCGCATCGACCAGCGCGAGGAAATCGGTGGTGTGGACCGCGTTGGGGCTGCCCCCGCCAAAGGCGATGCGGCGCACGCGGGCACCCTGCGGCATGAGGCTGCCGACGGTCGCGATCTCCTGATGGAGTGCCGCCAGATAGGCCTCGACCCGCGCGCGCTTGCCCGAGACCGCGGTGTTGCACCCGCAGTAGAAGCAGATCGCCTCGCAGAAGGGGATGTGGAGGTATAGCGAGACGTCGCCGCTAACCCCGCCGATGGCGCGTTCGAGGGTGCCATCAGGCAGCGGACCGAAGTCGGCCGCGGTCGGGTAGCTGGTGTAGCGCGGCACGGCGGTCGCGAGCAGCTCGGGAATGTATGTCCACATGGGGCGCTTAAAGCGCGCGACGTGTCACGCGTCTTTGCGCGAGATCAAATCCCTCGCTTCGGAGGCTTTGGCTCGTTCTTTTCGCGGCAGGTCCCCGCGTGGCAGCCCTTGGGGTGGCAGTCGCGCTCCTGCGCGGGGCGCTCCTTGCCGAGGGGGATCGTGATCGTGCCACCGTTGCACAGGTGCATGGTGAGCGTGCTCTCCTTGGCGGGAAGCGGGCCGATCATCACCGGCACCAAGGCGGCAAGGGCGAGGGGGAGCAGGTTCATGCCTCGTCCTCCTCATCGATGAGGATGCGGCTGGCCGCGCCCTCCATGTCCTCGTATTGCCCGTCGCGCATCGACCACAGGAAGGCGAGCAGCCCGAGCAGGCCCATGCCGAGCGCGATGGGGATGAGGAAGGCAAGGCCTGTCATGGGCGTGCGGCTCCGGCAAGGCGCAGCGAGTTGGCGACGACGACCAGAGAGCTCACCGACATGGCAATCGCGGCGACCAGCGGCGTCACCTGCCCCGTCAGCGCGAGCGGCACGGCGAGGAGGTTGTAGCCGATCGAGAAGGCGAAGTTCTGGCGCACGATCCGCATCGTCCGCTTGGCCACCCGCACTGCGAGGGCGACGGGCATCAGCCCCTCGCCGATGAACACCGCGTCGGCGGCCTGCTGGCTGGCGTCGGACGCGGTGCCGGGCGCGATCGAGGCGTGGGCGGCGGCGAGGGCGGGGCCATCGTTGAGCCCGTCGCCCACCATCAGCGGGCGGCGGCCTGCGGCCTTCAGGGCTTCGAGCGCGGCAAGCTTGTCCTGCGGGCTGGCCTCTGCCTCGGCGGCGAGGCCGAGGGCAAGGGCCATTGCTGCGACCGGGGCGGCGCGGTCGCCCGAGAGGATGCTGGGGGCGAGGCCCTGCGCCTTCAGCGCGGCAAGCGCCTCGGCGGCATCGGGGCGCAGCGGATCGCTGAAGGGGATGATCTGCCGGGTCTCCCCGATCCTGAGCGTGGTGGCGAGGGTATCGCTCGCGCCTTCGGGTCGTTCGAGCCCCACGGCGAGGCCCTGCCATGTGCCGGTGAGGCCCGACCCGCTGACCTCGGTAATGCCGGTGACCGCGGCAGGGGCAACCCCCTCGCGCAGCAGCGCAGCGGCGAGGCCGCGGCTCAGGGGGTGGCGGCTGGTCTGGGCGAGGGCGAGGGCGATGCCGCGCGCTTCCGGGTCGAGCGCGCCCACCTCCGCGCGCGGTTCGCCCAGCGTCAGCGTGCCCGTCTTGTCGAGCAGCGCCACGTCGCACTCGGCGAGACGTTCGAGCGCGCTCCCGTCCTTCACCAGCAGGCCCCGCCGCAGCAGCGCACCGCTCGCCACGACCTGCGCGGCAGGCACCGCAAGGCCCATCGCGCAGGGGCAGGTGATGATCAGCACGGCGATGGCGATGGTGAGCGAGGCGTGCCAGCCTGCGCCTGCGATCATCCACCCCGCAAAGGCCAGCGCGGCAAGGCTGTGCACCGCGGGGGCATAGAGCCGCGAGGCGCGGTCGGCGATGCGGACATAGCTCGAGCGCGATTGCCCCGCCTCGTCCATCAGCCGCGCGATCTCGGCGAGCGCGGTGTCCTCGCCCACGTGGGTGAGGCGCACCCGCAAGGCGCCGCCCATGTTGATCGCCCCGGCGTGGACGATGCTCCCCGGCCCGACGGGCGCGGGCGCGCTCTCGCCGGTGAGCATGGCATTGTCGAGCGCGCCGCGCCCCTCGACCACCTCGCCATCCGCGGCGAGCGCCTCGCCCGCGGCGACCAGCACCAGCATGCCGGGCTCCAGATCCTTCGCCGCAACCCTGCGCGTGGTGCCATCCGGCGCGATCACGCTCGCGCTCTTACCCATTCGCCCCAGCAGCGCGCCGATGCCTGCGCGCGTGCGGTCGCGCATCGCGGCATCGAGCGCGCGGCCTGCGAGCAGGAAGAACAGCAGCATCACGGCGGAATCGAAGAAGGCGTGCGCCCCGCCGGTCACGGTCTCGTAAAGCGAGAGGCAGGTCGCCAGGATCACGCCGATGCTGATCGGCACATCCATGTTCGTCCGCCGGTGCGACAGCGCCATCCACGCGCTGCGGAAGAACGGCTGGCCGGAGTACGCGATCACCGGCAGCGCGATCAGCGCCGAGAGCCAGTGGAACAGCGCGCGCGTCGCGCCTTCGGCCCCCGACCAGACGCTGACCGAGAGCAGCATCACGTTCATCATGCCGAAGCCCGCGACTCCCAGCGCGCGGGTCAGGCGGGCGCGTTCGGCATCCTCGCGGCCCAGCGGGTTCTCGGCGACCGGCTGCGCCTCGAACCCGAGGCCGAGCAGCGCGGCGGCGAGCGCCTCCTCGCCCAGCGCCGGATCGTGGCGGATCGCGACGCGCTTGGCCGAAAGGTTGGCGCGGGCCTCGGCGATGCCCGCGAGCTTTGGCAACTCGCGCTCGATCTTGCCGATGCACCCGGCGCACTTCATCCCCGGCACGGTGAAGCGCGTGGTGGCGAGCGGCGTTTCCGCGGCTTCAAGGAGAGCGGGGGCGTTCACCGGATTTCGCCCTCGCCCGCCCAGGCCTGATCCCCGGCGCGGATCGCGATGCGTAACTGCCAGCGGCCCGGCGCGACGGTCTCGTTCGAGACCCAGCGGCCGCGGCCCTCGTCGGTGAAGGTGAACGCGGCATCATCGCGCAGGCCGAGCGGGTGTTCGGCCGTGGCGGTCATGCGCGCGCCTGCGGGCACGCCCAGCGCCTCGATCACCACGTGGCCATCGGCGCGCAGATGCGGCACTGCCTGCCAACCGAGCGCCTTGGAGGCCGCCGCCTGCTTGAGCCATCCGTTGTAGTTCTGGCTGGCGACATAGGAGTTATCGACCACCGTGCCGTGGAAGCTCTCCACCGCCATCGTCGCCATGCCGAGATTGACCGCGATCACGATGCCGAACCCGGCAACGAAGATCGCCGCCATGTGCTTGCCGGTGAAGGCTTTGGTGTGGCTCGGCATTAGTCGTCCTCCGGCGTTGTTTTGGCAGGTTGGGCAAAGGTGGTTTGCGCGCTGTCGCTCTCGTCCTGCGCGGTAAGCCGGAAGGTGAAGGCGAGGCCATCGTCATCGGCTTCGGTCCCCGGAGGTAGCATCACGTAGGCGCGCAGCACCTGTGTGGCGTTGGCAGGGACGGTGACCGTCTGCCTTGGCGCCGCGTTCTCGAGGCTGACCGCGTCGGTCCACATCACCGCGCCCTTGGGAAGGCCTTCGAGGGCCACTTCCATCTCGCGCGGGCGGGCCTCCATGTTCCTGAGGCGCAGCGTGTAGGCGTTCCTGACCGAGCCGTCCTTCAGCAGCATGAAGGGCGGATTGCGATCGGGCGCGACGGTGAGATCGGTGTGGCTGCGGGTGCCGAGCGCAAAGAGCAGCGCCGCGCCGATCCCGGCCCAGACGCCGAAATAGACGAACAGGCGCGGGCGCAGCAGGGCCTTCCATGCCGGGGTCGCGGGCGCGCCGGCGGCCTCGGCATCGCATTGTTCGAGCGTCGCATAGTCGATCAGCCCGCGCGGGCGGCCGACCTCCTTCATCACCCGGTCGCAGGCGTCGATGCACAGCCCGCAGGTGATGCAGCCGATCTGCTGGCCTTCGCGGATGTCGACTCCCGTGGGGCACACCGCGACGCACATGGCGCAATCGATGCAGTCGCCATAGGCATCCGGGTTCTTCGCTGCCTTCTTGAGGCTGCCGCGCTGTTCGCCGCGCCAGTCCTTGTAGGTGACGATCAGCGATTTCTCGTCGAGCATCGCGGTCTGGATGCGCGGCCAGGGGCACATGTAGACGCACACCTGCTCGCGCATGAACCCGCCAAGCCAGAAGGTCGTGCCGGTGAGGATCGCCACGGTCGCATAGGCGACGGGGTCGGCGGTGCCGTGCCAGAAATCCCAGGTAAGCGTCGGCGCGTCGGCGAAATACATGATCCATGCGCCACCGGTCCAGAAGGCGATCGCGAGATAGACCGCCCACTTGGCGAGCCGGCGGGTGGTCTTGGCGAGCGTCCACGGGGCCTTGTCGAGCCGCATGCGGGCATTGCGGTCGCCGTCGAAGAAGCGGTCGACGTGCTGGAACAGGTCGGTCCACACCGTCTGCGGGCAGGCATAGCCGCACCACGCGCGGCCCACGGCGCTGGTGACGAGGAACAGGCCGATCCCCGCCATGATCAGGAGGCCCGCGACGAAGTAGAATTCGTGCGGCCAGATCTCGATGTCGAACATGTAGAAGCGGCGGTTGGCCAGATCGACCAGCACCGCCTGGTCGGGGGCATAGGCCCCGCGGTCCCAGCGGATCCACGGGGTGGCGTAGTAGATGACGAGCGTGATCGCCATCACCGCCCACTTGAAGCGGCGGAAGGGCCCGTCGATCCGCTTGTTGTGGACCGTCTTGCCCTTCTCGTAGAGCGCCGAGCCCATGAATCCGACCTCGTCCGACGGAGCGGGCGTGGGCGTGGTGCTCTCCGCGGTCTCGAGCGCCGCCGCCCAGTCGCGCCCAGCGTGGGCTGGCTGCGGCGCGTCTGGTGCCGGGGGGCGTGCGGGGCGCTCGAGTTCGTCGGCCTGGGCCATGTCGGGGTGCCTAGTTGCTGGCGACCTTGGTCGCGTCGGGGGTCGCTTCGGGAGCAGCGGCAGAGGGGGCCGCATCCTGTCCGCCGCCGCGCGAGTGGACGTAGGCGGCGAGCATCTTGATCGTCACCGGATCGAGCCGCCCCTGCCATGCCGGCATGACGCCGTGACGGGGGGCGAGGATCTGGCGCTTCACATCGGCCTGCGTACCGCCATAGAGCCAGATCGCATCGTTCAGCGCAGGCGCGCCCATCGCCGGGAGGCCGCCGCCGGTCGGGCCGTGGCAGGCCGCGCAATTGTCGGCGAAAAGCTGCGCGCCTTGCGGGCTGTCCTTGGCCTTGCCGCTCAGCGCCAGCACGTGGCGCGCCACGGCATCGGCCTCGGCCGGTTGCAGCACGCCTTCGAAGGCGGGCATGAAGTTGGTGCGGGTCTCGGGGCTCGCTTCCCAGCGGATGCCGTGGGCGAGGGTGGTCTGGATGTCGGTGAGGGTGCCGCCCCACAGCCAGTCGTCATCGTTGAGGTTGGGGTAGCCCGGCGATCCTGCCGCGCCCGCGCCGTGGCACTGCACGCAGTTGACCTTGAACGCCGCCGCGCCGCCCGCGATCGCGGCCTGCATCAGCTGCGGATTGCCCGCGAGCGCCTCGATATCGGTCGCCGCGATCTGCGCCCGCACACCCGCGCGGGCGGCATCGGCGGCGCGCATCTCCTGTTCGAGCTGCCCGCGGCTCGACCAGCCCAGCGTGCCGGGCGTCGCGCCCTCGAGCATCGGCCACGCGGGGTAGAGCACCACATAGACCAGAGCGAACAGGATCGTCGCGTAGAAGGTGTAGAGCCACCAGCGCGGCAGGGGGGTGTTGAGTTCCTCGATGCCGTCCCATTCGTGGCCGACGAATTCGGTGCCCGTGGGCTCGTCGATGCGCTTATTGGTCATCGTTCTCGTCCTTGAAAATCAGGTTCTTGGCGTCCGCGACATGGGGCTTGGCGCCCGGGCGGAAGTGCCACAGGCACAGCACCAGATAGAGCACGCAGATCACCGCCAGCGCGTAGCTGTCGGCGAAGTGGCGAAGCGCGGTGTAGAGGCTCATCGGCCGCCCTCCTTGCTCAGCTCTTCCTGCGCGGCGGCGCTGTTCACATCGACCAGCGTGCCGAGCATCTGGAGGTAGGCGACCAGCGCATCCATCTCGGTCACGCGGGCCGGATCCCCGTCGAAGTCGCGGATCTGCGCCTTGGGGTAGCGCGTGGCGAGGTCGCCCGCGTCGGCATTGGGATCGGCCTGCGCGGCGAGATCGGCCTCGGCCTTGGCGAGGTCGGCATCGGTGTAGGGCACGCCCACCGCCCGCAGCGCGCCGAGGTTGGCGGCAACGTCCGGCACCTTCAGCGGGGTTTCCGCCAGGAAGGAATAGTTCGGCATGATGCTCTCGGGCACCACCTCGCGCGGGGCTTTGAGGTGCTGGACATGCCAGGCGTCCGAATACTTGCCCCCTACGCGGGCGAGGTCCGGCCCGGTGCGTTTCGAGCCCCACTGGAAGGGGTGATCGTACATCGATTCCGCGGCCAGCGAGTAATGCCCGTAGCGCTCCACCTCGTCGCGGAAGGGCCGGATCATCTGGCTGTGGCAGACATAGCAGCCCTCGCGGATGTAGATGTCCCGCCCCGCCTGTTCGAGCGGGGTGTAGGGGCGCATCCCGTCGACCGCCTCGATCGTGTTGTCGATCCAGAACATCGGGGCAATCTCGACGACCCCGCCGATGGCGACCACGCCGAGCGTGCAGGCGGCGAGCAGGGTGACGTTCTTCTCGAGCTTCTTGTGGCCCTCGAAGACTTCCGAATGTGCAGCGTTCTTGCTCATGGTTCAGGTTCCCGTTTGCGCGGTCATTCGGCCGGTTCGGCGGCGAAGGTCGGGAGGAGGGGATGATCGGCGCTCGTGTCGGTCGACACATCGCCCATCGGGGCTTCGGCGCGCTCCTTGCCGGCAATGGTCATGGCGGTGTTCCAGGCCATGATGATCGCGCCGGAGAGGTACATCAGGCCCCCCACACCGCGCAGCACATACATCGGGTGGAGCGCCGCGACCGTGTCGACGAAGCTGTTCACGAGGTAGCCGTCCGCGCCGTATTCGCGCCACATCAGGCCCTGGGTGATCCCCGCCACCCA
Organism: Erythrobacter colymbi; assembly: GCF_002155685.1. GTDB lineage: Bacteria > Pseudomonadota > Alphaproteobacteria > Sphingomonadales > Sphingomonadaceae > Erythrobacter > Erythrobacter colymbi. Next base: position 355,377 of record NZ_MUYK01000001.1, read on the forward strand.
CATGCTGGCGGCGTAGAAGACGATCCCCAGCGTCGCGAGCCAGAAGTGCCAGTTGATCATCCGCAAGGAGTAGAGCCGCTCGCGGTTCCACAGGCGCGGGGTGAGGTAGTAGACGCAGGCGAAGGTGATCATCCCGTTCCACCCCAGCGCGCCAGAGTGCACGTGGCCGATGGTCCAGTCGGTGTAGTGCGAGAGCGAGTTCACCGCCTTGATCGACAGCATCGGCCCTTCGAAGGTGCTCATCCCGTAGAAGGCGAGTGCGAGGACCATCATGCGGATGATCGGATCGGTGCGGACCTTGTCCCATGCGCCGTTGAGGGTCATCAGCCCGTTGATCATCCCGCCCCAGCTCGGCATCCACAGCATCACCGAGAACACCATGCCGAGCGTCTGCGCCCAGTCGGGGAGCGCGGTGTAGTGGAGGTGGTGCGGGCCGGCCCAGATGTAGAGGAAGATCAGCGACCAGAAGTGGATGATCGACAGGCGGTAGGAATAGACCGGCCGCCCGGCCTGCTTGGGCACGAAGTAGTACATCATCGCGAGGAAGCCCGCGGTGAGGAAGAAGCCCACCGCATTGTGGCCGTACCACCACTGGGTCAGCGCATCCTGCACGCCGGCGAAGACGCTGTAGCTCTTGGTGCCGAGCAGGCTGACGGGCAGCGCGAGGTTGTTGACCACGTGCAGCATCGCGATCGTCAGGATGAAGGCGAGATAGAACCAGTTGGCCACATAGATATGCGGCTCGCGGCGCTGGAGGATCGTGCCGACGAACACCGCCGCATAGGCGAGCCACACGATGGTCAGCCACAGATCGACATACCATTCGGGCTCGGCATATTCGCGGCCCTGGCTGATCCCGAGGACGTAGCCGGTCGCGGCGAGCACGATGAACAGCTGGTAGCCCCAGAACACGAAGCGCGCGACGCCCGGCAGCGCCAGCGTGGTGCGGCAGGTGCGCTGCACGACATAGAAGCTGGTGGCGAGCAGCGCGTTGCCGCCAAAGGCGAAGATCACCGCGCTGGTGTGCAGCGGGCGGACGCGGCCGAAGTTCAAGTAGGGCTCGAAGTTCAGTTGCGGGAAGGCGAGCTGCGCGGCGATGAACACGCCCACCAGCAGGCCGACCACGCCCCAGAACATCGTCGCGATCACGCCCCAGCGGATCACGTCGTCATCATAGCGGCTCGGCCCGGGAGGCATCCGGAAGATGCTCTGCGCGCGCGCCACCGGGTCATAGGTGCCCAGCGTCGCCACGATCAGGATCACCGCGACCAGCGCCACGATCCCCATGTGGATGGCAAACCCCGCATCGGGCGTAAGCGCGATGGCGGCGATGCTGGCGAGCAGGACAAGCGCCCACACTCCCAGCCGCTTAACGACTGTTTCCATGTTGATTTATCCCTTCCGTCGGAGCGATCCCTACCGCGCCTGCGCAATCCCTGTGTTTGACCGAAATCAAAATTGGTTCAGTTTTTGGCTCCATCGCCGCAGCGGCCCGCGATCCGGGCGAGCGCGCCGACATCGGCGAGCGCGACCTTCGAGCGGCCCTCGGTGGTCACCAGCCCCGCCTCGCGCAGCTCGGTGAGCTGGCGGCTGACGGTCTCGATCGTGAGGCCGAGCGAATCGCCGATGTCGCGGCGGCTCATCGGCAGCGCGAAGGCGCAAGGCCCGCGCGTGCAATCGGCGAGCCGCTCGGCCATCGAGACGAGGAAATCGGCGATCCGCGCGGCGGCCGACTTGTGCCCCATCTGCATCATCCGGGTGCGCGAGCGGTGGAGCGCCTGAAGGCTGCGGGTCAGCACCGAACGCAGCACCGCCGGATCGCCTTGGGCTGCATCGAGGAAGCGGTCGGCTGGGAAGATCGCCAGTTCGCAATCGGCGAGCGCGACGAGACGGAAATCGCCATCCGCCTTGCGCAGCACCGACACCAGATCGCCCGCGAAGTGGAAGGCGAGCACCTGCCCGCCGGGCGCGCCGCTCGCATGGGGGGAAATGAGCTTGGCCGCCCCGGTGCCGATCCACACCAGCCGGTCCTCGTCGGCATCGGGCGGCAGCTGCTGCCCCTTGGCGAGGAAGGCCGGACTGCCGAGCGCGCAGAGCCGGTCTGCCGTGGGCGCATCGCCCGTCCCCTCCGGCAAGGCCGCGCGGAATGCGGCCATTGTGGCCGCTGGCCCGTGAGCGGGCGGGAGGGGACTTAGGGTCGCCATGATGGTGCCGCTTTGGGCTGCGGATGCGCAAAGGTCTTTGATTCCGATCAATGAGCGCGGGGGCGGCCTGCGGTTATCCGGCCCCCACAGGCAGCAAACATCCTGGGCCGCGCAAGGTGGCCGCTGCTGCCGATGAGGATGGGAAAATGAAGAAAGTTCTGATGCTTGGCGCCGCCGCACTGGCGTTTGCCGCGGTGCCCGCAATGGCGCAGGATGCGCCCGAGCGGGCCGGACACGTGCAGGTCAAAGTGCTCGGCACCTATGTCGCGCCCGACGGCAAGATCACCGACATCAACGTCAATGTGCCGAACCTGCCTGCGACTACACAGACCAAGGCGAACGACAATGTGACGCCGACGATCGCGATCGAATATTTCGTGACCGACAATGTCTCGATCGAGACCATCGCGGGGATCACCCAGCACGATGTCGATGCGACCGCCGGCCTGCCCGCGGGGGCCGAGCTGGTGTCGAACGCCAAGCTGATCCCGGCAACGGTGACGGCGAAGTATCACTTCGATCTGGGCGGCATTAAGCCTTACGTCGGCGCGGGGCCGGCCTATTTCCTGTGGGTCGGCGACAAGCGCGGCGCGGCGACGGTGCCGCTGGGCGTGACCAAGACCGACCTGTCGGACGAGTTCGGCGTGGCGCTTCAGGCGGGGGTCGATGTGCCGCTCAATGACAAGGGCCTCGGCTTCAGTGTCGATGTGAAGCGCTATTTCATCGATACAACCGCGCGCTGGTATGTCGGCAACACCTTGGCGATCGAGACCGAGCACAAGCTCGATCCGTGGCTGATCAGCGCAGGGCTGAGCTACCGGTTCTGAGCCGCCCCTCCCCCTTTAGGGCGGCCCATGAGAAGCCCCGTCGGCCATCGCGGCTGGCGGGGCTTTTTCGTTCTTCTCTTAGCGCCCGGTTCGCTCGGAGTCAGCGCTTGCCAGACAAGTACCAGAGGCCGCCAGACCCCCTCTAGACCCCCTCCAGACCCCCGCCAGAACGCAAAAGCGCGGCGTTTCACGTGAAACACCGCGCTTCGGGGGAGGGGAATCAGAAGTTGTAGCGGGTCGAGATCATCATCCGCCTGAGATCGCCCGTCTGCCCGTTCTCGAGGCTGCGTTCGGCGTAGAGCAGCTCGATCCCCACATCGAGCGGATCGACCGGCGTCCAGATCAGATTGGCGAGCGCATTCCAGCTCTCGTCGGTCACGGTGCGGGTGGTGAGCGTGACCGGATTGTCGGCCTTGAAGTAGGATCCCGCGAGGGTGGATCTCCACCGCGGGGCCCAATGATGCTGGTACGCGGCAAAGCCCGACCAGGTGAAGATCGGGTCGAGCTTGCCCGTGGGCGTCACCGCCGCATCGTTGACGATGTTGAGCCCGATATAGCGCCCGAGCCCGTCACCCGCGGTCGCCATGAAGCGGAAGTCGTCGCTCTTGCCGACCTTGATCTTGCCCGAAAGGCTGATGCCGTAAGCGACGGCGCTGTCGGTGCCGGTGCCGAAATCATCGTTCGTAATCCGGAGGTTACGCCCGATCCCGGCAATCGCGAGCGCGCCCCATTTGCGGGTGAGGTTATACCTCACCACAAGGTCGGGCAGGGTATCGTCCCCCGCCATGATCCGCGCCCCGCTGCGAGTGGTGACGGTCGTCTCGGGCTGCTCGAGCGCGACCTGCCAACCGTTCTTCGAATAGCGGATCATCGGCTGGCGATCGAACACGGTGCCGGGCGTAATGCCAATGAAATCAAGGCTGTCGGGCAGGGCGGCGATGTTCTGGAAAGTCGACCAGGCCTGCCCGAACAGCCAGTTATCATAGGTGATGAAGGCCTGCCTGAGGCGCGGGACATAGGAATTGGTGGTCCGCTCGTCCCCCCCGTCGGTGACATTGAAATCCATCTCGATCTGCGAGTTGAGCGTATGCCCCGTCCCCACATCGGTCGCGGTCTTGAGGATGAACCGCGTCTGTCGGGCGGAGTAGTCAGTGTCATACCCCGACCCCGTCCCGCCGACCGGGATCAGCGCCGGGATCAGGAAGTCGCGGCCGATGGAATTGTCCGGGATCTGCCCCCCGCTGGTCGCCTGCACCAGCGCATCGAGCTTGACGTAGCCGCTATAGGACACCGTGGTCTTGCCGACGCGGAAGCCCTTGTCTTCCTGCGCTTTTGGCACCGCGATCTGCTCGGCGAGCGCGGCCTGGCGGTCCTTGAGATCGCGGGTTGCGGCGAGCAGCGCCACGCCCTGTTCGCGCACCGCGACCTGCTCGGCGCGCTGGGCGCTGTCGTCGGCAGCGCGGGTGGCCTGTTCGGCATCCATCCGCGCAATGAGGCCCTCGACCAGCTTCTCGAGGCGATCAAGCCGCTGATCGACCGTGGCTTCTTCGGCGAACGCGGGCGCGGCCGACAGCATGCTGGCCGCCAGCAGAACGATCCGGAATGCCCGGGCAGGTCCGATGTGACCCATGTCTCTCTCCCATCCTCTTCCGATCCCGCTGCAGAATGATCCTCCCGGAGGGGCGCGGACAGCTAGCGGATGGTCGTAAGACCTTTGTCTGATGGGGCGGGCGGTGTAGCCTGAGGTAGAACGGGGTCAGAACAAGGGAGAGTCGAGATGATCCACGCCGTCGAGCGGCCCAAACCGCACACGCCGACCCATTGCACCCCCGAGCAATATGCCGCGATGTACCGCGCCTCGATCGAGACGCCTGATGCCTTCTGGCTGGAGCAGGCGCAGCGGCTCGACTGGGTCAAGGCGCCCACTATTGGCGGGGACTGGGCCTATGATCCGGTGGCGATCAAGTGGTTCGAGGACGGGCAGCTGAACCTGTGCCACAATGCGGTCGACCGGCATCTCCCCGCGCACGCTGACAAGGTCGCGCTGATCTTCGAGCCCGACGATCCGGCGACGCCCTCGCGCAGCCTCACCTATGGCGAGCTCCATGCCGAGGTCGTGCGCATGGCCAACGCGCTGAAAAAGCTCGGGGTCACGCGCGGCGAGCGGGTGACGATCTACATGCCGATGATCCTCGAAGGCGTCGTGGCGATGCTCGCCTGCGCGCGGCTGGGCGCGGTGCATTCGGTGGTGTTCGGCGGCTTCTCGCCCGAGGCCTTGGCGGGCCGGATCGAGGATTGCGGCAGCCGCTTCGTCATCACCGCCGACGAGGGCCTGCGCGGGGGCAAGCACGTTCCCCTGAAGGCCAATGTCGATGCGGCCCTGAACCTTGCCGCCCACGCGACCCATGTCGCGGGCGTGCTGGTCATCCCCCACACCGGCGGGGCGATCGAGATGGTGGAAGGCCGTGACCACTGGCTTGCCGACCTCGCCAGCGACGCGGATTGCCCCTGCGAGGTGATGAACGCGGAAGACCCGCTGTTCATCCTCTACACCTCGGGTTCCACCGGCAAGCCCAAGGGCGTGCTCCACACCACCGGCGGCTACGGCGTCTGGACGGCGACGACCTTCCACTACATCTTCGACTATCAGCCGGGCGAGGTGTTCTGGTGCACCGCCGACATTGGCTGGGTCACGGGGCACAGCTATGTCGTCTACGGCCCGCTGATGAACGCCGCGACCGCGGTAGTGTTCGAAGGCGTGCCCAATTACCCCGACCACGGGCGGTTCTGGGACGTGGTCGACAAGCACGGCGTCAACATCATCTACACCGCCCCCACCGCGATCCGCGCGCTGATGCGCGAGGGCGATCATCACGTGACGAGCCGCTCGCGCGCCTCGCTGCGACTGCTCGGCAGCGTCGGTGAACCCATCAATCCCGAGGCGTGGCGCTGGTATTTCGATGTCGTGGGTGAGGGCCGCTGCCCGGTGATCGACACCTGGTGGCAGACCGAAACCGGCGGCTGCATGATCACCACGCTGCCCGGCGCACACGACATGAAGCCGGGGAGCGCCGGTCTCCCGTTCTTCGGCATCCGCCCGCAGCTGGTCGACAACGAGGGCGGGGTGCTGGAGGGTGCCAATGAGGGCAACCTGTGCATCACCCATAGCTGGCCGGGTCAGGCGCGCACCGTCTATGGCGATCACGAGCGCTTCGTGCAGACCTATTTCAGCACCTACAAGGCCAAGTACTTCACCGGCGACGGCTGCAAGCGCGATGCGGACGGCTATTACTGGATCACCGGCCGCGTCGACGATGTCATCAACGTCTCGGGCCACCGCATGGGCACCGCCGAGGTCGAAAGCGCGCTGGTGCTCCATCCCAAGGTCGCCGAGGCCGCGGTGGTCGGCTATCCGCACGACATCAAGGGGCAGGGCATCTATTGCTATGTCACCCTCAACGCCGGCGAGGAAGGCACCGATGCGCTGCTCGCGGAATTGAAGGCGCACGTCCGCAAGGAAATCGGCCCGATCGCCACGCCCGATGTGATCCACTTCACCGACGGCCTGCCCAAAACCCGCTCGGGCAAGATCATGCGCCGCATCCTCAGGAAGATCGCCGAGAACGAGTTCGGATCGCTGGGCGACACCTCGACCCTCGCCGACCCGTCGCTGGTCGACCGGCTGATCGAGGGCAGGCAGAACCGCTGAGGCGTGCATGACCGGGCGCATCGTCATTGCCGACGACCACCCGCTGTTCCGCAGCGCGCTCGCGCACGCGGTCGGCAAGGTGTGGGAGGGGGGCACGATCATCGAGGCCAGCAGCGCCGCCGAGGCGCGCGCGGCGCTGGCCGAGGGCGGGGCGGAGACGCTGCTGCTCGATCTCCACATGGCAGACTCCTCGGGCCTCGCGGTGCTGATGGATCTGCGGCAGGACTACCCCGCGCTGCCGATCGTGATCGTCTCGGCCTCGGAAGAGCCGCGCGTGGCGGCCGCGGCAGCGCAGCTGGGCGCGGCGGGGTTCATTCCCAAGTCGGCTAGCCTCGAGGCGATGCGCGAGGGGCTGGCCGCGGTGCGCGATGGCGACGCGTGGTTTCCCGAGAGCGCCGCCGGTGCGGACGACGATCTCGCCCGGATCGCCAGCCTGACGCCCGCCCAGCGGCGCATTCTGGCGGGCATCCGGCAGGGGCTCCTGAACAAGCAGATCGCCTATGAGCTGTCGATTAGCGAGGCGACGGTGAAGGCGCATATCACCGCGATCCTGAGGAAGCTCGGCGTCGGAAGCCGGACGCAGGCGGTGCTGCTCGCCGCCAAGCTCGACGTCGATCAGCCGGTCGCCGATTCCGCGAGGGTCTGAGCCGAGGCCACGCGGCCCTGTGCCAGCGCGGTCGCGATAAGGGCGCGCAGGGCGGCAGGGGCGGCGGGCTTGAGCAGGCGGTGAGCCCCCATGCGCGCCGCGGCGAGCTCAGTCTCCTCGGAAGCCTCGGCGGTAAGCAGGATCGCCGGCGGGCGTGTGCCCCAGCCCTCGCAAAGCGCGGCAAAGGCGGCATCGCCGCGCTCCTCATCGTCAAGCCGGTAGTCCATGATCGCGACATCGGGAGCTTCCGGCGCGGCTTCGCGGGCTTCGGCGAGGCTGGCCGCGCGCGTGACTTGCAAGCCCCAGCGCTCGAGCAGCGCAGCCGTCGCAGCCAGCGCGGCGGGATCGTTCTCGACCACCAGCACCCGCGCATCGCCCAGCCCGGCGGTGTTGCGTGCGGGCACTGGCCTCGCCGTTACCGTGGCCTCGCGCCGCAGCACCGGCAGGGCGATCGCAAAGCGGCTGCCGCGCCCGGGGGTGGATGTGGTCTCGACCTCGACCCCGAGCAGGCGCGCGGCGCGCCGGACGATGGCGAGGCCGAGCCCCAGCCCTTCGCGGTCGGTCGAGGCGCCGCGCTCGAACTCGCCGAAGATCCGCTCGATGTCTTCGGGTGCGATTCCTCGCCCGGTGTCGTGGATGCAGATCGCCGCGCCATCGCCGCGCCGCCGCACCCCGATCAGCACGCCGCCATCCGAGGTATAGCGCACCGCGTTGCTGAGGAGGTTGCGCAAGACGGCGGTCAGCAGCGCGCGGTCGGCCATCACCCACACGCTTGTCCGCGCGCGCTTCAGCGTGAGGCCCTTGGCCTGCGCCTGAAGCGTGAATTCGCGCGCCACATCCTCGAACAGCTGGTCGAGCGCGACGGGTTCGGGCGCGGGCGTGATCCCGCCGCTGTCGAGCTTGGAGATCTCCAGCAGCACCCGGATCAGGCGGTCGGCCGCGACGATCGAGCCGTCGAGGTCGGCCACCAGCCGCTCGAGCGCTGCCTGCCCGTTCACCTCCTCGCCCAGCGCCGAGGCGAACAGGCGCGCGGCGTTGAGGGGCTGAATGAGATCATGGCTGGCGGCGGCGAGGAAGCGGGTCTTGGACTGCGTCGCCTGGGCGAGCAGGGCATTGGCCTCGGACAGCTGCCGGGTGCGCTCGGCGACCTTGTCCTCCAGCGCCTGTTCCGCCCGGCGGTCGAGCGTGATGTCGGTATAGGAGGTGGTGTAGCCGCCGCCCGGCGTGGGCGCGCCGACGATCCTGAGCACGCGGCCATCGTGCTGGACGCGCTCGATCCGGTGCTCGGTCCCTGCGCGCATATAGGCGAGGCGGCGTTCGACCTGTTCGTCGATCTCGGCCTCGGACAGGCTCCCGCGCGCGAGGTTGAAGCGGATCAGATCGGCAATCGGCGTACCGACGCTGACGAGGTGGTCGGGCAGATCGAAGAGCTGCTGGTAGCGGCTGTTCCAAGCCACCAGCCGCATCTCGCCATCGACCAGTGCGACGCCCTGGTCGATCGATTCGATCGCGGTCTGGAGCAGATCGGCGGAGAAGGACAGGCGGCGCTGGGTCTCGTCGAACATGGCGACGACTTCGGGCAGCGGGATCGGATCGCCGCCCGCCCATGATCCCACCAGCATCCGTGCCGAAGAGGTGCCGATCACGCCCGAGATCACCCGCTCGGCCAGCTCCAGCACGCCCGCCCCGGCCGGATCGCCGTTGCGCAAGGCTAGCGGGGCAAGCGCGGCATCGGCGCGCTCGCGCCCGACGAACTGGGCGAGCAGCGCGCGCACGTCGCCAACGCGCTTGGCGGTGGCGTGGCGCGGCGGCTCTCCGGGCATAGGCGTGCCGACGAAGGCTGCGGCCTGCGCCTGATCGAGCAGCGAGGGGCGCACGAGGGCGGAGACAACCCAATAGAGCGCGGCGTTGATCCCGAGGCTCAGCACCACGCCCGAGACCAGCGGATCGGGGTGGATGCTCACGGGCGGGGGCACGCCGTTGGCAGCAGGAAGGATCAGCAGCACCAGCCACAGCACGAAGCCGGTGGCGAGCCCCGTCAGCATCCCGGCGCGGTTGCCGTGCTGGCTCACCATTCCCAACACCAGCCCCGGCGCGAACTGCGCGGCGGCGGCGAAGGCGAGCGTGCCGAGGCCCGCGAGATCTGTGATGCCCGCAAAACCGCGGTAGAAGGCATAGGCGGCGGCCAGCAACGCCGCGATCACCACGCGGCGGATCAGCAGCAACCGTCCGGCGATGCGGCTGCGGTCCCCCCGCCCGGCAAGCGCGCGGCGCAGCACCAGCGGGGCGAGAAGGTCGTTTGTGATCATGATCGACAGCGCCACGCAGGCGACCACGATCATCCCCGCCGCCGCCGAAAAGCCGCCGAGGAACACCAGCACCGCCAGCCACGGCGCGCCGCTCGCAAGCGGCAGGGCAAGCACTATGGTGTCGGGCGCGGTGCCGGTGGGGAGCGATGCCAGCCCCGCCAGAACGATCGGCACGATGACCGCCGCGGTCAGCGCGAGATAGGCCGGGAACACCCAGCGCATGCCAGGCGTGGCGCGCTCGCCCGGGGCTTCGATGAAGCTCATGTGGAACTGGCGCGGCAGGCACAGGATCGCGGCCGCGCCGATCACGGTCAGCACGATGAAGCGCGCGTCGAAGGGGTCGGGCGCGAGCAGGGCGGGCGTGGCGGCGGGAAGCCTCGCCTCGCCCGAGGCCAGCCACCATATCGCCAGCACGCCCACCGCCAGCAGCGCGGCGAGCTTCACCAGCGCCTCCACCGCCATCGTGAGCACCAGCCCGGCGTTCTCGCCCGCCCGGTCGGCGCGGCGCGAGCCGAACAGGATCGCGAACAGCCCCATCAGCGCGGCCACGACCAGCACCAGCTCGTCGGTCGCCACCTGCGCGCGCAGGCCCGGGTCGAGCAGCAGCAGAGTCGTGCCGACCGATTGCAGCTGGAGCGCCATGTAAGGCAGCGTGCCGACGCTCGCGATCACCGTCACCAGAGCGGCCAGCGCCGCGCTCTTGCCGTAGCGGGCGGACAGGAAGTCGGCGATCGAGGTCGAATGCTGCGCCTTGGCTTGGGCGAGAATCCGGCGGATCAGGCCGAAGCCGAGGGTGAAGACAAGGATCGGGCCGAGATAGATCGCGAGGTAATCGAGGCCCGCTGTGGCCGCGGTGCCGACCCCGCCGAAGAAGGTCCAGCTCGAACAATAGACGGCGAGGCTGAGGCCATAGATGCTCCCGGCGCGGGCTTGCAGCCAGCCGGTGCCCGGCTGCCGGTCACGCCACGCGGCGAGCCAGAACAGCGCGCCCAGATAGATGGTGGCGGCGGCGAGCGCCGCGCCGAGCAGCATGTGACCCGTCCTCTCCCTCGCGGCGGAAAGCTATCGCAACCGCGCGCATAAGCAAAGGGGCGGCACCCTTGCCGGATACCGCCCCTTCCTTGCGACCCTTACGGGCTGGCTTATTCGTCGATGTTGCAGCGGAAGGTTTCGGGGAGGAACATCAGCCCCACCACCACGGTCAGCACGCAGACCGCGATCGGGTACCACAACCCGTAGTAGATATCCCCCGTCGCCGCGACCATCGCGAAGGCGGTGGTCGGCAGGAAGCCGCCGAACCAGCCGTTGCCGATGTGGTAGGGCAGGCTCATCGCGGTGTAGCGGATGCGGGTGGGGAACAGCTCCACCAGCAGCGCGGCGATCGGGCCGTAGACCATCGTCACCAGCAGCACGAGCCAGGTGAGGACGGCGATCACCACCGGGGTGTCGATCGCGGCCGGATCGGCCTTGGCGGGATAGCCCGCTGCAACGAGCGCGGCCTTCACCTCTTCCTGGAAGGCGGTGATGGCCGCCTTGCGCGCCTCGCCCGTCACCTTGACCGGATCGGGCGCGGTGAAGGTCTGCGCGCCGATCTTGACCTGCGCGATGCTGCCGGCCTGCGCCTCGACCTTGGAATAGCTCACCGCCCCTTTGGCGAGGAAGGACTTGGCGATGTCGCAGCTCTTGGCGTCGAACTTGTTCTTGCCGATGGGGTCGAACTGCACCGAGCAATCGGCATCGTTGACGATCACGCTCACCGGAGCATTGGCCTGCGCATGGGCGAGGGCGGGGTTGGCCGCCTCGGTCAGCAGGTGGAAGGCCGGGAAGTAGGTCGCCGCCGCTAGCGCGCAGCCGGCGAGGATGATCTTCTTTCTCCCGATCCGGTCAGAAAGCCAGCCGAAGAACACGAAGAACGGGGTGCCGATGGCGAGCGCCGTGGCGATCAGGATGTTGGTGGTGGCCCCGTCGACCATCAGGATCTTCTCGAGGAAGAACAGCGCGTAGAACTGGCCCGTATACCACACCACCGCCTGCCCCGCGACCGCGCCGAGCAGCGCGACGAGGGCGAAGCGGCCGTTCTTCCAGTTGCCGAAGGCCTCGGAAATCGGCGCCTTGGAATTGGTGCCTTCCTCCTTCATCTTCTGGAACACGGGGCTTTCCTGAAGCTGCAGGCGGATCCACATCGACACGCCCAGCAGCACCGCGGAAATCAGGAACGGCACGCGCCAGCCCCATTCCTTGAAGGCCTCCTCGCCGATCATGGTGCGGGTGCCGATCACCACCAGCAGCGCAGCGAACAGGCCGAGGGTGGCGGTGGTCTGGATGAAGCTGGTGTAGAGCCCGCGCTTGTTGTTCGGCGCGTGTTCGGCGACATAGGTGGCCGCGCCCCCGTATTCGCCGCCGAGCGCGAGGCCCTGCACCAGCCGCAGCAGCACCAGCATGATCGGGGCCGCCACGCCGATGCTGGCATAGGAAGGCAGCACGCCCACCGTGAAGGTCGCAAAGCCCATCAGGCCCATCGTCACGAGGAAGGTATATTTGCGCCCGACAAGGTCGCCCAGCCGTCCGAACACCAGCGCGCCGAAGGGCCTGACTGCAAAGCCGGCCGCAAAGGCCGCGAGAGCGAAGATGAAGCCGGTGGTCTCGTTCACGCCCGAGAAGAACTGTGCCGAGATGATTGTGGCCAGAAGCCCGTAGAGGTAGAAATCATACCACTCGAACACCGTGCCCAGCGACGAGGCGAGGATGACGCGCTTTTCCGTCCCCGTGGCCTCGTGGTGCTTGGGCAGGGCGCCATCATATGCCGTTGCCATCGTCTCTCTCCCGCTTGTGCGCTCGATCCCCTGACCGGCCCTGCGGGCATTGTGCCCGCATGACGCCGCCCCTGTCGAGGCTTGCACAGTCGCGCGTTACGGCGCGCGGCGGAAGCTAGACCTTGGTCGCAGACCGCGATCGCGGGAGGCGCGCTATTCGCTGGCCGGCGCGAAGGTGAAGCGCAGCTGCGGGGTCTCGATCACCAGCTGGCGGCCATCGAGCGTGACCGTGTAGCGCTGCGCCTCGCCAAGGCCGCTCGCGAGCTGGTCGCCGAAGCTGGGCTGGGGGCAGAACATCTTCGTGCTCGCGACGGGTCCGAAGGTGATGGTGCCCGCGCCGTTGCCCGGCCGCGCGGCGGTCCAGGTGGTGCGCCCGCGGTTGCAATCGAGCTGCACCTGCGCCTGCCCGCCCTCAAGAAAGGCGAGCGTGTGGCGGGCTTGCAGGGCGGGGGTGAGCGTGGTGGTGCTGCCCGAGGTGTCGATCGCGGTCAGCTTCCATTCGGTCCCTTCGAGCGGATGGGTGTCGGGCAAGGTGGCACAGGCTCCAAGGGCAAGGGTGGCGGTAGCGGTGCCGAGCGCGGCGGGCAGTTTCATCGTGGCATTCCCCTGACAGGTCTTGCCCCCTATCTAGCCGGCGATCCTGAACGCAGGCAGTCCGGCGCGCGGCGGCCACAGAAAAGGCCGCCGGAGCGCGAACTCCGGCGGCCTTTCGGAAAGCCGTAATGGCAGCGAGGATCAGCTCTCGCGGGTGCCCGACAGCGGCATCGCGCCGAAGGCACCGGCGTTGACCGAGCCGGTCAGGGTGTCGCCGTCGATGGTCGCTTCGCAATCGAGCGTCATCGGCATGGGGACGACCATGTTCATCTTCCACTTGATGGTGTTGCCCTCGATCGTGCCGCCGGTGATGTCCATCGAGCCGAGGCTGCCGACCAGCGAGCCGCTGAAGGTGTCGCCATCGGGCACCACGGTGAGGGTACCGCTCTGGTCGCCCATCGGGCTCTTGACGGTGGTCTTGTAGGTTCCTGCAACAGACATATCCAACTCCCTCGGTTTGCGTGCAGGCCTAGGGCGACCCGGCACTTCAGGTTGCGCTATTTACACGAGTGTCAGCGCGCTTCAACCGCATTTGGCCGAAGCGCGCTGGCCTTCGCTTACTCCTCGGTCATCTCGCGCTGTTCGATCGGCAGGCCGAGCGGTTCGAGCTGGCTGCGGACCTTGCTCGCATCGCCGACGACAACCCAGACGAACTTGTCGGTGTCGATCGCCGCGCGGGCCGCCGCGTCGAGCGCTTCGACGGTCTGCGCGCTGTAGATGCCGGCGAGCTTCTCCTGATAGTCGTCCGGGCGCCCGAACAGGGCATTGCCCTGCATCGCGCCGAGGACGGCGGGCGAGGTTTCGAACCGACCCGGCAGCGCGCCGATGTCGTTCGCCTTGTAGCGCTCGAGCTCCTCGGTCGTGATGCCCTTGGTGGTCAGGAACTCGCGGGTCTCGCGGATCATCTCGGCGACCGAATCGCCGGTGCGGTCCGCCTGAACGCCGCCCGAGATCGAGTAGACCACCGCGTTCTCGCGCGCCTGCGAGGCACCGCGCACGCCGTAGCTCCAGCCCTTGGTCTCGCGCAGGTTCATGTTGAGCCGCGCGAGGAAGTTGCCGCCCAGCGCGTTGTTGGCGCTGTTGAAGGCGATGAAGGCCGGATCGCCTGCCTTCAGCGGGGTGATCTGCGCGCCGACGATGAAGCTCTGCGGCGAGTTGGGACGGTTGACCAGAATGATCCGGTTGCCCGCACCCGGCGTGCCAGCGGCGAACTGCTTGGTGCCTTTGGGCGTTGCCGGGGCCTTCCAGTCACCGAAGGCAGCGTCGAGCGCGGTTACCACTTCGGCCAGCGGCTTGTCCGAGATCACGAAGACCTCGCCATTGTCGGGGCGGATCCAGCGGTCCTTGTAGGTCACCAGATCATCGCGGCTGATGCCGCTGATGCTGGCGACGGTGCTCACCCCGCCATAGGGCGAGTCCTTGCCAAACAGCTCGGGCGTGAGGGTGCGCTGGGCGATGCCCTGCGGCGACTTCATCGCCTGGCGGATGCCGGTCACGGTCTGGGTGCGCACGCGCTCCAGATCGTCGGGGTTGAAGGCGGGCTCACGCATGATCTGGCGCATCAGGTCGAGGCTGGGCGCAAGGTTGGCGGTGAGCGCCGAGAGGGTGAAGGTCGCGCGGTCATCGCCGCCGCCGACCGAGACGCTCGCGCCGAGCCGCTCGCTGGTCTCCGCCACAGCCTGCGCGGTGAGGTTCTTCGTGCCCTCGTCAAACAGCGACAGCGCGAGCAAGCCGAGGCCTTCCTTGCCCGCCGGATCGGCGGCGCTGCCGGCGTTGAAGCTCATCGCCACATAGGTCGCCGGCACCGCGGTGCGGCGGGCGTAGGTGACCTTCATGCCGTTCTTGAGCGTCGCGCGCTCGATCGCCGGGAAATCGAGCTGGGCGATGGTGTCGATCGGCGGGGCGGGGCGCTCCTTGGTGACGGTGATCGTCTCGGCCGAACGGTCGCGCTCCGAGGCGTTCGCGCCATCGGCCTTTACCGAGGCGGCTTCCTCATAGGTCGCATCGCGCGCGCCGGGTTCAAGCACCACGGTCATCGCCGGGCGGGTCATCCAGCGGGCCATCGCCGCCTTGACGTCGGCCGGGGTGATCCGGGCGAGGGTTTCGAACTCGCGGGCGTAGAAATCAGGGTCGCCTGCCAGCACACGGCCTTCGGCCAGCGTCTGCGCCTTGCCACTGAAGCCACCGACCTGCTCTAGCCCGCGGATCGTGCGGCCGAGGTTGCTGGTGACCGCGCGGCGCACCTCGTCCTCGGTCGGGCCTTCGGTGATCAGGCGGTTCACCACCGCATCCATCTTGGCTTCGAGCGCGGCGATATCGACGCCGTCCTTGGCGGTCGCCTCGACGCTGAGGATGCCGATGCGCTGGAAGGTCGAATTGCTGGCCGACACGCTCACCGCCAGCTGCTCGCCGCGCACCAGTTCGTTGTCGAGCCGGCTCGACGCGAGGCCGCCGAGGATCGAGGCGCCCACGTCAAGCGCGATGCGGTCCTTGCCGGTCAGGCCCTCGACCGCCCAGTAGCGGGTGACTCTGGTCGCGGCGACCTGGTCCTTGAAGGTCTCGCGCACCGGGGCCTTGAGGGTCGGGACGTCTGCCTGCGCCGGATCGTTGACGGGGCCGCGCGGGATCGCGCCGAAATACTTCTCGACCAGCGGCTTGGCTTCGGCCGCCGAGATGTCGCCCGCGATGACGAGCGTCGCGTTGTTGGGGCCGTATTTGTCGCGGAACCACGCCTTCACGTCTTCCATCGAGGCGGAATCGAGGTCCGCCATCGAGCCGATCGCTTCGTGCTGGTAGGGGTGGCCATCGGGGAAGAGGGTCTTGAGCACCTCGTAGAACACAAGACCGCCCGGCTCGTTGTCGCCTTCGCGCTTCTCGTTCTGCACCACGCCGCGCTGGTTATCGAGCTTGCCCTGCGTCACCGCGCCGAGCAGGTAGCCCATGCGGTCGCTCTCCAGCCACAGCGCGCGCTCGAAGGCGGGCTTGGGGACGGTCTGGAAGTAGTTGGTGCGGTCGAACCAGGTCGTGCCGTTGTAATCGGTCGCCCCCATTTCCGCGAGGTACTGGAAGTAGTCGTTGGGGGCGTTTTCCGAACCGTTGAACATCAGGTGTTCGAACAGGTGGGCAAAGCCGGTCTTGCCCTTGGGCTCGTCCTTGGAGCCGACATTATACCACACGGTGACGTTGACCACGGGGGCCTTGCGGTCCTCGTGCACCAGCACGGTGAGGCCGTTTTCGAGCTCGAACTTCTGGTAGGGGATCTTAACCTGGCTGACGAGCGTCGGAAGGTCGGCGGTCGCCTGCGGGGCAGCGGGGGCCGTAGCCGGAGTGGGGGCCTTGGGCTTGGCCATCGCGGGCGAGAAGGGCGCGGCCAGCGCGAGCGCGAGCGCCGAAAGGCTGGCGGCAGCAAAACGAGTGGTCATGTGAGGAAGGCTCCGGGTGGTCAGGATCGGGATCGCCGTCAGCGCGCGTTGGTCACGGTCCGGCGGCTGCTGGCATTCGCCAGCAGATCATCGCGCCAGAAATGCACCGGCTTCAGCTTGTGATCGACGAACAGCTTCATCTGGTCGGTGTAATGCGGACTGGCCGGCCGCGTGCTGGCCGAACCGAAGGGCTGGATCGAGCGCGAGACGACCTTCTGTCCGGGCGCCCACTCGATCCACATGATGAAGCTGTCGCCATGCTTGATGCTGAGACGCCCATCTTCGGCCACGTCCCAGGTGGTCGCGGCGCGCAGCGTGTCCGAGCCGCCGTCCATCGGCAGATCGACCGTGCCCTGCCGCAGCCGCACCAGATCGGCGAGTGGCGGGTCGAGGCGGCCGAAATGCTGCATCAGATGGTCGCTCGCCGCCTGCAGCTTCTCGGCGGCATCGGGGAAGGGCTTGTTGTTGTAGTCCGCCGCCATGAAGTCGCGCAGCACCAGCATGGCGATCGCGTCGGCAGAACCCTTGTTGTCAGATGTGAAGTCCCACGACAGCAGCAGATCGCGCGCCTTGGCGAGCTGGCCCTCGGCCTTCATCGCCTCCAGCGCTTCGAACAGCCGCCCGACATAGCCCGCGCGCTCGTAACCGGTGTCGTACTTGATGCGCTCCAGCGTGGCGCGGTCGAGAACGCTGGCCTCCGACAAAAGCTTGTAGGCCCGGCGCGAGCGGTTGGTCTGCTTCAGCTCGATCCCCAAGGTGGGCGAGAAGCTGGCGGGATCGAGATCGCTCCCTGCGCCCGCCGCGGTGAAGGGCGTGTTGTTGGAGTTGTAGACCCACCCGCTCGCCGGATTGACGATCTTGGGGATCGCGCTGAACGGCACCGCACCCTGCCAGATCAGGTCAGAACGGTTGCCGGGCAGGACCGAGCGCCAGTCGGCCTTCACGCCTTCGGGCCGGTTGGGGATCGCGGCGTTATAGAGATAGGCGATGGTGCCGCTCTCGTCGGCATAGACGAAGTTGGTCGAGGGGATCGCGAGGCGCGATAGCTGGCTCTCCCACTCGGTGAAGGTCTTGGCCTTGTTGATGCGGTAATAGGCATCGAGCTGCTGCAGCTGCCCGATCCCGCCATAGCGGATGGCGAAGGCGCCCTTGGCATTGCGGATCACCGGGCCATGCACGGAGCGCAGCACCTCCTTTCGGATCGGGAGCACGACGGGGCCCATCTTGACCGGCAGCGTCACCCACTCGCTTTCGAGATCGCGCCACTGCCCGTCGAGCTTGTAGCGCTTGCCGGTCTCGTCGAGTTCGAGCTGATAGACGTCGATCATGTCGGGGGTGTTGACCGTGTTGGTCCACCCGAGGTGCTCGTTATGGCCGAGGAAGGGAAAGGGCGATCCGGGGAAGTTCGCGCCGGCAAAGTGCCAGCCCTCGCCGCTTTCGACCACGAGTTCGTACCACGCCACGCCGCCGCGCAGCGGCTGGTGCGAGTTGGAAATGAGGGTGGCGGTCCCGCCGCCCTTCCGGGGCGCGACCGCAAAGGCGTTGGAGCCCAGGTGCTCGGCATCCTCGCCCAGCGGCAGCACCAGCGTGCGGGCCTGCTTGGACGCGGCCGCAGGCGCACCGAGCGGTTCCGCCTCGGGCAGGGCGGGGCGGGGGAAGCCGGGGATGTCGGGGCCATGCTCGCGGCGCAGGTCCTCGCCCGCCACCAGCGGCCCGATCACACCGTCGAGGCCGAAGAAGAACGGCTGGCGCAGCGCGAAGCCGGCGGCGACGTCCATGCCATTGACGGGGAAGAGATTGGCGAGCTTGACCTCGCCCGGATGCTCGCTCGCATACTGGTTGAGGCCCGCGGCATAGGCTTCGAACAGCGCGCGGGTATCGGCGGGGAGCTTGGGATATTCGCGTTCCGCCGTGCCGCGTGCGTCGATCAGGTGGTAGACATAGTCGACCTTCGCGCCTTCCTCGCCCGCGATCGCGCCGTAGCGGCCGCGGCTCATGGCGATCACATCCTGCAGCGTGAAGAAATCGTCCTCGGCATGGGCGATCGCGACGCCAAAGGCGGTGTCGGCATCGGTCTTGCCGGAGATGTGGGGCACGCCCCATTCGTCGCGGATGATCTCGGCAGAGTAGGTGCGGCCACCGGCGGGCGGCGCGGCGGCGGTCGCCATGAATGGCTCCCACGTGGCGAGGCCGGCAACGGCAAGCACAACGACAGCCAGCAGCGCAAACGCACCGCGCTTCACCCATTTCATGACCGATTTCTCTCCCAAATCGCGCGGGCCTTCCATCGCTTGGCAGCATGGGCAGGTCAAGGCTTGCAGACTTTGCAAGCGCCCCCTTGCCTTGGGGTTTTGCCGAACCCACCTACTCGGGTAATACACCTGCCGGGGATTTTTGCGGCAGGGCCTTGTGTTGCCATTGTGCAACACTATCTCGCTGCGGTAACCTTGGAGGGTTGGACCACATGAATCTCGAAAAGTTCACCGACCGCGCGAAGGGCTTCCTGCAAGCCGCGCAGACGGTCGCGATCCGCATGAACCACCAGCGCATCACCCCGCTGCACATTGCCAAGGCGCTCCTCGAAGACAGCGAGGGTATGGCTGCCGGGCTGATCCAGCGCGCCGGCGGTCAGGCGCCGCTTGCCGCAACCGCGGTCGACGCGGGCCTCTCGAAAATCCCCGCGGTGACCGGCAGCGGCGCGCAGGCGACCCCCGGGCTCGACAATGATGCCGTGCGCCTGCTCGACCAGGCCGAGCAGCTCGCCGACAAGGCGGGCGATTCCTATGTCACCGTAGAGCGGCTTCTGACCGCGCTTGCCCTGTCGCAGGGTGCTGCTGGCGAGGCCGTGAAGGCCGCAGGGGTCACCCCGCAGGCCCTCAATGCGGCCATCGAGCAGCTGCGCGGCGGCAGAAAGGCGGATTCCGCCGGGGCCGAGAGCACCTATGACGCGATGGAAAAGTTCGCCCGCGACCTCACCAAGGCCGCGCGCGAAGGCAAGCTCGACCCCGTTATCGGCCGCGACGAGGAGATCCGCCGCACGATCCAGATCCTCGCCCGCCGCACCAAGAACAACCCCGCGCTGATCGGTGAACCCGGCACCGGCAAGACCGCGATTGCCGAAGGATTGGCCCTGCGCATTGCCAACGGCGACGTGCCCGACAGCCTCAAGGGCCGCACGCTCATGTCGCTCGACATGGGTGCGCTGATCGCGGGCGCGAAGTATCGCGGCGAGTTCGAGGAGCGGCTCAAGTCGGTGCTCGACGAGGTCAAGCATGCCGAGGGCCAGATCATCCTCTTCATCGACGAGATGCATACCCTGATCGGGGCAGGCGCGTCCGAAGGCTCGATGGACGCCTCGAACCTGCTGAAGCCCGCTCTGTCGCGCGGCGAGCTCCATTGCATCGGTGCGACCACGCTCGATGAGTACCAGAAATATGTCGAGAAGGACCCCGCGCTCCAGCGGCGGTTCCAGCCGGTCTTCATCGCCGAGCCGACGGTCGAGGACACGATCTCGATCCTGCGCGGCATCAAGGACAAGTACGAACTCCACCACGGCGTGCGCATCACCGACGGCGCGATTGTCGCCGCGGCGAAGCTGTCCGACCGCTACATCCAGAACCGCTTCCTCCCCGACAAGGCGATCGACCTGATGGACGAGGCCGCGAGCCGCATCCGCATAGAGGTGGAGAGCAAGCCGGAGGAGATCGAAGCGCTCGACCGGCGGATCATCCAGCTCAAGATCGAGGAACAGGCGCTCCAGAAGGAGACCGACCAGAATTCGAAGGACCGCCTCGTCGCCTTGCGCGAGGAACTGGCGAACCTCGAACAGCAGTCGGCCGAACTCACTACGCGGTGGCAGAACGAGCGCGACAAGATCGAGGCCGAGGGCAAGATCAAGGAAGCGCTCGATGCCGCACGGCTCGAGCTGGAGCAGGCCCAGCGCGAGGGCGATCTCGCCAAGGCCGGCGAGCTCTCCTACGGGCGCATCCCCGAGCTCGAGAAGCAGCTCGCCGAAGCGCAAGGTCAGGCCGCCAACGCCATGCTGCGCGAGGAGGTGACCGAGGAGGACATCGCCGGTGTCGTCAGCCGCTGGACGGGCGTGCCGGTCGACAAGATGATGGAAGGCGAGCGCGAGAAACTGCTCCAGATGGAGAGCATCCTCGGCAAGCGCGTTATCGGCCAGAGCCAGGCGATCGAGGCCGTATCCAAGGCCGTCCGCCGCGCGCGCGCTGGATTGCAGGATCCGGGCCGTCCGCTCGGCTCTTTCCTGTTCCTCGGCCCGACGGGTGTCGGCAAGACCGAGCTGACCAAGGCGCTCGCCGGGTTCCTGTTCGACGACGACAGCGCGATGGTGCGCATCGACATGAGCGAGTTCATGGAGAAGCACGCCGTCGCCCGCCTGATCGGCGCGCCTCCGGGCTATGTCGGCTATGAAGAGGGCGGGGTGCTGACCGAAGCCGTGCGTCGCCGTCCCTATCAGGTGGTGCTGTTCGACGAGGTCGAGAAGGCGCACTCGGACGTGTTCAACGTGCTCCTTCAGGTGCTCGATGATGGCCGTCTGACCGACGGGCAGGGCCGCGTGGTCGACTTCGCCAACACCCTGATCATCCTGACCAGCAACCTCGGCAGCCAGTATCTCGCCAACCTGCCCGACGGGGCGGATGTTGCCAGCGTCGAGAAGGACGTGATGGACGTGGTGCGCGGGCATTTCCGGCCCGAGTTCCTCAACCGTCTGGACGAGGTGATCCTGTTCCACCGGCTCGGGCAGGAGCACATGGCGCCGATCGTCGATATCCAGGTGAAGCGCGTCCAGAAGCTGCTGGCCGACCGCAAGATCACCCTCGATCTGACCGACGCGGCGCTACGCTGGCTCGGGCGGGTTGGCTATGATCCGGTCTATGGCGCGCGGCCCCTGAAGCGGGCGGTGCAGCGTTACCTGCAGGATCCGCTTGCCGAAATGCTGCTCGAGGGCAAGCTGCCCGATGGAAGCACGCTGGCCATCGATGAAGGCGACGGGCGCCTGAGCATGACGATTCGGTGATGACACGGGTGTCATACCCGCTTGCGGGGTCGCGCAAGATTGTAACACTGTAACGTTCACTTTGGATAGCGGGGCGGTTTGTTGCGTGCAAACCGCCCTATTTTTTAACATTCAGAAAGCCGCATTCTAACTTTGTTGCGCAAGGATCGACCTTGCGCGTCTGAATGTGGGATTAACGCAACACGCCCCGGAAAATTTCGGCTTTGCGACGGGCTGCTTTGACATGGAAGTTTCGCCATTGCACAAAACAGTCACTGCGGGGACTTAGCACGGCAATGTTTCATGCCTGCGCCTGCCACAGGGGGCAATCTTGTGGTGGGCGCTCGGTTTTGTCGTTGTGTCTCCGGTTAGGGCAACTGGAGTGACCATGAAGAAATTTCACAGCAATTCGATCAAGGCGCTGGCCTTCACCGCGTCGGCGCTCGCTGTCGTGATCGCCACTCCGGCGTTCGCGCAGGATGCTGACAAGAAGGCCGAAGAGCAGGCGAAGGACGAGCAGGGCGAACCCGTCGACGTGACGACCGATGCCGATGGTCGTCCGGCCCAGCAGGGCAACATCGTCGTCACCGGTTCGCGCATCGTGCGCGACACCTACAGCTCGATCTCGCCGCTCCAGGTGCTCACCACCGAGAACCAGCAGGCGGTCGGCGCCTTCGACCCCTCGCAGATCCTGCAGCGCTCGGAAGCGGCCGCCGGTCAGCAGATCGACGCGACCTTCAACGGCTTCGTGCTCGACAACGGCCCGGGTTCGCAGACCATCAACCTGCGCGGCCTCGGTGCGAACCGCAACCTTGTGCTCGTCAACGGACGCCGTCTGGCGCCGGCGGGCGTGGAAGGTGCGCCGTCCAACCCCTCGATCAACCTGATCCCGGCCTCGCTGGTCGACCGTTACGACATCCTCACCGATGGTGCCTCGTCGGTTTACGGTTCGGATGCGGTCGCGGGCGTTGTGAACGTCATCCTGCGCAAGGACTTCGACGGTCTCGAAATCCAGGCCAACGGCAACATCAACCCGCAGGGTGCCGGTGAAGACTACACCATCTCGGGTGCGTGGGGCTTCAACACCGACCGCGCGGTCTTCGGCATCGGCGTCGAATACCAGAAGCGCGATCTGGTGCGTTACAAGGACCGCGACTTCCTCACCGGTTGCGACGCTCACCGCGAAATCGACCAGAACGGCAATCTGCGCACGCTCGGCATCCGTGACAGCGCGCTCGTCCGCCGCAACTCGGGCGGTGCGATCAGAGTCAGCGACAGCGAGTGCAAGATCGGCGCGCTTTCGGGCCGTATCTTCATCGACCAGACCCGCGTCGGTTCGGTGTACTACAAGCCGGGCGCCGGTAACGTGATCGGCGACTTCTCGGAAAACACCGGCCTCGGTAACCGCGAAGTCGATTTCAATGGCGACGGCATCCGCGACGTTGACTTCCAGGATTACAACAACAACTCGAACAACAACCCCGAGACGCTCGACACGACCTTCATCTCGGGTCAGGAGCTGATCAACGGCTTCGCTTACGGCGAATACACCTTCCCGGGTGAAGCCAACATCACGCCCTTCTTCGAAGCGCAGTTCACCCGCGCCGAGATCAAGGCTCCGAACGCGTTCCAGGCCCAGATCTTCCCGTTCGTGCCTGACCTCAACCCGTTCAACCCCTGCAACATCGGCTCGAGCGGCGGCGTCCGCATCAACCCGAACGGGGTGGACTGCCGTGCGGCGGACAACGCCTTCCAGCGTCGTCTTAACCCGGCCGTCTTCAACGGTGCGACCCGTCCGCTTTCGACCGGCTTCTCGCTGCCGGTGCAGCCGATCATCGCGATCCGCGGCGACCGCAACAACTACGTTGTGACGCAGGAACAGTATCGCGGCGTGCTCGGTGTGCGCGGCGACCTGCCCTTCATCGGTTCGAGCTGGACCTTCGAAGTCGCGGGCAGCTACTCGAAGTCGATCGGTAAATCGAACCGCAACGGTATCCGTGAAGACCGTCTGGCTCTGGCGCTGGGTCTCGACCCGACGGCCGATTACGATGGCGACGGCGTGTTCGACAACAACGGCGACGGCATTGCGGACGACTACGATCCCAACCTGAACGTGTTCGGTGCTTTCGGCGATCCGCAGTGGATCGGCGTCTGCAACACCGCGCGTCTCGCCAACCCGGGTGCCGCGGCTCCCGACCTCGCGCAGGGCTGCGTTCCGGTGAACATGTTCGCCCCGAGCCTGCTTTCGACCTTCGTGGGCGACCTCGCCTCGCAGGCCGAGCGCGACTACCTCTTCGACAACCGCAGCTTCGACACCACCTATGAGCAGGCCCTGCTTTCGGGCTACGTTACGGGTGACCTGTTCGAACTGCCCGCCGGTCCGGTTGGCGTGGTGCTCGGTGCCGAATGGCGCGAGGACACCATCGACTCGCAGCCGAACTTCCAGGCGGCCAACGGCCTGTTCTTCGGCTTCTTCGCAGACAGCGGCGCCAAGGGTTCGAAGTGGATCCGCGAACTCTACGGCGAACTCGACGTGCCGCTCATGGCCGGCCAGCCGCTCGTGGAAGAGCTGACCGTCAACCTCTCGGGCCGTCTGACCGACGAAGAGTTCTACGGCACCAACGGTACCTTCTCGCTCAAGGGCGGCTGGCGTCCGGTCAGCCCGCTGCTGCTCAAGTTCAGCTACGGCACTTCGTTCCGTGCGCCGAACCTGCGCGAGAACTTCCTGCTGGCGCAGTCGGGCTTCAACACCCTGTTCGATCCCTGCGCGGTTCCGAACGTGGCGTTCGACGCGGCGCTCGGCTACATCGCCTCGCAGGACACCCGCGAAGCGAACGTGCTCGCCAACTGCCGTCGTGAAGGCCGCGATCCGACCCGTGTCGGTATCGACTCGCAGGGTCTGAACACCCAGCAGACCGGTAGCGTGGAAATCACCTCGGGCGGCTCGCTCGACATCGAGCCGGAAACCTCGCGGTCGATCACCACGGGCTTCGCGTTCGAGGAAGATTGGGCGAGCGGCTTCCGCTTCGCGTTCAACTTCAACTACTATGACATCAAGTTGAAGCAGTCGATCATCGAGCCGAGTGCGCAGTTCATCATCAATGACTGCTACACCCGTGAAGACGCTACCCGCAGCCCGTTCTGCGACCGTATCAGCGTGTCGTCGATCGATCGTCGTCTGGTCTCGGACGTGTTCTCGGGCTTCCTCAACCTCGACCAGGAATCGGTCCGCGGTATCGATCTCAACACGACCTTCGGTTACCCGGTGTCCATCGGCCAGGACGAGATCGACCTCTCGCTCAACCTGACCGCCAACCACCTGATCGAGCGTTCGAGCACCTTCACCAACGACAATGGTGACATCGACACCGAAGACTTCGCGGGCGAGTTCGGCTTCCCCAGCTGGATCGGCCGTGCGACCTTCGCCGCGCGGTGGAAGGACTTCACCCTGACCTGGCAGACCCGCTACATCGGCGCGGTCGAGCAGGATCCGGTGGGTATCGACCCGCTGTCGGACGCCTTCGGCTTCGGTCCGAACAACACCCCGACCCCCGGCTTCGTGGGCGACACCTGCCTTGGTGGCGGTTCGCGCACCGGCACCACGCCGAACAACGTGGTTCCGGGTGACGGGATCGTGTGCCGCGACGTCGGTTTCACCGGCGAATACTTCGAGCACGCGGTGTCGCTGCGTTGGGACAATGGCGACTTCCGCGTGATCGCGGGCGTGTCGAACCTGTTCGACCGCAACCCGCCGCTGGTGGACGGCAGCGAAGTGCTGTCGATCGCCAACGCCGCGATCGGTAACGGCTACAACCTCGATGGCCGTGAATTCTTCGCTCAGCTGCTGTACCGCTTCTGATCGACGAATGATCTGACGTAACAGAGAAATGCGGTCTCCCGGCGCTTGCCGAGAGGCCGCATTTTTCGTTTAATGACGAAGAAGGTTCCGGCACCGCCCCTTGGTGCCGATGTTTGGTGTCGCCCTTTCAGCTCAACCCTGTGTCCCCGGGAATGCACGGATCATGAAACTCCTCAAAGCCTCGCTCGCCGCCGCGCTCGTCGGCGTTTCCGCCATCGGCCTCGTCACCGCCGGGCCTGCCCCCACACAGGCGCAGGGCAACATCCCGATCGAAGTCTGGGCACTGCGCGATGTCGTCAATGCCGTGCAGATCTCGCCCGATGGCAAGCACCTGCTGGTCCACAAGGTCGAAAGCCGCGAGGGTGAATACATCCTCGAGGTCTATGACACGGCCGATCTCTCGAAGCCGCTGCGCCGGCTCAACGCCGATCCGATGGAGATCGTCAGCGCGCAGTGGGTCAGCAGCGACGTGATCTTCGGCACTGCCTGGCAGGTCAACCGCAAGACCGTGAAGGGCCCGGAAGAAGACGTGCGCGACTATCGCGCCTATGCATATAGCCTGTCCGCGAACAAGTTCACCGCGGTCGACGGCAACTTCGGGATCGTCAACACGCTTCCCAACGATCCCGATCACGTGCTGATTAGCACCGGCAGCGCGATCGCCGATCCGAGCGGCGTGGACCCGCTGCTGTCGTTCCGCCCGCGGTCCTACTACAAGTTCAACCTCAAGACCGGCACGCGCGAGCTGGTGCTGCGCGGCACGGCGAGAATCCGTTCGGTCGATACGTGGGATGACGAGGGCAACCCGCGCTTCACCCAGACGGTCGACGTCGAATCCGGCAAGCTGATTTCCTATTACCGCAAGCCGGGCGATGGCGACTGGACCAAGCTCAACGAGCTTGATCTCAACGATCCCAAGAACCTCTACCGCATTCTCGGCGGGTTCGTCGGCATTGCCGGCTTCGATCCCAAGGATCCGAACACGGGTTACCTGATCGACAACCTCAACGGCGACGACAAGACGGCGCTCTACGAGTTCGACTTCAACACCGGCAAGGTCGGCAAGAAGCTGTTCCAGGCGCAGGATGCGGATGTGATCGGCATCCAGCGCTCCTCGATCCCCGGCACCGGCAAGCTGGTCGCGGCGGTCTATCCGGGCGAGAAGTACGAGCGGTACTGGTTCGACGAGGAAGAGAAGGCGCTCTATCAGGCGCTCGAACAGCAGATCCCTTACGCCTGGCAGGTGTCGATCGCGAGCCGTTCGCTCGATGGCAAGTCGATGGTCGTCACCAACCGCGGGCCGCATGATCCGGGCTCGTTCTGGCTGGTGAAGGACGGCAAGCTGGCGAAGCTCGGCAGCCGCAACCCGCTGCTCAATCCCGAACAGCTCGCCGATGTGAAGTTCATCCGCTACCCGGCGCGCGACGGGCTGATGATCCCGGGCTGGATCACGATCCCCAAGGGCAAGCCGCCGTTCCCGCTGATCGTGCAGCACAACGGCGGCCCGCAGGTCAACGGCATGGTCGGCTATGACGAGTGGGGCCAGATGCTCGCCAACGCGGGCTACATGGTCTTCCACCCCGACCAGCGCATTTCCACGGGCTGGGGCCAGAAGCACTTCGACGCGGGCTATGGCGAGCACGGCGGCAAGATGCAGGACGACAAGGACGACGGGGTGCAATACCTCATCGATCAGGGTCTGGTCGATCCGGACCGCGTGGCGTTCTTCGGCTGGTCATACGGCGGTTATGCCGCGCTCGTTTCGCTCAGCCGCGAGCCGCAGCTTTACCAGTGCGCGATCGCCGGTGCGGCCGTGGCCAACCCCGAGAAGCAGTATCTCGGCCGCCGCAACACCGAGTTGAAGGCGCTCGACGAGTGGGAACGCCGCCGCGGCACCATCGGGATCAATCCGATGAACGAGATTTCCAAGGTGAACATCCCGCTGCTGATGATCCACGGCAATGTCGACCGCCGCGTGCAGTATTACCACTTCAAGGAATACCAGAAGGCGTTCCAGGCGGCGGGCAAGACCGGCGAGTTCGTCACGCTCGAAGGGGCGGACCACTTCTACAACACGCTGATGTTCAACCACCAGCAGCAGCTCTACACCAAGATGCTGGATTACCTCGCCAACGACTGCGGCCCGGGCGGGCTGTAAGGCGCGCGAGCCTCAAACGCACGAAGGGCCCGGTCAGCGATGACCGGGCCCTTTGCTTCTTACAGCGGGTCGGCGAGCGCTGCCCTGTCAGAGCACGCGCCGGCCCTTGACCCCGATCGCGCCGTTGATGCGGATGAAGTAGTAGCCGAGCGAGGCCTTCTTGAAGACGACCTTATCCCCTGCCGCAAACGGCGCCAGCTTGCGCGGCGGATTGTTGATCTCCCACACGGCACCCTCGGCTGTGGTGAACCGCCATGTCGCAGGGCCCGTCTGGCGGCCGCTGGCAATCGTGGTCTCGAAGAGGTCGGATGCTTCCTCCTTGTCCTTCGGATCGGGCTTGAGCAGGTCTGTTTCGGGCAGGGTCAGACCGAACAGCTGGCGGCGCGTCCGGCGCACTTCCTCGCGGTCGACCAGCTTCACGTCGCCCGCTTCGACTGCCCCGATGAGAGTGCCGACATTCGAATCGTAGCATGCCGCCCGGGCCGCCACATCGGTGATCGCGCGGCACCCGCGCAAATCGTCGAGCAGTCGCGCAGAGCCGGGCCAGCCGATCTGCTGCGCGATCGCGGCGGCGCCGAAAGCTGCCGCCAGTCCGGCCGCCGCGAGGGTTCTGGGTCGGACAGATTTGCCGGCTCGGCGGCTATGCTGGGCGGGGCTCATGCCTATCTCCTTGAACAAAGTGCCATATTGCAAGCCGTTATCACAGGTCGGCAACATATGCTAAAAGTTGCAGATATATCACAAATCTGCGGATCCTTGCAGATATAACACACTGATATACGGGCAGAGCCTAAAGTCACTGTATCTGTTCTGCAACATAACTAAGGTAAGTGTCACTGGTCGGCAACCTGCCGATTGCAGCCGGGAATGCGATTGTCTTAAGCGCCGCGTCTCATGCCACGGGCATTTCGTCCGTGGGTTGAAAGGGGACCCGCAAATGCAACGCTTCCAGAAAGCTTCGCTGCTCGCCGGGACGATCATGGCAGGCGCCATGTTCGCGACGCCGGCTTTCGCTCAGTCCGAAGACGTGACGAGCACCGCTGAAGAAACCACCGAATCCACCGCCATCATCGTCACCGGTTCGCGCATTCAGCGCACCGACCTCAACTCGACGAGCCCGGTCACCGTGGTCTCGCCCGAGGAATTCCGTCTGACCGGTGCGGTCAACGTCGAGCAGGTGCTGAACACCCTGCCGCAGGTCCTTCCGGGCGTCACCGGCTTCTCGAACAACCCCGGCAACGGCGCGGTTACCCTCAACCTGCGCAACCTCGGCGCCACCCGCACCCTGGTGCTGGTCAACGGCCGCCGCTGGATGTTCTACGATACCAACCAGATCGTCGACCTCAACACCATCCCGCAGTTCCTGCTGGGCGGCGTGGAAGTCGTGACCGGCGGTGCCTCGGCCGTTTACGGCTCGGACGCGGTTGCCGGCGTCGTCAACTTCAAGCTGCGTGACATCGAAGGCCTCGAGTTCGGCGGCAGCTACTCGCTGACCGACCGCGGCGATGCGGCCCGCTACCAGTTCAACGCCGCCATCGGTGCCTCGTTCGACGACGGCCGCGGTGCGGTGACCATGTTCGCCAACTACACCCGCCGCAAGCCCGTGTTCCAGGATGCGCGCGTGTTCTCCGAGCGTGCGGCTGGCGACGGCTGTATCGTTCCGGGCAGCACCGGCCGTGGTAACATCGGCACCCCGTTCCCGAGCGGCATCGCCGTTGGCACCTGCATCGCGCGCGGCGGTGAACTCGGCTTCGTGCCGCAGGGCTCCGCGACCACGCCGACCGGTACCTTCAACGCCGGCCCGACGGGCGCCCAGTCGACCTACATCTTCAATCCCAGCGGCGGCGGCTCGCGCCTGTTCCAGGATCCGGCCGACCTCTACAACTTCGCGCCGGACAACTACCTGCAGCTTCCGCAAGAGCGTTACCTGATCGGCGCCTATGGCCACTACGAGTTCACCGACGGCATCGAAGCCTATTCGGAACTCTCGTTCGTCCGTAACGACGTTGCCACCGAACTGGCTCCGACCCCGGCGGGCGTTTCGGCGCCGCTGTTCGTCAACAGCCCGTTCTTCAACGACCAGACCCGCGCTCTGCTCAACCAGAACCCGGCTGACGCGACCCGCGGCTCGCTGTATCGCACCACCCAGGTGAACTTCCGCTTCCAGGACATCGGTTCGCGCAACTCGGACTTCAACCGTGAAGCCTTCCGCGTGCTCGGCGGTATTCGCGGCGGGATCACCGACAACATCAACTTCGATGCGTACTACTCGTACTCGCGCACGACCAACACCAACATCCAGCAGGGCAACATCTCGCGCAGCCGTTTCATCAACGCGCTGACTGTCGAGTTCGTGCCGGGCAGCACCACCCAGCTGCGCTGCGCGGATGCGGCGGCGCGTTCGGCGGGCTGCGTTCCGCTCAACATCTTCGGGAACGGCCTCGCCGACCCGGCGGCGCTGCGCTACCTCGCCATCCAGGCGACCAACATCACCACCTCGGACATGAAGAACGCGGTTGCCAGCGTCAGCGGCACCCTGTTCAACCTCGGCCTGGGTGCGGATGACGTCGGCTTCGCGCTGGGCGGGGAATACCGTGCGGTGAGCTCGGAGTTTATCCCCGACACCTTCCTTGCCTCGGGCGACGTGCTCGGCTTCAACGCCGGTCTGCCGACCAAGGGTGGCTACAACGTCAAGGAAGTTTTCGGCGAAGTCCGCGTTCCGGTGCTCGAAGACAACATCGTGCACGCGCTCGAAGTCAACGGTGCCTTCCGTTACTCGGACTACTCGCTGGCCCGCGTCGGCGGCAACTGGACCTACAACTTCGGCGGCGAATTCGCGCCGATCCGCGGCATCCGCTTCCGCGGCCAGTACTCGCGTGCGGTGCGTGCACCGAACGTGCAGGACCTGTTCGGCGGTGCTTCGACCGGCTTCCCGGCCGCTACCGATCCGTGCTCGGATCGTGGTCCGGTGGCCGAGCGTACGGCCGCTCTGCGCCAGTTCTGCATCGACTCGGGTGTGCCGTCGACGGCAGTCTTCACCCGTGCCGTGCAGCCCAACGCGCAGATCCAGGCCGACTTCGGCGGCAACCCCAACGTTGGTGAAGAAACCTCCGACACCTACACCGTGGGTGTGGTGATCCAGCCGGGCTTCATCCCCCGCCTGAACATCACCGCAGACTACTTCAACATCCGCGTTGAAGACACCATCAACACCCGTCTGGGCGGTCTGGCCAGCGCTCTGTCGCTGTGCTTCAACACCGTGCAGAACCTGCAGGATCCGGCGTGCTCGGCCTTTGTCGGCAAGCGTAACACCGGCACCGGCGCGCTCGGTCTCAACTCGGGCGGTCTTAACCCGTCGCTGGTTCAGGACAACGTCGGCCTGCTCGAAACCTCGGGCATCGACTTCCAGGTCGACTACACCCTGCCGCTCTTCAACGGCGAACTGGGCCTGTTCTACCTGGGCACCTGGCTCGACAAGTATCGCAACACCCCGGTGGCCCTGCTGCCGCTGCGCGAGAACATCGTCGAGGGCACCTACGGCCTGCCGGAATACCGCCACAACGTGCGTGTCACCTACACGCAGGGTCCGGCGCTGTTCTCGGTGCGCTGGCGCTATGAAGGTCCGACCGAGGACTTCCGCGTCCAGAACACCTTCAGCGGCAACGACCGTATCCCGAACAACGCGCTTCCGCTGCGTTCGATCGGTGCATGGAACTACTTCGACCTCTCGCTCGGCTTCGATGTCGACGAGCGTCTGACGATCAACGCCGGCGTGAACAACCTGTTCGACAAGCAGCCCCCGGTTCTGGGTGCGCAGGCCGAACAGGGCAATACCCTGCCGAGCTTCTTCGACGTGCTCGGTCGCGACTTCTTCATCGGGGCGAACTTCCGCTTCTGATCCCGATCAGGAAACAGAAAACGGGGCGGCGGGTTTTCGGACCTGCCGCCCTTTTTCTTTGCCGGTCGGGAAAGTCAGGCCACCGAGCCGACGTCGAACGCGACGGTCATGCGCCGCCCGCGCGTGATCGGGCGGGTGCCGTGGTAGAGCGTGCTCGGAAAAAGGACGAGCGTGCCAGCCTCGGGCCGCACGGAGTGGAGCGCGCCGAGACCTGGCGCGAGCCCCGCCGGGGGACTGCCCAGTTCGAGCCACCCCGGACCGCCGGGGGCTTCGACCTCCTCGGGCACCAGCCAGTAACTTGCCGAGGACAGCAGCCCGCGCGGGTGGATGTGCGCGGCGTGGTGCCCTTCGCCATCGAGCAGGATCGACCAGCTGCCGCAGATCGTCCAGGGATCGTCCCGCCGAGCCAGCAGCGGGTGGCCGGCATCGCGGGCGGGCAGACCGGCGCGATACTCTGCCATCGCTTCGTGGAGCGCCGCTTCCAGCCGCGCCAGCTCCGGCTCGGCCCGCGCGAAGAGTGCGCCTCTGGTCTGGCTGCCGTGCTTGACCGACTGCCCGATCGGCATGGCGGAATGGCGGTGAATGTCGAGCAGCAGGGCGGTGATCGTCTCGCGCTCGGTGGTGGTCAGGGGCAGGGCGATCTGCCGCACCAGCCCGTCCTGACCATGCAGCCACCCATGCCGCGCGTCGCCCGTCATGCGCCAGCCGAGATCGCTGAGCGCCCAGGCGGCGACATCGCCGGGGCGATCGACACGCACCTTTGCCAGCTCCGCCTCGGCACGTGCCGGCTCCCCGAGCCGCAGCCAGTTCCGCCCGCGCGCCGTTGCCCAGTCCGGCGAGGAAAGCGCGGCGAATTGCTCCAGCACGGCCTG
Organism: Erythrobacter colymbi; assembly: GCF_002155685.1. Taxonomy (GTDB): domain Bacteria; phylum Pseudomonadota; class Alphaproteobacteria; order Sphingomonadales; family Sphingomonadaceae; genus Erythrobacter; species Erythrobacter colymbi. The sequence continues at coordinate 387,708 of NZ_MUYK01000001.1, forward strand.
CGCCTCGTGCGCGGCGCCCGCCTCGCCAAGCGCAACGGCTTGCGCCAGCGCAAGGTTCGCATCCTCCGGCCACACAGTCCGCGCCCGCGCGAGCGTGGCGGCGCTTTCGCCGTGCCGGTCGACCCCTTCGAGCGTCTCGCTCCATGCCAGCCACACGGGAGGGCCGGCGCCCTGCATCGCCGCCACGGTTTCGAAATGGTCGGCAAAACGCTCGCGCTCACCCGCCGCCCAGCGCAGCTCGGCATGGAGCTTCAGGCCGTCAGTCCAGCCGGGCACGTGGGTGACGAGCGTGGTCGTGCACTCCAGCGCCTCGCCCATCCGGCCCTCTAGCGCAAGCGCCTGCGCATAGTCGAACAGCAGAGCGGGGTCGCCGGGGTTGAGGGTGAGGGCAGTCTCGGCCAGCGCCACCGCCTGCGGATCGCAGCGTTCGAGCGCGAGCCTTGCACGGCTTCGGGCGGTGCGCGGCCCCGACGGATCGAGCGCCACCGCGCGCGCCATGCTGGCCGCCGCGTCGCCATAGCGGCCCGCCTGCCGCTCGCTGTCGGCCCGCACCCGCCAGTAGCCCGGATTGCCCTGCGCCGCGCATTCGAGCGGAGCCAGCAGCGCCGCCGCGCGTGCCGGCTGCCCGAGCCGCCCGAGCGCGATCGCGGCGTTGACCCCGGCCTCGACCAGTCCCGCATCAAGCGCCAGTGCCGTCTCGAACAGTGCAAGCGCCTGCTCGATCCGGCCGGCCTTGAAGTGGAAATTCCCCGCGCTGTTGGCGAGCCGCGCGTCCTGCGGATAGTCCGCAAGGCCCCTCTCGTAGAGCGCCGCCGCCTCGCCATCGCGCCCTTGCGCCGCGAGCGCGCTCGCCTGCTGGGCGATCAACTGCGCGCTCATTGCCACCGCCCCGCCGGGCTCATCGGCTGCGCAGCCACCCGGTCACCGCCATCCGCCCGATCGGCGCGAAGGGCGGGACATAGCTGACGAGGTGTGGTTGCGGCACGCGGAACAGGTTGAGCGCGTTGAAGCGCGGGCGGAAGCCTTCGACGACGTCGCCCTCCTCGTCGAGAAACAGGAGGTAGCCGCCCCAGTCCGGATGCCAGTCGTCGCGCGCGAGGTTGAGGACGTAGGCGACCTCCCAGCCTTCCGCGACATGGCTGTCATTGTGGCGGCCGAGATAGTGGCCGGGAGCAAACAAGGTCGCCTGTCCGTCGGCCTTGAGCAGTTCCAGCCCCGTTACCGCGCGCACCATATCGAGGAACTCGGGGGTGTTGAGGTGTTCGAGCAGCACCTCGTGCGCGCCGCCCGGGTCCCAGCCTTCGCGCATCGCCTCGAGCATCGGATAGTGGGCAAAGCGGAAACCGTATTCGCCGCGTGCGGAATGCTGTTCGGCATTGCGCGAGGCCTGCTGGAGCCCCTGCTGGCCCTGCGGCGTGCGGGTTTTCGCGCCGCTGAAGCTCTCAGGTCTGGCCGCACCCGCGCCCACCGCCATGCCCCAGTCGGTGCCGCGGGCGAGCACCATCTGGAGCTCGGCGGCGCTCTCCGGCGTCAGCACGTCGCGCAGCTGCACGCGGCCCGTTGCCGCGAAGCGCGCGGCGTGGGCGGCGACATCGAGCGCCGGGTTGAGTTCGAACAGCGTCTTCACCGGGTCACTTCACCCGCCGCCCCTTGACGCCCTTCTGGCCGTCGATGCGGAGGAAATAGCTGCTGAGCGCGCCGCTCTTGATTTCGAGGGACTGGCCGACTTTGGGCTTCATCAGCCGCGCGGGCATTTCGTCGAGCTGCCAGTCGGCCCCTTCGGCGGTGGTGATGACCAGCTTGCCGCTGACATAGCGCACGCTGGCGACGGTGGTCTGGAGCGTGGTGAACTCTTCCTCTTCCTCGGCATCGGGCTTGTCGCCCTTGCGGCCGAAGATGCCGAGATCGGGGAGGGAAAAGCCGAAAAGCTTGCGCCGCGTGTCGCGCACTTCGGCGCGGTCGACCACGCGCACCTCGCCCTCGGAGCTGGCCGAGACCATCGCGGCGACCGCGGTGTCGTAGCAGGCGAGGCGTTCGGCATCGTTGATCTTGCCCTGACAGGCGCGCAGCGCGGCGACATAGGCGCTCTCGCCCTTCGCGTCCTCGGCGGAGAGCGGGGCGGCGGTGGCGGCAAGCGCGGTCAGCACCAGCGGTGCGGCAAGGGCGGCACGGATACGGGTCATCTTGGTCATCTCCCCTCACGCAGGGCCGCAGCCCTGTCTTCCGCTCCGTCAATTACGCGGGCGAGGGCCGCGTTGCAAACCCCTGCACACGTGTCAGGCGTCGTATCTCATCCGCTCGGCCCAGGGCGTGAGGATCGGCATGACCGGCGCCAGCGCATCGGCATAGCGATGCCAGCGCCCGCGCGCGCGGGTGTAGAGCTTCTCGCCGATCTGCGCGTAGCTTGCGGTGCGCACGCGGCTGCGGGTGCGGGCGGTCTCCTCGTGGGCGAGCAAGCGGTCGTTCCAGCCGAGCCCGAGCCATGCAACGAGCGGCTGCAACTCGGCCTCGGCGTCCTCGACCAGCCTTTCGTAGCGCACCGCGTGGGCGGCGACCGGGAACAGCTCGCCCGCCTTGTGCCACGCGCGGAACACCGCGTCATAGGTGCGCGCGGCCTCCTCCAGATCGGTGAAGCTGCGCATCGCGTGATTGAGCGTGAAGTTCGCCATGAAGCAGCTCAGCACCACATCCGCCGGATGCCGCTCGGCCAGGATGAAGCGCGCCTGCGGGAACATCCGGTGGATCAGCGGCACGCGCGCCATGTTGAGCGGGTGCTTGTCGACCAGCCAGCGCTGACCGTCCCACCCATGGCGCTGCGCACTGGCGAAATAGGCCTCGCGCAGCTGTCCGGCCTGCTGCGGGGTGAGCGCGGCGAGATCGTGCCCGCCCAGCATCCCCGCGACCTCGGCGATCATCGGGCGCTCTTCGAGGACGCACAGATCGGGCAGGCCCATCAGCATCGTGTCGAGCAGCGTGGTGCCCGAGCGCGGGAAGCCCACGAGGAACACCGGATCGCGGCGCGCCGGATCGGGGCCAAGCGGGGCAGACCAGCGCGCGGCCCATTCGGGGGTCCAGCGGGCGAGGTCGGCTTCCAGCCCTTCGCGATAGGTCGGGCCCTTGCGCGGCGGAGCCTCGGCGATGGCGGCGGAGTTCATGGCCGAGAACGCCGCGAAGGCGCGGGTCGCATCGCCGAGCCTTTCGGCGATATTGCCGATCAGCGCCTCGCGCCGCATCGGATGGATCGTCGGCGGGATCGCCTCGGCATGGCGCCCGGCATCCTCGAAGCGGCCCTCGCGCTGTGCGAGCCATGCGTGGAGGAAGGCGACTTCGGGCGGGGATGTCGCAGGATCGAGCCCCGCGAGCAGCGCGGCCAGTGCCTCGGTGCGGTTTGTCGCCTCGTAAAGTCGCCCGAGTTCGAGGTGGGACTCGCCGAATTCGGGCCACTTCGCCACCGCCGCCTCGAGCACCGCGATCGCTTCGTCGAGCAGCTCGTTATGCGCCAGCGCCATGCCGAGCTCGGTCTGCACCAGCCGGTTGTCGGGTGCGATTTCGGCGACGTCGCGCGCCACCTTCAGGCGCGGGCCGCCGAGGTCGGCGCGGCGCAGCACGTCGGCAAGGTTGAGATACATTCCCGGCTCATCCGGGCGGTAGGTGATGGCGTGTTCGAAGGCGGTGATCGCGTCGTCGATCCGGCCCTCGGCGGCGTGGATGTTGCCGAGGTTGTTCCAGCTGGCCGCATCGCCCGGCTCGGCGGTGAGGACGCGGGCATAGGCGGCGATCGCTGCATTGTGCTCGCCGCGTTGCTGGCGGATCCATGCCTCGATGCGGGCAAGCTCGGGCAGCTGCGCGCCTGCCGCCAGCCGCAGCGCCTCGTCCTCGCGTCCCACGGCGAGCAGCGCCTTGGCATAGTCCCCGCGCACCTCGAGATCGTCCGGACGCAGGCGGGCGAGCGGTTCCAGATGAGCGAGCGCGCGCGGCCCGTCGCCCAGTTCGAGCGCGGCAAGGCCGGCAATGGCGAGGAACGGAGCGCCTGCCTCGCTCGGCGCGGCGTGCGCCTCGGCCAGTGCCAGCGCAGCGGCAGCATCGCCCTCGCGGCGCAGGCGGATCGCCTCGGCGAGGGCAGGGGGAAGGGCGGCGGCCTGTTGCATGGGTCAATCCTGTCGGGGGCGGGCAATGTCGAAGGCGATGGTCAGCCGCTCGCCCGCAGCGAAGGGGCGCGTACCATGCCACATGGTCGAAGGGAACAGCACGAGGCGGCCGGGTTTCGGCTCGACCAGCCGGCGCGGCGCGAGCCCCGGCACCAGATCGCGCGTCTCGCCGAGGCTGAGCCAGCCGGCGTGATCCTCGCCTTCGCCGCCGCTGCCGAGCGTTTCGGGGAGGGCGAGATAGAGCGCCGAACTGAACCAGCCCTGCGGGTGGACGTGATCGGTGTGGAAGCCGGTATCGGTCAGTCGCACCGACCACGAGCCGGCGATGCGCAGGGGGGCGCGGTTGGCGATGAGGGTAGGGTGCCCTGGCTGGGGCGGGGGGAGCTGCGCCACGTGGCGCTCGACGATGGCGAGCAGCCGGGCCTTGAGATCGCGGATTGCCGGTTCGGTGCGCAGCAGCAGGTTGCCGTCGGTCTGGGTGCCGCCGCGCACCGACTGGTCGAGCGGGGCAGCCTTGGCGAGGTGGAGCGAGCGCAGGTGATCGGCCAGCGCGGCGAGCTCGCCGGGGGAAAGGCCGATGTCGTAGACGCCCACCAGCCGCGCGTCCCCCTCGAGCCAGTCGGCGCGCGGATCGCCGAGCATCCGCCATGCGAGCGACAAATAGGGCCACAGGGCGAGCGCTCCGGGCTCGCCGATGCGCGGTTCGAGCAGGGCGGCGGCAGCCTCGGGCCGCGCGGCGCGGATCAGGTGGCGCGCGTGCATCCATGCGGCATTGGCATCGCCGGGCGGGCCGGCGGCGGCGAAGTGGCGGTCGGCCTCGTCCGGCGCGCCCGCTTCGGAGGCGACGTGCCCGGCCATCGCGCTCAGCCACTGGCGCGGGCCGAGGGCGGTGCGGGCGGCATCGACGGCGGCCTGCGCGCGGGGGAGGTCGCGGGCCTGCAGCGCGACCGAAATGGCGAGATGGTGCAGCGCTTCGGCCTGCGGGTTGCGGGCGAGGGCGGCGGAGATGCTCGCAAGCGGGTCTGCACCCATCTGGCCGCTTAGCGCGGCAAGGCTGCGGTGTCCCTCGATCCAGAGCGGATTGGCGGCGAGCAGGCGTTCGAGCTGGGCGATCGGCTCGCCCGGGCGGCCTTCGTGGAACAGAGCGGCAGCATGGCCGAGGATCACGCCGCCATCCTGCGGAGCGAGCGCGGCGGCGGCGGCGAAGAGGTGGGCGGAAGGCTGGCCCGCCTCCAGCGCGGTGCGCGCGTGGGAATGGGCGATCAGCGGATCGCGCGGCGCTGAGCGGGCGGCGGCGGTAAAGGCTTCGAGGGCGGTGAGACTCTCGCCCGCGGCTCTCGCGGCAAGGCCGAGCAGTTGCTGTGCCTGTGCGCTGGCGGGGTGCGCTGCGGCAAGGCGGCGCGCGGGGGGAAGGAGGAGTTCGGGATAGTCGGCACCCAGCAGCGCGATCCCTTCGCGCAGCGCCGCGGCGGGATCGGCCATCGGCAGGCGTGCCGCCCGGGCGAGGGCTTCCTCGTGGTTCACGCTCTGTGTGTGTCCCGCACAAAAGGAAATGGCGGACCTTTCGGCCCGCCATCCCTTGTCTAGCTTTGGCGACGCTTAGAAATCAAGCGTCACGCCCGCGAACAGGTAGCGACCCAGCGAGTCATACACCTGCGCATAGACGTTGCCGTTGCACGCGCCGGCCGGGCAGGCCTGCGAGCCGGTGGTCGGCGGCGACTTGTCGAACACGTTGTTGGCGCCGATGACAAAGTTGAAGTTGTCACCTGCGTCGAACGTGAAGGTCAGGTCGAAGTAGTTGACCGCATCGAAGCCGGCAGCACCCGGACGGGCCACACCGCCCGGCGCCGGACCGGTAGCACCGGTGTTGCGCAGGTTGGTGTTGGTGCTGAGTGCGTCCAGCGTGACGCTGTCGAAGTAGCGCCAGCGCACCGAAGCGCCGATGCCGTTGCGGAAGTTGAACCCGAGACGGGCCTGGTGGCGCCATTCGGGGTTCGGGGTGCCGCAGACGTTGCCGTACAGACCGACGCAGTCGAAGGTCTGGTCGGTGCCCGGAATGACCACGCCCGTGTCGGTCACCAGTTCATCGAGGTAGGTCCCGATGAAGTTGAAGGTGAGCGTGCCGAGGTCGCCGATTTCGGTGTTGTAGTTGACCTGGGCGTCGACACCCGAGGTCGAGAAGCCACCGATGTTCTGGGTCACGTTGGTCGTGAAGCCCTGAGCCGAACGCCAGAGCGAACCGGTCGGGTCACGATTGATGAGGCCGCAGAAGAACGGGTCAGCCGTAGCGGTACAGGCCGAAAGGATCGTGTCCGAACCGATGCCGCCGATCGCCTTGCTGATGTCGATGTTGAAGTAGTCGACGCTGGCGGTGAAGCCGGGCAGGAAGCCCGGGGTCAGCACCACACCGGCGGTGTAGGTATCGGCCACTTCCGGCACCAGGTTGACGTTGCCGCCGACGAAGCCGTTGTACTGGTCGGCCGGGTTCGGCGCGACGAACTGGCCGACGGTCAGGCCCTGGGCCAGACAGCCGGTGTTCGCAGCGGTGATCACGAAGCCCGCGCAGGGATCGGACGAACCGTCAAGCGCGACGAGGTTCGGCGCGAACAGATCCTGCACCGTCGGTGCACGCACCGCACGGTTGAAACCGCCGCGGATGCGGAAGTCACGGATCGGCGCGAATTCACCTTCGATCTTGAACGTGTCGGTCGAAGTGCCGGTGTTGTAGTCCGAATAGCGGTAGCCGCCGGTCAGCGTGAAGTCATAGACCCAGCTGTCCTGCGCGATCGGCACGCGAACTTCGGTGAAGAATTCCTTCACGTTGAAGCTGCCCTTGACCGGCAGGGTGGCAGCGCCCTGACCAGCGAGGTCGCCGGTGCTGAAGGCGGTGTCCGAATTGAACTCGAGGCTTTCCTTGCGGTATTCCACACCGAGCACGATGTCGACGCCCTGGTCGGCCCAGGGGATCTTCAGGCCGTACTCACCCAGCGAGCCGGTCAGGAACGCGTTGGCGACCTGTTCCTGCACGATCCCGCGCGAGAAGCCCGGGGTCGAGAGATAGGCGGTCGCAGCCGCGCTCGGGGCGACGGTGCCCGGCGAGAAGATGTCCCACGGCACGCAGTTCGGATCTGAACCGTCGAGCGTCGAACGGCAGACCGGGGTTCCGCCCGGACCGGTCACGACGTCGAGAGCGCGGTTGAGGCGCGAGACCGAGAAGTCGTTGAGGTAGGTCTGGGCGTAGTTGTTGCGGCCGTACTGGTACGACATGTCATACGACCATGCCGACGACAGCTCGCCCTTCGAACCGATGACGGCGCGATAGCTGACGTGCTGGAGATCGTCCTGACGCGGGCCGCCTTCCACGTTACGACGCAGGATCTGCGCGAAGCCGCGGTTGTAGGTGGTGCCGGTCAGCGGGTCGATGAAGTTGAACGGCGTGGTCGGCAGCAGCGGTTCGCCGAGGCCACGCGCCTGACGGGCGGCGTTTTCGGCGGCGACGTTGCCGGTCACGATGAAGGCGTTGCCCGGCAGCGGGCTGACGAGCAGGTTGGCGCTGTTGCACAGGGCAGCGCGCTGACCGGCACCCAGCAGCGGGTTGTCGCAGTTGATCGACAGGGTGTTGCCGAAGTTACCCGACGGAGCGATCTGGGCGACCGTGCGGTCGTCCATGAACATGAACTCCATGTAGGGCTTGATCGCGCTCGAGATCTCGTAGTCCGCGAAAAGGCCGGCGGTGTAACGCTCGTCCGGGCGCTGGAAGTAGTTCAGCGGGCCGAAGTTGAACGGCGTGGTGCCGCCCAGCAGCGTGCGGTTCGGGCCGAACTGCGCGAGGGTCGAGGTGAAGTCTTCACCGAAGCCTTCGTTGTAGAACACGGTGCCGGTGGCCGAGGTGGCCGAGCCGCCGCAGTTGTACAGACGACCGCCGCCCGAAACCGTGGCTGCGGTGTTGGCCGAGAGCGAGCACGACGAGTAGTCGCGACGGGCCTGCAGTACGGGATCGATCTTGCGGTAGCCGACATAGGCCGTGACGTGGCCGCGGCCGTCGTCGAAGCTGCTGCCGAAGGCGATGGTGCCGTCGAAGGTGCCGCCGTCGGTGACCAGACCGGTCGGGTAGCCGAAGCCGCGCGCGTCGTTGGCGCCGCGGATCGAGGCGTTGGCGCGGTTCTGGTGGTTGTAGACGCCGTAGTTGGCGTTGATCTTGAAGCCTTCGAAGTCGGTGTCGAGGACGAAGTTGACAACGCCCGCGACCGCGTCGGCGCCGTACACCGACGAAGCACCGCCGGTCAGCACGTCAACGCGCTCGATCAGAGCGGCCGGGATCATGTTGATGTCAGCAGCCGAGGTGCTCGGCGTGCCGGGCGCGAGGCGACGGCCGTTGACCAGCACCAGGGTACGCTCGGAGCCGAGGCCGCGCAGGTTGAGGGTCGCGGTGCCGGTGGCGCCGTTCGAGATGCTGCCACCCTGGGCGGCGAACACCTGCGGGAGCGAGTTGATGAGGTCTTCGACGCGGGTCGTCCCGGTCAGCGCGAATTCCTCGGCGGTGACGACGGTGACGGGGCTGGCCGATTCAAGGTTCGGCGAGCGCAGACGCGTACCGGTGACGACGATCGCCTGACCGGAATCGGCGGTATCTGCGGCGGTATCCGTGGTAACATCGGCTTCCTGCGCAAAGGCAGGGGCGCCGATCGTCAGCGCGATGACGGCGGTCGCCGCACCGGCCTTGAGAAGCGTGTGCTTCTTCATGGTGGTCTTCCTCCTCTAGGTTTGACCAGGTCAATTGACACTTCAAACGTCAAGGGTGCGCGACAAAACGTACGCGCAGCCCCCTCCGAACTACACCGATGCGTCAAGCGCATAGGCGGTGGGAAGGGGATGAAGCGAACCTGCAACGCTTTGCAGAAGCCATGTATTATATCTGCAACACTTGGCAGGTGAAACGTGCGGCACGCGCGACGAGCCGCCAATCATTTTGACCGCTTGATTTGGCCTCGGCGCTTGAATAGGCGAGGCAGCAAGCGAGTGGCGAAGCGAAACTGATTTGCCCGGCGCGCGGGCCCGCAAGGGCGCTTGAGGAGGAGAGGTTTATGACCACTGCATATATCGTAGAAGCTGTCCGCACCGCCGGTGGCCGCCGCGGCGGACGTCTGGCCGGTGTTCATCCCGTCGACCTGCTGGCAAAGTCGCTCGATGCCATCGTCGAGCGCAGCGGCATCGATCCCAAGGCGATCGACGACGTGGTGACCGGCTGCGTCAGCCAGGCGGGCGAACAGGCGCTCCAGGTGGGCCGCATGGGCGTTCTCGCCTCGAAGCTGCTCCCGCAGTCGACCCCGGCTGTCACCATCGACCGCCAGTGCGGCTCCAGCCAGCAGGCGATCCAGTTCGCCGCGCAAGCGGTGATGAGCGGCACCCAGGATGTCGTCATCGCCAGCGGGGTCGAGAGCATGACCCGCGTGCCGATGGGCTCGAACGTCACGCTCCACGCCAAGGAAGGCCTGCTCAGCAAGGCCGCCGGGATCGAGGAGAAGTTTCCCGGCATCAACTTCAGCCAGTTCATGGGCGCCGAGATGATCGTCAAGAAGCACGGCTTCACGAAGGACGATCTCGACCGCTTTGCACTCTCGAGCCACGAGAAGGCGATTGCCGCGACCAAAGCCGGCGCCTTCCAGCGCGAGATCGTCGGCGTCGAGATCGAGACGCCGGAAGGCACCCAGCTCCACACGGTCGACGAAGGCATCCGCTTCGATGCGACGCTGGAAGGCATCTCGGGCGTCAAGCTGCTCTCGCCCGACGGTGCGATCACTGCGGCTTCCTCGAGCCAGATCTGCGACGGGTCTTCGGCGGTGCTGGTTGTGTCCGAGGCCGCGTTGAAGGCGCATGGCCTGACGCCGCTGGCGCGCATCCACAACCTCACCGTCACCGCGGGTGATCCGGTCATCATGCTCGAAGAGCCGCTGTTCGCCACCGACAAGGCGCTCCAGCGCGCGGGGCTCTCCATCGACGACATCGACCTGTTCGAGGTGAACGAGGCCTTCGCCTCGGTGCCGCTCGCCTGGCTCAAGCACACCGGCGCCGACCCGTCGAAGCTCAACGTCAACGGCGGCGCGATCGCGCTCGGCCACCCGCTCGGCGCGAGCGGCACCAAGCTGATGGCGACCCTCGTCCATGCCCTGCGCGCGCGCGGCAAGAAATACGGCCTCCAGACGATGTGCGAAGGCGGCGGCGTCGCCAACGTCACCATCATCGAGGCGCTCTAATCCCCTATAATTCGAGAGGAAAATCCCAATGGAAGTTTCAGCCAACACCCCCGCCGTCGTGACCGGCGGTGCCTCGGGCCTCGGCGCGGCGACCGCCCGCGCGCTGGCCGCCAAGGGCGCCAAGGTCGCGATCTTCGACATGAACGCCGAAAAGGGCGAGGCCCTCGCCGCGGAAATCGGCGGGGTGTTCTGCCTGGTCAACGTGACCAAGGACGAAGACGTCGACGCCGGTTTCGCCAAGGCCCGCGCGGCCCACGGGCAGGAGCGCATCCTCGTCAACTGCGCAGGCATCGGCAACGCGATCAAGACCGCCAGCCGCTCCAAGGAAGACGGATCGGTCAAGCACTTCCCGATCTCGGCCTTCGACTTCGTGATCCAGGTCAACCTGATCGGCACCTTCCGCTGCATCGCCAAGTCGGCTGCGGGCATGCTGACCCTTGATCCGATCGACGAATTCGGCGAGCGCGGGGCGATCGTCAACACCGCGTCGGTCGCGGGCGAGGACGGCCAGATCGGCCAAGCGGCCTACTCGGCCTCGAAGGCGGGCGTCATCGGCATGACCCTCCCCATCGCGCGCGACCTGATGAACGAGGGCATCCGCGTCAACACCATTCTGCCGGGCATCTTCGACACCCCGCTGCTCGCCGCCGCGCCGCAGAACGTGCGCGATGCGCTGGCCGCTTCGGTGCCGTTCCCCAAGCGTCTCGGCATCCCGACCGAGTATGCCAAGCTCGCCATGACCATGATCGAGACCGGCTACTTCAACGGCGAGGACGTGCGCCTCGACGGCGCAATTCGCATGGCTCCGCGCTAAGCGAAAACCGGCCCCTTGTTTCACGTGAAACAGGGGGCTGGACGGCGCTGACAGGGGTCTGGAGGGGGTCGAGACGGGGTCTGACCCCGGTCTGGCCCCACCTGACAAGCAAAGGGCCCTCCCGCCACCCGGCGGCGAGGGTCTTTTGCTGTCAGGCCAGCGCGTCCTCGCCCGGATGGGTGAAAAGGTCGCACAGCGGCTCCAGTTCCGGGATGCCGAAATGCGCCCCCCAGCGATGCGGCAGGACAAGGTCCTCGGCATCGGCGGGGTAGTAGTGGAAGAAGAGCAGATGGCAGAACCCGCCCGCAACCTTCGGGCGGCGGTAGTGCCATTGCGACGAGCCCTGGAACAGCAGCGCCTGCCCGGGCTGCATCAGGTGTTCGGCGAAATCGAGCGCGGCATCGGCGATCACCGTCTCGGGATCGAAGCTCGCGGGCATTTCGCCCCCCGCCCAGTCGACCGGACGGCTGACGTGGATCGGCCACACCGCATCCTGCTCGATGCAGTAGTCGAAGGTGTACATCGCCCGCGGATCGTCCATGTGCAGGTCGCACTTGCCGCTCGCCCCGTAGCGACTGAGAAAGTTGTAGCTCGATACCAGACGCTGGCCGGTCAGCGCCTCGACCCGCGGGCGGAGTTCTTCCTGCAATTCCACGAAGCGCGGGATGCGCCACATGACATCGCGCCCGAAATCGGCGTTCTCGCGCGCCTGCTGGGCGTGCGCATCGGGCCGGGCGGCGCGGGATATGGCGATGATCTCCTCTCGGGTCGCATCATCGAAGACATCATCGACCAGTATCTCGCGCCAGCCCGGCGCCGCGCCGAGCGAGGCCAGCCCCGCCACGAAATCGGGAAGCCTCTCGGGACGCACCTTGGCGAGATAGCGCCGCGCGACTTCGACCCGGCGCAGGAAGTGGGAATCGTACCAGCCCAGCTGGCCGACCTCGCGGATCGCGGCCGCGGCTTGCAGGTGCAAGACGAAATAGGCCGGATCGCGCAGCCGGGTCTGTGGCACTCTCGTCGACATTCCTTCCGGGCACCCCCATGCCCCGTCTCGTTCGGGGGCGAATTTGGCACGAATCCATCGGCTGACAACCGAAAATACTAACCAAAGATAGGTTTGGATGTAACTTCAGTCACTTCCTTTCGGTGCCCGTCCCTGATCGGCACAGCCCATCGCTTTTGCGGGGGTTCCCTTTTGCCGCAGGCATGGCATCACCCGGACAAAGCAGGAGAGGGATCCGCCATGAGCAAGACCACCCAGATCATCGTCACCAAGGCTGACGGCATCGCCACCATCACCTTGAACCGTCCCGAGAAAATGAACGCCTATACCCGCACGATGGGTGAGGAGATCATGGCGGCGATGGACGATATCGACGCCGACGACGCGATCCGCGCGGTGATCTTCACCGGCAGCGGCGAGAAAGCCTTCTGCGCCGGCGCGGACCTGACGCCCGAAGGCGGCGGGCAGGTGTTCTCGAGCGGGGACAGCGTCGATTCGCTGTCCGATCCGCGCGTGCGCGATGGTGGAGGCCTGCTGACGCTGCGCCTGTTCGAATCGAAGAAGCCGCTGATTTCGGCCTGCAACGGCGTGGCGGTAGGCGTGGGCGCGACGATGCAGCTCGCGATGGACATTCGCCTTGCCAGCAGCACCGCGCGCTACGGCTTCGTCTTCGCGCGGCGCGGGATCGTGCCCGAAGCCGCCTCGAGCTGGTTTCTGCCGCGCATCGTCGGCATCAGCCAGGCGCTCGAATGGTGCTATACGGGGCGCATCTTCGATGCCGAGGAAGCCAGGGCCGGCGGCCTCGTGCGCTCGGTCCATGCGCCCGAGAATCTGCTCCACGCGGCGCAAGGTCTGGCGCGCGAGATTGCCGACAACACCTCGGCGATCTCGGTGGCGATGACGCGCGCGATGATGTGGCGTCTGGCAAGCAGCGACCACCCGATGGAGGCGCACAAGATCGACAGCCGCGCGATCTACCGCCTCAGCCGCGGCGCCGATGCCAAGGAGGGGATCGCGAGCTTCCTCGAAAAGCGCAAGCCCATGTATCCCGGCAAGGTCAGCGCCGACATGCCCGATTTCTACCCGTGGTGGGACGAACGCCCCTATGAGTGACGAGGACAGCGCGCTGTCTGGCGAGCTGGCGGGGTTCTTGCCCTACCAGCTCTCGGTCGCGTCCAACGCGGTGAGCGCGCTGATCGCCGAGCGCTATCGCAAGCGCTTCGGCCTCAAGATCCCCGAATGGCGGGTGATGGCGGTGCTGGGCGACGGGGGCCCGGAAGGTTCAGGCGCCGGTGGGGCGATGACCCAGCGCGCGCTGACCGCGGCGACCGTGATGGACAAGGTCGCGGTCAACCGCGCGGTCAAGGTGCTGGAGGAGCGCGGGCTGATCGCGCGGGTGCCCAATCCGGGCGATGGCCGCTCGCACCTGCTGGCGCTGACGGGGGAGGGCCGGGCGATCCACGCCGAGGTCATGCCGCTGGCCCGGGCGACCGAGGCCGATCTGCTCGCCGAACTCGCACCGGGCGAGGAAGACGCGCTGCGCCGCCTGCTGGCCCGCCTGCGCGCGCGGGCGATGCGCCTGTCGGAGAACCGCTAAGGTCTGCCCCAATAGGCAAGGGCCGGAGCCGGGGGTTGCCCCCCAACTCCGGCCCCGCTCGGCCACATCAGCAGCATTTGGCGACTACTTGATGAGGTTGTCCGAGATCGAGCACGCTGCGGGGCCGAGAATAACGACGAACAGCGTGGGAAGAATGAAGACGATAAGCGGCACGGTCATGATCGCGGGCAGACGCGCGGCCTTTTCCTCGGCGCGCATCATGCGCTCGTTGCGGAATTCGGCCGAGAGCACGCGCAGCGCCGAAGCGAGCGGTGTACCGTAGCGTTCGGTCTGGATCATGGTCGTCACCACGCCCTTCACCGCTTCGAGATTGACGCGGTAGGCAAGGTTGTTGAACGCCATGCGCCGTTCGTTGAGGAAGCTGAGCTCGATCGCGGTGAGGGCGAATTCGTCGCCCAGTTCCGGATAGGCGCGGCCCAGTTCCTTGGCGACGCGGTTGAAGGCGGCGTCGACGGTGAGACCGGCCTCGGCGCAGATCACCAGCAGGTCGAGCGCATCGGGCAGGCCCTTCTGGATTTCCTTGGTGCGCTTGGTCGCCTTGTTCTTGAGGAAGATTTCCGGGCCCTTGTAGGACAGGAAAACGCTCATCGCGAAGGCGAACAGGCGGGTCATCGGGCCCCAGTCGGGCCAGAATTCGACCACGTAGATCAGCAGGCCCATGATCCCGCCGACCACGATCGGCGCGATGGCGCGCAGACCGATGATGAGAACCGCGAGTTCCTTGTTGCGGTAGCCCGCATGCGCCAGCTTCTGCTGGATGGTCTTGATCTGGCTGTCCTGGAGGACGTTCAGCTTGTCGAGGCTCGACTTGACCTTGTCGGTCGTGTCGGTGCGCCGCACGAGGCTGGTGCGCTTCTTCGAGGCGGCGGTGACGATACCGGCCTTGAGCTGTTCGCGCCGCGCTTCGAGCGCCTTGACGCGCTTGGCCATCGGGTCGCGGATCGTGACCGCGGCATAGATCGCCAGCATCATCGCGAAGGCGGCCATGCCGACGAGCACCGTGCCGACGACGATGACGTCGAAGCCGAGCAGTACTGGTCCGGCGGGTTGGTTGATCATGGTCCTCGCTCCCCCGCCGTCAGATTTCGAAGTTGACCATCTTGGCCATGATGAACACGCCGATGCCCATCCACACGCCCGCACCAAGGCCGGCCACGATCAGGCGGTCGTCGGTGAAGAAGGTGCCCATGTACTTGGGGTTGATGTACATGATCGCGCCGAAGACCAGGAACGGCAGCGAGCCGACGATGTAGGCCGAGGCCTTGGATTCCGAGCTCATGGCGCGGATCTTGAGCTTCATCTGGGCGCGCTTGCGCAGCACGTCGGCGAGGTTCGAGAGGGTTTCGGCAAGGTTGCCCCCCGTCTCGCGCTGGATCGCCAGGGTGATCGTGAAGAAGTTGAACTCCGCGATGCCGAGCTTGTCGGCGGTGTCCTGGAGCGCGTCCTCCATGGTCTTGCCGACCTTGATGCGGTCGATCACGGTCTTGAACTCGTAGCCGACCGGACCGGGCACTTCGGTCGAGACGATCTGGAGCGTCTCGGTCACCGGCAGACCCGAACGCAGACCGCGCACGAGCAGCTCGATCCCGTCGGGGAACTTCGAGACGAAGGCGTTGGTGCGCTTGTTGATCAGCCAGTTGACCACGAAGTGCGGCAGGCCCGCGCCCACGAACAGGCCCACGCCCAGCGACAGGATCGGCGCGCGGCTCATGGTGAAGACCACCACCGCCACCGCCAGCGTCAGGCCGAGCGAGGCGTAGATATACTGCGAAACGGTCCAGCCCTTGCCGGTGCGGTTGAGCCGCACGGCCAGCGCTTCGGTCCGCGATCCGGAGCCGGCGACCTTGTAGTTCTTGGGCTTGCGCGCCGCGATCGCGCGCTTGAACTGCGCGTCGACCTTGGCATCGAGGCTTTCCGAGTGCCGGTAACGCAGCGCCTGGATGCGGCGCTTGGTCGCCTTGGCAGCGCCCGAGCCTGCGACCACGGCATAGCCCGCGACCAGCACAGCGAAGATCACCAGGGTGATGAGCAGGGTTTGGAAGAAGTCCATGCCGTCGTGTCCTGCCTTAGTTCCTTGCCGCGCAGCCTATCGCTGCCGCATTGCCGTGGGACCGGCGGGCAGGGGAGCCGGTGCTCGCCCGCCCGCTGGCTGATGCTTATTCTGCCGCTGCGGGCTCGCCCTTGGTCTTCTTGGGCAGCAGCGACTTGATGTCGAAGTTGCCGAGCAGCGACTTCTTTTCGGCCCCGAAGCTGGCCGTCTCGTCCGAGCTCACGCCCATCACGCGCTCGGCGATCTGGCGGATCGCCGCGGTCGCCTTGCTCGAGCGGTTGGCATCGACGAACACCTGGCCAAGCTTGGCCGCGTTGGTGGCCGCCTTGACGTCGTAGGGGATCACGAAGTCGACCTTGCGCTCGATCGAGGCCTCGAAGTCGGCCCTGCTGATCTCCGACAGGCTCGGCTGGACCTTGTTGGCGACGATCATCGGATGCGCGTGGCTCGCGTTGGACTTGAGCCACGAGAGGATCCGGATCGTGTCGCGCGCCGAGGCGAGGGTGAGCTCGCAGGTCAGCACCACCAGGTTCACGTCAGCCAGAAGCTGCGGGAAGTTGATGAGCATGTTGCGCGGCAGATCGATCACCGTCATCTCGAACGCCTGGCGGAACTCGTCCTCCAGCTGCACGAAGGCGGCGCCATCGGTCATCAGCGGCTGGTTGATCGGGGCTTCCGCCGAGAGGATCGACAGGTTGTCACCGGCCCGCACCATCGCGCGCTCGATAAACAGCGGGTCGATGCGGCTCGGGTTTTCGATCGCGTCGGTCAGACCGCGGCCCGGCTCCAGATCGAGCGCGAGCGCGCCCGTGCCGAAGTGGACGTCGAGGTCGAGCAGCGCGGTCGGCGACTTGTGCTGTTCGCTGAACAGCCACGCGAGCGAGGTGGCGAGCGTCGAGGCCCCCACGCCGCCGCGGGTGCCCACCACCGCGGTCGAGATGTGACGCTTGACCGCATCGGAATCGCCCGCCTTGGGCGACATGAACACGGCGAGCGCCTGGTTGAGCGCATCATGCACCTGCTGCGGCGACAAGGGCTTGAGCAGGTAGTCGTGGATCCCGCTCGAGAGCAGGTCGCGGTAGAGGCGCACGTCGTTGACCTGGCCGATGGCGATCACCACCGTGCCCGGCTCGCACACTTCGGCGAGCGCGTTGATGTCGTTCAGCGGGTCGCCGCTTTCCGACAGGTCGACCACGAGGATCGCCGGCGAGGCGCTGACCGAGAGCGATTGCACCGCGTTGCGCAGGCCGCCCTTGTTGCACTTCTCCGGCTGCCAGCCGAGCTCGATCACCACCGGACGCAGCACATCGAGTGCGTTGTCGTCGCAAATATAGGCCGAGAAGGGATCGCGATTGCCGGGCAGGCCCGATTTCCAGGGAGCATTCATGGCTTAGTTACCTCCTCCACCGCCGCCGCCGCCGGAGCCGGCCGTGCCGGGGTCCTTCAGGCCGGATTTGCCGGTCGGTTCCATTTCACGATAGGTCGAGATCGCCTTGCTCGAGGTCGCGATCACGGTCTCGCCCGAGCCCTTCTTGC
Source organism: Erythrobacter colymbi (assembly GCF_002155685.1). Lineage (GTDB taxonomy): Bacteria > Pseudomonadota > Alphaproteobacteria > Sphingomonadales > Sphingomonadaceae > Erythrobacter > Erythrobacter colymbi. The sequence continues at coordinate 405,134 of NZ_MUYK01000001.1, forward strand.
CTTCGAGCAGATCCTGCGGATCGGCCACCATCGCGGCGAGGTTGCTGTTCACCGCGCAGCCGTGGCCCGGGTGCAGGCCGTTGGTGTAGTTCATGTCGCTCTTGGCCGACCAGTCGGGGCAGCCCGGCACGCTGGCGCTGGAGCGGGTGATGACCACGCGCGCCTGGCCCGGCTGGAGGTAGCCCGGGGTGACGGGTGCGGTATCGCTCAGCATCAGGCCATAACGGCCCGCCAGATCGCGGATCGCGTTGGTCACGGCCGGGTTCTGGCCCGGGTTCTCGATCGCGATGCGATCACCGTAGCGCAGGTCCATCGTCTCGAACCAGCCGTTGAGGCGCTGCTGTTCCGAGATCGGCAGGCCGGCGCTGCTGGTGGTCACGTCGAGCACCATGTTGGTGCGTTCCACGACCGGCTGCTTGACGCTGTAGAGCGAGGGGTTGGTCGGCATCCCGCCGCAGCCGGCAAGGCCGAGGCCCAGCGCCAGCGCGATCGCGGCCTTGGAGACGAGGGCAGGCACGCGGGCCGGCCGGGTGTGTCGTGCATTCGGCATCTGAGGCACCTTTCCTGGATTAGAGGCTGAAGCCCGGAGCGGCTGCGGCGGCATCGGCCTTCGCGGCGCGTTCGGGACGGCGGGCTTTCTTCTCGGCGCGGCGGGGTTCCTCGCCGGTGTTGCCGGGCAGGATCGCGGCCGGATCGGCGGTGCTCACCTTCGGCGCGGGCGCGTCAGGCTGGGCGGCCGTCGGGCCGGGGCGCTGTTCGCCCGAGACGCCGGCGTTTTCCTTGTAGCCGAGCAGCTGCTGGAACTCGTTGGCCGAGCGGTAGCCGTCGGTCGGCAGCTTGATGTCCTTCGCATCGACCGGCTTCACCAGATAGGGGGTGACGATGATCACCAGCTCGGTCTCGCCGCGGCGGAATTCGCGGCTGCGGAACAGGTTGCCGAGGATCGGCACGTCACCCACGCCCGGCGCCTTGTCGAGCAGGTTCTGCGCGTTGGCGCTGAGCAGGCCCGCGATCATGAAGCTCTGGCCCGAGCCCAGCTCCACGGTGGTTTCGGTGCGGCGGGTGGTGATCGCGGGAACCTGGAAGTTGTTCAGCGTGATCGCGCCGTTGGTCGAAAGCTCCGAGACTTCCGGACGCACGCGCATCGAGATGCGGCCGTTCGAGAGCACGGTCGGGGTGTAGGCGAGGCTGACACCGAACTGGCGGAACTGGATCGACACCTGGCCGAGGCCCTGCGACACCGGGATCGGGAATTCGCCGCCCGCGAGGAAAGTGGCGGTCTCGCCCGACAGCGCGGTGAGGTTGGGTTCGGTGATGGTGGTCACGAGGCCAAGGCGTTCCGACAGGTCGAGCGCGCCGAGCACGTCGACACCGAACAGCTTGCCGAGGCCCGCGATCGAGGTCTTGCCGGCGGAGTCGAGGCCGTAGCCCGGGATCTCCGTACCGTCGGGCAGGGTGAAAGCGGTCTGGCCGACGCTGTTGCCCACGCCCAGCGGACCCGAGGGGCCGCCGTCCTGGGGCACGATGTTGCGGCCGGTGCCGACACCGAAGCGGAAGCCGCTCGAACCGTCGAAGGTCTGCAGGTTGCCGCCGATGTTGCGCAGCAGGCTGCGGTTCACTTCGGCGATCTTGACCTGCAGGTTGACCTGCAGCGGGGTCGCGGTGCGCAGGCGGCTGATGACGTTGGCTTCCTTGCCGAGGAAGGCGGTGACGAGACGCTCGGCCTCGGCAGCATCCTCGGGGGCGCCCACGGTGCCGGTCAGCAGCACGGTGTTGGTGCCCATCGTCGACACGTTCACCTTGGCATCGGGCATCGCCATGGCGAGCATCTGGTCGATGCTGCCGATGTTCGAGCCGACGCGGATGTTGGCCGAGAAGATCACGTCGCCGCGTTCGTTGCTGGCGTAGACCGTGGTCTCGCCGCCAGCCTTGCCGAACACGTAGAGCTGGCGCTGCGACTTCACCTGGACGTCGGCAACATCTTCATTGGCGACGAAGACATCGGCCATCGTGCCGGGCACCGTCACCAGTTCGCCCTTGCCGATCGACAGGACGATTTCCTGCGAAGGCTTGACGACCTGCTGGGCGATGGCCGTGCCCGCCGGCATCGCTGCCATCGGGACCGCGATCATCGCGGCGGCCAGCAGCTTGAGCTTCAACTTGCGTGTCATGGGTTGACCCCCCTCGGGTTTGATCGACATCAGTGCGCTCCCGTCAGTTCGACTTGCCAGCGCCGGATCGGGCGACGGGGGTCTCGGTGGTTTCCTTGCCGCGGGTGACGCGCACGCTCGGGCCGCGATAGACCGGAGCCGCGTTGCCGCCGCCGTTCGAAGGCGCCACGACCGGAGCCGCCGGAGCCGAGTACTGCTGCGGGGCAGTCTTGGGCGGCACGGTGGAGCGCTGGAAGCGCGACACATCGCCACCGGTCACGAAGGTCGTGCCCTTGTCCATCGGACGGGCCATCGCCGCCTTCAGCATCTTTTCTTCCTGCTCGGGCGTCGCGCCTTCGGGGATCTGGACGTCGCCTGCGGCCACGGCCTTCTCCAGTTCCGACTGGCTGTCGGCGATCGAGCGCAGCGCCAGGCTGATCGTGCCGATCGTCTGGGCGACCGCGATCTTCTCGGCGATCTTGGGCGTCACCTCGAGCGTAACGGTGCGGAATTCCGCGACGACAGTCTTGCCGTTCTCGTCGGTGGTCTTCTCGGTGGTCTGGTCGGTCGCCAGCACCCGCAGGTTGCGCAGCACGGTTTCGGCGGTGCGCAGCGGAGCGGACTGGTCGGCGCCTTCGATCTGCTGGGTCAGCACCAGATCGACGCGGTCGCCGGCGAAGATGAAGCCCGCAACCCCGGTGGTGGCCGAAACCGGCACCGTGACGGCGCGCATGCCCGGCCCGAGAGCCGCCGCGAGGAAGCCGCGGTCGCCCGGGCTCACCAGCGAGCCCTGCGTGACCGGCTCACCTGCGGTGATCGGATAGCGCACGACGGTGCCGAGCAGCTTGTTCATGTCGGCTTCGCCGTCGATGAAGTAGGCGTCCTGCACCAGCTCCTTGGGCCAGGGCTGGAAGCCCAGCGCATCGGCGGTGATGATGGTGCCGGCAGTGAGTGCCCGCTTGGCGACCAGCACGCGCGGGCCGGTCGGCACGGCGGCTTCGGCGGCGGGGGCATTGCCTCCGGCGAACAGGCTGCGTGCGGCAAAAGCCGTGCCGATCGCGATGATCAGTGCACCGAGCAGCAGAACCAGTTTCTTCCTATCCATGGCTCAAGTAGCCCCCTCGTAATCGCCCTGGGTTTGGTTAGCGGGCAGGTATGGTTGCAGTGCGTAAGGCTTGACTGGTTAAAATCGGGTTATGCGCTGAAAGAGGCCATCGTGCCGGCCGGCAGATAGTTGATCGCCAGCACCCACAGTCCCCCGATCGCGATCGCCACGCCATAGGGCACCGCGATCCGGTCGCGCTGGCGGCGGGCGATGTGCCAGAACACCAGCAGGATCGTGAGGAAGCCCCCGACCACCGCCATGATCAGCAGCAGCTGCATGAAGGTGTAGAACGGCAGCCACAGCGCCAGCGCGGTCAGCAGCTTCACGTCGCCCCCGCCCATCCAGCGGATCGCGAACAGGCCCGAGCACACGAAGAAAGTCACGACCGCGACTCCGACCTGCAGGGCCACATCGGGCCACGGCGACAGGCCGGTCGACCACCAGAAAGCGGGTGCGGCCAGCGCAATGCCGAAGTTCAGCCAGTTGGCGATCTGCCGGCTCCGGATATCGGTGAAAGCGGCCACCAGCAGCGCAATTGCCAAGGCGATCAGCAGACCGTAGGAAATGGTATTCATCGTCGTCGTCCCCCGGACAGGGCCGGTGCCACACGCACCCGCTGTCCTTCTTCGGGACACTGCTACAGGCTATGACTTACCAAATAGTAACCACACTTCGCGGCCTCGCCGGCCGGTTTGCAGGAGCCCCGCGATGAGCACCGCGACGATTCTCCAAGCGATTGATCGCCGCGCGATTCCCGCCGATGCGCGCGAAAGCACCTGGGCTTCAGCCGATGGCCACGCCATCCGCCGGATCGACTGGCCGGGCGCCGCCGCTTCCCCGCGCGGCTCGATCCTGTTCCTCCCGGGGCGCGGGGATTTCTACGAGAAATATCTCGAAACGCTCGAACAGTGGCACCGCGCCGGCTGGCGGGTGACCGCCTCGGACTGGCGCGGGCAGGCGGGCTCCGGGCGGCTCGGCAAGGACGCCTACACCGGCCACATCGAGGATTTCGGCATCTGGATCGACGATCTGGCACTCCTGTGGGAGCGCTGGGTGGCCGAGACTCCGGGGCCGCACGTGCTCGCGGCGCATTCGATGGGCGGGCATATCGTCCTGCGCGCGCTCGCCGCCAAGCGCGTGCAGCCCGATGCCGTGGTGCTGAGCGCGCCGATGACCGGCGTCAACGGCCCGCCGCTCCCGCTCGGTGTGCTCCACGGAGTCGCGCGCGCCATGTGCGCGGTCGGCGATCCGATGCGGCAGGCGTGGAAGTGGAGCGAGAAGCCCGGCGTCCTCCCCGACAACCGCGACAAGCTGCTGACCCACGATCCCGTCCGCTATGCCGACGAGCAGTGGTGGCGCGATCACCGCCCCGCGCTCGTCATGGGCCCGGCCAGCTGGCGCTGGGTCGAGCGGGCCTATGCCTCCTCGATCGTGCTCGAAGCCCCCGGCGCGCTGGAGGGGGTGGATACGCCGGTGCTGATCATCTCGACCTCGGGCGACAAGCTCGTCAGCCACCCCGCCAACGTCCGCGCCGCCGCGCGCCTGCCCAAGGGGGAACTCCTCGCGCTGGGCGAAGAGGCTCACCACGAGGTGCTTCGCGAGGTCGATGCGGTGCGCGACCGGCTGATGGCGGCCATCGGCGATTTCCTTGACCGGACAGCGCCCGCCCAATGATCCACGATATCGCCGTCATTGGTGCCGGGATGGCCGGCGCGAGCCTTGCTGCCGAGCTTGCCCCGCACGCCCGCGTGCTGCTGCTCGAGGCGGAGGACGCGCCCGGCTATCACGCCACCGGGCGCTCGGCGGCGTTCTGGGAGGAATGCTACGGCGGCCCCGGCGTGGTGCCGCTGACCCGCGCCTCGGGCGCCTATCTCGATGCCCACGGCTTCCTCACCGCGCGCGGCGCGCTCTATGTCGGGCGCGCGCAAGACCGCGCGGCGATGGCGGAGTTCCGCGCCAGCTATGACGGGACAGGGGTGCAGATCGAACCGCTCGCTCCGCAGGCGCTGGCGCAGCGCGTGCCCCATATCCGCCCCGAATGGAGCGAGGCGCTCTACCAGCCGGCCTGCGCCGACATCGACGTGGCGGGCCTGCACCAGCACTATCTCGCCGAGGCGCGGCGGCTGGGCGTGACCATTGCGACTCGGGCGCGGGTGAGCGGGCTCGCGCGCAAGGACGGCGTGTGGACCATCACCGGCGAACGCGGCGAGACATGGCAGGCCGCCACCCTGGTCAACGCCGCCGGGGCCTGGGCGGACGAGATCGCGCGCCTCGCGGGCGTGCGGCCGATCGGCATCGCCCCGTTCCGCCGCACCGTCGCCGTGCTGCGAGTCGCGCCCGCAGCGCCCGCCGATCTTCCGCTGGTGATCGACGTCGGCGGCAGCTTCTATTTCAAGCCCGACGCGGGCCGCCTGTGGCTCTCCCCGCATGACGAGGTGCCCTCCGACCCCTGCGATGCCGCGCCCGAGGAACTCGACGTCGCCATCGCCATCGACCGCTTCCAGAACGTCACCGACTGGCGGATCGAGGCGGTAGAGCGGCGCTGGGCGGGCCTCAGGAGCTTCGCGCCCGACCGGATGCCGGTCTACGGCTTCGATCCGGCGGAAGAGGGCTTCTTCTGGTTTGCGGGGCAAGGCGGTTTCGGCATCCAGACCGCGCCCGCCGCCGCGCGACTCGGGAGCCAGCTGATGACGGGGCAGGGGCCGGACGCGATGACAGCGGCGATCGACGCCTCAGTCTATGCGCCTTCGCGCTTCGCGGTAGCGCTACAATCAGCCTAGGCAAGCCGCGGCCCATCTGGCATTTCCCTAATGTGGATTAACCACTTCAGGAGGGAATACCGATGGCTCACACGTTCGAGATCTACAAGGATAACGCCGGCGAGTTCCGCGTGCGCTTCAAGTACAATTCGGAAGTGATGTTCTCGACGCAGGGCTATTCGAGCAAGGCCAGCGCGCAGAACGCGATCGATTCGATCAAGAAGAACGGCCCCGACGCGGCGGTCGAAGATAACAGCTGATTTCCCCCCTCGTCATTGCGAGGAGCCAAAGGCGACGAAGCAATCCATGGACGAACCGCCCAGCGTGCGGATGGCCTGGATCATGGATTGCTTCGCCTGCGGCTCGCAATGACGAGAATGTCAGTGCGGGAAGCTCGATTTCGGATCGGCCTGCCGCACCGCTTCCTCGCTCGCCAGCGCGTCGGCGCGTTCGTTTTCGGGGTGGCCGGCGTGGCCCTTCACCCATTGCCATGACACCTTGTGGGGCCGCACGGCCGCGATCAGCTCGCGCCACAGGTCCTCGTTGGCGACCGGCTTTTTCGCCGCATTCACCCACCCGCGCTTCTGCCAGCCGAAGATCCACTGGGTCATCCCGTCGATGACATAGCGGCTGTCGGTGTGGACGGTGACCGCGCAGGGCTCCTTCAGTGCGGTGAGGCCGCGCAGCACGGCGGTCATTTCCATCCGGTTGTTGGTCGTCTCGGGCTCGCCGCCGACCAGTTCCTTCTCGTGCCCGCCGCTGCGCAGGATCGCGGCCCAGCCGCCCGGGCCCGGATTGCCCTTGCACGCGCCGTCGGTGAAGATGTCGACCTGTTTCATCGCCGCGGCTTTGGCGGGAGGCGTGTCAGCCTGCAAGCAGGGCCGCGCCGTGGTCGTGGTAAAACTGCCAGCGCCGCGCGAACTGCATCGGGTCCTTGCGGGTGACGAGCGCATCGTCGGGCGTGTCGAGCCAGTCCTCGGCGCGGGATGCGACGAACCTGAGGCACGCGCCCTTGGCGACCTCGGGGAAGATCGCGCGCTCTTCCGCCGTCAGGCGGCGGACCGACTGGTAGCCCTCAGCCAGCGCCGCGCCGCAATCCGCGCGGTAGGCGTTCGCGGCATCGAAGCACCACGCGGCATGGGTCACGGCGAGGTCGAGCACCATCGGGCCGGTGCAGGCGAAGTAGAAATCGATCAACCCCGTCACCCGGTCGCCCAGCATCAGCACGTTGTCGGGGAAGAGATCGGTGTGGGTCTGCGAGTGCGGGAGCGCCGCAAGGTCGAGCGCCGCGGCGGCGCGGGCGTGACCGATCATCGCGGGCAGCGCGGGGTCGATCGTCGCCAAAGCATCGGCTCCGCAGGTCTCGAGGATCGCGGCCGAGGCGGCGAAGTCCATCGCGTTGGCGCGGGTTTGCGGGAAATCGGCGGCGGCAAGGTGGAGGTTCGCCAGCACCTCGCCCACGGCGCGGGCCTGCTGCGGGGTGGGCCGCGTCGGCGAGACCCCTGGCAGGAACTCGATCAGCGCTGCCGCCTTGCCCTCGACCATCCGCCACGAAGCGCCCTCGCGGTCGTGCATCGTGCGCGGCACCGGACATCCCTTGCCGGCCAGATGATCGAGCAGTCCGAGGAAATAGGGGAGGTCCGCATAGTCGATCCGCCGCTCGTAGAGCGTGAGGATGAAGCGCGTGCCGGATGTGCCGGAACCCGTCGTCTCGACCAGCCAGTTGGAATTGGAGACCCCCTCGGCGATCCCCTTGGCCATCACCAGCCCGCCGACGTCATATTGCGCGATCAGCCGGGCGAGGTCCTCCGCGCCGAGGTGCGTGTAGACGGCCATCGCCCTGCGGAACCCTTACTCGGTCAACTGGCGGGGCAGCTTGAAAACCATCTTCTCGACCGTGGCGGTGATCTCGCGCTCGCGGATGGTGCGGTGCTGGGCGAGGGCGGCGACCACCTCGCGCACGAGGATTTCCGGCGCCGAGGCCCCGGCGGTCAGCCCCAGCGTCTCCACCCCTTCGAGCCACGCGAAGTCGATCTCGGAGGCGCGCTGGATCAGCTTGGCGGGGGTGCCGAGCCGCTCCGACACCTCGACCAGCCGCAGCGAGTTCGAGGAATTGGGCGCGCCGATCACCAGCACCAGATCGCAGTCGTGTGCCAGCTCCTTCACCGCCGCCTGACGGTTGGACGTGGCATAGCAGATGTCCTCCGCCTTCGGCCCGAGGATATTGGGATAGCGCCACTCCAAAGCCTGGATCACCTCGCGGGTATCATCCACCGACAGCGTCGTCTGGGTGAGGTAGGCCAGCTCCTCGTCGGAATCGAAGGGCAGCTTGTCGACGTCCTCGATGGTCTCCACAAGGGTCATCTGCCCCGGCTCGACCTGGCCCATCGTGCCGATCACCTCGGGGTGGCCTTCGTGGCCGATGAAGATGATGTGGCGGCCCTTTTCGATCTGGCGCTCGGCCTGGCGGTGGATCTTGCTCACCAGCGGGCAGGTGGCATCGACATAGAGCAGCTGGCGGCGCTTGGCCTCGGCCGGCACCGTCTTGGGCACGCCGTGGGCGCTGAACACCACTGGTGCATCGTCGGGCACTTCGTTCAGTTCCTTGACGAACACGGCGCCCTTGGCCTTCAGCCCTTCGACCACGTATTTGTTGTGGACGATCTCGTGGCGCACATAGACCGGCGCGCCGTAGCGTTCGAGCGCCTTCTCGACGATCTCGATCGCGCGGTCGACCCCGGCACAGAAGCCGCGCGGGGCGGCGATCAGCAGGTTCAGGGGCGGCAGCTCGGCGGCGGGAGCATCGGTGGCGGGAAAGGGCGCGTTCATGTCGCCCCCTCTAGCGCTTTCCACCCGTCCTCGCTAGGGCGCACGGGATCGTTTAATTCGAGGACGGCTTTGATGATGCTCCGCGCACGCGCCCTTTTTGCCCTGACCGCCGTGGCGGCGCTGTCCGCCTGCTCGCAGAAGGGCGAGCTGGTGATCGACCAGGGCGTCGGCATCGCCAGCGTGCTGACCCTGTGCCCGGCAGTCGGCATCCCCGACTACACCGGCGACATCACCACCTTCCGCAATCCGGCCGACACCACCGTCGCCAGCCTCGATGTCAGCGCGGCGATGACCAACCTGCGCAGCGAGTGCAACGACACCGCCGACAAGGTCTATTCCGAAGCGAGCTTCACCGTGAACGCGCGGCGCACCGACACGCGCGGCGCGCGCACGGTCGAGCTCCCTTATTTCGTCACCGTCGTGCGCGGCGGCAGCGCGGTGGTCTCCAAGCGCATCGGCACCGTCACGCTCGCCTTCGCCGACGGGCAGGAGCGCGCCTCGGCGACCGCCAAGGCCGGCAGCTTCGTCAACCGCGCCGATGCCGCGCTGCCCGAGGACATCCGCCAGAAGATCACGAAGCGACGCCGGGCGGGCGACGAGGAAGCAGCCCTCGATCCGCTCGCCGATCCCGAAGTGAAGGCCGCGATCGCGCGCACCCGCTTCGAAATGCTGGTCGGCTTCCAGCTGACCGAAGCGCAGCTGAAGTACAACGCGACGCGCTGATTTCTTGCGGGGGCGCCTCCGCGCCCCCGTCCTCGGTGCTGTTCCCTTCGCTTCGCTTCGGGGCACCTGCGGCTCGCTCCGTGCGCTCGCGACGCCTTTGGCGTCGAAACATCGCCACACGCTGCGTTTCGTTTGTGTCCCTTCCTCCCCGCCCCGGGCTTGACCCGGGGCCCCGCTTCCTATCTTGCACGCGCGACATATCGCGCCAGACGCACGAGAACACGATGACCGCCACGAAAACCCTCTACGCCGCCTATGCCGCGCTGATCGAAAGCGTTCTGACCGAACTGGTCGCCGAGGGCACGCTGCCCGCCGGCACCAGCTTCGCCAACGTCACGCTCGAGCCGCCGCGCGATGCATCGCACGGCGACCTGGCGACCAACGCCGCGATGGTTCTCGCCAAGCCCGCCGGATTGAACCCGCGCGCGCTGGCCGAGGCGATCACGGGCAAGCTCGCCGCGCACGCGGGCATCACCAGCGCCGAGATCGCCGGCCCCGGCTTCATCAACCTGCGCCTCGCGCCTGCCGCATGGCTCGACGAGCTTGCCGCCATCGCCACCCTCGGTGCCGACTACGGCCGTTCGCAGATGGGCGAGGGGCGGATGGTCAATGTCGAGTACGTCTCGGCCAACCCCACCGGCCCGATGCACATGGGCCACTGCCGCGGCGCGGTGGTGGGCGATGCGCTTGCGGGCCTGCTTGAATTCGCCGGGCACCGCGTCACCAAGGAATATTACGTCAACGACGCGGGGGCGCAGGTCGATGTCCTCGCCCGCTCGGTGCACATGCGGTATCGCGAAGCGCTGGGCGAGGCAATCATCATCCCCGAAGGCCTCTATCCGGGCGACTACCTCGTGCCGGTCGGGCAGGCGCTTGCCGCCGAGTTCGGCGACCGGTACGCCGCCGCGCCCGAAGCCGAGTGGCTGCTCACGTTCCGCACCCGCGCCGTCGCGGCGATGATGGACATGATCCGCGCAGATCTGGCGACGCTCGGCATTGCCCACGACCTCTTCTCTTCGGAGGCCGAATTGCAGGCCTCGGGCAAGGTCGATGCGGCCGAAGCCTGGCTGCGCGCGCATGACCTCGTCTATGACGGCGTCCTCGAAGCCCCCAAGGGCAAGGCCCCGCCGGAAGACTGGGAGCCGGTCTCGCTGCCGCTGTTCCGTTCGACCAATTTCGGCGACGATCAGGATCGCCCGATCAAGAAGTCGAACGGGGCGTGGACTTACTTTGGCGCGGACCTCGCCTACCACTTCCAGAAGGCCCAGAGCGCAGATGCGCTGGTGGACATCTGGGGCGCGGACCATGCCGGCACCGTCAAGCGGATCAAGGCGGCGGTGGCGGCCCTGACCAGCGCGGATGGTGCGGCCCCCAAGCCCTTCGAGGTCAAGCTCGTCCAGATGGTGCAGCTGATGAAGGGCGGCCAGCCGTTCAAGATGTCCAAGCGCGCGGGCAATTTCGTCACGCTCGCCGATGTCGTCGAAATGGTCGGCAAGGACGTGGTGCGCTTCACCATGCTGACCCGCAAGCCCGACGCGCAGATGGATTTCGACTTCGACAAGGTGGTCGAGGCCTCGAAGGACAATCCGGTCTTCTATGTGCAATACGCCCACGCGCGCATCCGCTCGACGCTGCGCAAGGCCGCGGACATCGGGATCGTGCCGTCCGATGCCGCACTGGACAGGCTGGGGGCCGAAGAGCTGGCGCTGGTCGCCCGCGCCGCGCAGTTCCCGCGCGAGATCGAAGCCGCGGCCCGCGCGCGCGAGCCGCACCGGATCGCCTTCTACCTATATGATCTGGCCGCCGACCTCCATTCCTACTGGAACCTCGGTAATGACCGCCCGGAAAAGCGCTTCATCGTGGAACAGGATGCAGAGCTGACCGCGGCGAGGCTTTTCCTTGCGCAGGCAATCGGGCAAGTGATCCGCAATGGTCTCGGCGTTCTGGGCGTCGAGGCGGTGGAAAGCATGTGATTCTGCCCGAGGGGGGCTTGGTGTCGTGATGGTCGATGCGGAATACGAGGAACTGGGCGAAGCGGACGGCGAGCTTGATCTTGCCGATACCGACAGCCTGCCCTGGCTCGAATCCGACGAGGAGGACGAGGAAGCGGGCGGGCTGGATACCAGCCAAATCATGCTCTTCGCGCTCGGGCTCGTGGCGCTGCTCGGTGTGGTGGTTGCGGGCGTGTGGTGGGTGTCGAACCGCGCCGCCAACAGCGAAATCGTCGCCGATGGCAGCGTGATCGCCGCGCCCGAAGGCCCGATCAAGACCCGGCCCGACGATCCGGGCGGCAAGGAATTCGCCGGCACGGGCAATGTCGCGCCGGTGGTGGGCGAGGGCGGATCGCGCCCGGCGGTGGTCGCCGAGCCGACCATGCCCGCGCTGCCCGGCCCCGCCGCCTCGCCCTCGGCCGCCGCGACGAAGCCGATGCCTGCCGCCTCGCCTTCGGCTGCGCCTGTCCCCGGGGTCGGCGTGCAGCTCGCCGCCTACGGCACCCGCGCCCGCGCCGAGGAAGGCTGGCAGCAGGTCTCGCGCCGCACCGATGCCCTGACCGGGGTCAAGTACCGGATCGTCGAGGGCAAGGTCGATATCGGCACGGTCTATCGCCTGCAGGCCGTCGCCGGCAGCCGCGCCGAGGCGGACCGGCTGTGCGCCGCGCTCAAGGCCGACGGGGTCGATTGTCAGGTCAAATAGGGTCGAAATAGGTGGGGATTGGGGCGGGTCAGACCCCGTCTAGACCCCCTCCAGCCCTTGCTAGACCCCCCTTAGAGTGCGACTTTGGGGCATGATTCCGGCGATTTTCGGCATTTCCGGCCCCGTCCTCACTCCGGACGAACGCGCCTTCTTCCGCGATTGCGACCCGGCGGGCTACATCCTGTTCGGTCGCAATATCGTCGATCCGGAGCAGCTGCGCGCGCTGACCGATGACTTGCGGGCGATCCACGGGAGAGAGCGCCTGCTGGTCTCGATCGACCAGGAAGGCGGCCGCGTGGCGCGCCTGAGGCCGCCGCACTGGGTGGGCTATCCGGCGGGCCAGTCCTTTGAAAAGCTGTATGAAATCGCTCCCGCCAGCGCGATCGAGGCGGCGCGGGCCAATGCCACCGCGATGGCGCTGGAGCTGTCGGCGATGGGGATCACGGTCGATTACCACCCCCCGCTCGACCTGCGCGTGCCCGGCGCCCACGACGTGATCGGCGACCGCTCCTTCGGCGAAGACCCGATGCAGGTGGCAGCGATCGGCCGCGCGATCCTCGAAGGCCTCGCAGCGGGCGGGGTCGCCGGTTGCATCAAGCACATGCCCGGCCACGGCAGGACCGATGTCGACACCCACAAGGCGCTCCCCACCGTCACCGCTTCGGCCGACGAGCTGGAGGCCGACCTCGCGCCGTTTCGCACGCTTAATCATGCACTTGTCGGCATGACAGGGCACCTCGTCTTCACCGCATGGGATGCCGAGAACCCCGCCACCCTGTCGCAAACCGTGATCCGCGACGTGATCCGCGGCCGCATCGGCTTCGACGGGCTGCTGCTTACCGACGACATCGACATGGAGGCATTGGGCGGCTCGATCCCAGAACGCGCCGCGCGCGCGCACGCGGCGGGGTGCGACATCGTCCTCAATTGCTGGGCGAAGATGGACGACATGACGGGCATCTGCGAGGTGCTCCCCGCCATGTCCGAGGCCACCACCGCGCGGCTCGACCGGGCGCTGGCGGGCACGCGGGTCGCCGATGGGATCGCGCCGCAAGCCACGGAATTGCTGGCGAAACGCGACGCTCTGCTCGCGCTGACAGGGACGCCTGCATGACCGCGCCCGACCAGCCCTTCATGTTCGCCGCCGACGCCGGACGGCCGGACACCGATGCGCTCTATCTCGAACTCGACGGCTGGGAAGGCCCGCTCGACCTGCTGCTCGATCTCGCGCGGCGACAGAAGGTCGATCTCAGGCAGATCTCGATCCTCGCGCTGGTCGACCAGTACCTCAATTACATCGAGCGGGCGGGCGCGCTGAAGCTGGAACTGGCGGCCGATTACCTCGTGATGGCGGCCTGGCTCGCCTATCTCAAGTCGGCGATGCTGCTGCCCAAGGCGGAGCAGGAAGATCCCTCACCGGAGGAACTGGCGCTCCGGCTCCAGATCCGCCTGCAACGCCTCGGCGCGATGCGCGAGGCGGCGGGCCGTCTGATGGGCCGCGACCGGATCGGGCGCGACGTGTTCCTGCGCGGCGCGCCCGAGGGCCTGCGCACCGACCGCAAGACCGTGTGGCGCTCGGACCTCTTCACCCTCATCCAGGCCTATGGGCAGGTGAAGGCCCGCACCGCGCCGCGCATCTATCACGTGGCGAACCGCCCCGTGATGACGCTCGATTCCGCGCTCGAGCGGGTCTCGGCGATGCTTGGCGTGACGCTCGAATGGATGGAAATCCGCGACTTCCTGCCGCCCCATGCCTCGCCCGAACTGAAGCGCTCGGCGCTCGCCTCGTCCTTCGTCGCGGCGCTGGAACTGGCCAAGCGCGGGCGGGCCGAGCTGGAGCAGGAGGGCGCCTTCGCCCCCTTGCGCATCCGCCGCCTCAAGGACGCCGCTGCATGAGTGAGGAGCCCGGCACCCTCGAACGCGCGGTGGAAGCGACGCTGTTCGCCGCCGAGGAGCCGATGACGGTCGAGGCGCTGGCGGGCCATCTCGGCGGGCTCGCGCATGGCGATGTGCGCGAGGCACTGGCCCTGCTCGAAGCCCGCTACCGCGCCCGCGGCGTGCATCTGGTCGAGCGCGGTGGGCGCTGGCATTTCGAGACTGCGCCTGACCTCGCCCACCTGCTGCGGCGCGAGAAGGAGCAGGTGCGCCGCCTCAGCCGCGCGGCGACCGAGGTGCTCGCCATCATCGCCTATCACGAGCCCGTCAGCCGCGCCGAGATCGAGTCGATCCGCGGGGTGCAGACCAGCGCGGGCACTCTGGACGTGCTGATGGAGGCGGGCTGGGTGAAACCTGCGGGCCGCCGCGAGGTGCCCGGGCGTCCGGTGATCTATGCGACCACGCCCGACTTCCTCGACCACTTCGGCCTATCGAGCCGCCGCGACCTGCCCGGCATCGACGAACTGCGCGCCGCCGGTCTGCTCGATCCGGTCGACGAGGCAATGGAGAACGCGATGCGCTTCGAGCCCGACGAGGAGCCCGACGAAGACAGCACGCCGGACGACGAGAATCTGGCGGACTGACTGGCAATTCGCGTGAAGCTGCCCTAAATGGGCCTCTACCAGATCCGGGCAGGTTCCCGGCCATGCGGCGCACCATACCCCCTCGGGCCGCATTTCAGGAGTTGAGACAATGGGTAGCCTTTCCCTCGTTCACTGGCTGATCGTCCTGCTGGTCGTGCTGATCCTGTTCGGACGCGGCCGCATCTCGGAAATGATGGGCGATTTCGGCAAGGGCATCTCGAGCTTCAAGAAGGGCCTCAACGAGACCGACGAGCAGGTCGCCAAGGCCGCGCGGATCGAGCCCCCGGCGGCTCCGGTCGAGACCCCGGCCCCCGCGCCGGTCGAGAAGACCGACAGCACCGGCGCCTGATCGCGCTCCCTGACCGCAAGCCGGGCATTCCCCCATGTTCGATGTCGGCGCCGGAGAGCTGCTGGTCATTCTGATCGTCGCCGTGGTGGTGATCGGGCCCAAGGACCTGCCGCTCGCCATGCGCACCGCAGGCCGCTGGATCGGCAAGATGCGGCGCATTTCGGCCCATTTCCGCTCCGGCATCGACGCGATGGTGCGCGAGGCCGAGCTGGAGGAAATGGAGAAGAAGTGGAAGGCGCAGAACGAGGAAATCATGCGCCGCTCCGCTGCCCTGACCGAAGCCGAGGCGGGCGCGCCGGTGATGACGGGGCCGCCACCCGTTGAGACGGCCCCGGCCGTGACCTCGCCTGCCGAGCCGCCTGCCGCTGACACGCCCCCGGTCGAGCCTGCTGCCGAGCCGCTCGCCCAGCTGCCGCTGCCCGAACCCGCGCCCAAGGGCTCCAGCGCCGATGTTTAAGATCGAGGATCTCGACGAGACCCGGGCGCCGCTGCTCGACCACCTGATCGAGCTGCGCACCCGCATCGTGCGCGCGCTGATGGCGCTGGGGGTGGGCTTCGCGATCTGCCTCTACTTCGCCGACGAGATCCTCGGCATCCTTGTCTTTCCGCTGAAGCAGGCCTTCCCCAACGGGCAGGGCCAGCTGATCTTCACCAAGCTGCCCGAGGTGTTCTTCGTCGAGCTCAAGGTCGCGCTGTTCGCGGGCTTTTTCGTCAGCTTCCCGATCATCGCCAACCAGATGTGGGCCTTCATCGCGCCCGGGCTCTATGCGCGCGAGAAGAAGGCGTTTCTGCCCTTCCTGCTGGCGACCCCGGTGCTGTTCACCGCGGGGGCCTCGCTGGCCTATTTTCTGGTGATGCCGACCGCGTTCAAGTTCTTCCTCGGCTTCGGGGGCACGGCGGGCGGGCTGAAGGTCGAGGCGCTGCCGAGCGCGGGCGAATATCTCAACCTCGTGATGCAGTTCATCCTCGGCTTCGGGGTGACCTTCCTGCTGCCGGTGCTGCTGCTGCTGCTCCACCGCGCAGGGATCGTCAGCCGCGAGCAGATGGTGGCGGCGCGGCGCTATGTGATCGTCGGCATCTTCGTGATCGCCGCGATCGTGACCCCGCCCGATCCGGGCTCGCAGATCATCCTTGCCGTGCCGCTTCTGCTGCTGTTCGAAGCCTCGCTGGTGCTGATGAAACTGCAGGAAAAGGCCGTCGCAGCCGACAAGCTGGCGCGCGAGGCGGAGGAAGCGGCAGAACGCGCGGCGGCGGAGTAAGCGTTCTTGTCGTCAGCCACCTTCGGTGGCTCAGACCTCCCGCCCCGCCTCCCCACCCGGCCACCAATAGTACCACTATGTTGTGGTGGCCGGGTGGGGAGGCGGGGCGGGAGGTCTGCATCGCGCGCCAGCGCGATCGCAAAATCAACGCACCTTGACCCCGCCGACCCACACCTGGAGCACCTTCATCTCGCGCAGCGCCTCGGGCGAGGCGAAGAGAGGGTCGCGGTCGACGATCAGGAAGTCCGCGCGCTCGCCCGGCAGCAGACGGCCGAAGCGGCCCTCGGCGAAACCGGCATAGGCGGCATCGGCGGTGAAGCCTGCGAGCGCCTGTTCGCGGCTCACCGTCTCCTGCGGGAACCACCCGCCGAAGGGTTCCCCCTTGGCATCGGTGCGGCTGATCGCGGCGGCCATCCCGGCCCAGGGATCGGCGGGCTCGACGGGCGAGTCCGAACCGAAGGCGAGCCTGCCGCCGACCTTCAGCACGCTCCGCCACGGATAGGCCCCCGCCAGCCGGTCCGGACCGAGCCGCGCCTCGGCCATCAGCCGGTCGGAGGTCTGGTGGAGCGGCTGCATCGAGGCGATCACCCCGTGCTGGCCCAGCCGCGCGATGTCGGCGGGATCGACGATCTGGGCGTGCTCGATCCGCCAGCGGCGATCACCCTTGTAGCTTTCCGAAAGCTCCTCGATCGCGGCAAGGACCTCGGCATTGGCGGCATCGCCGATGGCGTGGACGGCGGTCTGGAAATTGTCCATCGCCGCGCGGCTCATCAGGTTGCGGAGCTGCGAGGGGCTGAGCAGCGGCAGGCCGCGGGTGCCGTGATCGTCGGCATAGGGCGCCTTGAGGCTCGCTCCGCGCGAACCCAGCGCGCCGTCGAGGAACAGCTTGATCCCGCCCATCCGCAGGTGATCCTTGTAGAGCCAGCCGGTCGGCTCCGGCCCCGCCATCAGCTCCAGCGTCTCGACAGAATCGGCATAGGACATGATGCGGATCTGCAAGCGCCCCTCGTCGCCCGCGCGGCGGAAAGCGGTCCAGTCGGCGGGCTTGGTGCCCATGTCGGCCACCGCGGTGACGCCCTTGGCCAGCAGCACCTCCTGCGCCTTGGCGAGCGCGAGATCGCGGTCCTCGGGGCGCGGGGCGGGGACGACCTTGCCCACCAGCTGCACCGCGTTGTCGACGAAGACGCCAGCGGGCGCGCCCTTGGCATCGCGGATGATCTTGCCGCCTGCCGGATCGGGGGTCTTGGCGGTGATCCCGGCGGCCTCGATCGCGAGCGTGTTGGCCCACTGCGCGTGATTGTCGGCCCGTTCGAGCCACACGGGGCGGTCGCTCACCACCGCGTCGAGCTCGGCGGCGGTCGGGAAACGGCCGAGGCCCCACTTCTCCTGGTTCCAGCCGCGCCCGATGATCCAGGGGCGGCCCGGATTGGCTTCGGCAAAGGCCTTGATCTTGGCCAGCGCGTCCTCGAGCGAGGTCGTGCCCGACAGGTCGAGCGTCAGCGCGGCAAAGCCGGTGTCCATCACGTGGACATGGGCATCGATCATGCCCGGCAGCATCACCCGCCCTTCGCCATCGAGCCGGTAGTCGGTCTGCGGACGCTTGTCGCTGCGGTCGAGAACGGCGGTGATCTTTCCGTCGTCGTCGAACACCAGCCCCGAGAAGCGCTTGACCTTGCCCTCGGCGTCGATCGTCACCCCGTCGACATTGTCGACCAGCGTGTCGGCAAAGGCGGGGGCGGCAAGGGCGAGGGAGGAGGCAGCAAGAAGAGCGGAAACGAAGCGCATGGCGATCCCTGGGAAAGCGGTGAGGCGGGCTGCCTATCGCCTTCTCGGGCGCTTGCCAACTTTCACCCCTGCACAGAATTCCTTTCGTGGCCGCGGCCCAAGCAACATTGCCCTTGCGCGTCCAAGGCTCTAATCGCCTCGGCACTATGTCGACACAGCTTGCCGCATCGAACCCCAAGGGCGCCGCCGCCACGCCGGCCGACCTGACCCTCGACGACGTCCGCGCCGCTGCCGCGCGGATTGCCGGATCGGTGGTCAACACCCCGATGATGCACTCGATCACGCTGTCGGAGATTACCGGCGCGGATATCTGGCTGAAGTTCGAGAACCTCCAGTTCACCGCCGCCTACAAGGAGCGTGGGGCATTGAATGCGCTGCTGCTGCTCGACGAGGAACAGCGCGCACGCGGCGTGATTGCGGCCTCGGCCGGCAACCATTCGCAGGGCCTCTCCTATCACGGCACCCGTCTGGGCGTGCCGGTCACCATCGTCATGCCCAAGCCCACCCCCACGGTGAAGGTGATGCAGACCGAGAGCGTCGGCGGCAAGGTGGTGCTCGAGGGCGAGACCTTCGACGAGGCCTATGCCTATGCCCGCAAGCTCGAAGGCGAGCTGGGCCTGACCTTCGTCCACCCCTTCGATGATCCCCACGTCGCGGCGGGCGCGGGCACCGTGGCGCTCGAAATGCTGCAAGTGAAACCCGATCTCGATTGCATCGTTACCCCGATCGGCGGGGGCGGGCTGATTTCGGGCATGGCGACCGTCGCCAAGGCCATCAACCCCGATATCGAGGTCGTGGGCGTGCAGGCGGGTCTGTTCCCCTCGATGTTCGACCGGATCAAGGGCGCGAACCTGCCCTGCGGCGGCGACACGCTGGCCGAGGGCATCGCGGTCAAGGTGCCGGGCGATTTCACCAGCAAGGTGATCGCCGAGCGGGTCGACGATATCGTGCTGGTGGATGAACCCGCGCTCGAAAAGGCGGTGGCGCTGCTGCTCCAGATCGAGAAGACCGTGGTCGAGGGCGCGGGCGCGGCAGGGCTGGCCGCAGTGCTGCGCAATCCGGCGCGCTTTGCGGGGAAGACCATCGGCCTCGCGCTGTGCGGCGGCAATATCGACACGCGCCTCCTCGCCAACGTGCTGCTGCGCGATCTGGCGCGGCAGGGCCGCCTTGCGCGACTGCGCATCACCTTGCAGGACCGCCCCGGCGCGCTGTTCCGCGTGATGCGCCTGTTCGACGAGCACAACGTCAACATCATCGAGATCTACCACCAGCGCATCTTCACCACGCTGCCGGCCAAGGGCCTGATCACCGACATCGAATGCGAGGCGCGCGATGCCGAGCAGGTCGAGCGGCTGGTCGAGGGCCTGCGCGCCAACGGCTACTCGGTGCAGCTGGTCGAACTCGGCTGATTTCCGCGAAAATCCGGTGACGCGGACCGGGGTTAACGTCCCGGTTTGCACCATTGCGGCTGCGCTTTTGCGGTGGCCTGCGCAGCCATGTGCCAATTTCGCGATATTTTCATGGTTAAGGGACTTTTACCGGAGCGAAGGTGTGGGCATAAGATTTTCTTAACACTTTCGCCCATCCGCGATTCAGCGCTCAAAGGACAGGCCCCACCCGTGACGGCACCGATCCGCTTCCCTCGCTTCTTCGTGACCAGCCCCGCGCCGTGCCCCTATCTGCCGGGCCGCAGCGAGCGCAAGGTGTTCACCGAGCTGAAGGGGCCGCACGCGGATCAGCTGAACGAGGCGCTGGGCCGCATCGGGTTCCGCCGCAGCCAGACGGTCGCCTATCGTCCCTCCTGCCTCGATTGCCAGGCCTGCGTCTCGGTGCGGGTGGTGGCGGGCAAGTTCCAGCCCTCGGCCACGCAGAAGCGCGATCTGAAGCGCAACAGCGACCTCATCGTCACCGAATGCCGCCCTTGGGCGACCGACGAGCAGTTCGCGCTGCTCGCCCGCTATCTCGGCCAGCGCCACCCCGATGGCGGGATGTCGGCGATGGACGAGCTCGATTATGCCGACATGATCGAGCACACGCCGGTCTCCAGCGTCGTCACCGAATATCGTGAGCCTGGTCCCAACGGGAAGCCGGGGCGGCTGGTGGGCGCGTGCCTGACCGACCGTCAGGGTGACGGCCTGTCGATGATCTACTCTTTCTACGAGCCCGATCACCCGACCCGCGCGGGTCTCGGCAACTTTATTATCCTCGATCATATCCGCCGCGCGGCGGCTGAGGCATTGCCTTACGTCTATCTGGGTTACTGGGTCGAAGGCAGTCCGCGCATGCAGTACAAGGTTCGCTATCGTCCGCTCGAGCGGCTGACGCGCGAAGGCTGGCAGCTCATGGAGGCCGGTGACCAGCACCGCCTGATCGCAGCGGCAACCGCGCCGCGCCGCGCGCAGGACGAAAGCCTCGCCGCCGTGCGGGGCAAGGATGGCCAGCCTGTCAAGTTCACGGCCAGCTGAGGCCCGTCGGCGGGCCACTCTCCGTCTCGCTATTGTCGCAGGATTGGGTAACGCCGCGCTGGCGATCACCGGCGGGGCGGCCCATGCGGCTGCCGCGGCGCAGCCTGCCCAGCCGGGCGCGGAGCAGGTGGAGAAGCCGCCTGAAACGCCCGAGGTAACCGCGGTCGCCCCCGAGCCAGAGCCCGTTCCCCAATCGCTCGACGACCTGATCCCGGAAGAAGCCGTCAACAATCCCGAAGCCTGGGCGACCGGCGGCGTGCCCGGCACCACCCCGCAGGTCGAGGATGTCGATCCGCTTGCCGCTGCGCCCGATCCGGCCTTCGATGCTGCCTTCACCGCACTGGGCGATCCTTCGGCCGATGCGGGCCTGCCTGCCCCGGTCGATGGCGGCCTTGGCGATTTCGCGCTTGAGGATATCCAGCCGCTCCCCGCCGATCCCGAGCTTGAAGCGCTCGCCAGCATCGATGCGCCGGTGCTCGCCGAACTGCCAGAACTCGCCGAAACCCGCATCAGCAGCACGCTGGTGCTCGCGCTCCCCACGGCAGAGGCCGCCTTCCCCGAGAAGGACGAATTCGTCGAGCGCTTCCGCGACCTGTCCACCTTGCGCGAGCTCGACGATGGCGAGGAAGCCGCCCCGCAGGTCGCCGCCCGCGCGCGGGCCGATGCCGAACTGCTCGGCGATATCCTGCGCACCTATGGCTATTACAGCGGCGAGGTGGTGCGCCAGCTTTCGGGCGGTCGCCGCGCGGGCGAGGCGGCGGAGGACGCTGCCGAGGCCGCCGCCAGCGAGCCGCGCGTGCGCTTCGATATCCTGCCCGGGCCGCGTTATACCTTCGGCACCATCGATCTCGGCGCGCTCTCCGCCCTGCCGGAGCCCGATGCCACCCGCCTGCGCGAGGTCTTCGCCATCGCCTCGGGCGATCCGCTCTACGCCGACCGCATCATCGAGCGCGAGATCGACTTGCGCGTGGCGCTGGGCGAAAGCGGCTATCCCTTCGCCGAGGTGGCCGAGCCGGAATTGCTGATCGACCATGCGCGCGAACAGGGCGACCTGACGCTCGATGTCGAACCCAAGGGCAAATATGTCTTCGGCGAAGTGGTGAGCAACGACCCGCGCTTCCTGTCGGGCAAGCACCTCGCACGGATCGCCCGCTTCGACCGGGGCGACACCTTCCAGCAGAGCCTCGAGACCGATCTGCGCCGCGCGATCATCGCCACCGGGCTTGTCTCCAGCGTCACCGTCACTCCGCGCGAGACCCGCGCGCCCGAGGGCGGCAGGCCGGGCGAGGTCGCGGTCGATGTCGCCTTCGAACGCGCGCCGGTGCGCACCATCGCGGGCGCGATCGGTTACGGCACCGAGGACGGGATCAAGCTCGAAACCCGCTGGGAGCATCGCAACCTCTTCCCGCCCGAAGGCGCGCTGCGGCTGCGCGGCATCCTCGGCACGCGCGAGGCGCTGGCGAGTGTGGGCGTGCGGCGCAACAACTTCCTCGGCCGCGACCAGGTGCTCACCGTCGACGTGTTCGGCAGCGACATCACCACCCAGGCGGTGGACTCGCGCGGCTTCGGGACGCGGGCGACCTTCGAGAAGGTCTCCAACATCCTGTTCCAGAAGCCGGTCAGCTGGCAGATCGGCGGCGAGCTGCTCTATACCGACGAGCGCAACCGCACTGCGCGTGTCGCGCCCGGCGGGCCGGTGCCGCGCCAGACCTATCTGATCGGCGGGCTGTTCGGATCGCTCACGCTCGATGCGAGCGACGATCTGCTCGACCCGACCGAGGGCTGGCGCGCGACGCTGTTTGTCGCCCCGGAAGTCTCGCGGCAGGGCGGGGCGCAAACCTTCTATGTTCGCACGCAAGCCGACGCGAGCTATTACCAGAGCTTCGGCGAGCTGACGCTGGCGGGCCGCGTGCGCGCGGCGACGATCCAGGGCGCGGCGGCCGAGGACATCGCGCCCTCGCGCAGGCTCTATGCCGGCGGCGGGGCCTCGGTACGCGGCTACGGGTTCCAGGGCGTCGGCCCGCGCGACACGGCGGGCAATCCGGAGGGCGGCGCCTCGCTGGTCGAATTCGCGCTCGAAGCCCGCATCCCGACCCCGCTGTTCGGCGGGGCGATCGAGGTGGTGCCCTTCATCGACGGCGGCTCGGTCGCGCGCGGATCGACCCCGGACTTCGACGAGATCCGCTTCGGTGTAGGCGTCGGCATCCGCTACAAGACGACCTTCGGCCCGATCCGCGTCGATGTCGCAACCCCGCTCAATCCCACGCAGTTCGATAGCCCCGTGGTGGTCTATGTCAGCCTCGGGCAGGCGTTCTGATGGCCGGGGGGGTGGAGACCGCCGGCGACACCGCGCCGCCGCCGCCGCCGCCGTCGTCCGGTGCCCGGCGGCGCTGGGGGAAGCGGCTGGGCTGGATCTTGGGCCTGCTGCTCGCCCCCTTCCTCCTCACCGCGCTGTTCTTCGCCACGCCCATCGGCAAGCGCTTCATCGCCGACCGCATCGCCGCCACCGCGCCCGCCTCGGGGCTCAGGTTCAGCGTCGGACGGATCGAGGGCGACATCTACGGGCAGGCGGTGCTGCGCAAGGTGGTGGTGAGCGACCCCAAGGGCGCGTTCCTCACTATTCCCGAAGTGCGGCTCGACTGGCGGCCGCTGAACTGGCTGTGGAGCGGGCTCGACATCCGCGAGGTCACGGCGCGGCGCGGGCGGCTGACGCGCCTGCCCGAACTGCTCCCCGGCGACCCCGATGCGCCTCTGCTCCCCGATTTCGACATCCGCGTCGACAAGCTGGTGATCGACGATCTGGTGATCGCCAAGGGCCTCGCCACCGGGCGGGACGAGCGCACCGATCTCACCGCGAAAATCGACATCCGCGAAGGCCGCGCGCTGATCGACGCCAAGGCGAAGCTCGGCGCGGAGGACCGCATCGCGCTGCTGCTCGATGCCGAGCCCGATGGCGACCGCTTCGAGCTGGAGGGCGATTACCGCGCGCCGGCGGGCGGCGTGCTGGCAGGGCTGGCGGGCTTGCAGGCGGGCTACACCGCGCGGATCGTGGGTGACGGCACCTGGGCGCGCTGGCGCGGTGCGGCGGTGGCCCGCAGAATCGGCGCACCGGGCGAGCGGGTCGCGGCGTTCCGGATTGCCAATGACGCGGGGCGTTACGGCGTGCTCGGCCAGCTGCGCAGCGGTCTTGCGGGCGACACCATCGCGGGCCGCGCTCTGGGCGATACGACCTCGCTCGCCGCCAGCTTCACGCTCGCCGACAGCGTGATCGAAGGGCGCGCGGCGGCGGTCTCCTCAGGCGCTGACCTGCGCGCGGCGGGCATGGCGAACCTCGCCGACAAGCTCACCGATGGCGCGCGGGTGCGGCTGACCTTGCGCAATCCCGACCTGTTCGGACCCAACCTCAGGATCGAGGGCGGCACGCTCGCCGCGAGCCTCAATGGCGCCTTCGATGATCTCGGGATCAGGCACGAGATCGCGGTGAAGCGTCTCGTCGCCGCCGGAACCGTCACCGCGACAGGGCTGGCGCAGGACGGCAGCGCGCGGCTCAAGGATTCGCTCCTCAGCCTGCCCATTGCGCTCACCGCCGAGCGTGTCACCACCGGCAATGCCTTCGCCGATCCGCGCCTCGTGAAGGGCCGCGCGGGCGGGGTGCTGACCTTTGACTTCGCGCGCAACTTCCTCGCCATCGACCGCGCGCAGATCATCTTCCCGGGGCTCGAGGCGATGCTGGCGCTGCGGGGCGATATCCCGGCGGGCGCCTATGCCATCGCGGGCCCGGTCGAGGCGAGGCGCCTCAAGGTCGAGGGCGCGGGCGAGGTAACCGCCAATGCCAAGATCCTCGCCAAGTTCGGCCCCGCCGTGCCGTGGAGCCTGCGCGCCAATCTCTCCGGCGTGCTGAGCCGGATCGGCAATGCCACCATCGTCAACCTCGCAGGCGAAAGGGTAGCCTTCAAGGGCGAGCTCGGCATGGGGGCGGGCCAGCCGATCGTCTTCAGGAACACCACCGTCACCGCCCCGCGTCTGACCGCGCGGCTCGACAGCAAGGTGGTGACCGGCGGCGGCGTGACCCGCACCGTGCTCGCCGGGAGCGGGCGGCAGGCGCAATATGGCCCCTTCAGCTTCGATGCCGAGATCGCCGCCGATGGCCCGCGCGCCGTGCTGGTGCTCGCCGATCCCTATCCGGCTGCCGGCCTCAAGGACGTGCGCATCGCGCTCGCGCCGAGCCAGGAGGGCTTCGGGCTCGATGTGGCGGGCCAGTCGCTGCTCGGCGAATTCGACGGCGCGCTCGAGCTGTTCCTGCCCGAGAACGCGCCGACACGGATCGCGATCAACCGGCTCAATGTCTACAAGACCGACGTGACCGGCGAGGTCGTGCTGCGCGACGAGGGCGTGGCGGGCGACCTGAGGCTCGCGGGCGGGGGCGTCAACGGCACGGTCAATTTCCGCCCGCAGGATGGCGGCGCGATCGGCTTTGCGGTCGATCTGGCGGCGCGCAACGCGAGCTTCAGCGGCGCGACCCCGATCAGCATCACCCGCGCCGATCTGCAGGCGACCGGGCGCTATGCCGATGGCAATGCCACGATCGACGCCGATGTCTCGGCCGCGGGCTTTGAATATGGCAGCCTCAGCCTTGCCAACCTCACTGCCAAGGCGGCGATCAGGAACGGGCAGGGCAAGGTGACGGGCACGGTCTCCGGCCGCCGCGCGGACCGCTTCGCGCTCAATTTCGACGCCGATGTCGCCGCCAACCGGATCGCGGCGGTGGCGCGCGGGCAATATGGCAATGCCCGGATCACCATGCCGCGCCGCGCGGTGCTGACGGCCCGGGACGAGGGCGGCTGGGCCCTCGCTCCCACCCAGATCGGCTTCGGCGGCGGCTTTGCCATCGCGCGCGGCAGCTTCGGCGGCGGGGCGACCGATGTCGAGCTGAAGGTCTCGCAACTGCCGCTGCGGCTGCTCGATCTCGCAGGGGCGGACTTGGGGCTGGGCGGACGGCTCACCGGCGTGATCGATTACCGTCAGGCGGGCCGCGACGCCCCCACCGCCCGGGCGCGGGGGCGGATCGACCGCTTCAGCCGCGCGGGGTTGGTGCTCTCGTCCAAGCCCATCAACGTGCTCGGGGTGGTCGACCTTGGCGCGGATCGCATGACCGCCGCCGCCCGCCTGTTCGAAGGTGACGCGCGGCGCGGCGACGTGACGGTCGCGATCAACGGCCTCGGCCCGGACGGGGCGCTCCCAGACCGGCTGATGCGCGGGCGGCTCGACGCGCGCCTCGCCTTCGACGGTGCGGCCGAGACCTTGTGGCGGCTCGCGGCGGTCGAGGCCTTCGACCTTGCCGGCCCGGTCCGCATCGGCGCCCGCGCGACCGGCACGCTCGCCGATCCGCGCATCACCGGCACCGTCGCGAGCGACGACCTCACCGTCCAGAGCGCGCTCACCGGCACGCGCATCACCAAGGTCACCGCGCGCGGGCGCTTTGCCGGATCGCGGCTCGAACTGGTGCGCTTTGCCGGCCAGACCGCCGGAGACGGGACGATCAGCGGCAGCGGCACGGTCGACCTTGGCGGGATGAGCGCGACGCGTGGCCCCGCGCTCGATCTGCGCGCGGCGGTGAAGGACGCGCGGCTGCTCGACGCCAACGGCTTGCAGGCGACGATCACTGGCCCCTTGCGGATCGTCTCCAGCGGCATCGGCGGCACCATCGCGGGCCGTGTCACCATCGACCGCGCGCGCTGGGCGCTGGGCCGCGCGGCCGAGGACAATGCGCTGCCCCGGATCGCCACGCGCGAGATCAACGGCGAGGGCCGCGGGCGCACGCAGGTTTCGGGCCGCGATGCGACCTGGCGCTATCTCGTCAACGCCTCGGCCCCCAACCGCGTGGCGGTGGAAGGGCTGGGGCTGGAGAGCGAGTGGGGCATCGATATCGCCCTGCGCGGCACGGTCGCCGATCCGCGCATCGGCGGCACCGCGCGGCTGGTGCGGGGCGACTACACCTTCGCCGGCACCCGCTTCGAGCTGACCCGCGGGCGCATCCTGTTCGACGTGGGCGAGCCGATCAACCCGCGCCTCGACGTGCTGGCCGAGACGTCGAAGAACGGCACCAATGTCGATATCGCGATCACCGGCAACGCCCAGTCGCCCAGCATCGCCTTTTCGAGCGACCCCTCGCTGCCCGAGGAGGAGATCCTCGCGCGGCTGCTGTTTGGCGGGTCTGTGACCTCGCTCTCGGCGACCGACGCCGTGCAGCTGGCCGCCGCGCTGGCCGCGCTCCAGGGCGGGGGCGGGGGGCTCGATCCCATCGGCCAGCTGCGGCGTTCGATCGGGCTCGACCAGCTGCGCATCGTCAGCGCCGACCCGCTGATCGGGCGCGGCACGGGCATCGCCATCGGCAAGAACATCACCCGCAACATCTATGTCGAGCTGGTCACCGACGGACGCGGCTACAGCGCGACGCAGGTCGAATACCGCATCACCAGCTGGCTGGCGCTGCTCGGCACGGTATCGACCATCGGGCGCGATTCGGTGCTGGTGCAGGTCTCGCGGGATTATTGAGGAATCCTTGTTTCCGCACGCCTCCGGCGCGCGAAATCCTCGCTCACGCGGCCTGAAGGCCACATCGCTGCGGGCGGCCGTTCGGCCTTGCGGTGGCTGCGCCGCCGATAACCAGCCCTAGCCATCCTCGCTCGTATACAATTCGGCCTCCTCCGCCCGCCGCCGGACGAGGCCTTGCAGCACCTTCCCGTCGGCGCGGGTCCAGCGGGCGAATTCGTGCGCGGCGCCGGCATGGTCGCCTGCCACGTGCTTGCGGGTGAGCGTCGCGCTCCGGATCGCGCCGGTGTTGTAGTGGAAGCTGACCAGCGCATCGAACTGGCTCTGGGTGGTCAGCGCCTTGCCGATCGCCTTCGACACCTCGGCAGCGAAACGGTCGAGGTCAAGCGCGAGGCGGATGTCGCATTGCGCCTGCGTCCAGACGGTATCCGGGCCGATCATGCCGCCGGTGAAATGGTCGCGCCCGGTCGCGCCCCAGCCGATGGTCCAGGGCGCAGCGCCGGTGCCGGGGTCGGGATAGGCCGCGATCAGCCCGTCCGGCCGGAGCCGCGCGCAGCCCTCGAAGCGCTTGATGAGCGCGATGCCGGCGGGGCCGATGGGGCGGGCGGGGGCGGGCTGCACGGCGGCGGGAATGGCGGCGAGCTTGCGCATCAGCACAGTGAGCGGGGTGGAGGGCTGGTAGGGCATGGCGGAGCCTCTTCGTGAACGGTGAGGCCCGGCGATTGAGCATGCTTTGGCGGAGTAGGAAAATGGTTTCCTGCGCGCCGGCGTGAGGGGTGACAAGAGTTCTTGACTGACAAGAACTCTTGTCTGTAAAGAGCTCTTGTCAGGTGGCGCCACGATTCGCTTTCGGATCCCACGCAAAGCCCGAATGCACTTCATCAACTTGCTGCCGGAACCGAACGTGGAAAACCGTCTGAAGCACTACCGGGAGGAACGGGGCTGGAGCCAGGGTGAACTCGCCCGCCGCCTCGGCGTCTCGCGCCAGACGATCAACGCGGTCGAGACCGACAAGTACGATCCCTCGCTGCCCCTCGCGCTGCGCATGGCGCGCCTGTTCGAGGTGGCGGTGCCGGATCTGTTCATCGATCAATGGGAGCCCGAAGCATGATGACCCAGGAAAAGTCCCCCGCAACCCCGCGCTGGGTGAAGAAGCTGCTGATCCCCGCCCTGATCGGGGCCGCGGCGGGCTATGCCGCTGCAACCGCGATGATGCACTACATCGACAGCCCCGCGATCGGCGGTCTCGGCGAGTCCGCGACCGTCGCGGCGCTGACCGCGCTGGTCTATATCGTCGTCGGCCTCGGCGTCGCTTTCGGAGCCGCCAGCCCCAAGGTCGGCGCGCGCTTCCTCAACGTCGAGGACGCGGATGAACTGCGCGAGCAGAAGAAGGTGCTCACGCTCTCGGGTGCGGCCATGACGCTGTGGGGTGCGAGCCTGCTGGCGCTGGCCTTGGCGGCGCCCGACGGGCCCGTCCCGCAGGGTCTCGCACTGGCAATTGGCCTCGGGGGGCTGGTGGTCGGCAGCTGGCTTTCGCTGGTGGTCTACCGCGCCAGTGACGAGCTGATGCGCGCGGTCAATCTCGAGGCGGGGGCGCTCACCTACGGCCTTGTCCTGCTGGTGGCCGGCGGCTGGGCCATGCTGGCGCACCTCGGCTACACCGCCGCGCCGCAACCGCTCGATATCTTGAGTCTGTTCTATGCGCTGGTACTGGTGGCGAGCTTCATCGTCATCGGCCGGCGCGGGATGCTGATGCCACGGTGACCACCTCTGCTCGAGCGGCCGCGCATCGCAGCCGAGCCACCCGGCGTTTAGCGGTCCAGATCAAGGAACTCCGCGATCAGGCGATTGAAGGCGTCGGGCTGCTCGAAGTAAGGCGAGTGGCCCGCGCCGGGCATCACCACCATCCGGGCATCGGCGAAGTGCGGCACCAGGTCCGACAAAGCGGCTGGCGGCCAAATCGGGTCGTGCTCGCCCGCCAGGATCAGAACGGGTGCGGTGATCCTCGAAAGGCTTTCGAGCGGAAGAAGGAAATCGGGCGCGAACAACCGCTCGGCGAGCACCGGATCGGCGACCGGGTTGAACGCGCCGAATTGCCGGTAGATCGAGGCCATCAGCGGCTGCGCATGGATAAAGCTCTCGGTCAGCGCCAGCGCTGCGGGTCCTTGGCGACCCATATGCTGGCGGGCCTCGGCGAAGGAATGGAGTCCCGGAAGGTGGGCGATGCCGGCCAGTGTGCAGCACAGCACCAGACGTTCCACAAGATCGGGGCGGGCGAGGGTGAGGCGGACGCCCGTCCATCCACCGAGTGACTGGCACACGACCTTTGCGCGGGTTGCTCCTGCTGCGGTGATTACGTCGGCGGCGGCTTCCACCATCTGCGCATCCATCCGCGCGGCGTCGACCGCGCCGGATTCACCGAAGCCGGGGAGGTCATAGGCGATGACGTGATGCGCTTGTGCGAATGCTGCGAATTGTTGCCACCACGCCGCTCGGTTGGCACCTGCGCCGTGAATGAACAGCAGGCTCGCCTCGCCTGCGCGCGGCTCTCCCTGAGCCGACCAGCGGATCCCGCCAACTGCGCCTTCCATGATCGTCGTGCCCTCCTGATGCAGTCCTACCATAGTCGGGTTACGTAGCATTTGCTACATCAAATCCGCGCATGGGCCCAAGCGAAAGGGGCGGAAGGATCGCTCCTCCCGCCCCCTTGGGTGCAAACCGGCAGGTGCCGATTACATCGAATAGTACATGTCGTATTCGACCGGGCACGGCGTGGTTTCGGTGCGGATCACCTCTTCCCACTTCAGTTCCATGTAGGCCTCGATCTGGTCCTTGGTGAACACGTCGCCCTTCAGGAGGAACTCGTGGTCGGCGGCCAGGCTGTCGAGCGCCTCGCGAAGCGAACCGCACACGGTCGGCACTTCGGCGAGTTCGGCCGGCGGCAGATCGTAGAGGTTCTTGTCCATCGCCTCGCCCGGGTGGATCTTGTTCTCGATCCCGTCGAGACCCGCCATCAGCAGCGCCGAATAGGCGAGGTAGGGGTTGGCGAGCGCATCGGGGAAACGGAACTCGACGCGCTTGGCCTTCTCGCCCGCACCATAGGGGATGCGGCACGAGGCAGAGCGGTTGCGGGCCGAATAGGCCAGCAGCACCGGCGCCTCGAAGCCCGGCACCAGACGCTTGTAGCTGTTGGTGGTCGGGTTGGTGAAGGCGTTCAGGGCCTTGGCGTGCTTGATGACGCCGCCGATGTAGTAGAGGCACATTTCCGACAGGCCGGCATATTCGTTGCCAGCGAACAGCGGCTTGCCGTCCTTCCAGATCGACATGTGGGTGTGCATCCCCGAACCGTTATCGGCCTTGATCGGCTTGGGCATGAAGGTCGCGGTCTTGCCGTAGGCGTGGGCGACCTGGTGCACGACATACTTGTAGATCTGCATGCGGTCGGCGGTCTGCACCAGCGTACCGAAGGTCAGGCCGAGTTCGTGCTGGGCGGCTGCGACTTCATGGTGGTGCTTGTCGCAGGGCAGGCCCATTTCGAGCATGGTGGTGACCATCTCGGCGCGAATGTCGACGGCGCTGTCGACCGGCGCGACCGGGAAGTAGCCGCCCTTGGCACGCGGGCGGTGGCCCAGGTTGCCGTTCTCATATTCCTTGCTGGTGTTGCCCGGCAGTTCGATATCGTCGATCGCGAAGCCCGAGCCGGCATAGCCGTCCTCGAAGCGCACGTCGTCGAACATGAAGAACTCGGCTTCGGGGCCGACATAGACGGTGTCGCCCAGACCGGTCGACTTGAGGTAAGCCTCGGCGCGCTTGGCGGTGGTGCGCGGGTCGCGGCTGTACCAGTCACCGGTCGAAGGCTCGACGATGTCGCAGTTGATGATCAGCATCGGGGTGGCGCTGAAGGGATCGACCCAGGTCTCGGTCAGGTCGGGCTTCAGGATCATGTCGGATTCGTTGATCGCCTTCCAGCCGGCGATCGACGAGCCGTCGAACATCAGGCCGTCTTCCAGCTCGTCCTCGCCCATGACACCGGCGACCATGGTGAGGTGCTGCCACTTGCCCTTGGGATCGGTGAAACGCAGATCGACCCACTCGATTTCCTCGTCCTTGATCTTCTTCAGGACGTCTTTTGCTTTCGACATTTCGGTGTTGCCTCCAAGTTATATCTGGCCGGCCCGCCCGGTTGGCAGGCAGGAGAGGGTGGAAATCAGATCGCGTCGTCGTTGGTTTCGCCGGTGCGGATGCGCAGGGCGCTCTCGATGGCGGTAACGAAGATCTTGCCGTCGCCGATGCGGCCGGTCTGGGCGGCCGAGGCGATGGCTTCGACCACGCGTTCGGCCTGGTCGTCGGCGACGACCACTTCGAGCTTCACCTTGGGCAGGAAGTCGACGACATATTCGGCGCCGCGGTAGAGCTCGGTATGGCCCTTCTGCCGCCCGAAGCCCTTGGCTTCGGTGACGGTGATGCCGGACACGCCGATTTCGTGCAGCGCCTCCTTCACCTCGTCGAGCTTGAAGGGTTTGATGATCGCTTCGATCTTTTTCACGTCGTCCCCATCCGGTTGGCCGATCCGCGCCTGGCCGATTGCTGACCGATTCTTAACAAGAACCGTGCCAAGCGCTAAGGTGATGGCCTTGTACGATCCTTGCCGCTTGAAGACTCAAGGGGAGGGATGTCTTTCGCCGATGAGGGGCGGTTAGCAAGATTATGGTGCACCGCGCAATGGTGCACAGCATCAGATCACCGCATGCCTAAATTTTAAGCAGGGTTGCCGGATTCAAAGGCGCAGGCCGGTGGTTTCCGGCAGGCCGCACATGATATTGAGGTTCTGGATCGCGGCCCCCGAAGCGCCCTTGCCGAGGTTGTCGAGGCGGGCGATCAGGCGGGCCTGCGTGCCGTCGGCAGAGGGGCAGACATGCAGGGCGAGGCCGTCCCACGGCGCGGTCGATTTCAGCAGCAAAAGCTCGGCCGGGATCGGGGCGAGCGGCGCGACCGAAACGAAGGCGCTGCCGGCATAGAACGCCTCGAGCGCGGCGTGGAGCGCGGTGCCTTGCGGCTGGACGGGAAGCGCGGCGAGCGGCAGCGGCACATCGACCACCATGCCGCGATGGGCCGGAATGACGCTGGGCGAAAATACCGGCGCGTGGGTGAGGCCGGCATAGGTCTGCATTTCGGGCAGATGCTTGTGTCCGCCAGCCAGACCATAGGCCCGGAAAGCGATGTCGGGCTCGGCCTCGAAACGGTCGATCAGCGCATTGCCGCCCCCCGAATAGCCGCTCACCGCGTTGACGGTGAAGGGGAAGTCGGCCGGCAGCAGCCCGGCGCGCACCAGCGGCGCGACCAGTGCGAGGAAGCCGGTGGGGTAGCACCCCGGATTGCTCACCAGCCGCGCTTCGGCGATCCGCTCGTGCCCGATCAGTTCGGGGAAGCCATAGGTCCAGCCTTCCGCCACACGGTGCGCGCTCGAGGCATCGATGATGCGGGTATCGGAGCCCTCTGCCAGCTTCACCGCTTCCTTGGCGGCCTCGTCCGGCAGGCACAGGATCGCGATGTCGGCGGCGTGGAGCGCATCGCGGCGGGCGGCTTCGTCCTTGCGCTGGGCATCGTCGAGGACGATCAGGTCGAACTCGTCACGCCCTTCCAAACGCTCGCGGATTTCGAGGCCCGTGGTGCCTGCGGCCCCGTCGATGAACAGCCGGATCGCCACGGCTCAGGCTTCGGCGGGGGCGAGGTCGCTCGCCCGGCACCAGCCGGAGGGGCCTTGCGGACCCGGGCAGCCCCATACCCATTCGCCCGCCACGTCGAGCAGCTCGAACCGGCTTCCGGCGGGGAGCGTCGCGAAGACCTCGGCATCGGCGCGGGGGGTGAGGCGCAGGCCTGCGCCCGCGTCGCCGACAGTGCGGGCATGGGGGATGACATAATGCGCCGCGAGATGCGTTCCGGCGAGCGCCATGTGAGCCAGATCGCCGCGCAGCGGCAGCGTGCCGGGCGCGGGGCGCTCGACCGGGCCCTTCAGGCCCAGCACGCCCTCGGGCACTGCATAATCCGTAGTGTCGCGCGCCGTGCCGCTCATGCGTGTTCCGTCAGCCCTTACCGGTAGCGCCGCTGCCTCTCCCCAGGCGCGGCGTGGCAGGCCCGTTAGCGGCAAGCGGCCCCGAGGGCAAGGTCAGGCACCGTAACGGCTGCGGATGGCGTGCCACGCTGCTCTCAGGCCGAGGCCCCTGCCGCCCCGCGCGCGGCCGGGCTTGGGCGCGGGGGTCCAGGCGAAGGTGTCGAAGTGCACCCAGTCCAGCCCCTCGCCGACAAAGCGGTCGAGGAACAGCCCGGCAACGCTCGCCCCGGCAAAGGGGTTGGCGGCCGAGTTCGCCATGTCGGCGACGTCCGAGGCGAGGTATTCGCGATAGGCATCGTGGAGCGGCAGGCGCCAGGCCGGATCGTCATGCGCCTTTCCGGCGGCGAGGAAGGCTTCGGCGGTCTCGTCCCGCCTCGCCATCAGGGCAGGGAGATCAGGGCCGAGCGCGACCCGTGCCGCGCCCGTCAACGTGGCGAAATCGACAATCAGATCAGGGCTTTCCTCCGAGGCGCGGGTGAGCGCGTCGCCGAGGATCAGGCGCCCCTCGGCGTCGGTATTGTCGATCTCGACCGTGAGGCCCTTGCGGGTGCGCAGGATATCGCCGGGCCGGAAGGCATTGCCCGCAATCGCATTTTCCACTGCCGGAACAAGCACATGGAGCCGCACCTTGAGCCGCGCCTCCATCACCAGCCCCACCAGCGCGATGGCGTGCGCGGCGCCGCCCATGTCCTTCTTCATCAGCCGCATGCCCGAGGGCGGCTTGATGTCGAGACCGCCGCTGTCGAAGCAGACACCCTTGCCGACCACCGCGAGCACCGGATGTGTAGGATCCCCCCAGACGAGATGCATCAGCCGCGGGGCATGGTGCCGTGCCGCCGCGCGCCCGACGGCGTGAACCATCGGGTAGTCCTGCTCGAGGGCATCGCCCCGCACCACGGTGAGCTCGGCCTTGTGGGCCTTGGCGAGCTTCTCGAATTCCGCCTCGAGCGCGGCGGGGCCCATGTCCTCAGGGGGCGCATTGACGAGGTCGCGCACCAGCAATTCTGCTTGCGCTTCAGCCACATAGCCATCGATCTGTCCGACCTGCGCGGTCAGCAGCACCCTCGGCCCCTGAGCCTTGTCCTCGCTCTTGTATCGGGTGAAGCGGTGCTGGGCGGTGATCCAGCCGAACATCGCCGGCCCGGCCTCGCCATTCGCGAGGCGGTAGACCCCTTCGGGCAGTTCCTCGGCGAGCTTGGCGAGGCACCAGGCCGAGAGGCTCTCGGGATTGGCTACCCCGCTGATAACAAACCACGAATCTCCGTCGGGAATGATCGCGAACTGGTATCCCCCGCCCTCGAATTTCTGCGCCGCAAGGCTTGCGCGCTGGCCGGCCGACAGCCCCTTGGCGAAGGCTTCGAAGCCGTCCTTGCTGACGAGGTGGATGGCAATGGCAGGTTCGCCGCGGTCGGGCCGGATCAGGGCTTTGGCTTCGGTCATTCCCGTTCCATAATCGGACCGGCCCGATTGTCACCACCGGATTCGGATGAGGCCATGAGGAGGACGCCATGTTTCATGTGAAACGCGCAAATGCGGGGGGTCTAGAGGGGGTCTGGAGGGGGTCTGGCAGGGGTCTGGACGCCGCTGGTGCCCGTCTGGCGCGCGCTGGCGGGGTGCTGGCGCTGGTCTGGCTCGCCGCCTGCTCCGCGCCCGAGGATGCGGCCGGGAAGACCGCCGCTGCCGCACCCGACACCGCCGCCGCACCGACGCCGCCCGCACCGCCTGCTCCCGCACCCGCCAAGGTCGAGTTCACCGACAACGAGGCGAAGACCGTCAAGGCCGGCGAGGCCAAGCGCGAGTTCGCCTATAGCTGGCCCGAAGAGGTGTCCGCCATCCCCGCACTCGCCGCGCGCTTCACCGCCGAGCGCGACCGGCAGCTCGCCGAACAGAAGGCGGACTGGCAGGGCTCGCTCAAGGAATTTGCCGACAGCGACTGCTTCGGCTGCATCAACCGCGAGGCCCAGACCAACTGGGACGTGGTCGCCAACCTGCCGCGCTTCCTCTCGCTCTCGCAGGCCTTCTACGCCTATACCGGCGGCGCGCATGGCAACAGCGGATCGGCCGGGCTGGTGTGGGACCGCGAGGCCGGCAAGGCGCTCGAACCGGAGGATTTCTTCACCTCGGCCAAGGCGATGCAGGACGTGCTCGGGCCGCGCTGGTGCAAGGCGCTGGCCGAGGCGCGCCGCGCCAAGATGGGCGGTGATGCGCCGGTGGATGACGGCACCTTCCCCTGTCCCCCGATCGAGGATCTGACCGTGCTGCTCGGCTCGAAAGGCAAGACCGCCTTCGACCGTATCGGCCTGATCGCCGATCCCTATGTCGCCGGTTCCTATGCCGAAGGGCAGTACGAGGTGACCATCCCGGTCACGCCTGCGGTGCTTGCGGCCGTCAAACCCGAATACAAGGCAGCCTTCGCGCTCGGGAAGTAGCTTTTCGGGGCGGCAGTCGCTATGTGAGGGCGATGCACGATTATCAACTCGTTGACGGCGATACGACCGTCTACCGCGATGGCTCCATCAAGCTCCACACGCCGGAAGGCTTCGAGGGGATGCGGAAGGCCGGGCGCCTGGCCGCCGAAATCCTCGATGCCTGCGTCGAACTGGTGAAGCCCGGCGTCACCACCGGCAGCATCGACGATGCCGTGCGGGGCATGATGCTGGATGCGGGCGCGGTGCCGGCGACGCTCGGCTACCGCGGCTATGCGCATTCCTCGTGCATCTCGATCAACCACGTGATCTGCCACGGCATTCCGGGCGACAAGGTGCTGAAGGATGGCGACATCCTCAACATCGACGTCACCCCGCTGGTCGATGGCTGGCACGGCGACACCAGCCGGATGTTCTACGCGGGCGAGCCTTCGCTGAAGGCGAAGAAGCTGGTCGAGGTGACTTATGAATGCCTGATGCTCGGCATCGCCGCGGCGCAGCCCGGCGCGCGGCTGGGCGATATCGGCGCGGCGATCGAGGCGCACGCGAGCCAGTTCCGCTACAGCGTGGTGCGCGAATTCTGCGGCCACGGCCTCGGCAAGCTGTTCCACGACGCCCCCGAAGTGATCCACGCCGCGCGCGCAGGCACGGGGCCGGAGCTGCGCCCGGGGATGTTCTTCACCATCGAGCCGATGATCAACCTCGGCAAGCCGTGGGCCAAGGTGCTCGGCGACGGCTGGACCGCGGTGACTCGCGACAAATCGCTCTCCGCGCAGTTCGAGCACTCGATCGCGATCACCGAGACGGGGAACGAGATTTTCACCAAGAGCCCGACGGGGCGGGACTGCCCGCCTTACGTTTAGGTTTTTCGCACGCCCCTCCGGGCGCGCGATCCTCGCTAGACGGGCAGCAAAGCTGCCCCCGCTGCGGGCGGGCAGTCGCCCTTGCGGCCCTGCGGGCCGTCTCGCCATTTTCGTCATCCCGGACTTGATCCGGGATCCAGCTTCCTTTTGGATTGGGGGCATTCCAGATGCGCGACCTGATCGAGCAAGCAACCCGCGAAACGCTGGTCGAGTTCATCTTGGCCGTCATCCACGGCTACACAATCATGGCGCGCGATCCTGATTTGAGCGAAGAGCAGCGCGCCATCATCAATAACCGCATCCACTACCTTGTCGGTCATGCATGGTCGCTGGTGAAAGGCCTCGAACTGAACAGCTGGATGATCGACGGAATTGCGGAGCATTCCGCCCCGCTTGTCCCTTCGCTCCGCAAGCACGCCGACGCGATCCTGAAGAAGCTGGACCCCGGATCAAGTCCGGGGTGACGGGAGAGGTCCGCCTCTACAAAAACAGCACCGCCAGCACAGCGCTCATTACCGTCACCAGCCCCACGGAAAACCCCAGCATCGCCAGAACCGGCCGCGTCACGCGTCCGTGCAGCACCCAGTCGTACCCCGCCGACACCGCGACCGTGATCGGCACCTGCACCGCAATCGCGACCGGATCGGGCAGGCCGAGGACCTGCACCACGCGGGCATAGGCCGGGGTCATCAAGGCGAGGGTCGCGATCAGCATCGCCTGGCGGTGCGCGGCGATGTCGCGGCGGCGGGCGTAGTGGATCGCGAGGAAGTAGAGCGGCACGAAGGTCGCAAACGCCGCGAGGTTCACCACCGTCACCTCGGGGCGGCCGAGTTCCAGCCCGATGCGCCACGAGATCACCCCGCCGCTCACCAGCATCGCGCCCACCAGCGCGATTGACGCGCGGCCCGTCGCGCGGTGGGCGGCGAGCTTGAAGCGCGCGGCGAGGAAGCTCTGGCTCGCGAGCAGCGTCAGCCAGGTGATCATGCTACCCGCATGGAACACCACGATCGGGGTATAGCGCGCCTGCACCTGCGGATGGGCGAAGGCCTTGAGCGCGAAGGCGGCGAGCGTGAAGCCCAAGAGCCCCAGCGCGATATTGCCCATCAATAGATTCGCCCGAACGTGGGACTCCGGTGCTCTCACTACTGCTCCCTTGCAGCCCTGATCGCGGCTCCGGCGGCAAACGGGGCGAGTGCCACCAGCGCGAGGCTTATGGCTCCAACGAAGCCGAGGCTGACTTGATCCTGACGGGCGAGCGCACCGGCGCCGAAAATCAGGATCGGGAGGGCGAGGGGGATGAGCAGCAGCCCAGAAAGCGCCGCGCCCGCCCTCAGCGAAGCGGTGAGCGCGGCGATCATCAGGCCTATCGCCGCCAGCCCCGGCGTGCCTGCCAGCAGACCGAGGAGGAGGATGGAGAAGGTCTCGCCCTCGATCTTGAGCAGCGCGGCGGCGGGGAAGGTCGCCAGCAGCAGCGGCGGGCCGAAGCTGAGCCAGTGGGCGAGGAGGCGGACGGCCATCATCGCCTCTTCCGCCACGCCCCGAAGGCGCAGCTGGTCGAAGAACCCGAGCTGGATATCGCGCGCGACCAGCTTCTCCAGCGGCAGGATCGCCGCCAGCAGCGCCGCGATCCACACCACGCCGCCGCCTGTCTTGGCCAGCAGGTTCGCGTCCGGCCCGACCGCGAAGGGGAACAGCATCGCCACCGCGACGAAGAACACCACGGGCAGCGCCGCCCCGCTCCCCGTGAAGGGGAAGAACTGCGCCAGATCGCGGCGGAGCAGGGCGAGGATCATGCGTAATCCTCTTCCGGCGCCGGCGCGAAGTCCTCGATGGCGAAGCTCGTCATCCCCGGCACATCGAGCGGCTGGTGCGAAGCGATCAGCGCGATCCCGCCGCCGCCGATATGCAGCCGGATCAGAGCGACGACCTTGGCAATCGTATCGGTGTCGAGCCCGGACAGCGGCTCGTCGAGCAGCCAGATCGGCACCGCGCGATTGAGCAAAGCCGCCAGCGCAGCGCGCTTCTTCTGCCCGGTCGAAAGGAACCGCACCGGCACCTCGAGCAGCGGCCCGAGCCCTAGGATCGTGATGGCGCCATCGGGGCTGGTGCAGCCGTCGACACGTTCCCAGAACGCCAGCGCGCGGCCGAGCGGCAGGTCGGGATCGAGGCCGGTGCGCTCGTCGAGCAGGCCCAGCGCGCCCTCGCGCCGCACCTCGCCCGCATAAGGCGTAGTGAGGCCCGCGAGCGCGCGGATCAGCGTCGTCTTGCCCGCACCATTCGCCCCCGTCACATGGCACGCCGCGCCCGCCTCCAGCCGGAACGACAGCCTGCGGAACAGCAGCCGCTCCCCGCGCCGGCAGGCGAGGTTTTCGGCGGTCAGCAGGGGCGAGGGCGCTTGCATTGGGCCGCAGCGTTAGGGAAAAGGCGGGCCGCAAACAAGCGACCCCCTTCAAGGAATTGCCCCCCGATGTCCGATATGTCCGTGCCCGAACTCACCCCCGAAGAGGCCGCCGCGCTGCTCGCTGCCCACCCGCAGTGGGAGGCCGCGCGCGAGGGCAAGGCGATCGCGCGCACCTTCCGCTTCAAGGATTTCTCCGAGGCCTGGGGCTTCATGAACCGCGTCGCCCTGCTGGCTGAGGCGCAGGACCACCACCCCGAGTGGTTCAACGTCTACAACCGTGTCGAGGTGACGCTGACCACGCATGATGCGGGGGACAGCGGCGGCCTCTCTGCGCGCGATGCGAAGATGGCCGCCAGCATCGACGCGCTGGTGTGATGCACGCGGGCGCTCTCCTCGCCGCGCTGGCGCTGGTCGCCGCGCCGGCGGGCGCGCAGGAGCCCTCGCAGCAGGCGCGCATCTGGAAGGGCACGCTCGGTGATGCGGCGATCACCGCCTGCTTCGATCCGGCGGAGGACGGGCGCAACGTCTATTACCGCGATGCCGCGCTCGAGACCGTGCGGCTCGAGGCGCGTGACGCGCCGACGCCGCTGGTCTTCACCGAAGCGAGCGGGGCGGAGGAGGACACGGGCGCGGTCTGGACGTTGCAGCCGCCCGCCGGGGAGACCATGACCGGCGAATGGCGCAAGGGCGATGCGGTCCTGCCGGTCCGCCTGACCGCTCTCGCCGTGAAGGCGCCCGAATATGGCTCGATCTGCGAGGAGGCCGATTTTCTCGAGCCCCTGCTGGCGGGCGGTACCTATAGCAGCACTGCGAAGGTGCTGGGCGGGATGGCCTATACCGAGCTTGCCTATGCCGGGCCGCAGCGCTCAGGCCTGTCGGATTACAACTTCCGCACCTTTGCCATCGCGCCCGCGAGCCTCGAAGACGAAGCGATCAATGCCGCGCTCGGCGCGGTGCTGCCCGATGGCTCGCTCGCCCATGCGATGGGCCAGTGCGCCGCGCCGATGCTCGCCAATGCGGGGGTGCCCGGGTACATCGACGAGGCGCTGACGCCGATGCTGATCACGCAGCGCTGGGTGGCCCTGCGCCGCAGC
This sequence comes from Erythrobacter colymbi, assembly GCF_002155685.1. Classification (GTDB taxonomy): domain Bacteria; phylum Pseudomonadota; class Alphaproteobacteria; order Sphingomonadales; family Sphingomonadaceae; genus Erythrobacter; species Erythrobacter colymbi. Next base: position 445,219 of record NZ_MUYK01000001.1, read on the forward strand.
GGCAGCTCCTATTGCGGCGGGGCGCATCCCAACGAGATCACCGCGTTCGAAGTCCATGACCGGAAGAGCGGCGGCGAGGCCGACACGACCAGGTGGTTCAGGCCGGGCGCGCTGGTGTTCTACGATTTCGAACCGCAGCCGGGCCAGTTCCGGCCGATCAAGGGCCTCTCGGCCGCGCTTACCGAGGCGGTGATGGCTCGGTGGCCCGAAGGCGCGCGCGATCCCGAATGCCTCGAAGCCGCGCGCAGCGAATGGGGCTGGGAGATCGGCCTCACTGCGGAAGGGCCCGTCTTCGTCCCGATCTTCCCGCACGTGTTCGCCGCCTGCACCGAGGAGGTGACGCTGCCGTGGAAGGTCGCGCGGCCCTTCCTCTCGGCCGAGGGGCGGGCCGTGATGACGGGTTTGCGCTGAACTACGCCAGCGTAAACGCGCTGATTTCGGCGCGTAGCGCCGCAAGGGCAAATGCCCGCCCGCAGCGACGCGCGCTTCAGCGCGTGTGAGCGAGGATTTCGCACGCCGGATGGCGTGCGGACAAATGACCGCGCGCAGCGCCGCAAGCGCGAATGGCCTCAAGCAGCGCAGCGGTAGGCCAAAATTACACCCGCCCGCAGCGGGCGCAGCTTGCTGCGCGTCTGGCGAGGACCGCATCGCGGAGGCGATGCGGAAAACCTATTGCCCCAGGGGCCGCAGGCTGTTGCGCAGTTGCTTCCGCACCCGCCCGGGCATCCAGCGCTTGGCGAAGGCCATGCGCTTGCTGGTCTCGCCCACGAAGTAGTCGAGCTTGGTGCCGTGCACCGCGTCCCAGATCGCCTGCGCCACGTGTTCGACCGGGGTGATCTCCAGCCCTGCCGCCTTCACCCGTTCGCGGATCGCCTCGTTCGATTTGCGGTTGCCGGTGCCGTTGAGGAGCGGGGTCTCGATGAAGCTCGGGCACACCGAGGCGACCGTGATGCGGTCCTCGGCCCATTCGGCATCGAGGCTCTCGGTCACCGCGCGCACCCCGAACTTGGTGGCGCAATAGACGCTCATGCCCGAGGAGCCCGCGATCCCCGCCGCGCTCGCGATGTTGACCAGCGCCGCGCCCGGCGCGCTGGCCTTGAGGTAGGGATAGGCGGCCTGCGCGCCGTAGAGCACGCCCTTGAGGTTGATGTCGAGGCAGCGGTCGATCTCGTCCGGGTCGAGCTCGGACAGCGATCCGCCGGTGCCGATCCCGGCATTGTTGACCAGCACGTCGATCCGCCCGCCGGCGGCTGCGGCGAACTCGGCCAGCGCCTCGTCCCACCGCGCACGGTCGCGCACGTCGAGCTTGCCCGACCACTTGGCGTTGCCGGAGATCAGCGACAGGGTTTCGGCCATCCCGCTCTCGCTGATGTCGCCGATGCCGACGAACCAGCCCTTGGCGGCAAAGTGCAGCGCCGTCGCGCGCCCGATGCCTGAGCCGCCGCCGGTGATGAAGATGCTGCGCTGTGCCATTGTGGGGGATCCCTCTCCGATTGCTATTTGCAACCTGTCTAGAGCGGACTGACACGCTTGTCAGCAGTAAGCGTGAGGGAGTTCACAGGGGCGGGTTTCGGGGCGCGTGAAACTGCGACCTTAGGGCCGGAAGTGGGTGGAATGCGGACGGTTTTTCAATCGTGGAAAGAGTCGATGATGTGCTGCTCGGTGACTCCCTCTTGCCGTGCCCAAAGGATCATAAACTCAGCAAGATACCAGTCGATAATCTCGTTTGGTCGCGTAAGGCCTATTAGGAGGCGCAACCCGCCTTGGTTTTCGACGCTTGTTTTGCCAATCTCGGCCCATACAGCAGCCTCAAGTGCAGCCATGTCATGCGGCTGGCTGCAATCATCGAACGCGGCAACGACCTTTTTCTGCAGGTCATCCGAAAGCGAAATGTGCCTGTAAAGATTACGAGTAACGATATGCGTCATCGGACTGATGCCACCTTCGTCTATCGCTCGAATTAAACTGTCAGCATCACCTGCCATATAAGCAGAATATCGACCTGGAGAAAGTCCGCAACGGGGTCGCTAGCTGACCGTCCGCTTTCGGGCGGGAAATTCGAAAAGCGGACGCCCACTTACAGCGCCGGATTGGCGTAGAAATGCCACGTGAAGATCGCCATCGCCCCGCGCTGCGGCGACCATGGCTCGGCCAGCGCGCGGGTGGCCTTTTCCGCGGGGCGCTCTTCGAGGCCGAGCAGGCGCTTGACCCCCTCCTGCACAGCAAGGTCGCCCGCGGGCCAGATGTCGGGGCGGCCCTCGGCGAAGAGGAGGTAGATCTCCGCCGACCAGCGGCCGATGCCCTTGATGCGGGTGAGGAGTTCGATCGCTTCCTCGTCGTCTGCCGGGAGGTTCTCGAAATCGAGCTCGCCAGCCTCCGCCAGCTCGCACAAGCTGCGCGCATAGCCCTGCTTCTGGCGCGAGAGGCCGCAGGCGCGCAGGGTGTCGAAATCGCGCTTGAGCAGACAGCCGGGGGTGAAGCCCTCTCCCAGCTCCGCCTCGAGCTTGCGCCACATCGAAGCCGCCGCCGCGACCGAGACCTGCTGGCCGACGATGGTGCGCAGCATGGTCACAAAACCGCGGTCGCGCAGGCGCGGTTCGGGATAGCCGATCCGCGCCAGCTCCGCCGCCAGTCGCGGCTCCCTCGCAGCCACCGCATCGAGGTCTTCACGCAATTTTTCGGCTGACAGGCCCACTCGCACTTTCCTTAACTTGCACTGGTCGCCAGACTATCATAGCAGCGCCCTCGAGCCTCTCACAGCGCGTGATCTTGCGCCCAATAGCCGAAAAGGAACACCTATCCATGCCCAGACTGGTCGTCACCAACCGCGAAGGCGCCACCAGCGAGATCGAGGTCGCCGACGGCCTCACCGTGATGGAAGCGATCCGCGACAATGGCTTCGACGAGCTGCTGGCGCTGTGCGGCGGGTGCTGCTCGTGTGCGACCTGCCACGTGGTGGTCGATCCGGCCTTCGCCGACAAGCTGCCCAAGATCAGCGAGGACGAGGACGATCTGCTGGAATCCTCCGATCACCGCGCGCCGACCAGCCGCCTGTCGTGCCAGATCCCCTTCACTGCGGATCTCGACGGGCTGCACGTCACCATCGCTCCGGAAGATTGATCGGGTAGGGCGGGGCGGTGGACGCTGACCTCGCCCGTTTCCTGCGCGACGAGCTGGGCGTAGCGCCCGAGGGCTCGTCCGCCGGGCCGTGGCGCGTGAGCGGTCCGGTGTGGCTGTGGCAGGGCAGCGATGGCGCGCCCGCCAAGGGCAGCTGGTATTTCCTCACCATCGGCGGCGAGACCGCACAGGCGATCAAGGCCGCTGCGTCCAAGGCCGACGCCTGGGGCTCGGTGCGGATCGAGGCGACCATCGGTGGCACGACATGGCGCACCTCGCTGTTCCCCTCCAAGCAGGTCGGCGGCTGGATGCTCCCCCTGAAGGCTGCGGTCCGCAAGGCCGAGAAACTGGCCGAGGGCAGCGTGGTCGAGGCGGTGCTGGCGCTGGCCTGATTTTCGTCATTGCGAGCAGCCGAAGGCGACGCGGCAATCCATGGTCTGTCTTGGCACCCTGATGATGGCCTGGTTCATGGATTGCTTCGCCTGCGGCTCGCAATGACGAAGGGGAGGCGCCTTCCCCGTTGCTCCTCGCGTTCCGAACGCCTAACTCTCACCCCATGAACATCACCCGCCCCTTCGGCGACACGCTCGCGCTTATCGGCAATACCCCCATCGTCCGCCTCGCCGGCCCCTCCGCCGCCGCCGGCTGCGACATCTACGGCAAGTGCGAATTCGCCAACCCCGGCTCCTCGGTGAAGGACCGTGCGGCCTTGTGGATGATCCGCGATGCGGAGAACCGCGGCGATCTCAAGCCCGGCGGCACGGTGATCGAGGGGACGGCCGGCAACACCGGCATCGGCATCGCGCTCGTCGCCAATGCGCTGGGCTACAAGACGATCATCGTGATGCCCGACAACCAGTCCAAGGAGAAGATGGACACGCTGCGGGCGCTGGGCGCCGAGCTGGTGCTCGTCCCGCCGACCAAATATTCCGATCCCGGCCACTTCCAGCATGTCTCGCGCCGGATGGCCGAGGAGACGCCGGGCGCGGTCTGGGCCGGGCAGTTCGACAATGTCGCCAACCGCAAGGCGCATATCGAGGGCACCTCGCAGGAAATCTGGGAGCAGCTCGAAGGCCGCATCGACGGCTTTACCTGCGCGGCTGGCACCGGCGGCACCATCGCCGGGGTGGGGATGGGGCTGAAGGAGAAGGACCCCGAGATCCGCATCGCGCTGACCGATCCGCACGGCGCAGCGCTCTACAACTACTATGCCAAGGGCGTTCTCGAGGCTGAAGGCTCCTCGGTCGCCGAGGGGATCGGGCAGGGGCGCATCACCGCCAACCTCGAAGGCGCGCCGATCGACACGCAGTACCGCATCTCGGATGAGGAAGGCCTCGTCTGGGTCGAGCGGCTGCTGCGCGAGGAGGGCCTGTGCCTCGGCCTCAGCTCGGGGATCAATGTCGCGGGCGCGGTGGCGCTGGGCAAGGAACTGGTGGCCGAGGGCCGCCCGAACCCGCGGGTGGCGACGATCCTGTGCGACACCGGCTTCCGCTATCTCTCGACCCTCTACAACCCCGAATGGCTGGCCGCCAAGGGTCTGCCGTCCTTCGACTGGCTTCAGCAGGGAGCAGCGGCATGAGCGGACTTTCGTGGCGGGAACGCATGCGGCGGATGAACCAGCGCAGCCTGTTCGCTCCGGGCAGCACCGCGCCGGCGGCAGCGGGCGAGGTCGCGGGCGAACCGGTCGACATCCTCGCCCCCGCCAGCGTGCGGGCAGAGGCGGTGCAGCGGCTTCAGGTCGGGGTGGTGAGCATCGGCACGATGGTGCTGCTCGTCGGCCTTGCCAGCATCATCGGCGGGCAGGCTGACCGCAACGACAAGCTCGCCGTGCCCGAAGCGGCGCCCACGACCGAGCCGAGCGCGGCCGCCGCGCAGGCCAATCCGCTGGCGGATGCGGGCGTGGTGCCCGATATCGCCGCCCAGCCGAGCCCCTCGCCGAGCGTCAAGCCGCTCGACCTGCCGCCGCCGGACTCTGCGGGCAATGCCGCGCCCGGGCAATAGCGCCCTTTCCTTAGCGCTGACTCTCGCGCTGGCGCTGATGCTGGCGGGATGCGACCGCGCGCCCGCCATTGCCGACGCACCATCCTCCGCTGCGAGCGCGGCTGCGCCCGCCACGAGGCTCGGGCTGATGAGCAGCCTGCCGCTCTACTGGCCGGCCGGCGCCGGGATCGAAGACATCGCCAAGGGCACCGCGACCCCGCCCTGGCAGCGCGCCGCGCTGGAGGGGGCCTATGCGCTCGAACCGCTCGATACGCTTGCGCCCGTTCCCGGCCTGTCCGCCGATGCGCCCGCGACCGATCCGCTGGCGGGCCTGACGAGGCTCGCGGTGATCCAGCCGCGCGGGCTTTCCCCTGCCGACAATGTCGCGCTCGATGACTGGGTGCGCAGCGGGGGGCACCTGCTGCTGGTGCTCGATCCGGCGCTGACGGGGGAGTACGACGCCCCGCTCGGCGATCCGCGCCGCCCGGTCGATAGCGCGCTGATCCCGCCGGTGGTGGCGCGCTGGGGGCTCGCGGTCAGTTTCGACGAGGCGCAGGCCGGGGACGTCACGGCCGCGCCTTTCGGCCCGCTCTCAATCCCGCTCGCGTTGGCGGGCCTCATCGCGATCACCGATCCGTCAGCTTCGGCCTGCACGCTCGAGGCGGGCGGGGCGGCGGCGCGCTGCACGATCGGCAAGGGCAAGGTCACCCTGATCGCCGATGCCGCGATCTTCGAGCATCCCGAGCTTGCGGGCGAGGGCGGGGCGGCCTTGCGCGCCGTGATGGCGGAGGCGCTCAGATGACGGGCACGGGAAATCACGGGACGCGGGGGACTCGGGACTCGGACGGGCAGGGGAAATCGCGGGATGGCGCGGTTCCGCAGGCCGTTTCCGGGCGGAGTCTTGACCCCCCGGACGGGTTACGCAGTGATACTGTCAACGGGAGAAATGTTGTAAAAACAGTTTAATACCAAGTTTTCCCGCAAAATCCCCGAAAAATCCCTTTCATCCCCGCCCCATCCCCGATATGACCGGGGTCCATCAGACATGCCTGTATGTCGTGCTGTCAGCCGGTGGGGCTGGCGCAGGCCGTGCCGCTTGCGTGCGGCCGGGGCGGGGAAGGCGTGTCCGGGGGAATTTGAGCGCGTCGTTTTGCGGGACCGCCGGTCGCCGGTGCCGCGAGGGGTTAGAGGGGATCGCAGGCACGTGTCTGCTTTTGGAGCATATAATGGCCAAGCTTACTCGCCCGCGGGCGAGAAGGGCCGCTTTGTGCTTCCGCCCGAGTTCCGCAAGGCCGTGAAGGAAAGCTCCGCCGGCAACCGCACCCTCTGCCTTGGCGTCCACGACCGGCTCGATTGCCTCGTCGGCTTCGGCCTGTCGCGCATCGACCAGCTCAACGCGCAGCTCGACCGCGAGGAAAACCTCGCCATCGAACGCAAGGACTACGGCTTCGACCGCGATGTGCGCGCCGCGCAGCTTTTCGGCTTCTCGCAGCTGCCCTTCGACGACAGCGGCCGCTTCGTCATGCCCGAGCATCTGCGCGAGCTCGGCAAGGTGGGCGAGGGGCTCTATTTCCACGGCGCGGGCCACTTCTTCTTCATCTGGAACCCGGAGGAACTGGCGCGCATGGGCCCCGAATGGCGCGGGGCGCAGGCCGCCTGTGCCAAGCTGATGGCCGCGGGGAGGAAGGCGGCATGAGCCAGGCAGCCCCCCACATCCCCGTGCTGCTCGACGAGGTGATCGCCGCGCTTCAGCCGCGCCCCGGCATGACCATCGTCGATGCGACCTTCGGCGCGGGCGGTTACACCACCGCGCTGCTCGAAGCGGGCGCGACCGTCCACGCCTTCGACCGCGATCCCGATGCGATTGCGGCGGGGCAGGCGCTCGTGGCGCGCTACGAAGGCCGCCTTGCGCTCCACCCCGCGCGCTTTTCGGCGATGCGCGACGAGCTCGCCGCCGCCGGCGTGCCGCAGGTCGATGCGGTGGTGATGGATATCGGCGTGTCCTCGATGCAGCTCGACCAGGGCGAGCGGGGCTTTGCCTTCATGCACGACGGCCCGCTTGACATGCGCATGAGCCAGGCGGGCGAGAGTGCTGCCGATTTCCTCAACACCGCCGACGAGGAAGCGATCGCCGACGTGCTCTACCAGTATGGCGAGGAACGCCAGTCGCGCCGCGTCGCCCGCGCCATCGTCGCCGCGCGCCCGCTCTCGACCACCGGCGAGCTGGCCCGCGTGGTGCGCCGCGCCTTGGGCCACAAGCCGCACGACAAGAAGGACCCGGCGACCCGCACCTTTCAGGCCGTGCGCATCCATGTGAACGACGAGCTGGGCGAACTCGAAGCCGGCCTTGCCGCCGCCGAGGCGCTGCTGGGCGAGGGCGGGATCCTCGCCGTGGTCAGCTTCCACAGCCTCGAGGACCGCATCGTCAAGCACTTCTTCAAGGCGGCGAGCGGCGCGGGCCGTGCCGTTTCGCGCCACCTGCCCGGGGAAATCCCCGGGGCACCCCCAACCTTCGTGCAGGTTTCCAAGGCTATTCGTCCCTCAGAGGCCGAGATCGCCCGTAACCCGCGCGCCCGTTCATCCACCCTGCGCCATGCCATCCGCACCGGCGCGCCAGCGAGGAGCCTTGCCGCATGATGACCAGCTCTCAAGCCCGATCGCTCGGCTGGGCCGCTGTGCTCGCGATGTGCTTTGCCGCGGTGGTGGTGCTCAGTTTCAAGGTGCACGCGGTGCGCAGCGAGGTGCTGCTCGCCGAACGCCAGCTGATCGCGCTCCAGCGCGAGACGCTGCTGCTCGAAACCGAGTTCGAGACCCGCGCCAGCCAGCGCCAGCTCGCCGAATGGAACCAGGTCGAGTTCGGCTACGAGGCCCCGCGCGCCGGGCAGTTCCTCGATGGCGAGCGCCAGCTGGCGAGCCTTGGCGAGGTGCGCGGGCCCGATGCGCCTTCGCCGATCCGCCTTGCTAGCGCCGATGCCGACGAGATCGCCGCCGCCGCGGCCGACGCGCCCATGCGCTCGCCGGTGTCCGGCGCGAAGGTGACGCTCGCTTCTGCCGCGTCCGAGAAGGATGCCGGCGCGGTGTTCGCGCAAGCCTTCGGTGACTTCCTGATCGACGCCTCGCCGATCCGCCCCGCGCGGGCCGAAACCCCGGCGCGCGCCGCCAAGGGCGCCGCCGCCGCCGCGAAGGGAACCGGGGAATGAACACGCTGGCGGTCCACGCCGCCACGCCCGTCATTCCCGCCGGACGCCTGCCGAGCGCAGGGCTGCGCGCCCAGTTGCTGTGGGCGGCGCGCTTCCGGGTGCTGTGGCTGCTCGCAGGCTTCGTCGCCATCGCGCTTGTCGCGCTGCTGCGGATCGTCTCGCTCGGCCTGGGCGGCAATGCCCCGCAGCGCACCAGCCTCGAAGAGGCGCTGCTGCCCCCGCGCGGCGAGATCACCGACCGCAACGGCGCTCCGCTCGCGCGCGCCTTCCCGGCCTATGCCATGTGGTTCAACCCCAAGGCGATGGGCGACAATGGCGCGCCGCTGGTGCGCAGCCCCGCCGAGGTCGCCCGCGCATTGAAGGAAATCTTCCCCGACATCGACGAGGCGCGGATGGCCAAGCGCCTCGCCTCGGGGCAGTCGGGCTACCTGCGCCGCCGCATCCTGCCGGAGGAAGCCAACAAGGTCTTCGCGCTCGGCGAGATCGCGCTCGAAATCCCGCGCGAGACCGACCGCTACTACCCGCAGGGCACGCTCGCCGCGCATGTGCTGGGCTATGTGGTCGAGGACAAGGGCGGGCAGCTCGGCATGGAAGAGGTGCTCGAGGATCGCCTGAGCCACCCCGACCAGCGCACCGCGCCGGTCGAGCTCTCGCTTGACCTGCGTGTGCAGGGCGCGCTCGAGGACGAGCTGCGCCGCGGGATGCTCGCCACCAACGCGCTGGGCGCGGCGGGCATCGTGCTCGATGTCGACACCGGCGAGGTGATGGCGATGGCGAGCCTGCCGGAATTCGATCCCAACACCGCAGGCGCGAGCGGGGCGGTCAACGTCTTCAACCGCGCCACCAACGGCGTCTACGAACTCGGCTCGACCTTCAAGCCGCTGACGGTCGCCGCTGCCATCGACGCTGGCGTGGTGCGCGATCTCGGCCGCCAGTGGAATGCCGCGCCGGTGCCCGTGGGCAGCCGCACGATCAAGGATTCGCACGCGATGGGGCCTAGCCTCAACGTGCCGCAGGCGCTGGTGCATTCCTCCAACACCGTCACCGCGCGGGTCGCCGACGAGCTCGGGCCGGAACGCCTGCGCCGCGCGATGATTGATCTGGGCATGGACCGCCGCCCGTTCATCGAACTGCCCGCCAAAGGCAAGCCGCTGTGGCCGCAAGGCGACTGGAGCCGCGTCACCAACATGACCGTCGGCTTCGGCCACGGCCTCGCCGTGACCCCGCTGCACCTCGCCAGCGCCTATGCCGCGATGGTCAACGGCGGGATCTGGCGTCCGGCGACCCTGCTGAAGCTTGCGCCCGCCGACGTGCCGCGCGGACGCCGGGTGTTCAAGGAATCGACCTCCTCGCGCATGCGCCAGCTGCTGCGGATGATCTCGCTCTACGGGACCGGCAAGGCGGCTGACGCCCCCGGCTACCGCGTGGGCGGCAAGACCGGCTCGGCGGAGAAGGCTGGCGTGGGCGGCTATAACAAGACCGCGCTGGTCTCCTCCTTTGCTGCCGCCTTCCCGATGGACGCGCCGCGCTATGTCGTGGTGGTGGTGGTCGACGAGCCCAAGGGTACGATGGCCTCGAGCTTCCAGCGCACCGCCGCCTTCACCTCGGCCCCGATCGTCGGCAAGCTGGTGCCGCGCATCGGCCCGATGCTGGGCGTCCAGCCCGACGACAGCCGCGATGTCGATATCTCGGACCTGCGCTACCTCGTGGGCGGGGACAAGGAATGAAGCTGGGCGAACTCCTTGCCAAGGCGGGCCTGCCCGGCAGCGGTGACCAGGCCGTCACCGGCTTTGCCATCGATCACCGCAAGGTCGCTCCCGGAACCGTATTCGGCGCCTTCCAGGGCGCGCGTGTCAATGGCGAGGATTTCATCCCCGCCGCAGTTGAGGCTGGCGCGATTGCCGTCGTCGCCAGACCCGAAGCCCGCGTCGAGGGTGCGCTGCACCTTTCCGACGTCAACCCCCGACGCGCTTTTGCGCGCCTCGCCGCGGGCTTTTTTTCTCCCTACCCCGCCACCATCGTTGCGGTGACGGGGACCAACGGAAAGACCTCCACGGTCGAGATGACGCGCCAGATCTGGCGCATGGCGGGCGAGCGCGCGGCGAGCATCGGGACGCTCGGCGTGACCACGCCCGACGGTTCGGTCTCGACCGGGCTGACCACACCTGACATCGTCACCTTCCTCGCCAACATGGCGGGCCTTGCGCGTGAGGGCGTGAGCCATGTCGCCTACGAAGCCTCGAGCCACGGGCTCGACCAGTATCGCAACGAGGGCCTGACCGTTTCGGCGAGCGCCTTCACCAATTTCAGCCGCGACCATCTCGACTATCACGGCACGATGGAGGCCTATTTCGCGGCCAAGATGCGGCTGTTCACCGAGGTCGTCGCGCCCGGCAGCCCGGCGGTGATCCACGTTGGCGAGCTTGGGGCGGACGACGGCTCGGAATGGACCGCGAAGGCCATCGCGCAGGCACAGGCGCGCGGTCTCAAGGTGCTGACCGTGGGCGAGGGCGGAAGCTTCCTCAAGCTGGTCGCACGCGAACCCGGGCAATTGGGGCAGCTTCTTCACATCGAACATGAAGGCACGATGCGCAAGGTCAACCTGCCGCTGATCGGGGCCTATCAGGCGGCCAATGCGCTGGTTTCGGCGGGCCTTGCGATGGGGACGGGGATCGCGGCATCGTCCGTGTTCGACGCGCTCACCCGCCTGCAACCCGTGCGCGGGCGGCTGGAGCGCGCGGCGATCAACGCTGCCGGCGCGCCCGCCTATGTCGACTATGCCCACACCCCCGATGCGCTCGAAGCCGCCATCGCCGCGCTGCGCCCCCACGTGGCCGCGGGCGGCCGCCTGATTGTCGTCTTCGGGGCCGGGGGCGACCGCGACGCGGGCAAGCGACCGCAGATGGGCGAAGTCGCCGCGCGCGCTGCCGACATTGCCATCGTCACCGACGACAACCCCCGCTCGGAAGATCCCGCTGCGATCCGCGCCGCGATCATGGCGGGCGCGGGCCCCAACACCCGCGACATCGGCGGGCGCCGCGAAGCCATCGCCGCCGCAATTGGGGAAGCCGGGGCGCAGGACATTGTGCTGATCGCGGGCAAAGGCCACGAGCAGGGACAGATATTCGGGTCTGGAGACAACATGCGGATCGAAGCGTTCGACGATGTCGAAGTGGCGCGCGAGTGCGCCGGAGGGCAGTGTTAAATGAATATGCCGCTCGCTCACCCGATGCTGCACCAGTGGCCCGTCACGCAGCGTGACGCGCTCCCCCTCGCGCTGTGGACCGCCGCCGAGATCGCGGCTGCGACCGGCGGTATCGCCAGCCATGACTTCGAGGCGAGCGGCGTCGAGATGGATTCGCGCGACGTGAAGCCGGGCGATGTCTTCGTGGCATTGAAGGGCGAGGCGATGGACGGCCACCGCTTCGTCGAGGCGGCCTTTGCCAAGGGTGCGGTGGCGGCGATCGTCGACCGCCCGGTCGATTACCCGCACGTGCTGGTCACGGACACCACCGCCGCGCTCCACGCGCTCGCCCACGCCGCGCGCGACCGCGCTGTCGAGGCGGTGCGGATCGGGATCACCGGATCGGTCGGAAAGACCGGCATGAAGGAGGCGATCTTCGCCTGCCTCGACCGCGCCAGCCGCGGCGCGGCGCATCGCAGCGTGCGCAGCTACAACAACCATGTCGGCGTCCCGCTTTCGCTGGCGCGGATGCCCGCGCGGGCCAAGTTCGGCGTGTTCGAGATGGGCATGAACCACCAGGGCGAAATCGCGCCGCTTTCTGCTCATGCGAAGCCTCACGTGGCGCTGATCACCACCATCGCGCCCGCGCATATCGAGAACCTCGGCAGCCTCGAGGCCATCGCCGACGAGAAGTCGCAGATCTTCACCGGTCTTGTCGAAGGCGGCGTCGCGATCATTCCGGCTGACAGCGAATGGGCCGAGCAGATGATCGGCCACGCCAAAGCCTGCGGCGCGCATGTCGTGACCTTCGGCCGCGCCAAGACCGCCGATGTGCGGCTGCTCGACGCGATCCCGGCGGCAGGCGGCGGCTCGCTCGTCACCGCCGACCTTGGCGACCGGCGCATCTGCTACACCATTGCCGAGCCGGGCGAGCACTGGATCGTCAATTCCTTGGGAGTCATGGCGGCCGTGCGTGCGGCTGGCGGCGATCTCGCCAGCGCCGGCCTCGCGCTCGCCGAGATGGGCGGCCTCAAGGGCCGCGGCGCGCGCCATAACCTCAGCGTCGCCGGCGGCACCGCTCTGCTGATCGACGAGAGCTACAACGCCAACCCCGCCTCGATGCGCGCGACCCTCAAGGCGCTCGCCGCCACGCCCGCCACCCGGCGGCTCGCAGTGCTCGGCTCGATGAAGGAGCTGGGCGACTTTGCCGATGCCTTCCACCGCCAGCTCGCCGAGCCGATGGCCGAGGCCGGCGTCACCCACGCGATCCTCGTCGGCGACGAGATGCGCGCCCTCGCGGACGAATTGGGGAAACTGTCCACAGGCCCGCTTGGCAAGGCCCTCACCTTCGCCCATTGCGAGGGGCCTGCCGAGGCGATTGCGGCGCTCGGGCAGTTCGGCCTCGCCAAGGGGGATGCGGTGCTGGTCAAGGGGTCCAATTCGGTCGGGCTCGGCAGGCTGGTGTCACATTTTACCGAGAATGCCCGCGCCTGAGGCGCATCCGGAGGCTCAGGCCCGGTGACGGGCGCAAGGGACGACTGAATGCTCTACCTGCTTGCCGAGTGGCTTGGCTTCGAAGGCATCCTCAATCTGGTGCGTTACCAGAGCTTCCGCGCGGGCGCGACGCTGATGACCGCGCTGCTGATCGGCCTCGTGATCGGACCCCGTTTCATCAACCTGCTGCGCGTGCGCCAGGGCAAGGGCCAGCCGATCCGGCTCGACGGCCCGCAGACGCACCTTGCCAAGCGCGGCACGCCGACGATGGGCGGGCTGATGATCCTCGTCTCGCTGACGCTGGCGCTGCTGATCTGGATGAACCTGGCCAGCCCCTTCGTCTGGGCGTGCCTTGCCGTCACGATCGGCTTCGGGATCATCGGCTTTCTCGACGATTACGACAAGGTCTCGAAGAACAGCCATGCGGGCGTGCCGGCGCGCGTCCGGTTGCTGGGCGAGTTCGTGGTAGCGGGCGGCGCGGCGTGGCTGATCGTCAGCCAGATCAACACCAACCTCTACCTGCCCTTCCTCACCGGCGTGAGCATCCCGCTTGGGCCGGCCTATTATGTCTTCGCCGCCTTCGTGATCGTGGGCGCGGGCAATGCCGTGAACCTCACCGACGGGCTCGATGGCCTGGCGATCATGCCGGTGATCATTGCGGCGGGCACCTTCGCGATCATCTGCTATCTGGCGGGCCGCGCGGACTTCTCGAACTATCTCGGCATCCCGCATGTGCCCGGTGCTGGCGAACTGGCGATCTTCTGCGCCGCGATCATGGGCGCAGGCCTCGCCTTCCTGTGGTTCAACGCGCCGCCTGCCGCGGTGTTCATGGGCGACACCGGCAGCCTTGCGCTCGGCGGCGCGCTGGGCGCGATCGCGGTCGCCTCGCACCATGAAGTCGTGCTCGGCATCGTCGGCGGGTTGTTCGTGCTCGAGGCGGTCAGCGTCATCGTGCAGGTCTTCTGGTTCAAGCGCACCGGCAAGCGGGTGTTCCGCATGGCCCCGATCCACCACCATTTCGAGCAGCTCGGCTGGAGCGAGAGCAAGGTCGTGATCCGCTTCTGGATCATCGCCATCGTGCTCGCGCTGATCGGGCTGTCGACGCTGAAACTGCGGTAAGGGAGGGGCGCGCGGCGTGATCACCTCCCCCGCCTTCAAGGGCAAGCGCTATGCGGTGCTCGGCCTCGCCCGTTCGGGCGCGGCGGCGGCCGAGGCCTTGCTGGCGAGTGGGGCGGAAGTGATCGGCTGGGACCGCCAGCCCCACGCGCGCGAGGTGTTCGAGGGGCGCTGCCGGTTGATCGACCCGCTGGAGCTTGACCTCACCGGCTTTGCGGGCGTCGTCGTCTCGCCCGGCGTACCGCTGAACTCGCACCCCATCGGGCCGCACACCTGGCAATATGGCCTGCCCGTGATCGGCGACATCGAGCTGTTCGCCGCCGCCCGTGCGAGCCTGCCGCCGCACAAGGTCGTCGGCATCACCGGCACCAACGGCAAGTCGACCACCACCGCGCTGACGCACCACATCCTTGCGACCGCGGGCATCCCGACGGTGATGGGCGGTAACATCGGCGATCCGATCCTCGGGCAGGAGCCGCTGCCGGAAGGCGGCATCTATGTGCTCGAACTGTCGAGCTTCCAGATCGACCTCACCTTCACCCTCGATTGCGATGTCGCCGCGCTGACCAACATCACGCCCGATCACCTCGATCGCTACGCCGGGTTCGAGGCCTATGCCGCCTCCAAGGAACGGCTGTTCCAGATGCAGGAGCACGGCACGGCGATCATCTGTGATGAAGACGCGCCGACCACCGCCATCGCGGACCGGCTCGCCGCGGCGGGCAAGCCGCTGGTGCGGGTGAATACCGCCGATCTCGATGCGGCGGGGCTGGCCGAGGGACGCTCGCCCTCGCTCGCGGGCCCGCACAATGCCCAGAATGCCGCCGTCGCGGTCGCGATCTGCCGCCAGCTCGGCCTCAGCGACGCGCAGATTGCCGAGGGCCTCGCCTCCTACCGCGGCTTGCCCCACCGCATGGAGCGGGTGTGCGAGGTCGAGGGCGTGACCTACATCAACGACAGCAAGGCGACCAACGCCGCCTCCGCCGCCCCCGCGCTTGCCGCCTTTCCGCCTGATCCTGCCATCAACGGCGGCGCGCCCCGCATCCACTGGATCGTCGGCGGGCTGCCCAAGGAAGATGGCCTCGGCGCATGTGCCGATCACCTCGCCAACATCGCCGCCGCCTATACCGTGGGCGAGGCCGGGCCGATGTTTGCGGACCTGCTTGAAGGCCAGGTGAAGGTCGAGCGCTGCGAGCTCATCAGCGAGGCCGCGCGCCGCGCGGCCGAGGCGGCGCATCCGGGCGATGTCGTATTGCTGAGCCCGGCCTGCGCCTCCTATGACCAGTTCCGCGACTACGAGAAGCGCGGTCTGCACTTCCGCCAGATGGTCGGCGCGATCGCCGGCTGCGACACCTGTCTCGATCCCGAAAGCCGGAGCATCCTGCCATGACCGCACCGGCCTACACCTCGCCCACGCGCGTGAGGGGCAGCGGCAATTACCTGCCCCCCGTGCCGGTGCAGAAGCGCTGGCGTGACAGCATCCGCATCTGGTGGCGCGAGATCGACAAGATGCTGCTGCTGCTGATCGGCCTGCTGATGGCGGTCGGCATCGTCGCCGTCGCCGCGGCCTCGCCCGCAAGCGCCGACCAGCTTTCGACCGCCAAGGAGCGGGTGCCCGATTTCATGTTCTTCCAGCGGCACATCGTGTTCCAGCTGATGGGGCTGACGCTGATGATCGGCCTCAGTTTCCTCGAACGCGATCAGGCGCGCCGGCTCGGCATTCTGGTCGGCGCGGTGATGCTGGCGCTGCTGTTCGTGGTGCCCTTCATCGGCGAGGAAAAGAACGGCGCGCGGCGCTGGATCAATGTCGGCATGAGCCTCCAGCCGTCGGAATTCCTCAAACCCGGCTTTGCGATCATCTGCGCGTGGATTCTGAGCTGGCGGCTGCGCGATCCGGGCCTGCCGGTGATCGCCTTCGTCACCGGCTTCTTCGGCCTGATCGCCGCGCTGCTGATGCTCCAGCCGAACCTCGGCGATGCGATCCTGTTCGGCGGTATCTGGCTCGTCATGGTGCTGCTGGCCGGCCTGCCGTGGCAGCGCATCGCGGGCGTGGGCGTGGCGGGCGCCCTCGGCCTGACGCTCGCCTACATGTTCTACGACAACGCGCGCCACCGTATCGACGGCTTCCTCGGCGGCGGCACGGCCTTCGATCAGGTCGACCTTGCGCAGCGCACCATCACCGCGGGCGGGTGGACGGGCACCGGCCTGTGGCTCGGCATCCGCAAGATGAACCTGCCCGAGGCCCACACCGACTACATCTTCTCGGTGATCGGCGAGGAGTTCGGGCTGATCATGTGCGGCATGATCGTGCTGCTCTACTGCGCGCTGGTGCTGCGCGCGCTGATGCGGCTGACGGGTGAGGACAACCTCTTCGCCCTGCTCGCGGGCGCGGGCCTCATCACCCAGTTCGGCGGGCAGGCCTTCATCAACATCCTCGTGAACCTCAAGCTGTTCCCCTCCAAGGGGATGACCCTGCCGCTGATTTCCTACGGCGGTTCATCGACACTGGCGGTGTGCTTCACGCTTGGGCTATTGCTCGCGATCACCCGGCGCAATCCGTTCCTCGCCCGCGAGGGGACGAGCCTGCGCGACCTGATCGAACGCAAGGACGAACGCCCATGACGAGCGAACCCCGCACCGGCGCTTCCCGCCATTTCGTGCTGGCGGCCGGCGGCACCGGCGGCCACCTGATCCCGGCCTTCGCGCTCGCGGCCGAGCTGCACGCGCGCGGGCATCACGTGGCGCTGATCACCGATGCGCGCGGGGCCAATATTCCGGGCAAGCCCGACTTCATGCCCGCCCATGTCCTGCCCGCAGGCCGCTTCGGCAAGAACCCGCTGGGCTGGCCCGCCGGCATCCGCGCGGTGATGGAAGGCCGGGCGATGGCGCTGCGGCTGTTCGAGCACTTCCAGCCCTCGGCCATCGTCGGCTTCGGCGGCTATCCCGCGCTCCCCGCGCTGCTCGCCGCGACCTCGGCCAAGCTGCCGAGCATCGTCCACGAACAGAACGCGGTGCTCGGCCGCGTCAACCGCCTGCTGGCAGGGCGGGTGGACGCGATCGCGACCTCGTACGAAAGCGTCGACCGCCTCAGCCCCAAGCACGCTGGCAAGGTCCACCTCGTCGGCAATCCCGTGCGCGCCGATGTGCTGGCGCTGCGCGAACAGGATTTCCCCGCCTTCACCGAGGAGAGCCTGCTGCGCATCCTCGTCACCGGCGGATCGCAGGGGGCGAGCGTGCTGTCGCAGGTGGTGCCCGATGGCCTCGCCATGCTGCCGCCGGCGCTGCGCCAGCGCCTTCAGGTCACGCAGCAATGCCGCCCCGAGGACCTCGAGGCGGTGCGCAAGCGCTATGCCGAGCATGACATTCCCGCCGAACTCGGCACCTATTTCGAGGACATGCACGAGCGGCTGGCCGACGCGCACCTGTTCATCGGCCGCGCGGGCGCCTCGACCATTGCCGAGCTCACCGCCGTGGGCCGCCCGGCGATCCTCGTGCCGCTCCCCATCGCCACCGACGACCACCAGGCCGCCAACACCCGCGAGATGGTGAAGGCGGGCGGGGCGCGGATGATCCGGCAGGACGCGTTCCAGCCCAAGGAGCTCGCCAAGCAGATACAGGTCATGGCGATGAACCCGGCGAGCCTCGCCAACGCCGCCCATTGCGCCTTCAACTGCGGGCGCCCCGATGCGGCGAAGGATCTCGCCGACCTCGTCGAAAGCATGAGCGGGATCGATCTCATGGACGTGATCCGCGTCGGCGAGGCTGCACCTGCGGCCACCGCCGCCGCCGCGCGCCCCGCCACCGGGACGGCCTGCGCAGAAGCCAAGGAACAGACAGAGGCATGAAGGGCGTCGGCACCGATATCGGCATCATCCACTTCGTCGGCATCGGCGGGATCGGCATGTCGGGCATCGCCGAGGTGATGCATAACCTGGGCTACCAGGTGCAGGGCAGCGACATTGCCGAGGGCCCGAGCGTCGAGCGGCTGCGCGCGCGCGGGATCACCGTGCACGTGGGCCACAAGGCCGAGAACGTCGCGGGCGTCGCTGTGGTCGTCACCTCGACCGCCGTGCGCCGCACCAACCCCGAAGTCGCCGCGGCGCTCGAAGCCCGGGTTCCCGTGGTGCGCCGCGCGGAAATGCTCGCCGAGCTGATGCGCCTCAAGTCCACCGTCGCGGTGGCGGGCACCCACGGCAAGACCACCACGACCTCGATGATCGCGACCCTGCTCGATGCGGGCGGGATCGACCCCACCGTGATCAATGGCGGGATCATCGAGCAATATGGCTCGAACGCGCGGCTGGGCGATTCCGACTGGATGGTCGTGGAAGCCGACGAGAGCGACGGCAGCTTCCTGCGCCTCGATGGCACCATCGCGGTCGTCACCAATATCGATCCCGAACACCTCGACCATTACGGCGATTTCGATGGCGTGAAGCGCGCCTTCGTGGAGTTCATCCACAACGTCCCCTTCTACGGCGCGGCGGTGCTGTGCGTGGACCATCCCGTCGTGCAGGCGGTGATCGGCGATGTGCGCGACCGCAAGGTCGTGACCTACGGCTTCTCGCTCCAGGCCGATATCTGCGGGGTCAACATCCGCAGCGAGGACGGGGGCAACTCCTTTGACGTGATCGTCCGCCAGCGCGGTCTGGAAGATCGCCGGATCGAGGGCGTCCACCTGCCGATGCCCGGCCGTCACAACGTCCAGAACGCGCTCGCCGCGATTGCCGTCGCGATCGAGATGGGCTGCTCGGACGAAGTGATCCGCACCGGCTTTGCCCGCTTCGGCGGCGTGCGGCGGCGCTTCACCCGCGTCGGCGCGGTGGAGCTCGATGGCGGCAAGGTCACCGTGATCGACGACTACGCCCACCACCCGGTCGAAATCCGCGCCGTGCTCAGCGCCGCGCGCGAGGCTGTGTCGGCAGGCGGGCGCGTCATCGCGGTCGCCCAGCCGCACCGCTACACCCGCCTCAAGGACCTGATGAACGACTTCCAGTCGTGCTTCGACGATGCCGACATCGCCTATGTCGCCCCGGTTTACCCCGCGGGCGAGGAGCCGATCGAGGGCGTCGACCATGCCGCGCTGGTGGCGGGCATGAAGGCCCGCGGGCACCGTGCCGCGCGCGAGATTGCGGGCGCCGATGCGCTCGCCGAGACGCTCGCGGGCGAAGTGGTGCCGGGCGATCTCGTCGTCTGCCTCGGCGCGGGCGACATCACCAAGTGGGCCGCGGGCCTCGCGCCCGCGATCACCGCCCGCCGGGGAGCGCAGGCGGCATGAACCAGCCGGGCGATACCTATATCTACGACGACGGTTCGGCCCCGACCTGCGCGGTTGAGGGCGCGGTGAGCGCGCCCGTGCCGCTCGACGGCATCCGCGGCAAGCTGACCTGCAAGGCCCCGCTTGCGCCCTATACCTGGTTCAAGACCGGCGGGCCGGCCGACTGGCTGTTCGAGCCTGCCGACATCGAAGACCTCAAGACCTTCCTCGAACGGCTCGATGGCGAGATTCCGGTCATGGCGCTGGGCCTCGGCTCGAACATGATCGTCCGCGATGGCGGCGTGCCCGGCGTGGTGGTGCGGCTCGGCAAGAGCTTCGCCAAGGTCGCGCATACCGGCGAGATGGAACTGACCTGCGGCGGCGGGGCGAGCGGCATCCTGGTGGCCTCGACCGCGCGCGACCTCGGTATTGCGGGGCTGGAATTCCTGCGCGGCATCCCCGGCACGGTCGGCGGCTTCGTGCGCATGAACGGCGGCGCTTACGGGCGCGAGGTGGCCGATGTGCTGCTCGACTGTGCGGTGATCCTCCACGACGGCAGCTTCATCACCTTGAACGCCGAGGAACTCGACTATTCCTACCGCCACTCGGCCCTTCCCGAGGGGGCGATCGTGGTCTCCGCGCGCTTCCGCGGCCACCCGGGCGAGCCTGCCGCGATCGGCGCGGAGATGGACCGCATCGCCGCCGCGCGGGAGGCCTCGCAGCCGCTGCGCACCAAGACGGGCGGATCGACCTTCAAGAACCCCGAGGGCCACAAGGCGTGGCAGCTTGTCGATCAGGCGGGCTGCCGGGGCCTGACGCTGGGCGGTGCGCAGGTCTCCGAGAAGCACACCAACTTCCTCATCAACACCGGCACCGCCACCAGCGCCGACATTGAAGGCCTCGGCGAAATGGTGCGCGACAAGGTCTATGCCCAGACGGGCGTGAGCCTCGAGTGGGAAATTCAGCGGGTGGGGCGGCCGTGAGGAACCACGCACCACAGCCCTTCGCCTCGAGCCCTTCGGCAGGCTCAGGACAGGCTGCCGACTATCTGTCGCCAGTCGAGAGGCAGGAGAGCGGTGTCTCGACTTCGCTCGACACGAACGGAATTGAAGGATGACTTTTGCCAAACCCCTCCACGTCGCGGTCCTGATGGGCGGCTGGGCGAACGAGCGGCAGGTCTCGCTGACTAGCGGCGCGGGCGTCGCCGATGCGCTCGAGAGCAAGGGGCACCGCGTCACGCGGATCGACATGGGGCGCGATGTTGCCCTGCGCCTGCATGAGGCAAAGCCCGATGTCGTCTTCAACGCGCTCCACGGGGTGCCGGGGGAGGACGGGACGGTGCAGGGGATGCTCGACCTGATGGGGCTTGCCTACACACACTCGGGCCTCGCCACCTCCGTGATCGCGATCGACAAGCAGCTGACCAAGCAGGCGCTGGTGCCCCACGGCATCCCCATGCCGGGCGGGCGGATCGTGACGCGTGACGAGCTTTACCAGCGCGACCCGCTGCCGCGCCCCTATGTGCTGAAGCCCGTGAACGAGGGATCGTCGGTCGGCGTCGCCATCGTCACCGCGGACAGCAATGTCGGCAACCCGATCATCCCGCAGGCGACCGGCCCGTGGCAGGAATTTGCCGAACTGCTCGCCGAGCCCTTCATCAAGGGCCGTGAACTCACCGCCGCGGTGCTCGACGGCCCCGATGGCCCGCGCGCGCTCGGCGTCACCGAACTGATCGTCGCCAACGGCTTCTACGATTACGAGAACAAGTACACCGCCGGGCGTACCGAGCACATCTTCCCCGCCAAGCTCCCGCCGGAGATCACCGCCCTGTGCGAGGCCTATGCGGTCAAGGCGCATCAGGTATTGGGCTGCCACGGCACCAGCCGCACCGATTTCCGCTGGGACGAGGAAGCGGGCGAGGACGGGCTGTTCGTGCTCGAAACCAACACCCAGCCGGGCATGACGCCCCTGAGCCTCGTGCCCGAACAGGCGGCGGGCTGCGGCATCTCCTACGCCGATCTGGTCGAGATGCTGTGCGCGGAGGCCCTGCGGGTTCATGCCCTCAAGCAAAAGGGAGGCAGCGATGGCGCAGCAGATCAGGCGTAACGGCACCCCCGGTGTCCGCCGTGCGGCCAAGGCGCAGAGCCGCGCCGTGGTCGCCCGCAAGGCGCGCGGGCAGGCGAGCGGCGTGCTCGACCGGATCATGGGCGCGCTGCCCTTCACCGAGGAACAGTGGAGCCGCATCTGGCTCGCCATGATCATCGGCACGGGCGTGGGCGTCGCCTTCATCATCGCCAGCCTTGCCGGGGTTCCCGCGCTGGCGCAGGCGCAGGTCGCCTCGATCGCGGCCGATGCGGGCTTCACGGTGCAGAACGTGCGCGTGACGGGCACCAGCCGGATGGACGAGCAGCAGGTCTATGCCCGCGCGCTCGCCACCCGCAACCAGGCGATGCCCGATGTCGATATCGCCAAGCTGCGCGAAGATCTGCGTGCGCTGCCGTGGGTCAAGGACGCGCGGGTCTCGATCCAGCTGCCCCACACGCTCGCCATCGACATCGTCGAGCGCGAGCCGCACGCGGTGCTGGAGAAGGCCGACCGGCTGATGCTGATCGACGCAAGCGGGGTTGAGCTCGAACCGGTCGCCGCTGCCAAGGCCAAGGGCATGCTGCGCCTTGCCGGGCCGGGGGCGGGCAAGCAGGCGCAGGCGCTCGAGACGCTGCTCGCCGCCGCGCCCGCACTGGCGCCCAAGGTCGAGGCGGCCGAGTGGGTCGGCAACCGCCGCTGGAACCTCACCTTCACCACCGGCCAGCTGCTCGCCCTGCCCGAAGGCGAGGTCGAGGCGGCGACGGCGCTGGTCAAGTTCGCCCGGCTTGACGGCAAGAACCGGCTATTGGGCGGCAAGGTGATCGCTTTCGACATGCGTACGCCCCCGCGGCTCTACCTCCGCCTGCCCGACGCCGTGGGCAAGCCCAAGGTCGTCGCCGCGCCCGAAGAGAACGGCAAGACCGGCGGGGAGACCACCTGATGGCCAGCCGCGCCACATCTGCCCAGCGCCGCCTCGCGCGCACCTATGCCGCGGTCAATGTCGGCAGCTTCCGCATCTCGGCCATGATCATGGGCGAGACCGAGAACGGCGACTTGCAGGTATTGGGCAGCGGCCACCGTGCCAGCGCCGGGATCAAGCGGGGCTATGTGACCGACATGGGCGCGGCCAGCCACGCGATCCGCGACGCGGTGGAGCGCGCGGAGAAGAGCGCCAACACCCCCGTCAGGAGCGTGTGGATCGCCTGCGCCGGCGCGGGGCTCGCCAGCCACGTGGTCGCGGTCGATATCGAGATCGGCGGGCGTCGGATCGAGGACGAGGACGTCGAGGCCCTGCTGGTCGAGGCGCAGGACATGATCCAGCCCGATGGCCGCAAGGTGCTCCACGCCCAGCCTGCGCATTACACATTGGATGGCGCCCACGGCGTCGCCAACCCGCGCGGGCTTCATGCCGAGCGGCTCGGGGTCGATATCCACGTGATGCTCGCCGATGGCGCGCCGGTGCGGAACCTCACCGAAGCGGTGCAGAACGCGCATCTCGAGGTCGAGGGCGTGGTCGCCGCGCCGCTCGCCGCCGGGCACGCCTGTCTGACGCCGGAAGAGCGCGAGCTTGGCGTTGCGCTGGTCGAGATCGGGGCGGACATCACCAATGTCGCGGTCTTCGCGGGCGGGATGCTGCTCGGGCTCCACGCGATCCCGATGGGATCGGGCTCGATCACCGATGCGATCGCCTCGAGCTTCGGCATCCGCCGCTCGCAGGCCGAGCGGCTCAAGTGCGTCGCCGGATCGGCGGTCGCCAGCCCTTCGGACCACCGCGAGCTGATCCCGGTCAGCGGGCCCCAGGAACTGGGGGGCGAGGGCGGGGAGGGCGGCGCGCCCGTCGGCCCGCTCGCGCGCGGGGCGGACGACAAGAACCGCATCGTGCGCGCCGAGCTGATCGCGGTGGTGACGCAGCAATTGTCGGTGCTGACCGGCGAGGTCGGCAAGGCGCTCAAGACAATGGGCTTTGCCGGCGCGCGCGCGGGGCAGGTCGTGCTCACCGGCGGGGGAGCCGAGCTTGCCGGTATGGCCGATTTCATGCAGGGTGCGCTCGGACAGCCGGTGCGGCTCGGGCGTCCACCGCAGCTCACCGGCATGCCCGAAGCGCACCACGCGCCGGGCTTCGCGACGCTGGCGGGCCTGTGTCTCTACGCCGCCGACGACCCGGTCGATATCCGCGCAGTAGGCACGCGGCGCGCAGGGGTGTACAAGGCCTTCACGCGCGAAAGCGGGATCATGGCGCTGCTGACGCGGCTGTTCCGCGCGCTGAAGGAGTATTTCTGAGCGGTGCGGCGGCCGGTTGACGCAGGGGCCGCCACG
This sequence comes from Erythrobacter colymbi, assembly GCF_002155685.1. Taxonomy (GTDB): domain Bacteria; phylum Pseudomonadota; class Alphaproteobacteria; order Sphingomonadales; family Sphingomonadaceae; genus Erythrobacter; species Erythrobacter colymbi. The sequence goes on from NZ_MUYK01000001.1 coordinate 468,968, forward strand.
GAAAACGCCGCAAGCGATGCTGTGGATAAGGGTTTTGCCGCTATAAAATGTGCAACCCGATTATGTCAGAGACGATAAATGCGGGAAATCGGATAAAAATGGCCGTTGCCCGCGCCTGGAGGACCAGCTGATGAGCATCAATATCGGACCCGCAGCGAGCGACGATCTGCGCCCGCGCATCACCGTCATCGGGATCGGCGGGGCCGGCGGCAACGCGATCGCCAACATGATCGCGGCCGAGATCGAGGGCGTCGAGTTCATCGTCGCCAACACCGACGCGCAGGCGCTGAGCACCTCGCCGGCCGAAAAGCGCATCCAGCTCGGGCCCGACATCACCGGCGGTCTCGGTGCAGGCGCTCGCCCCGAAGTGGGCAAGGCTGCGGCGGAAGAAACCGTCGCCGAAGTCGAGAAGGCGCTCGAAGGCGTCAACATGTGCTTCATCGCGGCGGGCATGGGCGGGGGCACCGGCACCGGCGCCGCGCCCGTGATCGCCGAAGTCGCGCGCCGCATGGGCGTGCTGACCGTGGGCGTCGTCACCAAGCCGTTCCTGTTCGAAGGCACCCGCCGCATGCGCGCCGCGGAAGCCGGGATCGAGGAGCTGCAGCAGCACGTCGACACGCTGATCGTCATCCCCAACCAGAACCTGTTCCTGGTCGCCAAGGCGGAAACCACCTTCAAGGAAGCTTTCCAGCTCGCCGACGAAGTGCTCCAGCAGGGCGTGCGCTCGATCACCGACCTGATGGTCATGCCCGGCCTCATCAACCTCGACTTTGCCGACGTGCGCTCCGTCATGAGCGAGATGGGCAAGGCGATGATGGGCACCGGCGAGGGTGAGGGCGAGAACCGCGCGCTCGACGCCGCCGAACAGGCGATCGCCAACCCGCTGCTCGATGGTGTCAGCATGGCCGGCGCCAAGGGCGTCATCATTTCGATCATCGGCGGCGAGGACATGCGCCTGCTCGAAGTCGACGAGGCCGCCAACCACATCCGCGAACTGGTGGACGAGGACGCGAACATCATCTGGGGTTCGGCCTTCAACCCCGACCTCAAGGGCAAGATCCGCGTCTCGGTGGTCGCCACCGGGATCGAGCAGAGCGCCATCGGCCAGTCCGAACGCTCGCAGCCGGTCTCGCTCGGCGGCGCCCGCGCGCCCAAGCGTCCGGTGCTCGAACTGTCGGACGACGAGGGCTTCGGCGAGCTTCCGCCCGTCGCCGCTCCCGCTCCTGCTGCGCCGACCTTCGATCTGGGCGCCGCTCCGGTGACCACTTCGGTCAGCTATGACGACGAGCCGCTCGACCTTGCCGAGGAAGCCGATGGCGACGAGGACGGCGATTATGGCACGGCCGCGCCCTTCGAGCTGACCGGCATGCAGGCCGGTGACGATTACGGCGAGGAATACGAGGACGACGTCGACGATATCGTCGATCCGCTCGCAGGGCTGCGCGGGGCCGATGCCGGTGCCGGTGCGACCCCGGGCTACGGCTATGCCGCCACGCCGGCTGCCGAGGACGACGCGGACGAACCGCTCGAACTCGACGGCGGCTATGCCCCCTATACCGAGGCCGAGGACGAAGGCCCGGCGCAGGACGACCTGCTTGCCAGCGCCGATCGCCTGGCTGCCGAAGACCGCCCGGTCGAGGCGCGCCTTGGCGGCGGACGTCGCCGCTCGCTGCTCGGCGGCGAGGGCGGTGCCGGTGGCGGCGCGGGTGGCGGCTCGACCCTGTTCGAGCGCATGGCCAACCTGTCGCGCAGCACCGCGCGCGATGACGATGACGAGGACGAGGGCGACGAAGGTCCGGCGCTCAGCATCCCGCGTTTCCTCGGCCGCCAGAACAACCAGTAACCGCGCGCCAGCCGCGCTGTGTCGCAGTGCGGCTGGCGGGTCGCTGACAGCTTGCTAGAGACCCGATGATGGTGTCGCGCTCCTGTGTCTCCTGTGCCCTCGCACTGGCTGCGGCCCTGCTGCCTGCGGGCGTGGTGCGCGCGCAGGACAGCGTCTCGCAGCCGGTGGTGCAGGCGCTCCCTTCGCCCGAAGTACAGCGGTTGAACCGCGCGCTGGTCGCGCTCGCCAAGGCCCCGCGCGACCGCGATGCGCTGGTCGAGGCAGGGCAGGCGGCGCTGGGCGTCGACGATCTCGAAGCGGCAATCGGCTTCTTCGGTCGCGCGGCGGAGGTCGATCCGGGCAGCGCGGCAGTCGCGCAGGGGCTCGGCTCGGTCTACCTGCGCGCAGGCCGGGCGGGCGAGGCACTGGTTCAGTTCGACCGCGCTCTGGCCGCCGGGGCGGACGAGCGCACGGTGCTCTCCGACCGCGCCCTGACGCTCGATCTGGTGGGCGAGCATCCCGCCGCGCAGACCGCCTATACCCGCGCGCTCGAACTCGATCCCGCCAATGACGAGGCGCGCCGCCGCCTCGCGATCAGCTTCGCCATTTCGGGCAACCGTGCGCGGTTCGAGGATACGCTGCGCCCGCTGCTCGACCGGCGCGACATGGCCGCGCAGCGTGCGCGCGCCTTTGGCCTCGCGATCCTGGGCGACAGCGACCGTGCGACCGCGATCGTCGAGCAGGTGATGCCGCGCGATCTGGCGACGCGGCTGGTGCCCTATCTCGGCTATATGCCGCGCCTGACGAAGCCGCAGCAGGCCGCCGCCGCCAATCTCGGGATCTTCCCGCGCGCCGCCGATATCGGGCGCGACGATCCGCGCCTTGCCCGTTTCGCCGCCGAGGAGCGCGCCGACAGCCGGCTCGCGCCCGCAGGCGCGCCGCTCGGTTCGCGCCCGTCACCGACTCCGACTCCGACGTCAGCTTCCGCCACGCCGCGCCCCGCGCCCGCCCGTCCGGCTCCCGCGCCCGCAGCGCCGACCCTGCGCGTTGCCGATGCCTTCGCCGATCTCGGCGCGCCGTTGCCCGATGCCAAGGTCAGCGGAGATGCGGTCGACCTCGCGCGAATCGAGGTGAAGCGCGAAGCCGCCCCGCAGCCCGCGCCAAAGCCCGAAGCCAAACCCGAAGCCAAACCCAAGCCCAAGCCCAAGGAGCCCCCCAAGCCGGTTCACCCGAGCCGCGTCTGGGTGCAGGTGGCGACCGGCAAGAAGATCGACGCGCTCGCCTTCGACTGGAAGCGCATCTCCAAGGAAGGCGGCAAGGCGATGTCCCCCTACAAGCCGCACACCGCGCGCTGGGGGGCGACCAACCGCCTCGTCATCGGCCCCGTCGCCAACCGCGACAAGGCCGAGGCGCTGGTGCGCGAGCTGAAGAAGAAGGGGCTCGATGTGTTCCTCTGGCTCAGCGACGAAGGCGAGGCCGTTCAACCACTTAAGTAACGCAAGACGCCTGTCCCCGCGTTTCTTTGCACAGGCTTTGCACAGGTCTGTCCGGTTCTCCCCAGCCGCCCTGATGCAGGTGATTGCCAATCGCCCCCTTCCGCGTCCATCCCTCCTCGCGATGGTGACACACCCCTCTTCCACCACGAGTGCCAGGGCATGAGAGCAGCTGACATGGACTATTCCGCCGAGGACGATGCCGCCCCCGTCGACATGCTCGCCAGCCTGTTCGCAGCGCGCGGTTGGCCCTGCGAGCTGGTCTCGGAAGACGAGATGACCGGCGAGGTGCAGGGCAGCTGGGCCAATTACCAGCTGCGCGCGATCTGGCGACCCGAGGACGGCGTGCTCCAGTTCCTGTGCTTGCCCGACATCCGCGTCACCGACGACAAGCGCGCGGCGGCCTATGAACTGCTCTGCCTCGTCAACGAGCAGATGTGGCTCGGCCATTTCGACATCTGGTCGAACGGCGACGTCCTGCTCTACCGCCACGGCGCGCTGCTGGGGGATCACGGACGGCTCAGCCTCGACATGGCGCAGGCGCTGGTCGAGAGCGCGATCGACGAATGCGACCGCTTCTACCCCGCCTTCCAGTTCGTGCTGTGGGGCGGCAAGAGCCCCCGCGCAGCGCTGGAAGCGGCGATGGTCGACGCGGCGGGCGAGGCCTGAAGACATTCTACCCCAACTCCGTTCGGGCTGAGCTTGTCGAAGCCCCGCACTTCTTTATTGCGCTCCAATCGAAGAAGAAGGACGGCCCTTCGACAGGCTCAGGGCGAACGGATATTGCGTATGAACCATCTCCTCATCATCGGCTGCGGGAACATGGGCGGGGCGATGCTCGCCGGATGGCTGGCTGCGGGCGAGCCGCCTGCGCGCTTATCGGTGCTCGATCCCGCCTTGCCCGAGGCACCCGAGGGCGTGGCCCTCTATCGCGATGCCGCCGAAGTGCCGGGCACGCATGACGCGGTGCTGCTCGGGTTCAAGCCGCAGCAGCTTGGCGCGCTGGGGCCGGGCTTGCAAGGGCTGACCGTGGGGCGCACCGTGTGCTCGCTGCTCGCCGGGATCACCCGCGCGCAGCTCGCAGCGGCGTTCCCGGGCGCGAGCGCCCACATCCGCGTGATGCCCAACCTCGCCGCGCGCATCAACAAATCGCCGGTGATCCTCGCCGAGACGGGCCTCGATGCCTCCGCGCGCGAGGCTGCCTTCGCACTGTTCGACGCCCTCGGTAGCGCTGTATGGCTCGAGGACGAGGCGCAGTTCGATCTCGTTACCGCACTCGCCGGATCGGGGCCGGGCTTCGTCTACCGCTTCATCGATGCGCTGGCGGGCGCGGCCATCGATCTCGGGCTCGACGAGCCGACCGCCGCAGCGCTTGCGCTCGCCACGGTCGAAGGCGCCGCCGCGCTTGCTGCTGCTTCGGACGTCGGCCCCGCCACCCTCGCTGACCGCGTTGCCAGTCCGGGCGGCATGACCCGCGAGGGCCTCAACGTGCTCGACGAAGGCGCGGCTCTGCGCAAGCTCCTCACCGCCACGCTCGCCGCCACCCGCGACAAGGGCGCCGCGCTCTCGCGATCAAGTTAAGATTAACAACGGTTAAGCTGAACAAATTGCACGCTTTGCAATCCGGTTTCGCTTGAAAAGCCCGAAGGAACCCACGATATTGCGTCACATGGAGAGCACGGGCTTTTTCCGCGCTCCATGATGGAAAGGCTAAGGGTTTCACAATGGCTGACTGGAATGACACCTCGCGCAACGCGCAGCGTCTGGGCTCCGTGCCCCGCGCGGGAGGCGATGTCGCTGGCCGCGTGACCTTCGACGAGGGTCTGCGCAAGCACATGCTCTCGATCTACAACTACATGACCTCGGGCATCCTGCTGACCGGGATCGTCGCGCTGCTGGCCTTCACCAGCGGCATGGCCGAGACGATCCATTTCAGCGCGCTGCGCTGGGTGGTTGGCCTGTCACCGCTCGCGATCGTGTTCGCGATGAGCTTCGGGGCGAGCCGCTTCAGCACCGGCACGCTCCAGCTGATGTTCTGGGGCTTTGCCACGCTGATGGGCCTGTCGCTGTCGTCGATCTTCCTCGTCTATACCGGCGGCTCGATCGCGACCACCTTCTTCGCCACCGCGGCGGCCTTCGCCGGTCTGTCGCTCTACGGCTACACCACCAAGAAGAGCCTGTCGGGCCTCGGCAGCTTCCTGATCATGGGCGTGGTCGGCCTGTTCGTGGCGATGCTGATCAACCTGTTCCTGCAGAGCCCCGCGTTCTACTACGCGATCAGCTTTGTCGGCGTGCTGATCTTCGCTGGCCTCACCGCCTATGACACGCAGCGCCTGAAGGACGAATACCAGTATCTGCGTGGCACCGAGTTCGCCGGCAAGGCCGTGGTGCTGGGCGCGCTGACGCTCTACCTGGACTTCATCAACATGTTCCAGTTCCTGCTCAGCTTCCTCGGCAACCGCGAGTAATCGCGCTGCCCGGCGGGCCTCGCCCCGCCGCAAGAATGTTGAAATGTCGAATGCCCGGGGGCCTAAGCGGCTTCCCGGGCATTTGCTTTGTTAGCCGCCGCGGCTATCGCAGCGCTTCAGGCTGGAGCAAGCCGGGGGCCCACATGCTGACCCCGAAGCGGCGCGCACAGCCGCAGCAGGAGAGAGATACCCCCGATGAGCGCGGCCCCGCATACGTCTTCCCCGTCCGCCACGACCACGCGCACGCCTTTCGGTCTGGCGATCACCACGCTGGCCGTGGGCGCGGCGCTGCTCGGCGCCTGCGCCACGCCCGCTCCCCCGCCGCCTCCGCCGCCTCCGCCCCCGCCGCCGCCCGCGCCGGTGGTGGTCGAGGCCGTGCCCTATCGCCCGCTCCCGCCGGGCGGCGCGCATTACGTGATGACCATGCCGACCCGCGGGCCTGACGGGCGGCGCATCACCGTCAACAGCAACCTGTCGAACGACCAGCTGGTGTGGAACCTGCGCTCGGCCTGGAACGTCGCGGCCCTGAATTGCCTCGCGCCCGAATACGAGCCGATCCTGCAGGCCTACCGCGCTTTCCTCACCAAGAACGTCAAGGGGCTGAAGGCGGTCAACGACCGGATCGAGCGCAGCTACACCAGCCGCTTCAAGGTCAAGCGCGATGCGATCGTGGCGCGCGATGGCTACACCACGCAGGTCTACAACTTCTTCGCCGAGCCCGCCGCACGCGCCGGGTTCTGCCGCGCCGCGCTCGAGATGGCGAACCGCGCACTCGCCGCCCCGCCCACCGATCCGCTCGCATTTGCGCAGGCCAATTTTGATGGCCTGCTGGTGCCCTTCGAGCAGTTCTTCGACGAGTACGAGGCCTATCAGCGCGACTCTTCGGAATGGGACGACAAGTGGGGCGCGATGTACGGCGCCTCGCAGCCCGGCTGGGTGGCGGTGCAACAGGCCCGCGCGGGCCTCAGGATCGACCCGAACGCCGGAGCCGCGCAGACCGTGATCGACCCCGTCACGGGGCTTCCCGTGCCGGTCATCCCGGTCAAGGAAGGCGTCACCTCGCAGCCTGTGGTGCAGCCGATCGCGCCGGGCACCGGAGGCGCTTCGGGCAAGTAGCGCGAGGCGGCGTGTGGGCTGCAAAAACGCCGTTGCAAGCCCGCGCGCGAGACGCTAATGCGCCCGCCTGCCCGCTCCCCCGAAGGGGCGCGGCGGGCATGTGAAAACTGGAACGGGGCCGTAGCTCAGCTGGGAGAGCGCGTCGTTCGCAATGACGAGGTCAGGGGTTCGATCCCCCTCGGCTCCACCAGTTAAACGCAAAGGGCCCTCCCCTCGCGGGGAGGGTTTTTTGTTTTCGCCCTCAGACGCCGGGCGGCGGACGTCCGTCCGCCTTGGCTTCGCCGCATAAGCGGCGGCGGCCGTTCGGCCTTGCGGCGCTTCGCGCCGATTCACCACGCCTATCGAAGTCCTCTTACTGTCATCCTCGCGCAGGCGGGGACCCAGCTCCCTTGGCAGTATCGTTATCGAGAGACCGGTTCCCCGCCCGCGCGGAAATGACAGGAATGCCATGACAAGGCCGCTTGCCGTCAGCCTTGCCTGACGCTATCCACCTCCCCGCGCCAAGGTAACGGGAATGCGGTTCGATTCCGCAGCTGTCCCTGCAACTGTAAGCGGTGAGTGTGGGGTGCGCTCCCTCCTTTCGGGAGGGCAGCCACTGGGGGTCTCCGGACCACCGGGAAGGCGAGCATCCCATGCGGCGATCCGTGAGCCAGGAGACCGACCGGGGCGTGTCGCTCTATGCCGGGTTCAGGGGTTGGCCAGGCGCGGAAACAGACTTTCGTTGTGAGCGACATCGCTGGGCTGTGGGGAAGGGCAACCTCCCTTGCGGCCACCATGTTGCTGATGACGGGAGGAATCCGTGAAGAATTTTGCATTGCTGGGAAGCGTCGCTGCGGCGGCGCTGGTTTGGGCTGCGCCTGTGTGGGCGCAGGAGATCGACCGCGAGAACGGCGAGGGCGATCCGCTGATCGAGGGTCTCTATGATCCCGCAGCCACGGTGCCGGAAGGCAACATTCTGGTGAACGCGTCGCGAGCGGCCGGATACACCTTGGCATCGAGCTACACCGGCTCGGCCCTCGTCATCACCGCCGACCAGCTCGAAGACCGCCAGACCCGCGACATCGCCGACGTGCTGCGTGACGTCCCCGGCGTCGCGGTCGCGGGCGTGGCGGGCCAGACCCAGATCCGCCTGCGCGGCTCGGAGGCCAATCACGTGCTGGTGCTGGTCGACGGGATCGAGGTCTCCGATCCCTTCGCGGGCGAGTTTGACGTGGGCACCTTGCAAGCCGAACCCGGCGCGCGGATCGAAGTCCTGCGCGGGCCGCAGTCGGCGCTCTATGGCTCCGACGCGATCGGCGGGGTGGTCGCCTACAACAGCGGCAGCGGGCGCTCGGTCCCGGGCTTCTCGGCGCGGCTGGAAGGCGGGACGCAGGGCACCGTCAACGGCGCCGCGCGCTATGGCGCCTTCGGTGACAGCTGGGACGCGGCGCTCTCCGCCGTGGTCGTCAGCACCGACGGCCAGCCCAACGCGCGGGGCGGCACGCGCGATATCGGGCGCGACAGCTACACGCTGGCGGGCAAGGGCAGCATCGCCGTCGGCGACACCCTCACCCTGCGCACCGCCACCCGCTTCATCCGCACCGAGGGGCAGTCGAACGACAGCGATTTCGACACCACCAGCCCCACTTTCGGCTTCATCATCGACAGCCCCGGCACAGGCTTCACCAACGAGGCGGTCTATGCGCTGGTCGGTGCGCGGCTCGATACGCTGAACGGCCGCTGGATCCATGATTTCTCGGTCCAGATCGCCGATGTGAACCGCGAGACCTTCAGCCCCTTCGGCACCTCGAGTGCAAGCGAGGGTGACCGTGTGAAGGCCTCCTATGTCAGCGCCTTCACGATTGCCCAGGAACACAACCTCACCTTCGCCGCCGATTACGAGGTCGAGGGCTTCCGCAACGCCTTCGCGGGCAGCGGCGGCTTTACCGGTCGGCGCGAGATCGAGCAGGTCGGGCTGGTGGGCGAGTATCGCTACGAGGGCGAGGCGCTCGACCTCTCCGCCGCCATCCGCCACGACTTCAACGACCTGTTCCGCGATGCGACCACCTTCCGTGTCGGTGCGGGCTACCGCATCACCGAGGGCACGCGGCTGCGCGCGGCGGGCGGATCGGGCGTCAAGAACCCCGGCTTCTTCGAGCTCTACGGCTTCGTCGACGGTCGCTTCATCGGCAATGCGGCGCTCCGGCCCGAGAAGTCGAAGGGGTGGGAAGTGGGCCTCGACCAGAACCTCGGCGACAGCGCCAAGGTGGCGGTGACCTATTTCGACAGCACGCTCGACGGCGAGATCTTCACCACCTTCCCGCCGCCCAACTTCATCGCAACCCCGGCCAACCGAACCACCGAGAGCCGGCAGCGCGGGGTCGAGGTATCGCTGGCCGCGCAGCTGTCCGACCAGTGGAGCCTCGATGCGGCCTATTCCTACCTCAAGGCGCGCGAGAACGGGGTGGAGGAAGTCCGCCGCCCCAAACACATCGCCAGCGCCGCGCTGACGTGGGAAGCGCCCGATGATGCCGCCTCGGCCACCTTGGTGGTGCGCCACAATGGCGCGACGCCGGACGTCGCCTTCTCCGACCCGAGCTTCGTGCCGGTGCGGGTGCAGCTCGATGACTACACCCTCGTCAACTTCAACGCCCGCGTGAAGCTGACCGACAGCCTCGCCGCCTTCGCCCGCGTCGAGAACCTGCTGGGCGAGGAATACGAGCAGGTGTTCAGCTTCGTCTCCCCCGGTCGCTCGGCCGCGGTGGGCGTCGAGGCGCGGTTCTGAGGGGGGCTGGATGATGACCGATACGCGCAATCCGCTCGCCCTGCTGGCGCTCCCCGCGATCCTTGCTGCAACCACGCTGTCGGGCACGGTGGTGCTCGCCTGCATGATGCCCTTCGCCGCCATCGCCACCATCGCCGCGCTCGCCATGCCCGGGCGCCGCGGGCTGGCGGCGGTGGTGCTGTGCTGGCTAGGCAACCAGGTGCTCGGCTTCGGCCTCATGGGCTTCCCGTGGGACGGGCCGACCTTTGCCGCGGGCCTCTCGCTGCTGGCATCGAGCCTCCTCGCCTTCGCCGCGGCCGGGGCGGTGCGGGGAGGGGCGCTCGTCGCCTTCCTCGCCGCCTTCGCCACCTTCGAGGCGAGCCTCTTCGCCTATGCGCTGCCCTTCGGCGATCCGGCACTCTTCGCGCCGCGCATCGTCGGGCTCATCGCGCTGAATGACGCGCTGTGGTTCGCCGGGCTGTGGCTCGGCTGGCAGGTGCTCGCGCATATCCCCGCGCTCGGCCAGCGGCAGGCGCGATGAGCGCCGCACTCTTGCGGATCGTCTCGCTGCTCCCCAGCGCCACCGAGATCGCGGTGGCGCTGGGCTTGCAGGACAACCTCGTCGGCCGCAGCCACGAATGCGATTTTCCCCCGGCGGTGCAGGCGCTCCCCGTCTGCACCTCGACAAAGCTCGAGAAGGGGCTGACCTCGCAAGCGATCGAGGACCGGGTGAAGGCGATCGTCGAGAAGGGCCTGTCGGTCTATGATGTCGATGCGCCGCTGCTGAAGTCGCTCAGGCCCGACGTGATCCTGACGCAGGCGCAATGCGCGGTCTGCGCGGTGACGCCTGCCGATCTGGAGGAGGCGCTGGCGAGCTGGGTGGGGACGCCACCCCGGCTGGTCTCGCTCGCGCCCGATGACCTTGCCGACGTGTTCGGCGATCTCCGGCGCGTGGCCGAGGCAGCGGGCGTGCCCGAGCGCGCCCCCGAGGCGGCGGCGCGGATGCGGGCGGGGCTCTGTGCGCTGCCGCTGGCGCCTGCCACGCGCCCCAAAATGCTCGCGGTCGAATGGATCCAGCCGCTGATGGTGGCGGGCAACTGGGTGCCCGAACTCATCACCGCCGCCGGGGCCGAACCGCTGCTCGCCGCGCCGGGGGTGCATTCGCACTGGATCGAGGCCGAGGCGGTGGTCGCCGCCGATCCCGACATCATCGCGCTGATGCCCTGCGGCTACCAGCTCGCCCAGACCCTGCCCGAAGCGCGCGCGCTGCTGGCGCAGGAGCCGTGGCGGAGCCTGCGCGCGGTGCGCGAGGGGCGGGTCTTCGCGGTCGATGGCCACCATCTGTTCAACCGCCCCGGCCCGCGACTGGTCGAGAGCGCCGAGGTGCTGGCCTGCCTGATCCACACGCCCGACGCGGTGCCCGAAAGGCTTGCGCCTTTCATTGCGAGGCTGTGAGACCGAACCCGTTCGTGTCGAGCGAAGTCGAGACACATGGCCACGGCCTCTTGACTGCGCTCGAGGCGAACGGGGAAGGGGAATCGCCATTCTCCTCGCATTCGCAGCAAAAAATGCATAAGGGGCGCCCATGCATTTCCTCGACCAGGCCAAGATCTATGTGAAGTCCGGCGGAGGCGGCCCCGGGGCCGTCTCGTTCCGGCGTGAGAAATACGTCGAATATGGCGGCCCCGATGGCGGCAATGGCGGGCGCGGCGGGGACATCGTGTTCGAAGCCGTCGCCGGCCTCAACACGCTGATCGACTTCCGCTATTCGCAGCACTTCAAGGCCCCGCGTGGCGGCCACGGGATGGGCAAGGACCGCACCGGGGCCTCGGCCGAGCCGCTGGTCATCAAGGTGCCGGTCGGTACGCAGATCCTCTCGGAAGACAAGGAAGAGGTGCTCGCCGACTTTACCGAGGTGGGCCAGCGCATCGTGTTCCTCGAAGGCGGCATGGGCGGTCGCGGCAACGCGTCTTACAAAACCTCGACCAACCGCGCCCCGCGCCAGCACCAGCCGGGCATTCCGGGCGAGGAAATGTGGGTGTGGCTGCGGCTGAAGCTGCTTGCCGACGTCGGCCTCGTCGGCCTGCCCAATGCGGGCAAATCGACCTTCATCAATGCCGTAAGCAACGCGCAGGCGAAGGTCGGCGACTATGCCTTCACCACGCTCGTCCCCAAGCTCGGGGTGGTGCGCCACAAGGGCCGCGAATTCGTGCTCGCCGACATCCCGGGCCTGATCGAGGGCGCGGCGGATGGCGTGGGCATCGGCGACCGCTTCCTCGGCCATATCGAGCGCTGCCGGGTGCTGATCCACCTCATCGACATCACCGGCACCGAGGACGCCGACCCCGCCGAGGCGATGCGCATCGTCGAGGAGGAGCTCGCCGCCTATGGCGACAAGGAGCACACGCGCCTCGACGAGAAGCCCCGGCTGGTGGTGCTGAACAAGCTCGACCTTGCCGACGCCGAACTGGTCGAGGGCTTCCGCAAGGAGCTGCTTGAGGCGGGTGCGGAGCAGGTCTTCGCTGTCTCGGGCGCGACGGGTGCGGGGATCCCCGAACTCCTGGACGCGGTGCTCGGCTACCTGCCGGACCGCACCGCGACCGAGACCAAGGCGGTCGAGATCGAGGACGACGGCGACGCGCCCGAGTGGTCGCCCTTGTAACCTGCCCATGCTGAAAAGCCTCGCCGACATCACCGCCGCGCGGCGGATCGTGGTCAAGATCGGCTCTTCGCTGCTGGTGCGCGGCGGGACGGCGGGCGTCGCATGGCTGCACAGCCTCACGGCCGACCTCGCCGCGATCCGCCGCGAGGGGCCGCAGGTGATCGTGGTGAGCTCGGGCGCGATTGCGCTGGGCGCGGCGCGGCTGGGGCTGGCGAAGGGCGGGCGCGGGAGCCTCGCCGACGCGCAGGCCGCCGCCGCCGTCGGCCAGATCCAGCTCGCCGACCTGTGGAGCCGCGCGCTGGGCGAGCACGGCATCACCGCCGCGCAGATGCTGCTGACGCTGGGCGACCTCGAGGACCGGCGGCGCTATCTCAACGCTGCGGCGACTTTGGATCGGCTGCTCGAGGCGGGCACGATCCCGGTCATCAACGAGAACGACAGCGTCGCCACCGAGGAAATCCGCTTCGGCGACAACGACCGCCTCGCCGCGCGCGTGGCGCAGGCGGCCAATGCGGACGTGGTGCTGCTGCTGTCGGACGTCGACGGGCTATATGACCGCGACCCGCGCGAGGAGGGCGCGACGCTGATCCCGGTGGTCGAGGCGGTCACGCCCGAAGTGATGGCGATGGCGAGCGGGGCCTCGTCCTCGGGGCTTGGCTCGGGCGGGATGATCTCCAAGCTGCAAGCCGCACAGATCGCGACGCGCGCGGGGATCGCGCTCGGGATCCTCAACGGGACGTGGGAATCGCCCATCGCCAATGCTCTGGCTGCGGGAACGGGGACGCTGTTCCTCCCCGTCAGCGCGGCTTCGGCGCGCAAGGCTTGGCTCGGCGGGCGGCTCGCGCCTGCGGGCGAGCTGCGCGTCGACAAGGGCTGCGCCGAAGCGCTGAAGGGCGGGGCGAGCCTGCTCGCGGCGGGGGTCGTGGGCGTGTCCGGCCAGTTCCGGCGCGGCGATCTCGTCAGCGTGCTGAGCCTCAGGGGCGAACGCCTCGCGCAGGGTCTTGCCGAGTATGACGCGGACGAGATGCAGCTGATCGCCGGCAAACGCGCCGAGGATCAGGCCGAGCGGCTGGGCTATGCGCCGCGTTCCTGCGTGATCCACCGCGACCACATGGTTCTGCTGTGACCCTGCTGGCGATCACCGGCGCGACCGGCTTCGTCGGCTCGGCGGTGCTCGATGCGGCGCTCGCCGCAGGCCACACGGTCCGCGCGCTCGCCCGCCGCGAGCAGGCTGCCCGCGCCGGTGTGGAGTGGGTGCGCGGCGATCTGGGCGACATGGCGGTGCTCGCGGCGCTGACCCAAGGCGCGGACGCGGTGATCCACGTTGCGGGCCTCACCAACACCCCCGACCCGGCCGAATTCGAGGTGGCGAACGTTACCGGCACGGCGAACGTGATCGCGGCGATGCGGGGGGCAGGCGTCAGGCGGCTGGTGTTCGTCTCCTCGCTCTCGGCGCGGATGCCCGCGCTGTCAGCCTATGGCGCGTCCAAGGCGAAGGCCGAGGCGCTGGTGGAGGCCTCGGGGCTCGACTGGACCACGGTGCGCCCGCCCGGCGTCTATGGCCCGCGCGATATCGACTATCTCGACATGTTCCGCACCGCCAAGTGGGGCTTCGTCCCCCTGCCGCCCGGCGGGGCGAGTTCGATCATCCATGCCGACGATCTTGCGCGCCTGCTGGTGACCCTCGCTGCGAGCAACGCCGCGCCGACGCGGAAGAAGGTCTACGAGCCCGACGACGGCCGCGAGGGCGGGTGGAGCCACAAGGAACTCGCCGCCGCGATCGGCCGCGCGGTGGGGAAGAGCAGGGTCTTCGCCCCGCACCTCCCGCGCGCCGTGCTCGATGCCGCCGCCGCCGCCGACCGCATTGCACGCGGCGACCGCGCCAAGCTCACGCCCGACCGCGTCGGTTACATGGCGCACCCCAACTGGGTCTCGCGCTTCGACAGGAAGCCCCCGCCGGGCCTGTGGCAACCGCAGATCAGCGGCGAGGAGGGGCTGAAGGCGACCGCGGAGTGGTATCGCCGCGAGGGGTGGCTTTAGCCTCTTCGTTCGTCATTGCGAGGAGCCGAAGGCGACGCGGCAATCCATGGATTGCTTCGCTACGCTCGCAATGACGAGAATTGTTCCTAGAGGAACGGTTCCTCGCCCGGCTTGTGGATGCCGCATTCGGTCTTGTCCCAGCCTTTCCACCGGCCCGAGCGCGGGTCTTCGCCCGGCGCGACCTGCGAGGTGCAGGGCGAGCAGCCGATCGAGGGATAGCCTTGCGCGATCAGCGGGTGGCGGGGGAGGTCGTGCTGGATGAAATAGCCCTCGATCTGGCCCGCGTCCCAGTCGATCAGCGGGTTGATCTTGAGCCGTCCCTGCGCGTCGCTCGTGTCGATCTCGAAGCGCGGCAGGTTGGCGCGGGTCTTGGCCTGGAACGCCTTGCGTCCCGTAAAGCTCGCATCATAGCCCGCCAGCGCCTTGCCGAGCGGGCGCACCTTGCGGATCTCGCAGCAGCCGTCGGGATCGTAGGACCACCTGAGGCCGGTCTCGTCGCGCTTGGCGAGTTCCTCCGCATCGGGCGTCAGCACCACGAGGTTGAGGCCGAGCAGCGCCGCGAGCTCGTCGCGATAGGCGAGCGTTTCGGGGAAATGCTTGCCCGTATCGAGGAACAGCACCGGCACGGTCGGGTCGACCGATGCGACCAGATGCAGCAGCACCGCGCTCTCCGCCCCGAAGCTCGAGACGATCGCGAGGTTGCCCGCCAGCTGGTCGCGGATCACGCTTTCGAGCATCTCCTGCGTCGAGGAGCCGCGGAACAGGTTGTTGAGGCGCACGGCGTCATGCTCGGTGAAGCGGGGCTTCAGGTCGAGGATGTCGGGGGTGTGCACCGCGCCCGGGACGAGCTTGAGTTCAGGCTTCATGGCGCTTGTCCGCAATCGTGCGCCGCGCATCCGCCGCGCGCTGGTAGACGTTCTCCCAGGTCGCGAAGGCGCGCATCGCGTCTTCCTCGTCGAGGCGCTTGTCGGGGGCGAAGCTGTCGAAGCCGCAGCGACGCATGTGGGAGAGCTGGTCGATCAGCACATCGCCGACCGCGCGCAATTCGCCGGTGTAGCCCGCCTCGCGCAGGATGCGCGCCGCCGAATAGCCGCGCCCGTCGCCGAACACGGGGAAGTTGACTTCCACCAGCGCGAGGCGATCGAGGAAGGGCAGCAGCACCCGCGCATCGTCGCCCGGCTCGATCCGGACCGCGGTGGCGTTGGTCTGGTCGCAGCAGGAATCGACCGTGACGGCGGCATGATCGACCGGCTCGTCATCGCGGAAGCGGAACTGCACCTCGTCGGGGGAAGTGCCGAGATCGCGGGCGTTACCCATACAAAGCCTCCTTGAACGGCTCCATGCCGATGCGGCGGTAGGTGTCGAGGAAGCGCTCGCCCTCTGCGCGGCTCGCGAGGTAGACGTCGGTCACTTTCTCGACCGCGGCGATCACGCCGTCTTCGTCGAAGCCGGGGCCGGTGATCTTGGCGAGGCTGACGTCCTCGGCCTCCGATCCGCCGAGCGAGAGCTGGTAGTTCTCGGTCCCCTTCTTGTCGACGCCGAGTATGCCGATGTGGCCGGCATGGTGGTGCCCGCAGGCGTTGATGCAGCCGGAGATCTTGAGCTTCAGCTCGCCCACCACCTCGGTGCGGCCCGTCTCGGCGAAGCGCTCGGAAATGCGCTGGGCGAGCGGGATCGAGCGGGCGTTGGCGAGCGAGCAGTAATCGAGGCCCGGACAGGCGATGATGTCCTCGATCGTGTCCATGTTGGCAGCGCCGAGGCCCGCCGCGTCGAGCGCCTGCCACACCGCCGGAAGATCGGCGATGGCGACGTGCGGCAGCAGCAGGTTCTGCGTGTGCATCACCCGCAGCTCGTCGAAGCTGTATTCGCGCGCCAGCCGCGCCACGACACGCATCTGCTCCGAGGTTGCGTCCCCGGGGATGCCGCCTGCGGGCTTGAGGCTGATGACGGCCGAGACGTAGCCCGGCGCCTTGTGGGCATGGGTGTTGCGGCGCACCCACTGCCCGAAAGCACTGCCCTGACCGCCGTTCGCCTCGAGCATAGTCGAGAGGCTCTGTGTCTCGACTTCGCTCGACACGAACGGGGGAGGGGCGAAGAACGCCTTGATGCGTTCAAGTTCCTCGCGCGGCGGTTCCACGCCCACGCTGAGCATGTGCGCGAATTCCTCCTCGACCTGGCGGATATATTCCGCCGCGCCGAGCTCGTGGACGAGGATCTTTATGCGCGCCTTGTACTTGTTGTCGCGCCGGCCGTAGCGGTTGTAGACGCGCAGGCACGCCTCGGCATAGGTGATGAACTGGTCGATCGGCACGAAGTCGCGGATCAGCGGGGCGATCATCGGCGTGCGGCCCATGCCGCCGCCGGCGTAGAATTCCGCGCCGATTGCGCCGTCGCGCTGCACGATCCGCACGCCGATATCGTGCAGCCGCATCGCCGCGCGGTCCTTCTCGCTCGCGATCACCGCGATCTTGAACTTGCGCGGCAGGTAGGTGAACTCCGGATGGAAGCTCGACCACTGGCGCATCAGCTCGGCATAGGGGCGGGGGTCGACCACCTCGTCCGCCGCCGCGCCCGCGAAGTGATCGGACGAGATGTTGCGGATGCAGTTGCCGCTGGTCTGGATCGCGTGCATCTCGACCGTAGCGAGGTCCGCAAGGGCATCGGCGCAATCGTCGAGCTTGATCCAGTTGTACTGGATGTTCTGGCGGGTGGTGAAATGCCCGTAGCCGCGGTCATACTTGTCGGCGATGTCGGCGAGCATCTCCAGCTGCCGCGCGTCCAATGTGCCATAGGGAATGGCGACGCGCAGCATGTAGGCATGGAGCTGGAGGTAGAGCCCGTTCATCAGCCTGAGCGGCTTGAACTGGTCTTCGGTCAGCTTGCCTTCGAGGCGGCGGCGGGCCTGATCGCGGAACTCCTCCACGCGGGCATCGACCATCGCCTGGTCGTATTGGTCATAGCGGTACATCAGCGGGTTCCAGTCAGAACGGGGAGGCGCTCGGTGCCAAGGATGGTGCCGAGCTCGCGCAGGGTCTTGCCCTCGACCGGCACGGTCTTGTGCGCGGCGCGGATGGCTTCGAAGGCGGCGCGGGTGGGGGGATCGTCATAGCCGAGCGGGGTCGGGTAGCCGACTTCGACCAGCAGATCCCACTCGCCGTCCGTGGCCGGATTGGCGATCAGGCGGTAGGAGGTGAACAGGCCCTGCTCCACCGCCTTCGCGTCCATCGCAAACCAGTTCAGATGGATGAAGGCGGTGAGATTGGCGCGCTCGCCCGGGAGCGCCTTGAGGCGGGTCCATTCGACCACCATCGTGGTGCGGGACTCTGCCGGCTTGGGCGCCGGAGCGGGCGCGGTTTCGGAAGCGGCGGGCACGGCGGCGAAGGCGAAGGCCGAGGCGAGCGTGACGGCAGGCAGGCGCATCAGATCACCCAGTCCCAGCCGGTCTTGGCGGCGGTCGGCACGGCAAGGTCGCGGCGCACCGTGGGACCGAGCGCGCGCACGCGGTCCTTGATATGCGCCGGGCGGACATGACCCGCGGCGTCGATGCTGGCCTCGATGGCGTAGGGCACGTTGACGCGGCGCGCGGCGGTTTCGCGGGCGAGGATTTCTTCGGCCTCGTCACCCACGTCGACTGCATCGTCGACGAACAGCGACCAGCCGCTGCCGTTCCACCAGGTGACAGCGCCCGTGCGCAAGTCGTTGCCGGTGAGGATTTTCATTCTGCTCTCTCCTGTGCGAGCGCCGCCACGACAGCGTCTTCGCGCGCGGTGACGTCGCCGATGACAATGAGGGCGGGGCTCTTGACCGCCTCGGCCTCGACCAGCTGCGGCAGGCCCGCAAGCAATCCGCGCAGCACGCGCATTTCGGGGCGCGCGGCGTTCTCGATCACCGCGACCGGCATTTCGGGGGCAAGGCCGTCGGCCATCAGCTTTTCGGCGATCTGGGGCGCGGTCGAGACGCCCATGTAGATCACCAGCGTGCGGCCTTTGCCCGCGAGGCCCGACCAGTCCTGTTCGGCAAGGCCCTTGCACTGGCCCGCGACGAAGCTGACGATGCTCGAGGCGTCGCGGTGGGTGAGCGCGATCTGCGATGCGGCCGCCGCGCCGTTCGCCGCGCTGACGCCGGGGACGACTTCGACCGGAACGCCGGCCGCGCGCGCGTCCTCGGCTTCCTCGCCGCCGCGCCCGAAGATGAAGGGATCGCCGCCCTTGAGGCGCACGACATCATGGCCTTGCAAAGCCTCGCGGATCAGGAGGGCGTTGATGTCCTCCTGCGGCATGGTGTGGCGCGCGCGCTGCTTGGCGACCGAGATCAGGCGCGCGTCGGGGCGGGCGAGGCCAAGGATGTCCGGGCCGATCAGTCCGTCATGGACGATGACGCTTGCGCCCTCGATCAGGCGGGCGGCGCGCAGGGTGAGAAGGTCCACCGGACCCGGCCCCGCGCCGACGAGATAGATGGTGCCGGTCTTTCGCATGGAAGCGCAAATGGGCGAAGCGGCCCATCCGTTCCAGCGAGAATGGGTTGGCCGGGGTGTAGCTTAGCTTTCGGGGGCGTCGGTGCCGCGCTTCTCCAGCGCCGCGACAAGCTGGTCGAGCGCCTCGCTCTGCTTCAGGTTAAGGTCGCGCTGCGGGAAGGGCAGGCCCACGCCGTGCTCCTTGAACAGCGCCCACAGGTGCTTGAGGACGTCGCTCTTTACATTGCCGACACCCTCCTCGGGATCGTCGATCCAGCAGTGGATGGTGAAGTTCACCGCATTATCGCCAAAGCCGTTCCACCACACGCTGGGCGCAGGGCTGGCGAGCACCCGCCGCGCCTTGCCCGCCGCCTCCAGCATCAGCCGCTCGGCCAGCGCCATGTCGGCATCGTAGCTCACCCCCACCTGCACCTGCACCCGCACATTTTTCGAGGAATAGGACCAGTTCTCGACCTGATTGATCATCAGGTTCTCGTTGGGGATGAGGTATTCGCGCTCGTCGCGGGTGGTGACCGAGACCGCGCGGATGCCGATTTTCCTGATCTGGCCGAAGGTCTGCTGTCCGCTCTGGTCGGATACCGCGATAACGTCGCCCGGCTTGATCGACTTGTCCATCAAGAGGATGATGCCCGAGATCAGGTTGCCGAAGGTTTTCTGCAGGCCGAAGCCGATCGCGAGGCCGAAGGCGCCGGAGAAAACCGTCAGCGCCGTGAGGTCGATGCCGAGCAGGTCGACCCCGATCAGGAAGGTCGTCACCCAGATGACGATGGTGGCGATCTTCTCGGCGAGGACGGTCTGCGTCCCGTCGAGCCGCGTGAGGCGGCGCAGCGCCGCGCGGGTGAGGCGCGTCGCGATCATCGCGAAGGCGAGCGCGGCGAGGATCGCCCCGGCGGCGAACAGCACGTCGAACAGCGAGATGCGCCAGTGGCCGACCTCCAGCGCGATGGCATCGAGCCGGTCGGCGATCCCGCCGATGGTCTGCGAGCGTTCGGCGAGATCCTCGCGCAGGACGTCCGCCCCGCCGACGCTGTCGCCCGCCGCCATCACACCAGCGCCAACGCCTGGGCGAGGTCGGCGATCAGATCGTCCGGATCCTCAAGCCCGATGGAGAGGCGCAACGCGGGCGCACCGCCGGTGGGGCAGGGCATGACCGAGCGGTAGGTGCGCGGGGTGATGGGCAGGGCGAGGCTCTCGTAGCCGCCCCAGGAGTAACCGTTGCCGAACAGCGCGAGCGCGTCCGAGACCCGGGCCGAGGCGGCGGGGTCGTCGCTCGCCAGCACGAAAGAGAACAGCCCGCAGCCGCCGGTGAAGTCGCGTTGCCACAGCGCATGGCCGGGATCGGAGGGCAGCAGCGGGCACAGCACCCGCGCAACCTGCGGCTGGCCTTCCAGCCATGTCGCCACCTTGAGCGCCGCGGCGGTCTGCGCAGCGAGACGCACGCCCATTGTCCGCAGACCCCGTGCCGCCAGCGCGGCATCGTCGGGCGAGACCACCTGCCCGAGTTCAAGGCTCACCCGCCGCAGCGCGGTGTACCAGCGCTTGCCCGCGCTCGCGCTGCCCATCATCAGATCGGAGTGGCCGCCGACATGCTTGGAGAGGCTCATCATCACGATGTCGCAGCCATGCTCGAGTCCCGCAAAACCGAGCGGGCTCGCCCAGGTGTTGTCGAGCAGCACGACAGCCCCGGCCTCGCGCGCGATGCCGGCCAGCAAGGGCACGTCGGTCATCTCGAAGGTGAGGCTGCCGGGTGCTTCGAGCCACACCGCCTTTGCCCCCGGCACGGCGGCGCGGAAGGCCTCGACATCGCGCGGGTCGAAGAAAGTGGTCTCGACCCCCAGCCGCGTCAGCAGCCCCGTCGCCATGCTGCGCGTGGGGTCATAGGCATTGTCGCTCATCAGCAGCCGGTCGCCCGGCTTCAGCACCGCGAGCATCGCCCCCGCAATAGCCGCGACGCCGCTCGGATAGAGCACCGTCCCGTAAGCGCCCGGCTCGATCGCAGTCAGCGCATCGGCGAGCGCCCACTGGGTCGGCGCGCCGCGGCGGCCGTAGAAGAACTGGCCGTCGGCATTGTTCTGCCCCGCCGCCTGACGATCCGCGTCGGTGGCATAGAGGTGGGTCGAGGCGCGCCACACGGGCGGATTGACCACCGGTCCGGTCCACTCCGGCCGCCGTCCTCCGCGCACCAGACGGGTGGCAGGCTTCAGATGCCGGTCGTCCCCGCCGCCGCTCATTCTTGCGGCCCCTGCGCCTTGGGCGTGGCGGGATCGGCGCTCCATTCGCTCCAGCTGCCATCGTAGAGCGCGGCGTCGTCCACCCCCACGAGATGCAGCGCGAAGAGCAGCACGCTCGCGGTCACGCCGCTGCCGCAGGTGGCGGTGATCGGGGCGGACAGGTCGACCCCTGCGCCTTCGAAGGCCGCGCGCAGTTCGGCGGGGGTCTTGTAGGTGCCGTCGGCGTGCAGCACCGAGGTGAAGGGCAGGTTGAGCGCGCCCGGGATGCGCCCGTTCTGGCCGCCATGGACCGGATCGATCCCGCTGCCAAAGACGCGGTCGGCGCTGCGGGCGTCGAGCACTTGGGCGGCGCGGGTTTCGAGGTTGGCGAGCATGTCGGCTTTGCTCCGCACCCGCGTCGGCGCGGTGAAGGAGGCGGCGGTGCCGCTCGCGCTCTCGGGCGTCCCGCTTTCGAGCGGCAGACCTTGCGCGCGCCACTTGGCGAGGCCCCCGTCGAGGATCGCGACATTGCTCCGCCCGCTCGCGGTCAGCACGAACCATGCCCGCGCCGATGTGCGGATCGCGCTGTCGTCATAGATCACGATGGCGTCGTCCGGCCCGACGCCAAGGCCGGCGAGACGCTCGGCGAGCTGGGCGGGGGTGGGGAAGGCATAGGGGACGGGCGACCCTGCGTCATAGAGGCTCGCGAGGCCAAGAAACCGCGCGCCGGGGATATGCGCGGCGGCGAATTCGGCCTCGGGATCGCGCGCGGCGGCGGGCAGGTGGTAGGAAGCGTCGAGCACTGTCAGGCCGGGCGCGCCGAGGTTGTCGGCGAGCCACTCAGTCGAGATCAGCGAGGCGGAAAGCGTGGTCATGCGCCCGACCCTAGCGCGGCCTGCGTGCGGGTGCAAAGGGCGCGGGGTCGGCGGTGCAGCGGGCGGGGCGGCGGGTGCCTCTCCGGTCCGCCGGCCTCAGGCCGCCGCGCCGACCGGCGGGATCGCGACCGCCTGCGCCACCAGTCCGGCAATCGCCCCCGGCGGCACGTCGAGCGCGATGGGATGGACGCGGCCCGCAGCGCTCGGGGTGCCGATCACGAAGCTTCTGGCCTGCGCAGGCACGCCCTCGGCTTCGAGGGTGACGTGGGCCAGCGGAATGAACAGCGGCGTCTGCCCCTGCCGCAGCGGGGCGATGGCCGAGAGCGGGAGCTGCACCGTGCCCGAGACGCTGCGCGCCTGATGCGGTCCGATGCGCTCCAGCTCCGCCAGACCCTGCGCGCTGCCCGCCGAGGGTGCATTGCCGGCACTGGCCCGCGCACAGGCAAGCTGCACCGCGGTGCGCGCGTCATTGACCGCGCGGCCCGAACGGTTCGCGATGGTGAGGCGGTATTCGACCGTGAACATCATCACGCTGCGGGTCGCCGAGGTGATCTCGAGCACCATGTCGAGGCGCGGGGCCTCGTCGATCACGGGCGCGGATGCAGGGGCGCTGCCCGCGACCGGCGCGGCAAGGCGCAGGGCCTTGGGCTTGCGCCGCCGTGCCAGCATCACGCCTCCGCCGAGCAGCGCCAGCGCGCCGAGCCCGCCTGCGGCATAGGGCCACCATGCGGGCAGCGCGGCGAGGGCGTCGGTCGCGGAGGCATCGGTCGCAGGCGTCCCGGCGAGCGGCGGCGCGCCCGACAGGATCGAGGGCGCGGGGGCATCGGCGGTGCCGCTCGGCAGCGTCGTCGGCGCAGCGGCGTCGGGCGCGGCTGCCGCGTTGGCCGCTGCGGTCGAGGGGGCGGCTGCGGGCGCCGGGGACGCAGGGCGCGGCGCGGGCGCGCGGCTCGCACTCGGCGCGGGGAGCGGCTGGATCACCGGCGTCGAAGTGGCGCTCGGCGCAGCACTCGGCGTTGCGGTTGGCGTCGCGCCGGGCGCGGTGCGCGGCGGAATGGCGATACCCGCGCGCTCGTCCGAAGGGCCGGCAGGGGCGGGCGTGGGCGAGGGGCTGGCGGGCGGCAGCTCGAAGGTCTGCTGCGCGGCCAGCGGCACGGGCGGCGCCAGCCACAGCGCGGTGGCGGCGGCGAGCGCGGGCAGGGCGGCAGGGCGGATGGTCGGGCGGATCATGGTCGCGTGGAACGGCTCTGGTGGATCGGGCGGGCAAGGCGGGTGCCGGATCCTGCGTGAACCGGCGCTGTCTTGCCTCTTGGCTCCCCCATAGAAAGCATGGGCCCCCCGCGTCCAGTTCCGGCCTTGCGCGGCGCGGCGGATCGGGGCAACAGCGCGGCATGGAAAGCACACCCCCCTCTTCCGGCCCCGCAAAGCCGACCCCCCAGTTCCTCGGCAAGGATACGCCGCTGCCGACCTCGCCCGAGGAAGCGGTGCTCGATTACGTGCCCAACCCGCGCGTGGGCCTCACCTATCTGGTCCGCTTCGTCTCGCCGGAATTCACCTCGCTGTGCCCGGTGACCAACCAGCCCGATTTCGCGCATCTGGTGATCGACTACGTCCCGGGCGAGACGATCGTCGAGAGCAAGAGCCTCAAGCTGTTCCTCGGTTCGTTCCGCAACCACAACGGCTTTCACGAGGATGTGACCGTGGGGATCGGGGTGCGCCTGTTCGAGGAGATGCGCCCGCAATGGCTGCGCATCGGTGGCTACTGGTATCCGCGCGGAGGCATCCCGATCGACGTGTTCTGGCAGAGCGGCACGCCGCCCGAGGGCCTGTGGCTGCCCGATCAGGGCGTGCCCTCCTATCGCGGACGCGGCTGAGGCGGGCGCTGGCGGGAGCCTGCCGCAGCCTGCCGCCAGCGGGCGTTCGCGCGCTTCCAGCGGCCGCCAGACCCCCTCCAGACCCCTGCCAGACCCCATCCAGACCCCCTCCGGCGCGATGTTTCGCGTGAAACATCGCGGTTCGGGGTGGCGGGGCCGGATCAGTGCATCGGCATGCTCAGTTCGAGCTGGGTGAACTTGGGGATCGACTTGTTCGCCTCGCGCCACTTGGCGAGCGGGAAGGCCCCCGCGCCCAGCGCCGCCAGCGGAATGCCCGCCTCGGCCAGCGAATAGGGCGAGATGCGGTGCCGGGTCATGAACCCGCCGCTGCCGTCGGAGATCAGCGGGGTCTCGAACTTGAGGCCCTGGCTGTTCTCGGTGGCATTTACCACTTTGCTTACAACAAGTTGCCCGTGCCCGAGATCGAGCACCACGTCGGTCCCGACCGGCACGCCGGCCAGCCCCGTGATGCGCGCCCCGGTCTTGGACAGGTTGCGCAGGATCACGTCGTAGTAATGGTCCTCGTGGATCAGCCCGACCTTGCGGAAGATGGTGATGCGCTCCGAACGGTGGCGCGGCGGGCCGCTCGGGCGGAACATCGCGCTGCCCTCGGCGAACTGGGCGAGCACCTGCTCCTGCGTGATCGGGCGCGAGAAGATGTAGCCCTGCACCAGATCGGCCCCGCGCTCGCGCACCAGCTCGAGTTCGTCCATCGCCTCCACCCCCTCGGCGACGGTTTCCATGCCCAGCGCCTTGGCCAGCGCGACGATCGCGGCGATGATCGCCGGGTTGATGTCGCCGTTCTCCGTGCAGCCGCGCACGAAGCTCTGGTCGATCTTTATCTTGTTGAAATGCCCGTGTTTCAGGTAGCCGAGCGAGGAATAGCCGGTGCCGAAATCGTCGAGCGCGAGGCGCACCCCGAGCTTCTTCAGGTCGCGGAAAATCGCGTCCACCGTCTCCAGATCGCCGACGAAGACGCTCTCGGTGATCTCGAGCTCGAGCCGGCCCGGCGGCAGGCCCGAGGCCTGGAGCGCATTGGCCACCGCCTTGCGATAGCCCGGGCGGATGAACTGCTTGGCCGAGACGTTGACCGCCACCCGGATCGTCTCCGGCCACGCCAGCGCGTCCATGCACGCCTGCCGCAGCGCCATCTCGCCGATGCGGATGATGAGATCGTCGTTCTCGGCGACGGGGATGAACTGCGCCGGGCTGATGTCGCCCTCTTCGCTGTCGTGCCAGCGCAGCAGCGCCTCGAAGCACTTGACCTCGTTGGTGACGGGATCGACCAGCGGCTGGTAGGCGAGCTTCAGCTCGCCCTTGTCGACCGCGTCGCGCAGCCGGTCGCCGAGCATCGCGGTTTTCGATGCCGCGTCGCGCAACTCGCTGGTAAAGAAGCAGAACGTGCCGCCACGGGTTTCCTTGGCGGAGTAGAGCGCCATGTCCGCGGCGCGGGTCAGCTCGTCGGCCTCGACCCCGTCATAGGGCGCGATCGCGATGCCGACCGAGGTGCCGATGATCGCCCGGCGGCCGTTGATCTGGTAGGGTTGCGAGAGCGACTGGACGATGCGGTTGGCGAGCTCGCCCAGCGTGCCGCGGTCGTCCATGTCGGGCAGCAGCACCTGGAACTCGTCCCCGCCGAGCCGGCCGACTTCGCCGTGGTCCTTGACGATCGAGGACAGGCGCTGCGCGACCTGCTTCAGCAGCTCGTCCCCCGCGGGGTGGCCCATCGTGTCGTTGACCTGCTTGAACCGGTCGAGATCGAGCATCATCAGCGCGCAGGAGCGCTGGCTGACCCGGAACGCGGCGAGCATCGCCGAAAGGCGCTCGCCCAGCTTGCGGCGGTTGGCGAGCCCGGTCAGCTCGTCGACCTGCGACTGGCGCGCGACCTGCGTTTCGTAGGCATACTGCGCCGAGATATCGACCGCGCTGCCACGATAGCCGCGGAACTCGCCCTTGGCATCGAGCAGCGGGCGCGCGTTCAATCGCCACCAGCGCGTGGCGCCGCGTCCGGTGGGCACGGCGACGATCTGCTCATCCAGCCGCGAGCGCGCCTTGAGCTTGAAGGCGAGGCTGCGCTGGGTGGGGCCACCGTCTTCCTCGTCGACGTCGCGGAAGACGCGGGTGAGCGGCTTGCCGATCAGCGACTCGCTGTCCGCACCGAGGTCCGCGAGCGCGCGCTGCGACAGGAAACTGAGGTTGCCTTCGGAATCGGTCGCCCAGAACATGCCGATGCCGAGCTCCTCGACCTCGCCCAGCACCGAGGTGCTGTCGGGCGAGGGCGTGCGCGGCGACTTGTTCGCAGCGGGCGCGGCGTTCCTCGAATCCCGAACGGTCTTGCGAAAGCCTAGCGGCATGTTTCGTCCTTGCCCGGCGCTCCCGGCGGGACGCGCGCATAAGGCGCCATAAGGCTAACGTCCTTGCGAAAGCGTTACCCATAGATTTCGCCCCCGCTGCGGCAGGCGGAGGCGCGGGCGCGGCAGATGGTCCGGAACTGAATCCGAGCAACCGCGTTATCGGCCTGTGCACCTTGCGCGGCATTTTCTTGCCCGTGAGGCTAGCGACGTGTAATTTTGCTGCAATCCGCCGGCGTTCGGGATCGCGCCCTTGCGAGTTTGCATGCGTAGGGGGACGGTGCCATTTCTGTCGATACACTGCTGGCGAGCAAGCCCGAGGCTCTGACCAACCCCGTGCGCACCCGCGCCGATTGGGACGCGATGCGCGCCGCCGCGCTCGCCGATCCGGGCGCGTTCCATGGCGACATCGCTGCCCGCAACATGCACTGGTTCGTGGCCGAGGCAGGCCCCTCGGGCGCGTGGCTTGCGCGCGGGGAGGATGGCGTCTGGCACGGCTGGGATGCGGCGAGCGGTGCACCTGTTTCTCCCGTGCTCCCCGCCAGCTTTACCCCCTGGCACGCCGGTTTCGACGGCAGCAACGCCCCGCACTGGCGCTGGTTCGTCGGCGGGCGCACCAATGCGGCCTTCTCCGAACTCGACCGCCATGTCCTCGCCGGCCACGGCGCCGAGGCAGCGCTGGTGTTCGAGGGTGACCGCTGGGACATGTCCGCCAACGCGGGCAAGGGCGCACCGATCGACTGCTTCACCGTTAGCCGCAAGCAGCTGCTGCTGGAGGTGGCGAAATGCGCGGTGGCGCTCGAAGCGCTGGGCCTGAAGCCGGGCGACCGCATGGCGTTGAACATGCCGAGCATCGTGCCGCAGATTTACTGGACCGAAGCCGCCAAGCGCATGGGCGTGGTCTATACGGCGGTGTTCGGCGGCTTCTCCGACAAGACCCTGTCCGACCGCATCGCCGACACCGGCGCGCGGGTGATCGTCACCTCGGACGGCTCCTACCGCAACGCGCAGGTGGCCGCTTTCAAGAACGCCTATACCGACCCCGCGCTCGACAATTTCGTGCCGGTGACAACGGCGCTCGACATCCTCGGCGGCCTCGATCTGGAACTGCCCGAGGGCGGGCATGAGACGATCCTCGACACCGTGCGCGAGGCGCTCGCCGGAGAGATCACGGTCGATCGGTCGGACGTGATGCGCGGCGTGGGCCGGGCGCTGATCAACCTCGGCGCGGAAGGGCGGATTACCTCTGCCGACGCGGCGCGCGTGCGGATCGCGATTGCCTCGAGCCTCGTCACCCTGCCGCCGCGCGTGGAGGCGGTGATCGTGTGCCGCCACACCCACCAGCCCGACATGATCTGGCGCGAGGAACGCGATCGCTGGAGCCACGAGCTGACCGACAGTGCGCTGGTGACGGTGCTCGAAAAGGCGCGCGGAGCGGGCTTTGCGGTGCAGTCCGAGGCTGATCTGCTGGCGCTCGCCGATGCCGATTTCGTCCGCGCGATCTGGGCTTCGTCAAAGCCGATGCCGGTCGATGCCGATTATCCGATGTTCTTCATCTACACCTCGGGGAGCACCGGCAAGCCCAAGGGGATCGTCCACTCGCACGGCTATGCAGCGGGCGTGGCCGAGACCATGGCGGCGAGCTTCGACGCGCGCCCCGGGGACACGCTGTTCGTGGTCGCCGATCCGGGCTGGATCACCGGGCAGAGCTACCTAATCTGCGCGCCGCTGATGACGCGGGTGACCTCGCTGGTCAGCGAAGGCTCGCCGGTCTTCCCCCACGCGGGCCGCTTCGCCTCGATGATCGAGCGTCACAAGGTCCGTATCTTCAAGGCGGGGGTGACCTTCCTCAAATCGATTATGTCCGATCCTGCAAACCTCGCCGAGGTCGAGCGTTACGACATGAGCGGCTTGCGGGTGGCGACCTTCTGCGCCGAACCCGTTTCTCCGAGTGTGCAGGCCTTCGGGATGGAGCACGTCACCCCGCGCTACATCAATAGCTACTGGGCGACCGAGCACGGCGGGATCGCGTGGACGCACATGTTCGCGAACCACGATTTCCCGCTGCGCCCCGATGCCCACGCCTATCCGCTGCCGTGGATCGTGGGCGATGTCTGGGTCGAGGATGGCGAGGGCAAGGGCGCCCCCGCTCCCTTCGCGCGCGCCGATGATGGCGGCGTCCCGTGGCGTAAGGCGGACATCGGCGAGAAGGGCGAGATCGTCATCGCCGCGCCCTATCCCTACCTCGCGCGCACCATCTGGGGCGACATCGCGGGCTTCAAGGTCGAAGACGGCCGCGTCGATCCCGCCTGGCGCGGCGATGCGGCGCGCTGGGAAGAGGGCTACTGGAAGCGCTGGAAGGGCGCCTGGGCCTATACCCAAGGCGATTTCGCGATCCAGCATGCCGATGGCTCGTTCTCGCTCCACGGCCGCTCCGACGACGTGATCAACGTCTCGGGCCACCGCATGGGCACCGAAGAAATCGAGGGCGCGGTGCTGCGCGACAAGGCATTGGCGCCGGACTCGCCGGTCGGCAACGTGCTGGTGGTCGGCGCGCCGCACCGCGAGAAGGGGCTGACCCCGCTCGCCTTCGTGGTGCCGGTCGCGGGCCGCAAGCTGACGATCGAGGACAAGCGCCGCCTGTTCGATCTCGTCCGCACCGAAAAGGGCGCGGTCGCGGTGCCGGCGGACTTCATCGAGGTCTCGCAATTCCCCGAAACCCGCAGCGGCAAATACATGCGCCGCATGGTCCGCGCGCTAGTGGTGGGCGAGGATGTCGGCGACGTCACGACCCTGCGCAACCCCGAGGCGCTGGACGAGCTGCGCACCGTCATCGCCGACTGGCAGCGCAAGCAGCGCATGGCCGACGAACAGGCGCTGTTCGACCGGCACCGCTATTTCCTCGTGCAATACAACACGGTTGCTCCCGGCAAGCAGGTGGCGACCGTCACGGTCACCAACCCGCCGGTCAACGCCCTCAACGAACGCGCGATCGACGAGCTGGTGCTGGTTACCTCCACCCTTGCGCGCGACGACAGCGTGGTCGCGGTGGTGTTCACCGGCGAGGGCACATCGTCCTTCGTCGCGGGCGCGGACATCCGCCAGATGCTCGAGGAGATCCACACGGTCGACGAGGCGATGGTGCTCCCCAACAACGCCCACCTCGCCTTTCGCACGATCGAGGGCATGAACAAGCCCTGCGTCGCGGCGGTGCAGGGGGTGGCGCTGGGCGGCGGGATGGAGTTCGCGCTCGCGTGCCATTACCGCGTCGCCGAGCCGGTGGCGCGTTTCGGCCAGCCCGAGATCCGCCTGCGGCTGCTCCCCGGCTATGGCGGCACCCAGCGCCTGCCGCGCCTGCTCGCCGACCGGCGCGGGGCTGAGGGCCTGCGCGATGCGCTCGACCTGATCCTCGGCGGGCGGAGCATTACGGCGGAGCAGGCCGCGGCCATCGGCGTGGTCGACCAGCTGGTCGATGGCGCGGAAGACGCGCTCTCGGCGGCCCATGCCGCCGTTCGCGACTTCGTGAAGCGCGGGCCTGACAGCGCCTTGGGCTTTGCCTTCGCCGAAAGGCAGGCGGCGACCGCGCGCTGGGAAGGCGCGGCGGAGGTCGATCTCGATGCGGTGCTGGAGGACGATTTCCTCCAGCGCATTTTGCGCCAGCTCGCATGGGCGGGCCGCGATGTCGCGGGCGCCCGCGCGCTCGATGCGGTGCGCACGGGGCTCGAACACGGGATCACCCAAGGCACCGCGCGCGAGGCGAAGCTGTTTGCCGAGGCGATCGTCGATCCCGAGGGCGGCAAAACCGGTATCAGGCAATTCATCGACAAGGTTGCGCCCCCGCTTCCGGTGCGGCGCGATGGCGTGTGGATCGATGCCGAGCACGAAATGCGTGCCCAGGCATTGGAAGCGGCAGGCGAGCTGCTTCCCGTAGGAGCGCCGTTCTATCCCGGCGTGACCCCGATCCCGCGTCACCAATACGCCTTCGGCATCGCCCGCGATCCCGATACCGGCCAGCCCCGCTTCGGCCCGCCCGCGAGCCACGAGAAGGAGCTGATCGTCAAGGTGCCCGAGCCCGCGCCCAACGAGGCGCTGCTCTACATGCTGACCAGCGAGGTCAACTTCAACGACATCTGGGCGCTGACGGGCATTCCCGTTTCACCCTTCGATGCGCATGAGGAAGACGTGCAGATCACCGGCTCGGGCGGCATCGCGCTGGTCGCGGCGCTCGGCAGCGAGACGCGCGCGCAGGGGCGTATCAAGGTCGGCGATCTTGTCACCGTCTATTCGGGGACGAACGACCTGCTCAGCCCGCAGGTCGGCAATGACCCGATGTATGCCGATTTCAGCATCCAGGGCTACGAGACCGAGACCGGCAGCCATGCGCAGTTCCTGACCGTGCAGGCCCCGCAGATGCACAAGGTGCCGCCTGACCTCACGCTCGAGCAGGCGGGGAGCTATGTGCTGAACCTCGGCACCATCGCGCGCTGCCTGTTCACCACCTTGCAGATCGCACCGGGGCGGACGCTGTTCGTCGAGGGCGCGGCGACGGGGACGGGGCTCGATGCCTTGCGCTCCTCCGTGCGCACCGGCTTGCAGGTGACAGGGCTCGTTTCTTCCGAGGAACGCGCGAAGTTCATCACGCAGGTGCAGGGCGCGGTCGGGGCGATCAACCGCAAGGATGCGCGCTTCGCCGACCTCTACACGGTCGTCCCCGAGGACAAGGCCGAGGCGATCCAGTGGGAAGCCGCAGGCGCGCCGCTGGTCGAGGCATACAAGGCGCTGAACGGCGGCAAGCTCGCCGATTACGTCGTCAGCCATGCGGGCGAAACCGCCTTCCCGCGCTCGTTCCAGCTGCTCGCCGAGGGCGGCACACTGGCCTTCTACGGCGCGTCGTCGGGCTACCACTTCAGCTTCATGGGCAAGCCGGGCACGGCCTCTCCCGAGGAGATGCTCCGCCGTGCGGCCCTGCGCGGGGGCGAGGCGGTGCTGATCTTCTACGGGCCGGGTTCCTCCGAACTGCTCGACGAAACCGGCCTCGAAATGATCGAAGCCGCGCGCCGCTTCAACGCCAAGAGCGTCATCGCCACCACCACCGACGGCCAGCGCGAGTTCCTGCAGTCGCTGGGGCTGGAGGATGCGATCGAGGGAATCGTCTCCCTCGAAAGCATCCGCCGCCGCGAGGGGGCGAATTTCCACTGGCCCGACACCATGCCGCGCCTGCCCGACGCCAAGGCCGATATCGAGGTCTTCAAGGCGGCGGTGCGTGACTATCAGGACCGGGTGATGAAGCCCTTTGGCTCGGCCGTGGGCAAGATCCTGCGCTCGCCCGACAATCCGCGCGGCAGCCCCGATCTGGTGTTCGAGCGCGCGGGGCAGGACACGCTCGGCATCTCGACCTCGCTGGTCAAGCCCTTCACCGGCCGCGTGATCTTCGCCGAGGACCTCACCGGCTGCCGCTTCACCTTCTATGCCCCGCAGGTCTGGACCCGCCAGCGCCGCATCTACATGCCCACCGCGCAGATCTTCGGCACGCACCTGTGCAACGCCTACGAGGTCGCGCGGATGAACGACATGATTGCGGCAGGGCTCCTCGAAGTGACCGAGCCGGAAGTCGTGGCGTGGGACGGTCTGCCCGAAGCCCACCAGGCGATGTGGGACAACCGCCACACCGGCTCGACCTATGTCGTCAACCACGCGCTGCCCGAACTCGGCCTCAGAAGCCGCGACGCGCTGCTGGAGGCGTGGGCGGCGCAGGGAACATTGGCAAGCCCCGGGGAACCGTAAGCCCGCCACGTGCGTTGCGGTTTTTGAAACGTTCTTAGCTCTCCTCCCCAGGGTTTGAACGAAACACAAAGCGAAGCACGGCTTCGCAGCAATTCTGTGAGGAGAGTCCTATGGCCAAGTCGAAAGCCGTTGCCGCTGCGCCCGCTCTGCAAAGCGACGTTCCGGGCCGTCTGGCCGGCAAGATCGCGGTCGTCACCGGCGCCGCGGGCAATCTCGGCGGGCATATCGTCACCCATTACCTTGCAGAAGGCGCAACCGTGGTGATGACGGGGCGCACCCCCGATCGCACCAAGGCGGCGGCCGAGGCGCTGCTCAAGGCGACCGGCGCGGACCCCGCGCGGCTCGCCACCGTGGCATTGGACGGGGGCGACATCGCCTCGGTCCGTGCTGCGATTGCCGAGGTGGTGAAGCAGTTCGGCCGCATCGACATCCTCGTCAACAATGCAGGGAGCGCAGGACCCAAGCAGCCGATCGAGCAGCTGCCGCTGACCGCCGAGGAGCTCGCCACGCTGCAAAAGAAGGGCGCCACCGACAGCGAGACCGTGGGCGATGCGCTGCGCAACATCTTCGGCGTCGCATGGAACGTCGCGCGGGTCGCGGCCGAGCACATCCCCGAGGGCGGCTCGATCATCAATGTCTCGACCATCTTCAGCCGCACGCCCTACTACGCGCGCGCGGCATACGTCGTCCCCAAGGCGGCGATGAACGCGTGGAGTCGCGAGCTCAGCTTGGAGCTTGGCCCCAAGGGCATCCGCGTCAACCTCGTCTACCCCGGCCCGATCGAGAGCGAGCGCATCCGCAATGTCTTCGCCGCGATGGACACCGCGCGCGGCGATGCGGCCGGCACCACCGCGACGCAGTTCTTCGACATGATGAGCCTCGAACGCGCGACCGGCGGCAACGAGAAGGCCAAGACCTTCCCCACGCCGACCGACATCGCGACGACCTGCGTCTTCCTCGGCTCGGACGAGAGCGCGGCCTATAACGGCCACGATTTCGAGGTCACCCACGGCATGTCCGTGCGCAAGGAGCAGCGCTCGACCTATCTGTCGCGGCCCACGATGCGCTCGATGGACGGCACGGGCCTTGCCGTGCTGGTCGCGGCGGGTGACGACTGGGAGGAAGCGCTCGAAATCGCGCAAGTGCAGCTTGCCTGCGGGGCCGAGGTCGTGCTCGGCCTGCCGCGCGCGGCGGACGTCGCCATCGCCGAGAAGCGCTGCGCCGCGCTGGGCCTCGGCGACAAGCTGTCGATCATCCGCTTCAGCCGCAAGGACCCGGCGGCGATGGAAGAGGCGCTCGAGGATTACACCAAGAAGGGCACCCCGATCAGCGGCGCGCTGTTCCTGCCGGCGCTGGGCGCGGGCGAATTGAGCGGCGCGATCACCGCCGCCGATGACGGTGTGGTCGAGGCGCTGATGGACGTGGAGCTCGCCGGCAACATGGCGCTCGCGCGCACCATGAGCCGTTACTGGAAGCGCCACGACAACCTGCTGCAACCGCCGCGCTTCGTCTTCGTCAGCCACAAGAGCGACGGCAAGGGCGACATCTATGGCCACATCCTGCGCGCCGCGACCGAGCAGCTGATCCGCATCTGGCGCGACGAGTCCGAGATCGACACCGCCCATGGCCGCCGCCGGCAGGCCGAGTGGGGCAACCAGATCGTCCGCTTCACCAATACCGAGGCAGAGAACATCCGCTTCACCGCAGGCCACGCCGCGCGCATCCTCCTGAAGGAGAGCAAGCTCGGCGAGATCACGCTCTACGTCCCCGCCAACATCGGCGAGGCTACGGGCGCGCGCAAGGCCATGCCGGGCTTCTCCGAGAACATCACCGGGCTGCATCTGGGCAAGGTCGCGCTGATCACCGGCGGTTCGGCCGGGATCGGCGGACAGGTCGCGCGCCTGCTGGCGCTCGCGGGTGGCAAGGTGATGATGGTCGCCCGGCGCGAAAGCGAACTCGCGGTGGCACGGGCCAAGATCGTCTCCGAGCTGGAGGACATCGGTTTCGCCGGGGTCGAGCGCCGCGTCCAGACCCTCGCCAATGTCGACGTCAGCAATTTCGAGAGCCTCAAGGGAGCCGTCGACGCGACGCTCAAGGCCTTCGGGCGGATCGACTACCTCATCAACAACGCCGGGGTCGCGGGTGCAGAGGACATGGTCGTCGACATGACGGTCGATGCCTGGAACTACACTCTCGATGCGAATCTCGTATCGAACTATTTCCTGATGCACCACGTCGCCCCGCTGATGAAGGCGCAAGGCTCGGGCTACATCCTCAATGTCTCGTCCTATTTCGGGGGCGAGAAGTATCTCGCGGTCGCCTATCCCAACCGCGCCGATTACGCCGTGTCCAAGGCCGGGCAGCGCGCGATGGTCGAGAGCATGGCGCGCTATCTCGGGCCGGAGGTCCAGTTCAACGCGATTGCCCCGGGGCCGGTCGATGGCGACCGCCTGTCGGGCACCGGCGGCAAGCCCGGGCTGTTCGAGCGGCGCGGCAAGCTGATCCTTGCCAACAAGCGCCTCAACGCCGTCCACGCCGCCGCGATCAAGGCGATCCGGCGCGGGGTGCGGGTCGAGGCGGTGCTGGCGCGGCTCGCCCGCAACGATACCACCAAGATGAGCCACGACACCAACAACCCGCGCGAATTGCGCGAGCTGGCGCTGGCCTGCGCGCGCGAGGGCGATGGCACCTGCACCTGGGACCAGTACCTGCTGACCCCGCAGATCGCCGCCGGCCTCATCGGGCGCTTGCGGCAGGCGGGACTGTTCCTCGACGCACCCGAGTGGAACGACCGTCCGGCCACGCCCGAAAGCGATGCCGACTGGCTGCTGCGCGTGCCGCCCGAGGATGCGCCCTTCCTCCCCGCCGACAAGATCGCGGTCGAGGCCAAGAAGGTCGGCACCGGCGTGCTTTCCAAGCTCTATCTCGGCAAGATGCCGACCGAGCATGACGTGGCGCAGGCGACGGTGTTCTTCCTCGCCGACCGTGCCGTCTCGGGCGAGACCTTCATGCCCTCGGGCGGTCTTTCCGTGGAACGCTCCACCACCGAGCGCGAGCTGTTCGGCAGCCCCAAGCAGGAGCGGCTCGACCAGATGCGCGGCAAGACCGTGTGGATCATCGGCGAACACCTCGCCGACTACCTCGCCGAGACCGCGCGCGCCTTCATCGAGGATTGCCACGCCGCCAACGTGGTCCTGATCACCCGCACGGTGGAGGCCTTCGAGGCGGTCAAGGCGCAGC
The DNA here is from genome assembly GCF_002155685.1 of Erythrobacter colymbi. Lineage (GTDB taxonomy): Bacteria > Pseudomonadota > Alphaproteobacteria > Sphingomonadales > Sphingomonadaceae > Erythrobacter > Erythrobacter colymbi. Next base: position 504,117 of record NZ_MUYK01000001.1, read on the forward strand.
TTGAGCCCGAGACCGCCGAGGCGCTGACCTCGCTGGTCAAGACCACCGACATCGAAGCCGCGATGGACGAGGCGCTGATCGCCTGGGGCAAGCCGACGACGATCCTCTCGACGCCGATGTCGGCGCTGCCGGGCAAGCTGTTTGCAACCGACGATCCGCTGACGCCCGAAGAGTTCCGCACCGTGGTGGCCGACAACCTCACGCACCACTTCCGCGTCTCGCGCCGCGCCTCGCTCTATGACGATTGCCAGCTGGTGCTGACGTCGCCGGACGTGCCGATGGGCGACAAGTCCCCGGCTTTCGCGCTAGCGAACTTCATCAAGACCACGCTCCACGCCTTCACCGCGACCCTCGCCGTGGAGAACGAGCGGCTGGTGCACGATGTGCCGGTCAACCAGATCAACCTCACCCGCCGCGTCCAATCGGAAGAACCGCGCGATCTCGACGAGCATCTCGAAGAGGTCCGCCGTTTTGCCCGTGCGGTGCTGCTGGTCGGCGCGCCGCTGCCCGATGCCGAGGATTCGCGTTACCGCGCGCGGATCTATCGCGGCATGTCGATGACGGTGTGAGGAGCCCCGGGGGGTGATCCAGTACCTGCCCTTCGAAAAGCCGATCGAGGCGCTCGACAAGCATGTGGCGGAGCTTTCCGCCCATGCCGAGGGCACCGACGAGGCGCGGATGCTGCGCGAGCGGGCGGACAAGCTGCTTGCCGATACCTATGCGCGCCTCTCCCCGTGGGAGCGCACGCTGGTCGCCCGCCACCCGCAGCGGCCGCGGTTCGAGAAGCTGGTCGCGGGTCTGTTCAGCGAGTTCCTCCCCATCGCGGGCGACCGCACCTTTGGCGATGACCAGGCGATCATCGGCGGCTTTGCGCGCTTTGAAGGCCGCAAGGTGATGGTGATCGGCCACGTGAAGGGCGAGGACACGCCGGGGCGCCTCCGCCACAATTTTGGCATGGCCCGGCCCGAGGGTTATCGCAAGGCGATCCGCCTGATGGAGCTGGCCGACCGCTTCGGCCTCCCCGTGGTGACGCTGGTCGACACCCCCGGCGCCTTCCCCGGCGTCGATGCCGAAGCGCGCGGGCAGGCCGAGGCCATCGCCCGCTCGACCGAGGCGTGCCTCGCGCTCGGGGTGCCGCTGGTGGCGGTGATCATCGGCGAGGGCGGATCGGGCGGGGCGGTCGCTCTCGCGGCGGCGAACCGCGTGCTGATGTTTGAACACGCCGTCTATTCGGTAATCTCGCCCGAGGGCTGCGCCTCGATCCTGTGGCGCAGCGCCGCACAGGCCGCCACTGCGGCCGAGGCGATGCGGGTGACCGCGGGCGACCTCCTCAAACTCGGCGTGATCCACCGCATCGTCTACGAACCGCGCGGCGGCGCGCATCGCGACCATGCCGAAACTGCCAAGCGCCTCACACTCGCGCTTCGTGCAGAGCTCGATGCGCTTGCCGCCATGACCCCCGAAGAGCTGCGCCGCGAGCGCGAGGAGTTCTTCCTGAGGCTGGGCTAGAACAGCACGTTTTCGTAATCCATCGCCGTACCACCTGCGGGAAGGCTGATGCGGTCGCCATCATGGCCCATCCGGATTTCGCCGCCGAAGGCCTCGTCCGTGCCTTCGAGGAACAGGCCTTCGACCATGCTGTAAGGCATCGGCGGGATCGTGTGGTAATAGACCAGCATCCGCGCGCCAGCCATCTGCGCGACCTTCGCCGCCTCGACGGGGCTCGCATGGTAGCCGGGAATGTCGGACATCACCTTGGCGATCGGGGCGGAGCCATTGCGCTTCGCGGCGGCTTGCATCCGGCGCACCAGCTCGCGGTCGAGCGCTTCGTGGAAGATCACGTCGACACCCTTGGCCGCGCGGGCGAACCGTTCGTCATAGGCCGTGTCCCCGCTGATCGCCACCGAGCGGCCCTTGTAGTCGATCCGGTAGCCATAGGCATCCTTGACCGGATCGTGGCTGACGCGGATCGCGGTGACGGTAAGGTCGCCCTTATTGAGCACCACCACGCTGTCGGCGCCGGGGGGAATGACGATCTCCTCCGCAGCCAGCCCAGCGCCCGCCGGATCGGCGATTTCCGGTCCGTGATGCGCGGTGCGGTAGGTCGCATCGAGCGCGTAGGCTTTGGTGAATCCCTCGGCGAGGGCGATGGTCCCCGGCGGGCCCGAGACCGGGAGTGGCTTGTGGCGCGCGCCCTGCACCCAGCTCTGCACCATCAGCTCGCCGAGGCCGTCGAAGTGGTCGGAATGGAGGTGGGTGAGGAACAGCTGCTCGGTCTTGCCGACCGGAAAGCCCATGCGCCCCAGCACCCGCATGCTGCCCGATCCGGTGTCGAAGATCAGCCGCGTATCGCCCGCCGCCACCGCAAGGCACGCGCCCGCGCGCTCCGCATCGGCCATCGGCGAGCCCGAACCGCAGACATAGACATGGAGTCCGTCGGGCAGGTCCTTGCTCGGATCGGTTCCGACATTGGCGTCGATCGCCCGCTGGACGAGGTAGAGCGCGATCGGCCGTTCGAAGAGCTTGAAGGCGGCAAGCCCGATGGCAGCAAAGCCGAGAATGACGAGCGCGATGCGGGCGCGGCGGCTCATGCTGGTGTCTCCCCCCCGTGCCTCCCCGGACGCAATCCCGTGTCGCTCTGGTGGAGGCGGTGCCGGCTGCAGGGATCGAACCCGCGACCCCCTGATTACAAATCAGGTGCTCTACCATCTGAGCTAAGCCGGCTTTCGCCCCGGCCATAATCCTAGAGCGCGCCGAAAGTCCAGCCTTCGGTTCTGGCGACTTCGGGGGTGAGCGTCTCGGGGTGCCACAGGTCGCGCTGGCCGTGGACACGGCGCAGCCATGCGGCGGTCAGCAGCGCGTCGGAGGAGTGGTCGTCGAGCGCCCCGCGCCCCGCCACCGGGGGCGAGCCAAGCGCGTCCAGCGCATCGTTGAGCGCCTCGAAGCTGCGGATCTTGGTCGCGGAGCCCGTCACCCCGCCGAGCCGCGCGGCCATCGAGGTGTAGATCTCGGTCACGACCGAGCCTTCTTCCGGCAGCGGGTCGACCGGCCAGACGGGAAGGCGCGTGCCCAGCCGGTGGAGCATCCGCATCCCCGTCAGGCTCGACTTGCCGACCTGCGCCGCGCCGACGAGGTTGAAATTGCTCACCGGCCGCACGCCCTGCTGGCGCTGTGCGGCTTCGGCGAGGCGGAAACGGCCCTCGCGGGTGGTCGCGCCGGGGAGGAGAAAGCGGTCGCCGGTCGCCCCCGCGCCGTGCCGGAAATAGCGCATGGCCTCGGGGTGGGCGAGCAAGCTGCCCGCCTCGAGATGCGGATCGGCGGCGCACAGCGCATCGATCAGCGCCCACAGCGCGCGCGCGTCGGGGGGCGAGGCGTCCCACCCGGGAAAAAACGCCCCCGCATCATGGAACGGCAGCGAGATGCCGAGGTCGAGCCCAACCAGCGTCGGCACCTCCAGCCCCGCCAGCAGCGCCAGCACCTCGCCGCGCGCCCAGCCTTTGGGATCGGGCGGGGCAAGCAGCACCGGCGCGCCGCCCCCCGCCTGCGCCAATGCGACCGCGATACCCTTCTGCCGTGGGCCCTTCGCCCCCGACCAGTCGACCGCGAGGAATTGCGCGAAGCGGGGTGTCACCGCTTGCGCTTCACGGCTGGCTTCATCGCCGCCACCTGTTCGTGCGCCAGCCGGATCGTGTCACGCACCCGCTCGGGATCGGGGCTGTCGAAGCGTACCAGCACTGCCGGATGCCCTTCGTAGTGCGGGGTCTGCCAGAATGTTTCGGGGCCGGTCGCCATCAGCATTTCGGCGGTGGCGATATCGATGTGGAGCACGAAGGAGGTGTCCGTCTCCCGCCCCGTTCCGAGGAAGGGGCGGCCATTGGCGGCGATCTTGACCGCAGGCTTGCCGTAGCTGGTCGAAAGTTCGGTGCCCGGCAGGGTCAGCGCGAAATCGCGCGCGGCCTCCCAGCTGTCCAATGCCCCCGTCACCCCCGCTCCTTACGCAGCTTGTCCCAGTAATCGAGGCGCTTCTTCACCTCGCGCTCGAAACCGCGTTCGACGGGGGAGTAGAAGGTCTCGGGCGCCATGCCCTCGGGCCAGTAGTTGTCGCCGGAGAAGCCTTCGGCGGCGTCGTGGTCGTAGGTGTAGCCCGCGCCGTAGCCGATGTCCTTCATCAGCTTGGTCGGGGCGTTCAGGATGTTGGCGGGCGGGGCGAGGCTGCCCGTCTCCTTCGCGGCCTTCCAAGCGGCCTTCTGCGCCATGTAGGCGGCGTTCGATTTGGGCGCGGTGGCGAGGTAAAGGCAGGCCTGCACCAGCGCCAGCTCGCCCTCAGGGCTTCCGAGGAAGCGGTAGGCCTCCATCGCGGCCATGCATTGCGGGAGTGCCTGCGGGTCGGCCATGCCGATATCCTCGACCGCCATCCTCACCAGCCGCCGCGCGAGAAACAGCGGCTCCTCGCCAGCCGTCAGCATCCGCGCCAGCCAGTAGAGCGCCGCCTGCGGATCGCTCCCGCGCACGGACTTATGCAGCGCCGAGATGAGGTTGTAATGCCCGTCGCGGTCCTTGTCGTAGACCGCGACGCGGCGCTGGAGGAAGTTCCCAAGACCCGCAGGGTCGAGCGCCGCGCCGAGCTTGGCCGCATAAAGCGTCTCCGCCTGCCCGAGCAGGAAGCGCCCGTCGCCATCGGCCTGCGCGATCAACGCCGCGCGCGCCTCGGGGGTAAGCGGGAGGGCGCCCTCCAGCGCCTCGGCCTTCTCCAGCAAGGCCGCCAGCGCGCTCTCGTCGAGCCGGTTCAGCACCAGCACCTGCGCGCGGCTGAGCAGCGCGGCGTTGAGCGCGAAGCTCGGGTTCTCGGTGGTCGCGCCCACCAGCGTCACCACGCCGCGCTCGACGAAGGGGAGGAAGCCGTCCTGCTGGGCGCGGTTGAAGCGGTGGATCTCGTCCACAAAGAGCAGGGTCTTGCGGCCCGCTTTCGCCATCTTCTCGGCCTCGGCGAAGGCCTGCTTGAGGTCGCCCACGCCCGAGAACACCGCGCTGATCGCGGCGTAGCGCATCCCCACGGCATCGGCGAGCAGGCGGGCGATGCTGGTCTTGCCGGTGCCCGGCGGGCCCCACAGGATCATGCTGGCGAGCTTGCCGGCCGCCACCATCCGCCCGATTGCGCCTTCGGGGCCGGTCAGGTGTTCCTGCCCGACCACCTCGGCGAGGGTCTGCGGCCGCAGCCGGTCGGCGAGCGGAGCGTCGGGCGCAGGTGCGTCGTCGCGGGGCGCCTCGGAGGCGTCTTGTCCGAACAGGTCAGTCATTCGTCGGTCGAGATAGGCCATCGGGCGGAAAAGGAAACTCCCGCCGGCAAGGCGTCTTGAAACGATAGCTCTAAGATATATCTTTGCTGTATCGCTGATATAGGCGAGGAGGAATGATATGACCTGGAACCGGTATGGCCGCGGTGGCGGCTGGGAAAAGCTCGCCGAGGCAATGGCGACGATGGCAATGAACGGGAACGTCAACTTTGGCGGCCCGAACTGGAAGATGCGCGCGCGCTTCGACGAAGACTTTCCGCGAGGCCGCGAGGCGGATGGCGAAGAGGGCGGGCCCGAGGGCTATCGCGGTCGCCGTGGCGGACGCCGCGGACGGATGTTCGCGCAGGGCGAGCTGCGTCTCGCGCTGCTGGCGCTGATCGCGGAGAACCCCTCGCACGGCTATGAACTGATCAAGGCGATCGAGGAAATGACCGGCGGCGACTACGCCCCGAGCCCGGGCGCGGTCTATCCGACGCTCCAGCTGCTCGAGGACGAAGGCGCGATCGAGGAAGCCCAGGCCGAAGGCGCGAAGAAGCCTTTCGCGGTTACCGCGCAGGGCACGCAGGAACTCGAGGACCGCAAGGACGAGGTCGAGGCCCTGATGCGGCGTCTCGGCCATCACGGCGAACGCACCACCACGGTCCGCTCGCACGATGTGTTCCGCGCGATGGGCAATCTGGGCTCGGTGCTCAAGAACCGCGCGCGGGCGGGCAAGCTCGACGAGCGCACCATCAACGAAATCGTCGACATGATCGACGAGATGGCCAAGCGCATCGAGCGGCTCTGACCCGCTGGTGACGTTACGGCATCCCAAGTTGCAGCGGATGCAAGAAAGGCATATCCTCTCCCCCGTCCGGGTCGCACGGATTGGGGGAGGGGAACGCCCATGACGACGGTTACCGAAGGCCGCATGCCCACGCCGGTCCACCTCTGGGTGGTCGGCATTGTCACCCTGCTGTTCAACAGCATGGGGATCATCAGCTATCTTTCGACCAAGCTCGGCAAGCTGGAGGAGATGGGCATGACGCCGAGCCAGATTGCCTTCATGGAAAGCTATCCCGCATGGGCGACCGCTGTCTGGGCGATGGGCGTGTGGGGTGCCTTCGCCGGATCGGTGCTGCTGCTGCTGCGCTCGAAATGGGCGGTGCCTGCAATGGCAATCGCGCTTGCGGGACTGATCGGGGTGACGATGGCCGAGAACGTGATCCTCGACACCCCGGCCGACATGGCGACCCCGCTCGGGCTCAAGCTGTCGATCTGGGTGTCGACGCTGTTCCTGCTGTTCTATTCGGTGCGGATGAAGAAGGCGGGGGTGCTGAGATAACCCTTATGCGGCCTTTGCCGCACGCCGCTCCTCGACCAGCTGCACATAGGTGTCGCCGACCACGGCGTTGATCGCTTCCCAGCTGTATTCGCAGGCGCGCGTCTCGCCCGCTGCGCCATGCGCGGCGCGGAGCGCAGGGTCGGTGCAATAGGGCGCGAGCGCTTCGGCAAAGGCCGCGGCGTCACCCTTCATGCTGCCGGTAGGCGCGACCAGCCGTCCGGTGACCACGTCCGCGACGAGGCTCGCGCTGCCGGTTGCCCCGGCGGCGACCACGGGCAGCCCGCTTGCCATCGCTTCGAGGGTGACATTGCCGAAGGTCTCGGTGACCGAGGGGTTGAAGAACACGTCGCCGCTCGCGAGTGCCTGTCCCAGCGCCTCGCCGGTCTTGAAGCCCGCGAAGATCCCGCCGGGCAGGTTCGCCTCGAACCAGCCGCGCGCCGGGCCGTCACCGATCACCAGCACCTTGTGCGGCGCGCCGGCCGCGCGCAGGCGGGTGATGGTCTCGGCGAATACGTCGAGGCCTTTCTCCATGACCAGCCGCCCGAGGAAGACGATGGCGACGTCCTCATCGGCAAGGCCGAGGCTGCGCCGCCATTCCGGATCGCGCCGCGCGGCCGAGAAGATCGTGCGATCCACGCCGCGGCTCCACAGCCCGATGCGGGTGTGCATGCCCATCGCCAGCAGCTCGTCGATCATCGACTGCGAGGGCGCCACCAGCGCGTCGCAGCGGGTGTAGAACCGCCGCAGCATCCTGATGATGATCGGCTCGAGGAAAGCCATGTTGTAATAGCGCGGGTAGGTCTCGAAGCGGGTGTGGACGCTGGCGAGCACTGGAATGCCGCGCTCCTGCGCCCATTTGAGCGCGCCGTGGGCGGCCGGATCGGGCGAGGAGAGGTGGACGATATCGGGCGCGAATTCGGCAAGGTCGCGCTTCACTGCCGCGCCGAGGTGAGTCGGCATGCGGTACTCGCCGCGCCCCTTCACCGGCATCGGCACATTGGGCACGCCGACGAGATCGCCGGTCGGGGGGAAATCGGGATTGGCGACCTTGGGCGAATAGACGCGCACCTTCGCGCCGCGGCCGAGCAGCGAGCCGACAAGGCGGTTCAGCGCCTGGTTGGCCCCGTCGCGGGTGTAGTTGTAGTTGCCGCTGAACAGGGCAATGCGAAGATCGGATATGTCCATGGAGCGGCCCTGTTAGGCGACCCGCGCGCAGATTGCGAGAGGGTATCCTCCCCTGCAGGGGGAGGGGGGCGCGACCCGCAGGGGCGGGGCGGAGGGGCGGGCAACGCTGCCCCGATGGCAAAACTTTCGGATCGCGGTGGCTCGCCCCTCCACCATCCTGCGGATGGTCCCCCTCCCCGTGCCGGGGAGGAGCAATCAGTGATTGACTCCTCGCCCCCCGCCACTAAAGCCGCCCGTGGGCCACGCGGTCCCAACGCCGCGCGTGCTCTCTGCAAGGAGAGAATACATGACTGAATACGTTCGCGGGCTCGCGCATGAGCCGTCGCTGAAGCCTGAGCGCCCCTTTTTCTCGTCGGGCCCCACGGCAAAATTCCCCGGCTGGTCGCTGGACAAGCTCAAGACCGATGTGCTCGGCCGCTCGCACCGTTCGGCGCTGGGCAAGAATCGCCTCAAGTATGCGCTCGACCTCAGCCGCGAACTGCTCGGCATTCCTGACGATTACCTGATCGGCATCATGCCCGCCTCGGACACCGGGGCGATCGAGGCCGCGATGTGGTCGATGCTCGATCCCGCGCGCCCGGTGACGGTCGCCGCGTGGGAGAGCTTCGGCAATATCTGGATCCAGGATGCGGTGAAGCAATTGAAGCTGCCCAACCTGCAGGTGCTGACCGCCGATTACGGCGAGATCCCCGATCTCACCACCATCCCCCAGCGCAACGACGTGGTGTTCACCTGGAACGGCACCACCTCGGGCGCGCGCATCCCGAACACCGACTGGCTCGAAGCCGGGCGCGAGGGCGTGACGATCAACGACGCCACCAGCGCGATCTTCGCGATGGAGATGGACTGGGCCAAGCTCGATGCCACGACCTATTCGTGGCAGAAGGTGATGGGTTCCGAAGCCCAGCACGGCATGCTGATCCTCAGCCCCAAGGCGATCGAGCGGATCGAAAGCTACGATCCGGCCTGGCCGCTGCCCAAGCTGTTCCGCATGAAGAAGGGCGCCAAGCTCAACCGCGGGATCTTCGAGGGCGAGACGATCAACACCCCCTCGATGCTGGCGACCGAGGATTACATCGCCGCGCTCGAATGGGGCAAGGCGATCGGCGGCCGCAAGGCGCTGATCGAGCGGGCCGATGCCAACGCAAGAATCGTCAAGGACTGGATCGAGGCCACCCCGTGGCTGCGCAACATGGCGAGCGATCCGGCCCAGCAGACCAACACCGGCGTGTGCATGGTCTTCCAGGGCGACTGGTACGAGAGCCTCTCGGCCGAAGATCAGGCCGCCGTGCCCAAGAAGATCGTCAAGCTGCTCGAAGAGCGGGCGGTTGGCTATGACTTCAACGGCTACCGCGATGCGCCCCCGAGCTTGCGCATCTGGTGCGGCTCGACCGTCGAGCAGGAGGACCTCAAGCGCCTGCTGCCGTGGATCGAGTGGGCCTACGAGAAGGTCAAGAACGGCTGAGGCCGTCCGTCCCGCTTTAACTTATTCCGTCACCCTGAACTTGGTTCAGGGTCCATTTCTCCACATCGAACTCCGACCTCGGAGGCTCGATGGATGCTGAAACAAGTTCAGCATGACGAATTCAGGGAAAACGAAAATGACCCGTCCCAAAGTTCTCATTTCCGACAAGATGGACCCCAACGCCGCGCGCATTTTCGAAGAGCGTGGCTGCGATGTCGACGTGATCACCGGCGAAACGCCAGAACAGCTGATCGCCCGCATCGGCGAGTATGACGGCCTTGCCATCCGCTCCTCGACCAAGGTCACCAAGGCGATCCTCGATGCCGCCACCAACCTCAAGGTCATCGGCCGCGCGGGCATCGGGGTCGACAACGTCGACATCCCCTATGCGAGCGGCAAGGGCGTGGTGGTGATGAACACCCCGTTCGGCAACTCGATCACCACCGCCGAACACGCCATCGCGCTGATGTTCGCGCTCGCGCGGCAGATCCCCGAAGCCAACGCCCAGACCCAGGCGGGCAAGTGGCCCAAGAGCGGGTTCATGGGGGTCGAACTCACCGCCAAGACCCTCGGCCTGATCGGCGCAGGGAACATCGGCTCGATCGTCGCCAGCCGGGCGCTCGGCCTCAAGATGAAGGTGATCGCCTATGATCCCTTCCTCACCGAAGAGCGCGCGATCGAACTCGGGATCGAGAAGGTCGATCTCGACACGCTGCTGAGCCGTGCCGACTTCGTCACGCTGCACACGCCGCTGACCGAGGAGACCCGCAACATCCTCAGCCGCGAGCGGCTCGAGAATGCCAAGAAGGGCATCCGCATCATCAACTGCGCCCGCGGCGGGCTGATCGACGAGGCGGCGCTGAAGGAGTGCCTCGAAAGCGGGCAGGTTGCCGGCGCCGCGCTCGACGTGTTCGAGACCGAGCCGCCGGCGGCCGATCACCCGCTGTTCGGCGCGCCCAACTTCATCTGCACCCCGCACCTCGGGGCCTCGACCACCGAAGCGCAGGTCAACGTCGCGCTGCAGGTGGCCGAGCAGATGGCCGACTACCTCGTCAATGGCGGCGTCACCAACGCGCTCAACGTCCCCTCGCTGAGCGCCGAGGAAGCCCCGAAGCTCAAGCCCTACATGGCGCTGGCCGAAAAGCTGGGCAGCCTCGTGGGCCAGCTCGCCCACGGCAACCTCACCCAGATCGGGATCGAGCGCGAGGGTGCAGCGGCCGAACTCAACGGCAAGCCGATCACCGCCGCCGTGCTCGCGGGCTTCATGCGCCGCTATTCGGACACGGTGAACATGGTCAACGCGCCGTTCCTCGCCAAGGAGCGCGGGCTGGCGGTCAGCGAAGTGCGCCACGAGCGCGAGGGCGCGTTCAGCACCCTCGTCCGCGTCACCGTGGAGACCGCACAGGGCCCCCGCTCGGTCGCGGGCACGCTGTTCGGCACCGAAGCGCCGCGTCTCGTCGAAATCTTCGGCATCGGCATCGAGGCCGAGCTGTCGGGCCACATGCTCTACATCGTCAACGACGACAAGCCGGGCTTCATCGGCCGCATCGGGACGCTGCTGGGCAGCCACGGGATCAACATCGGCACTTTCAACCTCGGCCGCCGCGAAGCGGGCGGGGAAGCGGTGCTGCTGCTGAGCCTCGACGAAGCCCTCACCCCCGCCGTGATCGCCGAGGCCGAGAAGGTCGAAGGCGTGAAGATGGTCAAGGCGCTGGCGTTTTGAGGTTGGCTTAGGCCCACCCCCGACCCCTCCCGCAAGCGGGAGGGGAGTCAACTGCGCGACCCAGTCCCCCTCCCGCTTGCGGGAGGGGTTAGGGGTGGGCCTCCCCAAGGCAAGCCCCTTCACCCCGCGCCCATACCCCGCTAAGCGCGTGGCGACATGACCAAACCCAACGACCTCCTGCCCGAAGGCCTCGAAGACCGGCTGCCGCTTGAAGCGGCGCGGATCACGGCGGCGATGCGCGCCTGTCTCGATGTGATGGACGCGCATGGCTATGACCGGGTGCGCCCGCCGCTGCTCGAGTTCGAGGCCGCGCTGGTGGGCCGCATGGCGGGCGTGACCGTGGGCGAGACAAGCGCGATGTTCCGCTTCGTCGACCCCGCATCCTTGCGCACCCTCGCGCTGCGCTCCGACATGACCCCGCAGGTCGGCCGCATCGCCTCCACCAGCCTCGCCAGCGCCCCGCGCCCGCTCCGGCTCGCCTATTGCGGCGATACCGTGGTGATCAAGGCGAGCCAGCTCGATCCCGCGCGCGAGCGCCTGCAGCTCGGCGCCGAGCTGATCGGCGCCGACAGTGTCGCAGCGGCGGGAGAGGTGGTGATGCTCGCAGTCGAGGCGATGAAGGCGGCGGGTCTGACCGGCATTTCGGTCGATTTCACGCTGCCCGACCTCGTCGATACGCTCGCGGCGAAGGCCTTCCCCCTCACGCCCGACCAGATCGAGGCGGTGCGGCGCGAGCTCGATACGAAGGACGCGGGCGGATTGAAGGCGGCAGGCGGCGCGGCCTATCTGCCGCTGCTCTACGCCACTGGCCCGCTGGAGAGCGCGCTCGCGGCGCTGCGCGCGGTCGATGCGGGCGGGGCGCTCAAGTCCCGGCTTGACGCGCTCGAGGCCATTGCCGCGGCGGTGGGCGATGCGGCGACGATCACCCTCGACCCGACCGAGCGCCACGGCTTCGAATACCAGTCGTGGTTCGGCTTCACGCTTTACGCCGAGGGCCTGCGCCGCGCGGCGGGACGGGGCGGCACCTACCGCATCGCCGGAAGCGACGAGGCCGCGACCGGCTTCACCCTCTACCTCGACCGGATCGCCGAAGTGGCCCCCCAGCCCGAGGCGGTGCGGATGGTCTACCTCCCCAAGGGCCACGACCGCGCGGCGGCCGCGCGCCTCAGGTTCGAGGGCTGGCGCACGCTGGCGCAACTGGCCGAGGGCGAGGACCCGGCGGCACTGGGCTGCGGCTATGTGCTAGAAGGCGACACCCCCGTGCTGCTCGAGGGCGGCGCATGAGCGGCCCGGCGCGTGCGATCACCCTGCCGGGCGATCCGCTCGCCGCCTACCACTTCTCGCCCGCGTGGCAGGTGGGCGAGCTGCTGTTCGTCTCCGGCCAGGCGAGCATCGGTGCGGACGGCAGCATCGTTGGTGAGGGCGATTTCGACGCGCAGCTCGAACAGACCTTCGCCAACCTCTCGCGCGTGCTGGAGGCGGGCGGGAGCAACCTGTCGAAGGTGGTGAAGGTCACGATCTACCTCACCGACATGGCGCACTTCCCCAAGATCGTCGAAGCGCGCGCGAAGTATTTCACCGCGCCCTATCCGGCGGACACGACGGTCGGGGTCACCACCCTCGCGCTCCCCGAACTGATGGTCGAGATCGAAGCTATCGCCCGGGTGTGAGGGGGCAGGTTGGCCTCGCTAGCTTTCTGATATTGCTGTGGTAGGACGAGCCATGCGGCGCGGCGCTCTCCTCCTTGCCCTGCTTCTGGCGGCCTGCTCCGGCGCGGATGAACGCGCCCCCGATGCGCCGCCCACCGAGGCGGTGGCTGAGGCACCGGCACCAACGCCCACGCCCGCCCCGAGCGCCACCCCTGTCGACTGCGGAGACCAGCGCAATGGCGGCTATGACAACGCTAAGGTGTGCTACTACGACCAGTGCAACAAGGGCGACGCCGAGGCTTGCCGGATGGCCGAGAGCTTCAACGGCAACCTCTTCCCCGATGGCGCCTCCAAGGGGCTGCGGCTCGAGGACATGGACTATCTCGACGCCCGCAAGGAGATCCTCGCGCTTGGCTGGCAGCCGCTGGAGGGTCCTTGCGAGGGCGTCTCGGACGAAGCCTGTGTCGACTTTCCCGAAATCGGCAATTGCAACTGTTGCGGGATATGCGACCTGAACTTCCGCCGCGGAGATCGGTGCCTCGTTGTCATAATCAGCGATGGCTGGCCCGATCGATCGATACCTGACAGCGCGCCGGTCGAAAGGGTGCGCTTCTCCAAGGCGCCGTGCTCGAAGGACCCGAACGAACGAGGACGATGATGGCGCATGGCCCTGCGGGCTGCGGCCCGCCCCTAGCCCCTCCCGACAGCTGGAGGGGGACAAGGTTACGCGGCTGAGCCGCGGGGTTTCACGCAGAGATCGCAGAGGAAAGGAGAGGCGCAGAGATGTTGCGCCTGTGGCGAAGCCGCAACCGTCCCCGGACGCTGCGACAAGCCGCACCGGAGCGAATCGTGGATGTGCCTTCGGCCCCTCCAACCGCTCCGCGTCTTTCCTCTCTTCTCTGCGTCTCCGCGAGAAACGACCCGCAGCGAAGCTGCGTGACCTTCTCCGCGCTCTCCTTTCCTCCGCGGTCTCTGCGTGAACCCCAGCGACGTCTGCAGCCAAGCCGCAGCACCGCACAGGGGCACCCACGCCCGCCGAGGGAAGGGCACAGGCCTCATCCCAGCACCTTCTTCAGCCACGCGTCCATCACCGGGGTCGCGGGGTAGTCCGGCTCGCCCAATTTGCGGTTGATCTCCATGTGGCCGCGCAGGCCCTCGCCGGGGAAGCCTGCGACCTCGGCCTGCGATCCGGCCTGCTTCAGCGCCTCGGCCAGCCGGGCGGACTGGGCGACGGCGTCGGGGCGCTGGACGTGGAGCAGCAGGAAGGCGGGCGCATTGGGCGCGCCAGCCTGCCAGATCGGGGAAAGCGCCTTCTGCCGCCCGGGCTCGGTCCCGAAGGCCTGCTTGTAGGTCTCGAGCATCATCGGCCCCGCGCCTTCGATCTGCGCCGCCACATCATAGGCCGCGCCGTCGTTGGGCATCACCCCGTCGATATCGGCGAAGGACAGGCCGACGCTCTTCAGATAGCGCTCGTCCGTCCCCACCAGCGCCACCAGATGCGCGCCCGCCGAGTGGCCCGTCAGCACCACGCGGCTCCGGTCGATCCCGAGGCTGTCGGCGCGCTCCAGCAGATAGGCGAGCGCGGCGGCGACATCGCTCGCCTGCTCCTCGACCGTGTTGCGGGGGACGAGGCGGTAGTCGACCGAGGCGAAGGCATAGCCCTGCGCCAGCATATGCGCGGGCATGGCGCGGCCCATCGCGTTGTTCTTGGAGCCGCGCTTCCACCCGCCGCCATGGACGAACAGCACGAGCGGGGCGTTCTTCGCCCCTTCGGGCACCCACAGGTCGAGCGCCTGGAGGCTGTCATTGCCATAGGCGAGCGTCTGCGTCGGCGCGAGCTGCTTGCCCGCCCCGCCATCGCGCCCGCCGCGGCGGCCCTCGAAGCGCGAGCGCAGCTCGCCGCGGCATTCCTCGGACAGCTGGCTCGCCTTTTCGGCAAGGCAGGAGCGCATCTGCGCGCGGTCGGTGCCGCACAGCTTCACGATCTCGGCGCGGCACGATTGCGGCAGGCGATCGCCCCCCCCAAATCCTCCTCTGGCGCGCTGCTGGGCGAGGATCGGGCTCGCCAGCACGGCCAGCGCTCCGGCGGCGAGAAGGGCTTTGGCGGCGGTATTCATGGCAGGGGTGCTCCGTCAGGCATTGTCCGTCCCCCAACGCAGGCACGCGCAAAACCCTTCGCGGCTTGCTTCACCGGCCCCGAACGCCTAGGCCCCCGCGCGGATTTCCCGCCAGCCGGATAAGGATAGCAATGGCCAACGTCACCGTGATCGGCGCCCAGTGGGGCGATGAGGGCAAGGGCAAGATCGTCGACTGGCTGGCGAGCCGCGCCGATGCCGTCGTGCGCTTCCAGGGCGGCCACAATGCCGGCCACACGCTGGTGATCGATGGCAAGACCTACAAGCTCTCGCTGCTGCCTTCCGGCATCGTTTCGGGCACGCTCTCGGTGATCGGCAACGGCGTGGTGCTCGACCCGTGGGCGCTGCGCGACGAGGTCGCCAAGGTCGAAGGGCAGGGGGTCTCGATCACCGACGACAACCTTGCCATCGCCGACAATTGCCCGCTGATCCTGCCGCTTCACCGCGATCTTGACGGCTTGCGCGAGACGGCGGCGGGCAAGGGCAAGATCGGCACCACCGGGCGAGGGATCGGCCCGGCTTACGAGGACAAGGTCGGCCGCCGCGCGATCCGGGTGTGCGACCTCGCGCATCTCGACACCCTTGAACCGCAGCTCGACCGCCTCTGCGCCCACCACGATGCCCTGCGCGCCGGCTTCGGCCAGCCCCCGGTCGACCGCGCCGCGCTGCTCGAAGAACTGCGCGAGATCGCGCCTTTCGTGCTGCGCTTCGCCCAGCCGGTGTGGAAGCGCCTCAAGAAGGTCCGCCGCGCGGGCGCCAAGATCCTGTTCGAAGGCGCGCAGGGCGTGCTGCTCGATGTCGATCACGGCACCTATCCCTTCGTCACCTCGTCGAACACCGTCAGCGGCACGGCGGCGTCGGGCTCGGGCCTCGGCCCCAATTCGACCGGCTTCGTGCTGGGGATCGTCAAGGCCTACACCACCCGCGTGGGCAGCGGTCCCTTCCCGACGGAACTGGAAGACGAGATCGGCCAGCGTCTCGGCGAGCGGGGGCATGAATTCGGCACCGTCACCGGCCGCAAGCGGCGCGTGGGCTGGTTCGACGCGGTGCTGGTGCGCCAGTCCTGCGCGATCAGCGGCGTGACCGGCATCGCGCTCACCAAGATCGACGTGCTCGACGGGCTGGAGAAGGTCGCGATCTGCACCGGCTATCGGCTGCGCGGGAAGGTCTACGACTACCTCCCCAGCCACGCCGCCGATCAGGCCCAGTGCGAGCCGATCTACGAGGAAATGCCCGGCTGGAGCGAGAGCACGGCAGGCGCGCGGTCCTATGCTGATCTCCCCGCCAACGCGATCAAGTATATCCAGCGCATCCAGGAGCTGATCGAATGCCCCGTGGCGCTGGTGTCCACCTCGCCCGAGCGTGACGACACGATCCTGATGCGCGATCCGTTCGTCGATTGAAGAAGGTTACGGGGCTGCGCCGCGGGTTTCACGCAGAGACCGCAGAGGAAAAAGAGGCGCAGAGATGTCGCGCCCGCGGCGCAGCCGCATTCCTTCTCCGACATGGCGACAAGCCGCACCGGGGTAAATCATTGAAGTGCCTTCGGCAGGCAAAACACCTCCGCGCCTCCCCTTTCTTCTCTGCGCCTCTGCGAGAAACCCCCGCGGCATAGCCGCGTAACCTTCCGCCGGGCCGTTATTGCAGGCCCGAACATCGCACCATAGAATGGCCGTCATGAAGCGCGCCGCTCTCCTCCCCCTGCTGCTCCTCGCCGCCTGCGCCGCACCGCCCGCGGATGAAGCGCAGGGTCCCTCGTCGCAGACGCCGCTGGCGCGCGAGGCGGCGCGGATTATTCCCGAGCAGCGCTTCACCACCGTCGATTATCTCATCGTCGACAAGTCCGAGCGGCTGATGGTCGCCTATGCGGGCGGCCAGCCGGTCAAGGCGTGGCGCGGCCTCCAGTTCGGCGACGCGCCGAAGGGCCACAAGCAGTTCGAGGGCGACGAGCGCACGCCCGAGGGCACCTACACGATCGAGGGCCGCAACCCCGGCAGCGCCTATCACCTCAGCCTCAAGGTCTCCTACCCCAACGCGGCCGACCGCGCTTTCGCGCGCGCGCGGGGGCGCTCGCCCGGGGGCGATATCTTCCTCCACGGCCAGCCCAATTCGCTCCCTTTCGGACGCATGCCGGGCGACTGGACCGACGGCTGCATCGCCTTTTCCAACGACGAGATCGAGGAGCTGTGGCGCATCGTCCCCGACGGCACGGCGATCGAGATCAGACCGTAATCCTCCCCTACAGGGGAGGGGGACCACCGCAGGTGGTGGAGGGGCAGGAGAGGCTTTCCGCAGGGCCGATCCTACAGAGATTACGCGGATTTACTTGACCTGATCGCGTTTTGTTCCATAATCGTTCCAACATTGTTGGAGTCGATTCGATGCTGACCCACACCTCTCCCGCCGACGATTTTTCCTATGGCTGCGCTGACGATGGCGCCGGATTGCCCGCGCGCGTCGCGATCTTTGCCGAGGATGAACGCCTGCGCCGCCAGATCGGCGCGGACCTTGGCGGAGCGGGGTTCCGCTCGATCGACGGTGGCAATCTGCGCTCGCTGCTCGAAGGGCCGATTGCCCTGCTCGGCGATGTGGTGGTGGTCGATTGCCCGGTCAGCGGTGCGCGCGGGATCGATGCGATGATCCTCGCAGGCCTCGCGCGGCTCGATATGCGCGTGGCGCGCTCGGGCGCGAAGCTGATCGTGGCGACCAATCTTGCGGGCCTCGATGATGTCTTCGCCGTGCTCGACCAGTCGAACCCCCAGATTCTCGTCAGCCCCAGCCGTGCCGAACGCGTGATCGCGGTCGGCCGCGTGATGGGGGAGGCGGGGGCGGCGCGCCTGCGCGAAATGGGCGAGGAAGACCGCGTGGCGCTGCTGCGCCTCTCGCAGCAGGTCGAGGCGATTGCCCATTCGCTTGACCGGCTGAGCCATGCGCCGGCCGGCGGCTCGCCCGTGCTCGGCGAGTTCAAGCGGGATTATCACGCGCCCGAAGGCGGGCTGGTGGCGGGCTTCGGTGCCGCAGCCCCGCGCCCGCAGGAAGGGGCAGCGCTGCCCGATCCGCAGGTGGTGCGCCAGATCATCGCCAACCGTCAGGCGCGCAACCGCTTCTTCGATCCGGCGCTGTTCGGCGATCCGGCGTGGGACATGTTGCTCGATCTGACCGCCGCCCATGGCGAAGGCGTGCAGGTCTCGGTGACCTCGCTGTGCATCGCGGCGGGCGTTCCGGCGACCACGGCGCTGCGCTGGCTGACGCAGATGGTCGAGAGCGGGATCTTCGTGCGGGTGCCCGATCCCGCCGACCGCCGCCGCGCCTTCATCGCGCTGAGCGAGAAGGCGCTGGCCGCCATGTCGGGCTATTTCGCGAGCCTGCGCCAGCCGGTGCTGCAAGCGGCCTGACCGGGGCCGGAGCCGGGCGCTCCGCCGCCGGACAGGAACTCAGTCCGGCTGCCAGTGAAGCACGACCGTCAGTCCCGGCCGGGTCCCGCCCGTTTGGGTGGCCTCGGCAGCACCCGTTTGCAGCCCGGTGCCAGACCCCGCCTTGCCCGGTTCAGACCCCGTCTCGCCCCCCTCCAGACCCCCGCCAGACCCCTGCTTGCCCCCCGCTTGTGCCCCCTGTTCCACGTGAAACACGCGCCGCGCGGCATCGGCGCGGGCGCGGGCAAGGATCGCGGGCGGAACGTCGCCATAGACCAGCAGCACATCGGCCTCGCCCAGCAGCCGTGCCTGACGCAGGGTCAGGTCTTCGGGATCGGGACTGGTGACGAGGATCAGCTCGGTCTGGGCCGAAAGAGTGGAAATGCCGCTCTCGGCCCAGGCGGCAACCCGCTGAAAAGATTGCGGATCAAGCGGATCAAGGGGGCCGCCCTCGCGCAGGGCCTCGTCCACCGCCCGCCGCCGCGCCGCCCCCTCGGGATAGCGCTGCCGCAGCAAAGGCCGCGCCGCCTCGAGCGCCCGCGCCAGCGCGCCGAGCGTATCGGGCAGCACCCGCTCGAGCCTTAGCCGCACATGCTTGGCCAGCCCCGCCGAAGCCCCGCCCGTGCCGATCGCCACCAGCAGCGGATCGCGATCGAGGATCGAAGGTGTTGTAAAATCGCACAATTCCGGGCGGTCGACGACGTTCACCAGCATCCCCGCACAGCGCGCATTGATCGCCGCGACCTCGCAAGCCTGAGCGTCCTCGAAGGCGATGAAAGCAAGCCGCACGCCTTCATCGACCGCGCGGGCGAAATCCTCGACGATGACGCCCCCCGCACGCTCGACCAGCCGCCGCTTGGGCTCAGCCGCCGGGCCTTCGCCGAGGACAAGCACCTGTTTTCCCGCGATCTGGTGGAACAGCGGCAGGCTGGCGATACGGCTCATAGGGGGGTCAGAGCAGCCATTCCGGCACGCGCTCGGCATCCATGATCGCGCCTGCCTCGATCCGGTCGGCGACCACGGCGAACTTGTCCCCGTCCACCAGCACCTCGGCCACGAAGCCGCGCGAATTGTAGGACGAGGCCATCGTCGCGCCGTAAGCCCCCGCGGTTCGGAACACGGCGAGATCGCCCGCTTCCAACGCGTCGCAGTCGCGGCCCATCGCGAAGGTATCGCCCGTCTCGCAGATCGGGCCGACGATATTGGCGGTCATCTGTCCGCCCTTGGGCGCGACCGCCTCGAAGTGGTGATAGGCCCCGTAGAGCGCGGGTCGCGCCAGATCGTTCATCGCCGCATCGACGATCACGAAGGGGTCCTTGATCCCGCGCTTGACCCGCACTACGCGGGTCAGCAGCACCCCGGCATTGCCCGCAATCACACGGCCCGGCTCGAAGATCAGCTTGACCCCCCAGTCCTTCGTCACCCGCTCGACCATCGCGCCATATTCGGCCGGCGCAGGGAGCACCTCGCCCACGCGGTAGGGCACGCCGAGCCCGCCGCCGAGGTCGACATGGGTCACCTCGTGTCCCGCGCCGCGCAGCGCCTGCACCAGCGCGCCGAGCTTCTCGAAGGCAGCCTCCAAAGGCGCGAGATCGGCGAGCTGGCTGCCGATATGCACCGCCACGCCGCGCAAATTCACCCCCGGCAGCCCAGCGAGCTTGCCGAAGATCTGCCCCGCCTCGCTGATCGGCACGCCGAACTTGTTGTCGGCCTTGCCGGTCGAGATCTTGTCGTGGGTGCCCGCATCGACATCGGGATTGATGCGCAAGGTGCACTGCGCGGTCATCCCCCGCGCGGCGGCGATGGCGGCAAGCTCGACGCCCTCCTCCTCGCTCTCGATATTGAACTGGCCGATCCCCGCTTCCAGCGCGGCGACCATCTCGGCTGCGGTCTTGCCCACGCCCGAGAAGACGATCATCTCCGGCGCGATCCCCGCCGCGAGCGCGCGGCGCATCTCGCCGACCGAGACCACGTCCGCGCCCATTCCTTGCGCGCCAAGCACCTTCAGGACGGCGAGGTTGGGGTTCGATTTCACCGCGAAGGCGATCAGCTTGTCGGGGACGCCCGCAAGGCCATCGCGGAACACCCGCGCGTGGCGTTCGAGCGTGGCGCGCGAATAGACATAGACGGGGGTGCCGACCGCCTCGGCGATCACCGGCAGCGGAACGTCCTCGGCGTGCATCACGCCGTCACGGTAGGTAAAGTGGTCCATCGGGGCTCGTCAGTCTTCGGGGGGCAGATCGAAGGGATCGTCCTGGCGTTCCTCCGAGCGGCGACGCAGTTCGACGCTGCGCTCGGGCGCGGCCAGCGCCTCGCGCCGCAAGAGCTCCTCGGCCGACGGCGTGGTCGCCGCGCCATAGGGGGCGTCGGGCGCCTTGGCACCTTCGGGCGGGGTCAGGGGCGAGACGGTGCCGCAGCCGGCGAGCGCCAGCGCAAGGCCCGTGATGGCGACGATCCGCATCATTCCTCCATTCCCAGCGCCGCGCGCGCTGCGGCCACCTGCTGCGCTACCCGCTCCGGCGCGGTTCCGCCATAGGACGCACGCGCCGCGACCGAGGCATCGACCGAGAGCGCAGCATAGACGCTTTCGTCGATCCGCGCATCGATCGCCTTGAGGTCTTCGAGCGGGAGCTGGTCGAGCGCAACGCCGCGGCTTTCGGCGAGCTTCACTGCGGCGCCGGTGATGTGGTGCGCCTCGCGGAAGGGGATGCCGCGCGCGCGCACCAGCCAGTCGGCCAGGTCGGTCGCGGTGGCATAGCCGAGTTCGGCGGCGGCGCGCATCCGGGCGGTGTTGAAGGTCGCGCCCGCGATCATGCCCGTCATCGCGGCGATGCTGAGCGCCATCAGGCCTGCCGCCTCGAACACCGGCGGCTTGTCGTCCTGCATGTCCTTGGAATAGGCCAGCGGGAGCCCCTTCATGGTGATCATCAGGCTGGTAAGCGCTCCGATCACCCGCCCGCTATGGCCGCGCACCAGTTCGGCAGCGTCGGGATTCTTCTTCTGCGGCATGATCGAGCTGCCGGTCGACAGACTGTCGGGCAGGCGGATGAAGCCGAAGGGCTGGCTCGCCCAGAGGATCAGCTCTTCCGCGAGGCGCGAGAGGTGGAGCGCGGTGGCCGAGCAGGACCACAGGAAATCGAGCGCGAAGTCGCGGTCGGACACGGCGTCCAATGAGTTGGCGGTCGGGCGGTCGAAGCCGAGCGCGTGCGCGGTCGCCTCGCGGTCGATGGGGAAGCCCGTGCCCGCCAGCGCCGCCGAGCCGAGCGGGCACTCGTTCATGCGGCCCCGCGCATCGGCGATCCGCGCGCGGTCGCGCCGGAACATCTCGTAATAGGCCATCAGGTGGTGGCCGAGGGTCACAGGCTGCGCGGTCTGAAGGTGGGTGAAGCCGGGCATGATACTCGCAGCGTGCTCGCCCGCGCGGGTGACGAGTGCGCGCTGCAAGGCGGCCAGCCCCTCGTCCATCTGGCCAAAGGCGTCGCGCACCCACAGGCGGAAATCGGTCGCGACCTGATCGTTGCGGCTGCGCGCGGTGTGGAGCCGCCCTGCGACCGGCCCGATCAGCTCGGCAAGCCGGGCTTCGGTGGTCATGTGGATGTCTTCGCGGTCCCAGTCCTCGGGCACGCCGCCCGCCTCATATTCGGCAGCGACCGTATCGAGCCCGGCGGCGATGGTGACGGCGTCCTCCGCCGGGATGATCCCCTGCGCGCCGAGCATCGCGACATGGGCCTTGCTCGCGGTGATGTCCTGCCGCCACAGCGCCTTGTCGAAGGGGATCGAGGCGTTGATTTCGCGCATGATGGCGCTAGGGCCATCGGCGAAGCGGCCGCCCCACATGGCGTTGGTCGCCGCACCCTGATCGGAGCCCGTCATGTCCCGCTCGTCGCTCATTCTCGCGTGTTCGCTCCTGCTGCTGGCGGGATGCGATAGGGCCGCCGAAGCGCCAGCGCAACCGGCTGAGGGCGCGCAGGAAGCAAAGGCGGCGGCGGGGCTGGTGGAGCGCCGCTTCGCGGGCACGCCGATCCCGGCGATCACCGTCACCGATGCGGCGGGGCGCAAGCTCGATCTGGGCGCGCAGGACGGTCCGGTGCTGCTCAACCTGTGGGCGACGTGGTGCCCGCCTTGCGTCAAGGAAATGCCGCAGCTCGATGCGCTTGCAGGCATGCTCGAGGGCGAGGTGCGGGTCGTCACCGTCAGCCAGGATATCCGTGGGGCCGAGCTGGTCACGCCGTTCTTCGCCAAGGGCAAGTTCCAGCATCTCGAACCCTGGCTCGATACCGGAACGCAGCTTTCGGCGCAGTTCACCCCCGATGGCATCTTGCCGCTGACGATCCTGTTCGATGCGAGCGGCAAGGAAGTGCTGCGGGTGCCGGGCGGCTATGACTGGGGCTCGCCCGAGGCCGCCGCGATGGTCAGGGACGCGCTCAAGCCCGCATAATCGGGCAGGGCAAGGCCGAGCGGGGCGAGCGGGAAGCCGAAGAGCCCGCTCATCAGCTGCGCCTGAATGCCGCGCGCGGGCCAGTGGCGCGAAAGCGGGGCGAGCAAGCGGTCGCGGATCGCCGGAAGATAGCGCGATTCCGACTGGTAGAGCGGGGTGAAGAGCTTCGTCACCCATTGATACAGCCACACATGATCGCTGCGCCATCCGGCCGCGAGCCGCAGCTTTTCCGCCAGCGTACGCCCCTCGGCGAGCCCGCGGGCAAGGCTCCACGCATCGAGCAGCGCCATGTTCGCGCCTTGCCCGAGCTGCGGGCTGGCCGAATGCCATGCGTCGCCGATGGCGATCATCCGCTCGCCCACGGGAGCCGGGTGGCTGCGATGGGCATAGCGCGCGAAGGTCAGTTGCTCGCGGCGCTCGATCCGGGCGAGCAGACCCTCGAGCGCGGGCCACAGGCGCAGGACTTCGGCCTTCCATTCATCGAGCGGGGTCGCTTCCCACGCGGCGTAATCCTCCGCCTTCAGCGACCAGAAGAAGGCAACCTCCGGCCCCGCACCACCGCTACGCATGCCGATAGGCAGGACGCCCGCCATCTGGCTTGCGCGGCGATAGCGCTGTTCGAGGAGGTTCCCCGCGAAGGGATCGCCCGGCGCCAGCGGCAGGCTCGCCCACAGCGCGCCGAAGGGGAGGATGTTCTTCGGCGAAGGGTCGAAGCGGGTGCGCCACCCGCTCGCATCGACCACCAGATCGAAAGGCGCGCTGGCCTCGCGGCCCTCGAACAGCAGGCGGCGGCCGCCCGCGCCGCAGGTGCTTCCCGTGACCGCATGGCCGGCGTGGATGGCGATGCGCGGTTCGGCGAGGGCGGCTTCATGCAGAACATCGAACAGGCTCGCACGGTGGATGCCGAGGCCGAAGGCGTGGGGCACCCCGAGCGCCGCATAGGGCGCATCGAGGACGGTCTTGCCGTGTTCCTCGATCCCCTGAAGCGCGTCGATCCGCGCCCCGCGCGCCACCACCTCGGCGGCGAGCCCGAGCTCGGCGAGCACCGCCAGCCCGCTCGGCTGGATCATCAGCCCCGAACCGACGGGGCCGGGCGAGACGAACTGGTCGAAGACCGAAACCGCATGGCCCTGCCGCGCCAGCAGCAGTGCGGCGGCAAGGCCCGCAGGCCCGCAGCCGATGATGGCAATCCCGAGCGGCTCCATGCCCATGCCCCTTGCAGCGCGCAACGCGCGCAAACCCCTGTTATCGCGGGGCTAGCGGGGAACCAGTGAATTTAGTGCAAAAGCTGTACGCTCAGCCGGGAAGGCGCGTTGCGAGCGCCTCGCCCATGCGCAGCGGATCGCCGGGCTTCAAGTCGTCGCGCCATGCCACGCGGCCCGGCTCGAACAGCAGGACGACGGTGGAGCCGAGGTAGAAGCGGCCCATCTCGTCGCCCGCCGCAAAGCTGCGGCCTTGCCCGGCGAAGTCCTCGTGGACGGGCGCGGAGACATGGGTGCGGAAGCGGTTGGGCCACACCGTGTCGATCCCGGCGACGATCATCGCACCCACCATGATGCTGGCGAAATGCCCGTCCGGCCCGTCGAAGCGGCACGAGAGGCGCTCGTTGCGTGCGAACAGCCGGTCGACCCCCGCAGCGGTGGCGGTGTTGACCGAGTAGAGGTCGCCCGGAATGTAGGTGGTCTCGGCCAGCGTGCCGGCGGCGGGCATGTGGACGCGGTGGTAGTCCTTGGGGGAGAGATAGATCGTGATGAAGCTCCCGCCCTCGAACCGCGCGGCTTCTTCCGCCCCGCAGCCGAGGATTTCGGCCACCGAGTAATCACGCCCCTTGGCCTGAATGATCCGCCCGCCGCTGACCGGGCCGAGCTGGCTCACCGCGCCATCGGCAGGCGAGAGGATGAAGCGCTCCGCATCGGCCAGCGGACGCGCGCCGGGCTTCAATTCGCGGGTGAAGAAATCGTTGAAGCTCGCGAATTCCCCGATCCCGCGCGCGGCCTGCGACAGATCGACGCCATAGGCCGCGACGAAGCGGCGGATCAGCGCGTCGCGCAGCCACGGTGTCTCGCTCGACGCGATGCGCCCGGCAAGGCGCGAGAGGGCGTGTTGCGGGACGATGTGCTGGAGCGCGATGAACAGGTCGGACATGGGCACGTGCGCTAGGGGCCTCGGCGCGCGGGCGCAAGTTAGAGCGTTGGCGTCTGCCCGCCGTCGACCTTGATCGCGCTGCCCGTGATGAAGCTTGCGCGCGGGGAGGCGAGGAAGGCGGCGATGTCGCCGAACTCCTCCGGCCGCCCGAGCCTTCCGGCGGGAATCGCCGCGATCGAGCGGGCGGTGACCTGCGCCGCCTCGAGCTCCTGCGCCGCGGCCATCCCGGCGTGGAGGCTGGTCAGCCGGTCGGTCGCGATCTGGCCGGGGAGCAGCAGGTTCACCGTCACGCCGTCCGCCGCGACCTCGTTCGCCAGCGTCTTGCACCAGGAGGCGAGCATCGCGCGCACCGCGTTCGACAAGACAAGCCCGGCGATGGGCGTGACGAGGCTGGTCGAGGCGACTGCCAGAACCCGCCCGAACCCGCGCGCGCGCATATCGGGCAGGAATTCCTGCGCGAGGGTGAGCTGGGCGTTGAACATCCGCGGCAGCACCGCGGCGAAATCGGCCGGGGTGGTGCTCGCCGCGCCGCCCACCGGCGGGCCGCCCGCGTTGAGCACGAGGATATCGGGCGAGGCGCCGCCCGCGCGCACCCGGTCGATGATCGCCTGCGGAGCTTCGGGCGCGTCGAGATCGGCGTGGATGTGGAGCCGCCCCGGCAGCCCCGCGCCCGAGCGCGCCACGGTGATGACGCCCGCGCCCTCCGCCGCCAGAGCCTCGGCAATCGCGCGCCCCAGCCCCTTGCTCGCGCCGAGCACCAGCGCGGTCTTGCCTTCGAGCCCTAGATCCATGTCTCTCGTCCTTTCGCCATCACGCCTGCCCGAATGTCACAGCCTGCGCGCCTGATCAAATGCGTGGGACTTGCTTCGCTTAGGGCGCGGCAGCGGCGATCAGCGGGGCGTAGCGGGCCGCATCATAGGGCGTGAACCGCTCGGCGCCGGCGAGTTCGGGCCAGCCTTGCGCAATCCCCTGCGCTGCCGCGCGCGTCTCCGCGTTCTCGCTTGCGAGGCTTGTGGCAAGCTGCGCACAATCGAGGCGGGGAGAGGGGCGGCACACCACCGGGCCGGAGGGCAGAGGCTCGGACCGCCAGATTTCCACTGGCGGCGCGGCGGCGTCGGGATTGGCCTCCCGCCACTTGCGCCACGGCGTTTCGGCCAGTGCCGCCAGATCGGCGTTCCCCGCGATCAGCGTCGCCAGCGCCGCCTCGTGCGAGCCGGCATAGGTGATTGCGAGCGAGTGGGGCGCACCCGCCTTCGCCTCGGCCAGCGCGGCCAGCTGGACGAGGCCGCCCGAGGTCGATCCGCGCAGAACCGCCGCCAATCGCAGACCGGGAGCGGCTTCGGCCACATCCGCGAGTCCCCCCACGTCCAGCCCCGCGCGGGCGAGCAGCACCGCGCGATAGCGGTCCTGCACGGCGGCAGAAGGCTGCAAGGTCGCCAGCGGCACCAGCCCGGGCGTGCGCGCCGCGCCGAGCCATGCGCCGAGATTGAGCACCGCAACATCGACCACGCCCGCAGCCACCGCAGCGGCGATCGCGTCGGGGTCCTTGTAGAGCCGGACCTCGACCGGCTGGCCCGCCGCGTCCTCGACCACGTCAGCGAGCGGCGCGAGCGCAAGCGCGCGGTCGATGCCGGGGTAGGCGTAGCTTCCGAGCACCAGCGGCGCTTCTTGCGCGGCGGCGGCGGGAAGCGCGAGGGCGGCGAGGAGCGCGCCTGTCAGGCGGAAAAGCGTGCGCAGGCGGTTCATGGTGGCGGCTCCAACGTTGAGCAAGCCCTTCGCTTCGCTCGGGAGTTTTCGCGTGAACCCGTCCCCCGGACGGGTTCATCTAGCGAAAACTGGTGGGCGGTAACGGGCTCGAACCGCTGACCCTCTCGGTGTAAACGAGATGCTCTACCAACTGAGCTAACCGCCCCACGGCGCGTGGGCTCCGGCGGTTTAGCGGTGTCGGCGGCGGGGTCAAGCTGGTAGAAGGCGCATCCGATGGCCATTTTCACCCAGCTCAACGATGGCACCCCGGTCTGCATCCGCCGCGTCCGCCGCGAGGACGAGGCGCGGCTGAAGCAGGGCATCGCGCAGCTTTCGCCGCAGTCGCGCTATCTGCGGTTCTTTTCGGGGATGCGCGAGGCGCCGCCCCATGTGCTGCGCGCGCTCGCGTCGCCCGACGGGCACGACCACCTCGCCTGGGGTGCGCTCAGGAGCGATCTGCCGGAGACGCCTGCCCTCGGCGTGGTCCACGCCTTCCGCGACAAGGACGACCCCGAGGCCGCCGAATTCTCGGTCGCGGTGGTCGATGCCTATCACGGCAAGGGCCTCGCGCGGCTGCTGACTGCGGTGCTGCTGCTCGATTGCGCGCGCGAGGGGTACGAGCATTTCACCGTCCATGTCCTCCCCGAAAACCGCCCGGCGCTGGCGCTGGCACGCTCCCTCGGGGCGAAGGGGGTGGGGTACGAGAGCGGGGTGACCGAGATGGCGATCGACATCGAGGACGCGCTCGCTGCGCTGCGTGCGGAAAGTGACGTGCCGGGGCTGGCGGCGGTGTTCGAACAGTTCGGCGATGAACAGCTAGGCGAGGGCGCGTGCGGCGGCTAGGGGCGGGCGCATGAGCACCCGCACCCCCCGCATCCTCGTCCTCGGCACCGGCGGCACGATTGCTGGCGCGGGCGCAGGCGGGACGGGTGCGGCCTATCGCCCCGGCGGGTTGTCGCTGGAGGTGCTGGTCGGCCACCTCGCGGCGCTCGGGCTCGCCGCGGAACTGGTGCCGCAGGAGATCGCCCGCATCGGCTCGCAGGACATCGGGTTCGCGGAGTGGCAGGCGCTCCACGCGGCCTGTCTGGGGGCGATGGACGACCCCGCGATTGACGCGGTGATCATCACCCAC
Organism: Erythrobacter colymbi; assembly: GCF_002155685.1. Classification (GTDB taxonomy): domain Bacteria; phylum Pseudomonadota; class Alphaproteobacteria; order Sphingomonadales; family Sphingomonadaceae; genus Erythrobacter; species Erythrobacter colymbi. Next base: position 531,766 of record NZ_MUYK01000001.1, read on the forward strand.
GGCACCGATACGGCGGAGGAGACGGGCTTCCTGCTCGACCTGACGCTCCCCACCACCAAGCCCGTAATCCTCGTCGGCGCGATGCGCCCCGCGGATGCCGTGGGCGCGGACGGGATGCGCAACTTCGCCAATGCGGTGAAGGTGGCGAGCGATCCGGTCGCGGGCGGGCGCGGGGTGATGCTGGTGATGGGCGATGCGGTGCTGGCCGTCCGCGATGCGCGCAAATCCGCGACCAGCGCCATCGACGCCTTCCGCACTTTCCCGAGAGGGCCGCTCGCCCGCGTCACCCCCTCGAGCCTCGACTGGTTCGGCCCCGCGCACCGCACCGGAGAGGCAGCACGCTATCCCTTCCCGGCGGAGCTGCCCCGCGTTGCGATCCTCACCGCCGGGGCGGGGATGGACGCCAAGCCGGTCGAGGCGCTGCTCGGCATCGGCGCGAAGGGGATCGTGCTCGCCGGGATGGGACAGGGCAATGCGCCCGCCGTGGTGCTGGAGGCCCTCGCCCGCGCGGCGGCTTCGGGCGTGCCGGTGGTGCGCGCCTCGCGGGTCGACGAGGGGCTGGTCGACCGCAATGTCGAGGTGGACGACGATGCCCTCGGACTGGTCGCCGCGCGTGCCCTCGGCCCAGCCCGCGCGCGGGTGCTGCTGATGGTGCTGGTGGCGAATGGGGTTACCGACGCGGCGGCAGTGCAGGCGGCGTTTGACGCGGGGTGAGGGGTTGGCGCTCGCGCGATCGATGCCTCACGCCCCGTGGTGAACGCGGCCGCACGCTGCTACAGCAATGGCATGGATGCAGATAACGCCCCGATCCCCAAGCGCTATGCCGTGGCGCGCCGGTGGCAATGGCCTGCGGCCATCGGGTGCGGCCTTTTCGCCCTGACCTGCTTCATCGGTTGGCCGCTCGGCTATTTCTGGCCGTCGGCCGTGGGGCTGGTCCTCTTCATTCCCGCGATCATGGTGTTCAACATCACATGCCACTCTTGCGGCTACCCCGCGTTCGGGGACTTCCGGGATGACGAGCGGGTGAGACGCGACGACCGCTTCTGGACGCGTGTCTGGGGGAAGCAATATGGCGGCGCCCATTTGCCGCTCCGGTCCGAATGTTCCAAATGCGGGACGCGCTTCGTTGAGGAATAGCGCAAGATAAGTGACCGGTGTCGCGGTGATGCAGGCGGCGTTTGGCGGGTGAGGAGGGAACGCTAACTTCCGCGTGTCTCCTGCCAATGGCTGAGGGTCGGCTATCGACCCCAAAGCGGTCATTTATCCTCACTTGTCTAGGGATGCTTCACAAGCCGCTATTGCATCAGAAATCGAAGCAAGCATGTGCGGCCCTAATGTGGAAATGCTCTTCCAGTTTCGCAGGCGCGGTAGCAGGGATGGGTGCGCTGCTAGCCTCGCTGCTTCGAAAGTGCCTAAAGCGCACTCCTCTCCACTGAGTTCTCTTTCAATCAATGGCAAGACGAGGTTTTTGTCGCGCATCGCCAGGCCTTCAAGTGCCTCAGCACGAACCGAAGAATCCGTGTCTTCAGCCGCGAAAAGCAATGCCGAACGGACCGCTGGGGTATCGATCTCCTGCATTGCTAGCAGCATCGTCGCCCAGTCGCGATTAGACACGTCATTGTCTCGCGTGAGGGAGATGAGCAGCATCAAATTCTGCTCGGCAAAGTTACTTCCGCTCAGCGGAACTTGACCGTTCGCTATGCTGCAAAGGAAATCAGAGCTGGGGAGGTAGTCGTCATCCACTGTGATGACTTACCTTAAATCGCCCAGTTTCCGCAATCCACCCACTTGCGGTCATTCGGGCGTCGTTTTTCGATCGCTGAAAGCTGCCATTCGGGTTGTGCTCGAAACGTCGCAATCCCCGTCGCCCCGTGTCAAGCACGGGACGACGATGGAGGGGAGGCTCTATTCCCCCTCCTCTTCAGAGGAGGGGCAGGGGTGGTGGCGCGGCGCGCCAGCGTCGCGCTTTGCGGCGGGCACCACCCCGCTGCGACCAGGCCCGGATCAAGTCCGGGCCAAGTCTCGCGACCCTCCTCTCAAGAGGAGGGTGGGACATCGCCCCTCACCCCCAGGGCGTGACCAGGTACTTCTCGCCGGTCTTCATCTGGCGGTAGTCGGTGATCGCTGCCTTCTCGAGCATCCCCTCCAGCGTCACCTTCGCCTTGTAATGCGAGGCGAAGGTGGTGGTGAGCTTCGCCTGCACCCGCGCGCGCATCCGGGCGGCAGTTTCGAAGCCGGCGCGCTGGAGGAAGGGCGTCAGCAGCCAGCCGGCGATGCTCCACTGGAGGCCATAGGACGGCGTCAGCACGGTCGGCGACAGGTCGAGGCGGCCGTAGATGTACATCTTCTTCTGCTGGTTCGAGCCATAGCGCGAGAACTCGCTCATCTGGCTGACCGCGACCTGCTCCATCGCCTTCAGCACCCCGTCGCTCGCCTGCCCGCCGCCGATCGGGTCGAAGCCGAGGAAGGCGCCGGTCTCGGCGATCGCGGCGCGCAGGTCGGCCATGTAGGTGGGGGCCGAGGAGTCCACGACATAGGTCGCGCCCTGCGCCTTGAGCATCGCCACGTGCTCGGGCTTGCGCACGATGTTGACCAGCTTCATCCCGTCCTCGATGCAGATGCGGTTGAGCATCTGGCCGAGGTTCGAGGCGGCGGCGAGGTGGACGATGGCGGAATGCCCTTCCATCTTCGCGGTCTCGACGAAGCCCAGCGCGGTCATCGGGTTGACGAAGCTGGAGGCGCCGACCTCGGAGGAATGCTCGCCGAGCGGCAGGCACATCATCGCATCGGCAATCGCATATTGCGAGAAGGCGGTGCCCGGCACGCAGGCGACGCGCTGGCCGACGAGGCTCTTGGCATAGTCGCTGTCGCCCGCCGCGATCACCGTGCCCGCGCCTTCGTTGCCCGCCGGAAGCCGCTGGCCGTGGCGCGCCTTGTTGCCGGTGAGGAAGGGCTCGGGCATGGTCGCGACGACCTTGCCGGGGGTGTATTCGGCGGTCTCGAAGTCGGCCGCGCTGGTGAGGATCGCGAGATCGGACGGGTTGATGGGGGCGGCTTCCATCTTGACCAGCACCTGATTGCCCTTGGGCTCGGGGAACTGGCTTTCCGCCACTTCGAGCGTCAGCTTGCCGTCGGCGGTGAGGGTGGTGAAGAGCTGCTTTCCGGTGGTCATGGCGATCGTCTCCCTTTGTCGCTGGCGGGCCTAGGGTTTCTGGTTGCGCTTCGCAACCTTTGGCGAAGGCCCACCCCGCTGCGACTAGCGAGCAAGCTTGCCAGTCTCGCTCCCCTCCCGCCTGCGGGAGGGGTTAGGGGTGGGCACGAATCAGGGATAGGTCGCTTCGACGAAATAGAGCCCGTGCGGCGGGGCGTTGAGGCCGAGCGCATTGCGGTCGCGCGCCGCGAGCGCCTCGGCGATGCGGCTCTCGGGCCATGTGCCAGCGCCGACCAGCTTGAGGCATCCCACCATGCTCCTCACCTGATGGTGAAGGAACGAGCGCGCGGCGGCGTGGATGTGGATTTCCTCGCCGACCCGTTCGACGTCGAGCCGGTCGAGCGACTTCACCGGATCGGCGGCCTGGCAATGGACCGAGCGGAAGGTGGTGAAATCATGACGCCCGACCAGCGCCTGCGCGGCGCGGTGCATGGCCTCGGCGTCGAGCGGCTGGGGCACGTGCCACGCCTTGTCCCTGAGCAGCGTCAACGGCGCGCGGCGGTTCACGATGCGGTAGAGATAGCGCCGCCCGGTGCAGGAAAAGCGCGCATGCCAGTCGTCCGGCACCACCTCGCAGGCCGTGACCGCGACCGGATCGGGGCGCAGCTGGGCGTTGACCGCCGCCATCAGCCGGAAGGGATCGAAGGGCTTTGCGATGTCCACATGGCTGCGCATCGCCAGCGCATGCACCCCCGCATCGGTGCGCCCGGCCGAGTGCATCACCACGCTCTCGCCCGTGATCCGCTGGAGCGCATCCTCGACCGATTGCTGCACGCTCGGCCCATGGCTCTGGCGTTGCAGCCCGAAAAACGGCGTGCCGTCGAATTCGAGGGTGAGGGCGAAGCGGGTCATGCTCCGCCCCTAGCCGTTCGTGTCGAGCGAAGTCGAGACACCTGTCTCCGGCCTCTCGACTGCGCTCGAGGCGAACGGATCAGGCAAGTGTGGTCCCGCTTGCCACCGGCCGCCCGCGCAGGAACTCGGCGCGGTCCAGCACAGGCTTGCCCGCGCGCTGGAGCCGCAGGGGGCGGATCGCGCGGAAGCCGCAGGCGATGGTGAAATCCTCGTCGAGCACGGTGCCGGGCGCACCGCTGGCGTCTGCCACCTCGGCGAGCAGCAGCTTCACGCGTTCGTCACCAAGCTCGAACCACGCGCCGGGGAAGGGGGCAAGGCCGCGCGCCAGCCGCTCGATCGCGGCGGCATCCTGCGCCCAGTCGATTTTCGCCTCCGCCTTGTCGATCTTGGGGGCATAGATCGCTTGGCTCTCGTCCTGCACCTCGGGCGGGAAGGCGGCGAGATCGGCGAGCACCTCGACCATCGCCGCCGCGCCCATCGCGCCCAGTTCCGCGAACAGCTCGCCCGTCGTCTTCGTCCCGACCGGCGTGCGCGCCTTGTGCAGCATCGGCCCGGTATCGAGCCCGGCCTCCATCTGCATGATGGTGACGCCCGTCTCGGCGTCGCCTGCCATCACCGCACGGTGGATCGGGGCCGCGCCGCGCCAGCGGGGCAGCAGCGAGGCGTGGATGTTGAGGCAGCCATGGCGCGGCGCATCGAGCACCGGCTGCGGCAGGATCAGGCCATAGGCCGCGACCACCGCGACATCGGCATCCAGCTCGGCGAATTCCGCCTGCGCCTCCACACCCCGCAGCGACACGGGCGAGCGCACCGGCACCCCCAGCCGCTCGGCCTCAAGCTGCACCGGAGAGGGCATCAGCTTCTTCCCCCGCCCGGCCGGACGCGGCGGCTGGGTGTAGACGCACACCACCTTGTGCCCCGCTTCATGCAGCGCGCGCAAAGCCGGAACCGCGAATTCCGGCGTCCCCATGAAGATGATGCGCATAAGCTTTGCCGCGAGCCTTTGTGAAGCGAAGCGCAGCCCCTATCTCTGACCCCATGGCATCGCAAGAGATCGAGGCATTGAGCGCCGCGCTCGCCCGCCTGCCGGGCCTCGGCCCGCGTTCGGCGCGGCGGGCGGTGCTGTGGCTGGTCAAGCACCGCGAGTCTGCGCTCCCCGCCCTGCTCGAGGCGCTCGCAGGGGTCGCCGAGACGCTGGTCGAGTGCCACATCTGCGGCAATGTCGACACCCGCGACCCCTGCGCCATCTGCGCCGATCCGCGCCGCGATGCGCGCGCGCTGTGCGTGGTGGAGGAGGTCTCCGACGTCTGGGCCTTGGACCGCGCGCGGCTCTTCCCCGGGCGTTACCACGTGCTCGGCGGGCGGCTCTCGGCGCTCGACGGCATCGGCCCCGAAGACCTCAACATCGCCAGCCTCCTCGCGCGCGTGGAAGCGGGCGGGATCGACGAGGTGGTGCTCGCCATGAACGCGACATTGGAGGGCCAGACCACCGCCCACTACCTCGCCGAGCGGCTCGACGCGCACCCCGTCCGCGTCACCCAGCTCGCCCACGGCCTGCCCGTCGGCGGCGAGCTCGACTATCTCGACGAGGGCACGCTGGCGCAGGCGCTACGGGCGCGGCGGCCCGTCGGCTGACATTCCCACCCCCAACCCCGATACCCGCCCCGGCGAAGGCCGGGGGCAAGCGGGAGGGGTGCGAGACTTGCCAGCTTGCTGGCTAGTCGCAGCGGGGTGGGCATCCGCGGCGTTGTAATTCGCGCCTCATCCGCCTATTTTGCCCCGCATGGCTATCCGCGAAATCCTTGAAGTGCCGGACCCCCGGCTTAAAACCGTCTCGACCCCGGTCGAACCCCACGAGTTCGGCCCCGAGCTCAACACGCTCGTCGAAGACATGTTCGAGACGATGTATGATGCCCCCGGTATCGGCCTTGCCGCGATCCAGGTCGGCGTGCCCAAGCGGGTGCTGGTGATCGATCTCCAGCCCGACGATCCCGACGCGCCGCCGGTCGAATGTTCGCATGACGGGCACAAGCACACGCACCCGGCCACGAAAAAGGAACCGCGGGTGTTCATCAACCCGGTGATCCTCGATCCGGCCAAGGAGCTGTCGACCTATCAGGAAGGCTGCCTCTCGGTCCCCGAGATCTACGCCGACGTCGATCGCCCGGCGACCTGCACGGTCCGCTATCAGGACCTCGAGGGCAACACCCACGAGGAACACCTCGAAGGCCTGCTCGCGACCTGCCTGCAGCACGAGATGGACCACCTCGAAGGCATCCTCTTTATCGACCACCTCTCGCGGTTGAAGCGGGCGATGGTGCTGAAGAAGCTGGAAAAGATCAGAAGGGCTGCCTAGCGCCATGACCGGCGGGTGGCCCGGATGGCTGAGCTACGCGCCGCTTGTCGTGTTGCTCGGCATGTTCGTGTGGTTCGTCACCAGCTGGGACCCTTACGCACCAAAGAAGCCGCAGACCCGCGCCCAGCATGTTCGGCAGGGCCTGTTCTGGATCCTGATGACGGCAAACTGGACGGTTTTGCTGGCCTACAAATGGCGTGATCCCGATGCGAGTCAGGCGTGGATCGTTCTCTATTCGGTGGCCGCCGGCGCGGGTGCGATCGAAGCGTTACGCTGGCTGCTGAAAGCACGCCGCATTCCGGCGGAGGGCGACGCCGAACGCTCATCCTCCCCGCCCCGGACTTGATCCGGGGCCCAGCTTTCCTGTCGGAAATCGCATCGCGGCCTCTGGCGTTCTCCATTCGTTCCATGTAGGCTTGTCGAATGGACTCCGCGATTCTCTCGATCATTGCCCTGCTTGCCGGCGCCGCGCTCGGCTGGTTTCTTGCCTCGCGCCCGCTTGCCGATCTGCGCGCGCGGATTGCTGCGGGGGAGGCTGCTGCGGCCGAGCAGGAGGCGAAGTTCGCCCGCGCCATCGCCGAGCTGGGCGCAGCGCGGGTCGAGGTTGCAGCACTCGGTGAACGCGCCGCGCGTGCGGACGGACTGGCTCAGCAACTCGACGCCGCACGCGAGGAAAACGCCCGCTTCCGCGCCGAGCGCGCCGCCTTCGAGGAACAGAAGCGGCTGCTTGAGGAGTCGCGCACGAACCTGCTCAAGGAATTCGAGAATACGGGCGCACAGGTGCTCAACCGCGCACAGGAAGCCTTCCTCAAGCGCGCCGAGGAACGCCTCGGCCATTCCGAGAAGGCGAGCGAGGAGAAGATCAAGGCGCTGCTCTCGCCGGTGGGAGAAAAGCTGGCGAGTTACGAAAAGCAGGTCGCCGATCTCGAAGCCAAGCGCACCGATGCCTTCGGGCAGCTCGCGGGGCTGATCCAGTCGATGCGCGAAGGCCAGGAGCAGGTCCGGCGCGAGGCGCAGCGGCTCGGCAATTCGCTCACCAATGCCCCCAAGGCGCGCGGGCGCTGGGGGGAGCGGGCGCTGCAGAACCTGCTCGAGCAATGCGGGCTCGCGCAGCACACTGACTTCGTGATGGAGCACTCGATCGACACCGAGGACGGCCGCCTGCGTCCCGATGCGATCGTGCGCATTCCGGGCGGCAAGGTGCTGGTGATCGATTCCAAGGTCTCGCTCAACGCCTATCAGGAGGCTTTCGAGGCCACCGACGACGAAGCCCGCGCCCGCGCGCTCGCCGATCATGTGCGCTCGATGCGCAATCACGTGCAGACGCTGGGCACCAAGTCCTACCAGTCGCAGTTCGAGGACGCGCCCGATTACGTGGTGATGTTCGTCCCCGGCGAGCATTTCGTTGCCGCCGCGCTCGAGGCCGATCCGGACCTCTGGAACTTCGCCTTCGACAAGCGCGTGCTGCTGGCGACGCCGACCAACCTCGTGGCGATCGCGCGCACCGTGGCGCAGGTGTGGCGGCAGGACGGCCTCGCCAAGGAAGCGCAGGAAATCGGCCGGATGGGCGCCGAGCTCTATGATCGCCTCGCCACCGCCGCCGAACATCTCAAGCGCGTCGGCGGGGGGCTGGAAAGCGCGGTCAACAACTACAACAAGTTCGTCGGCTCCTTCGAGCGCAACGTGCTGTCCTCCGGCCGGCGACTGGCCGAGAAGGGCGTCGAGATCGGCAAGCGCGAGATCGACGAGGTGCCTCTGGTGGCGAGCGCGCCGCGCTACAATGCCGAGGATGTTGCAGCGCTCGAAGCGCCTGATAAGGATGACGAAAGCGCAAAGCGCGACGCGGCGGAGTAGGGCGGATGGGTAGCGGGGCACAGGGCTGGCAGCTGGCGCAGATCAACATCGGCAAGCTGCTTGCGCCCGAGGGCGATCCCCGCGTGCAGCCTTTCTTCGACGCGCTCGACAAGGTGAACGCCATAGCCGATGCCTCGCCCGGTTTCGTCTGGCGGCTGCAATCGGACAGCGGCAACGCGACCGATTTCGACGTCGCCTCCGATCCGCTGCTGCTCGTCAACATGTCAGTGTGGCAGGATGCGGAAAGCCTGTTCGACTTCGTCTACCGCTCGGGCCACACGCCCGAAATGGCGCGGCGGCGCGAGTATTTCCACCGCTTCGAGAGCGCCTATCAGGCCCTCTGGTGGGTGCCCGCAGGCCACCGCCCGAGCATTGACGAGGGCCTCTCGCGCCTGTGGATGCTCGACCGCTACGGCCCGACCCTGCAGAGCTTCACCTTCAAGGCGCGCTTCCCGCAGCCGGGCGAGGGCACGCCGCCGGTCGATATGAAGCCAGACCCGTGGTGCATCGGCAACGCGTGAGCGACGGCTTTCCTACTGCGCCGGATGTCGCCATTCTCCGGGCTGGCTCTTTCGCATCGTCCGCCCCCTGACCCCGGCCAGTTTGCGTTTTCGCGCGCGCACTCCGTGTCCGTCCGCTTGCGGCAATGATCGCCAAGCAACGAAAAAAACGAGGAAAATTGCTCGGGAACAAAGCGGACAGGGTGTCCGCTTTGTCCGCCTTATGCGTCGAGCGCGGCCAGCACCTCGTAGGCCAGCACCGCGCCCGCGACCGCCGCGTTCAGCGAATCCGCGCGGCCTTTCATCGGCATGGTGACCCTGAGGTCGCAGGCCAATTCGTAATCCTCGGGCAGCCCTTGCGATTCGTTGCCCACCAGAATGAAGCACGGCGCCTGATACGGAGCCCCGCGATAGGGCACCGCATCCCGCAGCGAAGCGGCGACCAGCTGGCCTTCTCCCGCACGCAGCCACTCCACAAAATCCTCCCACCGCGCCTGTGCCAGCCCTACGGTGAAGACCGCCCCCATGCTCGCGCGCACGGCTTCGGCGCTGAAGGGATCGGCGCAGTCGTCGATCAGGATCAGGCCGCCCGCACCCACCGCGTCGCAGGTGCGCAGCATCGTGCCGAGGTTGCCCGGATCGCGCAAAGCCTGCGCGGCAAGCCAGATCGGCGCGGCGCTGCGGTCGAGCCGCTCCAGCGAGGTGTCCCACTCGTCGAACACCCCGGCGACCGCCTGCGCGTTCTCCTTGCCGGTGATCTTGGAGAGGATGTCGGGAGTGGTCGCGATCACCTCGCCGCCCGCCGCCATGACGTCGGCCTCGAGCCGTTCGAGCAGCGGATGCGCGCGCCCCTCGGCCATCACCAGCGTCTGCGGCACGCGGCCCGAGGCGCGCGCGTCCTCGAGCAGGCGCAGCCCCTCGACCAGGAACTGGCCCGCGCGCTTGCGGTGCTTCTTGTCCCGCAAGGACCGCAGGTACTTGACCGTCGGGTTCGAAAATCCGGTGATGTGCTTGCGCATGGGCGGCCGCCTAGCGCAGCGCGGGCGCGGGCACTAGTCCTCGCCGAAGCCGTCGGCGACCAGCGCGATGAGGTCGGCGAGCACGGCCTCGGCCCCGTCACCCTCGACCGCGACCTCGACGGTGTCGCCCTTGGCCGCGCCGAGCATCATCAGCCCGAGGATCGATCCGCCCGCCGCGCTGTGCGGCGCTTTCGACACGGTCACCTTCACGCCCTCCGGCAGCGCGGCGACTGCCCCCACGAACTTGGCGCTTGCCCGGGCGTGCAGGCCCCGGCGGTTGACGATGGTGACGCTCTGCCTTGCCTCCCCCACGGCAGCCTCCCTAGGCTTTGGCCCTTGCGGGCGGCGCGGTGTCCGCCCCGAGCAATTCGCTGGCAATGGTGATGTAGTTGCGCCCCGCGGTCTGCGCGGCGTGGACGGCGGCGGTGACGTCCATCGACTTGCGCGCGCCGGCAAGGCGGATCAGCATCGGCAGGTTGATGCCCGCGATCACCTCGACATGGCCTGCATCCAGCAGCGAGATCGCGAGGTTGGACGGAGTGCCGCCGAACAGGTCGGTGAGGATGATGACACCCTTGCCGGTATCGACCGCTCCGATCGCGTTGGCGATATCGGTGCGGCGCTGCTCCATATCGTCATTGGGGCCGATGCAGACCGTGACGATCGCCTCTTGCGGGCCGACCACGTGCTCCATCGCCTCGACGAATTGGTCCGCGAGGCGGCCATGGGTTACCAGGATCAAGCCGATCATGTGTGAATAGGGGTCCGTTAACTGCCCGCCCGTCGGGAGGCCTTACGCGTTTCTACCTTAACCGACAATGTGTGTTGCACTGCGGCGTGATTTTCATGGGCTTTGCCTACCGGCGGTCGCCTTCGATGGCGTCAGCCGCGCGCGAGCCCAGGTTGCGGTGGCGGACAGTGGGCGAAAAACCTTCAGCGCGCAAGGCATCAGCCATGCTTTCGGCGGTGTAGACCGAGCGATGTCTCCCGCCGGTACAGCCGAAGGCGACATGGACATAGGGCTTGCCCTGCGCCGCATAGCGCGGAAGCAGTAGCAGGAGGAGGTCGCGGATGCGGGCGAAGGCCTCCCCGAACGCAGGGTCCTTCGCGATGTGCTCGCCGACGGGGGAATCCTGCCCGGTCTGCTCCTTGAGACCCGGCACCCAGTGCGGATTGTCGAGAAAGCGCATGTCGAACACGAGATCGGCGAGCGGCGGCATCCCGCGCGCAAAGCCGAAGCTCGAGATGGTGAGGGTGAGCGCGGCTCCGGCCTCGGGCGGGGCGAACAGCTCGCGGACGCGCGCCTGCAGGTCGTTGCTGTTCATCACCGTGGTGTCGATCATCACCTCGGCCCAGCGGCGCAGCGGTTCGAGCAGCTCGCGCTCGGCGGCGATGCCTTCCTGCACGGGGCGCCCGTCAGCCATCGGATGGCGGCGGCGGGTCTCGTTGAAGCGGCGTTCGAGCTCGCCCCCGGCGCAGTCGAGGAACAGCGAGGTGAGCGCGAGGTCGGGGCGCTGCGACAGGTCCTTCACCAGCGCGATGATGTCGGCCGGCACGAAGCCTCGGGTGCGCGAATCGAAGCCGATCGCGAGCGGCCCGCGGGTCTCGTCGGGCATGGTGACGAGCCGCTTGAGCATCCGGACGGGGAAGTTGTCGATGGTCTCCCAGCCGAGATCCTCGAGCACGTCGAGCGCGGTCGATTTGCCCGCGCCCGCAAGGCCCGTGACCAGCAGCAGCTGGCGCTGGTCGCAGGGTGGGGAAGAGACAGCGGGATCGCTCATGGGCCTCTATGTGGCGCTACGCCGGGGCAAAGGGAAGACGGATCGAACACGTGGCCGTGCATGGCCAGCGCCCGTTCGGCGCGGGGGGCGGGGGCGATGGTGCCGGGATCGAAGGCCAGCACCGGCACGGCGACGCCCGCGATGGAGCAGGTGGGAAGGGGCGTCTCCGGCAGGCGTTCCGGCAGCGGGCCGCCGAGGGTCAGGATCAGCGCCACCGGGGCGGGCGGGGCGACGGGGAGCGAGGCAAGGCCCACCCCGCGCACCTCCAGCAGCCCGGCGATATTGGGCGGGGGCGCGGCGATCAGGCGGCCGGACTTGGCGGTCAGCGTCACCGCATCATCTCCGATCAGCCCGGCCCCGCGGTCAATCAGGGCGAGCGCGAGGCTCGATTTGCCGCTCCCCGGCGGCCCCTCGATCAGCAGCGCGCGGCCCGCGATGACGACCGCGCTCGCCTGGAGCACCAGCGCGGTCATGCGGCGGCGGCGGGGAGGGTCAGGCGCAGGCACGCGCCACCTTCCCCGTCGGGGCGGGCGTCGGCGACGAGCGTCCCGTCATGCGCCTCGGCAATCGCGCGGCCGATGGCGAGGCCGAGGCCGGAGTGGTTGCCGAAGCTCTCCTCGTCCGGGCGGTCCGAATGGAAGCGCCGGAACACCGCCTCGCGCGCATCGGGGGCGATGCCGGGACCCCGGTCGCAGACCTCGGTGACGATCTGCCGCCCGCTCTGGCGGATCGCGACGCGCACCTCGCCTTCAGGGGGCGAGAAGGAGACGGCATTGTCGAGCAGGTTTTCGGCCACGCGTTCGAGCTGGGTCGGCACGCCCAGCACCTTGAGCGGGCCTCTGGCGGTGCTCAGGTCGAGCGTGATGTTCCGCCCGTTGTTGAGCCCGCGGTCCTCGCGGCTGCGGATGAGGTTGGCGAACAGTTCGGCCAGATCGACCCGTTCGAGCGTCGCGCGGCTGATTTCCGCGTCGACGCGGCTCGCGGCGGCGATCTCGGTGACGAGCCGGTCGATCCGGCGCACGTCATGCGCAGCGATGGCGATCAGCTGCTGGCGCAGTTCGGGATCGTCGACGCGCGGCAGGGTATCGACCGCATTGCGCAAGGAGGCGAGCGGGTTCTTGATCTCGTGCGCGACATCGGCCGCGAAGCTGTCGACCGCGTCGATCCGCTGCCGCAGCGCGCCCGTCATGTCCGAGACCGCGCGGGCGAGCAGGCCGATCTCGTCGCTGCGCTGGGGCAGGCGCGGGACCTCGACCTCGCGATCGCGCCCCTGCTTCACGCGCACGGCGGCGCGGGCGAGCAGGCGCAACGGGGTGACGATGGTGCGCGCGAGGAACAGCGAGAGCGCCGCCGATGCCGCCATCACCACCAGCATCGCGAGAAACAGCGCCGAGCGCGCGGTGCGCACGCTTTCGGTGATGTCGACCGCGTTGCGCACGGTCAGCAGCGTCGCGCCCTGCAGGCCCACGGGCACGGCGGCGGTGATGACGGGGGTGCCGTCCTGCCAGTCATAGAGCCGCACCTGCGATAGGCCGAGCTCGCGCGCGCGGGCCAGTTCAGGCCAGGCGTCGGCGTCCTGGGCTTCGGGCTCGACATAGTCCTGCACCGGTTCGGCGCTGACAATGGTATCGACCGTGCGGTCGAGCCAGACCGAAAAGCGCTGCTCCCAGTTGTCGTCAGAGATGTCGTTGAAGCGGAAGGCAGGGTCGGCGAGGGCAAAGCTGTCGGCGACGAGCCTGCCCTTGGCATCGAAGGTGCGCAGCCGCATCCGCTGCTCCTTCCCGATCTGCACCAGCAGCGCCTCCTGCCGCTGGCGGCTCGCCCCCGCGAGCGCCTCGGCGGTGATCTGCGCCTCGATCCGGGCGAGCTTGAAGCGTTCGTTGATCAGCTGGGTGCGGTAGCTGTCGAGGTAGAACAGCCCGCTGCCGAGGATCAGCAGCGGCAGGATGTTGACCGCGAGGATGCGCCCCGTCAGTGCGAAACGGCCCGTCGCGCTCAGCTGCTCGCCGCTCCCGGCGCGCTTGCTCTCAGCCATCGGTGAAGCTGTAGCCCGCGCCATAGAGCGTATCGATCGCGTCGAAGGCGGGATCGACCACCTTGAACTTGCGCCGCATCCGCTTGATGTGGCTGTCGACCGTGCGATCATCGACGAAGACATCGTCGGGGTAGGCCGCGTCCATCAGCTGGTTGCGGCTCTTGATCACGCCCGGCCGGATGGCGAGCGCTTCGAGGATCAGGAATTCGGTGACGGTGAGGCTCACCGCTTCGCCCTGCCAGGTCACTTGGTGCCGCGCGGGATCCATGAACAGCCGCCCGCGGGTGAGGCTGGCGGGCTGCGGTTCGGCGGGCGAGGCCGGCGCGCTGCCCGTGGTCCCGACCGGCTCGGCCCGGCGCAGGATCGCGCGGATGCGGGCGATCAGCAGGCGCAGCGAGAAGGGCTTGGCGATGTAATCGTCCGCCCCCAGTTCGAGGCCCGCCTCCTCGTCGCTCTCGTCATCCTTGCTGGTGAGGAAGATCACCGGCAGCGCGGAGTTCTGGCGCAGACGGCGCAGCAGCTCCATCCCGTCCATCTTGGGCATCTTGATGTCGAAGACGGCAAGGTCGGGCGGGTTGTCGAGCAGCGCCTTCAGCGCGGTCTCGCCATCGGAATAGAGCCGCGTGGCAAAGCCTTCGGCCTGGAGCGCGATCGAGACCGTGGTGAGGATGTTGCGATCATCATCGACCAGCGCGATCTGGAGCTTGCGCGCCTCGCCCCCCGCCTGTTCGGGCGGCAGGGCGGCAGCATCGGCGGTGTTCCCGTCCATCGCCATCATCCGGTTTTCGGCCGCGCTTTCATGGCCCTTGGGTAGCGCCAACGGCGACGCGCCGCAATCGCCGCTGCAAGCCGCGCGCAAAGCTGCGGTTGGCCGCTCCCCAAATTTGCTATGCCGCAGCCCCTTTGACGCAAATGTCATCGCAATTTAATGCCGCCACCAAGGGATCGGACAGTTTGGGACAACGAAGTCCGCCTGAGGTTGCATACGTATGCGCAAGTGCTACGGGGTGTGACGAAGGGCGGGCGGGATTCGCTGGAATCGGCTGACCGACCCCTCGCGCACATTATCCACGCTGCCTCGCCCAGGAGACATACGTTGACCCCGCTCGCAACCCCGCTGGCTGCCCAGAACCTCAAGACCGCCGCCACGATCCATCCCAACCTCGGGACCTCGGCGCTGGTCGAGCATGCGCTCAAGAAGGGCGAGGGCAAGCTGACCAAGCACGGCGCGCTGCTGGTCGATACCGGCCGCTTCACCGGGCGCAGCGTCAAGGACAAGTATGTCGTCCGCGATGCCGAAACCGAGAACACGATCAACTGGGGCACGATCAACCAGCCGATGAGCGAAGCGCATTTCGCCGCGCTGAAGGCCGACTTCCTCGCGCATCTCGAAGGTCAGGATGAACTCTACGTCGCGGACCTGTTCGGCGGCTCGCAGCCGGAATATCGCGTGAACGTGCGCGTCATCAACCAGCTGGCGTGGCACAACCTGTTCATCCGCACCCTGCTGGTGCGCCCCACCGCCGAGGAACTGGCGGACTTCGTTCCCGAATACACCATCATCAACCTGCCGAGCTTCAAGGCCGATCCCCAGCGTCACGGCTGCCGCAGCGATACGGTGATCGCGGTGAGCTTCACCGAGAAGCTGATCCTGATCGGCAACACCGAATATTCGGGCGAGATGAAGAAGGGCGTGTTCGGCCTTCTCAACTACCTCCTCCCCGCGCAGGGCGTGATGCCGATGCACTGCTCGGCCAATATCGGCGCGGACGGCAAGAGCGCGATCTTCTTCGGCCTGTCGGGCACCGGCAAGACCACGCTTTCCGCCGATGCCAGCCGCACCCTGATCGGCGATGACGAGCACGGCTGGTCGGACACGGCGGTCTTCAACTTCGAAGGCGGCTGCTACGCCAAGATGATCAACCTCTCGGCCGAGGGCGAGCCCGAGATCTACGCGACCACGCAGATGTTCGGGACGATCCTCGAGAACGTGACGATGGACGAAGCCACGCGCGAGCTCGACTTCACCGACGGCAGCAAGACCGAGAACACCCGCGGCGCCTATCCGATCGAGTTCATCCCGAACACTTCGGAAAAGAACCTCGGCCCGGCGCCGTCGAACGTCATCATGCTCACCGCCGATGCCTTCGGCGTGCTGCCCCCGATCGCGCGGCTGACCGCGGATCAGGCGATGTACTACTTCCTCTCGGGCTACACCGCCAAGGTGGCCGGCACCGAGATCGGCGTGACCGAGCCGGAAGCGACCTTCTCGACCTGCTTCGGCGCCGCCTTCATGCCGCGTCACCCCTCGGTCTACGGCAACCTCCTCAAGGAGCGGATCGCCAAGGGCGGGGTGGATTGCTGGCTGGTCAACACCGGCTGGACCGGCGGCAAGTACGGCACCGGAAGCCGCATGCCGATCAAGGCGACCCGCGCGCTGCTGAACGCGGTGCTCGACGGCAAGATGGACGATGTCGAATTCCGCCGCGATCCGAACTTCGGCTTCGAGGTTCCGGTTCACGTGCCGGTGCTGGCCGAGGCCGGGATCGACCAGACGATCCTCGATCCGCGCAGGACCTGGGCCGACAAGGACGAATACGACGCGACCGCCAAGAAGCTGGTGCAGCTGTTCATCGACAACTTCGCCCAGTTCGAAGCCCATGTCGACGAAGGCGTGCGTCAGGCGGCACCCGCGCCCGTCGCGGCCTGATCACATCACGAGTTAGGGAGAGGGGTCCCGCCCGGCGCAAGACCGGTGCGGGGCCTTTTCCTTTGAAATGACGCATCGCTGGGCCACACTCCCTTTCGAGACGACTCGAAGGAGGGACCAGCATGAGCATTCTCGACGGCATTCTGAAGAACATCGGCGGCGCGCCGGATGATGTGGCGAACCTCGCCAAGCAGATCGGGATCGACCCGAGCATGGTCGAAACCGCGATCGCGGCGCTCGGCAAGACCCATCAGCTCGATGGCGACACGGTGCAGCTGGCAGCGGAGAAGACCGGCCTTTCGCCCGACATCCTCAACCAGGTCGTCAGCGCCATCGGCGGCGAGGGCTCGCTGACCCACTTCGCCTCGATGCTCGACAAGGACGGCGACGGCAATCCGGTCGACGACGTGATGGACATGGCCAAGGGCCTGTTCGGCAAGAGCTGAACGGCCCGCTGGCGAAGGGGGCGCAGCCTAGCTTGCGTCCCCTTCGCCGCCGCCACCGCCATCGCCTTCGCCCTCGGCGCCGTCTTCGGGCGCGGCATCCGCGGCTGCATCCGCACCCCGCACCGCCTCGGCCAGATCGAGGCTTTCGCCTTCCTTGGCCGCTGCGATCAGCTTCATCAGCAGCTTGGCCCGCTCCGCCGCCCCGCCGCCGTGCGGACTGGCTGCCAGCGGTGCAAGAAAATCGCGCGCGATCGCGTGCTTGCCTTCGCCGATCAGCATCATCCCGGCATTGATCTGCAGACCCTGATCGAAGGGCGCGAGCGTCGCCGCCTTCTCCAGCGCCGCCCGCGCGTTCTCGTTGGGCTTGAGCCCGCGCTCGACCTGGCTGCGGTAGTAGTAGATCAGCGGCAGGGGGTGGTCGTTCTCGAAGGCGTTGAGCGCCTCGAAAGGCTTCATCGCCGCGTCGTAGGCGACTTTCGGATCCTCGGCCTCGCCCGCCTGCCGGAACAGGGCGTAGCCCTTCTGGACATAGGCGTTCACGCGCCTCGGATCGCGCGCGATCGCCTTGTCGGCGGCGGCGATGGCCTCGGCGTCATTGCCCGCGTCATACTCGGCCTCGGCCAGCGCGGCGAGCGCGCCGGGGTCGTCGGGATACCTCGCGGCGATGGCGCGCGCCTCGGTCAGGAGCGCGGCCGCCTCCTTGTCGTCCACCCCGCGTTGCGAGCGGATCACGACCGGCATCATCGCCGCCTCGCCCGCAGGCAGCTTGCGCAGGGCGACGGGGCTGATCGGTCCGATCTGCTGCGGGGTCAGCACGTAGGTCATCATGCCCCGCCCGGTCATGTAGTTCTTGAGCTCTCGCTCCAGCTGGTCGAGGTCGCCGAAAGCCGCCTCGCCCGCCTCCAGCGGTCCCATGCCGTTGAACAGGTTTATCTGGTACTGCGCCAGCTGCCTGCCGCGCTCCTTCGAGAAGGAGAGGTAGTGATAGAGCAGCCAGCTCTTGCCGTAGAAGGCGTCGTAGCCCTTGCCCTTCTGCTTCTCGTAGAGCGCCGGATCGAGCAGCTCGCGCACGTGGACCGGGTCGGCATAGACCAGCTCGGCCCCGCGGTGCAGGGCGGGGCGGCCGATCAGCAGGCCGCCATCATCCTTGAAGGTCGTTGCCGCGAAGAATTCCGCCGCCCCCTCGCTCAGCCAGCGCGGCTTGGGGAAGCGCGAGGAGCCGATCAGGAAGTGGTGGGCATATTCGTGCAGCAGCACGATGGTCGAGAAATCGGGGTAGCCCTTGGTGTTGCGGATGTCCTGAACGAAGGCGCGGCTGCCGCCGGCGCGCGGGATGTAGAACCCGCCGACATAGCGGTTGCCGCCGACGAGTTTGCGCATGTCGCCCTGCCCGCCGACAACGAAGATCGTCACGCGGTTGGAGGGGCTGGGCTTCTCCAGATCGCGCCCCGTGAGGAACGCCATCGCGCCGTGATAGCGTTCGAGGTTCTCGGCGAACTTGCGGATGTCGGCTTCCTTGTCATCGGCGTAGATGACGAAGTGGTCGCTCGATGCCTCGTACCACTCGGCCCATGCGGGCGCTGCGGCGAGCAGCGCGAGGGCGGCGGCGAGGCTGCGGATAAGCGCGGAAATCATGGTATGCGTCCCCTGATCGCGCGGCCCTGCGACGGCCGGACGATGACGCCAAGCATATCGGCTTTATCGCGCAATGCCAGAGGGTTGCGACGAAATGCGCGCGCGGCGCCTAGCCCTGCGGACGGGTGTCTTCGAGATATTGCCAGATGCGGCTGACCACGACCGATCCCTCGCCCACCGCGCTCGCGACGCGCTTGACCGATCCGGCGCGCACGTCGCCCACGGCGAAGATGCCGGGGGCGGTGGTGGCGTAGTCGTCGCCCTGTCCTGCCGCTGCGCCGGTGAGGACGAAGCCCTTGTCGTCGGTTGCGGCGAGGCCCGAAAGCCAGTCGGTGTTGGGCGCCGCGCCGATCATGATGAACAGCGCGCGGGTGTCGATCCGGCGCTCCGAGTCCTTCGTCTTGAGCGTCAGGCCCTCGAGCCAGTCATCGCCGTGGAGCGCGGTGACTTCGGAGTGATAGTGGATGGTGACGCGCGGATCGGCCTCCAAACGCTGGGAGAGGTAGCTGGACATCGAGGCCGCAAGGCTGCCCGATCGCACCACGAGGTGCACGTGCGACGCGGCGCGGCTGAGATACATCGCCGCTTGCCCGGCCGAATTGCCCCCGCCGATCACCACCGCCTCGGTCTTTGCGCAGAAGCGCGCTTCCATCTCGGTCGCGGAGTAGAAGATTCCCGCGCCCTCCAGCTCCTCCAGATTGGCGAGCGGCAGGCGGCGGTACTGCACCCCGGTCGCCACCAGCAGCGCGCGGGCGCACAGCTCGTCGCCGTCATCCAGCGTCACGCAATAGGAACCGTCATCGCGCTTCGACAGCGCCTCGACCCGGCGCGGCATGACGAAGCGGGTGCCGAACTTCATCGCCTGCACCTGTCCGCGCCAGGTGAGGTCGGTGCCGCTGATGCCGGTGGGAAAGCCCATGTAATTCTCGATCCGGCTGGACGTGCCCGCCTGCCCGCCGACCGCCGTGTCCTCGACCACCAGCGCCTCGATCCCCTCCGAGCCCGCATAGACCGCCGCCGCCACCCCTGCCGGGCCGCCGCCGACGATCACGAGGTCGTAGGTGCGGCGCGAGCAGATATCGAGATCGAGCCCGAGATATTGCGCGACCTTGCGCGGGGTAGGGTCCTCCAGCCGCGTGCCGTTGCCGAGCAGCACGGCCGGCTCGTGGCCGATCAGGGTGCACACCTGCACGCTCTGCTCGTCCTTGGCATCGAGATCGTAGCTCTTGAAAGGGATGCGGTTCCTCGAGAGGAAGCGCTCGACCGCCTGCACCGCCGCATCGCGGTCGGCGCCGACCACCTTGACCGCCGCATTGCCGAGCTCGAACTGCTTGCGCCGCCGCGCGGCGAAGACGGTGATGAGGTGGTCGGACAGCTCGGGGATGCGGCTCATCAACTCCAGCACGCCGCGGCGCGGGGCCTCGATCACGCGGGTGTCCACCGCCGCGCGCATCTTGAGGTAGTTGGTCGATCCGCTCAGGAACCCGATCTCGCCGAGAAACTGCGTCGGGCCGAGGCCGGATTCGAACATCCGCTCGCCGGTATAGGGATTGACGACCTCGATCTCGCCTTCGAGCACATAGACGAAGCGGTCCATCGGCTCGCCGATGTCCATCACGATGGTGCCGGCAGGATAGAGCTTCTCGCCCCCGATCGCGCAGATCGCATCGACATGCTCGGCCGCGAGCGGCACGCGGCGCATGGTCTCCAGGTCTTGTCCGAGTGTTTCCATGCCGCCCTCCTGTCATGCGCGGATTGCAAGATGGGGACAGGTTAGCGGTTTGGGAAGCGGGGCGATGTGCGGGAATTGCTGTGTTGTGGTCGAGGTTGGCGTTGACCGCCCTCCTCTTGAGAGGAGGGCCGCGAGACTTGGCAGCTTGCTGCCTAGTCGCAGCGGGGTGGTGTCGAAGGTGCTCGCTTCGCTCGCCATCACCCCCAACCCCCTCCTCTGAAGAGGAGGGGGGATATGTTCACCCCTTTGCCCCCGCGATATAGCGGCTCACCGTGTTCGCCATCACCGAGAGCGGCGCATTGCCCCCCAGCACCACGGCGGTGTTGAACGCCTTGAGGTCATACTTGCCGCCGAGCTCCGCCTGCGCGCGGGCGCGGTTCTTGACGATCTCGCTGTGGCCGATCTTGTAGCCGCAGGCCTGGCCCGGCCAGCTGCAATAGCGATCGACCTCGGAGGCGACCTCCTCGACCTTCGATCCGTTCTCCTCGACGAAGAACTGGCGGCCCTGCTCGCGCGTCCAGCGCTTGGAGTGCATGCCGGTGTCGACCACCAGACGGCAGGCGCGGAAGGCGAGCGATTGCAGATAGCCGAGGCGGCCCACCTTGAACTCGTCATAGGCGCCCAGCTCGTCGGCGAGCTGCTCGGCATAGAGCGCCCAGCCTTCGGAGAAGGCGTTGAAGGCGAGGATCGAGCGGATCAGCGGCAGGCGGTTCGAGAATTCGCCTTCCCACACGTGGCCGGGGATGCTCTCGTGGAAGGTGAGGTCGGCAAGGTCGTACTTGCGGTGGAGATCGGTGGTTCTGAGGTTGATCCAGAAGCGGCCCGGGATGGTGCCGTCCTTGCTGCCCGCCCCGCCATAGGCCCCCGGCGCGCCGGGCTCCTCGGCGAGCGGCAGGCGGCGCACTTCCATGTTGGGATTGACCAGCTGGTTGAAGGCGCGCGGCATCTGCCCGCGGATCCACTTGAGACGGTCGTTGATGAAGTCGAAGATCTCCGCGCGGCCCGCGTCGCCCTCGGCGAAGTGGTAGCGCGGATCGGCGCTGAGCGCGCGCATCCGCTCGCCCACGCTGCCTTGGGTGTAGCCGATCTCGCGCAGGATCGGGTCCATCCGCCCGTGGAGCGTCTTCAGCTCGTCGAGGCCCTGCTGGTGGATCTCGTCGGGCGTCATCTTCGTGGTGGTCGAGGCGCGGATCGCCCAGTCGTAATAGGACTCGCCATCGGGCTGGGCCCACATGCCGGCGAAGTCCTTGGCGGCGGCGCGCTGGACCTTCAATTCGGCCAGCTGGCGCTCCAATGCGGGGACGATACCGCTGGCGGTGATCCGCTCGGCCTGCGCGGCGGCGGTGTCCGCACCGGCGATGCCGCTGGCGGTGAGCGGCCCGGCGTAGCTCTCGCTTGCGCCCTTGATGCTCGCCTCCATCTGCCGGATCGCCTTGTCGAGCAGGAAGGCGGGCGGGATCACGCCCTGGCCGCGCGCGTCTTTGATCCGGTCAAGCTCGCCATCGAGCAGCGCCGGGACTTCCGCAAGGCGGCTCATGTAGGGGCCGAGATCCTCGGGCTTGGACAGCGGCTGCGAGGAGCCGAAGTGGCGGGGCAGATCGATATAGCCGCCGACGTTCTGGATCACGACATAGGGCGCATTGCGCCAGCTGCCCACGGCGACATCGCCATAGGGCTTGGCCATGCCTTCGAGCGCGCTGGAGAAGGCGGTCTCGACCACCTCGAAGCCGATCTGCTGGTCGCTGGTGAGGCCTGCCTTGGGATAGGCGCGCACTTCGGCGACGAGCTCCTTGAGGGTGGCGGCATAGGCCGCGCGGCCCTCGGCCCCGCCGGTGCCGAAGGTCGATCGCCACGCCGCATATTCGCCCGTGTCGACCCCGAGACCGGTGGCGCGGCCCGGCTCGTGCGCGAGCATGCGGTAAGCGATGTTCTCGAGCGCGGCATCGGGGTCAAGGCCCGCGATGGAGCCCGAGGCGCTGGCCGGCGTCGCGGGGTTCGCGGCGCAGCCCGGCAGCAGGGCGAGTGTCGAGGTGCCGGCAAGCCCTGCAAGGGCGGCGCGGCGGGTGATCGTGGTGGTGCTCTCTCTCATGGCGGCAGGGTGTGGCGAGCCGCCGCGCGCAAGTCAATTGCACCGGCAGGCCCGCCCGCGCTAAGGGCGCGCGCATGACCAGTATCGTGCTCGCCATCGTCATGCTCGCCGCCTTCGCGCTGGTCGCGGGGGCCTTTGCCCTGTGGCGCCGCACGGGCGACGCGAAGAACCCCGCGCTGATGGTGCTGCTGGCGGTGATCGCGATCGTCAACGTGCTGATCTGGACCGTGCCGACCGACACCGGCGAGACGCCGGTCGACCAGATCGGAAAAGCCGCCGGGGGAAACTAGGGGGTAAGCCTCCCCCGGCGACACCCGGGTTACTCCGGGATTCTCCAGGTCACGCTGTTCGAATAGCTCCCCGCGACCGGCTTGCCCGTTCCGTCGCGTGCCGCATCGAAGCGCGCGCGTTTGCTCACGAGATCGCAGGTCGCCGCATCGAGCGCGGCGTGGCCGGTCGAGCGGGTGATGGTGCAGCCCGACACCTTGCCGCGCGCGTCGATCTGGAGCGTGAAGCGCGCGGTGCCCTCGAGCCCCTCCATGATCCAGCGCGGGCGATAGTCGTCATTGGTCACCCACTTGCCGGGATTGCCCTTCGCCTTCGCGCCGACCGGATCGTAGAGCGAAGCCGGGCTCGGCACGGGGCCGGGGGTGCCGGTGACGATCGGCCCTTCGGTGCCCGGCGGCGAGGTGGGGATGGTGATCGGCCCGTCGAAGATCACCGGCGGATTGATCGGCGGGTTGGGGATGACGGGGATTTCGGTGACGGTCGTGGGGTTCGTTGTCTTGTTGTCGGTCTGCGACTTTTCGTCGGTCGGCGGCGGAGGCGGGGGCAGGGGGATCTCGGCGACCGAGGTGGCCGTGGGGTTGGGCGGCTTGGGCACCGTCACCACCGTCACCGCAAGGCCGACGACCAGCAGCGCGCCGAAGGCTCCGGGGATGCCCAGCGCGCCGGCAAGCGCGGCGGCGTTGGGGCGGCGGTTGGCAGAAGCGTATGTCATATGTGCTCCTCTCTCCATCATCGTGGGAGCGGTGGCCGGAGCACCTTTGACAAGCAGAACACTCCGGCCCCGCTCGGGACTCAGAGTACTATGACTTTTGCTAGGCCCGAAGAACTTTCGCGTTGTTTTTCAGGACTGTAATTTTTGCAACCATTTCGGTAGAGAAATGGTTGAATTTGCTTGCGTGCCCGCCTCCGCGGGCACGTCCTCGGCGCTGTTTCAAGCCCTGCGGGCTTGAGCGCCTGCGGCTCGCGCGCGTGCGCTCGCGGTCGCTGGCGCGACCGAAATCATCGCAAGTCTGATGAGTCGCGCTGGCCCGGCCCGTAGGGCCGCAAGGCCGAACGGCCGCCCGCAGGTGCCCGGAGCGCAGCGAAGGAACAGCACCGAGGACGTGGTCGCGGAGGCGACCACGCAAACAAGAGCTACTTGATCGGGCAATCCGGCGAGAGGCGGAAATCCAGATAGTTGTCGACCGAGCGCATCAACTCCTCGAGCTCGTTCTCGAAGAAGTGGTTGGCGCGCGGGATTTCCTCGTGGTGGATGGTGATGTGCTTCTGGGTACGCAGCTTGTCGACCAGCTTCTGCACCGCATTGGGCTGCACCACCGTATCCGCCGCGCCCTGCACGAAGATGCCGCTCGCGGGGCAAGGGGCGAGGAAGCTGAAATCGTACATGTTGGCGGGCGGCGCGACCGAGATGAAGCCGCGCACTTCGGGGCGGCGCATCAGCAGCTGCATGCCGATCAGCGCGCCGAAGGAGTAGCCCGCGATCCAGGTGCTCTGCGCCTCGGGGTGGATCGACTGCACCCAGTCGAGCGCGCTCGCCGCATCCGAAAGCTCGCCGATGCCGCTGTCGAACGACCCTTGCGAGCGGCCCACGCCGCGGAAGTTGAAGCGTAGCGTCGCAAAGCCGCGATCGGCGAAGGTCTTGTAGAGCCGCTGCACGATCCGGTCGTTCATCGTGCCGCCGCCCTCGGGGTGCGGATGCAGGATCATCGCCACCGGCGCGCGCGGGCGCGGGGGCGGGGAGAAACGGCCTTCGAGACGGCCTTCGGGGCCGGGGAAGATCACTGAGGGCATTGCTGGACCTTATGAAACGCTGTGCCGCGCCGGGTGGCGCCGGAATTGCGCGGCCTATATAGGGGCACTCGCGAAAATCGCAATTATTGTGAGGAATCCCGCCATTTCAGGCCGCATCTACCTCGATCACGCCGCCACCAGCCCCCTGCGCCCCGAAGCGCGCGCGGCGATGGAGGAGGGCTTCGCGATCTGGGCCAACCCCTCTTCGCCCCACGCCGAAGGCCGCAAGGCGCGCGCCGCGCTGGAGGATGCGCGCGAGCGCGTGAAGCGCGCGCTGGGGTGGGAAGGGGAGTTGATTTTTACCTCGGGCGCGAGCGAGGCGCTGTGGATTGCCCTCAACCGCGCCAAGGTGGAGCGCCGGATCGTTAGCGCCGTCGAGCATGACGCGGTGTTCCGCGCGGCACCGGATGCCGAACTTTTCACGGGCGGCGAGCCGCCGGCCGAAGGCACGCTCATCGCAGTCCAGCACGTCAATCCGGAAACCGGCACGATACTCAGGATCGCAGACACCGCCGATGCGATGCGCGAAGACGGCGCGCTGCTCCTTTCAGACTGCGCCCAGAGCGCAGGCAAGCTCCCGCTGCCCGAGGCCGACATGATCGTCGTCAGCGCCCACAAGTTCGGCGGACCGATTGGCGTGGGTGCGCTGCTGGTACAGGACTTTGCAGTGCTGGAACCCGTCGGCGGGCACGAGCGCGGCTATCGTCAGGGCACCGAGAATCTTCCCGGCGCTATGGGCATGGCGGCAGCGCTCGAGGCGGGCTGCTGGGTAACCTCGCCCAATGAACGCCGCGCCTTCGCCGAGGCGCTGTCGCCCTACCAACTGGAGCGGGGCGAGCAGGTGGATTACATTTTCGCCCTCGCCCACCCCACGATGAGCGCGCAGGCGCTCCTGATCCGCCTCGACGGACAAGGCTTCGCGGTCTCGGCGGGGAGCGCGTGTTCCTCGGGCACCTTGAAGAAAAGCCGCGTGCTCGATGCCTTCGGAGTGCCCGACGATGTGGCGGCGCGCACGATCCGGGTCAGCCTCGGGTGGAACACCACGCCCGAGGAGCTTGAGCGGTTCGCGAAGGCCTGGGCTTCGCTATGCTGATCTCGTCATTGCGAGGAGCCGAAGGCGACGCGGCAATCCATGGACGGACCGCGCGTCAAGCGGGAACCTCACGCCATGGATTGCTTCGCTCCGCTCGCAATGACGAAGACATGGGCGTAACCCCATGATCTACCTCGACTATCAGGCCACCACACCCCTCGCCCCCGAAGCGCGTGAGGCGATGTTGCGCTGGCTCGGCGGGCCGGAGAGCGACACTTTCGGCAACCCCCACTCGCCCCACCGCATGGGCCGCATGGCCGCCGCGGCGGTCGAGGCCGCGCGCGATCAGGTCGCGGCGCTCATGCCCACCGGCGGTCGGACGATCTTCACGAGCGGCGCGACCGAGGCGCTCAACATGGTGCTGCTCGGCACCACGGGCGATGTCCTCACCTTCGCCACCGAGCACGCCGCGGTGCTCGATTGTGCGGTGGCGGTCGAGGCGCAGGGGCGGCGCTTCACCGTGCTCCCCGTCCTGCCCGATGGCCGCGCCGACCTTGAGGCGCTCAAGGCCGCGCTGACGCCGCAGACGGGCCTCGTCGCGATCATGGCGGTCAATAACGAGATCGGCGTGGTGCACCCGCTCGCCGAGGCCATCGCCATCGCCCGTTCGGCGGGTGCCAGAGTGCTGGTCGATGCCGTCCAGGCCTATGGCAGGCTCGCCTTGACCCCCTTCAGCCCCGACTTCGTGGCGGTCTCGGCGCACAAGATTCACGGGCCCAAGGGGATCGGCGCGCTGTGGATGGCGCCGGATACCACGCTCCAGCCCCTTGTTCACGGCGGCGGTCAGGAGGCTTCGCTGCGTTCAGGCACCCTCTCGCCCGCCCTTTGTGCAGGGTTCGGGGCGGCCTCGCGCCTCGCTTTTGAGGGGATGGAGGCGCAGATGTTTCACGTGAAACATTTGGAGAACATTGCCCGCGATCTGTTCGAAGGCTGGCAGCTGAACGGCAGCGCGGAGCACCGCTGGCACGGCAATCTCAACATCCGCAAGGACGGCCTCGACGTCGCCCGCCTGATGAGCGACTGCCGTCAGGTGATGTTCTCCGCCGGGAGCGCCTGCGCCAGCGGGTCGGGCCGTCCCAGCCATGTGCTGCGGGCGATCGGGCTTTCGGACGCAGAGGCAAAGTCCTCTATCCGCCTCGGATTCGGGCGCTATACGAGCGCAGCGGAACTCGAATCCGCCGCTGCCATGTTGAACGCCGCCGCGAGGGAGCAGGGCCTGTGAGCATTACCGTCACCTTCATCGACCCGCGCGGCAAAGTCATTGAAACTGCTGCGGAAAGTGGTGACAACCTGCTGCGCGTCGGGCAGGCGGCGGGGCTGCCGCTGGAGGGCACCTGCGAGGGGCAGATGGCGTGTTCCACCTGCCACGTGATCGTCGCGGCCGACTGGTTTGAGCGCCTGTCCCCCGCCTCGGAAGAGGAGGAGGACATGCTCGATTTCGCCGCCGGCGCGCGGCGCACCTCGCGCCTGTCGTGCCAGATCGAGCTGACGGCGGAGATGGACGGATTGACCGTCACCGTCCCCGCCACCAGCTCCGATGCGCGGCGGATGTAGCGCGGAATTACAGCGGTTCTTCAACGCGTTCCATGTTGAGCGCGGCCATTAGCGCCTCGGTGAAGGCGGGGATGTCGCCCGGCTTGCGGCTGGTGATGAAGTTGCCGTCGACCACCACCTCCTCGTCGACGACCGCCGCGCCGGCATTGGTGAGATCGGTGCGGATCGAGGGCCAGCCGGTGACGGTACGCCCTTCGATCAGATCGGCCTCGGCGAGCAGCCACGGGGCATGGCAGATGGCGGCGAGGGGCTTCCCCGCGGCGTCGAATTCGCGGATGATTTCAATGACCTTGTGCTCGGTGCGCAGGATGTCGGGGTTCATCTGCCCGCCGGGGAGCAGCAGCGCGTCATAGTCTCCGGTCTGCACCTCGCCGACGGTGAGGTCGACCGGCACGCTCTCGCCCCAGTCCTTCTGGTCCCAGCCCTTGATTGCCCCGGGCTTGAGGCTGGCGACCGAAACCTCGGCCCCGGCTTCCTCGAGCAGGCGCTTGGGTTCCATCAGTTCGGACTGCTCGAACCCGTCGGTGGCGATGATGAGGACGCGCTGCATGATGTGTCTCCTGCGGTTGGTATCCGCGAGGGACAAGCCCTTGGCGCAGGCCGATGTTCCACTCTACGGGACGGGCCGCAAGGCAGGTGCGGCGGGCCGCGCCCTAGCTCTCCGCCGGCTCCTCTGCCGCCTTGGTCTTGCGCAGGTCGTTCTTCCAGAACCGCAGGCGGAAGCCGAAGCGGTGGAGCACCCAGCGCAGGCCGGCGATCAGCAGCACCAGTGGCAGCAGCGCCGTCACCGCATAGACGATCGCCGCGATGCTGACCCCGAGGGTCGAGCCGACCGAGCGCAAGGCGGTGGCGACAGGGCGCACGAAGCCGACCTGGCTCTCCCCGAAGGCCGGCTCGTACTGGATCTTCACATCGCTGTAACGGATGCGCCCACGGAAGCTTTCGAGCCGCGCGCGCACCGCGTCGATCTCCTCGTTGACCTTGGCGACTTCGGATTCGGCCTTGACCAGTTCGTCGACCGAACCGCGGTTGTTCTGGAGGATCGCCGTCAGCTTGTCGCGCAGCAGCAGGCGCGATTTGAGGCGGGCTTCGGTGTCGATGATCTGGGTGCTGAGGTCCTCGCCCTCGCGCACCGAGGAAACCAGCGTGCCGCCCAGTTCCTCGGCCGGAGCCAGCAGCGCTTCGCCGAGCTTTCCGGCGCGGTCGGCAGCGACTTCCATGCTGACTTCGCCATAGCCGTCCCAGCTGTCCGAGCGCGATTGCGAGGTGCGGATGATGCGGCAGGCGGGGGCCATTTTCTCGCACAGGGCGACGTGGCGCTCCTGCAGCTTGGCGATGGCGTCGGCCTCGATGCGGAAGCCGTAGCCATAAGAATAGGCGATCTGGTTCGGGGCCGAGGCCGTGGCGGCAGTGGGCAGGGGGACCGAGGAGGCTGTGTCGGCAGGTGGCTCCTCGACGCTCAACGATTGGACCCGCTCCACCATGGCCATGTCGCTGTCGCCTTCGAGCAGGTTGAAGACCGAGGATTGCTGCGCCTCGTGAAAGCCGAATTCGCTTTCCGTCCCGCCCCCGTCAGCGGGCTTGCTGCACCCCGTCAGGCACAGAGCGAGCGAAGCGGCGGCGATCAGTGATGTGCGCATGAATTCCCCTGTCCCCTGGGTGCGCGGCGATCATCGAATGAAATCAGGCGGTTTGGCAAGCGGAATGCACATTGCGACCCCCTCCCGCCCCGCGCGATTGCGGAGCATTCCCTGTGGAAACCCCTCTCCCTCGCGCGCGCGGGGATTGCTAGACGGGGGCCATGTCCGATCCCGTGCTTCCCGCCGATCCCGATGACGGCTTCGACGCCATCGTCGATGCGCCCTTCGATGCCGCGCTGTCCGAGCGCTATCTGGTCTATGCGCTCTCGACGATCACCGCGCGCTCGCTCCCCGATCTGCGCGACGGGCTGAAGCCGGTCCACCGCCGCCTGCTGTGGGCGATGCGGCAGCTGAAGCTCAATCCGAGCGATGCCTTCAAGAAGTCGGCCCGCGTCGTCGGCGACGTGATCGGCAAGTATCACCCCCATGGCGATGCCTCCGTCTACGACGCGATGGTCCGCCTCGCGCAGGATTTCAGCCTGCGTTATCCGCTGGTCGAGGGGCAGGGGAATTTCGGCAATGTCGACGGCGATAACGCCGCCGCCTACCGCTACACCGAAGCCCGCCTGACCCGCACCGCATTGGAACTGATGGCGGGGCTGGACGAGGGCACGGTCGATTTCCTCCCGACCTATAATGGCGAGGAGATCGAGCCCGAGATTTTCCCCGGCCTGTTCCCGAACCTGCTCGCGAACGGGGCGAGCGGGATCGCGGTGGGGATGGCGACCTCCATCCCGAGCCACAATGTCGCCGAGATCATCGACGCCACGCTCGAGCTGATCGACAATCCCTCGGTCACCCATGAGCGGCTGATGGAGCTGTTCCACGGCCCCGATTTCGCCACCGGCGGGCACGTGATCGACAGCCCGGCGATCATCGCCGAAGCCTATCGCACCGGGCGCGGTGCCTTCCGTCTGCGTGGGCGGTTCCGCGCGCCCGAGGCCAAGGATCAGGCCGATATCGATGCCGGGATCGAGCGGCTCGGCGGGGGCCAGTGGCAGCTCGTCATCTCGGAAATTCCCTATCAGGTGCCCAAGTCCAAGCTGATCGAGCAGATCGCGCAGGCGATCGCCGACCGCAAGCTCCCGATCCTCGAAGACGTGCGCGACGAGAGCGACGAGGCGATCCGCATCGTGCTCGTGCCCAAGAGCCGCAATGTCGATCCCGAGCTCCTGAAGGAGAGCCTGTTCAAGCTGACGGATCTCGAAACCCGCTTCAGCCTCAACATGAACGTGCTCGATGCCCCGCCGGGCCTTGGCCGCACCCCGATGGTGATGGGGCTGAAGGAACTGCTTGAAAGCTGGACCTCGGCGCAGATCGACATCCTCCAGCGCCGCGCCAGGCACCGGCTGGACCAGATCGCCAACCGGCTGGAACTGGTGCGCGGCTACATCATCGCCTTCCTCAACCTCGACCGGGTGATCGAGATCATCCGCACCGAGGACGAGCCCAAGCCGGTGATGATCGCCGAGTTCGAGCTGACCGACCGGCAGGCCGAAGCGATCCTCAACATGCGGCTGCGCTCCCTGCGCAAGCTGGAGGAAATGCAGCTGCGCAAGGAACAGGACGAGCTGCTTGCCGAAGAGGCCGACCTGAAGGCGCTGCTCGAAAGCCCCGCCAAGCAGCGCACGCGGTTGAAACGCGACCTGCGCAATCTGCGCAAGAACTACGCCGAGGACACCCCGCTCGGCCGCCGCCGGACGCTGATTGCCGAGGCTACGCCCACGGCGGTGTTCAGCATGGACGCGATGATCGAGAAGGCGCCCGTCACGGTGATCCTCAGCCAGAAGGGCTGGATCCGTGCGGCCTCGGGCCACGTGCCGCTCGACCAGGAGTTCAAGTACAAGGAGGGCGACGGCCTCGCCTTCATCCTCCACGCCCAGACCACCGACAAGTTGCTGCTCGCCGCCTCCGACGGGCGGTTCTACACGCTGGGCTGCGACAAGCTCCCTGGCGCGCGCGGCTTTGGTGAGCCGGTGCGCACCATGATCGACCTCGAGACCGAAGCGAATGTCAGCGCAATGATGGTCCACCGCCCGGGCGGCAGGCTGCTGCTCGCCTCAAGCCACGGCAAGGGCTTCGTCGCGCTGCTCGACGAGCTGCTCGCCGAGACCCGCAAGGGCCGGCAGGTGGTCAATCTCAAGGACGGGGCGAAGCTTTCGGTGATCCGCCCGATCGGCGAGGGGCACGATCATGTCGCGGTGGTGGGCGACAACCGCAAGCTCGTTGTCTTCAACCTCGAAGAGCTGCCCGTCATGTCGCGCGGGCAGGGGGTGCAGCTCCAGCGCTACCGCGATGGCGGGCTGTCCGATGCGACGACCTTCGTGCTTGCCGATGGCCTCAGCTGGCAGATGGGCGGCTCGGGCGAGCGCACGCGGACCGAGACCGAAATCCGCATGTGGAAGGTCGCGCGCGGGGCTGCCGGGCGGATGCCGCCGCAGGGCTTCCCCAAGTCGGGCAAGTTCGGCTGAGCGGGGCCTAGTTCCCGGCGCCCGTGGCCGAGGCGTTGCGGGTGCTGCCATTGGCGGCGCTGGCGATCTGGTCGCGGCTGTAGAGCACCATCAGCTGGCCCTGCGGGGTCACAGCGAAGTGCTCCTTCTTCAACCGCAGCGGCCCCTGCGGGCTGTCGAGGATGATCGAATCCGCAGTGAGGTCCGCCACACGGATCGTGCCCACCGCACGGCCCCCGGAGGAGATCACCGCCGCGCCCGGCTTGAGCTTGGCGTCGCGCTCGGCATTGGCTGCGGCAAGGCGCTCGTCCATCATGCTGTCGACCAGCGAGCGGGGCGCGTTGACGCTCTTCCCGTTGGGCCCGTCGAACACCATGCTGAGCGGTACGGGGGCCTTGTGGCGGCCGGTGTCGATCACGACCACCTGCGCGTTGACCTCGACCACGGTGCCGACCGGCTTGCCATCGCTGCCGTAGATCGTCGTGCCGACATCCTGCGCAAACACCGCCGCGGGGGTAACGGCAATGGCGCCGGCCATCAGCGCCAGCCTGAGGGTTTTCATCACAGCACTCCAACTCTCGTTTCCCCGTCGCCGTGCCAAGGGGGCGGCATGGCGTATCGGGGTGCGGGCTGGTCGGCCGGGGGTGGCCAAGAGGACCGGTGTGGCTTGTGACCGGTGGGGCCCGCAGCCAAGACTCTAACCTGCGTGAGTATGGAGGGGAACCGGCCGGGACCGCATCCGTCGCGGGTTTCGCCCCGTTCGCCCCTTTACGTTCGCGTCAGGAGGCCGCGCGGGCGAGTTCCTCGGTCAGCAGCGCGTCGATGCGGGCAGCGTCGGGGAAGCCTTCGGCGACCCAGCGCGCCTCGACCTGCTGGAGCACGCGCGCGACCGCCGGGCCGGCGGTGACCCCGCGCGCGACGATCGCGCCGCCCTTCAGCGGGAAGACCGGCACGCTCCACCCGTCGAGCGCCCGCGCGTCGCCGCCGCCGATCAGCAGGCGGTCCGTCGCGACGGGGGGCGTGAGGCGATAGGCGAGGGCGCGGGGGTTCGCGGCATCTTCCGGCCGGCGCTCGGCCGCGGCCACCAGGCGGCCGCGCTGGGCCTTGGAGAGGCGCAGGCGCGCGGCGACGGTCTCGGCCGTCTCCGGCATCGGCGGAAGCAGCGCCGCGAGCCGCCGGACGGGATCGGGGGCAATGCCCTGCTCGGCCTCGGCCGCGATCAGCCGCGCAAGGGCAGCGACCTGCGGCGGGCAGGCCTCGGGCAGGATCACCGGCAGCACGCCGCGCTTCCTCATGCGGTCGATGGTCGGGTGCGGATCGGGCAGGGCGAGCAGGGACAACAGTTCCGAGGCGATCCGCTCGCGGCTGAGGCCCTTCAGCGTGTGTGCCAGCTCGGCGCAGGCATCCTCGGCCTCGGGATCGAGATCGGCGCCGAAGCGGGTCTGGAAGCGGTAGTAGCGCAGGATCCTGAGGTGATCCTCGGCAATCCGCTGGCGCGCGTCCCCGATGAAGCGCACGCGGCCTGCCGCAAGATCGTCGAGACCGCCAAAATAGTCTGCGATCTCGAGCGTTTCGGGATGGGCATAGAGCGCGTTGATGGTGAAATCGCGCCGCGCGGCATCCTCGGGCCAGTCCTGCGCGAAGGCGATGGTGGCGCGCCGGCCATCGGTGGCGACATCGCGCCTCAGGGTGGTGACCTCGACCGGGCCATCCTTGAGGATCGCGGTGATGGTGCCGTGATCGATCCCGGTCGGCACGGTGCGGATCCCCGCGCGCCCGCAGGCAGCGATCACCTCGGCGGGCATCAGCTTCGTGGCGCAATCGACATCGGCCACGGCCACGCCGAGCAAGCCATCGCGTACCGCCCCGCCGACCCAGCGGATGTTCTCCGCCCCCAGCGCGCGCGTCAACAGGGCGAGGCCCTCGCGCCTGGTCCAGTCGGCCTGCGAAAGTTCACGCAGCATCGAACAGCGCCTCCCGGCTGATCCGCCGCGACAGGTTGGCGATGATCGCCGCGGTCACACCCCAGATGCGGAAGCCCTGCCAGTCGAGTTCGAGATAGCGCCGGTTCGCCCCGCGCCAGAACACCTCGTTGGTCGTCCAGCTGGCAGGATCGAGCAGCAGGCCGAGCGGCGCTTCGAACCACGCCTCGACCTCTTGCGGGTTGGGGACAAGCTCCAGCCCCGGCGGAACGACGCCCACCACCGGCGTCACCAGAAAGCCGGTGCCGGTGTGGTAGACATCGCTGGTGCCGATCACCCGCACGGCATCGCGGGGGAGAGCAAGCTCCTCCTCGGCCTCGCGCAGGGCGGCGGTGACGGCATCCTCGCCCGGATCGATCTTGCCGCCGGGAAAGGCGACCTGCCCGGGGTGATCGCGCATCGCGCGGGGGCGCTGGGTGAGGATCACCTGCGGATCATGCGCCACGTCGGTGATAGCCACCAGCACCGCGGCGGGCGTGGCGCGGCCATCCTTGGCGAAGTGCGCGTCGCTCAGGAGATCGGGAATGTCGCGCGCATGGCCTTCCGCAAAGGCGCGGGCGAGGGGGTCGTAGAGGCTCATGGCAGCAGGCGGAAATGCGCGCCCTGGCTGGTGACCCGCCAGCCATTTTCCTCGGCCCCTTCGGCCAGCGCGATCTCGGCCAGCTGCGCCCAGGTTGAGCGGTTGAGCCGCGCTTCGCACCCGCGCCGCACGTGGAGATAGAGCGCGGGCTCCTCGGTCGTGCCCGCTGCGCGCAGAGCGTGCTCGGGGCCGGCGATCACCAGTTCGTCGGTGTTGAGCCGGAACGCCAGCGCGCCCTCGGTCCGCACGCAATCGGTGGCGATGAAGGCCGCGTCCTCGACCTCGATGCTGAGCTTCTCGATCGGGGTGACGAGCCAGTGGTGCCCCGCCGCGTCGCGGGTGAGCAGGCTGGCAAAGGCGCGCACCATCGCCTCGCGCCGGATCACGCCGCCTTCGTGGAACCAGGTGCCGTCGGCGGCGATCACCATGTGGCTCTCACCGATCTGCTGCGGGCTCCAGCTTTCGACCGGCGGCAGCTTGCGCTCCTCGACCAGCGCCGCGATCTGCGCGAGGGTCAGGCCGGCAAGGTGAGGGGGCGGTTCGTAGGGCATTGCGGGAAGGGGATGGCAGATGGCGCGCGCGAGGTGAAGGGGTTAGTGTCCCTTATGTCGCCGCTAACCCTCCCACGGGCCCAGCATCCCTTCGGTCGGCATCGCGGCAAGGCCGTGGCCGCGGGCGAGCAGGCGGTCCTGTTCGTAGGGGCCGGGGCAGTGCCAGCCGCCGGTCATCGCGGCCGAGAAGCCCCAGCGCCCGTAATAGGGGGCATCGCCGATCAGCACCTGCGGCAGCGCGGGGCCGCCGCTTGAGGCAAGCCGCGCATCCTCGGCGATCATCGCGCTCATCAGCCCGACCCCGAAGCCTTCGCCCTGCCGTTCGGGCACGACCGCGACCGGACCGACCATCACCAGCGGCACCTGTCCCTGCTTCGTCTGCAAGCCGATGGGCCAGCACTGGATCGTGCCGACCAGCATCTCGTTCTCGTCCAATGCGGCGAGGCTGAGGCCGGGGAGCCAGTCCATCCCGGCGCGAATGCGGTAAGCGGTGCGCGCATGGCGATCCGGCCCGAAGGCGCGGTCGAGCACCTCCTCGATCATGGCGGGATCGACCGCCTCGAGCGGGATCAGGGTCGCGGTGGAGGTGGCCATCAGCGAGGGCTGAGCTTCAGCAGCCGCGCGCCCTTGCCGTCCTGCGCAACCCAGATCGCGCCGTCCGGCCCCTGCGCGATGGCGCGCAGGCGGTTCTCGAACTCGTGACGAGCGACTTCGCGTGCGCTCTCGCCATCGATCGCGACATCGACGATCGCCTGCGAGGCAAGGCCGGTGATCAGCGCATGGCCCTTCCACGCGGGGAACTGGTCGCCGGTGTAGAAGATCATGCCGCCCGGCGCGATCACGGGGTTCCAGCTGGTCGCGGGCTGGGCGAAGCCGTCGCCGGGTTCGTGATCGGGGATCTCGTCGCCGTTGTAGTGGCTGCCGTTCGAGCGCAGCGGCCAGCCATAGTTGGCGCCGGGCTTGACGAGATTGAGCTCGTCACCGCCCGCCGGGCCGTGCTCGACCTCCCACAGCCGCCCCTGCGCATCCCAAGCGACGCCGAGGATATTGCGGTGCCCCATTGACCAGATCTCGGCCGTGACGCCGCCTTTGTCCGCCATCGGATTGCCCGCGGCAGGCGTGCCGTCGAGGTTGAGGCGCACGATCTTGCCGAGCGTTGCGGCGGTGTCCTGCGCTGGGGTCATCTTCTGCCGCTCGCCGCTGGCGACGAACAGATACTTGCCGTCGGGCGAGAAGGTCAGGCGGTGCGAGTAATGCCCGCGCCCCGTCACCTTGGGGGTCTGGCGCCAGATCACGCTGAGGCCCTCGATCGCGCAGGTCGTGGGGGCCGAGCACACCAGTTTGCCCTTGCCAACCGCCGCGCCGCGGGTGTCGTTCTCGCCCGCTTCGGCCCAGCTGAGGTAGATCGTGCGCGTGCCGAGCGTATCCGACGCCTCGGCCGGCAGGAAGGCGATGTCGCCAAGCCCGCCCTGGCCGCCGTAATCGACC
Source organism: Erythrobacter colymbi (assembly GCF_002155685.1). Classification (GTDB taxonomy): domain Bacteria; phylum Pseudomonadota; class Alphaproteobacteria; order Sphingomonadales; family Sphingomonadaceae; genus Erythrobacter; species Erythrobacter colymbi. The sequence continues at coordinate 567,403 of NZ_MUYK01000001.1, forward strand.
TTAGGCGCGCCGCTGACGGTCGCGGTCTCGCCGGTCTTGGTGTCGAGCAGCTTCACCGTACCCGATTTCTCGGTGACGAAGAGCGTCGCCGTGCCCGGCGCGAAGGCCATCGCCCAGGGCTCCTCGAACCCCGCGACGTCGGTCGTCTTGAACGGGTAGGCGGGGCCGGTGGTCGCGACGATCTCGCCCGATTGGGCTGCGCTGTCCCCGGTTTCGGCGTTGGCACAGCTTGCCAGCAGCAGGGCAGGGGTCGAAAGAGCGGCGAGCAAACGGGCAGAACGGATCATGCTTGGGGTCACTCCGGATTTGATCGCCTCGGGCGCGCCGCTGGTGATCGGCGTCGACGAGGCTGGGCGCGGGCCGCTCGCCGGGCCGGTGGTGGCCGCGGCGGTGGTTCTGGGCGCCGCGATACCTGCGGGGCTCGACGATTCCAAGCGCCTTTCGCCCGCCCGCCGCGCGGTCCTCGACGAAGCGATCCGCAGCAGTTGCGGCTGGGCCGTGGCGGTGGTCGATCCCGAGGAGATCGACCGCGTCAACATCTTCATGGCGACCATGCTGGCGATGACCCGCGCTGTCGCCAGCCTCACCGCCGCGCTCGGGTGCGAGACGCGCGAGGTGCTGATCGACGGCAACATGACACCCCACGGGCGCTGCACCGACTGGTGCTGGCCTGCCCGCGCAATCGTCGGCGGGGACGGGATCGAGCCCGCCATCTCCGCCGCCTCGATCATTGCCAAGGAATGGCGCGACCGGATGATGCTGGAGGCCGCGCAGACCCATCCCCACTACGGGTGGGAGCGCAACAAGGGCTACGGCACGGCCGAGCATATGGAAGCGCTGCGGCTTCACGGCCCGAGCCCGCTCCACCGCCGCAGCTTCGCCCCGGTTGCGCAGCTGGTGCTGATCTAGAGCCCGGGTCGTCAGGGCAGGCAACGGGCCGGAATCAACAAAGATTTCAGCATTCCCCTGTATGGCATTCAGCCAAAGGGGAACGCCAGCATGACCATCCATCGCCCGGTTTTCGGCCGCAAGCAGAGCCCGGCGGTACAGCGCGCTGCGCCGCAAGCCGCCGCACATGACGCGCCGGCGAGCCGCATTCTTCCTGCCGAGCTGTGGGACGGCCCCGCAGGCGCTACGCTGCGCGAGGCGGGGATGGAGCCGGATTCCCCCGCCAACCAGCGGATGACGCAGGAACGGGCGGATGCTTTGCAGGACGAACAGATCGCCTTGCAGCGCCAGTTCCTCGACCGGGTCAACGCGCAGCTGCCGGCGGGCACGCAGGTTTGCGCCTACGCCATGCTGCCTTGGGCGCTCTGGAACGGGCCATACGGGCACATGCTCGCGGTAACGTGCGGGTTGTGGCCGCAGCAACCGTGGAACACGATGCTGCTCGCCGCAGACCAGCGCGCGAGCTTCGTGCTTGACCTGCCGGAACATCCGGGCGGCTATCCGCCCGATTTCGTCCCCCAGCTCGAACGCCTGCTCGGCGAGCTGCGTCAGGACATGGACGCCGAAATGGCGCGTGCCCGAGCGGTCGCACGCCTCGATTGGGACGCGGTGGCGGCGTGGGAGGAAAAGCGGGTTGCCATGATCCCCAAGATCATCGCGATGGCGCATTATGTCGGCCGGGTCTGCATCGGCGAGGCGGCGTTCGACCGCCACCGGGAGATGTTCGGCGCGACGCTCGGCTGGCCGGGCGCACGCTGAGTCTTTCGCGCCACACCCCCGCATCTGGAGTCCTGCCAGCGGCGCCGGACTCTACATCTTGTGCCGGACTCGTTTCGTTCCGCGCCGGGAGTGGTCGCTGCACGACAAGCCCCGCAAAATTAGGTGCTTGACGCGGACTCTTCAAAGACTCATGCCTGTGGATAAGTTCCATGCATCACAGGTGAGGCCCCGGTGGCAAGCGTAATAGAAAAGGTGAAGTCGCGCGCGAAAAGCGTTCAGAAGACGCAGGAAATTGCGCGTGCGCCCGATCTTCCGCTGGGCCGCATCCTGCCGGGCGACTGCATCGAGGCGATGCGCTCGCTGCCGAGTGCGAGCGTCGATCTCGTCTTCGCCGATCCGCCCTATAACTTGCAGCTCGGCGGCGATCTGAACCGCCCCGATGGCAGCCATGTCGATGCGGTCACCGACCACTGGGACCAGTTCGATTCCATGGCCGCCTACGACAAGTTCACCCGCGAATGGCTGGCCGAGGCGCGGCGCGTGCTCAAGCCCGATGGCGCGCTGTGGGTGATCGGCAGTTACCACAACATCTTCCGCGTCGGCGCGATCCTCCAGGACCTCGGCTTCTGGATCCTTAACGACATCGTCTGGCGCAAGACCAACCCCATGCCCAACTTCAAGGGCACCCGCTTCACCAACGCGCACGAGACGCTAATCTGGGCGAGCATGGGGGAGAAGTCGCGTTATCACTTCAACTACCGCGCGATGAAGACCTTGAATGACGAACTCCAGATGCGCTCCGATTGGGTGCTGCCGATCTGCTCGGGCGGGGAGCGATTGAAGGAAAACGGCCGGAAGGCGCACCCCACCCAGAAGCCCGAAGCGCTGCTCTACCGCGTGCTGCTGGCAACGACCGAGAAGGGCGACGTGGTGCTCGATCCCTTTTTCGGCACCGGCACCACCGGCGCCGTCGCCAAGCGTCTGGGGCGCGAGTGGATCGGGTGCGAGCGCGAGGATTTCTACCGCGGCGTCGCCGAAAAGCGCATCGCGCGCGAGCTGCCGCTCGATGAAAGCGCGCTCACCACGATGCAGAGCCCCCGCAGCGCGCCCAAGGTGGCGTTCGGCGCGGTGGTCGAGAGCGGGCTCATCCCGCCCGGCAGCCAGGTGTTCGACAAGAAGCGCCGCTGGATCGCCACGGTGCGTGCCGATGGCTCGCTGGAGTGGCAGGGCAAGACCGGCTCGATCCACGGGCTCGGCAAGGACCTGCAAGGCGCGCCGAGCTGTAACGGCTGGTCGTTCTGGCACTACGAGAACGGCGGGGACGTGCAGCCGATCGACGCCGCACGCCAGCTCTACCTGCTCGCCGCCGAGGATTGATCCGGCCGGTGACCGAGCGGGTCTATCTCCATCCCCTGACCCTTGCCCCCGGCCCGCAGGCCGTGGAGGGCGAGGCGGTGCGGCTGGGCGGGTCGATGGCCTATGCCCGCGAATTCGCGCTGGTGGTTCGCGACGCCGGGCAGGTCGCATCGCGCCTCGTCGGCACCCGCACCGAGATCGAGGCGGCGATCGCGCGGCTGCCCTCGGGGCTCGCCGACGATGCCGCCCGCCAGTGGGCGAACCTCGCGCGGGTCCACCCGCCGCTCCAACTGGGCGAGCGCACCGTCAGGCTCGATCAGCCGCAGGTGGTGGGAATCCTCAACGTCACCCCCGACAGCTTCTCCGACGGCGGGCAGCATGATGCCCTCGAGGCGGGGCGCGCCCATACCGCAGCGATGCTTGAGGCCGGCGCAGCGATCATAGACATCGGCGGGGAGAGCACCCGCCCGGGGGCAGCGGCGACCTTCGAGGACGAGGAGATCGGCCGCATCCGTCCGGCGGTGGAGTATTGCGCCGGGATGGGCGCCGCGATCAGCCTCGATACCCGCCGCGCGGGCGTGCTTGCCGCGGGGCTGGATGCGGGCGCGCATATGGCGAACGACGTTTCGGCGCTGCGCTATGACCCGCGCTCGATCGAGGTCGTCGCGGCGCGGGGTTGCCCGGTGATTCTGATGCACGCCCCCGGAGCGGGCGAGGATCTGCACGCAGGCGGCACCTATGCCGACGTGGTGAGCGAGGTGTTCGATTTCCTCGCCGCCGCGCGGGACCGGGCGGTTGCTGCGGGGGTGGAGGAGAGCCGCATCATCCTCGATCCCGGCATCGGCTTCGGCAAGTCGCTCGCCGAGAATCTCGCGCTGATCAACGCCCTGCCGCTGTTCCATGCGCTCGGCTGCCCGCTGATGCTGGGGGCGAGCCGCAAGCGAATGATCGGGGCACTCTCCCGCGAGGAGGCGGCAGACCAGCGCCTCGCCGGATCGGTCGCACTGGCGCTGAAAGGCATGGAGGCGGGCGTCCACCTGCTGCGGGTGCATGACGTTGCCGAGACGGTGCAGGCGCGCAATGTCTGGCGCGGCCTCAAGGACGCGGCGCTGACCGATTTCAGCACGCTCCCGCCGCTCTAGCAATGTTTCACGTGAAACATTTCAAGCGCTTAGTGTAGGATTTCCCCTCCGCAAATCCTTCAGAGCGTGAAGCCGCCGTCCGATACCAGCACGTGGCCGGTGATGTTCGCCGCAGCGTCGGAAAGCAGGTAGCAGATGCTATCTGCCATCTCCTGCGAGGAGGCAAAGCGGCCCGAGGGGGTGGTTTTGGCCATGCGGGCGAGGGTTGCCTCGCGGCCGATGCGGGCGACCGAGGCCTGAAAATCCGCGCCGCTTTCCCAGATTGCCGTATCGACACCGCCGGGGGCTATCGCATTGATGCGGATGCCGTTTTTCGCATTCTCCGCCGCGGCGATGCGTGCCATGTGGGCGACCGCTGCCTTGGCGACGCCATAGGGCCCGATCCCCGGCACCGGCTTCAGCCCCGTGGTCGAGGAGACCACCACCACGCTCCCCTGCCGGCCTTCCATCGCCCGCAAGGAATGGGCGAGGGTGAGGAACGCGCCGTCGAGGTTCACCGCCATCACGCGGCGCCATTCGCCCAGCGAAACCGCCGACAAAAGGCCCCCTGAACCTATGCCGGCATTGACCACGGCATGGTCTAGACCGGCCAGGAGGGGGTCTAGTGCCACCCAAAGCGCCTCGTCGGCGACGCTGCCGGTGATGCGGTGGACCTCGCAAGCCTGAAGATCGAGCGCATCGAGCCCCGCGCCGTCCACGTCCACCAGCACCAGCTTGCTGGCACCCCGTGCCGCGAGCGCCTTGGCACAGGCCGCCCCGATGCCCGAAGCCGCCCCGGTGACGAGCGCGCTGCGCCCTGCGAAATCCTGAATCTGTGTCATGGCGGGGGCTGCTAGGCGCGCAGCCCCCGCCAATCAAGCCGCCAGCCTCAGCCCGGCGATGCCGCGCTGCCCGCCAGCAGGCCGCCGTCGAGCGTGAGTTCGGCGCCGGTCATGTAGGCGCTCTCCTCGCTGGCGAGGAAGACGCACAGGGCCGCGACCTCCTCGGGCGTGCCGAAGCGCTTCAATGGCGTATCGGCGACCAGCGCCGCCATGTTCGCCTCGCGCTCCGGCCCGTCGCCCAGCATCGGCTCCCACATCGGGATGAGCACCGCGGCGGGGTGGACCGAGTTGCAGCGCACCTGCCAGCCCTGCTGCGCCGCGTAGAGCGCGACCGACTTCGAGTGGTTGCGGATCGCCGCCTTGGAGGCCGCATAGGCCGCCGCCCCGGGAATGCCGACCAGCCCCGAGCGCGAGGAGATGTTGATGATCGAACCCTTGCGGGCCTCGCGCATCGCCTTGAGGGCATAGCGGCAGCCGAGGAAGGTGCCGTCGGTGTTGACCGCGTGGACCGCGCGCCAGTCGGCAAGGCTGGCGTGTTCGGGATCGTGCGGCGCCATCCCCGCCTCGAACCCGGTGATGCCGGCATTGTTGACCACCACGTCGGCCTGCGGGTGAAGCGCGGCGAGCGCCTCCCAATCGGCCTCAGAGCGGACGTCGAGCTTGAGGAAGTCGCAGCCGAGCGCCGCCGCGCTGGCCGCACCGGTCTCGGTGTCGATGTCGGTGAGGAGGACGCGGGCGCCCTCGGCGATGAAGGACGCGCAGATGGCGCGGCCGATGCCGCGCGCAGCGCCGGTGACGACGCAGAACGCGCCGTAAAGTCTAGGCATGGGGTAACCTCGGAAATGCAAGTGAACATGGGGGCGTCCGGCTTTGGCCGCGCCCGGTTGTGCTGTTGCCGCCTTAGCGGTGACGCTTGTTCACTTGACCCACTCCTCGTGCCGAGGCGTGCCCCTTAGCGGCATCAGGCCGCGTTGTCGATCCCGAGGTCGGAGAGCTTGCGGTAGAGCGTCGAGCGCCCGATCCCGAGCCGGCGCGCCACTTCGGTCATGCGGCCGCGATAGTGGCCGATGGCGAGGCGGATCACGTCGGCCTCGATCTCCTCGAGCGGACGCAGGTTGCCGTCGGGGGTGTAGAGCATGATGCCCACGCCCTCGTGGCTGCTGGCCATGGTGACGCTGCCCTGCTCGCCCAGCATTTCGGAGAGCTGCGGGAAGCTGTCGGCGGTGAGCGAATTGCCCTCGGCATAAACGGCCGCGCGGAACAGCACCGATTGCAGCTGGCGGACATTGCCCGGCCAGTCATAGGCGGCGAGCAAGGCCAGCGCGGAATCGCTCACCGAAAGATGGTTGAGGCCCGGCTGCTCGCCGATGCGGGCGAGGAAGTGGCGGGTGAGCGCGGGGATATCGCCGGTGCGGTCGCGCAGGGCGGGCAGGACGATGCGCGTCGCACCCAGCTTGGCGGCAAGGCCCGCGTCGAACTGGCCGGCTTCGACCATCCGGTCGAGCCCGACATTGCTGGTGACCAGCAGGCGCACGTCGACGCGGAAGCCGTAGCTTGCGCCGACGGGGCGGATGATGCCGCTATCGAGCGCCTCGGCGAGGCGCTGCTGGAGAACGGGGGTGAGGCGGTCGATCTCGTCGAGGATCAGCGTGCCGCCGTCGCAATGCTGGAAGGCGCCGATCTGGCGGTCGAAGGCGCCGGGGAAGCTGCCGGGTTCGTGGCCGAACAGCACCGAATCGATCGAGCCCGGGGGGATCGAGGCGAGGTTGATGATCCGCAAGCTTTCCTTGGCACGCGGGGATGCGCCGTGCATCGCGCGCATCAGCATTTCCTTGCCGGTGCCGCTTTCGCCCTCGATCAGCACATGGCCGTGGCCGCGCGCGGCCTTGGCGGCCTGCGCCAGCGCGGCGCGGAATTGCGGGGCGGTGCCGATCATCGCGTCGAAATCGAGATGCGCGGCCATTTTCTCGGTCAGCGGCGCAAGCTCGTCGCGCGGGCTTTCGCGGGTGGTGACGCTGCGCAGCGCCTCCATCAGCCGGTCGGGGGAGACAGGCTTGACCAGATAGTCCGAAGCGCCCGCCCGCATCGCCTCGACCGCGAGCAGCGGCGAGGCGCTGGTGGTGAGCATCAGGATGGGGAGCGCCGGGCGGCGCGACTTCAGTTCGGCGATCAGCGCGCAGGCATCGTCGCCCGGCACCCACTGGTCGAGCAGGATCGCGGAAAGCTGCATCCCCTCGCGCGTGCCGAGCATGGCGATCGCGGTCTCGGCGTCCGGGGCGACGATCGTGCGCCAGCCGTCGCGCGCGGCGATCGCGGTGATCAGGCGGCTCTGTGCAGGCTCGTCATCGATGAGCATGACGATTCGCGCATCGTCCTGCGCCTGGGGGAGGCAATCCATCTCTGCCATCGCTCGTGCCGCTTTCTTTCCCTCGTCACGCGCGGGCAGACGGCCCGCACAACATCACCCGCCATGCATAAGACGGGGAGGTAAAGACGTGATTAAGGCTGTCCCGCTCCGGCACAGAAAGCCGCGGCGCGCAGATGGCTGCGGACAGCGCGCGCCTCTCACTAAAGGTGACTTGAGATAGGCGCGCGGCTCCGATACGTGGGCGCCATGGGCAACGGCGCCCGCTTTTTTCGCAACCATCCGGCAACCAATCGCTCGCCCGAGCATTGAGGAGCCCAAGGGGAAGAGACATCATGAGCGTTCACGACATGGAAAAGGCCGAGGCCACCTACACGGGCTTCATGGCCACGCTGAAGTGGGCTGTGCCCGTGATTGCGGTGATCGCCTTCGCGGTCGTCGCGGCAATCGCCAGCTAAGCGGCCGCTAAGTGAAGATCGCCATCCTGAAGGAGCGCGCCTCGGGCGAGACGCGCGTCGCCGCCACGCCGGAAACGGTGAAGAAGTTTGTCGGCCTCGGTGTCGAAGTCGCGGTCGAGGCGGGGGCGGGCGTCACCGCTTCGGTCGAGGATGCGGCCTATGCCGAAGCGGGCGCGAGCGTCGGCACGGCGGCGGCGACGGTGAAGGATGCCGACATCGTGCTCGGCATCCAGGCGCCTGACCTCGCGCTGCTCAAGGGTGCCAAGCCCGGCGCATGGGTAGCGGCGCTGTTCGATCCCTTCACCAAGAAAGATGTGGTCGAGGCCTATGCCGCAGGCGGCTTTGAGGCGCTGAGCATGGAATTCATGCCGCGCATCACCCGCGCGCAGTCGATGGACGTGCTGTCCTCGCAGTCGAACCTTGCGGGCTACAAGGCCGTGCTGGCGGCGGCGGATGCCTATGGCCGCGCCTTCCCGATGATGATGACCGCGGCCGGCACGGTGCAGGCCGCGCGCGTCTTCATCATGGGCGTGGGCGTTGCCGGCCTCCAGGCGATCGCGACCGCGCGGCGTCTGGGCGCACAGGTCTCGGCGACCGACGTGCGCTCGGCCACCAAGGAGCAGATCCAGTCGCTCGGCGCCAAGCCGATCTTCGTCGAGAACGTCGCGGGGATCGAGGGCGAGGGTTCGGGCGGCTATGCCACCGAAATGAGCGAGGAATACCAGAAGGCGCAGGCCGAACTGGTCTCCAGCCACATCGCCAAGCAGGACATCGTTATCACCACCGCGCTGATCCCGGGCCGCGCCGCGCCGCGCCTCATCACCGACGCGCAGATCGCGACGATGAAGCCGGGCAGCGTGATCTTCGACCTCGCGGTGGCGCAGGGCGGCAACGTTGAAGGCTCGGTGGCCGACGAAGTCGTGGTCAAGCACGGCGTCAAGATCATCGGCTACGCCAACACCCCCGCCGCGCTCCCCGCCGACGCCTCGGCGCTGTTCGCGCGCAACCACTACAACTTCCTCAGCGCCTTCTGGGACAAGGAGGCCGGCAAGCCCGTGCTCGACGAGGAAATCGGCAACGCCATCCGCCTGACGCAGGGCGGCAAGGTCGTCAACGAGCGGCTGCTCGGCTGAGCCGATGGGCCTGATCAACGCCACTGTCTGGGACAGCGCCGATGCGGCCGAAGACCTCGCCTATGCCCTCGGCAAGGGCGAGGCGGTGCGCATGGCGTTCAAGCTGGTGCGCGATTCGATCATCTTCACCGACCGCCGCATCCTGATGATCGACATCCAAGGGCTGACCGGATCGAAGAAGCGCTTCCTGACGATCCCGTACCGTGCGATCACCACCTTCACGCTGGAGAGCGCCGGGCATTTCGATCTCGATACCGAAGTGACGCTGACGGTTTCGGGCTCTGCGCCGATCGCCTTCAACCTCAGCCGCGGCGCCGACGTGCCGGGGCTGGTGACGCTGCTCACCGAATATCTCGCGCCCGGAAAATAGACCGGCAAAGAGGGGCTCTCATGGACTTCATCTCAATTCTCAGCATCTTCGTGCTGGCCTGCTTCGTGGGCTATTACGTTGTCTGGTCGGTGACCCCGGCGCTGCATACCCCGTTGATGGCGGTGACCAACGCGATCTCCTCGGTGATCATCGTCGGTGCGCTGATCGCTTCAGCCGAGGCCAATAGCCCGATTGCCAAGTATCTCGGCCTGTTCGGCGTGGTGCTCGCCGCGATCAACATCTTCGGCGGCTTCGCCGTGACCGAGCGCATGCTCGCGATGTACAAGAAGAAGGAGAAGTAAGAGATGACCTTCTCCATCCTCTCGGCAGCAGCCCATGGTGGCGGCGTTCCGGCCTGGGCGATGCTCGCCTACCTTGCGGCGGGCGTGTTCTTCATCCTCGCGCTGCGCGGGCTTTCGAGCCCGGCGACCTCGCGTGCAGGCAACCGCAACGGCATGATCGGCATGGCCATCGCGCTGGTGACGACGCTCGTCACCCACGACATCGCCAACATCGTCGAGATCGCCATCGCGCTCGCCATCGGCGGGGCGATCGGCGTGGTCGTCGCGCGGCGCATCGCCATGACGCAGATGCCCGAACTGGTCGCCGGCTTCCACTCGCTGGTGGGCCTTGCGGCGGTGGTGGTGGGCTTCGGCGCGTGGCTCGATCCGCAGTCCTTCGGCATCGTCGACGCCGCGGGGCAGATCCTCGCGGTCAGCCGCATCGAACTCGGCCTCGGCATCGCCATCGGGGCGATCACCTTCTCCGGCTCGGTCATCGCCTTCATGAAGCTCTCGGGCCGCATGAGCGGCTCGCCGATCATGCTGCCGGGCCGCCATGTCATCAACCTCGGCACGCTCGCGGCGATCCTCGGGCTGATCGCGCTCTACACCGTCTCGCCGCAGGGCGCGGCGGGCGAGGGCTGGATGGTGATTGCCGTCGCGATCCTCGCCTTCATCATCGGCTTCCTGCTGATCATCCCGATCGGCGGCGCGGACATGCCGGTGGTCGTCTCGATGCTCAACTCCTACTCGGGCTGGGCCGCGGCGGCGATGGGCTTCACCCTCGGCAACACCGCGATGATCATCACCGGCGCGCTGGTCGGCTCCTCGGGGGCGATCCTCAGCTACATCATGTGCCGCGCGATGAACCGCAGCTTCATCAGCGTGATCGCGGGCGGCTTCGGTGCCGACGCAGGCGCGGGCGGCGGTGGCGGTGCGCGCGAACAGCGCCCCTACAAGCAGGGCTCGGCCGAAGACGCCGCCTACATGCTCGAACAGGCCGAGAAGGTCATCATCATCCCGGGCTACGGGATGGCGGTTGCCCAGGCCCAGCACGCGCTGCGCGAGATGGGTGACAAGCTCAAGGAAAAGGGCGTGGAGGTGAAGTACGCCATCCACCCCGTCGCGGGCCGTATGCCGGGGCACATGAACGTGCTCCTCGCCGAAGCCAGCGTGCCTTACGATGAGGTGTTTGAACTGGAGGACATCAACTCCGAGTTCGCCCAGTGCGACGTCGCCTTCATCATCGGCGCGAACGACGTGGTGAACCCCGCAGCTAAGACCGACAAGTCCAGCCCCATCTACGGGATGCCGGTGTTCGATGTCGACAAGGCCAAGCAGGTGTTCTTCATCAAGCGCTCGATGGGCGGTGTCGGCTATGCCGGGGTCGACAACGACGTGTTCTACATGAACCAGACCGTCATGCTCCTCGCCGACGCGAAGAAGATGGTCGAGGAAATCGTCAAGTCGCTGGACTGATCCGGATATGCGCAAGCTGCTGATCGGACTTCTGCTGATCGTGGTTCTGGGGGCGGGGGCGCTGTTCAGCGGCCTCGCCAACCCGCTTGTCGAGATGCGCGTCAAATCCGCGCTGGTCGAATCCGGCATCGGCGAGAAGCGCGCCGAATGCATGGCGGAGCGCATGGTCGACCGGCTCTCGCTCGGTCAGCTGTGGAAGCTGCGGCAGGGCATGGCCCCGCAGGAAGGCGAGCCCGAAGAAGGCTATGGCCTCGGCGAACTCGTCAAGCGCCTGCGCCGCGTCGGCGATGGCGAGGCGGTGGCTGTGCTGACGACTTCGGCGGGCCTCTGCACCATCGGTCTCGGCTGAGCCTTTCGCCCCTGCCGCATTGCTGCTTGAGGCGCTTGCCATCCCTCCCCCCGATGCGCCACAACAGGCGCCGGAGAGGGAGACCATCATGAACCGCATCGCTTTCGCCGCCGCGCTGCTCGCCGGAGCCGCCGCCTCGCCGCTTGCCGCCGAAACGCACCGCGTCGCTGCGGGCGAGGGGGCGGGGGCGCGGTTGCAGGAGGCGCTGATCCTCGCAGCCCCGGGCGACGTGATCGAGCTGGGCGAGGGCCGCTTCACGCTCACCGACGGGCTCAGCCTCGACGTTGACGGGGTGACGGTGCGCGGCGCGGGGATGGACAAGTCGGTCCTCGATTTTACCACCCAGCAGGGCGCGGGCGAGGGGCTGCTGGTCACCTCGGACAACGTCACCTTGCGCGATTTCGGGGTCGAGAACCCCAAGGGCGACGGGATCAAGTCCAAGGGCGCGGACAACATCGTCTACTCGGGCATCCGCGTCGAATGGACCGGCGGGCCGAAAGAAACCAATGGCGCCTACGGCATCTACCCGGTCGAGAGCACCGGCGTGCTGGTCACCAATTCCAAGGTCTCGGGCGCGTCCGACGCCGGGATCTATGTCGGCCAGAGCCGCGACATCACGGTGAGCGAGAACATCGTCACCTACAACGTCGCCGGGATCGAGATCGAGAACAGCCGCAATGCGCTGGTGACGAACAACATCGCCTCGAAGAACACCGGCGGGCTGCTGGTGTTCGACCTGCCCGGCCTGCCGGTGATGGGCGGGGGCAACGTGATCCTGCGCGAGAACATCCTCAAGGACAATGACACCCCCAACTTCGCGCCCAAGGGCAACATCGTCGCCTCTGTGCGGCGCGGCACAGGGGTGCTGGTGATGGCGAATGACGGCGTGCTGATCGAGGAGAACGCCTTCGAGAACAACCCGACCGCGCACATCATGGTGGTCGCCTATCTCCAGCCCTTCGACGACCCGCGCTACAACCCCTATGCCCGCAACGTGATCATCGGCCCCAATGCCTTCGGGCGCGGCGGGGACGATCCGCAGCTCGATGGCAAGGAAGCGCTGCTCGCGGCCTTCGGCGGCGCGCTGCCGCCGGTGCTGTGGGACGGGATCAAGGAGGATGACGACACCGGCCTGCGCATCGCGGAGGGCGTGAGCGGCTGGACGCTCAATCTCTCGAAGCCCGGCCAGTCGATCGCCGAAGCCCAGCCCGGGCCGCTCGAACTGACGCCGCTGGAAAGCTGGGAATTCCCCAAGGTCGGCGCGCCCGCAGCGCTGGAGGCGCGGCTGAAGTGAGGCGCGGTCTCGCCATCCTTGCGCTCGCCTGCGCCACGCTCGGCGGCGCGCTGGCCCATGCGACGGTGCTGGTGCCGAGCCTCGTGAACGACGCCGCGATCCGGGGCGAGGCCTTTCCGGCCAAGCTATCGGAGTTCGGCTTCTTCAAGGATGGCGCGCGGCAGCTGCCGCAGGATTTCGTCTATCCTTACGCGCTCAATACACCGCTGTGGTCGGACGGGGCGGAGAAGCTGCGCTTCATCTACCTGCCCGACGGCACGCAGCTGACCGCGGACGGGGAGGGCCTGCTGCAATTCCCGGTCGGTTCGGCGATCATCAAGACCTTTGCCTTCGGCGAGGGGAGCGAGCGCCGGCTGATCGAGACCCGCGTGCTGCTCCACCGCGCCAATGGCTGGGTGGCGCTGCCCTATCGCTGGAACGCCGAGCAGACCGAGGCGACGCTGGCGCTGGCGGGCGGGCGGGTCGATCTGGTGACGCCGGCGGGCGAGGCGATCTCCTATGCCATCCCCAACAAGAACCAGTGCAAGACCTGCCATTCCAACGCCAACCGTACTGTCCCTATCGGGCCGAAGGCGCGCAACCTTTCGGTCAAGTGGCTGGGCGGGATGCTGAAGGAGGGCAAGCTCGACCGGATCCCGCCGGGCGCGGCGACCATGCCCGTCTGGGCGGCCCGCAAGCCCAAGGACGCGGCCGAGCCGCTCGCGCGTGCCTATCTCGATGTGAACTGCGCGCATTGCCACCAGCCGGGCGGGGGCGCCTCGAACTCGGGGCTCGACCTGCGCTGGGAGCAGCGCGATCCCCACGCCTACGGCATCGGCAAGCGCCCGGTCGCGGCGGGGCGCGGGGCGGGGGAGTATGATTTCTCCATCGTCGCGGGCCACCCGGACGAATCGATCCTGCTCTATCGCCTGAACAGCGCCGAGCCCGGCATCGCCATGCCCGAACTCGGCAAGGCGAGCGTCGACAGGGAAGGCGTCGCGGTGGTGCGGCGCTGGATTGCGGAGATGAAATGATGAAGTGGCTGAAGCGCGGGCTCCTCGCGCTCGTTGGCGTCCTCGTGATCGCCTTCCTCGTTTTCCGCACCCCCGACACGGACCCTGCGGAAATGCGCGCGAAGTACGGCGCGCCGCCCTCGCAATTCGTGACGATCGGCGACGGCGTGACCGTCCACCTGCGCGACGAGGGGCCGCGCGATGCGCCAGCGATCATCCTGCTTCACGGCTCCAACGCGGACCTCCACACCTGGGAGCCGTGGGTGCAGGCCTTGAAGGGCAGGTATCGCGTGATCCGCTTCGACCAGATCGGTCACGGTCTCACCGGCCCCGATCCGAAGGAGGATTACTCCACCGCCAATTTCGTCGCCGATATCGGCGAGGTGGCGGACAGGCTGGGGCTCAAGACCTTCGTCCTCGGCGGCAATTCGATGGGCGGCAAGCACGCGCTTGCCTATGCCATCGCCCATCCCGAGCGGCTGACGGGCCTTGTGCTGGTCGACGGCAGCGGCGGGCCGATGCTCAAGATCGAACGCAAGGGCGAGGAAAAGAAGGACAGCGGCAATATCGGCTTCACGATCGCCCGCATGCCCGGCGTCAATCTGCTCGCCGAACAGATCACGCCCCGCTCGCTGATCGCGCAAAGCCTCGAGCAGTCGGTGTCGGTCAAGTCGGTCGCGAGCGAGGCCACTATCGACCGTTACTGGGAGCTGCTGCGCTATCCCGGCAACCGCCGCGCGACATTGAAGCGCTTCAGCCAGCCTTATGATCCGCTCAAACCCGAAGACATCGCCAAGGTGCAGACCCCCACCCTGATCCTGTGGGGCGAGGAGGACCGCATCATCCCGGTCGAGGCGGGGCAGTGGCTCGCGAAGACCCTGCCGGTGAACAAGCTCCACATTTATCCGAAGATCGGCCACCTGCCCCACGAGGAGGCGCCCGCCGCCACGCTCACCGATCTCGAACCGTGGCTCGCGCAGCACGCCCCCGGCGCAAAACCCTGATAGCCACGGGGCGCGTCATCTGCCCACTGGACGGGAACCGCGCGCAGGCCCTAGAGCCATCCGCACACGCACATTCTGACAAAGGGGCACCCGGCATTGCGCAAACTCGGGATCATCGGTGGCATGAGCTGGGTGTCGACCGCAACCTATTACGACCGGATCAACCGCATCGTCCAGAAACGCGCCGCCCCGATGGCGAGCGCGCCGCTGCTGATCGAGAGCCTCGACTTCTGCCAGCTCTACGCGCTGACCGCCGAGGCCGACTGGCAGCGCGCGGCGAGCGTGCTCATCGAAAGCGCGAAGCGGCTCGAGGGGGCAGGGGCCGAGGCGCTGGTGATCGGTGCCAATTCGATGCACCGCCTCTATGACGATGTCGCCGCATCGGTGAACGTGCCGATCCTCCACATCGCCGAATATGTCGGCCTCGCCATGAAGCGCGCCGGCAAAACCAGCGCCGCGCTGCTCGGCACGCGCAATGTGATGACCGAGAGCTTCTACCGTAAGCGTCTGGTAGCACACGGGATTGATCTGCTCCCGCCGAACCTCGCCTATGTCGAGATGCTCGACCGGATCATCTATGACGAGCTGATGGTCGGCAAGGTCAGCCGCGAGGCGGAGCGGACGATGAAGACGATCATCACCAACACCGAACAGGAAGGGGCGCAGGCCGTTGTGCTCGCCTGCACCGAACTGGCGCTGGTGGTCGATGTCGATGCCAATGTCCTGCCGATCTTCGACAGCACCCGAATCCATTGCGAAGCCGCAGCGAACTGGATCCTCGAACAGGAAATGGTGAACTAGTCTTCGTCCTGTCCCTCGCATCGCCCGTTTCATCGCAACCCATGCAAGGGCGGGGTGTATCTGCAACCCTTTGAACCTATGTCGCCCCCGGATTTTGTCACCTTCTAGGTAACAGGCATAATTCGGGTCTTCGGGTCGCCCGCGGGCCCTTGGAGCCGCCTTCCTCCCCCCCAATCACCGGAAGGCGGCTCCATAACTCTCCCCTGATTCGTGCCATGTTCGCGCCCCGTTCCGGTTGAGCCGCGCGCTACGCTCCCCTAATCGCTGAGCCCGTGATGACCCGCGCTTCCTACGCCGCCGATCCCGACGCCGCGCCCGTCCGCGAATTCGGCGGAGCGCCTGCAACAGAGCGCCGCGGCCCGCGCAGCGCCTTCCAGCGCGACCGCGACCGGATCATCCATTCGATGAGCTTCCGGCGGCTGAAGTCCAAGACGCAGGTCTTTATCGCTCCCGATGGCGACCATTACCGCACCCGCCTGACCCACAGCCTTGAAGTCGCGCAGATCGGCCGCGTGATCGCCCGCGCGCTCGGCCTCGACGAGGACCTGACCGAGGCGCTGTGCCTTGCCCATGATCTCGGCCACCCGCCCTTCGGCCATGCGGGCGAGGCGGCGCTGTCGGAATCGATGGAGCGCCACGGCGGCTTCGATCACAACGCGCAGGCGCTGCGCACCGTGATGCGGATCGAGTGCCCCTATCCCGATCATGACGGGCTGAACCTCACCTGGGACCTGCTCGAAGGCCTTGCCAAGCACAACGGGCCGGTGATCGCGCCGAACTGGGCGCTGGCGGAACTGGACGCGGCCTTCCCGCTCGATCTCCTCACCTGGCCCTCGCTCGAGGCGCAGGTGGCGGCGGTGGCGGACGATATCGCCTATGACAACCACGACATCGACGATGGCCTGCGCGCCGGGTTCCTCCAGCTCGACGACCTGCTTTCGCTGGATTTCCTCGCAGACCAGTGGCGGACGGTCGAAAAGCGCTTTCCCGGCGCCCCGCGCGAGCGTCTGCTGCGCGAGATGATACGCGACCAGATCGGGATGATGGTGAACGATGCTATTGCGCACACGCGGGAGCAGGCGCGCGGCCTGTCCTCGGTTGCCGAAGTGCGCGCTGCCGGACGCCAGCTCGCCGGTTTCTCGCCCGCGATGGCGGCGCAGGAACGGCGCCTCAAGACCTTCATGTACGACCGCCTCTACTACCACCCCGAACAGATCGCCGCCGCCGAGAAGGCGCGCGACGTGGTGGCGCGGCTGTTTGCCGCCTATGCGCAGGATGCGACCCTGATGCCCGATGACTGGCACGCGCGGCTCCCGCTTCAGCAGCCGCAGCGCGCGCGGGTGATCGCCGATTTCATTGCCGGCATGAGCGACCGCTTCGCGATGCAGGCGGTCGGGCAGATCTATGGCACGCGGCCGGAGGGTCTCATCAATGTCTGATCCGCGGCACATCGGCCCCGTGCGCGTCGCGCTGGTGGGCGCAACCGGCCTTGTCGGGCGCAAGGTGATCGAGATCGCCAGCGCGGGCGACGAGGTGCGCATCGTCGGTATCGCCCGGCGCGAGGCCCCGTTGCCGCCGGGCGCGCGGATGGAGATGTTCGTCTCCGAACCCGACAAATGGGGCGAGGTGCTCGACGCGGTGCGCCCGCGCGCGCTGATCTGTGCGCTGGGCACCACATGGAAGAAGGCCGGGCGCGACGAGGCCGCCTTCCGCGCGGTTGATCAGGAACTGGTGATCGCCACGGCCGAGGCGGCCAAGCGCGCGGGCGTGCCCAACATGGTCGTCGTCAGCGCGGCCGGCGCCGACAAGCGCGCCAAGGCGCTCTACATGCGCGTGAAGGGCGAAACCGAGGAGGCGCTGACCCGCGTCGGCTTCAAACGGCTCGACATTCTCCACCCCGGCCTCTTGCGCGGCGAGCGGGTGGACGACCTGCGCTTCGCCGAGCGCGCCGCCCTGCTGGCCGCGCCGCTGATCGATCCGCTGCTGTCGGGCAAGTGGGAACGCTATCGCTCGATCGACGCAGCCGTGGTCGCCGAGGCCGCGCTCGGCCTTGCGCTGCGCCGTGCGGGCGGGCGCTTCACCCATGACAACGAGGCAATGCGCCGCGCCGCACGCGAATGGCGCCGCGTGGGCGAGCCGGGGGAGGTCGCATGACGGACTGGGCGCTGGTGTTCAAGGCGGTGAGCCTGCTCGCGGCTGTCAGCTGGACTGCGCTGATCTTGCTGCCGCGCTGGCCCGCGCTGCTCTCGGCGATCCTCTATCTCGGCATCGGCCTCTTGTGTCTGGTCTATGCCACCGGCCTCATCGGCGTGGTCAGCGGGCTGATCCCCAATTCGGGCGGCGGGGGCATGGACTTCACGTCCATCACCGGCATCCGCGCGCTGTTCGCCACCGATGGCGGGGTGACGATCGGCTGGACGCATTACCTCGCCTTCGACCTGTTCACCGGCCTCTGGATCGCGCGCGATGCCGATGCGAAGAACGTCTCGCGCTTCCTTCAGGCGCCGGTGCTGCTGCTGACCTTCCTCGCAGGGCCGCTGGGCCTCGGGATCTGGCTGATCGCGCGCGAGCCCGCCGCGCGCCGGCAGGGGCGGTTTCGCTAGACCCGCGCGGGGGCTTTTGCTTAATTCTCCCAAACGGCTTTTGGGAGAGAGCACGGCCATGGCGCGCAATGCCTATCACGCATTCCAGACCTTCGACGAAATCCTGCATTTCTGGGCGAAGGAGCGCCCCGATGGCCATGCCTTCGATCAGGAGGGGCGGGTCACGACCTATGCCGAGGCCGATGTCCTCACCCGCCAGCTGATCGCGCTGATGCAGGCGCGCGGGATCGACAAGGGCGACCGCGTGGCGTGGCTGGGCAAGAACCGCGACACCTATTTCCTGCTCTATATCGCCGCGGCGCGGATGGGAGCGGTGATGGTGCCGATCGGCTGGCGGCTCGCCCCGCGCGAGATCGCCTATATCCTCACCGACACCGAGGCGAAGCTGCTGTTTGCCGACGCCGATTTCGTCGAGACCGCGCATGGCGTGGCAGGCGAGGTTTCGGCCAATCCCGAAGTGATCGAGGCCGAGGCTGCGCGCATGGCGGCAGGCGGGTTCGAGCCGGCGGACTACACCCCGCCCGGCCCGCATGATCCGGTGCTCCAGCTCTACACCAGCGGCACCACCGGCAACCCCAAGGGGGCGATGCTGTCGAACACCAACCTCCTCGGCCTGCACAATGCGGCGGTGGCCGAGGGGCTCGACTGGCAGTTCTACGAGCCGGGCGACTGCATGCTCGTCGCCATGCCTTGCGCGCATATCGGCGGCACGGGGCTGGTGAACATCGCCGTCGCGAGCGGGGTGAGGAGCCTCGTGCAGGCGGAGTTCTCCCCCGTCGGCGTACTCGAGGCGATCGAGGCGGGGGCGACGCATATGTTCATCGTGCCGGCCGCGCTCCAGATGGTCGTCCAGCACCCGCGCGCTGCGAGCACCGACTTCAGCAATCTCAAATACCTGATGTACGGCGCTGCGCCGATGCCCTTGGAGCTGCTCAAGGAAGCGGTGCGGACGATGCCGACGACGAAGTTCCTGCAAGCCTACGGCATGACCGAGACGTCAGGTACGATCTCGATCCTTCCCCCTGAGGACCACAGCCTCGAAGGCAACCAGCGCATGCGCTCGGCGGGGAAGGCCTGCCCCGGGGTCGAGATCGAGGTGCGCGGGCCGGACAATGTCGAGGTTCCGCGCGGCGAGATCGGCGAGGTGTGCATCAAGTCGCCCTCCAACACGGCGGGCTACTGGAAGCTGCCCGAGGCAACCGCCAAGACCATCGATGCCGACGGCTGGCTCCACACCGGCGATGCGGGCGTGATGGACGCGGACGGCTATGTCTACATCCAGGACCGCATCAAGGACATGATCATCTCGGGCGGCGAGAACGTCTATCCCGCGGAGGTCGAAAGCGCGATCTACGGTCACCCCGCCATCGCCGAGGTCGCCGTGATCGGCGTGCCGAGCGCCAAGTGGGGCGAGGAGGTCAAGGCCTGCGTCGTCGCCAAGCCCGGCATGGAAGTCGACGAGGCCGACGTGATCGCCTGGACGCGCGAGCGGATCGCGGCGTTCAAGGCACCCAAGAGCGTCGACGTGATCCCGCTGATGCCGCGCAACGCCAGCGGCAAGATCCTGCGCCGCGAGTTGCGCGCGCCCTATTGGGAAGGGCAGGAGCGGCAGGTCTCCTGACATGAAACAGCACGCCCCCGCCACCTTGCGCAATCGCGAGCCGATTGCCGCCGTGCTCGCGCAGGAATTGCCCGCGCGCGGTACGGTGCTCGAAATTGCGGCAGGCACCGGGGAACATGCGGTGTTCTTCGCAGGTGCTTTCCCCGCGCTCGACTGGCAGCCGACCGATCCCTCGCCCGAGGCGGTGGCCTCGATCACCGCCTATCGCGACGACTATGGCGGCACCAATCTCGCCGCGCCGCTGCTGCTCGATGCCGCCGCGCCCGAGACGTGGCCCGTCACCCGAGCCGACGCGATCGTGTGCATCAACATGGTCCACATCAGCCCGTGGGAGGCGACCCTCGGGCTGTTCCGGGGGGCTGCACAATTGTTGGGCAGCGGCGCGCCGTTGATCCTTTACGGGCCCTATCTCGAGGCGGGCGTGGAGACCACGCCCTCCAACCTCGAATTCGACGCAAGCCTCAAGGCGCGCAATCCGCTGTGGGGACTGCGCGAGGCGGAAGCGCTCGATGCGCTTGCTGCGCAGCACGGCATGGCGCGGACCGCGCGCCATGCGCTGCCCGCCAACAATATCGTGCTGGTGTACCGAAGCGCTTAGTCTATCGCGCGCTTGCCCGCCTGGCCGACCGACTTGATGTCGTCGCCAAGGCCGTCGACCGTGTTGCAGGCCGCGGTGCCAAGGGCGAGAGCGGCAAGGGCGGCGGCAGTCAGAACATTGCGAATCATAAACGGGTCCTTCGTCAAACCTGCTGGATCAACGCACAACCTGTCGCAAAATTCCTGACAATGCGGTGAATCGCCGCCCCTGCCCGATGGATGGGCGAGGCCCGCCCGGTCAGATTTCCTTTTCTACCTCGCGCGAGGCCGACTGGAGGGCCTCGCCTGCGCCTTCGACGGTGTTGCAGGCAGCGGTGGCGAGCGCGGCTGCCGACAGGGCGAGCGCGGTGATAAGGGTACGGTTGGTCATGGCAGGGTGCTCCTTCGTGGTTGTCCCTGCAGGGCCGAACCGGAGCAATTGCCCGAAAGGTTCATCCTATTCGCCGGAATGCACCCGGGATCGGGCGAGTTGCCGTTCGCGCCAGGCGATCAGCAGGCCCGCTCCGATGATCAGCGGCGCGCCGAGCCACAGGCTGGCGGGCGGGGCGCGGTCGAAGATGGTGTAGCCGTAGAAGCTCGCCCATAGCAGCGCGGTGTAGTCCATCAGCAGGATCACCGCCGCCGATCCGAAGCGCAGCGAGGTGGTGAGCAGCATCTGCGCGGCCGCGCCGACGAGGCCCATGCCGAGGATCAGCGCCCATGTGACCGGATCATGCGCCGCGCCGACGAAGGGCAGGGCGATGGCGGCGACCGGCGTGGTGATCGCGGCGAACCAGAAGACGATGCTCCACGGGTTCTCGGTGGTGTTGAGGTCCTGCAACTGGTGGCTGATCACCGCCACCATGAAGGGCGCGACAAGGCCGACCGCGATCCCCGCCAGCGTCACGCCTTCGTGCAGGGCGCCAAAGGGCTGCATCACCACCAGCACCCCGGCAAAGCCCATCGCCACCGCGCTCCAGCGGTAGGGGCCGATCTTCTCGCCGAACAGGATCATGCCGATCAGCACGGCAAAGACCGGGGCGGTGAAGCCGAGCGTCGTCGCCTCGGCGAGTGGCAGCAGGAGAACGGCGCCATAGGTGAAGACCATTCCGAACAGCCCGCTGAAGGCGCGCCGCGCCTGCGCGCCGATCCGGTTGGTCCTGAGCATCGCGAGCCTGCCGGTCAGCGCCAGCCCCGCGCCCAGCAGCACCACGGTGAGCGCCTGCCGCCAGAATATCAGCTCCATCAGATGCGCGCCGCGTTCGCCGGCGAGCTTCACCAGCATGCCCATCGTCGCCAGCGCGAAGGCGGCGAGCAGCCGCACGAACAGCGCGAGCAGCGGGCGGGGGCGGGCGATCGAGCCATCCATCGCCGCCAGCCTTGGCCGCAGGGCGAGGATTGCGCAACCCGCCCCGCGTCCTACATGGGGCCGCGATGGATCTGATCGCGCAATTCGAGCTGATGAGCGATGCCGCGCAGCTGGCGTGGATCGGCGGGGGGCTGTGGCTGCTTGCCGGGGTGTTCACCCTGATGGAGCGCCGCCGCGCCCGCGCGCGCAATCTGGCGAAGCTGGAAGCGGTCGGGTGGATGCCGTGGACGACCCTGTTCGTGCTCGCCGCGATGCTCGGCGCAGGGTGCCTCGCGATGGCGCTGCCGGCGGTGATGAAGGGCTAGGCAGCGTGACGGAGGGGTATGTGCCTCGTACCCCTCCGTCAGCCGCTGGCGCGGCTGCCACCTCCCCATTCCTCACGGAACGGGGAGAGACCTGAAAACCTGAGCTTATGGATGCCGTTCGAACCCGCAGGGTTCGCAAGGCCGAACGGCGGCCGGCCGGTTAGGCCGAAACTCCGGGCCGGAGGGCCCGGAGCGCCTGCCTTACAGGCAGGCCTCCAGATACGCCTGATCGAAGCCGAACTGGCGCGCCTTTTCGAGCGTGTAGGGGCGAAGGCCCGACGAGCGGAATTCGCCGAGGATCTTCCCGTCGTCGGTCTCGTCGAGATATTCGAACTTGAACAGCTCCTGCGTCACGATCACGTCGCCTTCCATCCCGATCACCTCGGTGATGTTGGTGGTGCGGCGCGAACCGTCGCGCAGACGCTTGACCTGCACGATGAGATCCACCGATTCGGCGATCTGGCGGCTGATGGCTTCCTTGGGGATCTTGATGTCGCCCATCAGGATCATGTTTTCCATACGGCCAAGGCATTCGCGCGGGCTGTTGGCGTGGAGCGTACACATCGAGCCGTCGTGACCGGTGTTCATCGCCGCGAGGAGGTCGAAACACTCCGCGCCGCGAATTTCGCCCAGGATGATGCGGTCAGGACGCATACGCAGGGCGTTCTTCACGAGGTCGCCGATGGTGATCGCGCCCTGGCCTTCGAGGTTCGGCGGGCGGGTTTCGAGCGGCAGCCAGTGCGGCTGCTGCAGGCGGAGTTCCGCCGCGTCTTCGATGGTCAGCACGCGCTCGCCCGGGTCGATCATCTTCGACAGGGCGTTGAGCATCGTCGTCTTACCCGAACCGGTACCGCCCGAGATGACGATGTTCATGCGGCACGCGCCGGCAATCTTCAGCGCGGTCGCCATCTTGTCCGACATCGACCCGAAGTCGCGCAGCATGTCGATGGTGATCGGCTTTTCGGAGAACTTACGAATCGAGATCGCGGTGCCGCGCAGCGAAAGCGGCGGCACGATCACGTTCACACGGCTGCCGTCCTTGAGGCGGGCGTCCGCGAGCGGGGTGGTCTGGTCGACGCGGCGGCCGACCTGGTTCACGATGCGCTGGGCGATCTGGAACAGGTGCTGTTCGTCGCGGAAGCGGATCGGGGCGAGCTGGAGCTTGCCCTTCTTTTCGATGTAGGTCTGGTCCGGGCCGTTGACCATGATATCGGACACGTCCGGATCGTTCAGCAGCTCTTCCAGAGGGCCGAAGCCGAGCAGCTCGTCGATCAGCACCTTTTCCAGCGCGAACTGTTCGCGCCGGTTGAGGGTGACCTTCAGCTCGGCCAGCACTTCCATGATGATCGGGCGGAATTCCTCGGAGAGCTCCTCCTTGGAAAGCGTCGCGGCCGCTTCGGGGTCGACACGTTCGAGCAGGCGCGGGAGCACCTGTTCCTTGATCTTGTGGACGCTGGCTTCGAAGCCGCCGACTTCCGAATTGGCCTCGTTGACCGCGGCCATGCGCTCGTTGAGGCGGTCGATCGCCTCCGAGGTCGTCTGCGGACGGCTGGGCGCCGGGGTCGGAGCCGGAGCGGGGCGCGCCGGAGCGGCTTCACCCGGGATCGGCGGGAACTGCTCGCCGCCGCGCGGGGCAGCGCCCGCGCCCTTCATGGGCCGTGCGACACCGAAAGCGGGCCTGGCGCCCGGCTTCATCCCGCCTGCATTGCCCTTTTTGCCGAATGCGCTCATTCCCAGCCCCCGAGGGTCTCTACCAACCTGCGCAGATCGCCCCGAAAAGGCGAAAGCTGCGTCACGAGAAATGGTGAATAGGTGGGAATGGTTGTTTTTTTCCTAAACACCTTTTCAAGCCGGCGGCGTTGGGGTTGTCGTTAAGGAGGCCGGCGCTAGAGCGGCGGAATCGGCAGCAAGGGAAAAGCCAGAACGATGTGCGGCATTATCGGTATCGTGGGTCAGAGCAGCGTCGCCGACCGGCTGGTCGACGGGCTCAAGCGCATGGAATATCGCGGCTATGACAGCGCGGGCGTGTGCACGCTGCACGGCGGGGAACTGGTGCGCCGCCGTGCCGAGGGGCGGCTGGCCAATCTGGTAAACGTGCTCGCGCATGATCCGGCGCCGGGCAATGTCGGCATCGCGCACACCCGCTGGGCGACCCACGGCGCGCCGACCGCGGCCAATGCCCACCCTCACGCGACGGGCGAGCTTGCCATCGTCCACAACGGGATCATCGAGAATTACAAGGAATTGCGCGCCGAACTCGCCGCCAAGGGCCGCGTGTTCGAGAGCGAGACCGATACCGAAATCGTCGCCCACCTGATCTCGGTCGAGGTCGAAGCCGGGGCGGAACCGGCCGAGGCGGTGCGCCGCGTTCTGCCGCGCCTGCGCGGGGCCTTCGCGCTGGCCATCGCCTTCCGCCGCTATCCCGATCTGCTGATCGGCGCGCGCCTCGGCTCGCCGCTGGTGCTGGGCTATGGCCCCGAGGGCGCGGACGCGGAGATGTATCTCGGCTCCGACGCACTCGCGCTCGCGCCGCTGACCCAGCGCATCGCCTATCTCGAAGAGGGCGACTGGGTGGTGATCAAGCGCGGCAGTGCGGAGATCTTCGATATCGAGGGTAACCCCGTCACCCGCGAGATCCAGACCTCGGGTGCATCGGCGGCGGCGGTCGAGAAGGGCAATTACCGCCACTTCATGCAGAAGGAGATCTACGAGCAGCCCACCGTGGTGGCGCAGACGCTCGCATCCTATCTGCGCCGTTCGGACAATTCGGTCGCGCTGCCGCAGATCGATTTCGACCTCTCCGCCATCCGCCGCCTGACGATCGTCGCCTGCGGCACCAGCTTCTACGCCGGGATGGTGGCGAAATACTGGTTCGAGCAATTCGCCCGCGTGCCGGTCGACATCGATGTCGCCTCGGAATTCCGTTACCGCAACCCGGTGCTGGAGGAGGGCGGGCTTGCGCTGTTCATCTCGCAGAGCGGGGAGACCGCCGACACGCTCGCCGCGCTGCGCCACTGCAAGGCCAACGGGCAGACCATCGGCGTCGTCGTCAACGTGCCGACCAGCACGATGGCGCGCGAGGCCGATCTGCTGCTGCCCACCCACGCCGGGCCGGAAATCGGCGTCGCCTCGACCAAGGCCTTCACTTGCCAGCTTGCCGTGCTCGCCGCGCTGGCGGCGCACATGGCGGTGAAGAAGGGCCGCCTCGACCGCGAGCAGGAGGCCGAGATCGTGCGCCACCTGCTCGAAGCGCCCGCCGCGCTCAACGCCGCGCTTGCCCACGATGACGACATCGCCGCGATGGCGCACCTCGTCGCCCCGGCGCGCGACGTGCTTTATCTGGGCCGCGGGCAGGACTATCCGCTGGCGCTGGAAGGCGCGCTGAAATTGAAGGAAATCAGCTACATCCACGCCGAAGGCTATGCCGCGGGCGAGATGAAGCACGGGCCGATCGCGCTGATCGACGATGCCGTGCCGGTGGTGGTGATCGCGCCGTCGGGCCCGCTGTTCGAAAAGACCGTCTCCAACATGGAGGAGGTGCGCGCGCGCGGCGGGCAGGTGGTGCTGATCTCGGACGCGGAAGGCATCGCCCACGCGGGCGAAGGCTGCATCGCGACCATCGAGATGCCGGTCGTCCACCCGCTGATCGTGCCGCTGGTCTATGCCGTTCCGGTGCAACTGCTGGCCTATCACGTGGCCGTGGTGAAGGGCACGGACGTCGACCAGCCGCGCAATCTGGCGAAGTCGGTGACGGTCGAATAGGCCTGCCGTTCTTAACCAAATATCGCGCCGGATATCCTCGGAGCTTTACGGGGCCCTAACCATTAGCGGTTAAGGTGTAGGCCGTGGGCAAGCACCTTTCCTCTCCGCAACCGGCGCCCCCCGCCGAATTGCCGATCTCCGACGTGCTCGGATTGACGCGCAATCCTGCGTTCGATCCCACGCGCCTGCGGGGCGACGAGTATGGCGAGCTGGCTCAGGCGAGCCGCAACCGGATGCTGGCCAACGCGTTGCTGGCGGCCTTCATCGCCTCGGTCTTCGGTCCGCTGATCGGGCTGGTCTATGTGGTGCCCTGGGCGGCGCTGCTTGCGTTCATCCTCTACAAGACCCGCCAGACCGATCTGCTGATCGCCGCACCCGGCGCGCGTGTCGGCCCGGCCACGCTGGAAAGCCAGCAGAACCGCAACGCCGTGGCCGGCGCGCTGTGCTGGGTTGCGGCGCTGATTGCCTTTCCGCTGCTGTCGGGCGGTGCGCAGGAGCTGACCCTGCTGCTGGTCACGCTGGCGCTGATGACGGCATCGACCTTCGTCTTCTCCACCTCGCCCGTCAGCGTACTGCTCTACATCGGCACGCTCGGCGCGGGCGCGATCGTCTCGCTGGCGCTGTCGGGCCAGTGGCAGGCGATGGGCGGAGCGATCCTGTTCACCATCGCGGCGCTGGTGGCGACCGTGCAGGTGCGCACCACCTTCGTGAAGGCGCGGCTGGCCGAGGCTGCCGTGATCGAGAAGGAAGAGGTCGTCTCGCTCCTCCTGCGCGAGTTCGAGGAGAACGAGGCCGACTGGCTGTGGGAGGTCGATCCGGCCCGCCGCCTGCGTGCGGTCTCCCCGCGCTTCGCCTTCGCGCTCGGCCGGACGCAGGGCGATGTCGAGGGCAAGCCGCTGCTCGAAATGGTCGCGGGCGCCAACTGGGAGAGCGGCCAGTTCCCCGCCAGCCTCCACGATCTGGCCGAGCGGCTCAAGAACCGCGAGAATTTCTCGAACATGCTGGTGCAGGTCTCGATCCTGGGGGAAGAGCGCTGGTGGGAGCTTTCGGGCACGCCGATGCGCGACGAACAGGGGCGCTTCACGGGCTTCCGCGGGGTCGGATCGGATGTGACCGAACAGCGCAAGTCCTCCGAAAAGATCGCCTATCTCGCGCGATACGACACGCTCACCCAGCTGCCCAATCGCCTGCAACTGACCGAGGCGCTGGGCGAGGCGCTGCGCTATGCCGTGCAGTGGCGCACGCGCTGCGCGCTGCTGATGGTGGACCTCGACCGGTTCAAGGCGGTCAACGATTCGCTCGGCCACATGACCGGCGACAAGCTGCTGGCGCAGGTGTCGGCGCGGCTGCAATCGCTGATGGGCGAGAACCAGCTGTGCGGGCGTCTGGGCGGCGACGAGTTTGCCATCGTTATCCGCGATGCGAGCACGCCGGGTGTGATCGGCGATCTGGCGCGCCGCGTCATCAACCGCCTGTCAGAGCCCTATCAGGTCGATCATCACACGCTTTACGTCGGCGCCAGCGTCGGCTCGGCCGAGGGCCCGCGCGACGGGAACACGGTCGAGGAGATGATGCGCAATGCCGACCTTGCGCTCTACCGCGCCAAGGACAGCGGCGGTGGCGAGCATTGCCGCTTCGAACCCGTGCTCCACGCCTCGGCCGAGGAGCGGCGCCAGCTTGAGGTCGCGCTGCGCAAGGCGCTGGGCCGTGACGAGATGGTGCTGCATTACCAGCCCGTCGTCGACGCGCGCACCGAAAGCGTCGTCAGCTTCGAGGCGCTGGTGCGCTGGAACAGTGCCGAGCACGGTTTCGTCAGTCCCGGCAAGTTCATCCCGCTGGCCGAGGACACGCGCCTCATCGTGCCGATCGGGCAATGGGTGATGCGCAAGGCCTGCGAAGAGGCGCGCAACTGGCCCGAGCACGTGAAGGTCAATGTCAACGTCTCGCCCGAACAGCTGCTCGAACCCGGCTTCCATGACGAGGTGGTGCAGGCGCTCGCGGCGACCGGCCTCAGGCCCGAACGGCTCGAGATCGAGGTGACCGAGAGCATTTTCCTGCGCGATGCCAGCGTCGCCCGCAACGCGCTGGAACAGGCGATGGCGCTGGGTTGCTCGGTCGCGCTCGACGATTTCGGGACGGGCTATTCCTCATTGGGCTACCTGAGGAAGCTCAAGTTCTCGACCATCAAGGTCGATCGCACCTTCGTGCAGGGCGCGGCACAGGGCAGCGCGGAGAGCCTCGCGATCATCAACGCGGTGGTGGCGATGGCCAAGAGCCTGCAGATGACCACGACCGCGGAAGGCGTGGAGACCAGCGAGGAAGCCGAACTGATCCGCAGCCTCGGCTGCGACAAGATCCAGGGCTTCTATTTCGGACGGCCGATGACCGCGGAAGACGCGCGCAGCCTGTTCAACCTGATGAAGGAACGCCGCGCCTGACAGGTGCGGGCCGCGCTCAGGCGGTCGCGAAGCTCGCCAGAATGCTCTCGAACATCCGCCGCCCGTCCGCGCCGCCGAGCGCGCTCACGGCCGCCGGCTCGATCGCGCGTTCGGGGTGCGGCATCATGCCCAGCACCCGGCCGTTCTCGCTCACCACCCCGGCAATGTCGCGCGCCGATCCGTTGACGCTCTCGGCATAGCGGAAGGCGACAAGGCCTTCGCCTTCGAGCCGGTCGAGCGTTTCGGCGTCGGCGTAGTAGTTGCCGTCATGGTGGGCGACGGGAATGCGGATCGTCTCGCCCGCGGTGTAGCCTGCGGTGAAGGGCGAGGCGGTGTTTTCGACCTTGAGCGCCACGGTGCGGCAGATGAAGCGCTGGCCGGCATTGCGCAGCAGGGCGCCGGGCAGCAGGCGCGCTTCGGTGAGGACCTGGAAGCCGTTGCACACGCCCAGCACCGGCACGCCGCGTCCTGCTGCTGCGACAACCGCGCGCATGATCGGGCTGGTCGCCGCCATCGCGCCCGAGCGCAGGTAGTCCCCGTAAGAAAAGCCGCCGGGCAGAGCGATCAGATCGAGGTTGTCAGGAAGATCGGCATCGCCGTGCCACACGCGGATCGCAGGTGCGCCCGACACCGCGGCGAGCGCGCTTGCCATGTCCCGGTCGCAGTTGGAGCCGGGGAAGGTGATGACCGCTGCCCGGAATGCCATCAGTTTGCGCCTTCGCCCAAGCCTTCGATCGTGAAGCTCTCGATCACGGTGTTGGCGAGCAGCTTCTCGCACATCTGCGTGATCGTGGCGTGATCGGTGCCTTCGGCGACGTCGAGCTCGATCAGGCGGCCGATGCGGACATCCTCGACCCCGGCAAAGCCGAGACCTTCGAGCGCGTGGTGCACCGCACGCCCCTGCGGATCGAGCACACCGGGCTTCAACCTGACGAGGACGCGCACTTGCATGGCCTGATGCTCCATTGATTCCGCCGCTGCGGCCGGACCGCTTGCGGGGCCTATAGCGTCCCGCCGCGCAGGCGCAATCGCGGTGATGCGGCTTCTGCACCGCCGGGGTGCGTCACCGAGCCGTCATATCCCGGTCAAAACTGCCCTGTGATTGTAACCCTGTTGCAACAACCTTCCCAAGATCGGTTGGTTCTCGTCGCTTTGCTGCAACATTTGCATCCGTGAAACTCGCGCGAATCGGACAAAAATGTCACCGCGCGCGTCACACCCACTCTCCGTTCGACAATCATAAGGGGGTAATCCGATGTCACACCGCTTTGCCGCATTCCGTGCCGCCTGGGCCGGCTCGACCGTGCTCGCTGCTGCTGCTCTGGGCTTTGCCGCTCCTGCCGCCGCGCAGGACGACACCGCCGCCGCCACCGCTGACGAGGGCCAGCTGGCCACCATCATCGTCACCGCCAACCGCCGCGAGGAAAACCTTCAGGACGTCGCCGTATCGGCCGAAATCCTCGATACCGAGCGCGTCGGCGCCGTCTTCAGCGCCGCCGGTGACATCACCGCGCTGGCCGGCACCGTCCCCGGCCTCAACGTCGAAAGTTCGAACGGCCGCGTCGCCCCGCGCTTCTATATTCGCGGCCTCGGCAACACCGACTTCGACCTCGCCGCCTCGCAGCCGGTCTCGGTGCTGCTCGACGACGTCGTGCTCGAGAACGTGACCCTCAAGAGCTTCCCGATCTTCGACGTGGAGCGCGTTGAAGTGCTGCGCGGCCCGCAGGGCACGCTGTTCGGCCGCAACACTCCGGCCGGCGCGGTGAAGATCACCAGCGTCAAGCCGAGCCACGACACCTCGGCCAACGCCGCGATCTCGTTCGGCAGCCTCGACACCTTCTCGCTGAGCGGTGCGGTCGGCGGCTCGATCGCCAAGGACGTGCTGGCCTTCCGCGCCTCTGCCCAGATCCAGCGCCGCGGTGACTGGATCAGCAACGGCTTCACCGGCGACGACAACGTGCTCGGCGGCTTCACCGATGTCGCCGCCCGCGCGCAGCTGCTGTTCACGCCGAGCGACCGGTCGAGCATCCTGGCCGCGGTCAACTTCCGCGACCTCGACGGGTCGTCGACCTTCTTCCGCGCCAACATCCTCGGCCCGGGCAGCAACAAGCTCAACAGCAACTACGACCGCGACACGGTGTTCTATGACGCCGGCGGCGGCAACGTGGCGAAGTACCAGCAGTTCGGCGCGACGCTGACCGCGGCCTACGAGTTCGACGGCGTCACCCTGACCTCGATCACCAGCCACTGGACCAGCGAAGGTTCGAGCCGTGGTGACATCGACGGCGGCTTCGGCGCGGTGTTCCTGCCGGGCGGCGGCGGTCCGGGTCTGATCCCGTTCCCCTCGGACACGCAGGACTCGATCGACCTCAAGCAGACCACGCAGGAAATCCGCCTCGCCTCGAACGGCGATGGTCCGCTCAGCTGGCAGATCGGCGGCTTCTACTTCGACAGCGACTTCGACGTCACCACCGTCGGCTTCACCTTCCCGCCGCCGGTTACCGTCAACCACACCAACGAAGCCTGGGCGCTGTTCGGTCAGGCGACCTACCAGCTGACCGAGACCCTGCGCGTCACCGGCGGCCTGCGCTACACCGATGACCAGAAGGACTTCTTCGTCCGCTCGGGTGCCGCCCGCCAGCCGCGCAGCGTGGGTGACAAGAACGTCGATTGGGATATCAGCCTGTTCGCCGACGTGTCGGACGACGCGAGCGTCTATGCCAAGGTCGCCAACTCGTTCCGCGGGCCGACCATCCAGGGCCGTGACGTCGCCTTCTTCAGCGCGCCTTCGATCGCCCAGTCGGAGAACATCACCTCCTACGAGGCAGGCTTCAAGACCGAGCTCGCCGATCGCCGCGTGCGTCTGAACGGTGCGGTCTACTACTACACCGTCAGCGACCCGCAGTTCACCGCGGTCGGCGGCGCGGGCAACCTCGTGCAGCTGATCAACGCCAACAAGGGCGAGGCCTATGGTCTCGAGTTCGACGGCGCCTTCCAGATCAGCCCGCAGTTCCTCGTGACCCTTGGCGTTGCCTACAACAACACCGAAATCCAGGACGCCACCCTCGAAGTGGGCGGCTGCCGCCAGTGCACCATCACCGATCCGTTCCGTTCGGTGAACAACCCGGACGGCAGCGTCAGCCGGTTTGCGCGCATCAACGGCAACCCCTTCCCCAACGCGCCGGAATGGAGCGGTGACTTCACCGCCCGCTACAGCGTGCCCGTGGGCAATGCCGGCGAGTTCTTCATCTTCACCGACTGGACCTATCTCGGCGAAACCAACTTCCTGCTCTACGAAAGCAAGGAGTTCAACGCCAAGAGCCGGATCGAGGGCGGCCTGAAGATCGGCTACTCGGGCGGCAACGGCCAGTGGGAAGTCGCCGCCTTCGCGCGCAACATCACCGACGAGGACAACGTTCTCGGCGTGATCGACTTCAACAACAACACCGCTTTCGTGAACGATCCGCGCGTCATCGGCGCGATGTTCAGCGTCAAGTACTGACGGTTAGCGCCCCCGCGAGGGGAGCGCGCCTTACGGGGAAGGCCGGCAGGGGGCGACCTGCCGGCCTTTTCTGTGCCCGCTAGTCCTGCGCCTGCACGGAGGCTTCGGGCACCACCACGAACTCCACCGCACCCTCGGGAGCGAGGTACTTCAGCGCCATCTGATGGATATCCTCGGGCGTAATCTTCGCCATGATGTCCGGCACGGCGAGGAAGCGGTCGATCCGCTCGGGCTCGCTCTGGGCGCGGGCGGCAAGGCCCATCCACCCGCCGAGGTCCTTCAGCGCATTGTTGTATTCCTCGAGATAGGGCTTCCTCGCCCGCTCGATCACGTCGGCATCGAGCGGCGCGGCGCGCAGGTCCGCAAGCAGCCCCGCCACCGCCTCCTCGGTTGCCGCGCGCTTGTCGGCCGCGACCGAGGCGCCGATGATGAAGGCGCCGTAGCCGGGATAGTAGTGGCTCGGCGCCGATCCGGCCGAGGGCGAATAGGCCTGCCCCAGCTTCTCGCGCAGCCGGTCGGTCAGCTCCAGCCGGACGATGCGCGAGAGCAGGTCGAGCCGCAGCGTCTCGGCCAAATCCTTGTCGTCGGTGGTCGGCCAGACCCATTGCAGCAGCGCCTGGTCGGGCTCGCCCTTGTGGGTGATGACCTTCTGGCCGCGATTGGCGGTGAAGCTGCGGCTGCGGTTCTCCGCGCGCAGGTTGAACGCCGCCTCGCGCTGCGGCAGCGCGCCGAGGGTCGCGGCGACGGCGGCGATGGCCGCTTCCTCGTCGAGGTCGCCCACCAGCGCGATTTCGATCGCCCCCTTGGCCAGCCGGTCGCCGATCGCGGCGCGCAAGCCGTCGTAATCGAGCGCGAAGAAGGCCTCGCGCGGGGCGAGGCTGAAGCGCGGGTCATTGTCCGACAGGATCGCCCCGCTCGCCGAGGAGAGCGCGCGGCCGGGGGTGGAATCGAGCGTGTTGAAGAAGTTGTCGATGTTCTTGCGGAACCGCTCCACGCCTTCGGGGCGGTAACCCGGATCGGTCAGCGTCGCGGCCAGCACCTGCATCTGCAGGGCGAGATCGCGCGGAGTGGTCGTGGACGAGGCGGTGAAGGCATCGGTGTCGCTGTCGAGGTCGAAGCTGACGCTGCGGCCCGCCAGCACGCTCGCTAGCTCGTCCGCGCTGTGCTTGCCGAGCCCGCCCGCCGCGAGCGAGGTGGCGAGGTAGACCGCCGTCGGCGCCTCGCGGGTGTTCATCAGATCGCCCCCGTCGACCGCCATCGTGAAGGCGATGCGGTCCTTGCGCACATCGGTCTTCTTGAGGGTCAGGCGCACGCCGTTGGCGAAGCGGATTTCGCGGAAGCCGAGGCGCGGCTCGGTGGTGTCGGACACGACCTTGCCCGCCGGACCGAAGTCGCTGTAGCCGAAGGCGAGCGGGCCGTTGTCGACCGGCGCGGCGATGGCGAGCTTCATGCCTTCATCGAAGGCGCCTCGCAGTGCCGCCTCGCCGCCTTCGGGCGCGGTGCGGCCCTCGAAGCGGATCAGCGGCTCGGTAAGCGGCGTGGCATCCGCGCGCATCGCCTGCCACACGGCCTCGGGCGTGATCTCGGGCGCGAACTGCTCGAAACTGGCGAGCGCGAATTCAGGGGTGGTGGGCACCCGCTCGTCGCTGGCGAGGCCCAGCGCCGCGCCCACAAACACCGCATTGCCGCGGGTGTCGGCAGCCTTGGCGGCGTTCTCCAGACCGGTGCGGATATTGGCGAGCTGCTCGTCGAGCTCGGCGCGGGTAAAGCCGTAGGTGACCGCCTGGTTCACCTCGCGCACCGCGGCGAGCACGCCCTTCTTCCACTCCCCGTCGGCGCTGCTGACGGTGAGGCTGGTGATCCGCGCGGCCTCGAAGATGTCGCCCGAGCCGAAGCTTGCACCGCGGAACGGCGCATCGGCCCCGCGCGCGAGGCGGGCGAGGCGGCGGTTGACGATGCCGTAGCCGATGCCGCGCAGCAGATCGGTGCGGCGGTTAGCGAGGGTGTCAGGCTCGTCGCGCCACGGGGCGAGGCGGCTGATGGCGACGCTTTCGGGGAGGGCGGGGTCGATGTGGATGTCGGTCTTGCCCTTCGCCGTCACGTCGATCGGCCCGGCATCGGGCTCGGCCGGGGCGGGGCCGGGCGCCCAGTCGGCAAAGCGCGCCTTGATCGCCGCCTCGACCACCGCGACGGGATAGTCGCCGACCACCACCAGCACGGTGTTCTCGGGCCGGTAGGTGCGCTGGTAGAGCGCGCGGATCTGCGCGGCGGTGGCCTTCTCCAGCACCTCGAGCGTGCCGATCGGGATGCGCTGGCCATAGCGCGCCTGCGGGGCGAGGAAGGCGACGTTATCCTCGAAATTGCGAAGCTGGAAGCCCGCCCGGTCGCGCCGCTCGGCAAGGATCACCCCGCGCTCGCGCGCCACGGCCTCGTCCGAGATCGTCAGCTCGCTCGCGGTCTCGCGCATCAGCATCAGCGCCGTGCCCAGCAGCGCCTCGTCGTTGCGCGGCAGGTTGAGCATGTAGGTGATGTTCTCGAAGCCGGTCGAGGCGTTGGTGTCCGCGCCGAAGGCCAGTCCCTCGCGTTCGAGCAGCTTGACCATCTCGCCCTCGGGAATGCCCTTCGATCCGTTGAAGGCCATGTGTTCGAGATAGTGCGAAAGCCCGCGCTCGGTGTCGGTCTCCTCGAGCGCGCCGGAATTGACCCGCATCCGCACCAGCGCGGTGCCTGCCGGGGTGGCGTTCTGGCGGATGACGTAGCGCATCCCGTTGGGGAGCCGCCCGAAGGTGAAGCCGGGATCGACCGGGACGTCGCTTGCCTCGAAAGCCCAGACGGGCTTGGGCGCCTCGGTCTTGGCCGCAGATTCAGCGGCGGGCGCATCCTGCGCGGCGAGCGCGGTGGTGAAGGCAAGCGGGGACAGAGCCAGCAGCAGGCCGGCGGCAAGGGGAAAATTCCGCATGTAAATCAGACATCTCTCGGATCGGTTGCGACCAATCCCGAGACTAGCGCGAGAAATGCGGCTGTCAGCCTATTTCTTGAGGCGCGTCACTTCTTGAGTGGTGGGGGCCCGCGCAGGCGCGAGCGGGCGTGGGAGAGGTCGAACACCTCGCCCGGGCCATTATCCTCGCCGTTCAAGAGGCCGAGCCGGCGCGCGACTTCGCGATAGGCCTCTTCCTCGCCGCCCAGATCGCGGCGGAAGCGGTCCTTGTCGAGCTTTTCGCCGGTGGCCATGTCCCACAGGCGGCAGCCATCGGGGCTGATCTCGTCGGCGAGGATCACGCGGCTGTAATCGCCATCGTAGAGCCGCCCGAATTCGAGCTTGAAGTCGACAAGGCGGATGTCGATCGCGGCGAACATCCCGCACATGAAATCGTTGATGCGGATCGCCATCGAGGAGATGTCGTGCATCTCGTCGTTCGAGGCCCAGTTGAAGCAGGCGATGTGCTCTTCGGCGACCAGCGGATCGCCCAGCGCATCGTCCTTGTAGTAATATTCGATTAGCGTGTGCGGCAGCGGCTCGCCTTCCTCGATCCCGAGGCGCTTGCTGATCGAGCCTGCGGCGACGTTGCGCACCACCACTTCGAGCGGAATGATGTCCACCTGCCGGATCAGCTGCTCGCGCATGTTGAGGCGGCGGATGAAGTGGGTGGGGATGCCGATATGGGCGAGGCGGGTGAAGACGTGCTCGCTGATGCGATTGTTGATCACGCCCTTGCCGTTGATCGTGCCCTTCTTCTCCGCGTTGAAGGCGGTCGCATCGTCCTTGAAATACTGGATCAGCGTGCCGGGCTCCGGACCCTCGTAGAGGATCTTGGCCTTGCCTTCGTAGAGCTTGGTGCGGCGGGACATCGTCTGTTTCCCTTTTCAGCGAATGGTGCCCGGGGGCGGATTTGAACCACCGACACGCGGATTTTCAATCCGCTGCTCTACCCCTGAGCTACCCGGGCATTCGCTGCGAGCGACGGGGAGGTGCCATTCGGCTGCCCCGGCGAGCAAATGAGAGCGGCCCTATGGCGAAGGGTTTTGGGCTTGGCAAGGGGGATTTGTCCACAAAGCGCAAGAATGCCCGCCCCCGTCTCAATCCTGCTCGCGCCAGCTTTCCTGCGCGAGTTCTTCCGGATCGGCCGGAGGGCCGGGGACGGCGTAGGAATCGGAGAACCAGCGCGCCAGATCGCGGTCGCGGCAGCGCGTGGAGCAGAACGGATGGTGGTCCGGATGCCGCGGCTTGCGGCAGATCGGGCAGGGCTTGGTCGCGGTCGTCATGCGTCCACAAGCTGGGCATGGGCGGCCTCGATGGCAAGCCCCGGATCGGCGGAGACGCGCACCTCGCGTCCCGTGCGGCGGGCGAGTTCGGCGAGCCATGCTTCCTTGAGCTTGGCCTTGAGCGCGGGGTGGACCGCGAGTTGCAGCACGCGCCCCCTGCCGCCCGCATCCGCCGCCAGCTCCGCGCGCCGCAAGGCCATGCGCGCGGCCATGCCGAGGCGGGCCGTCGCGAATCGGTGCAGCAGCGAGGGGCCTGTGAGCCGCGCGACGATCTGGACGAAGCCGAAGCCGTTCATAGCGGTGCGCTCATGCGGAAAGGCGCCGAGCGCCGCCTCCAGCGCCGCATCGACCGCGCGGCGATCTTCCTTGGTTGCGAGCGTCGGGAAATCGATGCCGATATTCCCGCCAAGGTCGAACCACGCCAGCGCCTGCGCGATGGCCGGGACGGCTGCCAGCGCCACTTCGCGCGGCGCGCCGATCCCGTCGATGTCGATTACGGTCATGGCCGGGGTGACACTGACGAGAATCTCGCCGTTGGGAAAAGCGATGCTGCCCGAAGAAGCGGCGTGCCACACCTCGTCCCACAGGTCAGCGGGGAAGCGCCTGACGATGCGCCCTTCCGGCCATCCCGGGGCGGGGGAGGGCGCATCCGCCCCCGCGACCCGCGCCTGCGCGCGCTTCAGCCGCCCGCGCTCGGCCAACGCCGCGCGGGTGATGACGAGATCGAGGCTCTGACCCTCCGTCACCTGCGGCGGCAAGTGATCGACCAGCGCCTCGATGCCGCCATCGAGCTGCGCGACCCCGCGGCGCGTGCCCTTGAGCTTGGCGGTGAGCCTGCCGGTGGCGCGCGCGCCTGCGGCAAGCTCGCCCGGCCACATCAGCTTCGCGGCCAGCACACGCTCGCCCTCGACCAGCAGCCCGCGGGTCTCGCCGATGCCTTCTTCGATGAGCCAGTTCACGAGCGAGCCTCGGCGGTAGTGAAGGCCCACCCCGCTGCGACTAGGCCGCTACGCGACCAAGTCTCGCTTCCCTCCCGCTTGCCCCCGGCTCGGTGGCCGGGGCAGGTATCGGAGTTGGGGGTGGGCAAGTCACCCAATCGCAAACCCCGCTGCCTTGAGCAGCGCCCTCGTGTGATAGAGCGGCAGGCCCATCACGCCCGAATGGCTGCCTCTGATCCACGCGATCAGGCCCTCGGCCGCGCCCTGGATGGCATAGCCGCCCGCCTTCCCGCGCCATTCGCCGCCCGCGAGATAGGCGGCGACTTCCTCAGGCGAGAGCCGCTTGAAGCACACCACCGTCTCGTCGAGGCGTTCCCTCAGTGTGCCGTCAGGAGCGCGCAGCACGACGCTCGAGAGCACCTGATGCCGCCGCCCGCTCATCAGTTCGAGGCAGGCGCGCGCTTCGGCTTGGTCTTCCGTCTTGGGAAGGATGCGGCGGCCCACGGCTACCACCGTGTCGCCCGCCAGCACGAACCCGGGGGCCTCGACCGCCAGCGCCTTCTCGCGCCCCATGCGCAGGGCATAGGCTCGGGGGAGTTCGCCCTTGAGCGGAGTCTCGTCGATATCGGCTGGCGTCACGGCGTCAGGCGCGAGGCCCAGCCGCGCGAGCAGTTCGCGCCGCCGGGGCGAGGCCGAGGCCAGTGTCAGATGAAGGGCGCCCATCGGGGCCGCCGCAGGAAATTACTGCGGGCCGGGGCCGCCGCGACCCGGCATGAAGCGGTAGGTGATGCGCGCCTTGGTCAGGTCATAAGGGGTGAGTTCGCACAGCACTTCATCACCCACCAGCACGCGGATGCGGTTCTTGCGCATCTTGCCCGCGGTGTGCCCCAGCACTTCATGGCCGTTTTCAAGCTCCACCCGGAACATCGCATTGGGCAGCAACTCAACCACGCGCCCGCGCATTTCGAGGAGTTCTTCCTTGGCCATGTATTCCCTTTGGTTTTCGTTGCGGCGCACAATACGCCCGTCGATTGCTGGCCGCGCTTTAGCGATGCGGGAACCAAAAGGGAAGGCTCGTGCGTTAGGCGGATGATCCACACGATTTTGCGGACAGGTTCCGGCCGGGCGCGCCCCGCATCCGGCCACGATCAGACCGCGTAAACCGATGGCCCCAAGGGAGCGGTAACAAGCCGCCCCGGCACAAGACAAAGACTGAAGGGACCCGATGAACCTCTCCCCGCTTTCCCGCGCGATGCTGCGCACCGGCACCTGTGCCCTAGGCCTTGCCGTGGCTCTGCCGCTCGCAGCCGAGGCGACGACGGCATCGTCCACCCAGCCCCAGCCCGAACCCGCGGTGCAGCCCCAGGAGGAAGAGCCCGAAAGCGCGAGCGACACCGGCTCCACCAACGAAATTATCGTGCGCGCCGGCCGCCTGCGCGGGCAGCTGTTCGTGGAACAGGCGCCGCTGCTCCAGCTCGACGAGACCGCGATCGCGGCCGAAGGCGTCACCTCGATCACCGATCTCATCGCCCAGATTAGCGCCCGCACCGGCTCCGCGCGCGGGCGCGGCGGCGGTGGGCAGCCGGTCATTCTGGTGAACGGCATCCGCATCGGTTCCTTCCGCGAATTCGCCAACTACCCGCCCGAAGCCCTCGCCAAGGTCGAGGTCTTCCCCGAGGAAGTCGCCCAGCGCTTCGGCTTTCCGCCCGATCGCCGCGTGATCAACCTGATCCTCAAGGACAATTACTCCAACCGTCAGGCCGATCTCGAATTCGAGGCGCCCTCGCGCGGGGGCTACAGCCGCAACGAGCAACAGCTCGGCATCCTCAAGATCGCCAACGGGGGGCGGATCAACGCCAATATCCGGGTGGAGGACGCGACCCTGCTGACCGAGGCGGAGCGCAATGTGCCGCAGACCGCCGGCTCGCAATCGGCGGTCGCGGGCGATCCCGATCAGGCAGACTATCGCAGCCTGCTGGCAGATACCTTCGGCCTCGATGCCAATATCTCCTGGGCCAAGGCCTATATCGAGAGCGGCACCTCGGTCAGCGCCAACCTCAACTACGCGCGCGAGGAAAGCCGCAGCCTCGACGGGCTCAACACCGTCGTGCTGCGCCGCAACCCGGCCGATACGGGCACGCTGCGGACCTTCGGCGAGGAAACCCCGCTCGCGCGGCGCACCTCGAGCGATACGGTCTCGGTCGCGGGCTCGATCACCAAGCCGGTCAATGCCTTCCGCCTGACCAGCACCTTTGACGGCTCCTTCGCCGAGAGCGAGACCGAGATCGACCGGCGCCTGAGCCCGGCGCAGCTGGCGGTGTTCCAGAACGCCGCGTTGGCCGGCACGCTGGCGGTAACCGGCGATCTGCCGGGCAACACTGCCGCGGGCTTCGACACCGCGCGCAGCCGCGTCATCAGCGGCTCCTCGCTCACGACGCTCGAAGGCGGATTGGCCGAGCTTCCCGCAGGCGAATTGCGCGCGACCTTCGATGTCGGCCTCAACTGGCAGCGCATCGAAAGCGCCGACACGCGTTCGGCCACGGCAGCAACGCTGACCCGCCGCAACCTTTCGACCGGGGCGAACCTCGTGGTGCCGCTGACCAGCGAGCGCGAGGAATTCCTCGATGCGCTCGGCGACTTCACGCTCAACCTTCAGGCGGGCGTCGAGGATCTCAGCGATTTCGGCGTGCTGGGCGACTGGAACGCCGGGGTGACGTGGAAGCCGGTCGATGGCCTCGACCTGTCGGCGACCTATATCTGGCGCGAAGTGGCGCCGGGGCTGGCGGCGCTCGGCAATCCGCAGGTCACCAATTTCAACGTCCCCGTGTTCGATCTGTCGCGCGGCGAGACGGTGCTGGCCGAGGTGGTGACGGGCGGCAATCCCGATCTGCCGGCCGAAACCCAGCGCGACTGGAAGTTCTCGGCCAACTGGGAGCTGCCGTTCTGGGAGAATTCGCGCCTCAGCGTCGATTACATCCGCAACCGTTCGGACAATGTCGTCAGCGCCTTCCCGCAGATCACCTCCGAGATCGAGGCGGCCTTCCCGGGCCGCGTCACGCGTGACGCCAATGGCCGGATCGTGCGGGTCGACCGGCGCTCGGTGAGCTTTGCCGAGACGCGGGCGAACCGCATCCAGTTCACCTTCTCGACCAATGGCAGCATCGGCGCGGGCGAGGGCGGTGGCGGCTTCGGCGGCCCGGGTGGTGGCGGCGGCGGTCGCTTCGGCGGCGGCGGTGGTGGTGCTGGCGGCGGTGCTCCGGCGGCGGCTCCTGCGCAGCCTGCTCCGCCCACGACCGGCGCTCCGGCGGCTCCCCAGGCCGGCGGCCCGCCCGCGGGCGGCTTCGGCGGCGGTTTTGCCCCGACCCCCGAGCAGCGCGAGCAGTTCATGGCCTTCCGCGCGCGGCTGTGCGCCGATGACGGGCAGGCCTTCCTCGAAAAGCTGGTCGCCGCGATCGACAGCGGGGCGGATATTTCCAAGGAATATCCCGGCATCGACCCCTCGCGGCTTGCCCCGATGCTCTCGCGGATGCGCGGGGCGGACGGGAAGATCGATCCGGCGCGGCTGGCCTCGTTCCGCACCCGCATCTGTTCCTTCGACCCCGCGATGATGGGCGGCGGCGCACCCGGGGCTGCTCCGGGCGGCGCACCGGCTGGCGGGCCGGGCGCTCCGGCGCAGGGCGGTATGCCGCCCCAGTTCGCCGCCTTCCGCGAGCGGGCCTGCGGGCCGGACGGCGACGCGGCGATCAGGGCGCTGATCGGCAAGATCGAGCGCGGCGAGGACATCTCGGCCGAGCTTCCCGGCGTCGACCCCGCCTTCATCAAGATGGCGCTCGACCGATCGCGCCTGCCTGACGGCACGCTCCCGCCCGAGGCGATCACGCGCTTCAAGGACCGCTTCTGCGCGGCTCCCGCTCCGGCAGGCGCGGGCGGCGGTGCCCCCGGCGGCGGCGCGCCTGCGGGCGGCCCGGCGTTCAACCCGCTCGCCCAGCGCAGCTTCCCGGGCTGGCGCTATTTCTTCAACCTGACCCACACGATCGAGCTCGCCAACGAGATCCTGATCGCCCCCGGTCTCGATCCGCTCGACCAGCTCGACGGCGAGGCGACCGGCGCCTTCGGCCAGCCGCGCCATTCGAGCCGGTTGGAAGCGGGCCTGTTCGGCAAGGGCATGGGCTTCCGCCTGTCGGGCATCTACACCGGCTCCACCCGCCTCGACGGGGCGGTGGGGACGACCGACCTGTTCTTCGACGACATCGTCACCTTCAATCTGCGCGTCTTTGCCAACATGGGCGAGATCACGGGCAAGAACGAAGGCTTCCTCAAGGACTTCCGCGTCAGCCTCGTGGCCGACAACCTGTTCGACGCGCAGCGCCGCGTGCGGGATTCAAACGGGGTCACGCCGGTCAATTACAACGCCTTCGTGATCGACCCGCTGGGGCTTTATCTGGGCGTTGATCTGCGGAAGTTGTTCTGACGATCTTCCCCCTCCCCTCGGGGAGGGGAGCGGTCAGCGCTTGGCCTCCGCCAGCGCCTCGGCGCAGGCGTGGGCGCTCGCCCAGGCCCACTGGAAATTGTAGCCGCCGAGCCAGCCGGTGACGTCCACCGCCTCGCCGATGGCATAGAGGCCGGGCACCCTGGCCGCTTCCATCGTCCGGCTCGAAAGTTCCGCCGTAGCGATCCCTCCCGCGGTCACTTCCGCCTTGGCATAGCCTTCGGTGCCGTTGGGGGCGAAGCGCCAGTCGGCGAGCTTCGCCTGCGCGGCGCGCAGGTCCTTGTCGCCGCAGTTGCCGAGTTCGCGCTCCAGAGCGAGCCGGTCGGCCAGCGCATCGGCCAGCCGTGCGGGCAGACGCTCCCTCAAGAGCGTGCGCAAATGCGCGCGGGGGCGGTCGCGCTTGGCTGCGATCAGCCAGTCGCTCGCGGCATCGGGGAGAAAGGTGATCCCCACCGGCTCGCCGTGCCGCCAGTAACTCGACACCTGCAAGATCGCCGGGCCCGAGAGCCCCTTGTGCGTGAACAGCGCCGCCTCGGCGAATTCCGCCTTGCCCGCTCGCGCCAGCACCGGCGCGGCGACGCCTGACAGCTCGCGGAACAGCGCATCCTCGCCCCCCAGCGTCAGCGGGACCAAGGCAGGGCGCGGCTCGACCACCTTGAGGCCGAATTGTCGCGCCAGCCGGAAGGCAAAGTCGCTCGCGCCCATCTTGGGGATCGAAGGCCCGCCGGTGGCGATCACCAGCGCAGGAGCGGCCCATGCGCGGCCATCGGCGGCGGTGACGGTGAAGCAGCCATCCGCGCCCCGCGCAACATCGGCCACATCGACCCCGCAAGTGAGGGTCACGCGATCGGGCGGACACTCGCCCATCAGCATCGCCACGATCTGCTTCGCCGAGCCATCGCAGAACAGCTGCCCCAGCGTCTTCTCGTGCCACGCGATGCCGTGGCGATCGACCAGCGCGATGAAATCCGCAGGCGTGTAGCGGGCGAGCGCGCTCTTGGCGAAATGGGGGT
The DNA here is from genome assembly GCF_002155685.1 of Erythrobacter colymbi. Taxonomy (GTDB): domain Bacteria; phylum Pseudomonadota; class Alphaproteobacteria; order Sphingomonadales; family Sphingomonadaceae; genus Erythrobacter; species Erythrobacter colymbi. Next base: position 609,795 of record NZ_MUYK01000001.1, read on the forward strand.
TGGCGCTGAGGTAGTTGGCAGGCCCCGCACTCAGATTGGTGAAGTTGCACCGCCCCCCGCCCGAGATCAGGATCTTCTTCCCCGGCGCCTCGGCCTTTTCGAGCAGCGCGACCTTGAGCCCGCGCTGGCCTGCCTGTCCGGCCGCAAACAGCCCGGCCGCGCCCGCGCCGAGGATGATGACGTCGCTCTGTTCCACGAACCTGCCGATAGGGGGCCGCACGGCAATTGCCAATCGCCCCCCATCATCCCTATCTGGCGGGCATGGCCCGAACCCCCGCCGGCACACCCCATGATCCCCGCGGTGCGGAGCGCTTCAACGAGGAGCGCGCCGCCTATACTGTTGCCAGCGCCCAGCCCGATCTCGAGGGCGGGGTGCAGGCGATCCGCGAGACGGTGAAGGTGCTGAAGCCCGTCCCCGGGGTCTACCGGATGCTCGATGCGCGGGGCGAGGTGCTCTATGTGGGCAAGGCGCGCAGCCTGAAGGCGCGGGTGGCGAACTACACCCAGATCGCCCAGCTATCGGGGCGTTTGCAGCGCATGGTCAGCCAGACCCGCGCGATGGAAATCGTCATCACCAATTCCGAGGCCGAGGCGCTGCTCTTGGAAGCGCAGCTCATCAAGCGCTTCCGGCCGCCGTTCAACGTGCTGCTGCGCGACGACAAGAGCTTTCCCTTCATCCTGCTGCGCGCCGATCACGCCTTCCCACGCATCCAGAAGCACCGCGGCGCGCGGCGGGCCAAGGGCAATTACTACGGGCCGTTTGCGAGCGCAGGGAGCGTCAACACGACGCTGAACGCGCTGCAAAAGCTGTTCCTGCTGCGGAGTTGCACCGACAGCTTCTTCAACAATCGCGACCGGCCCTGCCTGCTCTACCAGATCAAGCGCTGCTCGGCGCCCTGCGTCGGGCGGATCGACGAGCCGGGCTATGACGCGCTGGTGCGGCAGGCGAAGGATTTCCTCTCGGGCAAATCGGGCGCGGTGCAGGCCGATCTCGAGCGGCAGATGGCGGAAGCCGCGCAGAACCTCGATTTCGAGACCGCCGCGATGCTGCGCGACCGGCTGCGGGCGGCGACCTTCATTCAGGGCTCGCAGGCGATCAATGCGCAAGGCTTGGGCGATGCGGACGTGTTCGCGCTCGCTGCCAAGAACGGGCAGATGAGCGTCCAGTCCTTCTTCATCCGCGGCGGGCAGAACTGGGGCCACCGCGCGCTCTTCCCGCGTCACACGGCGGACGTGGACGAGGCGCAGGTGCTCGCCGACGTGATGTTGCAATTCTACGAGGAAGTGCCCCCGCCGCCGACCATTCTGGTGGACCGCGAACTGCCCGAGGCCGAACTGATCGAGGCGGCCCTCTCTGAGCTGGCGGGGCGCAAGGTGCGGCTCTCGGTGCCCGAGCGCGGCGACCGGCGCAAGCTGATGGCGCAGGCGCAGAGGAATGCGGTCGAGGCGCTCGAGCGGCGCCTGGCCGAAACCGGCACCAAGGCGAAGATGAACCGCGAGCTGGCAGAGTTTCTGGAACTCGACGCGCCCCCGCAGCGGATCGAGGTCTATGACAACAGCCATATCCAGGGCAGCAAGGCCGTGGGCGCGATGATCGTGGCCGGGCCGGAGGGCTTCGAGAAGGGCCAGTACCGCAAGTTCAACATCCGCGAGGCGCAGACCAATGACGACTTCGCGATGATGCGCGAGGTGATGACGCGGCGGTTCCGGGCGTGGCGGGATGAGGAGGAAAGCTCCGTTCGTGTCGAGCGAAGTCGAGACACTGATGCATCGGACGGGTCTCTCGACTTCGCTCGAGACGAAAGGGGGAAGAGCCACGACACTGTACTTCCCGACCTGATCCTGATCGACGGGGGCAAAGGGCAGCTCTCCAGTGTCATGCGGGTGCTCGAGGAGATCGGCATCGACGATGATGTCGCGGTGATCGGCATCGCCAAGGGGCCGCATCACGGGCGCGAGGGCCGCGAGGTGTTCCACTTCCCCGACGGGCGCGAGAAGATGCTTCCCGTCAATTCGCCGCTGCTGTTCCACTTGCAGAACCTGCGCGACGAGGTGCACCGCTTTGTCATCGGCGCGCACCGGGCCAAGCGCTCGAAGGCGATCACGGCGAGCCCGCTCGACGAGATTCCCGGCATCGGCCCGGCGCGCAAGCGCGCGCTGCTGCTGCACTTCGGCACGGCGAGCAAGGTGCGCGCGGCGGCGCTCGAAGACCTGCAACGCGCGCCCGGGGTAAGCGCGACGGTGGCGCGCAAGGTCTACGACTTCTACCACGCGGGCGGGTGAGGTTCGCCGGGGTCTCGCGTGGTGTCAGACGCGTCCAGACCCCCACCAGACCCCCACCAGACCCCCTCCAGCGGGCGCTTTTTGCCGCGTTTCACGTGAAACAACGGAAAAGGGCGAGCCGCGCGGCTCGCCCTCCTTCGTCACCCGGTTGTGCGGCAGGCTTACTGCCCGTCAAGCGCCTTGCTCACCAGCACGTTGACCGAAACGCGGCGGTTCTGCGCGCGGCCCGCAGCGGTGCTGTTGTCGGCGGCCGGATCGGCGGTCGCCATGCCGGTCGGGGTCAGCATGCGGTAGGGCTTCCACTTGCACACCTGCTGGAGGTGGTTGACCACGGCGGCAGCGCGCTTCTCGGAGAGGGTCTGGTTGACCTCCTGCGAACCGGTGGTGTCGGTGTAGCCGAGCACCAGCATCAGCGAGTTCTCGTTCTGCGCGGCGGTCTGCGCGGCGGCGCACAGCTCGTTCTTGGCCGAGGGGCTCAGGATCGCCTTGCCGGTGTCGAAATAGACGTTGGTGGTGCCCTTGAGGTTGTACTTGTCGATGTCGCCCAGACGGCCACGCAGCGCCTCGGTGGCGGCGGCATTGGCCTGGATCGCCGCGCCCTGCTCGCCGAACTGCTGCTGGGTGCCGCCGCGGATCATCGCCGCGATCATGCGATCATCGCTGGTGAAGCGGACTTCGCTGGCGACGAGGCCCTGGCCATATTGCGCGGTCTTGACCACGACCGGCAGGCCGTTGATCAGCGCCGACTGGTCGAGCGTCTTGTTGCCGATGCCGAGGAACCCGCCACGGGTGCGGATCTCGGTTTCGTTGTGGAGCGTCACGATGGTGTTGGTGCCATCGTCGGCGGTGATCTGGAGACGCGATCCCTTGCGGGCCGAGATGATGCCGGTGACGCGCGGACCTTCCTCCATCTCGGACAGGGCCGGCAGCGTGCCGTAGACGGTGGTCTCCATCTCGGCCGGATCGGCCGAAGCCGGGGTGGTCTGGGCGGCGAGGCCCGAGGCCGCTGCGGCGCCCAGCAGGGTGGCCAGCGCGAGGCGGCGGGGGGTGCTCAAAGTGGTGGTCACAGTTGTTTGCTCCTGCGGTGCGGACCCGGCGATCCCTTTGTCGGGCCCTTGATTGGCGTTGTGCGCCGGGCCGAGTTGTTGGGCAACACCTTGCTCGCAAATGAACGCGCACGACAAGAGCCCCGCAGGAGCGGGCAATCGGGGCAGGGGATGCGACGAGCCGAGCCGGACGGGCCGGTCCGGCAGCCGTTCACTTCGCCGTTTGCGCCGCAATCCAGCGGTCGATCTTGGCCTCGAGCACCGCCAGCGGCAGCCCGCCGGTGCTCAGCACCTGATCGTGGAAGGCGCGGATATCGAACTTCGGCCCGAGCTTGGTCTCGGCCCGCTTGCGCAGTTCCTGGATCTTGAGCGCGCCGATCTTGTAGGCGAGCGCCTGGCCGGGAATGGCGATGTAGCGATCGACCTCCGCGACCACATCGGTGCGGGTCATGCCGGAATTGGTCAGCATGTATTCGATCGCCTGATCGCGGGTCCAGCCCTTGGCGTGGATGCCGGTATCGACCACCAGCCGCATCGCGCGCAGCTGTTCGTCCTGCAGCGTGCCGTAGCGGTTCCACGGGTCCTTGTAGAAGCCCATCTCGTTGCCGAGCGTCTCGGCATAGAGCGCCCAGCCTTCGACATAGGCAGTCGTCCCGCCATAGCGCATGAAGGCGGGCAGGGCCTCATTCTCCTGCGCGAGGCTGATCTGGAAGTGGTGCCCCGGCGCGCCTTCGTGGAGGTAGAGCGTGACGATCCCCGGCGTCAGGCGGCTGGGGAGGTCATAGGCGTTGAAGTAGAAGATCCCCGGACGCTTGCCGTCGGCCGAACCGGATTCGTAGGAGCCGCCGGCCTCGAACTTCTCGGTCGAGGGATCATAGGGCCGGATCTCCAGCGGCGACTTGGGGAGGCGGGCAAACAGTGCGCCGATCTTCGCATCGACCTCGCGCCCGACGCGGTAATAATCCTGCGTCAGCGCCTCGCGGCTCTCGGCCTTGAAGCGCGGGTCGGTGCGCACGTAGTCGAAGAACTGGTTGAGCGTGCCCTTGAACTTCACCTCGCGCTGGAGCTTGACCATCTCGGCCTTGATCCGCGCGACTTCGGAAAGGCCGAGCTGGTGGATCGTCTCGGGATCGAGCGGCAGGGTGGTCGAATCCTCGACCAGCAGGCGGTAGAGCGCAGGGCCGCCCTTCATCTGCGACAGGCCGATGCTCTCGCGCGCAGCAGGGAGATACTCGTCGCGCAGGAAATCGCGCAGCGCCGCGGTGGCGGTGTAGATTTCGCGGGTCTTGGCCTCGTAGGCGGCGGTCAGCCGTGCCTTGTCCTCGGCAGAGAAGCTGTCGGGGAACTGCTTCGTCGGCCCCATGAACTGCGATTCCGCGACCGGCGTATCGAGCTGCGTCGTCAGCTGGGTGACCATGATGCCGACCGTCAGCTTGGTTTCCAGCACGCCGGACTTCATCCCCTCGCGGAAGCGCCCGATCGCGCGGCCGAGATAGGCGATGTAGTCATCGTGGCGCGACAGGTTGTCCTCGTAATTGGCGAGGGTCTTGAACGGCGCGGCCCCGATCCCGCTGGCGAGGTTGGGGTAGGAGTTGTGGAAGCCGAAGAAGTGGTTGAGCGGGCGCACTTCCGTGAGCGCGCGCATCTCGTCGCTCATCCCCGCGAGCGCGCGGGTCTGGGTGTACTGGAACACGTCGTAGGCGAGCTGGTCGGTCTCGTCGAGCTTCGCCCGGTCGATCTGGGCCAGCAGCGCGAGGTTGAGCTTCACGTCGGTGCGCGCGGCGAGGAAGCTCGCGTCGGTCAGCTGGTCGCCGAGCCGGTCGACCCCTTCCTCGTCCCCGCGATAAAGGCGGCTGAGGGGATTGAGCGCCAGCTCGCGCGCATCGGCATCCTCGAACAGGGCGAAGAGCTTGTCGTGCTCGGTCTGCGGCGCGGTGGTGGGAGCAGTAGCGGGGGACGGCTCGCTCTGGGCCAGCAGCGGTGCAGGCGCCATCAACAGCGCGGTCGAGGCGGCGAGCAGCAGGCGCAAGGTCATCGGTTTCAGTCCCCGGAAATCTGTGTCCAAGCGCGGCGCGCTACGCCCCTGCCACCCGAACGGCAAGCACGGCGGCGACGAGCGACGCCGGGGCTTCGACCGGGGGCTTGGCGCGGGAGGCGTCAGGCGGCGGCGAAGCGCTCGCGCAGGAAGGCGGCATCCGCGCGCAGCTGGTCATGCTCGACCCACACCGAGTGCGTCCCCGAACAGATCTTGTGCGGCAGGGCGAGGCGGCAGATCGGGCCCTTGGCGATGTCGGAGGCATCGAGGATCGCGCATTCGGAGGTGCCGGTGTTCTCGTCGATCAGGAAGGTGACCAAGTAACCATCGTCTTCGGATGTGCCACCCTTTCTCGGGATCATCGGGCTTTCGCTGGCATAGACCCCCTCGGGCAGGCGATAGACCTGTTCCTCGCCGGTTGCGGTGTCGTGGCGGACATAGCCGTTGAACAGGAACCAGCCGGGACGCGTGGTAGTCGACCAGACGTAGCGGCTCTTGTGCATGGCGAACCGCGGATTGATCATCCCGAATTCGACGATCCGCTCCGACAGGCGCTCCTCCCGGGTCTCGCCGGTGCGCAAGTTGAAGCGCCAGCGGTGGAGGCGGGACTGGAAGGAGTGTTCGTCCACATAGGCCATCATGTGGCTGTAGCGGCCCATTTCCTCGAGCGGATCGGGCATGGGCTTGGCCTGATGATAGCCTTCGAGGATGACCTCGTCGCCCTCTGACCCAGAGACTTCATACGCGTTGGTCCAGTGGAGGACATAGGTGGGCGAGGCCTCGAACCAGCGGATCTCCTCTGGCTGGCCATGGCGCGGGATCAGGGCGAAGCGGGTGGGGACGCCCTCGTGCAGCCGCGCGGCGTGGATGTTCCGGGCGAGCAGCTCCTCGTCCCAGAACAGCGGCATGTCGTTGAGGATCGACCAGTTGGGCGTGATCGCCATGTCGTGCGGCAGGCGCGGCCCCGGAAGCGGGACGGGGACGTAGTGCACCAGCGCGCCGGTGCGGTCGACCACCCCGTAATGCATGAAAGGGGCGTGCTTGGAGTAGTTGAAGAACATCATCTCCCCCGTGCCCTCGTCGACCTTGGGGTGGGCCGAGATGCCGTCCAAGGGCACCCACGGGGCCTTGCCGCGGCTCCCCAGCGTGACGGGATCGAGCATCCACGCCTCGCCGCACTGGTAGAGCGTGGCATAGGCCGTGCCGGCATGGACGATGATGTCGGTGCTGCCTGTATCCTTCAGCCCCCCATGCGCGCCGAAGCCCGGGCGCACCGATGTGCCCCACGGGTCCATCAGCCCTCCCCATAGCGATCGGCCCGCGATCTGCTCGGCCTCGAAGCAGTGGGTGCGCACGAAGCGGTTGCGATAGCTCGCCTTGCCGCCCGAGATGTTGACCTGATGGATCATCGCGTCGCCATCGAAAGGATGATGGCGCCCGAGCGGCTGGTGCACCTGGTTCTCGGTGTTCCTGAGGTAGATGCCGTCGATGTCGGCTGGGATCGCACCCTCGATCACGCGCAGCTCGGCGACGTCGACCTCTTCATGCAGCGGCGTCCACGGCCCGCTGAGATAGGGGTGGTTCGACGGCTCGAGGCTGGTCTTCACCGGCGGGTGACGCGTGATCTGCATGGCTCTCTCCCTTGCCCCGCAGAATGAGCGCGCGCCTTATCTCTGGCAAGATGCTATGGCGCGGCCACGTGGGCCCGATAGAAAATTGATCCGGGTCAAAGCCAGACACGACGTCCGGGGCGATCATCCTCATCATGAATGGGAGATCCGCTATGAAATCGATCCTGCTGCATATTGACCACGATCCCGCGATGCAGGCCCGCCTGCAGGTCGCGCTGGACATGGCCCGCGCGACCAACGGCCACATCACCTGCCTTCAGGCGCTGAGCTACGAGGTCTTCATGCCGGGCGACTTCTACGGCTCGGCCATCGCAGCGGCGCTCCCGGTCATCAAGGAGAATGCCGAAGCGCTGCGGGCCGAGATCGAGAAGGCGATGGAGCACGAAGGCGTGCCGTTCGACTGGCGCTTCGAATACGGGATCGCCGCCCAGCGCCTGATTGCCGCCTCGCCGCTGGCGGATATCGTGATCCTTGGCCCGGACGAGACGGGGACCGGCGGGCGCGGGCCATCGGCGCTGGTGGGCGATGTGGTGCTCGGCGCGCCGGTGCCGGTGCTGGTGGTGCCGGCGGACGCGAAGAGCTTCGATGTCGGCGCGCCGATGGTGGTCGCATGGAACGGCTCGCCCGAAAGCGCCTATGCCCTGCGCGCGGCGGTGCCGCTGCTGGCGTGCTCGTGTCAGGTCACGCTCGTCTGCGTGGTTGAGGATGGAGAGCAGGGCGGAAAGGCGCTCCCTTCGACCGAGGGCGCGCGCTACCTCGCCTGCCACGGCATCGCCTGCGAGATCGTCGAGATCCCGCGCGGTTCCGCGAAGATCGCCGACACGCTGTTCGCCGCGGCGCAGCTGCGCGAAGCCTCGCTGCTCGTGATGGGCGCCTATGGCCACACCCGGCTCGCCGAGATGGTGCTGGGCGGGGTGACGCGCCACATGTTGAGCGATCCGGCGATGCCGGTTCTCCTCGCTCACTAATTCGTCATTGCGAGGAGCCGTAGGCGACGCGGCAATCCATGGACCGGTGGCAGGTCAAGTTGCACCGTCTGTTGATGGATTGCTTCGCCTGCGGCTCGCAACGACGACGGAGAGGGCTAGGCCTTCACCCTCTTCCGCATCATCCCCTCCTGCGCGACGCTCGCCACGAGCTCGCCTGCGAGGTTGAAGATGCGCCCGCGGTTGAAGCCGCGCCCGCCGCCCGACCACGGCGCGTCGGTGGCGTAGAGCAGCCACTCGTCCGCGCGCGCCTCGCGGTGGAACCACAAGGCATGGTCGAGGCTCGCGCCCACCAGCTCATTGCGCATCCAGCTCAGGCCATGCGGCAGCGCGCTGGTGCCGAGCAGGGTGTAGTCGCTGGCATAGGTGATGATCGCGCGGTGGAGTTCGGGCGTGTCGGCCGCGCCGGTGATCGGCGCGCAGACCCTGAACCACGTGTGGGCGCGCGGTTCTCTCGGTTCGCGGCTCATCCAGTGCAGGCGGTCCACCGTGCGCATCTCGATCGGGCGCGGGCGCAGCATCATGCGGCGCTGGGTCTCGGACAGCTTGTCGCCCCACTGCGCGGCGATCTCGCGGCGCTGGTCCATGTCGGGGCGCAGATCATCGGGGCGCGGGACATCGGGCATGGGCGAATCGATGTGTTCGAGACCGTCCTCGGGTAGCTGGAAGCTGGCGGTGAGGTTGAGGATCGGCACGGGCGTGCCGTCCTCGCCCTCCTGCGAGGCGACCACGCGGCGGTTGGCGAAGCTCCTCCCGTCGAAATCGCGCGCGATGCGGTACTCGATCGGCGCCCCCTCGCGCCCGCCGCGGAGGAAATAGGCGTGGAGCGAATGGGCGGCCTTGCCATCACCCACGGTCGCCTGCGCGGCCTGCAGCGCCTGCGCGAGCACCTGCCCGCCGAACACGCGCCCGATCCCGTCCTGCTGCGGCGGCCCCGCATAGACGTCGGCCGCGCGCTTCTCGACCGTCAGCAGACGCACGAGGCCGGCGACCAGTTCTTCGTTGGTGGGAGTGTCAGTCATGGCTTCGCGCCATGCTGCGGGTTTACCCTCCCGTCAATCCGAGCTTCCGCAACACCCGGAAGGCATAGGCCTTGGCATAGTTCTGGTGCGGGAAGCGCCCGGGGGCCTTGGGGCTGAAGCCCCGCGCGCGCAGGATCGCGTTGAAGATGCGCGCGTCGCTTTCGCGGTAGGACCATTCGCTGCGCCAGGTGATCGACAGCGAGACCGATGGCGCGGGGCCATTCTTCACGAAGTGCGGGGCCATGACGGGTACGAACAGCGCCTCGCCGGGGGCGAGCGGGAATTCGGTGCCCGCGCTAAGCATCGCATCGTCCCACTTCAGTTCGCGCGGGCCGCCCGAATGGTAGATCTCGTGGGCTTCGTCCGGTACGAAACGGGTGTCGCCCGCTGGGAACTGGGTCATCACCTTGGTGCCGCGAATCTGGAGCAGGATGTTGTGCTCCGGATCGAAATGGTAGGGCGTGACCGAATTGGGCGAGGACACGAAGATGAACCCCTGCGGCGTCAGCATCGCGCCGGTCGCCGCCTCGATCTCGGGACGGATTTCTTCCAGCAGCCCGAGCAGCAGGTCGCGATAGGCGGGCACCTGCTCGATGTTCTTGAGCACCGCCCAGCTCTCGGCCTCGGCCACCTTGCGGATGGTTTCGGCGATGGTCATGCCGTTGGAGCCGGGCTTGCCGTCGACCCCGATGGGCAGATCGCCGCGGTTATACTCGACACTGGAGAGCGGCAGCCCTTCCGCCAGCTGCGCCAGCGCCTCGATCTCGAGCAGCGGGTGGCTGGTGAGGCTGTGGCCGAGGATATGCGGCTTTTCCGGGTAATGGCGGGCAAAGCGCGCGCGGGCGGGCGCGTCGAAGACGGGGGCGGCAAGCGCGTCGGCAAAGCGGGCAGGGGCGTTCATGGTCAGCTCCTCGGGCGGGTTTCGTAGGCCTTGAGCAGGCGGAAGGCGGTGCGGCGGAGCCATCCGCCGATAGCGATATTGCGGCTCTCCATGCGGCGCGCGTCGCGCCACAGGCGTTCGATCATCGGGTGGCCTTCCACCGCGCAGCTATCGGCCCATTCGATGCCGGGCCGCTCCAGCAGGGCGAGGTTCTCCAGTTGCAGCAGCATCCCCGGAGAAAAGCGCGCATAGGCCTCGTCGAAGGCGGTCTTGTAGCTGTAGGCGCCTGGCGCGGTGATGAAGTTCGCGAGCATCGCGATCGCACGGCCATCGAGCCGGAGTGCGAGGCGTTCGAGCCGCCCCGCCGCCGCAGCCCCCGCCAGCGCCTCTTCGAACAGCGCGCGGGTATCGGGGGCGGAGGCCAGCGCGGAGCCCGCCTCGCCCTTCCATCCGGCGGCTTCGAGTGCGAGGAATTCGGCGGTCCAAGAGGCTAGGCCTTCGTCGCCTTCGACACGCTCGAAGGCGAGCGCGCCTTCCTCGGCCAGCCGGTTATGCTGGCGCCGCAGTTCCTTGCGCTTCTTGGCGCTCATCGCGGCTTCGAGATAGGCCGCCGCGGTGGTCTCGCCCGCCAGCATCGCGCGGTTCTCCCGCGAGGCGACGTAGTGTGCCGCACCCCGGCGCGCGAGCACCCTGTCGAGCGCGGCCACGAGCGGGCCGTCGGCGGGAAGCTGCGGCAGGTGGAGGAACAGCGCGCGGGCCGGGCGGCGGTCGAAATGGGTGAGGAGGTCGTCCCAGAAGGCCTCCTCCAGCCCCTCGGCCACCAGCGGCGTGCCGCAGAAGGCATTGGCGTGGAGCCACCCGGCGGCATGGGTGATCGGGTGGCCGTAATAGCGTGAAGGCCGCGACACGGGCAGCAGCCCGGCGAGCCGCCCCTCGTGGAACCACGCCTTGATCCTGACGCCCTCGCCCCACTGGCGCAGGCCGGGGATCAGGTACCACGGCTCGAAGAAGGGATTGGGCTCGGCCGCGCGGGCGACAAGGCGCTCCCATGCCGCGAGGAAAGCGGGCTCTTCCAGATCGGCGAGGGTCAGCAAGCGCAGCTGGCCATGCGGCAGGACGATGGGGGCGGCCGAAGCCCCGCCCGCACGGGTGCGAAAGCTGTCCGCACGTCCCATGTCCATCGTCGTTAACCCTGCCTTGCCCTGCAAATCTGCATATCCTCGCGGGTTCATCGCATAGGGCGATTAAGAAAGCCTCAGCGGGAGCGAGGGGTGTCCGATGCGGGGACAGGGGTACCGGCAAAGATAAACCCCGCCGGGATCGCGCCCGGCGGGGTTGAGATTTTCACCGACTGGAACGGCTTACGCCGCTCCGTGCGCCAGCGCCGCGAGCAGCAGCAACGCCACGATGTTGGTGATCTTGATCATCGGGTTGACCGCCGGGCCGGCGGTGTCCTTGTAGGGATCGCCGACCGTATCGCCCGTCACTGCGGCCTTGTGGGCTTCGGAGCCCTTGCCGCCGTGGTTGCCGTCCTCGATGTACTTCTTGGCGTTGTCCCACGCCCCGCCGCCGGCGGTCATCGAGAGCGCGACGAACAGCCCGCCCACGATTACGCCCAGCAGCAGCGCGCCCAGCGCCGCAAAGCCGTTGTCTTGCCCTGCGATCGCGGTGATCACGAAGTAGACCACAACCGGCGCCAGCACGGGCAGCAGCGAGGGGATGATCATCTCCTTGATCGCGGCCTTCGTCACGAGGTCGACGGTGCGGGCATAGTCGGGCTTGGAGGTGCCTTCCATGATACCGGGATTGGTGCGGAACTGCTCGCGCACGTCCACCACCACGTCGCCCGCCGCGCGGCCGACCGCGGTCATGCCCATCGCGCCGAACAGGTAGGGCAGCAGCGCCCCCAGCAGCAGGCCGACGATCACGAAGGGGTTCTCGAGGCTGAAGTCCACCTCGACATTCGGGAAGAAGGTCCGAAGGTCGGTGGTGTAGGCCGCGAACAGCACCAGCGCGCCGAGGCCCGCCGAACCGATGGCATAGCCCTTGGTCACGGCCTTGGTGGTGTTGCCGACGGCGTCCAGAAGGTCCGTCTTTTCGCGCACGCTATCGTCCAGACCCGACATCTCGGCGATCCCGCCGGCGTTGTCGGTGACCGGGCCATAGGCGTCGAGCGCCACGACCATCCCGGCCAGCGCCAGCATCGAGGTTGCCGCGTAGGCGATCCCCATGAGGCCGGCGAGACCATAGGCGATGATGATCCCGAACACGATCACCAGCGTCGGCAGCGCGGTCGCCTCGAGGCTGATCGCGAGGCCCTGGATCACGTTGGTGCCGTGGCCGGTTTCCGAAGCCTTGGCGATCGAGCGCACCGGACGGTACTTGGTGCCGGTGTAATACTCGGTGATCCAGATGATGAGGCCGGTGATGGCAAGGCCGAGCAGGGCGCAGTAGAACAGGCTCATGCCGGTGAAGCCGAGCGTGGTTGCGCTCGTCGCCTCGCCGTTGAGGGCTACGTTCATGTCGCCCAGCGCGAAGGTCATCACGCCGTAGATGGCCGGGATCGAGGTCACCGCGGTGACGATGAAGCCCTTGTACATGGCCCCCATCACGTTGGTCCCGCCGCCGAGGCGCACGAAGTAGGTGCCCAGGATCGAGGTGACGATGCACACGCCGCCGATCAGCAGCGGCAGCGCCATCATCGGCAGTAGCAGATCGCCGAGGCCGGTGAGCAGCAACGCGGTGAGCACCATGGTGGCGCCAACGGTGACGACATAGGTCTCGAACAGGTCCGCGGCCATCCCGGCGCAGTCGCCGACGTTGTCGCCCACGTTGTCCGCGATCACGGCGGGGTTGCGCGGGTCATCCTCGGGGATGCCCGCCTCGACCTTGCCGACAAGGTCCGCGCCGACGTCCGCCGCCTTGGTGAAGATCCCGCCGCCCAGACGCGCGAAGATCGAGATCAGCGAGGCGCCGAAGGCGAGGCCGACGAGACCGTCGATCACGGCGCGGCTCGAAGGCGTCAGGCCCATCGGCCCGACCATGACATAGAAGAACACGGCGATCGCGAGCAGCGCGAGGCCGGCCACCAGCATGCCGGTGATCGCGCCCGCGCGGAAGGCAAGGGTCAGACCGGCCTGCAGCCCTTCCGAGGCCGCCTGTGCCGTCCGGACGTTCGAGCGGACCGAGATGTTCATCCCGATATAGCCCGCCACGCCCGAGAGCACGGCGCCGGTGACGAAGCCGATCACCGCGGTGGTGCCGAGCGCGAAGGCGACGATCGCGGCGACGACGACGCCGACGATCGCGATGGTGGTGTATTGACGGTTCAGGTAGGCCTGAGCCCCTTCCTGGATCGCGGCGGCAATTTCCTGCATCCGCGCATTGCCGGCGCTCGCACTGAGCACCTGCTGGCTGGTGATGATGCCATAGACAATGGCAAGCACCCCCAGCCCAATCGAAATGAGCAATAGATTCACGAGCAATCCCCTCTCGTCTTATGTTGCTTCCCCTTCGCAGGGGCGCATGCGCCTCGTTGTGATCCCATGGGCGCAAGGCGGACAGTCATAGGGGCTTGCCGGGGGCTGGCAAGTCTCTGGGCGAGTGCCAATCCCCGTTTTGCGACGGTTTCAGCGATTTTGGGAGGGCAGGGCGCCCGCTCAGCCGTGGCGGTAGCCGAGGCTGGCGGGATCGCCGCGGGCCTCGCTGTCGAGCAAAAGCGGTGCTTTGCCAGAGGCTTGCACGGTTCCGATCCGGTGCGCGGGCACGGGCAGGGCGGCCGAGGGCGGGGCGGTGAAGAGCAACTCGTAATCATCGCCCCAGCGCAGGCAATCATCGGCGCGGGCCGGATCGGCGACGGGGATCGCTTCCCGCGAGAGGGCTAGCGTCACCCCGCTTGCTTCGGCCATGCGGTAGGCATCGAGCAGGAGGCCGTCGGAAACGTCCATCATTGCAGAGACTTGCGCCGCTAGTGCGCGGCCTTCGGCGAGGCGCGGCTGCGGGCGGTTGAAGGCTGCGAGGTGTTCGGGGTCGCCCTCGAACCCCAGCATCGCCCGGCCGACCGGGCCGGTGATCCAGACCCCGTCGCCCGGCTGCGCGCCGCTGCGGGAGGGGACGGGGGTGTGGCTCGCCCGCCCGATGGCGGTAAGGCCGAAGGCGCGCGGGCCGTGTGCCGCTATGGTGTCGCCGCCGAGCAGGGGCGTGTCGAAAGCTTCGAGCGCCTCGTGCAAACCCTTGATAAAGCGTGCATCTCCATCGCCCAGCATGTGCCCCAGCAGCACCCCCACCGGCTCCGCGCCCTTGGCGGCGAGGTCGGAGAGGTTGGTCGCGACCAGCTTCCATGCGACGTCGGCCAGATCGGCATCGGGGCGGAAGTGGGTACCCTCGGCCATCATGTCGTGGGTGAGGACGAGGGTTTCTCCCCCCACCGTCAGCACCGCGCAGTCATCCGCCAGCCCGCGCGCGGCGGGGTGGAGGGGCAGCGCGCGCAGGGCGGCGATGAAATCCGGCTCGTTCATGCCCGCTGATGCCTAGCCAATCGTCCGGGCCTTGTCGAAGGCTCGATGTTTCACGTGAAACCGCCCCGCGATGTCCCGCTGGAGGGGGTCTGAAGGGGTCTAGCGGGGGTCTGGAGGGGGTCTGGTGGGGTGCGAGTGCCCTGCGAGTGCCCTGCGAGTGCGCGGCTGGATCCCCGCCTGCGCGGGGATGACGGCGGAAGGCCCTTACCGCGCCGCTTTCGCCACGGCATCGAGAATGCCGTTCACGAACTTCGCCTGCCCGTCGTCGAAGAAGGCCTTGGCGACCTCGACATATTCGTTGATCGCCACCGCGGCGGGCACATCGTTGCGCGCCAGCAGCTCGTAGGTGCCCGCACGCAGCACCTGCAGCATCGCCTTGTCGAGCCGCGCGAGGTTCCATCCGGCGGCGAGCTTGCTTGCCACCAGCGCGTCGATCTCCTCGCGCCGCGCGTCCACCCCGCGCACCACGTCGTCGAAGAACGGCACTTCGGCCTCGGCATATTCCGCCGCGTCGAAGGCGTCCTCGTCGATCGTGCGGCCGAGGCGATGCTGGTGGAATTCGTCGAGCAGCCGCGCCAGCGCGGTGCCTTCCATGTGCTGCTGGTAGAGCGCCTGCACGGCGGCGAGACGCGCAGCCGAACGGGCCTGCGAGCGTGCGGGTTGGTTCATTTGATCCTCAGTTCCACGGACTTGGCGTGGGCAGGTAGCCCCTCGGCATGGGCGAGGGTCGCGGCGGCGGGGCCGACGGCAGCGAAGGAGGCCTCGTCAAGGCCGAGGAAGCTGGTGCGCTTCATGAAATCGAGCACCGAAAGCCCGCTCGAAAAGCGCGCGCGGCGGCCCGTGGGGAGCACGTGGTTCGGCCCCGCGACATAGTCGCCGACCGCCTCGGGCGTCATGCGGCCGAGGAAGATGCTGCCCGCGTGGCGGATCGCGCCGAGATAGGGCTCGGGATCGTCGACCGCGATCTCGACGTGTTCGGCGGCGAGGCGGTTGGCGAGCGCCGGGGCCTCGGCGAGGAGATCGTTGACGACGATCATAACGCCATGCGCATCCCACGATGCGCGCGCGGTCTTGGCGGTGGCAAGCTGGGTGATCTGCAAGTCGATGCAGTCCTCGACCTGTCGCGCGAAGCCCGCATCGTCGGTGATGAGGATCGACTGCGAGGTCGGGTCATGCTCGGCCTGCGAAAGCAGATCGGCGGCGATCCAGTCGGGATCGTTCTTGCCATCGGCGATAACGAGGATTTCCGAAGGCCCGGCGACCATGTCGATGCCGACCACGCCGTAAAGCTGGCGCTTGGCCTCGGCCACCCAGGCATTGCCCGGGCCGGTGATGACATCGACCGGGCGGATGCGCTGCGTGCCATAGGCGAGCGCGCCGACTGCCTGTGCCCCGCCGACGCGCCAGATCTCGTCGACGCCCGCGATGTGGGCTGCGGCGAGCACCAGCGGGTTCGACTGGCCCTTGGGCGTCGGGGTGACGACCACCAGCCGCTCCACGCCCGCGACCCGCGCCGGAATGGCGTTCATCAGCAGCGATGAGGGATAGGCCGCGCGCCCGCCCGGGACATAGAGCCCCGCCGCATCCACCGGACGCCAGATAGCGCCGAGCCTGACGCCCGCGCCGTCGATATAGTCGCGGTTCGCGGGCAGCTGCGCCTCGTGATAGGCGCGGATGCGCGCGGCGGCGAGTTCGAGCGCCTCGCGCAGATCGGGGGCCAGCTCGTTATAGGCCTGCTCGCAGCGTTCACGGGTGATCAGCCAGTCGGCATCGTCCACCAGCGTATAGCCATCGAAGCGCTGGGTGTATTCCACCAGCGCCGCATCGCCCCGGCCCTTCACCGCCTGAAGGATGCTCGACACCTGCCCCGCGACATCGCTGTCGGATTCGCGGCGGGCATCGACGATGCGGGCGAACTTCGTCTCGAAATCGGGATCGAGCGTGGAGAGGAGGGAGAGGGTCATGCCGGCTCGCGCGCCTCGGCTTCGCGGCGGAAGGCATCGACCAGCGCGGCGACGCGGCGGTCGGTCTTCAGCGCGGTGCGGTTGACGATCAGGCGCGCGGAAATCTCGAGGATGGTGGCGGTCTCGACCAGACCGTTCTCACGCAGGGTCGTGCCGGTCGAGACGAGATCGACGATCTGGCGCGCGAGGCCGAGCGAGGGGGCGAGCTCCATCGCGCCGTTCAGCTTGACGCACTCGGCCTGCACGCCCGCGGCCTCGAAATGGCGGCGGGTGAGGCTGGGATATTTGGTCGCAACCCGCAGGTGGCTGACGCTGGCGGCTTCCTCGGTGTCGTTCGCCATGCGTGCGACCGACAGGCGGCACAGGCCGATGCCGAGATCGACGGGGGCGTAGAGATCGGCGTAGTCGAATTCCTCGATCACGTCCGAGCCGACGATCCCGACCTGCGCCGCGCCGTGGGCGACGAAGGTCGCCACGTCGAAGGCGCGTACGCGGATGATGCGCATGTCGGGGCGGGTGCAGGCAAAGGCGAGCGCGCGGCTCTTGGGATCGTGGAACTCGGCATCCGGCTCCACACCCGCGCGCGCCATCACGGGAAGCGCCTCGTCGAGGATGCGCCCCTTGGGGACAGCAAACGTGAGCTGTCCGATATTGTCGGGAAGGCCGATGGTGGTCATGATCGGGGGCGCACTTAAGGGCGCGGGACGGAAAGGGCAATGGGAATGGCGGGAACGGGTGAACGGCCGACCTATGAACTGATCGACATGAATACGAAGGGCGAAGGCGCGGTGGCGACCGCGTTCGCCAATCAGGTCGCCTATTGCGTCCACGGCGGCGCGCCGCTGACCGCGCGGATTGTCGCGGGGGTGGCGGCGCTGCTCGAGGCAGGGGAGCCGGGCGAGTTACTCGACCGGGTGAGGGGCTGGCAGGGCGCACCGCTCGCCGATGCGCTGCCCTTGCGGGTGGCGGGGGGACTTCATGCGCTGCACCTTTCGGGCGCGGCGGCGGAGCTGGCGCCGATCTATGCGGGGGAGGCGGCGGACGATGCGGCGGTGATCGCGGGGGTGATCGCGCGCCACGAGGCCGCGCTGCTCCCGTGGCTCGATGGCCCGCCGCAGACCAACGAAGCGGGGCGCTCGGCCAATTTCATCGCGGCGATGCTGTGGCTGGCGGAGCAGGGCCTGCCGCCGGTGTTCGAATGCCTCGAGATCGGATCGAGCGCGGGGATCAACCTGATGCTGGATCGCTATGCCTATAACCTCGGCGGGGTGAGGGCAGGGCCGCAGGATGCGGTGATGCACTTCGCGCCGGAGTGGCGGGGGGCGCCGCCGCCCGCGCGGGACATCGCCATCCTTTCGACCAAGGGCTGCGATGTCGCGCCGGTCGACCTCACCGATCCCGCGCAGGCGCTCCGGCTCAAGGCCTATATCTGGCCCGAGCACAAAGTCCGCTTCGAGCGGATGGACGCGGCGATCCGTGCGGCGGGCGAGCGCAGGCCCGCGATCGTGCAGGCCACCGCCGCCGATTTCGTCGAGGCCGAGCTGTCGAAACCGCAGGCGGCGGGCACCACGCGGATGCTGATGCACTCGATCGTGTGGCAATATGTCCCTGCCGACCAGCAGGCGCGGGTGACGGCGGCGATGGAAGCGGCAGGCGCGGCGGCGACAGCCGAGCGCCCGCTCGCCTGGGTGCAGGTCGAGGCGGACCGCACCGTCCACTGCCACAAGCTGACGGTGCGATACTGGCCTGGCGGGGCCGAGGAAGTGCAACTCGCCTGGTCGCATCCGCACGGGGCGGATGTGGAGTGGGTGGTTTAGTCCAACGCCGGTCGTGCTGAGCCTGTCGAAGCACCGTCTTTCCTGACGCAGCGCGCAGTGTCAGAAGAAAAGTGCGGCCCTTCGACAAGCTCAGGGCGAACGGGGAAAGGTTATCCTGCGAGGAACTTTTCCATCGCCGCATTGACTGCCTCCGGCGCTTCCCACGGGACGAAGTGCCCGCAATCCGGCACCTTCACGATTGTCAGCGGGTCGATGATCTCCTCCAGCCCCTCGAGGTTCTCGGGCGGCAGGGCGAGGTCGTCCAAGGCCCAGATCACCAGTGTCGGGATCGTCAGCTTCGGCAGGGCCGGGGGCGTCCAGCCCTCGGGAATCGCGAAAGGCGCGTCCATCTCCGGCACGTCGATCGGGCTTGCGCGGTAGTAGTTGAGCATGCCGAAGGCCGCGTCGCGGTTCTGCCAGTCGCGGAGCAACGCATCGCGCTCCTCGGGCTCCATTGCGCTGGGGCGGTCCCACTTGACCTCTTTCAGCAGCAGGCCGGTAAGCCCATGCTCCTTCACCAGCGCGTCGTTGGCGGGGTCGCGGAAGCCGCGGATGTACTGGCTCGCCTCGCGCTGGCCGGGGTGGGTGTAGAGCAGGCGCTGGAACACCACCGGGTGCGGCGCATTGGCGATCACCGCCCGCGTCACCCGCGCGTGCTGGCCGCCCAGCGCTACCCCCCAGGCAATCGCGCCGCCCCAGTCGTGCCCGACGATGGTGAAATGCGCGATCCCCAGCGTGTCGGCGAGCAGGAAGATGTCGCCGATCAGCTTGTCGGGGGTATAGGCCTCCACGATCTGCGGCTTGGACGAGCCGCGATAGCCGCGCTGATCGGGCGCGATGCAGCGATAGCGGTCCTTGAAATGCGCGATCTGGTGGCGCCAGGTGCGGTGGCTTTCGGGAAAGCCGTGGAGGAAGATCAGCACCGGCGCATCCACCGGACCTTCGTCGACGATGTCGAGGTGGATGCCGTTGGGCAGGTGAACGCGTTTCTGGTCAAACATCACTGCTGCTCCAGCTTGTCCATGTAGCCCTTGGCGACCATCCCTGCGACCTGATCGAACAGCGCCTCGGGTGTGCGGCGCGCCTCGCCCATGGCGAGCTCCATGCCTTCGGCGACGATGATCTCGCGCGTGCCGGCTGCGATGCCATCGAGCATCTGGCGCGCGGCGACGTCGGCCGGGATGCCCTCGTCGATCGCCTTGTCGGACCGGCCGCGCTGCGAACCATCGGCGTTGAGCGCGTTCCTCGACACGTTGGTCGCGACCGAACCGGGGTAGATCGTGTGGACGCTGACGTCGTTGATCGACAGCTCCGCCCGCAGCGCATCGGCATAGCCCGCAAGGCCGAATTTGGCGGCGGAATAGGCGGTGCGCATCGGCACGCCGACCTTGCCCGCAATCGAGGAAATGAACCCGAGCGCCCCCGATCCGCGCTCCGCCATGTGGCCGATCAGCCCCTGAGTGAAGGCAATCTGGGCGAGAAGGTCTACCTCGATAATGTCGCGGTAGACCTGCATCGAGGTCTTAAGCGCGCGGCTGCGCTGCGAAATCCCGGCATTGGCGAAGGCGATGTCGACATGGCCCTTCCACGCGATGGCTTTCGCCGTGGCGTCGGCCAGCGCGGCCTCGTCGCGCACGTCGAAAGTGAGGATCAGCGTCTCGCCGCAGTCCGCCGCCACTTCCGCGAGGCGAGCCTCGTCACGCCCCGATAGAACAACGTGTGCACCGCGCGCTGCCAGCTCGCGCGCCAGCGCCGCGCCTATCCCTGAGGATGCGCCGGTGATCCATGCCACCTTGCCTGCAAAATCCATGTCTCTCTCCCTTTTGGCGAGAGGACTAGCGGGCGCTGGCGGCAAGGGCAATCAGGTTGCGGTTTGCGACCTAATCATCTCGGCCAGTTCCACCGGATAGACCGCCTCGTGCCAGGTCTCCAGCTCGCCGAGCGTGAACCAGCGGTGCTGCGTCATCACTTGCTGTTCGAGCGCGGTGTGGCCGTCCGTGCTGACCTGCGTATCGGCGACGCGGACGAGGAAGAAGCGCTCGTCCGCCTGCACCGGCTCGCCCTCGACCGTGACGAATTCGGGCGTCATCCGCGCGATCTGCGGGCCGGGATCGGCGGTGATGCCGGTCTCCTCGAAGAGCTCGCGCCGCGCCGCGTCCTCGAAAGTCTCGCCCGGATCGACCTCGCCGCCCGCCGTCACCCAGAACGGGTCGCGTTCCGGCACGTCATAGCGGAACATCAGCGCGCGGGTCTCGGCGTCGAGCACGATGATCCGCGCCGCGCGGCGCAGGCGCAGGGCGGGATTGAGGGTGGTCACGCCTCCGGCACGCTCGCCTTGATCGCCACCGCGTGCACCCGCTGGCCGACAATGTCCCCCAGCGCCGCGATCACCGCGCGCTGGCGGGCGAGGCGGTTCATGGGCGCGAAGGCGGCGGATTCGATCTCGACGGTGAAATGCGATTCGCCCGAACCGTCGTCGCCCATGTGGCCCGAATGCTTGGCGCTGTCGTTGATGATCGCCAGCCGCGTCGGCGCGAAGGCCTCGGTCAGGAGCGCATGCATTTCCTCGGCGACGGACATCGGGTCTTTCCTTCTTTGCAAGCGAGAGCGGCAGGTCGGGTCTTGGAACTTGGGGCCGCAATCGCCATTCAGCATGTCTTATGCCTTCACCACGATTCCACGGCCGCGTCGAGAGCCCCGGACGCGTTTGCGAAGCTCCGGGTTGCCGCGAGGCGGGCGAATTCCGCGCGCCCGGGCGGCGGCCGCATGGGTTCGACGGGCCGGGCGAATGGCGCTGGTTCTGCCTCGATCACGTGCGCGAGTTCAACGCGGGCTACGACTGGTTCGAGGGCATGAGCGCCGAGGAGATCCTGCGCGCGCAATCCCCCATCGCGGGCTGGCAGACTGAAAGCCGGGTGTTCCGCCCCACCGCCGGGATCGCCGATGGCCCGCGCTGGGCGGACTATGACGACCCGCTCGATGCCATTGCCGCACGTGCGCGCGGCATCAAGTCCCGCGCCGAGCGCGAGGCGAGGGCGGCGATGGGCGGCAGGTTCAGCCGCGAGGAAGCCGCCGCGCTGGAAGTCATGGGCCTCGGCTCCGACACCGACCGCACGCGCCTCAGGCGTCGCTATTCCGAGCTCGTCCGCCGCTATCACCCCGACCGCAACGGCGGCGACCGCGCGCACGAAGCGCAGCTGACCGCCGTGGTCGATGCCTACCAGCTATTGAGGAAGAGCGCGGCCTTCGTCTGAGCCGTCACAGCATCCGGCGGAAGAAGACGACCCGCTCGGTCTCTTCGAACCCGACCGCTTCATGGAAGGCGTGGCTGGCGGTGTTGTCGAGCAGGGCGTTGGAGGCAAGCTCGGTGCAGCCCTTGGCGCGGCCCCACTCGGCCACCGCCTCGACCAGCGCGCGCCCGACGCCCGTGCCGCGCCATTCGGGCACGATGAACGCGCCTTCTCCGAAGGCCACGGGAGAGGTGTCGCACCCGTCGACATAGTCGCGCCGGATGCTGGCTTCGACAAAGCCGAGGAGCGCGCCGTCTCGCCCCTCGGCGACGAAGGCGACCTGATCGGGATCGCCGGAGAGGAAGGTTTCGGCGATGTCCTCGGCATGGGCGGCGGCGTCGTCATCAGTCCACAACTGCGCGCGCATCGCGGCCCATTGCTGCACGTCGGCGGCGGTCGCGGGGCGGACGGTCACGGCGGTCATGGGATGCGTGTCTCCGGCAGGATTTCAATCGCGCTCCGGGGCCGGTCCGAGCGGCCAGAAATGGCGATAGGGCCGCGCCCCGTCGACCGCGCGGGCGACCGAAGGGCGCGCCAGCAGGCGGGCGCGATAGGCGCGAAGGCGCGGGTGCGTCTCGGCAATCGGATGCGTCCAGTCGGCATAGAACAGCGCCGGGGCCGCCGCGCAATCGGCCAGCGAGAAATCGTCGCCGCAGGCCCAGCGCGCATCGGGCAAGTTGGCTTCGAGCCACGCATAGACCGCAACGAGCGCCGCCTTGGCGCGGTCGATCCGACCCTGGTCGGGCGTAGGCGTGACGAAGGGCAGATGCTCGCTCACGATGGCCTGCATGTTCCCCATTACGTGATTGTCGAAAACCCGGTCCATGAAGCGCACGGCCAGCGCCTGTGCAGGATCGGCGGTGATCAGGCGCGGGCCGGGGTGGTGGAGATCGAGATGCTCGATGATGATCGAGCTTTCCGCCACGGCTGTCCCGCCGTCGTCGATCACCGGGAATTTTGCGAGCGGCCACAGGGCGGACAGCTCGGCCTGATGTTCGGCTTGGTCGGGGCCGAGCGTGCGGAACTCGTAAGTCAGCCCCTTCTCGTCCAGCGCGATGGCGGCCTTCCAGGTGTAGGACGAGAACGGGTGGCCATAGAGGATCATCCCGCCTGCTCCTGCGCCGCCTTGATGATGGCGGCGTCGATCCCGTTGGCCTCGGCATAGGCGGGGCGCTGGGTGATGCGATCGACATAGGCGCGGAAAGACGGGCGCTCGGGGATCGAGCCGAAGCGCAGGCCCCAGACGAACTGGCTGCCGACATAGGTGTCGGCCATGGTGAAGCGGTTGCCGGCCACAAAATCGTTCGCGCTCAGCCAGCTATCGAGCGCATCGAGCGTCAATTCGAAGCTGCCGAAGCCGGCCATACCGCTCTTGCCTTCGGGCACCTGCCAGCCCATCG
The DNA here is from genome assembly GCF_002155685.1 of Erythrobacter colymbi. Classification (GTDB taxonomy): domain Bacteria; phylum Pseudomonadota; class Alphaproteobacteria; order Sphingomonadales; family Sphingomonadaceae; genus Erythrobacter; species Erythrobacter colymbi. The sequence goes on from NZ_MUYK01000001.1 coordinate 632,666, forward strand.
CATTGGCGACCACCGCCTGCTCGAGCGGCCCGGCGGCGAAGAACAGCCAGCGGAAATAGGCGGCCTTCTCGTGCGTGTCGGGGAGCAGGCCTGCGTCGGGGTGGGTCTCGGCGAGGTAGTGGTTGATCGCCGCGCATTCGGTGACGATGTGGTCGTGGCCGCCGTGATGATGCACCAAGGCAGGGACCTTGTTCATCGGGTTGATGGTCTTGAAGCTTTCCGGACGTGTGGCCCAGTCGAACACCACGTGCTCGTAATCCGCGCCCGCCTCGTGCAGCGCCCAGCGGCTGATCTGGCCGCGGCTCATGGCGACGGTGTAGAAGGTGAATTCGGCCATGGCTCAGGCCTCCTTCCAGACGATGGGTTCGAACCCGCCGAAGATCATGCGCTTGCCGTCGAAGGGCATGTCGCTGCCGTCGGGATTGCCGAAATGCTCGGCCATGCGCGGGTCGGCCATCAGCTTTTCGTGGCTGGCGTCGACCGTGGCGCGGTCCGGCCAGGTGGTCCAGGCGAACACGATCTTCTCGCCCGGTTCGGCCTTCACGGCCATGCGGAAATCGGTGGTGGTGCCGTCCTTGACGTCGTCCTCCCAGCATTCGATCTGCGACAGGCAGCCGTAATCCTTGACGATGTCCCAGAACTTCTCGGCGACCTCGCGGTAAGCGTCCTTGTTGCCCTCCGGCACGGCGAGCACGAATCCCTGAACGTACATGATGCATCTCCTCCCGACCGCGCTTGTAGCAGCCGGGAAGGACGAGTGCGCATCAATTCTGGCGAAAGGCCCAGCGAAGCGTCCGGCCCATGCCCCATGTCGCCGCACGGGCGGGTAGCGCGGTCAGGACGGGGCGCTGCAAGTGCAGCATCGTGCGTGCCCAGTCGGGCAGCATGGCGACGGCATCGGCGGTGATCATGGTCTGCACGGCGAGCGGCGTGCCGGGCGGGCGCTGCGAGAGCACCAGCTGCGCGACCTCGCGCGCTTCCTTCGAGGTGGCGAGATCGTGGCGGAGTTCGCGGAAGATACGGTCCGCCTCGGCGCGGGTTTCGGGCACGGGATCGGCGCCGAGGGCGCGGGCGATCACGGCGAACTGGCGGTAGTATTCGTCCTGCTCGGCGATCGGCATCGAGGGGCGCACATGGCGGATATAGCCCGCAAGGAAGCTCTGCGCCTCGGTGACGTGAACCCAGGCGAGGGTGCGCGGATTGGTCGCCTCGTAGGGCGTCCCGTCGGGGAGCGTCCCGCCGACCTTCGCATGGATGCGGTTGACCCGCTCGATCGCTTTCAGCGCCTCGTCGCGGTGACCGAAGGTCGTGACCGCGATGAACCGCGCGGTGCGGCGCAGCCGCCCGTGCATGTCCTCGCGGAAATTGGAATGGTCGAGCACGCCCTGCAAGGCATGGGGGTGGAGCATCTGCAAGAGCAGCGCGCGCACGCCGCCGGTCATCATGCCGACGATGTCCGCGTGAACCTGCCGGATCGGCGTATCGCGCTCAAACAGCGCCTCGTCCGAGGGCGGGGTGGGTTGCTGACCGTTCGCGGTATCGTGGAACACCCCGCGCACCTGGGAGACCAGCCTGAGGCGCAGCGATTCGACCGGATCGGGCATGGGAGGAATATAGGCGCGAACCGCAAGGGCGAAAGGCGCGCTCGTCAAATTGCGAGGCAGGGGGCGCAAACCACCGCTTGCAGCCTCGCGCCATGCCGTTTAACCGTCCGCCCGCAATGACAACGATCCCCTCCGGCGCCAGCGCCATGCCCACCCAGCCCGATACCACCGTCGACGTCCGCGAGACCTTCGGCATCGATGTCGACTGGCAGGTTCCTGCCTTCTCGCAACGCGACGAACACGTGCCCGAGACCGACGGCGCCTATGTGTTCGATCCGGACACCACGCTGGCGATTCTCGCGGGCTTCGCGCACAACCGCCGGGTGATGGTGCAGGGCTATCACGGGACGGGCAAGTCGACCCACATCGAACAGGTCGCAGCCCGCCTCAACTGGCCCTCGATCCGCGTGAACTTGGACGCGCATATCAGCCGCATCGACCTCGTCGGGCGCGATGCGATCGTGCTGAAGGACGGGCTGCAGGTCACCGAGTTCAAGGAAGGCATCCTGCCCTGGGCGCTCCAGCACCCGGTGGCGCTGACCTTCGACGAATATGACGCCGGTCGCCCCGACGTGATGTTCGTGATCCAGCGCGTGCTCGAGTTCGACGGCCGCCTCACGCTGCTCGACCAGAACCGCGTGATCACGCCCAACCCGTTCTTCCGCCTGTTCGCGACGACCAACACGGTCGGCCTCGGCGACACCTCGGGCCTCTATCACGGCACGCAGGCGATCAACCAGGCGCAGATGGACCGCTGGAACATCGTTGTCGCGCTCAATTACCTGAAGCCCGAGGTCGAGCAGCAGATCGTCAAGTCGAAGACGCCGCAGAGCGACGACAAGCTGATCGCCGACATGGTGAAGGTCGCCGAACTGACCCGTCAGGGCTTCATGAACGGCGACATTTCGACCGTGATGAGCCCGCGCACCGTGATCACCTGGGCGCAGAACGCGGCGATCTTCGGCTCGACCGGCTTCGCCTTCCGCCTCTCGTTCCTCAACAAGTGCGACGAGGCCGAGCGCACGCTGGTGGCCGAATACTACCAGCGCGTCTTCGGCGAAGACCTGCCGGAAGGCGCGGGCAAGAAGCGCTGATGGGGGTGCGGGGGGCGCTCCTGCTCGTGCTCCTTGCAGCGCCGCTGGCTGCGCAGGAGACTGTCCTCGCCCCGCCGCCGCCTCGCCCGCTCGATGTCCGGATGGTGCCCGTCGCACCAGCGCCGCGGCACCCCCGGGAGGCGCGCGCCGAAAGCGTCAAGACGGTCGACATCCCGCAGGCGGCCAAGGACGAAGGCCATAATGGCCGCACGACCTACACCGCTACCGTAGGCCCCGATGGCAAGCTGGTCGCTCTGGTGCTCAAGGAAAGCTCCATGTCGCCCGCCATCGATGCCGCGGTCGAGGCGAAGGCACGCACGCTCTATTACTTCCCCGCCACCGACAAGGACGGCAACAAAGTCGAGGGCAAGGTCGACGTTTCGATGTCCTACGCCCGCCACGATGCCGACAGCCCGGGCGGCGGGATCGCAACCTACACCTGCGGCGATCTGGTGCGCGAGTGGGACTGGTTCACCGCCGCCAATGCCGGGCGGCGCAAGCTGTTCTGGCCGAACAATGCCTTCACCTCGCTCACGTCGATCGAAGCGATGCGGCAGGGCGTGACCCCGAGCCGCGAGGAACGGCTTCTGGCGCGGGCCGAGCGCGAGGAGATGTGGCTGAAGCTCATCAAGCGGTGCCGCAAGAAGCCGGCCCGGCTGATGCTCGAAGAGGTCGACCAGCCCGAGGCCTATGCGCGCCTCGTCAATTCGTTCTGACCGCTTGCGCCTGAGTGTGCTAGCCTGATAATACAGCGCTAACCATGGCGTTCTTCGACCGATTCTGGAAAGGCTCCCGCACCGGCGCTCCCGATGGGACGGGCACGCCTGCCGGCTTCTTCCCGCTCTACGAATCCTCCCGTCCCGTCGATGATGACGACGACGGGGACGTCGACGATCTCCCGCGGCCCCGCGTCTCGGCCAAGCCCGATTTCGACGCGTGGGACGCCAAGCTCGGCCTGCTCGACGAGGCGCTCGCGGTCGAGGAGAAGCGCCGCCTGCGCTGGTGGCAGCGCGATTACTGGCGGCAGCGCAGCAAGCTGTGGTGGACGGGGCGCAGCATCCTTGCCGCGCTGGCGCTGTTCGTCACGCTGGTGGGCTGGCTCGCGGTCACTGCGCCGCTCTCCAAGAGCCTCGAGCCGATTGCCCCGCCGCAGGTCACGCTGCTCGCCAGCGACGGCACGCCGATCGCGCGGCAGGGCGCGGTGGTCGAGGCGCCGGTGAAGATCAAGGACCTGCCGCCGCACGTCGCGCAGGCCTTCATCGCGATCGAGGACCGGCGGTTCTACAGCCACTGGGGCATCGACCCGCGCGGCATCGCCCGGGCGGCGTGGACGGGCTATGGCGGCGGATCGACCATCACCCAGCAGCTCGCCAAGTTCACCTTCCTCACGCCCGAACAGTCGATCAGCCGCAAGGCGCGCGAGGCGCTGATCGCGCTGTGGCTGGAGAGCTGGCTGACCAAGGACGAGATCCTCGAACGCTACCTCTCCAACGCCTATTTCGGCGACAACCAGTACGGGCTGCGCGCGGCCTCGCTGCACTATTTCTACCGCCAGCCCGAAAAGCTGCGGCCCGAACAGGCGGCGATGCTGGCGGGGCTGCTCCAGGCACCCTCGCGCTTTGCGCCGACCAAGCATTACGACAAGGCCAAGGCGCGCATGGAGCTGGTCATCAAGTCGATGGTCGAGGAGGGCTACCTCACGCAGGCCGAGGCGGACGCGCTGCCCGATCCGCGCATCGACGTGCGCACGCGCGACGACAACCTGCCGACCGGCACCTACTTTGCCGACTGGGCGCTGCCGCTGGCGCGCGAGGGGATGGATGCGGGCTATTCGCGCTCGGTGCTCACCACCACGCTGGATTCGCGGCTTCAGGCGCTCGCCAACCGCATCGTCGCGCGCGCGCCTCTGGGCAAGGCGCAGGTCGCGCTGGTGGCGATGCGCCGCAACGGCGAGGTGGTGGCGCTGGTGGGCGGGCGCGACTACGCCAAGTCGCCCTTCAACCGCGCCACGCAGGCGCGCCGCCAGCCGGGCTCGACCTTCAAGACCTTCGTTTACCTCACCGCGCTCGAGAACGGGTGGGAGCCCGACGACACCATCCCCAACACCCCTATCACGCAAGGCTCCTACCGCCCCAAGAACGCGCGCGAGCAATATTCCGACCAGATCACGCTGAAGGATGCCTTCGCCTCGTCGAGCAACGTCGCCGCGGTGCGCCTGCTGCAGGCCGTGGGGAGCGACAAGGTGATCGCCACCTCGCGCCGCCTCGGCATCACCGCACCGATGGCCGAGGGCGACCCGAGCCTCGCGCTCGGCACTTCGGCGATGACGCTGATGGAACTGACCGCCGCCTATGCCGGGATTGCTGCCAACGAATATCCGGTCGAGCCCCATGCCATCGCGCGCGGCGACCGCAGCTTCTGGGAGTGGATGACGACCCGCAGCGATTCCATGTCCTCGGACGATCACGAGGACCTTGAGGGTATGCTGCGCGCCGCGATCAACCGCGGGACGGGGCGCAACGCCTCGCTCCCCATCGCCAACTACGGCAAGACCGGCACGACGCAGGATTACCGCGACGCGCTGTTCGTGGGCTATGCGGGCGATCTGGTGGTGGGCGTGTGGATCGGGAATGACGACAACACGCCGCTGAATGGCGTCACCGGCGGCAGCCTGCCGGCGAAGATCTGGCGCGACTTCATGCGCTCGGCCCTCAAGATCGAGGCCGCGCCTGCGCCGGTGGTCGAGGATACCCCCGACCCCGAAGGCCCGGTGCAGCCGCTCGACGTTCTCGACGGGCAGGAAATCCCGCTCGGGCAGGACGGCGCGAGCGTGAAGGTGGACGAGGGCGGGGTGACCCTCAAGCAGGAGGGCGTGCCGGTCGAGGTCAGGGTCGATGGCGGGGGCGTGGTGGTGAAACCCGCACCCGGCGCAACGCCAAGCCCGCCGCCCTAGACCATTAGAATGTTCATCACGGCGGTGGCAATGGGCCGGCTGCGGTCGGTCTGCCACGCCTCGACCGTGACGTTGGCGTTGCGCCGTCCGAGCCGCGTGATGCGCCCCACGGCAAAGCTCGCCTGCGATTTGCCCGCGGCGAGATATTGCACTGTGATGTTGATCGGCTTCAGCTGCGGATCACGCCCCGCGGTGACCAGCGCGGTGCGCAGCGCGGCATAGCCCGCGTTCTCGAGCAGGCCTGCGGTCGCCCCGCCGTGGAAGTGCTGCGGGCGGCCCTCGACCGTGGGGCCGAAATCGACCGTCAGGACGGGCATCCCGCCCTCGTCCGCGCCGGTCGCGACGATCCCGAGCGAGCGGGCATAGGCGGGCAGTTCCACCGCGTCAGCCATGGCCCATCGCTCCCCTCAGCGCAGGGTTATCCTCGCGTGGGTCGGCGCCGATGGTCATGAAGCAGCCCGCGACATGGGCGACCGGATCATCCGGGCTCTCGTCATAGGCGATCCCGCGCACGAAGGCGGCGGAACGCGTGATGCGGTAGCATTCGACCCTGCCGCGCACGCTTGCCCGCTCGCGCGCGGGGCGCTGGTAATCGACGCGCAGGTCGAGCGTCGCGACCGGCTGGAAGCTGCCGCGCGTCTGCCAGATTGCCATGCCGCTCGCCATGTCCATCAGGCTGATGATCGGGCCGGAGGCGAGCACGTGGCGGCTGGAATCCCCGATCAGATCCTCGCGCCACGGCAGTTCGAGCTCGACCCAGTTGTCGCCCTGATCGGTAAAGCGCAGGCCGAGCCAGCCGGTATGGCCGTGGCGGAAGAACCACTTGGACGCCTCGCGCGCGTCGAACCGGGGGGTGGCGGGGGTGTTCATGGGGGAGCGCATAGGGCGAGGGGCGCGACGGTGGCAACGCCCTTTTTGCGAGGATAGTCCCCGGTCCCGTTCGCCTCGAGCGAAGTCGAGAGGCCGGTCACTGGTGTCTCGACTACGCTCGACACGAACGGCGCCGGTTACAGCACGCCCCCCGCCAGCCGGTCGATCGCGCCTTGCAGGATCACCGCCGCCGCATGGCTGTCGATGGCGGCGGCGCGTTTGGCGCGGCTCATGTCCATGCCGATCATCGCGGCTTCGGCAGCCTGGGTCGACCAGCGCTCGTCCCACAGGAGGACGGGCAGGGCGAAGGCCTCGGCCATGTTGCGGGCATAGGCGCGGCTGGCCTGTGCGCGCGGGCCTTCGGTGCCGTCCATGTTGCGGGGGAGGCCGAGGACGATGCCGCGCACGCTGCGGCTCTTGATCAGGGCGGCGAGGGTCTCGCGGTCTTTGCCCCACTTGCCGCGGGCAATCGTGGTGCCGTTGGTGGCAAAGCGCCAGCCCGCATCGCAGGTCGCGGTGCCGAGCGTCTTGGTGCCGAGATCGAGGCCGAGCAGCGCGCCGCCCGCTTCGCCCACCGCCTCGCCGAAGCTGCGCGCGTCCTCGAAGATCAATTCGCGGGCTTCCATGCGTCCACCCGCCGCGTCACGTCCGCCTTGGTGTTCGCCCAGAACAGCGGCAGATCGTAGACGTGGTAATTGTTGCCCGGCAGCACGTAGCTGCCCATTTCCGGCGGCGGACCGATCAGCAGCAGGCCGCGCATGTCGCAGCGCGCGGGGACCAGTCCGGGCTGGAGCGTGCCGTTCTGCATCGAATCCTCGGGCACCAGCGTGCCGAGATTGGCGCTGGCAGGCGCCGTGCCGCCGGTGAGACCGGTGAGCGGATTGGTGCACAGCATCGGCTCGGTTCCGGGCAGCTTGCCGTCGAGCGCCGGGGTGACGGCATAGGCGTCGAGCACAAGCGAGGGATCGGCCGGTTCGGCAAAGCTCGACCAGCTCAGCACGCAGCCGGTCTGGTCGGCGGCGGTGCAGGCGGGGATGCCCATCGCGGGCAGATCATGCAGCGGCGAGACCGGCCAGCCGATCACATAGGCCGCCACCACCCGCCCGGCGAGCGGGGTGCCCTTCACCTCCTCGGCGATCAGGCGCTTGAGGTGCAGCGCGCCTTGCGAATGGCCCGCCAGCACGATCGGGGTCTTGGGATCGACGCTGGAGAGGAAGAAGCGGAACGCCTCGCGCACATCGGCATAGGCCGCATCCACCGCCTTCTTGCCTTCCGGCGCATCGGTGAGAAAGGCGCCCATCGTCGCCTGACGGTAGCGCGGGGCCCAGATTTCGGTCGCGGCGTTGAAGGGGCTCGCCATCCCGCGCAGGTAGATCTTCGCGATGCGCTCGGCCTCGGGATCGCCGCCATTATCGAGCGGGGCGTTCCACGCGGCGCGGCTGACGAAGCTGGTCGGGTGGACGAAGAACACCGCGAAGCGCTGTTTGGGCTCGGCAGGCGTGGGCAGCAGGCCGCGGTCTCCGGCATAGGCTGGCTGCCAGCGCGCGGGATCGCTCGTCCCGATGCCAGGGCGCGAATACCACAGCTTGGGGTCTTCATAAGCGTTGGCCGCGAGCGGCTTCACCGGCGTGAACGCAGCCGAGGGCACCATCGCCAGGCGCGTCAGCTGCCCGGGGAACAGTGCCAGCGCAAAGCCGCCCGCGATCACCAGAATGATGCAGGCGGCAACGATATAGAGGAACTTGCGGGCCATCGGGGGCTGCCTCGCGCTTTACTTGGGGGCGTAACCCTCGGCGAGGGCGGGGCGCAGGGTGGTCCAGGCGCGGTCGCCGCGCAGGCTCGAGAACCAGGTAGCCGGGTTCCAGGTGGTGGAGCCATCGAGGCTGAAGGTGATGAACTCCGCGCGCCCGCCGATATTGGCGAGCGGCACCGCGCCGCCCAGACCGTTCTCGATCGCCGCCGCGCGGCTGTCGGCGCTCTGGTCGCGGTTGTCGCCCATCACGAAGACGGAATCGGCGGGCACCTTGTAGGGGCCGTAATTGTCGAGCGGCTGGTCGGTGTAGTCGATGGTGAGATAGGTCGCGCCGTTGGGCAGGGTCTCGCGCCAGGTCGGCGGATCGAAGTAGTCCTTACCGTCGGGGCCGGTCTTGCGGTAATCCTCGAAGGCGGAGAGGCACGGGCTGCCCTTGCACAGCAGCTCGGGCTCGAACGGCAGGCGCACCGAAGGGACGACCTCGCGCTTGATCGGGGTGCCGTTGAGGATGATCTGGCCGCCGCGCACCTCGATCGTGTCGCCGGGCAGCCCGATCACGCGCTTGATGTAGTCCTCGTCGCGGGTCGGATGGACGGGGATGACGATGTCGCCATATTCGGGCGTATGCGGCAGCACCCGCCAGTCGCCGCGCGGCAGCAGGTGGAAGCTCGCCGAGGCCCAGGACCAGCCATAGGGATACTTGCTCACCACCAGCCGGTCGCCGACCCACAGGGTCGGCATCATCGAGGTCGAGGGGATGTAGAAGGGCTTGGCCACAAGGCTGTGGAACGCCAGCACCGCCAGCAGCATCAGCGCAAGGCCGCGGATCTCCGCGAGCCAGTTGACCTTTTCGGGGGTTTCGCTGTCAGTCACGGGCGGGCTTTCGATAGTAGCCATGGGGAAGGCCTAGCGCAGGGGGATGGCTTCGATGATCACGAAGGCCTGCGCCCAGGGGTGATCGTCGGTTAGGGTCAGATGGATGCGCGCCTCATGGCCTTTTGGGCAGATTTCTTCAAGCCGCAAAGCCGCCCCGCCGGTGAGCGCGAGCGTCGGCGCGCCCGAGGGTGCGTTGACGACGCCGATGTCCTTCATGAACACGCCGCGCTTGAACCCGGTGCCGACCGCCTTGGAGAAAGCCTCCTTGGCAGCGAAACGCTTGGCGTAGGTGCCGGCGATGGTGAAGGGGCGGCGGCGCGCCTTGGCGATCTCCACCTCGGTAAAGACGCGGTTCTCGAACCGCTCGCCATAGCGGGCGAGCGAATTGGCGATCCGCTCGATATTGCAGAGGTCGGAGCCCATGCCGATGATCACGACGTTTCCCCCACAGGAACGGGATCGATCATTTGAATGCCCTTATGATGACCGCCGCGAGCAGCCCCAGCGCCATGACGTGGAGCATCACCTGCGTCTTGAACAGCGGGTGCGCGAAGTCGCCCTTGGCGGCTTTCAGCGCGCCGACATAGCCAAAGATCTGCAGGCCCACCCAGCCGACCGCGAAAATCACCATCACGCCGGTGTTCAGCGCAAAGCCGAGAAAGCCGATGGCGAGCAGAAACAGCGCCGCGGCGCTGAAGGCCCACAGCTTCTGCTGACCGGAGAGGGCGGGAAGACCCGGCTCGCTCACCGCGCCTCGTCCATCAATTCGCGCATCCGGCGGATGGCGTTTTCGAGACCCACGAACACGGCCTCGCCGATCAGGTAATGGCCGATGTTGAGCTCGGCGATCTGGGGGATGGCGGCGATCGGCTGGACGTTGTCGAAGGTGAGGCCGTGGCCCGCGTGGGGCTCGATCCCGTTCTTGGCGGCGAGCGCGGCCATGTCGGTGATGCGGCGCAGCTCGCGGGTCACCCGCTCGGCATCGCCATCGAGAAAGGCGTGGGCATATTCGCCGGTGTGGAATTCGACCACCGGCGCGCCGAGGCGCAGCGCGGCTTCCAATTGCCGCTCGTCGGCCTCGATGAAGAGCGAGACCCGGATGCCCGCCGCGCGGAGCTCCTCGCAGATCGGCACCAGCGTGTTGTGCATCCCCGCCGCATCGAGCCCGCCCTCGGTCGTGCGCTCCTCGCGCTTTTCGGGGACGATGCAGGCGGCGTGGGGCTTGTGACGCAGGGCGATGTCCAGCATCTCGCGGGTCGCCGCCATTTCGAGGTTGAGCGGGAGGTTGGTCGCGGCCTGAATGCGCGCGAGGTCCTCGTCGCGAATATGGCGGCGGTCTTCGCGCAGGTGCGCGGTGATCCCGTCACCGCCTACGCTTGCGACGATCTCGGCCGCGCGCACCGGATCGGGACGATCCCCGCCTCGCGCGTTGCGGATCGTGGCGACGTGATCGATATTGACGCCGAGACGAAGGTGGGAGGGGGTCAGAGTCTGGTTCATGACGCTTTCCGGCAGACGACCGCGGAGAGCAGGTCGTAGGACAATCCCTTGCCACTCCAGACCTCGCCGAAATCATAATCGGCTTCCGATTTGCCGGCGAAGACGACCAGCGCGATGCCCCGCTCCGGCAGGATGAAGTTGCGCGCCTGATAGCCGCCGATCGCGCCGCGCCGCTCGATGATGCGCACCGGGGCCTCGCAACCGTGAAGCGGCAGGGTCGCATCCCATTGGGCCAGCGCGGTGTAGCCCAGTTGCGGATCGCCGCGCCACATCTCGGCGCGCGCGTTCTCGCCCAGCAAGCGGCCCGCCATCAGGGCACGATCATAGGCGAGGAGGTTTTGTGCGGTTCCCGAAAAGCCGCCTGCGGCTCCGTAATTCGCGATGTCCTGCGGCGCAGTGGCATCGACGCCAGGGGCGAGGCGCGTGGCCGGCGTGACGAAACCGGCCGCGCCCATGCTGGCGGGCTCGACCAGCCGCTTGCGCATCAGCGCGGCCAAGTCCTGCCCTGTGGTCCGTTCCAGCACGCGCGCCGCCAGCAGCGTGTCGCAATTGGTGTAATCGAAGTCCCCGCCCGGCGCGCGCGTCCGGCGCGCGACGCACAGCATGGGATCGAGCGGCTTCGCGCCCGTCCAGTCGAATGCGGGATCGTCCTCGGGATCGTAGAGGCCCGACTGGTGGCGCAGGAGCTGACGCAGCGACGGGGCCGGCGGGCCGCTGTCGGGCCAGTCGGCGAGCCACTTCGACACCGGGGTGTCGAGATCGAGCTTCCCGGCCTCGACCTCCTGCATCACGACCGTCGCGACGAGCTGCTTGGTGACCGAGGCCCACGGCCAGGTCGCGCCCGGCTCGCGGCCCTCGCTTGCCCAGGTCAGCCCGTCGAAGGCGCCGCCGCTCACGGCTATCTCGCCATCGAGGGCATAGGTCGACAGCACGACCTGGGGGATCGTCCGCGGATCGCCGACCCAGTCGCCTTGCGGCGCGTCCGTGGCGGCGGTGAGCAGGCAGAATGCAGCAAGTGCCGCCAGTATGCGCATCAATTATTCCTTCCGGCTGCCGGGTTTTGTAACCTCTACGGCTGCCAGCGCCTCGGGGATGTCATTCTCGTCATAGGTGGGAAAATCGATGGCGAGCAGCGGATAGAAAGGCACGCCGAGATCGACCGACCCGCAGGAACGGTCGATGATTGCGCATTCGGCGATCACCTCACCGCCTTCGCGCGCGACGGCGGCGATGGCTTCGCGGCTGGAGAGGCCGGTGGTGACCACGTCCTCGACCATCAGCACCTTGGCGCCCGGCGCGAGCGCGAAGCCGCGGCGCAGGTGGAACACACCCTCGGGCCGTTCGAGGAATAGCGCGTCCTTGCCGAGCGCGCGGCCGACCTCGTGGCCGATGATGATGCCGCCCATCGCCGGAGAGACCACCACGTCGACCTTTTCACGCACCTCGGCGGGGATGCCGGCGACCACCGCCTCGGCCAGACGCGCGGCCCGTGCGGGGTTCATCAGCACCCGCGCGCATTGCAGGTAATGTCCACTATGGCGCCCGGAAGAGAGCTTGAAATGCCCTTCCAGCAAAGCGCCCGACTGGCGGAATTCGGCCAGCACCTGTTCCTGATTCATCGACGAACTCCTTAAGAAGGATAAGGAAAGCTGCCGACTTGCGCGTCAGACATGGCTCCTTGCATAATTTTCTCCCTAGAAGCGCTTGAGGCCCTCGGCAAGCATCGCTAAGGGCGGGTTTGAAGCTGGCCCTAGGGCTGGCCAAACGCCGTCTGTCGCGGGTCCGAGGGGGCTTTAGCGCGCGGGCGGTATGGGATCAGATTCGAACCACTTGGACACATTCTCATGGGTCAGAGGGACACCCGTATGAAAAAGGCTATTCTGGCGGCGGTTGCTGCCGGGCTTGCGGCGTTTGCGCCGCTGAGCGTCGTGGCTGAGGCCGCCGCTCCCGCTGCTCCGGTCGCTGCCGAAGCGCCTGCCGCGACCACCGCGGCGGCTCCCGCTGACGCTGCCGCGCCTGCCGCTGCCCCGGCTGCTGCCGCTCCCGCCGCCGACGCGGCGAGCGCCTACACCCCGATGGCCCCGACCAAGGGCAAGGGCATGCCGACCGATCCGACCTCGGGTGAGCCGGGTGCGATGCTCAAGTCGATGCATTTCCAGGACCAGTATTCGGCCAACGGCGAATACGCGCTGTGGATGCACGACATGATCCTGCTGCCGGTCATCACCGCGATCAGCCTGCTGGTGCTCGGCCTGCTGCTCTACGTGGTGGTGCGCTTCAACCGTCGCCGCAATCCGGTGGCCTCGAAGACCACGCACAACACCCTGATCGAAGTGGTGTGGACGATCGTTCCGGTGATCATCCTCGTGATCATCGCCGTGCCCTCGATCACGCTGCTGGCCCGCCAGTACGAAACCCCGCCCGCCGACGCCGTCACCATCAAGGCGACTGGCTACCAGTGGTACTGGGGCTATTCCTACCCCGACCACGGCGATTTCGAAGTCGTCTCGAACATGCTCGACGAAGCCGCCGCGCTGAAGGCGGGCGAGCCGCACCAGCTGGCGGTCGACAAGCGCATGGTCGTGCCCGCGGGCGTGCCGCTGCGCATCCAGACCACCGCCTCGGACGTGATCCACGCCTTCGCGGTGCCCTCGCTGTGGTTCAAGATGGACGCCGTTCCGGGCCGTCTCAACGAGAAGCTGCTGACCATCAAGGAGCCGGGCGTGTACTACGGCCAGTGCTCCGAGCTGTGCGGCGCGCGTCACGGCTATATGCCGATCGTGGTCGAGGCGCTGCCGCCGGCCGAGTTCGCGGCATGGGTCAAGGCACAGGGTGGCTCGATGCCCGGCGAGGAAGCGGCCGCTCCGGCTGCTGCCGCCGCCGCGCCCGCCGCTGCCCCGGCCGCCGCAAGCTGAACCCGATAGAAGAACAGAAGCAGAAGAGTAGCTGACCATGGCAACCACCGCAGAAGGCTTCGACATTCACCATGATCACGGGCACGACGCCCACGATCATGCGGACCACAAGCCGGGCTTCTTCGCCCGCTGGTTCATGTCGACCAACCACAAGGACATCGGCACGATGTATCTGATCTTCGCGATTATCGCGGGGATCGTCGGGGGTGCCATTTCGGGCATCATGCGTGTCGAGCTCGCCGAGCCCGGCATCCAGTACCTCCAGTGGTGGGCCCAGTTCATGGGCGGCGGCAATGATCTGAACACCGCGCTCCACATGTGGAACGTGTTCATCACCGCGCACGGCCTGATCATGGTGTTCTTCATGGTCATGCCTGCCATGATCGGCGGCTTCGGCAACTGGTTCGTGCCGCTGATGATCGGCGCGCCGGACATGGCCTTCCCGCGCATGAACAACGTCTCCTTCTGGCTGACCGTGGCGGGCTTCTTTAGCCTGCTGTTCTCGCTGTTCGTCCCCGGTGGCACCGGCCCCGGCGCGGGCACCGGCTGGACGGTCTATGCCCCGCTCTCGACCTCGGGCTCGAAGGGTCCGGCGGTCGACTTCGCGATCTTCTCGCTGCACCTTGCCGGTGCCGGCTCGATCCTGGGCGCGACCAACTTCATCACCACCATCTTCAACATGCGCGCGCCGGGCATGACCCTGCACAAGATGCCGCTGTTCGTGTGGTCGGTGCTGGTCACCGCCTTCCTGCTGCTGCTCGCGCTGCCCGTGCTGGCCGCAGCGATCACCATGCTCCTGACCGACCGCAACTTCGGCACGACCTTCTTCGATCCGGCCGGCGGCGGTGATCCGGTGCTCTACCAGCACCTGTTCTGGTTCTTCGGCCACCCCGAAGTCTACATCATGATCCTGCCGGGCTTCGGCATGATCTCGCAGATCGTGGCGACCTTCAGCCGCAAGCCGGTGTTCGGCTACCTCGGCATGGCCTACGCCATGGTAGCGATCGGCGTGGTCGGCTTCATCGTCTGGGCGCACCACATGTACACCGTGGGCCTCGACGTGAACACGAAGATGTACTTCACCGCGGCGACCATGGTGATCGCGGTGCCGACCGGCGTGAAGATCTTCAGCTGGATCGCGACGATGTGGGGCGGCAGCCTCCAGTTCAAGTCGCCGATGGTCTGGTCGCTGGGCTTCATCTTCCTGTTCACCGTGGGCGGCGTGACCGGCGTGGTGCTCGCCAACGGCGGGATCGACGACAACCTGCACGACACCTACTACGTCGTGGCGCACTTCCACTACGTGCTGTCGATGGGCGCGGTGTTCTCGATGTTCGCCGGCTTCTACTACTGGTTCCCTAAGATGAGCGGACGGATGCACAGCGAACTGCTGAGCCACCTTCACTTCTGGACCTTCTTCGTCGGCGTGAACGTGATCTTCTTCCCGCAGCACTTCCTGGGGATGAACGGGATGCCGCGCCGCTATCCGGACTACGCGGAAGCCTTCCATTTCTGGCACCAGATCAGCACCTACGGGTACTACATCATGGCCGGTTCGATGGTGTTCTTCTTCGTCAACATCCTCTACGCGCTGGCCGCCGGAAAGAAGGCCGAAGCCAACCCGTGGGGCGAAGGCGCGACGACGCTCGAATGGACCCTGCCGAGCCCGCCGCCCTACCACCAGTTCGAAACGCTTCCTGTCATCACGGATGCGCACGACTACCACGATCACCGTCCCGCGACCGCCTGAGGCGCGAGGCCTGATCGGAGCTCCCTGACCGGAGCGCAATGAACAAGGGGGAGCGCGGCTGACCGGTCGCGCTCCTTCGCAATGGAACCGACGAGACGATGGCAAGCACTGCACCCTCGACTGCCGCATACCCGCTGCCGACGGAGTGGCGCGATTTCTTCGCGCTGACCAAGCCGCGGGTGATGACGCTGGTGATCTTCACCGCGATCTGCGGCGTGCTCGCGGCGCCGGGCACCATCCACCCCATCATCGGCTTCACCGCAATCCTCGCCATCGCGATGGGCGCGGGCGGCTCGGCCGTACTCAACATGTGGTGGGAAGCCGACATCGACGCGGGCATGAAGCGCACCATGAACCGTCCGCTCCCGGGCGGACGGATGCGGCGCGAGGACGCGCGTGATTTCGGCATCTTCCTGTCGGGCGTATCGGTGGTGCTGATGGGCCTTGCGGTGGGCTGGCTCGCCGCTTCGCTGCTCTTCGGCGCGATCATCTACTACGCCGTCATCTACACCATGTGGCTGAAGCCGCGCACCCCGCAGAACATCGTCATCGGTGGCGGCGCAGGCGCCTTCCCGCCGCTGATCGGCTGGGTCGCCGTGACGGGCGACATCACCGCGATGCCGCTGCTGCTGTTCGCGATCATCTTCTTCTGGACGCCGCCGCACTTCTGGGCGCTCGCGCTGTTCGTGCAGTCGGATTATGCCAAGGTCGGCATTCCGATGCTCCCCGTGGTCGCGGGGGAGAAGGTCACCCGCCGCCAGATCATGGGCTACACCCTGCTGCTCGCCCCCATCGCCATCGCGCCGTGGTATATCGGCGGTACGAGCTGGATCTACGGCTCAGTCGCGGTGGTGCTCTCGGCGCTGTTCGTGATCCTCGCCGTGCCGGTCTTCACCCGCATGCGCGCCGAGGTTGACGCCATGACGCCCGAGAAGACCCTCTTCAAGTTCTCGATCGTCTATCTCTTCGTGCTGTTCGCCGCGCTCGTGGCCGACCGTGTCGCCGCCTATCAGGGGTGGATCGCATGACGCCCGAGGAAGAGCGCGAATTCATCCGCCGCCGCAAGGCGAGAAACTGGGTCGTGCTCGGCACGCTCATCTTCTTCGTCGTGCTGTTCTACGCGATCACCATCGTGCGCATCGGAGCGCAACACTGATGGCGTCCGCTCCGCCCCTTTCGCCCGACGCCGCGCGCAGCAACCTGCGCACGGGCGCGCTCGCCTTTGCGGGCGCGCTGGCGATGCTGGGGCTGGGCTATGCCTCGGTGCCGCTCTACCGCCTGTTCTGCCAGGTCACCGGCTTTGGGGGAACGACGATGATCGCCTCCGAAAGCAAGGCGCGCGCCGCCGCTGCCGCCGCGACGGGCCAGAAAATCTCGATCCGCTTCGATGCGACGACCGCGATGGGGATGCCCTGGACTTTCCACCCGTCGCAGGCGACCGACACCGTCACCATCGGCGAGCGCGACATCGCGACCTATGTCGCGCGCAACGACAGCAACCAGCCCGTCACCGGCGTCGCCACGTTCAACGTGACCCCTGAACAGGCCGGCAAGTATTTCAACAAGATCCAGTGTTTCTGCTTCACCGAGCAGACGCTGCAGCCCGGGCAGGAAGTGACCATGCCCGTGCTCTATTTCGTCGACCCGGCGATGCTGGACGACCCCAACATGAAGGGTGTCGAACAGATCACGCTGAGCTACACTTTCCACCGCGCCGAGGAGCCGCTAGCAGCGGCCCCCTCGGCAACCAAATGATCCGCTAAACCCAGGGACGGGAACGACCACATGGCTGGCAAGGCAAACCACGATTACCACATCCTCGAACCCGATATCTGGCCGCTGGCCGGCTCGATCTCGGCGCTGACCTTCACCAGCGGGCTGGTGCTGCACATGCACCCCGACGTGTTCGGCGACGCCGCCGGCATCGTCATGTGGGCGGGCCTCGCCGGGCTGATCGCGACCTTCTTCATGTGGTTCAAGAACATCGTCGTCGAAGCCCAGCGCGGCGATCACACGCCGGTGGTGCAGCTGCATCTGCGCTACGGTATGATCCTGTTCATCGCTTCGGAAGTGATGTTTTTCGTCGGTTGGTTCTGGAGCTTCTTCGACTTCGCGCTGTTCCCGACCGCGCTCGAATACGACGCGGCGACGGGCGCCACCACCAGCCTGTTCGGCACCGAGGGCGCCAAGGCCGCCTTCATTCCCGAAGGGCTGCACGTGCTCGATCCCTTCGCGCTGCCGCTGCTCAACACGCTGATCCTGCTGTGCTCGGGCACCACGGTGACCTGGGCGCACCATGCGCTGATCCATGGCGACCGCGACGGCCTCAAGCAGGGCCTGTGGGCGACGATTGCGCTCGGCGTGCTGTTCAGCGCGATCCAGGCCTACGAGTATTCCTCGGCGCCCTTCGGCTTCGGCGGCAACACCTATGCCAGCGCCTTCTACATGGCGACCGGCTTCCACGGCTTCCACGTGCTGATCGGGACGATCTTCCTCGCGGTCTGCCTGTTCCGCGCCTACAAGGGCCACTTCACCCCGCGCCAGCACTTCGGCTTCGAAGCGGCTGCGTGGTACTGGCACTTCGTCGACGTGGTGTGGCTGTTCCTGTTCGTCGCCATCTACGTGTGGGGCGGCTGGGGCGCTGAATACCACTGATGATCGCAGGGCCATCCGGTCCGCGTGAACAGAAGGGGCAGCCGGGACTAGTCTCGGCTGCCCTTTCCGGTTTGTGCCCCCGCTGCGGCGCGAAGACCCTGTTCTCCGAGCCCGCCGCGCTGGCCGAGGCCTGCGGCAGCTGCGGGCTCGATTTCCACGCGCTCGAGCGGGGCGGGCGGTTTGTCGGCGTTCTGACAATGCTGGTGGCGCTGGTGCTGATCCTCGCCGCGCTCGGCATCGACGAGTGGCTGAGGCCGCCGCTGTGGGCGAGCTTCCTGTTCTGGGCGCCGGTGACGGTCGGCAGCGTGCTGTTCGCCCTGAGGTTCTGGAAGACCATGTGGGTCTATCACCAATACGAAGAGAGCCAGCCATGACCGCTCGCCGCATTCCGATATTCTCGACCATTGTGGTGATCGCGGCAGTGCTGACGATGATCGGCCTTGGCATCTGGCAGCTCGGGCGCAAGGGCGAGAAGGAGGCGCTGATCGCGCGTTACGAGGCGGCGCAGGCGCAAGAGGGATTTCAGTCCTTCGACCCTTCCGCCCCCGAAGCGGCTTACACCAAATCGATCCAACATTGCGCCAGCCCATCAAGACAGACGGTTGTCGCCGGCCGCAATTCCAAGGGTCAAAGCGGCTGGGTGCATGTCACGCGTTGCACGATTAGCGGCCCATGGCCCAGGTCCGAGGCGGCTACCAGAGAGCTCCTACCGCTGATCGCGCATCATTCGGGCAAGAGCGGAGGCGTGACATATGCGCAGGTGGCCCAGATGCTCAACGACATAAGCGGCGCGCTGCGATTCGGAGAAGACTACCCTAGATATGCCGACGTCGTCCTCGGGTGGTCACGATCGCCTGAGCCGGTGGCGTGGAGCGGAGGCTTTGTGGCAGGCACCGTCGTCCCGACCGGAGAGCTCGGCTTCAAGATCGTCGCCGACCCGCCGCTCGCGGGTTTGGAAGCCAATGCCAAGCCCGATCCGGGCGACCTGCCCAACAACCACCTCGCCTATGCCGGGCAGTGGTTCTTCTTCGCGCTGACCGCGCTTGTCATCTACGTGCTGGCATTGCGCCGCCGCCGAGGCTAGGCGCTTCGCTCATGCAATACGTCTCGACACGCGGCAGCGCACCGGCGCTCGATTTCGAAGGGGTGACGCTCGCAGGGCTCGCCAGCGACGGGGGGCTTTACGTTCCCGCCGAATGGCCGCGTTTCTCGCCCGACGAGATCCGCGCGCTTCGCGGCCTTGCCTACCCCGATCTCGCCGCACGTATCATGGCCCCGTTTGTCGCGGGGAGCCTCACCGAGGACGAACTCTCGGCGATCTGCCACAAGGTCTATGGCGATTTCGGCCATGCCGCGGTGGCCCCGCTGGTGCAGCTTGATAGCCAGCACTGGCTGCTCGAACTGTTCCACGGCCCGACTCTCGCCTTCAAGGACGTCGCGCTGCAACTGCTCGGCCGCCTGTTCGAGACCTTCCTCGAACGCCGCGGCGAGCGCCTCACCATCGTCGGCGCCACCAGCGGGGATACCGGCTCGGCGGCGATCCAGGCGGTCGCGGGGCTCGAGCGGGTCGAGATCTTCATGCTCCATCCGCGCGGCCGGGTGAGCGACGTGCAGCGCCGCCAGATGACCACGGTGCTGAGCCCCAACGTCCACAACCTCGCGATCGAGGGCAGCTTCGACGACGCGCAGGCGCATGTGAAGCGGATGTTCACCGATGCGGACGTGACGAGCGTCCTCAACCTCGGCGCGGTCAATTCGATCAACTGGGCGCGGCTGATGGCGCAGGTGGTCTATTTCTTCGCGAGCGCGCTGCAACTCGGCGCGCCCGACCGGACGGTTGCCTACTCCGTGCCGACCGGCAATTTCGGCGACGTGTTCGCGGGCTATGTCGCGGCGAAGATGGGCCTCCCCATCGAGCGCCTGATCGTCGCCACCAACATCAACGACATCCTCCACCGCGCGCTGTCGGCGGGCGATTATTCAGCGGGCGGCGTGACGCCCACCATCACCCCCTCGATGGACATCCAGGTCAGCTCCAACTTCGAGCGGCTGCTGTTCGACGCGGGCGGGCGTGACGGGGCGGCGATGGCCGAGCAGATGCGCGCCTTCGAGCAAGCCCGCGCTATGCAGCTGACCAGCGCGCAGGCAGAAGGCGCGTCGGCGCTCTTCACCAGCGCCCGTGCCGACCAGACCGAGACGGCGCGCGCGCTCCAGTGGGCCTACCGCGCCGCGGGCCAAGTGATCGATCCGCACACCGGCGTCGGCCTCCATGCCGCGCGGGTGCTGGCCGAGGCCGGAACCGTGCCTGCCAGCGTGCCGCTCGTCACGCTCGCCACCGCGCACCCCGCCAAGTTCCCCGACGCGGTCGAGCGCGCCATCGGCCTGCGTCCGGCGCTGCCCGCGCGCGTCGGCGACCTGTTCGGCCGCGAGGAGAGCTTCGCCGAGATCGCCGGCGATTACGCCGCCACCCGCGACTACGTGCTCGGTCACGCCGGGAACGCTTGATGGCCAGTCTCATCCAGCAGCCGCTGGTGATGGAATGCACCGGGTGGGACAGCTACCGTCTCCTCGACAGCGGGGCGGGGCGCAAGTGGGAGGCCTTCGGCCCCCATTCCTTCATCCGCCCCGAACCCCAGGCCATGTGGCAGCCGCGCCTGCCGGACTGGACTGCGGCGGGCGAGTTCATTCCCGGCTCGGACGAGGACGGCGGCGGGCGCTGGCAGTTCACGGGGCAATTCTCCGGGCGCCTGCCTGACGAGGGCTGGGAGCTGGCATGGAACGAGGTGCGCTTCACCGCCCGCCCGACCCCCTTCCGCCACCTGCAATTCTTCCCCGACATGGCCCCCGTGTGGGACTGGATGCGCGCGCAGCTCGAAGGGATGGACGCGGCCGAAACGATGAACCTGTTCGGCTACACCGGTCTCGGCACGCTGGCGCTCTCGCGGCACGGCAAGGTGACCCATGTGGACGCCTCGAAGAAATCCGTCGCCCAGGCGCGCGAGAATGCCGCGCTCTCCGGCATGACCGACCGCCCGATCCGCTGGCTGACCGACGATGCGGCGAAGTTCACCGCGCGCGAGGTGCGGCGCGGGCGGCGCTATGACGGGATCATCCTCGATCCCCCCAAGTTCGGCCGCGGGCCGGATGGCGAGGTGTGGCGGCTCGAGGAGCATCTCCCGGGCCTCATCGCCGATTGCGCCCGGCTGCTCGATGGTGAGAGCCGCTTCCTGTTCCTCACCGTCTACGCCGTGCGCATGAGCAGCCTTGCGATTGCGGGCCTGCTCGCCGAGGCGCTCGGCCACCTGCCCGGCCGGATCGAGCACGGCGACCTCGCAGTGCGCGAGGAAGGGGAGGGCGGACGGCTGCTGCCGACGGCGATCTTCGCGCGGTGGAGCAACGACTGACAGGCCCACCCCCGACCCCTCCCGCAAGCGGGAGGGGAGCATCAGCGCCCATCTCACCCCTCCCGCCTGCGGGAGGGGAGCGAGACTTGCCAGCTTGCTGGCTAGTCGCAGCAGGGTGGGCCTGCGGGCAGTCACCGCAACACTGGACACCGCGCCCCCATCCTGCCAACGGGCCTCGCGATGGCCGACACCCTTATCCTTGAAGTCAATGATCTCGTCGTCGATGTCCTGACCGGCATCTATTCCGAGGAGACCGGCAAGCCCCAGCCGCTGCGCATCTCGATCGCGGCGGCCTATCGGGTGGCCGACCGCTACGATCCTGACACGCCTCTGGAAGCCTCCAAGAACTACATGGACCTGAAGTTCGCCGCCTCCGAAGGCCTGCCCAAGGGCGTGCACTTCAAGCTGATCGAGGCGGTCGCGGACCACATCTGCGAGAGTCTGTTCGTCGGCGATGCCAAGGTGCAGGCGGTAACGGTCAAGATCGTCAAGCTCGCCATTGCGGAGGCGGACGAGCAGATCGGCATCACGCTGCACCGCGAACGCCGCGCCGTGCACGGGGCCTGAACGGGTGCAGCGGCAGCTCGAGATCGGCCTGCTGCCCGATGCGGCGCTCGACGCGGCGACCGCCGTCATGGCGCGCCATCTGGAAGTCGCCCGCGCGCTGCTGGCCGAGCCTGAGACGACCGCGCTCGCCATCATCCTCCCCCCCGCCGCGCACGACCACCGCGACTGGCGCCTCGCACTCGCCCGCGATCTGGCGCGGGAGGGTGCGCCCAAGCGGGTCAATATTGTCTCCGGTCACCCCGGCGAGCGGATTGCGAGCGCCTTACGCTTTTTGGCAGATGCTCCCGGCGTGACAGGGCAGTATCTCGTGTGCCATGAATGACAGCGTGTCGCACCATGAGCCTCGCAAGCCCGATCTGATCCTCGTTGGTGACAAGCCGCGCCCGCTGGTCGACGGCTTCATGCGCCGCATCACCTATCTGCGCCTCTCGGTCACCGACCGCTGCGACCTGCGCTGTTCCTATTGCATGCCCGAGCGCATGACCTTCCTTCCCAAGAAGGAAGTGCTGAGCCTCGAGGAGCTGTATGATCTCGCCACCGGCTTTATCGCCCGCGGGGTCACCAAGATCCGCATCACCGGCGGCGAGCCGCTGGTGCGGCGCGACATCATCGATCTGTTTAGCGCGTTGGGACGCAGGCTCGGCCACGATCTCGAAGAGCTGACGCTGACCACCAATGGCACGCAGCTTGGCGTTCATGCCGAGGCGCTGGCGAAGGCTGGGGTCAAGCGGGTCAACGTCTCGCTCGACACGCTCGATCACGCGCGCTTTGCCGAACTCACTCGGCGCGACAGCCTTCCGCAGGTGCTCGAAGGCATCGCGGCGGCCAAGGCGGCGGGGATCAAGGTCAAGCTCAACGCCGTGGCGCTGAAGGGCGTCAACGAGGACGAGCTTCCCGATCTCATCGCCTGGGGCCACGCCGAGGGCCATGACGTGACCCTGATCGAGGTGATGCCCTTGGGCGATGTCGAGGAGGAGCGGCTCGACCAGTATCTCCCGCTCGATACGATCCGCAACCGGCTGGCGCAGCGCTGGACGCTGACCGACAGCGCCCACACCACCGGCGGCCCGTCGCGCTATGTCGACATCGCCGAGACCGGCGGAAGGCTCGGCTTCATCACCCCGCACACCGGCAATTTCTGCGCTGGCTGCAACCGCCTCCGGGTGACGGCGACCGGCCAGCTCTACCCCTGCCTCGGCGGGGGCGAGAGGGTCGATCTGCGCGCGGCGTTGCGTTCGGACGATCCCGAGGCGCAGCTCGCCGCCGCGCTCGACGAGGCGCTGCGGATCAAGCCCGAGAAACACCACTTCCGCATGGACGAGCGCGGGGCCGCTCCGGCCCTCGCCCGCCACATGTCGATGACGGGCGGCTGAGGCATGGCGACCGTCGTCCCCCTCGGCAAGCTCGCCGACCTTGCAGGCGCGCCCTCGCTGCCGCTGCCGCTGGCCCTGTCGACCGGGCTCGACTGGGAAGGTCTCAAGGCCGCACTCCCTGCCGCCTTGGCCGAGGCGCTCGACGATCCGCGCATCCGCGTGGCGGTCAACGGCGCGCTGCTGCCCAACAAGGCCAAGCTGCAGGCCAATGCCGGAGACGAGATCGCGCTGCTCCCGCCGGTGTCGGGGGGCTGATGCGCGATATCCGCCTGCTCGACCGGATGTTCATCCCCGGCACGCTGATCGGCCCCTTCACCAACGCCAACCCCGGCCTTGGCGGGGTGTGCACCTTCGTGGGCGAAGTGCGCTCCGACACCGGGGTCGAGGCACTCGAACTCAGCCATTACGAGCCGCTGACCCTGCCCGGGATGCACGAGCTGGCCGACCGTGCCTTTGCGCGCTTCACCCTGATGGGCCTCCTCATGGTCCACCGTGTCGGGTTGATGCGCCCGGGCGAGCCGATCGTCTGCGTCTCGGCCGCCGCGCTCCACCGCCGCGACGCGATCGACGCGGTCGATTTCTGTATGGACCATCTGAAAAGCGCCGCATGGTTCTGGAAGCGCGAGAAGCGTGACGGCCAGTGGCACTGGATCGAGCCGCGCGAACAGGACCACAGCGATCTCGCGCGCTGGCAGGCGTGATTTGACCGCGATCAAAGCGAGGGCGCCGGGCGCAGGGTAATCGCCTTTCCAACAACGGAAAGGATCATCCCATGAGCCACATCGTCCACGATCTCATCGCCCGCGGCGACGCCCGCGTCGTCGATCACCCCGCCGAAGCCCCCGTCCGCCACCAGGTCGAGGCCGACCGCAATTTCGGCCTGCCCACCGCGCTCTACGGCGCGACCGTGGCGGGCTATCTCGGCTTCCTGCTGGTGGTCGGCACGGCCTTCGCCAACCCCGTGCTGGCGATCCCGATGGCAATCTTCGTCGTCTTCATCATCGCCGGCTTTGGCGTCCCCGCGCTGTGGACCCGCCTTGCGGGCAACACCAGCGAGCCGCAAACGCTCGGCGAGTTCGAGGCGTGCGGCATCCAGACCAACACCGGACGCCTCGCGGCCAAGGACGCGACCATTCAGGTGCTGATCCTGCCCGCCCTGCTGGTGTGCTGGGGCCTCGCCGTGGCCGTGATCGCGGCGGTGGTGCGCTGATCCGACAAGTCCCCCCTCGGGGCGGCAGCCTCTCTCCCCACTGCCGCCCCGGAACTCCAAGGCCTGTTCATGCTCGATAGCGCGGCATGGGCAGGCTTTTCTGTTTTATGCGCAAGGTTAAGCGGCTGCCCCGCGGGGTTTCACGCAGAGGCGCAGAGGAAGCAGAGGCGCTGAGATGTAGTGCGCGCGGCGCAGCCGCATTTCACCTCGAACGTCGCGGTTTGCGACATTGTCATGGAAGCAGAATGTGCCTTCGGCACAGGGCGACACCTCTGCGTCTCCCCTCTTCCTCTCTGCGCCTCTGCGTGAATCCGAAAAGCCGACTACCGCCCCGATATGTCCTGCAGCAGCTCCGCATCGAGCAAGGCGATCCCCCGCTTCCCCTCGCGCCGGATCGCGCCCATGTCTTCGAGTTCGCCGAGCTTGCGGCTCACCGTCTCGATCGTGAGGCCGAGCATGTTGGCGATTTCGCCGCGGGTCAGGGGCAGTTCAAACTGCCGCGCGAGGTGGCACGAGCTTTCGCTCGCCGCCGCGGCGAAATCGTGGAGCAGGGCCGCGAGCCGCGCCTCGGCGCTGGCGTGGCCGGTCAGCTCGAGCAGGTTGCGCGTCGCCAGCAGATCGGCCTGGCTGCGGCGCAGCAGCGCGCGGGCCAGCGCCGGGTAATCCTCGATCGCCCGCTCGATATCGCGCCGCGCGAAGGTGCACAGGCGGCTTTCGGTGAGCGCCACCACATCGTGATGCGCGAAAGGCGCGAAGAGCTCACCGATGAAGCCCGCCGGATGGACCAGCGCGAGGATCTGCTCGTTGCCGTCCTGATCGATCGCCGAGACCTTGAGCGCGCCGGTCAGCAGCGTCGCGCAGGCGGCTTCCTCGTCACCGGCGGCGAACAGCATCTCGCCGCGCTTCAGCGTGCGGGTGCGGCCCGCGGCGGCCATCGCCTCGCGTTCCTCGGGGGTAAGCACCGCGCAGGCCGCGGTCTCCTTTACCGGACAGGTGGCGCAGGCGAGGTTCATGTCCCCATCACCTCCCACAAGCGCGCGATTTCCGCGTCCTCGCGGGCGAGCACGGCGGCGACTTCGGACTGCGCGGCGGCAAGCGCCGGATCGGGGCTGAGCGCGCCTGCGGCTTCGGCCGAGAGGGCATCGAGCGCGGCGAGAGCCTCGGCGGTCTTGCTGCGGCGCGTGTCGAGTTCGGCCAGCGCGACGATTGCGGTGGCCCGCGCATTGCTCTCGAAGGGTTGTCCGGCAGCCGCCCGGGCGAGTCGCGCCGCCTCGCTCTCGCGCGCGGTAAAGGCAGCGTGGGCGGCCTTGGCGGCACCGCGCAGCTCGGCCAGACGCGCCGCCGGTGTCGCGGGGCGAATCGGTGCGGCAGGCGCGGGCGCCTCGGTCGCGATCCCGCGCTCCACATCGCGGATCGCCAGCGAGGGATAGGAGTGGCTGCCGCTCGCACAGGCCGTCAGCCCCGAGGCAAGCAGGGCGATGGCGGCGGTTTTTGTCAGTTCTGAGCGCATAAAGATCCCGTGTCCTGTTACCATGACACCCGCGCGTGGCAAAGCGTCCTAACAGATATGCGCATCCGACTTTTTGGTCATGCCGCCCGCGCAGGGGCGTTGACTTGGCCCCGCCTTTCCCCTAACGGCACGCATCCTTTACGGGGCTGCATCTGCGCAAGCCCCGCATTGCCGTTCGGTTTTTGTGGCGCAAGCGCGATGGCCGGACACCGCACAGACAAGAGAGTTTAGAGCCATGTTCGCTGTAGTGCGCACGGGCGGCAAGCAATATCGGGTTGCCGCCGGAGACAAGATTGCCGTTGAAAAGCTCGCAGGCGAAGCCGGCGACACGATCACGCTGGGCGATGTCCTGCTGGCCGGTGAAGGCGAAACCCTCGCCGATGCCAAGTCGGTGACCGTCTCGGCCGAGATCATCGCCCAGGCCAAGAGCGAGAAGGTGGTCGTCTTCAAGAAGCGCCGCCGTCACAACTATCGTCGCAAGAACGGCCACCGCCAGCAGATGACGCTCCTGCGCATCACCGCTGTCGGCGCTGCCGCTGCCGAGAAGCCGGCCAAGAAGGCCGCCGCCAAGAAGACAAAGACCGAAGCCGCCGAAGCGGCTGCCTCGGCCGAATAAGGAGCCCGGACCATGGCACATAAGAAAGCAGGCGGTTCGTCGCGTAACGGTCGTGATTCGGCCGGTCGTCGCCTTGGCGTGAAGAAGTTCGGCGGTCAGGAAGTGATCGGCGGCAACATTATTATCCGTCAGCGCGGCACCAAGGTGTACCCGGGCGTGAACGTGGGCATGGGCAAGGACCACACCCTCTACTCGCTTACCGACGGCGTCGTGCGATTCCACGCTGGCAAGCTCGGCCGAAAGTACGTCTCGGTCGACGCCATGGCCGAAGCGGCCGAATAAGCGGACGATTCGATAAAGGGATCGTCCGGTAAGGATGGTCCCGGCGGGTGCAAGACCCGCCATTCGAGGGAGACAGGACCGTCCTCAACCGAGGGGGTCCGTCTCCCTTTTGCGTTCTCCCTCACCATTGCCGCGAGATTCCAAAAGCTTCGCGGCCATGAAACTGTCACGCGTCAGCCCTAGGGCCGGCGCGGGGCGAGGTAGGGAGAACTCTCGTGTTCCATCGCAGCGAAAGACTGTTCCTGAGGCCCGCTTTCCCCGAGGATTGCGGCGCAATTCTCGCCGGGATCGGCGAGGAGAGCATCGTCAAGAACCTCGCCCGCGCGCCGTGGCCCTATACGCTCGACGATGCGCGCCACTTCGCCGCCCTGCCGCAGGACATGCGCCTGCCGCACTTCCTCGTCACCGTGCCCGGCAAGGGCGTGATCGGCAGCGCGGGGATGGGCGAGCACGAGGGTGAGCCCGAGCTCGGCTACTGGATCGCACGTGCGCACTGGGGGCAGGGCTATGCCACCGAGGCGGCGGGCGCGGTGCTCAAGGTCGCGCGCGCGCTCGGCCACCGGCGGGTGGTCGCGGGGCACTTCGTCGACAATCCCGCCTCGGGCAAGGTGCTGCGGAAGCTCGGTTTCGTCCCCACCGGGCGGCCGGGCAAGCGCTTCAGCCTCGCGCGCGGGTGCATGGTCGAATCGGTCGAATATGCGCTCGATCTGGAGGCCGACATGGACCCGGCCCCGTTCGCCCGGGCGGCCTGACCGGATCAGACCCGCGCGCTTCGGGGCGCGGGTCTTGTTCGCATCTGCAAAAAGCCTTAGGGGCGTTGCCCTATGGTCGCCAGAAAGAGGCTAACTCCCGAGGAATCGCGCAGCACCGCGCTCGAAGCCGCGCGCGCGCTGCTGATCGAGGCGGGGCCGCAGTCGGTGACGCTGAAGGCGGTCTCGGCGCGGATCGGGCGCACCCATGCGAACCTGCTCCACCACTTCGGCTCGGCCTCGGGCCTGCAGAAGGCGCTGGCCGAGCATCTGGCGCGCACGGTGTGCGAGACGATCCTCCAGGCCGTCCATGCCAGCCGCGCGGGCCTGGGCTCGGCGCGCGAGGTGGTCGATCTCGCCTTCGATGCCTTCGACCGCGAGGGCGCGGGCGCGCTCACCAGCTGGATGCTGCTGACGGGCAACGAGGACGCGCTCGATCCGATCATCTCGACGATCCACGACCTGCTCGACGAACTCGCCCCGACCGAACCGCCCGAGCATATCGCCGAGCGGCGCCTGCACCGCGATACGCTCAGCCTCGTGCTGATGGCGCTGGGCGATGCACTGATCGGCGGCGCGCTTGCCAAGTCGCTCGAGCTGCCGCGCGATGCCGCGCGCGAGCGGGCGACGGCGATGCTCGAAGCGAGCTTCGCCGAACACCAGCAGCACTAGCTCTCGGGCGTCTCCACCCCGGCGCGCTGCCATGCGGGCAGGCTCGCAGGATCGAGGCTGTCCACCCGCAGGTGATCGACCGCGAGGCCAAGCTCGGGATAGGCCGCCATCCGCCGCGCCTCGTCCGACGCGCCGAGCGGCACCACCACCAGCCGGCGATTGACCTTCTGCCGCCAGTTCATCCGCGCGGTGTTTTCCTGCCCGACATAGCAGCCCTTGGTGAAGCTCACCCCGTGGAGTTCGACCGCGTTGGTTTCCAGCCACAGGATGTCGCCCATCTCGGCCCGCCCCTCGGGCACGCCGAGGCCGAGTCGATGGGCGAGCCACGCCGCGTCGGCGCTCTCCCCGCCGGGGTGCGCCAGCCAGCGGTGGCCGAGTTCGGCCAGGCGCGGGTCATGGGCGAGGTTCTCGTGGGGCAGGGGGCTCCAGTGGACGGCAAGGCTCTCGTCGCGCGCAATCGCGATTTGGCGGCGCAGGCGGTACATCGACAGGCGCTTGACCAAAGCGTCGGCCTCCGCGGCCTCGCAATCGAGCAGCAGATCGGGCCCGTCGTTCCACACGAGGAAATCGAACATGTGCTTGCCCTGTGCCGAAAGCAGCGCGGCGTAGCAGGGCAGGGGGCCGGTCACGTCATTGGTGACAAGGCCCTGGAGGAAGCCCGCCACGTCCTCCCCGGCGTCCTGCGGGGCAAGGCGGATGATCGCGCGGGTGGTCAGTTCGGTTGCAGTCATGGGTGACAGATAGGATCGCACATGGCTAAGGGGAACCCATGACCGACCGCCTCACGATCCGCCGCCCTGACGACTGGCACCTGCACTTCCGCGATGGCGACATCATGCGCGAGGTGGTGCCCTATACCGCGCGGCAGTTTGCCCGCGCGATCGTGATGCCCAACCTCACCCCGCCGGTGACGACGACGGCGCTGGGCGCGGCCTATCGCGAGCGGATCATGGCGGCGGTGCCCGCAGGCGTGCGGTTCGAGCCGCTGATGACCTGCTACCTCACCGACAACACCGATCCCGACGATCTGGCGCGCGGGGCAGCCGACGGCGTGTTCACCGCGGCCAAGATGTATCCCGCCAACGCCACGACCAACTCGGCCGCGGGCGTGACTGATGTCGAGAAGCTCTATCCCGTCCTCGCGCGGATGGAGGCCGAGGACATCGTGCTGTGCATCCACGGCGAGGTGACGGACCACTCCGTCGACGTGTTCGACCGCGAAAAGGAGTTCATCGAGAGGCACTTGCGCGGCATTGTTGCGGCTTTCCCGAACCTCCGGATCGTGTTCGAGCACATCACCACCAGCGATGCGGTCGATTTCGTCAACGAGGCCGGGCCGCAGGTTGCCGCAACCATCACGCCCCAGCACCTCCACATCAACCGCAACGCGATGCTGGTGGGCGGCATCCAGCCGCACAACTACTGCCTCCCCGTCGCCAAGCGCGAGACGCACCGGCTGGCGCTGCGCGCGGCGGCGACGAGCGGGAGCCCGAAGTTCTTCCTCGGCACCGATTCGGCCCCGCATCTGAGGAGCGCCAAGGAAAGCGCCTGTGGCTGCGCGGGGATTTTTGGCGCGCCCTATGCGCTCGAAAGCTACGTCACGGTGTTCGACGAGGAGGACGCGCTCGACCGGTTCGAAGGCTTCGCCTCGCTCCACGGTCCGGCCTTTTACAAGCTGCCGGTGAACGAGGAGACCGTCACCTTGGAACGCGCCGAGGTGGCGGTGCCAGCATGCCTGCACGTCACCGGCGAGGAGATCGTCCCCTGGCATGGCGGGCAGCTGCTGGGGTGGAGGTTCGTCGGCTAATCATGTCGTCATCCCCGCGCAGGCGGGGATCCAGCTTTCTGGACTATTCGCAAAGCAGCTGGACCCCCGCCTGCGCGGGGGTGACAGCATCAGGAAGCAGACCCCCGCTTCTTCGCCCACAGATCCCACACGAACACCGCCACCGCGATCCAGATCAGCACGAAGCATGCGAGCTTGGCCGGTGCGAGCGGCTGGTGGAACACGAACAGGCCGAGGAAGAACACGATTGTGGGCGAGAGATACTGGATGAAGCCCAGCGTCGAATAGTCCATCCGCCGCGCGGCGATGGCGAACATCAGCAGCGGCACGGCGGTGACGACGCCGGAGAACACGATCAGCAGGCTCATCCACGCGTCATGCCCGAAAGCCGAGCCTTGCGGGCTCATCGCGTACCATGCGGCGATGCTCCCGGCGACGGGCAGCAGGATCGCGCTCTCGATGGTGAGGCCGGGGAGCGAGCCCACGGCAACCTGTTTCCTCACAAGGCCATAGACGCCGAAGCTGAAACCGAGACTGAGGCTGATCCACAGGCTCGTCAGCGTTTCCGCTCCCGTCGCCAGCAGCGCCACCGCGACCCCTGCGATGGCGACCGCGAGCCATTGCCGCTTCGACAGCTTCTCGCCCAGCACCACCGTGCCGAGCAGCACGTTCAATAGTGGGTTGAGGTAATAGCCGATCGAGGTCGCAAACACCTCGCCCGCCATGATCGCCCAGATATAGACGAACCAGTTGATCCCGATCAGCACCGAACTCGCCAGCAGGGCGAGCAGGCTCCGGGGCGTCTTCAGCGCCGCGAGCAGCTCGGGGAACTGGCGGCGGTAGGCGACGATCAGCAGGCACAGCGGCAGCGTCCAGATGATCCGCCAGCCGACGAATTCGAACGGGGGGACGCTCCTCACCAGCATCAGGTAGAGCGGCAGGAAGCCCCAGATGATGTAGGCCCCCAGCGCCGGTGCAAGGCCGGAGGCGACGGGGCCGGACGCCTGCGGAGCGTCGTGAGGGGCGGGGGTGCTCATGGTGCCGCGGCGTTAGGGGTGCAGGCGCCGGGGCGCAAGCCGCAGGATCGCTGAACGGTGGCTTTCAACCGCATGGCCGATTCGTTCAGATTGCACTCTCTATAGATGAACGAAATTGGGCTTGCGGCCGTTCCCACCAGCGGCCGCCGGCGCGGGGGCGCGTTTTTGCCTTCGCGGGGGACGCCTTCGGGGCCATCCGGCTCCGGAGGCGTTTCCACGTCTGGTTGAAGGCAAATTAACCAACCTGTGGCAAAGGCTTGGGGCGATGCGCCGCGCCCTTCCCCTTCTGCTGCTTGCAAGCTGTGCCGCTGCCTGTGCGCCTGCGGGCCCCGGCGCGGCGGACGATGCCGCGCTGATCGCGCAGGACCCCGTGATCGCCCGCGCGCTCAACGACCCGCTGATGAGCGACCCCGATCTCGCCAGCCGCAACGAGGCCAACGCCGCTATCGGCTTTGCCGACAGCACGGCGCTGCCGGTGCTCGCGGCGAGCAACGAGGATGCGCAGGCCGCGCGCGAGGCGCTGCGGATCGAACTGCTCGAAAGCGGCACGCTCCCCGATCTCCCGCCCGCCAGCGACAAGCCGGGCGGCGCGCCGCTCGGCCCGATGTCGGGGCCGGCGGAGCTTCTCGCCGCCGTCGGCGCGCCCGCGGCCTGTGCGGGCAAGCTCAGGGAAGACTTCGCGCTCGCCGCCAAGCTGCCGCCCGCCGCCCTGCTTCCGCCGCCCGCGATGGTGGTGCAGGCAGGTGGAGCAGATACGGGCGAATGCCGCCTTCGCATCGTCCGCTACCAGACCGCCGCGCCGCTTGCCGATGTGCTGCAATACCACTTCGTGCGTGCGAGCCGGGCAGGGCTCACCCCGCAACGCTTCGCGCAGCCGCAGGAGAGCATCGCGGCGAAGGGCAAGAACGGCGAGCGGCTGGCGGTGCATCTGCGTCCGGCACCCGGCGGGCTGACCGGCGTGACGCTGGTCTACCGCGCGCCGCAGACGAACTAGGGCCGCACCCCGATCATCACCGTCGCGCGCGGCTGGTCCATCTCGTTGCTGGCGACCGGATAGGCGCAATAATCGGCGGCGTAATAGGCCGCCGGGCGATGGTTGCCCGACAGGCCGACCCCGCCGAAGGGCGCCTTCGACGAGGCCCCGTTGGTGGGCGCGTTCCAGTTGATGATCCCGGCGCGGATATTGGCCCAGAAGCGCCCGTAATCCTCGGGGCTGCCGCCGATCAGCGAGGCCGAGAGGCCGAAGCGGGTGTTGTTCGCCTCGGTGATGGCGGTGTCGAGGTCGGGCACGCGGATCACCTGGAGCAGCGGGCCGAACAGCTCGATATCGGGGCGCTCGGGCACGTCGGTGACGTCGATGATCCCGGGGCTGAGGAAGGGCAGATCGGGCACCGTGCGGCGCATGTGCAGCAGCGGGCGGCCCCCGGCGGTGAGCAGCGCGACGAAGCTTTCGGTCAGGCGGTCGGCAGTCTCGTTGTCGATCACCGGGCCCATGAAGGGCTGCGGCTCGCCGAGCGGGTGGCCGACCATCAGCTTGCGCGCCAGCGGCACGAGTTCGGCCATCAGCGCGTCATAGACGCTCTCCACCACGATCAGCCGCCGCGCCGAGGTGCAGCGCTGGCCGGCGGTGGTGAAGGCGCTCTGCACGATCAGCGCGGCCGCATCGGCGAGCTTGGGCGTGTCAGTGACGACGACGGGGTTGTTGCCCCCCATCTCGAGCGCGACGATCTTGCCCGGATTGGCGGCGAGCTTGCGATTGATCGCGATGCCTGCCTGCGCCGATCCGGTGAACAGCACGCCGTCGATCCCCGGATGGGCGACCAGCGCCTTGCCTTCCTCCGGCCCGCCGATCACGCACTGGATCACGTCCTCGGGCACGCCGGCGCGGTGGAAGGCCGCGACCAGCGCCTCGCCCACGGCGGGGGTTTTCTCGGACGGCTTGAACACCACCGCATTGCCCGCGATCAGCGCGGGGATGATGTGGCCGCAGGGGATGTGGGCGGGGAAGTTGAACGGCCCGATCACGGCCATCACGCCATGCGGCTTGTGGCGCAGCGCCGCGCTCGCCCCGACGCCGGAATCGAGCTTCTTCTTGCCCGTCCGCTCGGCATAGGCCTGCACCGCGATGTCGATCCGCGCGACCACCGAATCGATCTCGTTGCGCGCTTCCCACAGGGGCTTGCCCGCCTCGCGCGCGATGAGATCGGCGAGCATGTCGCTGTCGCGGCGCACGGTGTTGGCAAAGCCGCGAAGCAGAGCGATCCGGTCGGTCAGCGCGCGTGCGGCCCACGGCGCCCAGGCACGGCGCGCGGCGGAAACGGCCGCGTCGACGTCGCCCAGAGGGCCGCGCCAGACTTCCTCTCCGCTCGCCGGTTCGTGGGAAATGAGGATGTTGTCGGTCAATCCGCCGCTATCCAATGCCTGTCCTGCCCCCGCAATTCCGGTCTCGCCCCTAACGCTGTTGGCGCGCAAAAGATAGGGGCGAGCAACCTAGGGATGTCCCTGAGGTGTGGGCGGGGGACCATGCGCCTCGCCCATGCGGCGCAGGGCGGCGACCTTGGCGTGGAGCGGGGCCCAGTCGTCGGCTTGGTCGATCGCGGCCCAGATCGCCTCGACCTCCTCGATCAGCATCGACTGGGGTTCGGGATCACTCCAGTAGGGATGGTCCGAGGAGACGGGGAAGTAACCCGCCAGCGCTTCGCCGAGCGCGCCGGTTGCCTCCCCGCGCCCGCCGCGGTTGGCGAAGAAGAAGGCATCGGGCTGGAGCGCGCCCTCGCGCATCTGCGCCTCGCAGGCGGCGACGAGCTGCGTGTCGGCCTCGACGCCCCGGCTTTCCACCCCCAGCCGCCAGCACCACCGCCGCGCGACGGCGGCCATGTAGAGCGGCCCGAAACGCTCGAGCGCGGCCACAAGGGGCCCGGTCTCGGCATGGAGCCGCAGCGCCACTGCCAGTTGCCCGCAATTCCAGTGCAGCGCCTCGGGCTGGCGGCCGAAGGCGTAGAGCCCGGCGTGGTCGAAATAGGCGGCGGTGAAGCCCGGCTCCCACGCGGGCAGCCAGCGCCACGGGCCATAGTCGAAGCTCTCGCCGGTGATGTTCATGTTGTCGGTGTTGAGCACCCCGTGGACGAAGCCTGCGACCATGTAGCTTGCGGCCAGATCGGCCATGCGCTCGACCACAGCGTGCATCAGCCGGATCGCGGGATTGTCGCGGTCGGGGGCGTCTGCGGGCGGGGGCGGGGCGGGGAAGTGCTGGAGGCAATAGGCGATGAGCTGCTCCATCTCGTCCGCCGCTTCCAGCGCGAGCAGCCGCTGCAAGGTGCCGAAACGGATGTGGGAGTGGCTGAGGCGCACCAGCACCGCCGAGCGCGTGGGGGAGGGTTCGTCCCCGCGATAGAGGCTCTCGCCGGTCTCGATCACGCTGAAGGTCTTGGAGGTGTTGACGCCGAGGGCCTCGAGCATCTCGGTCGCGAGGATTTCGCGCACCGCGCCCTTCAGCGTCAGGCGGCCATCGCCGGAGCGGCTCCACGGGGTCTGGCCCGAACCCTTGGTGCCGAGGTCTATCAGCCGCCCGTCGCCGCCCCGCATCTGCGCAAAGAGGAACCCGCGCCCGTCGCCGATCTCGGGGTTGTACACGCGGAACTGGTGTCCGTGATAGCGCAGCGCGAGGGGGTGGGGGAGGTTGCCCTCCAGCGCCTCGAACCGCCCGAAGTGCCGCAGCCAGTCTGCGTCGCTTAGCCCCGCCAGCCCGACGCTCGCCGCCGCGCGGTCGTTGCGCCAGCGCAGCCGCGTTTCGGGGAAATCCGCCGGGGCGACAGGATCGCCCAGCCAGGGGGCTAGCGAAAGGATCGCCGGATCGGGGCGGTAGGTGACAGCCTCATCCGGATGTTGCATGGCCAAGCTCATCCCGCGATAGTGGGGGCAAGCACCCGCGCGCGCAAGCCGCCGGGTTAGGCACATAATGGGGAATAACGCCGGTCATGGCCGCGACTTACGAAGACCGCTACTGGACGAGCAGCGACGGGCTGACCCTGCATTACCGCAACTATCCCGGCCCCGAGGGAGCTACGAAGCTGCCGGTGCTGTGCATGCACGGCCTCACCCGCAACGCCCGCGATTTCGGCCCGCTGGCCGAGGCGCTGTCGGCCACTCGCCGCGTGATCGTCACCGAGATGCGCGGGCGCGGGATGAGCGATTACGCGCCGGATTCGGACACCTACAACCCGCTCGTCTATGTGCAGGATGTGGAAAAGCTGCTCGCCGAACAGGCAATCGGCCGCTTTGCCGTGGTCGGCACCTCGATGGGCGGGCTGATGACCATGCTGATGGCCGCCGGCAAGCCGGGGCGCATGAGCGCGGTGGTGATGAACGATATCGGCCCCGAGGTGCAGACCGAAGGCCTCTCGCGCATTTCGGGCTATGTCGGGCAGGGCCGCTCCTACCCCACGTGGGTTCACGCCGCGCGCGGGCTGGCCGAGGCGCATGGCGCCGCCTTCCCCGATTTCGACCTCGACCAGTGGCTCGAAATGGCCAAGCGCACGATGGTGGTGAGCCAGAACGGGCGGATCGCCTTCGATTACGACATGGCCATTGCCGAGCCCTTCTCCAAGCCCGGCAACGCCGCGCCGCCCAACCTGTGGCTCGCTTTCGAGGCGCTGGCGGGGGTGCCGATGCTGCTGGTGCGCGGCGCGCTGTCCGATCTGCTCAGCGAGGAGACGGTGCGGCAGATGGGCGTGCGCAATCCGGCGCTGAAGACGATCACCGTCCCGCGCGTCGGCCACGCCCCGACGCTCGACGAGCCCGAGGTGCGCGCGGCGATCCTCGCGCTGCTGGACGGGGCCGAGTGAGCGAGCCGTCGGGGCCGCCTGTCCCGCGCATCCTCCACTGCCATTCAACCTTCTCCCCCGGCGGCAAGGAGGTGCGCTGTGCGCGCCTGATGAACGCCTGGGGGCCGCGCCTGCACCACAGCATCGTTTCGGCCGAGCCGGAGGCGATGGGGGCGGCGGGGCTGATCGGGCCGCGGGTGCCGGTCGATTACCCGTCCGGTTTCCCCTCGCTGAAAGGCAGGCCCACGCCCGCAAGGCTGGCGCGGCTGGCGCGGGCGATGCGGGGCTATGATCTCGTGTGCACCTACAACTGGGGCGCGATGGACGTGGTGATGGCGCACCGCGCCTATGCCGATGCGATGCAGCTCCCCCCGCTGGTCCACCACGAGGACGGCTTCAACGAGGACGAAGCCGAGCGCCTCAGCCCCTTGCGCAACCTCTACCGCCGTGCGGCGCTGGCGCGGGCGGCGGGGCTGGTGGTGCCCTCGCAGGTGCTCGAGACCATCGCCCGCGAGGTGTGGCGCCAGCCCGAGGCGCGCGTCACCCGCATCCCCAACGGCATCGACACCCCCGCCTTCGCCGCCGCGCCCGATCCCGGCGCGCTGCCGGTCACGAAGGGCGAGGGGCAGTTCTGGGTCGGCACGCTGGCAGGCCTGCGCCCGGTCAAGCGCCTGCCCGATCTGGTCGCCGCCTTTGCGCAGCTCCCGCCCGAATGGTACCTCGTCATCTGCGGCGAGGGGCCGGAGCGCGCCGCGATCCTTGCCGCGGCCGAAGCGCTGGGCATCGCCGCGCGCGTCCACCTGCCCGGCAATGTCGATCCCGCCAGGGTCGTCGGCCTGTTCGATATCTTCGCGCTGTCTTCCGCCTCCGAGCAGTTCCCGCTCTCGGTGGTCGAGGCGATGGCGGCGGGGCGGCCCGTGGCTTCGACCGACGTGGGGGATATCCGCGCGATCCTCGCCCCCGACAATGCCGCGCTGCTGACGCTGCCGGGCGATCCCCTCGCCCTGGGCGAGGCCCTCGCCACCCTTGCCGCAGACCCTGCGCTTCGCGCCAAACTGGGCGAGGCCAACCGCGCGCGGGCGCGGGCCGAATTCGACATCGCCGCGATGTGCGCGGCCTACGAGAGCGTCTATGCCCGCGCGATGGGCCGCGCGTTCTGAGCCCTCTCGCGCTTCATCCCCCGTTCAACCCCGCCGCCCCATCTCCCCGGCCAAACCGCCCCTGCCATTGCGCGAGCGGCTCCACCTGCCTAAAGAGCGCGGCGGTGCCCCGGCTGCGGCGGGCGGCACATGACTTTGACGAGGACACCAAGGCCCCCAATGGCGCGCACTCCTTCCAACATTCCGGCTATCCCCGACACGACGCGCGAAGACGAAGTGCTGATCCGCGAGATCGACGAAGCGGTGCGCGAGGATGCGGTCTATGACTTCATGCGCAACCACGGGGTCAAACTGCTCGGCGTCATCCTCGCGCTGATCGCGGCGCTGGGCGGGTACATGGTGTGGCACCACTTCGCCGAACAGAAGCTCGAACAGCAGTCCGAAGCACTGATCGCGGCGCTCGACGCGGCGGACGCGGGCGATTTCAAGGGCGCGGCGGACAAGGTCGCGCCGCTGCTCGCCGACGGCAATTCGCCCGGCGCGCGCACCGCGGCGCGCTACATCCAGGCTGGCGCCGCGCTGGAATCGGGCGACACCGCCAAGGCGAGCGGCCTCTACAAGCAGATCGCCGCCGACGAGAGCGCGCCCCCGGCGCTGCGCAACCTCGCGAAGATCCGCGATGTCGCGATAAATTACGACAGCATGAAGCCCGCCGACGTGATCGCGCAGCTCGGCCCGCTCGCCAAGGAAGGCAGCCCGTGGCTCGGTTCCGCGGGCGAGCTGGTGGCGATGGCCCATCTCGAAGCCGGCAACCGCGCCGAAGCGGGCAAGATCTTCGCCGCCATCGCCAAGGACGAAAGCCAGCCCGAAACCCTGCGCAGCCGCGCGCGCCAGATGGCGGGGCTGATGGGCGTCGATGCGGTGGTCGATGTGGACAAGCTGCTCAAGGACCAGGGGGTCAGGTCCGATGGCGAGGGGGCAGAAGCCGATGCGGGCGCCGCCCCGACGGCTGCGGCCGAATAAGAGACGGGATTGGAACGGACGGATATGACACACTCGAAGATCCTGCGCGCGGCGCTGCTGGCAGGCGTGCTCGCGGCGGGCCTGACCGGTTGCAAGGGCGGGCTGTTCGGCGGCGGCAAGGACAAGACCACGCCGACCGTGGGCAACCGCGTGCCGATCCTCTCGCGCATCGAGAGCGGGGCCGAGGTCGATCCGGCGCTCGCCGCGGTCAGCGTCGTGCTCCCCCCGCAGCGGACCAACGCCGAATGGGCGCAGGCCGGCGGCGCGGCGGGCAAGTCCTACGGGCACCTTGCGCTGGCCGAGAACCCCTCGAAGATCTGGACCGCCAGGGTCGCCGGATCGAGCAACCGCGAGCGTCTTGCCGCGGCGCCCGTGATCGGCGGCGGCAAGCTCTACGCGATCGGCACCGACGGCGTTATCAGCGCATTCGACAAGAACACCGGCGCGAAGCTCTGGAGCCTCCAGAACGACGAGAGCATGACCAAGGATATGCGCCCCTCGGCCTTCGGCGGCGGGGTCAGCTATGAAGCGGGCAAGCTCTACGCCACCAACGGCGTGGGCGAGGTGAAGGCGATCAACGCCGAAACCGGCGAGATGCTGTGGAAGGTGAAGCCCGCAGGCCCCCTGCGCGGCGCGCCGACCATCGCCTTCGACGAGCTGTTCGTGATGACGCAGGACAACCAGCTCCTCTCGCTCAGCACCAAGGACGGCTCGCTGATCTGGGACGAGAGCGGCTCCAACACCCAGTCGGGCGTGTTCGGCGTGGCCGCCCCCGCCGCTGGGCAGGGCACGATCGTCGCGGGCTATTCCTCGGGCGAGCTGACCGCCTACCGCTACGAGAACGGCCGCAGCCTGTGGTCGGACGCGCTTGCGCGGACCAACATCTCGACCACCGTGGGCTCGATCACCGATATCGACGCCGATCCGATCATCGATTCGGGCCGCGTCTACGCGCTCGGGCAGGGCGGACGCATGGCGGCCTATGAACTGGTCACCGGCCAGCGCATCTGGGAACTCAACCTTGCCGGCATCTCCACCCCCGCCATCGCAGGCGAGTGGATCTTCACCCTCACCGATGACGGGCGCCTGCTCGCCATCGCGCGTTCCTCGGGCCGGGTGCGCTGGATCAGCCAGCTCCAGCGTTACAAGGACGAGGAAGACAAGAAGGGCCCGATCTTCTGGACCGGCCCGGTG
This sequence comes from Erythrobacter colymbi, assembly GCF_002155685.1. GTDB lineage: Bacteria > Pseudomonadota > Alphaproteobacteria > Sphingomonadales > Sphingomonadaceae > Erythrobacter > Erythrobacter colymbi. Next base: position 671,982 of record NZ_MUYK01000001.1, read on the forward strand.
CTCGCCGGCGGCCAGCTGTGGGTCGCCAGCTCGCGCGGCGAGGTGTGGAAGGTGAGCGCGGGCGAAGGTTCGGCGACGCTGTTCGCCGAGATCGATGCGCCCGTGAGCCTTGCGCCGGTTGTGGCCGACGGGGTGCTCTACCTGTTGGACGACAGCGGCACGATCCACGCCTGGAAGTGATTCCCACAGGCCATTTCGTGCCAGAGGGGGCCCAGACCCCCTCCAGCCTCCCTCAGACCCCCTCCAGACCCGCACCGGCGCGGGTCAGCGGGGCTTTGCCCGTCTGTTAACCCTTATGCTGTAGGGCGGATGCGCCATGAATGCGCCGTCCTCGCCCTTTCCAACCGCGCGCCCGCGCAGCGACGTTTCGACCGGCGTCGGGCTTGCGGGGCTGGCGGGTCTGGTGGTGTGGATCGCCTTCTGCCGGTCCTATCCGCAGATCGCCGACGCGCTTGGGCTCGGCGGCGCGTTGGCGGGTGAAAGAGGCGTTCTTTCAGGGCCTTATGCCGCGCTCGCCGCGATGCTGTTCACCGCGCTGCCGATGGCGGCGTGGTCGCTGCTGGTCGACAAGGTCCACCTGCGCCCCTCGACGGGCATCGACTGGAGCCTGAAGCGCAGCGTCGCCGAGGTGATGCCGGTCGCGGTGATCAAGCTCGTCGGCCTGTGGGCGACCTGGGCTTTGCTGGCCGCCTTCTACTGCCTCGCTCGCTGGTACTGGAGCGGCAACTACCTGTTTTCGATGGAAGTTCTGAGCTTCGCCATCTTTCCGTTGGTGATGCTCTCGGTGCCCTATGTCATCTGGCTCGACCGCTATCTGGTGGAGCCGCGCGACGGGGCCTTCCACTTCGGCGCCTTCGTCGTCGGCGGCGGGGTGATCGGGCGCGAGCAGTGGGACACCGCGGCGATCGCCAAGCACTGGCGCGCCTGGGCGATCAAGGGCTTCTTCGGGGCCTTCATGATCTCGATCCTCCCCCCGGGCTTTGCGCAGGTGGTGGAGGCCAACCCCCAGCAATTCCTCGGCAATCCGGTCGAATTCGCGATGCTGCTGGTGACGCTGCTGTTCCTCGTCGACGTGCAGATCGGCACCGTGGGCTACCTGCTGACGCTGCGCCCGCTCGATTCCCACATCCGTTCGGGCAACCCCTTCCTCGCCGGCTGGCTTGCCGCGCTGATGTGCTATCCGCCTTTCGTGTGGGGGATCATCGGACCCAACGACCAGATCCTGAACTACGAATTCGCGACGCCGGGCTGGGCGCACTGGTTCGCCGGGCACACCGCCCTGCTGTGGGCGTGGGGCGGACTTCTCGTATTCCTCACAGGGGTTTACGCTTGGGCGACGGTGGTGTTCGGCATCCGCTTTTCCAACCTCACCTACCGCGGCGTGCTGACCAACGGGCCCTACCGCTTCACCCGCCACCCGGCCTATCTGTCGAAGAACCTGTTCTGGTGGGCGAGCGTGTTGCCCTTCATGGTGACCGACGGCGGCTGGCTCGACGCGGTGCGCAATGCCGTTTTCCTACTCGTGGTGAACGGCATATACTTCTGGCGCGCCAAGACCGAGGAGGCGCATCTGCTCGCCGAGGATCCGAAATATCGCGAATATCACGCGTGGATGGAGCAGCACGGGTTCGTCACCGCGCCGCTGGTCCGGCTGAAGCGCCGCGTGTTCGGCGGCGGAGCGGCGGCGCCGCATGAAGCACACGCCTACCCCGCCGAGTAGGATTACATCACCGGCGATCCATCATCGGTCGGGAACTTGAGCGCCTCGATCACCTTGAAATCGAGCCCGCTGATCGCTGCGCCGAAGGCCGCCATGTGCGGGGTGGCAAAGTGCGCGGCGAGGGCTGCCTCGTCCTTCCACTTCTCGACGATGTGGAGGATGCCGGGCTGGAGCACGTCCTGCGTGAAGGCATAGGCGATGCAACCTTCCTCGGCGTTGGAGGCCGCGACCATCGCCTCGATGGCCGCGAGCGCCGGTTCCAGCGCGCCTTCACCCACCTGCGCTTTTGCGAGCACGATCAGCATGTTCCTCTCCCCTCTTCAGAATTGTTGTTCGTAGACGCGGGTGATGTCCCCGTTCCACTCGCCATGGTAGGCATCGAGCAGGCGCTGCGCCGGAACCTTGCCGCTGGCGACGATCTCGTCGAGCGTTTCGAGGTAGCCTGTCTCGTTGTCGCCCGCCGCATTGAGCCGCGCGCGGGCCTTGAGCCCCGCATGGGCGATCTTCAGGACCTCGCGGCCCAGATCCTGCAAGGTGCCGCCATCGGGCGACTTCGTGGCGAGCGCGAGGCGCGGCACTTCGTTCCTGAGGCGCTCGCGCTCCTCCATCGACCAGCCCTTGACCAGATCCCATGCGGCATCGAGTGCGCCCTGGTCATATAGCAGGCCGACCCAGAAGGCGGGGAGGGCGCAGATCCGGCTCCACGGACCGCCATCGGCACCGCGCATTTCGAGGAAGGACTTCAGCCGCACCTCGGGGAAGGCGGTCGAGAGGTGGTCCCACCAGTCGCTCTGCGTCGGCCGCTCGCCGGGGAGGACGCTGAGTTTCCCATCGAGAAAATCGCGGAAGGAAAGCCCCGCCGCGTCGATGTACTTCCCGTCGCGGAAGACGAAATACATCGGCACATCGAGCATGTATTCGGCCCAGCGCCCGTAGCCGAAGCCGTCCTCGAACACGAAGGGCAGCATCCCCGTGCGCGCCGGATCGGTGTCCGACCAGATGTGCGAGCGGTAGGAGAGGAAGCCGTTGGGCTTGCCTTCGGTGAAGGGCGAATTGGCGAAGAGCGCGGTCGCCAGCGGTTGCAGCGCGAGGCTGGTGCGGAACTTCTTCACCATGTCGGCTTCCGACTGGTAGTCGAGGTTTACCTGGATCGTGCAGGTGCGCAGCATCATGTCGAGGCCCATCGTCCCGACGCGCGGCATATGGCGCAGCATGATGTCGTAGCGGCCCTTGGGCATGATCGGCAGCGCTTCGCGGGTCTTGTCGGGCCACATGCCGAGGCCGAGGTAGCCGACGCCGCACTTCTCGCCGATTTCCTTGACCTGCGCCAGGTGCCGCCCGGTTTCCGCACAGGTCTGGTGCAGGTTTTCGAGCGGCGCGCCGGACAGCTCGAGCTGGCCTGCGGGCTCGAGGCTGACGGCCCCGTCTTCGCCCTTCAGGGCGATGACGTTGCCGCCTTCCTCGACCGGGCTCCACCCGAATTTCTCCAGGCCTTTCAGAAGGTCACGGATGCCGCAGGGCTCGTCATAGGAAGGGGCACGGTGGTCGGAGGTCTTGAAGACCAGCTTCTCGTGCTCGGTGCCGATGCGCCAGTCCTCGGGCGGCTTTTCTCCCTTCACCATCGGCAAAACCAACTGGTCGAGGCTTTCGATCACCGGATCGTCGGCAGTGGAAGCTTCGCGTGTGCTCATGGCAGGCCCTCTCTGGCCGGTTGCTTTAGAAAACGGGTTTGACGGTGGGAAGGCAAATTCGGCTTTGTGGAGGTCAAAGCGATTTGTCTTGCGCGATTATGGCACGGGGGCGGGCTACCAGTCCCCGGCGGTGGCCATCCACGCGGCGAGCGCGGCGATGGCGGCGGTCTCGCCCCTCAGGATGCGCGGGCCGAGGGTGACGGGGCGGGCAGCCGGGTGGGCACGGATCGCGGCGCGCTCGGCCTCGTCAAAGCCGCCCTCGGGGCCGGTGAGGATCGCGGCGGGGGAGCCCTTGTGCGCAGCGAAGGCAGCGGCGGCAGGTTCGCCCCCGTTCTCGTCGGCGAAGAACAGCGCGCGGCTTTCCGGCCATCCGGCGAGCAGCGCATCGAGCTTCACCGGCTCGGCGAGCTCGGGCAGCGCCGTGCGGGCGCATTGCTCGGCCGCCTCGGTGGTGATCGCGCGGGCGCGTTCGAGATTGAGCTTGTCGGCGACACAGCGGCGGGTGACGAGCGGCTGGATCCGTGCCGCGCCGAGTTCGGTCGCCTTTTCGAGGATCAGGTCGAAGCGGTCCTTCTTGAGCAGGGCGGGGCACAGCCACAGGTCGGGCACGGCCTCGCGCGGCCTCAGCATTTCGGCGACTTCGAGCACCACATCGCGCTTGCCCGCATCGGTCACGCGCGCGGCCCATTCGCCGGTCACGTCGTCGCACAGGATCACGAAATCGCCGGGGGCAACGCGCATCACGCGGGCGAGGTAATGCGCCGGATTGCCCTCGATCCGCACAGCGGCGCCCGCCGCCAGCGTCTCGGCAACAAACAGGCGCGGGGCGCTTTTCGGGGGCCAGGCAGGGGTTGCGGGCATGGCTTGGCCCTAGGCGCTCGGGGCGCTAGGGAGCAAGTGATGTCCGCGCGAACCGCACAATTCCTGATCGCCGCCGTGTTCCTGATGCTGGGCGGCTGGGCGCTTCTGGCCCCGGCGAGCGTGATCGGCCTCGCCTTTGCCGAGCCCTATCGCGAGGCGGGCTTCATCAACCGCTTCACCATCGCCTGCTTCGGCGCGCAGGCGGTGCTGTTCGGGCTGATGGCGCTGGTGACGCGCTGGAACGCGGCGAGCTTCGCGGTCTTTGCGGCGGCGCTGCTGCCGTTCTTCGCCTTCAACTACTGGTTCCATTACCGCGTGCCGGTGCTGACCAGCATCGGGATGCTCGACTTTGCCGGCAACGTGACCATGCTTGTGCTGGCGGTGCTCGGCTGGCGGGCGGCGCGCAGGGAGACCGCATGACCGAGACGATCGTCCCCGATACCGAGCACCGCAGATTGGTCGCGCGCCTGCCGCAGCTGCCGCGCGATCTGGCGCTGCTTGCGCGGTTCGACCGGCCGATCGGGTGGTGGCTGCTGTTCTGGCCCTGTGTCTTCGGCGTGTGGCTGGCGGGCGCGGGGGCGCAGATCGCGCTGCTCGGCTGGCTGCTGCTCGGCAGCATCGCCATGCGCGGGGCGGGGTGCGTCTATAACGACATCGTCGATGCCGATCTCGACCGGCAGGTGGCGCGCACCGCGCTGCGCCCCGTGGCGAGCGGGCGGGTGTCGAAGAAGGCGGCGTGGGCGTGGCTGGTCAGCCTGTGCCTCGTCGGCCTCCTCGTGCTTTTGCAACTGCGGACCGAGGCGCAGATCGTCGCGCTCGGCAGCCTTGCGCTGGTCGCGGCCTATCCCTTCATGAAGCGCATCACCTGGTGGCCGCAGGCGTGGCTCGGGATGGTGTTCAACTGGGGGTTGCTGGTCGGCTGGACCGAGCTGCGCTGGGACAACTGGGAGGTGCTCGCCTGCCTCTATGCCGGCTGCATCTGCTGGGTGATCGGCTACGACACGATCTACGCCTTGCAGGACCGCGAGGACGACGCGATGGTCGGCATCCGTTCTTCCGCGCTGGCGATGGGGGCGCGGGTCAAGGCGGGAGTGGGGTGCTTCTATGCGCTCGCGATCAAGCTGTGGGCGCTGGGCTTCTGGCTCTACCGCGAAGACTGGGTGGCGCTGCTGGCCTTGCTGCCGGTGGCGGGGCACCTCGCATGGCAGGTGATGACCCTCGATGCCGATGATCCGATGAACCCGCTCGCGCGCTTCCGCTCCAACCGCTGGGCCGGGGCGCTGATGGCGGCGGCGTGCTTCGTGGTCGGGAACGCCTGAGCCATGTGTCACCTCACCCGCATCACCAAGCCGACTGGCGAGGTCGCGGCGTGGTTTGATGCGGTGGAGCGGCTGGGCGGGGCCAATCTTGCCGCCGAAACCTATCCCGGCACGCCCGGCCTCGTGATCGCCGAGGGCGAGCTGCGGGCGATGACATGGGGCTTTCCGCTGGTGCTCAAGGGCGCGAAGGGCCAGCCGCTGAAGCCCAAGCCGGTCAACAATGCACGTGACGACAAGCTCGGCACGGCCTTCTGGCGCGAATCCTTCGTTGAGCGCCGCTGCCTGATCCCGCTGACCGGCTGGGGCGAGGCCGAAGGCGCGCGGGGGCGGATGACGCGCACATGGTTGGCACTTCCCGATGCCCCGCTGTTCGCCGCTGCGGGGATGTGGCGATCCTCGGACGAGTGGGGCGATTGCTACACGATGGTGATGACCGACAGCGCGGGGACGGACGCGGCGAGCGTCCACGAACGCATGCCCGTGCTCCTCGCGCCCGACGATTACGCCTGCTGGACCGGCGGGACGCCCGACGCGGCCTTCCGCCTGTGCCGGGGGTGGGAAGGGCCGCTGGCGATCGACCGGACGAACGAGCCCTGGGCGAAGGCGGCGACTGCACCTGCGCCTCCGCCGCCTCCGGTGCAGCCGGGGCTGTTCTAGCCGTAGCTGACGATCTCGAATTCGATCCCGTCCCAATCGAAGAAGTAGAACCGCCGTCCGGGCTCGTAATCGGCGTGGTTGAAGGGCTCGAGGCCCGCAGCGACGACCACCGCTTCGGCCGCGTCGAGATCGTCGACCACCAGCCCGACGTGGTTCAATGGCAAGCCCTTGGCATGGCGCGCGACCGGCGTGCCGCGGGTGTAGACCGCAATGTAGTCGCGATCGTCGCCCACGTGGATGGTCTCCCCGCCCAGCATCGAAGGCCCGCGCCAGCGCTCGTGCCAGCCGCACAATTGCTGGAGCAGCGCGGAGGAGCGCTCGATATCGCTGACGGTGATGTTGACGTGTTCGAGGTGTCCTGTGGGCATTGCGGGGGTCCTTTCATGCTTGGGGCGAGCCGCGCCCGAGAGCGGGGCGAATCGCTGAACTTGCTCATCGTGCAATCTCAACCTAACTTGAGGTCAAGCTTTATCGGAACGCCCCCATGACCGCCGCCCAACCCCGCCGCCTCAAGCCCACCGACCTCATCCCCATCGGCGAAATCGCGCGCCGTACCGGGCTCTCGGTCTCGGCGATCCGCTTCTACGAGGACAAGGGGCTGATCGAGCCGGTGCGCTCTGGCGGCAACCAGCGGCGCTTCCTGCGGTCCGACATCCGCCGCCTGTCCTTCATCCTCATCGCCCAGCGGCTCGGACTATCCTTGGGCGAGATCGAGGCGGAGCTGGCGCGGCTGCCGCAGGGGCGCACCCCCGATGTGCGCGACTGGGCCGCGATCAGCCGCACCATCCGCGCGCGGATCGAGGGGCGCATCGCCGAGCTCGAGCGCACCCGCGACCGGCTCGACGGCTGCATCGGCTGCGGCTGCCTCAGCCTCGAGCATTGCGCGATCTGGAACCCGCAGGACGCGCTCGCCGACGAAGGCCCCGGCCCGCGCAAGCTGCTGGCCTGACGACAGATAGCTTGCGGCGAACCGTTTACGGCCATCGACGAATGGCATAGACCTCGACCAATGGCAGGGCGCATTCCACCAACGCGGCTTTCGCGCTTGGCGCACGGCGCTAAGCTGCAGACGATTGAATCAACGGGGTCCACCACATGCTCGAACTCAATGGCGTCAGCCACACCTATCCCAACGGCACCAAGGCACTGGACGATGTGACGCTGACGATCCCCAAGGGGATGTTCGGGCTGCTCGGCCCCAACGGCGCGGGCAAATCGACCCTGATGCGCACCATCGCGACCTTGCAGGCGCCCACCCACGGTACGATCCGTTTCGGCGATATCGACGTGCTGGCCGAGCCTGACCGCCTGCGCCGCACGCTGGGCTACCTGCCGCAGGACTTCGGCGTCTATCCGCGCGTCTCGGCGCAGGTGATGCTCGATCACATGGCGGTGCTCAAGGGCGTGACCGGCAAGGGCGAGCGCAAGGCGATGGTCGAGCATCTGCTCAACCAGACCAACCTGTGGAACGTGCGCGGCAAGGCGATTGCGGGCTTTTCGGGCGGGATGCGCCAGCGCTTCGGCATTGCCCAGGCGCTGATCGGCGAGCCGGAACTGATCATCGTCGACGAGCCCACCGCTGGCCTCGACCCCGAAGAGCGCAACCGCTTCCTCAACCTCCTTGCCGGGATCGGCGAGAACGTGGTGGTGATCCTCTCCACCCACATCGTCGACGACGTCGCCGACCTGTGCCCGCGCATGGCGGTGCTGGCGGGCGGCAAGCTGCGGCTCGAAGGCGCGCCGCACGATCTGATCGCCTCGACCAAGGGCCGCGTCTGGCAGAAGACCGTGCCGCACACACAGCTTGGCGAGATGCAGGCGCAATACGAGGTCATCTCGCACCGCTTCTTTGCGGGCGATATCGTCGTCCACGTGCTCTCCGACAGCCAGCCCGAGGGCTTCGAGCCGGTCAGCGGGGGCCTCGAGGACGTATATTTCGCGACCCTCGCCGAAACCCGCCGCGCCCCTGCCGCGCACGCCGCGTAAGGGAGGGCTGCCACCATGCTGACCGCACGCCTCGCCGCGTTCGAAATCCGCTACCAGCTGCGCAATCCGGTCTTCTGGGTTTCGGCTGCGATCTTCTTCCTGATCGGCTTCGGCCTTTCCGCCAGCGACAATGTGAGCTTCGGCGCGCCGGGCGCGGTGCACGAGAATTCGCCCTACACGGTCGCCTTTGCGACCTCGGTGTTCACGACCTTCTACATGTTCGTGATCACTGCCTTCGTCGCCAATGCCGTGGTGCGCGACGACACGACCAAGTTCGGCCCGATGATCCGCGCGACGCCTGTGGGCGAATCGAGCTTCCTTGCGGGCCGCTTCCTCGGCGGGCTCGCCATCGCGATCCTCGGCTATCTCGCGGTGCCTGCCGGTATCGCGGTGGGCGCGGCGATGCCCTGGGTGGATCCCGAGACCGTGGGGCCGGGCGGCCTTGCGATCTACGCCTGGCCCTTCCTCATCATCGGCATTCCCAACCTGATCCTCGCCTCGGCGGTGCTGTTCAGCCTTGCCACCATCACCCGCTCGATGCTGGCGAGCTATATCGGCGCGCTGGTGCTGGTGCTGGGCTACCTCACGATCAACGCCATCGTCGCCAGCGATCCCTCCTATCAGGATGTGGTCGCGCGCTACGAGCCGCTCGGCGCAGGCGCGATCAGCGAGATCGCGCGCTACTGGACCGCGACCGAGATGAACACGCGGCTGCTCCCGTTCGAGGGCAACCTGCTGTTCAACCGCATCTTCGTGCTGGCGCTGTCGGCGGGCTTCCTCGTCCTGTCGTGGTGGCGCTTCAGCATGACCGAGCGGGCGCCTTCGCGCTGGCAGCTGCGGCGGCTGGCGAAACAGGCCGCGAAGACTGCGAAGGCCGGCGCTGTCGCGCCGCAGGTGCTGACCGCACCGGTCACTCGCAGCTTCGGCCTTGGCCATGCGCTCGCCAGCTTCCGCCTGCGCCTCCGTGCCGAGGTGATGTTCGTGCTCAAGAGCCCGGGCCTCATCGTCCTCCTGCTGCTCGCGCTGGCGCTGACGACGATCAACCTGTTCCTTGCCGAGACCACCTTCGGCACGGCCTCCTACCCGCTCACCGCCGACATCATCACCACGGTGATCGGCAGCGGCGCGCTGTTCTGCCTGATCGTCGCGGTGTTCTACGGCGGCGAGCTGGTCTGGCGCGAGCGCGACGTGAAGATCGGCGAGATCCTCGATGCGACCCCCGTCCCTGCATGGGCGGTGTTCGTGCCCAAGATCCTCGCGGTCTTCGTGGTGCTGCTGATCATGTCGCTTTCGGGCATGGCCGCGGGCGTCCTGTTCCAGCTGGCCAAAGGCGCGCCCTCGATCGACATCGGCCTGTATCTCACCGCCTACGTCATCCCGCAGAGCGTCGACCTGCTGATGCTGGCGGTGCTGGCGGTGTTCTTCCAGGTGCTCAGCCCCAACAAGTATGTCGGCTGGGGCCTGATCCTGGTGTGGTTCGTCAGCCGCATCTTCCTGTCGAACCTCGGCTACAACAACATCCTCTATACCTATAACGGCACCCCGCCCGAGCCGCTTAGCGACATGAACGGCAATGGCGGCTTCTGGTACGGCGCGGCGATTGCGCGGGTCTACTGGGCGTGCTTCGGCGTGGTGCTGCTGGTGCTGGCGCACTGGGCATGGCCGCGCGGGACGGTGGTGGCGGTGGTGCCGCGACTCAAGGGCATGGCCCGGCGCGCGACGCTCGCCTCGGGCGGGATCGCGCTCGCCGCGATTGCAGGGATGGTCGGCACCGGCCTCGTCATCCAGCACAACATCAAGGAGCTGAACCGCTTCGAGACCTCGGACGAAGCCGAAACCCGCCTCGCCGAGTTCGAACGCAAGTACCTCAAGTACGAAACCCTGCCGCGTCCGGTGGTGACCGATGTCGCCTTCGACGTGGCGATCTATCCGGATGACCGCCGGATGGAGGTGAAGGGGCATTATGACCTGCGCAACGACAGCGGGGTGCCGATCACCGAGCTGCACGTGCGGCAGGGCGATGATGCGGTGACCTTCAGCCGGCTCGACATCGCGGGCGCGAAGCTCGCCAGCCATGACCAGCGCCATGCCTATCGCATCTACCGCTTCGACACGCCGCTGGCGCCGGGCGCGACGGTGCGGCTCGACTTCGCCTCGCAGGTGTGGCGGCGCGGCTTTGCCAATGGCAGCGTGGCGACCGACATCGTCGACAACGGCACCTTCGTGAACAACTTCACCTTCGCGCCGATCATCGGGATGGACAGGAACGGCCTGCTGCAGGACCGCACCGCGCGGCGACGGCAGGGCCTGCCCGCCGAGCTGCGCATGGCCAAGCTCGAGGATACCTCGGCGCAGGCGCGCAACTATGTCGGGGCCGACTGGGTGAATTCGAAGATCACTATCTCGACCACCGCCGACCAGGTGCCGATCGCGCCGGGCAACAAGATCTCGGACAAGGTCGAAGGCGGCCGCCGCGTCGCGGTGTTCCAGAGCCCTGCGCCGATCCTCAACTTCTTCTCGGTGCAATCGGCGCGCTATGCCGTGGCCGAGGAGCAGGCCGGGCCGGTGCTGCTGAGCGTCTACTACGATCCCAAGCACGCCTGGAACGTGCCCGCGATGCAGAAGGCGCTGAAGACGTCGCTCGCCTATTACGAGCGCAATTTCGGCCCCTACCAGTTCGGCTATGCCCGCATCATCGAGTTCCCGGGCTACCAGAGCTTCGCGCAGGCCTTCGCGGGCACCATGCCCTATTCCGAAAGCATCGGCTTTGCCGCCGACGTGCGCGATCCCGAGACGATCGACTATGTCTCCTACGTGGTCGCCCATGAGCTCGGGCACCAGTACTGGGCGCATCAGGTGATCGGCGCGAACATGCAGGGCCAGACCCTGCTGTCGGAGACGCTGGCGCAGTATTCAGCGTTGATGGTGATGAAGGAGCTCTATGGCGAGGACAAGATCCGCCGCTTCCTGAAGTACGAGCTCGATCGCTACCTCGCGGGCCGCAAGGGCGATCCGCTGCCCGAACAGCCGCTCTACCGGGTCGAGAACCAGCAGCACATCCACTACCGCAAGGGCAGCCTCGTGATGTATCTGCTCCAGACCCGGCTGGGCGAGGATGCGGTGAACCGCGCGCTTGCGCGTGTGGTGGCGACCTGGCGCTTCAAGAGCGCGCCCTATCCGCGCAGCGTCGATCTGATCGCCGAGCTGCGCAAGGAGGCGAAGACCCCCGAGGATCAGGCGCTGATCACCGATCTGTTCGAGAAGATCACGATCTATGATCTCAAGGCGACCGAGGCGGCCAGCACCAAGCGCGCCGACGGCAAGTGGGTGACCCGCATCACGGTCGACGCGGGCAAGTTCTACGCCGACGGCAAGGGCGTCGAGACCCCCGCCAAACTCGCCGAAAGCATCGAGGTCGGCGCCTTCACCGAAAAGCCCGGCACCGGCGCCTTCGACAAGCAGGCGGTACTGGCGATGACCCGGATGCCGGTGAAGGGCGGCAAGCAGGTGGTGGAGATCGTCACCGCGAAGAAGCCCGCCTTTGCCGGGATCGACCCGTACAACTTCTACATCGACCGCGATGCGGACGATAACGTGGTGGCGGTGAACTGAGGCCTTGTTCCCCTCCCTTCGGTCTCCCCTCCCTTCAGGGAGGGGCTGGGGGGTGGGGCGAGGCCAAAGGCCTCGCACGTGGCCGCTGGCATGGAGCCCCCACCCCCAACCCCTCCCCAAGGGGAGGGGAGACGGGAGGCCTTAGCCCTCCGGCCCCAGTGCCGGGTCGAGATCGCGGGGCCGCGCGAAGTGGACCAGCTCGGCGCAATAGCGCTTGAGCTCGCTCCAGTGGGCGATGTCGCATTCGAGCACGGCGTAGGCGGCGGTCGGGAACTTGACGACGGCCTCCTTGAACAGGGCGTTCTCCTTGCCCGGCGCGACCAGTTCGAGCAGCACGTCCTGAAGGCCGGGATTGTGGCCTGAAATGAGGATCGCCTTCGCCTCATCGTCACCCGTGCCCGCATGGGCCTCGATCGTCTCGACGATGGTGTCGAAGCTCGCGAGATAGAGCCGCTGGTCGTAGACCGGCTCGACATCGGGGAGCGCGCCTTCCAGCGTCAGCTTCACGCGGACTGCCGGGCTGGCGAGCACCTTGTCCCACTTCACCCCGTGGTCGCGGATATGCTTGCCGATCAGCTCCGCGCCCTTGCGGCCGCGCGCGTTCAGCCCGCGGTCGAAATCGCGCTGGGCGGTATCGTCCCAGTCGGACTTGGCATGGCGCAGGAGGCCGAGAATCTTCATGGCTGGGAGGTTTCTCCTGCTGGCTCGCTCACCCCATGGCGACCGCCTTCCACAACACCAGCCGCGAGCCGTTGTAAAGCCTGATCGAGCGTCACGCGCAGCACCGGCGTGCCTTTCGGAAAAGCGGAAAGCAGCCGTGAGGGGAAGGCGGGGGAGAGGACGATGAAGTGGCCCGCATCGTCCTTGCTGCGGATCAGCCGCCCGAAGGCCTGTGCCAGCCGCGCGCGGATGATGCGGTCGTCATAGGCAGAGCCGCCCCCTGCGAGCCTGCGCGCCTTGTGGAGGATATCGGGCCGCGGCCAGGGCACCTGCTCCATGACCACGCAGCGCAGCGAATGGCCGGGCACGTCCACACCATCTCTCAGCGCATCGGTGCCGATCAGGCTGGCGCGCGGATCGTCGCGGAAGATGTCGACGAGGGTGCCGGTGTCGATCGGGTCGACGTGCTGGGCATAGACCGGGAGCCCTGCGCGCGCGAGACGGTCGGCGATGCGGCCATGCACCGCGCGCAGCCGCCGGATCGCGGTGAACAGGCCGAGCACGCCGCCCCCGCTTGCCTCGATGATCCGCGCATAGGCCCCGGCGAGCGCGGGCAGATCGCCCTTGGCGATATCGGTGACGATCAGCACTTCGGCCCGTGTCGCGTAATCGAAGGGGCTCTCCGCCGCCGAGAGCAGCGGTGCGACCTCGACATGGGCTGCGCCCGAACGCTGGATCGCGCTTGCCCAGCGGTCATCGTCTTCCGTGCGGTCGGTGAGGGTTGCGCTGGTCAGCAGCACGCCGTGCGCGGGTTCGAGCACCACCCTCGCAAATGGCTTCATCGGATCGAGCCAGCGCCGGTGGATCGCCACGTCGAACTCCCGCGCGTCCGAGCGGTCGACCGCGAGCCAGTCGACGAACTCCGGGTCGGCAGGCCCGCCCAGCCGGTCGAGCAGCGCTTCCCACGCGGCCAGCAATTCGATCCGCCATGCGAGCGCAAACCGCGCCCCCTCGATCCGCGCGCGGCCTTGGGCGTCGAGCCAGTCGGGGGGCTCGGCGAGGATCGCCTCCAGCCGTCCGCCCAGCCGGATCAGCGGCACGCGGATGGAGGCGAGCGCTTCGGCGGCGGCGCTGGCGGCCTCGATCACCTCGCCCGGCAGGCCCGCGGCCTCGGTCTCGATCCCGTAGCCTGCATCGATCCCGCCGCTCTCGTCGCGGGCATAGGTCGCGGTCCGCACGGCGGCGAGCAGGGCTTCGATGGGGCCGAAGGGGCTGTTCTCGCCGATGCGTTGCAGCCACCCGTCCGAGGGGAGGAGCTGCCCCGCCTTGCACGCCGCGCTGATCGCCTCGGCACCGGCATCGTCGTAGCTGGCAATGTCCGCGAGCCGCGCCGAAAGCCCGCGCCGCCGCCCGCGCGATTCCTTCTCCGGGCCGATGATCCAGCGGCGAAGCTCGATCGTCTCCTGCCCGCTCAGGGTCGCGGCGAAGGTGCTGTCGGCGGCGTCGAAGACATGGTGGCCCTCGTCGAAGATCAGCCGCGTCGGGCGCTGGTTGGGGTCGCGGGCGCGGGCGGCGTTGACCATCACCAGTGCGTGGTTGGCGATCACCAGATCGGCCTGCGCCGAGTCCCGCGCCGCGCGCTCGATGAAGCACTTCCGGTAGTGCGGGCACCCGGCATAGATGCACTCGCCGCGCTGGTCGGTCAGCGCCGCGATCCCGCGCTTGCGGAACAGCGTCCCGAGCCACCCCGGCAGATCGCCGCCGATCATGTCGCCATCGCGGGTATAGGCCCCCCAGCGCGCGACCAGCTGCGCAAGGATCGCAGGTCGCCCCGCAAAGCCGCCTTGCAGCGCGTCTTCGAGGTTCAGCAGGCAGAGGTAATTCTCGCGGCCCTTGCGCACCACCACCGGTGGCGTGCCGTCGGGGCGCTTGACCGGCCAGGCGCGGCGGCTTTCCGCGCGCAGCTGGCGTTGCAGGTTCTTGGTGAAGGTCGAGACCCAGACGGTGCCGCCACTCAGCCCCGCCCAGACCGAGGCGGGGGCGAGATAGCCCAGCGTCTTGCCGATCCCCGTCCCCGCCTGCGCCAGCGCGAGATGCGGGCGGCCGGGGGCCGAGCGCGGCGCGAAGATGCGCGACACGTCCTGCGCATAGGCGCGCTGGCCCTCGCGCTGTTCGGCGCCCTCGCCGGTGAGGTGTGCGAGCTGCTGCTGCACGGCTTGCGGATCGAGTTCCACCTGCCGCGGGGCGGGGCGCTCGCCCGCTTCCTCCCATTCGGGCAGCTTGGCGAAGAGCCAGCGCTCGGCCTTCTCGGGCTTGGCGATGTGGGGGCGCAGCACCTGCGCCCACGGCCAGCGCAGGCGTTCGAGGGATTGGACGGCGCTCCACGCGCCCTCGCGCTCGAACCATTCGGGGTCCTGACAGGTCGCCACCAGCGCCCCCGCCGCGCGCTGGAGCATTTCGGGCACCGCGGCGTCGTTCTCGGGCACCGGCAGCCCCAGCGCCTCGGCCAGCCCGCGCGGGGTGGGCACGCAGAAGCGCGCGGGGTGGATGAAGGCGAAGGCCTCGAGCAGGTCGAGCCCCGAGAGGTCGGGATAGCCGAGACGGCTCGCCACGAGCGGCGCGTTCAGGAGCAGCACCGGCGTATCGGCGGCGGCCATGATCGCATCGCCTTTGGACACGGCCTGCGTCCCGCCGCTCGCGGAGCGCAGCCAGTGGCCGCCGTGGCTGGCATGGAGCGCGGGCAGGGCCAAAGGGTCAGGAAGCGGATCGGGGAGGCTCACGCCCGCCACGATGGGCGAGGCCGCGCGGCTTGTAAACGCACCGGGGTGGCTTGTCCCGCATCGCGCGCGCGGCAGCCCGGCCTCTAACCTCTGCTTAATCCTTTGATGGCACGCTGGAAATCTTGGAATCGTCAGGGGATGGCGCAATGAGTTTCGGACGCAAGGGGGCGATCCCCGGACAGGCACCCCTTGGCGGACCGCGCGCGGCCGCCGGTTCCGGGCCTCGCCCCGCCACCCCGATCGACCCTCGGGCCGCCGAAATCGCCGCGCGGCGCGAGGCCTTCCTCGCCGCCGAACGCGCCCGCCGCGAGGAGCAGGGCGGCGAGTACGACGCTCTCGCCAATCTGCGCAACGCGCCGCGCCCCGCCACCCGCCGCGAGGAACCGGTGGGCGACAGCTGGAATCCGATTTCCGAAAGCCAGCTGCGCGCCGCGCGCGGGGGCAAGAGCGGGCGGACCAACTACATGTTGGGCGATCCGCGCAAGCGCTCGCTGGCGCTCGCCTATGTGTACTGGTATTTCTGCGCACCCATCGGGATGCACCGCATCTATTGCGGGCACAAGGAGAGCGGCATCTACCAGATGGCGCTGTTCATCGGCGGGCTGGTGCTGCTCGCGATCTGGGCGCCGCTCGGCATCGCATCGCTGATTGCGTGGTTCGTGTGGATCATCGCCGACCTGTTCCTGATCCCGGGCATGATGCGGCGGTTCAAGGCCGAGCACGCCGAATACCTCGATTTCGCCTGAACCTCGCGCGGGGTTCGGTGGGCACCAGAGCCCCTCCAGACCCCGCCAGACCCCCTCCAGACCCCCTCCAGACCCGTTTCGCGGGGGGCTTTTGGCGCGGTTTCACGTGAAACATCGGCTTGCAAGCCGCCGCGCCTTGCGCAATGGCCGCGCTCGTCATGACGATCACGCAAGAAGCCCTCATCGCCGCAGCGTCCAACTCCAAGGCCTGGCCCTTCCAGGAGGCCCAGCGCCTCGCCAAGCGCCTGCCCGAGGGCAAGCCCGGCGGCGTGCTGTTCGAGACCGGCTACGGCCCCTCGGGCCTGCCGCATATCGGGACTTTTCAGGAGGTTCTGCGCACCTCGCTGGTGCGCCGCGCCTACGAGACGCTGACCGGCGGCGCCGCGACGCGGCTGGTGGCGTTTTCGGACGATCTCGACGGCCTTCGCAAGGTGCCGGACAATGTGCCCAATCAGGCGATGCTGGCCGAGCACCTGGGAAAGCCTCTCTCGCGCATCCCCGATCCGTTTGAAAAGTTTGAAAGTTTCGCCGCGCACAACAATGCGATGCTGCGCGACTTCCTCGACCGTTTCGGGTTCGAGTACGAGTTCGTCAGCTCCTCGGACTGCTACAATTCGGGCCGCTTCGACGAGGCGCTGAAGGGCGTGCTGACGAATTTCAGCGCGATCATGGACATCATGCTCCCGACCCTCGGGGAGGAGCGCCGCAAGACCTATTCGCCTGTGATGCCGATCAGCCCGACGACCGGCGCGGTGTTGCAGGTTCCCATCGAAGTCATTGATCCGGAAGCCGGAATTATCCGCTTCACCGACGAGGACGGCAGCACTGTCGAGCAATCGGCGCTGGGCGGCATGGCCAAGTGCCAGTGGAAGGTCGACTGGGCGATGCGCTGGGTGGCGCTGGGCGTCGATTACGAAATGTACGGCAAGGACCTGACCGACAGCGGCATCCAGTCGGGCAAGATCGCCCGCGTGCTCGGCGGGCACAAGCCGGAAGGGCTGATCTACGAGCTGTTTCTGGATGCCAAGGGCGAAAAGATCAGCAAGTCCAAGGGGAACGGCCTCTCTATTGAGGAATGGCTGCAATATGGCAGCCCAGAGAGCCTCGGCTTCTACATCTTCGCCAACCCCCGCAGCGCCAAGCAGCTGCATGGCGGCGTAATCCCCAAGGCGGTCGACGATTACTGGCAGTTCCGCGCCGCGATCCCCTCGCAGGACGCCGACAAGCGGCTCGGCAATCCGGTGTGGCACCTGCTGCGCGCGAACGAGCACCACACCGGCGCCGAGGCACCCGGCGAGGGCGATACCCTGCCGGTGCCCTTCAGCCTGCTGCTCAATCTTGTAGGCGTTCTGGGCGCAGGCGCGACGCGCGAGGCGGTGTGGTCCTACCTCGGCAACTATGTCGAGAATGCCGATCCCGCCGCGCACCCCGCGCTGGATGCGCTGGTGGACCGCGCGCTTGCCTACAACCGCGATTTCGTCGCGCCGACGCTCGAAAAGCGCGCGCCGGTGGGCGGAGAAGTCGCGGCTTTGCAGGCACTTGATGCCGCGCTCGAGGCCGCCGATCCCGCGACCAGCGCGGAGGATCTCCAGACCATCGTCTACGAGATCGGCAAGATCGAGGAGTTCGGCTTCGGCAACCTGCGCGACTGGTTCAAGGCGCTCTACGAAACCCTGCTCGGATCCGAACAGGGCCCGCGCATGGGCAGCTTCATCGCGCTCTACGGCATTGCGCCCACCCGCGAGCTGATTGCCGAGGCGCTCGCGAAGGCCTAGGCTTGCCGGTATGACCCGCCGCGAAGCCGATCCGCACAAGCTCGCGCACGACCTGCTCGGGCGCGATTTCGACGATCTCGATTCCGAGGAGCAGCGCGTGCTGCGCCACGTCGCGGCGGGCACCTACACCGGCCTCGACGCGGACGAACTGGCGCAGAGCCATGCGACATGGGGCGACAATCTGGCCGACCGGGTGGCGGCGATTGGCGGCAGCTGGGGCTTCATTATCGGCTTCGGCGTGGTGCTGCTGGTGTGGACGAGCCTCAACAGCGGCGTCCTGCAAGCGCTGGGTTTGGGAGCTTTTGACGCTTACCCCTTCATTTTCCTCAATCTTATCCTCTCGATGCTGGCAGCAGTGCAGGCGCCGATCATCCTGATGAGCCAGAACCGCCAGGCGATGAAGGACCGCATCACCGCGCGCCACGATTACGAGGTGAACCTGCGCACCCAGCTCGAAATCCTGCGCCTTGCCAAGCGGATGGACGCGCTTGCCGAGGATGTCCGCAAGATCGCCCGCAGGGACGAGGCCTAGCGCCACGCCCGGGTGCGGTACCACTTGGTGATGATGTATTTGCTGCCGCGTTCGACCGGGCAGCCCGCATGGAGCGCCGCCGGATTCGGGCGGCCATCGGGCAAGGCGTTGTTCCACAACAGCAAAACGCCGGGCTTGGGTTCGATCTCCAGCCCGAGCAGGGTGAAGGCGGTCGCGCCGCCCGCCTCGACCGCGTTGAGATAGGCCATCGCCGTCCAGCTGCGCTGCCCGCCGCGCGCCTCCTCCTGCGGCCAGTAGCCTTCCGAGGTGTAGAACCAGTCGTTGTGCGGCTTGAATTCCTGCCCGGGGCGATAGCGCTGGCCCTGCACCGGCTCGCCGATCGCCGCTTCGACCCCGAGCAGCCCGTCGATCCGCTGCGAGATGCCGGCAACGAAGGGATCGCGCGGGTCGAGATCGCCTGAATAGGACGTGCGAAAGCCGCTCGCATAGTCGAGCTCGTGGAGCGAGGAAGGCCGCGCCACGGCATCGATCATGGTGCACAGCCGCGCGCATTCCCCGTCCGACAGGAACCCGCCGACCGCAAACAGCTCAATCCGCTCGTCATCCACCCGGTAGACCGCCGGATCGCCCGTAAGCCGCGCGCGCACCGCTTCGCCGAGACGGGCGAGGGCGGCTTGATCTGGAACAATGCCGGGCGCGGACATGGGCGCACAGGTAGCAAGCACCCGCCGCTGTGCAAGCGGCCTGCGCCCCGATTGCGCGGCGCGTCGGCGATGCTAGGCTGCGGGCCTCGGGCAATCACGGAAGGGACACGGGAATGAGCCTCAACGCCAAGACCAAATATTCGGGCCTCGCCATGCTGCTGCACTGGCTGATCGCGGTGCTGGTGATCGTGCAGTGGCGCATCAGCGAAGCGGCGGAAGAGGCCGCCACCCGCGAGGCGGGCGGGGCGATCATGGCGAACCACTTTGCCATCGGCGTGGTGATCTTCCTTGTTGTCGCGCTGCGACTGGTGTGGCGTCAGATGAGCCCGCCGCCCCCGCCGGTGCCGGGCCATGCGCCGTGGGAGCGGACTTTCGCGAAGCTCGTACACTTCGCCTTCTACGCGCTGCTGCTGGTGATGCCGATCGCGGGCTGGATCGCGCTGTCTTCCTTCGGGGAGCCGATCAATGTCTGGGGCCTGTTCCAGCTGCCCGCGCTGCCCGTGCCGCAGAACCCCGATCTCGGCGAGCAGATCTTCGAACTCCACGGCGCTTCGGGCATCGCGCTGCTGGTGCTGGCAGCGCTGCATGCACTCGCCGCGCTCAAGCACACCATCGTCGACAAGGACGGCACGCTGTTCCGGATGCTGCCTTTCGGCACCTCGCGCAGCTGAGCGCCTTGCCCTGACAGGCACGAAAAAGCCCCGCCGGATCGCTCCGGCGGGGCTGCTTCTGTTACGGGGGAGACCTACCAGAAGAAGTCGTACACTACGTCTACGACCTCACCGGTGTAGATATCGACCAGCACGACATCGTCATAATACCGTACCCACTGGTAGGGACCGTAGGCCGGCGGCAGGCGGTAGGCCCAGGGGTCGTTAATGAAGAACCGCGGCTGGAAGAACAGGCTGTCGAGATACCAGCCGATGCTCAGCCGGCTGTAGCTGTGGCTGCGGAACGGGGCGTAGTACGGGCCCGGACGGTAGATGATGACGTTGTTGCGCCGGTAATCGTACCAGTTGTAGCTCCGGTTGCCGCGCCAGCGGTTGTCCCAGCGACGGAAATCCCGGTTGTCCCAGCCCTGACGGCCGTTCCACCCCCAGCGCCAGTCATCACGCCGCCAGTCGCGCCGGTCGCCGTGCCAGCCGTTCCTGCGCCCGTCGTGGCGCCATTCGCGGCGCTCATCGCGGCGCCCGTCGCGCCAGTCGTCGCGCCGGCCATCGCGCCAGTCGCCGTTGCGATCCTGCCGCACGGCATCGCGCAGACCGTCACCCCAGCCATTGCCGCGGTTGTCGGCACGCCCGTCGCGGCGGTCATCGCGGCGCTCGCCCTGCCAGCCATCACGACGTTCACCCTGCCAGCCATCGCGGCGGCCATCGACGCGGTCGGCGCGGCGGTCTCCGCGATCCTCGATGCGGTCCGCACGCTGGTCGCCGCGCTGTTCGATGCGGTCGGCCCGCTGGTCGGTGCGACGGTCGATGCGGTCGGCGGCAACAGGCCGGCCCTGCCAGTCGCGGCGCTCGGCCTGACGGTCACCGCGCTGTTCGACGCGGTCGGCTCGCTGTTCGCTGCGCCAGTCGACACGGTCCGCGCGCTGCTCGCTACGCTCTTCGATCCGCTCGGCGCGCTGGTCGCCGCGGCGCTCCATCTGCTCGCGGGCCTGGGCGCGGCCGATCACATCGCCGCCGAAGCCACGCGGGGTCGGACGGTTCTGCGGCGGCTCGTAAGCCTGCGGAGCGGGGCGGGGCGCCTGCGGACGATCGAACTGCGGCGCGGCGCGCTGCTGCTGCGGGGGCTGCGGCGCATCGACGCGCTGCGGGCGCGGGCCATCGGCACGGGGCCGCTCGAAGCGCGGGCGCTCGGGACGATCCATCGCCATGCGCTCGGGACGCGGGCCGGGCGCGGGCCGCGACTCCGGCGGCGCGATGCGCATCCGGGGCGGCGAGGGCTCATCGGGCTGGCGCTCGATATCCTGTGCGGCGGCGGGCAGGGCAAAGGCGAGGGCCGCAGCCAGTGCTGCGAGCGATCCACCCCTGACAAAGCGGGTCATCATGGCAAGTGCCTCCAGTATCGCCAGCCCACCACAGGCTTGTGTTGATGGGAATCGATTACCCGCCACAGACTGTCGCGCGGATGAACCGGCTCACCGATGTTCAGAAAAAATCCGCTCCGGATGAATATTCCTCGTCGCGCTTGACCTGCGGGGCTTTGCCGCCAAAGGCGCTGGGCCATGTTCGAAGCGCTCGACGACTGCCTCACCGATTGCCGCAACCGGCTGATTCGCGCGCCGCGTGACCGCAAGGCGCCGATGCATACCCCGGTGATCGTCACAGGCGATGTCGATGCGCGGGTGATGGTGCTGCGCGCCTTCGACGCGGCGGCCTGGACCCTGCGGCTCCACACCGATGCCCGCGCCCCCAAGGCGCAGGTGATCGCCGCCGATCCGCGCGTCGCAGTGCTGTTCTACGACAAGGGCGCGAAGATCCAGATCCGTGCGCGGGGCGAAGGAGCAATCCTGCGCGATGGCGCCGACGTCGATGCCGCCTGGGCCGCGAGCACCAATTTCGCGCGGCGCTGCTATCTGGGCGAAGGGCCGGGTGCCGGGGCGGAGGGGCCGACATCGGGCCTGCCGGCCGAATTCGAGGGGGTCGAGCCGGACGACGCGCAGCTTGTCCCCGCGCGCGAGAATTTCGCGCTGCTCAAGATCACGCTGACCTCGCTCGACTGGCTCTATCTCGCGCACACCGGCCATGTCCGCGCGCAGTTCACCCGCGACGATGGTGCCGCGGCGTGGGAAGGGCGCTGGGTCTCGCCCTGAGGCAGGAGGCTCAGGCGGCCGAGGCCGAAGGGGTCTGCGAAGGCGAGGGGGCAGGTGCGGGCAGCAGCATGATCTCCTCGATCTCGCTCGCCGGCACGACGTGGTCGTCGCCCTTGGCAACCGCCGCGTCGAGCGCCCGTCGCGCGCGGGCGTAGATGCCCTGGGTGTCGTCTCCGAACCGCTCGGCCGCGACGCCGAAGCTCGCCGTCAGCCGCGCCTCTTCGCCGAGCTGCGGCAGGCGCAGCTGTGCGAGCTTGCGGCGCAGCCGGTCCGCGACCCGCACCGCGGCCCTTTCGTCGAGGCCGGGCATGGTGATGGTGAAGCTGTCACCCTGATCGAGCGCCACGCGGTCATCGCGGCGCAGGCCTGCACGCATCACGGCGGCAACATGCTCGCGCACTTCGTGGCTGGTGGTGTTGTTCCACACGCCCGACAGTGCGCCGAGCTGGTCGATCCGGCCGCGCAGCACCGCGCGCGATCCGGCCCGCACCGCATCGCGGCGCATGGCCAGATCGATGGTGTTGGCAAAGGCGTCGGACTTGATGAAATCGCCGAGCTTGTCGGAGAGCGGGCTCCGGCGCGGATCGAGGCGCCGGTTGGCGCGAACCCTGCCGGCCCAGGCGCCTGCCACGATGCACCCTGTGCACAGCATCACTGCCACCTCGAGTGGCACTTCAATACCCGTGATCAAGCCCCGATGCCCCTTTTGCGACCTTATTCTTGTTCGCTAGGGAGACTGACGTAAGGGTGATTAAGACGAAGTAAAGGGTGCCGCGAAGCGGTGGCCAAAAGTTAGCAATAATGTGAAGGCCGGTGTGGCGAGGGTGCCACGGGGCGGGATCTGTGTTCGTCCCGCCCTCGCGGCCCGTCCGGTCAGCGGGTCAGCTTCTTGTAGGCAAGCCGCGTCGGGCGATCCGCCGCGTCGCCCAGACGGCGGCGCTTGTCTTCCTCGTAGGCTTCGAAGTTGCCTTCGAACCATTCGACATGGCTGTTGCCCTCGAAGGCGAGGATATGCGTGGCGAGACGGTCGAGGAAGAAGCGGTCGTGGCTGATGACCACGGCGCAGCCCGCGAAGTTCTCGATCGCGTCTTCCAGAGCGGCCAGCGTTTCGACGTCGAGGTCGTTGGTCGGCTCGTCGAGCAGCAGCACGTTGCCGCCTTGCTTCAGCATCTTGGCCATGTGCACGCGGTTGCGTTCACCGCCCGAAAGCTTGCCGACGTTCTTCTGCTGGTCCGCGCCCTTGAAATTGAACGCGCCGACATAGGCGCGGGTCGACATGTCCTGCCCGTTGACCTTCATGTAATCGAGCCCGTCGGAGATTTCCTCCCAGACGTTCTTCTTGGGGTCCAGATGATCGCGGCTCTGGTCGACAAAGCCGAGCCGAACGGTCGAACCGATCTCGATCGTGCCGCTGTCGGGGGTTTCCTTGCCGGTGAGGATCTTGAACAGCGTGGACTTGCCCGCGCCGTTCGGCCCGATCACGCCGACGATCCCGCCCGGGGGCAGCATGAAGCTGAGGTTCTCGAACAGCAGCTTGTCGCCATAGGCCTTGGTGATGCCCTTGGCCTCGATCACCTTGCCGCCCAGACGCTCGGGAACCTGGATGACGATCTGGGCCTTGCCGACCTGACGATTGTCCTGGCTGTTCTGCAACTCTTCGAACTTGCGGATACGCGCCTTGGACTTGGTCTGGCGCGCGGCTGGGGTCTGGCGAATCCACTCGAGCTCGCGGGCCAGCGCCTTCTGCTTGCCGCTTTCCTCGCGGCTTTCCTGCTCCATGCGCTTGGCCTTCTTCTCGAGATAGGTCGAGTAGTTGCCTTCGTAGGGATAATAGGACCCGCGATCGAGTTCGAGGATCCATTCGACCACGTTATCGAGGAAGTAGCGGTCGTGGGTGATCATCAGCACCGCGCCGGCATAGTCCTTGAGGTGGTTTTCGAGCCACTGGACCGATTCCGCGTCGAGGTGGTTGGTCGGCTCGTCCAGCAGCAGGATCGAGGGCTTCTGGATCAGCAGGCGGGTGAGCGCCACGCGGCGCTTTTCGCCGCCCGACAGGTCCTTGACCGGCCAGTCGCCCGGCGGGCAGCGCAGGGCTTCCATCGCCACTTCGAGCTGGTTGTCGAGCGTCCAGCCATCGACGGCGTCGATCTTGTCCTGAAGCTCGCCCATTTCCGCGCCGAGCGCGTCGAAATCGGCATCGGGCTCGCACATCAGCGCGCTGATTTCATTGAAGCGGGCGACGAGATCGGCGGTTTCCTTGGCGCCTTCGCGCACGTTTTCGAGCACGGTCTTGGTCGGATCGAGCTCGGGCTCCTGCTCGAGATAGCCGACGGTGATGTTCTCGCCCGGCCACGCCTCGCCGGTGAAGTCCTTGTCGATCCCGGCCATGATCTTGATCAGGGTCGACTTGCCTGCGCCGTTGGGGCCGACGATGCCGATCTTGGCGCCCTGGTAGAACTGAAGCGAGATATTGTTCAGCACCGGCTTCTGCGCGCCGGGGAAGGTCTTGGTCATGCCCTTCATGACATAGGCGTATTGGGCGGCCATCGGAGGGTCCTTCGGGTCTTGGAATGGGTCAGGATTTGCGTGCGCAGATAGGGAAGGGGAGAGGCAAGGGCAAGCGGCTAGACAGGCGGGCGGGGCGGGCCTAGCACCTGCGGCCATGACCAAGGCCTCCCTGCTCGCGCTGACCGCGCTCTCGCTCGCCGCACCGGCTCTCGCCAACACCCCGCCCCCGCGTCCTACGCTGGAACAGGCCGCCGACAATGCCGGCAGCTACGATCCCCACGCATGGGACTTCGTCGAGGGGATCACCACCGAAGTCGGCCAACGGCAGGCAGGCACCGAGGCCGAGGTCCGCGGCCGGGCTTGGGCCGCGGCGTGGCTGAAGGCCAAGGGCTTCCAGAACATCGCGATCGAGCCCTACATGATGCCGACCTGGGTGCCGGGCGAACCGGGCAAGGCCGAGATCGTCAGCCCTTTCCCGCAGAGCCTCGCCGTCGCGCCGCTGGGTGACACGGCCTCGACCGGCCCCGAAGGGATCACCGCCGAGGTGGTGATGTTCAAGAGCGTCGCCGAACTTCAGGCCGCGCCCGAGGGCAGCCTCAAGGGCAAGATCGCCTTCGTCAGCAACGCCATGACCCGGACGCAAGACGGCAGCCAGTATGGCTTTGCCGGGCCGACGCGCTGGGTCGCCTCGGGCATCGCGGCGAGCAAGGGTGCGGTTGCGACCGTCATCAAGTCGGTCGGCACCGACCTGCACCGCAACCCGCACACCGGCGGCACCGACTTCCCCGAGGGCGTGAAGCCCACCCCGGCGGGCGCGCTCAGCAACCCCGATGCGGCGAACCTCGAGCGGATGTTCGCCCGCGCGGGCGGAAGGCCGATCACCATGAAGCTGGTGCTGACGCCGCGTTTTCTCGGCGAGACCGAGAGCGGCAATGTCGTGGGCGAGATCGTGGGCCGCAATCCCGCGCTCCCGCCGGTGCTGCTCGCCTGCCACCTCGACAGCTGGTGGCTCGGCACCGGCGCGATCGACGATGGCGCGGGCTGCGCGATCATAGCGGCGGCGGCGAAGTGGGTGAGCATTTCCGGCCAGCCGCTGCGCACCATCCGTGTGCTGTTCGCAGGCGCCGAGGAGACCGGCCTGTTCGGCAGCGCCGCCTACAGCAAGGCCCACATCAACGAGCCGATCGCCGTCGGCCTCGAGAGCGATTTCGGTGCGGACCGTATCTGGCGCTTCGATTCGAACTTCCGCGAGACCAACCCGGTGCTGCACAAGAAGATCGCCGCCGCCGTCGCGCGCTTTGGCGTCTCTGCCGGCACCGATCCTGCCACTGGCGGCGCGGACCTCAACATCGTGCGCGACCAGAAGGGCGCGCTGGTCGATCTGCAGCAGGACGGCACCCGCTATTTCGACCTGCACCACACGCCCGACGACACGCTCGACAAGATCGATCCGGTGCAGCTGCGCCAGAATGTCGCGGTGTGGACGCAGGTCGTCGGAATCCTCGCGAACGAGGAAACCGCGATCCTGACCGGTGGCCCGGTTCCGTCCGCGCCGCCGGTGATGAACGGCAAGTAGTCGCTCAGGCCGCGCGGCTGAGGCGCAGGTCCACCGGGGCCGCGCCCGCCCGTCCGCGCGTGCCGACCGTGAACTGCGATAGTGCGGAATCGAGCAACCCGGCCTCGCGGGTGAGCGAGGTTGCGGCAGCCGTGCACTGCTCGGCCATCGCCGCGTTCTGCTGGGTCGAACGGTCGAGCTCGCCCACCACGGCGGTGATCTGCGAGAGGTTCTCGGCCTGAACTGCAGCCGAATCCGCCAGCGTCTGGATTGCGCCCGACAGCGCGGCGATGTCGCGCGTGATTGCCGCGAAGGCATCGCCGCTGCGGCCCACCAGATCGACCCCGCGGCCGACCTGCACCGAACTGGCCGAGATCAGCGCCTTCACTTCCTCTGCCGCTTCGGCGCAGCGCTGAGCGAGGGCGCGCACTTCGTTGGCGACAACGGCAAAGCCCTTGCCCGCCTCGCCCGCGCGCGCCGCCTCGACGCCTGCATTGAGCGCCAACAGGTTGGTCTGGAACGAGATGCTTTCGATCACCGCGATGATCGAGGTGATTTCCTGCGAGCTGCTCTCGATCTGCTGCATTGCGCCGACCGCCTCGGTGACGATCTGCGAGCCTTCGGTCGCGCGGGTGGTGGTGTCGGTGATCGTCCGGCGCGCGCCCGCGCTGGTCGCGGCGCTTTCCTGCACGCTGCTGTTGATCGAGACGATCGCGGTGGCCGTCTCCTCCAGATTGGCGGCCTGTTCCTCGGTGCGGCGCGACAGGTCGTCGGCGGCCGAGCGGATTTCGGTGGCGCCGGCATTCATCGACGCCATGCCCGACATGACATTGCCGAGCGTCTCGCACAGGGTGCCCAGCGCCGCGTTGAAGTCGCGTTCGACCTGCGCATATTCGGCCGGGAAGCCTTCGATGCGGGCGGTCAGATCGCCGGCGGAGACCTGCTGGAGCGCGGTGCCCAGCTTGTCGCTGACCAGCGTGCGCACCCGTTCCTCGGAATTGTGGAAGTAGCCCGAGAGCGCAAGGTCGATGTCGAGCAGCGCGATCTTCACCAGGGTGGCGATCTGCCGCGCCTGCGCGCGCTTCCACGGCAGCCACGCGCGCCAGCCGGGGGCGACGATGGCGGTGATCAGCTCGTCGAGCACGAGGCCATAGGCGCCAACATACCACTTGGGCTCGAGCCCGATGCGTGCATGGACGTTACCGATGCGCGTGGCACGCTGGTAGAAGCGGTCGTCGACCCCGTCACGGAACACTGCCGTCCAGTGTTCGGCCTGCAACGACTTCGCGCGGCTCATCTGCTGCGGATTGTCGAAATGGTCCGACAATTCCTTGCGCGAGGCGATCACGCGGTAGAATCCGTCGAGCGCGCCGTCGAGGCGACGGTTCAACGCACGGGCAACGCCCGCAAGCGTGCCTTGCCGGATATCGGCAAGGCCATAGTAATCGAGACGCTCCTTCAACGGGTTGGCAGACATGATGACGCTCCTGACGGGATGTGGGCTGCGACCCCTCCTTGAAATCCTGATGGTGTAGTGGCGGGCTAGGCGGCGCGGCTGAGTGGCGGTGCTTCCGCCCTGTCCCGCCGGAACCGTTCGACCTGACCGTTCAGATCCTCGGCATTGCGCAGCAGTTCGACCGAGGCGGCGCTGGTCTGTTCGGCCATCGCCGCGTTCTGCTGCATGCCGCGATCGAGCAGGCGCATCGCCTCGTCGATCTGGCGGATCGCATCGAGCGTGCCGGACGAGCCGAGCGCGATCCGGTCGATCTGTCCGGCAATGTCGGAGAAGCGCGAGACCAGCGAGGCGAGCAGGCTGACCATGTGGTTGACCCGCTCGACACCGACCGCGACCTCGTTCTTGGAGGCCGCGACCAGCTCCTTGATCGCGGTCGCCGACTGGGCCGAGCGCTGCGCCAGTTCGCGCACCTCGCCCGCGACCACGGCGAACCCCTTGCCCGCCTCGCCCGCGCGGGCGGCCTCGACCCCGGCATTTAGCGCGAGGAGATTGGTCTGGAAGGCGATGGTGTCGATGAAGCCGATCATCTCGCCGATCTCGATGGAGGACGCCTCGATCCGCGTGATGGCCTCTGCCGCGCCGGTGATGTCGTCGGCGCCGCGATCGGCATCGGCCTTGGCATCGAGCGCGGTGCTGCGGGTCGTGTCCCACAGCTTCGCCTGTTCCTCGATCGCACGCAGCAGATCTCCGGCCGTGCGGGCCGCGCTCTCGATCGCGGCTGTCTGCTGCTCGGTTTTGGTGGCGAGGCTGGTGGATGCCTCGCGCAGCTCCTGCGCCCCGTTCGCCACCTGGTCGGCCGTATCGGCCACGGTGCCGACCAGCCGGTCGAGATCGGCGCAGGATTCGTTGAGCAGAGTCCGGGCGCGGTCGTATTCTCCGGGGAAGGGGCTTTCGAGCCGGGTCGAAAGATCGCCCTCGGCGAGCGCATGGAGCCGCTCGCTCAGGCCCGACAGCACCACACGCTGGTCGGCCGCGAGGGCCTCGCGTTCGGCATTGCGCTCGGCATCGAGCTTGGCCTGCGCAAGCCGCGCCGCCGCCAGCCCGTCAATCAGGCTTTCGAACTGGCGGCACAGCACGATCAGCACCGCCGCTTCCACCAGCACGACGACCGCGTGGAACACCACCCGCAAGAGGTCTGCGCCATCGGGAAAGACATAGGCCGGGGCGATGAAGTTGAGCGCGAGGTGGTGCAGCGCCGTCACCAGCGTGCCCGCCACGATAACCCGCCAGTCGGCAAGGGCGGTCAGCACCGCGAGGAAGGCGAAGAACACCATGTGCATATCGATGATCCACCCGGTGGTGCTCGCCTGCGCCAGGAGCAGCGCGGCGAGCAACGGGTAGGTCACGCCAAACAGGATGCGGGTGGCCGGATCGGAGCGCCGCTGGTGGGCACACCACATCGGCGGCGCTACCAGCAGCACCGCGCTGGCTGCGATCAGCGGAGCATCGGCAAGCAGACCCCAGACCACCAGCACCGCGCCGATCACGCCGGCCAGGAGGCCGATCACGCGGACGCCGTTCTCGCGCAGGACGCGAGTGTCATCGACCATCATCGCTTTTCCTCCTGCGAAAGTGCCGCACAGCCCGAACCACGGGCGGCGATCGGCACGAGGCCCTGGCCGAGTGCGTGGAGGAGGCTGGCATTGTCGGTGACACGGGCGATCACGCGGCCGCTCGCCGTGTCGAGCGCGAGCAGCGGGGCAGCCTCGCGATCGGCCCAGCGCAGCGCGGCGGAAAGGTCATGTCCGGCGACCGGCACCAGTAGCGCCGCCTGCCCGGGGCGCGGCCAGAACAGGGCCGCCCCCAGCGCCAGACAGGCGCCGAGGGCATGGACCGTGATCAGGGCGTGATCAGTGCGCATCGGCCTGTTCCAGAGCATGGCGCAGCTCGCCCAGACGGATCGCGGCCACCGCGGCATCGGGATCGGACGCGCCCAGCACATTCGCCATCTCGCGCAGCGACTGCGCGAGCCGGTCGATCTGCTGCAATTGCACGAGATAGCGCGCGGCCACATCGGCATCGCTGCACAGCACGATGCCGAAGGCCTCGGCATCCTCGGCAAAGGTCGCCAGCCGCTGGGCGATACCATCGAGCAGGGCCGCAGAATGCGGCGCGCCGCCGGCGGCGCGGGGAACGGAGAGGGATCGGGCCATGATCAGGCGGCCAGTTCGATCGGCTCGTCAGCCATCAGGCGTGCCAGATCGAGCACCATCACCATGTCCTCGCCCAGCGGGGCGATGCCTTCGAGGAAGTGGGTGATGCTCTCGTGACCGACCGCGTCGGGTTGCTGGAGGGTGCCGGCCTCGATCGAGACGATGTCGGCTACATCATGGACGATCAGGCCGCGCATCTGGCCTTCGTATTCGATCACGATGATCGGATTGCGCGGGGTCGCCTCGGTCGGGGTCCAGCCCAGACGCGCAGCCAGATCGATCACCGGCAGCACCGCACCGCGCAGGTTGACGACGCCCGCGACATAATCGGGCACGCGCGGCAGGCGGGTGACGGGCGACCAGGCGCGGATCTCGCGCACGGTCATGATGTCGATGCCGAAGCGCTGGCTGGCGATGCCGAAGGTGATGAGTTCGTGGCGCATGGGGCGGGTGTCCCTGTTGGCTGAGGCGATCAGTGGATGACGCGGCGCAGCGCCGCGGTGAGCTTGTCGGCATCGAAGGGCTTGACGATCCACCCCGTCGCGCCGGCATTGCGGGCGCGCTGCTTCTTCTCGTCGGAGCTTTCGGTGGTCAGCACCAAGATCGGCCGCTCGGCATGGAGCGCGCTCGACCGCAGCTTCTCGATCAGGCCGAACCCGTCGAGGCGCGGCATGTTGATATCGGTGATGATGACGTCGACCTCGTTCGAAGCGAGCCATTCGAGCGCTTCCTGCCCGTCCTCGCATTGTTCGACCGCGAACCCGCGCGAGGTCAGCGCGCCGAGCAGCAGCGCACGCATCGAGGCGCTGTCGTCGACCGTGAGGACACGGATAGTGGCGGGATTGCTGGCTTCCATGATGTGCTCCGTTTGAAACTAAAATAGCTCGACCGTCCCAAGCGCCGATTGCGGCCGCCCCAGTGGTTTTTCCGTAGGGGCGACATCGGAGGGCACGAGGCGGGCGCGGACCTGGCCGCTGGCGGGACGAAACTGGATGCGCCGGGCCAGAGTGCCCTCGAGGTCCTCGAACACCTTGGGGATGTTCTCGCGCTCGAGGAACTGGCGGGCGAAGGCGGCATTGGCGGTGCCGATGGGAGAAAGGTCGGGGTTGAGGTTCGCGCCGCCGTAAAGCCGCGCGCGCATCCGGCTCTTGTGCGCACCCATGCCCAGCATCTCGTTGATCAGCAGCTCCATGAGGTAGAGGCCGTAATCGCTGTCGAAGGCCTGGCTGCGGACGTGGGCCGGGGGCTCGGCAAGGAGGAAGTGGTTCATCCCGCCCACCCGCGCGACCGGATCGAACAGGCAGGTGGCAACGCAGCTGCCAAGGATCGTGCTCATCTCGACCCGCGGGTCGGTGCTCGCCTTGGCCTCGCCCTGGACGATGGTCATGCGGACCACTTCGGGCGAGGGGCCGGCACCGGTGCCGGAAAGGAAGGGGGTCATGTCGGTCATGCGAGGCCTACCCGTGCCGGAGCGAAGATTGCGGACCCGATCTTTTCGAGCGGAAGGACTTCGCCCGCCGCCCCCAGTTCGATTGCCGCGCGCGGCATGCCGAAGACCACGCAGCTTTCCTGATCCTGTGCGATGGTGCGCGCGCCGATGCTCGCGAGCTGGGCCATGCCTTGCGCGCCGTCCTGTCCCATGCCGGTCAGCAGGACGCCAAGCGCGCGCGACCCGCCGTTCCCGCCGAGAAGGGCGGCAAGTGAAGCGAACAGTCGGTCGACGCTGGGGCGGTGACCCGACACGGGATCGCCTTCGCGCAAGATGCAGCGATAGCCGCGCGATCCGGCATTCGCGACCTGCAGGTGCCGCTCGTTGCCGGGCGCGAACAGCACCGTTCCGCGTTCGAGTGGCATATCGCTTTCGGCCAGCATCACCCGCGGCCGCACCGCGCGGTCGAAGGACTGGGCAATGGCGCCGGCAAAACAGCCGTTGATGTGCTGCACGACCAGCGTCGGCGGGCAATCCGCGGGGAAATCGGCGAGCAGGGTGTGGAGCGCCTCGACGCCGCCGGTCGAGGCCCCGATGACGATGATGTCGGGCAGGGCAGCCGCCGTCGGCGATGCGGGAGCGGGCGGGGGGGCGTGGCGGGCAGGACGCGCGGGATGAGGGTGAAGGTGCACCCGCGCCGCCTCGCGCACCATCTCGACCAGCGGGCAATCGTCGACCACATCGCTCGGCCGCACACGCAGCTGCGACTTGGCGATGCACCCGACCGCGCCGAGCTGGAGCCCGCGCGCGGTGGCGCTGGCGCCTTCCTCGGTTGCGCCGGAGACGAGGATCACCGGGGTCGGGCGCAGCTGCATGATCTTTTCGAGGAACGACAACCCGTCCATCCCCGGCATCTCGATGTCGAGCGTCACCACGTCGGGATCGAGCGCCTTGATCATCTGGCGCGCCTCGGCGGCATCGGCGGCGGTGCCGATCACCGCGATATCGCTCTCGCGCCCTAGCCGGTGCTGGAGTAGCGCGCGCATCAGCGGGCTGTCATCGACGATCAGGACCCGGATGCTCATGCGCCCATTCTCCGGCGGTAGATGGTGGGGCCGACCGGATCGAGCAGCGCGGTCGCCGGGCCGCTCACGCGCTCGGAATGGCCGATGTAGAGATAGCCGCCCGGCACCAGCTGGCGTGCGAACCGCTCGACCAGCCGGTCCTTGGTCGGGCCGTCGAAATAGATCATCACGTTGCGGCAGAAGATCACGTCGAACGGACGCTGCATTGGCCAGTCGCCCATCAGGTTGAGCTCGCGGAAGCGCACCATCGCCTGCACTGCCTGGTCGA
This sequence comes from Erythrobacter colymbi, assembly GCF_002155685.1. GTDB lineage: Bacteria > Pseudomonadota > Alphaproteobacteria > Sphingomonadales > Sphingomonadaceae > Erythrobacter > Erythrobacter colymbi. The sequence goes on from NZ_MUYK01000001.1 coordinate 704,315, forward strand.
TCGAAAGCCGCTCCTCGCCGCCGTCGCTGCGCTCGGCCACGCACCAGGTGCGGCGAAGGGCTTCGGGCAGGGCATCGAGCGCGCTCGCGGGATAGGTCGCCGCCCGCGCTCCGGCGAGCGCATTGACCGAAATGTCGCTCGCGAGCGCGAGCAGCCGCGCCTTCGTCAGCTTCAGCCCCGCGTTGCGGTCCGCGCCGAGCAGGACCATCATCAGCGTCCAGATTTCCTCGCCGGTCGAACAGCCCGCCGACCAGATGCGCGCCTCGTCGCCCGCCATCGCGCGGCGCACCAGATCGGGGCGCACGACGCTTTCGAAGTGCTCGAAATGATGCGGTTCGCGGTGAAAATAGGTGTGGTTGGTGGTGAGCGCGGCAACCACCTCGGTCATCGTCCGCCCGTCGCCCTCGAGCGCATCGAGGAAGGCGCCGAAGCTCGTCAGCCCGCTGCGCCGCACGAGCGGGGCAAGGCGCGAATAGGCGAGCATCTTCTTGCGCTCGGACAGCACGATGCCGGTTTCGGCATGGATCAGGTCGGCGATGCGGCGGAAGTCGGCCTCGCCATAGATGGCGGGGCTGACACCGGGCACCATGCTGTCGGACGCCTCGGCGGCGCTGTGGGCATGCATGGCCGGACCTCAGGCGGCAGCGGCGAGCGTAACGCCGGCGTGATTGCGCGCGGCAGTGCTGGCGATGAAATCGACGTCGACGATCAGCGCCACCTTGCCGTTGCCGAGGATCGTTGCCCCGGCGACGGAATCGATCTGGCGGTAGTGCGCGTCCAGCGCCTTGATCACGAACTGGCGCTGGTCGGCGATGGCATCCACCAGCAGCGCGGCGCGGCCGTGGCCTTCGGTTTCGACCAGCACCAGCACGCCTTCGCAAGGATTGGTGACCGCCGCATCGGCGCCGGTCATCAGACCCAAGGGCACGATCGGCACGAAGGTGCCGCGCGCGTTCAACACCTGCGCGCGGGTGCCCATGCCCTTGACGTCGGCAGGGGTGGGGCGGAGGCTCTCGATCACATGGGTCAGCGGGATCACCAGCGACTGGTCGCCGACCTGCACGATCATCCCGTCCGAGATCGCCAGCGTCAGCGGCAGGGCGAGGCTGAAGGTGGTGCCCTTGCCGGGCACGCTCTCGATGGTGATGCGCCCGCCCAATTCCTTCACGTTCTGCTTCACGACGTCCATGCCCACGCCCCGGCCCGAGATGTTCGAGACGGTAGCGGCGGTGGAGAAGCCGGGGGCGAAGATCAGCTGGTGGATCTCCTCGTCCGAAAGCTGCGCCTCGGGGGCGACAAGGCCGTTGGCGATGGCCTTGGCGAGCACCCGGTCGCGGTCGATCCCGCGCCCGTCGTCGGCGATGCGGATGATGATGCGCCCGGCCTTCTGCTCGGCAGACAGGGTCAGCGTGCCTTCCGGGTCCTTGCCCGCCGCGCGGCGTTCTTCGGGCGGCTCGATCCCGTGGTCGACCGCGTTGCGGATGAGGTGCGTCATCGGCTCGGAGAGGCGCTCGATCACGGTCTTGTCGAGCTCGGTGGTCTCGCCGGCGACCTCGAGCTTCACGTGCTTGCCGGTCGAGCTGCCGAGCTCGCGCAGCAGGCGCGGCACGCGGCCGAAGACCGAACTGATCGGCTGGGCGCGGAAGGCCATCGCATGTTCCTGGATGTCGCGCACCAGCGTCTCGATCAGGGCGAGCTCCTCGATATGGGCGAGGTTCTCGTTGGTAAGCCGCTGGGCGAGCATGGCCTGCGCGATCACCAGCTCGCCCACGCCATCGATCAACATGTCGAGCTTTTTCAGATCGATACGCACCGATTGCGTCGCGGCACCGCCCGCAGGCGGGGCGGCCACTGTGGCGACGGGTGCGGGTACGGGGGCGCTCGCGGCGGCATCGGTCGAAGCGGCCGCCTGCGGCACTTCGGCGACTGCCGCGCGCTGGGTGGCGGGGCCTTGCGCCGGGGCTGCGGCGATGCGCGGCGGGGGCATGGTGCCCTCGGGGCCATAGGCGAGCGCGACCTCGTCACCCACGAAGTCGAAGATTTCCGCGACGCTTTCCTGCGCGACGCTGCCGGGCATGCGGAAGGTCCAGCCGAGATAGCCTTCCTCGACCGTCAGACGCTCGAAGGTGGGCACGGCGGAGATGTCGCACAGCTCGCAGGTGCCGCCGAGGTCGGTCAGCTCGCGCAGCCACAGCAGCGGCTCGCTGCCCTTGGTCATCGCGCCCGCGTGGGGGCGGATGTGCACCAGCCAGCTTTCGGGTTCGGCAGGTGCGGGAGCCGAGAGTTCGTTGAGCAGCGCGTCGAGATCGTCGAGCGGGTCGGCTGCGGGGGGCGGGGCGGGTTCCGGCGCGGGAGCAGCCCCGCTACCACCCGCCTGTGCCGCTTCCAGACGCGCCAGCAGGTCGGCATCTTCGGGCGGATTTCCGCGGCCGCGGGCGGCTTCGACGTGATCGCGCAGACAATCGAGCGCGAGCAGCAGCAGGTCGACCAGCGCCGGTTCCAGCGGGACCTTGCCCTCGCGGATTTCGCCGAGGAGGTTTTCGAAGCCGTGGGTATAGGCAGCGAGCGCGGTGTGCCCGAAAGCGCCCGCGCCGCCCTTGATCGAATGCACCGCGCGGAAGATCGCGTTGATGGTTTCCCCGTCGTGGGTTCCTTCACGACAGGCCGCCAGGCCCGTCTCGGTGGCTTCGAGGGCTTCTTCGCATTCGACGAAGAAGATCTGCTGGATGTCGTCTTCGGTCATGCTGCCACGCCTTCCATCACCACATGATCAAGCCGGGTCAGCGCGAGCGCGGCGGTGAAGGTGGCGCTCGGCTGGTGGATCGCGATCCCGCCCTCGGTTCTTGCTGCCGAAACAAGCAGTTGCAGCATCGCCTGACCGATCCGCTCGACCTTCGAGGCATCGAGCATCAGCGGCGCAGGGCCCAGCGCTTCGGCGATCTCCGGGTAGAGCGCGGAGGCGGCGCTGCGGTCGCAGATGGGGGGAAGAGCGATCATCTTGGGCCACCTTTTGCGGTTTTTCGGGGGGTCTGGCGGGGGGCGAGACCGGGTCTGACGGCGTCTGGAGGGGGTCTGGGAGAGGCTGGAGGGGGTCTGCCCCCCCCTAGAATTCGCTCCAGTCGTCCTCCGCCGGAACCGGCGCGGGTTTGTGGGCGAGATTGCCGGTCACCAGCGGCGGCGGGGGGGCGGCAGCGGCGGGCTTGCGCGGTGCCTGAGCCTTGCGCGGCGCGGGCGCCGGGGCAGGGGCGGCGGCGCGGACCGGAGCGGGCGGCGGGGCGTAGGCGGGCGCGGCGGCCGGCAAGTAGCCCGAGTTGCTCACCCGGAACTGCGCGACGAGCTCGCCGAGGCGCTGGGCCTCGCTCGAGAGGCTGCGGGTGGCGGCGGTCGCCTGCTCGACCATCGCGGCGTTCTGCTGGGTCATGCGGTCGATGCTGCCGACCGCGACATTGACCTGTTCGAGGTTCGACGCCTGCGCGGCCGCGGTCTCGGCGATCTCGTTCACCTGCGCCGTGACCGAGCCGACCTGCGCGACGATCTCGGCGAGCAAGGTGCCGGTCTCGCCGACCAGGCTCACCCCGTCGCCCACATGGGCGGTCGACTTGTCGATCAGCGCCTTGATGTCGCGCGCCGCCTCGGCCGAACGCTGGGCGAGGGCGCGCACCTCGTTGGCGACCACCGCGAAGCCCTTGCCCGCCTCGCCCGCACGCGCCGCTTCGACGCCTGCGTTGAGCGCCAGAAGGTTCGTCTGGAAAGCGATCCCGTCGATCACGTCGATGATCTGGGTGATCTCCTTGGCCGACTGCTCGATCGCGCCCATCGCCGCGACCGCCTTGCCGACCACCGCCCCGCCTTCGGTGGC
>NZ_MUYK01000010.1 GCF_002155685.1 Erythrobacter colymbi
GGGGGGGGAGGTTAGAGGGGTTGGGTTTCCCGCTCCAGCCACGCCAGATCATCACCGCTAAGGCGCGGGTTGAGCAGCGCCCGCACCTGCGCGTGATAGCCATCGACCCACGCGATTTCCTCCGCCGTCAGCAGGCCCGTGTCGATCAGCTTGCGATCGAGCGGCACGAAGGTCAGCGTCTCGAAGCCGAGATAGGTCCCCTCCTGCCCCGCAATCTGCCGCTCCTCGACCAGCACGAGGTTTTCGATGCGGATGCCGAAGGCGCCCTGCTTGTAGTAGCCCGGCTCGTTCGAGAGGATCATCCCGGCGAACAGCTCCTGCCCCGTCCCGGCCTGCCCGCCCGAAGGCTTGGCGATGCGCTGCGGGCCTTCGTGGACCGCGAGGAAGCTGCCCACCCCGTGGCCGGTGCCGTGGGCGTAATCGACCCCCGCTTCCCACAGATATTGCCGCGCCAGCACATCGAGCTGGCCGCCCGCCGTCCCCTGCGGGAAGACCGCGCGGGCGAGCTGGATGTGGCCCTTGAGGACGCGGGTGTTGCGGTCGCGCATTTCCTGAGTCGGTTCACCCGGGCCGACCCACACGGTGCGGGTGATATCGGTGGTGCCGCCCGGATACTGCCCGCCCGAATCGACGAGGTAGATCGAGCCGGGCGGGATCGGGATATTGCTGTCCTCGTCCACCTTGTAGTGCGGCAGCGCGGCGTGGCCGGCGGCGGCGGAGATGGTGTCGAAGGAGAGGTCGCGCAGGCCGGGGTCCTCGGCGCGGAAAGCGGCGAGCTTCGCGGCCGCGGAGAGCTCGTCTACCCCGCCCTTCGGCCCCTCGATTTCCAGCCAGCGCAGGAATTTGCTCACCGCCGCCCCGTCACGCGCCTGCGCGTCGCGGTGGCCCTGCTGTTCGGCGGGGTTCTTGATCGCCTTGGCGAGGATCGTCGGGTCCTGCTTGAAGGCGAAGCTCGCCCCGCCGGCGCGCAAGGCCTGCGCGATGCCGACCACCGCGAAATCGGGATCGAGCGCGACGCTCTTGCCCGCAAAGGCGGAGCCGAGCGCGCCCTCGAAGGCGGCGCGGTCACGGATCGTCACCGCGTTGCCGAGGTGGCGGGTAAGTTCCGGCGTAACCTTTTCGGGCGCGATGAACAGCTCGGCGCTGCCGTCCTTGTGCGCGATGACATAGGAGAGCGCGACGGGGGTGTGCGACACGTCGGAGCCGCGGATGTTGAGCAGCCATGCGACCGAATCGAGCGCGGGGATCACCACGGCGTCGTGGCCTTCCTTGGCAAGCCAGTCGGCCACCGCCGCGCGCTTGTCCGCCGAGGAGCGGCCTGCCAAATCGTCCGCGTGCGGGATCGCAATGGCGGGCGAGGGGGTGGGCTGGTCGGCCCACACGGCATCGACCGGATTGCTCTCGGCGGGAACCATCACGATGCCCTTGGCGGCGACGCGCTTCTCCAGCGCCTCGACCCAGGCCCAGGTGTGGAGCCAGGGATCGTAGGCGATCCTCGCGCCGCTCTCGCACACGTCGGACAGCCAGCCGGCGAGGGTGTCCTTGGGGACACTCCGGTATTCGAACAGATTGCCGTCGACCTGCTCGCGCACCTGCACGGTGTAGCGCCCGTCGACGAAGATCGCGGCGTGGGTGAGCGTCACCGCGGCGAACCCCGCCGAGCCGCCGAAGCCCGTCAGCCAGCCGAGGCGCTGGGCATAGTCGCCGACATATTCGCTCATGTGCTCGTCGGAGATGGGGACGATGAAGCCGTCGAGCCCGCGGCGCTTCAGCTCCTCGCGCAGGGCGGCAAGGCGGGCTTCATGGGGCTGCATCAGCATCTTGTCGATCCTCGGATGCCCGCGCGAGGCTTGCCGCGCAGGATTGTGTCACTAGAACCGCCATCATAGGCCCTGCGCGCGCGTCTTTCCACCCGCGCGCGGCAGGCCGGATCGCCACAGGGACTTTATCATCCATGCTTCGCCCGATCAGCCGTCTTGCTCTTGCCACCGCACTTGCCGCCACCACCTTTGCATCGGCCGCTCTGGCCGAGACCCGAGAGGATTCTGCCCGCGTGACCACGTCTTCGAAGACCGACATCAAGCCCCCCGTCGCCGAAAAGCGCCCGCACACCTACACCGTGCACGGCATCACGGTCGAAGACCCCTATGACTGGCTCTACGACAAGTCCTATCCCACCGTGGACGACGAGGATGTGCTGAACCACGTCAAGGCCGAGAACGCCTATTTCGAAGCGAAGATGGAGGGCCAGAAGGCCTTCACCGAAGCGCTGTTCACCGAGATGCGCGCGCGCATCAAGGAGGACGACTCCACGGTTCCCCAGAAGGACGGCGACTACCTCTACTGGAGCGAGTTCGAGGAAGGCGCGCAGTATCGCAAGCACTACCGCAAGCCCGTCGCGGGTGGTGAGCCGGAGTTGCTGATCGACGAGAACCAGCTCGCCGAAGGGCAGGAATATTTCAGCCTCGGCGCGGCTTCGGTCAGCCAGAACGGGCGCTTCCTTGCCTACTCCACCGACACCACCGGCTCGGAGCGCTACACCGCGCGGATCAAGGACCTCCAGACCGGCGAGCTGTTGCCCGACGTGATCGAGAACCTGCGCGGCGGGCTCACCTGGGTCGCGAACGACACCGCGCTTGTCTATGGCCCCTCGACCGAGGAGTGGCGCACGCTGGAGGCCAAGCTCCACGTGATCGGCACGCCGACCGCGAGCGACGTCACGCTCTACAAGGAGGAAGACCAGTCCTTCGGCGTCGGCACCGGACTGACGGCGCAGGAAGACTGGCTGATCATTGCCACCGGCGACAACGAGACCAGCGAAGTGCGCCTCGTTCCCGCCGCCAACCCGACCGCGACGCCGATTCTCGTGAAGCCGCGCAAGAAGGGCGTCGAATATGCGGTCGACGTGCGCGACGGCGAGCTGTGGGTGTGGACCAATGACGAGCACATCAACTTCCGCCTCGCCAAGGCGAAGCTGGAAACGCCCGGCGAGTGGCAGACCGTCATCCCCGGCTCGGACGATTTCTATCTGACCGGCTTCGACCTGTTCAAGGACTTCCTCGTCACCGAGGGCCGCCTCAATGGGCTCGACCAGATCCAGCTGCGGCAATATTCGGACCCGGCGAAGATCACCCCCGTGACCTTCCCCGAGCCGAGCTACACCGCGGGGCTCTCGAACAACCCCGAATATGACATGAGCGTGCTGCGCCTGTCCTACCAGTCGATGGTGACGCCGGGGACGGTCTATGACTACGACGTCAAGACGGGCAAGCTCACCACCCTGAAGACGCAGGAGATCCCGAGCGGCTACGACCCCTCGAAATATGTCTCCGAGCGCCTGACCATCACCGCGCGTGACGGGACGCAGGTGCCCGTCAGCGTGCTGATGCGGCGCGACCGGGCGGAGATCCTCAAGAAGGCGGGGATCGAAGGGCCGGGGCCGCTCCACCTTTATGCCTACGGCGCCTATGGCTATGCCGTGCCGCCGGGCTTCTCGACCACGCGCCTCAGCCTCGTCGATCGCGGCTTTGCCTATGCCATCGCCCACATCCGCGGCGGCGACGATCTCGGGCGGCGCTGGTATCTGCAGGGCAAGCTGTTCGAGCGGACCAACACCTTCAACGATTTCGTCGACGCGGGCCGCGGGTTGATCGCGCGCGGCTACACGGCCGAGGGCAAGGTGACCGCCAGCGGCGGCTCGGCCGGCGGCGAGCTGATGGGGGCCATCATCAACCAGGACCCCGCGCAATATGGCGCGGTCGTGGCCCACGTGCCCTTTGTCGATGTCGTGAACACCATGCTCAACGAGAAGCTGCCGCTCACCCCGGGCGAGTGGCAGGAATGGGGCAACCCGATCACCGACAAGGCGGCCTTTGCCTATATGCTGTCCTACTCGCCCTATGACCAGGTGACCGCCAAGGCCTACCCGCCGCTGCTGGTGACCGCCGGCCTCAACGACCCGCGCGTCACCTATTGGGAACCGGCCAAGTGGGTCGCCAAGCTGCGCGAGCTGAAGACTGACGACAACCTGCTGCTCCTCAAGACCAACATGGGCGCAGGCCACGGCGGGCAGTCCGGGCGCTGGAACAGCCTCAGGGAGACCGCGGAGGAATTCGCCTTCATCCTGTGGCAGATGGGGATGGCCCCCAAGGGCGAGGGCGAGTGAAGGCGCCCGACTACGACCGCGGCGTCGGCATCATTGCGATAGCCATCGTCGCGGTCGTGGTGCTGGTGCCTGTCGCGCTCTACCTGCTGATGACGCTGGGCTGCGTGCTGACAGGCAGTTGTCCGTGAAGAGGCTCGTCGTGGAGATGGCGGAATGAAGCTGGTCGATTACCTCGGCAAAGACCTCAAGTCGGACGAGATGATCGATCTGCTGGAGGCGCACGAACTCGAGGTCATCTATAGTTTCGACCGGTTTCACGAAGGTTCGCCGGACGAGTATAACATTACCGACGCCGCCGCTGGCTTCCAGATGCGCCTCGACGAGAACCAGAAGGTCAGAACGGTCTTCTGCTACATAAGCGCAGAAGGCGGGATCGCTGCGGTTGATCGAGAGATCATTGGCGTGCCGATCCTTAATTCGTTCGACGACGTCAGACGTGCAAGTGACACGATGGATTGCGAGTTCTCATCCAACGAGGGCATCGAGTTTCTGGGTCGGGTATTGAGCTGGGCGAAACTCACGTTCGGGGCGCGGGCCTGGCACTACGAGTTCGAGGGCGGGGCCTTGCGCAAAATCACACTCATGGAAGACTGGTCTGCGCCATGACCAACCGCTTCACCCGCACCTTCACCGCGCGCGCCGAGCACATCGACGAGCTCGGCCACGTCAACAACACCGTGTGGGTGCAGTGGATTCAGGACATGGCCACCGCCCACTGGGACGCGGTCGCGCGGCCCGAGGATCGGGCGGCGTTCTTCTGGGTCGTGGTGCGGCACGAGATCGACTATCGCGGGAACGTGTCCGAGGGCGCGGAAGTCCACGCCGAGACATGGATCGAAGGCCCCGCCCAAGGGGCCAAGTCGGTGCGGCGGGTGGAATTCACCGATGCGCAGGGCAAGCGCCTCGTCAGCGCGGCGACGACATGGGCGATGCTCGACCGCGCCACCGGCAGGCTGGCGCGGGTGCGGCCGGAGGTGCTGGCGGCGTTTTCCTGATTCCGTTCGTGTCGAGCGCAGTCGAGACACCTGCGAACCGGCCTCTCGACTTCGCTCGAGGCGAACGGGAAATGATGTCGCGATCTTCTTAAGCTGCCCGCCCCTCGCCAGCCTTGCGCCCTTCGGGGGCCGATCGGAACACGGTGAGGCGTTCGTAGGCGAGCCGGTTTCTGCCGCTCGCCTTGGCTTCGTACATCAGCGCGTCGGCGCGGGCGTAGAATTCGGCGAAGGCCATCTTGTGGCGGTTCGCCTCGCCCAGCATCACCACGCCCATGCTGGCGGTGACGGGGAGGTCGAGCCCGGGCACTTCCTTGGCGATCCGCATCGGGATCGCCTGCCGCAGCGCCTCGGCGCGCTCTAGCGTGCGCGGGCCGCGCAGCAGCACCACGAATTCCTCGCCGCCCAGCCGCACCGCGACCGCATCGCGGTCGCCGCTCGCGCGGATCGCGCTCGCGCAGGCGACCAGCGCGGCATCGCCGACCTGGTGGCCGTGAAGGTCGTTGATCGCCTTGAAACGGTCGAGATCGACGAGTGCGAAGGTATCGAAGCCCTGCGCCAGCAGCTCGTCGAAGCGGGCTTCGATGGCGCGGCGGTTCATCAGGCCGGTGAGCGAATCGCGGGTCGAGATCTGCTCGAGCATCCGCGCTTCGGTCAGCGCCGCGTCGCGCTCGCGCCGCAGGGCCAGGAAGCGGTCGGCGATGGCGAGCGAGATCACGATCACCTCGATCCCGACCGCGACATAGAGCATCTGGTCGAGGCTGGAGGGGCCGACATGGAGGCCCAGCCCGCGCAGCAGCCGCTCGACCGAGGCGGTGATGATCGGCAGCCACGCGATCGCGATGAAGCGGGCCGAGCGGCTGCCGCGGATCACCGCCTCGATCACCGCGGCGCTGATCACCGCGATGCAGGGCAGGAAGGCGATGAAATAGCCGGTGTCGTCGAGCCCGTGGGTGGCATCGAGCTGGAGGGCACACAGGCCCGGCACGATGATCGTGAACCAGCCCGTGGCGTAGGTCAGCCGCCGCATCAGCCGCGATTGCGCGCCGCGTTCGAGGAAGGCGACAAGGAACAGGAGCGAAAGCCCGCCGCCGATGGCGTAGGACAGCGGTGCCAGCACCGCCATCAGCGTCAGCGGCAGCGCGAGGAAGGACGAGGCGAGGCCGCCCGCGGTCATCACATAGACCATCATCGCGCTCACCATCGCCGCGTAGATCAGCACGAAGCGTTCGCGCAGCACGAGGAAGAAGCTGATGTCGAACAAGAGCGGCGGCACCAGCATCCCGGCCACGAAGGCGAGCAGCATCATGTCGATCTGCGCCCAGTCGGCCTTGCCCGGATCATGGGTGATGCGCGCCTCGGTCAGCAGCGGGACGGAATGCGGCGCCTCGATCCGGGCGAGCACCATGGTGGTCGCGGGGGTGACCTCGGGCAGGCGCAGCTGGAACACCGGGCCGGCAGCGAAAGGCTTGCCGTCACGCTCGGTGCTGCGCGTGGTGCGGGTGGTGCCGTCGGCGTCGATGGCGTGGAAGGTGATCGACTTGAAGCGCGCGATGCGGCTGAAGAAGTATTGCGGCAGCTTCTCGCCGCGCCAGCTTTCGGCCTCGAAGCGCAGCCACACCGCCGGCTCGTCCGCCGCCCATCCGCTGCTGTCGCAGGTCCATTGCGCGCGCGGACGCAGCGCCTCGACGCCGCGGTCGGCGCCGGTCGCGGCGTGGCAGGCCGGGGCGAAGGTCGGGACCGTGTGGTCGTCTGCCGATGCGGGTCTCGCAGCCAGCAGTACCAGCACGACGGCGACCATGCCGAGCCGGGAAAGGAGGCGCAAAAATGCCATGGCGGACCGCATATCATGCAAGCCCTTACGATGCTGTTAAGCGCGAAACATCCGGATTGGATATAATTGGAAACGTTATCAGGGGGTTGGGGCAACCTGGGTTAACGTCCTGCCTGAGGCTTTAAGCCGCGCCAGCGAGCGGTCAAATGACAGTCACAGACGTGTCACAAATTGGCCCTAGCGGGGGGTTTACAGGGCCTCTCCGCTTCCTGGAGGGGGATGGAACAGATCATGGCACACCGCATCACCGCACTTCTCAAGACCGGCGCCGCTCTGGCGCTTGCCGCAACCACCCTCGTTGCCTGCGACGACACCAGCAGCGCGGGCGCGCAGTCGGTCCACGCCGTCGGCTCCTCGACGGTCTATCCCTTCGCCAAGCTGGTCGCCGAGAACTTCTCGCGCAGCTTCCCCGACATGCGCTCGCCGCTGATCGAATCGACCGGCACCGGCAACGGCATCCAGCTGTTCTGCTCGGGCCTCGGCCCCAACACCCCGGACATGGTCAACGCCTCGCGCCGGATGAAGCCCAGCGAATTCGACACCTGCGCCAGCAACAAGGTCGATGAAATCATTGAACTTCAGGTCGGCCTCGACGGGATCGTCTTCGCCTCGGCCAAGGGTGGCATCATGCTGAACCTCACGCCCGAGACGGTCTACAAGGCGCTCGCCGCGCAGCCCTATGGCAAGCCGCAGACCGCCAAGACCTGGAAGGATGTGGACCCCGCGCTCCCCGCCGAGCCGATCCTCGTCTATGGCCCGCCGAGCACCTCGGGCACGCGCGATGCGCTCAAGGAACTGATCCTCGAAGCGGGCTGCAAGGCCGACCCGGCGATGAAGGCTCTCAAGGAGAGCGACGAGGACAAGTACAAGCAGATCTGCACCGAAGTGCGCGACGACGGTGCCTATGTCGACCAGGGCGAGCAGGACAACCTCATCGTCCAGAAGATCGAGGGCAATCCCAAGGTCGTGGGCATCTTCGGCTATTCCTACCTCGAGGAAAACCTCGACAAGGTGCAGGACCTGCCGATGAACGGGGTGCTGGCGAGCTACGAGAACATCGCCAGCTTCAAGTACCCGGGCGCGCGTCCGCTGTATGTCTACATCAAGAAGCAGCACATGCGCGCGATCCCCGGCCTGCAGGACTTCATCAAGGAATGGGCCAAGAGCTGGGGCAAGGACGGCCCGCTCGCCAAGATCGGCATGGTCGCCATGCCGCCCGAAGCGATGACCGCCAACGCTGCCAAGGTCGATACCATGCCGGTGCTGACCAAGGCCGAGCTCGAGGCCAAGTAAGAGTCCTTGACGCCCTATCGCTTCGCTACTTGAGGGCGTGAAAGATTGGCGCCCCCGATGGCGCCAGAGAGAAGCGGTCGGCCCCTCGGGGTCGGCCGCTTTCGCTTTGCGGGGGACGGGTCTGTTGCCAGCGCATCCGGATTGGCTCTAGTCTCGCTGCCATGAGCGCGCGTAAGATCGCCCAGTGGCATGAGGCCGGCGTCATCGACGCGGCAACGCGCGACCGTCTGCTTGCCTACGAGGCCGACCACGCCCGCCCGCTTTTGCTGTGGGCGGTGTGGGGCATCGGCGCGCTCGCGATCGGGCTCGGCTTCGTGTCGGTGGTTGCGGCGAACTGGGAGGATATTCCGGGGCTTGTGCGCCTCGGGTTGCATCTGGCGCTGATCGCCGGACTGCTCGCCCTGCTGTTCCTGCGCGAGGAGCGGCTGGCGGCCCGGTCCCCCTGGGCGACCGAGGCGCTGGCCTTCATCACCGCAGCGCTGGGCCTCACCTTCTTCGGGCATCTCGGGCAGGTCTACCAGACCTCCTCGCCGCTGTGGCAGCCGCTCGCCGTGTGGTTCGCGCTGTTCGCGCCATTGCTGCTGCTGACCGGGCGCGGCTGGCCGACGGCGCTTGCCGTGGTCGGCGGGGCGGTGTGGACCGCGTGGGAATATGCCACCTACATGACCGGCTACGGCGCGGCGCGCGATCCGGGCACGGTGTGGCTGGTGTGGCTGGGCACGGCAGTGGCCCTGCCCGCGGTTCTTGCGCTGGCGGGCGGATGGATGCGCGCCCGCAGCGCGCGGCCTGACTTCTGGCGCCGGACAGAGCAGCTCGCGCTTGCCTATGCCGTCGCGCTGGCCTCGCTCGCCTGCGCGCTCGCGAGTGCCGACGGGCTGGACGGGTCGAGCCTGTTCGAGGGCGGCACGGCGGCTTTTACCTGCGGCATGGTGATCGCGCTCGCCGGGATTGCCCACTTCGCTGTCCGCCCGGGCATCTCGGGACAGATGGCGGCGACGATCATCACCGAGGCAGGGCTCGCGATCGCGATGGCGGTAGGGGCGAATGATTCGACCGTCCCCGCCGCGCTGCTGTTCTTCGTGCTGTGGGCCGGCATCGCCGCCGCCGCGCTGAGGGCGCAGTGGCGCGGCGTGTTCCAGCTCGCGGTCGGCGTCATCGCGCTGAGGCTCATCATCCTCAGCTTCGAACTCGCCGCCGATCTGCTGACGAGCGGCTTCGGGCTAATCCTTTCCGGGCTGATGATCCTCGGCGTGGCATGGGTCGCCGTGCGGGTGTCCAAGCGCTTCGCTCCGCGCGAGGAGCCCGAGGCATGATCCGCGCCGCCCGTCTCGCTGCCGTGGTGGCCCCCGTCCTCGGCCTTGCCGCCCTGTGGCTCCAGAGCGATCGCACCTACCACACCGGCACCGAATGGGAGGTGCCGATCCAGGGCTACGACCCGCGCGATTACCTGCGCGGGCACTATGCCGAGTTCCAGTATGACTGGCCGGGTTACGACGAATTCAGGGGCGATGCGCCTTCGGTGCTGTGCCTTGAGGGCAAGGCGCCCGTGATCGCCAAGGCGGTGCGTGACGCGCAGCCCTGCGCTCACCCCGTGCAGAGCACCATCGATACCGTTTATGGCTGGGATGGCCTGAGGCGCGGCCGCCTCTACATCGGGCAGGAGCGCGCCGCGCAGCTTCAGGAGCAGCTCCGCAACCGCGACCAGCGCGGGATCGTGACGATCCGCCAGCGCGAGGACGGGAGCTTCACTCCCATAAGCATCCGCTTCCGCCCGCTCACGCCCGCCGAGATTGCCGAACGCGATGCGCCGCCGGACGCGCCGCTATCGCCCTTCGATCCGCTCGGGCCGCCGGCGGTGATGGACAAGTAAGCGGCGGGCGGAAGGCCGTGCCCTCCGCCCGCCGCCCTGCGCATCAGAACTTCGCGGTCAGCTCCACCCCGTAGAAGCGCGGCTCTGCCGGGATGAAGGTCGGGATGGTGAAGGCCCCGCCGGTGTTGCCCGCATCGAGCAGGTAGTTCTCGTCGGTTGCGTTGCGGATGAAGCCGGCGATCTCGTACTTCTTGTCCGCAAAGCTGACCCCCGCCCGCGCGTTCACCAGCGTCACCTTCTTCTGCGAGATCAGCGGGTTGTTCGGCACCTCGAAGAAGATGCGGCTGCGATAGGTCACGCTCGGCGTGGCGAAGAAGCGCAGGCCGTTTCCGAACTCCTTGTCGATCGTGATCCCGCCCGAGGCCTGCCATTCCGGCTGCAAGCGGAAGCGCGCGCCCGAAAAGGCGGGCGAGAAGGCGCCGTTCCGGTCGATCCCGCCATCGATATAGCCGAAGTTGCCGAACACATTGAGCCAATCGGTCACGTCCACCGCCAGCTCCGCCTCGACCCCGAGGTTCGAGGCCTTGCCCGCGCTCTGGGTGACGAAGGCGCCGGTCGGATTGCCATTGGCATCGAGCTGCGCGACCGAGACCTGGAAGTTGCTGTAGACCTGGTAATAGACCCCGACCGAGCCCGAGACCCGGCCCGTCGCCAGCTTCAGCCCGCCTTCGTAGTTCCAGACGTTCTCTTCGGCGATGGTCTGAACGTTGGACACCGGCCGACCGCCGCTTCGCGCGGCATTGACCTGCAGCACCGGCGAGCGGCGGCCCTTGGAGATGGTCGCGAAGACGTTGACGTCATCCGAGATGCGGTAGAGCGCGTTGAAGCGCGGCAGCCATGCCTGGAACCACTTGCTGGCCTCGTAGGTCTGGCCGGCGGTGTCGATCTGGCCCGGGATCAGCGCGGCGCGGCTGAGAGTGGAGTTGGGCACGCGGGCGAAATAGGCCGAGCGGCGATACTCCGTCAGCCAGCGCACGCCCGCGGTCAGCTCGAGCGCATCGAAGGGGGTCCAGGTCGCATCGGCGAACAGCGAATAGGTCTCGTTGCGGCCGCGGTTCTCGAACACCGAGGAGTAGGGGATGGCGGTCGCCGCGCCCTGCGTCAGGATCGCGGTCACGCCGCTCGCGGGGACCGAGCCATTGGGCGCGACGCAGGCCACGCCCGGCACCAGCGGCGCGCCGAACAGCGAGCTGAGGCACTGGAGGAAGGTGCCTTCCTCGGTCGCGAAGGGCACGTTCTGGCGGCCGTCCTCGATGAAGGCGTTCCACCCGAAGCTCGAACGCAGCTTCTTGCCCGAATAGGTGAAGCGCCCCTCGTGGCTCGCCTGCCAGCCATCGGCGATCTCGGCGAATTCGAGGAAGGGCGCAGCGCTGCCGTCGGCGTCGAACACCTCGGCGCTGTCGAACTCGCGGTAGCCGTTGACCGTAGTGAAGCTCCAGTCGGTGTCGAACTGGTGGTCGATGGTGAGGTTGATGTCATAGACCTCGCGGTTGAGGCCGAGCTGGTCGTCGCCCAGCGCCGCCGCGCCGGCCGGATTGCCGCCTAGGTTGGCATCGCGGAAGGCGTTGGCCGCCCCGCCCGGCGCGCCGGTGAAGGCGGGGAAGCGGCCCGAGACGAAGGGTGTGCCGCCATTGCGCTGCTGGTCATAGGTTCCCACCAGATCGACCGTCAGATCGCTCGTCGGCTGCCAGCGCACCGAAGCGCGCAGCCCGAGCTGGTCCTGCGCGTAGAGCTCCTCGTCCTGATTGGGCGACAGGTTCTCGACATAGCCGTCGCGGGTGCGCCACTCGCCTGCGAGGCGGAAGGCGAGCGTATCGCTCCCCGCGTTGACGAAGCCGCCCAGCAGGGTCTGGTTGAAATTGCCGTACCCGCCGCGCACTTCGGCCGAGAAGCCGGGCTTCGGCTTGGCCGAGACGAGGCTGATCGCCCCCACCGCGCTGGCGGTGCCGAACAGGGTCGCCTGCGGCCCCTTGATGACCTCGACCCGCTCCAGATCGTAGATCGCCTGATAGCTCCCACGCGAACGCGAGATGTCGACGCCGTTGTAATAGAGCGTGACGCGCGGGCCCTGCTGGGCCGAGCCGCTGTCCGAGGTAATCCCGCGGATCACGACGCCGGGGTTGTTGGCGCTCTGCTCCTGAATGAGCAGGCCCGGGGTGTAATAGGACAGCTCGTCGAGATCATTGACGCCCAGCTCGCGGATGCGCTCGCCGCTGACGGCGGAAATGGTGATCGGCACGTCGATCGCGCGCTGTTCGATCTTCTGGGCGGTGACGATGATCTCGTTGCCCGAAGCGGCGGGGTCTTCCTCGGGCGCGGCGGCGCTATCCTGCGCGAAGGCGGCGTGCGGCACGGCGGCCAGCGTCGCGGCGAGCGCGATCAGCGAGGTGCGGGTGAGAGGCGTGCGGGTCATGGTCGGGCGTTCCCTGTTGCATGGAGAGGCCCTCGCCGTGGCACCCGATGGTGACGGCGCAGCGACGCCGCGGTGACGCGCGCGTTACGGCGGATTTACGGTTTCGGGACGTTGCCGAATTGCATCGCCGGGGGCGGCTCAGCGGAAATCCTCGCCCGTCGCGGCGATGCGCGACTTGAGGCCCGCCTGGTTGATGTTCTGGATTTCGATCCCCGGGTGGGCGTTGACCTCGATCACGAGCGGGCCGTCATTGACGTCGAGCACGATGTCCGCCCCGCAATAGCCAAGTCCGACCGCTGGCCCGCATTTCGACGCCAGCTCCAGCACGCGCTTCCAGCCCGGAATCTCGAAGCCGATGAGATTGACGCCGGTGTCGGGGTGGTGCGTGATCGGCGTGCCCTTGACCACGGCGCGGGTGATCTTGCCGGTCTCCATGTCGATCCCCGCCCCGATTGCGCGCTGGTGGAGGTTGGCTTTCCCGTCGCTCTCGACGGTCGGGAGACGCACCATCGCCATCAAGGGCGTGTGGTGGAGGCTGATGACGCGCAGGTCGGGCAGGCCTTCGGGCACGATCCGCGAGAGCGCCGGATCGGCGATGATCAGCGGCTCGATCAGCGCGGCGTCCTCGGCCGCGGAATCGCCCGAAAAGCCGCCGTCGACCACCTTCTGGATGTGGTGCATCACCATGTCCTCGGGCAGCGGCGTGCCCGATCCCTTGTACCAGGTGTTCCCCTCCCGCCGCACCGCCAGCAGGATGCCGTCCCCCTGCGATCCGCGCGCGGGCTTGATCGCCCAGGCATCGGGCATGTCGCGCGTCGGCTTGAAATCGGCGACCTGCTGGTGATCCTCGAGCACCGCGACAGTGCCGGTGCAGGCGATCCCCGCCGCCTCCAGCGCGCGCTTGGCCGCCACCTTGTCGCGCGCGCGTTCGATTGCGTGGCGCGGGTTGTATTTCTGGATCAGCGCGTTGCGCATGTTGATGCCGAGGATCTCGCCCTCGATCAGCCCGCCTTCGCCAAGGCCGAGCCAGCGGTTGAATGCCTTGAACACGGCTCTAGACGTCCTCCACCTTGCGGATGACCCATGCGTTGTGAACCAGTGGGCGGCGCTCGGTCCAGACGTCCGACCAGTCCTCGAGCACGCGGCCCCCGGATGCGACAAGGCGAGGCCGCGCACGGGCCTCGCGCTCGGGGAAGGTCTGCGGCACGCGGCGGCGCGCCCCGGGCTTGAGCTCCTCGGCCGATCCGATCACCCACATGCCATGAAGCGCCGGAGCGCGTCCGGCGAGAGCGGCGAGGACCATGCCGTGGTTGCGGTTGAGGCTCGCGAGCTGCGGTCTGCGGTACACCGCCCGCGCAGGGAGCGGCGGGGGGAGCGCGACCGGCTCCGGCACCGGCTCGGGTTCCGGCTCGGGCACCCGGCGCGTATCGGGCAGGCCCTTGCGGCGATCCTCGGTGACGCCCTCGGGCAATTCCTCGGCGGCGGCCGCGGCAGCCAGCGCCTTCGCGCGCCGCCGCCGCTCGAGCCAGATCGGGGCAAAGCGGCCGATTTCCGACAGGCGCAGCCCCCGATAGCGCCCGAGGATCGCAATCGCGATCGCGGCGGTGGCGGGCATCAGCAGCGGCGACCATTCGATCAGCGCCATCGCGAGGTCCGACACCATCACGAATTCGATCACGATGGCGAGCACGAAGGTGTTCATCGCCATCTTGGCGGCAGGCTTGGCCCCGTCCTTGCCCCACTGCTTCCACCACCGCTCCACGCACAAGGCGCAGACGATCACGGGGAAAGCATCGACCTGAAGATTGGTGTCGAGCATCATCTGCAAGCCCACCAGCACCAGCACGATCAGCGAAATGAGGACGCCCAGAAAGCCGACGCGGGTCATGCGCAGCTTGAGCAGGCTGGGCGTGACGATCATCCCCACCGCCACCGACGAGCACAGCACGATCGGCCCCATCACCGGCCCGATCTGCAAGAAGGCCAGCGCGATCAGCATCGGGGTGAACAGCCCGAAGGCCTTGAGGCCGATGAAGCTCCGCGCCAGCACCACCAGGAACGAACCCAGTGGGAGCACCATCAGCAGGTTCGAGGGCTTGAGCCCCCAGATTGCCTGCGAAGCAGCCACGCCTTCGAAGGTGGAAGGCAGCGCGAGGAAGCTCTCGGTATTGGCGACCCCGAGGCCGACCAGCATGGCGAGCACGACCGCAACCGCCAGCCCGACATAGAACGGGCGGCGGACTTGCGGTGTGGCGTTCGCCCAGATCTGGCCGACGCGGGCGATCATCTCAGAAGACGTATCCGACCGACAGCGTCAGGCGATAACCCTCGCGCTCGCGCGCGCTCTCGTTGCTCTTGAAGAACACGTATTTCGCCTCGGCCTCGACGCGCCACTTGCCGGGCCACCATTGCAGCTCGACTTCGGGCACCACCTGACGGTCGCGGCGCAGCGCGCCATCATCGGCGATGCGGCCATCGAAGCGGGTCTTGATCACCTCGACCGCCGGCCGCACCCGCAGGTCGGGGCCGATCGGGCGGGTGTAGGAGACCCCGGCGGAATCGCGCTCGTAGCCGCGCTGCGCATCGCCGGAACGGATGCTTTCGGTGCGCAGGTCGAAGGTGAGGTAGTGGTAGGCACCGAAGCGGCGGCGGTATTGCGCATCGAAGCGCGCGCCATCGCCGGTGGTCGCGGGGCCTGCGCCGTTGTCGTATTGCCGGTCGCGCCACGTCGCCCACAGGCGGAAGCGGTTTTCGCGGGTGGGCTCGTAGCTTGCGCGGGCGGAATACTCCCACGCGTCGGTATCGGGAGATTCGACCGTGACGAGATCGTCGTAGCGCCGCACCTGCGCCTGCAGTTCGAGCGTATCGGTCACATCCTGCTCGACGCTCGCGGTCAGCCGGTCGCGCGAGACATCGCGGCGACCGTTGCCGAGGCGGAACACCTCGATCCGGTCCGCTTCGAGCCGCACGCGGGTGCGCTTGCTTTCGATCCCGAGGCCGACCTGCCCGCGCACGGACAGCGCCTCGCCGTCGATCACCAGATCCTCGTCGCGGGTGGTGGTCTGGGCGCTGACCGTCTGGAGATCGATGCGGGCGTCGGGTTCGAGCCGCCAGCCTTTCTCCTCCTCCCCGGCCGCCGCCAGAGGCGTCGCCGCCAGACCCAAAAGGCCAGCCAGAACCACCCGCCACGCCTTGCGGGCAGGCGCAGAATTTCGCCGATTTGCGCTCGAAAACATGATGAAGCCCCCGTTAACCATGCAAGGCTTACGGGGGGCTTCGTTTAGAAAATTCTAACCGTGGTTAGAAACATTTGACACAGGACTAGGGGATTTCCGCAAGTCGCTGAAAAGCAAGGCCGCTGCCTTGTGCCGCTTTATTGCGCCACGCAGGGACGGGGCGCTCGTCAGAGCGGATTGCCGTCCTTGTCGCGGTAGATTTCGCGCCGGCCGACGTGGTTCGCGGGGCCGACGAAGCCGTCTTCCTCCATCCGCTCGATCCACTTGGCCGCGGTGTTGTAGCCCACACCCATCTGGCGCTGGAGCCAGCTCCCGCTCGCCTTCTGGTTCTCGAACACGATCTGGCAGGCCTGCCGGTACTTGCGCTCTTCCGGATTGTCCGAGGCGGTGAGGTCATCGTCGAAGCCGAACCCACCGAAGCCTTCCTCCGGCTCCTCGGTGACCGCATCGACATAGGCGGGCGAGCCCTGCGCGCGCCAGTGATCGGCGATCGCCTCGACCTCCTCGTCGGAGACGAACGGCCCGTGGACGCGCACCATCGCGCCGGTGTTGGGCTTGTAGAGCATGTCGCCGCGGCCCAGCAGCTGCTCCGCGCCCTGCTCGCCGAGGATGGTGCGGCTGTCGATCCGGCTCGTCACCTTGAAGCTGATGCGGGTCGGCAGGTTGGCCTTGATGACGCCGGTGATGACGTCGACCGAGGGGCGCTGCGTCGCCATGATGAGGTGAATGCCCGCCGCGCGGCTCTTCTGCGAGAGGCGCTGGATCAGCACTTCGATCTCCTTGCCGACGGTGACCATCAGGTCCGCCAGCTCGTCGACGATCAGCACGATCTGCGGCAGCGGTTCGTAATCGAGCTGTTCTTCCTCGAACAGCTCGTCGCCGGTCTCGGGATCGAACCCGCTGCGCACCCGGCGCCCGAGCGGCTTGCCCTTGGCGATCGCGGCGCTGACTTTCTCGTTGAAGGAGTTGATGTTGCGCGAGGAGATCGCGCTCATCATCCGGTAACGCCGCTCCATTTCCTCGACCGCCCACTTCAGCGCGCGCACCGACTTGGCGGGCTCGGTCACCACCGGCGAGAGCAGGTGGGGGATGTCGTCATAGGTCTTGAGCTCGAGCACCTTGGGATCGATCAGGATCAGGCGCAGCTCCTCGGGCGTGAAGCGGTAGAGCAGCGAGAGCAGGATCACGTTGAGGCCGACCGACTTGCCCGAGCCGGTGGTCCCCGCGACCAGCAGGTGCGGCATGGCGGCAAGGTCGGCGATCACCGGCTCACCCGCGATGTCCTTGCCGAGGATGATCGGCAGGTTGCCCTTGGCATCGGCGAAGGCTGCGCAGGCGGCGAGCTCCTTCAGCATCACCGTCTGGCGATCCTGATTGGGCAGTTCGATGCCCATCACGGTGCGCCCCGGGATCGGCGAGACGCGCGCGGAAATCGCGCTCATGTTGCGGGCGATATCCTCGGCAAGGCCGATCACGCGGCTCGCCTTGATGCCGGGCGCGGGCTCGAGCTCGTACATCGTCACCACCGGGCCGGTGCGAACCGCGGTGATCTCGCCCTTCACGTTGAAATCGTCGAGCACGTTCTCGAGCAGGCGCGCATTGCGCTCCAGCGCCAGCTTGTCGAGCTTGGGCGCCTTGTCGACCGGCGGCTCGACGAGGAGGTCGAGGCTGGGGAGGTTGAAGGCCGCGAACATGTCGCGCTGCGCGGTCTTCGCGGCGGCGGCGGGCTTGGGCGGGGCCGAGGGATCGGAGATTTCGGGCGGACGGCGCGGCGGATCGGCGCTGTCTGCCAGCGCACCGCTCTTGGGCCGCGAGGGACGCGGCGGGCGGGCGGGAGCATCGACGGCGTCATCGTCCATGTCGCCATCGAAGGCGAGCTTGTCCTGCCCGCCCTTGCCCCACGGCAGCGGAACGCGGCGCAGCAGCCCGGCGAGCGATCCGCCGCCGAGGAAATCGGGCAGGCTCATCAGCACCCGCCAGTCGATCGCGAAGATGCGGGTGAGGAGCGCGACGCCTGTGGCAAGGCTCGTGAGCGCGAGACCGAGGATCACCCAGCCTTCCGCTCCTTCGCCGAAGCGCGCGGCGACCGCCTGGATCGCGCCCGCGCCGAGCAGGCCGGCAAGGCCTCCGGCTTGCGCGGGCAGCGTGCCGCCCGGCCCTTCGAAGGCGAGGCTGAGGACGGTGGCGATCAGCGTCATCGCGATCAGCAGCAGCGCGGTGGGCATCCACCAGGCGGTGGTCTCGGGCTCGTCCCCGTTCTCGACATCGCGCCACAGCTTGCGCGCGCTGACATAGAGCAGCGGCAGCAGCAGGGTGCCGGGCAGGCCGAACACCAGCAACACGCGGTCAGCCGCCCATGCACCGGCCGCGCCCATCCAGTTGCGCACCACGGCAGTGTCAGCCGCGGTCGAGGGGCTCGGATCGGTCTGGGTGTAGCTCGCCAGCGCGAGCGCGAGGAAGACGCACAGCGCCAGCAGCAGCCCGGCGCCCGTCATCTGCGCGATGCGGCGCATCGATCGGCGAAGGCCGGCGCGCCATTCGGCGTCGGTCTGGCGAACGGGTTTGACGGACTGGGCCGCGCGGCTGGCCATGGGGGTTCTCCTGAGCGGAACACACCATGAATCCTCACCCGCAGCGGGTCAAATCTTTTCGCCCTCGGCCGCGGTCAATGGAGCCGATCCGGAGGAATGCTGATGATCCCGTTTTCCTCCATCCGCTCGATCCAGCGCCAGGCCTGATAGAAGCCGACATTGAAGTGGCGCTGGAGCACCGAGGCGCTCGGCCGCCCGCCGCTGATAACAAACTGGCAGGCCTGCCAGTAGAGCTGGTCGTCGTCGCGTGTGTCGACCATCAGCTGAGCCCGTCGATGGCGGCCCAGCGCGGCCATTTCAGCGCCCGCGCTTTGGGGGCGCTCATTCCTCCCAGCGCGATTACCGGGAGCCGCGACTGCCGCGCCAGCAGCCGGAACCGCACCGGCCCGAGCGTCGCGCCTCCGGGGTGCGAGCGGGTCGGGAACACCGGCGAGAGCAGCGCCGCATCCGCGCCGAGCCTTGCCGCCAGCCCCAGCTCGGCCAGATCGTGCGCGGTCGCGAGGTGGAGCAGGTCCGCCCTCCGCGGCCACAGCGCGCGGGGTGCGCCATAGATGCCGTCCGCCCCCCACTCGCGCGCGGTCAGTGCCGAATCGGCGAGCACCACCACGTGCCCCCGCGCCTTCGCTGCTCGTCGCAGGGCGCGGAAGCGGGCCAGCCGCTCGGGCCCATCAAGGTGATAGTGGCGGTAGATCAGCCCCGACCCGCGCGGCAGCCGGGCGAGCGCGCGCTCGAGCCCCGCGTCGTTGCGTGCGTCCGAGATCAGCCACAGGGCGGGGAGGGTCTTTGCGCGGGCCACGCAGCCGCTATAGGGCAGACCCATGGAAAGTGCAGCCTCCCGCCTCGACGCCGTCCGCAGCAACATCGCCCGCGCCTGCAAGCCCGCGCGGCGCAAGCCCGAAGACGTGACGCTGATCGCAGTGAGCAAGACCCATCAGGCGGACGCGATCCAGCCGGTGATCGACGCCGGCCAGCGCGTCTTCGGCGAGAACCGCGTGCAGGAGGCGCAGGGCAAGTGGCCCGCTCTGTGCGAGGCCCATCCCGATATTGCCCTCCACCTCATCGGCCAGCTTCAATCGAACAAGGCCGAGGAAGCCGTGGCACTGTTCGATTGCATCCACTCGCTCGACCGGCCGAGCCTGCTGACTGCGCTCGCGAAGGCGATGGACAAGGCCGGACGTCAGGTCCCCTGCTTTGTGCAGGTCAATATCGGTGACGAGGCGCAGAAAGGCGGCTGCCCGATCGCCGAACTGCCCGCGTTTCTTGCCGAGGTGCGTGCCACGGCGATCCCGCTCGCAGGGCTGATGTGCATCCCCCCCGCCGACACCGAGGCCGCGCCGTTCTTCGCCTTTCTCGCCAAGCTCGCGGCCGATAACGGGGTGACCGGCCTCAGCATGGGCATGAGCGGGGATTACGAGACCGCAGTGATGCTCGGCGCAAGCCATGTGCGGGTGGGCACGGCGCTGTTCGGAGCGCGCTAGCCCCTCGTCGCAAAATTATGCTGTAGGCGGACAATAACACCCAATAAAAAAGGGCGCCCCG
This sequence comes from Erythrobacter colymbi, assembly GCF_002155685.1. Classification (GTDB taxonomy): domain Bacteria; phylum Pseudomonadota; class Alphaproteobacteria; order Sphingomonadales; family Sphingomonadaceae; genus Erythrobacter; species Erythrobacter colymbi. Next base: position 19,934 of record NZ_MUYK01000010.1, read on the forward strand.
TTGCCGGAGCGCCCCTTTCTTCCCGATCAGGCGTGGCTCAGTAGTTGAACCGCGCGGTGATGCCGTAGGTGCGCGGTTCGGCGAGGAACTGCGAGAACAGCTGGCGGCCGCCCGGGTACTGCGGATCGACGAAGGGCGCCGCGGTCGTGCCCGCCTGGAACGGCGAGTTGAAGGCGACCTGGGCGTTGTCCTTGTCGAAGATGTTCTGGCCCCACAGCTCCAGCGACCACTTCTGGTCCGGACCGCGCAGACCGATGCGGGCGTTGAACAGCGCGAAGCCGTCCTGTTCCTTCTGCGGGAAGAGGTCGGAGCCGGTGTTGAAGTCCGAGGTCAGACGGCCGTCGAAGTAGAACAGGCCGGTAAGGCCGCTGTCGCCGATTTCCGGAGTCCAGGTGACGCTGCCGGTGGCCACCACTTCGGGGGCGTTCGACAGGTTGTCGCCCGGCAGCTTGCGCAGCGCGGCATCGAGCGGCGCGCCGGCGCCATTGCCGACGAGGTCGCTGCGATACTTGGTGCGGGCATAGGTCAGACCCGCGGCCACCGAGAAGTTGTCCGACGGGTTCATCTGGGCTTCGATTTCGACACCCTGCGTGCGCACGCCGTAGCCGACATCGCCCGCGGCGCAGGCGCCGGTGGCGCTGCTGGTGTCGGTATCGGCGTTCGGGCCGCCGACGAGATCGCCGTTACAGCCGTTGACGTTCTGCACCAGGAAGACCGTGCCGTTGAAGGTGTTCAGCTGGAAGTTGCTGAAATCCGAACGGAACGCGGCAACGCTGAGGCTGAACGGGCCGGTCGCATACTTGGCACCCAGTTCGTAGCTGTCGACCAGCTCGGGGTCGAACTGGAGGTTGCGGACCAGCGCCTGCGCCCCGGCCTGTCCGCCGAACGGCGCGATCGGCGACTTGAGCGCCGAACGGTCGAGGTTGAAGCCGCCCGCCTTGTAGCCGCGCGCGAAGCTGGCATAGAGCAGCAGGTCGTCGGTCGCCTTGTACGAGAGGATCGCGGTGCCGGTCCACTCGTCTTCCTTGCGGCTGTCACGGATCCGGACGTTGTTGAGCTCGGCGGTCGAGTTGCCCTGGCAGGACAGGCCGATCAGCGCACCGGCCAGTGCGCGGGCGGTGGCGTTGGTGCTGCTCAGATCGTCGAGCACCAGACCCTGCACGGTGGTGCAGGTGGTGTTGTCGTTGCCGAACAGCGCCGAGAAGTCCTTCTTGTCCTTGGTGTAGCGCAGACCGACGGTCAGATCGAGGCGATCGGTGATGTGGACGATGTTGTGGGTGAAGGCCGCCCAGTTGGTCCCATCCTGGAAGTAGTTGTCGATCGTCGAGCCGCGGTCATTGAGGCCGTCGAGCGCGGTGAAGGCCGCAACGATGTCCGAACCCGAAGCGCCGGTGGCGGCGAGCAGCGTGTTGCGGCCAACGCCGGCGGTGTTGGTGATCCCGCCGTTGACGCAACCTGCGGCGGTCGGCGCATAGAGCCCCGCAAGGCCGCCGCCCGAAACGATGCGGCAGGTGGCGAAGCGGCCGTACTGGTTGCCGAAGCGCAGGTTGTCGCGCACGGTCAGCTTCTCGTTGGCGAAGAAGCCGCCGACGAGCCAGTCGAGCGTGCCGCCGAAGGCTTCACCCTGGAGGCGCAGTTCCTGCGTGAAGGTGTGGAACTGGCGGTAGGCCTCGTCGCTCTCGCCGCGGTAGAGAATGTCGACCGTGCCGTAGTCGGTGTCCGACGCCTGGCCCGAACGGTATTCGCGGTAGGCTGTGATCGAGGTCAGCGTGGCGCCGCCGATATCCCAGTCGATCTGGCCCGAGACGCCGTAGTCCTTGGTCTCGCCGGCATAGCTGCGGCCGCGGGTGACCGAAACGGTGCGGTCATAGCCCTGGTTGAACGCGCCGAGGTTCTGGCCGAGATCGCGCAGCACGTTGATGATGTTGTTGCCGTTCGGCGACAGCGGCGTCAGCGGGGTCGAGGGGTTGTTGAGGCTGCCGATGAACGGGTTCACGCTGTTGTCGACATAGGTCGCCGCGCAGCACTTCTCGTCACGGAAGGTGTAGTCGCCGATCAGGCGGACGGTGATCGTGTCGGTCGGTTCGAACAGCAGCTGGCCGCGCAGGAAGTACCGGTCGCGGTCGTTGATGTCGGTGTTGTTGGTCGGATCGTTGTAGAAACCGTCGCGCTTCACGTAGATCCCGTCGAGACGGGCGGCGAGGTTCTCGGTGATCGGGCCGGTGATGCTGCCGCCGAGACGGAAGAAGTTGTAGTTGCCGTAGGTCGCTTCGCCGGTGACGCCGAAGTCGAATTCCGGCTTCTTCGAATAGATGCTGATCAGACCGGCCGAGGAGTTGCGGCCGCCCAGCGTACCCTGCGGGCCGCGCTGCACTTCGATGCGGTCGATCTCGCCCAGTTCGTTGAGGCCGATACCCGAACGCGAACGGTACACGCCGTCGATGAACACCGGCACCGAGCTTTCGAGACCCGGGTTGTCGCCGACCGTGCCGATACCGCGGATACGGGCCGAGCCGTTGGCTTCCGAACCGGTCGAGGACACGAGCAGCGAAGGCGCGACCTGGTTGAGCTGGCGGATGTCGTTCGCGCCGCTGTTCAGCAGCGTTTCCGAGCTGACCGCCGAAATCGCGACCGGCACGTCAGCCAGCGCCTGCGCGCGCCCCTGCGCGGTGACGATGATGACGTTTTCGGGCTGAATCTCTTCTTCGGCGGCAGCGTTATCCTGCGCGAAGGCGGCTTGCGGCAGCAAGGCCATACCGGCGCCAAGCAGCGCAATCGCTCGAAGCGAAGCGAACGTGTTCATCAGGCATTCCCCTCTTTTTTGACTATTGTGTCTTGGCGGTAGCGCAGGGTGTGGCACTGCCGCAAGACAGCTTTGTCAGCGCCTTGCGACTTTCTGCCGGAGTGTTGCAGTCATGCTCTTTCGAGTTGTTGCTGCCGCTGGTCGCTTGCCGCCGAAAGCAGTGCCGCTTCGATCTCGGCCAGCCGTTCGGGCGCCTTGATCTTGGCCGCGGTCAGATCGGTCACGTAGAAGGTGTCGGCTGCCGCCTCGCCATAGGCGGTGATATGCGCCGAATGGACGATGAGGTTGGCCTTGTAGAGCGCGTGGGCGAGCCGGTTGAGCAGCGCGGGCCGGTCGCGCGCAGTCACCTCGATCACGGTGAAGTGGTTGGAGGCGTCATTGTCGAAGCCCACCCGCGGCGCGACGTCGAACGCCTTGGCGCGCGAATGTGCCAGCGGGCGCGCGGCGAGCTTGGGCACCAGTTCGACCTGCGCCAGCAATGCGTCGCGGATGCCCTTCTCGATGCGCGCCATCTGCCCCTTCTCGCGGAAGGGCTGGGCGTTGTGGTCCTGCACCAGGAAGTTGTCGACCGCATAGCCGCTCTTGGCGGTATGGATGCGCGCGTCGATGATGTTTGCGCCCGCAAGATGGATGCCGCCGGCCATGCGGTAGAACAGGCCCGGGTGGTCCGCGGCGATCACGCTCACCCGCGTCGCCCCGCGCGTCTCGTCGACCTCGCAGCGGATCGAGAGGTGATCCTTCGATGCGATCGCCGCGTCGTACTGGAGGAGGTTGCTGGCGATGATGTCCTCGGGCTCGGCGATCCAGTAGGCATCGCCGAGCAGCGCGCCGATGGAATCGACGAGGTGATCCTGCTCGCCCAGCAGCCGCTGCACCGCGTCCTTCTTGGCGGTGACGCGCTGCTTGCGTCCGGTGCCCTTGTGGCCCAACCGCAGGCGTTCCTGCGCGGCATCGTATAGCTCGCCCAGCAGCTGCCCCTTCCAGCTGTTCCACGTCCCCGGCCCCACCGCGCGGATATCGACCGCGGTGAGGATCGCGAGATTGCGCAGCCGTTCGAGGCTCTGCACCTCGGAGACGAAATCCTCGATCGTCTTGGGATCGGTGAGGTCACGCTTCTGCGCGGTGCGGCTCATCAGCAGGTGGTGGAGCACCAGCCAGGCGACGAGATCGGTCTCCTTCTCGTCGAGCCCGAAGCGCGGGCACAGGCGGTGCGCGACATCCGCGCCGAGCACCGAGTGGTCGCCCCCGCGGCCCTTGGCGATGTCGTGGAGCAGTACCGCGACATAGAGCGCGCGGCGCGAGGCGAGCTTGGGGAACTCGCGGCTGGCGCGCGGGTGATCGGCGGTCAGCAGCCCGCGCTCGATCTGGCTCAAGAGCCCGATGGCGCGGATGGTGTGCTCGTCGACGGTGTAGTGGTGATACATGTCGAACTGCATCTGCGCGTTGACGCGGCCGAAATCGGGCACGAAGCGGCCGAAGACGCCCGCCTCGTTCATCCAGCGCAGCGCGGTTTCGGGGTCCTTGCGGCCCGACAGCAGCTCGAGGAACAGCGCATTGGCGCGCTTGTCGCGGCGCAGCTTGCCGTCGATCAGTTTGGAGTCGCGTCCGACCTGCCGCATGGTTTCGGGGTGGATGTCGAGCCCCTCGGCCTCGGCCAGCTGGAACACCTCGATCAGGCGCACGGGATCGGCCTTGAACCAGTCGTCGCCCGGCGCGCGCAGGCGTCCGGCCTCGACCGTGTAGCCCTTGAACTGGCGCGGACGCTGGGTCCAGCCGGCGAAGAACCCGGTGCGCGGGCGCTTCTTGGCCATCTCCTCGTCAAGGTGCGAGAGGAACACGCCGGTCAGGCTGCCCACCCGTTTCACCTGCAGGAAGTAGTACTGCATGAACCGCTCGACCGCGCTCTTGCCGGGGCGGTCGGCGAACAGCATCCGCTCGGCCACCTGCCGCTGGAGATCGAAGGTCAGCCGGTCCTCGGCGCGGTCGGTGATCAGGTGCATGTGGCAGCGCGCCGCCAGCAGGAAGCCCTCGGCGCGGCGGAAGCTGCGATATTCGCTCGGCGTGAGCAGCCCGACATCGACCAGCTGCGCGGCGCTGTCGACGCGGTGGACATACTTGCCGATCCAGTAGAGCGTCTGGAGATCGCGCAGGCCGCCCTTGCCCTCCTTGATGTTGGGTTCGACCACATAGCGGCTGTCGCCCATGCGCTTGTGTCGCGCGTCGCGTTCGGCGAGCTTCTGGGTCAGGAACTGGCGTTCGGAGCCCTTGGCGACCTCGTTCCAGAACCGCGCGCGCAGCTCTTCATAGAGCGCCTGTTCGCCCCACACGAGCCGGCTTTCGAGCAGGGCGGTGCGGATCGTCAGATCCTCCTTCGCCATGCGGATCGTGTCGGAGACCGTGCGGCTGGAGTGCCCGACCTTGAGGCCGAGATCCCACAGCAGGTAGAGCATCGTCTCGATCACCTGCTCGCACCACGGCGCGCGCTTGCCCGGGGTGATGAAGGCGACATCGACATCCGAATGCGGCGCCATCTCCGCCCGGCCATATCCGCCCACCGCGAGGATCGCGAGCCGCTCGGCCTGCGTCGCGTTGGGCACGGGGTAGAGATGCGTGGTGACGTGATCGTGGATCACCCGCAGCAGCTGGTCCATCAGGAAGCTGAAGCCGGCAGTGACGTCGTGCCCCGCCGAGGGTGTTTCCATCAGCCTCCGGGAAAGCTCGGCGCGTCCCTCGTCGAGCGCCATCCTGAGCGCGGTGACGATCGCCGGGCGGGCCCGCGCCCCGCCTGCCTCGTGCAAGGACGCGATCTCCTCGGCCAGCGCGCGCCGGTCGATGATCGCGCGCTGGGCGGGGACGCGTTTGAGGTTCACTTCACCGGGCTCGCTCGGTCAGGCTCACGCGGCCTTGGCCTGCTCGAGGAAGCGGGCCTTGACGCTGCGCTTGTCGATCTTCTGCGTGCCGAGACGCGGCAGGGCTTCGTGCACCAGCCAGATCTGCGCTTCGAGCGGCACCTTGAACGGCGCGATCCGCTCCAGCAGGAAGGCGCGCAGTTCACCCGGCGTGATCGCGGGGTGGCCTTCTTTCATGGTGTAGACCGCCGCCGGCACCTCGCCGAAACGCTCGTCGGGCAGGCCGAAGACCGAGCATTCGCCGATGTCGTCATGGGCGTAGATCGCGTCCTCGACCTCGATGCACGAGATGTTCTCGCCGCCGCGGATGATGATGTCCTTCTTGCGGTCGACGATGAAGAGGTAGCCGTCCTCGTCGAGATAGCCGAGATCGCCGGTGCGGAAATAGCCATCGTCGGTGAAGGCCGCGGCGGTCGCCTCGGGGTTCTTCCAGTAGCCGCGGAAGTTGCAGACCGAACGGATGCAGACCTCGCCGACCTGCCCCTGCGCCAGCGGCTTTCCGGCATCGTCGAGGATCGCCATGTCGACCATCGGCTTGCTCGGCCGGCCGGTCGAGCCGGGCTTGGCGAGATAGTTCTCGTTGAAGTTGCCGCAGCCCACCGCGTTGGTTTCGGTGAGGCCGTAGCCGAGCAGCGGGAAGCTGCCGGGGAAGGCTTCCTTGATGCGGGTCACGTGCTCCACGGGACGCGGCGCGCCGCCCGCGGCGAAGCTCTTGCAGGCCGACAGGTCGTATTTCTCGCGGTCGGGGTGGTTGGCGATCTCGTAGCTCATCAGCGGCACGCCGACGAAGTAGCTGACCTTTTCCTCGGCCATCAGCCGGATCGCGAGGCCGGCGTCCCACTTGGGCATCAGCACCAGCTTGCGCGCGATGGCGAAGCTCTGGAGGAACAGCGGCACTTCGCCTGTGACGTGGAACAGCGGCACGGCGACGAGCGCGCAGGGCTGGTCGGTAATGACCTCGCCCTGCGATTCGACGTGGACCTTGGCCATTGCCGACTGGGCGACATAGTTCATCACGCCGTTGACGACGCCGCGGTGATCCGACCAGGCGCCCTTCGACTTGCCGGTCGAACCCGAGGTGTAGAGGATGGTGGCGATATCGTCCGGCCCGAGTTCGCCGAGCAGCGCGATCGCGGCGGGCGTGCCCTCGGGCGCGGCCCAGGTGGCGGCGAGGCCTTCGGCGGGCGGGTTTCCGTGGCTGAACAGCACCACCTTGGCCGGGTGCGAATGGCCTTCGAGCCGCGCGGCGCGGCCGTCATCGGCGAGCACCACCTTGGCCTCGGCCAGATCGATCCCGTAGGCGAGTTCCTCGCCGCTCGAAAAGCCGTTGAGCAGGGTCGCACAGCCGCCCGCCATGATGATGCCCATATAGGCGATCATCCAGTTGGCCGAGTTCCTCGCGGCTATGCCGATGCGGTCACCCTTGGCGATGCCGTGGTGCCGGATCAGCCCTTCGGCCACGCAGGTCGCGGCGGCATAGGCCTCGCCGAATGTCAGGCGGATGTCGCCATCGACAAGGAAGGGCAGGTCCTTGTTCTGGTTGGCGAAGTGGGCGAAATAATGCGCGAGCGTCGGCGGCGCGCCGAGGAAGACCGGCATCTCCACCCCGTCGCGCACGAAGGGCACGGTGGCAAAGGGCTGTCCTTCGGCGGTGAGGCCGTTGATGATCGCTTCGAGCGCATTGTCCAGCTGGGTGGGCATGCGGTTGTTTCCTCTCTCTCTTATTGCGGCCTTCGGCCGGGTGCGACCCGCGCCTGTTGCCTGTCCCATTGCGTCCGGCGGTGTCCCGTGCCCCTTCCCCTGCCCCGTCCGCTGTGCCAGAAGCGCCAGCGCGACCGGGGCCGTTTCGGGCTCACCGTTACGGCATATCATTGCAATAAGAGGTTCGCTCCGTGCTGTCACTACTTGCCGCAAGCGCTGCTGCTGCCGAACCCTTCCAGTGGGCCAGCCTCAAGCTCAAGCCCTACCTGTTCGAAATCGGGCCGTTCCAGCTGCGCTACTACTCGCTGGCCTACCTGCTGGGGGTGATCTTTGCCTACTGGCACACCTCCAAGGCGCTGAAGCAGCCCGGCGCGCCGATGGCGCAGCGCCATGCCGACGACCTGTTCTTCTACTGCACGCTCGGCGTGATCATCGGCGGGCGGCTCGGCTATGCGATGTTCTACGACCCGAGCCTGTGGACCGGCTTTGCGGGGGACGGCTTCATCACCTGGAAGCTGCTGCGCCTGTGGGACGGCGGCATGAGCTTCCACGGCGGCCTGCTCGGCGTGACGGTGGCGATGGCGTGGGTGTCGTGGCGCGACAAGCTGAACTTCATCCGTGTGGTCGACTATGTCAGCGTCGGCGTGCCGATGGGCATGCTGCTCGGCCGCCTCGCCAACTTCGTCAACGGCGAGCTGTGGGGCCGGGCGACCGACGTGCCGTGGGCGATGGTCTTCCCGCGCGATCCCACCGGCCTCGCCCGCCACCCGAGCCAGCTTTATCAGGCCGGGCTCGAAGGGCTGGCGATGCTGGTGATCATGCTCTCGCTGTTCTGGCTCACCCGCGCGCGCTATCGCCCCGGGCTACTCGCCGGGGTGTTCACTGTGGGCATGGGCATCTCGCGCTTCGTGAACGAATTTTTCCGCGAGCCGGATCAACAACTGGCTGACTTTGCGGCCCGCACCGGGCTATCGATGGGACAATGGCTGACGATACCGCTTATCCTGACTGGATTGATTGTCGTGATCTACGCGCTGCGGAAGAAGCCGCTGGCGGCGGGTACGACAGCGCCGGCCTGAGCGGCGGGGCAGGGGTCTGGCGCAGTGCGCTACGGCTGATCGACCCCTCGCCCGAGCCGACCACCAAGGCCTCTCCGTCCAGCGCCGCGGCCGCCGCGCAGGCGCGCGAGGCTGCGCGTGCCGAGGCCAAGGCCCGCGCCGAGGCCGCCGCGCGCGAGAAGGCCGAAGCGCTCGCCCGGGCCAAGGTGGAAGCCGAGGAACGCGCCCGCGCTCTCAAGGAAACCCGCGCTCGCGAGAAGGCCGAGGCCGAAGCCCGTGCCCGTGCCGAACGCGAAGCGCGCGAGAAGGCGGCGGCCGAGGCCCGCGCAAGGAAGCTCGCCGAAGCCGAGGCCCGCGCCCGCGCGGAAGCCGAAGCCCGCGAACGCGCTGCCGCCGAGGCGCAGGCACGCAAGGAAGCCAAGGCCCGCGCCATCGCCGAGGAAAAGGCTCGCAAGGAGGCCGAGGAGCAGGCGAAGCGCGAAGCCGAAGCCGCCGCTGCCGCCGCCAAGGCCGCAGCCGAGGAACAGGCTCGCCGCGAGGCCGAGGAGAAGGCCCGTTTCGAAGCCGAAGCCCGTGCCCGCGCGGCTGAGGAAGCGCGTCTCAGGAAGGAGGCCGAAGCCCGCGCCCGCGCCGAGGCCAAGGCCCGCGCCAAGGCCGAAGCCGAAGCCAAGGCCAAGGCGGAGGCCGAGGAAAAGGCGCGCCGCGCGGCCGAAGAGAAAGCCCGCCGCGAAGCCGAGGCCAAGGCGAAGGCCGAAGCCGCGCGCATCGCCGCCGAAGAGGAAGCCCGCCGCAAGGCCGAGGAAGCCGCCGCCGCCGAGGCCGCGCGCCTTGCCGCAGAGGAAGCCGCGCGCATCGCGGCCGAGGAACAGGCGAAGCGCGAGGCCGAAGAGGCCGCTGCTGCCGAAGCTGCGCGGCTGGCTGCCGAGGAAGCCGCCCGCATCGCCGCCGAAGAGCAGGCCAAGCGCGAGGCCGAGGAAGCTGCCGCCGCCGAACAGGCCCGGCTCGAGGCCGAAGTCCTCGCCCGCGCGCAGGTCGATGTGCCCGCCGTCCTCAAGCGCCTGATCCGCGAGACCGGGCCGATCCCGCTCTCGCAATACATGGGCGAGAGCAACGCGCGCTATTACGCGAGCCGCGATCCCTTGGGCGAGCAGGGCGATTTCATCACCGCGCCCGAGATCACCCAGGCTTTCGGCGAGCTGATCGGGGTGTGGCTCGCCGACCTGTGGTCGCGCATGACCAAGCGCAAATACATCCACTATGTCGAGCTCGGCCCCGGGCGCGGGACGCTCGCCAAGGACGCGCTCGGGGCGGCGGCGAAGCAGGGGTTGAAGCCGCAGATCCACTTCGTCGAGACCTCGGCCACGCTGCGCAAGCTCCAGCGGGAGGCCTTCCCGGACTGCATCCACCACCACGACATCTCGACCCTGCCCGACGATGCGCCGCTGCTGATCGTCGCCAACGAGTTCTTCGATGCCCTGCCGGTGCAGCACCTGATCCGTTCGACCGACGGGTGGTATCCGCGGCTGGTGGGGCTGGATGGCGACGCGTTCACCTTCGTCACCGGCCGGGAGCGGATGGACCATCTCGTCCCGCCCAGTTGGGTCACCGCCTCGCAAGGCACGCTGATCGAGACCAGCCCCGCCGCAGTCGCTCTGATGGCCGAGCTGGCGCGGCGGTTGAAGGAGCAGGGCGGGGCGGCGCTGATCATCGACTATGGCCATGAAGAGCTGCGCTCGGGATCGACCTTGCAGGCGCTGAAGTCGCACCAGAAGGTCGACGTCTTCGCGCATCCGGGCGATGCCGACCTCACCGCCCACGTCGATTTCGAGCTGCTCCAGCTCGTGGCGCAGCAGCACGGCGCGGATGTGATGGGGCTGCAATATCAGGGCGAGTGGCTGATCCAGATGGGGATCGACACCCGCATGGAGATGCTCATCCGCCGCTCGCCTTACGAGCGGCCGAAGTTCCAGCGCCAGCGTGACCGGCTGGTGAAGGACAGCGAGATGGGCCGGCTGTTCAAGGTGCTCGGCCTGTGCGGGCGGCGCTGGCCGTTCGGGGCGGGGTTCCAGTAACGAGGGGAGCAGGGATGAGGAAACAGGCAGGCATTCTGGCGGCGGTGCTCGGGCTGGCGGCGATGGTGCCCGCGGCCTTTGCGGCCCAGCCGATCACCGGCCGCTGGGTGACGGCGGAAAAGGACGCGGTGGTCGCGATCGCCAAGTGCGGCAAGGCGCTGTGCGGGCGGATCGAGAAGTTTCTCGTCATGCCCGCGGGCGGCAACGACCAGCGCGACGTCAACAATTCCGACCCGGCCAAGCGCACCCGCAAGCTGATCGGCACGGCGATCCTCACCGGCCTCGTCGCCAATGGCGAAGCGTGGCACGGCGAGGTCTACGATCCCAAGAAGGGCAAGACCTACAAGGCCGAAGTGCGCCGCAAGCCCGATGGCTCGCTGGAAGTGAAGGGCTGCGTCGGGCCGTTCTGTCAGGCGCAGGTCTGGCGGAAGGCTTCTTGATTTGCGCGGGCCATCCGGCCCGCGATATCCTCGCTCACACGGCCTGACGGCCGTGTCGCTGCGGGCGGCCGGTTGGCCTTGCGGGCCTACGGCCCGAAATTGCGCCAACCTGTCCCCCTCCCGCTGGCGGGAGGGGTTAGGGGTGGGCCCGAATCACAACCCCAGCTTCTTCGCCAGTGCCTCCGCCGCCTGCTTGGGCGTCAGTTTCCCCGCATCCTCGCGGTCCACGGCGTAATTCGCCTCGCGCATCGCCTCGACGCTGATCGCGCCCAATAGCGGTTGCAGCGCGGCGGCAACGCCCGGGTCGTCCGCAATGCGGGGGGAGAGCAGCAGCAGCGCGTCATAGCTCGGCAGCGCGCCCTTGGGGTCGGCGAGTACCACCAGCCTGTCGGCAGCGATCCGACCGTCCGAGGTATAGGCGCTGATCACGTCGGCCTCGCCCGAGCGCAGCGCGTCATACATGAAGGTCGGCGCGAAATTGCGGGTTCGCCCGAAGCGCAGGCCATAGGCATCGCGCACCGCCAGCCATTCGGGCCGCTCGAAGAATTCGGGATCGCCCCCCACGGTCAGGCTCCCGCCCTCGCCGACCAGATCGGCGAGGCTGGTGACGCCCAGCGCCTTGGCGCGGTCGGGCCGCATCGCGAAGGCATAGGCATTCTCGAACCCCAATCGGCCGAGCACCCGCACCTTGTTCTGGCGCGCTTCCCATTCGCGGATCGTCTCGTACACCGCCTCGCGCCCGGGGTTGTCCGCGCGCTTCATGAAGTTGGCCCAGATCGTGCCGGTGTAATCGACCGAGATGTCGACGCTCGAGGCTGCGACCGCCGAGTGCACCACCGCGCTCCCCAGCCCGTCGCGATATTCTACACGGTAACCCGCCGCCTCCAGCCGCGATCCGATCAATTGCGCGAGGATATACTGCTCGGAGAATTGCTTGGCGGCGATGACGATCGGCCGCTCGGCATCCTCGCTGCGCTGGCCCCACAGCGCGGCGAGGATGCCGAGGGCAACGATCGCCATGCCCCCGAACGTCATCCAGCGCTTGCGCCGGGCAAGGCCGACCTCGATCACCCAGAGCAGGTTGTCCGCCGCCAGCGCCAGCCCCGCGCTCGCGAGGCACCCGGCGAGCACCAGCGCCCAGTTCTGGGTCTGGAGCCCGGCGAAGATCGGATCGCCGAGGCTCGGCTGGCCGATGGTGGTGGCGAGTGTCGCCGCGCCGATGGTCCAGACGCTCGCGGTTCGGATACCGGCCATGATGAAGGGGGCGGAGAGCGGAGCCTCGACCAGCACCAGCTTCTGCCACTTGGTCATGCCCACGCCGTCCGCGGCTTCGAGCACGCCTTCGTCGAGATTGGCCTGCGCGGTGACCGCGTTTCTCAGGATCGGCAGCAGGGCGTAGAGCGTCAGCGCCATCAGTGCGGGCAGGAACCCTAGTGTCGGCAGCCCCTCGCCGAACACGCTGCGCAAGGACAGCAGCAGCGGGAAGAACAGCGCCAGCAGCGCGAGCGCGGGGATGGTCTGGACGAGGCTCGCAAGGCTCAGCGCGAGGCGCGAGACCAGCGGCGAACGGCTCGCCCACACCGCCATCGGCAGGGCGATGAGGATCGCCAGCCCGATCGCGCAGGCCGCCAGCACCACGTGCGCGGCAAGCTTGTCGGTGAGGCCGGGGAGGATGTCCCAGATGCTGCCCATCAGGCGCCGCTCTCCTCCAGGCCTTCAAGCGCGGCAAGCTGTTCGGCCTGCTCGCGCGGCACCCTGACGAGGCGCTGCGCGACCGTGCCGCCGGCTCCGGCGAGCAGCGCGCGCGGGGTCTCGTCGGCCACCAGCGCGCCCTTGTCCATCACCAGCACGCGGTCTGCCAGCAGCAGCGCCTCGGCCATGTCATGCGTGACCATCACCGTGGTAAGGCCGAGCGTCTCGTGCAGCTCGCGCACCTTGCGGCCCAAGGCGTCGCGGGTGACGGGATCGAGCGCGCCGAAGGGCTCGTCCATGATCAGCAGCTCCGGGCCGCCCGCCAGCGCCCGCGCCACGCCGACCCGCTGGCGCTGCCCGCCGGAGAGTTCGTCGGGCATTCGCGTCGCATAGACCGGATCGAGCTCGACCAGTTCGAGCAGTTCGGCGACGCGTTCGGGCGGCAGCTTCTCGCCCGCCAGCCGCGGGCCGATGGCGATGTTCTCGGCGACCGAGAAATGCGGGAACAGGCCGATGCCCTGGAACACGTATCCGACCCGGCGGCGCAGGCGGGCGGGCTTGAGGTGGGTGACATCCTCGCCCCCGAACAGCACCCGGCCGCCCGTGGGCTCGACCAGCGTGTTGACGGTCTTCAGCAGCGTCGACTTGCCCGATCCCGATGCGCCCACCAGCGCGACAAAGCTGCCCCTGGCAAGGTCGCATGAAACACCGACGCCGTCCGTGCCAACGGCCGTAACCTCGCCGAAGCGGCAGATCACCCCGTCGAAGCGGAGCAGGGGCGAAGCGGTTTCCATTCGTGCCAAGGATTAGCGAGGTTAGGCACGCCGCGCCAGCGTCTCCGATTGGCGTTTGCGCGATGGCTTGCTATGCGGGCTGCCAGAACAATCATTACGCGGCGAGGAACAAATCATGCGCGCCACCCCCGATTTCGACTTCCAGCTTGGCGAGGCTGCCGAGATGATCCGCGAGAGCACGGCGCGCTTCGCCGACGAGCAGATCATGCCGCTCGCCGAGCGCACCGACCGCGAGGACCGCTTCCCGCGCGAGCTGTGGCAGCCGATGGGCGCGCTGGGCCTCCACGGCATCACGGTGGAAGAGGAATGGGGCGGTCTGGGCCTCGGCTATCTCGAACACGTGATCGCGGTCGAGGAAGTCAGCCGCGCGAGCGCCAGCATCGGCCTGTCCTATGGCGCGCACTCCAACCTCTGCCTCAACCAGATCCGCCGCTGGGGGAATGACGAGCAAAAGGCGAAGTATCTCCCCAAGCTGATCTCGGGCGAGCACGTCGGCAGCCTCGCCATGTCCGAGGCGGGCGCAGGGTCGGATGTGGTCTCGATGAAATTGAAGGCCGATGCGGTTCAGGGCGGATACGTCCTCAACGGCACCAAGTTCTGGATCACCAACGCGCCTGAGGCCGATACGCTGGTGGTCTATGCCAAGACCGACGGGCACGCCGGATCGCGCGGTATCACCGCCTTCCTCATCGAGAAGGGCGACGAGGGCTTCGCCATCGGCCAGAAGATCAGCAAGGTCGGCATGAAGGGCTCGCCCACCGCGGAGCTCGTCTTCAACGACTGCTTCATCCCCGAAGACCGCATCATGGGCCCGGTCAACGGCGGGGTCGGGGTGCTGATGAGCGGGCTCGATTACGAGCGCGTGGTGCTCGCCGGATTGCAGCTCGGCATCATGCAGGCCTGCCTCGACACGGTGATCCCCTACCTGCGCGAGAGGAAGCAGTTCGGCAAACCCATCGGCAGCTTCCAGCTGATGCAGGCCAAGGTCGCAGACATGTATGTCGCCCTGCAATCGGCCCGCGCCTACACCTATGCCGTCGCCAAGGCCTGCGACGCGGGGCAGACGACGCGCTTCGATGCGGCCGGGGTGATTTTGCTGGCGTCGGAAAACGCCTTCAAGGTCGCCGCCGAAAGCGTGCAGGCGCTGGGCGGGGCGGGCTACACCACCGACTGGCCGGTCGAACGCTACATGAGGGACGCCAAGCTGCTCGACATCGGCGCTGGGACGAACGAGATCCGCCGCATGCTGATCGGGCGCGAATTGATCGGGGCGGCGGGGTGAGCTTGCCGGTTGATTGGCGTGCGATCGCCGAAAAGCTGGGAACGATCAGTTCGACTGAGCATGGGTATAGCGAGCGTGGCGGCACGGGCGTCGCATGCGATGCAATTGCAGAAATACTCGGAGCTTCTCTGCTTCGTGATGCTGTCGATTTTGCCGTGTCAGGCGGGCCCGGGGCCGAGGCCGCCCGATCTGTCCTGATCCTGTTGAAATCACCGGCTGCGATGGAGCGTTGCCTTGAGATCTTCCGTGAGCCTCTCGATGCTCAGCAGGCAGGCGACGCAATTCATGTCCTCAAGATGATTTCAGATCGCCGTGTACTCGCGTGGATCCCCGAGTTCATGGCAAGCGAAAACGAGATCGTGAGACTCTGGACGTTGGGCATTCTTGATCAGCTACTCATCATGCAGGAAGCCATTACACCTGAGGAAGCCGCGCCATTCTTCAAGCAGGCTTTGGCCGATCCGAGTGGTAACGTCCGAAACGAAGCATATCGGTTCCTCGAAGATTTTGCGCAGGAGGAGCAAGTGATTGCCATGCGGAGTTTCATGCAATGAGCACCGACGAAGACTACGTCTATGACGAGGCGAGCGGCGAGTGGCCGCCCGCGTCCGAGCTTGCGGCCCAGCGCGCGGCGGAGGACGCGGTGGACGTGCGCGATGCGGTCGGCAATATCCTTGCCGATGGCGATGCGGTGACGTTGATCAAGGACCTCGAGGTCAAGGGCGCAGGGCAAACCCTGAAGCAGGGCACGCTGATCAAGTCGATCCGCCTGACCGGCGACCCTCAGGAGATCGACTGCAAATATCCCGGCATCAAAGGCCTGGTGCTCAGGGCCGAGTTTGTGCGGAAACGGTGAAGAAAGATGACACTACCCTCGTCACCCTGAACTTGTTTCAGGGTCCATCGCACAGACAAGAACAGCCGGTGCGAGACGAGAAATGGATGCTGAAACAAGTTCAGCATGACGGAGAGATTTAGAATGACCGCCCCCACCCTCACCACCAAGCTCGACCGCGAGAGCCCCGAGGCCAAGGCCCGCTTCGCGCACAACCATGCCCTCGCGCAGGAGCTCCGCGCGCGGGTGGCCGAGGCGGCGCTCGGCGGGCCGGAGAAGCATCGCGAGCGGCATGTCAGCCGCGGCAAGTTGCTCCCCCGCGAGCGGGTGGAGCGGCTGCTCGATCCGGGTTCACCCTTTCTGGAGGTCGGGCAGCTGGCGGCGAACGGGATGTATGAGGGCGACGTCAACGGCGCATCGATCATCACCGGCGTGGGGCGAGTCTCGGGGCGGCAGTGCATGATCGTGTGCAACGACGCGACCGTGAAGGGCGGCACCTATTACCCGATGACGGTCAAGAAGCACCTGAGGGCGCAGGAGATCGCGGCAGAAAACCGCCTGCCGTGCATCTATCTGGTCGACAGCGGCGGGGCGAACCTGCCGCATCAGGCCGAGGTCTTTCCGGACCGCGACCATTTCGGCCGCATCTTCTTCAATCAGGCGAACATGTCCGCCCTGGGCATCCCGCAGATCGCCTGCGTCATGGGCTCCTGCACCGCGGGGGGCGCCTACGTGCCCGCCATGTCCGACGAGACGGTGATTGTGCGCAACCAGGGCACGATCTTCCTTGCCGGCCCGCCGCTGGTGAAAGCCGCGACGGGCGAGGAGATCACCGCTGAAGACCTCGGCGGTGGTGACCTGCACGCCAGGAAGTCCGGCGTGGTCGATCACTTGGCCGAGAACGACGAGCACGCGCTCACCATCGTGCGCGACATCGTCTCGCACCTCGGCGCGAACACCGGGGCGGCGAAGGACGTCGCGCTCAAGGACCCGCGCCCCCCTAAGTTCGATGCCGAGGATCTCTACGCCCTCATCCCCGAGGACGTGCGTGCGCCTTACGACGTCAAGGAAGTGATCGCGCGGCTGGTCGACGGCTCCGAGTTCCACGAGTTCAAGGCGCATTACGGCAGCACGCTGGTGTGCGGGTTCGCGCATATCTGGGGGATGCCGGTCGCGATCCTCGCCAACAACGGCGTGCTGTTTTCGGAAAGCGCGCAGAAGGGCGCGCACTTCATAGAGCTGGCCTGCCAGAGGCGCATCCCCTTGCTGTTCCTCCAGAATATCAGCGGCTTCATGGTCGGCGGGAAATACGAGGCAGAGGGCATCGCCAAGCACGGGGCGAAGCTCGTCACCGCCGTGGCGACCGCGACGGTGCCCAAGGTCACCGTGGTGATCGGCGGGAGCTTCGGCGCGGGGAACTACGGGATGTGCGGCCGCGCCTACTCGCCCCGCTTCCTGTTCACCTGGCCCAACGCGCGCATCAGCGTGATGGGCGGCGAGCAGGCGGCATCGGTGCTCGCCACCGTGCACCGCGACGCCGAAAGCTGGACCCCGGAGCAGGCCGAGGCCTTCAAGCAGCCGATCCGCCAGAAATACGAAGACGAAGGCAACCCCTACTACGCCACCGCCCGCCTGTGGGACGACGGCGTGGTCGACCCGGTGCAGACCCGCGATGTGCTGGGGCTTGCGTTTGCGGCCTGCCTTGAGGCACCTATCGCCGAGCAGCCCAAATTTGGCGTATTCAGGATGTAGATATGCTGACCTTATCTGAGCTTTATGATCTGATGGTTCAGATGGGGGTTATTGGCGGCGCAATTACATCTATAATCTTCGCGATCGAAGCTGTGAAGTTTGTATGGCGATTTACAAATTCTCTTTGGCATGAGAGGGGTAGAAACTTTGTAATTCGGGAGATTTTGAAGAGTAGACGGATGAGAATGCTCTGTTTGAGAGATCAAACATTTTTTATCGCTGTACTTGGATCAAGAGCATTACAGTTTATTTTGTACGCTTTAGCGTCTTTTGTTTTTACAATTGCGATTATAAATTCAGAAAAATTTATACTTTCTAAGGAAGTGCTTAGGGGGTTTCTATATTTTTACCTGTTCATGGCGCAGATAGCTATGATCCGGCTCTGGTTCCTGCTGGCATACATTCGGGTTATGCGCCGGAAAGTCATGCTCGGTCTAAAGCCACGTTTGACGCGTCATGAAACCCTCCCCCACCCCCTTGCGTAGCTAACCCAAGTTAGGCCACAAGCACTTCAAGCCTTTTGGGAGAGGGCAGGGACATTGCCGCATATGCCGACCGCCGCCGCGCACGCCCGTGCGCCCTCGATCCTTTCGCGCATCGTGCGCCGCATCATACTTGCGATCTGGTACATCCGCGGGTGGAAGATCGAGGACCCGCTGCCCAAGCATCTCAAGAAGTTCGTGCTCGCCGGCGCGCCGCATACCTCCAACTGGGACTTCGTGTTCTTCACCGGCGCCACCCATGAAGAGGGCATCCGCCCCAACTTCATGGGCAAGCACACGCTGTTCCAGTGGCCGATGACGCGCTTCATGCTCGACATGGGGGGCCTCCCCGTCGACCGCCGCAGCCGCCTCAACGCCACCGAGCAGGTTGCCGCCGAATTCGCCGCGCGCGACGAGCTTGCGCTGGTGATCGCCTGCGAGGGCACGCGCAAGACCGACGGCAAGTGGAAGTCGGGCTTCTACCACATCGCCCGCGCAGCCAATGTCCCGATCGTCCCCGCCTTTGCCGACAATGCGAAGAAGCGCATCAGCTTCGGCCCGCCGATGATCCCGACCGGCAATTACGGCGAGGACCTGCTCAAGATCGCCGAGTGGTTCCGCTCCAAACTCCCCGATTACGAGCGCTTCAAGGTGCTGGAACAGCAGGCGCGCGACATCATCGCGGGCAAGAACGATGTTTGAACTCCTCGCGGTCAACGCCGCGATCCTGATCGTGCTGGTGCTGGTCCAGTGGGCGATCAGCGTGAAGATCGGCGATGTCAGCTTCATCGACGCCTTTTGGGGCGCAGGCATGGGCATCCTCGCGCTAGCGAGCTGGCTCCACGTGCGCGGCGGGCCGGGGGCGCTCGCCACGCTGATCTTCGCCATGACCGCCGCCTGGGGCTTCCGGCTCGGCATCTACCTCTTTCTGCGCTGGCGCCGCGAGGGCGAGGACAAGCGCTACCGGATGATCCTCAAGAAGGACCGCGAGGCCGGGCGCTTCGCCCAGGCCGCGCTGACCAAGGTCTGGCTGATGCAGGCGGTGCTGCTGTTCATGGTCTCGAGCCCCGCGCAGGTCGGCATCCTCGCGAGCGGCGCGCCCGCCCCGATCCCGCCGCTGGCGTGGGTGGGCTTTGCCGTGTGGAGTGTCGGCGTGTTCTTCGAATGGGTCGGCGACTGGCAGCTCGCCCGCTTCAAGGCGGACCCGGCCAATCACGGCAAGGTGCTCGATACGGGCCTGTGGCGCTACACCCGCCATCCCAACTATTTCGGCGACTTCGCCGCATGGTGGGGCATCTGGATCGCCTGCTCTGCGGCGGGCTGGGAATATGCGGCGGCGACCGTCGTCGGCCCGCTGTTCCTCAGCTTCACGCTGACCAAATGGTCGGGCGTGACGCTGCTGGAAAAGGGCCTCGACAAGTCCAAGGGCGACAAATACGCCGAGTACAAGCGGCGCACCTCGGCCTTCCTGCCCATGCCCCCCAAAGCATGATCGCGCGGAACTGGAACGGCGGCCAACCGTCTCCCGGACATGACATTTCCGTTGCTGCGTCGCACAAAAATCGACGAGCGGCCCTTTAAGCCCGCTCGCGGTTGGCCTATGTTGCTTTCCGCGCGAGGAGGCGCGAGCGACATGCCATTGACCGACACGGCCCGGGAAGCCGAGCGCGAACGTATCGCGCGTCATGTGCTCGATCTGGTCAAGGAACGCGGCGCGGAAGTGCCGTGGACCGTGGCGATGGCCGAAAGCGGCCTGACCCGCGCCCGGTTCGAAGCGCTGTTTTCCGATTACGACGACCTGTTCGATGCCGTCGCACAGACGTGGCTCGCCCCGCACATGGCGGTGATGGAGGAGGTGCTCGCATCGGGCCTGCCCCCGCAGCGCAAGATGTTCGAGTTCTTCCGTCGCCGCTTCCTGATCTCGCAGGCGCGCTTCCGCGAGGACCCGCACTTCTTCACGATCCTGTGCGAGATGGGCGCGGCAAATTTCGAGCGGGTGCGCAGCTATGTCGACCTTGCCGACCACTACCTGTGCGAGCTGATCGCCGAAGCGCAGGCCGAAGGCTTCTTCGGCGGGCTGGAGATCGACGAGGCGCTGTCGCTGATCAACCAGATGATCAGCAACTACACCCTGCCTGACGCACTGATCTATCTCGGCGACAAGCTCACCGAGCAGAAGCTGGCGCGGATCGTCGACACGATGTTCATCGGCCTGTCGGGCGAGGCAGGGGCGGATGCCTCGGGCGTGAACACGCTGAAGGTGGCGTCCTAAGCCTCGCTCCACCACGCCGTAGAGGGATCCTCGTCGCCGCGTGCGCCACGGCGCTGGAGGCCGTCGAACAGGCCGCCTTCCAGTGTCATCGTGGCGGGCGTCGTGCGGTTCCAGTCCATCACGTAGAGCCGCTCGGCGATCAGCCAGCGGCCCTCGCGGCGCGCGAGGGTGTCGAGGTAGCGGCCGCCGACCACCATCTCGACTTCGCCCTCCGGTGCCGGGATGATGTGGAGCGCGACGCAGTTGGTCTCGGCCTTGGCGCTGTCTCCGGCGATGCGCATCACGGTGTTGCTGATGTTGTGCTGGGTCAGCCGCATCGTGCCGAGGCCCGCCATCAGCCCGGGGATCACCTCGGCAATCGGGCGCGCGCCGTCGCCATAGTCGATCACCGCGTCGGGCGTGAAGGCGGCGGCGAGCTGTTCGGGATCGCAGCGGTCGATGCCACGGCAATAGAGCGCGAGAGTCTCGGCAATGGCGAGCCGGTCGGCGAGTTCGGTCAGGTCCATGGACGCAAGGCTACAGCGTAGCGGCGCGCTGCGGGACTGGCCAAAGCGTCAGCGACGCTCTCAGCGACGGGGATCGCGCTTGAACTGCAGGACGTTGGCCGGGAGCTTCCTCGGCGGCGGGCCCAGACGCTTGTCGGCGAGGGCATAGCGCAGCGCCGCGCCGGTCATGGTGGCCGAGACCAGCAGCAGGACGCCCGCCCAGATCCAGTGCGGCAGCCCCGCGACCGACGCGATCGCGCCGGTGTCCGACAGCATCGCCTGCCCGCCGAGCACGACTTCCTCGGTGAACAGGTAGTGCCAGTCGCTCAAGGCACTCAGCGCCGCCATCAGGCCGAGGAACTGGAGGCTGAAGCGCAGGAAGCCGGCCGAACCGCGCCACGCGACGAGAGCGATGATCGCGGCGGCGAGCGGCAGCGCCCACCAGCCGGTGGCCGAACGCACCCAGATGACCGTGCTCGCGATTATCACCGCCGCCACCAGCGCCAGCACCGGCCGCCACGCGCGCGGGTGCGCGCTGGCAACGATCAGCCCCGCCCCGGCGGCTGCGGGCGCGAGCGGGCCACCCGCGGCAATCACGGCCTGCACATAACGCGGTGCGTCGCCCGCCACGTGGTTCTCGGCGACGCCCGATCCGTTGGGGAAGATCACCAGCTGCTCGAAATGCTGGCCAAGCGCGAGTGCGGTCAACCCGTGCCCCATCTCGTGGAACCACGTCGTCAGGATGAAAAAGGGATAGGACAGGAACTCGCCGAAAGGCAGCGCGGGCAGCATGGTCACGATCAGCCCGGCGACGACCAGCCGCCCGATGGCCTCGCCGCGCGAGCCGGGTCTGACGAGGTACTGCACTGCCGTCAGGCCGGATCGGGCGCGTGGCCCGAGACATCGACGTGGATGTCGCTGTCATCCTGCCGCAGCGCTTCCTCGTCCTCCTCGCGCTGTTCGCGCAGGATCGACCAGCTGGCGAGGAACAGGCCCGCCACCAGCGGCCCCAGCACGATGCCCGAGAAGCCGACGAGACTGATGCCGCCGAGCGTGGTGATGAGGATGATCCAGTCCGGAATGCCGGTGTCGCGGCCGACCAGAATGGGGCGCAGCACGTTGTCGGCCGAGGAGATGATGAAGAAGCCGACCAGCAGCACGAACACGCCCTGCCACGTCGCGCCGGTGACCAGCAGGTAGAGCCCCGCTGGAAGCCACACCGCCCCCGCGCCGATCACGGGGACAAGCGCAAAGATCGTCATCAGCACGCCGAACAGCAGCGCCGAGGGCACGCCTGCGATCAGCAGCGTGATCCATCCGAGCGCGCCCTGCACCAGCGCCACGACGCCGGTGCCCTTGATGGTCGCGCGCACGATGCCGAGGAAGCGCTCCGCCAGCCGGTCGGCGATGCTGCGCTCCACCGGAACGGCGCACAGCACGGTCCGCCCGATCCGCTCGCCATCGCGCAGCAGGAAGAACATGACGTAGAGCCCGACGCCGAAGGACAGGAAGAAGCTCAGCGCCCCGCTGCCGATCGAGACCGCCTGACTGGCGATCATCCCGGCGCTTTCGGTGAGGAGGTCCTGCACCTTGGTCTGCACCATGACGATATCGGCCCAGCCGCTGCGGTCCACCGCCTCGCGCGCGAATTTCGGGAGCGAAGTGTAGACCGTGTCGAACAGCGCGGCGAGATCGATCGGCTTCTGCTGGAGCGTCGAGATCAGCACGATCGCCTGCTCCACCACCATCGAGGCGATCCACGCGGCGGGGACCAGCACGAGGATGAAGATGATCAGCAGGCTCAGCCCTGCCGCCGGGTTCCGGCGCCCGCGCAGCCGCCGCAGGACATTGCGGTACAGCGGCTGGAACATGATCGCCGCCAGCGCCGCCCACAGCAGTGGCTGGGCGAAGGGATAGACGATCACCGCCATCAGCAGGCTGACCACCACGAGGATGGTCAGGAAGCTTGCCTGTTGCAGGTCTCCGGTGCGGTTGGGCTGGGCGGCCATGCTGTCCTTCCGGGCCCTAGACGTCGAGGTTGGCGACGTTGAGCGCATTATCCTGGATGAACTCGCGGCGCGGTTCGACGATGTCGCCCATCAGGCGCGTGAAGATTTCGTCGGTCACATCGGCATCCTCGACCTTCACCTGCAACAGCACGCGCGCTTCGGGGTCGAGCGTGGTCTCCCACAGCTGCTCGGCGTTCATTTCGCCGAGGCCCTTGTAGCGGGCGATCGAGAGACCCTTGCGCCCGGCGGCGAAGATCGCCTCGAGCAGCTGGCTCGGGCGGCTGATCGTGCCGTCGACGGTGGCGACGGGCGCGGGAGCCGCTTCCTCGACCTCGCCGGCGAGCGGATCGCCGGAGGCAGGCGCGGCCTCGGGCTCGGGCTCTTCGGCCTCGGCACCGGCGCGCACCAGCTTGACCGGCTCGGCATAGGCTTCGGCCTGCGCGGCGGCGAGACCGTGGAGCTTGTGCGCCTCGGTACTGGAGAGGAAGCGCGCGTCGATTTCGTGGACGTCGGTGACGCCGCGCCATAGGCGCTCGAACACCACGGTGCCATCCTCACGCTGCGAGGCCGACCAGCGTGCCTCGCGGTCGCCGGCGCCCAGACGCCCGGCGGCACGGTTCAGCGCTGCGGCGAGCGCTTCGCCCGCCAGACCCGGCTCGAGCGCGCCGACCAGCGCCATCTGCTCCACGATCCCGCTGTCATAGCGGCGCGGCACGAAGGCGAGGAGGTTCTTGAGGCGCAGCGCCCCGTCGACCAGCGAACGCAGCTCTTCCGCGCCGCGGGTGCCGCCGGACGTCTCCAGCACGCGGCCCTGCAGCCCGGCATCGACCAGATAGCGATCGAGCGCGGCCTGATCCTTGAGATAGACCTCGCTGCGGCCCTTCGAGACCTTGAACAGCGGCGGCTGGGCGATGAACAGGTGCCCGCCCTTGATGATCTCGGGCATCTGGCGATGGAAGAAGGTCAGCAGCAGCGTGCGGATATGCGCCCCGTCCACGTCCGCGTCGGTCATGATGACGATCTTGTGGTAGCGCAGCTTCTCGAGGTTGAACTCGTCGCGGATGCCGGTGCCCATCGCCTGGATCAGGGTGCCGACTTCCTTCGAGGAGATGATCCGGTCGAACCGCGCACGCTCGACGTTGAGGATCTTGCCCTTCAGCGGCAGGATCGCCTGCGTCTTGCGGTCACGCCCCTGCTTGGCCGAGCCGCCTGCGGAATCGCCCTCGACCAGGAACAGTTCGGACTTGGCCGGATCGCGTTCCTGACAATCGGCGAGCTTGCCCGGCAGCGAGGCGACGCTCATCGCGCCCTTGCGGCTCATCTCGCGCGCGCGGCGCGCGGCTTCGCGGGCGGCGGCGGCGTCGATGATCTTCTGGATGATCGCGCGGGCCTCGTTGGGGTTTTCCTCCAGCCACTCGGTCATCTTCTCGCCCATCAGCGTCTCGAGCGGCGAGCGCACTTCCGAGCTGACCAGCTTGTCCTTGGTCTGGCTGGAGAACTTGGGGTCGGGCAGCTTGACGCTGACGATGGCGGTGAGACCTTCGCGCATGTCCTCGCCCGAGAGGCTGACCTTTTCCTTCTTCAGCATCCCCGACCGCTCGGCATAGTTGTTGAGCGTGCGGGTCAGCGCGGCGCGGAAGGCCGCAAGGTGCGTGCCCCCGTCGCGCTGGGGGATGTTGTTGGTGAAGGCGAGGACGTTCTCGTAGTAGGAATCGTTCCATTCGAGCGCGACGTCGATCCCGATCCCGTCCTTTTCCGCCGAGACGGCGATCGGCTCGGGGATCAGCGGCTGCTTGTTGCGATCGAGATACTTCACGAAGGCGGCGATCCCGCCCTCGTAATAGAGATCGTGTTCCAGCGGCTCTTCATGGCGCTTGTCGCGCAGCTTGATGCGCACGCCGGAGTTGAGGAAGGCAAGCTCGCGGTAGCGGTGCTCGAGCTTCTCGAAATCGAACTCTGTGACGTTCTTGAAGGTCTCGTGGCTGGCCTTGAAGGTGACGCGGGTGCCCTTCTTGAAGCCGTTGGCGTCTGCATTGCGATCCGACTTGGGCGCATCGGCGACGACCTTGAGCGGACCGACGGCGTCGCCATGCTCGAAGCGCATCCAGTGTTCCTGCCCATCGCGCCAGATGGTGAGCTCGAGCCATTCGGACAGCGCATTCACCACCGACACGCCCACGCCGTGGAGGCCGCCCGAAACCTTGTAGGCATTGTCGTCCGAGGTGTTCTCGAACTTCCCGCCCGCGTGGAGCTGGGTCATGATGACCTCGGCCGCCGAGACCCCCTCTTCCGAGTGCATGCCGGTCGGAATGCCGCGCCCGTTATCTTCGACCGAGACCGAGCCGTCGGGGTTCAATTCGATCAGAACGAGGTCGCAATGCCCCGCCAGCGCCTCGTCGATCGCGTTGTCGCTGACCTCGAACACCATGTGGTGCAGGCCGCTGCCGTCGTCGGTGTCGCCGATATACATCCCCGGCCGCTTGCGGACCGCGTCGAGGCCCTTCAAAACCTTGATGGAATCCGCGCCATATTCGTTGGCGTTGGGCAGCTTTGCGGGGGGTTGGTTGGTGTTCTCGTCCATGGCCCATCATATAGGGGCTTGAGGAGGGAAACCCAACTGCGGGACGCCCCCGAGGGCCGCTTTTCCACGGGAGTTCGGGAGGGGTCGACGAGTGGTTTAGAAGGCGGGGCGGAAATGCACCTTGCCGCGCCACATGGTCGCATCGAACAGGCCCATCATGCCCTGGCGGCTCGCCTCGGGAAACTGGGTGACGTGGCACAGCGCGGCGGCCTTGGCGGCGGCGAGATCGGCGGGGGTGTAGGCGATGGTCTGCGTCAGCAGCGCCGGATCGGTCACCGCCCAGTCGGCCATTTCGGCCACCTGCGGGAGAGCGCCTGACGCGATGCCGACATAGAGCAGCGCGGGGCGCTCGCCGGCGGGGCGGGCCTGCAGGATCTGGGTTGCGATGGCGCTCACGAGGCGGTGGTCGGCATGGCCATAGCCGCCGTCCGGGCCCCATGTCAGCACGGTCGCGGCTCCCGTCACATGCGGGGCCAGCGCCTTCGCCAGCGATCCGTCGCGCACGTGCTCGGCCAGCTTGCCGTCGCCGAAGCCGAGGTTGACGACCTCGGCCGCCCCGAGCGCCGTGCCCGAGCATTGCGCCTCGCCGCGGCGCACGGCGGCGAGCGCCTCGCCCTTGGAGAAGTCGGAAACCCCGGGCCCGGCATCGCCCGGTGTCGCCTGGACGATCGTCACGCGGTGTCCCTCTCTCGCAAGCGCGGCGATGGCGGGGGCCATGAACAGCTCGTCATCGGGATGGGCGACGGCCACCACCACGTGCGATTTCGGCGCATCGCCATCCGCGGCAGCAGGTTGCGACGCGGTCAGCGCAGCAAGCGCGGACAGGCAGGCACGGCGGATCATCATGGCTCTCTCCCTCGCCAAGGCTCCTGCCACGGGTGAGCGCGGCCATGCAACATTTGCGCGTGCCCGCGTGTAACCCCGCCATGATGCTGACGCTGATCGTGATTGCCGTGGTGTCGGGCGCGCTGCTCGCGGGGGCGGCGTGGGGCCTCTACGGCAAGCTCGGCCGCAAGACCGAGGGCTTCGTCGTCGCGCTCGCAGGCGGGGCGCTGCTGCTGTCGGTCGTAAGCGAGCTGATCGAGCCCTCGATCGAGCGCAGTTCGGTGATGGTGGCGATGCTCGGCGTGCTGGCGGGGGCGGTCACCTTTGCGGGGATCGACTACCTGATCGACGAGAAATGGGGCGGGCAATCGGGCGGGGGGCTGCTCGCCGCGATCACGTTGGACGGGGTGCCGGAGAACCTCGCGCTCGGCGTCGCGCTGATCGGGGCGCAGCCCTTGGAAGTGGCGGCGCTCGCGGGATCGATCCTGCTCTCGAACCTCCCCGAAGCCGCCGGCAGCGCGCGCGACATGGCGGGGTCGGGGGAGAGCAGGGGTAGGATCATGCTGCTGTGGGCGGGCACCGCGCTGCTGCTCTCGGCCGCCGCCCTGATCGGCAACCTCGCGCTCGAAGGCGTGAGCGAGCATGTGCTGGCGGCGATCCGCTGCTTTGCCGCAGGCGCCGTGGTCGCGAGCCTTGCGACCGAAGTCTTCCCCAAGGCCTATCGCGAGGATCACAACCTCGCCGGCGTCGCGACCGCTCTGGGCGTCGTGCTCGCCTTCGGGCTGGGAGCATTGGGCGGGAGTTGAGGCTCGACAACCGCGCAGGCCGCCATAAAGTGCGCCGCCATGACGACCTTCGATCCGCAAGCCGCGCTGGCCGAGCCTTTCGGCAACTTCCCCGACATCCTGATGCAATGGTCCCGCGTGAAGGGCGACGAACTCGCCCTCGTTGACGAGAAGCGCGAGGTTTACTGGGCCGAGCTGGTCGGCCTCGTCGAGCGGCTGGCGGCGCGGATGGTCGAGACGGGATTGCAGCGCGGGCAATCGGTGGCGATCCTCGGCACTTCGACCGTCGAATATGCGCTGGTGTTCCTCGCCGCAGTGCGGGCCGGGGGCGTGGCGGCGCCGCTCACCACCAGCGCGTCGCCCGAACAGCTCGAAGGCATGGCGAAGGATTCGGGGGCGATTCACCTCTTCATCGACGCGGCCAAGGCGGCGGAGCTGGGGCCGGATTTCATGGCCCACCTCCAGCGTGTGCCGCTGGAAAGCATCGATCAGTGGATGGCCCCTCCGGGCAGCCGCGCGCCGGACTTCGTTCCCGGGCCGAAAGACCCGTTCAACATCATCTACTCCTCCGGCACGACCGGTATCCCCAAGGGCATCGTCCATTCGCACCAGATGCGCTGGCGGCAATTCGCGACAACCGCGCTGTCCTATGTCGGCGCAGGCCTCGAAGTGCGCTCGCTCGCCTCGACGCCGCTCTATTCGAACACCACGATGGTCGCCTTCCTGCCGGTGCTGCTGGCGGGCGGATGCGTGCGGGTGATGGGCAAGTTCGACTGCGCCAAGTGGCTCGCCCATGCCGAGGCCGATCGCACGACGATCACCATGCTGGTGCCGGTGCAATACCAGCGGCTGATGGATTTCGCAGGGTTCGACGACTTCGACCTCTCCAGCCTCAAGCTCAAATACTGCACCTCTGCGCCCTTCTCGGCCGAATTGAAGCGCGAAGTGCTCAAGCGGATGCCGGGCGGGCTGATCGAGATCTATTCGATGACCGAGGGCGGCGTGGTGTGCCTGCTCGCGTGCCACGAATTCCCCGACAAGCTCCACACCGTCGGCCGCCCCGCGCCCGGGAGCGAGCTGAAGGTGCTCGACGACGAGGACCGCGAGGTGCCGCCCGGCACCCCCGGCAACCTCGTCGGCCGCAGCCTCACCATGATGAGCGGCTACAAGAACCGCCCCGACAAGACCGCCGAGGCGCAGTGGACCGATCCCGCGACGGGCGAGGTGTGGATGCGCATGGGCGATATCGGCCGCGTCGATGCCGAGGGTTTCGTCGAGCTGGTCGGCCGCGCCAAGGACATGATCATCTCGGGGGGATTCAACATCTATCCCAGCGACCTCGAGGCCGAATTGCTGAAGGAGGCGGGCGTGGCCGAGGCCGCGGTGGTCGGCGTGCCCTCGCGCGCCTGGGGCGAGACGCCGGTGGGCTTCGTGGTGCTGAAGGACGGCGCGGCGGAGCCCGCGGCGATCCTGGCGGCGGTCAACGCGCGGCTCGGCAAGACCCAGCGGCTCGCGGCGCTGCACCCGATCGCGGAGATGCCCCGCAGCCATATCGGCAAGCTCCTCAAGACCGATCTGCGCGCCGAGGCCGAGCGGATCGGCGGGATCGACTAGGTCTTTGTGGTCGCGCGATCGGCCGACAAAAACCGGTTCCCGCTTTTTGTCATCACGCTCCAGATACAGCTCGGCCCGGCTCCTCTGGTGAGGAACCGGGCCGGTCGAGGCGTGTGCCTGCTCGCGCGATTAGACGATGAACGTCTGGAACGCGGTGCCGCTCATGACAACGGCGAGCAGCAAGGCAACGGCCTTTTCGCTGATCATACGCATGGTTCTGTTTCCCTGTTTTGTTGTGGTTGGGGAGCCGGAGCGATCCGCTGGGGAGGGGGAGAGAGAGGAGACCGCTCCGGCCTGCGCAGCATATAAACACGTGCGCGCAATAATCAATCCTCGACAAGACTGAAAATAATTCATCAGCGCAATCGAAAAAGGCAATCACCGCGCGGCGGCGCGCGGTCGGGGCAGGCGCTGTATCGGCAGGAACAGCTCAAGACGCGGCCACCAGTTCAGGGGGGGGGAGGGCGGTGGCCGCGTCTCTTTCGCTGCATGTCCGGCACAGGGCCGGACAGTGACGGGGCAGGAGGGCCAAGCAGGGGGGAGCTGGCCAGTCCTACCGGTCGGCAGGCGGGCAACAAGACCGTTTTCGGCCCGTGTCGCCGGCGACGCGTCGGTTAGGAATTGCCGGGTTGGAGAGGAGGGCCCGGCACCGCATCGCTCAAGGGGCCAAGTGGTATTGCCGCGGCTCTATTTCAAATGCGAAAACACCATCCCCGATTGCATGAAACGCAACAATTAAGCATGCATGAGACGCAAAAACGGCCGCCGGATCGCTCCGGCGGCCGCCTTGTTTATCAACGGGTTGGCGCCTCAGTTGGCGGCAACCTCGCGGCCGCTGCGCGCTTCGGTAGCGGCGACGCGCTCGATCTCGGCGCGGGCGGCCACGCGAGCGTCGGCGACGCACTTGCTGTCCACCGCGCTGCGGGTGTGGGTGTAGCGCGAGGCGGCTTCGAGCTTGCAGGCCTTCTTCAGGCGCGCCTCGATGCGCGCTTCGAGCGCGGCGCGACCTTCGGGGGTGGTCACGTCGACATCGCCGTAACCGACGCGGACGGTGACGACGTCATCGGCCAGGGCGGGACTGGCAAGCGCGGCGAGAGCGATAAGCGGAAGAGTGAAACGCATGGGAAAACTCCGAAAGTTGAGAGAGGGTTTCGGGAAATCGATGCCGTTGTCCGGCATTCGGTTGCTGTTTGAAACTCTGGTGCAGTGCACAAGAATGATGTGCAAATGCGAAAAGCGCGAAAATGGTTCCAATCATTGCAACGGCATGCATGCGATTTTCCGGGAACCCGCTGAAATCCCTCGCGGCATTTTCTGCTGCACCGCAAAATTGCGGATGCGGGCGCGGCGATGCTGGACAGGCGGGGGCGCGCTCCTTAATCCGCCGCCATGAGCGCGCACCCCACAAGCGGCGAGTCCGCTGCCACCGATTCCATCCTGATTATCGACTTCGGGTCGCAGGTGACCCAGTTGATCGCCCGGCGGGTGCGCGAGGCGGGGGTCTATTCCGAGATCGCCCCCTTCACCCAGGCCGAGGCCGCATTCCGGCGGATGCAGCCCAAGGGCATCATTCTGTCCGGCTCCCCCGCGAGCGTGCCCGACGACGGCAGCCCGCGCGCCCCGCAGGCGCTGTTCGAGGCGGGGCTGCCGATCCTCGGCATCTGCTATGGCCAGCAGGTGATGACCCATCAGCTCGGCGGCGAGGTCAGGCCCGGCCACGAGACCGGCGAGGGCGGCGAATTCGGCCGCGCCTTCCTTACCGTCACCGCCGAGTGCACGCTGTTCAACGGCCTCTGGGAAGTGGGCGAGCGGCACCAGGTCTGGATGAGCCACGGCGACAAGGTCACCGCCTTTGCCCCCGGTTTCGAGATCGTCGCCACCTCCGACGGCGCGCCCTTCGCGGTGATCGCGGACGAGGCGCGCAAGTTCTACGGCACCCAGTTCCACCCCGAGGTGGTCCACACCCCCGATGGCGCGAAGCTGATCGCCAACTTCGTGCGCCATGTCTGCGGGTTGCGCGGTGACTGGACGATGGCCGAGTTCCGCCAGACCAAGATCGCCGAGATCCGCGCGCAGGTCGGCGACAAGCGGGTGATCTGCGGCCTTTCCGGCGGGGTCGATTCGGCGGTTGCCGCGGTGCTGATCCACGAGGCGATCGGCGACCAGCTCACCTGTGTCTTCGTCGACCACGGGCTGATGCGCATGGGCGAGGCCGAACAGGTCGTGAGCCTGTTCAAGAACCACTACAACATCCCGCTCGTCCACGTGGAGGCCGAGGCGCTGTTCCTCGGCGGGCTTGCGGGCCTCACCGACCCCGAGGCCAAGCGCAAGTTCATCGGCAAGACCTTCATCGATGTGTTCGAGGCCGAGGCCGCGAAGATCGGCGGGGCCGATTTCCTCGCGCAGGGGACGCTCTATCCTGACGTGATCGAGTCTGTCTCCTTTACCGGCGGGCCGAGCGTCACGATCAAGAGCCACCACAATGTCGGCGGCCTGCCCGAGCGCATGAACATGGCGCTGGTCGAGCCCTTGCGCGAACTGTTCAAGGACGAGGTCCGTGATCTTGGCCGCGAGCTGGGCCTGCCTGATGCCTTCGTCGGCCGCCATCCTTTCCCCGGCCCCGGCCTCGCGATCCGAATTCCCGGTGAAGTCACCAAGGAACGCTGCGACATCCTGAGGAAGGCCGACGCGATCTACCTCGAGGAAATCCGCAATGCGGGCCTCTATGACGCGATCTGGCAGGCCTTCGCGGTGCTGCTGCCGGTCAAGACCGTCGGCGTGATGGGCGACGGGCGCACCTACGATTCGGTCTGCGCCCTGCGCGCCGTGACCTCGACCGACGGCATGACCGCGGACGTCTTCCCCTTCGACGCCGGCTTCCTCACCCGCGTGGCGACCCGCATCGTCAACGAGGTGAAGGGCATCAACCGCGTGGTCTATGACTACACCAGCAAGCCGCCGGGCACGATCGAGTGGGAGTAAGCCTGCGCGCAGCACTGGCAGGGGACCGCGAGGCCGTGGTCGCCCTGTGGGAGGCTGCCGGACTGACGCGCCCGTGGAATGATCCGCGCGCCGATTTCGACTTGGCCCTTGCGACTGCGACCTCTGCCGTTCTGCTCGCCGAACAGGAGGGCGCGATCATTGCTAGCGTCATGGTCGGCTTCGACGGACACCGCGGCTGGGTCTATTACCTCGCCACCGCACCGGAATCGCGCCTGCAGGGCATCGGCCGGCGCCTGATGCGCGCCGCCGAGGAGTGGCTATCGGCCATCGGCAGCCCGAAGATCCAGCTGATGGTGCGCGGCGACAACGCGGGTGCGCGCGGCTTCTATGATGCGCTGGGATACGAGTTGCAGGACGTGGTGACGATCGGGAAGCGCCTCTAGCGGGCTTTGCGTGCATCGGCCTCTTCCGCAGCCCCCGCAAATCGCATATCGCCTATCCCATGCCGAAACGTCGCACGCTCGCTCTCGCCGCTGTCCTCATGCTGGGCCTCGCCGCCTGCGCCGGGCCCGAGGCGGACGCGCCGGTCGCCGATGCCACGGCCTCGCCCGCGCCGGTGACCGAGAGCGCCTGGACCCTCGATCCTGCCGCCTCGCGCCTCGGCTATGTCAGCATCAAGGCGGGCGAGGTGGCCGAGAACAACCGCTTCGACACGCTGCGCGGCACGGTCACCGCCGATGGCACCGCGAGCCTCGAGATCGACCTGGCCTCGGTCAACACCGGGGTCGAAATCCGCAACGAACGGATGCGCGAGATCTTCTTCGCGGTCGCCGACAATCCCACCGCGACGGTCACCGCCACCATCGATCCCAAGGCCTTTGCGGGCCTTGCGGTGGGCCAGTCCATCACCCGCCCGCTCAAGGCGAACGTCACGATCAAGGGCGCATCGAGCGATGTCGAGACCGACGTCCTCGTCACGCGCACCGCCGAAGACCGCGTGCTGGTGGTGCCGACTGCGCCCGTCATAATCTCGACCGACATGTTCGGCCTGACCGACGAGCTGGGCGAATTGCGCGCCTTGGCGCAGCTTCCCTCGATCACGCCGGCGGTGCCGGTTACCTTCACGCTGGTGTTCAAGCGCGGCTGAGGCGGCGCGCTTTGCTCTGAATCAATGCGATAGGCCGCTCGCGGGTGCATTGCCGATCCTGCCGGACGGCCGGCGAGCGAACCGATCCCACCGCATCACCGCCGTCCGGTTCCCCCCCTTCCGCCTCCGCGCGAAATTTGTCCCGCTCCTGACGCTACGGCGCACGCGCGCGGTCGGGCGCCTCCCCAAAAGCGGGCTTGAAAGCGCGCGCCAAGTGGGCTTGTCTCGGCCGCAAACACGCATCCACGAGGGGAGAGACACGCCATGAAGACCGCGATCACCGAAATGTTCGGCATCCAGCACCCGATCATCCAGGGGGGCATGCACTATGTCGGCTTTGCCGAGATGGCTGCGGCGGTCTCCAACGCGGGCGGGCTCGGGATCATCACCGGGCTGACGCAGGGCACGCCCGAGAAGCTGGCGAACGAGATCGCGCGCTGCAAGGACATGACCGACAAGCCCTTCGGCGTGAACCTCACCATCCTGCCGACCCTGACCCCGCCCGACTACCCGGGACTGGTGAAGGCGGTGATCGATGGCGGGGTGAAGGTGGTCGAGACCGCCGGGCGCAACCCGGTCGAGTTGCTGCCGCCGCTCAAGGATGCCGGGATCAAGGTGATCCACAAGTGCACCTCGGTGCGCCACAGCCTCAAGGCGCAGGAGATCGGCTGCGACGCGGTGAGCGTCGACGGGTTCGAATGCGGCGGCCACCCGGGCGAGGATGATGTGCCCAACTTCATCCTGCTCCCCCGCGCGGCGGACGAGCTGGAAATCCCCTTCGTCTCGAGCGGCGGCATGGCCGACGGGCGCAGCCTTGTCGCCAGCCTCGCGATGGGCGCGCAGGGGATGAACATGGGCACCCGCTTCATCGCCACCAAGGAGGCCCCGGTGCACGAGAACGTGAAGCAGGCGATCCTCGCCGCGAGCGAACTCGACACCCGCCTTGTGATGCGGCCCTTGCGGAACACCGAGCGCGTGCTCAACAACGCCGCGGTCGAGCGTCTGATCCAGAAGGAGAAGGAGCTGGGCGATGCCATCACCATCCAGGACATCCTGCCCGAGGTCGCCGGGGTATACCCCAAGATCATGACCGAAGGCGCGATGGACGAGGGCGCATGGAGCTGCGGCATGGTCGCCGGCCTGATCCACGACATCCCGACCTGCCAGGAACTGATCGACCGCATCATGCTCCAGGCCGAGGAGATCATCGCCCGGATGCAGGCGATGGCGCGGGCCTGAGGCATGCTGGCGGCCTACCGCTTCGCTACTTGAGGCCGGGGCCCAAACCTTTCCGGTCTGTGACAATCCCGTAAGCGGCACCTAGGGAAAATCCCTAGGTAACACCCCGCATTCTCCGGGCCGTCGCACTACGGCACACTTGTAAATGTGCGACACCGATTCTGGAGGGGATCGGTGGCGTGCGTGAGGCTGTGTGCTTCGGGGCGGCTACGGGAGGCTCCCCCGGACGGAATTGGACGGGGAGGTGACGATGGATGTTTCGGCAGGCCCGGCGGCGCTGGGCGGAATGATGATGTGCGTGGCGCTCGCCTCGTGGGCGCTCGGTCGCTGGCAGGGCGGCGTGGTGGCGCTGGACGAACCGGGCAGCGGTGACCTCGCCGGTCCTGATGCCGTGCCGCATGGCACTGTGCGACTACGTCCGGCAGCGGCCCCCGCCGCTCCGTGCCAGCAGGCCGCGCGCGAGGAGCGCCATGTTGCGCTGGCCGGTGCGGCCTCGCTGGGTGAACTCCATGCCGAAATCACTGCCTATCGCCGTGCCGAACAGGTGCTCTCGCGGGTCGAGGGCGAAGTCCTAGGCCCCTTGCATCCGCAGCGCGAGACAGGCGGGGCGTGCCGTTATCTCGGCGTCATGGGAGAGCCGACCTGCGGCATCTCGGAAACCCTGCGCGAAGCCTGCGCCTGCGGCACGGCAACTGGCTGCGGCAGGGCCTCGGCCCCGCCGCGCGCCGGGATTGCGGTTCAGCCTTCGCCCTTCGCGTCGGGCTTGACGCGGGTGTAGGGCACGAAGTCGCCGAAGAACACCGCGCCGGTGAAGAAGCCGTTGTAGCGGTCGACCGTGGTCATGAAATCCGACCGGCACAGCTGCGAGCCGCTGTAGCGGCGCACCACCAGCGTGTCGGTGTCGCTGATCTGCTCGGGGTCGAGGGTGCGCTGCACCCAGATCGTGTTGCCCGAACCATAGACATAGGCCGCGCCGTCGATGGTCTGCATCCGCTGGCTCGGCAGCGAGCGGATGCATTGCGTCGGCTCGCCCGCGACCCGGCCTTCGAGCAGGCGCGCGAGGCGCTGTTCGCCGCGGGTCTGACTGGGAGCTTCCAGCGCTTCGGGCGCGTCAGCTTCGAGATCGCCCTGCGCGGCGGCCTGGATCTGCGCCGAGAGCGAGGACGAGGCGGCAATGGCGAGCGCGGCGGCCGCGCAGCCGATGATCGCGCGCTTGCGGTGGGTCAGACGAATCATGCGGACTTCTCCTCACGAACAACCTGACCGCTTCCTGCCCCGCGTCGCCTTAACCGGCGCTGAGCGGGATGGGGACTGGTCACGGGTGGGCCGGGCTCGCACCCGAGGCGACGTCGGGCAGGCTCGCCTGATCCGCGCCGTCGGCCGGGCCGCCCTTCAGCACGAAGCGCCGGTCGCAATAGCCGCAATCGACATAGCCGCGCTCGTCGATCTCGAGGAACACGCGCGGGTGGCCGAGCGCCGCCGGGCGATAGCCCGCGCCGCCGCGGATGCCGCTGGACCCGTCGCAGGAAACGCGGTGGGTCTCGACCAGCAGGGTTTCGGGTGGGGGAATGCTCATGGCCCCAGCCGATACAGGCGCCGGGCCACGAGTTCAATTGCCTTTGCTCGTGGGCTTGCCTAGGTCAGCGCCATGTCCACAGAGCCTGCGATCCGCATCGACAACCTCGTCAAGCGCTATGCCCCCGCCAAGGGCGCGAAGGGCACCGTGACCGAGGGCAAGCTGGCGCTGGGCGGGGTCAGCTTCGACGTGCCGCAAGGCTCGATCTTCGGTCTGCTCGGCCCCAACGGCGCGGGCAAGTCGACGCTGATCAACATCCTTGCCGGGCTGGTCAACAAGACCTCCGGCAGCGTCGACATCTGGGGCTTCGACATCGATGCGCACCGTCGCAACGCCAGCCGCTCGATCGGGATCGTCCCGCAGGAAATCGTCTTCGACCCCTTCTTCACCCCCTTCGAGGTGCTGGAGAACCAGGCTGGCTTCTACGGCATCCCCGCCGCGCTACGCCGCTCCGAGGCCCTGCTGGAGGCGGTTCGGCTCTCCGACAAGCGCGATGCCTATGCCCGCACGCTGTCGGGGGGCATGAAGCGGCGGCTGCTGGTCGCCAAGGCGATGGTCCATTCCCCGCCGATCCTGGTGCTCGACGAGCCCACCGCCGGCGTCGACGTCGATCTGCGCCGGCAGCTGTGGGAGCTCGTCAGCGAGCTCAACCGCGAGGGCGTGACCGTGGTGCTCACCACCCACTACCTCGAAGAGGCCGAGGAGCTGTGCGACCGGATCGCGATCATCAACCACGGCCGCGTGATCGCCGACAAGCCGACCCGTGAACTCGTCGGCATGGCGCGCGAGAAGGTGGTGGTGATCACCGCCGCCGACGATCTCGCCGTCGCGCCCGCGCACGAGGCTTTCGGCAAGGTCGAATGGGACGGCGCCCGCGCGGTCGAGGTGACCTATGACAAGGACCGCCTCAACGCCGGGCAGGTGCTCGGCATTCTCCAGTCGCAGGGGCTGGTGATCGCCGATGTCACCACCCGCGAGGCCGATCTCGAGGATGTCTTCGTCCAGCTGACGGCGGCAGGCTGAGCGGCGCGCTTTGCGCGTCAGGAAGCGGGCGGCAGGCCGGCTTCGTCGACCGTTCGCTTGCGCCAGTGCTGCTTGCCATGCCGCTGGATCGGCCTCCCGCAATACTTGCAGCTGCCCACATAGGCGCGCCCGTCCCACACCACGTGGCGGCGCGAGGGTTCGTGCCGGTTGAAGAAGCATCCGACGGTATTGAATACGGACATGAAAATGATCGCCAAGGGTGAGAGGTTTGGACGTTCGTTCTTCTGTTTGGCGGCCCGAATGCGGCGCCGCGGTGGGCGGTCGACGCATTGGCAGCAGGTTAGCAGGATGATCGAGGGTGACCTAGGTAAAATCTACTAGTCATTTGCCGTAATTTTGATGACAGGCGACGCTCTTGCTATCAGGAAATCCGCGCGGCACGTCGCGGGCAGGAAGGACAAGGCATTGCAGGACACCGGGCGGGAAGCGGGTGACGGGTCGGCGCATGACGTTCTGGTGATCGGATCGGGCGCGGCGGGGCTCACGGCGGCGCTGGCACTGGCCGAGACCCGGCGGGTGCTGGTGCTGGCCAAGGGCTCGCTCACCGGCGGATCGACCGCCTGGGCGCAGGGCGGGATCGCTGCGGTGCTCGATGCGGGCGACACCTTCGCCGATCACATCCGCGACACGATGGTGGCCGGCGCCGGCCTCAATGACCGCGAGACAGTGGAGTTCGTGATCGAGCGCGCGCCCGCCTCGATCGACCGATTGTGCGAACTCGGTGTGCCCTTCAACCGCGAGAGCGGGGACTTGCACCTCACCCGCGAGGGCGGCCATTCGCACCGCCGCATCGTCCATGTCGACGACGCGACCGGCTGGGCGGTGCAGGAAGCGCTGCTCAAGGCGGCCGAGGCGAACCCCAACATCA
The DNA here is from genome assembly GCF_002155685.1 of Erythrobacter colymbi. Classification (GTDB taxonomy): domain Bacteria; phylum Pseudomonadota; class Alphaproteobacteria; order Sphingomonadales; family Sphingomonadaceae; genus Erythrobacter; species Erythrobacter colymbi. The sequence goes on from NZ_MUYK01000010.1 coordinate 57,142, forward strand.
CCCTCTTGCCGGGCCGCACCTGCATCGACTTCATCACCGATCGCCACCGCGAGCACTTCTCCGCCGCCGGGCGCGTGTGGGGCGTCTACGCGCTCGACGAGGCGACCGGCCATGTCGAGCGCCATGTCGCCCGCGCGACGATCCTCGCCACAGGCGGCGCCGGGCGCGTCTACCAGTTCTCCACCGCCCCGCGCGGCGCGACGGGCGACGGGATCGCGATGGCGTGGCGCGCTGGCGCGCGGGTCTCCAACATGGAGATGATGCAATTCCACCCGACCTGCCTCTACCATCTCGAGACCAAGAATTTCCTGATCACCGAGGCCGTGCGCGGCGAGGGCGGGCGGTTGATCAACCCGCGCACCGGCAAGCGCTTCATGACCTTCTACGATCCCGAGCGGATGGAGCTTGCCCCGCGCGATGTGGTCGCCCGCGCGATCGACGCCGAGATCAAGCGCTTCGGTCTCGATTACGTGCACTTGGACATCAGCCACGAAGACCCCGAGTTCGTGCGCGGGCACTTCCCGACCATCCACGAGAAGCTGATGGGCCTCGGGATCGACATGACGAAGCAGCCGATCCCGGTCGTCCCCGCGCAGCACTATACCTGCGGCGGGGTGGTGGTGGATTTGCAGGCGCGCACCGACATCCCCGGCCTGTGGGCGGCGGGCGAATGCACCGAAAGCGGCCTCCACGGCGCGAACCGCTTGGCGTCCAACTCGCTCTTGGAGTGCTTCGTCTTCGGCGAGGCCGCCGCGCAGGACATCCTCGCGCGCTGGGACACCTTGGAGGCACCCCCCGCGATCCTCCCGTGGGACGAAAGCCGCGTGACCGATTCCGACGAAGAGGTCGTCATCAAGCAGAACTGGACCGAAATCCGCCGCTTCATGTGGAACTACGTCGGCATCGTGCGCACCACCAAGCGCCTCGAACGCGCCGCAAGCCGCATCGAACTGCTGAAGCGCGAGGTCGAGGACTACTACGGCGCGTTCCGGGTGACGACCGACCTGATCGAGCTGCGCAACCTGTTGCAGGCGGCCGAGCTGATCGTGCAATCCGCGCTCCGCCGGAAGGAGAGCCGGGGGCTGCACTACACGCTCGATTACCCCGCGATGGCGGACGAGGCTAAGGATACGGTGCTGGTGCCGTGAGTGAGCAACGCGAAAGGATCGAGGTAGCGATCCATCGCTATCTTTTGCTGTTTGAGCCGGAGAACACAGCTTCCACTTTGCGCGACATAGCGATGGCGCTGGATGACCTCGTCAGCGTCTACTTCGATACCCCAGATGTCGAACCGGCCACAACCGACGCGCTTGAGGCGCCGCAGTTCAATGAAGCCGCGTTTGGCCAGAATGCGGCTCGCTTCTTCGAAAGAGATGACGTGATCTGGCTCCTCGACCCGGAAGGCGGGCCTGATCAGGAGGCCATGTGCACCTTCGCGACGTCCGAATTGGCTGAGATCGCGGCCGATCTTAGCAAGGTCGTGTGGGCCTTCGAAAACGGTCCAGAGGCCGATGCGATCTGGGAGTTCCGGTTCGGCTACCAATCACATTGGGGCGACCATTTGCACCGGGTAAGGCACTATCTGCACGGGCTTTCCGCTTGGTAACCTGAACCGTTCGTCCTGAGCTTGTCGAAGGATTGCTTTTCTCTTTTGCTGCACTGCGAAATGAAAGACAGCCCTTCGACAAGCTCAGGACGAATGGAGGAGGAGGAAGTTCGGCTAGCGTTCAGGCGGACCGCTCTAGCGAGCTGCCAACGATGCAATGATGGGGCGCATGATGAAGAAGATGCTGACTTCCCTCTCGCTTGCGGCGCTGCTTGCCGCCCCCCTCGCGGCGCAGGACACACCCGCCCCTGAAGAGAACGCCATCGTCGTCACCGCCCAGCGTTCGGGTGCGCCAATGTGGACCGTTACCACCGCCTCCGGCACCGTCATCCTCGTCGGCGAGATCCGGGCGATCCCGAAGACCACCCCGTGGGAGCCCGCGCGGCTCGAGGAGGCGACCCGCGAGGCCGACCGCGTGATCCTCGGCGCGCGGCCCAAGGTTTCGCCCGGCGACATCTTCCGGCTGATGTTCTCGGGCGGCAAGCTCACCAAGCTGCCCGACAAGACCGTCGCCGCCGATTACCTCGACGCGGCCCAGCTCCAGCGGCTCGAAGCGCTCGCCGCCGCGCAGAAGGAGGACTATTCGCGCCAGTCATTCCTCCTCACCTCCTTCGAGATGCTGCGGAAGCAGCTGCGCTTCAACAGGGACACCGCGCGCGATGCCTCGGACGTGGTCAAGGACGCCGCCGAGAAGGCCGATGTCGCGATCACCCGCGCCGCCACGCTGCGCGGCGAGGATGTGATCGACAACCTCTTCGAAGCGCCGCCGACGGCGCACATCGCCCGCCTCGATGCGGCGATGGACGCGGTCGAGGCGGGGCCGGGGATCGTCGAGGAGCGCGCCACCAACTGGCGGCGCTTCAAGATTCCCGCCGTGATGAACAACCCGCTCGAGGCCGCGCTCGGCCAGTGCTGGCCCTGGGCGGACGAGACTTTGGGCAGCGAATTGAGGACGATCTGGGTCGACCGCATCGCCGAGGCGAGCGCCGCCACCGGCACCACGCTCGCGGTCGTGCCGCTAAGGGTGTTGGCGGAAAGCGGCGGAGTGCTTGACCAATTGGACGCGCGCGGCTTCGATATCGCCGGACCCCCGTGGAAATAGCTGACGGGGCCTGAAGAGAGGAACCGCGCGACCCATGCCCACCGTCACCACGCCCAACACCGGGATCGAGATTTTCTACGAAGAACAGGGCAACCCCGATGCCCCGGTGATCCTGCTGGTCATGGGCCTCGGCGCGCAGATGACGCTGTGGCCGGACGAGCTGGTCGCGGCCCTCGCGGGCGACGGCTTCCGGGTGATCCGTTACGACAATCGCGACATCGGCCTCAGCCAGAAGTTCGAAGGCGCCCGCGCGCCCTCGCCTGCCGTGCAGGTGCTGCGCAAGAAGATCGGCTTCCCGGCCAAGGTGCCCTACACCCTCAAGGACATGGCCGATGACGGGATCGGGCTGCTCGATGCGCTCGGGATCGACAAGGCCCATGTCGTCGGCGCCTCGATGGGCGGGATGATCGTCCAGCTGATGGCGATCCACCACCCCGAGCGGCTGCTGACCATGACCTCGATCATGTCGACCACCGGCAGCGGCAAGCTGCCCCAGGCCGAAAAGCACGCGATCGAGGCGCTGACCGCACCGCTCAAGGGCATGGACGAGGACACGCTGATCGCCCACGGCCTCAACATCGCGCGCAATATCGGCAGCCCCGACAGCGAGGCGTTCCCCTTCGACGAGGCGGCGCAGCGCGAGCGGGTGCTCGCGAACATGCGTCGCTCGGTCTATCCGGCGGGGCTCCCGAGGCAGCTTGCCGCGATCATCGACGACGGTGACCGCACCTCGCGCCTCGCGGGCGTGCGCACCCCGACGCTGGTGCTCCACGGCGAGGCCGACCCGCTGGTGAAACTCGCCGGCGGAGAGGCGACCGCCAAGGCGATCTCCGGCGCGCGGCTGGTGACGGTGCCGGGCTGGGGGCATGACCTGCCGGTTCCGCTGATCCCGCGTCTGGCGAGCGAGATCGCCGGTCACGCGCGGGGATCATAGCGAGCGGTCTATTGCTCCACGACGGCGGTTTTCGGACGTTCTTCGGCCAGCACATAGACAGCATCGAACAGTTCCGCCCAGTTGCGCACCTCGTGCTTGTGCTGGCCCAGCGCCATGCCGCCTACGGCTTTGATCGCAGCAAGATCGGCGTGATTCGCGACGGCACTTTGTCTTTCGCCGAGTACGATCCGCTCGAGATCGCCCGGCTGTGCCGGCGCGATCTCGCGGACTTCGCTGCGTGACCACCGGAAGGAGCCACCCGCGGCCGAAAATGCGACCGTGAACAGCCGGCGACCCAGAGCGTCCTTCAGTATCCGGGCAGTCGGCTGCCCCTTCTCTAGCCCGCCGTAAGCGGCGTGGGCATTGGCGGTCCACACGATTACCTTGCCGCGGCCCGCCAATCTTTCGCGCAAGGCCAATAGACGCTTCGCCATTGCGCTGTCGCGCGCGGCTAGAAGGTCAGGCCCCTGCAATCCTGTCCATGCCAGCGCATCGCGGAAGGATGACGCATAAAGCGCCAGCTGCGGGCCAACGCCCGATGCGGTTGCCAACTCTGCCTCGATGGCGTCGAGGCAGGCGGCGATGCGCGGCTGGGCAGCGGCCCGGTCTGTCGTCCACCTGATCCACCCGATCATGTCGGCGCGGCAGGGTTCGCGCTGCTGCTCCGGAAGGAGAGCGACAAGATCGCTCGGCAAGGCGTCGAGTGAATAGAACGCTCCGGCCGAGCCGAGTTGCGGGTCCATCCCTCCCAGCGTCAGGGTGGTCGGGCTTTGGGTTGCTACCCAGTCGGCGAGCGGCGCGAACTCGGCGGATTGCGACCAGATTCGCCCGATGGCCGAAAGGAACAGCGCCCGGTCGTAGCGCGCATCCGGCGGGGTCCGGCTGGAGAGCTCTTCCATGTCATAGAAGCTGCTCTCGAACACGATCGCAGAGAAACCACATTCCTTGACCAGTCGCCGTACGAGCCGGACCTTGATCGCGATTGTTGCTCCGTCGCCGTGACTATTTTCGCCGAGCATGACCACATCACGGTCACAGGCGAGGCTGATCAGCTGATCGTCAGCCTCTGCAATACGTTTGCTGGCCTCGCTGCCAGTGGCCAGCAGCAGGCACGCCATCGGCAGGGCCGCGAGCGAGAGGCGCGCGAGAATGCGTTTCGCCGCAGCGTGACGAATGAAGGTCAGGCTCATGGACGGCGAAACTGCTTGTTGCCCAGAAGTTTGGCAAGTCCGGCGTGGTGCCGGTGTAGCGACTATGCGGCGCGCCCGTCCAGCCATGCGCGACTGGTGCGCGCGCATTCGCGGGCGCGTTCGATCAGATCGGGAAAGCCGTCGCGCAAGGCCGCGGAGCGTTCCTCGATCGCCATCGGCAGGTGCGCGGGCAGGGCATCGACCATTGCGGCTAGCGGCAACCCGCCTTGGCCGAGCGGCATCCGGCGGTTGATGGCGTCGTCGATGATCGCGTCGAAGTTGCTTGCGTCGGGTCCGTCCGCGGGCGCGTCGCAGGGTTGGCAGTAGCTGAGCCATTCGCGCGGGATCGCGCTGAGGTCCTCCGCCGTCCCGCCGGAGCGCGCCCAGTGGAGCGTGTCGACCAGTAGCGCCTTGGCCTCGCCCTCGACCGCTTCGAGCACCGCGCGGGCCATGTGGATCGTCTTCACCTCGGTGAAGATGCCGAATTCGAGATTGACGCGCACGCCCGTGCCCTCCGCCGCATCCACCAGCGTCTGGAACTTGGCAGTGGTGGCGGCCATGTCGGGGTCGCTGGAGACGCACAGGAGGTTGCGCGCGCCCAGCTCGGCGGCGATGTGGACCAGCTCGGTCAGCCACGGATCGGGCGCTCCGGGCATGATCCACGCGACCTCGCAGTCGAGCAGCTCCACCCCTGCATCGCGGGCCTGAGCGCGGATCGCGCGGGTGGTCGAGGGCGTCCAGGTCTCGCGTTCGACCCACATTCCGCCGAAGTCGAAGTCGCTCGCGGCGGCGCATTCGATCAGCTGGGAAGGCGTGGCCTCAGGCATGATCCCGGCGGCGAGCGAGATCAGGCGGCGCGTCACTAGAGCGTTTGCCCGTCGTCGAGCACGAAGTCCGTGCCGGTCACGAACTCGGAGGCGTCCGAGCACAGGAACAGGATCATCGCGTCCAGCCCCTCCTCGCCCATCAGGCGGCGTTTGGGGAAGCGGGCGATCTGCTTCTGGCCGGGCTCGGTATTAAACCACGCATCGTTGATCGCGGTGCGGATGTAGCCGGGGGAGACCGTGTTGACGTTGATCCCCGCCCGCGCCCATTCGCGCGCCAGTGTGCGGCCCGCCTGCACCACGCCGGCCTTGGACGCGGCATAGGCGACAAGGCCGGGCGAGGGCTCGAAGGCGGTGATCGAGGCGATCAGGACGATCCTCCCCTTCGTCACCCCGTGCGCCATCATCCGCTTCGCGCCCTCGCGGGCGGTGAGGATTGCGCCCTTGAGGTTGATCGCGAGGGTCTGTTCGATCTCGGCCTCGGATATGGTGGTCGCCATCCCGGCGCCATCGACGCCCGCGTTGGCGATGACGGTGTCGACGGGGCCGAAGGCGGCCTCGGCGGCGTCGAACCCGGCGATGATGTCGGCCTCGCGCGCGACATCCATCGTCACGGCGGCGGCCTGCGGGCCGATCTCGGCCGCGAGCGCCGCCAGACGGTCGGCCCGCCGCGCGCCCAGCGCCACATTCGCGCCGCTCGCCGCAAGGATGCGCCCGAAGCGGGTGCCAAGTCCCGAGGACGCGCCGGTGACGAGCGCGGTGCGCCCGGAGAGGTCGAAGGAGAAGCTCATGCCTGTTTCATTCTTTCGTCATTGCGAGGAGCGAAGCGACGCGGCAATCCATGACCGAACCGTGCCGCCCGCGGAACCCCCGATCCATGGATTGCTTCGCCTTCGGCTCGCAATGACGAAGGGGGTCACGAGGCAGCCGGCAGCTCCCCGTTCACATACTTCATCAGCGTCGTCTGGAAGTGCCGCACGCGGCTGTCCTGATAGTGGCCGAGCTCCATCAGCCCGTCCTTCATCGCTTTCATGCCTTCCTGAACGTAGGGCAGGTTCGCCATGTCCTGATCGAAGACGTTGGCGAGCTGCGGCCCCATGATGTCGTTCGCCCAGGCGAAGGGCTCGTCGTCCGGGATGTAGGTCATTGCCACTGCGCGCGGGCGCTGCTCACCCTTCTTGGTCGGGAACAGCAGGCGGATTTCCATGATGCACCAGTCGGGCGTGTCGCCCGGCAGCCAGCGGTACACGAGGGTCGGCAGGAAGCCGATCCACGGCGCGAAGTTGGGGAAGATGTTGTAGGTGAAGTTGTCGAGGATCTCGGTGTCGGCGGCGTCCGAATAGTCGTAGCCATATTGCTCGGCAAAGCCCTTGCGCCCCGCCTCGGCGAGCAGCTTGCGCGCGCCCAGCGGATCATCGGCATCGTAGCCTTCGGGCACTTCCTCGCTCGCCGAGAAGCGCCGGTTGGTGCGCGCGTCCTGCCCGCCCGAGAACTCGTTCATCTTCTCGAGCACGTAGTCCGAATTCTTGCCCTTCACGTGCGGGCTGAGCACGCCCGAGGGGGTGATCGCGCGGTTGAAGTGATCGCCGATCAGGTCATAGCGCGTGTTGGCATCGCCGAGGAAGGCGAGCAGCTGCGGGTGCGTGGTGATCGAGTGCCAGGCCTCCATGAAGGCCTCGGCGGTGGCCTTCCAGTTGGCAGGGATCTTCTTCTGCACCCACATGCCGGTATAGCGGTTCTCGAAATCGTAGCGCTCGTAATGCGAGGCCGCCGGGCCGAGCCAGGTCTTGAAATCGGGCAGGGCGTGGTTCTCGGTGAGCATCACGAAGCCCTGCCACAGCTCGACGCGCGCCTGCGGCAGGTCCATGTCCTTGCCTTCGAGGTGCTTGAAGTCCCACGAACAGGGGATTTCCTTTAGGCTCCCGTCGTTCCTCCAGGTGAAGCCGTGGAACGGGCAGCGCAGTTGCACCGAGGACCCGCTCTCGGTGCGCAGCTTGCGGCCGCGGTGGAGGCAGGCGTTGTAGAAGGCCTTCACGCTGCCGTCCTTCTGGCGGATCAGCAGGAAGCTCTTGCCTGCGATGTCGAAGACGACCGTGTCGCCGGGCTCGGGCATCTCGTCCTCGCGCGCAGCGAAGAGCCAGACGTTGGGCCACATCTTCTCGCGCTCGAGCCGGGCGAATTCCTCCGAGATATAGGGCGCGACCGGCAGCGGATCGTCCGGCATCTCGATGTGCGATTCCTCGAAGAGGTAATCGGGCGCGCGGCGGGTGTCGCCGTTGAGCATGTCGGTGTAGCTGATCCCCGGGCAGCGGTCGCCGCGGGCAATGTCCTTGATCTCGTTCATGGGGCTTTTCCGGTCCTCATCGGGGGTGGGGCCCCCGCCTCTCGTCCTCGCACTTTGTGCAGTGTCTCCGGCGAAGAATATCACACAGCTTTGGGCCGAGAACCCCTATCGGATTGGAGAGGAATATGGGTCTGAAGGGCAAATCGCCGCCTTGGGCGACATCATGCAGCTGGCCTATGTGCCGGAGGATTTCGACGCGGCGGTGAGGCACTGGACGGAGACGATGGGCGTCGGCCCGTTCTTCCTGATCGAGGGCATCCATCTCGACGGGATGAAATATCGCGGCCAGCCGACCGATGCGGTGTTCGACCTCGCGCTGGCCTATTGGGGCGACCTCCAGATCGAGCTGATCCGTTCGCGCGACAATCACCCCTCGGTCTACACCGGCGAATACGGCGCGACCGGCAACGGGCTGCACCACGTGTGCATTCTGGTGGACGACATCGCCCACGCGCGCGCCGTGTGCGAGGCCGAGGGCGCCGAGGTTATGATCGAGGGCACCTTCGGCACCAGCCAGGCGATCTATGTCGATGCCGGCGGCGGGCCGGGGACGCTGGTGGAGATCCTCCAGCAGGCGAAGGACGGGCCGGACCTGTTCGGGATGATCAAGGCTGCGGGCGTGGGCTGGGACGGCAGCGAGCCGCTGAGGAAGCTGGGTTAAGCGGAAAGCCCCCTCCTTTTCAAAGGAGGGGGTTGGGGGTGGTTGCGCGGGCCGGAGGCTCGCGCCCGGCAGCCTTCACCACCCCGCTGCGACTAACTCCGCTTCGCTCCGTAAGTCTCGCGACCCTCCTCTGAAGAGGAGGGTGGATTTAGGCGCTGATCCGGCCCGCAGGGCCGCGAGCGCATGGCGCGAGCCGCAGGTGCTCGATCCCGCAGGGATCGAAACAGCACCGAGGACGCAGCCGCGGAGGCGGCTGCGCTAATCAGACGCGCCCAGGTACCCCAGCTGCCCCGCCTTGAAGATCGTCTGCGCGCGGTTGACGCTGTCGAGCTTCTCGCCCGCGCGGTGGATGTGGTAGCGGATCGTGGCGTGCGACCGGTTGAGGATCATGCTGATCTCCTTGTCGGTCTTGCCGATTGCGGCCCAGCGCAGGCACTCGACCTCGCGCTTGGAGAGCACGCAGTCAGACGGGATGCGCCGCTTGGTGCGGTTGGCCTGGACATAGCCCGCCACGAAGCAGCGGGTGACCATCGCGAACAGCGCGCCATATTCGGCGAATTCGACCGTCAGGTCTTCCTTGGTGCGGTCCTCGCTGATGAAGCTGCACGCGGAAATCTGGCCGAAGGGCAGGTGCACCGGGATCACGATCGCCGCCTTGCACAGCGCGCGGCGCTCGAAATCGTTCAAATCGATCTCGGCGAGGTAGTGGTTGCGCCAGCGGGTGTTGAAGCCGTGGCGGTTGACCCAGAAGGGCTCGCTTTCATAGCGGCAGGCGCGCGGCAGCGGCGAATGCAGCGCGAGGCGGTGATCCTCCCACCAGCGCGCGCCGTCGTCGAGCCAGCGGAAGATATCGGCGTTGAGGATCGTGCCGTCGGCATCGACCATCGGTTCCTTGGACGAGATGTCGTCGCACACCGCCACCTGCATCCCCCGCTCGCGCGCGATCCGGGCGAGGTTCACCGCGGCGTCGTGGATGTCTTCGGGGCAGGTGATGGTGACCTGTTCGAGCAGCTGTTCGAGCGACTCGCGGCCTTGCGGCGTGCGCAGTTCGACAACATTCGTAGCCATGGGGTGGCCTTGCTCCTCTCTTTGTTATCTGATTCGGAAGACTACCGCAATTTTTCCGATTGTCCTCATCATTTACGTAGGGGAACACAAGCCCTGGCGGGGCTAGCGAAAGAGACAGGGAGACCGGAAAAAGATGGCATTTGCGGGCGCGAATTTCGGGGTGGTGTTGAAGGCGCTGGCGGGGGCGATCCCGCCGGAACGGCCCGCGCTGGTGCATGGCGAGCGGGTCGTCAGCTGGGGCGAGCTCGATGCGATCACCGACCGGATCGCGGCGGGCTTGCTGGCGCACGGGCTGAAGCCGGGCGACATTGCCGGGCAGATGCTGCGCAACACACCCGACTACATGCTCGCCTATTTCGGCTGCGTGAAAGCAGGCGTGGTGCCGGTCAATGTGAACTACCACTTCAAGGCGCGCGAGCTGGCGGACATCTTCACCCGCTTCGGGCTGAAGGCGCTGTTCACCGAGAGCGACTTCGCCGATGCGGCGCGCGACGCGATGCCCACAGGCGCGCTGACGGTGGATGTCGGGAGCGGCGACTGGACCGCGCTGGGTGAGACCCCGCTGCCCAAAGGTTTCGCGGTCCATGACGATTCCGAAGCCCTGTTCCTCACCGCGACCGGTGGGACCACGGGGATGCCCAAGGCTGTGATGTGGCCAATGGACCAGGCGTGGCAGGCGTTCAACATCGGCCTGTGGCAGCGCCCGCCGGGTACGCCGCCGCTGGTGGTAGAGAGCCTTGCCGAGCAGGTCGCGCAGGCCGCCGCGATCGGCCCCGAGCATCCCGCCAGCACCTCGCCGCTGCTGCTTCTCTCGCCGCTGATGCACGGCGCGGGGCAGTTCACCGCGGTGATCCACCTCTTGAAGGGCGGCACGCTGGCGCTGCTGCCGGGCCCGAAATTCGACGCCGATCTGGCGCTCGACGAAGTGAAGCGGCTGGGTGCGCGCGGCATCTTCATCGTTGGCGACGCCTTCGCCCTACCGCTCGCCGACCGGCTCGATGCGCGCGGGGATGGTTCCGAGGTGCTGGCCTCGCTGCGGAGCATCACCTCCTCGGGCGCGGTGTTCTCGGCGAGCCTGAAGGCACGACTGATCGGCCATCACCCGGCGCTGATGATCGTCGATGCGCTGGGTTCGTCGGAAAGCTCGGGCACCGGGATCGTCATCACCACCGCGCAAGGCTCCAGCGGCGGGGGCAAGTTCCAGCCTCTCCCCGGGCGCGAGACCAGGCTGTTCGACGAGAACCTCGCCGAAATCCTTCCCGGCAGCGACGGTGTCGGCATCGTCGCGCGCACCGGCCCGCTGCCGCTCGGCTACCTCGGCGAGGACGCGAAGAACGCCCAGACCTTCCCCGTCATCGGCGGCAAGCGCTGGCTGATGACCGGCGACCGCGCGCGCTGGTCGCCCGATGGCACGCTCGAATTCATCGGGCGCGACAACATGTGCATCAACACCGGCGGCGAGAAGGTCTTCCCCGAAGAGGTCGAGGCGGTGCTGCTCGGCCATCCGGGGGTGAAGGACGTGCGCGTCGTCAGCCTTCCGGATGCGCGTTTTGGGCGCAAGGTCGTCGCCGTGGTGCAGCCGGAGGGCGCAGTCGACGAGGCCGCGCTCGATGCCCATGCCCGCGCCGGTCTGGCCGGCTACAAGATCCCGCGCCGCTACATCCTCACCCCGCAGTCGCTCAGGCTCAACAACGGAAAGCCCGATTACAAGACCGCGCAGGCAATTGCCGACGCGGAAGCTGCTGCATGTTAATTTTGTTATACTCGCACTCGTGCCAAGGTCTGCTTTCCCCGTTGCGGACCGCAGCCGGGAGGTAGGCGGCCGGCGCCGGTTGTGAGGGAGCGGCGCATTGTTGCCAGCTCCCGAGGGAAGGTGGACATCAGGTGGGCGGGGTGTACTTGAGCCGCGATCCTGTCCCGGACGAAGGCCTCGCCAGCGCCCACCGGCGTCTCCAGGCGGTGCTCGACAATGCGTCCTACGCCATCTTCCTCATGGATGACCGCCAGCACTGCATCTACATGAACGCCGCGGCCGAGCAGCTGACCGGCTACACGCTCGCCGAAATCCTCGCGCTCGACCGTCCGCTGCATGACATCATCCATCACACGCGGCCCGACGGGCGCCCCTTCCCCTTGTCCGAATGCGCGATCGATCGCGCCTTTCCCGAACACAACCAGATGCGGGGCGAGGAAATGTTCGTCCACCGCGAGGGCCATTTCTACCCCGTCGCATTCTGCGCCAGTCCGGTGCGCGACGACGCTTCCAAGACGATCGGCACCATCATCGAGGTACGGGACATCTCCATGGAAAAACGGGCAGAGGCGATGCAGCGCGTTCTCATCAACGAGCTGGATCACCGGGTGAAGAACACGCTGGCGACAGTGCAGGCGATTGCGCGCCAGACCTTCCACGGCAGCGATCCGGTGGCGCTCACCAGCTACATGAACCGGCTGAAGGCACTGTCGAAGGCGCACGAGATGCTGACCCGCAACCAGTGGGAGCCGACCTCGCTCGACGACATCATCGGCAGCGCCGCGCTGACCTTCGGGCCGGAGCGCTTCACGCTGGCGGGGCCGGAGATCATGGTCTGCTCCAAGATGGCCGTCAGCCTGACGATGGCGCTGCACGAACTCGCCACCAATGCGGTCAAGTACGGCGCGCTGAGCATGCCTGCGGGCCATGTGCGGATCAGCTGGTGCCACCAGCCGCCGGCCGACAGCGTGCTGGAACTGGTCTGGGCCGAACACGGCGGGCCGCCGGTTGTCCCGCCGCAGCGCACCGGCCTCGGCATGCGCCTGATCGAGGACCAGCTCGCGCACGAATTCGATGGCCAGACCACGATGGACTTCGCGCCCGGCGGGTTGGTGTGCACGATCCGGCTGACGATCCCGGAGGAGTGAGGGGGCGGCGGGCTAGTCCAGCTTTGCGTCCGTGTGAGGATCGGCGGAGAGCAGCAGGTGGGCGGCCCCCATCGCCGCCACGGCTCCGGCGAGTTGCGCCAGCACGAAGCCCGGCACATCGCCCGGTGCGATCCCGGCGAAGGTATCGCTGAGGCTGCGCGCCACGGTGATCGCGGGATTGGCGAAGCTGGTCGAGGAGGTGAACCAGTAGCCCGCCGTGATATAGAGCGCGACGCTCGCCGGCACCCACTCGTGCCGTGCGGCGAGGGTGGCGAGGATCGTCAGCACCAGCCCGAAAGTCGCCACGATCTCGCCCGCCCACTGGCCGGTGCCGGTGCGCGCGGTGTCGCTGACTTGCAGGACGGGCAGGTCGAACATCACGTGCGCGGTCCATACGCCGGCGATCCCGCCTGCAAGCTGCGCGGCGACGAAGCCGAGCGCCAGCCCCGCACCGATCTCGCGCCGCAGCGCGAAGACCAGCGTCACCGCCGGATTGAAATGGGCGCCCGAGATGGGCCCGAGCATCGTGATCAGCACGAACAGCATCGCCGCCGTCGCCAGCGTGTTGCCCAGCAGCGCGACCGCGACATTCCCGCCCGCAAGGCTCTCGGCCATGATGCCCGAGCCGACCACGGTGGCGAAGAGGAAGAAGCTCCCCAGAGCTTCCGCGAAAAGCGCGCGGTTCATGCAGCGCCTTCCATTGCGCCGATCTCGGCCAGCCTGGCCTGCAATTCATCGCGCGCCATCGTCTCGAAGGGCAGGGCGAGGAAGGCCTCGGCCCGCTTCGTCAGCCAGTCCCAGGTCTGCGCGAAGGCGGCGTCGACCTCCGCGTCATCGCCCGTCACTGCCGCCGGATCGGGCAGGCCCCAATGGGCGCGCAAAGGCGTGCCGGGGAAGATCGGACAGGCCTCGCCCGCCGCGCTGCCGCAGACGGTGATGACGAGATCGATCTCCGGCGCATCGGGGCCGGTGAAGGTGTTCCAGCTCTTCGAATGGAGCCCCGAGGTATCGATCCCCCGCGCCGCCAGCAGCCGCAGCGCGCCGGGATGCACCGCGCCCTTGGGCTGGCTCCCCGCGCTGAAAGCGGTGACCCGCCCTGCGCCAAGCTGGCCGAGGATCACCTCGCCAAGGATCGAGCGGGCGGAATTGCCCGTGCACAGCACCAGAATGTTCATGTGTCGCCCCCGCGATTGTGGTCAGCAGCAGCCGGTTTTCGCAAGCGGCGCTGCGGTGGCGGCTTGCGGCACGCAGCACGCGCCCGTGGCCGCATCGGCATTGGCGAGCTGTTCGAGATCGGGGCTGCCGCCATAGGTCGTGCTGCCGCCGGTGGTGAGGAAGGCTTCCCACACCACGCCATCGGGATCGGCGATCCAGCTCTTCTCCGATCTGGCGTAGCAGCAGGTGGTTGCGCCCTCTTCCAGCACCGGACGGTCGGCGGCCTTGAGGCGGGCATAGACTTCGGCGAGTTCGCCCTCGTTCTCGACCTGAAGCCCGACATGCTCGATGCCCTTGGCCGCGCCTTCGCGCATCGAGATCGCGAAGTTGATGCGCGGGTCTTCGAGCATCCACTTGGCGTAGTCCGCCTTCACCACCTCCGGCGCGGCGCCGAACAGGTGGGTGTAGAAGGCGATCGAGGCATCGAGGTCGGTCACGCCGACATGCAGGTGGAAGCGCTTCACAGGACAGTCTCCTCGGGTTTGGCGGGCGCGCAGGCGGCGGCATCCTCGCAGGGCAGGCCGCCGCAGCAGTTTTCGGTGAGGTAGGCCATGAGGCCGTTCATCGCGGCATAATCCGCCGCGTAGATGATCGAGCGGCTCTCGCGCCGCTGGGTGACGAGCCCGGCATTGGCGAGCTGGGCGAGGTGGAAGCTCATCGAGGAGGGCGGCACGCCGATTCGCTCGGCCAGCGCGCCGGCGGGAATGCCCGCGGCTCCGGCCTGCACCAGCAGGCGGAAAGCGGCGAGGCGGTGTTCCTGCGCCAGCGCACCCAGCGCGCGGATGACGAGATCGGCCTGCATCGGACACTCCAATGATTCGATAAATGTTGAAATATAGAAGCGATCGGTGCCCGTCAATCGTGTAAGTCACGGCGCTCTGGCTTACCCCGGGCGGGGCTGAGCAGCTCGCGAGGCGCCGATCGCACCCCTCGCGCGCAACAATCGAAGCCGCCCGCGTGCAAAAGATTCACGGGTGGATTCGAATGATTCACTCCCCATATTTTTCTTCACAGATTCAATTTGGGGCTTGCGGGGCTCGCGACTCAAGCTTGCTCCACGCGTCGCGGGTTTGTGACAGGGTGATGAAGCGCTCCGGATGGTAACTAGGTGCTTAATCCCCCGTTGACGGGATTCCCTGGCTGATTCATCATCTAGTGGTTCGGTGCAAATCGGACCCCCAAGCCTTGGTGAATTCTCCCCGCCCCGCGAGAGGGCGCAGGGAGAGCGATTCGCCCCGGCGCAAGGGTCTGGCCAGCGCCGCGAATGGGATCGACCGACCTGTCAGCACGGCCACGAGGGGGGCAGGCTGTTGGCAAGTCTGTGGACCACCCGGTATAGAACAGAATCGGAACAAAGCCTCTTGTGCGATGGTGCCGATTCGGGGGACAAGTGGGGCTGACAGATGGATTTCAAGGCGAGCGATAACGTGCCGGACGTGACCAATGAACTCGAAACCGGCGCGGGCGCGGGGGAAGATAAGGCAGTGACGATGAAAACGACTGATACCGGCTCCGACGCGCTGATCGCCGCCAAGGCGACCGAAGCGCTTGGGCATGCCATGGTCGAAGCGGCCAAGGATGCCGCCAAGACCGACAGCAAGAAGGTCAACGACCGCCGTTTCACGATCGTCACCGACGCCAGCCGTGACGCGCGCCTCACCGATTTCGGCAAGGACACCCTGACCGACCGCTATCTGCTGCCCGGCGAGGTCTATCAGGACCTCTTCGCCCGCGTGGCCGATGCCTATGCGGACGATCAGGAGCACGCCCAGCGCCTGTATGACTACATCTCGAACCTGTGGTTCATGCCCGCGACCCCCGTTCTCTCGAACGGCGGCACCAACCGCGGCCTGCCGATCTCGTGCTACCTCAACTCGGTTGAGGACAGCCTTGAAGGGATCGTCGGCACCTGGAACGAGAACGTGTGGCTCGCCTCGAAGGGCGGCGGCATCGGCACCTATTGGGGCAATGTCCGCGGCATCGGCGAACCGGTCGGCCTCAACGGCAAGACCAGCGGCATCATTCCCTTCGTGCGCGTGATGGATTCGCTGACCCTCGCGATCTCGCAGGGCTCGCTGCGCCGCGGGTCGGCCGCGTGCTATCTCGACATCAGCCACCCGGAAATCGAGGAGTTCCTCGAAATCCGCAAACCCTCGGGCGACTTCAACCGCAAGGCGCTGAACCTCCACCACGGCGTGCTCGTCACCGACGAGTTCATGCAGGCCGTGCGCGAGGGTGCCGAATTCACCCTGCGCTCGCCGCGTGACGGGTCGGAGCGCGGCAAGGTCGATGCGCGTTCGCTGTTCCAGAAGCTGGTCGAAACCCGGCTGGCGACGGGCGAGCCCTATATCGTCTTCAACGACACCGTGAACCGCATGATGCCCAAGCATCACCGCGATCTCGGCCTCAAGGTCTCGACCTCGAACCTGTGCTCGGAAATCACCCTGCCGACCGGCATCGACCACCTCGGCAATGACCGCACGGCGGTGTGCTGCCTGTCCTCGCTCAACCTTGAAACCTGGGAAGAGTGGAAGGGCGACAAGCAGTTCATCGAGGACGTGATGCGCTTTCTCGACAACGTCCTGCAGGACTATATCGACCGCGCGCCGGACGAAATGGCCCGCGCCAAGTACTCCGCCTCGCGCGAACGCAGCGTCGGCCTCGGGGTCATGGGCTTCCACTCCTATCTCCAGCAGAAGGGCGTCGCCTTCGAGAGCGCGATGGCCAAGGCGCTGAACCTCCAGATGTTCAAGCATATCCACGCCAAGGCCTCGGAAGCCTCGATGCTGCTCGCGCAGGAGCGGGGCCCTTGCCCCGACGCCGCCGACATGGGCGCGATGGAGCGCTTCAGCTGCAAGATGGCGATCGCGCCGACCGCGTCGATCTCGATCATCTGCGGCGGGACTTCCGCGTGCATCGAACCGATCCCGGCCAACATCTACACCCACAAGACTCTGTCGGGCAGCTTCATCGTCAAGAACCCCTATCTCGAGAAGCTGCTCGAGAAGAAGGCGAAGAACTCGACCAATGTCTGGAACTCGATCCTCGAGCGGGGCGGCTCCGTCCAGCACCTCGACTTCCTGACGCCGGAGGAAAAGGCGGTCTACAAGACCAGCTTCGAGATCGACCAGCGCTGGCTGCTTGAATTCGCCGCCGACCGCACGCCCTATATCGACCAGGCCCAGTCGCTGAACCTGTTCATCCCGGCCGACGTCGACAAGTGGGACCTGATGATGCTCCACTACCAGGCGTGGGAAAAGGGCATCAAGTCGCTCTATTACCTGCGCTCCAAGTCCGTCCAGCGCGCCGGCTTCGTCGGCGGGGTGGAGGCGGACAACACGCCCGAACTCGCCAAGATCGAACTCGCCGCCAGCGGCGAGCAGACCGATTACGAGGAATGTCTGAGCTGCCAGTAATCCGCGTCAGGGCGCGCGCCGGACATCCCGGGCGCGCCCTTCGCCGGGGGACTGCGGTCAGGGGGGAGAGACCAGCGTGAACATGCCATTCGCCACCGCCGTGATCGGCCTCGTCACCAGCATCTGGTTCGGCTTTCACGCCGTCCGCGAGCTGAAGCGCGACAAGGAAGGTCACAGCCGCAACGCCGCGATGATCCACATCGCGATGGTCTCCATGCTCGCGCCCTTCTGCCTGATCGTGATCGCCACCCACTGGCCCTGACCTGAATCCAAGCGCCGCTGCGCACCGTATCTGCTATACCGAACCCATCTCAGGAGTATCCGCCCATGTCGCTGCTCGAAGCCCGCAACACCTACAAGCCCTTCCAGTACCCCTGGGCCTATGACTTCTGGAAGCGCCAGCAGCAGATCCACTGGATGCCCGAGGAAGTGCCGCTGGGCGAGGATTGCCGCGACTGGGCGCAGAAGATCACCGATCACGAGCGCAACCTGCTCACCCAGATTTTCCGCTTCTTCACGCAGGCCGATGTCGAGGTGCAGAACTGCTACCACGAAAACTACGGCCGCGTGTTCAAGCCCACGGAAGTGAAGATGATGCTCGCCGCCTTCTCCAACATGGAGACGGTGCACATCGCCGCCTATTCGCACCTGCTCGACACCATCGGCATGCCCGAGACCGAGTACTCCGCCTTCCTCGAATACGAGGAAATGAAGGACAAGCACGACTTCCTCGGCCAGTTCGGCGTCGACACCGATGAGGACATCGCACGCACCCTCGCGGCCTTCGGCGGCTTCACCGAGGGGCTCCAGCTCTTCGCCAGCTTCGCCATGCTGATGAACTTCCCGCGCTACAACAAGATGAAAGGCATGGGCCAGATCGTCAGCTGGTCGGTCCGCGACGAGAGCCTCCACTGCGAGGGCATCATCAAGCTGTTCCACACCTTCTGCGAGGAACGCCAGTGCCTCACCAAGGCGGTGAAGGAAGACCTGATCGACATCTGCCAGAAGACCGTCCGTCTGGAAGACGCCTTCATCGACCTCGCCTTCGAGATGGGCCCGGTCAACGGCATGAGCGCCAAGGAGATCAAGCGCTACATCCGCTACATCGCCGACTGGCGCCTGAAGCAGCTCGGCCTGCAGGAGATCTACATGATCGAGGAGCACCCCCTCCCCTGGCTCGCCCCGCTCCTGAACGGCGTCGAACACGCCAACTTCTTCGAAACCCGCGCGACGGAATACTCGAAGGGCGCCACCCGCGGCGACTGGAACACCGTGTGGTCGTCGTTTGATAAGCGCCAGAAGGCGAAAGCTGTCAACGAGGACGATGGTGTGGTGGCTGAGGCCGGGCTGTTTGGGGCTGAGGCTGCGGAGTGATCTTGACGAGTGGCTCCATTCCGGAGCCACTCGCTTGACTGGAACGAATTAAGAACATAGCGGTACGCAAAAGAGGAGTATCGCCATGCAATCAATCGAATTCTGCGCGGGTGCTGGCGGACAGGCGCTCGGTCTCGAGCAGGCAGGTTTCGATCATGCAGCGCTGGTCGAGATCGAAGCGGATTTCTGCAAGACCTTGCGCCTCAACCGTCCTCAATGGGATGTGCGGTGCGCGGACATGAATGCGTTCGACGGCCGCTCGTTCGCTGGCGTCGATCTGATGGCTGGCGGACTACCTTGCCCCCCGTTTTCGGTGGCTGGCAAGCAACTTGGCGATCTGGACGAACGCAACCTCTTCCCGGCTGCAATCCGTCTGATCGACGAGATCAAGCCCAAGGCGGTGATGATCGAGAACGTGCGCGGGTTCCTCTCGCCTGTCTTCGAGGAGTATCGTCTGCATTTGAAGGCGGAGTTCAAGAAACTCGGTTATGTGGTCGATTGGCGCTTGCTCAACGCGAGTGATTTCGGTGTGCCGCAATTGCGGCCTCGCGTCGTGATTGTGGCCCTCAAGCAAGAGTTCACGGACGGGTTCGAATGGCCTGAGGTGCTGCCGCAAAACCCGCCAACTGTAGGCGAGGTGCTCAAGGACATGATGGCTGCGAACGGTTGGCTCGGCGCGGCGCGCTGGGCCAAGGAAGCGAACGACATTGCACCTACCATTGTCGGTGGATCGAAGAAGCATGGCGGCCCAGACCTCGGTCCTACCCGCGCACGTAAGGCATGGGCTGCGCTTGGCGTGGAAGGCCGAACGGTCGCCGAGAAGGCTCCGGAAAGTGATTTTGTCGGGATGCCGCGTCTGACCGTTGCGATGGTGGCTCGCTTGCAGGGTTTCCCGGCGGACTGGCATTTCTTTGGCCGCAAGACGACCGCGTATCGGCAGGTCGGCAACGCCTTCCCCCCGCCGGTGGCGTGCGCGGTGGCGAGCAAAATCAAGGAAGCACTAGTTGTTAACGTTCATCCTATCGTCCGGGCGGTAGCTTGAATCTGTTTGGCGGCGACGGTTACCAGCCACTCCACCATGATCATCCCGATCATGATGATCTCGCTCGCCTCGAGGCTGATCTGCTTAAGGCTGTTGGCGGACGTGATAGATTTGTCGAAAAACTCCGATCTTTTTTCCGCTCGGCAATTGACGAGGTAATCGATACGGCGCGGACTGGGCGCTACTTCCTCTGTGAAATTGAAAAGACAGAGAAAACGTATCTCGGAACCAAATTCGAGATTTTACTAAGAGATTGGCTGGATGTTCCTAAGGGAGTGGTGCTCGATCTTCTGATCGGTGGTCAGGAGGTCGATGTAAAGTCAACTACGATGGGTGGGTCAGGATGGATGATCCCGCCCGAAGCCATAGATCGCCTCTGCATTTTGCTGCGAGTGAATGAAGATGATTCGACCTGCGCGGTTGGTCTGGTGCGAGCCCGAGCCGCCTATCTTCGGGGTGGGCAAAATCGTGATGCCAAAACCTCGTTTTCAGCTGCTGGAAGGAGCCACATTTGGTGGATGGTGCAAGACTTCCAGTACACTCCAAATTTTTGGTCCCTAGTTGGTTCAGATACTAGAGACCACATAATGGCTCCCCGCGGAGGGACTGACCGGCTCGCACGTTTATTCCAAACTTGTCTTGAGGTACCCGTCTCTCGCGTGGTGATAGCCAGCGTCGCAGCGCAAGATGATTTCATGAAACGGCTTAGGAAGAACGGGGGGGCGCGTGATCTGCTCGAAAAGCAGGGGATCGCTCTGCTCTATTCTGAGAACGACCGAGATCTCATGAAGAGCCTTGGTTTGAAGTTCGGGTCTCGGGAATTCATATCTTTCCGACCAAAAAATCCCCAACAGCTAGAAGCATTGAGGAACGCCGGTAAGCTCCCATCCGACGGAGTATAAGCAACCCTTCCGCAACCCCTCTCGCGCTATCCCGCGCCGATGGAGAACCTCGCCGCCCTCGCGTCCCCGCAGAATATCGCTGCGGCCAAGGCGCTGCTGACGCCGGCCAATCTTGCGACGGCGCTGATTGCGGTGAACTTCCTCGCCTTCGCGGCCTTCGGCATCGACAAGGCGCGGGCCGAGGCGGGGGCGTGGCGGATTTCGGAGGGGACGCTGCTCAGGCTCGCCTTCTTCGGGGGCACGCCGGGGGCCTATGCGGGGCGCGCGCTGTTCCGGCACAAGACGAGGAAGCAGCCCTTCAGCGGCAATCTCCACATGATCGCGGCGCTCCAGATCATCGCGCTCGCCGCGCTGGCGGTGTGGTTCAAGGGCCTGCCCGCCGGCGTGGAGCGCTGGATCGCGGCGCTTTCCTAAAGGGGGGCGCCTGCGCTATGAGGGCCGGACGAAGCGGTTGAAAAGCGGCGGATTTTGCCCCGCGCGCCGCGTGAAACACCCGAAATCGAGCGATTTCAGCCACATGGCCGCGAGGACCGTGCTATCCAGCCTGCGCCAGACCCCTGCCAGACCCCTGCCAGACCCCCTCCAGACCCCCTCTAGACCCTCTCAGACCCCGCACCAGCGCGCTCTCGGCCCGCCCCAGCGCGCGGCGAGGCCCTCACGCACCAGCACCTCGCCCAGGCTCTTGCCGCCGCGGGTGACGATCCTGAGCTCGCGGCCATAGCGGTCACGGGTGCGGCCGCCGGGCGGCGCGGCAAGGCCGAAGCGCCCGGCGTTGAGAAGCTCGCGCATCCGTTCGGTCGCCCGCCTGCCGAGGGCGCGCTCCTCGGGGCAGCGGGGCTGCGAGACCTCGGGCGTGTCGATATCGGCGACGCGGATCTTGGTGCCCGCGAACCAGAAGGTGTCGCCGTCGACCACGCAGGTGACGCGCACCGGCCCGCGGCAGAGGGGGAAGCGCGCGCTGTGCGGCTCGCCCCCGCCCTGCGCCTCGCCCGTCCCCGGCGCAAGCGTCAGCGCTCCTGCGGCGGCAAGCGGAACGAGTGCCAGCGCCAGCCAGCGGCGGCGGAAGGGCTGCGGCAGTGTCATGTGAATATCCCGCCGCCACCATACCGCGCGCGCCGGCGGGTTCCAGCGCTTTTGACCCCGGTCAAATACCAAGGCCCGGGGAGGATCTAGGCAGGGGGCATCCAACCCATGGGAGAACCCGAATGTCCGCACACACCCCGCACGAACTCGCCGCAGAATTTCCCGAAGATGCCGCCGCGCTCTACCGCCTGCGGCAGGAGAATGCGCATTTCGCGCGGCTGGCAGAGCGGCATCACCAGGTGAACCGCGCGATCCACCGCATCGCCTGCGAGACCGAGGCGGCGAGCGACGAACGGCTCGAAGCGCTCAAGAAGGAGCGGCTGCACCTGCTCGACGAGATTGCGGAGATGCTGGAGAATATGCCCGCGTATTGAGGGGCTTATGCGGGCGGGGCACGAGGCGATGCTCCGCCCGCGACCCGCGCCTGCCGGACGTCAGCCGGTAACGTCGCCCCGCGGGGTGGCGCGGCGGTCGGTGCCCGAACGGCGCTCGCCCTTGCGGCGGTCCTCGCCCTCGAACGGAAGCTGCGCCTTGCGCCGGTCGCCCTGGCGACGTCCTCCGCCTTCGGGATCGACCCCCGGTGTCGTGCTGTCCTGTTCGGCCATGTTTACCTCTCTCGCGGCGCTCGATACCATCAAGCACCGGGAATGCCTAATTCCGGCTTAACGCGCAGCGGCAAGGCTTGGCCCCGCGCCCGCAAGCGGCTAGGGCGCACGGCCACAGCGCGAGGTGCGCGCACGGGAACTGATGCACGGTGACT
Organism: Erythrobacter colymbi; assembly: GCF_002155685.1. Classification (GTDB taxonomy): domain Bacteria; phylum Pseudomonadota; class Alphaproteobacteria; order Sphingomonadales; family Sphingomonadaceae; genus Erythrobacter; species Erythrobacter colymbi. The sequence goes on from NZ_MUYK01000010.1 coordinate 79,564, forward strand.
GACAAGCCATTCCACGCGGCCCCTCGCTCGGGTGCCGAAACGCCCGACCTCGCCAAGGCCGAGGTGCTGATCGAGGCGCTGCCCTATTTCCAGCGCTACGCCGGACGCACCTTCGTGGTGAAATACGGCGGCCACGCGATGGGCGACCCCGAGGCGGCGCGCGATTTCGCCGAGGATATCGTGCTGCTGAAGGCGGTCGGCATCAACCCGGTGGTGGTCCACGGCGGCGGCCCGCAGATCGGCCAGATGCTCAAGCGGCTGGGGGTGGAGAGCACCTTCGTCGACGGCCTCAGGGTCACCGACGAGGCTACCGCCAAGGTCGCCGAGATGGTGCTCTCGGGCGCGATCAACAAGGAACTGGTCGGCTGGATCGCGGCCGCGGGCGGCAAGGCGATCGGCATTTCGGGCAAGGACGGCGGGCTGGTGCAGGCGCGCAAGGTCAGCCGCACGACCCGCGATCCCGACAGCAATATCGAGCAGGCGGTCGACCTCGGCTTCGTGGGCGAGCCAGCGGCGGTCGATACCACGGTGATCGACACGATGGTCGCCGCGGGCATGATCCCGGTGATCGCCCCCATCGCGCCGGGCGAGGACGGGGCGACCTACAACATCAACGCCGACACCATGGCGGGCGCGATCGCGGCGGCGCTGGGCGCGGCGCGGCTGTTCCTGCTGACAGACGTGCAGGGCGTGCTCGACGGGGAGGGCAAGCTCCTGACCGATCTCACCCCCGCTGACATCGCCAGGCTGCGCGACGAGGGCGTGATCCGCGGCGGGATGGTGCCCAAGCTCGAGACCTGCGTCACCGCGGTGCAATCGGGCTGCGAGGCGGCGGTGGTGCTCGATGGCCGGGTTGGTCACGCGATGTTGCTCGAATTCTTCACCGCGCGCGGCGCGGGCACGCTGGTGCGGGCCTGAGCGCACACGCCTCGGGAACTGAGATATGGCGCGAGGCGTATTAACAGGCTAATACGCTTCCAAGGGACCCCACAGGGCCGCGCAAGCCCCCATTGAACGGAAACGGACTGCAATGACCGGAGCACTGCTAGAAATTCTCGGCATGGTGATCAGCACCGCCAACATGCTGCTGATCATCTGGTTCATCATCGGGCTTCTCTTCGCCTTCAACGTGGTGAGCCCGAGCAACCAGTTCGTCTATGCGGTGCATGACGCGCTCTCGCGCCTGTTCGAGCCGGTGCTGCGCCCGATCCGCAGGGTGATGCCCGATACCGGCGCGATCGACTTCTCGCCGATGGTGTTCATGATGCTGCTGATCGCGGTGTCGAAGCTGATCCAGGGCGCGGCCTACTGATGGGCGAGACGGTGACGACGGCAGCGCGGATCGACGGCAAGGCCTTCGCCGAGGGCCTGCGCGCGCGGATCGGCGCGGCGGCGGCGGCGTTCACGCAGGCCACCGCGCGCCGCCCCGGCCTCGCGGTGGTGCTCGTCGGCGATGATGCCGCGAGCCAGGTCTATGTCGGCGCCAAGGCCAAGGCCTGCGAGGCGGCCGGCATCGCCAGTTTCGAGCATCGCCTGCCCGCCACCACCAGCGCGGCCGAGCTGCTGACGCTGGTCGAGCGGCTGAACCGCGATCCCGAGGTCGATGGCATCCTCGTCCAGCTCCCGCTGCCGCAGGGGCTCGACGAGCAGGCGGTGATCGCCGCGATCGATCCGGACAAGGATGTCGACGGGTTCCATGTGATCAACGCCGGGCGGCTCTCCGTGGGGCAGGAGGGCTTCGTCCCCTGCACGCCGCTGGGCTGCCTGATGCTGCTGCAGGATCACCTCGGCGATCTCAGCGGTCTCGATGCAGTGGTGATCGGCCGCTCGAATATCGTCGGCAAGCCGATGGCGCAGCTGCTGACCGACGCCAACGCCACGGTCACCATCGCGCATAGCCGCACCAAGAACCTGCCCGAGGTCGTCCGCCGCGCGGACATCGTGGTCGCTGCCGTGGGCCGTCCGGGGATGGTGCGCGGGGACTGGATCAAGCCGGGCGCGACCGTGATCGACGTCGGCATCAACCGCTTGGCCCCCACCGAGGACAAGCCCAAGGGCAGGCTCGTCGGCGATGTCCACTACGGCGAGGCGCTGGCAGTCGCGGGCGCGATCACCCCGGTGCCGGGCGGGGTCGGACCGATGACCATCGCCGTGCTGCTGCGCAACACGCTGGTGGCGGCGCACCGTCATGCGGGGCTGGACGCGCCGGAGGGTATCTAACATATCTCCGTTCGGGCTGAGCCTGTCGAAGCCCTGCTTTTCGCTTTCAGGAAGAACGGCCCTTCGACAAGCTCAGGGCGAACGGAGGTTTCCATGCGCGTCGTTGCCTTGATCCTGGTGCTCGCTCTCGCCGCCTGCGCCGGGCCGAACCGCCGGGCGGGGCCGCCGCCTGCGGTGATCGACCGGGTGCTGAAGAACGCGCCGGGCGCCGGGCAGCCGAGCACCATCGTCGCCGCCGAGCTCGCCTTCTCGCGGGCCGCGCGCGAGAACGGGCAGTGGACCGCCTTCCGCCAGTTCGCCGCTCCGGGCGCGATGATCCACGGCGGCAACGGGCCCTTCCCGGCGCAGGCCTGGCTCGCCACCCAGACCGATCCCGCGCAGGCCGTGCAATGGTCGCCGCGCGCGGTGGTGGTGAGCTGTGACGGGGGCCTCGCGGTCAGTAAGGGCCGGTTCCGCGATCCCGACGGCACTGTCGGCAATTTCGTTACCGTGTGGGAACGCCAGCCCGACGGCGAATACCGCTATGTCTTCGACGTCGGCGGCGCGGACAATCCGCAGCCGCCGCCCAAGCAGCGGATCGAGGAGGGCGAGATCATCGTCACCGCGCTCGATCTCGTCGAAGGCCTGATCGCGAGCTGCCCGCGCGGCGGCAATCCGGTGCCCCCGCCGCCTGCCCTGCCCATCGGCGAGGACGGCAAGGAAGGCGCGACCCTCTCGCGTGACGGCACCCTGCGCTGGCGCTGGACCCACGGCGCGGACGGGACGCGGGCCATCGCGGCGGACTACTTCTACGAAGGCCGCTGGGTCACCGCGATCGAACAAAGCCTTGCCCCCGACCCCAAATGATGTGAGGGGCCGAGGCAGTTGATCCCATGGCCCTGACCGAGACCTTCCTTTCCGCCTTCGTCACCCTGTTCGTGGTGATCGACCCGCCCGGGTGCGCGCCGATCTATGCCGGGCTGACCAAGGGCGCGACCCCGGCGCAAGCGCGCAGCATGGCGCTGCGGGCGACGGGGATTGCCTCGGCGATCCTGCTGGTCTTCGCGCTGTTCGGGCAGGAACTGCTCGGCGCGCTCCATATCGAGCTCAACTCGTTCCGCATCGCGGGCGGGCTGATGCTGTTCTTCATCGCCTTCGACATGGTCTTCGAGAAGCGCACCCAGCGCCGCGAGGAGCGCGCCGAGAAGATCGCCGCCACGCCCGAGATCGAGGATGTCTCGGTCTTCCCGATGGCGATGCCGATGCTGGCGGGCCCCGGCGCGATCGCGGCGATCATGCTGCTGATGAACGAGGCCCACGGCGACTGGGCGATCATGGGGCAGGTGCTCGCCGCGCTGGTCGCCGTGCTGGTCATCACCGCCGCCGCACTGGTCGCCGCCGGGCCGCTGATCCGGCTGCTGGGCGACAAGGTCGAGGCGGTCATCACCCGCCTGCTCGGCGTGCTGCTGGCCGCGCTCGCGGCGCAATATGTGATCGATGGCCTGAAGGGCAGTTTCGGGCTCTAGCCCGCCGCTCCGGCCCGCTCTAAGAGCGATCCGTCAACGCGATAGGGATACCCGATGTTCAAGCATTTCGGCGGTTCGCTGCTGTTCACTCTGATCGGCCTTGCGGTCGGCGGCTGGTATGGCTGGGAGCTGACCGGCACCTTCGACGGCGTGCTGTCGATCGTGTGGATCTGCGCGGTGCTGGCGGTGCTGGAGGTCTCGCTGTCGTTCGACAACGCGGCGGTGAACGCCTCGGTGCTCAAGGACATGGACCCGGTCTGGCAGCAGCGCTTCCTGACGTGGGGCATCGCCATCGCGGTGTTCGGGATGCGGATCGTCTTCCCGCTGGTGATCGTGATGGTCGCCGCGAGCCTCGGACCCGTCGAGGCGCTGAAGCTCGCGCTCAACGAGCCGGCCAAGTATCAGGCGATCGTTTCCGATGCGCACGTGGGCCTGATGGGCTTCGGCGGGGCGTTCCTCGGGATGGTCGGCCTCAAGTACTTCTTCGATTCCGACAAGGACGTGAACTGGATCGACGTGATCGAACGCCCGCTCGCCAAGGTCGCGAACATCGAATCCCTCACCATCGGCGTGGTGCTGGCGGGGACCTGGGCGGTCTCCAGCGTACTGCCGCCCGAAGAGGCGCATACCTTCCTGATCGCCGCCATCGCAGGCCTGCTGACCTATCTCGCGGTCGAGATCGTCAACCACCTGCTCGAACCGCCGACGCCCTCGACAGGTGACGTCGCCAAGGCGGGCTTCGGCGCGTTCCTCTATCTCGAAGTGCTGGACGCCAGCTTCAGCTTCGACGGCGTGATCGGCGCCTTCGCGCTCACCAACAACCTGATCGTGATCGCCATCGGCCTTGGCATCGGGGCGATGTTCGTGCGCTCGATGACGATCTTCCTCGTCCACAAGGGCACGATGAGCGAATACCGCTACCTCGAACACGGCGCGTTCTACGCGATCCTGGCGCTGGCGGTGATCATGTACCTCAACACCTTTGCGCATATCTCGGAAGTGATCACCGGCCTGATCGGCGCGGTGCTGATCGGGCTGGCGTTCTGGTCCTCGGTGAAGTGGAACCGCAACAACCCCGCCCACGCGCAGGACGAGGTCGGGGCTTGAGGGTCACCGCCTTCGGCGCGCTGACCGCCGCGGTGCTGGCGGCGGGGCTGGTGCTGGTGGCACTGCTAGGGCTGGTGCTGCTGATGGGCGACTGCGCGGCGGCGACGGATACCGACGCGGCGCTCAAGTCCTGCATCGCCGAGGGGCGGCGGCAGGTGTTCGCCTATCTGGTGTTGGCGCCGGTGATGTGGGTGGCGGGCGTGGCGCTCGCGCTGCGCAAGAAACCTTACGCGATGCTGGTCGGCCTGCTCGCCGGCCCCATCAGCCTTGCGGCTGTCGGCGTCGTCTTCTAGGCCCAGTCGCCCAGCAGCGGGGTGAATTCGTCCACCCGGATCAGCTGCCACACCCCGCCGGTGAGGTAGGGATCGTCCGCGAGAATGGCGCGCGCGGCGGCTTCGTCCTCGGCCTTCACGATCAGCAGCGAGCCGATGATCAAGCCATCGGCGCGCTTCAGCGGGCCGACGATCACGAAGTGCTCGGCATTGGCGTGGACGAATTCGAGGTGGGCCGGGCGATGGATCGCGCGCAGCCGTCCGCCGTCTTCACCGTCGCGGCAATGGAAGCAGAACATGCGCATGATGGTGAATGGCCCCTGTTGGTCGAACGCGAAGGCTAAACGCAGGCCGCGCGGCGGGCAAGCGGGCCGTTGCAAAACCCGCGCTTGAAGCGCAGCCTCTTGCCGTCCAGAGGGCCGCCTTGCTCTCTCGAATCGTTTCAGGTGAAACCAGATGGCCGACTACACCGCCGCCCCAGCAATCGACCGCACCGACCTGCGCCGTGCCTATCGTCAGGACGAGGAAGCCTGCATCGCCGAACGGCTGGAGCAGGCCGCCCCTGCCGCCAGGGTGCACGAAGCCGCCGCGCGCCTTGCGATCGACCTGATCGAAGGGGCGAGGGCCAAGAAGGCGAGCGGGATTGACGCGTTCCTCCAGCAATACGGCCTCGATACCGAGGAAGGCATCGCGCTGATGTGCCTGGCCGAAGCGCTGCTGCGCGTGCCCGATGCGGCGACGGCGGACGCGCTGATCAAGGACAAGATCGGCAGCATCGATTGGGGCGAGCATCTGGGCGAAAGCTCGTCCACCTTCGTCAACGCGGCGACCTTCTCGCTGATGCTGACGGGCGAAGTGCTCGATCCGCCGGACGCGCGGCAGAAGGGTCTGGGGAGCGCCTTCAAGCGCGCGATGAACCGGCTGGGCGAGCCGGTGATCCGCACGGCGACGGGCCAGGCGATGAAGATTTTGGGCGGCCAGTTCGTGTTCGGCCGCACCATCGACGAAGCGCTGAAGCGCGCCGCGCCCGAACGCGCGCGGGGGATCACGCACAGCTTCGACATGCTCGGCGAGGCGGCGATGACCTTCGCCGATGCCGAGAAATACCGGCAGGCCTACGAAAGCGCGCTGGCGCGGCTGGTGCGCGAATCCGGCGCGGGCGTGGCGGGCTCGCCCGGGATTTCGGTGAAGCTGTCGGCGCTGCACCCGAAGTACAATTTCTTCCATGCAGGCGAGGCCAAGGCTGCGATGATTCCGGTGATCCGCGACCTCGCCGTGAAGGCGCGCGACGCGGACATCCACTTCACCATCGATGCCGAGGAAGCCGAGCGGCTCGAACTCAGCATGGACATCATCGAGGAACTGGTCGCCGATGACGACCTGTTCCGCCGCCCGGACGGCAGCCGGTGGGAGGGCTTCGGCCTCGCCATCCAGGCCTATTCGAAGCGCGGGATCTGGGTGTGCGACTGGGCGGGGAAGGTGGCCCGCAGGCACGGGCGCAAGCTGTTCGTGCGGCTGGTCAAGGGCGCCTACTGGGACAGCGAGGTGAAGCTCTCGCAGGTGGGCGGCTACACCGATTACCCGGTGTTCACCCGCAAGGTCGCGACCGATGTGAGCTACCTCGCCTGCGCCGCGCGGCTGTTCGAGCACAGCGATGTGATCCGCCCCGCCTTCGCCACGCACAACGCCTACACCATCGGGGCGATCAAGCATCTCGCCGCCGGCCGCCCGTTCGAATTCCAGCGCCTGCACGGCATGGGCGAGGAGGTCTATGACGCGCTCCACGCGCTCGAGGGCAACCAGCGTACGCCGGTCAGGATTTACGCTCCCGTGGGTGGGCACAAGGAACTGCTCGCCTATCTGGTGCGCCGCCTGCTCGAGAACGGAGCCAACACCAGCTTCGTCAACCGCATGGGCGATGCCGACATTCCGGCCGAGGAGCTGGTGGGCGATCCGGTCGCGGAGCTCGCCGCGATGAACCCGCGCCGCAATCCGGCGATCCCGCTGCCGGGGGCAATCTTCGCGAAGCGGCAGAATAGCGCGGGCGTCGATCTCTCCGATCCGCTGGTGCTGGGGCCGCTGATGAATCAGCTCAAGGCGCTCGAAAGCCGCCAGTGGGCCGCCGAGCCGACTTTCGGGGGCACCGGCGCGGTGGTGAACGTCACCTCGCCGCATGATCCCTCGCGCATCGTCGGCACCCGCCGTGACGCGACTGCCGCCGACGTCGACGCCGCCTTCACCCGTGCCGCCGCAATCCAGCCCGGCTGGGACGCCCTGGGCGGCGAGGCGCGCGCGCTGTTGCTCGAAGAGGCCGCCGACCTGTTCGAGGCGCACACCGCAGAATTCCTCAGCCTGTGCCAGCGAGAGGCGGGCAAGACGCTGCTCGATAGCGTGCTCGAGCTGCGCGAGGCGGTCGACTTCCTGCGCTATTATGCCGCCGAAGCGCGCCGCCAGTTTGCCGCGCCCGTCATCCTTCCGGGGCCGACGGGGGAGGAGAACAGCCTCACCCTCCACGGGCGCGGCGTCTTCGCCACGATCAGCCCGTGGAACTTCCCGCTCGCGATCTTCATCGGCATGGCGAGCGCCGCGCTCGCCGCTGGCAACAGCGTCATCGCCAAGCCCGCCGAGCAGACCCCGCTGATCGCCGCGCTGGCGGTGAAGCTGTGCCACGAGGCCGGCATCCCGCCCGAGGCGCTGCAACTGCTCCCCGGCGCGGGCGAGGTCGGGCAGCTCATCACCGCCGACCCGCGCCTTGCGGGCGTCGCCTTCACCGGCTCGACCGACACCGCCCGCGCGATCAACCGCGCGCTGGCGATGCGCGACGGCCCGATCGCCACGCTGATCGCCGAGACCGGCGGGCAGAATGCGATGATCGTGGACTCGTCAGCCCTACCCGAACAGGTGGTGCGCGACGTGCTGGCGAGCAGCTTCCAGAGCGCGGGCCAACGCTGTTCGGCGCTGCGGGTGCTCTACCTTCAGGAAGACATCGCCGGACCGGTGCTGGAGATGATCCGCGGCGGGTTCGAGGCGCTGACCGTGGGCGACCCGTCCGACCTTTCCACCGATGTCGGCCCGGTGATCGACGCCGAAGCCAAGGCGCTGCTCGAGGCGCACGTTGCCGATTGCATCGCGAAGGGCCTCAAGGTGGAGCGCCTCCCCGGCGCGCCGACCGTGGGCCACTTCGTCGCCCCGACGATCATCGAGATCGGCTCGATCGCCGACCTCGCGCGCGAGAATTTCGGCCCCGTGCTGCACGTGGTGCGCTTCAAGGCGGGCGAATTGGGCAGGGTCGTGGACGATATCAACGCCACCGGCTTCGGCCTCACCCTCGGCCTCCACAGCCGCATCGCCGAGACCCGGCGCTTCGTGCAGGCCCACGCACGCGTCGGCAATTTCTATGTCAACCGCAACCAGATCGGCGCGGTGGTCGAAAGCCAGCCCTTCGGCGGCGAGGGCCTCTCGGGCACCGGGCCGAAAGCGGGCGGCCCCCACTACCTCGCCCGCTTCGCCACCGAGCGCGTGACCTGCATCGACACCACCGCGGCAGGGGGCAACGCGAGCCTGCTGGCGGCGGGTTAAGGAGTGGGCCTCTACACGATTGTCTGCGAGTTCATGGGCACGACCAGCGTGATGCAGGTGTCCGCGTCCGGCGGGGAGGCGGCAGCGCAGGCATGGACACGCCAGCTTCGGGCGGAAGCGCTATTCGGCCCGTCGTCCGGCCGCGTTGCCGGGGCCGTCGAGGAAAGCCTCCTGACACTTCCTCCCACTCCGGTTGCCGGAGTGGTGAAGGTTTGGTGCCTGTCGACCTCGTGCGACGGGCAGCTGTGCCTCGCCAACATCGTGGAAACGAACCCGCTCTAGCCCTCGCGCGTCAGCCGGATATCGATCTCCCGCGTCACATAGGTCCACTCCTCGCTTGCGCGCAGGCGCACGAGCAGTTCATCGAACAGCCCCTCGTGCTCGGGGGCGAATTCGAACCAGGTGAGGAAATCGAAGGGCTCTCCCAGGTCGCGGCCGTGGTGCAGGCGGCGAGCGATTTGCGGCAGGTATTCCATCCCGATGCTCGTGTGGCGCGACTGCTCCTCGTAGATGCGGCGGCGTTCGTCCTGCGCGAGCGCCCACCACGCCTCGCTCTTCGAGATCGGGATCAGCGCCGCCCGCCGCGCTGCGCGGCGGCCCAGCGGGCTGCCGCGCGCCGACAATTCGCTGAACTCCTCGCGCAGCGTGTAGCGCAGGTGGCTCGCCACGCCCGAGAGCGTCCACAAGGCCCCGCGCGCGTCGGCGAGGCCACCCTGCCGCACCGAAAGCCCCGCAACCTGCGGCAGGCTCTCTCCGGCAAGCGTCGTCATCGCCGTCACCGCCCAGTCACCCCGGACGCCGCCATCAAAAGACCACAGAACCCGCGCGCCATATGTCATGCGGCAAGGATGCGACGAGGCGCGCGCTTCGCTCTATCGAATTAGCGCGGCGAAGGTTAGCTTGCGCCGATGCCGGACGCCGCTCCCCCGCCTGCCGCCTTCAAGGTCGCGAGCTACAACATCCACAAGGGCGTCGGCACCGACCGCCGCCGCGATCCGGCGCGCATCCTCAATGTGCTGAACGAGGTCGGCGCGGACGTGGTGTGCCTGCAGGAGGCGGACTTGAGGTTCGGCACCCGCGCGAGTGTGCTCCCGCGCTTCCTGATCGAGGGGCATAGCGACTACGTCCCCGTGCCGCTCGATGTGCAGGGGGATTCGATGGGCTGGCACGGCAACGCGATCCTCGTGCGGCGCGGGATTGCGGTGGAGAGCCACGACATCCTCCACATCCCCTGCCTCGAGCCGAGGGGCGTGGTGACGGCAAGGCTGCGCATCGGAGAGGCGGCGCTGACGGTGTTCGGGATGCACCTCGACCTCTCGGGCCTGTGGCGCGTCCGTCAGGCCCGCACCATCGCCGCGCTGGGCGAAGCGGCGCGCGCGAGTGGCCCGGTGGTGCTGATGGGCGACCTCAACGAATGGCGCGCGGTCGCGGGCTGCTTCCGCGAGTTCGGGCGGCATTTCACCCTGCTCGACCCCGGCCCCAGCTTCCCGAGCCGCCGCCCCTTGGGCAGGCTCGACCGGATCATGCATTGCGAAGCGCTGACAGCGCAGGACTGCGGCGTCCACCGCAGCGCGCTGGCGGCGAGCGCGTCCGATCACTTGCCGGTGTGGGCGGAGTTTTTAGCGGGGTGAGGGGCGGATGGCTGCTTTCGGGCGAAAGGCACGATGCGCTGAATGACCGGGCGTGGGTGGAATGCTGAATGGCAGCTTAAGGCATGGCTGATTGCTTCTGGCGGCACTTTCCAGCTTAGGCGAATGGTGAATTCGAACACCACGGCTACGAGAGTAAAGCATCCGATCCTCGCAAGAGGTTTACATTACTGCGGGCGCTCACAAGTCACCCTCTTCTGCCAAGTGCTGAGCAGTCGGCAAATCCAGACCTGCTTCGGTGAAGGCTTGCATGAGTGCATCAGAGAAACACAAGAGCTTCTCTCCAAAGAAACGCTCACGCCAAAGGTGAGCGTCCTGAATGTCTCCTCGTCTGAATCGCAATTTCCGGAATGACGAGAGTTGGGTGAGGTATGAACGAGGAGATATTTTCTCCAGTTGCTGAAAGGCAGGGTCGAGCATCTCCGGTTTGGCGATCACGCTGTCACGCCAGTTGCCCACAGCCATAGTGTAATAGGGCTCAGGAAAGACCGAACCGTTTGGCAGCCTTAGCTCGATTGGAAAGAATTGATGGACGCCGGGCTCGAAACGCTCGATGATGTCGCGCATCTTGCCGGAGACAACCTTGATCCGGTCAACGAGCTCAACAATATCCCCGAGCACGCGATGGGACTTTTCGGCAGAGAACCATTTGGGCGCCTCAGCCTCTTCGATGGCAGTAAGCGGCGGTGTGTGCGGGTCGGGTTCGACGCCGTGCTCATCGATAAACTTGTAGAGCACAAAGGACTTGTAAGTCATCGCTCCATACTTTTCGCCTTGCCTTTGAAATCTCAACTTTTCCTTCTCAGGCATTCCGAAACGGTAATACATTTCCAACCGCTCGGACCAACTCTCGGCTCCGGTCGGGTCATCTGCGAACTCGAATGTTCCTGAAATGAAGTACTTGCCGAACGAATCCGGCATTTGCATTCCCCAAACCATCACGCCGCCTCCATCGCAGAATACCTCGAACCGAGCGGATTCACTGAAAATGACCAGACCATGGCAACACCGCTTAAAGGATAGCCGGGATAGACCGTTGACTCGCATAAAGGTCAATGACTTGAACGGGATCGATGCACGAACCCGCTTCGCGGGAGTGTCGCTGGCGGCGAGGGTGATGTAGAACGACAGGCGTAGCGCCTGATCCGAGAGAGGCAGACGATTGTGGCTCCTTCAACCAAGGAGTCGAACGATGAACGAGATTATTCCGATTGGGCCGGTCAGCCCGCTTCGCCAGCGGCTGATCGAGGATATGTCACTGCGCCGGTTCGGGCCGGAGACGCAACGCAACTACCAGCGCGATGTGGGACGGTTCGCGACCTGGCTGGGGCGCTCGCCGCATACCGCGACCGCCGAGGATGTCCGCCGGTTCCAGATTGAGCAACGGGAAGCCGGGGTGCCGGCGCCGACCATGAACAGCATCGTGGCGGCGCTGCGGTTCCTCTTCACCCACACCCTCGACCGGCCCGATCTTGCACGCAAGCTGGTCCGCACCGCGCACGCTCGCAAGATCCCGGTGGTGCTGACCCAGAGCGAGGTGAAGCGCCTGCTCGATGCGACCACCAGCCTCAAGCATCAGGCCGCATTGTCGGTCGCCTATGGTGCGGGTCTGCGCGTCGGCGAGGTCGCGGCGCTCAAGGTGCGCGATATCGACAGCAAGCGCATGCTGCTCAGGATCGAGCGTGGCAAAGGCGGGCGATACCGCAATGCCATGCTGCCAGAGGGCTTGCTCGTGCTGCTGCGTGACTGGTGGCGCGCGGGGCGTCAGCAGGGTGTGCTCCACGCTGATGGCTGGCTCTTCCCGGGACGAGGCGCCATGCTGCCGATCAGCACACGCCAGCTCCACCGTGTCGTCGTCGAAGCTGCCGAGGCAGCCGACATCGCCAAGCGGGTAGGACCGCACACGCTGCGTCACAGTTTTGCTACGCACCTCCTCGAGGACGGGGTCGATATCCGCGTCATTCAGGCGCTGCTCGGTCATGCCAAGCTGAACACCACCGCCTTTTACACGCAAGTGGCAACCAAGACGGTGCGCGCCGTGGTCAGCCCGCTTGACCGGCTCGCACTGGCGGCACCGGACAAGGAGGCGCCGAGCGGCTGAGGACCGGTGCGCGCCGCACTCGAGGTCGCCGACGTTTTCTGCGCTGCCGGGCCAGCCTATCGGCTCGCCCATGCCGGGCACCTGAGCCTGCATCAGCTCAAGGTCATGTCGGCGATCGAGCACTGCCGCACCGCCGCGCTGGGCGGGCATGTCGAGGCCTGCACCGACTGCGGACATTGGCGGATCGCCTACAACTCCTGCCGCAACCGCCATTGCCCCAAGTGCCAGGGCACCGCCGCGCGCACCTGGCTCGCCTCGCGCGAGGCCGACCTGCTGCCGGTGGGATACTTCCATGTCGTCTTCACGCTGCCTGCCGAGATCGCGGATATCGCGTTCCACAACAAGGCGCTGCTCTACGACCTGCTGTTCAAGACTGCGTCCGAGACCACGCTCACCATCGCCGCCGACCCGAAGCATCTCGGTGCCCGCATCGGCATCACCGCCGTGCTCCACACCTGGGGCTCGGCCATGACCCACCACCCGCATATCCACATGATCGTGCCGGGCGGCGGTATCGCGCCGGATGGGGAGCGATGGATATCATCCCGCCCGGCCTTCCTCCTGCCGGTGCGCGTGCTGGGCGCCTTGTTCCGCCGCCTGTTCCTCACTCGGCTGCTGGCGCTTTACGATGCCGGCAAGCTCGCCTTCTTCGGTCGGCTCGCTCATCTCGCCGATCGTCGCGCATTCCTGCGCCACCTCGCGCCGGTGCGCAAAAAGCGCTGGGTGGTCTACGCCAAGCCGCCCTTCGCCGGTCCCGAGGCCGTGCTCGCCTATCTCTCGCGCTACACCCACCGGGTCGCCATCTCGAACAGTCGCCTCCTGCGGCTCGACGAGCATGGGGTCACGTTCCGCTACAAGGACTATCGCCGTTCTACGCCAGACCGGCAGCAGGTCATGACGCTCAGCGCCGACGAGTTCATCCGCCGCTTCCTGCTGCACTGCCTGCCACGCGGGTTCCACCGCATCCGCCACTATGGCCTGCTCGCCAGCGGCACCCGCAAGGCCCACCTCGAGCGCGCCCGCCGCCTGCTCGCCCTCGCGCCGCCCACCGCGGTCGAGCCACCCACCGAGCCCCCCGATCCGCGCCCGCCATGCCCTTGCTGCGGCGGGACCATGATCATCATCGAGACCATCGAACGCCGCTATCTGCCGCGCGGCCCGCCATGTCCGATCGCACCATCCGGGAACCTTGCGTCGTGACCCGGCACGGCCCCACACCGCCAGACCTCACCGCAACCGCGCTCCCGGGGATGAGGATGTCTGCATATCATCCGCCCAGGAGCAGTCGTCCCATCGCCAAAATCGGACGGACGAGCTCCCCACAGCCGCCCTGTCACTCCAAAATCGGACGGGCTGCTCTCAAACCCGTCCGCTTATCGACACCGTCTGCAGACGCCCAGATCGGCCGTAAATCGAAATCCCCATAGCTCACCGCATGCGGCCCGCGGGTTCGGGCACCGTCGACTTTCCGACGCCTATCGGCGTCCGAAACTCTAAACGATT
>NZ_MUYK01000011.1 GCF_002155685.1 Erythrobacter colymbi
GCTGTTCGCCGGCCTCGGGCTGGCATCGGTGCCGGCGGTGCTGTGGGTGCGGCGCCGGTGGTATTTCGGGTGAGAGGGATGGGGTGGTGATCTTTGGCAAGCGGCAAAGCGTTCCGCAGGAGGGGAAGGCGGGAATGTCGGGGGAAAGCATGAGCGGCGGCGCTTGGATGAGCGATGTGTTCGGCAATTACGAGATCGGGTTCAAGCTCGGTCTCCGCCGGAAACAATTCGGGAAAGACTGGGATCCCGCGGCGCATGCCCCGCCCCCTGTTGGGCCGATCGTCGTCCAGTCGATCAATCGCTACACGCGCGGCGAGCCTCTTGCCCGTGAAGAATTTCCGGAGGCCGCCGCAGTCTGGGATGAAAAGAGCTTCAGGCGCGCGAAGGACCTCTTCTCGGTCGGCGGCTTTTATTGCGTCAAGGGCAAGCTCGCCGAGACCCTCGCGCAGTTCGATCTTGGCGAGGGCGGGCTGATCCCGTTTCCGGTCTATCAGGCCGATCTGGCGACGCCCTATGCGGGCGAGTTCTTCCTGCTCAACTTCGGCTGCATCAAGAACAGCATTCTGGTCGACCAGTGCGAAGATGCGACCAAGTTTCTGGTTCGAAAGGCCACCGGAGTGCAGGTCTATCACTTGAATGACTTCAAGCCCGAGGGCGAGGTTGTCCTGTCGCCGCGCGCGCTGGAGGGCCCCGACCTGTGGTTCGAGGAGGCGGTGCATGAAAAGCTCTTCCTGAGCGACGCGCTAGGGCAGGCGCTGCTCGACATCGGCATGGGTGAGGTGTTCCGGCTGACCCGGTGCCGGATTGCCTGAAACCCACAAAGCGTCCTGCGCATCAAGAAGGAAAAGCTGGACCCCGGATCAAGTCCGGGGTGACGGTGTGGTCGATGGCAGAAAACCACCCAACCCCTGTCATCCCGGCAGGCTCAGCCTCGCCTGAAAGCCGACCTCCCGCCAGCCCTACCCGTTCAGCACATTGATCGCGTCATGCACCCGCGCCTCGACCTCCTCGCGCGGGAGGCCGGCGGGGATCATCTCGCCCACCTTGTAGGTGATCTGGCCCGGACGCTTGACCACGTGGTGATAGGCCCGCCCGCTGTCGACCGCGATCGGGACCACCGGCAGGCGCAGCAGCTTGTAGAGGCCCGCGAAGCCTGCCTGAAGCGGCGGCTTCGTGCCGACTGCGACGCGAGTGCCTTCGGGGAAGATCACGAGGGGGCGGCCCTCCTCGACCCGCTGCTTGGCCAGCGCAAGCATCTGGCGCAGGGTCTTGGCGCCCTCGTCACGCGCGACAGGGATCAGGCCATAGACCAGCGCCGAATAGCCCCAGCCGGGGATGCGGAACAGCTCCTGCTTGGCGAAGACCGCGGGGTCGGTGAACAGGCGCGGCGTATCGATCGCCTCGAAGAAGCTCTCGTGCTTGACCGCGATCAGCACCGGGCCCTGCGGCAGCACGCCATCGAGCACGACCTTGATGCCGAGCAGGTTCTGGGTGCACCACAGATGCCAGTCGCCCCATGTGGCCACCACGCCGCGCAGCGCGCGCGGGCGGGCGATCACCGCGATCACCGAGGCGCTCACCAGCAGCGCCGAGCCGCCATAGAACAGCACGTAGAAGGCGAGCGAACGCAGTGCGGCCAGCAGCCAGCTCAAAGGTCCGCCAATCCCGCCGCGCGGCTGGCGATCAGCTTGTGATATTCGAGGAACAGCGTCTTGAAATCGGCCTTCGAGGGCACCGCATCGCGCACCACGGTGACATGATCGGGCAGCATCCGGTCCAGCTCGCCCGCGGCGCGGCGCATGTGCCAGTCGGTCGTCACCAGCCGGAGCGAGCGGACCTCGTTCTGCGCAACCCACTTGGCGGTCTCTGCCGCGTTGGAGCGGGTGTCGACCGCCGCGTAGCCGAGCGTGATGCAGCAGGCCATCATGCGCGGGGAGACGCCGAATTCGGCGGCGAATTCCTGCGGGCGCACCTCGGGATCGACCCCGCTCACCAGCATCCGCTTCGCCAGCCCGCGGTCGAGCACCGCGATCCCGCGCGCGATCCGCCCGGGGCCGCCAGTGGGGACGATCACGGCATCGGTCTTCGCCCCGTCGGCGGGCCTCGGCAGCGCCACCACGAACCACAGGAAGCCGATGGCCCAGACCAGAACGGCCAGAGAGAATGCGCGGCGGATCATCAGGGCGGCCTAAAGCATGGCCTTGAGGGCATAGGCAATGGTGATCCTTGCCGTCACCATTGCAAGCAATACACCTGCGACCGGAATCGCGCCGATCACCAGCCAGTCGGCCAGCATCAGCCCGCCGCCGCTCACCATCCCGCTGCCCAGCGCCGCGAACTGCTGGCCGAGCAGCCACACCGCCGCAACGCCCAGCCCCGCGCCCATCAGCGCGCCCGCCGCCGCCTCGCGCAGCACATCGCGCAGGAACACCGCGGTGATCTGGCGCTGGCTCGCGCCGAGGAGGTGCATGATCTCGACCGTGTCGCGCGCGCCGGCAAAGGCGTTCCGCGCCGCGAGCCAGACCGCCGCCGCAGTCGCCAGCGCGACCAGCACGGCCAGGCCCAGCGCCAGCCATTGCAGCGCGGCGAGCGCATCGTTCACCGGCCGCAGGAAATCGCCCTGCGCATCGACCCGCGCGCCGGGCACCTTGTCCTTGAGCGCCGCCTCGATCCGCGCGATCTCGGCGGGGCCCGCCTTGCGCGAGAATTCGACGTCGATCAGCGCCGGGATCGGCACGTCGCCACTGGTAGCGCCCTCGCCGAGCCAGGGTTCGAGCATCGCGACGAGTTCGGCATCGGGGACGACGCGGACCGAGGAGACGCCCTCGATCGCCGAAAGGAGCTTCGCGGCCTCGGCCCCGCGCGCAGGGCGCAGGTCGGGGTTGGGCTCGATCACCTGCACGCTCACCGCTGCCGAAAGCCCCGCGCTGGCGCTGGTGGCAAGGTTGCGCAGCGCAAGACCGCCCGCCGCCGCGAGCACCACCAGCGCGATCAGGATCGCGATCACCCATGGGATCGGGCCGGTCAGCTTTGCGGGCGGCAGCAGCCGCGCGGCAGCGCGCCCGCGCGGGCGTTCGGGCAGGGCCTCGCCCTCTTCGGCCTCGGCCGGGAGCGGGGGGAGCGTGCTCATGCGCCGCTTCCCGCCGGACGCGGGGGATAGCGCAGCGCGCCGGTGGGATCGGACAGCTGGCCCTTGTGGAGCCGCATGATCAGCGAATCCGGGACTTTCTTGAGCAGGTGGACGTCGTGGGTCGCGACGACCACCGTCGTGCCGACGCGGTTGTTGAGCGCCTCGAACAGGCGCAGCAGCTTCAGCGCCATATCGGGATCGACGTTGCCGGTCGGCTCGTCGGCGATCAGCATCTTGGGCCGCGCGATCACCGCCCGCGCGATGGCGACGCGCTGCTGCTCCCCGCCCGACATGGTCGGCGGCACGGCATGGGCACGGTGCGAGAGGCCCACCCAGTCGAGCATGTCGCCCACCGCGCGCTGCACCTTCTTCTCGTCGGTGCCCGCGAGCCTGAGCGGCAGCGCGACATTGTCGAAGGCGGTGAGATAGGGGACGAGGCGGAAGTTCTGGAACACCACGCCCAGCCTGCGGCGCAGTTCGGGCAGGCGGCTCTGCGGCATCGTCACCAGATCGTGCCCGAACATCCGGATCGCCCCGCGCGAGGGGCGCTGCGCGAGGTAGAGCATCTTGAGCAGGCTGGTCTTGCCCGCCCCGCTCGCGCCGGTGAGGAAGTAGAAACTCCCCGGAAACAGCGTGAAGGACAGATTGCTCAGCACCTCGGGATCGGTGCCGTAGCGCAGCCCGACATTGTCGAATTTGACGTGACCGGCGAGAGCGTCGTTCATGCCCCCGCACCTAACAGGGGGGCAGGCGGCGGAAAAGCCGCAGAACGCGCCAAGCGGCACGGAACGCCCGATTTACGCCCCGTAATCTGGCCGCAATGTGGAAAACAGCGGGTAAATGGGCCGCTTGCCGCGCCTTGCTCTTGTGCGCGGGGGCGTGGGGGCTATTGCCAAGCGTGACATGATTATTGCCTGCCCAGCCTGTGGCACCCGTTACGCAGTGCCCGATGCTGCCATCGGCAGCGAGGGGCGCACCGTGCGCTGCGCCAAGTGCAAGCACAGCTGGTTCCAGGACCCGCCCGAGCTCGAGCTCACCACCCCTGCGCCCGCTCCGGCAGCGCCCGAGACCGCGGCACCCCCGCCGCCTCCGCCGCCCGCTCCTCCGCCACCGCAGCCAGAACCCGAGCCCGAGCCGGAACCGCCGGTCGCGCGCCCTGCCCCTGCTCCGGCACCCGAGACGCCGGGCGACGGCCCCTCGATCAGCCACTGGCGCACCCCCGAAGCCGAGGACGAGGCCGCACTCGCGATGCGCGCACTGCGCCGCGGCATGAACGCGCAGGGCGAGCCCGCCGCGCCGCCGCCCGCTCCGCCGCCGCCCGCTCCGCCGCCGCCCCCGCCTCCGCCCCCGCCGGCGGACGACTATGCCGATCCGCCCTTCGCGGATGACGAGCCCTATGCCGAGGATGACGACGAGGGCGGCTCGCAGTTCGATTACCGCGCGCCTTTCACCCGGCGGCGCAACCCGGCCAAGATGTGGACCCTCGCGGCGGTGCTGTTCGCCGTGCTCGCCGGATCGGCGACCGTCGCGATCAACTACTACGGCCCGCCCGACTGGCTGCCGATCGAACGCCCGACCTTCGGCATGGGCCGCCCGGGTCTCGAGCTCGATCGCAAGGCGATCATGCGCAAGGAGCCGCTCGAGAACGGCGAGGAAATCTTCCGCGTCCGCACCACCATCACCAACACCTCGGGCGAGAGCCTCGATGTGCCCAACCTCGTGGTGGTGTTCAGCGACGCGCGCGACCGCAAGATCGGCGACTGGGTGGTTGCCCCTTCCAAGCGCCGTCTGGCGCCCGGCGAGACCCTGACCGTCTCCGAAGCGATCCGCAACATCCCGCCCGGCGCCGAGGCCGCCGAGCTCGGCTGGGCGCTGCGCTGAGGCCCGTTTCGCAAACTCGCGTCAAAGAGCTTGCACGGCGCCAAACCCCTTGCTAGGGGCGCGCTCCTACCGCGGGGCCAGCGCTTTGGCTGCCCCGACATACCCCGAGTGCGGTCGTGGCGGAACTGGTAGACGCGCAACGTTGAGGTCGTTGTGGGCGAAAGCCCGTGGAAGTTCGAGTCTTCTCGACCGCACCACTCTCCTGACATAGCCGGACACCGGCTGCCGAAGGCGGCCAAGGGCAGCGCCCGGCCGCGGGCATGCGTCAACGTCAGGCGCACGCGGCTGCGTTGGCCCGCTTCATCGAACCTGAGATAATCCCGCCCGCGCCGCCTGCGCGAAGCGGCGCGCGATCAGAAGGTGACTGTCCGCAATCCCGACACGCCTTTGATGGCGGTGCTCCCCGTCACGGCCCATGTCTGCGGGTTTACGGTCACGCGCACGCCGCCCCACGGATCATGCGCGATGATCTGCCCGCTGGCATTGGTGCCGACCGCAAGGATATAGTGTACGCCGCCCTTGAAGGGGCCCGACAGGATCACCGGATTGCCCTTGCGCAGCTGGCCGAGCACGATGTCGGCGGTGAGATTCGCGCTCTGCCCGCCGATGCCGCTGATCGCCTTGATCCCGACAGGCGTCCAGTTGGACGGGCCGATGCGGTAGCTCCGGTTGCCCCGGGCGTGCTCGATCATCGCGTAGACCACGGCCAGACAGGTGACGTCGGCATGGGTGTTGGTCGTGCTGCCCTCATCGAGCGCGTTGGCCCATTCGGGAGGTTGATAGATCGCTGCCGATGCCACACGCTGGTTGTAGAGCGGGAAGGTGACCGGAAGCGTGATCGCTCCCACCGATGGCGCGCCTTCCGACTGGAAGTAGAGCGGCGCGGAGAAGGTCGAACATCCCGCCGCATTGCACGCTCTCACATTCCAGCGATAGCTGCGGCCGCGGGTGATCGGAGCGGTGTAGGACGTCTCGGGCGAGCGGGTGTCGACCACCAGCTGGTCGGTGGTGATGTCACGGATCCCGAAATCATATTCGGTGGCTCCGCTGACCGGCGCCCAGGTAATGGTCACCCGGTTGCCGCTGACCGTCTGGCCCGGTGCCGAGGCGGCCCCGGGGGACAGCGCGCGCGGCGTCGCCGGACGGGCCGCAGACGGCGCAGGGGTTGCGCGGGGCGCTGGCGTCGACCGGGGCGCGGGCGTTGCACGGGGGGCAGGAGTCTCGGGCGCTCGCTTGGCACGCCGCTCATCCATCAGGCAGCGGGATTTGTCGCGGCCGGTCAGCTTGTCGCACTTGCTCTGCGCCGCTGCCGGCGCCTCACCGCCGAGCGTCCCGACGACGGCGGCGGCACCCGCAAGAGCCGTAACGATGATCAGGCTTCGCATATCCCATCCCCCTGTTGATTGCTTATGCCGAGCGCCGCGGCGCCCAGTTGCCTTCGGCGTCGCGGCACCATTCCTGGCCGCTGCCGCTGCCGTCGCCGCTGACCAGACGGCATTCCATGCCGCCGCTGGCGCGGTAGGCGGTGGCCTCGATCCTCACCTTGGGTTTGCGACCGCCATCCCGCCAGCGCACCACCAGCATCCCGGGTCCGGGCGTGATCACGATCTGCTGGCGGATCGGGCACGGGTCCTTGCCGCCGCGGTGGTTGAGCGATTCCGCGAAAACGTAATCCGTCCCCTCGACCCCGATCAGTGTGAGCTGGCTGCGACAGATGGTCGAAGGGCGCTGTGCATTGCCCGCAAAGTAGCTGACCACGGCTTCGGGCATTCCGGGCCGAAAGCCGCCGATCTTCACCTCGACATTGTAATTGGTTCTGAGCTTGTGGGTCGGCCCGTCGAGCACGACCTGCCATGACCCCGTCACGGTCTCGGGGATCTGGGGGGCGGGAGAAGCCCCGCTCCGGAATGTCGGTGCCGCGGTGACACCGGGCAAGGGAGCGCTCTGGGCGAGCAGTGGTGCCGCAATGGCGCAGGCGGCTGCGCCAAGCGCCAGACCGCAGGCGGCCAGCCGCACCCTGCCGCTTGCCATGGTCGGGCCGCCCATCTCAGCGTCTCGGCCGGGCATCGTGCGAAGCGATCTGCCGTTCGGCATGACGACGGCGGTTGAGCCGGTCGATCGCCTCGTTCGCATAGCGCTCGCTCCGGTTGAGTTCGAAGACCCGCCGGTAGAACGTTTCAGCCGCATCATATTCGCGCCGCGATTCCGCGCAGAGCCCGAGGTTGAACAGGGTCGGACCATGATCCGGAACAAGCTGATCGACCTCCGTCCACATGGTGCAGGCCGAGGTCACGTTCCGCTTGGTCAACCGGATGCCTTCCTTGAACCTCTTCTTGGCGTCGTTCTGGAGACCATCGGTGCCTTCCTTGACCCGGATGTCGTCACGGACTTCGAGCGGCGCGAATTGCAGACGCAGCTCGGTGGCGACCCGCGAGACCAGCTGGCCTACTGTGGCTTCGATGGTCGGCGCGTCGCCGGAATTCGGACAGATCAGCTGCGAATCCTCGGCTGTGGAGGCAACGCCGAAAACGCGCTCGCGGCGGCGGCCTTCGACCTTGAGCGAATAGGTCAGGGTGACAATCTGCCGCTCGCACACGATGATGACATCGCGCCATTGCTTGCACCTGCCCTTGTTGTCCTCATAGACGCACTCGCGCGCGCGCACGTCCTCGCGCCTGCTTTCCATGCTGCTGCGGGCCGCGCCGGTCACCGTGCCGTCCGCCCCGCCCTTGGCGCGGTAGGGGACCATGCTGAAATAGGAAGCGCCGCGCACCCGCACCTCGGCGAGGGCCTGTTCGAGCTGGATCGCAAGGGTCTGGCCATCGTCGCCCGTGAACGGGCCGATCGCGATCGAATTGAGCGCGGACAGCTGGTCGCTTCCCGCAGGATAGACACCCTCGATCGGCAGGGTTTCGGCGCGCAGCGGAGCTTGCGCCGCGCCGATGGCCAAGCCCGCGGCGACCAGCATGGTCCACGCGCGGTGCCTGTGCGCCCGGCGTTTGACGGAGCGCGGTGTGACCCGATCGATCCAGACTCTGGTCATGGGGCGTCCTTTCTGCTGGTCAGCGCTCGCTCGCGGTGATCGCGATGGCGCTCTTTGCGTCGTCGTTGCCGATCTGGACCATCGGATCGGATGCCTCGCCCTTCAGGTCCTTGCCCGTGATCGCGAAGCTGAAGTTGCGCATGCCGCCGAACGGAATGTCGTTGGCAAATTCAGGCTCGCCGCCGGGCTGAGGCGACCAGGCCTGGGCAAAGCCCTTGTCGTCCGACGCGATCTTGCAGATCGTCGGGCTGGAGCAGGAGATCTGCCCCGTGAGCGGGATCGGCTTGTTGACCCCGCCGAGCATGGTCAGCCACGAGGACGAAAGATTGCCCTTGCCGTCATCGGCAATCCGCAAGGTCACGCGCTCGCTGCGGCCCGGATAGGCCGCCTCGCCTTCGAAATAGCGCACGGCCTTGGGGGCGCGTTCGCCGGCCACCGGCTTGCCGGACGAATAGGATACCAGCCGTCCGCCCTGTGCCAGAAGGAAGCCCTCGAGGAATTCCTTGCCCTTGGGCGCGGTACCGTCCGGCTGGACAATCATCACGTCCGACAGGAGGAAATCGCCGCCAGCCTTGGCCCCGGCAGTGCGTCCCTGCGTGTGCGGGGTATCGGCCGACGCCGGATCCTCGAAATCGGCCGCGCTCAGATTGGTGACGATCACATAGCGCGCCAGCGTGCCCTTGGGCGGCTCAAGCACTCCGCGCGAGGCACGGATGGCGCTGAACAGGGCCGACGAAGCGACAGGGCCGGTCTGCGGCTCGGGCACATCGACGCCGGACTTGGCGGCATTGGTCAGACCGCCGACGATGGCGATCTGGAACTGCTCGGCCTCCTTGGCCATCTCGGACAGAGCATCGCCGGTGAAGAATTCGCCGAGCCCCGAATTGCCGCTGCGGGCGGCGGCTTCCTCATCGGGCGAGAGCCCGGGGATGCAGCCCGTGAACACCGGCTGTGCGGGCGATCCGTCGGCAGGCACCAGCAGGATCGTGATGCGCTCGCGCGGATCGCTCAGGCCGCTCGCCAGCGCCAGCGCCGGATTGGCAAAGGCCAGCCCGAGATCGCGGATGAAGGCGTTGCGTTCGGCAAACTCGGTCGCGAGCGCCGACTTCTTCACCACCTTGGCATCGATCAGGATGAACGTCTGACGCAGCGGAGCGGTAAGGCCCTGCCTGTTGCAATAGGCCTCGGAGCGGATCAGTCCCGTCGAAACGGTTGCTTCGCCGCCGCCGGTCCCAGTGCCGCACCCCGCCAGCGACAACGCCACAGCTGCCGTCGCTGCGGGCGCAAGCAAATGCCTCATATTCATGGTCAATACCTGTAAAGATCGATGGGAAGGGCAGCGAAGCCGGCCGGGCCGATGGTCTGGCCATCCTCCAGCCTGATGGCCCTGTCGGTCGGCATCTTGCGGATCAGCTGCGCACGATATTCCTGCAGCACGCCGAGCACCGCCTTGTCCTTGTCGGCGATCAGGCTGACATTGCGGCACACCTCGTCATAGCCGGTCTTGCTGTTGAGCAGCTGGGCCTGACCTTGCAGCCGTTCCTGCTTCTGGGTGAAGGCGTCGTCGATCTGCTTGAGCCGGTCATGCAGCTCGCGCTTGCGCAGCTGTTCGACCTTCTTCGTCAGCTTTTCGTGCTCTTCGGCCTTTTCGGCGAACAGCGGGTTGCGGTCGTGCAGCCAGTAGGTGATCGCCAAGCCCAGACCGAAGACCACAAGGTTGCCGAACAGCAGCATGCCGGTCTGGCTGAACGGCTCCAGCGGTTGCAGGCCCAGCGCGATCCGTCCGTAGTTGTCGCGCACGATCCCCATGTACCGGACCGCCCCGACCGCGACCAGCGACACCGCCAGCAGGGCCACCGCAATCCCGATCATCCGCAGGCCTTCTGCCCGCATCCGGTCATTGTTGGGGCCCATGTAGAAATTGTAGGCCTTCAGGAACCGCCCCGCGAGGAACGCCGACCAGCCGATCGCCAGACCGACCACGATGGTCGATCCCAGCGCGACGATGCCGACATTGATGTATTCGAGGAAGAACTTGTAGTTCATGAACCCTTCCGGGATCATGATCGCCAGCGGGATGGCGAGGTCGATCAGCTTGCCCGGATTGCGCGCGTTGCGCCCGCCTTCGAGGAAGCGCATCGCCTCGTACTGCTGTTCGACATCGCGTTGCCGTTCAAGCTCGGCTCCGTATCTGTCGTTGAAGCCCGCCTGGACCTCGGCACGGTTGGTGTTGCGTTCGCGCTTCAGCCGGTCGCGTTCGAATTCGGGCACGAAGCCCTGCACCCCGCCGGGCATGGTGATCTGGCTCGCGGCGTTCTTGACCGCGGTGATCGCGCTGCCCCGCGCGGGGCCGACCTCGGTATTGAGCCACGCACTCATCGCCGGGGTGAGATTGGCGCTCATCGCCCCGGCATCGCCGTCGCCGGTCAGGTGGAGGTTGGGCGCAGCCGCCTCTTCGTCGACCCGCGACAGCAGCGCGGCCGTAGCCGGGCTGTTCATGCCCACTTCGAGTGCCCGGTAAGCTTCAATTGACATGGGGTCCCTTCCCAAGATGTCGATGTTCAAAGAATGACGGTGACCGGCTTGCTGTCCGGATTGACCGGATCGATCCGGATCTTGCGGGTGTTGGTCGGAATGACCTGCGAGCGGGCCTGCGGCGACACCTCGACTGTTCTGGCCTTGGCCTGCCCCAGTCCGAGGCGGCTGGCGCGCTGGCCGGTCGGGCGGACACGCGCCGAGGGCACGGCGACGACAGGCTGCAGCCCTTCGATCTTCGGCCCCACGGGATTGACCACTTCCGCATCGTAGCCCGACCGGAACGCGAGGTTGCGGCGACAAGTCTCAAGCATTTCGTCATCGGACGACTGGCAAAGTTCCTCCGATTGCTGGTCGGCCAGCCAGATGCCGACCGCCTCGGCCTTGGCCGAAAAGAGAAACTCGACGCGCCGGTTCATGGCGAGATCGTAATCGGTCGTGCCGCCATAGAGCGGCATGTCCTCGCCAAAGCCGATCCGCCAGATCTGGAAGGTGGACACCCCAGAAGCGAGGATCTGCCGCGCAACGGCCGTCGCGCGGCGTTCGGACAGCACGTCGTTGGCCGCATTCTCGCCCCGGAAATCGGCATGCCCGGCGACGAAGACCGCCACGTCGGGGGCCGTCTTGCGCAGCAACCCGGTGATGATGCGCGCGATCTGCTCGGCCTCGGGCCGGAGCGCGGCGCTGCCGGTGTTGAAGAAGGTGCGCTCGGGAAACACCACCCGCAGGACAGGCAGATCGATGCCGAAGCTGCTCGGCAGGCGCGAAGCCGGCACGATGCCCTCGTAGAACCTCGGGCGCTGGTCCGGCGGCAGCATCGCCGACAGATTGCTGAGGTGCTTCATCCGGTCGCAATGTTCGAGCCGGACATAGACCTGCCAGGGTTGCAGGGTGCCGCGGACCTGGGGAGGCAGCGTGTCGGCACAATCTGCGGGAAGCTCGACGACCTCCCGCATCACCTCCGCGTTAGCCGTCGCGGCTGACAGGTAAGCGGAAGCGAAGCCCAGAAGCCCCTTCCACGCAACGCTCCTGACCCGCGAAGGCAACAGTACCGCAGCCATTACTCAGCTTGTCTCCCCCCGGCGGAGTCGCTTGGTTTTTCAGTAAAGGCATATTGCTGGGCGAGATCGCTTCACAGAAATTCACACATTGCAGTTCGTCGCTGCGAAGGTCAGAACCAAGCAAATGAAAAAATTGGCTGGAGGGGCAAGCCAGTGCCGCGTAGCGGGAACTTCAAATCGGCGAATTTGGAGGTGGAACCTCATTCGTCGGGCAACACGATTTATCTCGCGTGCGCCGGTCAGCGGATCATTCTTCGCGGCAAGGCAGTCGCGTTTATTCTGGCGCTTGTAACGACCGACCGGGGCGTGTTCCTGACCCGGGACGAGCTGCACCGGTTGCAGGCCTGGAAGATGATGTCATCGGGCTCGGTCGGAAAACAGGCTGCGCGGATCACCGACAAGATCAACGGCAGCCTGAGCCCGGTGATCGAGTGGGGGCTGAAGACCGGCAACTGGCGCCTCGCCCCGTCCATCCACGAAGCCATTCCGGAACCGACCCGCGAGCAATGCCGGTCGATCCTGTCGCGCAACGACTGGAAGGCGATACTGCGGTTCGACATGGTCCCGGCGCAATCCGCGGCGCGGTGGATGCAATTGTGCGGCAGTGCGCTCGCCGACATGACCGAAGGCAAGGCGTCGCAAGGTTACCAGAAGCTGCGCGAGGCCATCGAGCTGTCGGACCACGAAGGCATCGCCGCGATCAGCGATGTGCTGGCGACGCGGCTCGGGCAGGCGCTGCCGCGCGCGCACCTTCCCGTCCCCTCGGCCACCACCACGTCGGCTTTCATGGAGGCGGCCGAGGCGCGGCGCATGGCGGCCTATGCCCGGCTCTCCCCGTCGGAAGACTGGAACCAGCAGTTCGACCTTCTGCATCGGCGCCTGCTGCGCATGATCCAGTCGGGCGATACCGCCACGCAGACGATCCTCCTGAACGCCATGGCGGTGCTCGCCCGGCGCCTCGGCCGGATGGAGCAGGCTCTCGATTGCATTCGCGAGGCGGCCGCATTGGCGATCTTCTCGGGCGACATCGTGCTCATTCAGAACATCAGCTTCAACTTCGGCAACATCATCAACGGGATCGCGAGAGACGACCCCGGCGCCTTCTCGCCCGAGACCTATCTGGGACTGCTGCAACTCGATATCGAACTGCGCGAGCGGTTGCGGATCGGCAAGGACAGCGCGCAGGCCGAGCTGCTCTATGCCTATCTGTCGCACGAGCAGGGCAATTTCGGCGATGCCCAAACCTATCTGGACAAGGCCGATGCCATCATCGCGCAGAGCAGGCAGGCGTTGGATGTCGCGCTTCGGGGCCGGGTCTTCGGTCTGCTGGCCTGCGACACCAGTGCCCCGGGCAGCCGGAAATTTGCCGAGGGTCTCGCCGCGCTCAGAAAGTCGGCCGACGCCTACGAACAGCACGGAAACCTGATTGCGGCGAGGGAAGTGCGGCAGGATCTGGCCAGACGAGCGGGATCGTGACCGTCCGCCGCAGGCTCGATGCGAGGACGGTCGCGGCCGGCATGCTCGGCTTTGCCTCCGCGCTGCCCTTCGTCTTCCTGACCGGCACGCTCGCCGCGTGGTTTTCGGAACTGGGCATTTCGATGACCACGATCGGCCTGCTTTCGTCGATCACGCTGGCCTATGGCTTCAAGCTGCTGTGGGCGCCGCTCGTGAAACGCGCACTGCACCGCTGGATGGCCGTTTGCCAGCTCGGTCTCGCGATCGGCTTTGCGGCCCTCGCGAGCCTGGACCCGCAGAGCGATCTCAACCGGTTTGCCCTGACCGGATTTGCAGCCGCGCTCCTTTCGGCCACCTTCGATACCGCCTTCGAGGCGTGGCGGATCCGGGTGGCCGACGAGGAGACCCCGGTCGAAGTGATCATGACCGCCAGCCAGATCGGCGCGCGGGTTGCGGTGTTATTGGCCGGCGCCGGTGCCCTGTGGCTCTCGGCTCTGGTCGGCTGGAACCTCGCCGCGCTCGCGCTCGCATGCCTGTTTGCCCTTCTGGCCGCCGTGATCCTGATCTGGCCCGCCATGCGCGCCGGAACCGATGCGGACGATCCGGCACCTGTCGATCCCGGCAGTGCAGCAGGGCAGCAGCTTGTCGCCGTGGCGTGCGCCGTGGCGGGGCTGGGTATAGCGATATGGCAGGTCGTCGGCTTTATCGCCCGGATTTCGTCCGCTCCCGGCGATCAGCAAGCCCAGGTCGAGGCGTACATCACGCTGCATGGCCCGCTGATCCTGGCGATGATCACGATCGTTCCGATCCTTGCCAGCCGGATGGGCAAAAGGCTCGAAGGACGCCTCAGCCACTGGTCGCCAGACACGGGCACGGCGCGGCGTTTGAGGGACGCCTATGACGCCGTCGTGGCCCCCTTCGAAGAGCTGGCCGAACGGTTCGGCCTTCGCCTTGTGCTCGTGTTCGTGTTCGTCGCGATCTACACCCTGTCGTGGTTCAGCTGGGCAGGCTTCACGCTGCCGCTCTACCTGCGCGAACTGGGCTTCACCATGGAGGAGGTTGCCGCCGCTCGCCTCTACGGCTCCCTGCCGACCGCGATCGGCATACTTGTCGGCGGCTTTACCCTGTTGAAGCTGCCGCGTCGTCAGGCGCTGCTGGTCGGAGCGCTGCTGCCGCTGGTGGCGAACGCCACCTACATCGATCTTGCCCTAGGCGGCACGGCCCTGCGCGGGGTGGTCGACCTGTTCGCCGCTGCCCTGCAATCGGAGACATCGGACGATGTGGAGCACTGGGCTCCGCTCTATCTGTCGATCACTCTGAAAAACCTCACGTCGGGTATCGCCTCGGCGATTTTCGTCGGGTTTCTGGCCAGCCTCGTGAACCCGCGCTTTGCCTCGGTCCAGTGCGCGATCTTTTCGTCGCTGTCTTTCGTCACCGGGACCATCGTGTCGGCGGCGGCGGGGAGCCTGATCGATGCCGTGGGGTTTGCCAGAATGCTGGAATATGCATCGCTGTTCGCTCTGGTGGCCGCGATATCCTCCCTGTCGCTGTCGGGCGCTTTCTACAGACGGGCGCCAAGGTAACGCCGCCCCCCGGCCCGGCGCGCCATTTTTTCGGCTAAGTTACCTAAATTGCACGATGATTGACTCATTTCGAAGGTGGGATACACTCACGGGCGATTGGGCTTTGGGTGATGTTTGCGAAGGGGGGATTCGCGATGGCCATTTACGAGACCTATGTCGTCAAGCCCGGCGATACGCTGGGCAAGATCGCGGTGCGTTACAATGTCACCGTCGATACGCTGGCAGCGATCAACGGACTGAAGAACCGGAATGCGATCGCGGTCGGGCAGGTGCTCAATGTCCGGCAGATCAGCGAGACCTATTACATCATCCAGCCGGGCGACACGCTCGCGGCGATTGCCAAGCGCTACAACGTGCCGCTCGATGCCTTGCAGAAGGCCAA
Source organism: Erythrobacter colymbi (assembly GCF_002155685.1). Classification (GTDB taxonomy): domain Bacteria; phylum Pseudomonadota; class Alphaproteobacteria; order Sphingomonadales; family Sphingomonadaceae; genus Erythrobacter; species Erythrobacter colymbi. The sequence goes on from NZ_MUYK01000011.1 coordinate 15,071, forward strand.
CAAGATCGCCGACGCTTCGAAGATTTCGGCAGGCGCGCGGCTGATCATCCCGACCGCTTCGCCCGGCGCACCCGCCACGCCCGCCTCGCCGGTGCGCGAGCTGGGCTCGCTCTCGAAGCGCTACGAAGTCTCGCGCGACGGGGCGGCGACCGTGTCCAAGGGCAAGGGCGATCACGGCGGGGTGTCCTACGGCAGCTACCAGCTGTCCTCGAAGATGAACCGCCCGGCCGAATTCCTCGCTGCCGAGGGCAAGCCCTGGGCGCCGCAATTCGCAGGGACGGTGCAGGGCACCGATGCCTTTTCGGCCGTGTGGAAAGCCGTCGCCGCGCAGGATCCGGTCGCCTTCGCCGCGGCCCAGCACGACTATATCAAGCGCACGCACTTCGATGTGCAGGTGAAGACCATCAGGACCATCAGCGGGCTCGACGTTGCCACCCGCAGCCGTGCGCTTCAGGACGTGGTGTGGTCGGTCGCGGTGCAACACGGCCCGTCGAGCGATCTGATCGGCGAGGTGGTGAAGAAGCTCCCGCTCCAACCCGATGCGCCCGGCTTCGACAAGGCGCTGATCACCGCGATCTATGGCGAGCGCGGGCGGCGCGATGCGGACGGCTCGCTCAGCCGCTTCCGCAGCAGCAGCAAGGAGTTCCAGGACGGGGTCGCCGCGCGCTTCGTGAACGAGCTGAGGGACGCGCTCAACATGCTCGGCGCGGAACAGACGGTGGCGAAGATCAGCACCCCGCTGGCGACGCCTGCACCGGCTCCGGCGCCCGCTCCGGCACCGGCGCCCGCCGTCGCGCCGCCGGTCGTCGCGCCGCCGCCGCCCGCCGCTCCCGCAAGCGATGCCCGCGCCGCCGTGGGCCGCGCTGCCACCAAGCTTTCGGACGACGATGTCCGCCTGATCGTCGAAAGCTACGGCGATGCCGAGGCGCTTGCCGATTTCCTCGCCAGCAAGAAGGTGCTGATCGGGCTGCGCAAGAGCACCAATATCCGCACCTACCAGAAGGGTGTCTATGACGATCTGCTGCTGCTGGTCGACCGCGCGAGCGACGGTTCGGTCAAGCTGAAGCGCTTCCCGCTCAACACCGAGCCTGCGGGCGAATATGCCTTCTACGGCAACAACCCGAAGAAATACGGCCCCGATCTCAACGCCGACGGCAAGCGCGAGCTGGGGCGGCTGGTGCCGGGCACCTATCACTACAGCCTGCAGGCCGGCACCTTCCTCAACGGCAAGTTCTTCCGCGCGCGCGACGTGCAGACCGCCGAGCGCGACATCAACCAGGATGGCACCTTCGATTTCGAGGATGGTCCGCTGCGGATCGACAAGAACTCGGTCGGGCGCAGCATGCTGTTCCACCGTGGCGGGGCCGAGGGGGTCGCCACCTGGTCCTCGGGCTGCCAGACCGTGCCCAAGACCCAGTATCCGGCCTTCCTCGCCGCGCTGGAGGGGCAGACGCAGTTCAGCTACATCCTCATCAATGCGGATTAGCCGACTCGTCCTTGTCGCCAGCCTAGCCATAACCGGATGCAGCCAGCCCGCGAGCGATAGCGGCGGGGCCGGTGCGCTTGCGGGCGATTCCGTAGCTGAAACGCCCGCACCTGCGCCGTCCGTTGTCGCAAAGGCGCTGCCTGCCGAACAGCCGGGGGAAATCGCTCAGGGCGAGCTGCTCGGCATCTGGCGCGTGACGGGCGTGGTGCCTGATCAGGGCGCGAAATTCGCCGCTGACGACAAGGCGATCATCGGCTCGCTGATCGACATCGCGCCCGAACAATTGCGCTGGAGCTATGCGGCGAGCACCGGCTTCGACAGCGACGACATGTGCTTCGGCCCGGTTGCGGGGATCATCGACGATCCGGCCTATGCGGGCACGGTGCGCGGGCAGATGGCTCCGGCGCTGGCGCGCGCAGGCGAGAGCGTGACGCGCCTCTCGCCGCCGCACCAGTGGCTGTGCGGCGATGGCGGGGACTGGGGCGGGGATGCTGCCTTCCAGCGCCTCGCCGACGACCGGCTGGCGATGCGCTGGACGGGCGGCGTGACGCTGCTCCTCACCCGCCTGCGCAAACTACCCGCCAAGGCGCCCGAGCTGCCACCGACGGGCGCTTACGAGGTGGGCGAGGCCCCGGCGGCACAGTAGCGCCCGCTCCCCACGATGCGACCGGCTGCCCCGCGCGTTCGCCCGTGCGCCGGGGTTGGTAATGCAGGATAGCCGTGCGCGGCGCCCGGTCTGCCACACTGTTCCTGTCCCCGCCGCGACCACGCGAAACGGGGGCGCAGAAAAGGAACCGGACCATGCCCAACGCCCGCAATCGCGAGCCCGCGCCGCTTCAGGATGGGATCAAGGCGGACTACAGCTACAGCCAGTGGCGCCATGCGCAGATGCAGCAGCTCGAGCGCAACTACCGCGCCGTCTGCAACGCCACGCGCCAGATGGTGAGCGGCACCACGCCGGAGCCCGATCCGGCCTGACGTCTCAAGGGGCGGCGCCTCAACCGCCCCGCAGCGCGAAGACCAGCCGGTGGGTGTAGATCTCGCCCGGCTCTAGCCGGATCGAGCCGAACGCCGGCTGGTTGGGCGTATCGGGGAACATCTGCGGCTCCAGCGCGATCCCGTCGCCCATGCGGTAGCATTGCCCGGCCTTGCCGATGCTGCTGCCGTCGAGGAAGTTACCCGAATAGAACTGCACGCCGGGTTCGGTGGAGAGCACCTCCAGCGAGCGGCCTGATGCCGCGTGCTCCAGCCGCGCGACCAGCCGCGGCACAGCGCTACGTTCGCGCGCCACCACCCAGTTGTGGTCATAGCCCGTCCCGATGCGGATCTGCGGATGCGAGGCATCGCGCACCCGCGCGCCGATCACGGTCGGCTCGCGGAAATCGAAGGGCGTGGCGGTGACCTCGGCGAAGGCGCCAGTGGGGATCGCGGTTTCGTCGGTCGGCAGGAAGTGGTCCGCCGGGATCGTCAGCACATGGTCCACCGCCCCGCTCGCCGCGCCCTCGCCCGCGAGATTCCAGTAGGCGTGGTTGGTGAGGTTGACGATGGTCGGCCGGTCGGTTTCGGCGCGGTAGGTGATCGCGAGGTTGCCCGCATCGTCGAGCGCATAGGTCGCGGTTACGCGCAAGGTGCCCGGAAAACCCTCGTCGCCATCGGGGCTGGTGTGGGCGAGCGTGACGGCCGGGTGCGGCGCTGACGACACGCCGGTCACCTCCCACAGCGCCTTGTCGAAGCCCCCCGGCCCGCCGTGGAGCGCGTTGGGGCCGTTGTTGCAGGGCACGTAGTATTCCGTCCCGTCGAGCACGAAACGCCCGCCCGCGATGCGGTTGGCGACGCGGCCGATGCTCGACCCGAGATATTGCGACTGGGCGAGGTAGGCCTCGAGCGTCGCATATCCGAGCGTGACATCCGCCGCGACGCCCTCGCGATCCGGCACGATCACCGATTGCAGCGTCGCCCCGTAGGCGATCACCGTCGTGCTGATCCCGTGCGCATTGGCGAGCGTCACCGCTTCGACCGCGCGGCCATCGGGCATGTGGCCGAAGACCCGGCGGTGGACGCCGGGCGCGGGCTGATCGGGAGGCGTTGTCGTCATCCCCCGCTCATTCGCAAGACATAGGGCAGCGGGCAAGCCCCTCCCCCCGCGCCCCTTGCGCAGTCTGACCAATTGCGCCCGCCCGCTTTATCTGCGAATCGCCGGAAAAGACGAGAAAAGGGGCTTCTCGCAGATGACGAAAATGGAAACCGTGGGCGGGGGTCGCAACCTGACCTACGCGCTGCACGACGCCGTGGGGAAGGCGATCGTCACGGGGCATTACGACCACGTCGCTTTCCCGACGGAGGCGGATCTCGCCCGGCAATATGCGGTCAGCCGCTCGGTCACGCGCGAGGCGGTGAAAATGCTGACCGCGAAGGGCCTGCTGGTGGCCCGCCCACGCAAGGGCACCACGGTGCAGCCCCCGCGCGCGTGGAACCTGTTCGACCCTGACGTGCTGCGCTGGATGCTGGAGCGCAAGTTCTCGCTCGATCTGCTGCGCCAGTTCACCGAATTGCGGATCGCGATCGAGCCGATGGCGGCGAGCATTGCCGCGCGCACGGCCTCGCCCGAGGGGGTGGCAGGGATCGCAGCGGGCTATCAGCGCATGGTCGCGGCCGAAGCGGGGGACGACGATCCGCTCGAGGCCGACATCGCCTTCCACATCGCGATCCTCGCAGCCTCGGCCAATCCCTTCTACGCCCAGTTCCGCGATGTGGTGGTGACCGCGCTGCGCACGTCGATCCGCTTCACCAACCGCTTCAAGGGTCGCACCGCGAGCCTGCCGCAGCACCGCGCTGTGCTGACCGCGATCGAGGCGCACGATCCCGTGGCGGCGCGGACCGCGATGGCGGCGCTGATCGAGGACGTGATGGCACTGATCGCCGAAGCGGAAGCCGAGGCCGAAGCCGCGGGCTGACGCGCCTCCGGCCACCCGTGCCATTGCCCCGCCACGTAGTGTTCCGGAGGGCCGGAAAGCGCTTGCCACGGCCTGCCGCTTATTTATCCTACAAATAAGATTTAACACCAGAGTCTGGCCCCGACGGGAGGCACAGCGAGGGTAGCGCAATGCACAGCACCACAAGCCGCACGATCCCGGCGTTCGAGGTCGAAGCGGTCGCCGAGGGCATTGCGACCCGCTTCACCGTGCGGCTGGGCGACCAGTGCCACACCTATCGTCTCCCCACCGGCCAGCATAACCACTACGCGGTGTTCTTCAGCGAGCTGTCGCGCGATTTCGGCACGCGCTCGCCCGCCGCGCACAAGCCCGTGCCGCTCGACGGGCCGGAGCCCGACTGGCGCCCGCTGATCCTCGACAACCTCTCGCCCCGCACCACCGCGGGCTATGGCGATCCGGCGGTGCTCAAGACCGAGGAGGGCTACTGGCTGGTCGCCACCTCGAACGATGCGCCCGATGCCTTCCCGATCCTGCACTCCCACGATCTCGAAAGCTGGACGCATCACGGCTTCGTCTTCCCCGAGGGCGAGGCGCCCGAATGGACCGCGCATGGCCGTGCCGTGGGCGATTACTGGGCGCCGGAAATGGCCAAGTGCGGGGACGAATACTGGCTGGTCTACACCGCCCGCCAGCGCTCCAACGCGCTCGCCATCGGCCTCGCCAAGGCCCCGCACCCGACAGGGCCGTGGACCGATCTCGGCCACCCGCTGGTGAGCGGCTTTGCGATCAACACCACCAACTATCCCGACGATCCCAGCCAGCCGATGCTGAGCGGCGGGGTGATCGACAGCCACATCTTCATCGACGGCAATGGCGAGCGCTACCTGTTCTGGAAGCGCGACACCAACGGCGTCTGGCCGCGCCCGCTCGCCGGGCTTTTGCGGCGCAATCCGGAGCTGGTCGACCGGCTGTTCACGCAGGAGCCCGACCGGCGCACTGCGCGCTTTGCCGCTGCGGTCCAGCCCTGGGCCAGCACCCGCCGCCCGATGGAGCGCTTCTTCCTGATGCAGCAGTTGATCGAAGCGGTGCTCGACAACTGGGAGCACGTGAAGAACGTCCTCGCCGAAGTGCCCGAGGCCGATTTCATCTATGATGCGATGAGCACCCCGATCTACGGTCAGCGGCTTGACCAGAACGGCGAGCTGATCGGCAGCGACAGGATCGTGCTCACCAACGATCAGGAATGGGAAGGCCACCTGATCGAAGGGCCGTGGGTGACATTGCAGGAGGGACGCTACTGGATGTTCTACGCGGGCAATGATTTCGGCACGCCTGCCTATGGCATCGGGGTCGCCGTCTCCGACCACCCGCTCGGGCCCTACGTGAAGCAGGAAGGGCCGCTGCTGAAATCGGTCAAGACCTGGTGGGCGCCGGGCCACGCCTCGGTCGCGCCGGGGCTGGACGGACAGCCGCAGCTGTTCTTCCACGCCTTCTTCCCCGGCACCGGCGGCTACAACTGCTTCCGCGCACTGCTGACGACGCGGCTGGAATTTTCGCGCGAGAAGGTCACGCTGCCCTAACCGGGGCGTTCGATCTCGGTCATCTGCGGGTGACGCACGAACAGCAGCGTGGCGGCGAGCACGATGCCCCCGGTCGCGAGCAGGGTCACGCCGAGCCCGCAGGCGATCACCAGCGCCGCGCCGGCCGCCGCGCCCGCGAAGATCATCGCCACCGCCGCCAGCCGGTTGCCCTGGTTCGCTCCCTCGCCCCCCGCCATCCGCGAATCCGAGGCGATGCCGGTGATCGTCAGCGTCAGGACGGTGGTGGTGAGATCGGGCACCTTCAACTGGCGCACCACGGCGTTGCGGAACCCCATCGCCCCGGCGGTGAGCGCGATCACGGGGATGAGGCCCCGCCCCGCCAGCATCAACGCGACGCATCCGGCAAGGATCAGCAGCGTGCTCTCGAGCGCGGCGGCGACCACCAGCCAGTGACTGAGCCGCGCGGGCCGCCCGAGCCGCGCCACCCGCCCCGCCACCACCGCGCCCGCAAAGAAGGCGATAAGCGCGACAAGGCACGGCAGCACATGGAACCCCGGCGCGCCGACGCTCGCAAAGGCGAGGAACACGACATTGCCCGTCATGTTGGCGGTGAAGACCCGCTCCATGCCGAGGATGCTGGCCGCATCGACCATCCCCGTAGTCGCGGACAGCAGCAGCAGCAGGCGCACCAGCGGGGCAGGGGTGCGCAGCGGCAGGGTCGGCGCCTTGGTCATGGACACTCCGGCGGGAGGCTCGCCCGCACACGCACGAAGGCTGGCCTCAATGCGCTTGAAGATGCGCTTCGAGCAGCCAGAGCTGCTTGTCAGTCTCGCGCGATATCTGGGTGAAGAGATCGGCGGTGCCGGCATCGCCGAGCGTCTCCGCCTCCCCGATCGCCGCCCGCGCTGCGGTGCCGAAGGCGGCAAGGCTGGCCGAGAGCGCCTTCAGATGCGCCTCGCCCCCGCTCGCCTCCAGCGGGTAGCCGTAGAGCGTGCTCGCCGCCGCGGTGGTGGCGATCCGCCCGTCGGCAATGTGGCCGAGCGTGGTGATGCGCTCGGCCAGAAGGTCCACGAATTCCTCGACCTCGCCATGCACGCGGTCGAAGAGTTCATGGAGCGGGAGAAAGTGCGGGCCCTTGACGTTCCAGTGCGCCTGCTTGGCCTGCGCCTCGAGGTCGAGCGCGTCCGACAACCGCGCTTGCAACAGCGCGCTGGCGTGCTTGCGGACGTGCTCGGACAGGTCGAGGCGGCTGGTGAAGGTCATCGCCTCAGCTCCGGATGAAGGCGAGGATGTCGGCGTTGATCACCTCGGGATGGGTCGAGGCCATGCCATGCGGCAGGCCCGGATAGGTCTTGAGCGTGCCGTTCTTCAGCAGCTTGACCGCAAGCTCGGCCGAATGGGCGATCGGCACGATCTGGTCGTCCTCGCCGTGCTGGATCAGCACGGGGACGGTGATCGCCTTGAGGTCTTCGGTGAAGTCGGTCTCCGAGAAGGCCTTGATGCAGTCGTAATGCGCCTTGGTGCCGCCCATCATGCCCTGCCGCCACCAGTTGTCGATCAACCCCTGGCTGACCTTCGCGCCCGGTCGGTTGAAGCTGTAGAACGGGCCTTCGGGAATATCGCGGAAGAACTGCGCGCGGTTGGCGATGTGCGCGGTGCGGAACCCGTCGAACACCGACATCGGCAGGCCGCCGGGATAGGCGGGGGTATCGAGCATGATCGGCGGCACCGCGCCGATCAGCACCGCCTTGCTCACCCGGCCGGGCCTGGCGCGGGCGACATAGCGCGTCACCTCGCCCCCGCCGGTCGAATGGCCGACATGGACCGCGCCCTTGAGGTCGAGGTGGTCGGTCAGCGCGGCGACATCGGCGGCGTAGGTGTCCATCTCGTTGCCGGTGTCGGTCTGGGTCGAGCGGCCATGCCCGCGCCGGTCATGGGCGATGACGCGGAAGCCTTCCGCAAGGAAGAACAGCATCTGGTTGTCCCAGTCGTCGGCGCTGAGCGGCCAGCCGTGGTGGAAGACGATCGGCTGCGCGTCCTTCGCGCCCCAGTCCTTGTAGAAGATCTCGGTCCCGTCCCGGGTGGTGATGGTAGCCATCCTGCGTTCTCCTGAAGCCGCTTGCGGGGGTGCTGCGGCGGCAAGCGAGGGCAGCGCGGCCAGCGCCGAGGCGGCGCCGGTGGCGGCGATGAAATCGCGGCGGTCGAGGCCTGTTCCGTTGGTGCTCATGCCGCTGCTCTCCTTGCCGCAGCAGGATGGGCCGGACGCGCGCGGGCCGATACACCCGAACGGGGGACGGGGCCGCGCCGCTTTCGGGTGTCTCGAAACCCCCCGAACCCATGTTATGCATGGCAAATCTCCAGAGGGTCGCGCCGCAAGGGGAGCGCCAAACCGATGCCTGCCGCCATGTCCGAAGGCCCGATCCGGGTGCTGATCGTCGACGATCACCCGATCCTGCGCGAGGGTGTGGCGGCGATCCTCGCGCTCCAGAACGACATGGTGATCGCCGGCGAGGCGTCGGACGGGCGTGAGGCGGTGGCGCAATATGCGGCGCTGCGCCCCGATGTGGTGCTGATGGACCTCCAGATGCCGGGCATGGGCGGGCTTGAGGCGACCGAGGCGATCCGCGCCGCCCATCCGGACGCGCGGATCATCGTGCTCACGACCTATGCGGGCGATGCCAAGGCGATGGCGGCGCTGCGGGCGGGGGCGGCAGGGTTCCTGCTCAAGAGCAGCCTGCGCCGCGAGCTGCTCGGCGCGATCCGCGCGGTGCACAAGGGCCAGCGCCACCTCCACGCCGATGTCGCGCAGGACATCGCGCTTCATGCGATCCACGATCCCCTCACCCCGCGCGAGATCGAGGTGCTGCAACTGATCGCGGGCGGCCACCCCAACAAGCAGATCGCATGGAAGCTGGGGGTGGGCGAGGAGACGGTGAAATCGAACATCAAGTCGATCTTCGCCAAGCTTCAGGTGAACGACCGGACGCTGGCCGTGACCACCGCCGCGCGGCGGGGCATCATTGAGCTCTGACACCCGCCTGTCCCGCGCGGTCCGGCTCGCCTGCGGGGCGCTGCTGCTGGCGCTGCTCGCCCCGCTTTCGGGCGCGACGCAGGACGCCGGGGCCGCGCCCGATGCGGCTGTGATGCCGCTCGAGGGCTACAAGCTCCACCACTGGTCGCTGGAGGAAGGCTCGCCCGGGCGGATCAACGCGATCACCCAGACGGCAGACGGCTTCCTGTGGGTGGGCGGGGTCGACGGGCTCCAGCGGTTCGACGGCCTCACCTTCGAGCGCATCGGCCCGAGCCCGACCGAGCCCGGGCGGATCGTCGTCGCCCGCTTGCTCGCCGCGCGTGACGGGACGCTGTGGATCGGCCTTGCGCGGCGCAAGGGGGTGATGGTGTGGAAGGACGGCAAGCTCGCCGACGCGGCCATGCCCAACCCCTCGCGCCAGGTGAACGACATCGCGCAAGGGCCGGACGGCGCGATCTGGGTGAGCCGCGGCGGGCGGAGCACGAAGCCGCTCGCGCGCTGGCACAAGGGCCGCTGGACCGAGTTCGACACCGCCTCGGGCCTCCCCGAAAAGCCGGTCTGGCACCCGTTCTTCGCCAGCGACGGCACCCTGTGGCTCACCACCGAGGACGCGGTCTATCGCAAGGAGCCCGGGCGCGACCGCTTCGTCCCCGCCGGGATCGCCACCGAGCCGCGCGCGACCCTTGCCGAGGGGCCGGACGGAACGATCTGGCTGACCGAGAAGGAACAGACCCGCGCCATCGCCAGGAACGACGCGGTGCTGGCTGACGGCCCCGCCTTCCCCACCCCCTTCGGCATCCGCACCCTGTTCGACCGCCACGGCGACCTGTGGATCGCGACATGGAGCGACGGGGTGCTGCGCATCGCCGATCCTGCCAGCCCGCGCCGCGCCGAGGCGCATCTCACCCGGCGCAACGGGCTGCTCTCCGATCCGGTGCGCGCGGTGTTCGAGGACCGCGAGGGCAATGTCTGGATCGGCGGCGAGATGGGCCTCAACATGGCGCGCCGCGTGCCGGTGCGGCCTGCACGCGGGGTGCCCTCGGACCCCGCGACCAACCACATGCTCGCCGCCGACCGCGCGGGCACGGTGTTCGTCGCCAACGACAAGACGGTCTTCGCCATTGCCCCCGGCACCGACCCGCAGCCCGCCTTTGCCTCGCCGATCCTGATCGAGGCGATCTGCCGCCCGGCCAAGGGCGACGGCATCTGGATCGTGCTGCGCGGGCAGGCACTGCGCTTTAACGGCGGACGGATCACACAGCGCTTCCCGCTTCCCGACAGTTTCGCCGCCAATTCCTGCGGCGAGGACGCGGCGGGGCGCCTGTGGCTGCCCGCGCTTCAGAAGGGGCTGTTCGTGCTCGAAGCCGGCTCGGCCCGCGCGTGGCCGGGGGTCGAGGGCAAGACCCACATTCCCGGCAATGTCGCGATCATGGCCGATGGCCGCGCCGCGGTGCATTTCCGGGGCGGGGCGCCCGCCGCCGACAAGGCCTTCGTCGCACTGTCGGACGATGGCGTATCGAGCGACGGGGTCGAGGGCCTGCTGCCCGGTGCGCGCACGCTCTACACCAGCGGCGCGGCGGGGCTGGCGGCCCCGCTCCTCCCCGGCAGTCCGGCGCTCCCCTCCAACCGCTACCCCTGGGCAAGTTCGATCAACGGGCTCGTCCAGACCCCGGCAGGCGAGACCTGGACCATCGGCGATGTCGGCGTGGTGCGGATGCGGACCGCCGATCTCGACCGCGCCTTCGCCAAACCCGGGGCGGACATCCCCTACCAGCTGTTCGACTTCCGCGACGGCCTCACCAGCTTCGCGCAGAAATCCTCGGGCACGCAGATCGTGGCGGGGAAGGACGGGCGCATCTGGTTCGCCACGCGCGATACGGTGGAGGGGATCGACCCTGCCACCCTCACGCGTGACACCCGCCCGCCCGACCAGATGATCCGCGCCCTAGCTTTCGGCCAGCGCACCATCCCCGCCACCCCCGGCGCGGCCCTGCCCGCCCATGTCACCGCGCTCACCATCGAATACACCGCCACCAGCCTCGCCAAGCCCGACCGGGTGCGCTTCCGCTACCGCCTGATCGGGCAGAGCGATGTCTGGACCGAGGCCGAGGGCCGCCGCAGCGCCAGCTTCTCGGGCCTCGGGCCGGGCGCCTACCGCTTCGAACTGGTCGCCGCCAATCCCGACGGGGTGTGGAGCACGAAACCCGCCGTGCTCGATTTCACCATCGCCCATGCCTTCTGGCAGACATGGTGGTTCCGCGTGCTGGCGGTGTTCGCGGTCGCAGGCGTGCTCTACCTCGTCTACACCATCCGCCTCCAGCAGATGAGCAGCCGGATGCGGGTGCGGATGCTGGTGCGCACCGGCGAGCGCGAGCGGATCGCGCGCGAACTCCACGACACCATGATCCAGGGCGTGCAGGGCCTGATCCTGCGCTTCCAGGCGGTGGCCGACCGTTTCGCGGACGACGCCGAGGTGCAGGCGATCCTCCAGCCCGCGCTCGAACGCGCCGAGGAGGTGCTGGTCGAGGGGCGCGAGCGGGTCACCGGCCTGCGCACGCCGCGCACGCGCGATTTCTGCGAGGAGCTGGCGCGCTTGACCGGCAACGACATGTTCCCGCAGGACCGCATCGTCCCGATCCAGCTGACCGGCACGCCGCGCGCGGTCGCGCCCGCGATCATCGACGATCTCCTCGCGGTGCTGGGCGAGGCGCTGGGCAATGCCGCGCGCCATTCGCAGGCCAGCCGGATCGAGGTGGGGGTACGCTTCGGCCGCTGGAGCTTCACCGCCCATGTCCGCGACAACGGGATCGGCATGCACGAATCGGTCCTGTCCGAAGGCGCCGCGCCGGGCCATTTCGGCCTTGTCGGCATGAAGGAGCGGATCGAGGCGATCGGCGGGCGCTTCACGGTCGAGAGCGCCAGCGGTTTCGGCACCGAGATCGAACTGCGCCTGCCTGCCAGAATCGCCTATGCGCGCTGATTTGCGACGAACTGCGGGACTACGCGGGATTCACCCTACGCTTTGTTAAGGGCTGACGGCGCAAGGGCTGGATTGTGACGGAATCGCCGCGCCTTGATGCCATCCGCAGTCTCGGGCTGGACGCCGTGCCGGACCGCGATCTGTTCTCGCGCATCACCGTGCTCGCCAGCACCATGCTGGGCTGCCCCATCGCCCTGCTGTCCGTGGTCGAGGAAGACCGTCAGTGGTTTCTCGGCCGCACCGGCACCGATCTGCTCGAAACCCCGATCGAGGATTCGTTCTGCGCGGTCTGCGTGCTGGAAGAAGCGCCGCTGTTGATCCCCGACGCGCGGCTGGACCCGCGTCTTGCCGACAATGATCTGGTCACCGGCGCGCCCTTCATCCGTTCCTATATCGGCGTGCCGGTGCATGGCGATGGCGGCGTGCTGCTGGGCGCGCTGTGCGGGATTTCGCCCGAACCCGATGCCTTCCGCCCCGAACAGATCGCCCCGCTGGCGATGCTGGCCGAGCTGGCCGAACAGAGCATCGCGCTCCACGGCCGCACCCGCGCGCTGAGCAACGCCAACGCGGCGCTGAGGCAATCGAGCCAGATTTTCCGCCAGGCCGAACGCGCGGTCAATGTCGGCAGCTGGTGGGTCGATCTGGCCACCCGCAAGCTGCACTGGTCCGATCAGGTCTATGACATCACCGGATTGGAATCCGGCCAGTCGATCAACGTCCACGACGTGGTGCAGCTCTACCAGCCCGAGGACCGCGCGATGGTCCGCAAGGCAATGGATGACACTATCGAGGACGGCAAGCCGTTCATGTTCGAGACCACCATCCGCCGCCGCGACGGCGAGCGCCGCCGCATCCGCGTGGTGGGGGAACGGATCGAGGGGGAAGGCAAGCCGGATTCGGTCGCCGGGATCATTCTCGATTGCACCGAAGAGCATCTGCGCAACGTCGCCCTGAAGCGCGCGGCCGAGCGTGACCGGCTGACCGGGCTCTACAACCGCGCAAGCTTCGACCGCCGGCTGGCCGAAGCGATGCAGCACGCCGAAACCGAGCCGGTCACGATCGCGCTGCTCGATCTCGACGGGTTCAAGGACGTCAACGACACGCTCGGCCACCTCGTCGGCGACCGTGTGCTGGAGACCATCGCCGAGCAGCTGCGCATCCGCATCGCGCCGGGCGTGTTCCTCGCACGCTGGGGCGGTGACGAATTCGCCCTGCTGTTCCCGCCGCGCATGGCGTTGGGCGATGTGACGCGCTTTCTGGAAGAGCTGCTGGCCGAACTGGGCGAGATGCCGCCGTTGGGCGCCTCGCTCCTGCGCATCGGCGCGACCTGCGGGGTGGCGCGGATGGACAGTGCCGGCAGCAGCGAGGAAATCATGCGCCGCGCCGACCTTGCGCTCTATCGCGGCAAGGAACAGGGGCGCGGGGCGGTGGTGTGCTGGGACCGCCAGATCGAAGCGCGCCAGAGCGAGCGCCAGCAGGCGGTGGCGCGGCTGCGCAGCGCGCTCAATGGCGGGCGCGCGATTGCGGCCTACCAGCCGATCGTCGAACTGCCCACGGGCCGCGTCGTTTCGGTGGAGGCCCTGCTGCGCATCCAGAACGAGGACGGCACCCTGCTCGCCGCGAGCGAGGTGTTCTCTGCCCTGCTCGATCCCGAACTCTCGCGCCGGGTCAGCCGGGTGATGCTCGATCACGTGGTGGCCGATGGCCCCGCGATCCTCGCGCTGTTCGGGCCGGAGACGCGGATCGGCCTCAACCTTTCGGATGCAGACCTCAGGCGCGGCGACTTCGTCCAGCACATGATCGACGTGATCGACGACAGCGCGCTCGGCCCGCAGAACATCACCATCGAGGTGACCGAGACCATGCTGCTCGACGCGAGCGGCAACCTGCGCGCTTCGCTGGCGATGCTCGACCAGTGCGGCTTCACCGTCTGCCTCGACGATTTCGGGACGGGGTTCTCATCGCTCACCCACCTGCGCGCCTTCCCGATCCACAAGGTCAAGATCGACCGCGACTTCATCGCCGCCATCGGCGAGGACCATCAGGCGCGGCTGATCATCCAGGCGATCGTGCAGATGGGCCATTCGCTCGGCCTGCGCGTGGTGGTGGAGGGCGTCGAGACCGAGGAGCAGGAGACCTTCCTGCGCGCCATCGGCACCCGCCATGTGCAGGGTTACCGCTATGGCCGCCCGGCGCTGCTGGCGGACTTGCAGGCGCGCTTTGCCGGGACGGGCGAGGAGCCGGAGCGCCGCCGGGCCTAGGCCGCGCCTAGCGCGTCAGCGGCGCATCGGCCGGCGCATCGCCGGCGTGGAAGATGAAAGTGTTCACCTGCGTCCCGCCGCCGATGTTGACGCGGTTTTCCTGCCGCGCCCAGACGTCGGTCAGGATCTGCGAGTTGAACCGCAGGGCCGCACCCGCACCCTCGGCCGGAGCGGGGACCTCCTGATAGACCCACAGGCTGCCGCCGGTGATCTCGCTGCCGACATAGGCGGGGGTGACCGTCGTGCCGTCCACCTCGAGCAGGAAGCGGCGGGTGACATAGGCGGCAAAGGCCTCGCGGCTCTTCGGGTCGCCGATGATGTCGGGGTTCACCGTTCCCTGCGCGGTCAGCGCGTGCTCGGCATCGTGGACCGGCACCTGGTGCACGATCTCGATCATCCCCGAGCGCGGGTTGAGCGAGATGGTGCTGATCGCGATCTTCTGCTGGTGCGCGGCCGCAATGCCGGCCCCGGCAAGCGGGGCCAGCACCAGCGCGAGCCACACCAGCAGGCGGCGCAGCATCACTTCTTCTTCTTGTCCGGCTCGGCCCCGGCGGCCTCGCCCATCAGGTCGCGGCTGACGCGCGACTTGCTGGCTTCGTCCTTGAAGGCCTCGACGCGGCTCGGGATGATGCGGCGCGGGTAGTGGTTGTTCTCGATGTCGGCATCGCCGGTCTCCCATTCGGGATCGACCACGACCTGCACCAGCTCCTTGCCCTTGGGATAGACCAGCAGCTTGGCGACCTCGCGCGAATTGCGGCGCCAGATCTCGGCGGGGATCGAGAGCTTCTCTTTCGAGCCGTCCTTGAAGGTCAGGCCGAGGATGATCGGCATCACCAGCCCGCCCTTGTTGCTGAAGTTGAGGACGTAGTAGTTCGCGTCCTCCTTCACTGCCCGGTCGAACGCCGCACGCTCCCACGGCACGAGGCCGTCGAGGAAGTCCTTGTAGCCCTTGGCATCCTTGGGCGTGGCGGTGAATTCGTCGTTCTTGTCGTAGAAGTCGGTGACGCCCGGGTTCTCCATCACCCAGATCGGCAGGCCCTGCTCCTGGTTGAGGCGCACGCCGACCAGACCCGGCTCTTCGGCCTTTTCGGCGCGGCGGCGCGGCAGGTCGATGTCGGGGTTCTTGCTGTCCATCTTCAGGCGGTAGATCGAATCGAGGCTGATATCGACGTGATCGGTGGTGTAGAACCACCCGCGCCAGAACCAGTCGAGGTCGGTGCCGCTGGCCTCTTCCATGGTGCGGAAGAAGTCCGCCGGCGTCGGGCGCTTGAACTTCCAGCGGCGGGCATATTCCTTGAGCGCGAAGTCGAACCGCTCGCGCCCGATGATCGTGTCGCGCAGCAGGTGCAGCGCGGCCGAGGGCTTGCCGTAGGCGTTGGAGCCGAGGTCGGTGACCGAATCCGACTGCGTCATGATCGGCTGCTGGTTGTTCGACACCATGTAAGGCACCAGATCGCGCGGCACGGAGCGGGTCCAGGGCATGTTCGGGTCCCACTCGTAACCCGCCACGGAATCGAGGAAGGAGTTCAGCCCCTCGTCCATCCAGGTCCACTGGCGCTCGTCCGAGTTCACCGTCATCGGGAAGTAGATGTGCCCGATCTCGTGGATCACCACGCCGACGAGGAACATCTTCTCGGCCAGCGAATAGGTGCGGCTGCCATCCTTGTTGAGGGTGGTGCGCGGGCCGTTGAAGGTGATCATCGGGTATTCCATCCCGCCGACCGGCCCGTTGACGGACTGGGCGGTGGGATAGGGATAATCGAAGCTGAAGCGCGAATAGACCTTCAGCGTGTGGACCACGGCGGCGGTGGAATACTTCTTCCACAGATCGCCGCCTTCCTTGGGCCAGAAGCTCATGGCGAGCACGGTCTCGTTCTCGGCGCCCGGCTGCTTCACGCCTTGCGCGTCCCACATGAACTTGCGGCTCGAGGCCCATGCGAAATCGCGCACGTTCTTCGCGGCGAACTTCCAGGTCTTGGAGCCCTTGGGATTGCCCGCCTCGGCAGCGGCGGCTTCCTGCGGGGTGACGACGAACACCGGCGCGGCGGCGCTCTTCGCGCTTTCGAGGCGCTGGCGCTGCGCGGCGGTCAGCACCGCATCGGGGTTCTGGATCGTGCCGGTCGCGGCGACGATGTGATCGCTCGGCACGGTCAGGTCGACCTCGTAATCGCCGAATTCGAGCGTGAATTCGCCGCGGCCGAGGAACTCCTTGTTGTGCCAGCCTTCGTAGTCCGAATAGACCACCATGCGCGGGAACCACTGAGCGAGCAGGAAGATGTCGTTGCCGCCCTTGCGCGGATCATCGGGGAAGTGCTCGTAGCCCGAACGCGCGTTGATCGCGTCTTCCTCGACGATGTTGAAGGCCCATTCGATCACGAATTCGGTGGTCTGTCCGGGCGCGAGCGGCTCGGGCAGGTCGATCCGCATCAGCGTGCCGACGATGGTGTGCGGCAGCGCCGCGCCCGCCAGCGTCGAGACCGCACTGATATCGTAGCCATATTCGTTGTCGGCCATCGCCTGCTGGCGGCGCAGCTCTTCCATCGACAGCTTGGTCGGCTCGCTGCCCGATCCCAGCGTCACCTTCGGCCCGCGCCGGCCAGGGCCGCCGAAAGCGTCGGTCAGCTCCGCCATCGAGTTCTTCTTGAAGATGTTCTGGTCGAGCTGCATCCACAGCCACGGCAGGGCATCGGGCGAGTTGTTGGTGTAACGCACCGTGGCGCGCGCAGTCAGGCGGCGCTTGGTCTCGTCGAGCGTCGCGGTGATCTTGTAGTCGACCTTCTGCTGCCAGTATTCGTGCCCCGGCGCGCCGCTCGCGTTGCGATAGGTGTTGGGATCGGGCAGCACTTCATCGAGCTGGCGGAACTTGTCCTGATAATCGCCCTTGGTCTGTTGAATGCCCTGCGCAGCGGCGGGGGCGGCGATGAACAGGGCGGCGACAAACAGCAGCAAACGCACGGGGGATCTCTCCGGTTCGGAAGGCAGGCGGCGGAGAGAGCGCAAAAGCGGGATGCGCGCAAGCGGGTATGATGCGCAGAGACGCAATTTCATGTCGCGCATGGCATTGCGGACACTTTGCCCCTATCGGATGCGCCCATGACGCAGCCAGAATGGTACGCCCTGCACGAAGCCGCCTGCGCGCGCGGGGAGAGCACCTATCGCGATCCCGCGACCGGCTACACCGTGTTTACGCGCCTCGCTCACCTCGCGCGCGGCAAGTGCTGCGGCTCTGCCTGTCGCCATTGCCCTTACGACCATGAAGCCGTACCGCGCTCACGCTGATTCACCGGAGACCGCCACATGAAGACCCGCGCCGCCGTTGCCTTTGCCGCCAAGCAGCCGCTCGAAATCGTCGAGCTCGATCTCGAAGGCCCCAAGGCGGGCGAAGTGCTGGTCGAGATCATGGCGACGGGCATCTGCCATACGGACGCCTATACCCTCGACGGGTTCGACAGCGAGGGCATCTTCCCCAGCGTGCTGGGCCACGAAGGCGCAGGCATCGTGCGCGAGGTCGGCGCGGGCGTCACATCCGTGAAGCCGGGCGATCATGTGATCCCGCTCTACACCCCGGAATGCCGCCAGTGTAAATCGTGCCTCAGCGGCAAGACCAACCTGTGCACCGCGATCCGCGCGACGCAGGGCAAGGGGCTGATGCCCGACGGCACCACGCGCTTTTCCTACAAGGGCCAGCCGATCTACCACTACATGGGCTGCTCGACCTTCTCGAACTTCACCGTCCTGCCCGAAATCGCGGTGGCGAAAATCCGCGAGGACGCGCCCTTCCAGAGCGCCTGCTACATCGGCTGCGGCGTCACCACCGGGGTCGGCGCGGTGACCAACACCGCCAAGGTGCAGGTCGGCGACAATGTCGTGGTGTTCGGCCTCGGCGGGATCGGCCTCAACGTCATCCAGGGCGCGCGTCTGGCGGGGGCGAACCTGATCGTGGGCGTCGATATCAACCCCGCGCGCGAGGAATGGGGCAAGCGCTTCGGCATGACCCACTTCCTCAACTCCAAGGGCATGAGCCGTGAGGAAATCGTCGCCAAGGTGGTGGAGATGACCGATGGCGGCGCGGACTACACCTTCGATGCCACCGGCAACACCGAAGTGATGCGCACCGCGCTCGAAGCCTGCCACCGCGGCTGGGGCACCTCGGTGATCATCGGGGTCGCCGAAGCGGGCAAGGAAATCGCCACCCGCCCGTTCCAGCTCGTCACGGGCCGCAACTGGCGCGGCACGGCGTTCGGCGGGGCCAAGGGCCGCACCGACGTTCCCAAGATCGTCGACATGTACATGACCGGCAAGATCGAGATCGACCCGATGATCACCCACGTCATGGGCCTCGAAGAGATCAACACCGCCTTCGACCTGATGCACGAAGGCAAGTCGATCCGCAGCGTGGTGGTGTTCTGATGGCGGTGGGCCAGACCCCGGCGAAGGTCAACCTCGCCGAGAAACTCGCCCTCTTTTCAGACCATTGGGCGCCGCGCATCGCGGGACGCTACAACGGCAACGAGATCCGGCTGGTCAAGGCCTCGGGCGATTTCCGCTGGCATTCTCACCCCGAGACCGACGAGTTGTTCCTCGTTATCGAAGGCACGCTTCACATGGAGTTCCGTGACCGCACCGAGGTGCTGGGCCCGGGCGAGATGATCATCGTTCCGGCCGGCACCGAACACTTTCCGCGCGTGCCCGAGGGCGAGGTCAAACTGCTGCTGATCGACCCGGCCGACACGCCCAATACCGGCGATCCGGCCACCGCCTTCAAACCTCTGAATATTTGACAAAATCTCCCTTCCTGCGGGGAATGGAGCGGTTGGTTAACCCGGTGGTTACGCGCGCGCGCTAGGGCGGAATGACGGCGCCCCGCCGCAGCAGGTGAGCAATGTACGAAAGCAGGATCGCAGCCGACCCGTTGCTGGTCGCGTCGAGCCCGGGCCTTGCGCCCGCGATCGACGTGCTGGCGGCGTGCAACCTGTCGGGTCACGGCTTCCTGCGCGCGGCATGGTATGGGGCAGTGGGCGCCGAGGGGCTGCACAGCTTCGTGGTCACGGGCGCGGACGGCGCGCCGCTGGCGGTGATCCCGCACGTGCCTTTTGGCCCTGCTCTGGCCGGTGCTCGCAAGGTGCCAGGGGCCTACTGGCCCTTCCGTAGCCCGCTGCTGAGCCCCGCTTGCACCCCCTTTCACCTCGCCCATGCGCTGCGCGAACCGGCGGCGCGCAGCCTCGGCCCGGTTTGGCGCGTCGGCCCCGCGCGGCAGGACGGTCCGGCGATGGTGCTGCTCCGCGACGCTGCCCGGCAGGCCGGATGGACTGTCCTCGCCCGCCCCTCCGGCACCAGCTGGGTGATCGATTGCGAGGCCCTGCGCACCCAAGGTTGGCCCCGCGCCTCGACCGCCAAGCGCATGCGCCGCATCGAGCGCCGCCTCGCCGAAACGGGCGCGGTCAGCTGGGATGTGGTGCGCGGAAAGCTCTGGAATAACAGCGTTCTGGAACAGCTCGGCGCGGTCGAGGCGGCGAGCTGGATCGCTTCCAAGACCGATGGCAGCGGGGCCAAGTTCCTGACCCAGACCCACCGCGCCCGCTGGCAGACCGCGCTCGCCGATCCGGTGCTGGCCGAGATGCTCTGCGCCACGATCCTCAGGCTAGATGGCCGCCCGATCGCCTTCAGCTTCGACCTCGACGACGGCCCGGTGCGCTATGGCATCGCCGGGAGTTACGTCAGCGATTTCAGCGAGTTCGAAGTCGGCAAGCTCGCCAACCACCGCTCGCTCGCCGATGCAATGGAAGCCGGGCAGAAGCTGCTCGATCTCGGCGCGGGCGACAGCGGCTACAAGCGCGAGATGGGGGCGGTGCGAGGCTACGACCTCGCCGATTACCTGTTCGCCCGCAGCCCGCTCGCCGCGAAGGTGATGGCCCGCGTCTGGGGCGAGGCGGTGACCCGTGGCTGACGGCAAGGCCCGCCCCTCGCTCGCATCCCAGGTCCGCACCGCGGTGATCTGGCGCTCGGGCAGCCAGATCGGCACGCAGATCGTCTCCTGGGCCTCGACCCTGATCGTCATCCGCCTGCTCGCCCCCGAGGACTATGGCCTCTTCGCGATGGCGAGCGTGATGCTGGTGCTGCTCAACACCATGAACGGCTGGGGCCTCGCCAGTGCGCTGATCCGCGAGGAGCACGTCAGCGAGGAGCGGCTGCGGCAGACTTTGGGGATGCTGGTGCTGCTCAACGGCGGGCTGGCGCTGATCCAGTTCATGGCCGCGCCGCTCGTAGCGATGTGGTTCGAGCAGCCGATGGTGGCGCAGCTCTTGCGGGTGCAATCGCTGCTCTATCTCGCCGTGCCCTTCTGCGCCCTGCCCCATGCGATCCTTTCGCGCCGGATGGACTTCCGCAGGCCCGCGCAGGTGCGCCTTGCCGCCGCGCTGGCGGGCGCTGGCACCGCCCTGACCGGCGCGTTGTCGGGCTGGGGGGTGTGGACGCTCGTCATGGCCCCGCTCGCCATGATCCTGACCGAGGCGATCGGCATGACCTGGGCCGCCCGCGCCCCGATCCGCCCCTCCTTCCGCTTTGCGGGCGCGGGCCATATCGCCGGCTTCGGCGGCGTGATGACCGCGACGCAGCTGTTCTGGTTCGTCCAGAGCCAGGCCGACGTGATGATCGCCGGACGCGTGCTCGATCCGCACAGCCTCGGCGTCTACACCACCGGCCTGTTCCTCGCGCAGCTGCTCGCCGCCAAGTTCGTGCCGCCGATCAACGAGGTCGCCTATGCCGCCTACGCCCGCCAGCATGCCGATGGCAGCGCGGCGGACGAGGGCGCGGGGGCCCTCCTCGCGACGATCCGGCTGGTGATGCTGATCGCGCTGCCCGCCTATGCCGGGCTCGCCGTGGTCGCCCCTGCACTGGTGCCGGTCCTGCTCGGCGAGAAGTGGCGCGGGATCGTGCCGCTGCTTCCGATCCTGTCGACCGCGATGGCGATGATGACGCTCCAGATCCTCTTCGCCCCCGCCACCAACGCGCGCGGGGTGCCGATGGCGGCGCTGCGGATCACGGTGATCGGCAGCGTGGTGATGCCGCTCGCGTTCTTCACCGGATCGCATTTCGGGGTGACCGGCTTTGCCTGGGGCTGGGTCGGAGGGATGGCCGTGCTGACCGCGGCGACGATCCGCCTGTCCGGCCCCATCCTCGGCCTCGGGCTCGGCGCGCTGGCCCGCGCGGTGCTGCCCCCTGCGGTGGCCGCGCTGGCGATGGCAGGGCTGATCGCGCTGGTGCTGCGCTGGCTGCCGCCCGTGCCCGATCTACTGGCGCTGGCTATCGCCGTGCCGCTCGGCGTCGCGCTCTATGGCGGCGTGCTCTACCGCATCGCGCCCGAGCGGATTGCCGAGGCGCTGCGCTTTGCCCGCAACCGCGGCGAGAGCGAGGCGGCCCCCGCGCCCGTCCCAGCCGAGTAGCGCCCGCCCTCTCAAAAGCGCCTGATTGACACCCCGCCCGCGATGCTCTTGGGACAGGGCGATGAGCACCCTCCGCCCTGCGTCCCCCACCCGTTTCTACCCCACCGGCGGGATCGACCTTGCCGTCCATGAATGGGCCTCGGACGGGAGCGGCGTGCCGCTCGTCTTCGCCCATGCGACGGGGTTCCATGGGCGCGTCTGGGGCGCGATCGTCGACGCCTTTCCCGCCCACCCCGCCTACGGGATCGACCTGCGCGGCCACGGCCTTTCGCGCGCCGCGCCGATCGACGACTGGCGGATCGTAGCCCGCGACGTGGCGGATTTCCTCGCGCAGGCGGGGCTCGAAGGCGTGGTCGGCATCGGCCATTCGATGGGAGCGCACACCCTGCTGCAAGTCGCCGCCGACAACCCCGGCCGCTTCGCCAGGCTGGTGCTGTTCGATCCCGTGATCCTCGCGCCCGAATTCTACGCGCCGGGCGACGCGCTCTACACCGCCGACAACCCGCACCCGGCAATCCGCCGCAAGCGCGATTTCGCCAGCGCCGAGGCGATGATCGAGCGCTTCGCGAGCCGCGATCCCTATGACCTGTTCGACCGCAGGGTGTTCGAGGATTACTGCCGCTACGGCCTCGTCCCCGCCGCCTCGGGAGAGGGCATGGAGCTCGCCTGCGCACCCGAGGTCGAGGCCAGCGTCTACGCCTCGAGCCGCAGCAACGGCGCGATCCTCGAGGCGGCGAAGAGCGTCGACATTCCCGTGCTGGTGGTCCGCGCGCTGCACACCACGCTCAATGATTTCAAGAGCTCGCCGACCTGGCCGGAGCTGGCGCATGTCCTGCCGCAGGGCACCGACCTCTACCGGCCGGACATGACGCATTTCCACCCGTTCCAGGACCCGGCGGATGCAGCGCGGATAATCGGGGAATTTATCGGGGCGTGACGATGTTCCGCAAATGTTTCACGTGAAACATTCCGCCTTGGCTAGCCCGCCGCCTCCAGCACATCGCTGATATCCTTTCGGATTTCCGCCAGCGCCCGCGCGTCCGCCTGTAGGATTTGAGCCCCGATCTGGCCCGCCAGCCCGCCATAGAAAGTCTTGAGGCTAGCCCCCAGCGGATGCTCCGGCGCGACCGACTTGGCCAGCCACAGCATGATCGTCTGCGCGCGCAAAAGCGACTCGCGAGGGGGGGTCTGAACCCGCTCTAGCGCGATCAAGGCGTGGCCTAGCGCGGCCTCGCACTCCTCGAGGCAGATGCGAGTGAGGTCTGCGCCGCCCGATGCCTCGATCCGCGCTTCGAGCGCGACGCGGCGGTAGGCGGCGGCCGGATTGCGGGCGAGCATCTGCATCACGGCGTCCCCTTAGTTGTTGTTGCTGTTCGACCAGATGTCGACCTGCTGGCGCAGGAAGGCGAGGGTCGATTGCGAGGCAGAGACGCGCCGTTCGGAGGCGGTGAATTCGCGCGTCAACCGCAGCCGCAGCGCTTCCTGCTGCTCGGCGATCTTGGAAAGGCGCTTGTCGTTCGCCGCCTTCTGCGTCTCGTAGCGCTTCAGCGACCCGCCGAGCGAGGAGGGGTCGGTGGTCAGGCTGTTCTCGCGCGCGAAGCGGTCGAAGGTGGCGAAGACGCCGGTGGCGCCGGTGGTGAACATCGCCGCGACCGCATCGGGCGCGGTGTCGAGCGCGCGGTTGAGGCGGGCGTTGTCGAGCTTGAAGGTGCCGTCACGGTTGAGCGCGAGGCCGAGATCGCCGAGCGTGCGCGGCTCACTGCCGGTCGCGTTCGGCATCACCACACGGCTCGCGAGGCCCGTGAGGTCGCGGCGCAGCTCGCGCGCGCCCGGATCGTTGCCGAGCTCGCCGCCGACCGGCGCGGCCAGATCGTTGATCTGCCCGACGATGTCGTTGAGCGCCGAGACAAAGTCCTCCATCACGCTGGTGAAGGCGGCGGGATCGCTGCCGAAGCTGACCGTGGTCGGTGCGCCGGTGTTGGTGGCGGTGAGGGTGAGTCCGAAGCCGCCCGGCAGGCCGGTGACGCGGTTGGTGGGGCTGGTCATCGCCACCCCGTCGAGGCTGAAGGCGGCATCGCGCGCGGTCTGGCGCAAGGTGGCGTTGGTGCTGCCCGCGCTCCAGCCGAGATAGGTGAGATCGCCCGCCTCGTTGACCGCCGGATCGTTGACGCTCGCGGCCTCCAGCACGAAGCCACCCGCCGCCCCGTCCTTGCCCTTCATCACCAGCTGCGCGCCGTTGGTGCCGGTCGCGACATAGGCGCTGACCGCACCGCCGCTGGCCTGGGTGATCTTGGTCGCCAGCGTGGCGAGCGTGTCGGTATCGGTGACGGTGATCGGCACGGCGGCGCGCGCGCCATCGGCGGTGAAGGTGCTGCCCGACACGGTGCCGAAGCGCAGCGTCAGCGTGCCCTCGCCCACCAGCGCGTCGCGGCTCGCCAGCGGCCGGCTGACGAGGGTCTGGCTCTGCGCGAGCGCGGTGACTTCGAGGCTGTAGCTGCCGCGCGGCGCCACCCCGGCAGGCACGGTGACCTTGGCGACGGCGGCGTTGGCGAGCTCGCCCTTGGGGGCAAGGTCGCCGGTGCGGATCCTGTCGCCCAGCGCGCCCGAAAGCGAGGTGAGCGCGCTGCGCAGCTGCGCGGCGGCCGAGACCTGTGCGGTCAGCGCGGTCTGGCGCGCGGTGATCTGGTCGCGCTGTGCGGCGAAGCTGGCGGCCGAGATGTCCTCGGCCAGCTTGATGAAATCAACGCCGCTGCCCGCGCCAAGCGCCGAGATGATCGAGGAGCCGGAGGTCGTGGTCATGAGCGTGAGGACGGGTGTCTGGCGCGAAGTTTAAGCATGATTTTCGGGCCTCCCGTCGCCATCGAACCGCAGGCCCTGCGGCACCTCCACCACCGGACGGCGCGGGCGCTGGCCGCGCTTCAGGGCGAGCACGAAGGCCACCAGCGAGGCGAGCGCGATGTAGAGCTCCTCGCGCACCATCTGGTTCGGACGCGTGGTGAAATAGACCGCACGGGCGAGCTGCGGGTATTCGAGCACTGGCAGGCCCTCTTCCGCCGCGATCTCGCGCATGGCGAGCGCGGTCTCGCCCCGGCCTTTCGCCAGCAGCAGCGGCGCGGGCGCGCGGGCCGGATCATAGGTCAGCGCCACCGCGAAGTGCAGCGGGTTGACGATCACGAACTGCGCCTCCTTCATCGCCTTGGCGACGCCCCCGCGCGCGAGATCGCGCTGACGCTGGCGGCGGGCGGATTTCATTTCGGGCGAGCCTTCGGACTGCTTGTTCTCGTCGCGCACTTCCTGGAGGCTCATCTTCAGGCGCTTGTCACGCTGGAAGCGTTGCAGCGGGTAATCGATCGCGGCGATCACCACGAGGCCGATCAGCAGCGCACCGATCAGCGAGGAGAAGGCCTCGATCGAGCGCGCGACCTGCGCCTCGAACGGCAGGCTGCCAAGCGCGAGCAGCTCGCCCATCCGCCCCTTGGCCCAGACCCAGGCGATCCCGCCCAGCAGCGCGAGCTTGGCGAGGCCCTTGCCGAGCTCGATCAGGCCCTGCATCCCGAAGATGCGCTTGATGCCGGAGAGCGGGTTGATCCGGCGCGCCTTGAACCCGGCATTGCCCGCGATCCAGCGCCCGTCCTGCCCCAGCAGCAGCTGCGAGGCGGTGGCGGTGACGGCGACGATCGCGCCCAGTGCCAGCACCGGCGGCAGCGCGGCGAGCGCGGCATCGCCCAGCAACGCGCCGGGAGTAAACCCGTCAAGCGCGGCGCGGTCGAAGCGGAAGCCGGCACGCGCAGTCGCGGCCATGCCCTCGGTCAGCCACGATCCCAGCCCCCACAGCGCCAGCGCCCCTGCGCCCGCCGAGGCGGCGGTGGCCAGCTCGCGCGAGCGCAGGACGTCGCCGTTCTTGGCCGCATCCTCGCGGCGCTTCTGGGTCGGGGCGAAAGTCTTTTCGCCGGCGGTCTCCTCGGCCATTTATGGCGCCTCCGGCTGGAGCAGGGCCTCGGTCTGTTCGAGCGCGGCGGTGATCGCGCCGCGCATCTGCCCGGTCATCATCGGCAGCGCGATGATCATGGCGGCGATCCCGGCGAGCACCCCTGCGGGCAGGCCGAGCGCGAAGAGGTTCAATGACGGCGCGGAGCGGGCGATGAGGCCCGTCACCACCTGCACCAGCAGCAGCACCAGCACCACCGGCAGCGCAATCGCGGCGGCAGTGGCGAGGCCGTAGCCGAAGAACATCACCACGCTCTCGGCCCGCCACGCCCCGAAGGCGAACTGGCCTGCGGGCAGCAGGCGGTAGCTTTCGGTCAGCAGCTCGAACCACAAAAGGTGCGCGCCGGTGGCGTAGAACAGCAGGCTGAGGACGAGCCCGAAGAATGTGCCCAGCGCCCCCGATTGCGCGCCGCTCGCCGGATCGATCGAGGTGGCGATGGCAAGGCCCATCGTCCCGGCGATCTGCTCGGCGGCGACCAGCGGAATGGCGAAGGCGAGTTGCAGCACGAAGCCGAGCATCAGGCCCACCGCGACCTCGTGCAGCACCGCGATCACCGCGGCGATGCTCATCATCGGCGGGGACGGCGCGATCGGCACCCAGCTCGCGACGAAGTATCCGAGCACGAGGGAGAGCAGGATGCGCAGCTGCACCGGCACCGCGTTACCGCCGATCATCGGCGCGGCCATCAGCGCGGCGCCGCAGCGGATCGACAGGAAGGCGATCAGCCACAGCTGCGCCTCGATGCTGCCGAAGCCGAAGTCGAGGACGTTCATGGCGTCATGCGCTCAGATTGGCGACCTGCGCCATGAGGTCGCGGGTGAAATCGGCGAGCAGCCCCATCATCGCCGCGCCCAGCACCACGAACACCAGCGCGGTGATCGCGAGCTTGGGGATGAAGCTGAGGGTCTGCTCGTTCACCGAAGTCGCCGCCTGGATGATCCCGACGACGAGGCCGACGACCAGCGTCGCGATCAGCACCGGCCCTGCGATCAGCGCGGTGACCCACAGCGTCTGGTCGGCCAGTGCGAGGAGCTGCGTTTCCTCGCCCATCAACTGAAACTCATCGCAAGGCTGCCCATCAAGAGCGCCCAGCCATCGACCAGCACGAACAGCAGCAGCTTGAAGGGCAGGGATATGATCGTCGGCGAAAGCATCATCATGCCGAGGCTCATCAACACGCTCGCCACGACGAGGTCGATCACGAGGAAGGGCAGGAAGATCATGAAGCCGATCTGGAAGGCGGTCTCCAGCTCGGAGGTGACGAAGGCGGGGAGCAGGATCGAGAAGGGAACGTCCGCCCCGCTCTTGAAGGTGCCGCCGCCGGCGATGTCGGTGAACATCACGAGGTTCGATTCGCGGGTCTGGCGGATCATGAAGGCGTGGAAGGATTCCCCCGCCTTGCCGATCGCCTCATCGGCCGAGAGCGTCCCGGCGGCATAGGGCGCGATCGCCTCGCTGTTCACGGTGTCGAGCGTCGGGACCATGACGAACAGCGACAGGAACAGCGCAAGACCCGCCAGCACCTGCCCCGGGGGCGAGCCTTGCAGGCCCAATGCCTGCCGCAGGATCGAGAGCACCACCAGGATGCGCAGGAAGCTCGTCATCATCAGCACCAGCGCGGGCAGGATGGTGAGAAGGCCCATCACCACCAGCAGCTGGAGCGAGAGGCTCAGGGGGCTGTCATCGCCCGCCCCCTTGTCGCCCAGCGCGCGCTCGATCGCGGTGCCGACGCCCGCAGAGACCGGATCGGGTGCCGGGATCGCCGCGCCCGGCGCTGCCGCGTGGGCGAAGTCGGGCATCACGAAAAACATGGTTAACGCCGCAAGGCAGACGAGGGCCGCGCGGACAAGGGCAGAGCGGTGCATCACTCGGTCTCCGGGAGGACAGCGACGGTCGCGGCAGCGGCGGCGGGGGCTTCCCCGAGCCGCACCATCCCGTGCCGGGTGCAGCCCAGCAGGATCTCGCGGTCATGGAAGCGCACCACGGCGAGCTTCATGCCCGGTGCGATCAGGCTGGTCTCGACCAGCTGGAGCTGGCGGCGCGGCGCTCCGGCCCCGCCGGGCGTGCCGTGCAGGCGGGTCTGGAGCCAGCGGGTGAGCCACAGGCTCCCCCAGATCAGCCCCGCCAGCAGCGGCAGCAGCAGGGCCAGCCGCAGGAGATATTCGATCATGGTGCGACCCCTGCCCTTGCGCGCTTACTGCGCGTCGTCGGCGGCAACCGACGGCTCGGCGGCGGAACCCTCGCCCGAGGGGGGCACGTCCTGCCCGTCCTCGCCCACGAGGCTGACGATCCTGAGGGCAAAGCGCCCCTTCTCCGCCACCACCTCGCCGCGCGCGATCACGCGGCCATTGGCGGTGACATCGAGCAGCTCGTCGGTCAGCCGGTCGAGCGTCACGGTGCTCCCCTCGCCCAGCATCAGCACGTCGCGCAGCGGCATTTCGGTGCGGCCCAGCTCGACCGAGAGGCGCACGGCGACATCGCCGAAGCGGGCAAAAGCGGCGGGTTGGTAAGCGGTCATGGTGCGACACCTTCAGGCTGAAAGGACGGGGCAGGCTGAGCGGATTGAGGGATACGGGTGAGGCGGATCGCCATGCGGTCCTCGGCGGTGCCGACCGCGCCGTGGCCGACCAGCGTCTCGCCGGCCATCAGCGGCACCTGCCGGCCCATCGCGAGCGGGATCGTATCGCCCGGCGCAAGGCTCTGGAGCCGCGCGAGCGAGAGGTCGAATTCGGCCAGCACCACGTGGAGCGGCAGCGGCATCGCGCCAAAGGGTGCAGCCAAGCCGGAGGCGGGGGTGCGCGGCCCGCGGGGGCGCGCACGCCGTCCGGTGCCGGGCAGCAGACGCGCCATCCGCTCGGCCGCCACGGCGAGCGCGGCGCGCCAGGTGCTGCCCTGCCGGTTGGCGATCTCGAGCACGAAGAACAGCGTCTCGCGATCGAGCGGAAAGGGCTTCAGCCGCGCCGCGCTTTCGCTGCGCACGATCACCTCGCCTGCCGAGGCGAGGCCTGCGGGCGGGGGCATGTCGCCGAAGCTCGCGGTGGTGATCGCGCCGGCGATCATCGTCGCGGTCTCCTCCACCAGCAGCGCGGCAGAGCGCGGCAGGGCCTCGGGGACGTGCCCCGTCACCCGCCCGTCTCCGCCGAAGCTGCGGTCGGTGAGCGCGATGGCGGTGGCGAAATCGAAGCTGAGGAGCGCGGTCTCGCCGCTCGCGCCGCAGCGGATCAGGCTGTTCGCGGCGAGCGGCCCGATCCTGCGCAGCGCGTCGGCGCCGGAAAGCTTCTCGGGCTCGGTAATGTTGACGTCGAGCCGGTCGCCCGACAGCAGGCCCGAGAGATCATCGGCCAGCAGTCGCGCGAGATCGCGCCGCCACGCGGCCATCAGCGCGGCGGTTTCCTCGGGGCGCGGCCCGCGCGTCGTCAGCTCGGGGCAATGCACCGCGGCGGCGCGCGCGGGCGCGAAGTCGTGACCCATCCTCATTGGACCAGGAACCCCTTGAACACGACCGAATCGATCCCGCCGAAGCCTTCCTGTTCTTCCAGCACCTGGTTGACCGCCTTGGTCAGCCGCCCGGCGAGCTTCTTCTTGCCCTCGACGCTATAGGCCTCGGCTTCGGTGGTGGCGGCGAGCTGGGTGATGATCGCCGAACGGATCGCGAGCTCGTGGGTCTTGACCCATTGCAGCACGCGCCCGTCGCGGCGGGTGGAGACCGCCAGCTCGACCTGGATCAGCCCCGGCGAATCCGCGAGGTTCGAGGTGAAACTGTCGGCGAAGGAGTAATAGGCGGTACGATACTTGCTGCCGCCCTCGCCATAGACGGGCGCGGCGGCTTCCTTGTCCTTGCCCTCGCCCGCCGGGGCATAGGGATCTTCCTCGGTCTTGAGGACGAGCTTGGGCTGGTCGGCCTCGTGCTCGGCCTCGCCGCCGGTGCCGATCAGGCCCATCGCGAAGGCACCATAGGCCCCGCCCGCGCCGACGCCGAGCAGCAGCACCGCGCCGAGCGCGATCTTGATGATCCCGCCCTTGCCGGACTTGCCGCCGCCCTCGCCGGCGTTCTCGGACTTGTCCTTACCCTTGGCCATGCCGTGTCAGCTCCCTGGTCTTCATGCGCATGCGATCAGGCGAAGAGGCCGCCCTGTGCCCTGGCGTGGCTGGCGGAACCCTCGTCCCGCTCCTCGCTGCCGCCCCGCCCGGCAAGGGCGGCAGCGGTGGAGGGGCGGCGGTGGTCCGGCGCAGCCTCGCCGTCTCGGGAGCCGGATTGGCCCAGGTATGGTTGAGACGATCCTTGACCCCCGTTAGGGGAAGCCCCGTAGCGGTGATCTGACGTCCCGTTCTGGTGCATGCCGCCGTGCTGGCCGGTGAAGCTGGCCGAGGCATCGGCGGTGGCGGCGACCGCCCGGTCGGCGAGCGCGGCCTGGACCGCGGGGATGAAACCCGGATCGCGGCTCGCCAGCACCGCGCGCCACTGTTCCGGCGCGGCCTGCTCGAGGCGGAGCGAGACCATCCCGAACTCGGCGTGATGCACGGTCATGGAAGGCCGGGCGGAGCGCAGCGCCTCGCGGATATCGCCGACCTGCGCGATGGTCGATTCGAGCTGCGGCGCGGGGACGGGCTGTGCGGCGGCCCGCTCGGGCGCGGGGGTGGCGGGGGTGTGCTGGGGCGCAGCGAGCTGCGCGGCGGACGGCAGGGCGTCAGGCGTGGCGGCGGCGAGCGCGGGGGTCGTCGCGGGTGCGGCGGCCGGATCGGGATCGGTTGACAGTGCCGCAGGGGTGACGGGCGAGGGGCTGGCGGGCGGGTCGCTTGTCGCCTCGTCAGGGGTGACGGGCAAAGCAGGACGCGGCGCGGCGGTCGTCAAAGTCGCGGTGCGCTGGATGCGGGCGGCAGGCGCTGCCTCGGGCGACGGCGCGGTGGCGGGAGCGGCGCTGATTGGAGCGGGCGTCGCCAGTGCAGCCAGCAGGACGGGCGCGGGTAGCGGAACGGCGGCAACCGTCTCGGGCTGATCGGTGTCGGTATCGGGATCGCTCGCCGTTTCGACCGCAAGGGCTGGCTCGGACGGGGCGGTATCTTCGGCAAGCTCGCTCTCGGACATCGCCACAGGCACAGCAGTCTGCGGCGCGACCGTCGTGACGCGTGCGGGGGCAGGCTTCGGCTCGGGCAAGGGAGCGACCTCGGGTTCGGGCGCGATAATCTCCGGGCGCTCCGTGCTGGCAGGCGTGAGCGCAGGGGCGACCACAATCGCGACCGGCGCGCCTTCCGCGAGCGGCGCGCCGGCGGGTTCGGGCGAGGGGCGAGCCGCCTCAGGCAGCGCTACAACTTGCGGCAGCGGCGCGGCCACCTCGGCCACCTCCCCACGCGCAGCCAACGGCAGCGCGGGCGGCAAGTGCGCGCCCGGCTCCGGCAAGGTCTTGCCGCCCGGCAGGCCCGGAAGCACCGCTGCCGTCGCGGGGAGGAGCGTCGGCGGCACCTCGCCCGGCAGGGTTGCGGGCACATCGGGCGTGGCGGCGGAAAGAACCTGCATCGCCGTCCCCACGGAGGGCGGCGGCACCGTCGCCGCGCCCAGCAGCCCGGCGAAATCGAGCCCCGCCGCGCCCTCGGCAGGCAGCACCGCCGCACCGTTCGCGAGCGGAACGGTAAGCGAGGGCATGTCGGGCAGGAGAGAGAGCAGGTTGGTCACGTCGCGGATCATCCTCGTCGCTGCGGGTCAGTCTTGCCCGCGGCTCTGCAACTTGCGTGCCAGCGGCAAACCGCGAGCAGCTTCGCGCCGCGCCTGCACGGTTTCGAGCGCCGCGCGCGCCTCCGCTGTCATTTCGGCGAGGCGCTTGGCGCGGGTCTCGGCGCGGGTCAGGGTCTCGCTTGCCCAGGTGCTCTGGCGCGAGGCATCGCGCGCCGCGTCCCCGGCGTTGACCGCGAGCTGCGCGAGCCCGGCGGTGAAGGCCGCGCGCCCCTGCAAGGCCGCCCCCGTCGTCACCCCCGCCTCAGGCGCGCTGATCGCGACGAGGGTGCGGCTGCGTTCGGCAAGGGCATGGCTTCGCGCCTCGGCCTCGAGCGCTTCGGCAAGCCCGCGCAGGGCCTGCTTGCGCGCGACATCGGCGATGAGGCTCTGACGGCGCAGCAGCGCGAGGCGGCGGGCCTCACGCATGCGCCGGGGCCATCAACTTGAGCAGGCCCGCGTGGCTGTCCGCCAGCGCCACGGCCTCGCCGCGCGGCTGGGTGAGGAAGGCGTCGATCGGCTGCGAGAGCGCCAGCGCCTCGTCGAGCAGCGGGTCGCCGCCTGCACGATAGGCGCCCATCATCACCAGATCGCGCCCGCTCTCGCGCGCCGCGATCAGCCCGCGCAGATGCCGCGCGGCGGCGAGCACATCGCGCGGGACGAGGTCGTCCATCACGCGGCTGAGGGACGCGGGCACGTCGATCGCGGGGTAATGCCCCCGCGCCGCCAGTTCGCGCGAAAGGACGATGTGCCCGTCAAGAATCGCCCGCGCGGTATCGACCACGGGATCGTTGGTGTCGTCCCCGTCGGCGAGGACGGTGTAGACCCCCGTCACCGCCTCGCCGGAGCGGGCGGAATTGCCGGCGCGCTCCACAAGGCGCGTGATCGCGGCGAGGGCGGATGGCGGATAGCCCCGCGCCGCGCCCGGCTCGCCCAGCACCAGCGCCAGCTCGCGCGCGGCGTGGGCGACGCGTGTGAGGCTGTCGAGGATCAGCAGCACGCGCTTGCCCTGCGAGCGGAAATATTCGGCGATACTGCTCGCATATTGCGCCGCGCGCAGCCGCAGGTTGGGGGCGTGGTCGGCGGGGACGGCGACGACGACGATCCCGCCGCGCCGGTGCCCGGCCATGTGGCGGTTCACGAAGTCCGAAACCTCGCGCGCCCGCTCGCCGATGAGGGCGACGACCGCCACATCGGCAACCGCGTGCCCGGCGATGGTATCGACCAGCACCGACTTGCCGACGCCCGAGCCCGCCATGATGCCGAGCCGCTGGCCGACGCCCATCGTCGCCAGCGCATTGATCGCGCGCACGCCGCAATCGAAGGGCTGCGCCACGCTCGCCCGCTCCAGCGCGCCCTCGCGCTTGCCGGCGAGCGGCCAGACCTGCGGCAGATCGAGCCGCGGGCCACCGTCGATCGGATCGCCCAGCGCATCGACTGCGCGGCCGAGCAGCGCACTGCCGACGCGCACCTCACCCGGACTGCCAAGCGCGCGCACCCGCGCCTGCGGGCGCAGCAGCATGGCGTCGCCCAGCAGCATCATCAGCGAATGGCCCGCGCGAAAGCCGATCACTTCGGCGAGGCATTCCGCCCCCGCATCGTTCTCGATCAGCCCCAGCGAGCCGACCGGCAGCGGCAGGCCCGCGACCTCGATCAGCCCGCCGTCGCAGGCGACCACGCGCCCGGTCAGCACCGGGCCTGACGTGACCGAAGCGGCGCGCATCCGCGCCAGATCGAGCTGGAGTTCGGCGATCACAGGCGCAGCGCCGCCGCAATCGCGCGGCGCCATTCGGCCGGGCCGTCGCTGATCGTGCCCTCCGGCCCCTCGATCACGACATTGCCGGGTTCGAGCGCGGGGTCGGGCACCAGCCGCATCCCCGCGAGCGCCTCCTCGCCGAGCAAGGCAATGTCCGCGGGGTGGAGATGCAGCACCAGCGCCTCTGCCGCCCCGCCGATACGGCGGGCGGCGGCGATGCAGCGTTCGCGCAAAGAGGCAGGATCGCGCGCGGCCTCGCCCAACACGCCTTCGCAGAGGTGCACCACCGTCGCCGCAAGATCATCGGCCAGCACGCCGAGCGCGGCTTCATCGAGCGCGCGGAAGGTCAGACGGATCGCACGTTGCCGCGCCGCGCGGGCCTCGGCCTCGGCTTCGGCGGCGGCGCGACCGGCGCGCTCACCCTCGGCAAAGGCGCGGGCGATGGCGTCCGCCAGCGGATCGGGCGGGGTTTCGACCGGATCGGGCTCGGGCGGCGGCGGGGCAGGCTCGGGCTCGGGCGCACCGAACAACGCGGCCTCGCGAAAGCCCGAGCCCTCGCCGAGCAGCGCCATCCAGCCGGGGGCCGCGCCCTCGTGCTGCTCCACCTCGGCTGCGGCCCATCCGCCGAGCCAGTCAGACGAATTCGCCACTGCCGCTTCCGATCACGATCTCGCCCGCATCGGCAAGGCCCCTGGCGATGTCGACGATCGCCTTCTGTGCCGCGATGACGTCGCTCTTGGCGAGGCGCCCGCGCAGTTCGATCTCGTCGCGCACGCCGTCCGCCGCGCGGCTCGACATGGCCGCGAAGAAGGGCGCGCGGTCGGCTTCCTTGAGGCCCTTGAGCGCATCGACAAGCTTCTCGTTGTCGACATCCCGAAGGAGCCGCCCCATCGACATCGGATCGAGCACGAACAGCATCTCGAAGGTGAACAGCTGCTCCTCGATCTTCTCGGCGAGCGGTGCATCGCGTTCGGCGATGGCGGGGAGCACGGTGTTGCGCAGTTCGCCCGCGGCAAGGTTGATGAGGTTCGCCGCATCGCGCGGGCCGCCGAGCATCAGCGCCGCCGTGCCGTAGGTCGCGGTGATCCGCTGGGTCAGCAGCGTGTCGATCGTGCTGATCGCGGTGGCGGAGATCGCGCCGCTCTTGGCCACGCGCTCGACCACCAGCGTCTGGAGTTCGAGCGGGAGCATCGCCAGCACTTCGGCGGCGGGCTCGGGCTCGATCAGCAGCAGCAGCGCGGCGATCACCTGGGGGTGCTCGTCGAGGATCAGCCGCACCAGCACGCCGGGCGCGAGCCACTTGGCGAGCTCGAGGCTGCGCGGGGCGGCATCGGGCTCGATCCGCTGCATCATGCTTTCCGCACGCGCCGGGCCCAGTGCCTTGTCGAGCAGGGTGCGCACCCGGTCGTTGCGGCCGCGCATCGGCAGCATCTCGCGCGCCGCCTCGCCCGCGAAGTCGGCGAGGGCTTCGGCCATGTGCGGCTGTTCGATCTCGCCCAGCGCCATCATCGCGGCACCGAGCTTTTCGAGCTCGGCGGGGCTGAGGCGCGACAGGAGGCCCGTGGCTTCCTCGTCGCCGAGCAGCATCAGGAACACCGCGGCACGGTCGACCCGGCTGAGCAGCGCCGGAGCGCCGGGGGTGGGGAGCGCTTCGGGGATCATGCCGCCTCCGCTTCCGGGCCGTCAGCAGGTGCGTCAGGCGCTTCGAGCATCCGCTGGAGCGCTTCGACCGCGCGTTCGGGCTGCTGCGCGGCGAGCCGCCGGGCGAGCTCGACCTGGCGCGGCAGATCCGCGAGCGGTGTGCCGCTGTCCTGCGCCGCGGCGGCGAGGGCTGCGACCTCGTCCTCCTGCTCGTCCTCGTCCTTGTCGGCGAGCGCGAGCGGAGAGGCCTCGCCCTCGGGCGTCGTGGCGGCGGACTTGTCGCCCTTGCCCCTGATCTTCCCGATCAGCGGGCGCACCGCGAGCAGCAGCACCAGCAGCACCGCGAGCAGCGCCGCGCCGTATCGAACCAGCATCGCGAACCACGGCTGTTCGTAGAAGGCGGGCGCTTCAAGATCGGCGGGTTCAAACTTGCTCGCCACCACCTGCACGGTGTCGCCGCGCTGGGTGTTCGCGCCGACTGCCGCACTGACAAGTGCCTGCAATTGCTGCGCGGTCATGGGCGCGGCGGCCTTGAGCGCCTTGTCGCTCACCGCAACCGCGACCGAGAGCTTCTTCAATGCGCCCGGTCCGGCGGTGGTCACGGCGACTTCGCGGCCCAGCTCATAGGAGCGGTCGGTCGCGGTTTCGGTATCGGTCGAAGGCGTGCCGGGTGCGGGCGGCGCTGGGTTGGGCGGGCCGTTGACCAGCTGCGTCTGCGGCGGCGGGGTGTTGGCTGGAACCCCCGGCACGCCGCCTGCGGGCGTGGCCCCGGTGCGCTGCGCGTTGCGCGCGCTCTCGGTGCGGATCGCGCCCTCTTTCTCGTAGGTCTCGCGCGCGGTGGTGACATCGCTGTGATCGAGTTCGACCTGCACCTGGGCGCTGAAATTGCCCTCGCCCAGCAGCGGCAGCAGCAGGGTGTCGAGCTGTTCGCGCAGCTTCGCCTCGTGCTCGCGCTGGAGGGTGAGGCCCTCGCCCGCCTGCTCGCGCGGGTCGGACAGCAGGCGGCCGGTCTGGTCGACCACGCGCACCGCATCGGCGCTCATCCCCGGAACCGAGGCCGAAACGAGGTTGACGATCGCGCCCACCTGTTCGGGGCTGAGGCTGCGCCCGCCCACAAGCCGCACCATCACCGAGGCGCTGGGCGGATTGTTGTCGCGCACGAAGACGGAACGCTCGGGCGTGGCAAGGTGCACGCGCACGCTCTCGATCCCGTCGATCTCCTTGATCGTGAGATTGAGCTCGCGCTCGCGCGCCAGACGCAGGCGTTCGCCCTCCAGCGTGCGCGAGGTGCCGAGCGGCATCGTGTCGAGCATCGCCTCGGCCCCTTCGGGCGCGGCGATCCCGGCGTTGCTGGCGACCAGCATCTTGGCCTTGTAGACGTCGTTCTCGGCAACCGAGAGTGCGCCGGTGCTGTTGTCGATCGAATAGGCGATCCCGGCGCCTTCGAGCGTCTCGACCACCTTGGCGCGGTCGGCGTCGGTCAGGCTGGTGTAGAGCACCCGGTCGGGGCCGGAGGAGATCGCCATCCACAGCAGTCCCGCCGCGCCCACGGCGGCAAGGCCGCCCAGCGCGGGGAGCGCGCGGGCGAGCGCGGGCTGGCTGACAAAGCCGGCCACCTGCGGCGGCAGCATGGTGCGCCAGCCGGTCACGGGAGCGGGCGGCGCGGCGGGCAGACCCGCGGGATCGGCGGGCACGGGAAGGGTGTCGGCCATCTATCAGCCCCCCATCCGCATGATGTCTTGATAGGCGTTGAGGAGCTTGTTCCGCACCTGCAGCGTCGCCTCGAAGGCCACGCCCGCCTCCTGCCGCGCGAGCATCACCTGCGCGATGTCGGTCACCTGGCCGCGCTCATAGGCAACCTGCATCGCGGAGGAGTGCTCCTGCACCGCGTTGACCTGCCGCAGGGCATTGTTGAGCGTATCGGCGAAGCCCGCGCCCGGCGCCTTCGCGGGGGCGAAGGCCCTGCCCGTCTCGCTCGCCGCGCGGATATCGCGCAGCGCGGCGCTGCGGGCGAGCACCTGGCTGCGCAGCGCCATCACGTCCTCGACGCCGAACCCGATGCGACCCACCGCGCTCATGCCGCACCTCCCGCCGCGAGCATGCCTGCGCCGCGCATCGAGGCGAGCCGGTAGCGCAGCGTGCGCTCCGAGATGCCGAGGCTGCGCGCGGTCGCGGCGCGGTTACCGCCGTGGCTGGCGAGCGTTTCGAGGATCGCGCGCGCCTCGGATGCGAAGGCGACATCGGAAAGCGAGCGCTGGCCGCTCGCGGCCGGGGCGAGCGCGGGTGCGGCCACGGCGGTATCGGCCACGGCACGCACGGCGGTGTCGAACACGATATGCTCGGCCGCCAGCGCACTCGCATTGCCGGCCAGCAGGATCGCGCGGCGGATGACGTTTTCGAGCTCGCGGACATTGCCCGGCCATGCATGGCTCTCAAGCGCTTCGATGGTGTCGCGCGCGATCCAGCCCGGCTGGCCCGGTGCAGGCGCGTGGCGGAGCAGCATCGCGAAGGCGAGCGCGGCGATGTCGCCCGGGCGGTCGCGCAAGGCGGGCAGCCGCAGGGGGAAGACGTTGAGGCGGTAGAGCAGGTCCTCGCGGAAGCGTCCGGCCTCGACCTCGGCGGCCAGATGGCGGTTGGTCGCGGCGACGATGCGGACATCGACCTTGAGCGGCTTGGTGGCGCCGAGCGGGAGAATCTCGCCTTCCTGAAGCGCGCGCAGCAGCTTGGATTGCAGCGCCAGCGGCAGCTCGCCGATCTCGTCGAGCAGCAGCGTGCCGCCGTCGGCCGCGCGGAACAGGCCCTCGCCCGCTTCGGCCGCGCCGGTGAAGGCTCCCTTCTTGTGGCCGAACAGCAGGGCTTCGAGCATCGCTTCGGGCATGGCGGCACAATTGACCGCGACGAACGGGCCAGCCTCGCGCGGGGAGAGGCGGTGGACGAAGCGCGCCAGCACTTCCTTGCCGGTGCCGGTCGGGCCTTCGAGCAGAACGGGAATGTCGGAGGCGGCGATGCGCTCGGCAAGCGTCAGCAGCGCGAGCGACTGCGGATCGCCCGCGACCGGCCAGCCGCCCTGCGCCGAAGCCGCAATCAGCGCCGCGCGCGCCTGGGGGAGCGCGGCGGGATCATAGGAAAGCGAAATGCGCCCCGCTCCGTTCAGCGCGAGCACGGGCGTATCGGCGTGGTCGAGGCCGATCGCGATCTTGCCGCTGCGGGCGATGCCGGCTGCCATCGCGGGCGGCAGGTTTTCGCCGAGCACGATCCGGTCGCGCTGCCAGCGCCCGCCCATCAGCGGCACGGTCATGCCGATCAGGATATCATGCGCGCCGCCGGTGGAGGCCGCGTGGTCCGCCTCAGCCTCCGCCTTTGCGCGGCGCGTCGTGCTGATCGCCGGTTGCATCTGTTTTGCCCCTGTGTGGTTGGTCTCGGCAAAGCTCTGCCGCACACAGGCTGGACGCGAGGCAAATTTAAGCCCCCGTAGCTTTCCCTAATCGGCCTGCGACGAACACCTAGGGGCCGGGTGCCCGGGAGCGGCGGGGCTCCGACCAAATAGATTTATAGCATTGTATTTCAATATATTTTTTTCAGACTTAAACATCCGGAACGGCGGCCGCTCTATGGGCCAGCAGCGACGGGCCTGTTCGTCCTGCCTGACCATTCGGGAGTTTGAACAATGAACGTGATCAACACCAACACCTCGGCCATGCGCGCCACCAACTCGGCTGTCGCTGCCGGCAAGATGCTCGGCACCGCCATGGAGCGCCTGTCGAGCGGCAAGCGCATCAACAGCGCCGCCGACGACGCGGCCGGCCTCGCGATCGTCAACTCGATGACCTCGCAGATCCGCGGCATGCAGCAGGGCGTTCGCAACGCCAACGACGGCATCAGCCTCGCCCAGACGGCGGAAGGCGCGCTCAACGAAGTGACCAACATGCTGCAGCGCGTCCGCGAGCTGGCCGTGCAGGCCGGTTCGGACACCTACGCCGACACCGACCGCGACAACATCCAGGCGGAAGTCGACGAACTGACCGCGCAGATCGGCCAGGTCGTCTCGAACTCGGAATTCAACGGCGTGAAGCTGTTCGACGGTTCGGTCGCCACCGTGACCGTGCTGGCCGGCGCGAATGACGTCGACACCGTCGACATCACCCTCGACGACCTCACCGCGCTGACCGCTGGCGGCGGCGCTGCCGGTTCGTTCGACGTCACCGGCACCGACGGCACCAACGCCCGCGCCGCGCTGACCGACATCGACTCGGACATCGAGAGCATCAGCACCACCCGTGCGACGCTCGGTGCGAGCCAGAACCGTCTGCAGTCGGCGGTGAACAACCTCACCAACGTCTCGACCAACCTGTCCGACGCCCGTTCGCGGATCCAGGACACCGACTACTCGGCCGAAACCACCGCGCTCGCCAAGGCCCAGATCCTCGGCCAGGCCTCGACCGCGATGCTCGCCCAGGCGAACCAGTCGC
Source organism: Erythrobacter colymbi (assembly GCF_002155685.1). Classification (GTDB taxonomy): domain Bacteria; phylum Pseudomonadota; class Alphaproteobacteria; order Sphingomonadales; family Sphingomonadaceae; genus Erythrobacter; species Erythrobacter colymbi. The sequence goes on from NZ_MUYK01000011.1 coordinate 54,306, forward strand.
AGCAGAACGTGCTGTCGCTGCTCCGCTAAGCCAGCGCCCCCACCCGCGCGCCGCCCCATTCCCCTGGGGGCGGCCCACAAAGCCCGGAGCCTCGCGGCTCCGGGCTTTTTCATGTCGTCCGGCCAGAAAAGCGGACAAAGCGGACACCGTGTCCGCTTTGGAATTTCGCGTAATTCGTCTATATTTCAACGATCTGCATCAGGTTCCGTTACGCGGACGGACACGGGGGCGCGGGCGAAAAGCGCGCCTCGGGTGGCAAACGGCCTCACGGGCCGGGCAGAACGATGGGAAAGAGCCGGGCGCATCGTAGCGGCTGGCGGACGAGTAGGAAAATCTTCCGCCGTCACCCCGTGCCTGACACGGGACTTGGCTCCCCTTGCTTCCGGACGCGAACAAGAAGCCTGACCCCGTATCAGGCACGGGGTGACGAGAGGGGAGGATGGCGGCTTCAGCCTTGCTCCGGCGAAAAACTGACGTTCAGCTATCGACCCCATAGCTGCCATCTGGAGCCAACTTCCCGGGTAATTCAATCAGACATTAAGGGGCGCATGTCATAGCCTTAGTCCTCGTTTCATTGGGGAACCCAGCGACGGTAAGGCGGCGATGATGTCGAAGCTCAAGGGGACCAGCGTGCCCATATACGCGCTGCTATCTGTGTTTACTGTTCTCGCAACGGGATGCGAGAACAGTGCGGAAGATGTCAGCGAGGCGAATGTGGCGCAGCAAAATGAACCAGACTGGAAAGCAAGCTACGAGCAGATGCTCCAATTTAAACGCGATCGCATGATTGAGTTGTCAAAAGTCTCGCCGACTTACCCGCGACCGATGCGTGATCCAAATTTCGTTGCGACTACTTACGAAGGCAAAATCGCTGTAAGGAATTCAACGAACGGCGATATGCTGGTTAGCCATTCAGGTGACAACGAGCGAATGATTGTCACTTTCGCATTTCGCCTGGACTCGGGTGAGCTTGTTTCGTTCTACAAGGTTCATCTTGCTCCAGGTTATCCTGATGAAATCGACTTTGTGCCCTATCGGATATTTGCGATCACCCACAATGCTTCGCCTTCGCCAGCGGCAATGGCTGCCCGAGAGCGAATGTCGCCGGCAATCTTTGCTCGATATCTGGCGTCAGATCCAGACTTCGTTCGCGATGAAAGCAAGAGATTCCTCGTGATCGATGCGCCGCTCGAACCAGGTGAAACCCTGATGTAATCCTGCAAAACCCTCCATTCGCCTTTCCACCCACCTGCGGTCATGAGCGTGACCAGTGCGTGATCCCGAAAGCAGCATGGCAGCCTCGCCTCCCTGCTGGAAAATTCCCGCCATTCCGAAAGCGACCCCAGAGCTGCCGTCCCCGTCACCCCGGACTTGATCCGGGGTCCGGCTTCTTCTCCACCGTCAAATCTATGGTTATGGTGCGTGCGGAACTGCCTGATGCTGAGGGGATGTTCGATGCGCTCTGATATTGCGGCTGCCGTGCTGTCACTGGCGTGCTTCGGCTTTCTGGCTCTGATGGCGTGGACTGGGAAGCTGGCGGGGATCGACAGCACCAAAGTGCGACTGTTCGCGTGGATCGTCGAAGATGTCGGCGTCGGCCAATTCGGTCGCACCGGAGCGACGGTGCTGTTTGCCAGCCTCGGACTGGCATCGATGCCGGTAGTGCTGTGGGTGCGGCGCCGGTGGTATTTCGGGTGAAAGGGATGGCGCGGTGATCTTTGGCAAGCGGCAAAGCGGACCGCTGGAGGAAGAGGCCGGAATGGCGGGGAAAAGCATGAGCAGCGGCGCGTGGATGAGTAATGTTCTCAGCAATAATCGACTTGGTGAGAAACTCGGCACGAGGACTAAGCACTTTGGGCGCGATTGGGATCCTGCAGACGAGGTTCTGCCGTCAGCTACGCAAGAGCACTTGGCTGCCCTGCGAGACTACACTCAGGGCAAGGCTGTCCGCCGAGACTTGTTCCCAGAAGCGGAGGCAGTTTTCAACGATAAGCTATTCCTTCGTGTCGGGGACATCTTCTGCTCTGCTGGATTCTTCGTCGTGCGCGGCAAGCTCGCCGAGACCCTCGCGCGGTTCGATCTTGGCGAGGGCGGGCTGATCCCGTTTCCGGTCTATCAGGCCGATCTGGCGACGCCCTATCCGGGCGAATTCTTCCTGCTCAACTTCGGCTGCATCCAGAACAGCATTCTGGTCGACCGGTGCGAGGATGCGCGCAAGTTCGTCGTCGACAAGGCCAGCGGGTTGCAGATCTGGCACATCAACCGGTCGAAATCCGCGGGCGAGGTTGTCCTGTCGCCGCGCGCGCTTGAGGGCCCCGACCTGTGGTTCGAGGAGGCGGTGCATGAAAAGCTCTTCCTGAGCGACGCGCTAGGGCAGGCGCTGCTCGACATCGGCATGGGTGAGGTGTTCCGGCTGACCCGGTGCCGGATTGCCTGAAACCCACAAAGCGTCCTGCGCATCAAGAAGGAAAAGCTGGACCCCGGATCAAGTCCGGGGTGACGGTGTGGTCGATGGCAGAAAACCACCCACCTCCGGTCAACCTGACCCGGATCGCAGTTGCTCGAAAGCTGACGCACTTCCATTAGGCAGCAGTCGGCTGCGGCGGGCTATTTCACACCCTTGCCCTTGCCCGGCGGCGATTCCGCCCCCGCTCCGCCCAGCGGCGCGCTGCGGGCGTCGAGCAGCAGGAGCGAGATGCGGCGGTTTCTCGGGTCGGCGGGGTCGTCAGTGACGAGGGGTTCGGTGTCGGCCACGCCCTCGATCCGGGCGAAGCGGGTCTGCGCCACCCCGCCCAGCACCAGCGCCTGGCGCGTCGCTTCGGCGCGGCCGGTGGAGAGCGACCAGTTGTTCGCCGCCACTCCGCTGCGCCACGGCAGCGAATCGGTGTGGCCGCGGATGATCAGCGGCGACATCTCGTCCTTCAGCGTCTCGCTCATCACCTCGAGCAGCCCGCGCGCTTCCTTGGTCAGGATCGTCGTGCCGAGCTCGAACATCGAGAAGTCGGCATTGTCCATCAGGTCGATGCGGATCCCCTCGGGCGAGCGCATCACGCGCACCTGCCGCGCGAGGTGCTTCAATTGGCGGCGCTGGACGAGCTTGCGCTCGATCTTGTCCTGCAGCTCCTTGAGCTTCTTCGAATCCATCTCGCCGCGCCCGCCCGCTTCGGAGGGCCCGCCAGTCACCCCGCGCGGGATGGTGATGGTGCGCGTGCCGGTCTGGCCCTGACGGTTGGGGTAATTGTCGGGATCGGTCAGCGAGGAGCCGCCCAGCAGTCCGTCCGCCCCGGCGCTGTTCTGCCGCATCTTGACGAGCGTGGGCGTGAAATAGTCGGCGATGCCCTTGCGCTGCTTCTCCTCGGTGGCGCCGAGCAGCCACAGCAGCAGGAAGAAGGCCATCATCGCGGTCACGAAGTCGGCATAGGCGACCTTCCACGCGCCGCCGTGGTGGCCGCCTTCGACGATAGTGATCTTCTTGACGATGATCGGGGCGGGGATCGCGCCGCCTGCGTCCGCCATGTCAGCGGCCCCGCATCATGTCGAGCAGGTCGGTCAGCTTCGGCCGGTGCGCAGGCGGCAGGCCGGCGCGCGCGGCTTCGAGCACCAGCGGCCGGGGATAGCCGTGCAGGCTGGCGATGATCACCTGCTTGATCGAATGGAAGATCTGCTGGTCGTGGGTGTTGATCTGCTTGAGCCTGCCGCCCAGCGGCGAGGCGAAGCCATAGGCGAGCAGCACCCCGAGAAAGGTCCCCACCAGTGCCGAGCCGATCATGTGGCCAAGGATCTCCGGCGGCTTGTCGATTGCGCCCATCGTCTTGATGATCCCGAGCACCGCCGCGACGATCCCGAGCGCCGGCAGCGCGTCGGCGAGGCCCTGGATCATGTGCGCGGGCTCGTCCATCTCGTGCAGCTGGGTCTTGATCGAGGCGTCGATCACGTCCTCGACCGCGTGGGTATCGAGCGTGCCCGAGGACACCACCATCAGCGTCAGCGGATCGCAGATCATGCCTGTGACGACGGGGTCGGCCTGCAGCTTGGGATATTCGGAGAACAGGGTCGATGAGCCGGGCTCGGTGACATGGCTTTCCAGCGCCACCGCGCCTTCGGAACGCAGCATCTTCATCAGCTTGGAGGTGAGCGCGATCGCGTCGATATGGTCCTGATCGCTGTAGCGCGGCCCCTTGAACACCCGCCCCAGGCCGCCGCCGAGCAGCTTGATCTCGTGCATCGAGTTGCCGATCAGAATCGCGCCCGTCGCCGCTCCGCCGATCATCATGAATTCGAGCGGAAGCGCCGCCAGCACGGGGCCCAGCGCGCCCCCTGCGAGGACGAAGCCGCCGAACACGAGGGCGAGCAGCACGACGATGCCGATGGCAGCAAACACGGGACAGGACTCCTAGGGATCAGCGCAGGGCGTCGAACAGGGTGAGCGAGCTGACCCGGGCAAAGGCCGCCTGGCTCGCTTCGAGCGCGGTCAGCGATTGCTGGAGCCGGGCGATGGCATCGGCGACATCGGTGTCGCCCACCCGCGTGCGGCGTTCGGCAAGGGCGACCCTGCGTTCGGCCTGCTGGGTTTCGACCTGCTCGACCCACGCCATGCGGGTGCCGAGGATGGTCGTTGCGCGGTTGGCGGTATCGAGCGCGGCGTCGAGCCCGGCGATCGAGGCATTGGCCGCCGCGACCGGATCGGGCGATCCGCCCTGAAGCGCGGTGGTAAGCGCGCCGAGCACGGCGAAGGCGCTGGTCGGTGTGCCGCCGAGGTCGAACTGGAACACCTCGCTGCCCGGCAGGCCACGCTCGATCGCGGTGCCCGGCGCAATCGGCACTGCGCCGCTATCGGGCGTGCCGGTGTAGGTGACGTTGCCCGCCGCATCGCGGGTGAAGGCCGCACCGGTCGATTGGCCCGCGAACAGCGGCTCTCCGGTGAGCGAGACAGCGTTCGAGCGGCTGAACAGCTCCTGCCCCAATTGCTCGAGCTCGAAAGCGATCGCGCGGCGCCCGTCAGTGCCGGTGGCGGTGCTCGCCGCCTGCACGGCCAGCTCGCGCGCGCGCTGGAGCAGGGCGGTGACCGACTGCACCTCGCTTGCCGCAGCGCCGAGATCCTGCCCGAGCCGCGCGGCGTTATCGCCCTCGACCTCGGCCAGTGCCTCGCGGCGGGCGACCGAGCGCAGCTGCGCGGCCGCGGCGGGATCCTGCGATCCGCGCTCGAACTTGCGGCCCGTGGCGATCTGGGTGCGGGTGCGCTCGATCCCGGCCCGCAGGTCCGCCATCTGGGCGAGCGAGCGGTTGAAGAACGAACCTGCCGAATTGGTGATCGAACCCATGTCCTGCGCGCTCCCTTACCTGAGTTCCAGAATCGTATCGAACAGCTGCGCGGCGACCTGGATCACCCGGCTGTTCGCCTCGAACGCCTGTTGCAGCCGCACGAGATTGGCCGCCTCGCTGTCGAGATCGACGCCGGTCTCGCGCAGCAGCTCGGCCTCGGCGCTGGCGGCGACGACGCTAAGCCCGTCCTTGCGGGTTTCGAGCGCGGAGACCTTGCTCGACAGGCCGAGCAGCAGCGTGTCGGTGCCGGTGATCGGCCCGGTGGAGGAGCCGAGCGCGTCGATCAGCGCGGCGAGGTTGGTGGTGTCGCGGCTACCCGCCGGAGCGCCAGCCGGCGCAGTCGCAAGGCCATCGGCCGAGGCGAGCACCATCGTGATGCTGCCCGCGCCCGTGCCGGCGAACAGCGGCTGGCCGGGATTGCCGTCCAGACCGACGCCGTTCGCCTGCGCGGTGTTCGAAAGCGTGATCGCCGAGACCGCGAGGGCATCGAGACCGGACTGCACGCCCGCCATCTCGGTCAGCGCGGCAGCGCGCCCCGCCATCGCCCCGCCAGCGGGGACGAAGCTGGTCGCCCCGACCGTGAAGGTCACGGTGCCATCGGCGGCGAAGGTGGTCGCCAGCGTGTTCGCCGAACCGCCTGTGACCAGCGAGACCGGCGGCGTGCCGTTGATCGTCACATCGGCGGTGCCGTTGGCGTTGATGACCGGCGTGATCCCGAATTCCTTGGCGAGGCCCCGCAGCGCCTTGTCGCGCGCATCGAGCAATGCCGCGCGACCCGCGGTGCCATCGCGCGAACCGGCGATATCGGCGTTGACCTTGGCGAGCTCGGCTGCAAGTTCGTTGACCGTCAGTGTCTTGGCGCCGACTTCGGCCTGCACCAGATTGCGCGCATTGGCGAGCGTGCCGTTGGCGATCCGGAAATTGCCCGCCATCTTGCGCGAGGCTTCCAGCGCGGCAAGGCGCAGGGCAGGCTCGGTCGGGTTGTTCTGGAGCCGGGTGAGCGCCGCCTCGTAATCGACCAGGCCGCTATAGACTCCCGAGGTCTCGAGCGCGCTTTCGGCCTCTTTCATGGCGAAGAATTCCGCTTCCGCCGCCGACATGGCCGAGGAGGAGTCGCGCGCCTGCCGCTGCACCAGACCGCTCTCGGCCCGCTCGATCACCCCGGGCTTCACCCCGCCGAGCGAGTCCAGCGCGTTGGCGCCGATCGATCCGGTCATCACCAGCTCGCCCTGCGTCAGGGTGCGGCGCGAATAGTTGGCGTTTTCGGCATTCGCGATGTTCTGCGCCGTCAGCTCGAGGCTGCGGCGGGTCGCGGTGAGGCCCGAACGGCCGATGGTGAAGATCGCGGTAGGCATCAGCTATCCTTTTGCACCGGAAGGTATTGCGCGAGGCTCGCCTCGATACTGCGGGCAAACCCGAAGGCCCCGGATGCGGCGGCGATGTCGGCGAAGTGCTCGTCGCGCATCGCCTCGAACTGCTTGAGCCCGCCGCCGGTGAGCGGGGTCTCCTCGGAGAAGCTCGCAGCGCGCGCACTGGCGAGCATCTTGCGCACCATGATCGCCTCGAAGCCCTCAGCCGCCTTGCGCAGCGCGGCCCGCTCCGGGGAGACCGAATCTCCGGGACGAACCGCGCTGCCGGCGGCTGCGACCGGGCGGTAAGGGGCAACCGGCCCGGTCACAGCACAACCATTTCGGCTTGCAGGCTGCCGGCCTGCTTCAGGCTTTCGAGGATCACCACCAGATCGGAGGCCCCGACGCCCAGCAGGTTCAGCGCATCGACGATATCGTTGAGGGAGGCCGCGCCCGGCAGATAGGCGACGCGGCTGGATTCTTCCGAGACGCTGATGTCGGAGGATTGCTCGACCGCGGTCTGCCCCTGGCTGAAGGGCGCGGGCTGGACGACCGTGGGGTTCTCGTCGATCCGGATCACGACCTTGCCGTGGCTGACCGCAGCAGGGGCGAGGCGGACCGCGTCGTTGATAACGACCGTGCCGGTGCGGCTGTTGACGATCACGCGCGCGGCCACCGGCGCGGGGTTGACGGCGAGCATCTCGATCTCGGCCATCATGCCCGAACGCTCGTTGTTGCCCGGCGGCAGGGCGAGCGCGATGCTCACCCCGTCGGCGATGCTGGCGATGCCGGGGAAGCGGGCGTTGATCGCGTCGCGCACGCGGGCGGCGGTCAGGAAATCGGCCTGGTGGAGGTTGAAGCGCAGCGTCGGGGAGGTGTCGAACCCAGTCGCCACGGCACGCTCGACGCTCGCCCCTTCGGCGATGCGGCCGACGGTCGCGACATTGACGCTGACCTGCGAACCGTCACGCCCGGTGACGCCTAGGCCGCCCACGGCGACATTGCCCTGCGCCATCGCGTAGATCTGCCCGTCCGCGCCGTAGAGCGGGGTCAGCACCAGCGCGCCGCCTCTCAGCGAAGACGCCTGTCCCAGCGTGGCTACCGTGATGTCGATCCGCTGCCCCGGCTTGGCGAAGGCGGGAAGCTCGGCCGTCACGATCACCGCCGCCGCATTGCGCAGCGTCGGGCTCACCCCCGGCGGCAGCGGCAGGCCGAGCCGGCCGGAGACCCCGCGCATCGCTTCGGTGGTGTAGGCGAGGTTGTTGTCGCCCGTGCCCTGCAGGCCGACGACGATGCCGTAGCCGGTCAGCTGGTTGGCGCGCAGCCCTTCGAACTGGCCGAGATCGCGGATGCGCTCGGCATGGGCGGTGCCCGGGATCTGCCCGGCGACGAGCGCGATCAGCAGATAGAGGATCGGCGCGAGGATGCGGATGCGGTTCATGGCGTCCCCCCCTCAGAACGGTGAGACGAAGTTGAAGAACCGGCTCAGCCAGCCCGGACGGCTCGCCTGCTGCACCGCGCCCTTGCCCGAATAGATGATCCGGGCATTGGCGACCTGCGAGGAGGCGAGGCGGTTGTCGCTGTCGATATCGACCAGCCGGATGCGGCCGGCGAATTGCACCCACTCGTCACCCTGGCTGAGCATCATCTGCTTTTCTCCGACCACTTCGGCAGTCCCGTTGGGGTAGATCGCGGCGATGGTCACCGCGACCGCACCATTCAGACGGCTCTGCTGCGCGGCATTGCCTGCCCCCGTGAACGACCCTTCGGCCGCAGCTTTAAGGGCTTCGGGGTCGAGGAAGTTGAGCGGACCCTTGGTCGGCGGGGTGATTCCGAAGCTGCCTTCGCGGCTGGTCTTGCCGCTGGTGCTCTTGGCGGTGGTGGTCGCCTCGGTGAGGATGATCGTCACCATGTCGCCCAGCTGGCGGGCGCGGGTGCCGGTGACGAGCCCGGCATAGCCGTTGCTCGCCTGGAAGATCGCCCCCGCGCTCGCGGGCTGCGCTGCAGTTACGGGCGCGGCATAGGGGTCGGCGGAATTGGCGGCGGTCAGCGCCGGGCCGGGGGGCGGGGGTGCGGTGAAGCCGGCCTGCGGGCCCTTGCCGCCGCCCATGCAGGCGGACAGCAGCAGCGGCAGCGCGGCGAGCGCGAGGGTGCGGTGGGTCATGGCTGGCCTCACAGCGTCTGGTTGGCGTTGCGCAGCATCTCGTCGACCGCGCTCACCATCTTGGAATTGATCTCGTAGGCGCGCTGGGCTTCGATCATCTCGACCAGCTCCTCGACCACGTTGACGTTCGAGGCCTCGAGCATCCCCTGCCGGATCTGCCCGCGCCCGTTCTCGCCCGCAAAGCCGACTTCAGCGGGGCCGGAAGCGGCAGTCTCGACGAGGAAGTTGTCACCGATCGCGCGCAGGCCGGCCGGGTTGACGAAGCTCGCCACCGAAAGCTGGCCGAGCTGCGTCGGCTCGGCATTGCCCGGGGTCAGCGCGGTCACGGTGCCATCGGGGGCGATGGTGACCGACTGCGCGCCGGCGGGGATCTGGATCGGCGGCTGGAGCGCATAGCCCTGTGCGGTGATCAGCGTGCCGTCGTTCGAGAGGGTGAAATTGCCCGCGCGGGTGTAGCCGGGCTGGCCGCCGCCCGGCAGTTCGACCTGGAAGAATCCGTCGCCATCGAGCGCGATGTCGAGGTTGTTGCCGGTGGGGTTCATGTTCCCCTGCGTTCCGATCCGCGTCGTGCCCTGGATCTGCACCCCGGTGCCGAGGTTGAGGCCGACGGCATAGGCGGTCTGCCCGGTCGAGGCCTGCCCGGCGACACGCTGCTCCTGATAGGCGAGCGTCGCGAAGTCCGCGCGGTCGCGCTTGAAGGCGGTGGTGCCGATGTTGGCGAGGTTGTTGGCGATGACGCGCATCCGCGCATCCTGCGCCTCGAGGCCGGTGCGGGCGACGTGAAGGGCGGAAGTGGGCATGGGTCAGGTCTCCTTGGGAACTTGGGTAGGGTCAGCGCAGCGCCATCAGGCCGCTGCCGGCCTCGTCGAGCGCGCCTGCGGTGGCGATGATCTTGGCGCGCTGTTCGAAGGCGCGCTGCGCCTCGATCATCTGCACCAGCGTATCGGCGGTCTCGACGTTGGACATCTCGAGCGATCCGGGGGTGAGGCGCGCGGTGAGGTCGGGCGGCAGGACGCCGGTTCCTCCGGCAGCAGTCGGCACCTTCAGAAAGCCGTCGATCCCCTTGGCGAGCGGGCTGCCTTCGGGATTGACCAGCCGGATGCGGCCGACCGGCTCGGCGGCGGTGCCGGGCGCGGCGGGGTCTGCGGCGAGCACCGTACCGTCGGCAGCGATGCTGAGGCCGAAGCCCGGCGGCACCGTGATCGGCGCGCCGCCCTCGCCCAGCACCGCCAGCCCCTCGCCGTTCTCGAGCACGCCGGTCGCGCCGACGCGCAGGTCGCCGCGGCGCGAGTAGACCTCGCCCTGCCGGTCGGGGGACTGAAACGCGATCAGCGCCTTGCCCTCGAGCGCGACGTCGAGCGGGTTGCCGGTCGGCACCACCCGCGCCGCCGTCATGTCCGCCCCGCGCACATTGCCGCGCGCGGGCGCACGGGCTTCGAGCGAGCCGTTCACGAGCGTTGCCGGCGTGACCGCGAAGATTTCCTGGCGAAAGCCCGGCGTCGAGGCGTTGGCGAGGTTGTTCGCCACCACCCGCTGCCGGTCCATCGCCGCGTTCATCGCGGTCAAAGCGGTGTAGATCAGCCGGTCCACGAGCTTACGAACGCAGGTTCAGCACGGTTTGCGAGATCTGCGTGGCGGTGTCGATCGCCTTGGCATTCGCCTGGAAATTGCGCTGCGCGGTCAGCAGCGAGACCATTTCCTCGGCCAGATCGACGTTCGAGCGTTCGAGCGCGCCGCTGATCATCTTGCCATAGGTGCCGACACCCGGATTGCCGAACACCGCCACGCCGGATTCGCCGGTCGCCTGCCACTTGGTCTGGCCCACGGTGCGCAGGCCGTTGGGAGCCGGGAAGGTGGCGAGCGCGACCTGGCCGACCGGCTCGGTCGTGCCATCGGCATAGGCCGCGATCACCGTGCCGCGCACGTTGATTGTGACGTTGGCGAGCGTCGCGCCCGCGCCGTTGGTGAGCGGCACGTTGACATCGGCCGGGGTGGTCGAGGTCGGGTTGCCCGCCGCGTCGACCGGATAGGCCTGGAGGCGGTTGCCCCAGGAATCCTCGAGCCCGCCGGTGGCCGTCAGGCGGAAGTTGCCGTTGCGGGTGTAGCTGACATCGCCCGACAGCGGGTTCGACAGCGCGAAGAACCCGTCGCCGTCGATCGCGAGATCGAGGCTGCGGCCGGTCTGTTCGAGCGGGCCGAGCACGAAGTCCTGCGTGATCCCGGCGATCGTCGCGCCGATGCCCGGGCTGCGGCGCGGGTCAGTCGAGGAACCGGTGGCGACGAGGTCGGCGAACTGCACCGAGCTCTTCTTGAAGCCCACGGTTTCGGCGTTGGCGATGTTGTGGGCGATGACGCGCAGGTCGGTCTCGGCATTCTTGAGGCCGGACAGCGAAGTGAAGAACGACATGGGGGCTTATTCCTCTTGGCTGGGGAAGGGACGGGATCAGGATTGGGGGGCGGTGACTGCGCGCGCAGCAGCTTGCGCTCAGGCAGGAGGCCGCAAAGCGGCCTCTTGGGCGGCGATCAGGCGGTCGAGCTTGGCCGAGATCTGCTCCAGCGTGGCGCCGCTTTCCGTCTGCGCAGCGAGCGCGGAGAACTGCGCCATCTGGGCGAGCATATCCTTGTTGTCGGTCGGCTCGAGCGGGTCCTGCTGCGACAGCTGGGTCGTCAGCAGCTTCAGGAAATCGGCTTGGCCGAGCGACTGCGTCGCCCCCTTCAGCCGTGAGGGCGTATTCAGCCGGTCGAGTGTCGCCTGCGTGGCGGCGCTGGTGGTGTTGGTGGTCGTGGTGGTGGTCATCACTGGCTCCTCAGGGTTTCGAGCATCAGCTGCTTGGCGGTCTGGAGCGCCTGCACCAGGTTCTGGTACTGGCGCGCGCTCTCCATGATCTCGACCATCTCGCCGGTCTCATCGACGGCGGCCTCGAAGACGTTGCCGTCCTTGTCGGCGAGCGGGTGCGAAGGGTCGTAGCGCTTGGTCGGGGCGGTCTCGGAGCGCACCAGCGTGCCTGCGGTGACGCCCGCGAGGCCCGAGGCGCGGTCGAGCTCGACCGAGAAGACGGCGCGGATCGGACGGTAGGCGCCCTCTTCGGTGGAGGAGACCGACCCCGCGTTGGCGAGGTTCGAGGTCGCCGCGTTCATCCGCACCATCTGCGCGCTCATGGCGCGGGTGGTGAGGCTGAACAGCGTCATGGGGGTGCGATCGGGCATCGGCCTCACTCGCCCTTCAGCGCGCGGGTGATGGTGCTGACCTTGCCCTGCACGAAGCTGAGCGTTGCCGAATAGGCGACCGCGTTTTCGGCGAAGGCGACCTGTTCGCGGTTCAGCTCGACCGTGTTGCCATCGAGCGAGGGCATGGTCGAATTGCGCCACACCATCCCGGCATCGGGGTTGGCGACCGTCACCCCACGCTCGCGCGCCAGCCGGGCATCGAGCGCGGCGTTGAAATCGATGTCGCGCGCCTTGTAGCCGGGGGTGGCGGCATTGGCGATGTTGGAGGCAATCACCCCCATGCGCTCGGAACGCAGGGTGAGCGCGGCGCCGTGGATACCGAAAAGTCGCTCGTTCACGCGTATGGACTCCTGTCTGCAGCGGGGCACGCCCGCCGGGTCGCGACCGGTTCAGCAGGAAGTGTGCCAAACCCGCGCCACGCGGGAGGCTAGGGCGGGGGCGGGCGCAGACCGGCAGGCTTTTGCCGCCCGCCTGCCCTCGCCTTGGCAAGCCCCTGCCGCTGCGGCGTGCCGGCTTAATTCCCCTTCCCGGCGACCGTTCTGGAGGAGGTCATCACCAGGAGGACTCCGCCATGCCGCCCACACTTTCGTCGCTGTTCGATCCCGGTGCGCTGGCGATCGTGGTCGCCGGAACGGTCCTCGCCACGGTGGCGCGCACGGGCTGGCGCGATTTCGGCGAGGCGCTGCGCTCCGCCGGCGGCCTGCTGCGCCGCGGCTTTTCGAGCGAGGCCAACCGCAAGGCGCTGGCGCAGGCAGTGAGCGCGATCCAGCGCGACGGGCCGCGCCGGGCCGATCCGATGCTGCCGCCCGACCGCGCGCTCGGCCTGATGCTCGAGACCTATCTGCGCCACGGCGCGCTCGAGCCGCTGGCCAGCATCCGCCGCGCCGAACGCGCGCTTGACGAGGCGCGCCGCGTCAATGCCGCGCAGGTGTTCGGCTGGGCGGGCGAGCTCGCCCCGGTGTTCGGGCTGATCGGCACGCTCTACGGCTTCACCCAGCTCACCCCCCATCCCGATGCCGCGGCCACCACGACGATCATGGCCGCGATCTCGACCGCGGTGCTGACCTCGCTCTACGGCGCGCTGATCGCGCATCTGGTGTGCTACCCCGTCGCCAGCGCGATCGAGCGGCGCGGCAATGATGACGAACGCGAGCGCGAGGCGCTGGCCGACTGGTTCGTCGCGCAGATCGAGCGCAACCCGGCACAGGGCCCGCGCCCGCACCTGCGGGGCGTGGCATGACCCACGTTCTCTCGCCCTCGCGCGGGCGGCACGGATGGCAGATCATCCTCGCCGATCTCGCGCTGATCCTGTTCCTGCTGACACTCTCCGCGCTGCCCGCTGCCGAGGCCGAGACCGGCCGCAGGCTTGCCGCGCGCGCGGTGCAGGAACAGACCACGCGCAAGGAAACCCGGCCCGAAGTCGCCGCCGCGCAGGCGCTGTTCCGCCCCGTGGCGGGCGGGCCGAGCCTGGGCGAATGGCTGAAGACGCAGGCCCCCGATCCGCGCGCGACGCTGACAATCTTCGCGATCTACGCCAAGGGCGGCGAGGCGGCGGCCTGGGCCCGGACCGAGGCGCTCGCCGCCGAAGCCCGCGCAGGCGGTGCGCGGGTGCGCACGATCATCGCCGCAGGCCCGGCCGACGAGATCTGGGCGAGCCTCGCCTATGATGCCAAGATGGCCGACGGAGAAAGGAGCGGCGGCGCGTCCTGACCGGCGCGCCTCTGCTCAGCCGAGTTCGACGCGGTTGCGGCCGAGCTGCTTGGCCCGGTAGAGCGCCGCATCCGCCCTTCCCAGCGCGCCGCGCGTGTCGGCATCGGGGCCGACCTCAGCCACGCCGCCTGAGAAGGTGATTTTGCCGAAAGGCTGGCCGGTGTCGCGGTTCATCAGCATCCGTGCCGCCTGGGCTCGGCGGATCGCATCGAGCCGGCCCTTGGCCGCTTCCTTGTCGAGCCCGTAGAACAGCAGCACGAATTCCTCCCCGCCGTGACGCGCGGTAAAGCACGAATCGCCCGCCATCTCGCGGAAGCTCGCCGCCAGCGCGCACAGCACGCGGTCGCCCGCGGCATGGCCGTGGCGGTCGTTGACCTGCTTGAAGTTGTCGACATCGCAGAAGGCGATGCTGAGCGGCTTGGCCGAGGCGCGCGCCTCGATCGCGGCGGTGACGAGCTGGCGTTCGAAGGCGCGGCGGTTGGGCAGGCGGGTGAGATGGTCGACATCGGCCTCGCTGCGGGCCTGGGCGAGGTTTTCGCGCAGCCGGTCGATCTCGACCTCGCTGCGCGCCATGGCCGCCTCGACCTGCTCGATCCGCGCCAGCATCGCGCGCGACAGTTCGATCACGTGTGCCAGCCCGTCCGGCCCGGCGAGGGTTTCGATCTGCTCGCCGATCGCACCGCGGTGGCCGCTGGTCTCGCTCTGCGCCTCGCGCGCGGTTTCGGCAAAGCGGGTGAGCGCATATTCGAGCTTGTCCGACAGCGTCTCCAGCGCGGCGATGCGGTTGTGCCCGTCAGGGTCGAGCCGCGCGACGGTATCGAGCCAGCGCTGGTCGATCGGCTCGCCCGCCGCCTCGCGCTGCACCAACGCACTGGCAAGTTCGGGGCTCGATCCCGACAGGGCGCCGCAGATCGCCGCCATATTGGCTGCGGTTACATCGAGATCATGCCGCGCCACGAAGTCGCCGATCCGCTCGAGCAATTCGCGCCGGGCCTCATGGGCGCGGGTGCCTGCAACAGGAGCGGCCTGGGATACCGCCTTGGCGCGGGCTCGGGTGGCGCGGGAAAATCCGGAAGAAAAAACCATCGGGAGGCGTGTCGCAGGCAAAGGTGGAAGTCGATGAAGCGAAGCCTAGCGGCTTATGCTTAAGCGCCTTGCCGTCCCAGCCTCGGGAGAATGCCTAGTTTGGCGCTTGGCATGGCCCTTGCTCCGTTCCGGAACGATATTCCGCGTTACAACAAGGATGCATGCCCGATGGAGACCCCCACGAACTGGACGCATGGCTGGCGGCTGAGCCCGCTGGTGCTCCCGATGCTGCTGCCTTTGTGCGATCCCGACGCCGGGGCGCAGACCCGCGCGGCAGCGACCGATCCGGCGATGATCGACCGCGCCGTGGCCGACTTCACTGGCGCTGCCATCGGTGCCCCCGGCGGCGCGCGCATGGCGAGCGACCCGCGGCTCCAGCTTGCGCCGTGCGGCGGGCCGCTGGCGGTGAGCTGGCACACGCCCGCGCGCACCGCGGTGCTGGTCGAATGTCCGGGGCCGGCAAGCTGGCGGATCTTCGTCGCCATCGCCCCGGCGCAAGGCCAGTCCGCCGCTGCCCGCGCCGCAACGCCTGCCGTCAAGCGGGGCGAGGCCGTGACGGTGGTCGTGCGAGGGCGCGGGTTCAGCGTCCAGAAGCCGGGCGAAGCGATGGAGGCGGGCGCGGTCGGCGACTGGATCACCGTGCGCACCGGCCCCAAGGCCGAGGGCCTGCGCGCCCGTATCGAGCGCCCCGGTCTCGTCGTCATTCCCGCCGACTGAACGCCGCCGTCCCCGCCCCCTTAAACACCCGCCCCTGCTGCCGTTCTCGCCCGCAGAGACCTGATCGAAGGACAACCGCCATGCCCTCTGTCGAACTGAGCAAATTGCCTGCCGTCGGCGCCGCCCGCGCCGTCAGCGCCGGCGAGCGCGCGCAGATCGAAGCGCGCCCCCGCACCGCCGCCGCGGCCCCGTCAGGCGCCGTCACGCCCGGCGTCAGCCTCGAGGTGAGCACCGCCAGCGAAGCCCCGACCCCGCCGATCGATGCCGAGCGTGTGAGCCAGATCAAGGCCGCGCTGCAGGACGGCTCCTACCCGCTGGTGCCGACCAAGATCGTCGACGCGATGATCGCCGCGCAGGTCAGCCTGTCGCTGCCCGAGCGGAGCTGAGCGCGTGCCCGATATCCTCGTCCCCGCCCGCCGCCCACTCGCACCCGTTGCCCCCAGTCCGCTGGCGGCAGGATTGCGGCAGATGATTGCCGTCCTCGAACGCGAGCGGCAAGCGCTTGCCGCGCTCGATGCCGATGGGCTGATCGGGGCCGCGCGCGAGAAGGACCTTCTGTGCGACGAGCTCGCCGCAATCGGCCCGCAGGTGCTCGACGGCGAGACCCGCAGCCTTGCCGAGACCGCGCGCCAGCTGAACGAGGTCAACCGCCGGGTGCGCAACCTGCTCGCCGCCAATGTCGCCGCGCGGATCGAGGCCCTCGGCGGCGCGCGCCGGATGCCGCGCGCCACCTACACCCCTGCAAGAGCCTAGGGTTCCTACCTAGGGCCGCGCGGCCCGAACTGGCACACCGTTTGCACTATCCGCCTGTGAAAGCGCCGCATCCCGCGGCGTTTACCATGAGGCGGAGGGCGCATGAGCCAATCCTCGACATCGCTGAACCTGCCCGCCGGCACGATCCGCGCCGGGTTCGAAGCCGCAGCGCGCACCCATGCCGCAGCGCGCGCCGGGATCGAAGGCTTCGAGCCCGGAGCCTCGCGCGAGATTGCCGCGCCCGCCGGTTCGGTCGAGGCCGCGATCGCCAATGCCGCGCAGGCGACCAGCGTCGATTTCAACTTCCTGCTCGCCCAGGCGCAGGTCGAGTCCGCGATGGATCCCGATGCCCGCGCCGCCACCAGCAGCGCGACCGGGCTCTACCAGTTCATCGAGAGCACCTGGCTCGGCACCATGAAGCGCCACGGCGCGCGCTTCGGCATGGGCGATGTCGCCGACCAGATCGCCATGACCGACAGCGGCAATGCCTGGGTCGCCGATCCCGCCCGGCGCGAAGCGATCCTCGCGCTGCGCAACGATCCGCAGATCGCCTCGCTGATGGCGGCCGGCCTTGCCGAGGACAACCGCGCCTACCTGATGCCGATCCTCGGCCGTCAGCCGAGCCACGGGGAGCTCTACCTCGCGCACTTCCTCGGCGCGGGTGCGGCCGGAAGGTTCCTCAGCGAATTGCAGGCCGATCCCTCGCAGAACGCCGCAGCGCTGTTCGCGCGGCCTGCCGCTGCCAATCGCGGCATCTTCTACGCGCCCGACGGCAGCCCCCGCAGCCTCGCGCAGGTGATGGACGTGATCGAGAACAAGATGGGCCGCGCGCTCGACCGGGCGAGCGATGGCCGCGCGCCGCGCTATGCCCGGGCGGATTACCGCAGCGGCTATAGCAACGCCGTCCCCGCCGCGGGCGGCTTCACCTCCGCCCCCTATCTCATCGCGGACGAGGCAGTGTTCGGTCCGGGTTCGGTGCCCGCGCTTACCCAGACCTCGGCACCCGCGGCCCCGCGCGGCGCGCGCCGGGCGCCGATGTCGCAGATCCTCGGCAGCACCTTCGGCACCGATCCCGCCGCCGCCCCGCCGCAGGTACGCCGCGCCTATGACCGCCTGAAAGCCTTCGGCCTGTGACGCAGACCATGCTGGCTTCAAAGTCCCCCGCAGCCCGCTTCGGCGGCGTCTCCGCCTCGCTCGCCCTGCCGGTCGGCATCTTCGCGCTGCTGGCGCTGATGGTGCTGCCGATCCCGGCGATGCTGCTCGACATCTTCTTCGTGCTCAACATCGCGATCTCGATCGCGGTGCTGATGGTCGCACTCAACGCCCGCCGCCCGCTCGATTTCTCGAGCTTTCCGAGCGTGTTGCTGTTTGCGACCCTGCTGCGCCTCGCCCTCAACGTCGCCTCGACCCGCGTCGTGCTCGTCCACGGGCACGAAGGAGGCGCTGCGGCAGGCCACGTGATCGAGAGCTTCGCGGCCTTCCTCGTGGGCGGCAACTTCGTCGTCGGCCTGTTCGTCTTCGCGATCCTCATGATCATCAACATGATTGTCATCACCAAGGGCGCGGGCCGCGTGTCCGAGGTCTCGGCGCGCTTCGTGCTCGACGCCTTGCCGGGCAAGCAGATGGCGATCGACGCCGACATCGCCGCAGGCCTCATCACCGCCGACGAAGCGCGCGAGCGCCGCCGCGAGGTGACGGTCGAGGCCGATTTCTACGGGTCGATGGACGGTGCCAGCAAGTTCGTGAAGGGCGATGCGGTCGCGGCGCTGCTGATCCTCGGGGTCAACATCGTCGCGGGCTTCGCGATCGGCATGATCAGCCACGAGCTTTCCGCCAGCGAGGCGGGGGAGGCCTATGTCACCCTCGCCGTGGGCGACGCGCTGGTGGCGCAAGTGCCCGCGCTGCTGCTGTCGATCGCCGCCGCCGCGATCGTCACGCGGGTGAGCGACCAGCGCGACCTTGCGGGGCAGATCGGCGGCCAGTTCGCCGACCCGCGCGGATGGCTGCCGGTGGCGCTGATCCTCGGCGCGATCGGCCTTGTCCCGGCCATGCCGCAGACGATCTTTCTCCCCGCCGCCAGCATCGCCGCAGGGATCTGGTGGCAGCTGAAAAAGCGCGCCGCGCGCCCCGCTCCGCCTGCCGATCCCGAGGAGGAGGTCGCCCCCGATCACATCGCGCTCGCCGATGTGGCGGACGGGACGCTGGTCACCATCGAGCTTGGCTACGGCATCGTCGGCCTTGTCGACGCCGCGCAAGGGTCGCCGCTGATCACGCGGATCACGGGCATCAGGAAGCAGCTTTCGCGCGATCTCGGCTTTGTGCTGCCGCAGTTCCGCATCCGCGATTCGCTCGATCTCGCCGCGCAGGATTACGCCGTGCTGATGGGCGGGGTGAGCATCGCGCGCGGGAGCGTTCGGCCCGGAAAGCTGCTCGCCATCGACGCGGGCGACGTGCGCCCGGGGCATGGTCTTACCGGCGAGGCGACGCGCGATCCCTCGTTCGATTGCCCCGCCCTGTGGATCGCGCCGGCCGCGCGTGACCATGCCGTGGCCGAGGGTTTCCTCGTGGTCGATCCGGCTTCGGTGATCGCCACCCACGCCAACCAGGCGCTCCTGACCGAGGCGCACCAGCTGCTCGGGCCAGACGAGGTGCGCGAGTGGGTCGATGGCCTCAAGGCGCGCTCGCCTGCGCTGGTCGAGGCGGTCTATCCCGACCCGCTCCCGCTCGCCGCGCTGACCCGCACTTTGCGCGCGCTGATGGCCGACGGGATCGGGCTCGCCCACCCCCAGCCGCTGTTCACCGCGCTGGCGCTCGCGCTCCAGAAAACCTCGGATTTCGATGGGGTTATCGACGCAGTGCGGGCCGACATGGCGCAGCGCCTCGTCGCCCGGATCGCAGCGCCGGGCGAGCCGCTCAAGGTGGTAACGCTCGATGCCGGGCTCGAAAGCGCGATCCTTGGCGGGATGATCGATCCCTCGACCGGGCAGCCGTTGATCGAGCCCGATTGTGGCGGCATGATCGTGCGCGAGGCGGGGCGCTTTGCCGACGAGCAGGGCTGCCCGATCGCGCTGATCGTCCAGCCGCCGGCCCGCCGTGCGCTTGCCGCGCTGCTCAAGGTGCGCGCGCCGCGCTGTCTGGTGCTCTCCATCGCCGAGCTTCCGGCGACCCAGCCGATTGCCGTGATCGGGGTCATCGGCGCCCCGGAAGAGGCCCCGGCCCTCGCCCCGCCGCCGCGTGAGGAGCTCGCCGCATGAAGCACGATCACAGCGCTTTTTCGACGGTTTCTCAAGCATATGGCGTCCAGCCCTATGCCCCGTCGCGGGCCGAGGTCGAGGACCGCGTGCGCCGCTTCCTCCCGCTCGTCCGTCGCACCGCGTGGCACATCCACGGGCACGGGCGCGAGGGGCTGGAGATCGAGGATCTGGTGCAGGCCGGCATCCTCGCGCTCACCGAATGCGCACAGCGCCACGCCGGGCCGACCGAGGACGGGTTCGCCGCCTATGCCAAGATCCGGGTGCGCGGCGCGATGCTCGACGAGGTGCGCCGCGTCGCCCATGACAGCCGCACCGCGCGGGCCAAGCGGAGCACCTACGAACGCGCGCTCGCCAGTCTGCGCGGGTCACTCGGACGCGAGCCGAGCCGTGCGGAACTAGCTGAAAGAATGGAGATTTCCGACGCCGAGCTGCTCGCCATCGAAGCCTCGGGCGTGCGGCTTACCCCGATCGACGATGCCTATGACGAGACCAGCCTCGCCTTCGCCTCCGACGATCCCGACCCCTTCGAGGCGCTGTGCGCGGCGGAGGACCGGGAGCGGCTGATCGGGGCGATGGTCCGCCTGCCCGACCGGCTCAAGCTGGTGCTCCAACTGTTCTTCGTCGAGGAATTGAACCTCACCGAAATCGCCGCTGTGCTGGAGGTCAGCGTGCCGCGCGTCCACCAATTGCGGGCCAAGGCGCTCAAGGATCTGAGGACCCTGCTCGAAGCCTCCGCCAGCGCCGATTAGGCGCCGATGTTTCACGTGAAGCACCCGCAGACGGGGGTCTGGGAGGGGTCTGGAGGGGGTCTGGCCCGCGCTGGAGGGGGTCTGGCCCGCGCCCGTTCGGGTCTGGAGGGGGTCTGGCACCAGTCCCCCTCCGACCGCGTTTCACAAGGCTGCTAGAACGTCAGCCCCCACGCCTTGTAGCTCGCCGCCAGCGACGGGCGCATCTTCAGCGCCAGCGCGACCTCGGCCTTGCCCGCCGGATCGCCCATCGCGTTGAGGATGATCCCGCGCAGCAGGCGGCTTTCGGTCTGGTAGGGCGCCGCCAGCAGCGCCGCATCGACATCGGCCTTGGCCGCCGCGAGGTTGCCGAGGCGGAAATGCGCCATCGCGCGGCTATCGAGCGCGCCGGGCGAATTGTCGCTCTTCTCGACCGCCTTGGTGCAGGCCTCGAGCCGCTCGGCATCCATCTTCGACCAGATCCCCGCCTGCCAGCACAGCGTGTTGAGCAGGTTGCCGTCGGTCGGCCGCTTGGCGACCAGCGCATCGAGCAGGTCGAGCCCTTCGTCGGCCGCGCCCTGCCAGCCGAGCGCCTGCGCCATCACGCCGGTGTGCTCGGTCGGCTCCTTGGTCAGCGCCTCGAAATCCTCGGCCAGCGCCAGCCCTTCGTTTGCCCGGCCGAGCAGCGCGAGGATGTCGATCTGCTCGGAATAGGTCGAGCCATCGGGTTCGAGCGTTTCGGCCTCGACCAGATCGGCAAGCGCGCCTTCGAGATTGCCGAGCTCGCGCCGCAGCCCTGCGCGGAACAGGTAGAGATCGCGCGAATCCTCGATCTTCATCGCCGCCTCGACATCCGCCAGCGCGCCGGCGTGGTCGAAGATCCCGGCGCGGAAGCTGGCGCGGTTGGTCAGCGGCCAGGGATCGTCGGGCTTGGCCTGCGCGACCGCCTTGGCATAGGCCGTCTCGATCTTCGAAAGCCGGCTGCGGTCCTTGCCGAAATACTCCCACAGCTCGCGCACGCCGCCTGCGGTGCGCAGCACCGGCAGCTGGCGATCGAAGCGGTTGAGCTCGCGCCGCGCGGTGCCGATCTTGTCGGCGGGCAGTTCCGCCTCGAGCGTGCGCATGGTCTGGTCGATCACCATCTTGCCGCCTTCGAGCCGCGCGGCCGAGGCCAGCTCCACCCCGCCGATGGTCGCCGCCACCGGCGCGGCGCTGCCTTCGAGCTTCACTGGCGGCAGATCGGCCGGCAGCAGCACTTCGGCGTTGCTGGTGAAATAGACCGGCCCGTTGAGCGAAAGCGGGATGCCGCGCCATGCGGTGCGCGCCCGGTCGGCCTCGAAGCCCACCTCGCGCGCGGCCTGGGCCGGCGGATCGAAGCGGTATTCGGTGCCGTCACGCTCCCACACGCTGCCGAGGATGCCCTTGGCATTGACCAGCGCAAGGCCCGCATCGGCATCGTAACGCAGCGTGTGATCGACCAGTTGCGCATCGCCGAGCACTTCGCTGAGCATGTTGTTGACGGCGTCCTTGCGCATCTCCTCGTTGCCCTGATCGGCAATCGTCCGCCAATCGGCGCTGAGCGTGCCGCGATATTCGACCGTCAGATCGAAGGTCGCCGGAACGCGCAGGCCCGCGCTGTGATCGACCGTCAGGCGAACCTTGCGATCGGGGGTGGACTGCACCCGCGTATCGAGCGCCATCAGATCGGCGCCTTCCTCGCGCAAGGGCAGCGCGTGGAAGAAGCGCGGCACTTCGTCCATCGTCTCCTTGCGCACGCCCGAGGTGGTGCCATCGAGCCAGTAGTTCTTGCCATCGATGATCGCGCGCACGATCACGTGATCGAAATTGCCCGGCATCGGCACGAATTCGGGCAGGGCGTCGCCGCCTTGCGAGACGACCAGCGTGGGCTCGGCCTCGATCCCCAGCTCGCGCAGCATGGTCAGCAGCAGCAGGGTCTTGGCCTTGCAATCGCCGAAGCGCTTGGTCCAGGTCTCCTCGGGCAGCTGCGGGATGTAGTTGCCGCCATCCATGCCGTTCATCAGATAGCTGACATCGTCCTGCACCATCCGCAGCGCCATCGCGGTGCGGGTGAGCGGGTCCTTGCTCGCCGCGGCAATGGCAGCGATGCGCGCGGCCAGATCGCCGCCCGGCTTGACCTGCCCGGCGGTGCGGTAATGCGGGGCGTGGTTCTTCGAGACCGCCGCGTAATCGGCATAGGTCGACACCTGCATCAGCTCGCCGAGGCGGAAGCGCGAGGGCGCGTCCTCGGGGGTCTCCTCCTGCTCGGCCACGGGCATGGCCGCGCTCCAGGTGTAGAACCCGTCCTTGAGCACCGGCTCGGGCACCTCGGCCTTGCCGAAGCGCTTGCGGGTGACCGGCAGCGCCTGCGGCCACGACACCGAGACGCGGCCCTTCTCGAGCGGGAAGGGCTTGGCGAAGAGCGCGGATTCCCACTGGACGTTGTCGCCCATCGCCTGATCGCTGGTGGTGACCGAATAGCTCAGGCGCAGCACATCGCCGAGCTTGGCACCCGGCACCGCCAGCGTGGCGGTGAGCGCACCATCGACGAGGCGGTTCTCCAGCCCGCGTTCGCGGCGCAGCACCTCGAACTTGGTGCCTTCCTTCAGAACGTCGATCACCGTCCCGCCGCGCACCAGCTGGACGCGGTGGACGATGAGATCGCCCTTATCGGGCATCCAGCTCGCCTGAAGCGTGCCGAAGCGGGTCAGGGCTTCGGGCGAATCGAGCGCGATCGCGGTGTCGGCATAGGACCACAGCCGCCCGGCCTCGATCCGCGATTGCTGGTCGAACAGCACGATGATCGCGTTGGAGCCCGCCGGCTTCTCGTCGAGCGTGGCGACATCGACCCAACCCGGGGGCGTCTCGTACAGCACGGTCTCGCCTGCCGTGGCCGATACCGCAGACGTCCCCGCAAGCAGCGCGGCGACCAGATAGCGCATGAAAAGTCTCCCTGTTTCAACAGGTCAGACTAGCGGCACTTATGGATATTGCTAGGGGTGGAATGCGCCGGATGCGGGACAAAATGCGAGGAGACGGGGGCGGGCCATGCTGCGGACAATCACCAATAATTTCGCGGCCCTGACCGTGATCGGGGTGGGGCTGGCGTGGCTCTATCCTCCCGCCTTCATCTGGATGACCGACGGGCGGATCAGCTTTGCCGGCCAGCCGCTGCTGAGCCTCGCGCTGGGCGTGATCATGCTGGCGATGGGCCTGACGCTGACCTTCGAGGATTACCGCGGCCTTGCGCGGATGCCGCGCGCGCTGCTGGCGGGGGTGGGCCTGCAATTCCTCGTGATGCCGCTGTCGGGTTTTGCGGTGGCGAAGCTGCTGGGGCTGGAGCCGGGGCTCGCCGTCGGCCTGATCCTCGTCGCCTGCTGCCCCGGGGGCACGGCGTCAAACATCGTCACCTATATCGCGCGCGGGCACGTGGCGCTTTCGGTGGCGATGACGATGGCCTCGACGCTCGCGGCCGTGGTGCTGACCCCGCTGCTGACGGGGTGGCTGGCGGGGGCCTATGTGGAGATCGACCGCTGGAACCTCCTCGTCCAGATGGTGAGCGTGGTGCTGCTGCCGGTGGTGGCGGGCACGCTCCTCAACCGCCTGTTCCCGCGCGCGGCGGCGCGGGTGAGCGAGGTGCTGCCGATGGTGGCGATCGTGCTCGTGATCCTGATCGTGCTCGTGATCCTGATCGTGGGCGGGATCGTCGGCGGATCGAAGGCGCAGATCATCGCCAATGCGGGCGTGCTGCTGCTGGCGACCTTCCTGCTCCACGCAAGCGGCTTTGCGCTGGGCTACATCCTCGCCCGCGCGCTGGGGCTGGGGGTGATCGAGGCGCGCACGATCAGCATCGAGGTGGGGATGCAGAACTCGGGGCTCGGGTCAGGCCTTGCCAAGACCCCCGCCTTCGCCGCGCAATTCGCCAATGCGACGCAGGCGGCGCTCGCGCCGGTCCCGGCGGCGATCTCGGCGGTGTGGCACGTGCTGATCGGCAGCCTGCTCGCGGGGGTGTGGCGGCGGCGGGGTTAGCGCTCAGCCTTCCAATCGTAGGGCGAGTCACATTCCGGCCAAGCAATCGGCTTGATCTCGATGATTTCGTCGACCTCGTAGCGCGAATTCCGCATGCCCAGATGACCTGACGCACCGGCATGACGGCGGCCTTTGAAGCGCAATTCGAAGGCATGGACCTTGTAGCAATTTGCAGAGCCGCCATCTTCGGCAAGCAGCTTTCCGACGTCTATCGCATCGCCTTCATCAAGCCAGCCCGCATCGTCGGGATCGAAATCGCGGACGGTCGCTGCGGTCGCGCCTTCGAAGAAGTTCGAGCCCTCGAACTCCAGAAGCCAGACGCCGGAGATCTCTCGCATGCGGTCAGGGGGGCGGCTTGCCCATACCGCCCCGCCAATCGCCAGCGCGATCAGCCCGATGACCGCCCAGCTGCGCGCCCGGCTCACCCGAACATCCCCCGCTTCGGCCCGAGATAGCCGAACAGATAGGCCGCGACCTTCCTCATCTGGATCTCCTCCGAGCCCTCGGTGATCCGGTAGCGGCGGTGGTGGCGGTAGATGTGCTCGAAGGGCTTGTGGCGCGAATAGCCGATCCCGCCGTGGACCTGCATCGCGCGGTCTGCGGCCTCGCAGACCAGCCGGTTCGCCCAGTAATTGCACATCGAGACCTTGTCGGAGATGGTCTTCTCGATCGCCTCGTGGGGCATGTTGTCCATCTCCCACGCGGTCTTGAAGATCAGGAGGCGCAGCATCTCGGCCTGCGTCGCCAGCTCCACCAGCGGGAACTGGATGCCCTGATTGCGCGCCAGCTCCTCGCCGAAGGGCTTGCGTTCGCGCGCATATTTCACGCTCTCGTCGATGCAGTAGAGCGCCGCGCCGCAGCTACTCGCCGCCTGCCGGATGCGGTTCTGGTGGACGAAGCTCTGCGCCAGCGCGAGGCCGCGACCTTCCACGCCGAGGATCGCGCTATCGGGCACCCAGACGTTGGTGACAGAAAGGCGCGGGTGGTCGGTGGGCATGTTGAAGGTCCACATCCACTCCTTGATTTCGAGGCCCGGGGTGGGGTTGGGGACGAGGAAGCAGGTGATCCCGCTCGCGTCGCCCGCCTTGCCCGAAGTGCGCGCAAACATCGCGCAGTGGGTGGCGACGTGCATCCCGGTGATCCACATCTTCTCGCCGTTGATGAGCCAGCCATCCACCCCGTCGCGGGTCTCGCGCACCGCGTGGGTCTCCATGTGGGTGGCGTCCGAGCCGTGGTGCGGTTCGGTGAGGCCGAAGGCGACGCGCCGCGTGCGCTCGAACCCGCCGAGGATGAACTCCTGCTTCTGCTCTTCCGTCCCCCACTGGTCGAACATGGCGACGAAGGGGAAGTTGCCGACGATGGAGTGCTCGTTCTGCAAGTCATTGTGCAGGCCGAGTCCCGCCCTCGCAAAATGCTCGCGGATCACCGCCATCCAGAGGTTGCTGCCGTCCTTCCCGCCATAGCGCTTGGGGGCAGAGAAACGCCAATGCCCGGCCTTGTCGGCGCGGCGGGTGGCCTCTTTCAGAAGCTCCTCCCACTCGTGCCGCGGCAGCCCGCCCGCCTCGAAATCCGTGCGCGCATATTCGCGGCGGTGGTCGAAAAAGCGGATGTTGTCGTCCTGCGCTTCGAGCGGCTTGATCTCGGCGGCGATGAAGGCGTCGAGTTCGCCCAAATAGGCTTGCAGGTCGGCGGGGATGGCGAAGTCCATGGGGCTATTCCTCTTCGATCCACATACGGCGCGCGACGTCCAGCGCGGGGTATTTGGGCGAATCCACCTCGATTGAGGCCAGCGCCCTTATTCTCAGAGCATCGAGCATATCGCCGTCCGCGAGCGTCCGATCTCCTGCCAAAATCATGCGGCAGACATCGCGGTCGTCCGCGTAGTCGCAGATGTTTGTGTAACGTCCCTTAGCATCGTCGCGTGCGAGGATACCCAGAGCGTTCCGCGCCACCGCCAGTTGAAACCTGTCGTGTCCTTCTACACGGTCTTTGATCGTAGCGAGCCACTCGGAAACGGCCGTCGCGATTTCTCCCAGCGCCGCATCGCCTTTCGGCGTCCAGGAATAGACCTGGTCCGCCGGAAGCTGAATCAATCTGGAGCTGCGCTTTTCCTCCGGCGCATCCTCCTCCAGCAGCAGGAGCAGATCGAGCTCCTGCTCGCTGGTCCGCCTTGAGATCACCACGCGCTCAAGCATCCGGTCCGCGCCCGAGCGCCATTGGGCGGCCATCTTGAGGCAGCCGAGCGCCCACCAAACGGTGCGGTAGATCGTCCAGAAGCGGAAGCGCGCGCGGTCGATGGTGACCCCCGCCTCGGCCTCATAGGCGGCGATGTAGTCTGCGATGCTCCCCAGCCCCAGCGCGGGGCGGTCGTAGCGGGCGAAGCGCCACACGGCCATGCAACCAAAGGCGAGGTCCTCGTGGGGGTCGCCGAAATGGGCGATTTCCCAGTCGAGCACGCCGGTCAGCACCGAGCCGTCCACCAGCAGGTTGCCCATCCGGTAATCGCCGTGATTGAGCACGGGCTCGACCGGCGAAGGGCAATTGTCCTCCAGCCACCGGAGCCCCAGCGCGATGATCGGGCGATCCCCGCCTGCGTCGATGAATTGCTGCCTGAGATCGGCGATGGCGGCACGGTAATCCATCACCGGCACGCCTGCGGGCACGTCGCCCTGCCGCAACGAGTGGATGCGCGCCAAGTCGCGGGCGATGTGGCGCAACAGCGCGCCCGGATCATCGCAGGCGAGGATCACCTTGGGGTCCGCCGTCCCCGGCAGCGCGCGCATCACGAAGCCGGAGCCCAGCCCGTCCGCCTCCTCCAGCACCGCCACCACCTCCGGCGCGGTCACGCCCTTGGCCCGCGCCGCCTCGATCAGCGCGGCCTCGACGCTATGCCCGTAAGGCCGCCCCTCCATGAAGGCGAGGCTCGGCGCGCGGCGCAACACGTAGTCGGAGCCGCCGGCGGCAAAGCGCCAGCTCTCCATTACCGCCCCGCCCGTCAGGCGCTGCGGCGGCAACGACAAAGCGCCGAGCCCGGCGCGGGCACAGACCCGCGCCAGCCCGGCGCCCAGTTCTTCAACCCCCATTGCCACGGTATCAGGCGGGGACGTTGTCCTTCTTCACGGTGATCACCTGCGCGTAGGTGAACTCCTTGAGGCCCTCCTTGCCGTACTCGGCGCCGAAGCCCGACTGCTTGTGCCCGCCGAAGGGCGCGAAGGGCGAGAGGTGGAGGTACTCGTTGATCCACACCGTGCCGGTTTCGAGCTGCTCGGCGATTTCGACGCCCTTCTCGGGGTTGCCGGTCCACACGGCCCCTGCAAGCCCGTATTCCGAGTTGTTGGCGCGCGCGATGACTTCCTCCTCCGAGGAGAACTTCATCAGCGGCATGACCGGGCCGAACTGTTCCTCGGCGACGATGCGCGCATCTTCCGGCGGGTTGTCGAGGATGGTCAGCGGCACGAAGTAGCCGGTGCCCGAGGGATCGACATTGCCGCCCAGCAGGAACTTGTAGCCGTTCGACTTGGCATCCTCGATCAGCTCGAGCACGCGGTCATACTGCTTCTTGTTCTGGATTGGGCCGACGCCGGTGCCCTGCTCGCTCCCGTCGCCGACCTTCACGGTCTTGGCATATTCGACGATGGCGGCGGACAGCTCGTCATAGATATCCTCGTGGATGTAGACGCGCTTGGCGGCGACGCAGATCTGGCCCGCGTTCGAGAAACTCGACCAGAACAGCTGTTCGGCGACCTTCTTGGGATCGGCATCGGGCAGGACGATCGAGGCATCGTTGCCGCCCAGTTCGAGCGTGATGCGCTTGAGGTCGGCGCTGGCGCCTTCCATGATCTTCTTCCCCGTCGCGGTCGAGCCGGTGAAGGTGATCTTGTCGATATCGGGGTGCTGGGTGATCAGCGGGCCGAGATCGTCCTCGCCGGTGATGATGTTGACGACGCCCGCGGGCACCTTGTCGGCGATCAGCTCGGCGATCTTCAGCGTGGTGAGCGGCGTGAAGGGCGAGGGCTTCAGCACGATGGTGCAGCCCGAGAGCATCGCGGGGACGATCTTCTGGATCGCCATCATCACCGGGAAGTTCCACGGCACGATGCCGCCGACCACGCCCACCGGCACGCGGCGGGTGCGGCTGAGGCGGGTGGCGCTGTCCTCGTTGATCTCGTCATCGAGGCTGAGGGTGGACTGCGCCGCGCTCATGGCGGCAGCGCCGTAGATTTCGCCGCGCGCCTGATCGTGGGGCTTGCCCTGCTCAGCTGTAAGCAGGCGGTAGAGTTCCTCGGCATTGGCCTTGATCGCGCCCGAAATCGCCATGATCGCGGCGCGGCGTTCCTCGATGGGGGTGTTCTTCCAGGTCTTGAAGGCGGCGCGCGCGGCGGCGACGGCGCGGTCGAGCTCGGCCTTGCCGCAATGGGGCACCTGGCCGATCACCTGTTCGTTCGCGGGGTTCACCACGTCGAGCCAGCGGTCGGTGCCGACCATCTCGCCGCCGATAAGGTTCTTGTACTGGGTGACCATTGTTTCGTCCTCTCTAACGAATGGGGGAGTCGTCTCTCTCGCCCGTGAAACTGGCGCGTTGCATCCGAAAACGCAATCGCTGCTTTGCGCGAACTTCTAGCCGTCCGGGGCGGCGCAATCACCTGACGATTGCGCTACGCCGCAGCCGTCCTATGTGAGGCACCCCGGCTTGACGACGAGAGGACACGACATGACGACGAACCGCCCCGATCTGGTGCTTTACGGCAGCCCGCTGTCGCCATTCCTCAGGAAGGCCGCGGGGGTGTGCATCGCCAAGGGGGTCGAGTTCGAGATCGAGGGCGTCAACGTCTTCGCGCCGCCGCCGTGGTTCCTCGAGATCTCGCCGATGAAGCGCATCCCGGTGCTGCGCGACCGCTCGGTGGCGGAAGAGGGCGTGGCAGGCACGATCCCCGATTCCAGCGCGATCTGCGCCTATATCGAGAAGAAGCACCCCGCCCCGGCGCTCTACCCCGAAGACCCGATGGCCTATGCCGAGGCGCTGTTCATCGAGGAGTTAGCCGATACCTCGCTGGCGATGGCGGGCGGGCTCGGCATTTTCCGCCCGATCTTCTTCGCCATCACCAAGGGCGAGGAACCCGGGCTCGACAAGGCGCGCGATGCCTGGGCGAACCAGCTGCCGCCGATCCTCGACATTCTCGAAAAGCGCCTCGCTGGCCGCGCCTTCTTTGCAGGCGATGCGCTGTCGATTGCCGACATCACGGTGACCTGCGTGCTGATGCAGATCAGCCTCGTGGCCGAGACGCCGCTCGCGCGCTGGCCCGGCCTTGCCGCGCATTTTGCCGCGATGAAGGCGCTTCCGCTCATCGCAAACCCCTATGCCGGAGCGGAAAAGATCGTCCGCAAGGCCTTGCCCACGCCCTTCGACCTGACCTAAGGCCCTCAGCCGAGAGAGAGGACATACGGGCGCATGGCCAGCGAGTGGTGCATCGGGATCATCGGCGGATCGGGTCTCTACGCGATCGACGGGCTCGAGGACGCGCAGTGGATCGCGATCGAAACCCCCTGGGGTGATCCCTCGGACGAGATCCTGTGCGGCACGATTGCCGGGGTGAAGGTGCGCTTCCTCCCGCGTCACGGCCGCGGGCACCCGATCAGCCCGACCGATCTCAACGCCCGCGCCAATATCGATGCGCTGAAGCGCGCGGGCTGCACCGATATTCTCGCGATTTCCGCGGTAGGCTCTTTGCGCGAAGAGCTGGAGCCGGGGCGCTTTGCCGTGGTCGAACAATTCATCGACCGCACCGTCCACCGCCCCT
Organism: Erythrobacter colymbi; assembly: GCF_002155685.1. Classification (GTDB taxonomy): domain Bacteria; phylum Pseudomonadota; class Alphaproteobacteria; order Sphingomonadales; family Sphingomonadaceae; genus Erythrobacter; species Erythrobacter colymbi. The sequence goes on from NZ_MUYK01000011.1 coordinate 84,459, forward strand.
CGACCTTCTTCACCAGCGGCTTTGTCACCCATGTCTCGATGGCCGATCCGGTTTGCCCGCGCCTGTCGGAAATGGCCGCGCAGGCGGTGCTCGCGGCCAAGGGCAAGGTGGCCGTCGGGGCGACCTATCTCGCGATGGAAGGCCCGCAATTCTCGACCCGCGCGGAAAGCCGGATGTACCGCGCATGGGGCGCCGACGTGATCGGCATGACCGCGATGCCCGAAGCCAAGCTCGCGCGCGAGGCGGAGCTGCCCTACGCGCTCGTCGGCATGGTCACCGATTACGACTGCTGGCGCGAGGGCGAGGCGGTCGACGTCGCGCAGGTGGTCGGCCAGATGCAGGCCAACGGTGCGCTCGCCCGGGCGATGGTGCGCAATTTCATCGAGGCCCTGCCCGAGGAACGCGAGCCCTCCCCCATCGACACCGCGCTCGACGATGCGGTCATCACCGCGCCCGACGAGCACGATCCGGAGCTGATGGCGAAGCTCGACGCGGTCGCCGGCCGTCTGTTCGGCTGAATCAGACCTTCGCCACCGACACGCTCTGGCTCACCATCTCCATCGCCCCGAAGGCGGTGAGGAAGGCGACGTCCCCGGCATCGCGGCCGATCCCGATCTTTGCCATGTCATGGGCACCCGCCATGCCGGTCGCATCGACCAGATGCCACGCGCCGCCGAGGAACACCTCGGCCACCGCGTGGAAATCGGGCGGGGTCACGCCGGGGGCATAGACGCTCGCGATCCGCGCCGGGATGTCGGCCGCCCGCGCCAGCGCGATCATCAGGTGCGCATAGTCGCGGCAGATGCCCTTGCGATCGAGGAAGGTGTCGACCGCCGTCGTCTCGACATGGCTCGCGCCTGCCTCGTAGGTGAGGTGCCCGGCGACCCAGTCGCGCATCGCGGCGACCTTCGCCCCGCCCTCGCGGCCGGCGAATTCGTCCGCAATCAGATCGACGAAGCGGTTCGACGGGCAATAGCGCGAGGGCATGAGGTAGGGCACGGCCTCCCCCGGCAGCATATGCGGGGGCACCTGCGGCAGATCGGCGATATCGGCGAGCATCCGCTGCACCCGCACCCGCGCGCGGTATTCCACTTCCACCCGCCCGGCGACCCGCAGCCAGATGCGCTCGCCGATATGGTCCTGCGCGGGGACGCGGGCGAAATGCGCGGCCTCGGCGACCGTCAACGCGGTATCGCTGACCACCTGCTCGGGGATCGCCGCCGCCTCGATCTGGAGCAGCACGTCACACGGCTCGGCGAAGCGGTAATCGAGCGCGACATTGATCTGAAGGTCCACAGGCGGCTCCCCATGCGGGCGGGCGCCCTATTGCAGCGTCACGATTTCCTCGCCGCCATCGTGGCGGCCGTAGAACTGCATCAGCTGCACCAGCAATTCGCAGCGGTCGGTGAGCGTCTTCGCCTCGAGCAAGGCCTGCTTCGACGCCGGATCGAAGGGCGCGATCTGCGAGACACCGTTGATCAGCGAGCGATCGTCAAGCCGCTCGACCGAATCCCAGTCGACCGAATAGCCCTGCGAATCGGCAAAGGCCCGCGCCTCGCGCTCGAACCCGCCGCGCTGGGCGTGGGAGAGGGTCTCGTCCTCGTCCTCGTCGTAGATTTCCGCTTCGACCTGGCGGTAGGCGGTGGTCACGTCGAGCTCGCGCACCATGCGGAAGCGCGCGGTGCCTTCGAGGATGAGGTTGTAGCGCCCGTCATCCATCGCCTGGATCTCGCCGATGCGGCCGACACAGCCGACGGCGTAGAGCGGCGCGCCCTCGACCGGGCGCTGCGGCTGGATCATCGCGATCAGCCGGTCGCGGATCAGCGCGTCGCCCACCATCGCGCGGTAGCGCGGCTCGAAGATGTGGAGCGGCAGCTGCATGCCGGGAAACAGCACCGCGCCCGTCAGGGGGAAGATGGCAAGCCTTTTGGTCATCCGAACAATACGCGCGAAAGGCGCCGGCGGACGCCGACCACCCATTCGTCTTCCAGACCCGTCGCCTCGAAGATCTTGAGCAGCTTCGCCCGCGCCGCGCCCTCGTTCCATTCGCGGTCGGCGGCGATCATGGCGAGGAGGGTATCGGCGGCGGCATCGCGCTGGCCCGCGGCAAAGGCGGCCTCGGCATAGGCGAACTGCGCGGCCATGTCGGCGGGATCGGCTTCGGCTGCGGCGCGCAGGGCCACCAGCTCGCTGTCATCGACGCGGGTGCCCGCCAGCTCGAGCGCGCTGCGGGCAGGCGCGATGGCGGCATCGGTCGCAAGGCGCGGGTCACTGTCGATCACTTCCATCACCTGCTTGGCCTGCTCGACCTCGCCCAGCTGCACCAGCGCGCGCACGAGGCCGGCATGGGCAGGGGCGTTCTCGGGGGCGAATTCGGTGATCTGGGCGAAAATCGACGCGGCGCGCTGCGGATCGCCGCCCGCCAGCGCTTCCTCGCCCATCTTCACGAACTGCGCGAGCTCTTCGGCCGAGGGGCCCTGCGGCGCAGCGCCACCCTCCACCGGCCCGCCCTGCACGGGCAGCTGGGCGAGCAGCTGGTCGAGAATCGCCTTCAGCTGCGATTCGCTGCGGGCATTGGTGAGGTCGGCGATCGGCTGGCCCTGGAACATGGCATAGACCGTCGGGATCGAGCGCACCTGGAACTGCGCGGCGATGAACTGTTCCTCGTCGACATTGATCTTGGCGAGGACCACGCCCTTCTCGGCATATTCGCCCGCGACCTTCTCGAGCACCGGGGTCAGCGCCTTGCACGGGCCGCACCATTCGGCCCAGAAGTCGAGGATCACGAGCTTGGTCTGCGAGGGTTCCACCACCGCAGAGCGGAAACGCTCGACCGCCTTCTGTTCGTCGATGCTCAGTCCCATGCTGGCCAAGATATCTGCTCCTGCTTTTCAGGCGTGAAGTTTGCGCCCGTCCGGTTCCCATGTGGGATGCGTGTAGGGGCTTGTGAAGCGCCCCGCCGTGCTGGCCGCTTGGCCCTTTGCGATCAAGCCCCAATCGCTCCAATTTTGCGCTTGCAGGGTTGCAAAGGCGCTGCTAATCGCGCCGCCTCTCCGGCAGGAAGCGCGCGATTCAGCACTTTCTGTCAACGCCAGTGAGCGGGCGTAGCTCAGGGGTAGAGCACAACCTTGCCAAGGTTGGGGTCGAGGGTTCGAATCCCTTCGCCCGCTCCAGTTTTCTCCCAGAAAACCAATTTTTTGAACCTCGCGAAGCTCGCGAGGGCTTGGTGACAACAGTCAATTCCCCCGGGATTGTCACCACATTGTCACCAGTGCAATTCCAGCGTGGGACAATTCAGGCGTGCTCACGTCCCAGCCAGCCCAGTCAATAACATCGATAGTCACACGACCGGTGGTCGGGACAGGCCAATCTTGTTGGGGCGCCGGTTACGCGAATTGCCTGCACCCGGGCATGACCAACCACTCGCATTAGCCGCTAATCCCTGGGCTCGAAGCCTGTCCTCCTTCAATCAACCCGTGAAGGGTCCGCTACGCTAGCGCGTGCGGCCGCAGCCGAGCCGCGGTGATTGCGGCCAGCCCCCGGCCCTTGGGGCGACTGTCGAGCGGGGTGGTCCCGCTCCTCGACAGGAGCCGCATCATGCCACTTGCAACCGCACAATCACTTGGCTTGAACCTTTCCCGGACGCTGATGACGGTTATCGTCCTGATCAAGACCGGTCAGGGGTATTTTGTCATCCCTGCCGACGAATTTGACGGCGACCCCGATCAGGTCGTGCGCGAATATGACCCATTCGCCCGCTGACTTCAGGGACACTCGGACGTTTCGAACCGAGATTCATTGTGCTAATCTTACCGCGCAGATTGCGCTGAGGTGGTGGTGGCGAGCGCGTCCAGACAAGGGACGCCTATGACCATTCTTCTCATCCTCGGGAGCATCGCCGGCCTTTACATGCTCTCGCTCCTGTTCCGGCTCGCCAGCCTGGCGCTGCCAGTCTACGTCGCCATCGGTACGAGCTTTGCCCTGCTTCGCGGCGCCCACGGTTATCCTGCGGCAATTCTGACTGGCTTTTTCGCTGGAATCGCTACCCTGCTTATCGGCCGATTTCTGATCGCCTATATCCAATCACCCTCGGTTCGGCTTGGAATTGCGCTGCTTTTTGCGGTGCCGGCCGCCTTCGCTGGCTATCAAGCTGCCCACGGCCTGGCTTCACTAGCGACGAGCAGCGATCCCGCATTGGCGATTCTCGGAACGATCGCGGCTGTCGCCACATCCATCTCCGCCTGGCGAAACGTGATGGGTGGCAGCGATCGGTTCGGCATAACCTCTGCTACCGACCGATCAGATGGAGGCTATTCCCGATAGCGCTGCATTCGTCGGGAACGAATAGCAGGACGGCGTGGTCAGGGCGATTGCCTCCTGCATCGTCATCGACTGGCCTGGTTCGAGCTCTATCTTGGTCAGCACTCCCGACGATTGACCTCGCGAACTATGCAGCGGGTGTCGTTTCCACACGGAAAGCACCAGTACCGCCTCTTTCGATCCGCGCCCATGTCAGCAAGGCGCTTCGCTTGGCAGGCTTGCCGCAACGGTGTGTTTCGGACTTTCTTCCCCCGGCGTTCCGCCGTTCCTCGCGAGACAAGAAAGACCGATCACCCCGTCCTTCGCTGACGCTGCGGGTTGACGCTGCGGCGCCTGCCACTGGCTGACCTTCATCCGCGCATCGAGGCCGCACTGGAGCGGTCCGACCAACGGAAAGGAAATACCCATGTCAAAGATCGGCAATTTCAAGAAGGTCTCGGGAGAATTCCGTGGCCAGATCGCCACTCTCGCACTGCAGGCCAAGTCGGTCCGTATCGCAGCAGAAGAAGGCGCCAGCTCGAATGCTCCCAGCCACCGCGTATTTGTCGGCGACGTCGAAATCGGCGCGGCATGGGAAAAGCGCACCCAGGATGACCGGCACTACCTCTCGATCAAGCTCGATGATCCGAGCTTTGTAGCCCCCATCTTCGCCCAGCTCTTCGAAGCTGAAGACGGCAGCTACGATCTGGTCTGGAACCGCCCCGCACGACGCAGCGAAAGCTGACCCGGCCAAGTCATCGCCCGGGCAACACCGGGCGATGACGAATCCCTAGTATATTGGGTGGCAGTATATTAGGGTTCCGCCGACCCACGGAGCATGAAGCTTCGGGAGATTTTTGCGACGAATTTAAGGCGAATGCGTCACGCCAGTGGGCTTTCGCAGGAGGAATTGGCGCATCGTGCTGGGCTCAACCGCAATTATGTCGGCCTGCTTGAACGTGCAGCAAATTCGCCCACGCTCGACACGGTTGAACGACTGGCAGAGGAACTTGTCGTCGATCCGGCCCGATTCTTCGACAAGACTGGCGAACAGTGACCGCACAATAGCGCCCGTTCGCAGATTCGACGTTCCAACTTTACAATTTTTCAACGACAGAAAGCAGAAGCTTGTTCTTCGCAAGTGGTTGCGCAACCACAATCCGTCTCAGCTTATGCGGGAAAGCGCATAATGCCCTACGGATTTAGGGAGAAATGTTGCCTGCTTCACCACTCGTGTTGCGGCGTTAACGCGACTATTATGGCTCCACACTTAGGAGGGACCCATGTCGGCTCCTGACTTCGAAGATCAACCACCGCAGATGGACCGGCTAAGCGCTTATGACGAGCGCCACCTCGTGACCTATTTGCGTCTGCTGGACGCCGAAAAAGAGGGTGCGCACTGGGAAGAGGCGGTAGCGATCATCTTCGCCATCGATCCCAAAAAGGAGCCCGAGCGGGCCAAGCTGGTTTACGACAGCCACCTTGCTCGTGCCAAATGGATGACACAGAGCGGATACCGTCATTTGCTGGATCCTCGCACAAACTAAACTCCAGACTTTCCACGATTGTGGCGCAATCGATTGTGCATTTCGCGCTGATAGCGTGCCACTGACTCCGGCACTTCTCGGAGCTTGCCGGTAACATGATCATCCGACTCCAAAAAACCTCACAGGAGAGCTGTGATGGAAGAGAAGCCCGACTGGCGTTCGGAGAGTTACGCCAAAGCCTTTGAAGCACACGACCGTGCGGACTTCGCGCAGGAATTCCTGCGCCGCAATCCCGATTATCGTGCCCAATATGCTCGTGCCATCGACGCAGCGCCCATAGCGTGCAAACGTCTGGCCAAGCACTGGGGGTTGGTCTTTCGCGGCCGACCCTGAACATACCGCCACGCAAAGTCCCGCCATCTGGGACCCTTTCGCATCCGCTACAATCATCCGGCTGCAACCGGATCCAGCCACGACCGGCAGCTTCAATATGCTTTCCGCTGGCAAAGGTGCGACGGTCATCGCCAGCCATATTGCTGATCAAGCATCACATCTGGTGCTGACGTCTAGCCTCTCTTATTCATGAGGGTGCGTTTGCAGGCTACCCGGCGCCGGCGGTGCCGCTGGCGGCGTGACGCGGGCGAGCGCCTTTGGCGGAGTTTTTCACCGCGCTGTGATCGATGGGCTTTTCGGGTTGAAGGACTGGCTCGGGGGTTTCGGCGGCACTGCCGCACCGGCTATGTGGGCGCAGGCTTGAGCGCGAGAACGATGGCGCGCAGCAGATCGGCGTCGGGACAGGCCGAGGCGAACGCGACGCGGATGCGGGTAGCGCTTTCCATGACGCGGGCGGCAACCTTGAGCAGCCGCAGGCGCAGGGTGGTAAACTCAGCCCTCGCCAGAGCGGCGGTCTTCGGCATCGCCTGCTGGACGCGCCACAGGAGCCAGTAGGCGGCGGTGTGCAGGATCAGGCGCATCTGATTGGCATTGGCCGACCGGCACGAGGTGCGATCGCTGGCCAGCTGTGTCTTGTGCAGCTTGATCAGGTTCTCTGCCTGTCCGCGCGCGCAGTAGAGCGTGTCGTAGATGTGCTCGGCCGAGCCCTCGGTCAGCGATGTGACGACGTAGCGGATGTCCATGCCCAGCGTGCTGGCCTCGATCCGGGCGACGACGCGGCGCTGGCAGTTCCAGCTCTTCGCGCCGTAGCGGGTCTCGGCATAGCTGCGCAGGACCACGCGGCCTTCCTCGGCGCGGCGGACCGCACAGGCATCGGCAGCCGTGACGATGACGGGATCGGCGCGCAGCGCGGCATTGGTCGGCAGGCCGAGCACGTAATCGATGCCGGCAGCCTCGCAGAAGGCCATGACCTCGGGCCGCCCATAATGCCCGTCGCCGCGGATGGTGATGTGGGTATCGGGCCAGTGGCGGCGAAGATGACGCACCAGACGCCGGATGTGGCCCGCAGCCTCCTTGCCCGAAGGCGTCTTGCCCGTGCGCAGCAGCATCGCCACCGGACGGCCGGTCGCAGTGTCATAAACATGGATCGGCAGGAAGCAGCGCTCGCCATGATGTCCGTTCCAGAACGAGAGTTGCTGATAGCCGTGCACGACATCGCAGGTATCATCGATGTCCAGCGTCACGGCTGCCGGAGCAGCGGGATAGCTGGCACAGTAGATGTCGACCATGGCCGCCAGCATCTTGGCCAGCTCGCGCGTGGTCGGCGCGTTCTCCCATCGGCTCATGGTCGGTTGGCTGGCAAGTCCCGCACCTGCCCCCGGCAGCTTGCCCAGCGCCAGGCGGAAACCAGGATCATCGCGCAGGGCGTCGAGATCATCGGCATCCTCATAGCCGCACGCGATCGCCAGCACACGGGCAAGGAAAATATCCTCAAGCCGATGGACCACCCGCGACGGATCGCGGGGATCAGCAATACATGCCGCAAGCTGCTGGCAGATGCCCATCATGCGCTCGGCCTGAGCCAGCAGCAGCACACCGCCATCCGAGGTCAGCCTGCCGCCGTCAAACGCAGCTGTGACCTTCTTGCCGCCAACCGCTGGAAACGAAAATGCAGCCGCGCTATCATCGCATCCGGCGGGTGTGGTCTGTGGCATTTTTTGCCCCGTTGCAGGTCTGGCTTGAACAACCACATTCCTACAACAATGCAAATGCTTACACCACTCCCGCCAACCCTTCACGACATCGCCGGTGAATAAGATGGGCTA
>NZ_MUYK01000012.1 GCF_002155685.1 Erythrobacter colymbi
TCGATGCACGAACCCGCTTCGCGGGAGTGTCGCTGGCGGCGAGGGTGATGTAGAACGACAGGCGTAGCGCCTGATCCGAGAGAGGCAGACGATTGTGGCTCCTTCAACCAAGGAGTCGAACGATGAACGAGATTATTCCGATTGGGCCGGTCAGCCCGCTTCGCCAGCGGCTGATCGAGGATATGTCACTGCGCCGGTTCGGGCCGGAGACGCAACGCAACTACCAGCGCGATGTGGGACGGTTCGCGACCTGGCTGGGGCGCTCGCCGCATACCGCGACCGCCGAGGATGTCCGCCGGTTCCAGATTGAGCAACGGGAAGCCGGGGTGCCGGCGCCGACCATGAACAGCATCGTGGCGGCGCTGCGGTTCCTCTTCACCCACACCCTCGACCGGCCCGATCTTGCACGCAAGCTGGTCCGCACCGCGCACGCTCGCAAGATCCCGGTGGTGCTGACCCAGAGCGAGGTGAAGCGCCTGCTCGATGCGACCACCAGCCTCAAGCATCAGGCCGCATTGTCGGTCGCCTATGGTGCGGGTCTGCGCGTCGGCGAGGTCGCGGCGCTCAAGGTGCGCGATATCGACAGCAAGCGCATGCTGCTCAGGATCGAGCGTGGCAAAGGCGGGCGATACCGCAATGCCATGCTGCCAGAGGGCTTGCTCGTGCTGCTGCGTGACTGGTGGCGCGCGGGGCGTCAGCAGGGTGTGCTCCACGCTGATGGCTGGCTCTTCCCGGGACGAGGCGCCATGCTGCCGATCAGCACACGCCAGCTCCACCGTGTCGTCGTCGAAGCTGCCGAGGCAGCCGACATCGCCAAGCGGGTAGGACCGCACACGCTGCGTCACAGTTTTGCTACGCACCTCCTCGAGGACGGGGTCGATATCCGCGTCATTCAGGCGCTGCTCGGTCATGCCAAGCTGAACACCACCGCCTTTTACACGCAAGTGGCAACCAAGACGGTGCGCGCCGTGGTCAGCCCGCTTGACCGGCTCGCACTGGCGGCACCGGACAAGGAGGCGCCGAGCGGCTGAGGACCGGTGCGCGCCGCACTCGAGGTCGCCGACGTTTTCTGCGCTGCCGGGCCAGCCTATCGGCTCGCCCATGCCGGGCACCTGAGCCTGCATCAGCTCAAGGTCATGTCGGCGATCGAGCACTGCCGCACCGCCGCGCTGGGCGGGCATGTCGAGGCCTGCACCGACTGCGGACATTGGCGGATCGCCTACAACTCCTGCCGCAACCGCCATTGCCCCAAGTGCCAGGGCACCGCCGCGCGCACCTGGCTCGCCTCGCGCGAGGCCGACCTGCTGCCGGTGGGATACTTCCATGTCGTCTTCACGCTGCCTGCCGAGATCGCGGATATCGCGTTCCACAACAAGGCGCTGCTCTACGACCTGCTGTTCAAGACTGCGTCCGAGACCACGCTCACCATCGCCGCCGACCCGAAGCATCTCGGTGCCCGCATCGGCATCACCGCCGTGCTCCACACCTGGGGCTCGGCCATGACCCACCACCCGCATATCCACATGATCGTGCCGGGCGGCGGTATCGCGCCGGATGGGGAGCGATGGATATCATCCCGCCCGGCCTTCCTCCTGCCGGTGCGCGTGCTGGGCGCCTTGTTCCGCCGCCTGTTCCTCACTCGGCTGCTGGCGCTTTACGATGCCGGCAAGCTCGCCTTCTTCGGTCGGCTCGCTCATCTCGCCGATCGTCGCGCATTCCTGCGCCACCTCGCGCCGGTGCGCAAAAAGCGCTGGGTGGTCTACGCCAAGCCGCCCTTCGCCGGTCCCGAGGCCGTGCTCGCCTATCTCTCGCGCTACACCCACCGGGTCGCCATCTCGAACAGTCGCCTCCTGCGGCTCGACGAGCATGGGGTCACGTTCCGCTACAAGGACTATCGCCGTTCTACGCCAGACCGGCAGCAGGTCATGACGCTCAGCGCCGACGAGTTCATCCGCCGCTTCCTGCTGCACTGCCTGCCACGCGGGTTCCACCGCATCCGCCACTATGGCCTGCTCGCCAGCGGCACCCGCAAGGCCCACCTCGAGCGCGCCCGCCGCCTGCTCGCCCTCGCGCCGCCCACCGCGGTCGAGCCACCCACCGAGCCCCCCGATCCGCGCCCGCCATGCCCTTGCTGCGGCGGGACCATGATCATCATCGAGACCATCGAACGCCGCTATCTGCCGCGCGGCCCGCCATGTCCGATCGCACCATCCGGGAACCTTGCGTCGTGACCCGGCACGGCCCCACACCGCCAGACCTCACCGCAACCGCGCTCCCGGGGATGAGGATGTCTGCATATCATCCGCCCAGGAGCAGTCGTCCCATCGCCAAAATCGGACGGACGAGCTCCCCACAGCCGCCCTGTCACTCCAAAATCGGACGGGCTGCTCTCAAACCCGTCCGCTTATCGACACCGTCTGCAGACGCCCAGATCGGCCGTAAATCGAAATCCCCATAGCTCACCGCATGCGGCCCGCGGGTTCGGGCACCGTCGACTTTCCGACGCCTATCGGCGTCCGAAACTCTAAACGATTTGCGAATTTCCGCTTTCGGCCCAAATCGCTGCAAAGCGGACGGGCTCCTTCCATCAATTGTCATCCCGGCGGAAGCTGGGCCCCGGCCTGCGCCGGGGTGACGACAGGGGATAGGTCTCGCATCACCCTTGCCCCCGCGCCCGCCATCGGGAATCCCTCTCGCATGGCGATTCTCTCCGACAAATGGATCCGCACCCAGGCGCTCGAGCATGGCATGATCGAGCCCTTCGTCGAGGCGCAGCGGCGGGACGGGGTGATCTCCTATGGGCTTTCGTCCTACGGCTATGACGCCCGCGTCGCGCCGGAGTTCAAGATCTTCACCAATGTCGATTCCTCGGTGGTCGATCCCAAGCAGTTCGATCCGAACAGCTTCGTCGACCGCGAGACCGATGTCTGCGTGATCCCGCCCAACTCCTTCGCGCTCGCCCGTACGGTCGAGTATTTCCGCGTGCCGGAAGACGTGCTGGTGATCTGCCTCGGCAAATCGACCTATGCGCGCTGCGGGATCATCGTGAACGTCACCCCGCTCGAGCCGGGCTGGGAGGGGCACGTCACGCTCGAATTCAGCAACACCACCCCGCTCCCCGCCAAGATCTACGCCAACGAGGGCGCGTGCCAGTTCCTTTTCCTCAAGGGCAACGAGCGCTGCGAGGTCAGCTACAAGGACCGCGCGGGCAAATACATGGGCCAGCGCGGGGTGACGCTTCCGCGGCTTTAGCGGCCGCGGCTATAGTGCCCCGGCGTCAGGCGCGCTTTCCTACTTCGGGTGGACGGGCGTAGGCTCGCCGGGTTGACCATCCGAAAGGCGCTTGTCCGGTGTTTTCGCCCGAGATTCCTTGTCCGTCCGCCTTGTCGAAAGTGACGCAAGTCTCTGAAATTGCGCCCACCTTTGGCTCGTCGCCAAGCGGACACGGTGTCCGCTTTGTCCGCTTGTCGGCAGGACGCCGCACGGATTCGGTCTGGCGGAGCGCTGCTGTGCGTGGCAACACGCCAGCCAAAGGAGAGCATGCATGAGCACCCGCGAATTCGACATCATCGTCTATGGCGCCACGGGCTATACCGGGCGGCTGGTGGCGGAGTATCTCGCCAGCCATTACGGCAGCCGCGATGACGGCCCGAAGTGGGCGATGGCAGGCCGCAGCCTCGCCAAGCTCGAGGAGGTGCGCGACCTGATCGGCGCGCCGGCATCGACCCCGCTGGTGGTCGCCAATGCCGGTGACGATGCCGACCTCGAAGCCATGTGCGCGCGGACGAAAGTCGTCCTCACCACCGTCGGCCCCTACCAGCTCTATGGCGACAAGCTCGTCGCCGCCTGCGTCAAGACCGGCACCGACTATGCCGACCTTTGCGGCGAACCTGCGTGGATGGCGGCCAAGATCGCCGAGCATCAGGCAGCTGCCGAAGCCAGCGGCGCGCGCATCTGCTTCTCGAGCGGGTTCGACTCCATTCCCTTCGATCTCGGCGTGATGATGACGCAGAAGGCCTGCGTCGCAAAATTCGGCAAGCCCGCGCCGCGCATCCGCGGGCGCGTGCGGGCGATGCAGGGCACCTTCTCGGGCGGCACTGCGGCGAGCCTCGGGGCGACGATGAAGGCGGCAGCCAAGGACGTCTCGGTGATCGGCGTGCTGCGCAATCCCTTCGCGCTGTGCCCCGGTTTCGAGGGGCCGGACCAGCCCTCGGGCATGATCCCGTCCTATGAGGACGACCTCGGCAAGTGGTCCGCGCCTTTCGTCATGGCACCGATCAACACCAAGAACGTGCATCGCACCAACTTCCTGCTCGGTCACCCCTATGGCGCGGACTTCAAGTATGACGAGATGATGCTGACCAGCCCCGGCGAGGCGGGGAAGGCCGCGGCCAATGCGGCGCTCGAATTCATGAAGAACCCCTTCGGCGCCAAGCCGCCCAAGCCGGGCGAGGGGCCGACCAAGGAAGAGCGCGAGAACGGCTTCTACGATGTGGTCTTCGTCGCCGATATGGCCGACGGGCAGCGCCTGCAATACGGGGTCAAGGGCCGCTACGATCCGGGTTACGGCTCGACCAGCCGGATGCTGAGCGAGACGGGGATCGCGCTGCTTTCCTGCGACCGTCCGGGCGGGATCGGCACGCCGGGGGCCTTCCTCGGCGAGGATCTGGTCAAGCGGCTCGAGGAGCACGCCGAACTGACCTTCGCGGTGGAAGAGTAACGAAAAAGGGGCAGCCGGCGGATGACCGGCTGCCCCTCTTGCGACCCTTGCGCGGGGCCTCGCCTCGGGAGCGTCAGAAGCTCAGGCGGATGCTCGCGCGGATGTTGCGGCCCAGCACGGGGACATAGTCCTTGGTGAAGCTGGCATGGCGGCGGCCCACGACGTCGAAGATGTTGTCGGCGGCGACCTGGAGCGTGACGTTCTGGTTGTCCTTGAGCGGACGCCAGGCGACCAGCGCGTTGACCAGAGTGAAGCTGTCGGTGGGGGTCTCGACCCCGACGACGCGGTCCTGCTTGTCGAACCACTGGACCTCGCCGCGCAGGTCGAACGGACCGGTCTGGGCTTCAAGCGCGCCGAGCAGGCTCAGCGGCGGAATGCGCGGGACGGCGGTGCCATCGGCGAGCTCGGCCTCGACATAGGAGGCGCTGAGGTCGGTGAGCAGGCGGAAGCCGTCGGTGTCGATCACGGGGTAGCTGAAGTCGGCTTCGACACCCCAGAAGTCGGCATCCTGCTGGAGGTATTCGAAGACGGGGAGCTTGTCCTCTTCCTCGCCGGTTTCCTCGAGGAAGATGTAATTGTCGAACCACTGGCGGTAGGCGGTAAGGCTGAAGGTGCCCTTGCCGATGCTGCCGCGGGCATAGGCCTCGAGGCCCCAGGCGCGTTCGGTGGTGAGATCGGGATTGCCGATCTCGAACGCCTGCGTGGCGATGTGCGGGCCGTTGGCGAAGAGCTCTTCGGCGCTCGGCGCACGTTCGGCGCGCGAACCGTTGATGCCGAGGCGGATGCCTTCGATGCCTTCGTAGACCACGCCGAGCGCGCCGGAGAGGGTGTCGAAGTCGTTCTCGATCCCGAGCGTCTGGGCCTTGACCTTGGTGAACTCGGCGCGGGCGGCGGCTTCGATCTGGAACGGACCGGTGCCGTATTCCTGGAGCGTGAAGATGGCGAACTGGTCGGTCAGGTTGGGCGGAATATAGGCCTCGGCCCCGACGGCGAAGAAATCGCGGTGCTGGTACTGGATGCCGCTCGATCCGCGCAGCGCCCCGCCGGTGTTCTGCACCAGCTCGGCGCGGGCTTCGAGGCTGGTGGAGTCGAACACGGTGCCGACTTCATCGCCTTCGAATTCGGTGTGGGTGTAGTCCGAATAGCCGACGCGGAACTTGAGCCGCTCGAACGCGCCTTCGCCGAGGAAGACATCGCCCTTGAGGTCGGCGCGGAACTGCTTGAGGCCGATGGTGACCGGGCCTTCCTCCTCGCCCGCAGCGGCGGCGGCGAAGAGGGCGGCTTCCTCTTCCTCGCCGTGCGCGTGTTCGGTGCCGGGACGTGTCGGGACGCCGTAATTGGTGTCGTACCAGCCCAGCGATGCGCCCAGCGTGCTCTCGCCGAGGATCAGGCCGAAGCCGGCGTTGATCGTCCAGCTTTCCATCGAGGTATTGGGCACGGTGCCGCGCTGGTTGGCCGCTTCGCGAAGCTCGGCGGCTTCCTCGAGTTCGCCTTCGGCCTGTTCCTCGGCGGCATCGGCGAGGAGATCGGCGCGCAGGTCGGGCGCGAGCTGGAACCCGCCGATGTCGATGTCGTCCGACTTGCGCCACGAACCGTCGACATGGAACACGAGGTTCGAGCCGACGCCGACATCGAGCGAGCTCGCTGCGGTGCGCAGGTTGGTCGCGCTGTCGATCGCGCCGAAGGCGTCGAGGTGCAGGTCATGGTCGGGCATGCGCGTCGGGATGCGCTTGTCGATCACGTTGACCGCGCCGCCGATCGCCTGGCTGCCGTAGAGCAGCACGGCCGGGCCGCGCAGCACTTCGATCCGCTCGACCGTGATCGGCTCGATCGTGGTGGCGTGGTCGACCGAGGTGTTCGAGACGTCCGAGGTGCCGATCCCGTCGACCAGCACGCGCACGCGCTCGCCCTGCTGGCCGCGCAGCACCGGGCGCGAGGCGCCGGGGGCGAAGCTGGAGGCTGAGACGCCCGGGATCTTGGTCAGCAGGTCGCCGATCTGGCCGGTGGCGGCGTTGCGCTGGATGTCCTTGATCTCGACCACGCTGGTGCCGGCGAGGAGGTCGAGCTCCTTGAGGCCCGCGGCGCTGACGATGATGTTGCCTTCATAATCGGTCTGGCGGTTGTGGACATCATCCTCCGGCCCCGCGCCGCCTGCGGGCTGTTCGGCCGCGGCAGCATTGGCACCCGGCGCGGCGTCGTCCGCCAGTGCGGGGGCGGCAGAGAAGGCGAGGCCCAGACCTGCGGCCAGCGCAAGGCGGGAGGGGGCAAGGGAGAGCTTGCTGGTGTTCATCGGACGTCCCGTTTTATGGATGTGATAACGTATCACGCGCCTAGCGCCGCGCGTTGCGATTGCAAGCGCAAAGTTGAACCCCGGCTGACGGGAATCGACGAACGGCAGGCGAAAGCGGCAAGCCGCAACGCAAATGGCCCGGCCGCACAGGCGACCGGGCCATCCGAGTGTCTCTGCCCGGGGGATCAGAAGGTGATGCGCACCCCGCCCGAATAGCGGCGGCCGAAGCGTTCGTATTCGATCGTCAGGTTGTCGGTGAACGGGGTCGGCGTGCCGGTCGCGGTCAGCAGGTTGCCCGGCTCCGAGAAGCGGCGGCCCGGCTTGTTGAGCAGGTTCGAGGCATCAAAATAAACCTCGAAATTGCGATTGATTGCATAGCGTGCCGAGAAGTCCATCTCGTCGTCCGCCGCCCAGTAGGTGTCGCCCGCGTCGGTCAGATCATTGGCGATGCCGTCCAGCCAGGCGCTGCGCTTCTGGTACTGGAGACGGGCGGAGAAGCCGTACTTCTCGTAATAGGCGCCGATATTGTAGACGTAGTCCGAGGTGCCCGGCAGGCGCACCTTGCGTGCCGGGATGTTGGAGGCGGCGAAGGCGGGCTTGGTCGCCTCGCTGTCGTTGAGGGTGAGGTTGGCGGTGATCCCGAAGCCGCCGAGCCAGCCGGGCAGGCCGAGATCGTCGGTCCAGGGTTCAAGCTGGAGCTGGGCCGCCATTTCGAGCCCGATGATCCGGCCCTCGCCCGCGTTGTTGATGCCGGAGAAGATGTAGTCCGACCGGTCGATCCCGCCGAAGTTCAGCGCGTTCGAACCGAAGGTGCGGCGGTCGGTGTAGAGCACGTCGCGCACGTCGCGGTAGAAGGCGCCGATCGAGAGGAAGCCCTGCGGCACGATGTACCATTCAAGGTAGCTGTCGAGGCCCCACGAGCGTTCCGGCTTCACCGCCGGGTTGCCGCCTGAGATCGTCTCGTTGGCATCGTTGATCTGCACGTTGGGACGCAGCTGGTCGTAATCGGCCCGCGCCGCGCCGGTGGTGTAGCCGATGCGGAATTTGCCGTTGGGCGAGACGTTGTAGTTCACGTGGAGGCTCGGGAAGAGCAGCGTGCTGGCGGCCTCGGCGTTGATCACCGTGGTGGTGCCGGGAACCGTGGCGACGCCGGTGTTCTCGACCCGCTCGATGCGCACGCCGCCGAGGATGCTGCCCCAGTCGTACTTGAGCGTGCCCATGATGAAGCCCGCGTAGATCGTCTCGCGTACCTTGTAGTCCTCGTCGGTGAGGCGGGTGCGGGCAAAGTTGGCGCGCGCCGCGTTCGAGGCTGCGGTCATCGCCGCGGTGTCGAAGTAGCGGAAGGTGTAGCCGAGCGGGATCTTGCCCTGGAACGGGGTGTCCAGCGAGAAGGCGTTGTAATCGGTCGGGATGCCGATGGTGGCGAAGTCCGCGCTCGAGGTGCGCAGGATCTCGAAGTTGACCGATTCCTTGGTGCGCCGGTCGTACTGGAAGCCCGCCTTGAAGGTCGCCTCGGCCCCGAGGAAGCCGGTCTCGTAAGCGAGCACGGCGCGTCCGGTGTAGGCATCGGTATCGTCGACCAGATCGGCGACGCGCAGCTGGGCGAGCGGCTTGGTGAAGGTGTCGATCGCGGTCACCGCGGTGCCGGCCTGATAGCGGGTCGGGCCCGACAGCTGCACCGTGTTGAACAGCTGCACGCGCGCACGGAGCGGATCGGTGAAGTCATAGCTCACGGTCGGGCGCAGAGTGCGGGTCGAGGGGCTGTTCCAGCGCGCCTCGCCCGTCACCGAGCGGTCATCGCGCGAACGGGTGTAGTTGCCGGTCCATTCGAGCCGCAGACCGCTGTCGCCGAAGGTGTGCTTGCCTTCGATGGTGTTGGTGAAGATCGACTGGCGGAAGGCGCGCAGGGTCGAACGCTGGTTGATGTCGATGCCGTAGACCGTGCCGGCGAGCGGCGTGTTGCCGATGCAGATGTCGGCATAGCCGGTGGTGGTCGGCGAGGTGTTGACCGTCGTCGGGCAATCGGCGGTGTTCGCGACCAGATCGCCCTGCCGGTCGTCGAGATCGAAGATGTAGTTGTCGCGCGCCTCGTCGTCGGTGAAGATGGTGTAGACCGAACGCAGCGAGATCTGGTTGTCGTCGTTCGGGCGCCAGTCGAGCCGACCCGAGACCGACCAGTTCTTGCGGGTCAGGCGGTAGAGCTTGTTCTCGGTCTCGCGCGCCCAGAAGCGGGTGGCACTGCCGGGGCGGGTATCCTGCGAGACGCGCTCCCAGTCGGTCTCGAAGTTGTCGGTGATCATGTTGCGTTCGTAATAGGTGCCCGAGACGAGCACCCCGATCTCGCCCAGCCCGCCGACATCGAAGCGGTCGGACAGCACGAGGTTGGCTTCATATTCCTTGCGGTCGCCCAGCTCGGCGATCCCCGCCCCCGCCTTGCCGAAGGCGCGCAGGCCCGGATAGTCGAAGGCCGAACGGGTGATGATGTTGACGTTGCCCGCCACGGTCTCGCCCGGCATTTCCGGGGTCACGGCCTTGGAGACGATGATCTGCGAGGCGATGGCCGAGGGGATCGAATCGAAGCGCGCGTCGCGGCCTTCGGGGCTGACGATGTTGATCCCGTCGAAGCTCAGTGTGGTCCAGTAGTTGGGCGCGCCGCGGATCGAGATGTAGCGCGCCTGGCCCTGGTCGCGCTCGACCGCGAGGCCGGGCAGGCGGCCGGTGGCCTGGGCGACGTTCTGGTCGGGCAGGCGGCCGACCGAGTCCGCCGAGAGGACCGAGACGAGGTTGTCCGACTGGCGCTGGGTGCGCAGCGCGGCGGCTTCGGATTCGGCGATCGGGCGGGTGCCGTCGACCACGATTTCCTCGCCCTCGGCCGGGGCGGCTTCCTCGGCGGTCAGATCTTCGGCCAGCACCGCCTGCGGAATGGCGGCAACAGCGGCGAGCATGAGAGCCTTGCGCGACAGGCGCAGGCCGGGATTTGCGGACTTGAACATCGATGTTCCCCAATTGGCGTGACGAATTGGGGCGCGGCTATGGACAGCGCGTGACACTTTGCAGACCGTCACATGACGGCGGTCACATGGTTGAAATACTGCGGTTTTTCGCAGGTTTGGCGCGGATCACTGCAACCGCATGCAATCCCACGGCTTTTCATCCCGTCAGGCGGCTTGCCGCCTCGCGACGCGCGCGCGGTTCTGCGAATTGTCGCGCACCTGTGGCGCAAGTGCCGCAGGATGTGCGGCTAGATCGTCGCCCAGTCGATCGGCTGGTGCCGGTCGAGCACGCGGGAATGATCGGTGAGCGGGTATTTGAGGCCCGTGGCGCAGTTGAACAGCAGCGCTTCCTCGTCCGGCCGCACAAGGCCCGTCGCAAGCGCCTTTTCGTAGGCCGCCAGCGTCGCCCCGCCCTCGGGGCAGAGCAGGGTGCCGTCCTCGCGCGCGACTGCGTCCACCGCCGCCTCGATCGCGGCATCGATTACCGAGATGGCAAAGCCGCCGCTTTCGCGCACCGCGTCGAGGATCAGGAAATCGCCCACGGCTTGCGGCACGCGGATGCCGCAGGCGACGGTTGCCGGGTCTTCCCAGCGCACCGCGTGGCGCTCGCCCGCGTCGAAGGCGCGCACGATCGGTGCGCAGCCCTCGGCCTGCACCGCGACCATGCGCGGGCGTTCGGGGCCGATGAGGCCGATCGCCTCGAGTTCGGCAAAGGCCTTCCACATGCCGATCAGGCCCGTGCCCCCGCCGGTGGGGTAGAAGATCACGTCGGGCACCCGCCAGCCCATCTGTTCGACCAGTTCGAGGCCCATCGTCTTCTTGCCCTCGATCCGGTAGGGCTCCTTGAGGGTCGAGAGGTCGAACCACCCCTGCGTCTCGCGCCCGGTGGCGACGAGCTTGCCGCAATCGTCGATCTGGCCGTTCACGCGGTAGACCCGCGCGCCGTAAGCGGCGATCTCGCGGATGTTGATCTCGGGCGTTTCCTCGGGGGCGAAGATCACCGTCTCGATCCCGGCCGCCGCGGCATAGGCCGCCGCCGCCGCGCCGGCATTGCCGTTGGTCGGCATGGCGATCTTCGTGATGCCGAATTCCTTGGCCATCGAAAGCGCCATCGCCAGGCCGCGCGCCTTGAAGGAGCCGGTGGGCAGGCGCCCCTCGTCCTTGACCCAGAGCGTCTCCACCCCGAGCCGTGCTGCCGTGCGCGCCAGCGGCAGGATCGGGGTGGCGACCTCGCCCAGATCGATGCGGTTGCTGTAATCGGCGAGCGGCAGCAGCTCGCGCCACTTCCACAGGCTCGCGGGGCGGCTGGCGAGAATCTCGCGGCTCAGCACCTTGGCGACGGCGGGCAGATCATAGCGCACCAGCAGCGGCCGCCCGGCGCGCGAGAGCTGGTGGACCTCGCCCGCAGGATAGTGCTCGCCGGTCAGCCCGCATTCGAGATGGGTGACGAAGTTGTGGGGGGTGTAGGTCACGCGCAAAGGCCTCCCGGGGAATGTTTTGACGGGCGGTAGCGTCTGTGCGGCGCGGCTGCCAGCCCCTAGCCGCGCAGCAGCCCCGGCACGGCCAGCGCCTCGCCCAGCCGCGCGAGCGCCGCATCGAGCGTTGCGCGCTCCTTGGCGAAGCAGAAGCGCACGAGGTGGGTGGCGGGCTCGCTGGCGAAAAAGGCCGAGACCGGGATCGCGGCGACGCCCGCGCGGTCGATGATCGCCTCGCAGAACGCCGTGTCGTCCGCCGCGATGCCGGAAGCCGCCAGATCGACCGACACGAAATAGGTCGCCGCGCTCGGCAGGGGGACAAGGCCGAGTGCGGCCAGCCCCCCGCTCAGCACATCGCGCGAGGCCTGATGCTGGTCGCGCGCGGTGGCGATCCACGCGTCCTCGTTCTCCAGTCCCTCGGCGAGCGCCCATTGCAGGTTGGGCGGGGTGGTGAAGGTCAGGAACTGGTGCGCCTTGGCCAGCACCCGCGCGAGTGGCGGGGCGGCGCACATCCAGCCCACCTTCCACCCCGTGAGGCCGAAGATCTTCCCCGCCGATCCGATCTTGACCGTGCGCTCGCGCATCCCCGGACAGGCCATCAGCGAGCGGTGCGCGCCCCCGTCATAGACCAGCGCCTCCCACACCTCGTCGCAGATCGCCACCAGATCATGCGCCGCGCAGCGCTCGGCGAGGAAGGCGAGATCATCGGGATGCGCGCGGGTGCCGAGCGGGTTGAGCGGATCGTTGAACACCAGAAGCCGCGTGGCGGGGCCGATCGCCGCGTCGAAGGCCTCGCGGTCGATCCGCCCGGACGGCAGGGCGAGGCGCAGCACCTTCGCCGTCCCCCCGGCGCGCTCGACCAGCGGCAGGTAGGCATCGTAGAGCGGGGCGAACAGCAGCACCTCGTCGCCCGGCCGGATCAGCGCGAGCAGGCTTGCGGCCAGCGCCTCGGTCGCGCCCGAGGTGATGACGACCTCGTCCGGATCGAGCGCGAGGCCCTGATGCCGCCCGTACCACCGCGCCACCGCCCCGCGCAGTTCGGGCAGTCCGGTCGCGGGCGGATACTGGTTCGAGCGTTCCTCCAGCGCGCGGGCGGCGGCGGCGATTACCCGGTCGCAGCGCGGGCCATCGGGAAAGCCCTGCCCGAGGTTGATCGCACCGCGCGCGCGGGCGCGGGCCGACATGGCTTCGAAGATCGTCGTCGGCATATCGCGGAACAGCGGGTTCATGGCCGGGGCTATACCGCGCGATGCAGCGGATATGAACAGGTGCGGCCCTGTCCGGTCAGGCCGAGACGAAATTGCGGTGGCCGGAGCGAAACCGGATGGGCCTTGGTAGCGTTATCTGCATATCTGCTACAGCTCGCATACCAAAAGATAATGGGCGGACGCCGCCTTCCTGTTTCCTCTCCGGGTGAATTTCATGCTCAAATCCCGTCTGTCGCTTGCCGCACTGGCAGCCCTTGCGCTTGCCGGTTGCTCGGGTGACGCCGCTCAGGACCAGCGCCAAAAGGGTGCGCCGGAGGTGGGCTATGTGGTGGTCGAGACCAGCGACGTGCCCGTGGCGGTCGAGCTGGCCGGGCGGGTCGCGGCTTTCGAGATGTCCGAGGTGCGCCCGCAGGTCACCGGCCTGATTCGCCGCCGTCTGTTCACCGAAGGCACGGTGGTGCGTGCGGGACAAACCCTCTACGAGATCGACACGCGCCTCTACCGCGCGGCTGCCGCCGAGGCCGAGGCGAACCTTGCGAGCGCGCTCGCCAATGCCGAGGCCACACGGGTGCGGGCCGAGCGCCTGAAGCCGCTCGCCGAGGCGCAGGCGGTTTCGCTGCAGGACTATACCGACGCGCAGGCTGCCGCACGGCAGGCCGCCGCCGCCGTGAAGCAGGCGCGCGCGCAGGTGCAGACCGCGGGAGTGAACCTGCAATTCACCCGCGTCCCCGCCCCGATCAGCGGGCGCATCGGCCGCTCGCTGTTCACCGTCGGCGCGCTCGTCACCGGCAACCAGGCCGAGCCGCTGGCGGTGATCCAGGGCGTCGATCCGGTGTTCGTCGACATCCAGCAATCGAGCGCCGAGCTGCTCGCCCTGCGCCGTGCGCTGGCGCAGGGCGGGGCGGTGCCGGGCAGCACCTCGGTCGCGCTGGTGCTGGAGGACGGCAGCGAATACCCCCAGCGCGGGCAGGTGCAGTTCTCCGAGGTGATGGTGGATGCCGGCACGGGCACGGTGACGCTGCGCGCCCGCTTCGCCAATCCGCAAGGCCTGCTGCTGCCGGGCATGTTCGTGCGCGCGCGGTTCGAGCAGGCGGTGGACAAGGGCGCGATCCTCGTCCCGCAGCCCGCCCTCACCCGCAACGCGCGGGGCGAGGCGAGCGTCTTCGTGGTCGATGCCGGCAACAAGGCAGCCGAGCGCAAGGTCACGGCGCCGCGCGCCCTCGGCACCGACTGGGTGGTGACCAGCGGTCTGAAGCCGGGCGACAAGGTGATCGTGCAGGGCCTCGCGCGCCTCAAGCCCGGTGCGCCGATCAAGCCCGTCCCCGCCAGCAAGCCGCAGACCATCGCCGCGCCCAAGCCCGGCGCCAAAGGCTGAGGCGCGGGCCATGTCGCGCATCTTCATCGAACGGCCGATCTTTGCCTGGGTGCTGGCGATCATCACCATGCTCGCGGGCGTGGGCGCGATCACCCTGCTGCCGATCGCGCAATATCCCGACGTCGCCCCGCCGCAGGTCAATATCCGCGCGACCTTCCCCGGCGCCTCGGCCGAGACGCTGGAGAACTCGGTGACCCAGATCATCGAACAGCAGCTGACCGGGATCGACGGGCTGCTCTATTTCAGCTCCAGCTCGACCTCGCGCGGGCAGGTGACGATCAGCGCGACCTTCGCCAAGGGCACCGATCCCGACATCGCGCAGGTGCAGGTGCAGAACCAGGTGCAGTCCGCGCTGCCCCGCCTGCCGCAGCAGGTGCAGCAGCAGGGCCTGCGCGTCACCAAGTCGAACCCCGATTTCCTGATGATCGTCGGCGTCTATGACGAGACCGACCGCGCGACCAATATCGACGTGTCCGACTTCCTCGTCTCGAACCTTCAGGACGAGCTCGCCCGGATCGAGGGCGTGGGCGAGACCAATGTCTACGGCTCGCAATATGCGATGCGCATCTGGCTCGATCCCAACAGGCTCGCCGCGGTCGGGCTGATGCCGGGCGACATCATCACCGCGATCCGCAACCAGAACACCGAAGTCGCCGCGGGCGAGGTGGGCGGCTTGCCGCAGCCCGAGAGCAATCGGTTGAATGCCGTCGTCACCGCGCAATCGCGGCTGCGCACGGCAGACCAGTTCAAGGCGATCATCCTCAAGGCCGATGCCAGCGGCGCGCTGGTGCGGCTCGGCGATATCGCGCGGGTCGAGCTGGGGGCTGAGAACTACGCCGCCTCGAGCCGCATCAACGGCCACCCGGGCGCGGGCCTCGCGATCAGCCTCGCGCCGGGGGCCGACGCGCTCGCCACCGCCGATCTCGTCAAGGCGGCGGTCGAGAGAGCCAAGCCCGGCTTTCCGACCGGCTACAACGTGGCCTATGCGAACGACACCACGGCCTTCATCCGCCTCTCGATCGAGGAGGTGGTGCAGACCCTGATCGAGGCGATCCTGCTGGTGATCGTGGTGATGTTCGTCTTCCTGCAGAGCTGGCGGGCGACGCTGATCCCGACCATCGCCGTGCCGGTGGTGCTGCTGGGTACCTTCGCGATCTTCTATCTGGCGGGCTTCACCATCAACACGCTGACCCTGTTCGGGCTTGTGCTGGCGATCGGCCTGCTGGTCGACGACGCGATCGTGGTGGTCGAGAATGTCGAGCGGTTGCTCGAAGAGAACCCCGAGATGACGCCGAAGGAGGCGACGATCCGCTCGATGGGAGAAATCCAGGTCGCGCTGGTCGCGATTGCCATTGTGCTGTCTGCGGTGTTCCTGCCGATGGCCTTCTTCGGCGGGTCGACGGGGGTGATCTACCGCCAGTTCTCGGTGACGATCATCTCGGCGATGGCGCTGTCGGCACTGGTCGCGCTGATCCTGAGCCCGGCGCTGACGGCCTCGCTGCTGCGCCAGAAGCACCATGCGCGGGAGGCGGGCGAGAGCGCGCTCCATCGCCGGTGGCCGTGGGGTGCCGAGCGGCTCGAGCGCGCGCAGGCGTGGTTCAACGACAGCTTTGCGCGCGGCACCAACCGCTATGTCGCCGCGGTCCAGCGCGTGGTCGACCGCAAGTACCTGTTCCTCGCGATCTATGCCGCGGTGGTGGTGCTGCTTGCCGCGCTGTTCCTGCGCCTGCCGACCGGCTTCCTGCCGACCGAGGATCAGGGCGCGGCGCAGGTGCAGTTCCGCCTGCCTGCGGGCGCGACGCAGGGGCGCACCCGCGAGGTGCAGCTCGCCATCGAGAAATACATGCTGACCGACGAGAGCGCGAATGTCGCCACGATGCTCACCGTCGCGGGCGGCGGCGGCGGGGCGGCGGGGCAGAACACCGGACAGGGCTTCGTCAACTTCGTCGACTGGGCCGAGCGCAAGGGCGCCGAAAACTCCGCCGACGCGATCACCCAGCGCGCGACGAAGGCGTTTGCCGGCTTCCGCGATGCGCAGGTCAACATGCTCGTTCCCCCTGCGATCCGCGGACTGGGGCAGAGCAACGGCTTCACGCTCCAGCTCCAGAACACCAGCGGGATGAGCCGCGAGGACTTCCTCGCCGCGCGCGACAAGCTGCTTGAGGCGGCGAGCAAGGACCCGGTGCTGTCGGGCGTGCGGCTGGGCGAGCTGCCCGATACGCAGACGCTTCAGGTCGATATCGACCAGCCGCGCCTCGCCGCGCTTGGCCTCAACCAGTCGGACGTGAACACCACGCTCTCGGCCGCGTGGGGGGGGCAGTACGTGAACGACTTCATCGATCGCGGGCGGGTGAAGCGCGTCTTCGTGCAGGCCGACGCGCCCTACCGCGCGACGCCGGACGATATCGGCCAGTGGTTCGTGCGCGGCAGCAATGGCCAGATGGCGCCCTTCTCCGCCTTTGCCAGCACCCGCTGGTCGACCACGCCGACAACGCTGTCGCGCTTTCAGGGCTACCCCAGCTTCCAGTTCGACGGGCAGGCAGCCCCCGGGCAGAGCTCCGGCGCGGCGATGGACCGGATTGCCGAGCTGGCGGCGGAAATCCCCGGCGTCAGCGTCGCATGGTCGGGGCTGTCGTTCCAGGAACGCCTGTCCTCGGGTCAGGCCCCGCTGCTCTACGGTCTGTCGCTGCTGGTCGTGTTCCTGTGCCTTGCCGCGCTCTACGAAAGCTGGACGATCCCGGTGGCGGTGATGCTGGTGATCCCGCTGGGCCTCGTCGGCGCGGTCTTCGCGGTGACGCTCAGGGGGCTGGAGAACGACGTCTATCTCCAGATCGGCCTCCTCACCACGATGGGCCTTGCCGCCAAGAACGCGATCCTCGTGATCGAATTCGCCGAGCAGGCCGAGAAACGCGGCGCGCGGGTGATCGATGCGGCGCTGGAAGCGGCACGCCTGCGCCTGCGCCCGATCCTGATGACGAGCTTTGCCTTCATCTTCGGCGTGCTGCCGCTGGCGCTCTCGACCGGCGCGGGGGCGAACAGCCGCATCGCCATCGGCACATCGGTGATCGGCGGGATGCTGACCGCGACGCTGCTCGCGATCTTCTTCATCCCGCTGTTCTTCGTTATCGTCCGGCGCACCACCCGCGACACCCTGAAGAAGCTGCGCCGTGCGCCCGAAGGAGGCACCACCGCATGAGGCTCGCCCCGGTCATTGCCCTCGCGCTGCTCTCCGGCTGTTCGATGGCGCCCAAATATGTCCAGCCCGCCTTGCCCGTCCCCGCCTCGTGGCCCGCGGGCGATGCCTATCTCGCGCAGAGCGAGGCCGCACTGCCGGTGATGAGCTACCGCGAGGTCTTTGCCGATCCGCGGCTGGTGCAGGTGATCGAGCAGGCACTCGCCAACAACCGCGATCTCCGGATCGCCGCCGCCAATATCCGCGCAGCGCGGGCGCAGTCGCGCATCCAGAACGCCGCGCAGCTGCCGCAGGTGGGCGTTGCGGCGGGCGGTACGCGGTTCGACAACGGCACCGCCAACCAGAACCGCAACCAGGATGTCGACATCGGCAACGACCCTGCCGCGAGCCGCTCCACCGCCGGCACGCGCTACACCGCCGATGTCAGCACCACCGCTTTCGAGATAGACCTGTTCGGGCGGCTCGATTCGCTCTCCGACGCGGCCCTCGCCCGCTTTTTCGGCACCGAGGCCGCCGCCCGCGCCACCCGCCTCACGCTGATCGGCGACATTGCCGATGCGTGGCTGACCTATGCCGCCGATGCCTCGCTCCTGAAGCTTGCCGAGGACACCGCCGCCAATGCGCGCGAGCAGGTGAAGCTCACCCGCCTGCGGCTCGACGGGGGGATCGCCCCGCGCTCCGACCTGCGCCAGGCCGAGCAGATCCTCGCCGCGGCCGAGGCCGATATTGCCGCGCAGACCACCGCGCTCGCGCAGGATGCCAATGCGCTGCAACTGCTGGTCGGCGCGCCGGTTGATACCGCGCTGCTGCCGCGCTCGCTCGACGATGCGGGCGAGGCGGTGCGCACGCTCCCGGCGGGGCTCGATTCGACCATCCTGCTGCGCCGTCCCGATGTGCTCCAGGCCGAATACGAGCTGCGCGCCGCCAATGCCGAGATCGGCGCGGCGCGCGCGGCGCTGTTCCCGCGAATCACGCTGACGGGGCTGGCGGGGCTCGCGAGCAATGCGCTCTCGACCCTCTTCACGGGCGCGGCCTTCAACTATTCGGCGGGCGCGAATGTGCGCTATTCGCTGTTCGCGGGCGGCGCGGCGCAGGCGGGCGTGGCCCAGAGTGAGGCGCAGCGCGATGCGGCGGTGGCGGGGTACGAGCGCGCGATCCAGGCCGCGTTCCGCGATGTTGCCGATGCCCTCGCGCGGCGCGGGACGATCACCGAACAGCTGCGCGCCAACCGCGCCTTCCTCGATGCGGCCGAGGATACCTACCAGCTCGCCGACCTGCGCTATCGCGGCGGGGTGGACAGCTTCCTCGCCAGCCTCGACGCGCAGCGCGCCGCCTATCAGGCGCAGCGCACGCTGCTGACCACGCGGCTCATCGAGGCGAGCAACCGCGTCGCGCTCTACCGCGCGCTCGGCGGGGAAACCGCGCAGCCTGCGCCCGATCAGTGATTTTGCGCAGCATCCTGCATTAAACCGCGCCGCCCATCCGTTTCCCTTTCGACCGGCCGCCCGTGCCGGGGACAACACCGAAAAGGAGACACCCGATGAAGCTTGCAATCGCCACCCCGATCCTCGCGCTCGGCCTGCTCGCCGCTACCGGCGAGGCCGCCATCCCCGAGCTCCACGAGGAACGCCTCGCGCGGGCCGAGGAGAGCCGCATCCTCACCGCGCCGATCGCCGGGATCCAGAACCGCCTGTGGTTCGATTACCGCATCGACATCACCGAAGCGCAGAAGGAACTGAGCGCCGATCTGCGGCGCGCCAGCGACCTCGAGGACCAGCGCGATGCCTGGGAGGAATATGCCCGCGAACTGCGCAAGGAACGCAGCCACTACATCTCGGAAATGGCCCAGCGGGGCTATCGCATGGGCACGGTGACGGTCGACTGATCCGCAGCTCTTTTTCAACCGAGGCACCGGGAAGGGGTCGGCAGCGATGCCGGCCCCTTCTTGTTTGGGGGTCAGGGCTTGGCCCAGCGCCGTTCGCGCGCCGCGCGTTCGGCATCGGCATCGAGCGCGCCGCCCGCCGCCATGTCCTGCGCGGCGGCGAGGAGATCGGTCTCGCTGCCGGCCTGCCGGTATTCGCTCCCCTGCGCTTCGCCGAGCGCGAATTGCCGTTCGATCTTCCAACCCGTCGTGTCGCGGCAGGCGATCCCGCCCTCGTCGCTCGCGCGCCAGGCGCGGCACAGATCACCGCCCTCGCGCTCGAAGCTGAGGAGGATGCGGGTCGGCGCATCGGCAGGCTGGTCGGCGACCAGCTGCGTATCGAGCGCGGCGGCAAGATCGCCGCCCGCATAGCCATCGGGCGTGCGCCCCTGCCACGGCTGCCACAGCGCGAGGATCAGCGAGGCGGCAAGCGCCGGGCCGACCAGCGGCGCCCAGCGGCGCACCACCGGGGCGAGGCCGCGCTTCTGCCGTGCGGCGGCAAGGCTCACGACCTCGGCCGGAGCCTCGCCCGCATCCTTCGGGACGAGCAGCGCGGCGAGGTGCGGCGGCACGCTTTCCTCGGCGAGCGGCGCATAGTGCGCGGACAGCATCGCCTTGAGCCCGCGATGCGCCTCGACCTTGCGGGCGAGCGCCGGGTCGGCGGCCATCGCCGCCTCGACCTCTTGCGCGGCCGCCGGATCGAGCGCGCCATCGGCATAGGCGGCCAGCATTTCCTCGGTCACACTCATTGCGCGCCCTCCAGCATCGCCATCAGCGCGTCACGCCCGCGCACCAGCCGCGAATTGAGCGTACCCACGGGGCAGCCGACGATCTCGGCGGCTTCCTTGTAGGACCAGCCCTCGACCATCACCAGCAGCACCGCCTCGCGCTGGTCTTCGGGCAGGCGGGCCATCGCGCGGTCCACCATCGAAAGCTCCACCGCCGCCTCCTGCCCGCCCTCGCCGCCCACGGAAAGCCCCGCGTCGGGGTCCACGAAGGTCTCGCGGCGGCGTGTGGTGGCGCGGCCCTCGTCGATAAAGATGTTGCGCATGATCCGGTACATCCAGCTGTCGAGCCGCGTGCCTTCCTGCCACTGGTCGCGGCGGGCGAGGGCGCGTTCGATGGTCATCTGGCACAGATCGTCGCCGTCGGCCCTTGACCCGGCCAGCCCGATCGCGAACCGCCGCAGCCGCGGCAGCAGACCCAGCACCTGGTTTTCGAAACTCTCGGACAGCGTTCCACGCCTTTCTGCGGATGAAACGGATGGGCTTGTCCGTTTCATCCATGCTTAATGCGAAATGGAGGATCGAGACAATGATGCGGCGACCGACACAGCTTTATGCCCTCGCGGCGCTGGCGGGCGTGCTGGCTGCGCCGGTGGCTGCGCAGTTGCAGGTGCCGGGCGTGGGCGTGCCGGTGCCGCCGGTGGGCCGCGTGCTGGGCGAGGTGACCGACAGGCTCGACCGCACGGTGGACACCGCGACCGCCATCACCGAGCGCGAGGCGCGCAGACTGCTGCGTCTGCGCGAGGCGGCGCTCGACCGTCTGCTGCGCGCCAATCCGCAGGCGATCGAGCGCGATTCGGCCGGCAATCTCGCCCGGCACGGCGAGCTGCTGGTGACCGGCCCCGATGCGGCGAGCCTCGCCGTGCTGGAGAAGGCGGGCTTTCGCATCCTTTCGCGCGAAGAGATCGAGGGGCTGGACATCGCCTTCGTGCGCCTCGCCGTGCCTGCGGGCATGAGCCTCGCCGAAGCCCAGACGCGCGCTGCCGCGCTGGCCCCGGACGCGCAGATCGAGGCCGACACGCTGCACCTCGAAGCCGGAGCGCCCATCGCCACGGCCGCGCTGCCGGTGACGGCGCTTGCTGCGGCAGCGGCGGCGCCGGTCGAGGTCAAGGTCGGCCTGATCGACGGGGGCACCGGAGCATCCGTGCCGGTCGCGGCGCGCAAGGGCTTTGCGAGCGGTGCGCCTGCCGCCTCCGATCACGGCAGCGCGGTCGCCAGCCTGCTGCGCGCGCAAGGGTTGACGCGGCTGTGGGCGGCCGATGTCTATGGCACCGATCCGGCAGGCGGCAGCGCCTCGGCGGTCGCCAAGGCCCTCGGCTGGCTCGCGGCGAGCGGGTGCAAGGTCGTCACCGTCAGCCTTGTCGGCCCCAGGAGCGCGCTGCTCGAGAAGGCCGTCATCGCAGCGCAGGGCAAGGGCGTGGTGGTGGTCGCCGCGGTCGGCAATGACGGCCCCGCCGCGCCGCCCGCCTATCCTGCGTCCTATTCGGGCGTGCTCGCCATCACCGGCGTCGACCGCAAGGGCCGCGCACTGATCGAGGCGGGGCGCGCGCTGCATCTCGATTACGCCGCCCCGGGCGCGGAGGTCTGGGCGATGGATGCCGCGGGCAAGCGCAAGGCGTGGCGCGGCACCAGCTTTGCCACCCCGCTCGCCGCCGCCCGCGTCGCTGCCGCGCTGGCGCAAGAGAGCAACTGGCGCGCAGCGCTCGACCGCGAGGCGCGCGATCTCGGCACCAAGGGCGCGGATGCGACCTATGGCCGCGGCGTGCTGTGCGAGAGCTGCGGCAAAAAGAAGTGACCCCCCGCCTGCGGGCATGCATTAAACCGCGAACCCCATCCGTTTCCCCTCTGAGCGAGCGATGCAAGCCTCGCTGCAATCGAGGAAAGGAACACGGACATGAACAAGATCATTCTTCTCGCCAGCGCCTTCGCGCTCGTCCCCGGTGCCGCCAATGCCCAGCTGCTGGGCGGGGGCGGCGGGCTCGGCGGCGGTCTGGGCGGTGGCCTCGGCGGCACCATCGGCGGGACGCTCGGCGGCACGATCGAGCGCACCACCTCGACCGTGCGCGGCACTGTCGACAGCACCGTGAGCGGACGCGGCTCGACCCGTGGCAGCCAGTCGGTCGATGCGCGCAAGGGCACGGTGCAGGCCGACCGCAGCGCCGAAGGCTCGATCACCGGCTCGACCGCGAGCCTCGCCGATCTCGTCGTGCCCCCGATGGGCAATATGGCGCAGGCGAGCGGCAACGGCTCGGCCAGCGGGCAGGGCAGCGCCAATGCGCAGCTGATCGGTACGGATGCGGTGACCGGCGCGCTGGCGCCCGTGGCGGGCGAGGCGCGTAGCGTCGGCGCGAATGCGGCGGGCATGGCCGTCGGCACGGCACGCGGCGCGGCGCAGAGCGCGACCCTGCCTGCCCTTCCGGGCGTGCCTGCGCTCCCCGCCGCCGCGGGCGGATCGGCGGAAGGCAGCGGTTCTGCCAATGGCGAAGGCTCGGCCTCGCTGTTCCAACCGGTGCTGGCGGTGGCCGGATCGGCCGCAGCCGCCGGGCAGGGCATGGCGAGCGTCACCCCCGGCATGCCGGTGACGACCGCCGACGGCGCCTCGCTCGGCAAGGTGCGCGCGCTGGTCGCCAATGGCCGCGGCGAGGTCGAGCAGGTGGTCGTGCAGCAGGGCAAGGTCACCCGCACGCTGCCGGCGGGGATGTTCAGCGCCTCGGGCGATGCGCTGGTGGCGGGCGAGGCGCAGGGCGGAGCCGCTGCGGCCCCCGCTCCCGCCCACGCTCCGGCCGACAACAGCACTTCGGGCTGATCGCGACAGCTTCCGGCCCGCCGACCGCGCCCCGATGGTGGCGGCGGGCCTCATCCTTGAAGGCGGTTGCCCCGTGCAGCCGCTTTTCTTTTGTCCCCGACACGCCACGCAGCACAGCCGCCGCGCGCCGCAAGGGCCCGCAGCAGCGGTATGATCCCGTCGATGTCGGAAGAATAATGGAGCGGGCGAAGGGATTCGAACCCTCGACCCCAACCTTGGCAAGAAGACCGACGGGCTTTTCTCCAGTACGCTCCACATCGCTATACCACGATAGAAGCTCGATATATCTAGCATTCCAGTTTTCCTTAATGCGATCAGGATGCCTGAAATGGACTTGCATCTGCTGACAATTTGGTGACAAAAGGTTCGGCAGAGAATTTTGTCACCAAATGAGGAGTGGGGATGACTCCGGTCAAGCTAAACAAGCGCTGCGTCGATAGCCTGCTTCCGCCCTCCAAGGGGCAAGCGGTTCTCTGGGATACCGAGGTACGCGGCTATGGCGTACGTGTCCTTCCGTCGGGCACAAAGACCTTCATCCTCCAGTATCGCAACCCAGAGGGAATTCAGCGCCGCATCAATATTGGCCGATACGGCGTCCTTACCGTCGATCAGGCGCGCGATCAGGCCAAGCTGTTCCTGGCCTCCGTGATCAAGGGAGAAGATCCGGCTGATGAAACACGTCGTGCGCGCAAAGGCATGACGGTCGCGGAGATGTGCGAATGGTATCTGGCCGAAGCGCGGGCCGGGAACATCTTGGGACGACTGAACCGACCGATAAAGGCATCGTCCCTTGATATGGACGAGAGCCGTATCAAGACGCACATAATCCCACTCCTCGGAAAGCGCGTGGTGGCGCAGCTGAGCGTCGCCGATGTCGAGCAAATGCAGTCCGATGTTAAGAACGGGAAAACCGCTAAAGCTCGGACCGGTGGTCGTGGCGGACAGGCGACCGGGGGAGCTGGTGTAGCCTCGCGATGCCTGGGCACGCTTCAAGCGATCATAGGGCATGCCAAGCACAAGGGGTTGCTGGCGGCCCATCCAACCCAAGGTGCGAAAAAGCTGGCCAGCGCAAAGCGGACCCGACGGCTGAGCGTCGCCGAGATTGAGACGCTGGGTAAGGCAATCGCGTTTGCCGAGCGAAACCACGAAAATCCTGTGGCGCTGGCCGTTCTGAAGACGCTTCTGCTAACCGGTTATCGCCGGGAAGAAGCCCAAGCCATGCAGAGGTCCTGGGTTAACGCTGCGGGAGGCTTCATCAGTTTCCCGGACACCAAAGGCGGTGCGCAAGTCCGTGCCATTGGCCCTGCGGCCCTGAAGATCGTCCTGAGCCAGCCAGAAATGCTCGGCAATCCTTATGTCTTCGCATCAGAAACCGGGGCCGGGCCATATACTGCTGTGAGTTCCTGTCTTGACCGTGTTTGCAAGCTCGCCGGGATTTCGGGCGTCACGCCCCATACCCTTCGGCATACGTTCGGAAGCATCGCAGGCGAACTGGGTTTTTCGGAACTGACAATCCGCGCTATGCTCGGTCACGCTTCGCAAAACGTGACGCAAGACTATATCCATATCGACGAAGCGCTGAAGCTGGCTGTTCAAAGGACATCGGATGAAATTGCGCGTCTACTCGACTTGGGGACAAAACGTCTTGCAATGATGTCCTATCCATAACCAGCGCCTTGTCCCGATCCTTGTTGGGACTGCCACCGGCTAGCTGCATCGAGACTCCCGGCGCCCAGTCCATACAAAGACCGGCGCCGTGTCGATGTCGCCGGTTACTATAAAATCTGCTTCGGGTGTGGCACTCAACACTCATGGTTGACATATCGGGGGCATTGCGTGTCGGGGACAGACTGGAAAAGCTTCGCTGATCAGCTGCAGATTCTGAAGGATCGCGGCTTGACGGTGGGGGATGATACCCGAGCGATCAGTTACCTCGAGAAGATCGGCTATTATTGCCTTAGTGGCTATTGGTATCCGTTTCGCTCGCCAAAAGCACAGCCCGTCGGCCTGGTGTTCCGGGAAGACCATTTCCTTCCTGGCTCAACATTCGAGGACGCTGTTGCGCTCTACGCCTTCGATCGCAAGCTGCGGCTCCTGGCGCTCGATGCGCTGGAACGGATCGAACGAGCCATCCGGGTCGACGTAGCCCACCTGCTGGGCAGGCTCGACTGCTTCGCGCAGTACGACCCCGCCCTACTGCACGGCAATTTTGCTCGCAGGGCAATTCCGAAGGGCTACAACGCGGGAAAGACTGAACACCAGCTCTGGCTCGATCACCAGGACAAGCTGATTCACCGTAGCCGGAAGCAGCATTTCGTTGCCCACAACATGAACAAGCACGGGCGCTTGCCGATCTGGGTGGCGATCGAGATCTGGGATTTCGGCGCCCTTTCGCGGCTCTTTGCCGGCATGAACGTAAAGGACCAGGATGTCATTGCGGCCAGCTACGGTCTGGGGACGGGACGCGAACTGGAGAAATGGTTGCGAAGTCTGAGCTATCTTCGCAACGTCGCAGCGCACCATAGTCGCATGTGGAATGTGAACGTGTTGGAGCTGTCGCCGGTGCCACAGTTCGACCAGAACTGGCAGTCGCTCGCCAATGCGCGCCCCTTCATGTACTTTTGCATCATGCGGTTTCTGCTGGCGCGGATCAGTCCGAATTCCAGCTGGGGTGAGCGGTTCAAGGCTTTGATGGCGGAGTTCCCCGAACCTGCAAACAAGGCCGTGACGGCCGCCGATTTCGGGTTGGTTGCAGGCTGGGAGGGATGGCCGCTTTGGGCCTAGACCATCCCCACAAAAGAAAACCGGCACGTACACATCGCTGTGCAGAGGTGCCGGTCATATTGTGACCATATATATCCATACGAACGCGTTTGTCAATGAGAGACATTCACGGCACTGCCCCAGGCACTAGCTGAATCGGAGCGATTCTCGCCGTGGCGCGCTCAGATCAAGGCCTGCGGCACGGCGCCAGCCTGAGGCCAAGCTTCACCCAATGCGCTCTTGCGACGACTATATATCAGACCCTACAAATCGAGCTCAACCCCTGTGTGCTGCTCGATCTTCTTCTTCACCAAGCCCTTGGCGAGCGCCTTCAGGAGATCGAGACTGAAGCCGCCAGCCTTCTTTGCGCCGGCCTTTGTCTCACGCCAGATGGAGGGATCACGGATGGTGTCGAGGAAGTCATGCCCGGCCCATGTAATCTGGCCAATCTGCCAAGCCGCGCCTGATAGCTTCGCTTTTATGGTAATGAGACCAGCATTGTCGAGCAGGTCCAGGTGATACTCCAATAGTTCTGCCTGCTCGCGCGGCAGCTTGCCTTCGCTGCTCTCGCCCAAAACCTCAGCGATCTCCGGGGTCAAAAGATCAAACGAGCGTCGTCCGTCTTCGATCTGCAAGAGCAGATCCCGGATGAGGTCCATGTTGCGCTTCATGGCCCGGACCATACTGCAAACACAGCGGAAGGACAGCGAACTGTTCGACCGGCAATGACTGATCGCCATAATCGCCCGCACTGTGCGCGGTCAGCTGTGAGCGAGCTGATAGCGGCCATTCTTGCGGGCACCGACAAAGCGCAAAAGACCGCAGCCGCACAGACCCGCAAGATCGCGTCGCGCGGACTTGATGCTCACCTGCCAGTGTGCCGCGATCTCGCGGGCTTTGACCGGATGACCCTTGCCGACTCGGTCGAGCACCCAGCGTTGGCGCTCATTGAGGCCCAAACTTATTGGGTCATTTCCAGGGACATTTCCAAGGTCATTTATAGGGTCAGAATTCGGTCGATGCTTGCCCAACGGCCGCTCATTGCCGTGTTCATGTGCCCACGATGTTCCCCCGCGCAACCATTCGGATGACTCGGCGAGTCTGGATTGCTGGCTTTCGATGATGCCGAGAACGAACGCTCGAATAACGGGAGACGTCGCAACCAAGCGCAGAAAGAATAGCGTGTCGGGGCCATGTTGCCCGGCCATCCAATGTTTTGCGGACCGCTCACTGGCATGGGTCAGGCGCATCAATTGCTTCACGGCACGATGCGTGTCCCCATGTTCCTTGCGCAGCAAATTGGCGATGGTCTCGGCAAAGGCTTGGCGACTGGCGAGCGCACCCTCCCAAGCTGGCAACTTCCTGCCCTTTTTCGGCAACATCTTCCGGTCCTTTCCCACATATACTGTTGAGAGTGCGGGAATGCCGGAGCGGTCCGTAGTTCGCGCTGCAGCGGTTGGCCGCCCTGGCCACTGCAGTTCGGGTTTCGAAAGGGGCGAGCATTGCCGGGATGGGATAAAGACGAGGCACCGGGCGATGCAGAACAGAGGCCAACCGTGCGCGCGGCGGAATATGTTCGGATGTCCACGGACCACCAGAAATACTCGACCGAGAATCAGGCCGATGCGATCCGACACTACGCCGCGTCTCGCGGCATAGAGATTGTCAGGACCTATGCTGACGACGGCAAAAGCGGTCTATCGATCGACGGTCGCGCTTCTCTGCAGCGCCTGATTGCCGACGTCGAATCCGGCGTCGCCGATTTCCAGATGATCCTCGTTTATGATGTCAGCCGCTGGGGCCGTTTCCAGGACGCCGATGAGAGCGCCTACTACGAGTACATCTGCCGCCGCTCCGGAATTCAGATCGCCTATTGCGCCGAACAGTTCGAGAATGACGGGTCGCCCATGAGCACCATGTTCAAGGGCTTCAAGCGCGCCATGGCTGGCGAATACAGCCGGGAGCTTTCGGTAAAGGTCTTCGCCGGCCAGGGGCGGCTCATCGAAAAGGGTTATCGACAAGGCGGTCCCGCTGGCTTCGGCCTGCGTCGGACACTGATCGATGAGCACGGCAACGTCAAAGCGGTCCTCTGCCGCGGCGAACAAAAGAGCCTCCAGACCGATCGGGTCATCCTGACACCGGGCCCGCCCGAAGAGATTGACGTGGTTCGCGAGGTCTATCGGAGCTTCGTTCATGAAGGACGCTCCGAACGCGAGATCGCCGAGGACCTTAATGCTCGAGGTGTTCTATCCGACCTCGAACGCCCTTGGACACGCGGCACCGTCCATCAGCTGCTGATCAACGAGAAATACGTCGGCGACAATGTCTGGAATCGGCGGTCGTTCAAACTGAAGAAGAAGCGGGTCCGCAACGCTCCCGACATGTGGATCCGGTCGGAGGGAGCATTCGAGGGAATCGTTGAACGCGACCTGTTCGAGGCAGCTCATTCGATCATCACGGCACGCTCGTTCCGCCTGACGGACGAGGAAATGCTCCAAGCGCTGCGAGGCCTCTACGCCAGCAAGGGTCTGCTGTCGGGCATTATTATCGACGAATGCGAGGGATTGCCGTCAAGCAGCGCCTATAGCTCCCGGTTTGGCAGCCTGCTGCGCGCATACAGTCTGGTCGGCTTCTCGCCTGAACGGGACTATCGCTATATCGCGATCAACAAGGCCCTGCGCCGCCTCCATCCGGATATCGTTCGTGAAATCTTGGCTGGCCTCCACGCGCAGGGGAGCGATGCGTTTCAGGATCTTGCCAGTGACAGCATCCGGGTGAACGGCGAGTTCAGCCTTGCAATCGTTCTGGTGCGCTGCACGCCAACGCCGACCGGCTTGCTGCGCTGGAAGATACGTTTCGACACGAGCCAGCTTGCCGACATCACCGTGGTCGTGCGGATGGACATGCACAACCGTGCGCCATTCGATTACTACCTGTTCCCGAGGATCGACGTCACCAGCGAACGGCTGCGTCTCGCCGAGGACAACGATCTGCACCTCGATGCCTATCGCTTCGATACGCTCGATTTCTTTTACGACATTTCGGCGCCCGTCGCCATTCCGGAGGCTGCGTAATGCCTGTCGTGCGCCCACAGCAAATCGAGATGATCCCGGTTGCCAAGATCACGGTTCTCAACCCGCGCTCGCGAAACAAGCGTCAGCACCGCGAGATCGTGAACAACATTGAGTCGATCGGATTGAAGCGACCGATCACGGTCAGTCGACATCATGGTCCGGGTGGCCCTCGCTATGATCTCGTCTGCGGGGAAGGCCGGCTCGAAGCATTCCTGATGCTAGGGCAGACCGAAATCCCCGCGGTCGTCATCGAGGCGAGCGAGAGCGATTGCCTAGTGATGAGTCTGGTCGAGAACATCGCTCGCCGCACCCCGCGCCCGATAGATGTGATGCGCGAGATCGGTGCGCTGCGTGAGCGCGGCTACAATGAGACGGAAATCGGCCAGAAAATCGGGGTCAGCAGTTCGTGGGTCAGCATGATCGTTTCACTTCTGGAGCGCGGCGAGGAGCGGCTCGTTGCCGCAGTGGAAACTGGCCTCATCCCGATCAGCCTGGCGATGGAAATCTCGCGGGCAGAGTCCGAGGAAGCGCAGAACCTGCTGCTCGACGCTTATGAGACGGGCAAGCTGCGCGGCAAAAAGCTGGCTTCTGTGAGAAGGCTGCTCGAGCTGCGAATGCGCGGGCAGAACAAGTCGATGCCGTCAGGCAAGCTGGGCAGACGATCCGCCAATCGGAAACTGACCGCGAGCGACCTCATGCAGGTTTATCAGCGAGAGGCCGAGAAGCAGCGTCTGCTCGTTAAGAAGTCCGATTTCACGCAAACCCGGCTGCTGTTCATCGTCGAGGCCATCAAGGATCTGCTTGGCGACGAAGGGTTTCTGACCTTGCTCCGTGCCGAGGGGCTGGAGACGATGCCGCGCGCCCTGGCCATGAGAATTGCGGGCGAAACCGATGACTGACTGGACCGAAACAGAGACATCAGGTTTGGAGCCAGGTTCGGAGCACCGCGTTCGCCTTGGTTTTGAACGCGAAACCGTCACTGTCGCACTCGAGCAGCTCGTCCCGCTCAAGATACTTCAGCAAGGCGTGCGGGAGAGCAAGAAATTCACTCAGATCGTCAGTTCGATCAAGGCGATTGGGATCGTCGAGGCTCCTGCTGTTGCTCCCGATCCAAAGCATCCGGGGAAGTATTTCCTGCTCGACGGCCATCTACGGATTGAAGCTATGCGCCAGCTCGCGATTCCGACAGTCGAGTGCCTCGTCGCAAATGACGATGAAACCTACACCTACAACAAACGCGTCAATCGCCTGCCACCCGTGCAGGAGCACCGGATGATTGTGCGCGCGATTGAACGCGGTGTCACAGAAGCGGTCATCGCTGATGCGCTCGGTCTCGAAGTGCAGTCGATACGCGCACGCTTCCGTCTCCTCGACGGCATCTGCGCTGAGGCCGCTGATGCGCTGAAGGACACCAATTGCTCAATGAAGGTATTCGATCTCCTGCGGCGCATGACCGCGTTCCGCCAGATTGAGGCTGCTGATCTGATGATCGGTCAGAACAACTTCTCCGTGATGTTTGCTCGTGCGCTACTAGCGGCGACACCGGATGAGCAGCTTGTTCCCGTCAGCAAGAAGGCGGGCAAGGCCGACGCGGCGGGACCAACCAGCCAGCAGATCACTCGCATGGAGCGAGAACTTGCCGCTTTGCAGACGCAGGTCAAATCGGTCGAGGAAAGCTATGGGATCGACAACCTCCACCTGACCTTTGCGCGAGGCTATCTCGGCAAACTCCTTGCCAATGCGCGCATAGTGCGTTGGCTCTCGCTGCACCGTCCAGAATATCTGACCGAGTTCCAGCGCATTGCGGAAATCGACAGTCTCGGCGGCTTACCCGCGCCCAGCGCTGAGTAATGTGATGGGGACCCGGACCCGATAAGCGCGGGGACCATGGGAGACGCCGCACTGAGGGGCGGATCGAGCATGGAGGTGGGAATGGCGGCGAACCCGCAGGAAGCCCACCAGGTCGGCCGTCATAGGGACCGACCGATTTATGAGAGTGACGGGCGCGCCAGGGCATGCGCGCCCGTCATGGGATGGAGAACACCGGCCCCGCCCGAGGGCGGAGCCGGTGCGGCGGTTCAGGCCGGCGGATTCCAGATGATGACCTTCTTGGAGGGATCATCGCCCGGCGCGTTGGCGATATTGCCGTAGATCGTGCCGAACTCGGGTGCGGAGAGCGAAACCGAAACATATTCGGCGCCGGTGTTCTGCGAGAAGCGCTTCCAGCCTGCGCCCAGCTCGAAGCCGTTCTTGCGGCTGACGATGCGATAATCGGGCTCGGATTCCTTCGCCTTGCGGTTGTTGGGGATGATCGCGATCGGCGCGGAGACCGTCAGCGTCGCCAGCGTGCCCTCGAAGCTGTCGTCGGCCTTCACGGTCAGGTTAGCGATGGTAGCCATGAAAATTCTCCTTCGATTGTCGGGGCCCATCCCCGATGGCGCCCACCAGAGGGTCCGGCTGCTGGCGTCACCGAGCGCAGCGCGCGAGGGCGAACCCCGCACGGGGTTGACGGCATGAGGCTGACGAGACCCGCAGACAGGCGCCAAGGAAGGGGTGGTTCACGCACGATCAGGAGCAGAGTCGGCAGCAAGCTCCCAGCGGAGGCCAGCGACTTCGGCACGCGCTTCAGTGGCCCCATGGACCAGGCTCATTCCCTTCACTCCAAGGCGCGAGCCTGCTCATCGCGGTCAGCCATGGGATCGACCGAGATGCACGCCAGACGAAACCTTCCAAGAGCGACGGCATGTTCAGATTCTGACGCATCATTGACTTTCGGGAGATTTATAATCATATCACCACCGTGAGAGGACGAGCCATGAACGTCAGCGAAGCCAAGGCGACCGACCGCAAGGATCTGACCGGTCCGGCACTCAGGACCTTTTTCCGCATTGCTGAAGCCTGGGGCCTCAAGGAGCAGGAACAGATGCGTCTGCTCGGGCTGGACAGTCGTTCGACCTATCAATCCTGGAAGCGGGGCGCGATTGCCGCTCTCCCGAAGGATGCGCTCGAGCGGATTTCCTATGTCATGGGGATCTACAAAGGGCTTCACATCCTTTTGCCCAAAACTGCCGACGAATGGGTCCGCAAGCCGAACAAGGCGCGGGTATTTGGCGGCGCTTCGGCGCTCGATCGCATGATGTCGGGCAATGTCGCAGACCTCTATGTCGTGCGGCAGTATGTCGATGGACAGCGCGGCTGATCCGTGAACATTCCTGTAACTCAGGTGCGGTGGCAGCCGTGCTACCGGATCATCCCGAGCCGTTTTCCCCCGATCGCGCTGTTTGAAGCGGTGGCCGATCCTGCCGATCTAAAGGCTGTTTTCCAGATCGAAGCGATGACCAACGACCGGCTTCGCGAGGAAGCGGGCGACCTCGCACTGGTGCCGCCTGAAGACCGCATATCCGGGCCGGGCACGTCCCCGATCATGGCGGCCTTTACCCATCTGAACCTTGAAGGCGACAGGTTCACCGATGGGAGCTACGGCGTGTTCTATGCCGGGCTCACACTCGCCACCGCGATTGCGGAAACGCGGCATCACAGGGCCAAATTCCTCGCGGCGACAGATGAACCCGCGCAGGAACTCGACATGCGCGTCTATGCCGTCGACCTTGACGCGCCGTTGCATGATATTCGCGGCGCCCGTGAGGCTCTGCCCGCGCTCTACCATCCCGATAGTTATGCTGTGTCTCAGGAGACGGCACGCCGCCTTCGGGACGAAGGCGCAAACGGTATCGTCTATGCGAGTGTCCGTGATGCAGGCGGCGAATGTGCAGCTGTATTTCGACCCCGGCTCCTGTCCAATTGCCGTCAGGAACGCCATCTCACCTATGTCTGGGACGGCAGCACCGTCAGCACCGTTTATGAAAAGCGTATGTTGGACGGTTGATATTTCGATGGACCCGAAGCGACCGCTCTCGCGCTCGGTCCGGGCCGGCAGCTCACGAATTGCGATAACTGGAAGCGGTCATTCGAGCGCAAAACCATCGACGGATGTCGACCCAGCTTAAGACGTTCCGACGCACAACCTGCTGCGTCAGATTAGGATAATACCAGCCATTCCAACCAGTTTAACCCGTCGACGGCTGCCGCTAACATAGCTGACCTTCGAAGGTCCAAATCGGCTCTTTAAAATCTGCCGCACGCCCAGGTCTCGAAGCAGGGAGAGCGCCCTGACGCAAATTGGTCGTGCCTTCTTAGGCGAACAGTTTAGACGATCGGGCCTCGTCAGTGCCGTTCTTTTTCTTGCTCGGGAGACGTCGAGTTCTGCTAAATCACCATGCGGCAACGAACAGGGAATGGCGGAAATGAAAGTTAGGCGACTGACGATCTCGAACTTTCGAGGAGTCGCCCACGGCACGATCCATCTTACGGGGCACACACTTCTTGTCGGTGGCAACAACATCGGCAAATCGACAGTATGCGAAGCCTTAGATCTCGTGCTCGGGCCCGAGCGGCTATACCGGCGACCTGTCGTCGACGAGCACGACTTCCATTGTGGCCGGTATCTCGATGC
The DNA here is from genome assembly GCF_002155685.1 of Erythrobacter colymbi. GTDB lineage: Bacteria > Pseudomonadota > Alphaproteobacteria > Sphingomonadales > Sphingomonadaceae > Erythrobacter > Erythrobacter colymbi. Next base: position 33,117 of record NZ_MUYK01000012.1, read on the forward strand.
GGAGAAGAACCCGATCGAGATTCGCATCGAGGCAGTCCTCACCGACTTGGCGCCTGAGGCCGAGCTGAAGTTCCATCGGCATTTGCGCCGTTGGGACACCACTACAGGCGATTTTGCCGATCAGGGCGAAACGGGCCCGCAGGATGGGGACGGCTCGCAAAAGGGCTGGGCGCTGCCGGTCGTCTTCATCGGCCGCTACGACAAGGCCGAGGACGATTTCATCGGCAACACGTTCTTCGACCATCCCGTCGAGCCGCTCGAGGACGACGAGGCGGCGGAACTGGCGCTGGGCGCCGGGCGGCGATTGTTCGGCCGCGATCATAAGAGGCTCTGCGGCTTTGTTTTCCTCCGCACGCTTCGCACCGGATCGCGCGCGCTCAGTCTTCAACGCGGATCGCTGCTCGACACGGTCCTCCGCCTCGGCGGAACTGGCCTTGCCGATATGTGGCAGGATACGCTTGATCGGCTGCACGGGTTGACGCCGCCGATCGGCGAGGTGCCGCAGCTCAAGAAGATTCGCGCCGATATTCGGGATCGAATGGCGCGATTCGTCACCTTAGCCGCGGGAGACGACGCGACCGCGTTCTTCGCCTCCGATCTCACGCGGGAGAATCTGCGAGAGGTTGTTCGGCTGTTCATCGCCGCCGAGCCAATCGGGCATGGCGTGCCGTTTCCGCGGCTCGGCACAGGCTCGATCAATCTGCTCGTCTTCGCGCTTCTTACGGTCATCGCCGAGCTGAAAGAGAAGCAATCGGTCATCTTCGCGATGGAGGAGCCGGAGATCGCGTTGCCGCCGCATACCCAGCGGAGGGTTGGGAAATTCGTCCTCTCTGAAATGGGCCAAGCGATCGTGACATCGCATTCGCCCTACATCATCGAGCAGTTCGAGCCGCAGGACATCGTCATTCTGTCCCGAGGCGCCGAAGGCAATCTCGAAGGGGCTCCGATCGATCTCGGCGACTTCAAGACCAAAAGCTTTAAGACGGAACGCCGCCAGTTCGCCGAGGCGATCCTCGGTCGCGGGGTTCTCGTCGTCGAGGGCGCATCTGAGGCGGCATTGTTTCCCGAGGCGTCGGGCGTGCTTGAAAAGTCTATGGGCGCCGACGCCTACATGCATCTCGACTTCGCCGGTATCAGCTTATTCAACGCCGATAGCGAGACTTCGGTCCCTAAATATGGCCCGGTGTTCAAAGCGCTGAACAAGCCTGCTTTCGCGTTCGTCGACACACCCAACAAGGTGCCTGACGCGGCAGCGGAGGCTAAGCTGGCGGACTATGTCGCACGCTGGCAATCGCCGACAAAGGGGATCGAGACCCTGCTCGTGTCGGAGACTGTGCCCGCCGTGCACCGTCGTTTCCTCGATGCCGCGATGGCGCGCGATGACTATCCCGGGCATTGCGGCCCATATGACCCGGCGCTCGACGACGCGGCCGCGACCACGCTTGCGACCGCGGTGCTCAAAGCCCGCAAGGGCGACGCTTATGGCTACACCGCATTGTTCATTCGGCAGTGTCAGACCGCGGACGAGCTGCCCAAGACCATAAAGACCGTGCTGTTGGCCATTGATGCGGCGATGAAGCCGCCTGATCCGGATCTTGGCGACAAAGACGCCGGAGACCTCCTCTGAAGCTCGCGCTCGACCAGAAGCGGATGGATATCCTCGCGGCAGCCGGTCACCTTCTGGTGACGGGCGGGCCAGGCTCGGGAAAGACGACCATCGCTCTGCTCAAGGCCCAGAAGCGCATTCCGAATTTGAAGCCGGGGCAGGAAATCCTGTTCCTCAGCTTCTCGCGCGCCGCTGTTCGGCAGGTGCTCACTCGGTGCAAGGCCATATTGAGCTCCGACGAGCGTCGCCTGATCGAGGTGCAGACCTACCATTCGTTCTGCCTAGAGGCGCTCCGCACGCATGGTCGCCTGCTGAACGGATTGCAGGCGCGGATCACCTATCCCGACCAGGAACGCATCGAGCGCGCTGAGTTCGATGGCGACTGGCCGGCGGAACTCGAGCGCCGCGCCTCGGAAGAAGGAGTCTTCGCGTTCGACCAGTTCGCCGGCGCGGTGGCGACGGTCGTAGAGACGTGCGCGGCGGTCAGGGACCTTCTCGGCCGCAAATACCCGATGATCATTCTCGACGAGTTTCAAGACACCGACGACGACCAGTGGCGCATCGTGGCAGCGCTTGCCAATACGACGACGATCTTTTGCCTGGCGGACCCCGATCAGAGCATCTTCCAGTATGACCCCAAGGTGGATCCCCTGCGCCTCAAGAAGGCGTCCGACTTTCTGAAGCCGACTGTCGTCGATCTCGCCGGCGACAATCACCGCAGCCCCAACGGCGGCATCCTGAAGTTCGCCGACGCGGTCCTGAGCAATGCCCCGCTGCCCTCGTCCTGCATGGAGGTGAAGCAGGTGGGATATCCGCCGGGCCAGTTCGAGCCCACCGTCCATGCGGCGGTGATTTGGATGTACGGCCAGCTCGCCAAGGCCAAGGTGGAGAATCCGACGATCGCGGTGCTTACGCGGAGCAACCAGGTGGTGGCGGAGATCTCGTCGCTGCTCGGCAAGGAGCACAGCTACAAGACGCAAAAGCTCAAGCCCGTCCCACATGAGGTCGTATGGGATGCCGAGCTGTCCGCGGCCGCGGCCGTCGTGCTCGCAGCTATGCTCGAATGGCCGCGGCTTAGCGTGGCGGAGGCGCAGGCCCAGACGCTTCGTCTCGTAGCGGCATATTACCGGCTCAAGGCAGCGACCGACGGCACCCAGGCCGCGAAGGACCTTGCGCGAAAATACGCGGAGGCCCTGAACGCCGTTCAGACCGCGGGGAAGATCAAGACAAAGGCGGCGCGCGAGATCGCGGACGCCGTCGCGAGCGGGATCGAGCTGGTCGGCGACCCTGTCGTCGATTGGCGTGCCGCGCTGCGGACCATGGCGAAGATCGCAGCGCTCACGGAGATTCAGCGACAGGTGCGCCTCGTTCGCCTGTTCCGCGCGACCGATGCGCTTGGCCAGGGACTGGCAGACTCCTGGGTCGCGAACGGCGCCTATGCGGGAGCGACGATCCTCGTCAAAAAGGTGCTCGATCAGGAGCGGCTTATCTCGACCGAGCAGGACCCGCAAGGCGTGCTCGTCATGAACATCCACAAATCGAAGGGAAAGGAGTTCGACGGGGTAGTGCTGGTCGAGGGCGCATTCAAATCCTTCTTTTTCGACGTGCGCCAGGAGAAGCCTCCTTTTCCGCAAGCGCGAAGGCTGCTGCGTGTGGCGATCACGCGCGCGAGATCGCGGGTTGCCATCGTTCGCCCAACGAAATGTGTTCCTTTGGTAGGCGGCTGATCTCAGCGTGCCTCCAGATATTGACGGACCTGATCGCTGCTCTATGCGGGTGCCAGCAGCAATTCGCGACCCCATCAGAGTAGGTTGCCATGACTATGCGATGGATTGTCCCGTTCAAGGGGCGCAACAACACCGGCGTCTACAATCAGAATTTTGTCTGGAACGACGGCCATCTCTACGTGATGGACAATCACCGCGCCGCCGCCTGGTGCTGGGCGCAGCATGTCGATCCCGCGACAAGCCATGCGCTCGTGCACATCGATCGCCACAACGACACGCTGCAGTCCCAACTCGGCTCCTGGCTGAAAGCTCTACCGAATGGCATCCCCGCGACCATAGAAGCGTACCTCGCGGCGACCTATCCTATGGATTTCGGCGGCGACGGGATGCTCTTCCGCTGGGACAATTATCTGTCCATCTATTTCGCGCTCTACGCCCGCGCCGTGAAACACGCCTATTTCGCGACGCATGGTGAGGGCGACAAGCCCAACCATGCCCATGTCACCCAACTTGATCCGGTGGCACTTCTTGCCTTCCTGACCGGCGCGCTGAATCAAGTCCGGCTTCCCGTTGTCCTTAACATCGACCTCGATTATTTCTTCGGCCCGACCCACGACGATGTCGCCGAGCGCATCCTCGACGATGTCTATTTCGACCAGGTGGCGAGCGCGATAGCCGCCCTCGACCGGGCCGGGACCTTCCGTGTCATCACTATCGCACTCACCGCGACCGACGACCTGACCGCCGGCTGGGCGCCCGCCGAAGCGCTCGCGACGCGCCTCTGCAATGCGCTCGGCCGCAATTTCACCCTTCCTTGATCCTCGATCTTCCGGACCGCCCATGTTCTACAAATTCGTCGGGGGCGACGAACCCGCGCTGCTCGACATCTTCGACAAGGCCGTCGAGAATGGCTCGCTGAAATTCACCTCCGCGCTAGGCTTCAATGACCCCTTCGAGTTCAAATTCAACTCGATCGCACCTACCCGCGAGGCTTTCGACGCTTGGCATAAGACTTACGATCCCGGCCGTAGCGCCGATGAACTCGAGTATGGCTGGGCATCCTTCGTCGGTAAGAGCGCTGACTGGAATACGAATTTCGTGCCGAGGCAGAATTTGCTGCACCACCTCTATGTGCTCTGCCTCGCGCGTCGCTGGGATAGCCATTTGATGTGGGCTCATTACGCTTGCAATCATCAGGGTTACGCGCTCATTTATCGACTCGAAATCGTGGCGACCGTCGAGGCGCTCGCCGATCACACTGCGACCGGCGACATCGATTATAGGACGCAGCTGCCAAGCCTTCGCTGGTTCCAGGTCACGCGCGAAGAGATGCTCGAGCCGGTGCTCTTCACCAAGTCGGAAGAATGGGCTTATGAGCGCGAATTTCGCCTGATCCTGTCGGGGCCGCCGAGTAAGCCTGCCCTCTACGAGAGGGTCGATCCCGATCTCGTCGCCGGGGTCATCTTGGGCACGCGCGCTCCGAAGACGGTGATCGACGCAGCGCTGGCGGTGCAGCGAAGGCGCCCGAATTTTATCGTCCGCAAGGTCACGTCGACATCCTGCTCCTATGCGCTTGACGCTTATGATGTCGACGCGAACAGCTGGAGATACGGGCACATGCTCTAGCGCAAGAGCGGTAACCCTAACCGCAGCTATCATTAGACGTCACTATCTGTGCATCGATCGGAAGCCGAGTGAGCCTCCACCAGGCTTAAGCGTCTGTGATCAAAAGCGGATCAATATGCAGGCGCTTCGAGCAGGAGCCGTCATTCGATGCAACAAGCCTGACCGATCGCTTCGTCCCAAAATACTCAATTCTCAGTCTATGTCTTGCGCTGAGCGCATGAGAGCGTTGCGCATCCTGTTGGAGAAACACACTCCCTTCACATCGGAATCCGTTCGCGAAAATCCCAGAGCGGAATGCCCATTTTGCGAGCCTTGTCGGCAAGATTGTCCTGAATGCCTGTGCCGGGGAAAATCACAAGGCCGACCGGTAAGGCTTCGAGCAGAAGATCGTTGCGCTTGAAGGGGGCGGCCTTCTTGTGCCTGTTCCAGTCCGGGCGGAAGGCAACTTGCGGTACGCGCCGGGCATCGGCCCAGCAGGCGGCTGCGCGTTCTGCGCCTGTGGGCGTCGCGCCGTGCAGGAGCACCATGTCGGTGTAGCGGGCATGAACCCGGTCAAGTGCAGCCCAGATCGCTGCATGATCATTGCAATCAGCCCCGCCTGTAAAGCCGATCCGTGTGCCTTCAGGAAGCATGACCCTCGCTTTTTCGCGGACGCGCTTGTCGAGAAAATCTCGGCTATCAATAACGGCGGAGGTAAGCGCCTTGTGGTTGACCCGCGAACCCGAGCGCGGTGTCCAGGCCTTGCGCATATGGATGCGGAACTGATCCGCTGCGGCATCGCGAAAGAACTCCATCGTATCCCGACGCTCGATCATCGATACACCTTCACAGATTGACCGTTCCAGTTCGACCGAACGCACTTCGCTGCCGTCCTGCTCGCGCTGCAGTCGCTTTTGCGCCTGTTCGTTGTCGTCGAGGTCGCGTTCGATCCGCTCGGCCGAGCGATGGAAGACGTTGACCAGCTGCCAGAGCAGATCCTCAAGATCGGGTTCGATCCGGGTGTCGATCAGCGCTGCGACCATGCCGTCGAACATGTCGGCAACCGCGCCGCCTGCGAGCCTGGCTTCGGGCAACGGCCGTGCGTCGGGCTCGTCGTCGAAGGGGCGATAGCCATAGAGCTGCATTTCCTGGAGGAGATAGGCGGTAGGACCGGGTTCGCTCTGGCCCTCGTCATCGAAATGGTCGGAAGCGTTTTGCATGATTGTCTCCGCATCTTACGCCGCGCCACTCGCGGCTTCGTGGCGACGCCGGGCGGCAGGGGAGGCAGGGATGCACCCGCGCTCTCGCGGGCCGGAGCGACAGCGGAGGATGGAAGAAGACGCCTATTTTGCTTCGCGATGCAAAGGAGCACCGCTCCGGCGGAAAATAGGCGCCGCTCGCCCATTGCAGCGCCTGGCGCCCATGCCGCAGTCGCCCCTTCACGAAGCCGTTGCGCGGCAACCGACCGATTGCGGAAAATTTTCAATGCGCTCCTGCCAAAGAGACGGGCGAGCGATGGGCATCACCGCTTCCCTCTATGGTCGCAAAAATGCAGCCGCATCGTCGCCGAAAAGTTGTGCCCGCAGTGCCATCGCCAGCTGCTCGGCACCGTCAGCCTGCAAGTCAGTGTTGAAGTCATCGCGGCTGGGTTTCAGCGCGATGACCTCGATCCCGGTCCCGGCAACACGGTGTTGAAGCGTTGCCATAGCGTTTTCGCCAGCCGTATCGTTATCGCACCCTACGTAGAGGCGACGCAGGGCAGGAGGGAGGTTCACAGCAGCCAGATGGGCAGCCGACAGGCAGGCGATCATTGGCAAATCCGGCAAGACCTGGCGGAGCGACAATGTGGTTTCGATGCCTTCGGCTGCGAGCATGACCGGACCGGCCAGCCCGAAGCGGACGCCATTGCCCAGAAGACCGCCCATAGCGCGGCGTGGATTGGTGATCTGCGCCTTGGTGCATGTCGCGGGCTCGAGCCAGGTTCGGTGAACGCCGGTGATTGCACCGTGAAGATCAGTGACAGCAGCGATCATCGCAGGCCACGCACGTGGTGTGTCGGGAGAGTCTCGGCGGGACGGACGGTAGTAGCATGAAGGATGGAAGCGAAGAGCCTGGCCATGTCCGGCTGACACGAGCGACCGGCCTTCCAGATACTTCGAGACGACAGTTCGCTCGATCGGCTTTGAGGCGGCCCAGAGTCGCCGCGCTGCCTCGGCGGTTCCCGGCCGTGCCTTTGCCGATCGTGCATTCTGCACATGTGCATCCACTTGCGGCAGACTCAAGAAGCGGCGCGCTTCCTCCAGCGTCTCGCGCATCGAATTGTGGCCGGATGCTACGGCGATGATGTCGAGCAGGTCGCCATGCTCGCCAGTATGGGCATCGGTCCATTTTCCCGCAGCCCCGCGCCCGTCCGCCGATGTGCTGAGGCGAACATAGAGACTTTGGCCGGGTGCGTTTCGCGCATCACCGACCAGCCAGTAGCGTCCTTCCTTGCGTCCGGCAGCGAGGTAGCGGCGGCATACGGCCTCTGCACATTCGCCAAGGCGGCGGGCAATGTCACGGGCGGGACTGTCCATGCACCGGGCTCCTTCATGCGGCCTTGCGTGGATTGACGCGCACAACCGGGAACCGGTCGAGCAGCTTTTCCAACGCATCACCGCCGACAGCCCCTGTCGGCACGTAGAGGCGGAGTTTCCATGAGACGATCTCGGAGATCAAGCCCATAGACTTGAGCCGTTCGACCCCCAGATCGTTGAAGCCGGTCAGTTCGATGCGCCATTCGTGCATCGCGCGAACGCGGCGCAGGGTCTGACCCTCTGCGATCTCGATCGATGCCTCGTCGGCGATCAGCATCGACCAGGCCGTGTCCGGCGTGATTTGCGGGGCAGCGTCCGGGACAATGCTTGCTGCCCACGCCGGTGAAACGCGGCGTCCGATGACACGTTCACCTGCATCGGTCTGAAGGCGATAGACCCGTGTTGATTCGTTCGGGAGACGTCTCCAGATCGGCAGAAGCAACCCTGTCACCATGTGCAAGGTCGAGGTCTCAAATTCTGGCAGCTCGGCCAGTTCACCGGTCCACGCGGCACAAAAGCTGGCTCGGTCCGCCTTTTCCCAGTGGCTCGTAGCAAACAGGTCCGCGAAGAGGGTGGAAGCTTCCATCGGCCGTACGAGGCGGACCCGGGCGAGTATGGCACCGTCATCATCGACAATGCTGCGGGCTCGCAGTTTGACGGCGGCCCGGCCGGATCGGGCGTTGATCATCAGATCGGCGTGCTCCTCGCCCGCCAGTTCCAAGGCGCGCTCAAGCGATACGGGCGTGAGCTTTTCCTTGCGCGCGATGGTGAGCAGGTGGGTCAGCGCACCGGTGCCCCGATGCGTGTAAATGGTGCGCCGCTCCGTGATCGTGAAACTCTCGGCCTGGAGAGTTTCAAGGCCAGTCTCGAATGTGCCGCTCGCGATCGCGCCTTCGATCCGGGCGGCAAGCAGGCCCTCGAATGCCTCAAACAGGATATTCTGAAGGTCGATTGTCAGCGCCAGCATCCGGTTGAGGAACGTCGTGATGCCGGGCAATTCGTCCTTGATGCCGCCATCGCTGTCGAGCAGTGAAAGCCCCGTCGCTGTCTCGAAGGCGGTGAGAGAGCATCCTTCGATCCGCCCGCGCACCAGCAGCATGTAAAGCTGGCGCAAGGCATCGCGGGCGTAGAAGGATTCGAGATTATCCTCGGGCCGGAACATATTCTGCCCGCCGGTCTGGCGTTGGCCACGGGTGATGGCACCGAGGCTGTCGAGACGCCGCGCAATTGTTGAGATGAACCGCTTCTGCGCCTTCACATCGGTCGAAACCGGCCGAAACAGCGGTGGCTGCTTCTGATTGGTGCGATTGGTCCGGCCAAAGCCTTGTATGGCGGCATCTGCCTTCCACCCGGCCTCCAGCAGATAGTGAATCCGGCGTCGCTGGTTCTTCGCGCCAAGGTCGGCATGATAGGAACGGCCGGTGCCGCCTGCTTCGGAAAACACCAGGATGCGTTTGGCGTCGTCCATGAAGGTATGGGTCTCGGCGATGTTCGCTGATGCGGGCCGGTTCTCGACAGCGAAGCGGACGGAACCGTCATTGCCTGTGCGCGGCACGATCCGGCGCGACCGGCCGGTAACTTCGGCCACAGCATCGCTCCCGAAGTACTGAACGATCTGATCGAGTGCGCCCGGCACAGGCGGCAGCGCGGCAAGACCTTCGATCATTTGGTCGCGGCGGCGGCAGGCCTCGCGATTGAGCACCGGATTGCCGTCGCCATCGAAGACAGGCCGTGATGCGAGATTTCCTTCGCCATCAGTATAGGGCTCGTAAAGCTGAACCGGAAAGCTGTGTTCCAGGTACGACAGAACATATTCGCGCGGCGTAATGTCCAGGCGGACATCGTCCCACTGGTCGGTGGGAATTTCGGCAAGGCGCCGTTCCTGCAGCGCCTCACCGGTCGAGACAATTTGCACGACTGCGGCGTGGCCTGCTTCAAGATCGCTCTCGATCGACGCAATGGTGCTCGGGGTCTGCATGGCGGTAATGAGGTGGTTGAAGAAGCGTTGTTTCACGCTTTCAAACGCCGATCGCGCTGCCGATTTCGCCTGGGCATTGAGCGTGCCGTGTGCCGAGCTGGTTACGCCGGACGCCTCAAGCGCGGCATCGAGATGGGTGTGAATGATCTGGAACGCCGCGGCATAGGCGTCGTAGATGCGGACCTGCTCTGCACTCAGTCGATGCTCGAGAAGGTCGTATTCGACGCCGTCGAACGAGAGCGAGCGGGCGGCATAGAGGCCCAAAGCCTTCAAATCGCGTGCCAGCACTTCCATCGCCGCAACGCCGCCTTCCTCGATGGCCGATACGAAGTCCGCGCGCGATGCGAACGGAAAGTCTTCGCCGCCCCATAGGCCGAGCCGCTGCGCATAGGCGAGGTTTTGCACGGTCGTGGCACCGGTTGCAGACACATAGAGAACGCGCGCATTGGGCAGCGCATGCTGGAGGCGCAGGCCTGCACGCCCCTGCTGAGAGGCAGCGACATCGCCGCGCTCGCCTTTGCCGCCCGCCGCATTGGCCATCGCGTGGGCTTCATCGAAAACGATGATGCCGTCGAAGTCGCGCCCTAGCCACTCAACGATCTGGCTGACCCTGCTCGCCTTGCCCGCCCGCTCCTGCGAGCGCAGCGTCGCATAGGTCGTGAACAATATGCCTTCGGCGAGCCGGATTGGCGTTCCCTGCCGGTAGCGGGACAAGGGCGTCACCAGCAATCGTTCTTGCCCGAGCGCCGCCCAGTCGCGCTGTGCATCTTCAAGCAACCGGTCCGATACCGATATCCACACCGCGCGGCGGCGTCCCTTGCACCAATTGTCGAGGATGATGCCTGCGACCTGACGCCCTTTGCCCGCACCGGTCCCGTCACCCAGAAACCAACCCCTGCGGAAACGAACTGCGCCTTCAGCATCATCGGCGGCTGCAGACACGACGTCCCAGGTCGCATCTACCGCCCATGCGCCTGACAAGTGTCCAGCATGGGCTTCGCCAGCGTAGATGATGGCTTCAAGCTGCGCGTCCGAAAGGGTGCCGTTCGCCACCAGCGTCGCCGGGATATGGGGCCGATAGCTGGGCTTGGGCGGTGCGACCGATGCCATCGACGCTGACTGGACGAGCGGCGTCGGATGAGGTTGTGCGCCGGGAATGACCAGCGATTGCAACCCATAGGCTTCGTAGATCGTGTCGCCGAGCCGCTCTGAAGCGGGCGCCCAATCCACGGTCTGGTAGGCGAGCTCGTCTGCCTCGACCGCAATGACGGTCTCCGATGGTGCAACCACGTGTCTATGCCGATCGGTCGGCCTTGATGGCAAAGCTGCACGCTCTGCCGACGGCATCGGCGCAACCGGTGGCCGTGGTGGCACAAGGCCTTCCAACCATTGAAGCAGGGTCGCAGCATCGGGCGCGATGCCAGCACTGGGCACAAATTGGGCAGGATCTTCCGCCGGCACCTTGTCGATCAAGGTGAGCCGGGTCTCGATTGTCGTTCCGTGCTTGCGATAGATGCGGCCGTCGATGGCGGCGGTGAAAACAATCCGGCCGCTGCGCTGCAAGGCTTCGAACGCAGCACGCCAATTCCCATTCTCCGGGCAGCATGTCGCTGAAGTAATCGCGACCAGTCGCCCGCCCGGTTCAAGCCGTGCCAGCGCTGACGCGATGTGCCGGAGCGCGGCATCCTTCATCGCGCGATCGACGTGCGCAATGGCCGAAAAAGGCGGGTTCATCAGAACAACTGTCGGGCGATGGCCCACGGGTAGCCTGTCGTCGATCGATGCCGCATCATGCTTACTGACGGGCGCATCCATGATTTTGCTCAGCAGTTCAGCGCGGGTCTCGCTCAGTTCGTTGAGAACGAGGTTTGCCCGCATTAGCTCGGCGTGCACCGCCAGCATCCCGGTGCCGGCTGATGGCTCGAGTACTACATCGCCAGGCTCGATCATTGCAGCGGTCGCAGCAACAAAGGCGAGCCCAAGCGGGGTCGAGAATTGCTGAAGGGCCTGCACGACCTCCGAACGGCGCGTGTGCGTAGGCACGCGTGCCGCGATCCGCTCCAAAGCCGTGAGCATGCGCTGGGGTTCAGGATTGCGGCGGGCCAGCGCTCTGCCATAGCGACGAAGAAGCAGAATCTGGGCGGCTTCGCAGGCGTCATACGCCATCTTCCAGTCCCATGCCCCTTCGGCATCGCTCCGGGTAAAGGCACCGGTCATGACATCGCGCAATTGAGTGCTGCTGATGGGCGAGCCTGTTTCCAGCAAAGGAAGCAGCGCATTTGCTGCGGCGAACAGTGCAGCCGAGCGGGGGCTGGTAAGGCGCATGGAAGTGGGCGACGCGGCGCAGGCCGCATCGGCTAGAGTGTCGGACATGATGAGGACTCCGGGAGAATGGAGAAAGGAAAGGCCGCGCCCAAGGCTCTTTCGATGCTATGGCGCGGTCATGGGCAACGGGCAGGTCATCGAGGCGAGAGTTCGATCTCGCCGTGCCTGTCCGGGTCGATGACGAAACCGTGGCGGCCACGGTGTGCATAGTCTTCACCGGGAACGAGGAATGCTCGCTTTGGCGAGGCGTCGCGCCGACCACCCAGCGACGCGATTACCTCGACGTAACCGGGGGGCGATGCTGTTGTCCTGGCGGAAATGACGACCCAGTCTTGGGTATGCCTGCGGGAAAATTCGTCGCGCTCACGGGAAAAGGATTCACCTGGCGCCAGTGCCCGTCCGTGGATCGCTTCCCAGGCGTCGGGGCACCAGTCGCGCAATATCCGGTCAGCTGAGGCCTGCTCACGGTAGGTGAAGAGGTCAGGATAACCGGCTGCAACCCTCGCCCAGTCTCCATCCTCCTCATACCATCCGCCAGCGATGCGCAGCGCTTCTGGCATGGCCTTGTTGCGCATACGATCGAGCTTGAACCCGCCATGCCCCGCAGTGGAGTGAAAAACGATCCCCGGGGCATAGACCGTGGCGGTCTGCGATTTGCCCCAAGGCGTCGAAATGGGATGGACCGTCTCGATCCGCCCGAGCGCCTCGCGCTGGCGCACATGAAGCGCGATGTCTCCGACATAGGCCCGGAAGGCTTGGTGGTCGCTGACCGAGCATTCAGCACCGTAAACATCTGCGCGGTTCCACTCGTGTAAGGGGCGACTGAGACGCCAAGCCGATGCGACCGAAAAGCCGGCGTCTAGCGGAATGGCGATATAGGCGAGATCACCCACGCGCGCGGCCATATCGCCATCGCGCGTGGTACCAAATTCGACCATGATGGCGCTCATGCCGCCCTCCTCGTCGTTGGCGGGAGGATGACCGGGTCCGGATCGCTGACAATCTCCGTCCGCATGTTCGAGTAACGATTGACTTGCATCCAGCTCTCGGCGGCAGCCAGGTTGCTGGCGAGATGACGCAGCTCATCGCGGCCATCGACACTGGTCAGGATGCGCACGGAACCCGCTCGTGGGGTCTCGACAATCTCAAAATGCAGACTGCTATCGAGGCCATAGGCGCGCCGCACGGTCAGGACGATCGTGCCCTGACTGCCATAATCGCCCAGGTGGAGCATGAAGTGGGGCGGCGAGTTGAAACTTGCGCTGACGTAACCCGGATAGCGCTCGACCAAGCGCCCCACGCCGTTTTCATGCTCCCATGCCCTCAGCTTGCGCCTGAAACGGGCCGGAGGACGGGGTTTGCCATTGGAGTAGCGGATCAGGCTGCCGAGCGGAGCGCTGGTGTAGATATGCTGGGCTGACACGGGATATTCCTCAAGAAATGCGAAAGCCCGACGCAGTGGCCGGGCTTTGCGGGAAAAGGGAAAGAGCAAGGCGGCTCTTGCCGCCCTGCCGGTTTCATTCGGCAGCGATCGCGTAAGCGCCGTCCTCGTTTTCGAGGAAGGCAGGCAGAGCATCGCTGTCCATGTCGCCGGGCTCTGCTTCGCAGGCTGGCGGCGTGCGGAGCGGCTCGGGCAGCCATTGGGCGTCCTCGAGCAGACGTTCGGCCTCGCGCGCCATGTCTGCCTTTTTGAGGTGATCGATCATGCCTGCGAACTGCTCGCCGCGCGCTTCGGTGACGTCGGCGAGAATCCGCGGCTTGGTGACGCTCCGGAAGTAGCCGTCGACGGTCGGTCGCCAGCCTGCGGCTACAGGATCAAGACCAACGGCCCGCGCGAGGACGTGGCTATGGGCAAGACGGCGCTCGATGCTGTGCTTCGATACACGGCCATTGTCGTACTTGGGCACAATCTCGCACTGGGCATTCACGCTGCGCGAAGCACAATGAGCGAACAAGGCCGCCTGCTCGTCGCCGTTGAGGGCGAGCAACGCATCCCACAGATCAGCGTCTGACTCGGGAAGCCGCTCCTCCCAGTAACGGGCGCGCTCGGCGAGGCTGCGGGCAGGCGCGCTGTCACGCAGGCCGGAGGGCGGATTGGCGAAGCTCACGTCCTGTACAGTAAGCTGGAGGCAGCTTTCCCGGCTCGCGATATAGCAGGTCTGCAGAACCAGTGCATGCAGCACCGCCGCGAACGCGGTTGCCGGATTCTGCGCCAGCGCATCCTGCAAGGCGAGTGTGCGCCAGGCGGTCAGATCGGCAACGAGACGATCCGGCAGCGGCTTGAGCCCCTCGTCGGCTTCCTCGTCATCCTCGCCCCCAGTGCGGCCATCGTCATCCGTGCCGACAGGTCTGGCGCTGCCCGTGTCGCCGTCAACCGATACCAGCTCGTGCTCAGTGCCATCCGGTACCGGATCTGCTGCCTGCTCGTCTTCGGGACGGATATAGCCGCGTTCGACACATAGGGAGCCGTCGCGCTCGATCGAAACAAAGACGCCAGCGATTGCCACATCAGCGGGTTCGAAAACCAGCGGTCGATCCGCGAGTTTGCCGATCTCAGCGTTGATGGCGTCGAGCCGGTCATAGACGTCCTGCGGCACATCATGCTCGTCCGCCCATTGCGCTTCGATCTCGTCCGATTCCCCTTGCAGCGCGACAAAGCGGGCTTGCTCAGCCTCGGTCATGGCGACTTCGGTCCCGCTGATTTCGCGATGGCCGTTGGTGACCGCCCAAGGCATGTCGACGGCCGTCGCCACCCACTTCCAGCCTTCGGCGGCGATGTCTTCCCCCGCCCGGCGCAGCTTGTCCGCAACGAGCGTGTCGAGCAATCCGGGGTCGGTCAGCCACCCTCCATCGTCGTCCTCGAACAGGTCGCGCATGACCCCGCCACCGGCAGCGACATAGGCGTCGATAGTGACGAAGCGGACACGCTTGTCGGCAACCCGCACGCTGTTTTCGGTGAGGCGCTGCCGAATATAGGCCGCCGACTTGTTGTAGCTATGGGCCAGCATCTCCCACACCTGCTCCTGGCGGGCATGGTCGTCCGACACGGTGAACGCCATCAACTGTTCGAGGGTCATGCCGTCATCGGCATAGATTTCGCACAGACGCGGCGAGACCGATGCCAGTTTGAGGCGCTGGCGCACCACGGCGGGCGTCACGCCGAAGTGGGCGGCGATGTCCTCGGCCGCGCTGCCTTTATCGACCATGGCCTGCATGGCGCGAAACTGGTCGAGGGGATGGAGCTGCTCGCGCACCGCATTCTCCGCATAGCTGTCCTCCTCGGCAGATATGTCGGTAGTGGCCGCCTTGACGATGCAGGGTACGAGAGCGGTGCTTGCCAACCGCCTTTGCTTCACCAGCAGTTCGAGCGCACGGTAACGCCGGCCGCCGGCCGGAACCTCGAACATGCCGGTTTCGGCACCATTCCCGTCCAGAACAGGCCGGACATTGAGGCTTTGCAGAAGAGTGCGCCGGGCGATGTCTTCGGCAAGCTCGGGAATGGATACCCCCGCCTTGATCCGGCGGACGTTGGACTGGGACAGGACCAGCTTGTCGAACGGGATGTCGCGCGACGGGCTGAGGGTGATTTTCGCAGGCTGTTTGCCCATGTGGTTTCTCCATGACAGGCCGCCGCGAGACTCTCTCCCGGCTCCCGGGCCCATCACGAATTTCCCGGCCCTCCTCTTCCTCTGGCCCGCCGCGAGCGGGGCCGTGCGCAGCCGCGGGGTCACGCCACCGCCCTCGAGGTGGGAGCACCTCCCGCATCAGGCTCGTCTGGCTCCCCGGGATCGTTGGCGGCTTTTCCGCTCGCAGCCGACGGGCCATGCTCGAGCAAGTAGTTGGCCGCCTTTGATGCGGCGCTGGCGGCACGGAGAATGGCGCGATTGTCCTCACGGATAATCTCGAGCCACGACCCGATATAGTCAGCGTGACGGACGGTCGGGGTGATCCCCAGCGCGGCGCAGACAAAGGCACCGGTCATCTCCGCGACCAACTCCTCGCGCCCATAGTCCTTCGATCCGAATGCACCAGTCTGGTCACGATCAAGGCGGCTGCGATGCCCGGTCCAGTGCCCCAGCTCGTGAAAGGCTGTGCGATGCCAATTGACGGGGTCGTGAAAATCGTCCGGCCGGGGCACGGCCACGAAATCGTGTGCCGGGCTGTAATAGGCCGATGCGCCACCGATCCGGAAATCGGCACCCGTTGCGCGGATCAGAGCATCCGCCTGCGGCAAGATCAGACCAGCAGGTACGGGCGGTGGCGGGACACAGACATGTTCGGGCAGTCCTTCGCATTGATCGACCGAAAACACCGTGAAGGTACGCAGGAACGGGATACCCCCGACCGGATCGCGCCCCTCGGTGGCGGCTCGGCGTTGCTCTTCGCCGGGCACGAACCGGCGCGTGTAGATGATGGGTACGCCGTGCTCGCCGCGCCGTACCGTACCGCCGAGCATCGATGCTTGCCGGAAAGTGAGAAAGGCGTGGCCCGAATATCCGTTGGAGACGATCGCATCCCACAAAGTCAGGATATTGATACCGCTGTAGGCCCGCTGGCTGACGGCATTGTGCGGCATGCCGACGCCCGTCTGGGCACTGGTCCACGGCTGGACCCAAGGCACTCGACCAGCTTCGAGGTCGGCAATGATCCGGTCGGTGATCTGTTGGTAGAGGTTGGCGCGTCCGTTGGGCGAGCGCGGTTTGGTTCGAGATGCCATCGCATGAAGCTCCGCGACGGACCGCGACAAGCCTCTCTCGCCGCTCTTCATCCGTCACGGACTGATGGAGGCACTCTCACTCTGGCGGGGCGTTGCGGGGCAGCCGCCCCGCTCGAAGGGGTCCGTCAAGACCGGAACGGGCATGGCGGCAGGGGAAGGCCTTCCCCAACGCTCGCTAGAAGCCTGCCTTGAACAACTCGCCTTTGCGGGGCTGCAATCGTACCAGCATGGCGCGCGCAAGATGCGGCGGAATGCGGTGATGCATCGACCACAGGTCGGTATCGTGGCAGTCGCGCAGGCGCCTGGTGCTGCCGCAGGGACAGGGCCAATGCCCCCTCGGCCGCGGCAGTCTCAATATCCGCAGGTAATAGAGAATGTCCTTGCGCCGGTTCGCAATGCCAAGCGCATCGGCATAGGCCTCCTCCATACCCTCCATCCCATGCGCTCGTTCACCGAATGGCCAGCTGCCGGTCTTCTCAAACCAGAACTGACCCAGAAAATACTCGCGCAGAGGTCCGCCGAGATAGGCCGCAATGCCGGTGTCGGCTGCTGTCGCCAACCAGTTTTCCCAGACCGTCACGCAGCAATCGCCATCACCGTTGATGTGGTGATCGGGGTCGCGCTTGATGCGCCCGCCGGTCTCGAACACGCGCGGTTCGATGCGCGGATAGGCATGGGTCAGCTCGATTCTGACAGCGTAGCGCGCCAGTGGACCTGCCGGATCACATACGGCACTGCCGGCTGTGACGACGAACGTCCCTTCAACGACGATCTTGCCGTCTATCTCCGTTGCCCGGAGACCGGGCTGTTCAAACGCGATCGCGGCTTGAACCTCGAGCAAAGTGAGCAAAGTGGCCGCCTCAGCGCACCCAGGGGCGGGACTGGGATCCGCTGCTCTGGATTGCGTCAACCGCGTGGCGGGCACGCTCGAGTTCGGCATCATGGCCGCCCCCGAGAAGCAGGGCAGGAGCCCCGATGGCACCATCGTCCGGCATAACGCTGTTGAGCGCGCGCTTTACCAGGGCGGGACCAAGCCGCCGCTCCAGTTCGTCCGGAATGGTATCGTAGGGGCTGGCGCGCAGATACTGCGCGAAATCCTGCCGGGCCTGTGCGAGCCAGCGGAAGAAGTTGTCGCGCTTGCACGGCTCTTCCGGCCATTTGTCGGCAAAGTTCTCGGCCGGATTAACGGGGTTGGAGACCCAGGCAATGCCGTCACGCTCCTCGATGTAACGATCCATGTTCATCAAGATGGACTGCAGCGCTGCCGACAGCGAGGCTTCCTCGTTATAGGCATGGGCAGCCAGGGTCGTGATGATGATCGAGATCGGCTTGTGTTCGCCGTCTTCGGCAAACATGCAGTCGCGGTGACGCTTGAGAAGCTGGATGGCCTGCTGAAGCGGCGTGCGCACCTTGTAGTCGGGAATCTCGCCGACGCTGGCGGAGATGCGCTCGCGTTCTGCGAACGACCGCTTGGCCTCGGTCAGCCGCACCCGCATCCGGCTCCGGAACCAGGCGGCGTAGCCGTAAGGATTGCTCTGCAGCCAGTCGTCCGAGATCACCGCATAGTCGCTGCGCTGGTTGTCGGTAATCGCGATCGCGTGGCCACTGAGATCGCCGTCAGCGGCGAGGATGCCAAAGCCCTTGGCCCGCAATTGCGCCTGATAGCGCTGCGCATCGGGCAAGGCCGGCAAGACATCCATGTGGAACTGCGCGCCCTCGGCATAATTCAGGGTCCAGCAACGACGACGCTCTTCCGGGTGCGCCATGTTCCGAGCGCGCGCATACAAGGCAACCTCATGCCCCACAGCGTCCTTAAGCTGCTTCTGCGTGAGCGCGGCTTTCGATCCGTTGACCCGGCAGACAAGATCGACGTCATACTCATCGGCATCAGTCAGCGGGCGCGTGACGGTCCCCAAAAGAAACGAGCCGTGCGGCGAAATGGCAGGATCGAGATCGGCCAGCGTGGATTCCGGGCGGTCGAGCCAGCCGCCCAGCGCTTCATAGCGCTGCCTGGCTTCTTCGAACTTGCCGGGCGGGATATCCAGCGCAGCTGCGATGGCTTCAAGAATATCATCGTGCGACCCGGCCAGCCGCTTGTCGTGAACAGTCATCAGGGCACCTTATGGCAGGGGGTGAACTCCTCGGCGGGCGTGCCGAAGAAATGGGGATGCAGGATCGGCTTCTGGACGCGGGCTTCGGCGAAGGCGCGGTCCTTGAGGCTGCGAATGCGGCGGGTGTCATCGAGTGAATAGAAGCCATCCGGAACCGGCTGGCTGACCCGGAAGACGGCGCGACGCTCATGTTCATCGCCCGTCAGGATCTTGGCGATGCCGAGCGAACCGTGTGACTGGCCGGCCATGAAAATGCCGGATAGCTGCGGTGCGATCCGGGCCGCGCCGTAGGCTGTCCGCAGCCTTTTGATGTCATCGAGGCAGCCAACGCTCAGGACGTTCAGCTGATCGGCGGGCCAGCCGAGCGTGCCAATGGCCTCAACGACAGCAAGCCCGGCAGGGTTGTTGGCCCAAAGACCACCATCGACCAGTCCGACGTCGTTGGCGGTCACATGCTGGGCAAAATAGGTCGGTGCTGCCGCCGTCGCCATGGCTGCATCGATTGCCAGTTCGCGGTAATCGGTCCGCAAGCGAGGGTGATGCGCGGTTTTGAAGACATAGACGCCCTGGGTTTGTGGATGCCATGCCGGGATCACCAGCCGGGTCCGGGCCTCGCCCAGCAACCGTTCGCCAAGAACGCCATGCAAGGCATTGCGCAGCGGCTCGGCGCTGTACTTAGGCCCCCAGAAGGCCCAGCGACCTTTCCGCAGATGGCGCTCAAGCCAGCCCAGAAAGCCCTTCCGGCTCTGCGAGAAGATGGCCGGGCCCTCCTCTTCGTAGAGGCGCAGAATGTCGGCTGCGCGCAGGCCGAGAGCGAGACCGATGGCGATGATCCCGCCCGTCGATGTTCCCGCGATCAAGTCGAAGTAGCGCCCGATCGGCTGTTCGAGATCCTGCTCAAGATTGGCGAGGAAGGCCGCCGGGAAAGTTCCCCGGATGCCGCCCCCATCGATGGTCAGGATGCGCTTCACCGCCGACTGCTCCTGCGCTCAGTGCTTCTTGTCGCGCGGCGGCATCGGGTCGTTGCCCGGCGCGACCGTATCCGAATCGCGCCAGCGGCCGTCACGCCCCTGGATACGGACTTCGCCGCCCCCCAGGTTGCGCACCGTCTGCTTGGCGGCCTGCTCTGCGGAACGCTGGGTCGAATGCACGCTGCTGGCGCGCTGCGCGCCCGCCGCCTTCACGGCCCATCCGTTCGGGTGCTTCGTCACATATCGGTCTGCCATTACCTCACTCCTTGACTCGACTCACGTTAACCGCATATAAACTATTCTCATTGAACGTCAAGGTTCGCATAGTTTCTATGCTGATGGAGAGTCGCCAAGGTGCGCTGGGGTGTCGAGCAACGACTGGAGTTTATCGAGTTCCGCCTGTTCTGGGAGGGCACGATCAACCGCGCCGATATCATCGAATGCTTCGGTGTCTCGACGCCGCAGGCCTCGAAGGATCTGTCGCTTTATCAGGCGCGTGCGCCAGGCAACATGCTCTACGACGCAAGCGCCAAGCGCTACGTGGCGGCAGAGGCATTTGTGCTGCGGTTTCTCGATCCTGACCCGTACAAGTATCTCTCGCAGCTCAGGGCCGTTGCCGAGGGGATGTTGCCGGCAAGCGAGTCATGGATCGCAGCGATGCCGAGCGCTGACGTCGCGCTCACGCCCAAGCGCGAAATCGACATCGCTATCCTGCGACGGGTTCTCGAAGCGGTACGGGAGAACCAGTCGATCGACGTATTCTATCAGTCCATGAACAGCGCCCGGCCCGACCCGATCTGGCGGCGGATGACACCGCACGCGTTCGGGTACGATGGTTTTCGCTGGCACGTGCGAGGGTTTTGTCACGTCGAGAACAAGTTCAAGGACTTCCTGCTTCCCCGGATCCTGGAGGTTGGCGGGAAAGGTGAGCCGGGCCAATCTGGCGAACATGACTGGCTCTGGAACAACTATTTCGATGTGATTGTCGGTCCACACCCGGAGCTGACCGAAAGTCAGAAGCGAGTTGTCGCCAAGGACTACGGCCTCGAAGTCGACACAACGGTGCTTTCCGTGCGCTATGCGATGCTATTTTATGTATTGAAAAGGCTCGGTTTGCTTGATGATGCCGCAAAGCGCAGTGCGCGAAGCCAGCATATCGTCAATGTGAACCGCAAGGAAACGCTGGTCGCGCTCGAACGCGCCGAGTTCCAGCTTTAGGACGTGGACAGGGGACGGTAGTGCCGATGGGGGCGAAGCTCGAAGAGATCAAGAACGGTGCATCGGTGCGCGGCATTGCCTCGAACCAGCCCGTTCATGTCATTTCGGTCGACTGGATCGGCGATCAGGCGATCAATGTCGTGTACCGTGATCATAACGGCACCGTTGCCGAGTCTGTCCTCTACCGGGATGACGAACATCGCCTAGAGGTAGAGCAGAATGGCCGTCCCTGGTCGTTCGATGCCGACGGTGCGCTTCTGCGTCTGGTGACCGAAGCGAACCGGATCAAGCTGGCGCATTATTTCGACCCCTATCTTGCCATCCACACCAGCATGGTCGACCCGCTGCCGCACCAGATTTCGGCGGTCTATGGCGAGATGCTGCCGCGTCAGCCGCTGCGCTTCCTGCTCGCCGACGATCCCGGGGCTGGCAAGACGATCATGGCCGGGCTGCTGATCAAGGAGTTGATCGCGCGCAGCGATCTTGAGCGCTGCCTGATCGTTGCGCCTGGCAGTCTGGTCGAGCAGTGGCAGGACGAACTCGGTCAGAAGTTCAACCTCGAATTCGACATTTTGACCCGGGACATGATCGAGACCTCGCGCTCGGGCAATCCGTTCACGGACCGCGATCGGCTGATCGTCCGGCTCGATGTCCTCGCCCGCAACGAGGATTTGCAGGAGAAGTTGATGAGCGCCCGCGAGTGGGACCTCATCATCTGCGACGAAGCCCATCGCATGTCGGCAAGCTACTTCGGCGGCGATGTCAAATACACCCGACGCTATCAGGTTGGGCAGAAGCTGGGTCAGGTCTGCCGTCACCTGCTGCTGATGTCTGCGACGCCGCATAACGGCAAGGAGGAGGATTTTCAGCTGTTCATGGCACTGCTCGATGGTGACCGGTTCGAGGGCCGGTTCCGCGACGGTGTGCATTATGCCGACACGGCCGACATGATGCGGCGACTGACCAAGGAAGAGCTGCTGCGCTTTGATGGTCGCCCGCTGTTCCCGGAGCGCCGGGCCTATACGGTCAAGTATGAACTCTCCGAGGGTGAGGCTGCGCTCTATACGGCGGTCACCGACTATGTGCGCACCGAGATGAACCGGGTCCAGCGCTTCGCCGAAGGGGATGGTAAGAAGCGCAACAATGTCGGCTTCGCGCTCCAGATCCTGCAACGACGGCTCGCATCATCTCCGGCTGCGATCTACCAGTCGCTGAAGCGTCGCCGCGAGCGCCTCGAGACAGAACTGGGCGAAGCGCGCCTCGCCAACGCTGGTCGCCGGGCAGACATCGCGGTGCCGAAGGTCAATCCCGACATGCTCGGCAATATCGACGAATATGGTCAGGATGAGATCGACGAGCTCGAAGACCTGATCTCGACCGGCGCAACGACCGCGGAGACGGTCGAACAGCTGGCGCTCGAAGTCGAGACGCTCAAAGGTCTGGAATCGATGGCGCTGGGGGTGCTGCGCTCGGGCGTCGACACCAAATGGAGCCAGCTCAACCGGATTCTCGATGACGATCTGATGGTCGATGCGGTTGGCAATCGGCGCAAGCTGATCATTTTCACCGAGCCCAAGGACACGCTCAATTACCTGCTCGACAAGGTTCGGGCACGGATTGGCAATGCCGAGGCCGTCGACGTGATCCATGGCGGGGTCTCGCGTGAGGAACGCCGCAAGGTGGTCGAGCGGTTCATGCAGGACAAGGACATGCTGGTCCTGATCGCCAACGATGCAGCGGGCGAAGGTGTCAACCTCCAGCGCGGCCATCTCATGGTCAATTACGACCTGCCGTGGAATCCCAACAAGATCGAGCAGCGGTTCGGGCGCATCCATCGCATCGGCCAGACCGAGGTCTGCCACCTCTGGAGTCTGGTTGCAGCTGACACCCGCGAAGGCGAGGTCTATGCGCGCCTCCTTGAAAAGCTGGAGGCGGCACGCGAAGCGCTGGGCGGACGCGTCTATGACGTGCTGGGCGAACTGTTCGAGGGCACCGCGCTCAAGGATCTGCTGTTCCAGGCGATCCAGTATGGTGAGCAGGAAGGGGTCAAGGCGCGGCTGTTCCAGCAGGTCGATGGCGCCGTCGATCAGACCCATCTGCTTGAGCTGCTGCGCCGGCGCGCGCTGACGAACGACACGATGCCGGAAGCGCGGGTCGAAGAACTCCGCCTGGAAATGGAACGCGCCGAGGCGCTGCGGTTGCAGCCGCACCATATCCAGAGCTTCTTCGTCGAGGCGTTCCAGCATCTGGGCGGCCGCATCAAACGGCGCGAAAAGGGACGCTGGGAAATCACCCACGTCCCGGTCCGTATCCGCGAGCGGGATCGCCAGATCGGAACCGGCGCACCGATCCAGAAGCAGTATGAGCGGATCTGTTTCGAGAAGGACAAGATCAATCAGCAGCCCGTGGCGGCGTTCGTATGTCCCGGCCATCCGCTGCTTGAAGCGGTCATCAGTCTGATCCGCGAGCAATATGAGCAGATCATGCGCCAAGGCGCGATTCTGGTCGACGACACCGACACTGGGGAGGCATTGTCGGCTGTTTTCCTCCTCGAACACAGCGTGCAGGATGCCAGGCTGACCAGCCTCGGCAAACCGCATACCCTGTCGCAGAAGCTGCAGTTCGCCGCGATCGACAAGGCTGGCAATGCCACCAATGCAGGGATTGCACCGCACCTGAACTTGCGCCCGGCCACGCCTGACGAAATCGCTGCGGTGCGCAGCCACCTTGATGAAAGCTGGCTGACCACGGATCTGGAAAAGACGGCGATCCGCTTCGCGACGGTCGAACTGGCGCAGCATCATGTTGCTGAGGTGAAGGCGCGGCGCCTGCCAGAGATCGACAAGGTTGAGCAGGAGGTCCGCGCCCGGCTCAAGAAGGAAATCAATTTCTGGGATTCGCGTGCCTTCGAGCTCAAGGAGGAGGAGAAGGCCGGCAAGAAGACCCGGCTCAACTGGCAGAACGCGCAGCGCCGCGCCGAAGATCTGGCTGAGCGCCAGAAGCGGCGGATGGACCAACTCGAGAAGGAACGGTTCATTTCATCGCAGCCACCGCGGGTTCGTGGCGGCATGGTGGTGATCCCGCGCGGGCTGCTCGACGCCCAGAACGCAGCGCCCATCGGCAACCATTTCTCGGAAGATCCCGCAGCGCGCCGGGCCATCGAGCTGGCCGCGATGGAGGCGGTGATGGCAGCGGAGCGGGCTCTCGGTAACACCCCGACCGACGTTTCGATGCAGAAGATCGGCTATGACATTGCCTCGCACGATCCAACCACGGGTCATCTGCGCTTCATCGAGGTCAAGGGCCGGATCGATGGCGCGGATAGCGTGATGATCACCCGGCAGGAAATCATCACCTCGCTGCATGAGCCGGAGAAGTTCATCCTGGCAGTGGTGCCGGTCAGCAACGGCTATGCCCATGAGCCGCGCTACATTCTCGGCCCGCTTGTCGAGCGTGAGCCATCGTTCCTCGAAACCGCCATCCAATTCCATCTTCCACGCCTACTCGAGCGAGCGGAGGCGCCGCAATGATTTCAGAAAATCATCGAGAAAATGAACAGCTCGACTACAGTTCTATAGCAAATAAGTCTGTAGTTTACTCGTTTTTCAGTAAGTGGGAATCTCTTCTCCGCTCGGGAAAAGTTAAGTTATTTTTCAGAAAACGCTGCCCCGCGCATTTACCACCGCGCGTTTATTTTTACATAGGATCACCAAAAAAGCAGTTGATCGGTAGCGCCGCAGTGACTCGCATTGATCGAATATCAAAGGATGACGCACTGTCGTTAGCTCATCATGGATGCATATCGGGTGATGAACTTTCAGACTATATCGGAATGAGTAAATCTGTCGCGGCCTTGTGGATCGACGACTTGGATTTTTTTCGCCATCCGCTGTCAGCAAATCAGATCATGGATGAAATAGGTTTGTCTCCTCCGCAAAATTTCCAAAAAATCTCGACCGAATCCGAAATCCTAATCAGAAAGCTGATCGATGCCGCGTAAAAAGCTGATCGAAGTTGCCCTACCGCTAGAAGCAATAAACGCGGCTTCCGCAAGAGAGAAGTCCATCCGCCATGGGCATCCATCCACCTTGCATCTGTGGTGGGCGCGCCGACCATTAGCCGCTTGTAGAGCAGTGCTATTTTCACAGCTTGTTGATGATCCATCTAGCCGTCCCGATTTGTTCGCTACGCATGACGCGCAAGAAGAGGAGCGGAAGCGATTATTCGGGATCATTGAAGAGCTCGTGGAATGGGAAAACTCAACCAACGAGGAGGTGCTTGAGCGCGCCCGCGCGGAAATCCTCAAGAGCTGTGACGGCAAAATGCCGCCCATATATGATCCGTTTTCAGGCGGTGGTTCGATTCCGCTCGAGGCTCAGCGCCTCGGGTTGCCAGCATATGGCTCCGATCTCAATCCTGTCGCCGTTATGATCGGCAAAGCCATGATCGAGATTCCCCCGAAGTTCAAGGACCGGCCTCCGGTACATCCGGGCCCAAGGGATCGGCAGTTCTACAGAAACGCCGATGGTCTCGCGGAAGATGTCCAATACTACGGAGAGTGGCTACGCGACAAAGCTTGGGAACGGATAGGCCACATCTATCCTAAAGTGCAGCTGGCACCTGAGTTTGGAGGTGGTGAGGCTACCGTCATTGCTTGGATTTGGTCCCGCACCGTGCCCAGCCCGGACCCGGCTTTTGCCCACGTTCAAGTGCCAATTGCATCGAGTTTCGTGCTGAGTTCAAAACCAGGCAAGGAGGCCTGGGTTGAACCGCTGGTCGATAAGGCTGGAGGCACTATCACCTATAGGATTCGGAAGGGCGGAACAAAGGATGAATTAGCCGCTGCGGCGAAAGGAACGAAATCTGGCCGGGGAAATTTCCTGTGCCTGCTGTCTGGAGCGGCAATCTCAGCCGAATATGTGCGCTCACATGCTGTAGAAGGCCGGATGGGAGAAACCTTGATTGCTGTAGTCGCAGAAGGGAGGGCTGGCCGCGCATACGCAGCACCGGACGAGACACAAATTGCCGCCGCTGTGGCATCCGAATGTTCAGCGATAGCGCAAGTTGCCCGAGAGACCTTTCTTGCCGGCGCCACTCCTGAAAAACTGACTGGCGGGACGTGCTATGGTTACGGCTTGGATAGCTGGGGCAAGATTTTCACAGATCGGCAACTAACAGCATTGTGCACTTTCAGCGATCTCGTAGCCGAAGTCCGAACGATAATCGAGAAAGATGCTACGATCTCATTGGAAAACGAAAGCAGTACACCTTTGCGAGCCGGCGGCCTGGGAGCATCGGCATATGCTGATGCTGTCAGCATTTATCTCGGTTTTCTAGTAGGACAACTGGCCAATCATAGTTCGACGATTTGCGGCTGGAACAGCCCCAACCAGCAGATGCGCTCAACTTTTTCTCGCCAAGCGCTTCCAATGACTTGGGATTTCGCTGAAGTTAATCCATTCAGCGAGTCTAGCGGAAGCTATTACAATCTATTCACACGGCAGGTAAAGGGATTTGAGACACTAGGCAATGGGATTGCAAACGAAACATCAATAGAGCAGATGGACGCTCAGAACGTTGAATATCCGGTTGATGTCGTAGTTTCTACAGATCCGCCATATTACGATAATATTGCGTATGCAGATCTTTCCGATTTCTTTTTCGTTTGGATGAAGAGGTCATTGCGTGCGGTATACCCCGACTTATTCAATATACTGGCAACACCAAAAGCAGATGAGTTAGTCGCAGTGGCCTACCGGCATGGAGGTAGAAGCGAGGCAGAAAATTTCTTCTTAAATGGCATGAGTGCCGCCATTTCAAAAATGGCGTCCGCCAGCTCTTCTGAATATCCAACGGCAATATACTACGCTTTTAAACAAAGCGAGATAGAGCAGGAAGGCATTGCATCTACAGGTTGGGCTACCTTCGTTCAGTCTATAATTGAAGCTGGCTACTCGGTTGTTGGTACTTGGCCGATGCGCACTGAAAAGCCGGGCAGAATGGTTGCTGTCGGGACGAATGCACTCGCAAATTCGGTTGTTCTGGTCTGTCGTAAGAAGCAGATCAATGCAGAAACTGTTACAAGAGCTGAATTCATTCGTGCCCTCAAACGTGAACTTCCCCCGGCCATTGCTGAACTGCAGGCAGCGAACATCGCGCCAGCCGATATGCCGCAATCAGCCATTGGCCCCGGCATGGGCGTGTTCTCGCGTTACCAGGCCGTGCTGGAGTCGGACGACAATCCGATGAGCGTGAAAACTGCGTTGCAACTCATCAATCGTGAATTGGACGAGTACCTCGGCGGAATCCAAGGAGAGTTTGATCCCGATACGCGCTTTGCAATCTCTTGGTTTGAACAGCATGGAAATGGCAGAGGTGATTACGGTGCCGCTGACAACCTTGCCCGCGCTCGAGGTATCTCTGTTGACAGCGTTAGGCACGCCGGCATTGTCGAAAGCTCCGCCGGCAAAGTCCGCATTCTTTCGCGTGACGAGCTGGAGGAGGATTGGGATCCCGAAGACGACCGTCACTTGACTGTATGGGAGTGCCTCCAGCACCTCGTCCGATTGCACGAGAAGGACGGTATCTCGCACGACACCGCCGTGCTGCTCAAGAAGCTCAACACCCAGGCCGAGGCGATCAAGGATCTGGCGTACTGCCTCTACGATATCTGCGCCAACAAGCGAAAGGATGCCAAGGAAGCGACCGCCTATAACGGGCTCATCGCCGATTGGACCGAGCTTACCCGCCAGGCAGCCGCTGTCCACGACACGCGCCGTGACGGCCAGATGCGCTTCGACGTCTAAAGGGAACGACCATGGCAAAAAGTACCCGCCAGTATGTGTTCGAAGGCATGGAACTGTTGCCTTCCGCGTTGATACCGTTCGTGGAAAAGCGCCTGGAAAGCTCGATCAAGGGCCATTGGCAGCTAGAAGTGGTCCAGCGCGTTCAAGGGCTGCGCCCCAATTCGAAGGGCGACGTGGGCTGGGACCAGCAAGGGCTCCTCAAGACGATGATGGCTTTCTGGAAGGACGCCTTCGCCACGGTGCTGGGGCATCCCGAGCGCTCGTATGTGTCTGAGCTGCTCGATGTCCGAAACAAGCTCTCGCACAACGAGACCTTCACCTACGACGATGCCGACCGCGCCCTCGACTCCATGCGCCGCCTCATGGAATCGATCAGCGCAGGCGATGCGGCTGAGCAGCTCAGTCGGATGCGTGACACAATTCTGCGCACCAAGTTCACCGAGCTTCAGCGCAACGAGGAGCGGCGTAAGACCCAGCGGCTGGAGATTTCGGTCGAAACGGTCGCCGGTCTCAAACCGTGGCGTGAAGTCGTCGAGCCGCACCAGGATGTGGCGACCGGCGAGTTCCAGCAGGCGGAGTTCGCCGCAGATCTCGCCAAGGTCCATTCGGGCAGCGCTCCCGCAGAGTATCGCGACCCGAAGCAGTTCTTCAGCCGTACCTACCTGACGGAGGGCTTGAGCACTCTTCTGGTCGGCGCAGCCAAGCGCTTGTCCGGAACCGGCGGCGACCCGGTGGTTGAACTGCAAACCAACTTCGGCGGCGGCAAGACCCACTCGATGCTGGCGCTCTACCACATGGCAGGCACGACACCGGTGCAGGACCTGTCTGGCCTCGACCAGCTGCTTGAGACCAACGGCCTGACGGTGCCCAGTGGCATCAACCGGGCTGTCCTCGTCGGCACGTCGCGTGGCCCGCAGGACGTGCTCAATGCTGATGGCGGCCGGAAGATCAGGACCACCTGGGGCGATCTTGCCTGGCAGTTGGGCGGTGCCGACGCTTTCGACATGGTTGCGGAGAATGACGCGACCGGGATCGCACCCGGCTCGAACCTTCTTGAAGCGATCTTCAAGAAGTGCGCCCCATGCCTCATCCTGATCGACGAATGGGTCGCCTACTTGCGCCAGATCTACAAGGTCGAGGGGCTGCCATCCGGGTCTTTCGATGCCAATCTGTCGTTCGTTCAGGCGTTGACCGAGGCGGTCAAGGCCAGCCCGGGTACGCTGCTGGTCGCTTCCTTGCCAGCGTCGCAGATCGAGGTCGGCGGCGAAGGCGGCCAGGAGGCCTTGGCCCGTCTGAAGCAGACGTTCAGCCGTGTCGAATCCTCATGGCGACCCGCCAGCCAGGAGGAGAGCTACGAGATTGTACGTCGGCGCCTGTTCAAGGAAATCCCCGGCGACCGCTTCCACCACCGTGACAACACGTTGAAGCAGTTTGCGAAGCTATACCGCGAAAACGCCAACGATTTTCCGCAGGGCTGCGCCGATGAAGATTATCGGCGCAAGCTGGAGAAGGCATACCCGATCCATCCGGAACTGTTCGATCAGCTCTACACCAGCTGGGGATCGCTTGAAAAATTCCAGCGCACCCGCGGTGTGCTCCGATTGATGGCGCAGGCCATTCACGAATTGTGGATGAGCGGCGATCCCTCAGTCATGATCATGCCGGGCAGTGTCGCCATCAATTCGCCGCGCGTGGAACCCGAACTGCTGCATTATCTTGATGTCAGCTGGCAATCGATCATTGCTGGCGACGTCGATGGCACCGCTTCGACCCCATACAAGATCGACCAATCTGCGCCTAACCTCAACCGCTACTCGGCAACCCGCCGTGTCGCCCGCGCCATCTTCATGGGCACGGCACCTACTCACCAGCAACAGAACACGGGTCTCGACGACAAGCAGATCAACCTCGGCGTCGTTCAGCCGGGCGAGCGGCCAGCCATTTTTGGCGACGCATTGCGGCGCCTGACCAATCAGGCCAAGTTCATGCACTCGGACCTCGGGCGCTACTGGTATTCGATGGCGGCCAGTCTGAATCGCATTGCGACGGACCGAGCGGCTCAGATCGAAGCAGCGTTGGTCGATGTGACGATCGACGCAGAGCTGACCAAGTACGTCAATGCGCTGCCCGATCGAGGACATTTCGACGCCGTGCAGGTTGCACCGGCAGGGTCGGCCGAGGTGCCGGATGAGGCCGGTGGAGTCCGGGCGGTGGTCTTGGGTGTAGCGCATCCGCATAATGGCCGGGAAGGCTCGGAAGCGTTGGTTGAAGCCAAGGAAATCCTGATGCAGCGCGGCAGCACGCCGCGCGTGTACCGGAATATGCTGGTATTCATCGCAGCCGATGCAAAGCAGCTCGACAACCTCAAGGACGCTGTTCGCGCATCTCTCGCATGGAATGAAATCGTTCGGGATACGGATCGCCTCAACCTCACACAGAGCGATAGCGCTCTGGCCAAGGCAAAGCTCGCCGAAGCCAACGAAACGGTGAAGACGCGGCTCAAGGAAGCGTGGTGTTACCTTCACTATCCGGCGCAGGAAAGTGCGCAGGCAGACCTTGAATGGGTCTCCGGAAAGATCCCCGCCCAAGACGGATTGCTTGCTCGCGCCAGCAAGAAGCTGATCGGCGAAGAAGGGCTGTTGACCGAACTCGGCCCGACGCGGCTTGATAGGGACCTGCAGAAATACATCTGGAACGACCGGCCCCACCTGCAACTGCGGGATCTGCGCGAATACCTCAACCGCTACATCTACCTGCCCCGTCTCAAGAATCAGGACGTGCTGATCAGGTCTGTGCAGTCCGCAGTGAGTGGGATGCTGCCTGGGCCATTTGCTTATGCGGAGCGCTGGGAAGAATCGACAGGCAGGTATCTTGGTCTGGCGATTGATCACGCCAGCAATGCGATGATCGTCATCGACGGCGATAGCGTCATCATCAGGCCTGAAGTTGCTGAAGCGCACCGACCGGCACCTTCGCAACCCACCGAACCCCAACCGGGAACACCGGAGACCGGCAACCCCGCCGAACCGGGGAGTCAGACGCCGGGTCAGGAACCGACCCCGCCTGTCGAGCGCAATCCGACCCGGTTCAGTGGCACGGTCATGATCTCACCAGATCGCCCCGCCCGTGACATGCACCAGATCGTCGAAGCCATAGTCGAGCAATTAACGACGCTCCAAGGCAGCAAGGTGACTCTGCGGCTCGAGATTGAAGCAGAAGTGCCCGCCGGCCTCGATCGGGCCAAGGTTCGCACACTCATCGAAAATGCCAATACCCTTGGCTTCGCGGAAAAATCTGTCGAGTGACGCAAGCTCGAATTTCTTACAGTGTGGCCCAGATACTTCTCCAAATTGGAGAGATATCTGGGCAGATCTCTGAACTGTAAAATCTGTGCTTAAGTCCTCGTTTCAATGCACTACATTGTTGATGGCGAATTTTTTCATTGAACTCGAATGCTGAACTTGGCTCAATTGGCATAAGGGACCGAGTTTGGGGGCGGATGCATGACGATCGAGGTTCGGCAGCTGCGCTACGCAGTGCTGACGGCAGACATGAGCAGTTTGTCCCGGGCTGCGGCGGCGCTCAACATGCGACAGGCGACGCTCAGCCAACGGGTAACGCAGCTTGAGGATCAGCTGGGGATCAAGCTCTTCACTCGGTCTACGCGCGGCGCTGAGCCGACCGAAATGGGCAAGGTATTCATCGAATCCGCCCGGCGTATCATCACCGATATCGACAATCTGCAAACCACGGCGCGGGCGGTCAGTTACGGCGAACAAGGTCGGCTCGCGGTTGGCTACAGTTCGTCCCTGATGGCCGGAAACCTCAAGCACACCTTCTCGGATTACCTGGTGCGGTTTCCCGACGTTCAATTCGATGGCGTCGAAGCGGGTCCCGAGCGCCTGCTCCATCGCTTGCAAGCCCGGACGATCGATGTCGCGGTGGCTCCGACAGGTATGGAAGAGGCCGGGATACGGTCGCGACGGGTCTGGTCGGATCGTCTGATGGTGACTCTGCTCGACGGTCATCGCTTGTTGCAGAACGAACGCATCTATTGGTCTGACCTGCGGCGCGAAGTGTTTGTCGTCCCCGGCAGTGGGGTTGGCCCTATCATTTCAAACCTGCTGGCCGCGCGCCTGACCGAGCAAGGCTACCGCCCCAATATCATTGTCCAGGATACAAGCCTGGAAAGCGTCCTCAGCATCGTGTCGGTCGGGCGTTTCATCACGGTCGCAACCGAAGCTTCGCAGGGCGTGACATGGCCCGGGCTCAATTTCCGGGAAATCCATGATCAAGGTGGAACGGCCCGCCTAGAGTTTTCGGTCTACTGGCGCGAGGACAATGAAAATCCCGCGCTGCAACGCTTCTTCACGCTCATCAACGAGCGCTACCCCGCCTGAGAATTTCGACGCCCTTTCGCGAAGCCCCGGTCGGTGGCGATGAACCGCTCCAGCATGGGCGGGACAAGCCTTTCGACCGTGGGCGCACCCTTGGGATCTCCCCCGTTCACCGCAAGGGCATAGGCGATAAGATCCCGATGTAGCCGCGCTGGCAGCTCGAGTGTCAGGCGTACAGGCTTTTCGTCGGCAAGATCGGTCAGTTTGAGCCGGGTCATCGCGCTTCTCCCGTCTGGAAGGGCTCAAGGATCAGGTCACGCGTGACAATGATCCGGAGAGCAAACCCCGGACGCACGGTAAGGGTGGGTGGAACATTGAGCTGCCGCTGCACCACCTGCCGCCCCGTCTGGTTGACGGTATCCTGTGTGCCGTAGCGCAGTGCCCGGACAAGATCGCTCTCATCACTGGCGACCAGTTCCGTGCCCGCGCCGAGCAGCGTTGAGATCAGGGCAGCCTTAAGCATGTTGCCCCAGTGGAAGTTGGTGCGATCCTGAAGGCCGGCCATACCTGCGACATCTGCACCGGGGAGCCGGTCGAGCAGGATCGAGTGCCCACCCGGGAGGATGAGCCTGTCCCAGGCCAGCAGTACGCGGTTTTGCCCGGACGCGACGTCGCTGTCGTACTCACCGATCAGACGCGCCCCTTGCGGAATCAGCAGGATGCGTCCGGTGGGGCTGTCGTAGACATTCTGCGTGACCTGCGCCGTGATCTGGCCAGGAAGATCCGAGCGAATTCCCGTGATCAACGCAGCGGGAATGATGCTTCCTGCCTGCACGACATTGGGAGACCCAAGCCGCATAATGCGCTCGGGGCTCTCTGTCCTACGATCCGCCCTTCGCTCCAAAAATGAACGGCGACTGGTCGACGGTGAGGCAGGAGCGGCCTGAGCCGCCTCACCGGCGGAATTGGCAATCGCAGGTATTGCGTTAGGAGCCGCATCGGCTCGATTCTCGCTCGCCCGTGTGCCCCCTGCCAGAAATAGCTGACTCGTGCGCGCGCTGTCGCGCTCCTGCACGGCCCGTTCCCGCGCTTGCTCCGCAGCTATCTGCCTTGGATCGGACGTTGGTGTGTCATTGGCTGGCGGTCCGATTGGGGGAATCGGGACATTTTGACCACCCTGTTGTGCAGCGACGATTGGCCTACCCAGATCACCTGGTAGCGGAGGCCCTAGTTTAGGGACATCGCTATAGTTGGCTGGCGCGCCGGTCACCTGATCAGCGCGGTTCCGGCTGTTTGTATCGAAGAGGTTTTCTGGCGGTACAGGCGACTTGGGCTGAAGGGCATAGATGAGCGAACCGCCAATGGCGACACTGGCAGCCACGCCGAGCGTGGCAAGAGCCTTTCGCGATAGCCGCATTACGCGTGGCGGCTCTCCGCCAAGGCGAAAGCCGTCGGGGCTGGTCGGCGCCATTGGGGCTTCTGCTTCCGGCCTTTCATGCAAATCCTCGAGCAGCTCGTCGGCAGATGGCTGATGATGAACCTGGGAGGATGTGATCATGCCCGCCCCCTGCTGCGGGGAATTTCGCGTACGATGCGAACCTGACTTGCGTTGCGGCCGGCACCGAGCCGCAGCTCGGCTTTATCGAATAGCCGGTCTACGACCATGTAGCGCCCTCGCACCCGATAGTTGACGAGTTCCGCCGAACCGTCTGCGCCGATTACGAAGAGGGGTGGCATATCACCGTTCGCGATGCTCGCGGGGAACTCGATGAAGACCTGGCGTCCGTCATCAAAGACCCGCAATGGTCGCCATTGCGGCCGGTCACCAGACATGCGGTAGTCAAAGCTAAGCGCTGAAAAGTCGATTCCTGCCGCAACCGGGGCGCTGCGTTCGACCTCGGCCTCAGCGCTGCGCAGAGCAATGAGGGCATCCTGCGGATAGGTCCAGGAGACGGCTGCCATATAGGTGGACGTCGTAGCGCTCAGTTCGAGGTGATAGGTACGACGATTGGTGTTGATGACCAGATTGGTGCTGATATCGGCCCGCGTCGGCTTCACCAAAATGTGGACGCGGCGCGTAAGGCCGGTGCCGCTCACTGTATCTCCGATGATCCAGCGGACTGTATCGCCCGATGCCACCGGCCCCGGCCCCACAAGCTCCTCGCCTTCTTGAAGCATGATATTCGTGACATGCCCCGGTGAGGTGTAGATCTGAAACAGCGCGCCTTCAGCATAGGCATATTGCTGGATCGCATTGAAATAGCTTGTCCGCTCCGGCTGCACGCGCGCCGCAGCGTTTGCGCGACCGATACGTGTTCGCGGGTCTGTAGGTTCGGCAGTGGGCGGCGGCGTCTGCGCAAAAGACCGAACGGGAGACCCGCTGGCAATGACAGGGACAGCTATGCTTCCGAGAGCGGTTACCGACAATATAAGCGTCAGACGCAGCGCGCGCGAATGGGGGATCATTGGCTAAGCTCCTTTGACCAGTTGATGGCGTTGACAAACAGGCCGAGCGGATTCTTGCGCAGGGCGTCAGGTGTGCGTGGCGGCTGCACGACCGTGGTAAGAATGGCGGACCACCGTGTGGTTTCGATCAGCGCCCCGTCTTGATAGCGCCTCTCGGTCCATGCGACGCGGAAGCTATCGTTCGAGGCACGGATGACGCTTGAGACATCCACTGCGACCTGCACCTTGCCGACTTGGGCGAAAGGATCGTTGCCACGCGCATAGTCATTGAGAGCCTGTGCGCCGCGGTCAGTGGTGAAGTCGTAGGCTCTGAGCCAGTCCTGCCGGAGCACAATGGGATCGGCCGGAATGGAGCGCACCTGCTCGATGAAGCGGGCGAGGTGAAAAGCCATTTGGGGATCGGTTGGACGAAAATCGGCGTCTGCCGGAGCAATGGCCTGAGCCTGTCCCAACTTGTCGACTTCGACCACCCATGGGGTGATTGTGCCGCGTGCGGATTGCCAGACTAGACCTCCCGCAAGTCCACCCGAAAGCGCAAGGCAGCCAAAGAATGCCAGGCGCCAGTTTTTCGCCTGGACGCGTGCGGAGCCAATACGATCGTCCCACACCTGCGCTGCGCGCTGATAGGGAGTGACGGGTTCGGGACTTGTCCCGTAGCGGATGGATGGACGTCGAAACATGGTGATGTCCTCGTGGATGATTTCAGCTCTTGTCGGTGATGTCGGGGCCTGAGCCGCTGCCATGGCTGTCGCCGCCCTTCAGCGTGTGCGTGGCAATGGAGGCGCCTTGGCCCATGGTCTGCCGGCGCCGCATTGCTGTTGCCCAAGCCGGTGGACCGTCAGGCGTCGCTGTTCCGTCTTTGGGGGCGTCAGCCTTCGCCGAGGCATAGTTGGCCTTGAGGCTATTGGCTGCGCGCTTGAGCGGCGAGGTTGCAGCGTCGGCGGCCGATTTCGCGACGTTGGCAAAACCCGATGCCGCTGCGGCCCCGCCAGTCTTGCCGGCGGCGCCTGCTGCGTAGGCGCGCGAGGCACCACCCGCGGCGCGAGCGCCTCCAGTGGCAGCTCCTGCCATGGCCGATCCGGCGGCACCCGCAGCAAGCTTGGCGCCCGCGATACCACCAGCCAATGTAGCACCTGCAGCAATCACCGTTCCTGCCGCCGCGCCTGCGCCGAGCTGCGGGCCACCGGCAACGATGCCGTTAGCGATGCTGGGACCAAAAATGCCGAGGCCGAGCAGTGTCAATGCAGCCAGAGCAATGGCCATGACCTGCTGGATGTCAGGTTCGGCGCCAAGCCCGGCGTTGATGAACTGCGCAAAAAGAGTGGTGCCGATGCCGGTGATGACGGCCAGCACGAGGACCTTGATCCCCGACGAAATGATATGCCCAAGAACGCGCTCTGCCATGAAGGCGGTGCGTCCAAAGAAGGCAAACGGTAGCAGGACGAAGCCTGCAAGCGTGACCAGCTTGAACTCGATGATCGTGACGAAGACCTGGATTGCCAGCACGAAGAAGGCGATTACGACGATCACCCAGGCAATCAGCAGGATGAGGATCTGCACGAAGTTTGTGAAGAGCCCTACCGGTCCGACGAGGTCTGCGGTCGCATCGATCAGAGGCTGTCCGGCATCAAGCCCGGTGGCGGCGACGACACCGGGGCGCATGAAATCGCCAATCGCCATGCCACTGCCGCTGGCCTGGAGGCCGAGACCGGCAAAGCTCTGGAGCATGATCCCGGCGAGGTTCGAGAAGTTGCCGATGATGAATGCGAAAGTGCCGATATAGAGCGTCTTCTTGATCAGACGCTGCAGGACATCCTCGTCCGTGCCCCAAGCCCAGAACAAGGCCGCCAGCGTGACGTCGATCACGATCAGGGTCGATGACAGGAACCCCACCTCGCCGCCCAGCAGGCCAAAGCCACTGTCGATATATTGGATGAAGACCGCCAGGAACTGATCGATCACGCCGGTGTCATTCATCGGTGACCATCCCTTCCATGGAAAAATCGCTGGCGTTCGGCATCCCAGACGGCGTCGCACCCAGATTCCGGCATGGTGATTGTCCGACAGCGCCTGAGTTCGGCGGCATGAGGGTCGGGCGACGTTGCCTCGTCAGCGACAAGGACGGTCGTCGTTGGCACCACTGGCGACCGCGTTTCCGAAGCAATCGCGATCGCCATGAGGAGCCCGCCAAGTGCTGCGGCCGCCGCCAACTTGACCGACCGGCTCATGTCAGTTGCGGGTCCGGAAGCGGCGGAAGCGCTCGCGTCCTTCAGCCTCAGTCGCTGCACTGCGGGCAGATTCCAGTGCCTGTGCGCGGCTATGCGCCGCGATGGCCGCTGTCAGATCGGCAAGCTGCTGGGTCTGCAACGCGAGCAGCTGATTTCCCGCCTGTGCTGCCTGAAGAGCGCCTGTTGCCGACTGGCTGGCACCAACAAGCGTCGTGATGGTGCTGCGGGTCGCGCCGAGATTGCCGACGATCCCGGCCTGAACCTTCATGGCATCTTCAAACGCGCCGACGCTGTCCTGCCAGCGGGCATCGGCATTGGCGACCATCTGAGCCTGCCCCGCTGACAGGGCTGCGCCCTTGTAGCGACCGTTGAACACCTGCTGGACGTCGGTCACATCGTAGGCGATCCGCTGCGCCTGGTTGAGCAACTGCCTTGTCTGATCGACCTGTTGCTGGAGCGTCTGGATCGTCGAAACCGGCAAGCTTGCGAGATTGCGCGCTTCGTTGATCAAGCTGGTCGCCTGATTCTGGATCTGCTGGATCTGGTTGTTGATCTGCTGCAGCGTCCGGGCTGCGGTCAGCACGTTTTGCGCGTAGTTGCTGGGATCATAGACAATCCCGCCGAACTGGGCCTGCGCTGGCGCGGCGATCATGGTGCCTGCCACCAGCGAGGTGGCGATTGCCGTCGCCATGAGGGTGCGGCGTAGGACGGGAATTTTCATGGGAGGATTTCCTTTCCGTTGAGTGCGGGCGGCGGGGGAGGAAGCAGTTCGGCCGCCCATGCGAGGCTGCGATGCCGGAGCCAGGCCGCCGCAAAGCCGTCGCGGCCATGGGCAGCGACAAATTCGGCAATGCGGAGCTGGTCGGATTTGGAGGATGTCGCGCTGAAGGCGAGTGCGACCTCGCCAAGGCCAAGTTCGAACAGGCGATTGCCGCGCCGTGACTGGCAGTAATAATCGCGCTTCGGCGTGGCCCGGCTCAGGATCTCGATTTGCCGGTCATTCAGTCCAAACCGCTCATACACCTTGGCAATCTGGGGTTCGGCGGCCCGCTCGTTAGGCAGAAATATCCGCGTCGGGCAGCTCTCGATGATGGCCGGCGCGATGGCCGAGGTCTCGATGTCGGCAAGGCTTTGCGTGGCGAAGATGACGCTGGCATTCTTCTTGCGCAGCGTCTTCAGCCATTCGCGCAGCTGTGCGGCGAAGGCCGGGCTATCGAGCACCAGCCAGCCCTCATCGATGATGATCATGGTTGGCGAGCCGTCGAGCCGACCCTCGATCCGGTGAAACAGATAGGCGAGAACAGCTGCAGCCGACGACGCGCCGATTAGACCCTCGGTCTCGAACGCCTGGACCGGGGCCTCACCAAGACGTTCCTGCTCGGCATCAAGCAGCCTGCCCCAAGGGCCTCCGACGAGGTAGGGCGACAGCGCCTGTTTCAGCTCCTGCGATTGCAGCAGCACGGCTAGTCCGGTCAGGGTGCGTTCGGGCGGCGGGGCGGACGCAAGTGACGTCAGCGCCGACCAGAGATGCTCCTTTGCCGCCGGGTCAACATGCACGCCTTCGCCCGCGAACATCGCTGCCAGCCATTCCGCAGCCCAGGCGCGCTCACCCGGATTGTCGATGCGGGCGAGCGGTTGAAGCGCGACGGCCGTATTGTCATCCTCATCTGCGCTGAGGGCACCGCCCAGGTCCTGCCAATCGCCGCCCATTCCAAGTGCTGCGGCCCGGATGGAACCGCCGAAGTCGAAGGCGAAGATTTGCGAGCCGGGGTAGCGCCGGAATTGCAGCGCCATCAGCGCCAGCAGCACCGATTTCCCGGCCCCTGTCGGGCCAACAATCAGGCTGTGGCCGACATCGCCGACATGAAGGGAAAGGCGGAACGGGGTCGAGCCTTCGGTCTTGCCGTAAAGCAAGGGGGCGTCACCGAAATGCTCGTCCCGTTCCGCTCCCGCCCATACCGCTGACAGGGGGATCAGGTGGGCGAGATTGAGCGTGGAAATGGGGGGCTGGCGGACATTGGCGTAGACATGACCGGGGAGCGATCCCAGCCACGCCTCGATCGCGTTCATGCCCTCGATCGTGCAGGTGAAATCGCGGCCCTGGATGACCTTCTCGACCAAGCGAAGCTTCTCGGCAGCAAGCGCCGGATCGCGGTCCCAAACGGTGACCGTTGCCGTAACGTAGGCAATGCCGGCATGGTCGGCGCCGAGTTCCTGAAGCGCCATGTCAGCGTCGGCAGCCTTGTTCGAAGCGTCCGAATCCATGAGTACCGATTGCTCGTTGGTCATCACCTCCTTGAGAATGGCGGCGACCGATTTGCGCTTGGCGAACCATTGGCGGCGGATTTTTGCCAGCAGCTTGGTTGCATCGGTCTTGTCGAGCATGATCGCACGGGTCGACCACCGGTATGGAAATGCCTGCCGGTTGAGTTCGTCGAGCAGTCCGGGAAATGTTGCGGTCGGGAAGCCGGTAATGGTGAGCGTGCGCAGATGGGCTTGCCCCAGCTTTGGTTCGAGACCGCCGGTCAGCGGCTCGTCGGTCAGCAAGGCGTCGAGATAGACGGGCGTTTCGGGAACGCGGACATGCTGGATTTTGGTTGAAACAGTGCTATGAAGATAGGTCAGCGTCGCGCGATCATCGAGCCAGCCGGCATCGGGCATGAAGCCCTCGACAAGGTGCAGTACGCGGTCCGTTCGATCGACGAAGGACTTAACCAGCTCGTTTGGGTCAACACCCGTCGCCGCCTTGCCCTCGTAGAGCCAGCTTTCGGCGCGGGCCGCATCCTCCGGCGGTGGCATCCACAGCAGGGTGAGGTAGTAGCCGCTCTCAAAGTGCGCTCCCTCTTCGCGAAACTGCTCACGACGCTCCATGTCGACCAGGGCCGAAACGGGATCGGGGAAATTGCTGTGCGGGTAAGCCTGTGCGGGGATACGCTGCGCTTCGACGAACACGGCCCATCCCGAGCCCAGTCGCCTCAGGGCATTATTGAGGCGTGATGTCACGGCTACCAGCTCAGCGGGCGTGGCGCTGTCGAGATCCGGACCGCGAAAGCGCGCCGTGCGCTGAAACGATCCATCCTTGTTGAGCACCACGCCCGGCCCCACCAGTGCGACCCAGGGGAGGAAGTCGGCCAGACTGGCGGATTTGGCGCGGTATTCGCGGAGCGACATCATGGCCGCACCCACGTTGGATATTTGAGGTGACGGCGCGCGACATCGACGAACTGGGGATCACGCCGGGCCGCCCAGACAGCGAGTGCGTGTCCGATTGCCCATATCGCGAGGCCCGCGATCCACAGCCGCAAGCCGAGGCCAATCGCGCCCGCCAACGTACCATTGACGATTGCCAGAGCACGAGGGGCACCGCCGAGCAGAATCGGCTCTGCCAGCGCGCGGTGGACCGGCGCGTAGAAACCCAAGATATCGTCAGCCGGTGGCATCAGATGAGCGCCCCGCCGCCAAAGCTGAAGAAGCTGAGGAAGAAGCTCGATGCGGCAAAGGCGATCGAGAGGCCGAAAACGATCTGGATCAGCCGGCGAAAGCCGCCGGACGTATCGCCGAACGCCAGGCTGAGGCCGGTGACGATGATGATGATCACCGCGACAATCTTGGCGACCGGCCCTTCGATGCTTTCAAGGATCGATTGCAGTGGTGCTTCCCACGGCATCGACGATCCACCAGCAAGGGCCGGGGTGGAAGTGGCCACCGCAACAAATGCTGCGGCAGCGGCGAGCGAAGCACGAGTGGTGCCACGCCGGAGCGCACGGGTCATAGGAGGTCTCCTTGAGTTTGGGTGGCGGGGATCAGGCGATAATCGCCGGTGACAGGGTCGAGCCCGTCGACGCGGGCCAGTTCGGCGAGACGTCGCCCCGTGCCCTCGCGCACCAGCACGGCGACGAGGTTGATAGTCTCGGCAATCAGGGCGCGCGGAACGGTGACGACTGCTTCCTGGATCAATTGCTCCATCCGCCGAAGTGCGCCCATGGCGCTTCCGGCATGGATCGTTCCGATCCCGCCAGGGTGGCCAGTGCCCCAGGCTTTGAGCAGATCGAGCGCCTCGGCGCCGCGCACTTCGCCAATCGGGATCCGGTCAGGGCGCAGACGGAGGCTGGATCGAACCAGGTCGGATAGCGAAGCCACGCCATCTTTTGTCCGCATTGCCACGAGGTTTGGCGCGCGACATTGCAGCTCGCGGGTGTCTTCGATGAGCACGACTCTATCGGTGGTTCTGGCCACCTCGGCGAGTAGAGCATTGGTCAGGGTGGTTTTGCCGGTGCCGGTTCCGCCCGCGACGAGGATGTTGAGGCGGTCAGCCACGCCGGAGCGAAGCGTTGCGGCCTCTTGAACGGACATGATCCCGGCACCGACATAGTCTTCGAGCAGAAACACTGCGATGGCGGGCTTGCGGATCGCGAAGGTTGGTGCGGCTACCACCGGTGGCAGAAGGCCTTCAAACCTCTCCCCGCTTTCCGGCAGCTCGGCCGACA
Organism: Erythrobacter colymbi; assembly: GCF_002155685.1. Taxonomy (GTDB): domain Bacteria; phylum Pseudomonadota; class Alphaproteobacteria; order Sphingomonadales; family Sphingomonadaceae; genus Erythrobacter; species Erythrobacter colymbi. The sequence continues at coordinate 74,275 of NZ_MUYK01000012.1, forward strand.
CGCGGGGAGCATCGCTGTGGACTTCGGCCCCGACATGATGAGCGACCAAGCGGATTATGCGCTCCCCATCGGCAGCCGTTAGCCGGTCACCGCTGTCCGAGAGACCCATACCCAAACGGTCGACCCAGAGCCGCCCATCGGGATTGAGCATGATCTCGATGACCTGCGGATCGGCAAGCCAGGTTGAGATCGATGCACCCATCGCGGTGCGCAGCATGCGTGCGCCGCGTGAACGTGCCTCGATTTTGACTGGCTCAATGCCCATCGGATACCCCGCCTTGGGAGCGGGACAAGTTCGTCCTGCTCGACGGGGACGATTAAGAGACGCAGAAAAGGGGCAGATTCAACAAGGATTTAGCATCATCGTAGTGGGGCGCAGAAAAACAGGGATGAGCGTAGATTGCGACCTGTAGGAGCCGTCGACGCTGCGACGCTTACGCCGGGGATTTAATGGTTAGGCCAATACAACCTTGCGGTTCGGTGCTGGCGTTAGGTGGAAGCGGCGCAGCTTGATTCCGAGTTCTGCTAAGCAGAGATCCATCCCCTCTGGCAGGTCCCCTTCTGGCAGGACCAGTGTCCGATTGACTTCTGCGCCTTCGCGGACTGAGTGGGCTAAGAGTTGACCGATACCTGTGTAGAGAGACTGGCGCCCGCAATCCGTTTTGACCTCATAAATTTCGGTCATCCTGCTTCCGATTTTCACCATGAGGTCGATAAGCAGACTGTTTACGACCACTTCATTTTCTGCGGCCATTGCCTGGCGTTCATCACGAAGCGCCCTCACAACATCGCCGTGGTAAGAAAAATAATCGAACTCGGGGCGTCGCCGTCCTTTCCGGCGGCCTGAAGCTTCATCTCTGAATTTATCCCATTCAGCGATCTTCTTACGAGCAGCGACGTTATCAAGGTCTCCTCGCTTCACGGCGTCCTTGAATTCACGGACGGTGCAGACGAAGGTCCAGATGCGGCCAGCCAGATCGGGATCATCTACCCGACCGATGACGATCCCTGATCTTGGCTCGCCTGTCGTTCGTTCGACATCCTCTAGGACACTGTCTGACCAACTCATGAAAGCACCGCGTCCAACGCCCTTTTTCCCGCCCCCCACGCTTCCATCGTGCATGAGATAGGTGGCGCCCGTTGATGGGTCGTGAGCGAAGAAACCTGCGACAGATGCGGAATTCGTAGTGGTCGGGACGTTAATCTCGACGGTAATCATCTGGGTATGGCGCTTGCTGTCATAGACTCCGAAGGCATTCCAGCGCCTCGGTATTTTGGCATCATTGGCATGCGAGAACGCTGCCCACAAAGTGCCGTCACCGTTGGCATACATAGTTTCGTCGAGATTTCCGCTGGGAAAGCCGATGTTGCGCTTTCCGATGCACTGCAAAGATCTAGTCAGGACGTCTTCCATAGCCTTCTGGGCTGCGTCTTTCGCCTTTTTGTCTTCCACCAGTACGAGCATGCATCACCAATTTCTGGAATTTCCGGCCATATGAAGCATGAATATATGTGCCGGGCAGCAGAAAATGTCAGGCAACATTTTTGCAGGGGCACTGCCGGCGCGCGTATGTGACGGCATTAACTCTCGTGATGATGTTGTGGGCTTAAAGTCGGATGAGAGGCTGACCACAAACCAATGGCCATCGCCAAGGTCGGTTTCTTACCCTTCCATCTCTTCCCGCAGCTTCGGCCCAGCCTCCATCCGCCGCGCTAAGGACTCCACAAAGGCCTGATACCGCTTTTTCCCGGTTGCCTGTGCCGCCCGCATTGCCTCGTCGGGCAACGGAGCATTGCTGGTGAGCCAGAACCGCACGAAGATCGCAAACGCTTCATTCGACAGCTCAACATGCCATTCGAGGCGCTCAAGCTGCCGCGATATCCGGTCGAGCCGCTTGGTCAGCACGGCCTCGACCCGTTCCTCCTGGTCAGGCGTGAGCATCGAAGCGAGCGCGGCCTCGAGGACTTCTGTTTGCGACACCCGCCTGGACCGCGCACGCTCCGAAAGCTGTCGCGCCAAGTGGGCATGGATGCGGAACGTCATCTTTTGGCGATCAGGCTTCTTCATAGCTCGATCCCATCGTCTGGATCGAGCGATGCATTGCGCGCATTGCGCCGCATGGCCCGGTCAATGGCCTGCCGGTTCTGTGCCGTCTCGTCCGGGGATGTGTCGGCGTCGGGATCGAACGGGTTGAAGGGACGGTCCGGCTCCGGCGCAATACTCTCATGCTCGGGCAGGCCGGGCTCCTGGCGGATACCGCTGGTCTCGGTCTGACTTTCGGCCTCCGACTTCATGTTGCGCCTCTTGACGGACGCTTTGGGCCTCGTGGTTTTCAAAGCTCCTATCGCTGCGGGCCGTCCATTGGCCTCGGGAGCCTGGAGAAGCTGTTCGGCTTGGATGGGCTCACGGCCAGACCAATCATCTGCAGCAGCTTTCGAGAAATTGGCGTGTACCGGCTTGGGTGGCTCGAGCACACGCATGGTGAATCGCGGGTCTCGGAAATAACGGGCCTTGTGCGCACGGATCGGCGGGATCCCAGCAGCCATCACGACTTCGTCATCTGGGGGCAGTTGCATCACTTCGCCGGGCGTCAGCAAGGCCCGTGCTGTCTCGGAGCGCGAGACCATGAGATGCCCCAGCCATGGTGAAAGCCGGTGCCCTGCATAATTCTTCATGGACCGCATTTCCGTCGCGGTTCCCAAGGCTTCCGAGATTCGCTTCGCAGTCCGCTCGTCATTGGTCGCAAAACTGACCCTGAGGTGACAGTTGTCGAGGATGGCATTGTTCTGGCCGTAAGCCTTCTCGATCTGGTTCAATGACTGCGCGATCAGGAACGCCTTGATCCCGTAGCCCGCCATGAAGGCAAGTGCGCTCTCGAAGAAATCGAGCCGTCCGAGCGCCGGAAACTCGTCGAGCATGAGAAGCAGACGCTGTGGACGATTGCCGGGATTGAGGTCTTCGGTCAGGCGCCGGCCGATCTGGTTGAGGAGCAGCCGGATGAGCGGCTTGGTCCGGCTGATGTCACCGGGCGGAATGACGAGATACAGCGAGGTCGGATGCTGACCGGCCATAAGGTCTGCGATGCGCCAATGCGACGCGCTGGTGACCTTCGCCACCACCGGATCGCGGTAGAGCCCAAGGAACGACATCGCGGTCGACAGCACGCCGGACCGCTCATTGTCCGATTTGTTGAGCAGTTCCTGCGCCGCTGCCGCCACGACGGGGTGGACACCCTTTTCACCAAGATGTCGGGTGGCTTTCATTCGGTGCAGCGTCGTTTCGATCCCGCAGCGCGGATCAGACAGGAACGCGGCGACCCCGGCGAGCGACTTGTCCTTTTCGGCATAGAGCACGTGAAGGATCGCGCCGACAAGCAAAGCATGGCTGGTCTTTTCCCAGTGGTTGCGCTTTTCAAGGCTGCCTTCAGGATCGACCAGCACGTCGGCGACATTCTGCACATCGCGCACTTCCCATTCGCCGCGCCGGACCTCGAGCAGAGGATTGTAAGCTGCGGAAGCGGGATTGGTCGGATCGAACAGTAGAACGCGGCCATGGCGAGCGCGAAAGCCTGCCGTGAGCTGCCAGTTCTCGCCCTTGATGTCGTGAATGATCGCCGATCCGGGCCAGGTCAGCAGCGTTGGAACGACCAGGCCCACACCTTTGCCTGACCGTGTCGGTGCGAAGCAGAGGACATGCTCAGGTCCGTCATGCCGGAGATAGGTGTCCGCGAAGCGTCCGAGTACCACACCAGCATCTCCGAGCATGCCCGCCTTGCGGATTTCGCGCTCATTGGCCCACCGCGCCGAGCCATAGGTTTCGGCCTTCCGGCGTTCGCGGGCACGCCAGACAGACATGGCGATAGCGACCATGAAGGACAGAAATCCGCCTGATATTGCAATGAGGGCACCGCGCTCGAATACAGACGGCGCATAGGCATCGAATGCGAACCACCACCAGAAGAAGGCCGGTGGCGGATAGACGGGGGAAGCGCCGATCCAAAACCACGGCTGTCCCAGTTCCGGCTGATAGCCAAGCGCGGCAGCGGTCCACTGGGTCGCGCTCCAGATGGTGAGGAGGATAATCGCGAACACGGCCAATATCTGGCCCCAGAGAATCTTGTCATTCATGGGATTTTGTCCTCTCGGAATTGGTGCATCACAGGCCGATCCCCCGCCCGCGACCCAAGCTCCAATCGACTGTCCCGCCGGGCGACATCGTGCCTGTGATGTGTTGCCCAAGGTGCGTGTCGAGCGCTGGGCGCCACGGCACGAGCTGGAAGCTCATACCGTCGTCGATCATCGCGAAGCGCCCGGACGATAGTGTCAGGCGCTCGCGATAGATCCCGCTGACGTATTCGCCCGAAGACGACGATTTGTGCTCAAGCCCGGTCCTCGCAGCGATCGCTTGCGCGGTCGACGCAAGCTCTTCGTTCCGGAGCGTGCCGATAAGGTCCTGTGCGAAGATCAACCTCTGTCCCTGCCGCCGGGCAAGACCCTGCGCTTCGAGATGGTGCGCGCGGGCCTCCATCGCGTTGCGCACTTCGAGTCCGAAGCCATTGCCTGTGGTTACCGGTTCGCGCGCGACGATCTGGCGATCGAGCCATGTTGCGCCTGGCGAAGTGATCTGGTCCGCAAGGGGCACGTCCGAACGTGTTGCCAGCGAGAGCCGTGTCTGGCCTTTGGCGTCCTCCCATGATCTGAGCTCGACGATTGCTCCCGGCCTCGCATCGCCGGTCATGTCCATGTCGTCGAAGCGCAAGTGATGCGTACGGCCATCGGTGCCGTCGACGATGGCATAGGCGCTGCCTGCCAGTTCATCCTGGAGGCCGCGCTCAACGAGCCGCCCGACGATGGGGTCACTGGGCGTCTTTGAGTGCAGAGCCAGTGCAGCTGGATCGAAGCGTCCGCCGTCCCGGGTCATGGCGCGGTGCATGGTCTTGATGATGTCGTTGCGGACCGAAAGATCGCGCAAGGCGCGCTCGGCACCGGGATCAATGGTCCAAACTGCAGGACCTTCGCGGGACGCAAGCCCTAGCTGTTCCAGCTTGGCGGCACGGCCGATGAGCAGACGGCGCATGCCGGGTTCGCCATCGCCGCCTGGGCGAAGGTCGACCCGGCCCGACATGTCCTCGCCGAGCTTTGAGAGCTGGCGGTCAAGACCAGTCCACCGTTCGGCATCGACTTCGCGTTCAAGTGCCGTACGGATATCCAGTTCACTGCGCCGTCCGAGTTCGAGCGTGACGCGCTCCTCGGCTCGGCGGCGCAGTCCATCGCTTATGTAGCCGCGGTCGATGATCAGGTCTGTGCCGTCATCAGCAACGCCGCGGACAAGGATATGAATGTGCGGATTGTCGGTGTTCCAGTGGTCGACCGCCACCCAGTCCAGCCTGGTGCCGAGATCCTTGGCCATGTCGGTCATCAACTCGCGGGTGAATGCCCGCAGGTCCGGCATGTCGCCCGCATCTTCGGGACTGACGATGAAGCGGAAGTGGTGCCGGTCATCCTCGCAACGATCGGCGAAGCCTTCGCGATCACTCTCGTCAGAGCGGGCATCGAACATGGATGCATCGCGTCCGTCGCGGGTCACCCCGTCGCGTTCGAGATAGGAGATATGGCGAGCAAGCGGTGCGGCGCGATAGTGTGCGCCCTTGTGCCGGACGATGCGAGCCAGGACAGTAACCCGTCGCTGACCAGGCGAGCGGTGTCGCATAGCGGCAAGCGCAAGCCGACCTCGGCCCGCTCTGCCAGAGCTTCGGCCTGTTCGCGTCCCACCTCTGCGCAGGCGCGTTTGGCCTGATCGTGCTGCAGCACGGCGGACCTGTGCCGCCAGCTTCTGGCCTCTTTGGCCTGCGCCCTTACCGCTGTCTCTCCCCCTTCCCGGCCGGACACGAAATTCATTGTCGTCCCCGCTCATGGTCGGTGTGCCATACTGTTTTGCGTTGAAAACAAAGCCGAATTCGAAGCAGCGTATGGCAGACATGCCTTCATGCCATACGAAATCTGCCAATCATCCCAACCACATAGGACTAGCCTGCTGGCAGCCCTTTTATCTTGCCCTCCAAAACTGACATGTCTCTCCCACGCCTGCCTCACCGCCAGAACAAGCCCGCACATCGCCGTGACCGTCAGAACTGCGACCGAGAACACCATCACGGCACCTGCGGTGAAAGCGGAATAAACAGGGGGTGCGGAGCCGACTCATCGCGCTGCGAAGAAGCCGCTGTTGGTGCACTGATCGCACGTTCCAGCTGCACCGAAGTTGCATCGGTGATGACTTCTGCGCCGCCATAGTCACGCGCCGCAAACAACGCCGCCTGACGCCAAGATTGCGGAGCTGATGCCGGGATCGCCGCAGTGGCAACAGTACTGGCTATACCAAGGCTTGGGGTGATCTGCGCAACATAGCTGACCGTCTCTGCGGGCAGTCGTCGCCGGCCATTTGCATAATCATCGGCCCGGCCCGGCCCGGCATTGTAGGCCGCCAGCATCAGTCTGACGTCGCCATATCGGTCCCACATGGCGCGCAGATAGGCGGTTCCGCCGAGAATATTGGCGCGGACATCGAACGGATCAGATCCAAGCCGATGGCGCTCGGTGAGCATTGCCCAGGTGCCGGGCATGATCTGCATCAGGCCCATCGCACCTGCTGACGAAACCGCGCGTGAATTGCCCTGGCTTTCAGCCCGCATGACCGCCCAGATCCAGAGTTCGGGTATCCCGAAGCGCTGGGAGGCTTCCGCGACATGCGGTGCATAAGGATGGGCCGCGAACTGGTCTGGCCCGGTAGTAGACGCTACCTGCGGTGCGGCCACTGAACTGACGCCAAGTGCGAGGCAGAGACCGGGAAGGAGCAGATAGCGGTGCAGACTATAGGCGATCCGCAATGGATGCCGCCTGCTCGCGGAGCGCGAACGACGATCCATGGCTATCTCCGATCGCGATGTGTCGGGCGTGACCAGAGCAGGTGATGTTCGTCATGCCGACCCATCGAGCGGAGCAGGTTGGCGCGCAAAGGCTGGACAAAAGCCGGGTCATCGATCTGTACCGCGACATAGGCGCCGGCGCGCTCGCCGGTGCGATTCCATCCCGCACCGATTTCGATGCCGGTGTCCGCATCGCCAAGCAGAACGCGCCAGTCGGGCGAATTCTCGCTGTCGTTTGCAGGCGCTGGAACAAGTGTCACAGCAGCATCAAGTATGAGCGTCCTGATGCGGCCTGCAAAGCCGTCCTGCGTGGATTGAAAGTCGCCGATCATCATGGCTTGATCTCCTGGTTGGTCGTGGGGGAAGAGGTGGGTCTGTCTGGCACATGCCAGCGCAGCGGCTCTCCGGGTGCATTGCGTGTGAGGACCGGGCGCGCGGTGCCAATCAGGCCTGCTGCCGGGAGTACCCCGAAATAGCGCCCGTCGAGACTGTCGGGGGCAGGATTCAGGAGGAAGATTTCACTGGCACCGACCTGATGGCAGCCGCGCCAGACAGGCAGCGCGCGACCCATGCGGTCCTGCAATTTGGCTACAGCCATTGGCCGTCCATCGATCGTGATGACTGCACCGACGCGGCAGACCTGCTGACCCGGCAAAGCCGCGACATGCTTCATGAGCGGCACGCCGGACGGCAGATAGCGGCGGTGATCGAGAAATCGGGCAATCTCGACGCTAGGCGCGACAGCGACGAGCTGGCCGAGCGTCACAGGCGCATCGCTATCGATCCGGTAGAGACCGATGGGCGCGCTGGCGCTAGCGTTCCACATCAACAGCGGTCGCGGTGACAGCACAGCGACGGCGGCAAATCCGGCGCTGAACAGGCATGCCGATAGCATCGTCGCGCGCAGATACGGACGGCGGCTCACGCTTCGAGCGCCTTGCGCCGAAGCCAGGCTGCGTGGCGCTCAGCCGTATAGGTGCGAGCCGGCATTCCGGCGTTCAAGCGGTTGCAGACATGGCGCCAATGATCGGGTGATGCGTCGCACGGATCGACCCCGGCAGCTTCTACGGCATCAATGGCCTGGAGCACTTGTGCGACCTTGGGCCAGCCTTCGATATGCAACAGGATTTCACCGCCCGGGCGCACGAATGGCAGCGTCGTGTAAGGCTCGCCGGGTTCGACGGCGGTGATGATGTCGATGCTGGAGTGAACCGTTCCGAAGTCGCTCGACAACCAGCGCACAAACGCGAAGGTTGTCCCAGGACGGAAGCCGACGATACGTGTGCGACGGTTGATGATCCGATCCGTCGCCATGCGGCCGAAGCGGATCCATTGCTCGTAGCGCTTCTCGATCCAGGTCAGTTCCACCTCGGTCAACGCGCTGCGTGGTTGCGGTCTGGCTGCAGACCGTTGCAATGCCGGACTGCTCATGATCGCCGTCCCGACCCCGAGCGCAAAGCGGCGGTCCCGAGGCTTGGCAGCGTCGGCGCTGCGCCAGCGTTTTCCACAGGTGGCCGGGCCGTTAGCAAGAATCCGAAGGATTCTGTTCTATTAGCACCGTTAGAGAGCAGTCGATTTGTCGCGGATTTCTGCGGTTTTCCGGCACTATCGGGTTTCCGATAGGCCGAGGATCGGGTTTCTGATGGGCCGAATCTGGCGGTTTTCGATAGGCCGAGCGTCATGGCAACTTCTCCACAGGCAAGCCAACGCGCCGGGCCGCAGCGACGAACGAGTCGACGGGAATGGGTTTGAAAATCAGCCGCTCGCGGCCGAAGCTGTGCTCGAGGCTCAAATGGTAGCCCGGAAGCGACTGCTGCCGGACGATCTTGCGCAGCTCGAACGCGAATTGCTTGAGCGGCGAGAGCACGCCTGATTTGAGATGCAGGTGTGGAACGTCGAAGCTCCAGCCACCGCGCTGATGGCCGCCATGCTTGCGCACAATCCGGTAAAGCCAGCGCTCGACGCCGCCAGTCAGGCTGAAATAGGCCCGGTCGATGGTCAGGATCAGCCCTCTGTCGAGCACGCCTGCATAGAACCAGTCTGGCAGGATCATCTCGATACCGGTCGCCCGGCCATGGTCGTCCAGTGTTTCCCGCCATTCGTTGATCCAGGAGAAACGGTGGCGGCGACGTTGGTGCTGTTGCCGGATTGAGGTCGCAACGGTGGTGGATTGCAGTCGGTCAAGTGCCGCGCGCAGCCGCTCATAATGGTCTTTGCCAGTCCCGCGCCCGATGAAGTTCAGGATTTCGTGCGGTCGAGCTGCAACAAGGCGTGACGTGGGTCTTCCTGCATCGCGGGCCTCGACGAGTTGGCTAGCCGCCCAGATCAGGATGTCGGCGTCCCAGATGGTCGCCATGCCATGCTCCGGCACGGCCTCGACCGAAATCCAAGTCGCGCCCATCGTGAAATCGATTGGTGTGCAGCGGCGCGATTTGGCGAGGCTGAAAAAGGGCCACGCCATGAGATCCTGTGCGTCCCGCGCGGCGATATCGCCGCCGATCGGCCGGAACAGCTCCAGTTGCGTGGCGGGCGCAAAGGGCCGCATCAGCGCCGCACCGGTCGAGCGGAGAGACAGATGCCTTTTCCGGGGTCCGACGTCGAATTCCGGCGTCCATTCTGTGCCCAGGCGTCGAGGTCTGCGATGGCATAGACGATCCGGCGCCCCAGCTTATGAAAGGCGGGCCCTGTCCCATAGCACCGATGCTTCTCCAGCGTGCGAGCGGAAAGCCCAAGGTGAACGGCAGCGTCTGGTGTTCGAACGTAGCGCGGAACGACGGGTACAAATTCTCCATCCATGACTGTCCTCCTGTGAAGTGCCGGACACACGGGGATTGACCGGCGAGCAGGAGGCGAGAGATCGGATTTTCAGGGGATTGGGTGAACGGACATACCGCGACGGTCTGGATTGTCCCGATCAGTTGCCGTTCAGCAGGCGGCGGTAGCCGCCGTCGCGGACTGCGAGCGCGTGGCGGTGCCAGCGTGCAATCCGCTTGCGCTCGCTTGAGCTATCCCATTCAGCTGCGGAGTAGTGGCGCGCGTCGTTGGCAATCAGGTCAACTGCGAGTTCGCGTGCGCTGACACCTTCAGGCAAGGCATCGAGCAACCTCAACCATTGCACCAAACGCCAGCGTTCGGATGGCCCAGGGTCGAGAGAAACTGGTCGCGGACGCAGCCGACCAAAGTGAATATGCTCATGGAAAGCTGACATGGCAGCCCGGCGCAGTTCCCAGAACGTGTCCGCAGGCAGCATATAGGTGAGCGGGTCAGTGTCGGATGCTCCTGTTGGGACGGTCAACCGATAGCGTCGTCCGCTAGCCCATCTTATTCACCGGCGATGTCGTGAAGGGTTGGCGGGAGTGGTGTAAGCATTTGCATTGTTGTAGGAATGTGGTTGTTCAAGCCAGACCTGCAACGGGGCAAAAAATGCCACAGACCACACCCGCCGGATGCGATGATAGCGCGGCTGCATTTTCGTTTCCAGCGGTTGGCGGCAAGAAGGTCACAGCTGCGTTTGACGGCGGCAGGCTGACCTCGGATGGCGGTGTGCTGCTGCTGGCTCAGGCCGAGCGCATGATGGGCATCTGCCAGCAGCTTGCGGCATGTATTGCTGATCCCCGCGATCCGTCGCGGGTGGTCCATCGGCTTGAGGATATTTTCCTTGCCCGTGTGCTGGCGATCGCGTGCGGCTATGAGGATGCCGATGATCTCGACGCCCTGCGCGATGATCCTGGTTTCCGCCTGGCGCTGGGCAAGCTGCCGGGGGCAGGTGCGGGACTTGCCAGCCAACCGACCATGAGCCGATGGGAGAACGCGCCGACCACGCGCGAGCTGGCCAAGATGCTGGCGGCCATGGTCGACATCTACTGTGCCAGCTATCCCGCTGCTCCGGCAGCCGTGACGCTGGACATCGATGATACCTGCGATGTCGTGCACGGCTATCAGCAACTCTCGTTCTGGAACGGACATCATGGCGAGCGCTGCTTCCTGCCGATCCATGTTTATGACACTGCGACCGGCCGTCCGGTGGCGATGCTGCTGCGCACGGGCAAGACGCCTTCGGGCAAGGAGGCTGCGGGCCACATCCGGCGTCTGGTGCGTCATCTTCGCCGCCACTGGCCCGATACCCACATCACCATCCGCGGCGACGGGCATTATGGGCGGCCCGAGGTCATGGCCTTCTGCGAGGCTGCCGGCATCGATTACGTGCTCGGCCTGCCGACCAATGCCGCGCTGCGCGCCGATCCCGTCATCGTCACGGCTGCCGATGCCTGTGCGGTCCGCCGCGCCGAGGAAGGCCGCGTGGTCCTGCGCAGCTATGCCGAGACCCGCTACGGCGCGAAGAGCTGGAACTGCCAGCGCCGCGTCGTCGCCCGGATCGAGGCCAGCACGCTGGGCATGGACATCCGCTACGTCGTCACATCGCTGACCGAGGGCTCGGCCGAGCACATCTACGACACGCTCTACTGCGCGCGCGGACAGGCAGAGAACCTGATCAAGCTGCACAAGACACAGCTGGCCAGCGATCGCACCTCGTGCCGGTCGGCCAATGCCAATCAGATGCGCCTGATCCTGCACACCGCCGCCTACTGGCTCCTGTGGCGCGTCCAGCAGGCGATGCCGAAGACCGCCGCTCTGGCGAGGGCTGAGTTTACCACCCTGCGCCTGCGGCTGCTCAAGGTTGCCGCCCGCGTCATGGAAAGCGCTACCCGCATCCGCGTCGCGTTCGCCTCGGCCTGTCCCGACGCCGATCTGCTGCGCGCCATCGTTCTCGCGCTCAAGCCTGCGCCCACATAGCCGGTGCGGCAGTGCCGCCGAAACCCCCGAGCCAGTCCTTCAACCCGAAAAGCCCATCGATCACAGCGCGGTGAAAAACTCCGCCAAAGGCGCTCGCCCGCGTCACGCCGCCAGCGGCACCGCCGGCGCCGGGTAGCCTGCAAACGCACCCTCATGAATAAGAGAGG
>NZ_MUYK01000013.1 GCF_002155685.1 Erythrobacter colymbi
GCCATCAGGCTCAGGTCGACTTTGCGCAGTTCCGGGTGCGTTTTGCTGATGCGCCGGATCGTGTGCAGGTGGTCTGGCTGTTCTCCATGGTGCTGGGCTTCTCGCGCCTGATCTGGGGGCGGTTCGTGCTGCGCCAGACGATGCCCAGTGTGCTGGCATGCCATCGGGCTGCGTTCGAGGCGATCGGCGGCGTGCCGCGCGAAATCCTTTACGACCGCATGAAAACCGCAGTGATCGGCGAGGATGAGGACGGGCGCGTCGTCTACAATCGGACGCTTGTGGAATTTGCGAAACATTACGGCTATCTGCCGAGGGCCTGCCGTGCGTATCGGCCGGAGACCAAGGGCAAGGTTGAGCGTCCGTTCCGCTATATCCGGGAGGACTTCTTCCTTGGCGGTGTGTTCCGCGACCTGGATGATCTGAATGTCCAGTTCAATCGCTGGCTCAGCACGGTCGCCAATCCGCGCCTGCATGCTACGACGGGGCGGGTCGTGAACGAGGCCTTCGCCGAGGAAATGCCCGCGTTGCAGCCCTTGCCGCTGGTTCCCTTCGGTGCGGTGCTCAAGCTTGAGCGTCGGATCAGCCATGAGGGCATGGTCAGTGTTGGCGGCAATTACTACTCGGTTCCGGATGCGACCCGTCGGCGTGTCGTGGAGGTCCACAGCCTTGCGGACGAGATCCGCATCTTTGAAAATGATCGTCTGATCGCCCGCCATCCTTTGCTTGAGGGACGGCGGCAGCGCTCCCTTCTGGACGGTCACCGGCGTCATCGGCGCCGGAACGACGATCTGCCCTTGCCGCATGGGTTTACTGGCCAGCAGGTCGCTCGTCGCTCGCTCGATATCTATGCTGCCATCGGACAGCAGCTGGCAGGAGCAGGCGCATGAACTCGCTCCTTCCAGATCCCAGCGCATCGCTGCTTGACCGGATCAAATCCAGCATGGTCGGCCTCAAGATGCCGCGTGCGATCGAGGTCGTCGATGACTGCGTCTCCCGCCTTGATCGGGGCGAGATTACGGCTCTGGAGGCCGTGGAACAGCTGTTGCTCGAGGAGCTGACGTTCCGTGAGGAACGCCGCATCCGCACTGCCCTTCGGATGGGCCGGGTCAACACGGTGAAGACGCTGGCTGGATACGACTTCTCGTTCCAGCCTTCGCTCGACAAGGCCAGGATCATGGCGCTGGCTGAGCTCAACTTTGTTGCGCGCGCCGAGGTCGTGCACCTGCTGGGGCCGCCGGGGACAGGCAAAAGCCATCTGGCCAGCGCGCTTGGGCTTGAGGCGGTCAAGGCGGGCAAGAGCGTGTCGCTCATCACCCTTGCCGATCTGATCGGCGCTCTGGCGAAGTCAGAACGTGAAGGCGCCTTGCGCGAGCGGCTCCGGTTCTACTGCCGACCATCGCTCCTGATCGTCGATGAGATCGGTTACCTGCCGGTCATACCCGGAGGCGGCAACCTGTTCTTCCAGCTGGTCAATGCGCGTTACGAAAAGGGGGCGATGATCCTCACTTCGAACCGCGGCTTTGCAGAGTGGGGCGACATCTTCGGCAGCCCCGTGGTCGCAACCGCGCTGCTCGACCGGTTGCTGCATCATGCCATCGTCATCCAGATCGACGGCTCGAGCTACCGCCTGCGTCGGCATGCCGATCTGCTGCCCGAGCATATCAGGTCCAACGCCCTGATTACACCGCCTGCGCCGATCGAACCCCGGCGCCGCGGACGCCCACCCAAAAATGGAGGCGCCACACAAACCACCTGATCAACCGAACCGCAAAGTGGGGAATTTTACTTTGCCAGTTCCGGGGATTTTTTCAGTGCCGTTGACAGGTGTTTCTTGCAGGGGTTGCACGGATTGCCGACCTCACACGCGAGCTGTCGCGTGGAGAAGGTGATGCGTTCTTTAAGTGCCATGCGATGCGGCGGGACCGAGATATCGAACTCCTTGCCCAGATTGTGAGTCTCGACCCCGAACGCGATTATGGACGCCTGGCGGCTGTCGTGGATTTCGTGCGGAGTGCGTGGGACTGCAGCGATGATCGGTTTGCTGAGCGGGTGCGCCAGATGACGGTCACGGCCTTTGTCGACCGCATCGAACCGCACGTAAAACTCAAGTCAGACTGGATCGATGAACTCGTCGATGGTCTGCCCGAGCTGGCACGAATGCTGTCTGAAAGTATCGACAGCATCGATGCTTTCAATCGCCTTCTCCGGTCTGGCCTTGAAGTGTCAGTCGCGCGGCAGGGATTCAAAGAACGCGAGGAGAAGCGCGAGGCTGAGAGATACGACAGCTGGTATCAGGAGCATTTGAGCCAAGCTCTTGCCGCCGGCAAGCCGTTCAAAATCGCCTATCCATTTGTCTATTCACAGGGGTCCGACGATTTCGAGCGTGCAGACGGAGAGGTCTGGAGTTGCGATGCATGGATCGCTGCGCATGGGCATCCTGAAGGTTTCGAGCCCGCAGAGGATGATCTCGGTGACGTCGAAATCCTCGATCCCAATGAGTATGATGTCACATATTTCGATGCAGATTGGCTGGCCTCCGACAGCCAAATAGTTCCCAATGCCGACGCCAGCGAGGGCTCCGATCCGCACGTTCAGTATGCCGAATTCGACGAACTCGACCCCGTCACTGTCGGTGCTGGCGAGCCAGAAATCGACAGCGAAGAAATCGATTTTGAAGCACTGATAATGGAAGACGATGAGGCCAGTAGCGCTGCGCCGTCCATCCCTGCGGACCCCAATAACACAAAAGCGGCCAGCGAAGGTGAGCTTCTTGGGCCAGGCCAACGGCCTCGCAGCGCCCCCATTTCAGGAACGCAGTTGGCGGCCAGGAAGGCGCTTGCCCCCTCGCCAGCGGGACAAACTGGGGCCGCCCCAACGCCCAAACCAGATTATCGTAGCCCCGACATCGCGGGTGAATTGCCGCGGGATGGCGATGCACAGCCATCCCTCTTCAACATCAACGATGAGGATATGTGATGACGACCGATATAGTTCCCTTTGACCCTTATCGCAGCAAATTGCAGGCTGCCACGCAGATCACCAACCCTGCAGGCGCAGTGACGTTGCCCCAATCAATCTCGGAATACGGGACCAACGTGACTTACTTTCTTGTTCATCGCGATGGCATCGGCGCAAGCACGGTTGCGCTGATGCTCGAACCGTTCCTTCCGGTGGAACCACTCATTATGGAGGTAGGCACGAATGTATCGCGGGTTTTGAAATATGTTCCGAGGCAAGACCGCCACTTTCACGTCCAAGAAGCAGATGAAAGGTCAATCCCGAAAGCATTGGACTGGCGGTTGGAGCGCCCGGGAACGCCTGCAATCATTGAAGTCGGGCGGACTCTTTACAAGGAAGCAATCAACACTGCTATTGCGTTGACGTCGATTGACCCCGAGGCGCAGGTCATCTTCATGTTCATCGCTAACGAACATGATCAACATCTCAAAGTTCCTGAATTGGCACGAAAAATGGGCCTTCGGAACGTGGCTGTCCTTGGGGAGTTCCGAGGAAATTGGAATAAGCGCTCCGGTATCATTCCTATACCTCGCCTTTCGAGCGATGTTGAACAGCTTGTCACCCGTGAGGGCAAATCAATGCGCGAAGCTTTTCTGCTGAGCCAAGGCGCTTTCTCGCGAGTCCAGTTCGCCCATGCCTATAGGAGTTTTGGAAAGTCGATCCTTGAGGGGATCAATCCATGAGCTATCACAACGACTTATGGCGCGATTTATTTGGAATCGATATCTCTGACTTCGAACTTCGCGTGATGGAAGGCGTGGAAAGACGCGCAGGTGATGATGAAACTATTATGATTCTGTCCGCGATACTGACATTCTTGACAGTCTTTCCGCTCTATAGAGATCCAGCGAGCCCTTTCGTAATTGCGAATAACCTTGGTGCGGCGGTGAAAGACGTGAATGCTGAGCTGGTTCGGTTGCGGGACTACCTTGAGATTGATCGTGAACAATCGCACCTTCTCGGTATCAAACTGCAAGAGCTCAATTGGGTTGTCGATAAGACCGATGCCGTTCTTGAAGATGCGAGACGTGATGTGAAGCGGCGGGAGGACTTCCCACTCAATGCTTACCTATTTATGTCGTTCATATGCTTTTCAGCCGGCATACTGGGCGTCTTTCTGACCGTGCTTCTGCTAAAAAGTGGTTTTGTT
This sequence comes from Erythrobacter colymbi, assembly GCF_002155685.1. GTDB lineage: Bacteria > Pseudomonadota > Alphaproteobacteria > Sphingomonadales > Sphingomonadaceae > Erythrobacter > Erythrobacter colymbi. Next base: position 4,169 of record NZ_MUYK01000013.1, read on the forward strand.
CCATAGACGCAGCAGCAGGCTTCGGATTACAGATGGGTTGCGCAGTTAACGATCGAACCCTGGATGCCGGTCGTTATGCGAAGTCATAGCCCGCGCAATTACGTCGTGAACCTGCGCGGGCTCAAAAGCGACGTCCCACACCCACTCTCCAAAGCCTCCCGCGCTATTGACTGCTCTCACCCACTCATCGAGGGCGGCTCGCTTGGCTCGGTTCTGCTCGCTGTCGGCGCCTTTGATCTCGAGCGCCAGTGTCTGTCCGTTGACGAGGCGGACGATAAAGTCCGGAATGTAGCGTCGACGTGATCCTTGCCAGAGGTAGTGTATCTGAAAGCCAAGATGATCGTTCTTGGCATACGCGACAACATCGTCGCTACGCTCAAAGATATTGGCGGCATACTGCTCCCAAGCCGAGTCGCCGACGACATGGCTGATGTGAGACTTGATCGTCGGCACATTCGGCTTGGTAGTATACCAAGGGCGCATTTGCTCTGTGCTACCTATCGGATTTTCCTCATCAAAGACAGGTGTCAGCGCCGTCACGTTCTGCTCGGTTACGAAGCGGAGGACATGACGCACGACGATATCGATGTTGAGCGCGATTAGGATGCGACGGCGAACCGGATCCTGATGGAACAAAGACGGGATATCGATCCGGTCGGACGTGAGGAACGCATCCACCAGCCGGATCAACTGCAAGACCAGATATTCCTCGTTGCCGGTGAAATTCGACCGAAGCTCTGCAAACGCTTTGCGCGCAGCGACGAAGGTGAGCCGCTGAAGCCGGAACTCCTCGGGCAAGGCCGACAGATCGATGGTCGTCACCTTGCTCAGATCAGTGGCGCCACCCAGAGCGGGCGCGATCTCTGCGCTGATGACGGTTGCTGCCGGGTCCAATGTCAGCCGCTCGACCGCCGGCCAGTTCACCGTGAGTTCCGGCTTCACAACGGTCTCGATCCTGAGAACGTTCGGCCAACGCAATTCGAGAGAAGCCCGTTCGGGCACCACATCGATTTGCGTGCTCGGCTTGGGCGGTGGCGGTGCCTCTCCACCTTCGCCCGGTTCGTAGATCGACAGCGGCACGCCAAAAACGTTGACATACTCCGGCACGAACAGACCGTTCTCGTCTTTCTCATACGAAACCCGGCGAAGGCCGCGCCCGATCACCTGCTCGCAGAGTAGTTGCGACGTGAAAGCCCGCAAACCCATGATGTGGGTAACGTTCTTCGCATCCCACCCTTCGGACAGCATTGCGACCGATATGACCTTTTGCAGGCCCTGCCCTGCTCCACCGCGCTTGCCGACATTATCGACGATCTCGCGCAGCAGTTCCTCTTTCTTCATCTCGCGGAGCCGGGCCTTGGCTGTCTCCGGTATCGCTGCGGCTTCCACGATCTGTTTGAGGCGGTCCTCGTAACTCTTGTCGGCCTGCGCGGCCTCCCCGACCTCGGCCTTATCGAGAACCTTCGAATCAACCCGCAGGGTGCGCTCGGGCGCGTGGAGTTCGGGCCAGTGGCTATCGCCTTGATTGAAATAATGCTCGATCCTCGCCGCCGTCTCCGTGCGGTTGCAAACGGTGAGCATGACGGGGGGCGAATGGTGCTTGGCCTCGGCCCATTGCAGCATCGCCGCCCGCCAGTCAGCGCCGAGAATGGTGTAGGCGTCCTGCACCAGCTTGGGCAGCGCTTCGTGCGGCTCGGCTTTGCGATTGAGGTCTTCTGCAACCGCCGGATCACGGTAGATATGATACAGCTTTGACCGCATGGTGCGGGCATCGGGCAGAGCATCGTCGCGCACGACGACGCGGGGCGTCTTCACCAGCCCAGCCTCGATGGCATCGTTCAGCCCGAAATCCGACACGATCCATTCGAACAGGCCGACATCAGTGCTGGCCTTGCCGGTCGGAGCAAACGGCGTGGCGGAAAGATCAAAGCACCGCTGGATGCGGCGCGTTTTGTGCAGCCGGTCCAAACCCTCGATCCAGCGAGTTGCTTCGTCCAGATCGATGCCTTGTTCCGCCGCCTGCTTCTTGCTGATCTTGACCTCAGCGGGCTTGCGATAGGCGTGATGCGCCTCGTCGTTGATGACGACGATATCCTTGAATGCCGCCAGCTTGCCAAGAACGCGGCGAGTAAACGCCTCGTCTGACTCCGCGCCTTTCTTGACGACCGACCGCTTCGGTTCCGCTGCAGGCATCAGCGTATGCCAGTTCTCGATCAGGATTTCCGCCTGGTTGAGCTTCTGCCGCAGCGTCTCGGATGGGCAGAGGTTGAACTCGTCGTAATAGCTCCCCGCGCTCGGGATAAGGACTTGAAGCCGCCCTTTCACCGTCAGACCGGGGGCGACGATGAAGATGGCGCGGCTGAAATCCTTGTTGCGCTTGGGATAGGTTAGCGCGTTGAGAACCTGCCATGTGATGATCATCGCCATCACGGTGGTCTTGCCTGCGCCTGTCGCCATCTTGTTGCAGATGCGTTCCCACGGCCCACCATCGCCGGGCACGTGAATGCCCTGCCGATACTCTTCGGACGCTTCCGACCACCAGATCAGCGTCTCGATCGCTTCCAGCTGGCAGAAGTAGAACGGGTATTCGCGAGCCGTATTGTCGTGCCAGTGCTCCAGCAGGCGGCGGGTGACAATAGTGACGCCGGGATACCCGGCTTCCCGCCATTGATCGACACGGTCACGGATCGTGTTGACCAATTCGAGCGGCTCGACACGCCGGGTGTTGTTGCGGGCGTCGAATACCTCGTAACTCGCCGGTCGCCGCTCAGGCACGATTTCCAGCGTGCCATCCTGCCGGGGGGCCCAGTGCTGCTGGGGGCAAACGAAGGGCGTGTTGATGATAAGCGACTTGGGGCGTGCGCCCGGCTGCGGACTGTTCACTGCCGTCACCCCAAATCCATGATCTTGAGAGACTCAATGCCCCGGTCATCGACGATCTTGACCGCAATCCGCCGATGATCACCGGCTTCGAAGGGCAGTGAGACCGTGCCGTGGAACTGCTCAAGCAGATCTTCGTCAAGCTCAGCGCGGATCGTCTTCTTCAGGCGGTTCCAGCCGTCCTTTGCCCCTGCCATCGGGAAGAACACCTGATGCGGCATGAGGCTGCGGCCGTCATAGTCGGTGTCGAGCGACCACATGGCGATCTTGGATTTGCCGCCGGAGACCAGCGTGCCTTCGCGGGGATCGAAGTAGTCGAAGCCGTGAACCTCAACCTGCCACGTATCACCAGTCTGGCGGAGCTCGACCTCGGGCTGACCCATCAGCCAGAAGGACTGGTTGGATGAGCGCGCCTTCTTCAGGTCTTCGGTCAGCAGGTCGGTATTCATCTGCGCCTTGAGCAGAGTGACGCCGGGCCAGTTGATTTCATCGATGTCCTTCGCCGCTTCGGGATCGAACGTGAAGGCGCAAAAGACGATGAACTTGGGCGCGGGGCGCAGTTTCTCCGCCTCGCTGAGCGCCATTTCGACCTGCCGCTGTTCGAGAGCGGCATGTTCGGGGCCGAAGCTTACCACCACCCGTTCGCCGGTTTCGGCCAGCGTGCCAGAGGCGTGGAGGTGACGGACGCCGGGGATCGTTTCGAGATCGGCGAATTTCAGCATGGCACCGCCCTTGGCGCGGATGCCGGTGCGGATCAGTTCGTCGCGCCACTGGGTCTGGCGAGATGTTTCGCCGGAGCGGGCAACGGTGGCGTCGGCTTCGGCTGGCTGGACGGTTTCGTCGAGCGACAGGACTGTGGGCGCGGGCACAGCCTCGACTGAGAAGGGGCCGGTGATGCGCAGGCGAGTGTCGTCCTTTTTAGGCTTGTCATAGAGCGTCTCTTGCTCGGCGCGATCCTTGATCGATTGATCCATCGCCGCCTGCATCGTCCGCCTGGCCGTATGGAAGTCGTCGAAGGGTTTGCGCGCCTTGTCCGGCCAGCCGGCAGGAAAATCGAACGGAACCTCCCATTCTTCCAGCCCCTCACCTGCTGCAAAGGTGACCGGCTTTCCCTTGCGGTAGCCTTGACCCGGCTTGAAGGACGCTGGTGGGGCGGCAAGCAAGGACGCGTTCAGTCCGTCCAGCGCCGTAGCGATAGAAGGGTGCTCGGCCTCGTAGATCGTGTCGATGTCGGGGTTATTTGCGATGCTCTTCAGAGTGATGTGCGGCACGGTCTGATAGATAAATCCGCCTTTGAGCCCTTCGTTGGGATAGCGGAGCGCAAAATAGTCGAAGCTGGCTGTCATAAGACGTTGCTTCGCCAGTGTGATCGCAACCCTGCTGGTGTCGCAGGTGATCCAACGTCGCCCCCATCGCTCAGACACGACGGCAGTTGTGCCCGAGCCGCAGGTGGGATCTAAGACCAAATCACCCGGTTCTGTGCACATGAGAAGGCACCGCTCGACGACTTTCTCATTTGTTTGAACGACATAGACTTTCCCCATACCGCTCCCTGTCGCCGTGTCGGTCCAAAGGTTAGAAAGGTATGTGGCCGGGAAGTCGTCGAGATACCGTTTGCTGTCGCGGCCGCTCGGAGCGATCCGCCCAGATCGTATCAAACGGGGCATGCTTTCAGGGGGGAAGCCCCACCAGCGGTCACCCGCATCCACGGGACGACCCTGGAAGTCAAAAGAGTATTTTTGACCCGGGCCGGGTTTCGTCATCAAAACATAACGGAGAGGCCTGACCTTCGAAAGGTCATCTCCGTTCTTTAAGCCGCGAATTTCGCCGTTCGGCAGCTCTGCCAAACGATAGGCGCCGACGTCTTCTTCGGGGATTTTTTCGAAATACAATTGATTGTATTTTACTACTCTCTTATCTTTGCAATACCAAATAATGTAATCATTTTGCCGAGGCAGTTGAACGGAGCCTAGCGCTCCGGCCTTTACGAAAATGATATCGGCGAAGAAATTCGACTGACCGAAAATCTCGTCGAGCAAGCCTCTTACAAGGTGCACGTTCTCCTCTGAAATCTGAACAAAGAGACTGCCGCTTTCAGAAAGAAGTTCACGAGCAAGACGGAGGCGATCCCGCAGGTAAGTAAGATATGAGTGTATGCCGAGCTCCCACGTATCGCGGAATGCCTTTATCATCTCTGGCTCTTGAGTCAGATCGGCATCAACGCGATCCTTCACATCTTTCTTGTTGGTGAAAGGCTGAAAGTTTGACCCGTATTTGATGCCGTAAGGCGGGTCGATATAGATCATCTGGACCTTGCCAGCCATCGACTCCTTCTGGAGTAGGGAGTTCATGACCAGCAGGCTGTCGCCCGCGATTAGCCGGTTCGACCAGCCTTTCTCGTGCTTGTAGAAATCGACGGCCTTGCGAAGAGGCAGGTTCTCGAACGGCGCGGCAAACAGATCGGCCTGTCGCCATTCCTCTGCCCCCTTGCCGCCCTTCAGCCGTTTGGCTGCGCGGGCGAGGATGGTGGCCGGGTCCACCCGCTCATGCACGTGCAGCGATACGGTATCGACCTCGAAACTGGTCCGCTCGGCCTTGCCCGTCCAATTGAGATAAGGCGCTTGCATGCGCTTCAGTTCGGCCAGCGCATCGGCCATCACGTCCGCATCGCCCGATGCCAGCGCATCGTCGATCAGCGTCTCGATGGCCCCACGCTGGCTGTCGAACATCAGGGCGGGATCGAGATGAGGGTCATACGCCCATACCGTCTTCGGCTGATCCGGGTCATTGTCCGGGTGCACCATGCCGACTTCGGGGTTGTTCACTCGAGTGTCGTCGTGGCGGTAGCTGAGCACCTGCACCGGCCCCTTTGCTTTCGCTGGTGCCTTCTTCTTGCCCGCCGCCCTGCGTGTCACGGCAACGCCGGGCTCCTGCGCCTCCAACGCGAAATCCTCGCCGTCGTCCTCGCCGTCTTCGTCATCTTCGATGCTGGCAAGGAACACGGAGCCGCCACGTCCACGGCCTTTGCCGAGCAGGCCTTCAGCCACCAGATCATCCTTTGCGGCTGCATATTCCTCGTCCGAGAGGCCCGGCACCTGTTCCCGCAGCAGCGCCAGCAGCGCCATATTGCCGATGGCCGAGCCATCTTCAGGCACATGGGCGAGGATCAGATCACGCAAGGATAACGACATGGCAGGCAAGGCTTCCCCAAATCACTCAAAGATTTGGCGTGCACGTTAATGCCGATTTTGGCTGCCGTCACCCGTCCGCTTCGCAGCAATTGCGCGATCGATGCGATGCGGCTGACTTTCTGCAATGGCGAGAGGCGCCGGACGACATGGCCCGCGGCCTCGTAACGGGATGATATCGGGGCGCGATGATCACATCACCACTTGCGCGCTTTGGGTTTGCAGCCAGCGCTCCGCGCTGACTGACCCAAGCCGCAGTTGCCTTGGTCGGGAGAATGGGCATCCTCACAGAACGGGCAATGCGCGTCTGCGATCCACCCGATGACAGTGAAGGCAGTATGAGAATTGGGATGAAAGGAAAAGCGGGCCCCCTCCCCCCGATCCCTCTAAGATGTCGATTATTAAGACTTCGTATATGTCAGAGAAAATTTTTCCTTCCGATTCCCTCTTCAGCGAAATTTCCATAGAAATTCCGACCTTACAGCGAATTTGGAGCTCGTCATCAGTCCGATTGCAAAGCTCTCGGAGACCCGTCGAAGGCTATCGAAGGCAGGGCGGCGCTCCAGTAAGGATCGCCGCCCCCCCGATGGCAGAGACTTGGCTGATTGCCTGCTTAAAAGACTGGCACGTGCAACACTTAGAAATGGACCTCCCAGCTCGGATATCGGAAGGTTGCCCCATCGACCACGTCTGCCATACGACGACGAACTTCTGCCCAGCCACGTTCGACCCCAGCAGCAATCTTCGCGGGCCGCGGAACTGCGCATTCTATCAACTTGCCCGACGTATCAAACGCGAATGCATGCGACCGATTATCAGCCACCAGGATCATAGGCGCACCGCTTCGCACGATGCACGGATGGACGAGGCCAATCATAAGAGTGTCTCCGCGGGGCTTTATCATGAAGAGCCCGTCACAGATCGAGGTAGTTTTGTCGGCGAAGTTGGCCAAAAGCCAGGGCACCTGCTTGCGCACAGCAAATTCCGCTATCGCACCGATTCCATCTGCAATCGTCCCGTTGTTCGCGGCGAAAGCCATCTGGCAGCCCTTGATGCTGACATTGCCGGGGTCGCGCGGGCGCCACAAGGCTCTGGGCAGGACATAGGTAATCGGTAGGCGGGGGCAGGCCCCGCCGGGCAGGGTAAGATCAATCATTTCAGTATTCCTTTTCATGGATTTGCTGACCCCGTTCCGGGTGTCAGAAGCCTTTTCCATTCTCAGAACAGGCTCATCCCTGATCTCGAATACCGAGGGATATTTGCCGTCCGATCCATCGGCGGCATCGGCTTTCTTTCAGATATTCAGCGTTGTATGCGGCTCTGCAGTCCAAAGGTCATGGCTCAGCGCCGGATGCATTTCATAGCAAGCCGCATTATCGCGTCCGATAGAGTTGCGACGCAATCGCCTCGCCGCCGCATCTATGAGTCAAAGCGGGATAGTGCGCCATGCGGGGTTGCCACCGCCGACTGTCCCAATTAACTGTCCCAACACGCCTGCCGGGCGATGGCTGCCGGTAAATTTTACCGTTTTAGTTCAATTGGCTGGGGCAAATTGGCTGGGAATCCTTCCGCCCCAGCCATCATCCTCTCATCGCTCTTCCATCCCCACCCGCACGGGACCCCCGCGCGCGGTCAGTTGGGCCAGTAGATCCACTCGCCGCGCGGGTCGAAGGGCTCGGCCAGCGTCGTGTCGATCGAGACCGGCGTGTCGAAGGTGCTGGCATAGAGCGGCGGCTTGCGGCCACGCTCGTGCGCGGCCAGCAGGGCTTCGAGTGCCTTGCGCTTGGCGGGCTCGCTCGCGGCAAGATTACGCTGTTCGGTCGGGTCGGCGGCGAGGTTGTAGAGCCACACCTTGCCCTGCTTGCCGTTCACCTGAAGCTTCCAGTCCCCTGCACGCACCGCCTTGTAATAGCCGCTCGACCAGAACAGCGGGGCATCGGCCCGTGACTGCGTGCCCTTGCCGGTGAGCGCGGGCAGCAAATCGCGCCCGTCGATCGCGACGCCCTTTGGCAGCGGCGCGCCTGCGGCGGCGGCGAAGGTTGGCATGAGGTCGACCTGCCCGACGGGGAGCGCGACGCGCGATCCCGCCGCCACCCGCGCCGGCCAGCGCGCCAGCAGCGGCACGCGGATGCCGCCCTCGAAGAACGTGCCCTTCCCCCCGCGATAGGGCGCGTTGAGATGCTGGAGCCCGACGTACCCCGGCGCGCCGTTGTCCGACGAGATCACCACCAGCGTGTTGTCGGCCAGCCCCTCGGCCTCGAGCTTTGCCATGATCCGCCCCACGCTACGGTCGAGCGCGCGGATCATCGCGCCGTAGACCCGCAGGCGGTGCGGGCCGATATCGCCCACCGCGTCATAATCGGCCTTCGTCGCCTGCAGCGGCGAATGGACACCCCATTGCGCGAGGTAGAGGAAGAAGGGCCGGTTGCGGTTGGCCTCGATCACCTTCAGGCTCTGGTCGGTCCAGTAATCGGCGAGGTATCCGCCAGGAGCGAACTTTTCGCCGCCATTGTAGCTGGTGGCATAGTGCGCCGAGGCCCACAGGAAACGGTCGATGGGGTCGAAATCGACATGCGCGCTGACCGCGTTCGGATCGTCCTCGGGCAGGTGCAGCATCCCGTCCATGTTGAGGCTCTCGTCGAAGCCCTGCGCGTTCGGCAGGAAGCGCGGCGCATTGCCGAGGTGCCACTTGCCGATGTGGACGGTGTGATAGCCGCTCGCCTTGAGCACTTCGGCGACGGTCACTTCCTCGGGGGGAAGGCCCTGATCCTCGAACGGCGGGGCGGCCTCGGCAGCGGCGGGATCGGTGAGGACCGGCGGGCGATCGGGCTGGATGTCGTTCCACACCATCGGCACGATCCGCGGGAAGCCCGCGGGCGTGGGGGTAAACTCGAACCCGGTGCGCGTGGCATAGCGCCCGGTCATCAGCTGCGCGCGGCTCGGCGAGCAGGTGGCGTTCCCGGCATAGGCCTGAGTGAAGATCGCGCCCTCGGCGGCGAGCTGGTCGATATGAGGAGTCGGCACCTTGCCGCCTGCCACCCCGCCGCCGAAGGTGGAGAGGTCGTTCATGCCGAGATCGTCGAACAGGATGAAGATGATGTTGGGCGGACGCTCGGCGGGAGACCGGGCGGCCTCAGTCGGGCCCTGCTGCCACGGGACGGGACGGTTGGGCGCGACGTCCTGCGTGCTGCGCCACTTGACCAGCGCAAGGGCAAGATCGGTGCGGAAGTGGTAGGCCCCCGCCCCGGCCATCGCCAGCGCAGCGAGCGTCCCCAGCGCCCCCTTCTGCCAGCGCTTCATGCGCCCGCCGCTCCGTCCCGCGCGGCGGTGCAGATGTTGAGCTGCCCGGCCAGCCCCGCCTCGCGGTGCTTCGTGATCGCCTGATATTCGGGCGATTGCACCATCGCGAACATCGCCTTTCTCGAGGGATATTCGGCGATTGCCACCATGTCCCACAGCTCCTCGACCTCGCCGATGAGGAGGCCGGTCACATCCCCGCCGAAGCGCAGCTTGCCGCCCACCGCGGTGATGCAGGCGGCCACCCCTTGCGCATAGCGGGCATAGGCTTCGCGCCCCGACAGTTCGGGCTCGGAGCCATCGGCATAGGCCGCCTTGTCCTTGAACTTGAGGAGGTTGACCATGCAGATCGGGGCATCATCGCTGCCCGCGAAGAACGCCATCGCCTGCTGCGGGGCCGGATTGAGCTGGTTGGTCACGATCATTGCGGCGCTCCCTTCGCTGCGACATCGAGAATGGCGGCGACGAAGCCCTGCGGGTCGTCCTCCTGGATGAAATGCCCGCCCTCCAGGGCGCGGTGGGCCTGCCCTGCGGTGCCGGGGACGCGGCCGATGAAGCGCGTCTCGCCGGTGCGGGTGATCGGATCGCCATCGGAAAAGGCGCAGAGGAAGGGCTTGTGCCACTGGTCGAGCACGGCCCACGCGGCCTTCTGGTCGGGCACGGCAGGGTTGCCCTCGAAGGGCACGAAGCTCGGGAAGATCCGCGCACCCGCCTTGTAGCGCGCGTCGGGAAAGGGCGCGTCATAGGCGGCGATTTCGGCGGCGGAGAGCGGACGCTTTGTGCCCTTGGCGATGATCCTGCCGATCGGGAACAGCGGGCTCCACTTCGAGAACGCCCGCCAGATCGCGAAGGCGCGCGGCGCGGGGCCGCCTTCCGGCAGCCCGCCATTGGAGAGCGCGACGGCGCGAAAACGCTCCGGCATAGCGGCAACCAGCCTGAGCCCGATCAGCGAACCCCAGTCCTGACAGGCGAGGGTGATGTCGCGCAAGTCCAGCCCCTCGAGCCACTGCCGCATCCAGCCGACATGGCGCGCATAGGAATAGTCGGTCTTGGCCGCGGGCTTATCCGACCGGCCGAAGCCGACGAGATCGGGCGCCACGACGCGGTAGCCTGCCGCCACCACGGGGCCGATCATGTGGCGATAGAGGTAGCTCCAGGTCGGCTCGCCGTGCATCATCAGCACCACGGGCGCATTGCGGGGGCCTTCGTCGATATAGTGGATGCGCAGGGGGGCGCCGCTCTGAGCGTCCTTCACCTCCGCATAGCGGGGCTCGAAGGGGAAATCGGACAGCCCCGCAAAAGCCTCGTCCGGCGTGCGCAGCACCTTCACAGCGATCCCCTCTCCCGTTTTATTGGCACTCTGAATGTCATTATCTTCCGGCGGCGTCAATCCTGCCGGGGCGGCGCGCGCTTGGTGTCGATGAGGCGGAAGCCGATGTGGTCGGTGCCCAGCCCGCGCTCCTGGAACTGACGTGCGGCAGGGCGATAGCGGGCGCAGTAATTGGCAGCGCAGAGGAAGGAGCCGCCCTTGATCACCCCGACCGGCTCGCCCGCATCGGCGCGGCTGCCGGACGTGGCGGTCCACTCCCAGACATTGCCGATCATGTCGTGGAGCCCGAAAGCATTGGCGGCAAAGCAGCCGACGGGCGCGCGGCCGGTGAAGCCGTCGGTGCCGAGGTCCTTGGCCGGAAACGCGCCCTGCCAGTAATTCGCCTGCGGCTTGCCCTCTCCGTCCACCGGCTCGGGCAACGCGGGCGCACCGGCGCGGGCGGCGTATTCCCATTGCGCCTCGTCGGGGAGCTGCTTGCCGGCCCATGCGGCATAGGCCTGCGCATCCGCGTAGGCGATCTGGACGACGGGCACGCGATCCTGCCCCGCGATGTCCGTGCCCGCGCCCGCAGGATAGCGCCACTGGGCCCCCGGCACCCAGCGCCACCATGCGCGATCGTCCGGCGTAGGCGCGCGAAACACCGCCGAGCCGGGCTGGAGCATCTCGGGCGGCGCGCCGGGGAGCGCAGGGGGCGCGCGCTCGGCCAGGGTGACATAGCCGGTGGCTTTGACGAATGCCGCGAACTGCGCGTTGGTCACCTCGTGGGCGTCCATCCAGAAGCCTTTGACAGCCACTTCGCGCGGCGGGCCTTCCTCGGGGTAATCGGGGTCCTCGCCCATGGTGAAGGTGCCGCCAGGGATCCAGACCATCGCGTCATCGGCAAGGCCCTTGCAGGCGCTCCGGCGCGGCGGATCGGGCGGATCGGCCTCCCCGCAAGCGGCCAGTAGCAGACAGGCGAGGATGGCCAGCGCGGCGCGCATCACCCCTCCGGCCAGCGCGCCAGTGCGTCGCCCAGCATCCGCCGCACCACCGCCGCGGCCTCGTCCGGCGCGAGGTTCTGGTCGTGGCGCAGCAGCCGCCAGGTGTTGAAACTGAGGATGACATTGAGACCCCGCGCCCCGTCGAGATCGGCACGCACCTCCTCGGGCAGATGCGCCGCCAGCGCCTCGGCCTCGAGCCGCAGCTGGCGTCGATAGCCTTCCATCAGATAGGCGGATTCGAAGCGCCGGACATTGGCCGAGATGCGATAGGGCATGATCGTCTCGAAGATCAGCGCACGGCGCGCAGCGATGTCGAACAGCCGCGCTTGCCACGTCGCACCTTCGGGCGGGCGGAGCAGGATCGGCAGGATCCGGCTTTCGATCGCCGCCGCCATCTCGCGGTAGAGCGCGTCCATGTCCTTGAAGTGGCGGAACACCGACCTGAGGCCCACGCCCGCGACCTCGGCGACCTGCGCGGCGCTCGGCGCGACCTCGCCGCGGGCGACCAGATCGAGCATCGCCGCCACGATCCGCGCATGGCTCGACCGGCTGCGCTGGCGCCGCCCGTCACGCGGCAGGGCTTCGGTGAGAGGGGCTGGCGACAGGTCGGCAGAGGGCATGCGCGGGCCTCTTCGGCAGGTGGCAGGGACGATCCCGGCCGGCACGCAGCCTATGTTCTGGCACTCATACTGTCAAATTCCGAAGGGGGGACAGCCACCCTGCCCCCTCCCCGGTTGGCAACCTCAATAGGTCAGGCGCACGGTGAAGCGCGCATTGATCGGCGCGCCGGGGGTGATGTTGTTGTTGTTGTGCGCGTCGGCGAAATAGTCCTCGTCGAGCAGGTTCTCGACATTGAGCTGCAATTCGAGATTATCGCTCGCCTTGTAGAAGACCGCCGCATCGACGCGGGTGAAGGCCGGAAGGCGCGTGGTCGTCGGCAGGGTCCGGATCGCGGCGAACTGGCTCGACTGGTGCACCACGCCAAGCCCGACGCCGAGGCGGCGGTCGAGATCGACGCGGTTCCACAGCGCGAACTGGTGCTTCGGCAGCTGGCCGAGCCGGACGAAGCCGTTCCCGCGCAGCTCGCCGTCCTGATAGGTGTAGCCGCCGCTGGTCTGCCAATTGGGCAGGATCCGCCCGGCCACCCCGATCTCGACGCCCCGCGTGCGGGTCTCGCCGATGTTGATCGTGGTCAGCACGTTCTCGGGATCGGGCGTGGTGGCGTTGGTCCGGTCGAGCTGGAACAGCGCGAGCGTCAGGTTCAGGTCAGGGCGGATGTCCCACTTGGCGCCCACCTCGTAGTTAGTGAAGCGTTCCGGCGCGAGGTTCTGCTGGGTCGCGCTCAGCGTCAGAAACTGGTCGCCCGAGCGCGGCAGGAAGGACTGGCTGTAGCTGCCGTAGATCGAGACATTGGGCTGCGGCTTTAGGATAAGCCCGACCCGCGGCGAGACCTTCTCGTCGGTGCGGCCGAAAGCGCGCGGCGTGCCGATCCGGTCGATGCCGGTGATTTCGAAGCGGTCGTAGCGCAGGCCCACCACGACATCGACATGCTCGCCGAAGCTGATCTGGTCCTGCGCATAGGCGGAGACGAAGGTGACATCGGACTGCGTGTCACGCGCCAGCGCGCCGAAGGTGACAGTCGGATAGACGATGTTGGCGAGGTTGAGCGTGCCACTCGACAAGGTTCCGTTGCGGCGCTGGTTGGCCGAATCCTGGTCGCCATATTCAAGCCCGAACAGGATCTTGTTCGTCACCGCGCCGAGATCGACATCCCACACGAGGTTGCTCTGCGCGATGAAATTCTGCCGCGTCGTCGGGTCGAAATAGCTCGACAGAGCGACGGTGCCCGTCTGGCCGGTAGCCGCCCCGTTGGCGAAGACGTTGGCGTAGTACTTGTCGTAATCGCCGTAGAGCAGCGTGGTCGACCATGCGAGGTTCTCGGCCAGCTCGCCATCGAGCCGGGCCTTGAGGATGTGTGCCTCAAGCTCCGTGCGGTTGGCGCCGGGCACGCCGAAGAAGGTGTCGCGATAGCCGGTCAGCGGACGGTTGGGCTGGCCCGGGGCGGTCGCGATCGAGGGGACGCCGCGATCGGTCACGCGGTCGTCGTTGACGTATTCATAGGACAGACCGGCCTTCCACCCGCCGCCCAGATCGACCGCGACATAGGGGTTGATCGCGTAGCGCTCGCCCCCGAAAAAATCGCGGTGGTTGTCGAGGCTTTCGTAGGTCGCGTTGAGCCGGAAGGCGGCGTTGGAGCTGATCGGCGCGTTGATATCGGCCGCGACATCCCATGCGCCGAAGGTGTTGACGCTCGCCACCCCGCCGACCCGCAGCGCATCGGCAGAGGGGGTCTTCTGGACGCGGTTGACGATGCCCCCGCTGCCGCCGCGGCCGAAGATCAGGGCGAAGGGGCCCTTGAGAATCTCGACCCGCTCGATGTTGTAGAGGCTGCGGAAATACTGGACGTCGTCGCGCACGCCATCGAGGAAGAAGTCGGCGGTGGTGTTCTGCCCGCGCAGGGTGATCTGGTCGCGGTTGCCCTCGCCCTGCCCCACGGTGGTGCCCGGCACATAGCGCAGCACATCGCCGATGCTGCGCTGCGCCTGGTCGTCGAGCCGCTCGCGGGTGACGACCGTGATCGACTGGGGCACGTCGAGCAGCGGGGTATCGGTCTTGGTCGCGGTCACCGAATCGCTCGCGAGATAACCCTCGGCCTTGCCGGTGACGATGATCGCCTGCGCATCGCCCGCGTCCGCCTCCGCTTCCGCGGCATGGGCAAGGCCGGGCATGGCGATGAGAGCGCAGGAAGCGAGAAGCAGTTTTTTCAAGGCGGGGTCCTCAGCAGAAACAAATGACATCCGCCGGCTAGTGATAATGAGAATGGCTTGCAACAATTATTCGCAAGGCAAGCGCTCGGTTCGTCGCAAAGCGGGCGACGTGGTGCGGCCCGGATCCGGGCGATGCTAGGGGCGGAATTCCACTTTGGTGCCCGGCCCCACCATCAGCGCCAGACGGGCCGCGTCCCAGTTGGTAAGGCGCACGCAGCCGTGGCTCTCGGTGCGGCCGATCGCCTCGGGTACGGGCGTGCCGTGGATGCCGTAATGCTCCTTGCTGAGGTCGATCCACACCACGCCGACCGGGCTGTTCGGCCCCGGCGGCAGGCGCTGCTTGTCCGCGCTGTCGGGCACATCCCAGAACAGCGCAGGGTCGAAGGCGAAAGGCGGATTGTAGGCGACGCCCTTCACCGTCCAGTCGCCGATGGGCAGCGGATCGTGCTGCGATCCGGTGGTGACGGTGAAAATCGCGACCAGCTGTCCCTCGCCGTCATAGGCCTTGAGCCACCCCTCGGATTCATCGACGAGGATCCGCTCGACCTCGCTCTGCCGCGTGCCGACGCCGAGCGCGCGCAGGGTGGCGAGCCAGTCCTTGTCAGCAACCGCCGCCGGATCGATCGCATCGGCGCCGACATTGGGGACGCGGATCGTCTGGCCGGGCGCGAATTGCGGCTCTCCTGCGGGCGCGGATGGCGGGGTTGCAGCGCCCGTGCCCGCTGGCTTGCCACCGGGGTTGAGCATGGCGAGCACGGCGGGCGTGGTGTGGAACCGTTCCGCGAGCTTTTCGGCCATGGTCTCGTAGCCCAATCGCTCCAACTGCGCCTGTGCGGTCATGTCCTCCGGCAGCGTGGCAAAACGCTCGGCGGCCCAATCCTGAGGTATCGTCACCACGCGGGTCGCGGGGATATTGCTCCAGCGCGCCAGAGCGGAGCGCGTCGCCTCGTCCAGCTCGCCGGTCACGGGGAGATCGCGCGCCTCCTGAAAGCCCGCGAGCGCATGGGAGAAGGACAGGCCAGCTTTCCCGTCGATCACCCCCGGACCGAAGCCGAGCCGTTCGAGCACCACCTGCGCCTGCATCAGCGGCCGCGCCTCGGCATCGGGCGGACCGGCATCGGCCACTGCGCCCGGAGCGGGATCGCGTGACGCCATGGAATCGGCCCCCTGCTCCGGTGCGGGTTGCTGCTTGTCGGGGGTCTGGGCGGGGTCAGGCTCGGCTTCGCATCCGCCCAGCAGCGACAGGGACAGGGACAGGGGAAGGAGAGCGGCAATGAGGCTACGCATCTCCCGCCTTTGGGCGAAGTCCCCGTGCTGCGTCCCTAACCCAGAATGGCATTCCGGCGCGGGCGCGTCAGCCCAGCGACACGGTCCACAGCCCGTCCGCCCCTTCGCCGAATGCAAAAGTGCGCCCCGTGAAGCGCGCGATCAGCGCCGCCGCGGTGCGGGTGTGCTCGGACAGCTTGACCGTGGTGAACTCCCCCGCCCCCGCAAAAGCGAAGGGCAGCAGCAGCTGGTCTTGCATGTAGGGCCCGGCGAAGGCGCCCGACGCGAGGTAGCCCGCCATCCGCTTGGCCGCCGTCGTCGCCAGCCGCTCGGCCGGTACGCCGAGCTGGCCGAAGCCGGACATGACCTCGGTCACATGCTCGCATTCCGCCGTGATCAGCAGCGCGTTGCCGGGGCCGCGGTCGGCGGACAGCTGGACGGGCGCGAAGGCATCCTCCAGCCATTCGCGCAGCACCTTGCGCGCCGCCTTGAGCTCGCGCTCGGCGATATCGAACGGGATGCCCGCGATCAGCACCTCGACCTTGCCCGCTTTGAACGCCCCGCGCTCAGTGCAGGCGATGGGCGCGAGCGGCGCGGGCACGATGTCGAGCACGATCCGCCCCCCGCCTCGGGGGTAGAAGCCGTGGCGCTCGAGGCTGACCGACAGGCGCGGCCCCATGCGCTCCAGCACCGGCAGCAGCGTGGCGCCGAGGAACTCGAACGGCGGCGCGGAAGACGCATGCGTCCCTCCCTCGATCACGATGCGCGAGGGCGCGTCGGCCAGCATCAGCGGGACGAGCACGGTCTGCACCACCAGCGCGGTGGAGCCGGCGGTGCCGATGGCGAAGTGGTACTCGCCCGGAACAACCGTGCCGGGCCGGAAAGTGAGCTCGCCCGAGCCCACAGCCAGCCCCGAACACTCCGCCGAGCCGATCGCCGCCGCCGCTTCAAGCGCGGTGACGTGCTGGCGCATCAGCCCGGGCTTGGCGCGCCCGCCGCGGATGTTGGTGATGGTAAAAGGCTCGCCCGTCAGCAGCGATAGCGCCGCCGCATAGCGCAGCACCTGCCCCCCGCCTTCGCCTTCCGAGCCGTCGATGGTGATCATGTTTATCTCTCTATTTCAGATACTACTGCGCGCATCGGGGCGGCCACCAGAACATCCATGGGGCGGCCCGTTTGTTGTCGGATGTTCCAATCCCAAAGTCACCATCGCCAACCTCGACCGCGGCGAACGCCGATGAAAGGGTTCGCAGGCGTTTATTGCCGACGGTCATAATCAATCTTTCTTCGTCGGGGACGAGAGTAAGATCGCCATGGTCAGGCTGGAACTCGACTCTCAACTTCGAGAAATGACCCCGGCTATTCTTGCCATAGTTGGGCATTCTCAGCACGGCGTCCGTGACAGGATCGAGTTGCAACGTGCGATGGCACGGCTCTCCCCCGCTCATGCGATCGAGCAAATTTCTGACTGAGCGGCAGCCGACTGGGTCCGCAGACAGATGCCATCCGCGCCAGCCATGATTGGGCTCGGCATATTGCCAGATCCACAGACGACCTTCCTGAACCCATTGGCCAACCCAGTCCTGCATTCCGCACCCCCAATGGGGCGCGAAGGGCGTTACCCCTTCACGCACACCACCTGCTTCAGCGTGTGGACGATCTCCACCAGATCGGCCTGCGCGGCCATCACGGCGTCGATCGGCTTGTAGGCCTTGGGCGTTTCGTCGATCACGCCCTCGTCCTTGCGGCATTCGACCCCTGCCGTATCGGCGAGGTGTTCGTCGAGGCTGACGAGCTTCTTCGCCGCCGTGCGGCTCATCACCCGTCCCGCCCCGTGCGAGCAGCTGTCGAAGCTTTCAGGGTTCCCCAGCCCGCGCACGATGAAGCTCTTCGCTCCCATCGAACCCGGGATGATCCCCATCGTCCCCTTGGCCGCGCGCACCGCACCCTTGCGGGTGACGAGCACGTTCTCGCCGAAGTGATGCTCGCGCGTCACGTAGTTGTGGTGGCAGTTCACCGCCTCGCACTCCGCATCGAAGGGCTTGGCGATCTGCGAGCGCAGCGCGTCGATCACGTGCGCCATCATCACCTGACGGTTCAGGCGCGCGAAGTCCTGCGCCCATTCGACCGCTTCGACATAGTCGTCGAAATGGTCGGTCCCTTCCGGGAAGTAGGCGAGGTCCTGATCGGGCAGGTTGATGTGCCACTTGCGCATGTCCTGCTTGGCCAGTTCGATGAAGAACGTCCCGATCGCGTTGCCGACCCCGCGGCTTCCCGAGTGGAGCATCACCCACACGCGCTGCTCCTCGTCGAGACACAGTTCGATGAAGTGGTTCCCCGTCCCGAGCGTGCCGAGGTGCATCAGGTTGTTGGTGTTGCGCAGCCGCGGGTGCTTGGCGACGATCCGCCCGAAGCGCTCGGCGAGCTTGGCCCAGGCGTCGACCACCACGCGCGGGGGTTCGCCCCACGCACCCTTGTCGCGCCTGCCGCGCCCTACGGAGCGCCCGTGCGGCACCGCCGCCTCGATCGCGGAACGGATGCCAGCAAGGTTGTCCGGCAGATCACTCGCGACGAGCGAGGTGCGTGCCGCCATCATCCCGCAGCCGATATCGACACCCACCGCGGCGGGAATGACCGCGCCCTTGGTGGGGATGACCGATCCGACCGTCGCCCCGATCCCGACATGGACGTCGGGCATCGCGGCCACGTGCTTGAAGATGAACGGCATCTGCGCCGCGCGGGCGAGCTGCTTGCGGGCCTCGTCCTCGACGGGAACGCCGCGCGTCCACATCTTGATCGGCGCGGCCCCCTCGTCCTGGTGAAACTCGTAAGTCGTCTGCGTCATGGCGAAATCCTCTAGCAGGTTTCGGGCGGCCGGCCCATTCCGGCCGCCCTTCATCCTGCTGCATGCCGGGTGTTCGACGTCCCGGCGGTGATTACACAGCATAGGGCGTGCCAAACTTGCCGGGAGCGGCCCCGGTTCACGCTATCCATTTCAAAATCCTCTATTATTTCGGGACGCCATTCGCAGTGCTTTGAAGAGCCATGAGTACGTTTCCTATTCCCTTGTATCGCTAGCGATAAAATTTTATCGTACTTCCGATGAAACCCACCACCCTCATCGGTTTTCTCGGCTCCGCGCTCGACGCCGGGCCCTTCAGCCCCGCGCGCTGGAACCGGTGGCGGCCTTCGGTCAGTATCTGCATGCAAGACGATCTGCGCGTGGATCGCTTCGTGCTGATCCACGGCAGCCAGCACGCCCGCCTTGCCGGGCAAGTCGCCGCCGATATCCGCGATGTCTCGCCCGAAACCGAGATCGTGCTGCAGGTCATGGACTTTGCCGATCCGTGGGATTTCGAGGAGGTCTACGGCAAGCTCCTCGATTTCGCGCGCGGCTTTCCCTTCGATCCCGAAGCGCAGGACTACCTCGTCCACATCACCACCGGCACGCACGTCGCGCAGATCTGCCTCTTCCTGCTGACCGAGGCGCGCTATCTGCCGGGCCGCCTGCTCCAGACCCAGCCGCCGCGCGGCGCGCCCTCGCCCGTCGGCTCGTGGGACGCGATCGACCTCGATCTGTCGCGCTATGACAGCATCGCCACCCGCTTCGCCGAGGCGAGCGCCGAGAGCGCGAGCTTCCTCAAGAGCGGGATCGACACCCGCAACCCCGCCTTCAACCGCATGATCGACGAGATTGAGGCGGTCGCAGTGCGCAGCCGCGCGCCGATCCTGCTGATGGGGCCGACGGGTGCGGGCAAGAGCCAGCTGGCGCGCAAGGTCTTCGAACTCAAGAAGCTGCGCCATCAGGTCAGCGGGCCCTTCGTGGAGGTCAATTGCGCGACGCTGAAAGGCGATAGCGCGATGTCGGCGCTGTTCGGGCACCGCAAGGGCGCCTTCACCGGCGCGGTCGCGGATCGCCCGGGCCTGCTCAAAAGCGCGAACAAGGGCGTGCTGTTCCTCGACGAGATCGGCGAGCTGGGGCTCGACGAGCAGGCGATGATTCTGCGCGCGATCGAGGACGGGCGCTTCCTTCCCGTGGGCGCGGACAACGAGGCGGCAAGCGATTTCCAGCTGATCGCGGGCACCAACCGCAACCTGATGGAGGCGGTGGCGGCGGGCACTTTCCGCGACGATCTCTTCGCGCGGCTCAACCTGTGGACCTTCACCCTCCCCGGCCTGGCCGAGCGGCGCGAGGATATCGAGCCCAATCTCGATTTCGAGCTCGACCGTTTTGCCCAGCGCGAGGGCACGCGTGTGACCTTCAACAAGGAGGCCCGCGCGCGCTACCTCGCCTTTGCCACGGGCCCCGCGGCGCGCTGGGCGGGGAATTTCCGCGATCTGGCGGCGAGCGTGACGCGTATGGCGACGCTCAGTCCCACGGGCCGGATCGATGTCGATGCAGTGGCAGCGGAGACGGCGCGGCTCGCGCGGCTGTGGTCGGGCGAGCCGTCCGGCGCTTCGGGGCTGGAGGCGCTGCTCGGGGCCGATGGGCTGGCCGAGATCGACCCCTTCGATCAGGCGCAGCTCGAATATGTCGTGACCGTGTGCCGCCAGTGCGCGAGCCTCTCCGACGCAGGGCGCCGCCTGTTCGCCGCATCGCGCCGGCAGCGCCGCTCGACCAATGATGCCGACCGCTTGCGCAAATACCTCGCGAAGTTCGGGCTCGACTGGGGTGCGGTTACCGCCTGAGCGCCATCAGAGCCACACCGAACGGCGCTCGACCCGGCGCTGGAACCCGGCGGCGAGCGAGGCGGCGCGGGCGCGCAGCAGCAGGCGGCGGCCCTCGGGGGTGAGGGCGAAGACCAGATCGGAGGAGCCGACATTCTCGCGCCACAGCTCGGCAAAGCGCTCGGCGAATTCCTTGCGCGCGGCAAGTGTGGCCGGGACGGCGTGATAGTCCGTACGCCGCTTCCACCCCAGCCACGACCGGCGCACCAGCAGGTAGCGCGGGTTCTGCACCGGGCCGAGGATCTCGGCGAGGCCCTGCATCACATGCCGTTCCGCCGCGCGGCTGACGCCGGTCAGGATCACGTCCTTGCGCCCGTCGAGGCTGGTGCGCACCGCGATGCCCACCCCTTCCAGCTCGAAGCCGCTGATCGCGCCGGCGTCGACCAGCGCCTTGAAGGTGACCCAGGCGACCTGATGGAGCGAACCCTCGAGCGAGCCGTTGCGCCATGCGAGCCGACCGGCCTTGAACAGGCGCGGGAGGCTTGCGAGGGTCGCCGCGCCAGCCAGCCCCAGCGCGATCGTGCCGAGCCCCGCATAGCCGGGCAGGTCGCGCACTGCCTCGGCCGCGGCCATCGCCCCGCTCCCCGCCGCGCTCCAGCCGAGGGCGTGGAGCGTGTCGTACCAGCTGAGCGCGCGCGGGGCATGGGTGGCAGCAGCGGTCTCGCGCACACGGGCGCGGGGCTCGCCCTCGCCCAGCGACACGCGCCAGCGCTCGGCGATGGCGGGGCGGTCGGCGGCGATGGCGAAGGTGCGCGCGTTGTTCGCCGCGAGCCCTGCCGCAGGGTCGATCCCGAGCCGCGCCACCCCGTCCTCGATCAGGGTCGATGCCCCGTTGGCGATCCCCTCGAAGGCCTTGAAGCGCCGGGCGACGACATCGATGTCCGAGACCTCGTCTGCCCCACCGTCCTCCAGAAAGCCCCATTCGAGCGGGCGGGCGACCTGTTCCCACTGCGCGCTCTCGCCGGGGTCGATGGTAGCCAAGTGCCAGATATTCGACACCTTTTCAGGCCGCGCCGGATCGATCCGGATCGCCCGTCCGCGCATCTGGTTCGAGAGCATGAAAGAGGCCGCATTGCTCGCCAGCACCAGTGAATTCAGCGCGGGCGCATCCCACCCCTCGCCCAGCAGCGACTGCGTGCCGACGAGGATGTGGAGATCGCCGCGGGTGAACAGCGCGGTCACCACCCGCACCAGCGCGGCGGAGCCTCCGCTGCGGCACTCCACGCCGACATGGCCGGGGCAGCCGGGCAGCGGAGCGGTGCGGAACGTGTCCGCCGCATAGCCGCACTCCACCGCCACAGCCTGTAGGCTCTCCACCGCGCTCTCGGGCAGGATCACCAGACTTCCCGTCAGCACGCCCAGATGCCGCGCATCGATCGCCTCGCGCCGGAGCACCTCGAAGATCGGCACCACACCGAGCTTGGCGGGAACGAAAGGCGCGTCGGGGCGGGTCGGCAGCTCGCCCGCGCGGATGTGGTCGGACAGGATCACCATTCGCAAATCGTCACCCAGCGCCGCATTTTCCGCTCGGGCGATGGCGGTGATCGAGGCGAGTTTGGCGAGGCTCGCGCTCATCAGCTTGAACACCGCGCGCGTCTGGCCGAGCCGCACGCGCCCGCCCTCGATCAGCCCGTGCTGATGGAGCCGCTCCCGCAGTTCCTTCAACCGCGCCGGATCGAGCGGGAAGACGGCGGCGTGGCGGGCGATGATCCCGTCGAGGAAACGCTCCATCCAGAAGGCCGAAGGCGCGGGCACATCGCGCGCGCGTACCCCCAGCAGCTTCAGCGGCGCGCGGGGCAGATCGTGGCCGGCCGAGGCCAGCAGCACCAGCACCGCCGAGAGCATCTCGGGCGCTTCGAGGATCGCTTCCACGTGCGCCTCGGGGTCGGTCAGCCAGGGGTGCGCGGCGAGCCAGTCGAGCAGGCCCCAGTCCTCGCGCAGGTCCTGCACCAGCGCCGAGACCGCCGCGCGGCGTCGTTCCAAAAGGTCGATGGCATCGGCGGTGGGGGCGGACAGAACGAGGTGATCCTGATGCGGGCACAGGTCGCCGTTGCGCACCAGTTCGGGGATGCCGATCTCCATGTCGATCGGCCCGCACAGCGCCTCGTAGCGCGTCCATTCGGCATGGCCCGCATCATAGGGCGGGGTCGCGGTGAGCGCGACGACATGCGCGCCTTCCAGCGAATTTATCAATTCATCCAGACACTTCCACCACTCGCGCCGCAGGTGGTGCGCCTCGTCCAGCACCAGCGTGAGCGGCCCGAGCGCGCCGAGCCGCGCCACGAGCGCCGCCATGTCCTCGCCCCGCCTGAGGCTGTCGAGAGCCTGATAGGTGGTCAGCGTCAGCGCCGCCGGCTGGGCCAGATCACGCGACACCGCGCCGCCTTGTGGGGGCCTCTCGAGGAACAGCGGGCAGAGCCGCTGCTCCCACTGGTCGCGGATCGCGATGGTCGGGGCGAAGACGAGCGCGGGGCGGCCGAGGCGGCGGACAATCTCGAGGCCGAGCACCGTCTTGCCCGCTCCGGGCGCGGCGACGACGTGGAGGCGGCGGTCATCGAGATGGCGGTCCATCTCCTCCAGCACGCGGGCCTGATAGTCGCGCCATACCCCGGTGAAGTTCATGTCCCCCAGCACGCCTGCCGGACTAGCAGCCGCGATTCCCCCGCGCCAGCGGCCGCTGCGCAATGTTTCACGGGAAACATCGCGACGAGAGGGGTCTGGAGGGGGTCTAGGAGGGGTCTGGAGGGGGTCTGAGTGGCGCTGGCACCGCGCGAACAGTCTGCGAAAGCCCGCTGAACCGGGGGTGCCTTGGCCGCCCCCGATCCCCGCCGGTCAGAGCCTGAGGTCGCTCTCGCTGCGGTCGAACACGCTCTTCAGATCGAAGAACACGCTCTCGCTGCGGCCAAAGCTGCGAATGGCTGCCGCGCCGCCTGCGCGGAACGCCTCGTGCGCCACTGCGAGGATCACGCCGTCATAGACGCCCCGCTCCGGCGCACTCACCAGATCGAGCCCGTATTCGCGCCGCGCCTCGGCCGGATCGACCAGCGGATCGTGGACGTCCACCAGCGCGCCATAGTCGCGCAGTTCGGCCACCACATCGACCACGCGGGTGTTGCGCAGATCGGGGCAGTTTTCCTTAAAGGCGAGCCCCAGCACCAGGATCCGCGCGCCGCCCACGTGGATGCGCCGCCGCAGCATCGCCTTGACCAGCGCCTGCGCCGCATAGGCCCCCATCCCGTCGTTGATCCGCCGCCCGGCCAGGATCACGTCGGGGTGATAGCCCAGCGCCTCGGCCTTGTGGGTGAGGTAATAGGGATCGACCCCGATGCAGTGCCCGCCGACCAGCCCGGGGCGGAAGGGCAGGAAGTTCCACTTGGTCCCCGCCGCCGCGAGCACCGCTCCGGTATCGATCCCCATGCGCTCGAAGATGATGGCGAGCTCGTTCACCAGCGCGATGTTGAGATCGCGCTGGGTGTTCTCGATCACCTTGGCGGCTTCGGCGACACGGATGCTCTCGGCCCGGTAAGTGCCTGCGGTGATGATCTCGCCATAGAGCGCATCGACCGCCGCGGCGGCCTCGGGCGTCGAGCCCGAGGTGACCTTGAGGATCGTGGTCAGCCGGTGCGCCTTGTCGCCCGGATTGATGCGTTCGGGGCTGTAACCGCAGAAGAAATCGACATTGTAGGTGAGGCCCGAGAACTTCTCGAGCAGCGGCACACAGTCCTCCTCGGTGGCACCGGGATAGACCGTGCTTTCATAGATCACGATCGCCCCCTTGCGCATCGCCCGGCCCACGGTCTCGGTCGCGCGCAGCAGCGGGCCGAGATCGGGGCGCTTGTGCGCGTCGATGGGCGTCGGGACGGTGACGATGAAAATCCCCGCTTCGGTCAGATCGGCAGGATCGCTCGAAAGCCGAAGATGGCGCGCGGCGGCCAGCTCTTCCGGCGCAACTTCGAGGGTGCGGTCATGCCCGGCGGACAGTTCGGCGATGCGGCCCGCGTCGATATCGAAGCCGATCACCGCGCGGTGCTTGCCGAACTCGGCCGCGAGCGGCAGGCCGACATAGCCAAGGCCGATAACGGCGATCACGGGGGCGGCAGCTTCATTCGTCACGGCGGGTCTTCCGGCAGGCAGGGTCTTGGCCGCCCGCCTTAGCCGCGCAAGTCCTAAGGAACCCGAAACCGACTGCCGACGCCCCTAGCCCACCGGTTCGAGCCGCGCGGGCACATATTTGTGCCAGGGCGTCCCCACCACCGGATCGCGCCAGCGGTAGTCGGTGAGCTCATTCAATGCGACCCCGTGGCGGCGCACCGTCCCGTCGGCGCCCGTCACGTCGAGGCCAAGCCCGTTGGGGAGCGATACGTGCCCGCGGCGGCTGCCCTCGTGCAGTTCGACCACGGTGCGCGTGCGCCCGCGGGTGGTGACGACATCGACCGGAGCGCCCTCGGCCAGCCCCAGCCCGGCGGCATCATCGGGGTGGATGCGCAGCGTGCTCTCGAGCTCGCCCTTCCTCAGCCAGTCAGGATTGCGGATCGAGGTGTTGCTGGTCTCGGTCCGCCGCTCGCCGGCCGAAAGGATGAAGGGATAATCGGGATCGCGCGGGGGGCCTTCGGGGTCGAGGCCCACCAGAAGCTCGAGCATCTCGGGGATGTGGAGGTTGATCTGCTGGCCCGGGCTGCGCAGGCGCTTCCAGCTGTCCTCGGCGTCCTGCCGCGCGAAGACCACGCCCGAGGGGGACGCCATGATCGCCTCGAACAGGCGGTTGCCGGCAAGCTGGCCTTCGAACCCGGCGCGCGCGGCTTCCTCGGGGAAGCTGCTGACAAAGAGCTGCGCCACGCCCCACACGCCCGCGGCATTGCCCATCCCCTCGGGCAGCACCGGCCCGAGTGCACGGTAGAGCAGCGCCGAGGCGACCGGCATCAATGCGGGATTTGCGCCGATGGTCTGCATGAAGGCCATCGCAAGAGTGTCGAGGCTCTTTTCCGCCGCCGCGCGCAAAGGAGCGACCTCGGCCTCGCCGAAAGCGCCCAGCGCCTCGCACAGCGCGGCATGGATCGCCCCTTCCTCGCGCGTGCCTTCACGCGGGGGGAACAGCGGGCGGCGCAGGTGGAAGGCGTTGGCCTCTGCCTCGAAGTTGAAGAAGCTCGCCTCGGCCTTCTCGAACTGGCTGCTGGCGGGGAGGACATAGTCGGCCGAGCGCGCGGTCTCGGTCATGGCGACGTCGATCACCACGCTGACATCGAGCGCGCGCAGCGCCTCGCGCATCCGGTTGCTGTCTGCGAGTGAATGCACCGGATTGGCGCTCTCGACGATCATCGCGCGGAAGCGGTGGGGGTGATCGGTGAGGATTTCCTCGGTGATCGCGTTGCAGGGGATGAGGCCCATGATGACGGGAAAGCCGGTGACGGGGGAACGGCGGAAGTTGCGCTCGCCTGAGGTCTTGCTCGCCGAACCGCCGCCGCCAGCGCCCAGCGGCCGGAAGGGTATGAAGGCATAGCTCGTCCCCTTGCGTCCGAAAGCACCGGTGAGGCCGATCAGCAGGCGGTGGAGATAGGAGCCGAGCGTCGAATGGACGCCCATCTGCATGCCGAGATCTTCCATCGAAGCGAGCGTCTTGGCGGCCGCCATGCGCCTTGCGGCGGCGCGCAGCAGGTCTTCCTCGACCCCGCAAACCTGCGCGAACTGGCTCACCGGAATGCGCGCGAGGGCGTCCAGAACCGGATCGGCGTTGGACACGTGGCTCGCCATCCAGTCGCTGTTGGCGAGGCCCTCCTGCACCAGGATCGCCGCGAGCGCGCCGAGGCACCAGGCGTCGGTGCCGGGGCGGATCGCGAGGTGGAAATCGGCCATCGCCGCGGTCTCGGAGCGGCGCGGGTCGATCACGATCATCGCGCGGCCCGGGTCCGCCGCGATCTCGCGCAGCACCAGCCGCGCACGGGGGAAGCCGTGCGATTGCCACGGGTTCTTGCCGATGAAGAGCGCGACCTCGGCGTGCTCGAAATCATGGTGAATCCCGCAGCCGAACATGCGCGCCTGCACCCAGGCCTCGCCGGTCTTCTCCTGCGCGAGGGCATTGGAGCGGTAGCGCACGCCGAGCGCGGCGAGCGTGCTCTGGGCGTAGACGCCGGGCAGGTGGTTCCCCTGTGCGCCGCCGCCGTAATAGAAGATGCTCTCGCCCCCGTGGGCGTCGCGCACCGCGGCGAGTTTGGCCGCGATTTCGGTGATGGCGGTGTCCCAGTCGATCGCCTCGTAAGTGCCGTCGGCGCGGCGGCGCATCGGGGAGGAGAGGCGGTCGCGGCCCTGCTGGTAGGCGTCCATCCGCTGCGCCTTCTCGCACAGATAGCCCTGGCTGACGGGGTGGTTCTTGTCGGCCCGCACGCGGGTGATGTGTGCGCCCTCGGTCTGGACCTCGATCCCGCAATTCAACGAGCAGATCAGGCAGGCGGTGGGTTTCCAGTCGCTCATCGGGGGTCTCCTTCCTTCATGGCATAGGCATCGGCGAGCGTGCCGGCGGCATCGCGGCAGGCGCGCAGGATCGCATCGGACAGCGCCGGATCGGGCACCGCGCGGGCGAGCGCGAGGCCGCCCATCGCCAGCGCGGCGAGCGCCAGTTCCTCTGACGGGGGCGCGGCGTCTTGCGGATTGTCGCCATCGGTGACGATCCCGGCTAGCAGCGACTGGAACGCCTCGCGCACCGGCATGCCGGCGCGCGGCGCCTCGCTCAGCAGCGCGGCGAGCGGGCAGCCGCTCTCGGGCGCATCGCGGTGGGTGCGCGAGAGGTAGCTGCGGGCGCGCAGCTTGCGGCGCTCGGCGCGCGAAAGGCCGGGCGGGGTCGCGGGCAGGCGCGCCGCACGCTCGGCCAGCGCGGCTTCGAGCGCGGCGACATCGAGCGCCTCCTTGCTCGGGAAATGCACATAGAAGCCCCCGTGGGTGAGCCCCAGATCGCGCATCAGGCGCTGCACGCCGTTGCCCGCCAGCCCTTCGGACCGCAGGCGTTTCGCCGCCAGATCGAGGATCGCGGCGCGGGTTTCGGCCTTCTTCGCGGCACGGGTCATGCGGAGTCTCCTTGAGGCTCCGGAGAGTTTCACATTACATCTATCATGTCAATTTGCGACGGGCGGCGCCGCGGTGCGGCTCGAATCGCTGGAAAACTCCGCCCCTCCCTTTGCGCCGCCGCGCGAGGCTGCCTAATCCCGTCGGCGTGACAGCCACCATCGACATCGGACGCGGGCCTGACGGGGCATCGATCGGCATGGACCTTGCCGAGCTCCTCGCCACGCGCCTGCTGGTGCAGGGCAATTCGGGCTCGGGCAAATCGCACCTGCTGCGCCGCCTGCTCGAGGAATGCGCGGGCCAAGTGCAGCAGATCGTGATCGATCCCGAAGGCGATTTCGTCACCCTCGCCGATGCTTTCGGGCATGTGGTGATCGACGCCGGGGCCTATTCCCCGCGCGAGATCGAGGAGCTGGCCGCGCGCGTCCGGCAGCATCGCGCCTCGGTGGTGCTGGCGCTCGACGAGCTGGAGGTCGAGCAGCAGATCCGCTGCGCCGCGCTGTTCCTCACGGCGCTGTTCGATGCCCCGCGCGAGCACTGGTATCCCGCTCTCGTGGTGGTCGACGAGGCGCAGATGTTCGCCCCTGCCGCGGCGGGCGAGATGAACGACGACACCCGCCGCATGACCCTGTCGGCGATGACCAACCTCATGTGCCGCGGGCGCAAGCGTGGCCTCGCCGGGATCGTCGCCACCCAGCGGCTTGCCAAGCTCGCCAAGAATGTCGCGGCGGAAGCCAGCAACTTCCTGATGGGACGCACTTTTCTCGACATCGACATGCAGCGCGCCGCAGACCTGCTCGGCATGGACCGGCGGCAGGCGGAGCGCATCCGCGATTTGCAGCGCGGGCAGTTCCTCGGGCTTGGCCCCGCCATCAGCCGCCGTCCGGTGGCGGTCAATGTCGGCGCGGTGCGGACCTCGGGGCGCGGCGGGGCGCAGGCGCTGATCCCGCTCCCGCAGGCCGAGGAAGGCGCGATGGAGGCGCTGCTGACCGACCGTCTGGCCGAGGCCGCGAGCGCGCCGCAGCCCGTCCGCCGCGCCCCGCCGCCCCCTGCCCCGCGCGCCGATCTGGAGGAAGCGATCGCGCTCCCCCGCGTGCTGCCGGAGGTCAAGCCTACAGCGCCGCTCCCCGAGCCCGTCGCGGAAACGCCCCGCCCCGCCCCCGCCACCCCGCCCGCGCCGGAACCGGGCAGCGGCGGAACACTCGAGGAAATCGTCCGCGAGATCGCGCTGGCCGAGGGCGCCTCCTACCGCCCCGCCGCGACCCTGTTCCGCGATTTCGCGATCCGCTGCCGCCAGCGCGCCATCGCCTCGGCCCATGTCGACCTCGCCCGCTTTCGGCGGATGTTCGCCTTTGCAATCAGCGGCTTGGACCAGCTTGGCGAGGCCGCTCAGAGCGCCATTGCCGGCGCTGCCGAGGGCGTGGAGGACGATCTCCTCGCCCCCTATCTCGCCATCCTCATTGCCGCACATACGGGCTCGGCCATGCCTGACGAGGAGGAACTGGGCCGCCTCTACGGCAGCGCCTCGCCCAGCCGGGTGCGGCGGCTGCTCGAGCATCTCGAACGGCAGGGCCGGATCGTGGTGCGCGAGGATTTCGGGGGCGAGCGTTCGATCACCGTGCCGATGATCCCCGCCGCCGCCTGACCGCGCGATGTTTCACGCAAAACATCGCGCAGCCGGGGGTCTGGAGGGGGTCTAGGCGCGTCTGGCAGGGGTCTGAGGGGGATCTGGCCCCCGCGAACCCGCCGCGAGACCCCGCCTGTCCCGCCCCTGACCCGCGCGCGCCTTTAGCCGCAAGCCCGGCCCTGCCGCAGCAATTGCTGCACAGCATCGCCCCCCGTGCCTCGTCTAGACCTGTCCGCGAACGGATGGAGGGACAGACGAGGAGAATGTCGATGCACGCACCGATCCGCCCCGCCGCCGCCGCCTTCGCGCTGCGCCCGCCGCCCGCGCGCCGCCGTGCCGGGCTCCAGCCGCGCCACCTAGCCGCGATCGACCACTTCATCGACAGCCATATCGAGAGCACGCTGCGGATCGACGATCTCGCAGGGCTCGCCGGCCTCTCGCGGTTCCACTTCCTGCGCTGCTTCAAGCGCGCCACCGGATCGAGCCCGCTGCAATATGTCCTCGCCCGCCGCGTCGCCCGCGCGCAGACATTGCTGGCGACGCGCGAGGGCAGCATCGCCGAGGTCGCCTATGCCGCGGGCTTTTCCTCGCAGAGCCACCTCAACGCGATGTTCAAGCGCCATGTCGGCATGACCCCGGGAGCCTATCGCCGCGCGCTCGCCACGCCGCGGCTGGCGGAGTGCTGAGCGCCGCGCTGGCGCTCGCCG
Source organism: Erythrobacter colymbi (assembly GCF_002155685.1). GTDB lineage: Bacteria > Pseudomonadota > Alphaproteobacteria > Sphingomonadales > Sphingomonadaceae > Erythrobacter > Erythrobacter colymbi. Next base: position 34,053 of record NZ_MUYK01000013.1, read on the forward strand.
CCGAAGCGCCCCCACGACCTGATCCCCCGCCTCCCCCCGACCCGCCCGCCATCACTGTCTCGGGCGAGGTGCGCGAGCGGGTGACGTGGCAATCCGCCATCGGTTTCGATGCGGATGATCCCGACGCGGGCCTCGTCTGGACGCAGCGCATCGCGCTCGCCGCCGATGCCGATCTGGCCCCCGTGATCCGCGCCCGCGCCGCGCTGGTGAGCGCGCTGATCCAAGGCGGCGACGAGACCTCGCCGGTCGAGCGCAATGTGCTCGACCTTCAGGAGGCCTTCGTCGAACTCGGCCCGCGCGAGGCTTTCGTGCGGCTCGGGCGGCAGGAAATCCGCTTGGGCTCGCAGCGCCTTGTCGCGATGCGCGACGGGACGACCGTGCGCCGCACACGGGACGGCGCGCGCGGGCACGCGGCGCTCGGCAAGCTGGAGCTCGACGCCTTCGCATTGAGGCTGGTGGCGGTGCGGCCCGAGGGCGTGTTCAACGATGGCCGCAACGAGGGGCGCGATCTGGCGGGCGTGCAGGCGAGCTTCCCCACGCCGCTCGGGAAAATCGAGGCCTATTGGCTGCGCACAACGCAGGACAATCGTCCCACCATCGAAGGCACCGCCGACGAACGCCGCCATTCATGGGGCCTGCGCGCGGCGGGCGAGGCGCGCGGGTGGTTCTGGGACTGGGAGGCGGTCTTCCAGACCGGCCGCTTCGGCACTGCCACGATCCGCGCATGGACGCTCGCCACCAAGACCGGATACCGCTGGGAAAGCCGCGCGTGGAAGCCCGAAGTCATGCTCTCGGCCAACATCGCCTCGGGCGACGGCGCGCGCGGTGACGGGCGGCTGGCGACCTTCAGCGCGCTCTATCCCAATGCGAGCTATTTCTCCGAGGATGCGGTGCTGGGGCCGGCGAACTTCTTCAACCTGCACCCTTATGTGACCGTGCATCCGCGCGAGGACCTCAGCCTCGGCCTCGATTTCAACCTGTTCTGGCGGCTGAAGCGGACAGACGGGGTCTATACGCCCCAAGGCGGGCTGCTGCGCGCGCCCGGCAACGCGCGCGCCCGCTTCGTCGATGCCGCGCTGTCGGGCGTGGCCGAATGGGCGCCGCGCGAAGGGCTGCTCCTCAGCCTCGTCTTCACCCATTCGCGCCCGCAGGACTTCATCCGGGCGAGTGGCCCTGCCGATCCGTCAGATTTCGTCGAAGCGACGCTGCAATTCACCTTCTGAGCCGCTAGTCTCGTCGCCAAGGAGCTTTTACCATGATCGAACGCATCATCACCAAGCGCATCCACGACCTCGGCGGCGGGTTCACCGTGGGCCGCGTGCTGCCGTTCCACGCGCGGCGGATGGTGGGGCCCTATATCTTCTTCGACCATATCGGCCCGGTGGAGCTGGCCCCCGGCATCCCGAAGAGCCTCGACGTGCGCCCCCATCCTCATATCGGGCTGGCGACCGTGACCTATCTCTATGACGGCGCGATCACGCACCGCGACAGTCTGGGCGTGCATCAGGACATCCATCCGGGCGAGGTCAACTGGATGATCGCCGGCAAGGGCATCACCCATTCGGAGCGCTTCGAGCACGCGCGGCTCCACGGCGCGCTGATGCACGGGATCCAGGCGTGGGTGGCGCTACCCGAGGCCTTCGAGGAGGCTGACCCCGCCTTCTCGCACCACGCCGATCTGCCCGCATGGAACGAGGCCGGTGTAAGCGGGCGGCTGATCGCGGGCGAGATGGAGGGGATGCGCGCAGGCACCCCGGTGCATTCGCCGCAGTTCTATGCCCACTGGCAGATGGCGGCGGGCGCGCGGCGGGTGCTGCCTGCGGAATATCCCGAGCGCGCGGTGTTCGTCGCTTCCGGTGTCGCCGAGGTCGCGGGCGAGCGGATCGAAGCGGGATCGATGGCGGTGCTCGCGCCCGGCGGCGATGTGCCGGTGGTGGCCGGGACCGAGGCGACCGTCATGGTGCTCGGCGGGGAGCCGGTGGGCGAGCGCTTCATGTTCTGGAACTTCGTCCACTCGCGCAAGGACCGGATCGAGCAGGCGGCGGAGGACTGGCGGCAGGGGCGCTTCCTGCTGCCGCCCGACGACGATGGCGAATTCACCCCCTTGCCCGAATTCAAGGGGTTCTAGGGCCGTGAGCGAGATCACCATCCGCATCGAAGATCGCGGCCAGGCCAAAGGGAAAAGGGGCCGCTACATCGCCACCGTCGAGGGCCGCGAGGGGGAGGCCTACATCGCCTTCACCCACCGTGAAGAGGGCGTGATCAGCGCCGATCACACCATCGCACCCGACAGCCTCAAAGGGAGCGGCGCGGCCTTGGCGCTGGTCGAATATCTGGTCGCCGACGCGCGGGCGCGGGGGTTCCGGATTATCCCGATCTGCCCCTATGTCCGCGCGCAGTATCGCAAGCATCCCGAATGGACCGACGCCTTCACCGTCCCGCCCGAATGGGAGCCGGACGCAGGCTGACAGCCAGCGCCTATTGCACCGCCTCGCGGAAGGCCGAGGGCGTGCAGCCGAAATGCCCGCGGAACACGCGCCCGAAGCCCTGCGGACTGTCATAGCCCACCGCCAGCGCGACCTCGATCACGCTCAGCTGCGGCTGGCGCAGCAGCGCGCAGGCGAGCTCCATCCGCCGCAGGAACTGCCAGCGGTGCGGCGAGCAGCCGAGCGAGCGGGTGAAGGCGCGCTGGAGGTGGAATTCGGACATCCCGCAATGCTCGGCGAGCGCCTTCAGGCCCTTGGGATTGCCGATGCCGTCCATCAGGAAGGCGGTCGCCTTGCGCACCATTGCCGGGCTGAGCCCGCCGGTGACGCGCAGGCCCGTCTTGCGCGCCGAACCGCCCGCGCGTTGCAGTGCGAGGATGATCGTCACCAGCACCGAATCCTGAAGCAGCACGCCCGTCTTGCCCTCGAAGGCCAGCGCCTGCCCGAGCTGCGGCATCAGTCCGGCGAGGAAGGGATCGTCGAACCCGCCGGCATAGAGCGGCTCGAGCTCGTCATCGGCGCGAAAGCCGTGGCGGCCGAGCAGCTCGCGCACCTCGCTCATCGGCACCGCGAGCAGGCGCGCGACATGGCGGTTCTCGACCGCGAAGGCCGAGGGCGCGCGCGCCGGGCTGAGGAAGAAGGGGGTGGTCGCGCTCTGGAACGCAAAGCGTCCCGCGCCGAAATCGATCGCTGCCGCGACCGGATCGCCGAGGATCGTGCACATCACCAGATCGTCGGTGCCGCTGGTGGTGTAATCGCCCGCGGGCTGGTCGACCAGCAGCGCGCTCGCCCCGAAGCTGCCGACCTGCGCCACGTCGCGCACGAACTGGCCGTGCTCGCCTTTGACATAGCTGTCGGAAAAGTGGAGCCCGCGCCCCGGGCCGGACGGGCGGGAAAAGCGGGGTGGCTCAATCGTCATCGTCGCGAACCCGGATGGTGCCGGGACGGAGGAGACCTCCGGTTCCGGCGGTTGCAAGGCGGGTGACGATCCCGGTCACGGATTTGCAGCTTATTGCGCTTTGGCGGCCGCGCAAGGCCCGCGTGCCGCCCTCGCCTCTGCCCCCTGCGCTTGACCGCAATTTCGGTCCAGTCTGCGCAAGACCTGCGGCGCGGGGCGGGCGCGGGCGCAATAGGATGGCGGCAACACCCACCCCTGTCAGAGGACATCCCCATGCCCACCGCCTCCGCCACTCCCGGCGCCTCGCTGCTCGCGCCGTCCGATCACCTGCTGATCATGATCGACCACCAGTCGCAGATGAGCTTCGCGACCAAGTCGATCGACGCGATCATGCTGCGCAACAACGCCGCGCTCGTCAGCAATGCCGCGCGGATTTTCGGCGTTTCGACGATCCTCACCACGGTCGCCGAGAAGTCCTTCTCCGGCCCGATCTATGACGAGATCAAGCGCGAGTTTCCCGGCGCGCCGATCATCGACCGCACGACGATGAACTGCTGGGAGGACGAGAACGTCATCGCCGCGGTCAACGCGTCGGCCAAGGGCCGCATCGTGCTCGCCGGGCTGTGGACCAGCGTGTGCATCGTCGGCCCGGCGATCTCGGCGCTTGATCAGGGCTTCGATGTCTATGTCATCGCCGATGCCTGCGGCGACGTCAGCGACGAGGCGCACGAACGCGCGATGGAGCGCATGGTGCAGGCCGGCGCGCGGCCCATCACCTCGCTGCAATACATGCTCGAACTCCAGCGCGACTGGGCGCGGGCCGCAACCTACGAAGCGGTCACCGGCACGGCCAAGATCTACGGCGGGGCCTACGGGCTCGGCATCATCTACGCCAAATCGATCCTCGGCGCGGACGCGCACGAGGGCTGAGGCACCGAGCTTGCGGGAGCGGTCCCGACCCGTTCCCGCCGGCTGCCGCCGGTCTTGCGCGGCCCCGCAAGGCCAGCGGCACACGGGCCGGCCGCATGTCCCCAGGGCGGCCGGCCCCATCTTTCCTTCGCAAGCAGGAGCCGCGCGCGATGAAGCCCTATCTTGCCGCCCTTGGCGCCGGCCTGCTGGTCGGGATCGTCTACAGCCTGCTCAATGTGCGTTCCCCCGCCCCGCCGGTGATCGCGCTGGTCGGCCTGCTCGGCATCCTGCTGGGGGAGCAGATCGTCCCGTTTGCCAAGCGGGTGTGGCACGGCCAGCCTGACGTCGTCGCCGAAACGCGGGCCGACTGTGCCGAGCATATCCTCGGCCCGCTCCCTGCCCGCTCCGGCCTCAGGCAAGAGCAGGACGCATGATCGACCGCCGCACCGCCAGCGCAGGGATCGCGCTCGCCGGACTTGCCCCGCTGTTCAAGGGATCGCCGATGCACGCCGCCACGACCACGCCCGACACGATCCTCGTGAATGGCAAGTTCACCACCCTCGACCGCGCCAATCCCGCACCCGAGGCGGTGGCGATCACCGGAAACCGCTTTGCCGCGGTCGGAACGCGCGCGGAGGTGATGGCGCTGGCCGGGCCGGACACGAAAGTGATCGACCTCGGCGGGCGGCGGGTGATCCCGGGCCTTGCCGACAATCACATCCACGTGATCCGCGGCGGTTTGAACTTCAACATGGAGCTGCGCTGGGACGGGCTCACCAGCCTGTCGGACGCGATGGCGATGCTGCGCGCGCAGGTGGCCCGCACCCCCGCCCCGCAATGGGTGCGCGTGGTCGGCGGCTTTTCCGAGCACCAGTTCGCCGAAAAGCGCCTGCCGACACTGGACGAGATCAACGCCGCCGCGCCCGACACGCCGGTCTTCATTCTCCACCTCTACGACCGCGCGCTACTGAACGCGGCTGCCCTGCGCGCGGTGGGCTATACCAAGGACACGCCCGATCCTCCCGGCGGCACGATCCAGCGCGACGCCAGCGGCAACCCGACCGGGCTGCTGATCGCCTCGCCCAATGCGGGCATCCTCTATTCGACGCTGGCGAAGGGGCCGAAGCTGCCCTTCGACTACCAGCTCAATTCCACCCGCCACTTCATGCGCGACCTCAACCGGCTCGGGGTGACGAGCGTGATCGACGCAGGCGGCGGCTTCCAGAACTATCCCGACGATTACGCCGTAATCCAGAAGCTCCACGACGACGGCCAACTGACGATCCGCATCGCCTACAACCTCTTCACCCAGAAGGCGGGCGAGGAGAAGGAGGACTTCCTGCGCTGGACCTCGACGGCGAAATACCATCAGGGCGACGACTATTTCCGCCTCAACGGCGCGGGCGAGATGCTGGTCTTCTCGGCCGCGGATTTCGAGGATTTCCGGATGCCGCGCCCGGATATGCCCGCGAACATGGAGGGCGACCTTGAGGGCGTCATCCGCATCCTCGCGCAGAACCGCTGGCCGTGGCGGCTGCATGCCACCTATGACGAGACCATCACCCGCGCGCTCGACGTGTTCGAAAAGGTCAACCGCGACATACCCTTGGACGGCATCCACTGGTTCTTCGACCATGCCGAGACGATCAGCGAACGCTCGATCGACCGCGTCGCAGCCTTGGGCGGCGGAATCGCGTTCCAGCACCGCATGGCCTATCAGGGCGAATATTTTGTCGAACGCTATGGCGCGCGTGCGGCCGAGGCGACGCCGCCCTTCAAGCGGGTGCTGGAGGCGGAAGTGAAGACCTCGGCGGGGACGGACGCGACCCGCGTCGCTTCCTATGACCCCTGGGTTTCGCTGAGCTGGCTCGTCACCGGCAAGACCCTGGGCGGCACCGGGCTCTATCCGCAAAGGAACCTCCTCGACCGCGAGACCGCATTGCGGATGTGGACCGAGAACACCACCTGGTTCTCGAACGAGGAGGGCCGCAAGGGCCGGATCGAAGCCGGGATGCTCGCCGATCTTGCCGTGCTCGACCGTGATTACTTCGCCGTACCGGGGGACGAGATCCGCCAGATCACCTCGGTGCTCACCATCGTCGATGGCAAGCTGGTCTATGGCGCGCAAGGTTTCGAGGGCCTCGCCCCGCCCCTTCCCCCCGCCATGCCCGACTGGTCGCCGGTGAGCACCTTCGGCGGCTACAACAAGGCCGCGCCCGATGCGGCGGCGCTGGCGAAGGTCGCGGCGGCTTCCTGCGGCTGCGCGACGGCCTGCGGCGTCCACGGGCACGAACACGCGAAGAGCTGGGGCGCGGGGCTGCCGGTGGGCGATCTCAAGAGCTTCTGGGGCGCGCTCGGCTGCGCGTGCTGGGCGGTATGAGCGGCGCGGCTCTGCTGCTCGCGCGCCTCGCGCTCGCCTCGCCCTTCCTGTTCAGCGGGGTGACCAAGGCGTCGGACTTCGCCGGAGCCACCGCCGAGGTGCGGGGTCTGACGGGGTTCGAGCCTGCCGCGCCCCTCGCGATGCTGGTGATCGCGGTGCAGCTCGGCGGATCGGCGCTGCTGCTGGCGCGGGGCCGCGCAGTATGGCTCGGCGCGGCACTGCTGGCCGGCTTCACCCTCGCCGCGACGCTGCTGGCGCATAACTTCTGGGCCAAGCCCGAGGGCGCGTGGCTTCGCGATGCGACCACCTTCTTCGAGCACATGGGGCTGATGGCCGGCCTCGGCCTTGCCGCATGGATAGCGGGGCGCGCAACTTGAACGAGGCTCCCGCGCCCTCCGCCTCCCCCGCCCTGCCGCTGGTCGCGGTGCTGCTCGCTTTCCTGTCTGGCTTCGTCGACACCGCCGCCTTCATCCACATGAAGGGGCTGTTCGTTGCCCATGTCACCGGCAACTTCGTGCTGCTGGGCGCGGCGCTGGCGAGCGGCGAAGCCATAGCCGGCAAGGGGCCCGAGGTGCTGCAACTCGCCGCGCTCCCCGTCTTCTTCCTCGCCGCGATGCTGACCGGAGCGCTGGGCGCGCGCCTGCCGCGCATCCTGTGGAGCGCCGCGCTGCTGATGCTCGCCGTCGCGGGGGCGAGCGCATGGCTCGGCACGGGGCCGTGGGACGCGGCGAGCGCCGTGGTGCTGATCGCGGCGATGGGCATGCTCAACGCCGCGCACCGCTTGAACCCCGCGATGGGCCCGCCCTTTGCGGTGATGACCGGCAATGTCGCCGCCCTCGCGATCCGCACCGCGCAGATCGTGCACCTCGCCCCCGCCGCACCCGCCAGCGGAGCCGAGGGCAAGATGCTGCGCGCGGTGATCGCCTTTGCCGCGGGCTGCGCGGGCGGCGCGCTGACGCAGGCGTGGCTCGGCCTTGCCGCGGTCGGCATTCCGGCGCTGCTGTTGGTCGCCGCGCTGCTCATCAAGCGTGGCTGACCCCCCGCGCTTGCGCCCGCTGCACCGATCTTGCGGCAAAGCGACGGGCCGATGCGCGCGCCCTCGAACTGTCTTTAATATCATGCATTGTGGCAAATGATGCGAAAGACACGATCCCTCCTCGTGGCTGCGGCGCTGCTGGCTGCGGCCGCCTGTTCCCAGCCGACTCCGCCCGCCCCGCCCCCGCCGACCGTCGCGGTGGCGGCGCCGCTCGAACGCAGCATCACCGACTGGGACGACTATGTCGGCCGGTTCGAGGCGATCGACGATGTCGAGGTCGTCCCGCGCGTGTCGGGCAACGTCACCCGCATCGCCTTCCGCGAGGGGCTGGCGGTGGGCAAGGGCCAGGTGCTCTACGAAATCGACCCGCGCCCGTTCCGCGCCGCACTTGCCCAGGCCGAGGCCGAAGTCGCGCGCGCCCGCGCCAATGCCGCCGTCGCTCGCAGCGAACTCGCCCGGGCCGAAACGCTGCTGCCCGACAACGCGATCAGCAAGGAGCTCTACGACCAGAAGGCCGCCGCCGCGAAGGCAGCCGATGCCGCGCTCGCCGCCGCGCGCGCGACCGCCGAGACCCGGCGGCTCGATCTGAGCTTCACGCAGGTGCGCGCGCCGGTGGCGGGCCGCGTCTCGGACCGCCGCGCCTCGCTTGGCGACTACGTGACCGCCGGGCAGACCGTGCTCACCCGCGTGGTCTCGGTCGATCCGATCTGGTTCACCTTCGACGGGGCCGAGAGCTTCTACCTCAAGTATATCCGCCAGGACGCCAAGGGCGAACGCCAGTCCTCGCGCTATGCGCCCAACCCGGTCGAGATTCAGCTCGCCGACGAGGACAGCTATCGCTGGCGCGGGCGGATGGTGTTCGTCGACAACGCACTCGACCCGCGTTCGGGCACGATCAAGGCGCGCGCCGAGGTTTCCAACCCCGACGGTTTCCTCGTCCCCGGCCTGTTCGGACGCGCGCGGCTGCTCGGCTCGGGCGCCTACAAGGGCCTGCTGGTGCCCGACGAGGCGGTCATCACCGACCAGACCCGCCGCGCGGTGTTCGTGCTGGGCAAGGACAACAAGGTCGAGATGCGCAACGTCGAACTCGGGCCGATGGTCGAAGGCCTGCGCGTGGTGAGGAGCGGCATCAAGCCGGGCGACAAGGTGGTGCTCGATGGCCTCGCGCGGCTCCAGCCGGGAGCCGTGGTGACCCCCAAGGCGGGCACGATCAAGCCGCGCGCCAAGAACGCTGCGCCGGTCGCGCTGCCGGTCTCCGCCCCGCCGCCCGCCGAAGCCAAGTCGCAGTAAGGCGGGGGGCGCGCGCGTGAACTTCCCGCACTTCTTCATCAACCGCCCGATCTTTGCCGCGGTGCTCTCGATCCTGATCGTGATCGTGGGGGCGATCGCCTATCCGACGCTTCCGATCGCCCAATATCCCGAGATCGCCCCGCCCACCGTGGTCGTCTCGGCAAGTTTTCCCGGCGCCTCGGCCGAAACTCTGGCCGAAACCGTCGCCGCCCCGCTGGAAGAGCAGATCAACGGGGTGGAGAACATGCTCTACATGTCCTCCTCCTCCACCGGGGACGGGAACGTGGCGATCACCGTCACCTTCGCCCAAGGCACCGACGTCGACGAGGCGCAGGTGCTGGTGCAGAACCGCGTCTCGACCGCCGAGCCGCGCCTGCCCGAGGAGGTGCGGCGCCTCGGCGTCACGGTGCGCAAGAACTCGCCCGACCTGCTGCTGGTCGCGACCCTGATCTCGCCCGACAACCGCTATAACCAGCAATACCTGTCGAACTACGCGACGCTCCAGCTGGTCGACCGACTGAGCCGCGTCGAGGGCGTGGGCTCTGTGCGCATCTTCGGCGGGCGCGATTATTCGATGCGGGTGTGGATCGATCCGGACCGCGCAACCGCGCTCAACCTCGATGCCTCCGAGATCGTCGCGGCGGTGCGCGCACAGAACGTGCAGGTCGCCGCCGGCGCGGTGGGCCAGCCGCCCTACAATACCGGCGGCACCGCCTTCACGCTCAACATCCAGACCCAAGGGCGGCTGGTGACGACGCAGGAATTCGGCGACATCATCGTCAAGCGCTTCGACGATGGCCGCCTGATCCGCCTGCACGATGTCGCGCGGATCGAGCTCGGCGCGCAGGATTACAGCGTCAACGCCTTCAATTCGGGCAAGCCGACAGTGGCGGTGGTGGTCTCGCAGCTGCCCGGCTCCAACGCGCTGGCGACGGCCGAAGCGGTCCGCAACGAGCTGGAAACGGCGAAGAAGGATTTCCCCCCGGGGCTCGAATACGCGATCCCCTATGCCCCCACGACCTATATCGAGGCCTCGATAGCCGCGGTCGAGGACACGCTGTTCGAGGCGATCGTGCTGGTCGCGCTGGTGGTGCTGGTGTTCCTGCAAAGCTGGCGCGCGGCGATCGTGCCCATCATCGCCATTCCCGTCTCGCTGATCGGCTCCTTCGCCTTCCTCGCCGCCTTCGGCTTCAGCCTCAACAACCTTTCGCTGTTCGGGCTGGTGCTCGCCATCGGGATCGTGGTCGACGATGCCATCGTGGTGGTCGAGAATGTCGAGCGCGTGATGGAGGAGGAAGGCCTCTCCCCCCGCGAGGCCGCGCACCGGACGATGGACGAGGTCTCGGGCGCGCTGATCGCGATTGCCCTCGTGCTGATCGGGGTGTTCCTGCCGACCAGCTTCATTCCCGGCATCTCGGGCCAGTTCTACCGTCAGTTCGCGCTTACCATCATGAGCGCGACGGCGATTTCGGCCTTCGTCTCGCTGACCCTCTCGCCCGCGCTCGCGGCCTTGCTGCTCAAGCCCAAGTCGCACGAGGAGACGCCGCCTGCCCCCGGCTGGCGCGGCTGGGGGACGCGGTTCGCGCGCGGGTTCAACCGCGGGTTCAACAAGCTCTCGGAGCGCTATGGCCGCTTCACCGCCAAGGCGGTGCGGATGCTGGCGATCATCGGCATCGCCTATGCCGCCCTCATCGGCCTCACCATTTGGCGCTTTGCCGAGACGCCGACCGGCTTCATCCCCGCGCAGGATCAGGGCTACCTCATCGCGGTGCTGCAAATGCCGCCGGGCACCTCGCTCGAACGCACCACCGAGACGCTGGAACAGGCACAGAGGATCGCGCTTGCCAACCCCGCGACTGCGAGCACCGTCGCCTTCGGCGGCTTCGACGGGGCGACTTTCACCAATGCGCCCAACGCGGCGGCGATGTTCATTTCCCTGAAACCCAAGGACCAGCGCGCCGGGGCGAACCAGCTGCTGGGCGAACTGAACGGCGCCCTGAGCCAGATCACCGCGGGCAACATCTTCGTCATCCCGCCCCCGCCCGTCTCGGGGATCGGCACCGGCGGCGGCTTCAAGATGATGATCGAGGACCGCGGCGGGGCAGGCTATCAGGCGTTGGAGACGGTCGCCTTCACCATGATGGCCAAGGCCAACCAGACGCCGGGGATCGGCGGGGCATTCACCACCTTCAACACCCGCACCCCGCGCCTCTACGCCGATATCGACCGCGAGCGGGCCGAACAGCTCGGCGTGCCCTTGGAGAACGTGTTCACAACGCTCGGCACCTATCTCGGCTCGACCTATGTGAACGACTTCAACCTCTTGGGCCGCACCTTCCGTGTCACCGCGCAGGCCGACGCGCCCTTCCGCGAGAGCGCAGCGGATATCCTGCGCCTCAGGGTGCGTTCGGATAGCGGCGCGATGGTGCCGCTGGGCGCCTTCATGTCGATCCGCAACGAAGGCGGGCCTTACCGCGTGGTGCGCTACAACCTCTATCCGGCGGCCGAATTGCAGGGCAACACCCTGCCCGGTTTCTCCTCGGGCCAGTCGCTGGGATCGATGGAAAAGCTCGCGGCGGAAACCCTGCCGCAGGGCTTCGCCTTCGACTGGACCGAGCTTGCCTTCGAGCAGAAGCAGGCGGGCAACACCGGCACTATCGCCTTCGGCCTTGCGGTGGTCTTCGTGTTCCTGCTGCTCGCCGCGCAATATGAAAGCCTGGTGCTGCCGCTGGCGGTAATCCTGATCGTGCCGATGTGCCTGCTCGCCGCGCTCTTGGGCGTGCTGGTGATGCGGCTCGACAACAATATCCTGACGCAAATCGGCCTCGTGGTGCTGATCGGCCTTGCCGCCAAGAACGCGATCCTGATCGTCGAATTCGCGCGCCAGAACGAAAACGAGGGGATGGAGTTGAGGCAAGCCGCGCAGGAAGCGGCCAAGCTGCGCCTGCGCCCGATCCTGATGACCTCGATCGCCTTCATCCTCGGCGTGCTGCCCCTGGTGCTGGGTCAGGGCCCGGGCTCGGAGATGCGGCAGGCGCTGGGCGTGGCGGTGTTCTTCGGGATGCTCGGCGTTACGATCTTCGGGCTGATCTTCACGCCTGCCTTCTATGTCATCGCGCGGATGTTCGGCGACTGGGTGGGCAAGCGGCTGAAGCGCCGCAAGGCCGATGCCGATGCCGGGCCAGAAGCTCTGTCCCCGCCCCCTGCCGACCCGCAACCGGAGGCCGGCGCATGATGCCCGCGCGCACCCTTCTCCCGCTCGCCGGAGCGCTGCTGCTCGCCGGCTGTGCGGTCGGCCCCGATTACGTCGTCCCCGCTCCGCCCGGTGGCCCCACACCGAGGCTGACCGAAGCGGACGCAGCCGCCACCACGCCATCCCTTCTCCCCCCGCAGTGGTGGCGGCTGTTCGGCGATTCGGTGCTCGATGGCCTCGTCACGCGGGCGCTCGAGCGCAACACCGACCTGCGCGTCGCGGCCGCCAACCTCCAGCGCGCGCGTGCGCTGACCTCCGAGGCGCGCGCCGGGCAGCTGCCCTCGACCACGCTGAACGCGCAATATGTGCGCCAGCGCTTCGGCGGGCAGGTGTTCAATTCGATCGGCAACGTTCCGGTCGTCACCACCGATTTCTTCACCACCGGGATCGACGCGAGCTACGAGATCGACCTGTTCGGCGGGGTCAGCCGCGCGGTGCGCGCCGCCATCGCCGACGAGCAGGCCGCCCGCGCGCAGGTCGATGCCGCGCGGGTCGCGGTCGCGGCGGAGACGGCGCTGACCTATGCGCAGGGCTGCGCGCTCGCGGTGCGGGTGCAGAAGGCCGAGGAAACCGTCGCCCTCGCCCGCCGCGCGCTGACCCTCGTCGATACCACCACCAGAGCGGGCTACACCGATGCCCGCGATCTTGCCGCCGCGCGCACGGCCCTCGCCCAGGCCGAGGCCGCGCTGCCGCAGCTGGTGGCCGAGCGCCGCGCCTCGCTCTACGCGCTCGCTTTCCTCACCGGCGACCCGCCCGAGGCCGTGTCCGAGGACGCCGCCCGCTGCGCCGCCGTGCCGCAGCTCGCCGCGCCGCTGCCGGTGGGCGACGGGCAGGCATTGCTCGCCCGCCGTCCCGACATCCGCGTCGCCGAGCGCCAGCTTGCCCGCGATACCGAGCGCGTCGGCGTGGCGGTGGCGGCGCTCTACCCCCAGATCAGGCTGCTCGGCACCCCCTCGCTGGGCGCGGCGCGGGTCGGCGATCTCGGCTCTGCGGCAAGCTTCGGATTCTCGGTCGGGCCGCTGATCAGCTGGAACTTCCCCTTCAACGGCGCCGCCCGCGCGCAGGTGCGTGCCGCGAAGGCCGACACCGAAGCCTCGCTAGCGCGGTTCGATGCGGCGGTGCTGGGCGCGCTTCAGGAGACCGAGCAGGCGCTCGCCCGGCTCGCCGGTGCGCTCGAGGCCGAAGCGCGGCTGCGCGAGGCGGCCGAGGCGGCGGGCGAGACCGCGCGCCTCACCGAACTGCGCTTCAAGGCGGGGAGCGACGATGCACTGCGCCTCGTCGACACCCAGCGCCAGTGGCGCGCCGCCGAGGCTGCCTATGCCGAGGCCGCCGGCAGCCGCGCCGCCGCGCAGGTGAGCGTGTTCCGCGCGCTCGGCGGCGGGTGGGAGACCCCGGACGCCGCGCCTCCCCCGCAGTCCTGATCGCGCGTGTGTGTGAAGGGGGGGGGCGTCTGCGCCCCCTTGGGGTGAGCCCCAGCTCCCCCGAAAGATCAGGGCGGCAAGCCTTGCTCCGGCAGGGCCGAAAGCGGATGATCCCCGGCGGAAGGAGAGCCGCCGATGAACCAGCTTGCGACCATCAACCGGCCAGCGGGCACAGCGCCCGCGGCGCTCCCCGATCCTGCCGGGCACCCCCACGCGCTCGCCCTGTTCCGGCTCGGCGATGACGACCGGATCGACCGCCGCGTCGCGGGCCGCGCGCTCAGGGTCGCGAGTCTGTCCGATCCCGCGGCGAGCGGCCACTGGTTCGCGATCGCCTTCGAGGCGCCCCTGCTCGCCGCAGCCGAAGCCGCGCACGGCGTCCGCTTCGAACCCCTGCCCGAGATTACCGACCCCGAAGCGCACACGCTCGCCGCGATGATCCATGCGGCCACCGGCGGCGAGACCGCGCCCGATCCGGAACTGCTCGGATCGCTGCGCCATGTCCTGCTGTGGCGGCTGCTGATGCTCCCCGCGCGCGGGCGGCGGCAGGGGGAGGCGCGCGGCGGGCTCGCGCCGTGGCAGGCGCGGCGCACCACCCAGCACCTTGCCGCCCATATCGAGCGCCGCGTGCCGCTCGGCGAGCTTGCCGCGATCGCGCGCCTCTCGCCCTTCCACTTCTCCCGCGCCTTCGCCCGCACCGTGGGGATGCCGCCGCACCGCTATCACCTGCATTTGCGGATGGAGCGCGCCTGCACGCTGCTCGCGCGCAGCGAGATGCGGATCATCGAGATCGCGCTGGCCGTCGGCTACGAGACCCCGCAGGCGCTCGCCCGGGTGTTCGTCCAGCAGCACGGCATCACCCCCTCCGAATGGCGCCGCCGCCATCGCGAGGGGTGAGGCGGGACTACGCTCCCTCGCCCCCGCCCCCGCCATTGAGCCGTCGCCAGCGGCTCGGGCTGGTGCCGACCTCGGCGCGGAACATCCGGGCGAAGGCCTGCGGGGTGTCGTATCCGACCCGCGCCGCCACCTCGGTCACCGGCAGATCGCTCGCCGCCAGCAGCGCCTGCGCCTGCTCCACCCGCAGCGCGCGCAGATAGGCATAGGGCGCAACCCCGGTGCTCTGCTTGAACATCCGCGTGAAGTGGAACGGCGAGAGCCCGACCAGCGCGGCCAGCTCGCTCAGCGATGTGTCGCGGGCGTAGTGGGTATGGAGATAGTCGCGCACCCGCCGCTCGGCCCAGGGCGCCAACCCGCCGCGCACCTGCACCATCTCCCGCGCCGCGCCGCGCGCGAGCAGTGCGAGCAGTTGCAGCGCCGCGCCTTCGGCCAGCAGCCGCCCTCCGCCCCGGTCTGCGGCGTCGGCCCACATCCGCTCCATCACCGCACCCAGCTGCGGCGCGGTGAAGGCCCCGTCATGGAGCACGCCGAAGTCGAACGGATCCCCGCCCGGGCGCGCCTCTTCGAGGATGGGGCGGAAATGGTCCGCCTCGAGGCTCGCGATGCGGATGCGCTGCGGGGCGAAAACCTCGATCTCGCTGGCAAAGCCCGGCGGGACGAGCGAGAACTGGCCCGCCAGCGCCACGAATTCGCGCCGCCCCGCGCCGAAATTGCTCCGCTGCGGGATGTGATCGCTGCGCAGCTGGACAAGGACGAGGCAATTGCTCCCCCGGTCGGACTTGTCGCCCGCGGGCTGTGCGCATTCGAACAGCTTGATCCCCTCGCCGCCCGATTTGCGCTCGGTGACATAGCTGCTGAGCCGCCCGGAGCGCATCCACTCGTCGAATTGCCGCATGACCCCGTCGCCCTGCTCCCCTCAAGCGATCCGGGATTTGGGGCTAACACGGCTGGCCCTCCCGGGTCTCGCCCGGCGGGGCACGGGACAGGGGTGCGCGGCGGTGAGCGGCCGGAATACCGCAATCGCGGTTAAATCGGCCGCCCCCGCCTAGAACAGCCGTGCCCCCAGCGGCACCGCGCTGTCGGGGGCGAACAGCACCACCCGGCCCGCCTCGTCGGGAAAGCCCAAGGTCAGCACCTCGGACATGAACTTGCCGATCTGGCGCGGCGGGAAGTTGACGACGGCCGCGACCATCCGTCCCTCGAGCGCCTCGGGCGTGTAGAGTTCGGCGACCTGTGCCGAGGAGCGCTTGACCCCCACCCCCTCGCCGAAATCGATGGTGAGCTTCAGGGACGGCTTCCTTGCCTCGGGAAAGGGCTCGGCGCGGATGATCCGTCCGGCGCGGATGTCGACCCGCAGGAAGTCGTCGAAGGCGATGGTATCGGCCGGCGGCGCGGCAGGATCGTGGACAAGGTGCATGGGGCGGCAGGCTAGCGGATGGGTTGCATTTGACAATCCATTGCGCCCCTTTCAGTCTGAGCCGCACAGAGAGAGGCACTCCAAGGGGATCAATCGATGCAAGCGCAAATTCTCGCGCCCGCCGCCGTGCTGGTGGTGTGGACGCTGATCATGCTGTTCTGGACGGCGGGCGTGCGCCTGCCGGCGCTGAAGAAGGCCGGGATCGATCTGGGCGCGCGGCCCGGCGGGCGCGGACAGGATCTGGAAGGCGTGGTTGACCCGAAGATCAACTGGCCCTCGCACAACTATTCGCACCTCGTCGAACAGCCGACGGTGTTCTATCCGACGGTGGTGATCCTCGCGATCATGGGCGCAGGCGCGCTCGATGTGGGCCTTGCCTGGGCCTATGTCGGCTTACGGATCATGCACTCGGTGTGGCAGGCGACCGTGAACAGGGTTCCGGTGCGCTTCCTGCTGTTCATCAGCAGCACGTTGGTGCTGGTCGTGCTCGCCCTGCGCGCCTGCGCGGCGACGCTGCTCGCCGACCCCTCGGCGCTTCCGGCATAAGGAGATCCGGACAATGATCGGAATGGACATTCTTCAACCCGTCGTCGCGCTGCTGGCGTGGACGATGGTGATGTGGCTGTGGATGTACGCGACCCGCATCCCGGCGATGCTCAAGGCGGGGCTGGATGCCAAGGGGATGGTCGGCACCACCGGCGCGTCGCTGCGGGCGCAATTGCCCGACCGCGTGAGCTGGAAGGCCGACAACTACAACCACCTCCACGAGGCGCCGACGCTGTTCTACGCGGTGGCGATCGTGCTGGCGATCATCGGTCAGGGTGACGGGTTCAACACGACGCTCGCCTGGGCCTATGTCGCCTTCCGGGTGCTGCATTCGATCGTGCAGGCGACGTGGAACAAGGTGGCGGTGCGCTTCGCCCTGTTTGCCCTCTCGAGCCTCGCGCTGATGGCGCTGATCCTCCACGCGGGGATCGCGGTGTTCCACGGGTGATGCGCTGGCCCACCCCTAGCCCCTCCCGCAAGCGGGAGGGGGACACGAAGCGCTGACTCTCACCTACCGCTTGCCCCCGGGTCATGCCCGGGGCGGGTATCGGGGTTAGAGGTGGGAATAGCTTACTCGGCCGCCTCGGCCTGCAACCCGGCATGCGCCCGAGAGGCGAGCCAGCGTTCCGCGTCGAGCGCGGCCATGCAGCCCATGCCCGCAGCCGTCACCGCCTGACGATAGACGTGGTCGGTAACATCGCCGGCCGCGAAGACGCCCGGGATCGCGGTCTTGGGCGTGCCGGGTTCGGTGAGCAGATAGCCGCTCTCGTCCATCGGCAGCTTGCCGACGAACAGCGAGGTCGCGGGTGCGTGGCCGATCGCGACGAAGGCCCCGTCGGTCTCGAGCGTGCTGGCCACGCCCGTCACCGTGTCGGTGAGCGCGAGGTGGTGGAGCATGCCGTTCTCGCCCGCCTCGAAGCTGTCGACCGCCTTGTTCCACAGCACGGTGATCTTGGGATTGGCGAAGAGTCGCTCCTGCAGGATCTTCTCGGCGCGAAGGCTGTCGCGGCGGTGGATCAGGGTGACGTTGTCGGAGTGGTTGGTGAGGTACAGCGCCTCTTCCACCGCGGTGTTGCCGCCGCCGATCACCGCGACGCGCTTGCCGCGGTAGAAGAAGCCGTCGCAGGTGGCGCAGGCGCTGACGCCCTTGCCGCCGAGCTCCTGCTCGCCCGGCACGCCCAGCCACTTGGCCTGCGCGCCGGTGCAGATGACCACGCAATCGGCGATATACTCGTCCCCGCTGTCACCCACCGCGCGGAAGGGCGAGCCGTTCTCGAGATCGACGCTGACGATCGTGTCCCAGATCATGCGCGTGCCGACGTGTTCGGCCTGGGCTCGCATTTCCTCCATCAGCCAGGGGCCCTGCACGACGTCGCGGAAGCCGGGGTAGTTTTCGACATCGGTGGTGATGGTGAGCTGGCCGCCGGGCTGCAGGCCCTGGACGACGATCGGCTCCAGCATGGCGCGCGCGGCGTAGATCGCGGCGGAATAGCCGGCCGGGCCTGAGCCGATGATGAGCATCTTGGTGGTGTGGGTCGCCATGGTGCGGGTGCCTCGGGTGGGAATTTCAGGATCGGGATATGGGGTTTCCGGCGGCGAAAGTCACGCCACCAGCTTGGCGATCAGACGCTCTTTTCTTGGGCCATCCACACCTAAGATTGTCGCCAGATAGGCATCGAGCGAACCGTGATCGCGTGTCACCTCTGCGATGTAAGTCTCGATATATTCGGGCAAAACACCCATGAGATTGTGCAGCGCCTCGGGGTCGATCCGGCCGTAGTGCGCCTCCATCCGCGGGAGTGACTGGCGCTCGAGGATTTCGCGGGTGGGGGCATCGTTGGTGAGCAGGAATTCCGCCACATAATCATCGCGGTGGACGCCGAGGACGTGGAGCAGCAGGCTTGCGGCGATGCCGGTGCGGTCCTTGCCGGCGAAGCAATGGACCAGACTGCCGCCGTCGTTCTCGTCCAAGGCCTTGAAATATTCGCGGAAAATCCAGATCATCGCGGGGTTGACCGGCATCCGCGTATAGACCGCCAGCATCCGCTCGCGCGCCCGTTGCGGGGTCATCTCGACCGTCCCGCCCCCGCCCTCGTGCGGCGGCGAATTCGATGTTTCCCCATCATAGGCAATGACTTGCGCGGTGAAGTTCGCATGGCGTCTGCACGGAAAACCCTCGCGCTCCGAATTGCCCCGCAGGTCGATCACCGTGCGGATGTCGAGCATCTGCACCAGTTCCAGATCGAGCTCCGAGGCTTCCATGTGCTGGCCCGAGCGGAACAGCAGCCCTTCGCGCACCGTGCCGCCGTCCGCGGTCGCATAGCCGCCATAATCGCGAAGATTATGAATGCCTTGCGTCACATAGAACGGGCCGATCCGGCCGGGAGCAGGCGCGCTGTTGGATGCGCCGGGGAGAGAATCGCTGGTCATGGCGAACAGCCCTTACACCCCCGCAAGACAGGGGCAAGGCGGGGCTGGCGGGGGTCTAGGGGTTGTTGCGAGGGGGCAAAGCAGGTTCGGCGGAAGGACGTGTTGGTTAACACGCCGCTATCCAACCTAACCCAGCGATTTCGAACATGGCCCGCATCCTGATTGCCGATGATGACGAACTGGTCGCCGAACTGGCGAGCGAGGTGCTGATCGACGCGGGCTTTGCCTGCGGGTGGGTCACCACCGCTGCCGCGGCATGGACCTGCGTCCAGAAGAAGCGCCCCGATCTGCTGCTGCTCGACCAGTCGATGCCGGGCGAATCCGGCCTCACCCTGCTGCGCCGCCTGCGGTTGTCGGCGCGGCTCTACGATCTGCCGGTGATGATGTTCACCGCCATGAACGGCGAGCAGGACGAGGTGCAGGCGATCTATGCGGGCGCACAGGACTTCATGTCCAAGCCCTTCGAGCCCGACAATCTGGTCAAGCGCGTGCGGCGCCTCATCACCTTGAGGGGCGACCGTCCGCGCCATGTCGATCTGAAGAGCGCCGTGCTCCCCGATCCGCACCGCGCGCTGCTGCCCGAGGCGGGCTACCGCCGCGTGATCTAGGCTGCGGCGGCCGAGGCCTTGGCCGCCGGAGCCTGCCCCGCGAGCAGCCCGCGTCCGATCACCTGCGCCTGGATTTCGGCCGCGCCCTCGAAGATGTTGAGGATGCGCGCATCGCACAGCACCCGGCTGATCGGATATTCGAGCGCATAGCCGTTGCCGCCGTGGATCTGCACCGCATTGTCCGCCGCGCTCCACGCCGCACGGGCCGCGAGGAGCTTGGCCATTCCCGCCTCGATATCGCAGCGCGTGCCCAAATCCTTGGCGCGCGCAGCGGCATAGGTGAGCTCGCGCGCCATCACCGTTTCGGCCGCCATCAGGGCGAGCTTGTCGGCCACGCGCGGGAATTGCGTGAGCGCCTGCCCGAACTGCTTCCTGCCCAGCGCATAATCGAGCGCAAGGTCGAAGGCGTTCCATGCCACGCCCACCGCGCGGGCGGCGGTCTGGATGCGCGCGCCCTCGAAGGTGCGCATCAGCTGCTTGAACCCCTGCCCCTCGCGCCCGCCGAGGAGGCCATCGGCGGCAACCGCAAAGCCATCGAGCCCGAGCGCATATTCCTTCATCCCGCGATAACCGAGCACCTCGATCTCGCTGCCCTCGATCCCGGCATCGGGGAACGGCGCGGCATCGGTGCCGCGCGTTTTCTCCGCGAGCAGCATCGAAAGGCCGCCATAGCCCGGCGTGCCCGCATCGGTGCGCACCAGCATGGTCATCAGATCCGCGCGCGCGGCGTGGGTGATCCAGGTCTTCGCCCCCGTCACCCGCCAGCTGCCGTCCGCCTGCCGCTCGCCCCGGGTGCGCACGGCGGCAAGGTCGGAGCCGGTATCGGGCTCGGTGAACACCGCAGTCGGCAGGCAGGAGCCGTCGGCAATCGCCGGAAGCCATTTCGCCTTCTGCTCGGGCGTGCCGTTCTCCCCGATCAGCTCGCCCGCGATTTCCGAGCGGGTGCCGAGGCTGCCGGCACAGATCCACCCGCGCGAGAGCTCTTCCGAGACCACCGCCATCGCCAGCTTGCCGAGGCCGAGGCCGCCATGCGCTTCGGGGATGCACACGCCGAACACGCCCAGCGCCGCCATCTGCGCGATCACATCGTCGGGGATCAGCGCGTCGGCAAGGTGCCATGCGTGGGCGTGGGGCGTGATGGCTTCGGCGGTGAAGGCGCGCATCTGGTCGCGCACCAGATCGAGCGCGTCATCGCCGAGCGCCTCGTCCGGGCGGATGCCGTCCGCCAGCAGCGCGGCGAAGGCGGCGCGGGTTTCCGGAGTGCTGCCGTCCGCGAGGAAGCGCGCGACATCCGGCTGCGCAGCAAAGGCGCGCGCAGCATCGGCGGTGCCGAGCGCGGCGGGGCGCACCACCTCGTGCGCGCTCATCGGCACCCCATAGGCGATCTGCGCGAGATATTCGCCGAAACCGATCCGCAGGGTCAGCGCCTCGGCCTCGCCAAAGTGCCCGGCCCGCTCGGCCCGCACCGCCCAGTCGAGCGTTGCCTCGAGCGCGGCGATGCTCGCCGCCACCCAGGCTAAGCCGTGGACGCGGTGCTGCTCGCGGGTGAGGAGCGCCGCATCGACCGCGCCGCCGGGGGACACCACCGCCGCCGTCGCCGCCCGCACCGTTTCGAGATAGTCCCGCGCCGCCCCAAGCCCGGCGCGCGCTGCCGTGATCCATTCGCTCATGCGAGGGTGCTAGCAGAGCCGCAGGGCCGAGGCGAACCCGCAAAATGCGCCGGATCTTGCGGATTCCGGCACGCCGGCGGGCCGCCTGTTGCCAATCCGTCACAGGCCTCGCGGTGAATCTGCGGGGGGCCGGAATCTACGTCGAATGACCACTAACCACGAATTGGCCAGTTCGTAATACCGGACAGGCACAGCCGGAGAACCGGCGCGCTCGTCTGGGGGCAGACGATCAGGGGCAGCAATCCTCCGACATCTGACCTCGCGCAGGAAGGACCGCACAGGAGCCGATTGAACGGGGGCACCAAGCCCTCGCGGCGGCGCAACTGGCGAAGACGGCACGGCCCGGCATCGCACCCGCGACGTCAGGTCTTGTCCCGACCCTTTCCACGCGAGGACATACCATGCGCATTACGAAGCTTTCTCTCCACTCTTCGTCGCTCCCCGCTCTCGCCGCCGCCCTGCTGATCGCAGGCGCGATGCCGGCCAAGGCCAATGCCGCGGAAGGCGCCGAAGAGGACGCCGTCACCGCCGAAGACCTCGCTGCCGCAGACGCTGCCGAAGGCGAACCCGGCGAGGCGATCGTCGTCACCGGCTCGCGCATCGCGATCGACGCGGCGACTGATTCTCCCAGCCCGATCACCGTCGTCACAGGCGATGCGATCCTCAAGAGCGCGCAGGCCGATGTCGCCACGCAGCTGCGCTCCATCCCCGCGCTGAACGGCACGCTGCCCGGGATCGATTCGGTCAACCAGGCTGCCGCGGGCGACAGCTCCGACCTTGGCCTCAGCCTTCTCAACCTGCGCAACCTCGGCACGGTGCGCACCCTGACGCTGGTCGACGGGCGGCGGCACGTGCCGGGCACCGGCGGCTCGGCCGCGGTCGACATCAACCACATCCCGCAGGCACGCATCAAGAGCGTCGAAGTGCTGACCGGCGGCGCCTCGTCGATCTACGGCGCTGATGCGGTCACCGGCGTCGTCAACTTCACCTTGCGCTCGGACCGCGATTTCAGCGGCGTCGAATACAACATGCGCGGCGGGATTTCCGGCCGCGGCGATGCCGAGAGCTTCAGCGCCTCGGTCGCGATGGGCGGCACCTTCGCCGACGACCGCGGGAGCGCGGTGATCTCGGCCGAATACCGCAAGCAGACCTCGCTGATCACCACCGACCGTCCCTTCGCGGGCACCGGACTGTTCTCGCTGAGCGCGGCCAACCAGGCGACGCTCGATTTCCTCGGGATCACCCAGGCGCAGCTCGGGTTGCCGGCGGGGCAGATCCCCTCGAACGTCTTCGTGCCCAACCGCACCCTGCCGATCTCGAGCGCCTTCGGGATCATCGCCATCGACCGCGATGCCTTCATCGCCGGCCGCAACGCGGGCCGCGCCGGGGCGACCGCCAATATCCCGGGCACCACCATCCCGACCGCACAGGTGTTCGACAACGGCCAGCTGCGCGCCTTCAATCCGGGCCTCTCGGTCGGCGGCTTCGACGCCTCGGGCGGTGACGGGATCGGCGCCAACCCGAACGAGATCATCCTGCCCGAACTCGACCAGCTGGTGGTGAGCACGGGGGCCGATTACGAGATCACCCCGGGCGTCACCGCCTTCCTCGAAGGCACCTTCGCCTTCACCTCGGGCAAGGACCAGAATGGCGCGCCGTTCAACGACGATATTCCGATCCGGCTCGACAACCCCTTCATCCCCTCCGCGCTGCGTGCGCAGATCCCCGTGGTGCAGGCCGCCGGCCGCCCGGTCCGCCTCAACATGTCGCGCGACCTTCACGACATCGACGTGCTCTCGCGCGAGGAGACCGAGCGTACCACGTGGCGTCTCGTCGGCGGCTTCAAGGGCGAAATCGACAAGCTCGGCTGGGACTGGGAAGTGTCCTACAACTACGGCCGCACCGAGGTGGAATCGGTGTTCACCAACACCCGCATCGACGACCGCTACTTCTACGCGATCGACGCCGTGGCGCTGACCGCGGCCAATATCGGCAGCTTCCGCCCCTCGACCGCGACCAAGGCGATCCGCAACGGGCAGGACATCACGATCAACGCGAGCTCGGCCCAGATCGGCGACATCATCTGCCGCTCGCAGCTCGACGGCTCGTCGCCGGGCGTCTCGCCCTTCCCCGAGCCGCCGACCAACCCCGACGGCACCGGCAAGGCCCTGACCTTCGCGGTGGGTGACGGCCAGTGCGCGCCGATCAACCTGTTCGGCAAGGATTCGATCAAGGGTGCGGGCGCCCGCTTCGCCTTCCTCGACATCACCGATTCGACCGTGATCACCCAGCAGCAGTTCCTTGCGACGCTGGCCGGGGATTCGGCGGAATTCTTCGAGCTGCCGGGCGGCCCGCTGGGCTTTGCGGTCGGCTTCGAATACCGCAAGGACACCAGCCAGTTCACGCCGTCCTCGTTCCGCTACGCCCCGCCGATCACTGCCGGCGCGGTCAATGGCGGCCCGACCCGGCCTTCGCCCGATCCCTCGTTCCAGGACCCGGCGATCTCGGTCTACGAAGCCTTCGGCGAATTGCGCGCGCCGCTGCTCGCCGACATGAAGTTCATCGACCTGCTCGAGGTCCAGGGCGCGATCCGCTATTCCGACTACAACACGATCGGCAAGACGCTCGCCTGGTCGGGTGGCGGCCGGTACAAGCCGATCCCCTCGCTCACCTTCCGCGGCACCTATTCGGTCGCGGTGCGTGCGCCCAACCTTGCCGAACTGTTCGGCCCGCTGACCCCGGCAACCCTCGGCCTGACCGCCGACCCCTGCTCGGTAGTGAATATCGGCGCGGGCAGCTCGTTCCGGCAGGCCAACTGCAACGCGCTGGTGGGGCCGAACTTCGACCCGACCAACTTCGCCTCGGCCTTCCGTCCGGGCACCAACGGGGGCAACCCCAATCTGTCGGAAGAAGAGGCCAAGACCCTGACCGCCGGCTTCGTGTTCGAGCCTGAATTCATCGACGGCCTGACCGTGATCGCCGACTACTACGACATCAGCATCACCGGGGCGATCGGCTCGCTCACGGGTGCGGAAATCGCCGCGGCCTGCGTCGATCTTCCCACCACCAACAACCAGTTCTGCGCGCAGATCGACCGTGATCCGACCACCAAGGTGATCAGCTTCTTCCGCTCGGGCCTGGTCAATCTGGGTGCGCTCAACGTCAAGGGCGTCGACTTTGCGGTGAACTACAAGTTCGATGTCGCCGATGTGGTCGGCAATGGCGACCTGGGTTCGCTTTCCCTGTCGCTGACCGGCACGCGCTTCATCAAGGACGAGCAGGTGTTCGACGCCACCGCCGACATCCTGATCGCCGCAATCACCGATCCGCTCGAACGCCAGCGCGCGGCGCTTTCGAACAAGATCACCAACGACAACCTCGGCACGCTCGGCAATCCCAAGTGGATCGCCAATGCCGGGATCACCTGGACGCTCGACAAGCTGACGCTGGGCTGGTCCGGCCGGTTCGAGAGCAGCCAGCTTGCTCCGGGCATCGACAACAACGAGGTCAAGGAAGTCGTGATCGAGGGCGGCAAGGTCGTGGTGAAGGACGACAACACCTTCCTGCCGCTGGTGCAGCGCGACACCGGCAGCTCGATCGTCCACGACTTCTTCGGAAGCTACGATTTCAGCGACAAGTTCAGCATCTATGGCGGCATCAACAACGCCTTCGACCGCGATCCCTACCTCGGCACGCTGGTGCGTCCGATCGGGGTGCGGGGCCGCTACTTCTTCCTCGGCGTCGAGGGCAAGTTCTGATCTGACCTGACGGCAAAAAGCGAGGGGCGGGATGGCGCAGGCCATCCCGCCCCTTGGCGTTTCGGGAGCCGCCCGAGGCGGCGCTATTCGTGCGTGCCGAGCAGGCTGCGGGCGACCACCCAGTTGTGGATCTCCGACGGGCCGTCATAGATCCGCATGGTGCGCAGCTTGTTGCTCATCAGATAGAGCGGCAGCTCGCGGGTCATGCCCATGCCGCCGTAGAGCTGCATCGCGTGGTCGACGATCTCGTAGGCGCTTTCGGTGCAGAAGCTCTTGATCATCGAGATTTCGCTGCGCACGTCGCGGCCCTCGTCGATCTTCCACGCGCAGTCATAGGTCATCAGCCGCATCGCGTGGATCTTGGTCGCGGCATCAGCGATCCAGTTCTGCACGGTCTGGCGCGCCGAGAGCGGCTTGCCGAAGGTGGTGCGCTGCGGCGCGTAATCGATCATCATCTCCATCGCGCGCTGCGCCATGCCGATCGACCACGAGGCCATCTCGATCCGCCGCGTGCCGAGGCGCACCTGCATCGGCGCAAAGCCCTGACCGCGCTTGCCGAGCAGCTTCCAGCCCGGCACGCGGCAATCCTCGAGCGCGATTTCATAGGTCGCCGTGCCGTCGATCATCGGGATCTTGCGGGTGACGTTGAAGCCGGGCGTGCCCTTGTCGACGAGGAAGGCCGACATCCCGTTGCGGCCATTGGGGTTCTTGTCGGTGACTGCCATGAGGATCGTGAAGTCCGCCTCGGCGCCCTTGGTGATCCAGATCTTGCGGCCGTTGATGATCCAGTCGTCGCCATCCTGAACGGCAGTGGTGCGCATCCCTTGCGGGTCGGCGCCCGCGCCGGGTTCGGAGATGCCGATCGCGCTGATCGTCTCGCCGCGCACATAGGGCTCGAGGTAAGCTTCGCGCTGGCGCTCGTCGGCGGCGACCATCAGCATCCGCAGGTTGGGCGAGTCGGGCGGCAGGTAATAGGGCACCACCGTCTTGCCGAGCTCCTCGGAGACGCCGACCATCGCCACCATTGGCAGGTTCATGCCGCCCACTTCCTCGGGCGCGTCGAGGCCCCACAGCCCCAGCTCGCGGCTCACCGCATCGACCTTGGCGGTCTCCTCGGGGGTGAGGTAGGTGCCCTGCCCTACGTTCTCGCGGGCGATGACGTTGGCCTCGTAAGGCATCAGCTGGTCGCGCACGAACTTGCCGACCAGCTCCTTGAGCATCGCGTGTTCGTGATCGAGCTCGAAATTCATGTCTCTCGTATCCCTGTCCGTTTGGGGTCTCGCGCGCCCCTGACACCACACATTACGCGGCCTGTCACCCGCAGGATTGAGAGGTGTCGGGGATTTTGTCGCAAGCCGGCTTGCTTGACGCTGGCGCGCCGGTGCCATAACTTCAAGCCTTAACATATGCGCGATCTTGCAGATACAGCGCGGCCGGGCCCGTCGGATGGGGTCACACAACAAGGAGGGCCGCATGCCCCATTTCGCTCAAGGCGTGGTCAAGTTCCAGCGCGAGGTGTTCCCCGAAAAGCGCGAGCTGTTCGAACGCCTCTCGACCGGGCAGAGCCCCGAGGCGCTGTTCATCACCTGCTCGGACAGCCGGATCGAAACCGCGATGCTGACCCAGACCGATCCGGGCGAGCTGTTCATCTGCCGCAATGCCGGCAATATCGTCCCCCCGCACACCAACCAGACCGGCGGGATGACCGCCTCGATCGAATTCGCGATCGGGGCGCTCAGGATCCCCAACATCGTGATCTGCGGGCACACCGAATGCGGGGCGATGAAGGGGGCGATGAACCGCGCTGGCCTCACCAACCTGCCGCATGTGCGCGAATGGCTGGGCTATGCACAGGGCGCGGTCGACATCACCGAGGCGCTGGGCGGCGGGCTCGACCCGCAGGCCAAGATGCGGATGCTGCTGGAGCAGAACGTAATCCTGCAACTGCAGCACCTCAAGACCCATCCCACGGTCGCCGTGGCGCTGGCGCAGAAGGCGCTGACCCTGCACGGCTGGGTCTATGATATCACCACCGGCGAGGTGGAGGCCTATGACGAGGCCAGCGGGGGTTGGGTGCCGGTCGAGGAGCGTTACGGCGCGGACATCGCCGCCACCGTGCTGCACGCCCACGCCTGCTGAGGCGCAAGGCCGGGCGGGGAACGGCCCCGCCCTCTCCGATGATCAGATCGCGTGCTCGACCGCTTCGGCGCGCCACATGTGCTTGGCCTCGGCGATGTCGACCGGAGTCGCGCGGCTCAGGCGGTGGGCGATGAAATCGATGCCGTCGATCAGCCACAGCGCCAGATCGGGCTGGGCAAGGCGATAGACCCGCTGCCGCCCGCGGGTCTCGGTCTCGACCAGGGCGACCGCGCGCAGCACGCCGAGGTGCTGCGAGACGCGGGTGGGAGAGATTTCGAGAAGGTCGCCAAGCTCGTTCACGGTCTGGTCGCCCGCTTGCAGCTTCAGCAACAGGCGGATGCGGTCAGGATGCGAAATCTGGCGCAGCACATGGGCCAGTTCCGTGGCAACGATCTTGCGGCTCGGCATGGATAGTGACCTTTTCCCCGGTGAAATCTTCTTGTTTCACGAGACAACGCGCATCACGGGCGTTTGGCTCCCGAAAATTGCAGATTTCTCACTTTTGATCGCAAGCCATTCTGCCTGCTTGCGTTTGCTGCTGCCCGTATCCTTGCACAGGCGGGCGAGGAAGGCGCTGTCGCTCAGGAGTGTTGCGTAGGGCGCATCACCTGCCCCGCGTCCGGCGGTGGTGGCGCCGCTGTCACGCAGCCGCGCCCAGGCATCGTGAAGCCGCCACGCCGCGCACGCCGCACCGGCGGCATCGAGGGCGAGCGCCAGCGCATGGACCAGCGCGGAGGCATCGAGCGCGAGGGTTTCGCACTCGCCCTCCCCCGCGGCCTCGGCGGTGATGGCGACCGGCCCCGCCTCGCCCTGCCACAGCATCGGCCAGGCCCCGCGCACGCCGCTGGCGCGGGCAAGGAGGGTGAAGACGGTGCTGCGCCATTCGGGCATGGCAATGACCGCGTCCCACGGCGGAGAGGCCGAGGCGAGCGGCACGAGCGCATCCTCGATCGCGAGCGCCTCGGCGACCGGTTCGCCCGCGGCTTGCAGCATCGCGGCGAGCCCGGCGCGGTGGCGGGCGTGGCCGACCAGCGCGATCCGCTCGCGACCCTCGCTGCGGGCGGCGCGCAGCATTGCGGCGAGCACCCCGGGCTGCGGCAGCGGCGCGCAGGTGGCGGGATGCGGGCTCATCAGGACCACATCGGTGCCGCCCTGCCCCGACACGGCGGCGCGGGCGTGTTCGCGGCAATAGCTCGCGGCGAACAGCGCCTGCGGCAGACCCGGCGCACCGCCGAGCTGGAAGGCAGCCGGACGCCAGCCGAGCCAGGGGGCGAAGAGCGGCGCTCTGTCCGCTGGCCCCACCGGAGCGAGATCGGCAGCGATCCCGAGCCATTCGAGCAGCCGGGCGAGTTCCTCGTCCCACTCCGTCGGCGCTGGCTCGGCCGGGCAGGCGAGCCGCAAGGGCGCGCGCACCACGGACAGCACCGCGGGCTGCGCGGCGGCGTCCGGCTGCTTGCGGGGGCTGTGGCCTTGTTCCATGCGGCGGTCTGCGGCTTTCCGGAAATGCGCGAGAGGAGCCGCCTGTTAGCCCCGACAGGTTGATCTGAAAAATTCAATCTTTCTACGCAAACGTTCCAGAATATGGATGATTGTCGCCAAGCCGCCCCGCCCGCGCAGGCTCCCGCTTGAAACCGCGCGTCCGCAGGTTCATCACGGGCGCGGGAGAAGAGGGGTACATACGAAAATGAACACCGCAGCTTGGCGCGCCGGAGCGGCGCTCGCTCTGGCGCTGGCCGTCACCGCACCAGCCGCCGCGCAGGACGCGCCCGCCGGGGCGACGCCAGCGACCACCGCCGAACATCGCGCCACCGCCAGCGCCCTGCCGCCCGAAGGCACCCGCGATGCGGAGGATTCGACCCGCGGCTTCCTCGCCACGCGCGCCGAGCCGGTGATCCTCAATGCGGCCGGCAAGCCCGTCTGGAACCTCGATGCCTACGCCTTCGTCACCGGCCCCGCGCCCGCGACGGTGAACCCCTCGCTGTGGCGGCATATGAGCCACCTGAAGCACCACGGGCTCTACCAGGTGACGCCGAACCTGTGGCAGGTGCGCGGCTTCGATGTGTCGAACATGACCGTGATCCGCGGGGCGACGGGCTGGATCGTCATCGACCCGCTCACCAGCGTCGAGGCCGCCAAGGCCGCGCTCGATCTGGTCAACCAGACGCTCGGGGCCCGCCCGGTCAGCGCGGTGCTCTATTCGCACAGCCACGGCGACCATTTCGGCGGGGTGCGCGGCGTGGTGGACGAGGCCGAGGTCAAGGCGGGCCGCGTGCCGGTGATCGCGCCCAAGGGCTTCATGGAGGAGGCCACGTCCGAGAACGTCATGGCCGGCCCCGCGATGCAGCGCCGCGCGGCCTACCAGTTCGGCACCGGGCTTGCCCCGGGCGCGACCGGCCAGATGGGCAGCGGCATCGGCAAGGGCCTGTCGGTCGGCACGCTCTCGCTGATCCCGCCCACAGACACCATCGCCGCCACCGGCGAGACGCGGGTGGTGGACGGCGTGAGCCTCGAATTCCAGATCGTCTCGGGCACCGAGGCCCCGGCGGAGTTCAACGTCTTCGTGAAGCCGGAAAAGACCTTCCTCGCCGCCGAGATCGCGACCTGCTCGCTTCACAACATCCTCACCCCGCGCGGGGCCAAGGTGCGCGATGCGCGGGCCTGGGCGCATTACCTTGACGAAGCCGCGGTCCGCTATGCGCCGCAGTCCGAGGCGGTAATCTCGAGCCACTGCTGGCCGATCTTCGGCAAGGCCGAGGGCACCGCGTGGCTTTCCGCCCAGCGCGACAATTACCGCTGGCTCCACGACCAGACCGTGCGGCGCATGAACCGCGGCGAGACCATGGCCGAGATCGCCGAAGCGCTCGAAGCCGCGCCGCCTGCGGTGAACGGCAAGGAGTGGTCGACCCGCGGTTACTACGGGACGATCAGCCACAACGCCAAGGCGATCTACCAGTTCTACCTCGGCTGGTACGATGCCGTGCCCGCCAACCTCCACCCCTACCCGCCAGCCGAGCGCGCGAAGAAGCTGGTCGAGGCGCTGGGCGGGCAGGAGCGCACGCTGGCGCTGGCGGAGAATGCCTTTGCGGGCGGCGACTATCGCTGGGCCTCGGACCTCGCCCAGAACCTCGTCTTTGCCGCACCCGACAATACCAAGGCCAAGGCGCTGCTCGCGCAGTCCTACGAACAGCAGGGCTATCAGGCCGAGAGCGCGATCTGGCGCAACCAGTTCCTCTCGGCCGCGAACGACCTCAGGCGCGGGCGGGCGGAGAGCAGCGCGGCGCAGAGCAACGACATGATCGCCGCGATCTCGACGCAGGAGCTGCTCGATTCCGCCGCGACCCTGTTCGCCCCCGAAAAACCGGGAGCGCGCAATTTCAGCATCGCCATCGAGATCCCCGACCGGGGCGAGACCGCGACGCTGGAGGTGGGCGAGGAGGTGATGATCGGGCGCGCAGGCGTGCTGCCGGACAAGCCCGCCGTCACCATCCGCGGGCCGCGCCGTGCGCTGCTGGCGCTGATGTTCGTCAAGATGCCCGCGGCAGCGGTCGCGAAGATGCCCGGCATCACCATCGAGGGCGATCTGGCCACGCTGCAATCGCTGATCGACAACCTCGACCCGCTGCCGCACGGCTTCGACATCGTGGTGCCCTGACGCGGGCAGGCGTGCTCTAGAACGAGCACTCCGCCGATGCCGCCGCCTCGTCGCGGGTGATCTCGCTGATCTGGAAGGCGAAGGGCGCGGTCGAGCTGAAGGTCAGCGCCTTGCCCGTGCTGCCGAGGCAGGCCGGGGTCAGCACCATCTCGCGCCAGCCCTTGCCTTCCGCGACCGAGAGCCCCTGCGTGATGTCGAGCGCCTTGCCGCCTGCCGTCACGGTGACGGGGCCTGCCGGGCGGCTGCCCACCAGGTAGCTGATCCGCCACGCCGCGCCGCTGTCCGGCCCGCTGAGGGTCAGCTTCGCGCCGGGGCCGAAAGTGATCCGGCGCGCGTCTTCCTGCGCCTTGCGGTCGACGCCGGTGGCAACGATCCCGTTGCCGCTGCCGCGCAGGTCGGGGAGCAGCGCATTGTCCGCCACCGCCTGCACCTGCGCCGAAAGCTTGCCGCTGGCAAACCAGGTCGCGCCCGCATCATGGGCGAGCGCGGCGCAGGTCTCGTAGAGCGGGATCTGCGCGATGCGCGGGGCGGCAAATCCGAGGCCGTAGCCGACCGGGAACAGCGCGCCTTCGGGGCTGTTGAGCGGCGCGCCCTCACAGGTCTTCGGCCAGCTGAAGCCGAGCTTCCCGCTGGGCTGCACCTTGCCGAACAGCACGTCGGCCACCCCTGCGCCCTCGCTGCCCGGCAGCCAGGATGCGATGAAGGCGTCCGCGGCGTTGAGCTCGCGGTTGACCCACAGGGGGCGGCCCGAGAGGAACACGGCGACGGTCGGGATGCCGCGCGCCTTGTAGGCCTTGAGGAGGTTCAGCCCCTCCTCGTCATGGAAGGCGAGATCCTTCCGGTCGCCGACGAATTCGGCATAGGGCGGCTCGCCGAAGACGACGATCGCGATGTCGGGCTTGCTAGTGGCGCTGCCCTTGGGCGCGAGCACGGCCTCGCCGCCCGCCGCCTTGGCGGCGGCCGCGATGCCGCCCCAGATCGAGGTCGCGCCGGGGAAATCCGCCGCGGTCAGATCGCCGCCGCCCTGCCACGTCACCGACCAGCCACCCGCCTGCTGGGGGATGTTGTCGGCGGCCGAACCCGCCACCTCGATCTTGGCGCCCACCTTCAGCGGCAGGATGCCGGCGTTCTTGAGGATCACTTGCGACTTGGCCACCGCCTCGCGGGCGAGCGCGCGGTGATCGGGCGAGCCGAGCAGCTCCCACTTGCCGCCATTGGCGCGGGCCGAGGGCTTCACCCCGCCATCCAGAACACCCAGCGCCTGCTTCATCCGCAGCACCCGCAGCACGGCCTCGTCGAGCCGGCTCATGGGAATGGTGCCGTCCTTCACCTGCCGCACGAGGCTGGCGTGGAGCGCCTTCCAGTCCTCGGGCACCATGTAGACATCGAGCCCGGCCATCAGCGCCTGTGGGCAATCGGAATTGGTGCAGCCCTTGATCTGGCCGTGCCCGTTCCAGTCGCCGACGACGACACCCTTGAAGCCGAGTTTGCCGCGCAGCTCGTCGGTCAGCAGCGGCTTGTTGCCGTGCATCTTGGTTCCGTTGATCGAGTTGAAGCTCGCCATCACGCTGGCGACGCCCGCGTCGATCGCGGCGGGATAGGGCGCGGCGTGGATTTTCATCAGCGCGGCAAGGTCGCCGTTGACGTCACCCTGATCGACACCCTGCGCGGTGCCTCCGTCGCCGAAATAGTGCTTGGCCGTCGCGGCGACCTTGCCGACGCCGAGATAGCCGGGCTCGCCCGGGCGGCCCTGAAGCCCCTCGATCATCGCAGCGCCGAGCTTCGTGACGAGCGCGGGGTCTTCCGAATAGCTTTCGTAGGTGCGGCCCCAGCGGTCGTCGCGCGCGACGGCGACGGTGGGCGCGAAAGTCCAGTCGAGACCGGTCACCTCGATTTCCACAGCAGTCGCCGCGCCGATGCGGCGGATGAGATCGGCATCGCCCGTCGCGCCAAGCGCGATGTTGTGCGGGAAGACCGTCGCCCCCGGCACATTGGCATGGCCGTGGACCGCGTCGGTGGCCCAGATCGCGGGGATCGCGGGCTCGCCATTCGGGAGCGGCGCCGTCGAGGCTTCCCAGAAGGCGTCGGCCAGCTTCAGCCAGTCGGCCGCAGGTGCCTTGTCGTTGCCATAGGGGCCGGAATTGCCGCCGTTGAGGATCGTGCCGAAGCGGTACTGGCGCACGTCATCGGGGGTGATCGAGCCGATATCGGGCTGGATGATCTGCGCGACCTTGTGCTCGAGGCTCATGCGGGCGAGCAGCGCTTCGGGGCTGTTCGCCGCCGGAGCCGTGGGCGCGACGGGCGCGCTCGCCGATTTCACCTCGGGCGCCGCGTTGCATGCCGTGAGCAGCGCTCCCAGCGCCGCGCCGCACACCCATCGACCCATTCCGCTTGCCGCCATCGTGCCAGACCCTCCCAGATCCGTTTTTCTCTTTGAGAACGTTATCAAGCTATGCCGAGGCGCGCCGCGCTTTGCAAGGGCCAAGCGCCCGCGGTCACGAACGGCGCAGCGTGCCTGCGAGCAGACCTGCGCTCGCCAGCGACAGGCCGGCGAAGAGCACGAACAGCGCGGCATAGCCGAACTGCGGCACCAGCATCACCGTCAGGCCGGGCATGACCATCCCCGGCACGGTGTTGGTGAGGTTGAACACGCCGAGGTCGCGCCCGCGGTGCTGCGGCGCGGGCAGGACGCGCAGGGTCTGGCTGGCGTGGAGCGCGAGGAAGATCGCGGCGGCAATCGCGAACAGCACATAGCCCGCGATCGCCAGCGCGAGGCTCTGCGCCGCCGCCATCACAAGCATCCCCGCCGCACACAGCAGCGCGCTCGCCACCAGCGGGCGGACGGGGCGCGCATGGCGATCCGACCAGCGTCCGAGCAAGAGCGAGAGCGGCACGGCGCAGACCAGCACGAGGCTGAAGATATTGGCGACGCCGTGCTCGGGATAATCGGGCGCGATCGAACGCAGCCAATAGAGCAGGAAGGCGAACATCCCCCCTTCGGCGATCTGCACCAGCAACCGTGCTGCCCACATCCTGAGCACCACCCGGTCGCGCGAGCGCAGCGGGCCGGCCGCGGCGGAGGGTGCGATCAGCGCAGGGCGCATCCGCCCTCCCCCCAAAGCCACGGCGGGGAGCACCAGCACGCTCACCAGCAGCGCGACCAGCGCAAGCCGCGCGCCGGGCTCGACCAGCCCGGCAAAGGTCACCAGCGATCCCGCCAGCGCGCCCAGCGCGGGGGAGAGCGCCAGCGCCCCGCCGAGCACGCCCTTCTGGCTATCGGGAAAACAGTCCCCCGCCCAGGCCATC
Organism: Erythrobacter colymbi; assembly: GCF_002155685.1. Classification (GTDB taxonomy): domain Bacteria; phylum Pseudomonadota; class Alphaproteobacteria; order Sphingomonadales; family Sphingomonadaceae; genus Erythrobacter; species Erythrobacter colymbi. The sequence continues at coordinate 68,146 of NZ_MUYK01000013.1, forward strand.
AGCGGTGCGAGCATAAGGTTGAGCGCCACCTGCCAGACCATCACGAGGAGGATCATCTCGCTCACCGAGCGTGCCTCTCCCACCATCAGCAGCAGCAGGTTGGAGGCGACCAGCCCGGCGAGGATCAGCGGACGCCGCACGCGCAGGCTATCGCTCACCATGCCCACCGCGATGTTGGACAGGCTCGCCATCACCGCACCGAGGAACGTGACCTGTGCCAGCGCGGCGACATCCTCGCCGCCCTGCAGATCGGCGATGCGCTGCGGGAGCAGGACCGTGAGCAGCGGCACATAGGCGACTGCGCCCCCGGCCGCAGCCAGCGCGAAGAGGGCGAGGAACCACCCCGGCTGGCGCGCCGGTGGCAGATCGGCGTTCGGTTGGGCGGGGGTCAAACCCTGTCCGCGGCCAGCACGCGTGCGGGGGCCGTGGAGGCGCGTTCGACCAGCGCGGCGGCGACTTCGATCACGCTATCGCCCTCGCCCTTGCTCTCGCGTGCGATGAGCTGCTCGACCGCGCGGCTCACGGTCTCGGCGATCGGCTGGTCGATCGCGGTCAGCGGCGGCTGGGTAAAGCGCACGATCGGGGTGTTGTCGAAGGAGATCAGCGACAGGTCGCGCGGCACATCGAGCCCGCGTTCACGCGCGACCTCGAGCGCGGCGAGCGCCATCTGGTCGGAGGAGGCGATGATCGCGGTCAGATCGGGATTGCGGTCGAGCAGCGCGCGCGCGGCGCGGGTGCCGCTCTCGTAGCCGAAATCGCCCACTTCCAGCAGCCCTTCGTAGGGGAGCCCGGCTTCCGCGAGCGCGCGCTTCCAGCCCTCGATGCGCCAGCCCGAGAGGCTGTATTGCGACGGCCCGGCGATCATCGCGATCCTTGTGTGGCCCAGCCCTGCCAGATGCGTGGTCGCCAGATGCGCCGCGCCGCTATCGCCCATCGTCAGCGGGATACCCGGCCCCGGCGCGTCCGATCCGATGCGGGCAAAGGGAATGCGCCGCTCGGCCAGCAGGTCTGTGATCAAGCGGTTCTCCGAGTGCGGCGGGGTGAGGATCACGCCGTCCGGTTGCAGCGCCGAAAGCGCCGCGCCCAGCTCGCGCTCGACATGATCGGAATGGGTATCGACCAGTTCCACCATCATCCGGTAGCCGTGCTGGCTGCAGGTGAGGATGCCGCCCAGCAGCATCTGGTCGACCCAGTCCGTCCCGCGCCGCTCGCGCCAGTCCTCGAGCGTGCGCTCGCGGTCGTTGATGGCAAGGATGATGTAGGAGCGCGACCCGCTCATGCGCTGCGCGGCGAGCGAGGGGACGTAGCCCAGCTTCTCGATAGAGGCGCGCACCTTGTCGCGCACCTGCGGGCGCACGTTGGGGCCGCCGTTGACGACGCGGCTCACCGTCTGGAGCGAGACGCCCGCATCCTCGGCCACGTCCCTGATCGTGACTGTCTTGCGCACCCGCGCCATTCTTCCCGCGTCCCGTCCCGGCTACCGCCCGCCTACCTGATGCAGGCGCGCCCCGTCGCGGGGTCGCTGGCGCAGCGGTAAACCCTGATCCAATCGATTGCGAATTGCGCGGGAAAGCTCTCCGCCGCAACCCCCTTGGCGTTGTTTTCTTCCGACAGTCGCCCGCCGACAGCCAGATTGGCCATCACGTAGAACGGCTGGTCGAAGGGCGCGGCGGGGTTGCCCTTGGCATTGCGCGCCGCGGTGCTCCACTGTTCGGCCGTGACGGTGAGGTGCACGCGGTCATCGACGAGGAAACGGATGATGCCCTCGCCCCACTCGACCGCATAGACATGGAAATCGTCCGAGGGCAGCGCGAGGCTCGGCAGCGCGTTGCGGTGGTCGACATAGCGGTTCTGCGGGGCGAAATCGCCGAAATGCAGCGCGCTGATGGTGCGGTTCTCGCCCTTGCCGCCCGCGCAGTCCTTGCACTTGGCGCCGATGTTGACCGCCTCGAGAATGTCGATCTCGCCCGAGCGCGGCCAGGGGCCGTAGGCGTTGTCCTGCGGCATCATCCACACCGCGGGCCAGGTGCCCTGCCCCGCCGGCACCTTGGCGCGCGCCTCGATCCGGCCATAGCGCCAGGCGTGGAGCCCGATGGTGCGCACCTTGCCCGAGGTGTGCGACTGGACGAGCGTGGGGTTGTCGAATTCGGCAATCTCGGGCGGGCGCGCGGGGCTGGCGAAGCGTTCCTTCCGCGCCTTCAAGAGCAGCATCCCGCCCTCGACCGCGATGTTCTCGGGCCGGTCGGTGTAGCACTGGCGCTCGTTATTGCCCCCGCCCCAGCACGAGACTTCGGGCGTCCACTTGGTCCGGTCGAGCGCTTGCCCTTCGAACTCGTCGGCCCAGACCAGCTCCCATCCGGCGCCTTCCAGCGGCGCGAGGGGTTGTTCGGCGGGCGGCGGCGAGGCCGCCCCCGAAAGCAGCAGGGCCGCCGTCAGCGTCCCCGCCTTCAGCAGCCCTGTGCGTGTCATGGCCTTGTCGCTCCTAGAAGTCGAAGCGGGCAAGGAAGGTGAAGCGGCGGTCGTTGCGGAACGCCGAACGCTGCACCCGGGTGCCGTCGAAGTCGATCACCTGGCTGGTGCTGAACACCTCGTCGAGCAGGTTCACGCCCTGCACCCCGAGCTTGATCCCGTCACGCACGGTGACGAAGATCGAGGCGTCAAGCTGCCCGGTCTCTTCGCCCCAGATCGGGGAGAACGGGAAGATGTCGTCGCGCGGGGTGATCAGGAACGCCGAGCGCCAGTTGTAGGCCGCACGCGCCGACAGCCAGTCCTTCTCGTAGAACAGCACCGCATTGACGGTGTGCTTGGAGATCCCCGCCAGCGGCTGGAACGCCGCGAAATCGCTCTGGTTGTTGGCGAGGTTGGTGTTCCGGAAATCGCTGCCGTCCACATAGGTGTAGGACAGCTGCGAACCCAGCCCGCTGAGGAAGCCCGGCAGGAAGTCGTAGGTCTGCTGGTAGGCCAGTTCCAGACCCTTCATCGTGCCGTTCTGGCGGTTGTCCGGCCCGTTGACCTCGACTTCGATGTCGAGCCCGCTCGGCGAGACGAAGTTGACCTGATCGACACCGCTGTTGACGATGCCCTTGATGTCCTTGGCAAAGGCCGAGACTGTCAACGATCCGACCCGGTCGAAATACCATTCGACCGAAAGGTCGTAGTTCCAGCTTTCGATCGGGCGCAGGTTGCGGTTGCCGGTGAAGATCTGGAACAGCGGACCGGTTTCCAGCGTGCCTTGCGCGCGCAGGTCAGCGGTGTTGTCGCCGATGCCGCCGCCCGAACGGAAGGCTGCAAGATCGGGCCGCGAAATGCCCTTCGAAACCGCTGCACGGAACAGCAGGCCGTTGCCGGTGTCGAGCAGTGCGTTGAAGCTCGGCAGCCAGTTGTCGAAGGTCACCGCTCGGTCATCAAGCACGACTTCGCCGGTGTGCGCCGCTGCAAACTGCGCAAGGCGTGCAGGCGACAAGCGGCAATAGGCCGGGAACTGGTCGGCCGGGAGCTGCGCGGCGCGTGAACATGCAGCGCTCACTTCGGAAAGCTGTGCCACCCCGTCGCCGTTACCACCCGACTGCGGGTTGTCGAAGAAGAACGGGTTGGGGAAGCCGACAAGGCCGGCAGCCACAACTTCGGTCTCGATGTAGCGCAGGCCGAAATTGCCGGTGAGCTTCCAACCGTTGTCGAAGTCCGTGCCGTAATCGACGCGGGCATAGGCCGCCTTGGTGGTTTCCGAGACGTCGCTGATTTCGTTCTCGCAGAACGGATCGCAGGCCGTCGTCTCGCGAGTCACCGCGTTGAAGTAGCTGCGGTTGCGCACGCCGAAGAACGGGTTCGGGGTCTGCGAGAAGATGTTAATCTCGCGCGCCTGCTGGGCGGAAGCACCCGACAGGTATTCCTGCAGGAAGTTGTCGCCACCAAAGAAGAACGCTCCACCCGGCAGCGGCGAGGTGCCGCCGCGCTGGAAGCCGTTGTCGAACGGCGAACGCAGATTCGCGTAGTTCGGGAAATCATCGACGAAGGCGCCGCCGCCAATCCCGAATTCATTGTTACCGATCAGCGTGCCGTCGGGATTGGTCCCGTTGGGAACGAAGTAGCGACCGGGCGTAAAGCCGGTCGGAGCCTGCTGGGGCGTACCGAAACCATTGGTGATCGTACCCGGAGCACCCGGTCGGCAACCCGGGCCGCTACCCCAGGGAGCGCAGCCGGCACGGCCAGCCCAGGGTGCCGAAAGGTTACCCCAGGTGCTGAAGTTGGTGTCGCGATTGGTCTGTCCGCGCTCGGACCAGCGCGCACCGAACTTGACCTGCTTGAAAAAGCCCTCCTCGGAGATGTCGTATTCGCCGTCGAAGCGCAGGGTGTCGAGATCACCCTCGTTGCGGGCGATGGAGTCGAGTAGGAACCAGTAATAGGTGTTGCGGCCCGAGGTGAAGTAATCCGACGGCGCGCCCGGAGGGGCAAGGAACTGCACCTGCGGCACCTTGCCGGAAAGATCGAGGTCGATATTCGCCCAGGTCGCCATGTTGGCGATGATCGAATCCTGCCCGAGCTCCGATGCAATGTGCTGGGCCTCGAAGTTGAAGCGCAGGCGATCGCTCACCTCCCAGTCGATATCGACCGAGATATCCTCGGTCGAGGAGCGGGTCTCGCGCTCGAAGCGAAGCAGTTCGAGCGGGATGCCGCCGCGACCGAAAGGGTTGGCGAAGATATCGCCGATGCGCTGGCTCAGAACGCCGCGCACGAACTGGCCGTTCTGGTCGAATTCCCAGGTGCTGCCCGCAGCGGGCACCGGGAACAGCGCATCGTCGTTGACGAGCGCGATCGCGGCATTTTCCTTGGTGAAGAAGGTCGTGTCGGCCTTGAGGTATTCGACCGTCACGAGGAAATCGCGGTTCGGGCTCTCGTACTGGGCAACCGCCGAGTAGGCGGCGCGGTCACGCTCGAGATCGGTGGTGCGCACACCTGCACCCTTGGGCACCACAACCGCACCTGCGGGCGGGAAGTTGTCGGGCGTGAAGATCGGATCACCGCTAATCCCGCCGCTCCCGACTGCGCGCACGCGGAAGCACGAGCCGGTGAGGCTGGCGGGGCGATAGCAGGGGTCAGCGACCTGCGAAGCATCGGTGCGGCTGATCAGCTCCGAACGGGCATAACCCAGCTGAAGCCCGAAGGTGCCCGCGCCGGTCTCGAAGGTGTCCGAGACAAGCACCGAACCGCCCGGCGACCATTCGTCGGCCAGATCGCCGACGTTGGTTTCGAGCGTGCCGGCAATGTGGAAGCCGCGGCGATCGAGCGGCTTGCGGGTGACGAGGTTCACGGTGCCTGCGATACCGCCTTCGACCATGTCGGCGGTGAGGTTCTTGAACACCTCGACCCGGCCCAGCAGTTCGGGCGAGACTTCGTTGAAGTTCAGCACCGTGCCGCCGTTGGCCGAGAAGATGTCGCGGCCGTTGAGTTCCGAGCGGACATAATTGAGGCCGCGGATGATGACGCCCGTGCCTTCGACCGAGAAGCGGTCGGGGTCGGAGGGCTTTTCGAAGCGGCCGATGTTGACGCCGGGCACGCGCTGGAGCGCTTCGGCGACCGAACGGTCGGGCAGCGCGCCGATGTCTTCGGCGGTGATCACGTCCACGAAGGTATCAGCATCGCGCTTGATGTTCTGCGCCGACTGCAGCGAGGCGCGGAAGCCGGTGACAATGATCTCTTCTTCGGGTTCGGGCTCGGAGACGGCGTCCTTGTCGTCGGCCGCAGCGTCCTGCGCCAGCGCGGGGCTGGCAACGGCGATGGCGAGGGCCGAAGCCATGCAGGTGGCAAACAGGCGCCGGCGCGGCGCGAGCCTTGTGATGTTCATGATGTTTCCTCTCCCCATACCGCACGACAGATTATGCCTGAAGCTGCGGGCTGCAGCGCATTGGTAGCGCATCTTGAGAGCGTTCTCAAGACTTGTAATCTGCGGTTCATATTGCATTCTGGCAACACTTGAGCAGGCGGTATCACCCGCCCGCATACGGCCCGCAGAGGCTCCGAGGGGATCGAGGAAATCGTGGCAATTGAACGCATTATCATCGTCGGCGGGGGTACGGCCGGGTGGATGGCAGCCGCCGCGCTGTCGCGCATCCGAAAGGGTCGCCCTGTGGAAATCACGCTGATCGAATCCGAAGCTATCGGAACGGTCGGGGTCGGCGAGGCGACGATTCCGCCCTTTGTCGGCTTCAACACCCTGCTCGGCATCGACGAGCGCGAGATGCTCGCCGAGGTTGGCGGCACCTTCAAGCTGGGCATCCAGTTCGAGAACTGGGGTCAGCTCGGCGACAGCTACATCCACCCCTTCGGCGCCTATGGCTACACGATGGGCGGGATCAGCTTCCACCATGTCTGGCACCGCATGGCGGGCGCTGGCGACAAGCGGCCGATCCAGGTCTTCAACCTTGAGACGATGGCCGCTTACTTCGGCAAGTTTGCCCGGACCGAGGATTACAGCCGCGACGATCTGCCGCCGGTCAACTACGCCTACCACCTCGATGCGGGGCGCTATGCCGCCTACCTGCGCAAGTTCGCCGAGACGCGGGGCGTGGTGCGGCAGGAGGGCAAGGTCGCCGACGTCCAGCTCGACGGCGAGAGCGGCTTCGTCACCGGCGTCACGCTCGATGATGGCCGCGCCTACCAGGGCGACCTCTTCATCGATTGCTCGGGCTTCCGCGGCCTCTTGATCGAGCAGGCGCTCCAGACCGGCTATGACGACTGGAGCCACTACCTGCCCTGCAACCGCGCGGTGGCCCTGCCCTGCCAGCGCGAGGACGGCAGCCCGCCCCCGCCCTTCACCCGCGCCACCGCCCACGCGGCCGGGTGGCAGTGGCAGGTGCCGCTCCAGCACCGCAACGGCAACGGCCACGTCTATTGTTCGGCCTACATGGAAGACCAGCAGGCGCTCGACATCCTGCTCGGCAATATCGCCGGCAAGCCGCAGGCCGAGCCCAACTGGCTGCGCTTCGTCACCGGGCGCCGCAAGAAGTTCTGGAACAAGAACGTCGTCGCGCTGGGCCTCGCCGCGGGCTTCATGGAGCCGCTCGAATCGACCTCGATCCACCTCATCAATACGGGGATCGACAAGCTGATCTCGCTGCTCTCGCTGGACGGGATCACGCAGGTGCAGGAGGATACATTCAACCGCCTGACGGGGCGCGAATATGCGCGCATCCGCGACTTCCTGATCCTCCACTACAACGCCACAGAGCGGACCGATACGGACTTCTGGAACTACGTGCGCACCATGCCCGTGCCCGATACGCTCACCGAGAAGGTCGAGCTGTTCAAGGCCAACGGCCAGATCTTCCGCGAGGAGGACGAGCTCTTCACCGAGACCAGCTGGGCGGCGGTGATGATGGGTCAGGGCATCCAGATGGGCGGCCACAACGCGATGGCCGACGCGCTCGATCCGGTGAAGACCGCGCAGGAAGTGAACGAGATGGAGCAATCGATCCGCTATCTCGTCCAGCACATGCCGGGCCACGGCGATTACCTGAAGCGCTATTGCCCTGCGCCGATGGCGGCGTGACGGACACCCGGCCACGCGCGGGCGATTCTTGACATTCGGGGGCCGCGCTAGGAAGGAGCGCGCGTCTGCCACCGCTTGCCCGAGGCCCGCTCCCGCCCATGACTGACGCATCCCCTGGCTGGACCGCGCTGGTGCTCGCCGGACAGCGTCCGGGCGTCGACCCGATGGCGGCCCATTTCGGCACCGAGATGAAAGCGCTGATCCCGGTCGCGGGCGAGCTGATGCTGGGCCGGGTGCTGATGGCGCTGATCGACGCGCCGCAGGTCGCGCGGATCATCGTGCTGGCGCAGAACACCCTGCAACTGCGCGCCCACCGCGACCTCGCCTGGGCGGTGGAAGAGCCGAAGATCGCCTTTCGCGTATCGGGCCCCACGATCAGCGGCTCGGTGCTGGCTGCGGTAGAGGACCCCGACATCGGCCTGCCGCTATTGGTCACCACTGCCGACAACGTGATGTTGACCCCGGCGACCGTCGGCGAGTTCGTCGCTGGTGCCGAGGCGCGTGACGTGTCGGTCGCTTTCGTCGAGCGCGGGAACCTGCAGCGCGCGGTCGGCCCCAACAAGCGTACCTGGCTCACCTTCCGCGACGGGGCCTTCACCGGCGCCAACCTCTTCGCGCTGACCGGCCCGGGGGCCTTCTCCGCGCTCAGGTTCTGGGAAAAGGTCGAGGCCGATCGCAAGTCGGTGCTCCGCCTCGCCGCCCATTTCGGCCCCGTGCTGATGGTCCGGCTGCTGCTGCGCCGCATGACGCTGGTCGAGGCGCTCGCCGCGGCAGGGCGCAAGCTCGGCGCGAGCGCGGCGCCGGTGGTGCTGTCGGACGGGCGCATGGGCGTCGATGTCGACAAGCCCGCCGATCACGCGCTGGCCGAGCGGCTGCTTCAGGACGGCAGCGCATGAAGCGCATCTGCTTCCTGTTCAACCACGACCAGATTCACCAGCTTGCCCATTCGCTCCCCATCGCTCTGGCGCTGGCGGCCCGGGGGGAGCATCACATCACCCTCGCCTATGTCCGCGATGCCGTGCGCGCCGAGATCGCGCGGCAGGCCGATCCGGCGCTGCTCGCGAAGATGGAGCTGGTGCAGCTTGATCTGAAGCGCGGCGGATCGCAGGCGCTTGCAGGGCTGCTCGAGCGGATCGTGCCCGCCACCAAGCTCCTCATTTACCGCGATAACCTCGATTTCTTCCGCAGCTTCGATGCGGTGGTGGTGTCGGAGAAGACGACGCTGTTGCTCAAGACCCGCTACGGGCTCGACAATCTCAAGCTGATCCACACCCGCCACGGTGCGGGCGACCGGGCGATTGGCTTCAATCCGGAGAGCGCGGGCTTCGATCTGGTGCTGGTCGCCGGCCCCAAGATCCGTGACCGGCTGATCGCGGACGCTGGCCTCAGGCCCGAACAGCTGGCGATGGTCGGCTATTCGAAGTTCGATCTGTGCGCGAAGAACCGCTTCGCCGACCAATTCCCCGCGCCCGAACGGCCGGTGGTGATCTACAACCCCCACCCCTCGCCCAGGCTGTCGAGCTGGTTCAGGGACGGGGCCAAGGTGCTCGCAGCCTTCCGCAACCAGGATCGCTACAACCTGATCTTCGCGCCGCACATGATGCTGTTCGAGCGCAAATGGGTGGTGACGGTCGATCCGCCGAGCCTCGCCCGCGTGGTGCCGCCCGGCCCCGAATATGCGCGCGAACCGCGCATCCACATCGATACCGGAAGCGCGGCGAGCAGCGACATGAGCTACACCAACCGCGCCGATATCTACCTCGGCGATGTCAGCAGCCAAGTCTACGAGTTCCTGCGCGTGCCGCGCCCGTGCCTGTTCCTCAACAGCCACGGCGTCGACTGGCGGGATGACCCCAACTACCTCCACTGGCAGGCCGGGCCGGTGCTTGAGAGCGCCGAGGGCCTGCTCGACCAGATCGATGCTGCGGTGGCCGCGCGAAACGACTATGCCGCTGCGCAGGAGGCGCTGATCGCGGCGACCTTCTCGCTGACGGACCGCCCCTCGGCCGAGCGCGCGGCGGACGCAATTACCGATTTTCTGGAAGGACACACCCGTGGCTAGTCTTGCAGCATTCTGGCGCTACGGCGTGGTCCAGACCGCGCGCAAGCTCAAGGCGGCGGCGATTTCCCCGCTGATGGCGGGCCGCGAGGGGCCGGTGCGCTCGGCTTATGGCGTGCTGATGGTTCCCAACTGGCAGGACACGACCTTCCGCTATTGCATCTTCGGCACCTATGGCCGCGACCTTGCCGACCTGCTGCTCGGGCAGCGCGAGGATTTCGTTTTCGTCGATATCGGCGCCAACCAGGGGCTCTATTCGCTTATCGCGGCGCAGAACCCGAAGTGCCGGCAGGTGATCGCTTTCGAGCCTGTCCCCGCGACCCACGCGCGGCTCGCCGCGAACGTGGCGCTCAACGGCGGTGCGGCGCGCACGGTGCTGCACGAGCTCGCCATTTCCGACAGCGTTGGCGAGGTGACGATCAGCGTCGCGGAAGGCCACACGGGCACGGCGACGCTGGCGGGGCGCGAGGACGCGCAGCCTTCGGGCGGCGGTGTGACAATCAGGACCATCGACGCCCCGCTGGTCGATCCGCTGCTCGCCGGCGAGCTCCCGATGTTCGTCAAGATCGATGTCGAGGGGCTCGAGGCGGTGGTGATCGCCGAACTCGCCAAGACGCAGAGCTTCGCCCGCGTCGAGGCGATCTTCTACGAGGTCGACGACCGCTGGGCGAGCGCCGGAGAAATCGAGACGCTGCTGCGGGCCGCGGGCTTCACGCGCTTCGTGAAGTATGGCCGCGGCCATCACTACGACGTGCTGGCGAGCCGCTCCTGAAGCACCGCCTCGGCGAGCATCCGGCCTGACAGCCACGCCCCTTCGACGCGCGGGCTGTGGAGCCAGTCTCCCGCGATCCCGATCTGCAATCCGGCATCGAAGAGCGGGCCTTCGCTCTTGCGCACTTCGGGCTGGGCGTAGAGCCAGCGGTGCGCATCGAGGTGCTGGGGTTCGGCGGGAGCGGTGTCAGTGGCGGCGAAGAAATCGGCGAGCAGCAGCGCCGCGACCTCGTCCTTGGGCAGGTCGATCAGTTCGCGGCTGCGCTGCGGCGAGGCGTGGATCACCCAGGTCTCCACACCCGCTCGCTTTGGCTTGGCCGAATTGCGCGCAGCCCAGCTGATCGGGCCGTCGGCGCGGAAGGTGTCGGGGGCATAGCCGACCGGCGCGGCGAACCCCGCCATCACCGCCCAGCACGGCGCGGAGGTGACGCCTGCGGCACGCGCGGCCATCGCGGGGGCGACATCGGCGAGCAGCACGGCGGCCTGTTCTGCGGGCACAGCGACCAGAACGGTGTGCGCCGTGAAGGCCTCCTCGCCCGCCGCGACCCGCCAGAGCGCGCCCTCACGGCTCAAACGCTCGGCGCGGACGTTCCAGCGCATATCGAGGCTCGCGGCCATGTGCCTCACGCAGGCGTTCATGCCGGGGGTGCCGACCCAGGCGTCCTCGCCCGCAGCCGGCCAGCGCGCTGCAACGCCTGCCTGCTCCCAAGCGGCAATTGTCGTGCGGAAGGCGGGATCGCGCGCGGTGAAGTACTGCGCTCCGTGATCGATGCTCACCTGTTCGCCCGCGATCACAACCCGCCGCGCGGCCATCCGCCCGCCGGGCCCGCGGCCCTTGTCGAGCACGATGATCCGCGCTCCGGTGCCCGCGAGAGCGGTTGCGGCAGAAAGCCCTGCCATCCCGCCGCCGATGATGAGAATATCCGTGTTTCCGTCCATCCCGCGCCAACGCACGGGGGACGAGAGGGTTTCAAGGCGCAGACCGCGGCGCGCAGGATTCGGCCAGCACCAGCGAGAATTGGCGCGCCTCGTCGGTCCAGCGCGCCCGCGGTTCCCACCCGCCTGCCGCCAGCAGTAGCTGGGCCGAGCGCTTGGTGAACTTGTGGCTGTTCTCGGTGTGGATGCTCTCGCCCGCGGCAATCGCGAAGCGCCTGCCGCTGACGGTGAAGGCCACATCCTCGCGCGCCACCAGATGCATCTCGATCCGCGCGAAGGGATCGTTCCAGCGCGCTTCGTGGACGAAGGCTTCAAGCGGGATGTCGCCATCGAGCTCGCGGTTGATCCGCGCCAGCAGGTTGAGGTTGAACCGCGCCGTCACCCCCTCCGCATCGTCATAGGCGGCGAGCAGCACGTCCTCGTCCTTCACCAGATCCATCCCGATCAGCAGAAGCGCGCCCTCGCCCAGCGTCTCCTTCATCGAGCGCAGCAGGTCGGTCGCGGTGCGGGCGATCATGTTGCCGATGGTCGAGCCGGGGAAGAAACCGAGCTTGGGCAGGTGTGCGACCTCGGCGGGAAGCTCCACGCGGCGCATGAAATCGGCCTCGACCGGATGGACCGGCAGCCCCGGAAACTTCGCCGCCAGCGCCGCCGAGGAGGCGCGCAGGAAATCGCCCGCGATATCGAGCGGCACATAGGCGCTGGGCGCAATTGCCGAAAGCAGCAGCGGGGTCTTGACCGAGGAGCCCGAGCCGAACTCGACCACCGCCCGCCCCTCGCCGATCAGCGCGGCGATCTCGGCGCTGCGGGTCGAGAGGATCTCGGTCTCGGCGCGGGTGGGGTAGTATTCGGGGAGCTGCGTGATGTCCTCGAACAGCTGCGAGCCCGCATCGTCGTAGAACCAGCGCGCAGGGATCGCCTTCTGCGGCTCGGCAAGCCCCGCAAGCACATCGGCGCGGAAGGCGAGGTCGACCCCGTCCGCATCGCGCTCGACCAGCTTCAATCCTGCCAGCTTGGTCATGTCACAGGTCCTTCGCCAGCCGCAGTCCGGTGAACTGCCAGCGCTGATGGGGGTAGAAGAAATTGCGGTAGGAGACGCGCGAATGGCCGCGCACGGTGGCGCAGCTTGCCCCACGCAGCACCACCTGCCCGCTCATGAACTTGCCGTTGTATTCGCCCACCGCGCCCTCGGCGACATGGAAGCCGGGATACGGCAGGTAGGCCGAGCGGGTGAACTGCCAGCAGTCGCCGAACAGGCCGGGCGAGCCCATCGGCAGCACCGGCCCCGCGCAATAGAGCTGGTTGCCGCCGCGCGGATCATGCGCAGGAGCCGGCGAAGCGCCATCCTGCCCGCGCGCAATCGCTTCCCATTCGAACTCAGTCGGCAGCCGTGCGCCCGCCCAAGTGGCGAAGGCATCGGCCTCGAAGTGCGAGATGTGGGTGACGGGCGCGGACGGGTCGCGCATCTGCCAGCCCTGATGGGTGAAATGCGTGCCGTCCTCGCCCCAGTAGAGCGGCGCAGCTACCCTCTCGCGCTGCACCCAGCCCCAGCCGTCCGCCAGCCACAGCCGCGCGTCGCGATAGCCGCCATCGGCGATGAAAGCGTCCCACTCGCCATTGGTCACCAGCCGGTCGGCGAGGGCGAAGGGCTCGAGCAACACGCGGTGCGCTGGGCCTTCGTTGTCGAAGGCGAAGCCCTCGCTCTGGTGGCCGACGCGGGCGATGCCGCCCGGGTGGCTATGCCAGCCGGGGGAGGCGACGGGGGCCGCCGCCACCTCCCCCTTGCCCGCAGCCGGCCACATCGCCGGGCCGAGCGGGTTCTGGAACAGGGCGTGCTTGATGTCGGTCAGCAACAGTTCGATGTGCTGCTCCTCGTGCGCGATGCCGAGCGCGATCAGATCGGCCAGCGCCGGATCGCCCAGCAGGGACTCCATCGCTTCGCTAACGATGGCGCGCCAATTCAGCACTTCGGCGAGGGTCGGGCGCGAGAGCATCCCGCGCGCCGCCCGGGAAATCCGCGCGCCTTCGGCCTCGTAATAGGAGTTGAACAGGAACGGCCAGCGCTTGTCATGCAAGGCGTATCCCGGCGCGTGTTCGCGCAGCAGGAAGGTTTCCCAGAACCAGGTGGTGTGCGCGAGGTGCCACTTGGCCGGGCTCGCGTCCTCCATCGACTGGACGCTGGCATCGGCATCGGAGAGCGGCGCGACCAGCGCCTCGGTGAGCGCGCGGGTAGCGCGGAAATGCTCCGCGAGCGTGCGCCCGCTCGCCTCGGCCATCGGGGTGTTCTGCAACTTGCTGCGGTGCATCCGCGCCCTCCTCGCCGCGCCGTAGGGACATTCGTGCAATGTCCGCTTGCCGTTACACAGGAAAGACGCCTGATAGCTGCGCGGCTATCAGAAAATTATCACACCCGTCAGGTTTGCGCGAGAAATCAGGCCGCGTGGCTGACGTCTGCCTCGCGCCCGCCTCCGGCCGCCTCGTTGAGCATCTCGGCAACGAGGAAGGCCAGCTCGAGCGATTGCTCGGCATTGAGGCGCGGGTCGCAGTGCGTGTGGTAACGGTCGCCGAGGCGCTCCTCGGTGATCGCCACGGCCCCGCCGACGCATTCGGTCACGTCCTGACCGGTCATCTCGATATGGATGCCGCCCGGGTGCGAGCCTTCGGCGCGGTGGACCGCGAAGAAACCCTTCACCTCGCGCAGGATGCGGTCGAAGGGGCGGGTCTTGAAGCCGCTGTCGGACTTCACGACGTTGCCGTGCATCGGATCGCAGCTCCACACCACGGGGTGCCCTTCACGCATCACGGCGCGGACGAGCTTGGGCAGACCCTCCTCGACCTTGTCATGGCCATAGCGGCTGATGAGCGTGATGCGCCCGGCCTCACGGTTAGGGTTCAGGTCGTCGAGCAGGCGCAGCAGCGCATCGGGCTCGAGGCTCGGCCCGCACTTCATGCCGAGCGGATTGCCGATGCCGCGCGCGAATTCGATGTGCGCGCTGCCCGGGAAGCGGGTGCGGTCGCCGATCCACAGCATATGGGCGCTGGTGGCGTACCAGTCACCCGTGAGCGAATCCCGTCGGCTCATCGCCTGCTCATAAGGCAGCAGCAGCGCTTCGTGGCTGGTGTAGAAGCTGGTGCCCTTGAGCTGCGGCACGGTGCCCGGATCGACGCCGCAGGCCTCCATGAAATCGAGCGCCTCGCCGATGCGGTCGGCCATCTCGGCGAACTTCTCGGTCCAGGGGGTGCGGCCCATGAAATCGAGCGTCCACTGGTGCACCTGCCTGAGGTTGGCATAGCCCCCGCCGGCGAAGGCGCGCAGCAGGTTCAGGGTGGCGGCGGCCTGCGAATAGGCCTTCACCATCCGCGCCGGATCGTTGCGGCGGCTGACGGGGTCGAACTCGATCCCGTTGATGTTGTCGCCGAGGTAGCTCGGCAGGGTCACGTCACCGATCGTCTCGGTCGGCGAGGAGCGCGGCTTGGCGAACTGGCCCGCCATGCGCCCGACCTTCACCACCGGGCGCTTGCTGGCGAAGGTCATCACGACCGCCATCTGCAGCAGCACGCGGAAAGTGTCGCGGATGTTGTTCGGGTGGAACTCGGCGAAGCTCTCGGCGCAGTCGCCGCCCTGCAACAGGAAGCCGTGGCCATTCGCGACCTGCGCGAGATCGGCCTTCAATGCACGCGCCTCGCCCGCGAAGACCAGCGGGGGATATGACGAAAGGGTCTTTTCCGCTTCCGCCAGTTCGGCCGCATCTTCGTAATGCGGCAGGTGGCGCGCTTCGTGGGCCTTCCAGCTATCCGGGGTCCAGGTCTCGGGCACGGTCGTGGGTTCTTTCTACGTCAAAGCGCGCATATCGCATAGCGCGGGGGCGCCCGCTACCCGAGCGCGGCACGAATTGTAAAGCGGCAATGGCCGCGCGCACAATTTTATTTCCCGCGCACTGTCAGTGGCCGGATCGATCAGCGCCCCGTGAGGCCCGGTTGCGCAGCTTTTGCATCAGGGACAGCAGGCAGGGCAGTCGCAAGGGTCTGGCCTTCGGGGATGATCGCCAGCCGGAAAGGCTTGCCGCTCGCCAGATAACGGTCCGCGAGGATCTGCATCGTCTGCGGCGTGGTCCGCGAGTAATCCGCCAGCAGCGTCGGCAGCAGCGCAAGGCGCCGCGGTTCCTGCGTCGCACCTTCCAGATTGTAGAGCCAGAACTGGTTGCCGGTCGAGGCGCGGCGGATCAGCTGGCCGAGCGGCTCGGTCACCCGCGCCAGCTCGTCGGCGGTGGGCGGATTGGCGGCGAGGTCCTTGGCGATCTTCTCCGCCTCGGCAAAGAACACCGGCACCATCTTGGGCTCGAGCTGCGCGGCCGCCGTGATGCGCCCGCCGCTGGCGAGATCAGCCGGCCAGTTGGAGAAGACCTGCGGCGAATAGCTCGCCCCGGCTCGTTCGCGCAGGGCGTCCATCAGGCGGTTGTTGAACAGCTGCGTGAGGATCTCAAGCTGGCGGCTTTCGCGCAGGCCCGGAATGCCGCCGCCGCTCTGCCAGGTGACCACGGCCGCAGCCTGGTTGGCATCGCCGCGGTGGGTGACGACCGTCGGCTGGTCGGACGGCGCGGCGAAGCCGGGGACGCGCGCGGCGACCTCGGGCGAAATCGGATCGCGCGGGCCGAGTGCGCCGAAAGTGAGGCGCAGCTGTTCAGTGACCTTGGCCTCGTCGAACTCGCCGAAGACCAGCACCTCGATCGGGCCCTGCTTCAGCAGCGGCTCCCACACGGCGCGGAACTCCTCGGGCGTGGCGGCCTTGATCGCGGCCGGATCGGGCGTCGCGAAGCGCTTTTCCCCGCCGGTCGCAAGATATTCAAGATCGCGGCCGAGCACGCCGCCGGGGCTGGTGGAGTAGGTGTTGTAGGCCAGCTCCGCCGCGGCCTTGGCGCGGATCACCGGCTCCTTGTCCCAGCGCGGCATCCCGAGCTTGGCGGCGAAGAGGTAG
>NZ_MUYK01000014.1 GCF_002155685.1 Erythrobacter colymbi
GCTGAACGGGTTTGTGAACAACAGCGGGACGCTTGAGCTGACCGGTGTGACCACGGGGATTGGTGCGGTGGTTCAGACGGCGGGGGGTGTTTTCAACCTCGGCGGGTTTGCGACCAGCATTGCGAGCCTTGCGGGCGCCGGTTCGGTGAACCTGGGTGCGGGCGGGTTGCTGACCATCGGCACGGGCTCGGGCACGACCACCTTCGGCGGGGTGATCTCGGCCGGGGGCGGGGTGGTCAAGGTCGGGGCGAGCACCCAGATCCTGACCGGCACCCAGACCTATGGCGGGCTGACCGAGGTCAACGGCGGCACGCTGGTGCTGGCGGGCGGGACCCTCACCGGCTCGGTGGTGAACAACGCCAACCTGGTGGTCGACGGTCGCCTGCTGCGCAACCTCGGCAACAATGGCACGGCGCAGATCGCCGGGCGGATCGAGGGGACCACCTTCAACACCGGGACCATCACCAGCATCGGCGAGACGGTCTATGCCGGCCAGTTCATCCAGACCGCGACCGGCAGCTTCGATCTGGCGGGCTTCAACGCCGCGATGGGCAGCCTTGCGGGCGAGGGCACGATCCGGCTCGGCACGGCGTCCCTCACGGTGGGCGCGAACGACCTGACCACGCGCTTCGAGGGCGTGATCGAGGGCACGGGCGGGCTGGTCAAGACCGGCGGCGGCACGCTGACCCTGACCGGGGTGAACACCTACACCGGCACGACCTTCATCGAGGAAGGCGGCCTGCAGCTGGCCAGCGGCGGGCGGATCGCCGGGGGCGTGAGCAACCGCGCGAGCCTGTTCAACGCCGGCACCATCGCGGGCGCGCTGGCCAATGCGGCGGGCGCGAGCGCGACCAATATCGGCACGATCGCGGGCGGCGTGAACAATGCCGGGACGCTGGTCTCGAGCGGGACCATCGGCACCGGGCTCGACAACAGCGGCACGGCGCAGCTGCGCGGCGCGGTGAACGGCTTCGTGACCAACAGCGGGACGATCACCCTGACCGGGACCACGAGCGGGATCACCACCTTCAGCCAGACCGCCGCCGGCAGCCTCGACCTGGCCGGGTTCGACACGAGCCTCGGCGCGCTGAGCGGCGCGGGCAGCGTGGCGCTGGGCACGGGCGAGCTGACCGTGGGCAGCGCGCTGCTCAACACGACCTTCGCGGGCGTGATCAGCGGCGCGGGCAGCCTGGTGAAGACCGGGGCGACCCGCTTCACCCTGACCGGAGCCAACACCTACACCGGCGGGACCACGATCGCGGAAGGCGCGCTCCAGCTGGGCGAGAACGGGACCACGGGTTCGATCGTCGGCCCGGTGGTCAACAACGGCGCGCTGGTGGTGAGCCGCAGCAATGCCTATACGCTGGCGAGCGTGATCAGCGGGACCGGCGTGGTGGTGCAGGACGGCACCGGCACGACCACGCTGACCGGCGCCAACAGCTACAGCGGCGGCACGCTGGTCAACCGCGGGCGCCTGGTGGGCACCACCACCTCGCTCCAGGGTCTGATCCAGCTCAACGCCAATGGCACGCTCGAGTTCGCGCAAGGCGCGGCCGGCACCTTCGCCGGATCGCTGGCGGGCACGGGCCTGTTCGAGAAGACCGGCGCAGGGCTCCTCACCCTCACCGGCAACAGCAACGGCTTCACCGGCGCGAGCACGGTGCGGGTGGGCGAGCTGCGGGTCAACGGCGGCCTCGCGCGCTCGGTGGTGACGGTGCAGAGCGGCGCAAGGCTGTCGGGCACCGGGGTGATCGGCGGGCTGATCGCGCAGAGCGGCTCCACGATCGCGCCGGGCACCAGCCCGGGCACGCTCGGGGTGGCGGGCAACGTCACGCTCCAGGCGGGCAGCACGGTGGTCTACGAGATCGCCGCAGGCGCGCCTTCGGACCTGATCCTGGCGACCGGCACGGCGAGCATCAACGGCACGGCGGCGTTCACCAACCTCAGCGGTGCCAATGCCCACGTGTTCAACTCCGAGATCGTGGTGCTGCAGGCCGATGGCGGGCGGACCGGGACCTTCGCCAATGCCACCGGGCTGACCGGGTTCGGGATCATCTACCGGCCCGAACTGGTCTATACCGGCACGCAGGTGCGCCTGCGGTTCGCGCCCAACACCCTCGCCAACATCGTCGGCGGGACCACGGCGCTGACCGCCAACCAGCGTTCGGTGGTGAGCCGCATCGATGGCGCGGTGGCGGCGGGCTACAACCCGCAGCCGCTGTTCAACATCTACATCCTGCCGGCCGCCCAGCTGCCGGGTGCCTTCGACCAGCTCTCGGGCGAGGTCTATGCGACCGCGGCGGGCGTGGGGATCGAGCAGGAGCGGTTGCTGCGCGAGGCGGTGCTCGGCCGTGCGGCGAGCGTGGCGGCGGCAGGGCGCGATGCGCCCGAGGCGGCGAGCGGGCTTGGCGCATGGGGCCAGCTGTTCGGCGGCTGGGGCAATGGTGACAGCGACGGCAATGCCTCTGCGTTCGACAGCGACCGCGGCGGCTTTGCGACCGGGCTCGACTATGGCCGCGCGAGCGAGAGCGGCAGCTGGCGGATCGGGGCCTTCGGGTTCCACGTCACCAGCGACGTGACGATCGACCGGCTCGGCTCCTCGGCCGAGGTGCGCCAGTCGGGCGGCGGGGCCTATGCCTCGCTCACCACGGGCGCGTTCAGCGCGGCGGTGGGCGGCTACCTCGCCGCGGTCGATCTGGAAGGCTCGCGCAACATCGACCTGCCCGGGTTTACCGAGACGCTGGCGGGCCGCACGACGGGCGATGCGCGCCAGGCCTTCGCCGAGATCGCGTGGACGATCCCGGCGGGCAAGAGCACGATCCGGCCGTTCGTGAGCGGGGCGATCGGGAGCTTCAAGCTCGACGCGCTGCGCGAGACCGGCGGAGCCGCCGCGCTCGACATGCGCGCACAGAGCTACAGCACCGGCTCGCTCACCGGCGGGCTCGATGCGATCGTGCCCGCGGGCAAGGGGGTGCGCCTGACCGGCACGCTCGCCGCCCGCGCGCAGCTCGGCGACCGCGACCCGCAAGCAACCCTCGCGCTCGCCGCCGCACCGCAGCAGGCGTTCGCAGTGAGCGGCGTCCAGCTCGACGACGTGGCGCTGGCCGCCCGCCTCGAAGCCGACTTCGACCTCGGCGACAACGTCGGCCTCGCCCTCGGATACTCCGGCCTCATCGGCTCCACACTCCAGGACCACAGCGCAAAAGCTACCCTGCACGTCGTGTTCTGAGGTAAACCACAGGCGGAGGGCGCAAGCCCTCCGCCTATCACTTCAGCCGCTTGGGAAATGCCCGGGCTGCGCTAGTCTCGCTCACCGGATAGACGGGGAGAGGGGACATGACAGGAGCACTCGCAGGCAAGGCCGCGCTGGTGACGGGCGCGGCGCGCGGGCAGGGCCGGGCGATCGCGCTCGCGCTCGCCGACGCGGGCGCCGATGTCGCGATCTGCGATGTCGGTGCAGCGGCGGTGGAGACGGTCGGCTATGCGCTGGGCGGATCGCTCGGCGAGGTCGCGCAAGGCATCGAAGCCCACGGCGTGCGTACGCTGGCGATGGGTTGCGACGTGCGCAGCGCCGCCGAGGTAGAGGCCTTCGTCTCCTCCACGATCGCGGCCTTCGGGCGGATCGATATCCTCGTGAACAACGCCGGGATCCTCACTGGCGGTCGGCCCGCCCACGAGCTCGACGAGGCGATGTGGACCACCATGATCGACGTCAATCTGACGGGGGCCTGGCGCGTGATCCGCGCGGCGGTGCCGCACATGATCGCACGAGGTGAGGGCGGCCGGATCGTCAATGTCGCCTCGGTCGCGGGGCATGTCGGGACGCCCGGCTATGCCCATTACTGCGCCTCCAAGCACGGCATGATGGGCCTGACGCGCGCGATGGCGGGCGAGCTGGCGGAGCACAAAATTACCGTCAACGCGCTGTGCCCCGGGCTGGTCGACACGCCGATGGTCGCCCACGCCACCGACGAGGTTGCCGCAGCGCATGGCCTCAGCGTCGAGGAGGCCTACGAGCTGCAACTCACGCCGCACCTCATCAAGGAAAAGATCACGGCCGAGCAGTCCGCCGCTGCGGTCATGTATCTGGTGAGCGAGGCCGCGCGGGTGGTGACGGGATCGGCGCTGATGATCGACGCGGGCTGGTCGGCCACCTGAAGGCTTGCCTCGGCGGCCCGGAAGGCGGACAAGACCGGCATGGCAACAGCAACCAGCGCCCACCCCGACGATCCGCACTATGTCCACCGCACCGGATGGCTGCGCGCCGCCGTGCTGGGGGCGAATGACGGGATCATTTCGGTCGCATCGCTGATCATCGGCGTGGCCGCCGCGACGCCCGAGCCGGGACCGATCCTCGTCGCCGGTGTCGCCGCGCTGATGGCGGGCGCGATGTCGATGGCGGCGGGGGAATATATCTCGGTCTCCTCGCAGGCCGATTCCGAGCAGGCCGATATCCGCCGCGAGAAGGAAGCGCTCGCCGCGACGCCCGCCGACGAGGAGGCGGAGCTCGCCGCGATCTATCGTGCGCGAGGTCTCAGCGAGGCGACCGCAGCGCTGGTGGCGCGCGAGCTGAGCGCAGCCGATCCGCTCGCCGCCCATGTGCGTGACGAACTGGGCCTATCGGAACATCTCGCTGCGCGCCCGCTTCAGGCGGCGATGGCTTCGGGGGCAACCTTCAGCGCCGCCGCCGCCGTCCCGCTGGTGGCGGCGTGGCTCGCCCCGGCAGGCGCGATCATGGCGACGGTGGTCGCTGTGTCGGTGCTGGCGCTGGCGGTGCTCGGCGCCCTCGGGGCCAAGGCCGGCGCGGCGCCGGTCGTGCCCGCCACCTTGCGCGTGGTGGGCTGGGGCGTCTTCGCGATGGCGACCACCGCGGCAGTGGGCAAGCTGTTCGGCGTCAGCGTCTAGCGCAGCCGCTGAGCACCAGCTCTCCGCCTTTGACCAGAGCGACATGGGTGAGGCGGGCTTGCTCAGCTCGGCGCGCGGACATCGGCCATTACGGTGATCGAGGCAGAGCGCAATATCGAGCGCTACGGCGACATCACCCGCGCCGTCGGCTACCGGTGCCTCAAGGTCGCGCTCGCTCGGAAGCCGCTGCCGGCCTAGTTCGTTTCCTCGTGGTACATGATCGCAAGCTCGGTGCGGCTGCGCACCTCGAGTTTTTCGAAGATCGTGTGCAGATAGACCTTGATCGAGCCTTCGCTCATCGACAGCTCCTCGGCGATCTGGCGGTTGCGCATGCCGCGCGCCACCCGCTCCACGATCTGCTTTTCGCGCTGGCCGAGTGTATCGAACCGGCGCTTGGGCTTGGGATTGGCGCTGAGATCGAGAACGCGCTCCATCAGCCGCGGGTCGATCGCGCGCGAGCCGGCCTTGGCACTGCGGATGCAGTCGATCAGGAAGTCCTCGGCGTCTTCCTTGAGGGCGATGCCCGTGACGCCCTGCCGCACCGCCTCGATCAGCTGGTGATCGTCGATGCTCGCGGTGAGCAGCACGACCGGGCGCGCATCGCCCTTCGCGCGCAGTGCCGCAAGCGTTGCCACCCCGTCGCGCTTGGGCATGGCGACATCGAGCGCCACGACATCGGGGTCATGCGCGTCGATCGCCTCGAGGGCCGCATCGCCATCGCCCACCGAGGCGACCACCGAAATGTCGGCGGTCCGCAGGATGGCTTCGAGACCGGCCCTCAGGAAGAGATGGTCATCAGCTACGACTACGTTGATCATGGTCAGTTCCGGTTGGGTAGGGTGATCAGGAGGTGCGCTCCCGATCGACTGTTGCAGACAGTAAGGGTGCCGCCATTCGCCCGGGCCCGCTCGGCAAGCGTGCGCGGATGGATGGGCGGCTCCCCGGTGAAACCCGTGCCGTCGTCGCGGATGTCGAGATCGATACCCGCTCCAAGCTGCGAAACCGCGATCCTGAAGGTCTTCGCCTCGCCGTGGCGGACCCCGTTGGCGACAGCCTCGCGGGCAATCTGCTGGACTTCGTAGGCGAGTTCAACCGGCACGGTGAGATCCTCGGGACGGATCGACAGATTGAGCTTCGCTTTCCACGTCCGCTCGAGCTCGCTCGCCACGCCCTTGAGCTGGCCGGCCAGCTTGACCTTGCGCGGTTCGAGCTCGGTGCGGCGCAGGCGTTCGATCATCTCGCGCAAGTTCCGGTGCTCGCTGCTCAGGCTGGCCTTGAGTTCGTCGAATTCCGACCCCGGATCGGTCCCTGCACGAACCTGTGCGCGGATCCCTTCGAGCCGGTAGCGGACCCCGGCAATGGTCTGGGCGACGCTATCGTGCAGATCGCGGGCCAGCGTCGCGCGAAGGTGCGCAACAGCCGCCTCGCGGGAGATCCGCGTCAGCAGGTGCCGGTCGAGCGCCGCGGCCATTTCCTGCGCCAGAGCCGGTGCAAGGGTGAGGTGATCCATGCTGAACCCCCGGTCGGCGTCCACAATGACCAGACCCCTGCCAGACGAACTCGAGAGCGGGATCGCCAGCCCCTCCTTGATGCCGAACTGGTCAGCCAGTGCCGATACGAAGACCTTGCGGATCGCGATCAGCCGCCCGTCCGGCTCGACCACCAGCTTGCGGGCGCGCGCCAGATCGAACAGGGCGAAGACCTGTCGTTCGGGTTCGGGCAGAACCTCGGGGGACAGGTGGACCACGACCGGCGCCTCGCCCGCGGTCGCGCAGGCCAGCACATTGGGCTCCTCGTCGCTCCACCAGGCCGCGATCGCGAAGCGTGAACCGGTTGCCTCCTGCGCATATTCCGCCAGCTCGACAATCGGCACGTCGCCAGCGTCCTCGTTCGCGAAGTCGAGGCGCTGCACGGCGGGGGTACGGCGCTGGAGGCCGAACCAGACGAGAATGACCGACAGCAGCATCATGTAGACGCCGCGCCGTCCGAAACGCTGGAACTCGATGTCGAACCCGGAAATCTCCAGCGCGAGACCTGCCGCGATGTAGCTGGCGGTAAGACCGGCCGCGACGATCGCCATGCCGCGCCAGCCCCAGCGCAGCGTGGCCGAGAGCATGATGAAGATGAAGAACGACAGGAACGGACTGGTCAGGTCGCTCGCACCGCTTTCGGTGAAGTAGAAGGCGGTGAGAAACATGGCGGCGTCGCACAGCAGGGCCGGCAGGCGCAGGATGTGATCCAGCCACCAGCTGTTCCATGTCACCACCACCAGCGCGAACGCGATCGCCACATAGCTGCCGACGAGTGCAAAGGCTGTCACCCCGTCACGCACCGGCTGGTTGGGGTCGATATAAAGGACCGCCACGAACACCACCGCGAGCGCGAGCCGGCACAGGGCGATGCCTCGCCCCGAATGATATTCGAGAATCCGTGTCAGCATGATCTTCCCTGGATCATTACGTCAGGCACCCTTGCAGATGGCCCAATCCTCTCGCCCCCGACTCCGGACATTTCCGGTGGTTTCGGCGGCGCCCTTCTCGGCCTAGCGGCGCGCAAAGGCAAGTCATCCCCCGGCCGCGCGGTCCCCTCGCCGGGTGATTGCCCCCGCAAATCGCGCGCAAGGATCAAAATCGAGGGGTTCCGCAGGCGCGGCCTATGCCCCATGCACGGCGCGACAGATTTGGCAGCAGGAGGGACACAGGATGCACAACACGCAGACGGCTAAAAACCGGAGCACAGTGCTGTGACCGGCATCGGTCTGGAAGCCGCACAGGCGCTTGCCGCGCGGGTCGAGGCCTTCGTGCGCGAGACCATCGTGCCCTATGAACGCGATCCCCGGCGCGATCACCACGATTGCCCGAGCGACGAGCTGGTCGCCGAAATGAAGGAAAAGGCGCGGGCTGCCGGTTTGCTGACCCCGCATATTCTCCCCGGTGGCGGCCACCTGACACAGGCCGAGACCGCGATCGTCCTGCGCGCCACGGGCCTCTCGCCCCTAGGGCCGCTCGCGCTCAACACCGCCGCGCCCGACGAAGGCAACATGTTCCTGCTCGGCAAGGTCGGCAGTCCCGAGATCAAGGAGCGGTTCCTCAAGCCGCTGGTCGAGGGCCGTGCGCGTTCGGCCTTCTTCATGACTGAGCCTGCGGCCGAGGGCGGTGCGGGGTCCGACCCCTCGATGATGCGCACCACCTGCCGTCTCGATGGCAATCACTGGGTCATCAACGGGCGCAAGGCCTTCATCACCGGCGCCGACGGGGCCGGGGTGGGGATCGTCATGGCCAAGGCCGAGGAGGGCGCGTGCATGTTCCTCGTCGACCTGCCCGATCCCGCGATCCGGATCGAGCGGGTACCCAACACCATCGATTCCTCGATGCCCGGCGGGCACGCGGTGGTTGCCATCGACAACCTGCGGGTGCCGGCCGACCAGATGCTCGGCAAGGCGGGCGAGGGCTTCACCTATGCCCAGATCCGCCTCGCGCCCGCGCGCCTGTCGCACTGCATGCGCTGGCTCGGCGCCTGCGTGCGCTCGCACGAGATCGCCACCGACTACGCCTGCCGCCGCGAGGCTTTCGGCAAGACGCTGATCGACCACGAAGGCGTCGGCTTCATGCTCGCTGAAAACCTGATCGACCTGAAGCAGGCCGAACTGATGATCGACTGGTGCGCCGCCGCGCTCGATGCGGGATCGATGGGGACGGCGGAGAGCTCGATGGCCAAGGTCGCGGTGTCCGAAGCGCTGATGCGGGTCGCGGACCGCTGCGTGCAGGTGATGGGCGGCACCGGGGTGACCGACGATACCATCGTCGCTCAGGTGTTCCGCGAAATCCGCGCCTTCCGCATCTATGACGGCCCCACCGAAGTCCATAAGTGGAGCCTCGCCAAGAAAATCAAGCGCGAATGGAAGGCGGCGCAGCACTGACCTTGCAAGAAAAGTGGTCGGGGAGACAGGATTCGAACCTGCGACATCTTGCTCCCAAAGCAAGCGCGCTACCGGACTGCGCCACTCCCCGACGCTTTTCAACTCGCCCTTCCGGTGGGCCCGGCAGGATTCGAACCCGCGACCTAGCCGTTATGAGCGGCCAGCTCTAACCGCTGAGCTACAGGCCCTTGGCGCAAAAAGCGCGCCGGAAGGCAGGGCGATGTGCCGCCCCTACTCCGGCAGGGGCAGCGAGACAAGCGGGGACGGGCGGGCTTATCCGCCTGTTGCCGCGATGATGTCGGTGACGGTGCAGCTTGTGACGCCGCGCGCAGCGAGGTGGCGGTAGACGGTCTCGAGCCAGGCGTAGAGCGTGTCGACGCCCGCCTCGTCCCTGGCATAGCGGGTATGGCCGGGAGCGAGGGTAGGGCTGTGGAACGAGAGCACCAGCACCGGCAGGCCGCTGTCGATCGCCACGTCGACGCCGCGCAGCGCCTCTTCGGCCGAAACGCCTTCAGGCGTGAGCGCGATGCGTTCGAGCAGTCCGAGCCGCGAGAGCGCCCCGAGCGCCTTACGCACCTGCCCGCCGATCCGGTGAACCGGACGTCCGGCCGCGCGCAGCAGCCCGGTGTGGACCGTCGTCACCGGCAGCTCGAGCAGCCGCATCGCGCCGTCGATCCAGTAGGGCTCGATCGGGTGCCGGCTGTAGTCCGGCCCGCCATGCTCGCTGTAATCGAACAGCGAACGCACCGATGTGTCGACCCGGATACCGGTGCGCTTGAGCAGCTCGGCGGTGTGAGGGCCGAGGCCGTAGCGGCCGGCGCGGTAGATCAGCGGGGCCGTGCCGAAAGCGCTTTCGATCGCATCGCGCAGCAAGGTGAACTTGGCCGCCTCGAGAGCCGGCGGCAGATTGCCCGCGAAGGAGTTGTAGACGCTCACTTCCTCGTCGAAGGGCGGATTGACCCAGGGGTGGAGCTGCACGCCGACCTCGGCCGTCCCGCGCCGCACCGCATCGCCGATAATCTCTACCGCGCGCACATCCTGCACGATCGGCCAGTCGACGAGGTAGACGGGATGGGCGCCGATCCGCTCGCAAAAGGTCTGGAAGCGCGGGATCGCCCCGACATGGCTGAGACCGAAACCTTCGCGGCGGAAGGGGGCGGTCCAGTCGAACTCTTCCTCGGTATCGACCGTCAGCAGCACGCGCTGGCCGAAGCCCGGTGCAAATGCGGCACTCCGCCCGGACGGCGGCACCTCGAGCATCGAGCCAGTCGTCATGCACTTCCCCGCCGTTAGCCCTCAGGCCTCGAGAGCGCCCCTCGATGGCGTCATCCCGCTTAGCAGCGGCAGCGTCAAGACCAGCGTGTCGCCTTCGTGACGCAATCCCCCGCCCGCCGCCTGGGCTTCGGCGCGGGCCAGGCGCAGCGCGAAACCGGTGCCGAACAGGCCCGGGCTGATCGCGCTCTCCACGCCGCGGGTGGTGGCGGCAAACAGGTTGCTGTCCCCGGCGAGCCGCGCAGGAATGCTGCACACCAGCCGCGCGAGGGCATCGCCCTTGCCGATCAGCGGATCGAGCCGCAGCGCAATCCGCTCGCCCGGCGCGGCGGCGGAGGCAAGGCTGGCGAGCAAGCGCCACACCAGCGCCTCGGCATCCTCGGCATCGAGCCCGACGAGCATCGCGCTGCTTTCGGCAAATTCCAGTGCGATCCCGGCATCCTGCGGTGCCAGCACCGGATCGAGCTGCGCGGCGGTGCGGCGCAGCAGTGCTGCCAGATCGGTCTCGCCCGGTTCGATACGGATCGCCCCGGTCTCGAGCCGCGCCAGCCGGTCGAGCTCCTCGAACCCGGCGAGGATGCGCGCGGCATCGGCGGCGATCGCGGCGGCGAGCGCGCGATATTCGTGCGGGGCGGGGCCGAACAGCTGCTGCTGGATGACCTCGGCATACCCCTGCACCGCCGTCACCGGCGTGCGCAGTTCGTGGAGCAGCTGGCGGATGCGGTCTGCCTCGCGCGCTTCGGGGCCAGAGGGCGCGGTCGCGGCGGCAGGATCAGGCGCGCGGCGGAAGCGGCCGAAATAGCCGGTGAAGTGGCCGTCCTCGCTGAAACGCGGTTCGGCATCGACGATCCAGTCGCCTGTGATCGCCGGTGCGCCGGCCAGCGTGATCGCGCCCCGCGTGATCGGCTGGCGGCGGGCAAAGGCGCGGGCGAGAGCGGCACTGTCGGTCTCCGAGGCACCGGCGGGCTGCGCGGCGAACAACCGCACGCCGATCACCATCGGCGCCACCTCGGCCGCTGCCCAGGCGATGCGCCCGGTGGTGTCCGAGGCAAAGCCGAAACTCGCAACGGAGCGCTCAGCCCGCTCGGGCAGTTCGCCCAGCGGCAGGCGGGGGGAGCGCTCGAGTTCGGCCTGGGTCTCGGTGCGGGTGCGGCGGAATTGCGCGATGCGTTCCACCAGCGCCGAAATCTCGGTTCGGCCTGTGTCGTCGCGGGTTGCGGGCTGCGCAGGTGCGGGCTCGGGGGCGGGAACGGGGCGCAGCTGGACGGGACGCAGCGGGATCGGCGCCGCGGGGGCGGGGGCTGCCGCGATCTCCGGTTCGGCCGGGGCAGATGTCGGCGCGGGCAGACCGCGATCATGCACGCCGAGCCTTGCCAGCAGCGCCTCGACATCGACCGGCAGATCGCGGCGCAGGCGCAGGAAGCCGCGCGCGCGCACCGGCAGGCGGGGGATCAGCGCGCTCCAGTCTTCGGTGGAAAGATCGGCGCGGGTCAGTGCGGCAGCGGCGACGTCGGGCTCCTGATCGGCGAGATGCGCGGCCAGATCGGGATTGCGGAACCGCCAGCCCGGTTCGCGGATCATGCGTGCGCGGGTTGCTGCCGGGATCTCCTCGGCCAGCGCATCCAGCCGCAGCCATGCCGCGGCGAGCAGGCTCTGGTCGCCGCCCGGATGGTGCACCCGCTCGCGCCCGAGCAGATCGAGCAGTTGCCGGTACTGGGTGCGCAACGATGCCTCGCCGGTGGCGCGCTGGCGCAGCACGGTGGCAAGGCGATCGTCGAAAAACACCGGGGTCTCCACTTGAGCGGCAGGGCCGCGAATCGCAGGCGCGGGGCGGGGCTGCATTCGCACAATAGCCGGGCCCTGCGGTTTCGTCTTATCAGGATGGGGGAATTGTCACAATCTGGCGCGAAAGGCGCGTTGCAAAGCGGGACAATTGCTGCCAGACCTAATAATATTAGCCAAGCGCGCCATCCGGCACGCGTCTTGTTTCTTTGGGATCATGTTGCACAGGCTCCACCCCGGCGGGAGGAGACCGTGACAGGGGAGCGTTAGGTCACGTGGCCAATCTCGACGATATCGACCGCCGTCTGCTGGCGGAACTGCAGGCGGAAGGCCGCGTCACCAATGTCGAACTCGCCCAGCGCGTCGGGCTGACCGCACCGCCGTGCCTGCGCCGTGTGCGGGGCCTCGAGGAAGACGGCGTGATCCGCGGCTATCACGCCGATCTCGATCCCTCGAAGCTCGGTTTCGCCATCACCGTCTTCGCGATGGTCAGCCTCAAGAGCCAGGCCGAAGCCAGCTTGCGCGAATTCGAGGAGCACATGCGCGCCCTGCCCGAAGTGCGCGAGTGCCATATGCTGAACGGCGAGATCGACTTCATCCTCAAGATCGTCAGCAAGGACCTGCAGAGCTTCCAGGAGTTCCTGACCGGCAAGCTGACCCCGGCGCCCAATGTGGAGAGCGTGAAGACTTCGCTCACCATCCGCACCGCCAAGCAGGAGCCGGGGGTTCCTCTTTAAGGGCAGGGCGGACCGCCGCCGCACTCGCTTTCGCCGGGGTGTCGCTTGGCGGCGCAGCCTGCTCGCCGCCGGGGCCCAAACCCTTTGACGCCATGTCGGGCGAGGAGCACCTGGCCTGCGCGGTCGATATCAGCGCTACCACCTACCTGATGGCCGATGGCAAAATCCCCGCCGACAGCGCGCAGGCCGGTGAGGCCGCGCTCGCGCTCGGCTGGCATCGCAACGCCTATGCCGCTCCGCTCAAGACCGATCCTGCGGCCGCGATCAACGCGGGCCGTGCGGCGGTTATGGCGAAGGACAAGCCCGATGCGATCACCGCGCGCGCGGCCGAATGCATCGCCGCCGCGGTTGCCAAGGGCGCGGCGCAGTGGCACTCTGGCGCGGCGGCAGATTCGCCGCATCCGGAGAAGCCCGCCATGACCGATGCGATCGACGCCCTCAGCGCTCCCGTCTCCGGCCGCTGCCTGCGCGGCGCGGTGTCGATCACGGTGGAGGCGATGCATCCCGAGGTCGATATCTGCCACTGCGCCATGTGCCAGCGCTGGGGCGGGGCCTTCTACGCGGGTGTGAAGGGCGAGAGCGCGGTCGTCTCGGGCGAGGAGGCGCTCACCGTCTACCGCTCGAGCGAATGGGCCGAGCGCGCCTTCTGCGGCACCTGCGGCAGCAGCCTGTGGTACCGCTTCCTCCCGACCGGCCACCGCAGCTTCCTCGCCGGGCTGTTCGACCTGCCCAAGGGCTTCGGCATCGAGCGGCAAATTTTCGTCGATGAAAAGCCCGACTGGTATGATATCCTTCAGGAAAGCCCGATGCTGACCGGGCCCGAATGCATCGCCGAAGCGGAGGCTGCGGGCTTCAGTTTCGGATGACGTGAAAGGGAGGCACAAAGCTTATGTTCGACGAGCCTCCCCTGCCACCCCCTGCCGATCCCCCGGCCGGCGAGGTCGTGATCCTCGGAACCCTGCCGTCGCCGCCGCGCCCCGTCTGCGCGCGTTACTCGCTCGATCCGGCGCGGCCCGGCGAGGTGCTCTGCGAACCCTTTCCGGTGATCGAGGCGCCTGCTCCGGAAGGGCCGGAGGTGATCGACCTCACGCAGCTCGTGCCCCCGCTGCCTGCACAGGAGTGCGCCGAGGATCAGCCCGATCCGCTTAACCCCGCGATCATTGTGTGCACCGAAACCGGCCCCGCGCCGCGCCTCGGCCCCGTGGTCGGCCCGGTCGACGACGGCTTCGGAAGCGCCATTCCGCGCGCACGGATCAAGCTTTCGGAGAACGCCGAGGCCGAGGCCAACCTCATCAAGCAGGGCGTCGGTGGCTTCGATGCCGACGGGGCCGAGGTGAAGGTGAAGATCGACTTCTAGTGCAGCTTCAGCTTGGGCCGCACGATACGGTTCACGCGGCCGACCGCCATCAGGAAGGTCGCCTTCAGCCAGCCGTGGATGCCGATCAGGTGCAGGCGGTAGAGCGAGGTGTAGATGAACCGCGCCAGCCGCCCTTCGATCGCCATGCTCCCGCCGATCAGGTTGCCCATCAAGCTCCCCACGGTCGAGAAGCGCGACAGCGAGACCAGCGAGCCCTTGTCGCGGTAAACGAAGTGGGTGAGCGGGCGGCCCTGCTGCATCCGCACTATGTTGGCGAACACCGTCTCGGCCATCTGATGCGCGGCCTGCGCGCGCGGAGGGACGGGTCGGTCCTCGCCCGGGGGTGTGTAGCTGGCGCAGTCGCCGAGCGCGAAGATACAAGGGTCTTCCTGCGTCTGGAGCGTGTCGGTGACGATGATCTGGTTGCGCCCGTTGGTCTCCAGCCCCAGCCCGGATAGGAAATCCGCGCCCTTGACCCCTGCGGCCCAGACGATGAGGTCGGCCTCGATGACTTCGCCCGTCTTGGTGACGAGCTGGCGCGGACGGGCCTCGACCACCTGCACCGCCGGGCGCACCTGCACCCCGAGCACTTCGAGCTCGTGCTTGGCCGCAGCGGCGAGCTTTTCGGGCAGGGCAGGCAGGATGCGCGGGCCGGCTTCGAGCAGGGTCACGTGCATCCGGCTCTCGTCGAACACCTCAAGCCCGTAGTGCCTGAGCGCCCCGGCCGCGTTGTAGAGCTCGGCCGCCAGTTCCACCCCCGTCGCGCCGCCGCCGACGATCGCGACGCGCACCTGCTCGTCGGCGGTGGGGTCGTTCATCATCGCCCGGCTGACGCGCAGGCAATGGTTTAGCAGGCGGGTGCGGAAACGGTCGGCCTGTTCGCGCGAATCGAGGTAGAGGCAGTGCTCCTTCACCCCCGGCACGCCGAAATCGTTGGAAACCGAGCCCAGCGCCAGCGCGAGGATATCATAGCGGATGGTGTGCCCCGCGATCAGCTCGCTGCCATCCTCGTCCTTCACCGGCGCAAGGCGGATGGTCTTGGCCGCGCGGTCGACGCCCTCGAAGCTGCCCTGGAAGAAGCGATACCCCCAGCGGAAACAGTGCCCGCGATAGCCGACCTCGTCGAGATTGGCGTCGAGCGATCCGGCCGCCACCTCGTGCAGCAGCGGCTTCCAGATGTGGGAAAGGTTCTTGTCGACAAGGATGATGTCGTGCTTCTTGCGCCCGTACTTGGCACCCAGCCGCCGGACCAGTTCGAGCCCGCCAGCGCCCCCGCCAACGACGACAATCTGGGTCTTGCGGTTCATTCAAGCTCCTTCGCACAGCCGTGCAGCGCAATCCCGATGCCCTGTTAGCGGGTGCCGCGCACAATTGCGCGCCAAATCAACGTAGCGCGAAGCAACTCATGTTGCGGTGCAGCATGAATGTCACAGCGCGCGAGGCTGCGATGGGTTCCCGCGCTTCCGCTAGTCGCCAGCCACTAGGCTCGCAGCGCCCATTCGAGAGGCGCGGGAAGCTCGACCGCACTAAAGTCGACCTGAAGCACCCGCCGCCGCGCGGTGCTGCGCGAGCGCTGCGAGGCGTGGAGGATGGGCGTGGCATAGGCCCAGACGTTGCCGGGCTGTGCGAGGCACGCCGCGACCGGAGATGCAGCCACCACCGAAGCGACATCGGACTCGGCGATGTATCCCTTGCGGTGCGATCCTAATGCGATTTCCAGCGGCGCATTGTCGGGCGTGACCGGATCGAGGTGAATGCGCAAAGTCAGCATCCCCGCGATCACGTCGAAGGGCGGTTCGACATGGAGGCTGCCCTGCTTGACCGTCCAAGGGCCATAGCCCTCGACCTCCGCCCGCGCGGCGACATTGATCGTGCGGTCCTGATGCCAGCCGAGCGCCCAGTTGGTTTGCGGAGACTTGTCGAAGGCGATGGCGCGTACCGGACGCATGGCGCGCCCTGCCAGCTGCGCGACCACCCCCGCTATCGCCCCGGTTCCGGTCAGAAACGGGCCCAGCGCGCCGAGGCAGGTGATGCGTCTGCCGGGCGCGAGCGGCGCGCTGGCGTAGTATTGCTCCAGCGCGGGCAGCATATCGCGGGCGGCCCCCGCGATGAGCTGCGCCCCGTCCCGGTCGAGCCGCAGGTCGCTCAGACCTCTCGCTCCTCCAGCCACTTTTCGAGCCACTTGATCGAATAGTCGCCGTTGAGGACGTCGTCCTGCCGCAGCAATTCCTGGTGCAGCGGGATGTTGGTCTTCACCCCCTCAACCACCATTTCCTCGAGCGCGCGCCGCAGCCGCATGATGCAACCTTCGCGCGTGCGGCCATAGACGATCAGCTTGGCGATCATGGAATCGTAATAGGGCGGGATGCGGTAGCCGGCGTAGAGCCCGCTATCGACGCGCACGTGCATGCCGCCCGCCGCGTGGAAATAGCTCACGAGACCGGGCGAGGGCGCGAAGTTGAACGGGTCCTCGGCGTTGATCCGGCACTCGATCGCGTGGCCGTGGAACTCGATATCCGCCTGCGCGACCGAGAGCGGACGGCCCTCCGCGATGCGGATCTGTTCGCGCACCAGATCGACGCCGGTGATCGCTTCGGTCACCGGGTGTTCGACCTGGAGACGGGTGTTCATCTCGATGAAGTAGAACTCGCCGTTCTCCCACAGGAACTCGATCGTGCCCGCGCCGCGATAGCCCATGTCGCGCATCGCCTTGGCGCAGACCTCGCCCATGCGCATGCGCTCCTCGACCGAGATGACGGGCGAGGGGGCCTCTTCGAGCACCTTCTGGTGGCGACGCTGGAGCGAGCAGTCGCGCTCACCGAGATGGATCGCGTTGCCGTTGCCATCGCCGAACACCTGGAATTCGATGTGGCGCGGGTTGCCGAGGTACTTCTCGATATAGACCGTGGCGTCGCCGAAAGCGGCCTTCGCCTCGCTGCCGGCCTGCTGCATCAGGGTTTCGAGCTTGTCCTCGCTCTCGCACACCTTCATGCCGCGCCCGCCGCCGCCCGAAGCGGCCTTGATGATCACGGGGTAGCCGATCTCCTTGGCGATCTTGCGCGCCTCGTCGAAATCGCTGACCGCGCCGTCCGAGCCCGGCACCAGCGGCAGGCCCAAGGCGCCCGCGGTGCGCTTGGCTTCGACCTTGTCGCCCATCGTGCGGATATGCTCGGGCTTGGGGCCGATCCAGATGATGTCATGCGCTTCGACGATGTCGGCGAACTTGGCGTTCTCCGACAGAAAGCCGTAGCCCGGGTGGATCGCATCGCACTGCGCGATTTCCGCGGCAGAGATGATGTTGGCGACGTTGAGATAGCTCTCGGCCGCGGGCGGCGGGCCGATGCAGACCGCGTGGTCGGCCAGGCGCACGTGCATCGCGTCGGCATCGGCGGTGGAGTGCACCGCGACCGTCTCGATCCCCATTTCATGGGCCGCGCGGTGGATGCGCAGCGCGATCTCGCCGCGATTGGCGATCAGGATGCGTTTGATGCCCATTGTCTTACGAGATCACCACCAGAGGCTGGTCGAACTCGACCGGCTGGGCGTTCTCGATCAGGATCGCGCTGACCGTGCCGGACTTGGGCGCGGTGATCGGGTTCATCACCTTCATCGCCTCGACGATCAGCAGCGTGTCGCCTTCCTTGACGTCCTTGCCGACTGCGATGAAGGGCGCAGCGCCCGGTTCGGCGGCGAGATAGCAGGTGCCGACCATCGGGGACTTCACCGCGTTCTTGAGATCGGGGCCAGCCTCGGCAGCGGGCGCAGCCGGAGCGGGCGCGGCGGCGGCAGGGGCCTGCGCGGCCGCAGCCGGAGCAGGCGCCGCAGCATAGACCGGAGCGGCAGCGGCAACCGCGCCGCGCGAGACGCGGATCTTGCGGTCGTCATCCTCGACCTCGATCTCGGTGAGGCCGGTCTCGTTGAGCAGTTCGGCCAGCTCGCGCACCAGTGCGGTGTCGATGTTCATCCCCGACTTGCGCCCGTTTGCCTTGCCGGATTGGCCAGCGTCGTTTGCCATGTATGCCCCTTGTGATGTGGTGCGACCGTGAAACCCGCGCGTCTATTGCCGCCAATTGCGGCAGGCAAGTGGCAGAGGTGCAAAATGTGAAAGTCGCGTGACGAAATCAGACCTCGCCCGACGCTACGGCTTCGAGCGCGATGAGGTAGGAGTTGGCGCCGTGGCCCTCGACGGTCTTGGCCGCGGCCATGCCCACGTAGGACAGGTGCCGGAAGCTCTCCCGGGTCTTGGGATCGGAAAGGTGCACCTCGATCACCGGCGTGCGGATCGCCTTGATCGCATCGAGCAGCGCGACGGAGGTGTGGGTGTAGGCCGCCGCATTGAGCAGCACCGCCCGCGCGCCTTCGGCCTGCGCCTCGTGCAGCCAGTCGACCAGCATCCCTTCGTGATTGGTCTGGCGCATCTCGATTTCGAGGCCCAGTTCGCGGGCGCGGTCTTCGAGCATCCCGGCGATGTCGTCCAAAGTGGTGGTGCCGTAGATCTCCGGCTCGCGCGTGCCGAGGAGATTGAGGTTGGGGCCGTTGAGGACGTAGACGAGGTTGCTCATGCGCAGCCGCTTAGCGGGAAGGGGCGGGGCGGGGAAGGGGGCTGGGCGCGGCCGTGACTTGCCCGGCCGCGCGTTTCCTTTAGGCTTCCGGATGATGGAAGAATTTCGCGCCTCTTACTCGCGCTGGCGACTGGTCCTGCTGTTTCTGCTGTCGGTCGACTTTGTCGTGCTCGGACTGCTAATGGTTGGGGTCATCGGGGAGCCTTCGGACCCGGCCGAATGGTCAGGGCGAAGGGGCAGTATTCCGCCCGAACTCGTCCCCTATGCGAGCTGGTTCTGCGTGATCTTTTTTGCATTCGGCGCAGCCGTGATCCTGAAGCGTTTCTTCGACGATGGCGTACAGGTCGCAATCGGTGCGACCGGAATCCACTGGTCGAATTGGTCCGACGCAACCATACCTTGGGACGAGATTGTGCGGGTTTCGGTGTACATCCAGAACCGCCAGAAGAGCATCGTTCTGCATCTTCTTAACCCGGAGGCCTTTCCCGGTCGCGGGATCCACGCATGGCTGGCGAGCGCCAACCGGATGATAACGGGGGGCGACATCGCGATATCGCTGATCGGCACGGACCGCAGTTTCGAGGAAGCGATGGCCGCGATCGAACATTTTGGTGGCCGCGCGCTGCTCGACTGAGGCGCCCCCCTACTTGTCCACCCCCTTGACCTTCCCCCACTGGCGCGCGGCGGTGTAGCCGAGGTAGCCGGTGCCGAAGAGCGCGTAGAGCGGCTCGGGCAGGCCTGTGAGGTAGGCGTTCATCCCCGCCGCGATTTCGTGCGCGGCGGCGGGGTTGAAGGCGCTGAGCACCCCCATCGGCAAGGCGGTCAGCAGCAGGACGTACATCACGTAGAGAAAGCTCGGCCGCGCGCGGCTGGTCCAGGGGTCGCTCGAGTTCGCCTCGGCGACGATCGCCTGAAGCTGGGTCTCGAGCATCTTGAGCTCCTGCGAGCCCTGCAAGGCGATCAGCTCGATCTTGGCCTTGGCCTGCGCTTCCTTGTCGGGGATGATCTTGTCGATGATCGAGGCGATGGGGCCGATCAGGGCATCGATAAGGGCCATGGCGCGCTCCTCTAAGCTGCGAGTCGCGCCATTAAATAACCAAATAGGTTAGAGTAGGAAAATAAGATAACCTATTCCGCACCCGCCTCGGCAAGCAAGCGCTGGGCCAGTGCCAGATGCGGCCGGTCGAGCATCGCGCCATCGAGCGCCACCACGCCCGCCCCCGGATGGTCGGCGAACGCCTGCACCACCGCGCGGGCATGGGCGAGGTCCTCGGCACTCGGGGTGAAGGCTTCATTGATCGGCTCGACCTGTGCCGGGTGGATCGCCAGCATCCCGCGGAAGCCCTGCGCTCGCACCCGCCGCGCGCGCGCCGCCAGCGCGTCCAGATCGCGGAACTCGGGCTGGACGGTCTCGATTGCCGCGACACCCGCCGCGCTCGCGCCGATCAGGCAGAGGCTCCTCGCCATTTCGTAGGTGTGCGCATATTCCCCGTCCGGCCCCCGCTGCTCGCGCGCGCCGAGCGCCGAGGAGAGGTCCTCCGCCCCCCAGCTCATCGCCACCAGCCGCTCGCGCCCGGGATAGTCGCCCGCATAGTCGCCCGTGCGGAACATCGCCGCCGCCGTCTCGGTGACGAGCGCGGCAATGAGCGTGCGGCCGAGGGGAATGCCGTTCGCTGCCTCGAGCGCGGTCAGATAGTGGTGGAGGCGCGTGATATCCGCCGCGCCCTCAGCCTTGGGCAGGAACACTCCGCCGGGCCGCGCGGGGATCACCGCGACGAGATCGGCGATGCAGTCGGCGGTCGCAACCGGATTGATCCGCACCCACAGCCGCGCGCGGTTGTCGCTCGCCGCAATCGTCTCCGCGACCATTGCGCGGGCGGCGGGCTTGTTCTCGGGTGCAACCGAATCCTCGAGATCGAGCAGCGCAATATCGGCCGGCCCTGCAATCGCCTTTCCCATCTTCTTCTCGCTGTCGCCCGGCGCGAACAGCCAGGAACGCATGCGGGGAAGGGCGGGGGTGTGGGGCATGGGGACGATCCTCTCTCGCCCCAGCGCTTACGAAGCGCGGGCCATGCAGGCAAGCCTCAGAACGAACCCTCGATATCGAGGCTGAAGACCGTGCCGAAATGGCGGTTGCGGCGCTCGCTGAAGGCGACCTGCCCCGCGGCGCGGTTGGTGAAGACCGTCCGCTCGAACCGGTCGCGCTGGCCGAGCAGATTGCCCACCCGCGCGCGCACCGTCATGCCCGCCAGATCCTTGTGCTCGAGGAAAGCGAAGGCCTGCGCGAAGCTCGGCTGGTTCAGCGAAATCTCGTCAAGCCGCACATTGCGCGCGTTCTTCTTCCAGTCGCCGCGCGTGCCGAAGGCCCAGGGCGTCCCGGCAAGATCGTGGCGCAGGCGGAATTCGACGTCGAACAGCTCGTTCTCCGAAACCTCGCGCACGAAGCCCAGCAGCGGATCGCGCACCTCGCTGCGGTTCCAGCCGAGGGTGAGGTCAATGCGCGTGCCCTTCCAGCCGAGCCCGTCGGACAGCAGCGTCGCCTGGCTCTCCAGCCCGTAGAACCGCGCCGAGGGCAGGTTGCCCGGCGCCTGACCGCCGCCGGGCAGCGGGATCTGGTCGACCACGTCGATGAAGTCCTCGAGATAGGCGCTGACCGTCAGGTTGCCGAGCGCGCCCATCCGCCAGCTCGCCTCGATATCGTAGAGCCAGCTCTGCTCGGGGCGCAGGTCGACATTGCTGCCGTCCGCGCGGTCCTGATCGAGATCGACCGAGGCGATGAAGTCGAAGAAATCGAGCTGGCCGACAACCCGCTCGATGCGTCCGGCGAGGTTGAGGTTGGCCGCGACCTTCCAGTCGAGCGAGGCAAAGCCCTTGGGCCGCCAGAAGCTGCGGGTGAGGCCGAGAGGGCCGGACTGGCTGATGCGCGAATACTCCCCGCCAACCGAAAGCTGGAGTTGGAGGTTGGTGGCGAGCGCGCGGCTCCATGTCAGCCCGGCATCGACGCGGTCCTCGTCCACCCGCGCGTTCGATCCGTCGAGTGCGACCGGACGCAGCACGCCTGCCGCATCACGTTCGGACAGGGAGGAGGCAATCTCGAGGAAATTGCGCGCGCCTTCGAGCGCCGCGACGAGGTTCCCGCCGCCCGCCTTGATGCTGTATTCCGAGCGCAGGATCGTCTCGCCCTCGTCGGCATCCTGCGCGAAGGCCGAGCCCTGATCGGGCGCGCCGCTGGCAAAGCGCGTCAGCACGGTGCTGGTCGAGGGGCTGTCCTCGTAGCGGTGATAGCCGATCAGCTTCAGGCGCCCGGGGCCTGCGGCAAATTCGTAATCCGCGCCGAGCTCATAATTGAACTCGTCCTCGGTCCGGCGGAGGCTGCGGGTGCGGGTCAGGCTGCCGCCGGGCGGGCGCTGGAGCGAAAGCTCGCGCTCGCGGTAGATATAGCCCTGAACCTGCCCGTTGAGGTTGAGGATGTTGCCGTTGCCCGCGGTGCGCGTGAAGCTGCCCGAGAGGGTAGGGCGGTCGTTGTTGAAGTTGGCGATCTCGTCGCGCAGGGCGACCAGCGTGCCTGTGCTGTCGAAGACGTCCTCGGGCCCCTCGTTGCCGCGACGGTTGGACTCGTTGCGCAGCGCGATGTTCCACTCGGTCTTCGCCCCGCTCCCGGCAAGCGCGATGCTGCCCTGGAGCAGGCGCGCAGGCGTGCCGTAGCTGCGGAATTCGGGCTGGTAGCGGAACTGCCCCGTCACCCGCCCGCTGGCGCTGGTGACGACATTGAGCACCTGCCCGGTGAGCCCGCCGATCCCGAGGCTCGCGCCGTCGACCAGTTCGAGCCGGACCACGTCCTCTACCGGAATGCGCCGCAGCGCTTCGGTCGGGCCATTGGCCTTGCCCGAGATGCGCCGGCCGTTGATGAGGACATTGGTGTCCGCCTGCCCGAGCCCGCGCGCACCGTCGCCGTTGCTGATCGCAAAGCCCGGGACGTTGCGCGCCATGTCGAAGGCGCTGCGCGGGGCGAAGCGGGCGAAGTAATCGGGCGCAAAGGTGCTGCGGGTGGTGGCGGCGATGTTCTCGCCCTGCTGCGCTGCCGGCGTCTCGGGCGCGGGTGCCTCCTGAGCAGCGGCCGGGATCGCACCCAGTATTGCCGCGAGGATCGCGGGTGCAGTGCGGCAGAACGGGCGCGGCAAGAGACGGACGGAACGCATTGGCGCCGCGCTTGGCGGCAAAGGCCTGCCCTGTCGAGTGATCGCTAAACCCGCGTTCGTCGAATGTGCATCGGGCGTCGACGAAGGAACAGGGCGTTCGGGCGGCAAGGATATCGGTCATCTGGCCACTTGACCCTGCGGTGCGCCCCGCGCTTGTGCGGCTCTCTCTTTTGCGTTTGGCGACCGGCCCGTCCGGTTGCTATAGAAGACGCAAATCCAATCCTCGGGGGAGCGCCGCCGCATGGCCATCGCATTTTCTGTAAACGGCAAGCCCGTGAGCGTGGAGGCCGATGCCGACACGCCGCTGCTGTGGGCCTTGCGTGACGATCTCGGCCTCACCGGCACCAAGTTCGGCTGCGGCATCGCCGCCTGCGGGGCGTGCTCGGTCCATGTCGACGGCAACCTCACCCGCTCGTGCAGCGTGCCGGTGAGCGAGGTTGCGGGCAAGTCGGTCACCACCATCGAAGGGCTGAAGGCTGCCGACGGCACGCTCCACAAGGTGCAGGCCGCGTGGATCGAGGCGCAGGTGCCGCAGTGCGGCTACTGCCAGTCGGGCCAGATCATGGCCGCGGTCGCGCTGATCGAGAAGGTCGGCTCGCCCTCCGACGAACAGATCGACGAGGCGATGACCAATATCTGCCGCTGCGGCACCTATCCGCGCATCCGCAAGGCGATCCTCGCTGCGACGGGCGCCGCCGCCTCCGCCACCACCGCGACCGGAGACGCATGATGGCCGACAATCCCAATCCCGATCTCGACCTGCCCGAAGCCGACGCTCCGGTGACCAAGCCGAAGAAGAAGGGCGTCAAGCGCCGCATCTTCCTCGCCGGCTCCGCGCTCCTCGTGGGCGGCGGCATCTTCGGCGTGTGGTGGACCGACAGCAGCGCCAAGGCCAAGGGCAACGCGCTGATCGGCGGCGAGGGCAAGTCCGCCTTCGGCAGCGTCATGACCATTGCCGAAGATGATACGGTCACCGTCTTCTCGCCCCACATCGACTTCGGTCAGGGCTCGCACACCGCGCTCGCGCAGATGCTTGCCGACGAGCTCGATGCGAGCTGGGACAAGGTGACAATCGAACAGGCGCCCGCGGACATGGCCTTCGCCAATGCCGCGCTCGCCAAGGGCTTCCTGCCGACGATGGCGGGTGACACGCTCGCTGGCTTGCTGCCCGATGCGGTGATCGGGATGATGGCGCGCGCGATGCCGCTGATGATCACGGGCGGCTCCTCGGCGATCCGCTTCACCGGCGAAATCGCGATGCGCCGCACCGGCGCAGCGGTGCGCGCGGCGCTCGTCGCGGAAGCCGCCGACCGGCTGGGCGTCCCCGAGGGCGAACTCACCACCGCCGATGGCGTCGTCACCCATGCCAAGTCCGGCAAATCGCTGCGCTACGGCGAACTGGCGGCGGGCGCTGCCGGCCGTTCGCTGTCGAGCGATCCGGTGCTCAAGACCCGCGAGCAGTGGAAGCTGATCGGCAAGCCGGTCGAACGCCGCGACATCCCCGCCAAGGTCGATGGCTCGGCGGTCTACGGGATCGACTTCACCCTGCCCGACATGCGCGTCGCCACCATCGCGGCGGCCCCCGTGCGCGGCGGGAAGCTGGAATCGGTCGACGAAGCCCCGGCACTGGCCGTGAAGGGCGTCGAGAAGGTCGTGAAGCTCGATGACGCGGTGATCGTCGTCGCCAAGGGCTACTGGCCCGCCAAGAAGGGTCTCGAGGCGCTTTCGCCGAAGTTCACCGACGGTGGCCACGCCGCGATCTCCACCCCCGCGATCTATGCCGCGCAGGGCAAATTGCTAGACGGCGGCAAGGCCGACAACGAAGCGGGCGAGGGCGATGTCGAAGCGGCCTTCAAGGCCCCCGGCGGCAAGATCGTCGAGGCGGAATACCGCGTTCCCTTCCTCCACCACGCGATGATGGAGCCCTTCGCGCTCACCGGCCACTACAAGGACGGCACGCTGACCCTGTGGGGCGGCCTGCAGGACCCGCTCAGCACCCGCGTCAAGGCGGCGAAGGCTGCGGGGCTCGAAGTCGATCAGGTCGTCTTTAACCCGATGATCATGGGCGGCGGCTTCGGCCGGCGTTTCCCCGATGTGGTCGAAATCATCGATCAGGTCGCGATCCTTGCCAAGCAGGTCCCCTATCCGGTCAAGCTGGTGTGGAGCCGCGAGCAGGAAGTCACCCACGGCTCCTACCGCTGCCAGTCCTCGGCGCGGCTCAAGGGCTGCGTGGCGGACGGCAAGATCACCGCGCTGCGGATCGACTACGCGCAGGCTGACAGCGCCGAGGGCGAGGTGCCCTTCATCTACAACCTGCCCGCGACCTCGCGCCGCCACTTCGCCTACAAGTCGAACCAGATCGACGGGCCGTGGCGCTCCGTGAATGCAACGCAGCTCGGCTTCTACACCGAAAGCTTCATGGACGAGCTGGCGGCAGCAGCGGGCGAGGACCCCTACCAGTTCCGCCGCAAGCACCTGCCCGAAGGCTCGCGCTATGTCGCGGTGCTCGACGAGGTCGCCAAGCGTTCCGGCTGGGGCACCCCGGCACCCGCTGGCGTCGGCCGCGGGATCGCGATCGTCGAGAGCTTCGGCACGATCGTCGCCGAGGTGGTCGAGGCGACGCTCAAGGAAGACGGCACCCCCAAGGTGCTGCGCGCCTGGGCGGTGGTCGATTGCGGCACCACGGTGAACCCCCTGAACGCCCAAGCGCAGATCGCGGGCGGCCTCATCATGGGGCTGTCCTCGGCGATCGGCGAGGCGGTAACGCTCGACAAGGGCGCGGTGGAGCAGAGCAACTTTACCGATTACCCGATCCTCAAGCTTGCCGATGCGCCGCCTGCGGTGGACGTGCACTTCATCGAAAGCGGCGCGAAGACCGGCGGGATCGGGGAGCCGGGCGTGCCCCCGTCCTCGCCCGCGCTCGCCAATGCGCTTGCGGTCGCCACGGGCAAGCGCGTCCGCAACCTGCCGGTGCTCGCACAAGCCAAGGCCTAAATGCGCGGCTGGTCGGCGCTGGTCCTCGCCGGAGGAGCGGGGCGGCGCTTCGCCGAAGACCGGGCGGGCGGAAAGCTGCTGGCCGACCTCGCCGGCGCTCCGGTGATCCGGCGCGTGGCCGAGCGGGTCTGCGATGCGGGCTTTGCCGAGGTGGTGGTCGTGACGGGCGCGGGTGACGCGTCCGTCCGCGCCGCGCTGGAGAGCCTTGCCTGCGGCATCGTCCACGCGCATGACTGGGCCAAGGGCATGGCCGCCACCCTGCGTACCGGCATGGCCGCGCTGTCCCCCAAGGCGCGGGGCGTTTGCGTCTTTCTCGGCGACATGCCGCTGGTGCCGGTGGGGCTGTGCGGCGCGCTGACCGAGGCGGCGGAGGCGGCGGGCTATGCCGCAAGGCCGCGGCACGACGGCAAGCCCGGACACCCCGTCGCTTTCACCCGCTCGGCCTTTCCCGATCTGATGGCACTGGAGGGCGATCGCGGCGCGACCGCGCTCCTCGCGGGGCGCAGCGATGTCGCCTATTGCGACACGGCCGATAGCGGCGTGCTGTTCGACATCGACACGCCCGCAGACCTCGCCGCGGCGGTAGCTGCATGGAAAGCCTGAGCGACCTCCGCCACCAGCGATAGCGCCACCTCGCGCGGGGCCTTCCCGAATCCGTTGAGCCCTATGGGCGCATGGAGCCGCGCGATCTGCGCCGCACTCGTGCCGTGTCCTTGCAAGCGGGCGATCCGCGTATCGAGCCGCGCCCGCGCACCGATAGCGCCGACGTAGAAGGCCTCGCTTTGCAGCGCCGCCGCGAGCCCGCGCTCGTCATCCTCGCGGTCGTGCGAGAGCACCGCGATGGCGGTCCAGCGGTCGGGCGCGATGGCGGCGAGCGCGCCGGCCGGATCGCCGCGGAGGTAGGCAACGCCGGGGAAGGGCGGATCGTCCGGCCCGCCTGGGGTGACCAGCGCCACCTCCCAGCCCATCTCCCGCGCAAGAGACGCGGCGGTCAGCGTCGCGCCGTCCTCGCCGATCAGCACGAGGCGCAAGGGCGGGGTGAACAGGCGGGTGTAGCGCGCGCCGTCCCAGTCGTCCCGCGCGGGCTCCTCGCCTGCGGCATCGGCGCGGCGGGTCACGCCATCGCTCGACCACAGCACCGGATGCCGCGCGCGCCAGCCATCGAGCAGCGCCGCCACCGCGGTCTCCCCGGCGCCGACCGGCTCGACCAGCACCGAAATGCCCGATCCACAGGCGAGCTTGATATCGAACCACGGGCTGCCCTCGCCATAGCGCAGCAGGCGAGGGGCCCCCTCGGCCAGCACTTCGCGGGCGTGGCGCGCCACGTCATCCTCGATGCAGCCGCCCGACAGGAAGCCCCAGTGCTCGTCCGCCGTGACCAGCATCTGCGCGCCCACATCACGGGGGGCCGAGCCGTCGACCTCGACCAGCGTGGCGATGGCAAAGCGTTCCGGCAGCGCGGGCGCAGCCAGCAGCGCGGCGCGGATATCGTCAAGGGAAGCGGCAGGACGCCAGCGGCTCATGGGGAAGGGCGGCTTTCGGGTGGAACGGAGCCCGAGCCTAGCCCGCCCGCCTCGCACGCGCAATCACGCGCGGCGGCGGCAAAAGACGGC
Organism: Erythrobacter colymbi; assembly: GCF_002155685.1. Lineage (GTDB taxonomy): Bacteria > Pseudomonadota > Alphaproteobacteria > Sphingomonadales > Sphingomonadaceae > Erythrobacter > Erythrobacter colymbi. The sequence goes on from NZ_MUYK01000014.1 coordinate 27,341, forward strand.
AAGGAAGGAGAATTCCACTGGTCGGGACGAGAGGATTCGAACCTCCGACCCCCACACCCCCAGTGTGATGCGCTACCAGGCTGCGCTACGTCCCGTCACCAGTGGAGCGGGGCCTATAGGGCGCGAGTCTTGCACTGGCAAGCGGGTTTGGAAGGGGATGTGGTGTTGCCTGTGTGCATCGCGGTGAGCGGGCGCGATTGCGACATCCTTGCATTGCTGCTAGGCGCGCCCACTTGAACGCTCGGGGGGCACGGCCCCTCGCACGATATTCACGGGATCTGACGGGCCTTATCGCATGACAATCGAACTTCTTGCCGCCGCCGGGGCGGGTGCCCCTTCGGGTGCCGCCATGTGGATGAACCTCGTGCCGATCGTCGGCATGATCGCGATCTTCTGGTTCCTGATCATCAGCCCGCAGATGAAGAAGCAGAAGGCGCACCAGCAGAAGATCGCCGGTGTAAAGAAGGGCGACCAGGTCGTCACCGCGGGCGGGCTTGTCGGCAAGGTGGTGAAGGTCGACGAGACCTTCGTCGAGCTCGAACTGGGCACCAATGTCCGCGTCAAGGCGATCAAGTCGACGCTGGGCGACATCATCCCGCCGGGCGGCTCGCCCGCCAACGACTGATCCGGCCGGCCGCGCGCCTGCCGCACCCCTGTTCCTTGCGTGTGAGACACTGACGCAATGCTTGATTTCCCCCTCTGGAAGAGGCTCTCGCTATGGGCGATCACGCTCGCGGCCTCGCTCTTGGCGCTGCCTTCGCTGTTCAACGTGGCGGGGCTGGACTGGCCCTCGGCGCTGCCCGATCCGCAGGTCAACCTCGGCCTCGACCTTGCCGGCGGCTCGCACCTGCTGCTTGAAGCCAAGGCGGGCGATGTGCGCGCCCAGCGGCTCGAGGCGATGGAAGAGAACGTGCGCCAGCTGATGCGCAACGCCAACCCGCGCATCCGCATCGGCGATGTCTCGACCGCGGGGGGCGAGCTGTCCTTCATCCTCGAGAACGCTGCCGATATCGACCGGGCGCGCGGGCTGATCGAGCCGGCGATGCAGGGCTCGACCACGGTCCGCGAATGGGAGCTGAAGGTTGTCGACGGGCAGCGCATCGTGCTCACGCAGACCGAGGCGGGCATCAACCAGGCGATCGACGAATCCATGAACGGCGCGATCGACGTCGTGCGCCGCCGTATCGACGAACTGGGCACGCGCGAGCCGACCATCATCCGCCAGGGCAGCACCCGCATCGTGGTGCAGGTGCCCGGCCTTCAGGACCCGGCGGGGCTCAAGAAGCTGCTCGGCCAGACCGCGCAGCTCGAATTCAAGCTGGTCGATCTCGATGCCCTGCCGAGCGACGTGCAGGCCGGTGTCGCGCGCGCGGGCAGCCAGATTTTCCCCTACGCCGACGGGCAGAGCGGGGCGATCGCGGTAAAGCGCCTCGGCGGGATCCGCGGCGACAACCTCACCGGCGCGCAGGCGGGCCGCGATCCGCAGAACAACCAGAGCGTCGTCACCATCACCTTCGATGCGCAGGGCGGGGCGAAGTTCGCCAAGCTGACCACCGAGAACGTGGGCAAGCCCTTCGCGATCATCCTCGACAAGCAGGTGCTCTCCGCTCCCAACATCAACGAGCCGATCATCGGCGGGCGGGCGCAGATTTCGGGCAACTTCACGCCCGAAAGCGCCAACAACCTCGCCATCGCGCTCAAGTCGGGCGCGCTGCCGGTGCCGCTGACGGTGGTCGAGGAACGCACCGTCGGACCTGATCTCGGCGCGGACTCGATCCGCAAGGGGCTGCTCGCGATGGGCATCGGCAGCCTTGCGGTGATCGCGCTGATGGTGGCGAGCTACGGCCGCTTCGGCGTCTACGCCACGGTGGCGCTGGTGTTCAACGTGCTGATGCTGCTCGGCCTGATGGCGCTGGGCGGCTTCACGCTGAGCCTGCCGGGCATCGCGGGCTTCGTCATCACCATCGGCGCGGCGGTCGACGCCAACGTGCTGATCAACGAGCGTATCCGCGAGGAGCGCAAGCGCGGCCGCAGGGTCATCGCCGCGGTCGAGACCGGCTACACCGAAGCCAGCCGCGCGATCTGGGACGCGAACATCACCAACGTCATCTCGGGCGTTGCCCTTTTCGCCTTCGGCTCCGGGCCGGTGAAGGGCTTTGCCGTGGTGCTGGTGATCGGCATCATCACCTCGGTGTTCACCGGCGTGACCCTGACCCGCATGTTCGTCGCCGGGTGGCTGCGCAAGGCGCGCCCCAACGACATCAACATCTGAGGAGCACGAGACGATGAAACTCCTGAAGCTCGTCCCCGACGACACCAACATCAAGTTCCTCAAGCTGCGCGTGCCGTTCTTCGTGCTGAGCCTCGTGTTGATCGTGGGGAGCTGGACCGCGGTCGCGATCAACGGCCTCAACTTCGGCGTCGACTTCGCCGGGGGGCAGGAAGTGCGCATGACCTTCACCAAGCAGGCCGAAGCGCCGATCCCGTCCCTGCGCGAGCTGGTCGGCGGGCTCGGCTATGGCGAGCCGGTGGTGCAGGAATTCGGCGCCAAGAACCAGGTCTCGATCCGCGTCGCTTTGCCCGAAGGGGCCGAGGACACGCCGGGCGCGGCCACCGCGATCGGCGACAAGGTGATCGCCACGATCACCAAGTCCTATCCCGATGCGCGCAAGGACGGGAACGACACCGTGTCCGGCAAGGTCGCCGGCGAGTTCCGCGATCAGGCGATCCTCGCGCTGCTGGCGGCGATGGCGGCCGTGGCGGCCTATATCTGGGTGCGCTTCGAATGGCAGTTCGGTGCGGGCGCGATGTTTGCGCTGGTGCACGACGTGTCGGTCACGATCGGCCTGTTCGCCGTCACGCAGATGGAGTTCAGCCTCCAGATCGTCGCCGCGATCCTCGCGATCATCGGCTACTCGCTCAACGACACCATCGTCGTCTATGACCGCATCCGCGAGAACATGAAGAAGTACCGCAAGATGGAGATGTTCGACCTGCTCGACCTCTCCGTCAACGAGACGCTCTCGCGCACGGTGATGACCTCGCTGACGCTGTTCATCGCGCTGATCCCGCTGCTGTTCTTCGGGCCGGAGAGCCTGTTCGGCATGGTCGCGGCGATCACCGTGGGCCTGTTCATCGGCACCTATTCGTCGATCTACATGGCCGGCGCGCTGCTGATCTGGATGGGGGTGACGACCAACAGCTTCGTCCCCACCGAGACCGCGGTCGACCGTCAGGAAAAGCTCGCCCGCGGCGAGGGCTGAAGGGTGGGGAGGCTCACGCTTCCCCGACCAGCCTTTCATAATGCGCCGCCAGCGCTGCGGCGTTGGCGTCCCAGCTGAAGCTCTCTGTCAGCGCTGCCACCGCCTCGCGCGGGGGCGGGGCGGCGAGGATGTCGTTGACCGCCGCCGCTACGGCCTCGGGGGTGCGCGGCACCAGCCGTCCGGCGGTGTCACTGTTGATCAGCTCGCGCGCGCCGCCCACGTCGCTCGTCACCACTGGCGTCCCGCAGGCGAGCGCCTCGACCCATGCGTTGGCCAGACCTTCGCTCACCGTCGGCAGCACCATCGCATCCGCAGCCGAAAGGATCAGCGGCAGCAGGTCATGGTCGATCGATCCGGCGAAATAGACCCGCTCGGCCAAACCCTCGCTCGCCGCCAGCGCGCGAAGCCGGGCCTCGTCCTCGCCCTTGCCGATCAGGATCAGCCGCGTTTCCGGAATCGACTTCAGCGCGGCGATCGCAATGGCTTGCCCCTTGCGCTCGATCAGCGCGCCCACGCAGGCGAGAAGCGGCGCCTTGTCGGGCAGGGCAAAGCCCAGTTCCTCGGACAGCTGGCGGCGCAATTGCGGGTGATCGAAAGGCCGGAAGCGGTCACGGTCAAGCCCGGTGTAATGCAGCGTGATCTTGCCGCGATCCATGCCCAGCGCCGCCATCTGCCCGGCAAGATCCTCGCTCACCGCGAGCAAGCCCGTTGCCGCCGCAGCCGCATCGAGCATCTGCCGCCGCGCGAAGCCTTCCTTGCCCCACAGGGTGATGTCACTCCCCCGCGCCTTGATCGACAGCGGCAGGCCCAGCGCGCCCGCGATCTGCGCGGCGGCAGGGCCGTCGGGAAAGAAGAACTGCGCGTCGATCACGTCGACCGGGGTTTCGGCATGGATGCGCTTCGCCAGCGGCAGCACCGCGGCGGCGATCGCGGCCGCATTGCGCCGCGCGCCGATGCGCGGGATCAGCGTGAAGCGCGGGCGGTGGATGGTGATCCCGCCCTCGACACTCACGGCCGGAAGATCGGCGAGCGGGCGATAGCGCCCCAGCGCCAGCGGCGGCAGGCCGATGGGGTTCACCAGCGTCACCCGCCAGTCCCCGCGCTTTGCCAGCGCCTCCAGCGAGCGCGCGACGAAGGTCCCGAACCGCGGATTGACCGGGTTGGGATAGAGCGTGGACAGGGCGAGCACGTGCTTCACGAGAAGGCTCCTATCACGTGCGGGGTTAAAGCGCCCTCACAAGCATGAAGGCGACCGCGATCCACGGCGGATTGTCGACCACCACCTGCTTATGCCCCGCACCGGGCGGGAGCAGGCCGACCAGAGTGCCGCGCCGGTCGATCAGCCGCCCGAAGGCGAAGCGCCCGCCGGGGCGGGGGACAAGGCAGTCGCGGTTGACTGCGCTGAGGGCCTCGTCCGGATCGAGCGGGCGCAGCCACACGAGATCGCCCGGGCGATATTCGCCCACGCTCTGCGTCACGGCGAGCACCACCGGGGGAGGGCCGCCTTCAGGCGCAAGCGCGGAAGGGGCGAGCGCCTCGCGCGGGGCGGAGAGCGCCTCGGCCCCGTTTGCGCCGAGTTCGGCAACGATCCGCGCGGGCGCATCGCTCTCGGCGCGCATCAGGCTGGCCGGATCGACGCTGAGCGCGGCGGCGATCTTGTTCATCCATCCGAGCGAGAGCTGGCGCATCCCCGTCTCCAGCCGCCCGATGGTCTGCGCGGTGGTCGGCGGATCGCAGGCCGCGGCGAGATCGGCGAGGGTGAGGCCCTTGGCCTTGCGGATGTCGCGGATACGGTTGGTCATGTCATCAACCCTGTTGCGTGGCTCACCTGATTTAACCGGATTGGTTTTCACTTTCCTACAGGCAATCCGTCTTGGCAAGTCCTTCGCGCAACAAGCGGAGGAATAGACATGAAGCGCCATCTGGTCGAACGCGAACTCACCCCCGAAGGCCCGCGCCAGCGCGCGCCCGCACCCGGAGGGCTGCGCCGCTCGCGCTCGGTGACGGTCAACCTCGCCGAAAGCCCGCTCGCCTGGCTCCACGCGCGCGGGCATCTTTCGCAGCGATTGTTCGACGCGGGCGAGGCCCTGCGCAGCGATTACGAGCGCAGCGCGCTTCCCGCCAACATTACCATGCGCTGGGACCCGGTGCGCAGCGTCTCGACCGCGCCCGGCGAGCTCGATCCGACCGAAAAGCAGATCGCCGCGCGCCAGCGGTTCGACGGAGCGATCCGGATGGCGGGGCGGGGGCTGGAGGACATCCTGTGGCGCGTCGTCTGCGCGGGCGAGCCGCTGCCCGAGGCCGAAAAGCGCCTCGGCTGGCCGACCCGTAGCGGCAAGCTGGTGCTCAGGATTGCGCTCGAGCGGGTGGCGGAGTTCTACCGGATCACCTGAGCTTCGATCAGTCGGGCAACTGGTCGGTGGCGAGCTTGTAGAAACCGCCCACCGCAATGGCGGTAAAGGCCACGGCGAAGAACAGCGTGAACACGGACGGCTCGAAATCGCGGCTCAGGAACAGCGCCTTGCGGGTGGCGCGGGTCATGGCCCATTCGGGGACTTCGCTCGGAACCATCCAGATGTAGAACAGGTAGGGGCCCCACAGCGAGAACACCAGAATTCCGAAAGCGGCCTTGATTTCCTTTGGCATGTGCGATCCCACAGGTGATTGGCTTTGCACGTAAAAATGCCATGCGGGCGTTGAAAGGGCGTTTCGCCCGCGCTTGCCAGTTGCGCTGCAATCATGGCGCGCAGCGGCGGCAGCACTTCGGTCTCGAAACAAGGATGCTTCGTCATCCACAGCCGCGATCGCCATGCGGGGTGGGGGAGGGCGACGAAGGGCAGATCCTCGCCGAAGCGGGCGACCCTTTCGGTGAGCGAGAGGCGCTTCAGCTGCGGCAGATAGCGCGCCTGGGCATGGACGCCGACCAGCAGGGTCAGGCGGTCTTGCGGCAGCATGCCGAGCACCGCGTCATGCCATTGCGGGGCGCACTCCTTGCGCGGCGGTGCGTCTCCCCCGGCGGCGCGGCCGGGATAGCAGAAGCCCATCGGCATCTGCGCCACGAGGCCCTCGTCATAGAATGTCGCCTTGTCGATCCCCAGCCAGTCGCGCAGCCGGTCGCCGCTGTCATCGTCCCACGGCACGCCACTGGCGTGGACCCTGGTGCCGGGTGCCTGTCCGATGATGAGGATGCGCGCCGTGGCGGAAAAACGCGCGATCGGGCGCGGGCCGAGCGGCAGGTCGCCCGCGCACAGGGTGCAGGCGGCGATCCGGCGCTTGAGGTCCGCGATGGTGTCGTCTGGCCCCCCGCCGGGGCCGCTCACCCCTCGACCATTTCGGCGAGCATCAGCCAGCGCTCTTCCGCCGCGTCCTTCTCAGCCCGGGCGTTGGCGATGCCCTGACTGATCGTCGCGAAGCGCTGGGGGTCTTTCGCGTAGAGCTCGGGGTCGCCCAGCAGCGCCTCGCCCCGGGCAATCGCGGCTTCGAGCTCCTCGATCCGCTTGGGAAGGATCTCGTAATCGCGCTGGTCCTTGTAGGAGAGTTTGGAATTGGCGGGCGGCTTTGTAGGAACCGGTTTCTGGTCCCCCTGAGACCCCTCCTTGACCCCCTTCAGACCCCCACCAGACCCCGTCTTGCTCGCCGCTGCGGGCGCTTTGCGGCGTGCTTCCCAATCGGCATATCCACCGGCGACAATATCCACCTTGCCCGACCCGTCGAGGCCGAGCGTGATGGTGACCGTGCGGTCGAGGAAGTCGCGGTCGTGGCTGACGATCAGCACTGTGCCTTCGAAATCGGCGATGACTTCCTGAAGAAGATCAAGGGTTTCAAGGTCGAGATCATTGGTCGGCTCGTCGAGCACAAGGAGGTTGGCGGTACGTGCGAATTCGCGGGCCAGCAAGAGCCGCGAGCGTTCGCCGCCCGAAAGAATGCCGACCTTGGTGTCGACGAGGCCGGGATCGAATAGGAAATCCTTGAGGTAGGCCTGGACGTGCTTGCGCACTCCGCGCACGTCGATCCAGTCGCCGCCCTGCGCGAGGATCTGCCGCACGGTAGCGCCCGGTTCGAGGATCTTGCGCTGCTGGTCGATCATCACGCCCGAAAGCGTGCGGGCATGGGTGACCGAACCGGTGTCGCTTTCAAGCTCTTTGGTGAGCAATTTCAATAGGGTGGTCTTGCCTGCGCCATTCGCGCCGACGATCCCGATGCGGTCGCCGTTCTGGATGCGCAAGGAGAACGGTTTGATCACCGCTCGCTCGCCGTAAGTCTTTGAAATGTTTTCGGCAACGATCACCGACTTGGACTTGAAGTCATCATCCGAGGCAAGCTTGAGCTTGGCCGTCCCCGCGCCCGAGATCATCGCCGCCCGGACAGCGCGCATCTGGTAAAGCTTCTCGAGCCGCCCCTGGTTGCGCTTGCGCCTTGCGGTGACTCCGCGCTCGAGCCAGTGGGCTTCAAGTTTCAGTTTGGCATCAAGGCGTTCCGCCGCGCGGGCCTCCTCGGCATAGACCGATTCCTCCCACGCCTCGTAACCCCCGAAGCCGACCTCCTTTCGCCTCAAGGTGCCGCGGTCGAGCCACAGGGTCGCGCGGGTCAGGCGGGTGAGGAAGGTGCGGTCGTGGGAAATGGTGATGAACGCCCCGCGGTAGCGCGAGAGCCAGTCCTCCAGCCAGTCGATCGCGCCCAGATCGAGGTGGTTGGTCGGCTCGTCGAGCAGCAGCAGATCGGGATCCTGCGCCAGCGCGCGGGCGATGGCGGCGCGGCGGCGCTCGCCCCCGCTGGCGGTGGCGGCGGGGCGGCTCATGTCGATGCCGAGCTGGCCGGCGATGGCCTCGACCTCGTGCGCGGCGGGCGCATCCTCGCCGCCGAGGGCGAAATCCATGAGGGTCGAATAGGGCGCAAAATCAGGGTCCTGTTCGAGGAACACCAGCTTCGTGCCCGGCTTGATCCGGCGCTGGCCGCGGTCGGCATCGATCTTGCCGGTGATGAGGCGCAGCAGCGTCGTCTTCCCCGCGCCGTTGCGCCCGATCAGCGCCAGACGGTCACCGGGGAGGACGTGGAGGTCGATCGGCGCTGCGCCGGTGGTCGGGGTCGGCCCGCCGAACAGCCAGCGGCCGCCCTGCTGCAGGGCGAGGCCCTCGAAGGAGAAGATGGGTGGTTGCGCCATGGCCCGCGCCACCTAGGGACTGGGCGGGCAGGCGGCAAGGGTGCAAGGGTGATCCGGTTCAGTCCCGCGAAAGGCGAGGCGTTGCACAGGCGCGATCAAACGGAGGAAATGCCCATGATCAAGCCCGCTCTCGCCCTGCTCGTCGCCTCGGCGATGGTGCTGCCCGCTGCCGCTTTCGCCGCGCCGCAGATCACGATTGCGCCCGCCGGCCCGGTGGTCGAGCTCTCCGCCTATCAGGAAGTGACGACCGCCCCCGAGTTCGCCACCATCAGCGCCGGTGTCGTCACCGAGGCACCGACCGCGAGCGAGGCGATGCGCCAGAACGCGGCGCAGATGAGCAAGGTGATCGCCAAGATCAAGGCGCTCGGCATCGCCGAGAAGGACATCCAGACCAGCAGCGTCAGCCTCGGCGCGCAATATGACTACGAGATCAGCACCGCCAAGTTCCGCGCCTATCAGGCCACGAACCGCGTCAGCGTGGTGCTGCGCAAGGTCGAGGATACGGGCCGCGTGCTCGATGCGCTGGTCGAAGCCGGCGCGACCGATCTCTACGGGCCGGAATTCGGTTCCGACAATCGGGCACCCGCTTACGCAGAGGCCCGTGCCAAGGCCGTCGCCTTGTTGGAAGAACAGGCGAAGGCCTATGCCAAGATGCTCGGCTATGACGGTGTGAAGGTGCTTTCGGTCACGGAGGGCGCGAGCGTCGGCCTGCCCGTGTTCGAAGCCTCGGCCGACGCCGCCCGCGCAGCCGCTGCCGTAGCCACTTCCACCCCGATCCTGCCCGGTCAGGTCACGAGCGGGGTGAGCGTCAGCATCACCTACGAACTGGTCGGCAAGACCGCCGCCGGAACCAAGTGAGCCATTCACGGCTTGTTCAATGGACACCCGCTAGAAGCGATCCCGTGATGAAAAACCGTCTCGCCCTCTGTCTCGCTCCGATCGCCGCGCTTGCGCTGGCGGGCACCGCCGTGTCCGCGCAGGATCAGCCGCGCGGCGACCAGGGCGAAGCGCGGCGCGAGGCGCAGGCGGGCAACATCATGCGCTCGAGCGAGATCGAGGCGCGCATCCTGCCGACCATGCGCGATGCCGAATATTTGGGCTTTGCCTATGATTCGACCGCGCGGGCCTATCGCCTCAAGTTCATCAAGGATGGTCGCGTGACCTATGTCGATGTCGATGCCCGCACCGGGCGGATCATCGGCCGGTCGCGCTGACATTCACGCAGCCATGCGATTTCAGCGGGGGACAGCAGCGGGCAGGGCGCGTAGCGCTTGCTTGACGCTCGCGTGCCAAAAGCGCACGAACCTGCGCGATTTTTAACGAGGAAACCGGGGAAACATGCGCATTCTGATCGTCGAAGACGAACCCACCCTCGGCGCGCAGCTCAAGAGCACGCTAGAAGGTCAGGGCTATGCCGTCGACCTTTCGACCGATGGCGAGGACGGGCACTTCATGGGCTCGACCGAGGATTACGACGCGGTCGTGCTCGACCTCGGCCTGCCCGAGATCGACGGGCTGACTGTGCTCGGCATGTGGCGGCGCGAGGGGCGCACCTTCCCCGTGCTGGTGCTGACCGCGCGTGACAGCTGGTCTGACAAGGTGGCGGGCCTTGATGCGGGTGCGGATGATTACCTCGCCAAGCCGTTTCAGACCGAGGAACTGATCGCCCGTCTGCGCGCGCTGATCCGCCGTGCTTCGGGCAATACCTCGTCCGAACTCACCGCCGGCGACGTGCGGCTGGACACCCGCTCGGGCCGTGTCACGCTCGCGGGCGAACCGGTCAAGCTGACCGCGCAGGAATACAAGCTGCTCTCCTACCTGATGCACCACAAGGGCAAGGTGGTAAGCCGCACCGAACTGATCGAGCATATCTACGATCAGGATTTCGACCGGGATTCGAACACCATCGAAGTCTTCGTCACCCGCATCCGCAAGAAGCTCGGCGCAGACGTGATTACCACCATCCGTGGCCTCGGTTACAGCCTCGACGACCCCGCCGACCAGCCGCGCGCCTGACGTGCCGGCGGGCGGCGGCGATGCCCCGCTGACCTTGCCCGCGGGCGGGGCGCAAGCCGTGTCCGAGGAACCCTCGATACCCGCCACCGCCAAGCCCCGCGCCAGCCTCGCGCGGCGCATGGGGCTGATCGCGGCGGGGTGGATTTCCGTCCTGCTGCTGGGCGGCGGCATCGCGCTCGAACGCACGCTGACGAGCCAGGTCGAAGCCAATTTCGACGAGCAGCTCGATTACCAGCTGACCGCGATGATCGCCTCGGCCGAAATCGACGCGAGCGGGGAAGTGTGGTTCTACCGCACGCTGGGTGACCAGCGCTTCCTTGAGCCGGGCAGCGGGCTTTACTGGCAGATTTCTGGCGGCAATTACGAACCCTGGCCCTCGCGCAGCCTGTGGGACCGTACGCTCAAGCTGCAGGGTGCCGAGGCCAAGGGCGAGCATTTCGACAGCGAGGTGCACGTCTACAACTCGGACCAGTTCCCGGGCGAGCCGCTCCGGATCGCCGAGCGCACGGTGATCCTGCCGGGCAGCGAGACCCGCTGGACCTTCGCCGTGGCCAGCGCCACCGAGCAGATGGACGCGCAGATCGGACGCGTTCGGCTGATCCTGATCTGGAGCTTCGCAGTGCTCGGCCTCGGACTGCTGCTGATGGCGCTGATGCAGGTGCGCTACGGCCTCTCGCCGCTGCGGCGGGTGCGCGCGGCGATCCAGAACCTGCGCACCACCGGCGCGAACCGCATCACCGAGCCGCTGCCGCTGGAAGTGCAGCCGCTGGTCGAGGAGCTGAACGCGCTGCTCGAACATTCCGAGCGCCAGGCCGAGGAAGCGCGGCGACACGCGGGCAACCTCGCCCACGCGCTCAAGACCCCGTTGACCGTGCTCACCAATGCCGCAACCGCGCGCGCGCCAGACCTCGGCGAGGCGGTGATGCGAGAGACGCGCACGATGCAGCGCCATGTCGACCACCACCTCGCCCGCGCCCGCGCCGTGGGTCGCCGCGCGGTCGGTCATGCGCGCACCAATGTCATGGCGAGCGCCGAGGCCGTGCGCCGCGCGGTCGAGCGGCTCTATCCCGAAGGGCGGCTCGACATTGCGGGCGACAAGGCCGCGACCGTCTCGCTCGAGCGGCAGGACTTGGACGAACTGCTCGGCAACCTGATCGAGAACGCGGCCAAATATGGCGGTGGCTCCGTCTTCGTCACCATCGACCCCGACGAAGCCGAGGCGCCGCGCGATCCCAGGATGTGCCTCATCTGGGTCGAGGATGACGGCGCAGGCATCCCCGAGGCCGAGCGCATCCGCATCTTCGACCGCGGCGTCAGGCTCGACACCGGCAAGCCCGGCACCGGCCTCGGCCTTGCGATCGTGCGCGATGTGGCGGAGATCTACGGCGGTAGCGTCACCCTCGGCGAGAGCGAGGATCTGGGCGGGCTGCTGGTCGAGCTGCGTCTGCCGCGCGCCAGCTGAGGGCAAAGCCACGCGAAGGGTTTTCGAAAGCCGCCCGTTGTAGAGCCGAAAACGACACGCAAACGGGCCCTTTGCGACACGCCATGAACGCTGCAAGCGAACCCCTGCCGATAGCGCCGTCCGTCTCCCCGACGGGCGGGGATGCGGCATTGGCTGCACGGCTGGCGGCGCGCGATGCCGAGGCGCTGCGCGAGGTGGTGGCGCTCCACGCGGGCGTGCTTCACCGGGTCGCCTTCCGCATGACGGGCGATGCGCACGAGGCGGAGGACATCGTGCAGGAAGCGCTCCTGCGCCTGTGGGATCACGCGCCCGCTCTGGCCGATCGCCATCCCGCCGGTAGTCAGGCGGCGGCGCACCTGCGGCTCGGCGGCTGGCTCCAGCGGGTGGTGACGAACCTCGCCATCGACCGTCTGCGCCGCGCCCGCCGCATAGCGGGTGGCGAGGTGCCTGAGGAGGAGGATGCCGCGCCGCTCGCCGATGCTTTGATCGAGGCGGGCGAGCGCGAGGGGCAGGCGCGGGCGCTGGTTCTGGCTCTGCCGGAGCGCCAGCGCGCCGCGATCGTGCTGACCTATTACGAGGACCTGCCCAATGCCGAAGCGGCGGCGGCGCTGGACATGAACATCAAGGCCTTCGAGAGCCTGCTGCACCGCGCCCGCGCGGCGCTGCGTCAGGCCTTCGCGGCGCAAGGAGACACGCCATGAGCGTGAATGAGAACGACCCCGGCGCGCCGATCGCCAAGGACAGCCCGCTCGCCCGGGCGCTTGACGGTTTCGCCGCACCCGGCCTGCCCGCAGGCTTTGCCGACCGTGTGGCGGTCGCCGCCGGGACGCGCGCTGCGCCGCTGCCCGAACTGCGCCGCCCTGTGCGCAGCCGTCGCTGGCGGATTGGCCAGCGCATCGCCATCGGCGTCGCCTCGTTTGGCGTGCTGGCAACGGCGGCGACGGCGACCGGACTGCTCCAGCAGCTCGCGATCCCCGTGCACTCGGCCGAGACCGTGTGGGCGAGCATCACCGGAACCGCCAAGGCCGCCCCCGCGCCCAAGCCCGCCGCGCCCGCGCTTGCTGCCGCGGCCGAGGCGACGCCCGCTGCCGTCACCATAGATGGTCCGATCGACACGCCCGAGGAACTCGGCGAGGCTTTCCGCCGGGTCGATCAGGTCCGCGCAGGCCGCCGCGAGGAGCGCCGCGCGATCATCGACCAGCGCATCCGCAGCGAGATCGAACGCCGCCGCGCGGCCGGTCTCCCGGTGCCGACGCCCGAGGAAGAGGCGCGTCTGCGCGCCCGCATCGATGCCGAGCTCGCCCGCCGCGAACAGCGCGCCGATGCTGCCATCGCCGCGCGGCGCGACACGATGCAGCGCAAGGTCGCCAATGGCGAGGCGCTGACCCGCGAGGACATCACGGGCCGCCCGCCGGTCGATCCCAAGTTGCGCGAGACGGTGCGCGAACTGCGCCAGCTCCCGCCCGAGGAACGGCGCGAGGCGTGGCGCAATCTGCCCCCCGAGGAACGCCGCGCCCTGATCGACCAGGCCCGCTCCCGCCGCGCTGCCAGAGCCAATCCCGCCACGGTTCCTGCCGCTGAACCCGCCCCGTCGCCGACCCCGGCAGAATGACGAAAATCGTCCCGCACCGCGAAGGGTAATCCGCGCTGCGGCGTTTCTCCATTGTCACCGGCGGCATCGCCCCGCTTGCCGCCGGTGAATTGCAAGCCCCTGATTTGCATGGAGGAACACAGCAATGCGCAAGACCCCCCTGATGCTCGCCCCGCTCGCCGTGCTGGCCCTTGCCGCCCCGCTCGCCGCGCAGGACCAGACCCGCACCAAGACCTATGAAGGCCCCAACGTCAGCGCCACGCAGACGACAACCGTCAACCGCGAGACCGGCACCGCGACCCGCGACCGCGAGGTGACCAACCTCAACACCGGCAACACCGCTTCGAGCAGCGCGACGCGCCAGCGCACGGAGACAGGCTCGACCGTTTCGGTCACCCAGACCGGCCCCCAGGGCCGCACCCGCAGCCTCGAAGGCGAGCGCGTGCGCACCGAGAACGGATCGAGCTTCTCCGGCACCGCAACCGGGCGCGGAGGCGAGACCTATGGCCTTTCGGGCAGCCGCAACCGTGACGGGCAGGGCAACTCGCAGGCGAGCCAGCGCGTGACCGACAGCGACGGCAACACGCTCGCCTCGCGCGATCGGGTGACCACGCGCAGCAATGGCCAGGTGAACACCACCATCAACCGCACCCGCGCCGAAGGTGCGCCGCGCCCGCCGCGCGCGCGCCGTCCCCGCGGCTGATCACGGGTTTGCGCCGCTCCGGCAGGCGATGCGGCCCCGCTCGCCCGCCATTCCGAAAGAGCGCGCAAAAGCGGCAGGCGCCCGCGCCGATCCGGTGAACCGGCAAGCGCCATAGGCTGGGGGCACGCGGCCTTTTCAGGCGGCGTGCCCTCCTTTTTGCCTGGGTTCAGGCGCGGTTCAATTTGCCGAAGTCATTGAAGTGCAGAGCTTCTGTGGGGAGGATGGCGGCGGTGACATGGTGCAGAACGGCTGCAATGGCGTTTGCGATGCTCGTGCTGTCGGGCTGTGCCACAGACTCCCTCGAAGGCGAGCGCACTGTCTTCAACAATCCCTACGTCCGCCCTGTGATCGACACCACCGGCATCGGCCCGGAATGCGACACGGCCCGAGGCCGGGATGCGACCTGCCTCGGCGTTCCATTGACGCGTCGGGGCGAGGGCAGCTCTGTCGCGGGGCCTGAACGCACGAGTTACACACGCAACCAGCGCCGGATACTGAGGCAGCAGGCCGAATTGCTCAGGACCCTCAGCAATCCTCCCTCGCTCCCTGCACCGCCCCCGCCCGTGCCGACAGCGCCGCCCATCGCATCCGAAGCTGAAGGGGTGGAAACCCCTTGACGGCGCTCTCAGCCCGCCTGCGCGCGTTCGTGGTGGCGGATCACTTCGTCGATGATGAAGCGCAGGAACTTCTCGGAGAATTCGGGGTCGAGATCGGCCTCTTCCGACAGCTTCCTCAAACGCGCGATCTGGCGTGCCTCGCGGTCCGGGTCGGCGGGCGGCAGGGTTGCCTTGGCCTTGTATTCTCCCACCGCCTGCGTGATCCGGAACCGCTCCGCCAGCATGTGGATCAGCGCGGCATCGATATTGTCGATGCTCTTGCGAAAGGCGGCCAGAACGGGATCGGGCGCGTGCGAGGCTTGCGGATCATGCGGCATAGGGCGCAAAACTAGCAGCAAATCTGCGCTTGCCAAGCACGCGCGGGCCGCCCTAGAGCCGAGCCAGCATGAGTGCCGATATCATTCCCCTGCCGCGCAAGGCACCGACACTCGATCCCATGCTGTCGCTGACGGCGGGTGGGATGAATTCCGTCAACGCCGTGATCCTTGACCGGATGCAGAGCGAGATCCCGCTGATCCCGCGCCTCGCCGGGCACCTGATCTCGGGCGGGGGCAAGCGGCTCCGGCCGATGCTGACGCTCGCGGGGGCGGAGCTGGTCGGCTACAAGGGCACGCGCCACCACAAGCTGGCCGCGGCGGTGGAGTTCATCCACACCGCGACCCTGCTGCATGACGACGTGGTCGACGGCAGCGAGCTCAGGCGCGGCAAGGCGGCGGCCAATATCATCTTCGGCAATCCGGCAACCGTGCTGGTCGGCGATTTCCTGTTCAGCCGCGCCTTCGAACTGATGACCGAGGACGGCTCGCTCCGAGTGCTCTCGATCCTGTCGCGCGCCAGCGCCGTGATCGCCGAGGGCGAGGTTTCGCAGCTTTCGGCCCAGCGCCAGATCAACACCAGCGAGGAGCAATACCTCCACATCATCGGCGCCAAGACCGCCGCGCTCTTCGCCGCCGCCAGCCAGATTAGCGCTGTCGTCGCCGAATGCTCGGAAGAGCAGGAGCGCGCGCTTGAGGCCTATGGCCGTAATCTCGGCGTCGCGTTCCAGCTGGTCGACGATGCGATCGACTACGATTCCGATGCCGCCGAAATGGGCAAGGATCAGGGCGACGACTTCCGCGAGGGCAAGATGACCCTGCCGGTGATCCTCGCCTATGCCCGCGGCAACGAGGACGAGCGCAAGTTCTGGAAGGACGCGATCATCGGGCATCGCACCTCGGACGAAGACCTCGCCCATGCGATCAGCCTGATCGGGCGGCACAACGCGGTCGAGGACACCCGCGAGCGCGCCCGACACTTTGCACACCGTGCGATCGACGCGATCTCGATCTTCCCCGACAGCAAGGCGCGCGCGGCGATGGCCGAAGCCGCGCAATTCGCAGTCGCGCGGGGGCATTGAGCAGGCTATCGGGCGGGGCGTGAACCCCGACCTTCCCATCCACGCTGTCCTTCCCGAAATCCGCGCCGCGCTGGCGGGGGAGGGTGCAGGCGTGCTGATTGCGCCGCCCGGGGCGGGTAAGACCACCGCGGTCGCGCCAGACCTGCTGGACGAGCCGTGGTGCAGCGGCCAGATCATCCTGACCTCGCCCCGCCGCGTCGCCGCGCGTGCCGCCGCCGAACGCATGGCCGAAATGCTCGGCGAGAAGCCCGGCGAGACTGTCGGCTACATGACCCGTCTCGACAGCAAGGTTTCCGCCAGGACGCGGATTCTGGTGGTGACCGAGGCGATCCTCGTCAACCGGCTGGTCGATGACCCGGAACTCCCCGGCGTCTCGGCCCTGCTGTTCGACGAGGCCCACGAGCGCGCACTCGACAGCGATCTCGGCCTCGCGCTGGCGCTCGAAACCCGCAGCGTGCTGCGCGAGGACCTGCGGGTGCTGGTGATGTCGGCGACGATCGACGGCGCGCGCTTTGCCCGGCTGCTGGGCGAGGGCGCCGCAGTCATCGAAAGCGAGGGGCGCTCCTTTCCGCTGGAGATCAAGTGGCTTGGCGGCGATGCCTCGCAAGGGATCGAGGACCGGATGGCCGCCGCGGTGATGACCGCCTGGCGCGACGAGACCGGTGACATCCTCGCCTTCCTCCCCGGCGTGCGCGAGATCGATCGGGTGCGCGAGCGGCTGGAGGCACGGCTCCCGGACACCCCGATCCACGCCCTGCATGGTCAGATCGAGCCCGCCGTCCAGCGCGCCGCGATCCGCCGCGATCCGGAAGGGCGCCGCCGGATTGTGCTGGCGACGGCGATTGCGGAAACCTCGCTGACCCTCGACGGGGTGAGCGTGGTGGTCGACAGCGGCCTTGCCCGCCTCGCCGAGTTCGACCGGGCGGCGGGCACCACCCACCTCGTCACCCGCCGCGCTTCGCAAGCCTCGGCGGCGCAGCGCGCGGGCCGCGCCGCGCGGCAGGGGCCGGGGGTCGCCTTCCGTCTGTGGGAAGAGGCGGGCCATATCGGTCTCCCCGAATTCGCGCCCGCCGAGATCATGCAGGCCGACCTCGCGCCGCTGATGCTGCGGCTGGCGAAGTGGGGGACGGCCGATCCGAAGGGCCTGCCCTGGCTCGACCCGCCGCCTGAGGCCTCGGTGGCCGCCGCGCGGCGGGCGCTCGAGGCGCTGGGCGCTCTGGCCGAGGGGCGCATCACGCCGCTCGGCGAGGCGATCGCGAGCCTGCCGATGGGGCCCGATCAGGCCGCCGCCGTGCTCCACGGCGCGGCGGCAGGCGTGGGCGAGGATGCCGCGCGGCTGGTTATGCTGTTGCAGGAGCGCGGGCTGGGCGGTCGCGGCGAGGACCTGATACAGCGCCTCTCCCGCTGGCGCGGCGACCGCGCACCGCGCAGCACGGCGGCGGCCGGGATCGCGCGAGGGTGGGCAGGGCAGGCGGGCAAGCTCACCAAAGTCCTCGGGAGCAGCCCCGCGAATGATGCGGCCGAGGCGCTTGCGCTCGCCCGCCCTGATTTCGTGGCGCGCCGCCGCGATCCCTCGGGCGAGATCTGGCTGAGCGCCGGAGGGCGGGGCTATATCCTCGATCCCGCCTCGCCGCTTGCGCGAGCGGAGTGGATCGTGATCGGCGATGCGCAGGGGCAGGCCAAGGGGGCGCGTATCACCGCCGGAGCGGAAATCGCCTCCGACCGGATCGCCACGCTGTTTGCGAGCGAACTTGCAGAACGCGTCACAACCCGCTGGAACAACGAGAAATCGCGGGTCGAGGCACGGCGCGAACGCAGGCTCGGCGCGGTCGTGCTGGCGAGCGTTCCCGAGCCGTCACCCGATCCCGCGCTGCTTGTGGATATTCTCGTGGAAAAGGCACTGGAGAAGCTGGGGGAACTGCTGCCCGAAGGCTTCCTCGCCCGCGCCCGTTTCGCCGGGGTGGAGGCGCTCTCGCCCGAGGCTCTGCGCGCGCGTGCTGCTGACTGGCTGGTGCCGCTCTTGGCGGGACGGCGCGACCTCGATCTGCCGCCACACCGCTTCGCCGATGCGGCGCTGGGCCTCATCGACTGGAACGAGCGGCAGACGCTGGACCGCGCCGCGCCGACCCACTTCACCTCGCCCGCCGACACGCGCCACGCCATCGACTACGCGGGCGACGATGCCCCGAGCGTCGAGGTGCGGGTGCAGGGGCTGTTCGGGCTCGACACCCACCCGATGATCGGCAAGACCCCGCTCCTGCTCAAGCTCACCAGCCCTGCGGGTCGCCCGATCCAGTCGACCCGCGATCTGCCCGGCTTCTGGCGCGGCAGCTGGCGCGATGTGGTGAAGGATATGAAGGGCCGCTACTCCAAGCACCGCTGGCCCGATCAGCCGTGGCTCGAAAAGCCGAGCATGAAGACCAAAAACGCCTTCAACCGCAGCGATTCGTGATTTAAGGGGCGGAGCATGACGGCGAGGATCTATCAGAAACCCAAGCATGCGATGCAATCGGGCAAGGCGCACACCGATGACTGGGTGCTGGAATTCGAACAATCGCAGGCGCGCTTTGCCGATCCGCTGATGGGCTGGACCGGTACGGGCGACACCCAATCGCAGGTGCGCCTGACCTTCCCGGACAAGGACGCCGCTCGTGCCTATGCCGAGAAGTACGGCATCCCCGCGCGCGTGATCGCGACGCCGCCCAAGCGGCTCAAGCTTCAGGCCTACGCCGACAACTTCCGCTGAGCGGATAGCGCGTCAGGTGCCGCCGGTGATCTCTTCGTAGGTCTGCCCGCGCTCCGGATCGGCGAGATGTCCCTGCCAGCGCAATTCGCCTGAATTGAACCCGGCGCGGCAGTCGCTTGCGTCGTGGCCGACGTGTTCGAACAGGAAGATGTCCTCGGCCGATTTGGGGCCGACGAAGCGGATGTCGTCGCAGTCGCCATCGTTGGCGAAGGTGGACGTATCGTCGCCGAAGATGATGGCGCCGTTGTTCGCGGGCCTGGCGAAGAGCGGGTTCATCGTGACATCACCCGTAGCGAAGGCGGCGCGGCAATCGCTGGCGTCGCGGCCGATGTCGTCGGTAAGCATGACGTTGGTCATCCCCGGGCCGGTGAAGCGCGGATCGTCGCACTGGCCGTCGCGGGCGTATTCGTTGTCGTCCTTGCCGAAATCGATCGACGGGTCCTGCGCGGCGAGCGGGAGGGCAGCGAGGCCGAGGGCCGCTGCGCAAAGGGTGGCAAGGCGCAGGCGGGCGGTCATCGGCTTCTCCTTGATCATGCCGGTCACCCTAGGGCGGCGCAAACGTCTTGCCAAGCGGAGTGCGGGACGCCATATGCCCGCTCGGGAGTCGGGTGGACGTTTGCGTCCGCTCACCGTGTCAGGGCCGGAAGGCAGCAGCACAGGTGGATTGCGGCGGGTCGCCCGGCTCCTTCATCCCCATCTTCACGATCTTTGCCCGTATCGCGCACCATGACAAATGGCGCCCGAGCGCCTAGCTTGGCGGGTATGAGCGATTCCGACCCCGACCTGCCCGAGACCGACGAGCCCGCCCCCACGGCTGCGGAGTTGGAAGCGGCCGGGCAGAACGCCCTGTTCGGCGATCCCGATCCTACACCGCCGCCCCCTGCAGCGCCTCCGCCGCCGCCCGCGGCCCCGGCGCCGGCGCCCGCGGGCAACCAGCCCTACCGCGTGCTCGCCCGCAAATACCGGCCGCAAACTTTCGCCGAGCTGATCGGGCAGGAGGCGATGGTCCGCACCCTCGCCAACGCCATCGCGCGCGACCGGCTCGCCCATGCCTTCCTGATGACCGGCGTGCGCGGGGTCGGGAAGACCTCGACCGCGCGCCTCATCGCCAAGGCCCTCAATTGCGTCGGCCCCGACGGGCAGGGCGGCCCTACCATCGACCCCTGCGGCCGGTGCGAGCCCTGCACCGCGATCGCCGAGGGCCGTCATATCGACGTGATCGAGATGGACGCGGCCTCCAACACCGGCGTCGACGACGTGCGCGAGATCATCGAGCAGGTCCGCTACGCCGCCGTCTCGGCGCGCTACAAGATCTACATCATCGACGAAGTCCACATGCTGTCGCGCAATGCATTCAATGCCTTGCTCAAGACACTTGAGGAACCGCCACCGCATGTGAAGTTCCTGTTCGCCACCACGGAAGTCGACAAGCTCCCCGTCACGGTTCTCAGCCGCACCCAGCGCTTCGATCTCCGCCGCATCCCCGCCGGGCTGCTCGCCGAACACTTCGCCAAGGTCTGCGCATTGGAAGGCGTCGAGGCCGAGCCCGAGGGCCTCGCGATCATCGCCAACGCCGCCGAAGGCTCGGTGCGTGACGGGCTTTCGATCCTCGATCAGGCCATCGCCCATGCCGACTTGGACGGCGAGGGCAAGGTCGCCGCCGCCCGCGTGCGCGACATGCTCGGGCTCGCCGACAAGAGCGCGCAGCGCCGCCTGCTCGGCCACCTGCTCGAAGGCGATGCCAAGGCGATGCTCGCCGCGGTCGACGAGCAATATTCGCTCGGCGTCGAGCCGCTGGCGCTGATGCGCGCGCTGATGGACCTCACCCACCGCATCACCCTCGCGCAGGTTTCGGGCGGCGAGCCCGATGCGCCGTCCGAGGAAGAGCGCGCCGCGCTGGCCGATTTCGCCGCGCGGCTGGGGGCGGGGGAATTGCACCGCCTGTGGCAGCTCCTGCTCAAGGGCCATGACGAGGTGCGCACCGGCCCCGATCCGCTGGTCTCGCTCCAGATGGCGCTGCTGCGCATCCTCCACGCCGCGCAAATGCCCGACCCCGGCAAGCTCGCCAAGCGGATCGAGGAAATCGCCGCGAGCGGCATCGTCGCAGGCCCTGCGGGCGAGGGCGCTGCTGCTGCCGCCGCGCCCGTCGCCGCCGCACCCAATGTCAGCTGGGCCGCGCTGGTCGATCAGGTCGACGCCGCGGGGCAATTGCGCGTTGCCCAGATCATGCGTGACCGCGTGCGGGTGATCGAGATCGGCCCCGAACGGCTCGTCTACGAGCAGGCCGACAGCTTCCCCGACAACCCCGAGGCCGACATCCGCGAGGCGCTGTTCAAGATCACCGGCAAGCGCTGGATGATCGAGAAGGGCACCGGACCGGCGCAGCCCAGCTTGCGCGAAGCCGCCGAGGCCGAGGCCGCCGCCGAGGACGCGCGCATCCGCTCCGATCCGCTGGTCAAGGCCGCCTTCGAAGCCTTCCCCGATGCCGAACTGATCGGCACGGAACCCGCCCGCGCCGCCGCGGGTAGCCCCCCCTGGAATTGATGGAGTACCCCCGATGAAATCGATGGAAGAGATGATGGCCGCAGCGCAAAAGGCTGCCGAGACCATCAGCAAGCAGATGAACGAGATGCAGGTGAAGCTCGACTCGATCGAGGTCGAGGGCACCGCGGGCGGCGGCCTGGTCAAGGTCCGCGCCAGCGCCAAGGGCCGCATCCTCGGGGTGAGCATCGACGACAGCCTGATGAATGCCGACGACAAGCAGATCCTCGAAGACCTCGTCGCCGCCGCCTTCAACGACGCCCGCGACCGCGCCGACCGCGTGTCGGAACAGCAGATGAAGGACATGCAGTCCTCGATGGGCCTCCCGCCGGGATTCAATCTGCCCGGGCTGGGGTGACGTGATGGCGGGTCGCAGCGTCGTTCTTGCACTCTTCGCCGGCTGGCTGGCGGCTGTTCCTGCCGCCGCAGAGCAGGTCAATGCGATCCGGCTCAATCCGATCACCGAGTGGCAGACCGAGCGGGTGGGCGACACCTGCACGATCTCGCGCAGCTTCGGTGACCGCGAACGGCCAACGACGTTGGCTTTGCGCAACCGCGACCCTTGGGACGGCGGCTTCGACGTCGGAATCTCCAGCCAGAGATATACGCCGACCGGCACGGCTTTCCGCGCAGGCTGGCTACCCGACGGGCGGTTCGTCACTCGCGCAAATGCCGCGACCGGGAACCCGCAGGACGGCAGCATTCAGGTGCTGTTCCACCACGGCTTGTGGGACGCAAAGTCGCCCCAGGAAGGCTCGCCGGAATACGCTGCCTACTGGCAACGCGACGAGCAGGGCGAGTCCGTTGGGCCGATTACGTTCAAGCGTTCGGTCCAGACCTTCCTTGTCGACGGAGCGTTCGATCGACCCTTGCTGTTCGCCACTGGCCCGATGGACGGCGTGATCGCCGCGCGAGACAAATGTATTGCCGAGATGCTGGAAGCGATGGGGGTTGATCCGGCAGACGAGAATCGTTCGGACAGCCGCGCCGAGATGACCAACCGGACCGAGCTGTCCCGCCACATTCTCACCCGCGCCCCGCGTGCTCTATTCGCTGACGGCAAGGCGACCTTCATCAGCTTCCTTCTTTACCTCGATGGCAAGGGGAAGGTGAGCTCCTGCCGCTATGTCGATCTGCCGCACGACGCCGCTTTCGAGCAGTTCGGCTGCGACGTGCTGAAAGAGCGCGGCAAGTTCCGTTTCCGCAAGGGCGAGGCAGCCCAGCCAACCTTCTTCAAGATGACAATTCACGCCGTTCCGCCAGGATGGGTCCGGTGATTTCGGATCCCTGCCCATTGTGACCGGCCTCCTCGCCCGCATCGCCTTCGCCGGCGCAATCATCGAGTGGTGCGGGCCGGCGCCCTTCCTGTTCGTCAGTGTGCCCGACGAGCTTGTTCCCGAATTGCGCTATGCGGCGCGCGAGGCGAGCTATGGCTGGGGCTGCGTTCCGGTGACGGCGCGGATCGGGGCGACCGGCTTCACTTCCTCGCTCTTTCCACGCGGGGAGACCTATCTGCTACCCGTGAAAGTTGCCGTGCAGCGTGCCGAAGGGGTGACGCTCGGCGACCGGGTGGACGTGGTGATCGAGGTCCGGTCGCGGTGAGGCAGGGCGCGGATCTCACCGTCCACAGCCTAGCCCGCCGCCCCCATTGCGGGCCGCCGGAGCGCTTCCCATATTCCCTACAAAGGCGGATGCCCCCTGCGCCGCCGCGGATACAGATATGACCCAGACCTTCCCCCTTCTTCCCCTGCGCGACATCGTCGTTTTCCCCGGCATGGTCGTCCCCCTGTTCGTGGGGCGCGACAAATCGGTGGCGGCGCTCGAGGCGGCGATGGAAGCCTCCAAGGACATTGTCCTGCTCGCCCAGCTCGATCCCGGTTGCGACGATCCCGAGGGCGATGATCTTTATGACGTCGGCGTGATCGCACAGGTGCTCCAGCTCTTGAAGCTGCCCGATGGCACAGTGCGCGTGCTGGTCGAGGGCCAGAGCCGCGCGCGGCTTTCGGCGCTCCAGAATGTCGGCACGCACCTCGTCGCCGAGGTCGAGACGATCGAGCCCGAGACCGTCGCGGGCAGCGAGGTCACCGCGCTGATGCGTCAGGTGGTCGAGCAGTTCGGCGAGTACGTGAAGCTCAACAAGAAGCTGGGCGAGGATGCGGGCGTCGACCTCTCCGAGGTGGATGATGCGGGGCAACTCGCCGACACCATCGCTGCCGCGATCAGCGCCAAGGTTTCGGACAAGCAGAGCCTGCTGACCGAGAGCAATCCGCTGAAGCGGCTCGAACTCGTCATGGCCTTCATGGAAGGCGAGCTGTCGGTGCTTCAGGTCGAGCGCCGCATCCGCGGGCGTGTGAAGCGCCAGATGGAGAAGACCCAGCGCGAATACTACCTCAACGAGCAGCTGAAGGCGATCCAGTCGGAGCTCGGCGGGGGTGACGACGGCGAGGGCAACGAGATTGCCGAGCTCACCGAGAAGATCGAGAAGACCAAGCTCTCCAAGGAAGCCCGCGCCAAGGCGCAGGCGGAGCTGAAGAAGCTGCGCTCGATGCAGCCGATGAGCGCCGAGGCGACGGTGATCCGCAACTACCTCGATGTGCTGCTCGGCCTGCCGTGGGGCAAGAAATCGAAGCTGAAGAAGGACATCGCCAAGGCGCAGGAGATCCTCGATGCGGATCACTATGCGCTGGAGAAGGTCAAGGACCGCATCGTCGAGTACCTCGCGGTGCAGGCGCGGACCAACAAGCTGAAGGGTCCGATCCTGTGCCTCGTCGGCCCTCCGGGCGTCGGCAAGACCTCGCTGGGCAAGTCGATCGCCAAGGCGACGGGCCGCGAATTCGTGCGCCAGTCGCTGGGCGGCGTGCGTGACGAGGCGGAGATCCGCGGCCACCGGCGCACCTATATCGGCTCGATGCCGGGCAAGATCGTGGCGAACCTGAGGAAGGCCGGCACCTCGAACCCGCTGTTCCTCTTGGACGAGATCGACAAGCTCGGACAGGACTTCCGCGGCGATCCCGCCTCGGCGCTGCTCGAGGTGCTCGATCCCGAGCAGAACGCCAAGTTCCAGGACCACTATCTCGAGCTCGACCTCGACCTGTCCGACATCATGTTCGTGTGCACCGCGAACAGCCTCAACCTGCCGCAGCCGCTGCTCGACCGCATGGAGATCATCCGGCTCGAAGGCTACACCGAGGACGAGAAGGTCGAGATCGCCCAGCGCCATCTGGTGGAGAAGCAGGTCAAGGCGCACGGCCTCAAGAAGGGCGAGTTCACCCTTCAGGAAGACGCCCTGCGCGATCTGATCCGCTACTACACCCGCGAGGCCGGGGTGCGCACGCTCGAGCGCGAGATCGCCAAGCTGGCGCGCAAGAGCTTGCGCCAGATCCTCGAAGGCAAGGTCAAGAGCGTCACCGTGACGCCCGAAAACCTCGGCGACTTCTCCGGCGTGCGCCGCTTCAAGCATGGCGTTTCCGAGGAGGAACCGCAGGTCGGCGCGGTCACCGGTCTGGCGTGGACGTCGGTCGGCGGCGAACTGCTCACCATCGAAAGCGTCACCACCCCGGGCAAGGGCGAGGTCAAGACCACCGGCAAGCTCGGCCAGGTGATGAACGAGAGCGTCGCGGCGGCCTTCAGCTTCGTGAAGGCACGTGCGCCCGCCTATGGCATCAAGCCGAGCGTCTTCAACCGCAAGAACGTCCACATCCACCTGCCCGAGGGCGCGGTGCCCAAGGACGGGCCGAGCGCCGGGATCGGCATGGTCACCTCGATCGTCTCGACCCTCACCGGGATCGCCGTGCGCCCTGATGTGGCGATGACCGGCGAGGTCACGCTGCGCGGCCGCGTGCTGGCGATCGGCGGCCTCAAGGAAAAGCTGCTCGCGGCGCTGCGGGGCGGGATCACGACCGTCCTCATCCCCGAGGAGAACGTCAAGGACCTCGCTGAAATCCCCGCCAACGCCAAGGCCGGGCTGGAGATCATCCCCGTCTCCCATGTCGACGAGGTGCTGGCCCGCGCACTGGTCGCACCGCTCGAGCCGATCGAGTGGACCGAGGCGGACGATCTGGCGAGCCAGCCGGCTACCTCCACTTCGGGTGCAAGCGGTGCTGCGTCGGAGGTGCCAACCGCGCACTGAGCCGCTAGAAGGCGCGCACTTGCCGTGATTCGCGGCGGGGTCGCATCCTTCCGGAATACGGCTTTTCAGAGACCACTCCTGCGCCCGATCCATGTTAGGCGCGCGAAGTTGCACGGCTTTTCGCAAGGCGGCCCCGCGTGGGCTATTTGCCTTTGACAGCCTTGGCAAAAACGTCTCAATTTGCCGGCTTTCGAAAAGTGCGATTCATACGACACAACGAAATCCTGACACGAGGGGGTTCCCAGATGAACAAGAACGACCTTATCAGCGCCGTTGCCGACGCCAGCGGTCTTTCGAAGAACGATGCTTCGAACGCGGTCGAAAGCGTTTTCGACGCGATCACCAAGGCGCTTTCGGGCGGCGACGAAGTGCGGCTGGTGGGCTTCGGCACCTTCTCGGTCGCCAAGCGCAAGGCCTCCACGGGGCGCAACCCGCGCACCGGCGAACCGATGAAGATCAAGGCTTCGAACCAGCCCAAGTTCAAGGCGGGCAAGGGCCTCAAGGACGCGGTCAACTGACCTGCGGCTGACGCAGCCCTCCGCCTTGCGGACGGGCACGAAAAACCCCGCCAGCCTCGCGGCCGGCGGGATTTTTCATTGTCCGCTTCCGGGCCTTAGCGCGGCGCCGTGACGACGAGCGCGGTGGGCGCCTGCGAGGAACGCGGAGTGATCGACCAGCGCAGCACCTCGCCGCCGCCGGGCGCGGCCTCGGGGCCCTCATCGGTGTTGTTGGCGAGGATCTTCATGCCGGGCGCGGTGCGGATCGTGAAGGTGCCCTCCAGCGTCGGCACGCCGGGGATCGCTTCGGGCGCCGCGTTGCCTTCGCCGCTTTCGCCCGCGATGGCCTTGGCATCCTCTGCCGCGCCCATCGCCGCAAGACCCGCCAGAGAGCCGAACCCGCCGATGCCGCTGAACGGGCTGTCGCTGGTCTGGAACACGAAGGCAGGCGCGTTGATCCGCGCCTGATTGCCATCGCGCAGGAACATCTGGACGAAGGGGTTGGTCGGTGGGAAGCCTTCGATCATCGGGAACATGAAGTCGTGGCCCAGCGTGCCGGTCACCGAATAGCTCACCTCGAACAGCCCGTCGCCCTTGTGGACCACGCGGTTCCAGCCCTTCTGCCTCTCGAGCAGCTTGACCAGTTCCTCGGCCGCCTTGGGATCGGAGGGGTCGATGCCGCCCATGATCGCCTTCATGGTCTCGGCGTCCTTCTTGGCCTTCTCCGCGCGTTCGGCAGCGCCCGCTTCCCACTCCTTGCGCTGCTCGGCCTCTTCTTCCTTGGTGCAGTCGCGCGCCTCGTAGGTCTCGTCGTCGAAGCAGTTGGCCGTGAACGGCGTCTCGACCTCGGCCCCCATGCGGGCGAGCTTCGACAGGCCAAGGAAGAAGATCTCGCCTTCATAGGTGAAGGTGAAGCTGTCCGGCCCGGTCAGCGCGAGCTCGGAGGTGAACTTGCCGGGTGACATGAAACACCCCGAAAGCACCAGCGCAAAGCCGGTCAGCAGCGCGGCGGCGCGCAGGCGAAGGCTCGAGAACATCATCATGGCATTTCCCCCTCGTTTGCGCCGTTCTACCCGCGGCTGGCCACGGCATAAAGCGCAATCGCCGCCGCGTTCGAGACATTGAGGCTCTCGATCGCCGAGGAGATCGGCAGCTTGGCCAGCACGTCGCAATGCGCCGCGATATTGTGCCGCATCCCTTCGCCCTCGGCGCCGAGGACGATGGCGACCGGTCCGGTGGGCAGGATATCGGCGAGCACCGCCTCGGCCTCGCCCGCCATGCCGATGCGCCAGTAACCGGCCTCGGCCAGCTCCTCGAGCGCGCGGGCGAGGTTGACGACGCGCACCCACGGCACGGTCTCGAGCGCGCCCGAGGCCGCCTTGGCGAGCACGCCGCCTTCGGGTGGGGCGTGGCGGTCCTGCGTGACGATTGCCGCCGCCCCGAAGGCCGCGGCCGAGCGCAGGATCGCGCCCACATTGTGCGGATCGGTCACCTGGTCGAGCACCACGATCGGGCGGTCAGCCTCGCCGAGCGCAACCTCGTCGAGGAACACGTCTTCCAGCGGGGCGCATTCCAGCACCAGCCCCTGATGCGGCGCGTCCTTGGCGACAAGGCGCGCCAGATCGGCGGCCTGTGCGTGCTCGATCGGGAAATCCGCCGGCAGTTCGCCATCGAGGCTCGCGATCCCCTCGGGCGTCGCCCAC
This sequence comes from Erythrobacter colymbi, assembly GCF_002155685.1. Classification (GTDB taxonomy): domain Bacteria; phylum Pseudomonadota; class Alphaproteobacteria; order Sphingomonadales; family Sphingomonadaceae; genus Erythrobacter; species Erythrobacter colymbi. Next base: position 55,166 of record NZ_MUYK01000014.1, read on the forward strand.
AGCTTCCTGTGCTGGCGCTCGGGGTTCTTGAGCGCCGCCTCGACCGCGTGGCGGCCCCACAGGCGCACCTGCCCGCTCGACGCCCGGCCCGAGCCGCGCCCGCCCTTCATGCGCCCTGCACGGCCCCTGAGGGCGCGCTTCTTCTCACCTTTGCTCATCTTGTGTCCCGGCTGCGGCAATCCAAAATGGCCCCCTGCCAGCCAGACCATTGACAGGCAAGCAGTGCTTCGCCAAAGGGGCGCCTCTCGGCAGCGGGACCCCTCGGGGAATCGCGCTTTTTCCAAGCGAATCTCGCTTACGAAACGACCTTGTGTGGACAGGTGGCCGAGTGGTTAAAGGCAGCAGACTGTAAATCTGCCCGCGCAAGCGTACGCTGGTTCGAATCCAGCCCTGTCCACCAACTTCCAATCTGCCGGCGTCCCCAGAAATCCTTGGAAAACCTTGGATTTCTGCGGTATATTGCTTCCATTCCGTCCCCACACAACCATCGCGATCCACCCTCATCCGATGCCCAGTGTGGGGAAGGTGTGGGGAGAAAAGGTCGCTTCCCCACACTTGTGTTTTCCGGAACGGCTCGTAGGAATGTGGGGAAGGAAATGGGGAAGCTCACGGTGGTTGCGGTCAAGGCCGCACTGAAGAATCCCGGCACCTATCAGGACGGTGACGGTCTTTTCCTAAAAGTGGGGAAGAGCGGTGCGGCATCATGGCTGCTCCGAGTCCAGCAGGACGGCAGGCGAAGGGACATCGGGATCGGCAGTGCGAAGCTCCTGACGCTTTCGGAAGCGCGCGAGAAGGCCGACCAGCTGCGCAAGGCCGTGAAGGTCGAGAAGCGCGATGTGCTCGCCGAAAAGAGGGACGAGGCCGCAGCCAAAGTGACCTTCAGGGAGGCGGCGCTCCAGTATCACTCCGAGAACGCGGCAGGCTGGAAAAGCGAAGTCTACACCCGCCAGTGGCTCGCCAGCCTGCAGAACTACGTTTTCCCCAAGCTGGGGAACAAGCCGACCGGAAGCGTGACGACTGCAGATATCATCTCGGTCCTCACGCCCATCTGGCAGGAGATCCCGGACACCGCGCGTCAGGTGCGCAACCGGATCTGCGCGGTGCTCGACTTCGCCCACGCGCGGGGCTGGCGCTCGACCGAGGCACCGTCTGGCAACAACAGCCTGAAGGCGGGAAGAGGCCTGCCCAGGCAGATCAAGCAGACCCAGAATCGCAAGGCGATGCCTTATGTCGCGATTCCCTCGTTCCTGATCGCACTGCGGCGCAAGCCGTCCTTCGGACGTCTGGCACTCGATCTGCTCATCCTCACCGGCACGCGATCGCAGGAAGTCCGCCTCGCGCGGTGGACGGAATTCGACCTCGATGAACGCATCTGGTCGATTCCTGCCGAGCACATGAAGCGCAGCAGGGCGCATGACGTGCCGCTGTCCGATGCAGCGCTGGCGGTGCTGAAGAAGGCCGACGCGCTGCGCATCGAGGGCACTGACGTGGTCTTTCCCGGCACGGCAGGCAATCCGATGTCGGACATGACGCTGCTCAAGGTGCTGCGCGACATGCAGGAGCCCTTCCACGTCCACGGCTTCCGCTCGGCTTTCACGGACTGGGCGGCAAACGAAGGCTATCCGAATGCGGTGGTCGAGGCGGCGCTCGCCCACAAGACGCCCGACGCGGTGCAGGCGGCCTATCGCCGCACGACCTATCTCGGCATCAGGGAGAAGCCGGGCATGCGTGTCAGGTTGATGGATGCATGGGGTGCCTACTGCTCTGGCATGCCTGCGACACCACCAGCGCCACTCGCGGAGGAATAGGCGCGCCGCCGCCGCGCAACCACATCATCACGGCTGGCAGGCATGGCTCTGCCATGACGGCCTGCCTTCCGGCGAGGATGGGAGGGGGAGGGAAAACCCCAATCGATGCCCCGGCGCGGGCCAGCGGGCGAAGCCCGCCACACGGGGGTGTCGATTGGGGTTTGGGAACGAGAGGGCAAAGCCCTTGGCGTTCCCCTCAAGGATCGCTGCAGCGATCCGCACAAGAACGGCGCCCTTGCGCGGCGCGAAGCCGCCGGACGCCCTGCGCGCGGGCCAAGGGGGCCAGCGGGCGTCCGGCAATGAGAGAGGCAAGAGCGCCTGCGGGTCAGCTCAGGAATACCGCGCCCTCAGGAGCATGGCCACAGGCCATGCGGGACAGAGCGCGTCCTCCAGACATCCCGCTCCGCTTGCCACGCTCCTGATCGTCACCCGGATGGGCCGGGACTACAGGCCCGGTCCGCGCAGCGGATAGAGCAGGTCGCCCGAAGGGCAGCCCAATCAGGGCACGAGGGTCACTTGCCCCGGTTCACATTGTCATCCTTCGAGCGATCCGGATTGTCGCGAACATATTCTCGCCCGTTGACCTTTACGACATGGGCATCGGGATGCTCACCGCGCTTCACCTCGGCAACAGCAATCCTGCGCGGAACATTTTTCCGGTTACCGATGTCGTAGTGCTCGTTACGGCCGCCGGGACCGTCGTTCTTTCCTTTGATCTTCGTCATGTGTGTTGTCTCAGGTTTGTCCTCAAATTGAGGTTTTTCAGAAGCCTATCCTACCACGTTCGGGCCGTGAGCGCACCTCGCGCCTTAGCCTTTCAACGATCTCCTCTGCTGACCCTGCCGGGCTATGCCGAAGCTGGCGATGCACCGCCGCGAAATCGCCTGGTGTCAGATTGGTCAGCTCTGTCAGCGAGGCTGGCGCGGACATTCCGAAGAAACGGCTGAATGCCTTGCCTGCCCGCTCGGGTCGCAGTGCCGCCAGTTCGACCTTGAACACAAAGCGCCGCAAGGCGGCCGGATCGAGCCGGTGTGCATGGTTGGTAGCTGCGATGACCGGAAGCGGGTGACGGTCGAGCCAGGTCAGCATCTCGTTCACCTGTCCCGCCTCCCATGTCTGGGACGCGCTTGCGCGGTCGAAGAGAAGCGAGTCCACTTCGTCAAACAGCAAAACGTGACCCCTGTCGCGCGCATCCCCGAATGCGTCAGCAATGGCGCGTTCGGTACCGCCCACCCAGCGGGAGAGCAGGTCGGATGCGCGCATCACCACCAGTGGCCGGTCGATCGCGCGCGCCAGATGATGCGCAAATGCCGTCTTCCCGGTGCCAGGTGGCCCGGTGAGAAGGATCGAGACGTCACTGGCACCAGATGCAGAAAGCCGCTCCGTCAGGGGTTCCAGCGGAAGGTCCGCTTCGAACAGGTCGAGATCGATGCTCGTCCCGATCTGTGGCGGCAATTCTGATCCCCGCAGTGCCCGTACCAGCGCGGCAGCAGGCGCAGCGGAGCCCTCCGTATCACCAGCGAGACGCGCGGCACGTGCTGCGACCCGCAGTACCGTTGCGGTCTCGGGCGCACGATCAAGCAGGCATGCGATGTTGTCATCGGCGGCCACCCCTTCCTCCGCGGTGACCCGCTCCAGCATGCGGCGCGCCGTTCGCGGCGAGGCGACGTCGAGCTTCAGGACGAAGCTCATCCGTCGCAGAATGGCAGCGTCGACATTTCCGATGGCATTGGTGGTCCAGATGACCGGAACGGCATTGGTCTCGAGCAAACGGTTGATGAAGACCTTGCTCCCCTGGCGACCACTGAACCAGTCGCCGCCGCTGGGTTTGGCGTCGCCAATGAGATCCTCCATTTCGTCGAACAGCAGGACTGCGTTTGCTGATGGTGCCAGCACCCGCTGGGCGAGCTGGAGCGCATTGACCCGGTCGTACCGTGTCGGCTCGTCCCCGTCGTCATCGGCCTCGCCCACGCCGTGCAAGGACAGACCCGCTGCCGCTGCGAGCATCCGGGCAAGCTCGGTCTTGCCCGTGCCCGGAGGGCCGTGGATCAGCACGTTGATACCAGGCGCGCGTGCCTTAACCGCGCCCGACAGCAGCCGGACAAGGAACGAGGCATCACGGACATGCGCGAAGTCATCAAGCGCAAGCCGTGCCGGCTGATGCGGGCCGACCAGCGTGTCGATCACCGAGACATGTTCGGCTGACGCGCGGTCGAGCAGCCGTTCCAGCGACCAGCGGATATCGACTTCGATTGCGCCCTGACGATTGACGCGGAAGCTGGCCAGCCCGAGGCGCAGCGCCGCACTGCGCCGCACGACCCGATCCGCATCGACCGGTGACGCCCCCGCCAGTTCTCCCAGCAATGCCGGAAGATCGCGACCCTGTTCGCTCCACAACCGTGCGAGGCTGGCCACGCGCGGCAGGCGGTCAACTGCGACGAGCAGCTCCAGCAGCGCAGCATCTACAGCATCGAGCGACAAGGCTTCCGCCAGGATAGCGGCCACGGCAAGCACATGCGGAGCTGCGTCGGCTTCGTCGCGGTCAAGCGCAGCGAGCGCCGCAGACCAGTCCTGCGTTTCGCCGAGGCCAAGCCAGTCGCCATGGGTTGTCGCCCATTCGTTCAATGCAGTTTTCAGGCGCGGATGCTGCACCGCGCCTATCCGGCGCGCGAAGCGCCGGACGATCGTCCATTCGTTCATGTCAGAATCCGTTCGAGCGGCGGCGTGCGCGCAGGATCACCTGCACACGCGTTCGCGTCTGTCCGTTGGTAGGGCTACGGGCGGCAGGTCCGCTTCACACCGTAGCAGCGCCGACATGGGCGGCTTACGGCAGGGAACGGAAGCTGCCGACCGCGCCTGCAAAAGGCGTCTGGTCCAGCAATCCACTTACTCCGGTTGGCGCAGGCCCAAGCCTGCGGCGGAGTGCGAATAGTTTAAAAGCTGCGGAAAGGCAATATGGCACCGCCTTGCTGATGGTTCATCGCGGACGGGCTGTGACTACTGGCCCGGTCCGCCCCGGCGGATAGAGCAGGTTGCCCGCAACGCCGCGTCACGGTGCATTCTCCTCTTGCCCTTCACTGCCGATTAAGTCCGCGAGGTCTATATGTGCCGCAATGCTCTGCCATTTTTCAGAGATTTCCCAAGTGAGACAACCGCGCTGGAAGCTTGCGGCGACGGCGCTTGTCCTTATTGTTGGCCAGCTTCCCGCGCTCGCGAACGGGCAGGGCGAACCTGCGGTCCGCTCGGCGACTGTCGCCCGTGACGTGAACGGGTTTCACCTCGGGATGCCGATTGCAGAGGCCCGGAAGCTTGCTGACCTTGAGTACATTGGTGGCGACCAGTTCGAAGCCACTGTTGATGGGTTTCAGTACAATTTCGGGGTGACACCAGCAGGGCGCATCTACCGCGTCCAGTCCTCCCAAAGCCTCGGCCGGTTCAATGTCGACCGGACCTTTGTGCAAACGCTGAAGCAGAAGCTCTCAGCGAAGTATGGTCCGCCGATTTCCGAATACGCGGATGTGTTCAGCTGGGAAATCATTGAGGACGTTACCATGCCGGACGGCAACAGAGGGCCGTTCCGGACCATGTGGATGACCGCCATGATCGGTGGTCATGAAACCGACCGGACCCTCGACATCACGCTGATCGACTTCCGTATTCTCTGGGCAGATCAGGCAAGCGTGAACCGTGCACCACGAGCACAAGCTGAAGACCGGATCGCATTCTGAGCCGGGGATTGTGGCGTGCGCGCGCCGCTAAACCCGCAACCTTGCTTCCGCGCCGTCCTTCAACGGGCGGCCCATCACCGGCTGAGAAGTTGTCCCCAGTCTGACGAGACTTGCGAGAACATTAAAGGAACATTCTTTCAGCCTGGTGCTTGCCAGAAGGGCGCGAATCCGACACTGTGTCGCAAATTGTCCCAGAGGTGATATGCTCAACGAATTCGCCACTCTCCGCGTCCGCGCCGGTCTGTCGCTGGAAGAGGCCGCTGGCCGCACGGGCTACAGTGTCCGTCAGCTGCAGCGCTGGGAGGCCGGCGCAGGAAAGCCGAGGGAGGCGGCGGTAAGGGTGCTGGCATCGATGGCCGGAACCGGGCCTGCCACGGTCGGCACACGGTTCAACTTCATCGACCTGTTCGCCGGGATCGGAGGCATTCGCAAAGGCTTCGATGCCATCGGCGGGCATTGCGTATTCACCTCGGAGTGGAACAAGTTCGCGCAGGAAACCTACACCGCCAATTTCCGCGACAATCACCCCCCGCATGGCGACATCACGCAGATAGGCACGGACGAGATTCCGGACCATGACGTGCTGCTGGCGGGCTTCCCGTGTCAGCCTTTCTCGATCGCGGGCGTGTCGAAGAAGAATTCGCTGGGTCGCCAGCATGGCTTCCTCGATGAGACTCAAGGCACTCTGTTTTTCGATGTCGCCCGGATCATCAAAGCAAAGCGGCCTGCGGCCTTCCTGCTCGAAAACGTCAAGAACCTGACCAGCCATGACAAGGGCCGCACTTTTGAGGTGATCCTCAAGACGCTGACCGAAGAGCTCGGCTATACGATCTGGCACAAGGTGATCGATGCGCAGCACTTCGTGCCGCAGCACCGCGAGCGGATCGTGATCGTCGGCTTCCGCGAGAAGGTTCCCTTCAGCTGGGACGATCTGAAGCTTCCGCCAAAGGGCAGCGTGCGGCTCGGCAGCATTTTGCATCCGGGCGATGGCTCGGAACGGGCCGAACCTCCCTACACGCTCGGCCCGGATGGCAAGGTCAACGGCAAGTACACCCTTACTGACAAGCTCTGGCAGTATCTTCAGGGCTATGCCGACAAGCACAAGGCCGCTGGCAACGGCTTCGGGTTCGGGCTTGTGACGCCTGATGATGTCGCCCGGACACTGTCGGCGCGCTACTATAAGGATGGCTCGGAGATCCTTGTCAGTCAGGGCAAGCGGTCCAATCCGCGCCGCCTGACCCCGCGCGAATGCGCGCGGCTGATGGGCTATGGTGACGACTTCCGGATTCCGGTGTCGGATACCCAGGCCTACAAGCAGTTCGGCAATTCGGTCGCAGTGCCGGTGTTCGAGGCGGTGGCAAAGGTCATGCAGCCGCACATTCAGACTCTGGTGCAACCGGCAGGGCAGCGCCGGGCTGCCTGACATGTGACCGACGTCCACGATCCGGCAACGCGCAGCCGCAATATGGCGGCGGTGAGGGCGAAGGACACAAAGCCCGAACTGATGATCCGCAAGGCCTTGCACGCAGCAGGCCTGCGCTACCGCCTCAATGTGCGCGATCTTCCCGGAAAGCCGGACATCGTGCTGCCGCGATATCGGGCGGTCGTCTTCGTCCATGGCTGCTTCTGGCATCGCCACGAGTGCGATCTGTTCCGCTGGCCCGAAAGCCGCACCGACTTCTGGCGGGAAAAGCTTGATGCCAATGCCGCGCGCGACGTGAACGCCGCTAATGCTCTCGAAGAGGCAGGATGGCGACAGGCCGTCATCTGGGAATGCGCGCTGAAGGGCAGGAAGAAGCGGGATTTTCAGGACACTATGCAGCGCCTGATCGCCTGGATAAGGTCGGACGAACAGGCGATTATCATCAGGGGCGAATAATTGGTCGCGTCACTTGCGCAGCTGTTGGATCTGATGCGGCATCACGGCGGGACCCGCATCTATGCCAAGAATCTTGCTCCCAACGACAATTCCAAGAATCAGGTCTATCTCGGCGGGGACTTCTCTGCGCTCAACGTCATTCCCCATGGCGAAATCTACAGCGACGACACCGCCATTGCCGGGGCCGTCCGCGACCGCGCCAAGGCGAGGGTCAGTTTCTTCTGGGTGGATGACGGAGGCAAGCATCGCGCGCCGGACGCAGGGCTGATCCTCTATCCGAAGTATCCGGAAGTCCGGATGTCGGGCTTTCTGAAGGGCTGCCGCGAGGCACCATCGCACATTATGCGGGTGCGTGATGAAGGACGCCTGCTCGTCCTTGGCATCACAGCCGAAGGTGATGTTCTGGGCTATGCCGCCGATGCAGCTCATCCCGTCGCCGTGGAGGTTCGCGCTTACCAGTGGCCGATGATCGGTGTCTTTCTTGAGCTGCCGCTCCATGCGGGGCAGGCTGACAGCCCGAAGGATCGCCTGCTGAACGAGTTGCGGCGTATCTGGCGGCTCAACTGGATCGCATCGCAGAAGCTCGCGGCAGACGGAACGAAGCAGCCCTATTCGGCGCGGAACGGCGGCGGCTACACACTGGAAGCCGAACTGGGCATTACGCCCAACGGCTATGCGGAGCCGGATTTCATGGGCTGGGAGGTCAAGCAATACGGCGTGCGCGACTTCGTGCGGTTCGCGCCCAAATCGCCGGTCACCCTGATGACGCCTGAGCCGACTGGCGGGATTTACCGCGACGAGGGCGTTGCCGAATTCATGCGGCGGTTCGGATATGAAGACCAGTCGGGCAAGGAAGACCGCATCAACTTCGGTGGCCGGTACGATTGCCGACGAGGGCTGCACGGCCTCACGGGGCTGCGCATGGTCATGAGCGGCTTTGATCCGCAGTCAGGCAAGATAACAGACCTTGATGGCGCGCTTAGCCTGATCGATGGCAATGACGAAACAGCAGCCTCCTGGTCATTCAAGGGAATGATGGCGCACTGGAACCGGAAGCACGCGCAGGCTGCCTATGTGCCTTCGCTGTTCCGCACGCCCCCTCCGGAATACAGCTATGGCCCAAGCGTCCTGTTCTGCGAGCAGACGGATTTCCTTCTGTTCCTGAAGGCCTTTGCTGCGGGTTCGGTCTACTATGATCCCGCGATCAAGGTCGAGAATGCATCCTCAGCAAAGCCGGATATTAAGAGGCGCAGCCAGTTTCGCGTGGCGCATGGTGACCTTCCGCTGCTCTACAAGGCTCACGAGGTGGTTGCCCTCTGACATGACGCCCCGGTCGCCACGACATGAGCCACGGAAGGATCGCACCAGCGATCCACACATGAACGGTGCCCTTGCACGGCGCGAAGCCGCCGTACGCCCTGCGCGCGGGCCAAGCGGGCCAGCGGGCGTCCGGCAATGAGAGAGGCAAGAGCGCCTGCGGGATAGTTCAGGAACTCCGCTCCCTAAGGAGCATGGCCAAACGCCATGCGGGACAGAGCGCGCCCTCCAGCAATTCCCGCTCCGCTATCGATGCTCCTGATCGTCACCCGGATGGGCCGGGACTACAAGCCCGGTCCGCGCAGCGGATAGAGAAGGTTGCCCGAAGGGTTGCGGATTCCGACGATCGCGCGCATGTATTCCGATCTGATGCCGCGCAGCGTTCCGCTTTGATCGCGCGCAGGTGAAGCACCTGATCGTTGGTATGTTGTGGCACTATGCTTTGCCGCGGGTCAAGCGGCTTGAGCGGCGATGCTTCGCCGCATGGATTCCCCGGATAGCTCGAGCCTGTGGGCGTTGTGGACAAGCCGATCGAGGATGGCATCGGCGTAGGTCGGATCGCCGATGAGATCGAACCAGCGCGCGATGGGTAGCTGGCTTGTTACGAGCGTTGAACGGCGCCCATAGCGATCCTCGAGGATCTCCAGCAGATGATGGCGGGCATTGCCATCGAGCGGCTCAAGCCCCCAGTCATCGAGGATGAGCAGGTCCACGCGGGCCAGGCTCTTCATGCGCGCAGCAATGCGGCCATCGCCCTTGGCAAGCGACAGCTCGTCGATCAACCGCGGCAGGCGGGTGTAGAGAACCGAGCGATTGTCACGGCAGGCCTGATGCCCGACGGCGCAGGCCAGCCAGCTCTTGCCGACCCCTGCTGGTCCGATAATCGCACAGTTCTCATGGGCAGCGATCCAGCTGCCCTTCAGCAGCATTTCGAACAACCGCCGATCGAGCCCGCGGGCGCTGCGATAATCAACGTCCTCAGGCACGGCTTGGTGCCGCAGCTTTGCCTGACGCAGGCGCAGGGCGAGGCGCTTGTCATTGCGCCATGTCGCTTCATGATCGAGCAGCAGCGCCAGCCATTCCGCGTGGTTCAGGCTGGCGGCATCGCCATTGCCATCCAGATCCGCAAAGGCTTGGGCCATGCCGATAAGGCCAAGCTGGTTCAACTGATCAAGTGTGGGGTGTTTGAGCATCCTTGCTCCTTTCAGTGGTAGTATTGAGAGCCCCGGATATTGTCGTGCAGGATCGGCTCGCGCTCCGGGGCTTTGGACACGGGCACCTTGTCGAGCCCCTTTTCGAGGATCGATTTTACAGACGGATAATTGCGCGCGCCGATCTCCAGCGCGCGAAGCGCAGCCGCTTCAAGGCGCTCAGCGCCGAACCGCTTGGACAAGCCGATGATCCCCAGGCACGAACGGTAGCCTTGCTCGGGATGCGGCCGGTCCTCGATGATGCGCGCCATCAACAGCGACAGCATCGGGCCGATCCGGCCCGCCTCCTCCTGGATCTTTGCCGGTGTCCAGTCGAGATAGCGCCGGTGGCTCGATGGCATGTGCTCGGGCACGGTCGTGTGCCGACCATTGCCACTGCCGCGCATGTGCACCGCGATCCGCTCGCCGCCGAGGAAGATCTCGACGCTGCGGGCCGTGTAACGCACCTCAACCTCGCGCCGCGCGTAGCGGTGCGGCACCGAGTAATGATGCTGCTCGAGCGCGATATGGTAATCGAGCCCAACCCGGCAGCGCTTCCATTGCGCATGAACCCATGGCTCCGGTGGCAGCGGCTTCAGGTTCGGCGCATCGACCTCCTCGAACAGCTGGCGGCGCGTGCGGCCGAACTGGCGAAGCACACGGCGCTCATTCAGATCAGCAAGGCACTCGGCAATGGCAGCGTTGAGCTCGGCCAGGCTGTAGAAGATGCGATTGCGCAGACGGCCCAGCACCCAGCGCTCGACGATCCTGACACAGGCCTCAACCTTCGCCTTGTCCTTGGGCCTCCTCGGCCGTGCCGGCAGCACTGCCGTCCCGTAATGCCGAGCCATGTCCGTGTAGCTGCGGTTGAGCATCGGATCGAAGTGGCAAGCCTTGATCACCGCGACCTTGGCATTGTCGGGCACCAGCAGCTGCGGCGCTCCGCCGAAGAATGCGAAGGCAGCATTGTGAGCCTCGGCCCAGTCAGCAAACTGCTCGGTCCAGGTCGCACACGCAAACGACAGGCTCGAGCCGCCCAGCACCGCGACGAACAGATGCGCATCGCGGATCTCGCCGGTTCTGCGGTCTACCACCACCGGCACCGTGTCGCCCGCATAATCAACGAACAGCTTCTCACCGCCGGCATGGCTCTGGCGCATCACCAGCGGCAGCCGGCCTTCCCAGCGCCGGAACAGGTCGCACCACCGGCTGTAGCGATAGCCGTCGGGGTTCGCCGCGTGGTATTCCTCCCACAGGATCTGCAGCGTCACGTGCTTGCGCTTCAACTCGCGCGCCACCACCGCCCAGTCGGGCTCAGGCAACTTGCGGCGCCCGGGCTTCACCCCTGGCACGCCGTAGAGCCGGGACTCCAGGTCGCTGTCCGTCATTTCAGGCTGCACTGGCCAAGTCAGACCCGACCGATCGAACCGCCGAAGCGTATCCCGGACCGTCGTCGGTCCGACCCCGACCCGCTCGCCAACCACCCGCGTCGAAAGCCCGCAGTCCAGACTCAGACGCAAAATCTCGCGCACATGGCGCATCGTAACTCTCCTCGTCGGCATGCATTCCTCCAACCGTTATCCGGTCGAAAGAATGCCCCAACGATCAGGTGAGCCTCACCTCAAACTGCGCGCGATCATATCGGAATGCTGCGCGCGCAATTCTCGGAACACCGCGCGC
>NZ_MUYK01000015.1 GCF_002155685.1 Erythrobacter colymbi
TGTCCGTCGTCAGAACATTTGGCACAGGTCGCGGCGTAAATTAGCGGAGTGCGGGCCTCGTCTGTTGTTGGGTTTTAGGCGGCGAGCTTACGGTGTTGCAAGCGCCGATGTTCAATGGTCTGTCGCTTGATCCTTTCGCGTTGTTTGATGATGGCTGGTGCCCTGCCGAAGTAGGCGTCTGCGGGCGTCACGTTGTTTAGGCTCTCGTGGTATCGGCGGTGGTTGTAGTGCTCGACGAAGGTCTCGATCTGGGCCTCAAGGTCGCCGGGCAGGAAGTAGTTCTCGAGCAGGATGCGGTTTTTAAGGGTCTGGTGCCAGCGCTCGATCTTGCCCTGGGTCTGGGGGTGCATCGGGGCGCCGCGCACGTGGCTCATCTTGTTGGCCTCGATGTATTCAGCCAGTTCGCCCGCGATGTAGCTGGGACCATTGTCGCTGAGCAGCCGGGGCTTGTGCAACACCGTGGCGCTGTCGCATCCGGATGCGACCAACGCTACATCCAGCGTGTCGGTCACATCCTCGGCCCGCATGTTGGTGCACAACTTCCAGGCGATGATGTAGCGCGAGAAGTCGTCGAGCACGGTGGAGAGATACATCCAGCCCCACCCGATGATCTTGAAGTAGGTAAAATCGGTCTGCCACATCTCGTTCGGCCGGGTCGTCTTGGTATGGAACGCATCAGCCGCTTTCACCACGACGTATGCCGGGCTGGTGATCAGATCGTGGGCCTTGAGCAGGCGGTAAACCGTAGCTTCGGACACAAAGTATTGGCGCTCATCGGTAAATCGCACCGCCAGTTCGCGCGGTGACAGCTCGGACTGCTCCAGCGCCATTTCGACGATCTGGTCCTGCACCTCGGGCGCGATCCGGTTCCACACCCGGCCTGGAGCCGATGGCCGATCCGCCAACGCCTCCGGGCCGCCTGCGAGGTAGCGGTCATACCAGCGGTAGAACGTCCGCCGGGCGATGCCGAGTTGGTCCAGCGTTCGCTTGGCAGGCAGGTGGGACTGCTCGACGATCCTGATGATCTCGAGCTTCTCGGATGCGGGATACCTCATTCTTCGTCGCCCCCATCCGCGATCATGCTTTTTTTGAGCAAACGGTTTTCCAGCGTCAGGTCGGCCACGCATTCCTTCAGGGCGCGGGCTTCGCGGCGCAGATCCTGCACCTCGCCAGTGGTCGCGGCACGGGCGGTATCACCGGCCAACCGGCGCTTACCTGCTTCCATAAACTCCTTCGACCAAGTGTAATACAGGCTCTGGGCGATGCCTTCCTTGCGGCACAGCTCTGCGATGCTGTCCTCACCACGCAGGCCGTCCAGCACGATGCGGATCTTTTCTTCGGCAGAGAAATGGCGCCGGGTTGCTCGGCGGATATCCTTGACCACCCGCTCAGCTGGGGCCTTCTTGGGAGGGGATTTTTTCACGGAGGGTTGGGTCTTCATCTTCGTTCCTTCGTCACTACGACGAAGCCCCAACCCTCCTTAAATCACAACCTCAAATCTGTGCCATTGGTGCTGACGGGGGACAGACGGCACAGATGAGGCCGGGCTTGAACACCCTAACAGCTGGACGATGTTCACCCCGACCGAGTTGCTACGGCTCTATGTGATGGATGCTTTGGGGAAGGAGGGTGTCCCAGTCCACGACCAGCGGCTCAAGGTGTGGGACGTCTACCGTCACGAGATCTGCCGGAATGATCTGGCCATCCTGAGCACGGGGACGCGGGGTGGCCTTGTCTATAAGCCCGACTTGCCGGTGTTTCTGCCAGGAACGCTGCAGAATCAGATCGAATGGTTTGAAGCGTTCGATGCATTCCAGAGGGACCTTTTCGTAGCGCAGCTGCGTGCGGAGGCAGAGCGCCTTGCTGCAGCTGAAGAAGCTCGCATTGCGGCTATTGGTCGCCGAGTGATCGGAATGCTCGACCGCGGTGCAGGCAACCCGCTTCAGATCGTTGGCGAGATTGCGGGCGTTGCCGATGAACTGCGCAAGACGGCAAGCGAAATGACCGGTGCTGTTCAAGCCGCACTGGATGCTCCCTTGCAGTCCTATGCACGAGCTGATGCCAGCCTTCTTGATGACCTGTCGGCCTTCGTGGCCCAGCTGATGGCTGAGGCCGCCGGGGACGTCGCCGAAGATCTCGACGATGATGTGGACGATGACGAGGATGACGATGAAGAGGCTCGTCGGCCTGTTTCCGGGCGCAAACTGACGGTCGATGTATTCCGGAGGGCGATGCGTGCACGTGCGATCGGACAGGCAACTGGCCGATCTCCGGGCGCACGCACCCGGAATGGCAAGGTTCTGCAGTTCCTACGCGATCGGTCGCTCGAATTGCCTGACCTGAAGGCTATCGGCGGGCGCCTCCTCGTGCAGCGGGCAGCGCGACGGATAGCGAAAGCTCCCGCGACGTGGCTGTCGGGTGTGTCGCTACGTTATCGGCAATTCCGCAGGGCGATGCGTGCAGAGGGGCAGTGGTATTCTGACAACGCGATTGGCGGGAGTGATGCCCATCCAGCTGAACTCGATGCCATTCTGCTCGCAATCGTCGGACAAGCGCGAGCAATGTCGAAGGATCGGTTGCTCCAATCACGGCTAGATGAACGCCGGCCCGTGCTTATGGACGCAGTCGCGCGCCTTCGCCGAAATCAGATCCTCATCGATGAGGCGACGGACTTTTCGCCGCTCCAATTGGCAGTGATGCGCAATCTCGCAAGCGTCGAAACTGACGCTGTCTTCATATCTGGGGACTTCAATCAACGTCTCACGATCTGGGGTAGCCGGAGCCATGAAGATCTTGGGTGGGCCGTGCCGGACATCGAGCTGCACCCGATCTCGATCAGCTATCGACAAAGCCGCAAGCTTGCCGAATTTGCGGTGGGTCTTGCTAGGCTACAAGGGGGCGAAGTTGTTGAGCAAGGTCCCGTTGGAATGGACAATGACGGCTTCTCGCCTGCGCTCGGCTTGGGGTTGAATTCGATCGACGAGCGCGCGAAGTGGCTGGCATCCCGTATTGCCGAGATCAACATGCTAAGTGCCGGGACGATGCCGACCATCGCGGTGCTCGTTGAGAACGAGGACGAAATGGAGCAGCTCGCGGTCGTCTTGAGCGGGATGGTCGAGGACCTGAACCTGCCTGTCGTTTCGTGCCCGCGCGGGCAAGTTAAGGGTCAGGCAACAGAGGTTCGGATCTTCGATGTGAAGCACATCAAGGGTCTCGAATTCGAAGCTGTCTTCTTCACAAACGTTGATCGCTTAGCCCTTGAGCAGCCTGACCTATTTGACCGATACATCTACGTCGGGGCAACGAGAGCCGCGACTTTCCTCGGCCTGACGGTATCGGGGGACGGGCTTCCGGGAGTGCTTGATCGGCTTCAACCCGAGATGTGCGAGAGCTGGAGCTGACCTAGCGTGTCACTAAATGAACGCCTTAGTCGGCGCCACACAAGTGCCCATCCAATCTTCCGGGTAGAGCTCGATCAGGCCGCCTTCAATCATGGCTTCCGCAAGGCCAACGGCATCGCCGACGGGTGGCTCTGGTTCAAATCCGATGAGGGCGTGCCCGGAGAGGTCGCGCTCGCCAGCGGTGTCAACTCGGATGGATCTCCCTGGTTTCTGGCTGTCGAACACGCGGGCGTCGCTGCCAAACTGGCTGTTGAACTGCGCGATGCGGCGGTGTCGCCCCCCGCGCACTTCAAGGGAGCCTTTGCCTTCGAAACCCAAGCGGAGCTTCGGTCAGCCTTGTCCCGAGCTTTTCATCTGGCGCGCAGTCTGCCCACATTTCCGCTCGCTCAGTACCAGGCCGAGGTTGCCGGTCTGGGCAGCACCGAGGTCGATCGGATCGTCAAGGAACGGGTAGGGCAGGGCTATTTCCGCCGAGCATTGCTGGACTATTGGGGCGGGCGCTGCCCACTTACCGGCATTGGTGATGAAGCGTTGCTGCGTGCGAGTCACATCGTTGCATGGGCGGACTGCCGCAGTGACGACGAGCGATTGGATGTCTACAACGGACTGCTGCTGGCCGCGCACTGGGACGCAGCGTTTGACCGAGGTCTCGTGAGTTTCGATGATCAGGGCCGCGCGCTTGTTAAGCCGACCCTGAGTGAAGCAGCTCTCGCTATTCTCGCACCCGAGCGCGCCCGGCTGCTCCCGCTCGATGAGGCGCACCGACGTCAGCTTGCGCGGCATCGTGAGCGGTTTGGCTTCATTTCCTAGCGGTATCGCTCGCTTCCGCCGCTTCCCCCCGCCGGATTGTCCGATACACCGTCGGCCGCGAGACCTTGAACAGCTTGCCGAGGTCGCTGATCGAGTATTCGCCGGTGGCGTGCATCTTGAGGAGCTCGCGCTGCTGGAGGTCTGACAGCTTGGGCGGCTTGCCGCGGAGCTTGCCCTTGTCCCGGGCGATCTTCATGCCTTCACGAGTGCGCAGGCGGATGAGGTCGCTCTCGAACTCGGCGAAGGTGGCGAGGATGTTGAAGAACATCCGGCCCATCGGGTCGTTGGGGTCGTAGACCTGCTTGCCCAGCGCGAGGCTCACGCCGCGCTTTTCGAGTTCGTCGGCGATCGCGCGCGCGTCGGGCACGGATCGGGCTAGGCGATCAAGCTTCGGCACGACCAGCGTTTCGCCGGCGCGGACCGCGGCCAACGCCTGGGCGAGGCCGGGGCGATCGCGGTTGCGGCCAGTGAGGCCGTGGTCGGTGTAGATGCGGTCCTCGGGTACGCCGAGTTCGATCAGCGCGCGGCGCTGAGCAGTGAGGTCCTGCTTGTCGGTTGAGCAGCGGGCATATCCGATGAGGGTGTTGGTCATTTGTAACGGATGAGGCCCCTGTGTGAGAAAATAAAGCGTACCACCTTAATGAGAGAGCAGGCAAGCTGGATTTGTAGAGGGGAGGGAGGTCTGACCTCTGGCGCGCGCAGGGTGTCCGTTGAGCGATCCTTACTGGACATGACGATCGACGCTGAATTATCGGTTGTGAATGAGTGGTCTGCGCAATCAGTATGAGTGGTCTGCGGTCTTTTTGGCGGCAGCCGAGCTTTCCCGAAGAGGGCATAGCGTAGCACTTACCCTGGGCCCTAATGCGCCACTGGCTGATCTTGTCGTGCGCTCGCCGGAAGGCGCACATTTCATCGTGGATGTGAAAGGAAAGGGCCGTCCGGGTCGATGGTGTGTCAAGCCCAAGGAACCGACGGCCAATCTGTTTTACATCTTGGTTCGCTTAGGAATGACGCCCTCTGGCATCGATCGGAACGCGGACAGGTTCTATGTCATGCCACAGCATATCGCTCTTGAGTTGACCCGCAAAAACCAGAGAAATCCAGGGTTAAGCGGGTTCTCGTCTAGAGATGCCTTGGCCTACCGCGATAATTGGTCTTGCCTTCCGAAATAGATCTCGTGATCAACGTCTGCGGCTTGGCGGTCACCTGACGACTGAGCCTGTCGGCTACTCGCGATTGGCAAGCTCTTTGAAGGCGAAGTACGAAGCCGCCGTGAGGGCCAACGACATTACTATTAAGCAAATTACACGAAGGGGCGGACCCCAAGTCGTTCTTAAGGCGTCTCTGGCTATATTCAAAATTTCACTGTCAGATGGGCGGCTCAGAAACCACTCGAAGACGTACGGAATGGCGAAGAAAATGGCCGCTACCAGAAGCGCAGGCCAATATCCGGCTGTCAATGCGAGCCAAATATCTTCGGCGAAACTCGTCCGTCTCCTTCGGCGACCCATCCGCCTTCCTCCTGGCAGTTGAGAATATCGCAGCTGCGGCACTGGTCAAGCAGACATCTGCGGCGGACTGTGGCCTCCGAAGTGAGGAGCCGATTGATTTTCCAAACAAAAAAGCCCCGGAGTGCCCGGGGCTTTCTGATATCGGCTCTGGGCTTAGCTTAGCGGACGCCGAAGAACTCTCTGCACCAATTCCACATGTTGACCTCCTGTTTGCACCCAAGTGCTAACAGGCATGGTTAACATAGTATTATTGCTTTGCAACCGCTACGCAGCTGTGCGTGCGCCGCGTAGGTGCGTAAGGATCTCGTTGATGGGCATCGCGGGAGCGAAGAAGTAGCCTTGAGCGTGGTCGCAGCCCATATCCCGCAGCACCTTTGCCGTCTCGGCATCTTCCACACCCTCGGCCACCGCTCTCCGTTCGAGAGAGTGCGCGATGTCGATGGTTGCCTGAACAACTGAACGGCTTTCGGCCGACGTCAGCATGTCACCGACAAATGTGCGGTCTATTTTCACCTCCGAGCCGGGGATGCGTTTGACGTAGCTCAGAGCCCCTTGCCCTGTGCCGAAATCATCGATCGAAAGCTGAATCCCAAATTCACGCAGGCCCGCCATCACCGCTGCTACGCGGCGGTCATCCAGTGGTGCAGTCTCTGTGACCTCGAGGATGATCTTCTCGGCCGGAACACGGTGCTTCGACATGAGGTACGTCATGTCATAGATTAGCTGAACCCGCGTCAGCGCAACCGCGGACATATTGATCGCGATGTGGAAGTCCGGGTTCAATTGGCGTGCCAGCCTGGCACCGGCGAGGGCAGTATCGATGACATAGATCGTGAGGTCGTCGATCCGCTTATGAGCCTCTGCCATCGCTATCACATCCTCAGGGGGTATCGCTCCGTGAAGAGGGTGAGTCCAACGCAGCAGCGCTTCGGCACCGATAGTTCGGCCAGTTTTCAGGTCGACTTTGGGTTGGTAGGCTACCTGGACGTTGTTGCGCGCCATGGCCTCATCAAGGTCGGACAACAGCGAGAGCCTCTTGTCCCGCTGCTCGAGATATTCGGCGTTCGCAACGATGGCATGTGTGCCGGCGTGAAGAGCATCTTCCGCTGATTGGATCGCTGTCGCGATCCGCGAACGCATGCTGGCGTCCCAGTTTTCATCGACACCGAGGTGTGCTGCGATATCGACGGTGCCACCTGCGTGTCCCACCCCTGTTCTGAACAGTGCATGCAGCCCTTCCAGATGTTCGATCAGCTCCTGAGACTGCAGTTTTGGACGCAGCCAAATGATCGTGTCCTTGTGGAACGCAAATTGGGTGCCTGCTTCGGTCGCTGATAGTCGCTTTATCGTTTCTTCGATGAACTTGATGATTACCCCGTCGGATGAATTTCTTGTTATGAAAGAAAATTCTCTGATCTTGAGAGCAAAAACGCTGAGGTTTTCACTGGGCTCCAATCGCTCAAGCGCCTCCACTCGCAGGCAACCTGTCGTTTCGTCGAACATTTTCTGCGAATGTCGCTCCAGCCTCACCGTCCCGATAGCCAGGCACAGGATTGCCGGGAAGATATCGACCCCTATGGATAGGTAGTCCAAACCAAGCGGCACAGAAATGAGAAGGACCAAGGCAGCTGCGCTCACTTTTCGGTCCGGCTTCATCCGCTGCGCTTGCCATAGCAATGCTGCCGCGGAGAAGAGGAGGGCGGGCAGCCACCCAAGGTCTACAGGTACCCCTTCGCGGAGCGTATGTGCACCGAGCGCGTGGAAGTATACGCCGGGAATTTTGGCGCCAAGCGGTTCGTAATGGGTGTCGCTCGTTCCAGAGAAGGTTTGGCCGATCACGACAGCTGCACCGTCGAATGTATTACTTGCAAACCTGCCCCTCAGGACGTCGATGTAGCTGACGTTTTTGATCGTATGGATGTTGATCCCAAAGTCAGGCCGGTAGAGGCGCCGGTCTCCACGGTAACCGGCTAGCCCTGCTGATATGGAGGGTATCTTCTTCCCATCGACCAATTCGAGTGTAGGGAATCGGTAGCTGAGGCCAAAGGGGCCTGCCTCCCCGACCATCGACGCGAGCCTTGCTCGTTCGCGGAATATTCTCGCTGGCATCATCGTCGCATAGCGCTCAATGCCCACCTCTGATGCAGGTGCTGCACCAAGGTAGACCTCGTCGTGGCGGGCCAGTGCTTCGGCCAATGCCATATCGGATGCTTGGTTTGTAGGATCAGCGTAGGCCTTGTCGAAGAACACGCGTGTTGCACCGGCTGCGAACAGCCGGTCGATCAGCTGCGCGTCCTGTTTCCGATCGGGAATGTCGGTCTGAAGTTCATTGAGGGTGGCATCATCGATCGTGACGACGACGATATCGCTCGGAGCCTCGTGGGACCGGATCTCCGCTCTCACCGCACGGTAAACGTCTTCAGCCGGCAAGCCGAGCTCGACGAGGCCTGCGATCACTCCGATGCCGAGTGCCATTGCGACGATCTTCATCGGTTTCGATGCCCAAATGCGCACGCGACGCTTCGCGCTTGGCTTGCCGATGCGCCTCTGGACTAGGACATCTCTGAACTTGCGGCGTAGCCACCGCACTGCTGAAACTCGTTTCACGACCGCTGCTCCGGATCGCCGCGCCGCGGCTCCAAATTTGTCGGCGGCGAGCATAACTAACAGATATCGAATAATTCTTAACGCGGTCTCCGGGTTGCGCTGACGCCGTTCGTGCGAGTGACGGAGCCCTTGGATCGGCCACCGGCACCTCGATGCAGTTGACCTTTGTCGACGAGTCGACAATACGCGTCTTATGACCAATGTGCGCAACAAACCGAGCCGTCAGATTGTCGGCTTCTCGCTGTCGCCCGAGATGGCGCGCGCGGTAAAGGCCGAGGCCGCCAACCGCGGGCTGTCCCTTCGAAAGCTGTTCGAAGAGCTTTGGACCGGGTACGAGACCGACAAGGGGGAGGGGGGCAGTGGTTCTTGATGAGCGCCAGCTCGCCGGACTGGCTCATGCCCTGATTGGTGAAGGCCTTTCGGTCACGCGAGCCGAAGAGCTTCTGATAGCTTCTTCCGAGGCTCCCAGCCCCGAAGTAATCGAACCCATCCGAAAGGCCATTGCAGCTGGTGATGATCCGCTGGGAGAGCTGTTCTGCACCCTTCGGTCCCCCAAGGAGCGTAGGGATAGCGGTGCGACCTATACGCCTCACGCTATCGTGGCATCGATGCTTGCTTGGGCGGAAGATCAGGAGGACGTGCCCTCGCGCGTGGTCGATCCGGGCTGCGGTTCTGGCCGATTCCTGGTTGCGGCCGCTCGTGCCTTCCCGAGGGCCAGGCTGATTGGTGTCGAAACCGACCCTCTCGCGCTGCTTCTGCTTCGCGCCAACGCTGCCGTCTGCGGCTTCTCAAACCGTTTGTCCGTCGTGGCGCGCGACTACCGCGAAGTGAAGCTTCGCAAGATCAAGGGTGCCACGCTGTTCATCGGGAATCCTCCCTATGTGCGGCACCATCAGATCGGCGAGAGATGGAAGCGATGGTTCGCTGAAACGGCCGCTCAGCACGGATTTCGGGCCAGCAAGCTCGCGGGTCTCCACATTCACTTTTTTCTGAAGACGCGCAGCATCGGCCGTCCTGGTGATTTTGGTGCGTTCATCACGTCGGCCGAATGGATCGACGTCAACTACGGCTCTGTCTTGCGCGAGATGCTGGCGGACGGGCTAGGGGGTGCGTCTCTGCATGTCATCAGCCCGAATGCGCAGCCATTCGCCGATGCGATGACTACGGGGGCCATCACCTGCTTCAAACTGGGCGGCCAGACTGATGATCTTGCCATCCGCGCGGTTGAGGGTCTTGATGAACTCGACAATCTGAAGGGCGGGCAGGCCGTGCCGTGGACCAGCCTCGAGAAGGCGGGGAGGTGGTCTCATTTCGTTCGCGAGGGGCCAGTGCCGGGCGCCGACGAAATCGAACTTGGCGAGTTGTTCCGCGTTCACCGCGGCCAGGTCACCGGTGCCAATAGCATCTGGATTGCTGGTGCGCGCGCGCATCGTTTGCCCTCCCGCTTTCTGCTACCGACGGTCACCCGGGCACGGGAGCTCATTGCGGCGGCACCATCGCTCGACCGCGACGACGCTTTGCGCAGGGTCATCGATCTGCCGGTGGATCTGAACGACTTGTCCCCCAAGGAGCGGCGGGCAGTCGACGAGTTCCTTGCCTGGGCGCGCGCTCACGATGTGCCGTCAGGCTTTGTGGCCCGGCATCGCCGCGCATGGTGGTCCGTCGGCCTGCGAGAGCCTGCCCCGATCTTGTGCACCTATATGGCCCGCCGCCCGCCCGCATTCGTCCGCAATCGGTGCAATGCTCGCCACATCAACATCGCTCATGGCCTTTACCCAAGAGAGCCGATGGATGACGAACGTCTCGATCAGCTCTTGGCGTTCCTTACCGGCAACGTATCGACGACTTCGGGCCGAACCTATGCCGGGGGCCTCACCAAGTTCGAACCGCGCGAGGTCGAGCGTCTGCGCATCCCATCTCCCGATCGCCTGGCCGAGCTTGCTGGCCTATGAACCTTCCCAATGCCGACCGGCGGCCAAAGATCTGGACCGACGATGAACTCAAGGGGCAGGCGCAGTGCTCGATTGACGCCTTCGTCGATCGCAGGTTGAAGGAGCCGCGCGACCGCTATCGTGAGCATCTTCGCTTGCGGCAAAGCGGGGTCTTGCGCTTGTTCAAGACGCTGGTTGGAGTCGACCCGCTAAACCCAGACCCTTCCACCGTCAGAACGATCCTGTTCGAGCCGGCGCTCCTCGATGCTCTTCGTTACGTCGCCGGTCCTCCGGTGTCCGAGGACGATCTTGGGGTGCTGGTTACACGGTCAACCCAGCGCCTCACAAAGAACCGCCTTCGCGCAGATGACAAGCTGACGGTGAAGGTGCTCGGCCTGATTTGCCAGATGTCCGATCCGGTGCGCTTCCCTTGGATCGATGATCGGCGGACGCCAAGCCTGCATGAGCTGAAGCATGCGATCAGAGCGACAGCGGCACTTCACGCGACACAGACGCTTCAGACGGAGCGTCGTGGCTATGGTCGCAAGGTCGAGTCCGTTCTGAAGGACCGATTGCTGCTTCAAGGCTACGAGAAGGTTCCGACCCCGAACAAGGGCAAAATCACCGCGCCGACACACTGGCCATCCGCCAACACCTTTTATGGCGAATGCACGGTCTATGGTCGAAAGGCAGACATTCTGGTCGGGACCAATGACGGCCGCATCATCGCAATCGAGGCAAAGGATTCCTCGTCGGCGCTCAACAGCATAAAGCGGGTGCTTAACGACACGGCAGCTAAAGCCAAGCATTGGCGCGGAAAGGCTGGAGAGGAGATCGTACCCGTCGCGTTGCTGTCCGGCGTATTCGGGATCGAAAGCCTGAAGTCTGCGCAGGAGAGTGGGTTATATCTGGTCTGGACGCATGACCTGGACACCTTTGTTGATTGGCTCTCGGCTCAATGAAAATCTGAGTCTCCTTCGCATGATTTTTCGGCCTGGTGGTTTCCAGCGACTAGGGTGTATTCTATTGTAGGCTGAAATAGTTGAAATGAGGCGATCTCGTCAGGAGGCCGTGTTTGAGCAGGTATCTATTCAGTCCGTCCGATGATTACGACGGTGGCGCTGCCGTTGTGGTTGGATGGGACTCGTTGATCGAGAGTTATTTTTTTCAGTATGGCGATGTGTGCTCTGATTTGCCGTTAATGCTCGCCACTGGTCAGCGACGTTATGAACATTGGGACTGGGAAATTGTTCTTATGTTGGCCCGCCATTTTGGCAAGAACATCCCGGATGATTTGGAATCTGAGCTGCTTCTAGATCCGTTCCGCGATAGCGGCCTCATGCCCGGTGACCAGCATCGAGCACCGGAACGATTCATTCTGACCCATCAGGCATACAATGGGGTTGAGCTCTCATTCTCGGTGGATCAGCGTTGGGCGCGCCAAGGCGATCAACTCGTTCGATTAGCTGATCAAATTCTTGAGGGGTTCGGTGACGAATCACTTGCTTCGGCGATAATTGAAGACGCCGAGAGACTTAAAGTGGATCGATCAAATTCTGACTAAATCATGCGCCTGATCAGGCGATCTTATAGTTGCCAGAATTGACGGTTTTGGTATAGCTATTAACATAATCTATATTATCAATCTGGCAGATTGGAAGTTCTGAATAGCCTCAGTGCATTATTGGGACACAAATATACGGTAGTCGGTTGCAGTGTAAAGGACCTGCTATTTCCTGAGCTTTTCGACCCCGAGCTCGCGCCAGATCCATGAAAAATCGTAGGTTGCCATGGGATCGGCGGCATCGGGGTGATTTGCTGCGCGGTTTTCGATAAATTTGAGCCACTCAGCGATTTTTTTGCGCCCGCTCGCGGTCTTTGCTGCCTCGCGGGGTGTGAGATCGCCCAGCATGCCGACAGGCTGGTCGAGCGTTTCGCGGTAATGCCTGTCCATAACATCATGAACCAGTTGCGCAGCCGCTTCCGGCGGAACAGCAGGCTCTGCCGACGGCCGACCTTGGTGGTCGCGCATCGCCTGCTCGATCGTCACGATTTCGGTCAACGGCTTGCCCACGGCGGTGCCCAGCAGCTTGGACAGCGCTGCTGTGCCGACCTTGGCCCGATTGGCTGAGTTGACCGAAAGAACGAGAGACTTGCCCTTGATTTCGATGGTGCCGAACACCGTCCGGCCATCATCTGTGCTTGTTCCGAACGCAAGTTTCCCGGGCCCTTTTGCACGCGGTATCGTGTCTGCTGACGGCTTCAGCCAGTTCCAGAGCTGATCGTTCGCGCGGTGCAGTTCGGGCTGCGCATCGAGCAGCGCACCGACGGCTTCAGCGGATGTCCCGCGCTTGAGTGGGAAGCGTACATTGTGGAACACGAGGTCATCGCCATCGGTATTCTGCACTATGGGGGATTGCAGCCCCATCGCTTTGGGCAGGACGTCGAACAGCCATGCGGTCGTGAACAGGTGGGCGATGTTGGCAAGCAAGTCGTCGTCGATATCGATTTTCGCCGACTTTCGGCGCTTCCCGCTCGCGGCCCTCAACGCTTCGAGCAGCGCTTCGGCAGCCTCTGGCGTGAAAGGAAGGATGACACCGGACAACACGTGGGCGCTGCGTTCGGGCACAACCCGCACGGCAATCCGGTCCCATTGTCGCAAAGTGCGCGAACCTGTCTTTTCCCTGATACGAATGGGGTCCCCGCCACGCACGAGATCGCGAGCGGCAAACCCCTCACCTGGAACGACGTCGCTGACTTCGTACAAGCTCATCGCTGAGTCCCGCAGGGCGCGCAGATAGGCCTTTGTTGGTGCCTTTTCGTTCCAACCGCGGCGCTTGAGGTAGTCGTCTACCAGATTGTCTCCATCGGGTTCGAACCGGCGCGTCATCAGGTCTTCGAGTGCGGTCCCAAGCAAGACGCCGGTGTAGTGATCGCTGATAAGGTCGCCGATCTCGTCAAATTCGAGGTCGAACTCCTCCATTGCGGCACCGACGTGATCGGTCAGAGCATCATGCAGGGCCTCGGCCCAGGCATCGCCGGTCGCGAATTTTATGATGCGGGAAAGATCGTGGCCGACGTTCATACAGTTGATCCCCGGGATTAGAAGGTTGTCGTTGGGCGTTGCTCACATCTCCGTGCTGACACTTGCCCATACCATGAAGCCCACGATCCCAAGCATGAAGCAGGTCAGGCCGATTGCCAATCGCGCGGCAGACTTCCATGATGGTGTCGCCTGACCGCCGATGATGGCACTGCCAGGGCGGCGCTTGGCTCGCATGCCGAAGACCTCCTGGCTGACGTCAGCGACACCGAAGGCAACCAATGCGGTGGCCACCATGAACACCGCAGCGCGCATGCCCCCCGGGATTGCGACGGCCGAAATGATCGCCGAAATGGTCACAAGCGACCCCGCGATGCGAATGAGATCGGTCACCGGAATGATGCGATAGAGCCTGATCTTGCGGCTCACCCTGAAGCGGATCAGCGGCACGCCGCAGGAGCCACAGACATGGAGCATACGTGGCTCGATCCAGTGACCAGTTGAACGATGGCATTTGGGGCACTGTGCGCTGCCGATCCCTGCTGCCATATTCATGATGGTTCTCCTGCTGGCTGTGCAACCAGCGCATCGCGGATTTCTGCTGCCCGCTCGGTGCTGCACAGCCAGTTGCGAAAACGCGGATTCCAGATTGCCCGGCCTTTGCAAGCGGCAGTCAGCTGCTCGGCCGCGGGGGTGCCAGGCTTGGCGAGGAAGGCTATCCGCCCATCCGGGAGGACTCGCTCGGAAATCCCTTCTATCACCGGTTTGAGCGCTCCAGCCTTCGCGCTGGCCCCGTCACGCTCTTGGACGAGCCCGCCCTTGCCCTGATCGGGCGCCCACGGTTTTGCATCGCCTGCATGATTATCAGGTGCTGGAGGCGGGTCTGCCACCATTGTTGCTGTGTCTCGGCATTCCTCGATAGGCTGACCTTCTGGGGGCAGTATGGCGGCTTCAGCAAAGGGTCCGCGCGCGGTGTCGATTTCGACATCCTGTTCGGCGATTACATTCTCGGGTTCGGGTGCGTGCGTAGTCGTGGCTTGAGGCGATGACACATCTCCAAGTCCAAATCGCTTTCTCCACGCATAGGCTGCTGGCACATGCTGCGAGGCGAGTTGCGCCGCCACCGCGCCCAGCTGCCCGGCGCTGAGCGCTGTGAAGAAACCAGTCGCATCGGCGAAGCTGACGTCGTCTGTCCACCGGTCATGAAAGTTATCGACCTTCACGATCCGTGTGCCGGTACCGATGCGCGTGCGATCGATCTTGCATGTTGGTGGCACGATCACCCATCCCTCCACGCGGCGAAATGCAGCGGAATGCTTGTGTGCTTTGAGCCAGAGCTCAAGCAACCTTGCGGCACGATCGGCCTGCGCCACGGGATTGGGTATGTCGACGGGCTGCCGTCGGTTTTGATACCACACGCACCATTCGTCATGGTCGTTCTTGGAGATGCGCCCGCTGAAATTCTTCGTCTCGAGCACCGCGACGCGCTTCAGGAAGCTGTGAAGCAGCAGATGGTCGAACTGGACGTAGCCGCCCAGCCCATCGGGAAGTCTCAGGTCATGAATCACCGCCACCCTTTCAGAGTGGCCATAGGTTCGGTCGAGGATGTGCGCAGTTTCGCGCTCTCCCTTGGCGCCTTTTCGGATCGTATAGAGTTCGGTCTCGATGCCGCGGCGCTGGTCGTCTGTGATCTCTTCCTTCAGCAGTGATTCCAGAACCTCAATGTCACCAGCACGCCCATCACTGGCCTTGAGGATCATCAGACACCCCCTGCGCGCTGTCAGCTTCGGCCTGAGCTGGCGGTTGCGGGGCCTCTGAGGCCTGGCGCGGGATGCGTGCCTGTGCCTCGACGATCAGCTTGCGGAACGCATCGAGCACCGCCAGCGAGGTAATCTTACCGATGTCGGTCGAGCCGTAGGTGCCGCCCAGCGCGCCAACACCGAGACCGAGGAGCAGACCGCCCCCGACCACGCCCACGTCCTTCTTTCGCGCTGAGCCGGTCGCCACGGCCTCCTGAAGGCCTGTATCCACGTCGATGAGGGGCAGCAGCACCTGACTTTCAAGGGTCTTGCTCTTGAGCCCAACCGCGCTGCCAAACGCACCGCCGATCCCGCCGCCGCTCTCGCGGCTCTTGGCATCGGAATAGAGCACCTGCGCGCTGATGAGGTAGTCTGCCTTGACCATCGCCTGCGACGGCGCAGCGCCGCTCATGGCGCGTTCCCGCTCGAGCGCACCCATCGCTGCGCCGCGATCGGCAACGCGGAAGCAGTTCGAGCGCGCTGCCATGAGCTTGATGAGCGGGAGCGGATCGACCCGTGCGGTTCCCCCGCCCTGCTGCGCCTCGGCCATCCGCAGCAAGGCTGCCATCCCCGGCGAGAGTTCGCCGGCGAGGCCATCAGTCGGGCTGGGAGCCTTCTCTTCGACCAATGCGACCACCCCGAGCGGCTGCGCACAGCGAGGCAGCTCGGTGTTCTCATCGACGCCGGTGCCGCCCTTTCCGGTCACCTGAGCGATCGCGGGGGCGGTGATGAGAGAAAGAGCGGCGACCGCTCCTGCAAAGATGGCGGTATTACGCATGGTCCTGGGCTCCCTTCCCTTCGGCAGCTGCCGCTTGCTCATCACATTCCTTGCAAGCTTCGCACGGCGCACAATTGGCACAGTCGTCACACTCGGTGGGTTCGTCTGCTTCCTTGCGGGCGGCGTAGCGCGCCTGCTTTTCGGCTGCGCGGGCCGGAGCATCCACGCCTGCCGTGTCTCGGGCGTAGCTTGCCATGCTGGCTGCCACATCCGTGGCTGGTGCAGCTTGTGCCGCAGCAGGCACGCCGATCGCGACCGCCACGGCCGGCAGGCCGATGATCAGATGTCTGTGTGTCATTATGCGTCCCTTCCCGTGTTACCTGATACCAGTTACCAGTTACCATCCAGTTCTGCGGCCATCGCGCAGATCGCCCTGCGCACGGCTGTCGCCGAGCGAGGATCGCCGGACCTCGAGCCGGACACCTTTGCCGCTGGCGCTGGTGCGGATATCGCGCAAATCGATATCGTTGCGCTTGGCCCAGCGCTCGGCGGCGGCATCGTCGGCGAAATCGCCCATGTCCTCGAAATTCCAGTTGCTCATCGTATCGTCCTTTCTTCAGCAGGTTGTGGCGCGCGTGCCGGTCTTCTTTGGGTTCACTCGAATGTCTGGAATTCGATCTCTGCGCGCAGGCTGTGCTCCAGCGCGTCTTCGATAAGATCGAGTGTTTCCGGGTTCGCGAGGGCGACGACGATGTCTTCATGAGGCGCATCGTTGCCGTGAAGGTCTCTTCCCAGAACCATGATCGACCGGCGGTAGGCGCTCTTCGGATGGTCGTTCATGGTCGAGCAGCAGATGGTCCACCAGTTGGGCATGATCCCCAGCGAGCGCATGGCGTCTTCGAATTGCTGGTCGGCTATCAGGATCGCATAGTCGCGGCCACCGGAGCGCAGGTCGATGTAATCGTGGGCCGGTCGGAGCAGATCGATCTGGAATACATGAAACCAGGCCGCGTCAGCGTAGTTTGGATTGGCAAGCTCCCTCAGTGGTAGTGTGTCTGGTTTGTGGTAGTAGTCCTGGAAACGGCCAAGCCCCCTCACCCACAGGAAGTCATTATTGAAATCGCTCGCGATGCGCGCAGCCGCTTCTTCGTCGGTCAGCTGGTGCCAGGAAACCGAGACAAGGCGGGCGGAATAGTCCTTATAGGCGCGATCCGGCGGTCGCAGGCGATCTGGCTCGGACGACGAAGGTCTTGCCCCCGCAGAGAACCTGGGCCGCGTGAGCATGGACATCAAACTCATGGTGTCTTCCTCTTGAATTCGGTCGGGTTTGATCGTCCCCGATTGGTTCTGGCGGTCAATGCGCGGCGTGACAGATCGTAAGGGCACACCTCTTGCTCGATGCGGAAGTCAGACGCTGGCTTGAGATTGCCGCCCATGACGATCCATTCTGGATCGACGTTATACAGTATTCTCAGGGGCTTGAGAATCGCAATTGGCGGTTCTGCGATCGCCGCTTCCCAGATGAGGAGCGCGCGGCGGGTAAAGCCGAGGCTTCGCGCGAAGCGATCTTGTGAAAGACCAGATCTAAGCCGCACTGCACGGTTTCGCTCGCCGACGCTGCTCGTCATGCCAGTACCTCCGCCAAGGCTTGGCGCACGGTAGCAAAGGTGTGGCGGATTGGACCAAGCCGGATTGTGAGGTAGCCTGCGCTCGCTGTCATGCGGTCGCGATGCCGGTCGGCCGAGCGATTATGCGTGCGGTCGTCCAGCTCGACGATGGCGATGATGTCGCCGCTCGCTCGGTCCTCGAGCACGAAATCGACCCGCTTGGACGAGAAGCGGTTGCGCACGCTGGTCGACCGCGATCGATCGAGCCCTGCAGCCGGCCGGAGGATCGCACCCATCGAGACCTGCGCATGCACCCTCGCGTGAGGGACGACCCGCTCGATCATGGCGCATACGACGCGCTCCCGTTTGGTCATCAGCGGGGCCGCGCGGACGGGCAGCGAGCCTATGCCGCGTTTGGTGGACATGAGCATGACCACGAAAACCACGAGGGCGATGATCGCGAGGATTCCGAGCTCCGTCATAGCGGCTCCGGCCCCACGAGCATTTGCCGTGTTTTCAGGTTGCCGTCGATCCGACGGTGGAGGTCGATGCCGTTCCCGCGCGAGTGCCCGAACTCCATCAGCTCGGCCACGGTTTCGTATTGGGTGTTGGGCCCGAAGAACTTGGCATTTCCATGCCATTTTTGTCCTTCGATCACACGCATGCGCCAGATCCCGACGGGGGCGGGGATCGTTACCTCGCTGTTTGCCGCGACGAAGACGGAGATCACATGGCGATCTGTCTCAGGGTGGACGAGCTGAACAACGGCGTTGGAATCGCTTGTCCTCACCGCGAGTTGGCTGCGCACAATTTTCATCGGGAGATCACTTGCGACGCTAACGCTGCCGGTTTCTGGGAACGGGAGGCCGGGCTCGGTGTCGGGCAGCCACCCTCCCCGCCTAAGATCACCCAACATCGGAATGGCGTAGGTAGCGAGGCACAAGAGCGGTATCGCCCATGCTGCGAAACGTCTGGTCCCCGACGAGACATTTTGACGCGGCTGACGCGATATTCGCCGTCCGTGCTGTCCGCGGGGCTCGTTCCTTTTTCGAGAGAAGCCTGCGGCCGCTATGCGGTCGTACTGGTCGAAACTGGTGTTTTTGCCGACCCAGGTCGCCCCTCCGGGCGGAACCTCGTCCGCTTTTCTTGCCGCTTCGCGCTCAGCCTTGTTGAAGCTCCACCTGGACGGCGACTTCTTTCCCTGACGCTCCCAATAGCGTTCCTTCATGTAGTCGCGGTCATCGATACCCATCAGCCCTTCTCCTCGCTGCCTTGAAAGGCGGAGCCCGTACCGTCGTAAGGGGCGATCATCAGAGTCGGCTGATGTCCCAGCAGCAACCAGACAGGGTCGAACGCATAATCATCGCACAATTGCGCCAGAAGGCTCGCCGGCGGGTCTGTGTGGCCCTGCTCGTAGCCGTTGAGGGTTTGGCGGGCGATCCCGAGGCGTGCGGCAAGCTGCTCTTGTGTGAGCTCGAGGGAGACCCGTGCGCATTTCAAACGGTGCGCAAGGCCTGACAGGTCGCGGGTTGGTCGGTCGAGAGGATTGGGAACCTCGTTCATGCGTCGGCTACCAAAGCTTGAGAGGTGGCCGCCGCGCATGGCATCTTCCCGGCAGATTTCTGCGAGCGCCATTCCAAGCCCCACATGAGGCCGGCCATGAGCGTGATCGCCATTGCGAGCATTATTGAATAGTAGGCTTCGGTGGCCAAGTTCTGGCCCGGTTCACCCATATGGTCTATCATGGCCCACTCTTGGCAGACTTCCATGCCGTGGGCTTCGACATTGCACCAATGGATGTGGTCGCCGTGGATGACGTAGTCGTAGTTGGGTGAGGAATGCATGATCAGATCTCCAGGCTGATGTCTTTTTCGGGGAAGGGCTTGTCTGGCACGCGGGGCTCAACCGCGACGCGGTGTTTGCTCAGATCCATGCTGTCGGGCTTGGCGAGGTCGGCGGGCACTTCGGGATTGAACGTCTTGTCGGTTTTACCCGGCCCCGCCGCACCTTCCCTTGGTGCATCGATCTCGAGGCGGCCGACCGTCTCGAGCGCACTGGTCTTGTTGCCCTCGTTGCGCTCGATCGCGCTGATCAGGCGGTCCTTGTTGTCGGTGTGGAGGGTCAGATCGTCCCGCACGCGAGTGACGGTGACGTTGAACAGGCGCTGGTTCGACAGGTTGCTTTCCGACCCGCTCATCACTGCGATCCCTTTGTCGGTGGTCACGCCCTGCGCCATGTGCATGTTGATGGCATATGCGAGACCGAGGCGTTCGAGCATGGGGTCGCCCTGCTTCAGATGCACCATTTGATCATCGGCGGTCTTCACGCTGATGCCGTCCTTGCTCACCCCCGTGACCTGCGCCAGCGAGGCATTGTAGAGCCCCCGCTCCTTGTCGTTCGCCGTCCAG
This sequence comes from Erythrobacter colymbi, assembly GCF_002155685.1. GTDB lineage: Bacteria > Pseudomonadota > Alphaproteobacteria > Sphingomonadales > Sphingomonadaceae > Erythrobacter > Erythrobacter colymbi. Next base: position 19,836 of record NZ_MUYK01000015.1, read on the forward strand.
CGGATCTGGTCGTTTTCGTGGAGCTTGATCTCGCTCCGCTGCGTGAGGCCGAGCGCGTCGCGCTTGTCGTTGGGGTCGATCTTCTGCGGGTCAAACCGCACTGTGCGGTTGCCGATCTTCAGCTCGACGCGGCCCTTGGCATCGACGCCGAGCACTTCGTAGCTGCCGCGCCGGAGCCCGATTTCCGACACCGCCCTTGCGACCTCGAGCGTCTGCCCTGCCCTGTAGGTCTGGGGGTAGCGCAACTCCTCGCGCTCGGCATTTACCCGCTCGAGCACTTTGAGAGAGATGCTGTCCTTGCCGAGGGTGCCGTCAGCACGCAGGCCGTCCTGAATGCGCTGATTGAGTTCAGCACGGGCGTCCCGGCCGGAGGCGAACACCATCGTTCTGTCGCGCTCATCCTTGGGAAGGCTTAGCCACTGGTCCGCTGCCGATTTGATGTGATCGGGGCTGGCCTTCAGCTGGTCGCCGAGCACTTCCATCGCCCCGCGCACTTCCCCGCGGTTTGCGAGCGCTGCGATCGTGCGCAGCTGGTCGGTGCGCTGGCGCAGGTTCTCGTCCATGCGGACCATCGCGATCCCCCCGGCCTGAGCCATCGCGAAAGCCTTGCCCATATCGATCGAGGAGAGTTGCTGGCGGTCGCCGATCATGATGAGCTTCTCGACGCCGAGCGCATTGGCGATGCCGACCAGATGTTTCATCGGCTCGCTGCCGACCATCGAGGCTTCATCGAGCACCAGCACGGCACCCTTGAGCGCGCCGCGCGCGGCTTCGTATGCTTCGCCCCGCCCTGCGAGGGCTGCCTTGGCATAGGCATTCACGAAGGACGACACGGTCTGTGCTTCGATGCCGGCACTATCCCTGAGGTCGCCAACCATCTTGTTCTGGAAGGCGAGCCCCAAAACCTTGTGACCTTCCTGCTCGGCAACCCGGGCCACGGCCGCGATCATGGTCGATTTGCCCGCCCCCGCGACCCCTTGCACCGCAACGATCCGGTCGCTGGACGAGAGCCCGAGCACGGCAGCGGCCATCTGGCCCGTGTTGAGCTGCTTGTCGCCGGAGACGGCATTGATGCGTTCGACCGCAGCGTCAGGCGCAACGATCGGCGTTGCAGCCCCCCTGCCCCTGTCGATCTGGGCGAGGATCAGGGATTCGGTCGCAAGGGCGTGCGGCGTCGTGACATGGGTCAGCGCGCCATCGATCCGGTTTGACTGGCCCGGGATAAGGTTTCCGCTCTCAAGCAGCTGCTCGACGCGGGCATCGACCTTCTCGGCCGTGACACCCCTCAAGCCCAGATCGAGCGCAGTTTTGGTGATCTGTGGGATCGGAAAGGCCGCCTCTCGCTGTTCGAGAATGCGTATGGCCGAAGCGACTGCCGCTTGCGCGCGCAGGTCGTCTGGTGAGAATTTGAGGCGCTCGAGCCCCTGAGTGACCAGCGGGTCCTTCTCCCTGAAGACCCCACCGAGCGCTGTCATGATGTTCGATATGGTCTCGCTGAGGCGCTGTGTCGGCGTGGTCAGTTTGTCGGGTGTGTTACCGGCCGCGCGGGATTTCGCTTCCTCGATGACCTGCTTACCGTCGAACCCGATGGCCGCGGCGCGCTCTCGCCAGTCGGCGGCGAGTTTCTCGCGGTCCTCGACATTGAGTTTGGGATCGCGGGTGTTTGTGGTCACCTTGTCGATAGCGGCCGGAGATGAGAGCCCCAGCTCTTTGGCCTTTTCGACAATCGCTTCGCGGCGTTTGCTGAACTCGTCGATTGCCTCCTTGGGAACCCCGTTGATCTCGAACTGGCCGTGCTTGCCGGTCAGACGGGTTACATAGCCAAGCTCGGCCAGTTTTTCGCGGAAGGCGGCATGATAGGCAGCGCCGATCACCGTGTTGTTCTTCCATAGCTGGCCATTGTGAAGCGCCTGCCAGGCACCGTTCGCCATTCGGGTCAGGTTGGCGATGACGACATGGATATGACCTTGCGGATCGAGCGCACGGCTCGTTTCATGCGCGAACAGAGCGTAGACAAGATTACCTGTCTTGACTGGTTCGCCCGATTTGGTGCGCTCATATGTCCGGCCCTCGGCAAACTTGCCCTCGACCCAGCTCATCGTCTCCTTGACCGCGCTCCAGTGCGCATTGAGGATGCGCTCATCGCCCGATACCAGCGCGAGGATGCTGGCAGACTTTGGCATCGAGAATGTAAGGTCCAGACCGGACTGCCTGTTGTGCACCTGGCCGATCTTCTCACCATTGGGCAGCTCTCCATTGAGGATCTTTTCGAAGGCATCCTTGGTGACTTCGCCCGAGAGTCCGAGCAGCTCTGCCCCCTTTCCTTCCCAACCTGTTTTTTCCGTGCCATGCGAACTGCCGGTTTGTGTGCCTCCACTGCCGGCTCCGTTGCTTTCGCCTGAACCGCTACCGGCCCCACCATCGCCCGGTCCGCCCTCGCCTGCGACCCCGCCTTCTCCGCCGTCTCCCACGTAATAGTCGGCCGGGTGCTTGTCGTCCTTGGCGAAGTATTCGGCGGCGCCTGAGGCGGATTTGACCGATGCGACCGACAGCATGATCAGTCTCCCAGCCCGAAGTCATCGTCGATCGTGGGAGTATCGTTCGAAGCTTCCCTCTCGTGGCCTTGGCCCTGATCCTTCTGGTCAGTTCCCGCGCCCTCGCGGTTTTCGCGCTGGATCTGTTCTTCGGTTCGGTCGCGGTCCTGCTTTCCCAGGGTCTTATCGGTCAGAGCGTCCTTCGCCTGTTGCCGTGCGATTTCGGTCTTGTCGGCCGCTGCGGTGGCATAGCGCGATCCCACTGCGATCGATCGTGATCTCGGTGTTTGATCTTCAGCTTCACCGCTGGTGGCCGAGTTGTCCCTGCCTTGAAGATCGTCCGCACTGTGCCGGTCTGTGACTGCACTTTTGACGAACATCGCATCGGCTGCCTTTTCGGCATCCGAACGCCTGTCAGCTTTCTCCGCGCCGTCCGCCTTTTCCAGCGCCTCGGTTGTCTCCCGCTCGGCTTCCTCAGCCTCCACGCGCCCGGTTGGCGGCAAGGACTCAGGACCACCCTCACTCCCCCCTTCCGCGCCAACAGGCCGGCTCGCCGGCCGTTTGGACTCGGGCGGCTTGTAGGGCGTCGGCTCCATGCTGGTGACCCGCATGAACCCCGGGGCGACCTCCGGGTAATCTTTCCACTGAAGCTTGATACGCGCCGCCGGAAACCCATCGGGAAACTTGATGAACCCGTGCATCGACGGGAGGTTTGTAATGTCGTCGGGAATGACCAGCGGCTCGATTGCCTTGCGCGGCGTCAGGGTCGATGCATCGCGGGTGTTGTTGTAGCCGTAGCTGTAGGCTTCATCCATCTGGCGAACCTCGCGGTTGCCGATGAATTCGGCGCAGCGTTCAGCAGATTGGTAATCGGCCGTGGCGAGGATCAGCTTGGTGCGCGCAAGCCCGGCCAGATTGGTCGCGCCTTTCTCGCCGTATGTTTCCTCCAGCTTGGCAAAGGAGTGGATGCCGAGAACGAAGGCACCGCCATAGTTTCGGGCAGTCTGGAGACCATTGCCGATGGCAGGAAGGGCATGCAGAGCGTTGACCTCGTCGAACAGAAACCAGGTTCGAAGATCGCGCGTGCGCGGTAGCGTCATCTGGGCGGTGACGGCCATGTCGGTCCATAGCGTCAGCAGCATCCGGGTGAAGTTCATGTCTGAATAGCTCGACGTGATGAACAGGATCGAGCCTGGTTCGGATGCTTTGATCCATGCCTTGATCGAGAAGCTGTCAGGCTTCTCGGGCGAAGGGTCTGGGATGTAGCGGATGGCGTTGGCGTTGGTGTTGAAGACCGACCGGATTGACTCCGCCATGCGGGCCGCAGTTTCCGCCGTCAGGGGAGCCGCGACAGTGTCCTTCAGCTTGGCATGGATCTGCTTCAGGTTGGCGGTCATGAGGTGGTGGGCAATGGCCGCGTTTGACATCTCGCCGTCGGCTTTGAGTTTCATGCAGATTTCAACGAACAGCGTACGCGCAGCGTTCTGCCAGAACGGCTCCTTCTCATCGGGGTGGGATGGGATCAGAGCGGTCGCGGCCGTCAGAAAATCGGCATAGAGTTCGCAGTCGTTGAAGATGGTCCAGGGCACGCACCGTTGATCCATGGGGTTGAGGATCGTGTCCGTTTCCGGATTGTAGAAGGCTTCGACGAACGCGCCGGTCAGATCGAAGATCACGGCATTCTGACCGCGTTCGCGCAGCTGGGTGACGAGCGAGCGCAGCTGAGTGGTCTTCCCGGCACCGGTCGTGCCGATCAGCATGGTGTGACTTTGCTCAAGTCGCCACGGGTAGGGAATGCCTGCGATGACGTAGGGTTGATGGATCCCAAGCTCTCGTTTCTGCTGGCGGTCCAGATTGATGATGTCAGTAGGTTCGCGCGGAGGATCGAGACGCGAGCATTCATAGGCAAAACGGTTGCCGTTATGGGCCCGGACCTCGGCTCGTAAGACTTCGCGCTCAACCAGCATCGCACCGCGTTCATGGCGTTCTTCGAGGATCGTTTTGCCGCGTTTCCGGGAGAACTCGATGAACCAGATGCTGAGCGGTGCAGCGATGAAGATGGCCATGAAAGCCGATCCAAGGAGGCAGCGAAGCGCTTTGGCTGAGGCAGAGGCAACGTAGGGGTCGTAAGGCACTGCCCCCATCAGCGTGGGGCGGATCATCCCATTGGGAAGAGTGAGGTGAATGACCTTCGTTGGGTCGAGCAGCATCAGCGACCAAAGACCCGAATACATGCGCATCAGGACGAGATGAATTTCAGGCGTGCTGAGCGAGAGGCTGACGGTCGTGGCAAGTGCGAGGCTGAAGACCAGAAACCAGATCAGCAGCGGGATCTTGATCCCCGCAAACCACATCCAGAATTCGTGGGTGACGAGCTGCGATCCGCGAGTGAAATTGCCGGCATTTCGGGTTACCTTTCCGCGTGCGGAATGATGCTGGATCGTGGCACCCTTGCCGCTAAAACGGATGTCATCGCGTCGCATGGAATTCCTCCATGCGCTCATTGGCAATTGCCTCGATTTCCGGAGCGACGTCGGCGTGCTCGCGGTGGACTATGATGTCCACTGCAGCTTGCGTGTATTCCACCAGGAGGATGAGGCGTCGCAGGTCCACTGCAAGACCCGTCATTGCGGGGTCAGCCCCTGCTCTGATCGCAATCCTGACAGCTTCGCTGCGGGTGCAACCTCGCTGCTTTGCCAAGGCGTCGATTAAAGCCAGTTCCTGCGGGTTGCATCGCAGGTTGATGAAGTTGTTGTCTGACATTTTCCATCCACTCGAGGTGGATGGTGGGACTTCCGCAGGTCGCTTTTAGCACAGCAGCCGCCCCGCCGAAACTGAAAAGGACTATCAATTTGAAATTGCAGATTCAATCGAGATATGAGATAGATAGACGCGTTCACGCCGTCCTGATAGGAAATGATAGTCTGATAGCGGCTGATAGTGCGTTGAATATAAGTCGAAATCTGTTCGCGGGCGCCGCATAGGGTGTGCACTCCTTAGGGACTGCGACCGGGCCTTGGTGCCGTCCTGGTCTTTGGTCCTGATGTGAGTCTGGAATTCCTGTGGCGAAGCCGCTGCGCGGTGCGTTCGGCTACGGGATGATTGGGCTGCGCGGAGCGATCCCGCCCCCAAAGCGCCAAGCCTTGGCGAAGGCGCTTTCATCATCAATCGCTGTTCAGCGATTGGACATTCACTGCCGTCTTGATCCTCAGAAGGATAGCCCTATTCTTTGCAGCGCAGGGCGATAAGGGAACGTGTGATGGCAGCTAAGATCGAGAAGGAACGAGCCGCAATTCGTGAGGAAGAATTGAAGCTCGCAGAGCGCAAGAAGAGGCTTGCGGAACGCGAAGCCGAAGAGCGTGCATCGGCGATGGCAAAGAGCGTTCTCACGAAGCTCGATTCAGACCGTCTTGAGGCCCTTCTGAGCCGTATGAAATCGCTCGGAATCGAAGAGGTCGAGAAGCGTCTTCTGGCTTAGCAGGAGCGTTTCGAAACCGCGGTAAGGATTCTCGAAGCCGTGAAGGCAAATAAAGAAGGGCGCTGACATGGTCAGCGCCCTTCTCGTTTGGTCTGGCTGGAGGCTATCGCCAGACGAGTTGTGGATCGGCTGACAGGCATGCGCGAAGCATCCTGTCGAGCTGTTCGAGGCATGTTTCCATTCCGCCCCATGTGAGATGTCGGCGGGTTGGTGGATCATTGATTGCTTGGCTCAAATCATCGGCGTCAATCGACCCTGTCGGAGCGTTGCCCATGCCGATTGCGTCAAGCAGAAGCTGACCATTGGTATCGCTGAGATTGATCGGAAAGGCGCCGTCTGGAGTCGAGGAGACGCCCATCATAATTTGAGCATCAGCGCTTTCTCTCCAGATACGGACGTTCAGGCCGAGAAATTGCGCTTCTTCGATGACGCTGATTACCGCTTCCTGGTTCCCAAAAAGTCGGGCTAGGGTCGCCCAGCTCCATGGGCACACGCGGGCATCGAAGCCATCTGCCAAGTATGAGAAATCGGGGTCGTCAAAGATGCCGACAAGTTGTCCATGCGATTGCGCGAAGGCTCGGAAGGCAGTCAGTTGCTGAAGCGTTATGCATGCCGGTTTCGAGACTGGAGCAACCTTGCTCTGCAGCTGAAAGGTCATTGTCATGGTCAAGCACTCCTCAATGGAACGCTCGATCAATCCTCCTCCCCTCTTGCTGTGAGCGACATGTCGCGAACGGCAACGATGGTGATAAAAATGATGGCCCTGCCGGGTCGCTGTGCAGGGCCATCTAGGGTGGTCTCATGGGAGACCTCGGGTTGCTGGCAGCTGTCTTGGGGAGAGCTGCGCAGCAGGACTTACGTATCTGCCGAAAATTATTCAAGTATCATCGTGAGGCAGGCGCGGCGGCGATGCCAGCGAGGCACGTATGTGCCGATGCGCTGGCGAGGAGCGCCGTGCCGGGATCGGGCGCACGGCAGACCGCGCGAAGCCGATGCGGACGCCTGTCCGCAAGGCCAGCAAGGGACTGCCGGTGCCCGCGCGCCGATGGTCGCCCCAGCCCGGGCCGACGACGGCCCGTCGATGCGTGGATTACGCGCTTTGGCAGGCGCGGCGGCGAAGCCAGCAAGGCACGCATGTGCCGATGCGCTGGCGAGCTGCGCCGCGCCGGGATCGGGCGCACGGCAGACCGCGCGAAGCCGATGCGGACGACTGTCCGCGAGGCCAGCAAGGGACTGCCGGTGCCCGTGCGCCGAGGGTCGCCCCAGCCCGGGCCGACGACGGCCCGTCGATGCGTCGGTCACGCGCTGCGGAAGGTGCGGCGGCGATGCCAGCGAGGCACGCATGTGCCGATGCGCTGGCGAGCAGCGCCGCGCCGCGATCGGGCGCACGGCAGACCGCGCGAAGCCGATGCGAACGACTGTTCGCAAGGCCAGCAAGGGACTGCCGGTGCCCGCGCGCCGAGGGTCGCCCCAGCCCGGGCCGACGACGGCCCGTCGATGTTTCGATCATGCGTTGCGGCAGGTGCGGCGGCGATGCCAGCGAGGCACGCATGTGCCGATGCGCTGGCGAGCTGCGCCGCGCCGGGATCGGGCGCACGGCAGACCGCGCGAAGCCGATGCGGACGAAGGTCCGCAAGGCCAGCAAGGGACTGCCGGTGCCCGCGCGCTGACGGTCGCCCCGGCCCGGGCCGACGACGGCCCGTCGATGCGTCGATCACGCGCTGCGGCAGGCGCGGCAGCGATGCCAGCGAGGCACGCATGTGCCGATGCGCTGGCGAGCAGCGCCGCGCCGGGATCGGGCGCACGGCAGACCGCGCGAAGCCGATGCGGACGAAGGTCCGCAAGGCCAGCAAGGGACTGCCGGTGCCCGCGCGCCGAGGGTCGCCCCAGCCCGGGCCGACGACGGCCCGTCGATGCTTCGATCACGCGCTGCGGCAGGCGCGGCGGCGATGCCAGCGAGGCACGCATGTGCCGATGCGTTGGCGAGCAGCGCCGCGCCGGTTTGAGTGCATAGATGTCGAGTAAAAAGGGGGCCGAAGCCCCCTGGTTCAGTTCAGTGCGTTGGTGATTGCGATCACCAAGCCTGCAATCACGATTGCGGTGCTGAAATACCACTTGGTGCGCTCGACTTCCCTCGAGATCGCTTCACGGGTGGCCCGAAGCTCTGCGATCAACGGAGCGTTGGCTTCAGTGACCTTCATCGCGATGTGTCCTTCCAGCTCTTCGACGACTTTCTCGGCGTCGGTGCTGTCGATTTTAACAGACCGCAGTGCTTTGAACAATTCCAGTTGCATGCCCATGTGAACCTCCTGTGCTCGATGGGAGTTCCCGAGGGACGGTGCCTGCCAGCGGGTCAGGGACGTTCCTTCAGGAACGCCGCGCCAGCGGGCGCCGGGGGAGCCGGTTTGCACAGCAAATTGGGGGGACCGGCGATCCTTGACGCGTGCCAGCGGGCAACCGTCAGACTGGGACGACACGAGACACTCCTCCTCGCCCCACAGCCCCCTCTCCCCCTTTCCTCCTCGATCGTCAGATCGAGCGTCCCCGACGGGCGAAGGGGGTTCGATGCCCCCTGAGCCCGTGTCAGCGCGACAGAAGAAAAAGGGAGGCTCCGGCGAATGCCGGAGCCTCCCATGGTGCTCAGCGAGCCGTGCGCGCTGCGCTGGCGAGCTCGTCAGGGCGCTGGTCTGCGAGGCGGAGAACGTGGAGCGGCACTCCGGCGTCCCGAAGCTTCTGAGCGAAGTTGGCCTGAATGCCCGAGCCCTGGCAGACGATCGCCTCAACCGGCTTCAGAGCGACGATCCGGTCGTTGCGGACGAACCCTGCACTCCGGCCCTTGCTGGTGTCGAGCTTGAACTCGACGAGCTTGATGCCGCGCGAGGCCGCCCAGCAGCGTGCGATCGTGTCGCAGCCCTTGTTTTGAGCAGTTGTCACGAGGATCATGTTCGGGATGCGCTTGGCGATGTTGTCGAGCCGGGTCCAGATGATTGCGTCATCGTGCCATTGTGCTCCGCCCGAGAAGGCAACGACCGGGCCTTCGGGTGCGTATTGCTCGCGGCGGCGCTGGGCGCGTCCGGCGAGATAGTCGCGGGCGTCGACCACCGAGGCGGTGAGCTTGCTCGACACCCGGCTGCCTCTGACCGTCGAGAACGGCCGACCGGTTTCGACGCGGTAGACCTCGGCGGCGTGATCGCGCATGCATTCGAGCGCTGCGCGGATGCCTTCGAGCGTCTGGCACAGCTGCTGTGTTTCCTCCAGCTCGGTCGCGTAGATTTCCGAAGGGTCAAAATTGCGGGCGAGCTCGCCCAGCTTTTTGGCGGCGTCGTCTTCACGCCCCTCGATGCGCTTGGCGACCATGTGGAAGCTGTTGCAGAAGCCCCATGCGAGATCTGCGGCGCATTCCTGCATTCTCGTATCGCGCAGGACATCGAACATCGTCTTCATCATGAGTTCGACGGCGGCGGCAGACATTTCCGGATCGGGCATGTCGGCATGCTCGGGCTCGGCGACGATGCTGAGCTTCGCCATCTCGCTCGTTTCGATGAACGCGGCGCTGTATTCGCCATTGTTGGCGTGGCCGAACTCATTGGCGATGTCGGCTTCGATCTGGGAAGCGCGCATCTCGGCAGCGAGGATCGCGAGGTCGGACAGGTTCGAAATCTTGGTCATAAAAGCCTCCAATTGATTGAAATCGTTCCCACGACGGGAACCCCGAAAACCCATCAGTCGGGAGGCGTGCAGTCAGGGACGGCGCGCTTGTCGCGCCGCCGCCCTGCGGGCGCGGGGGAGCCGATTTTCTGCCGGGTGGCCGGCGCGCAGCGACACGGTCACCCGGCGGAAAATTGGGGGGACCGCGATCCTTGACGAGCGCCGAAGACTGATATGTTTCGGCAGGTGTTCCTGTGTGTGTGGAAGAGACGTTCCCGCCCCGAGGAAGAGAGACGAAGGCAGGGCCGGTCAGGCGCTTCAGCGCCACACCGGACCGCCCCTTCGGCCCGACGAAGGGTTAACAGCGGGAACACTTCCCATCTTGGAAGCCGTTCAGCGTGGCTGCTCGGCAGATGACGGACTGTCAGGGACGATCGCGCGGGCACCAGCGCGCATCGCCGCCACGCGGGCGGCTCAGGCAAGCGTAGCGACAGCCTGTGCCGATCCTTGACCGGCCGGAGGATGCCGAATGCCGCGCTTTCGCGCATACGCGCGAACTACGGCTGTAAAGCTCCCGACCGGCGTTGCCGCGCACGCGGACCGTCAGGGCCGCGGCAGGCAGCGATGGGTAGGGACCGCCGAACCTGCCCGCAGGGCGGCGGCGGTAGAAATTGCGTCAGCGAAACAGGAATCGGCCCCCGCAGGAGCCGCAGCAGGCACGCGCGAAGCATGTCGGAGATCGAGGCGGCGGCGGCAGTCGTCGTCCGGTCCCCGGCTGCTCGCGCGGCGCGCGGCGGGACCGAGGGCCGGCGGGGCCATCAAAAACGCAAAGCCCGGGCGAAGCCCGAGCCGCTGGAAAAGCCCCGCTCATCATGGCCGCAGCGCGTAAGCGCGGTGCGCGGCTGAATGCGTCAGATTGTCACCCGCAGGGCCAAGACCCCTTGGGGGTCGGTGAAGCGAGGTGGGCACGCGAAGCCCTTAGCGAAGCTTGAGCTGAGCTAGGGCGGCGGCGTCGAGCGCAATAGAGCGCGGTCCCGGCCGAAGGTCGGTAGACGTCACGCTTTGTTCCTAATGGCTCATGTTGAGGTTTGTTACGGCGACCAAATCTGCATCGCTCAATTGCCCCGCAATCTTGATTTCAGATTCCGGCCGAGCGCGGATTTGGCTCGCAATCCGGTTAATCGCCCGGTCCGATAGAACGATAGCGCCGATTGAGGTCACATCGCCCATCGCCCCGCGATTTGGCGAATGGAGCGGGTTGAGAAGCTCGATGTACCCTTGGGGAAGGTTCTGGAATGGGCCCCAAGGTTGCCAATCGCCTTCCCCCAAATCGTACTGGATGTGCCAATCGGTTATAAGGTCAATGTTGCACGAGCCTATCGACATTATGATGCCATCGTCAGCGCGGAATGCTTGGACGTTTGCTGTAATGCTGAGCCTGGCCGCGTCACCGTCCGCCGTTGCGTCCAGCAAGTACCGCATGCTGATGTCTCGCAAAGTCAGGCCCATATAAACATCGGTGAGGGTGGTCGGAAAGTTGAGGCGGTAGTCATCTTCATGTGTGAACTGCGAGCTGCGATGGGTATTGGGTTTCATACTCAATCACCTTTGTGCGGTCGCCAGTTGGATAGTGCGACAGGGCGGCGGTTGGAAGGGTTCGCCTGACTGGTCACAACAACTCGAGATTTTCTGCGATAATCTCGGAGCGCGTAAGCGCGGTGCGCGGCAGTGCGTCAGCGATCGTCACCCGCAGGGCCGAGACTCTTCAGGGGCTCGGCGGAGCGAACCGCAGACGCAGGCCCTAGCGCAGCCAGGGCCGCGGCGCGGGGCGCGCAGTAGAGCGCGGTCCCGGCCGAAGGTCGGGAGAGGTTACCCCCTGCCTGGCTTGCCATACGAGTTGACGATCATGTTCTCATGATGTTCTACGCTGCTCATGGGAATGAAGCGTATCGACACAGTCGCCGATCTGGTTCGTCATGGGCTCAATGCGCAGATCGAATGCCTCAGATGCCGGCGTGTCGTGCTGGTCCCCGCGTCGAAGCTGCGCGATCAGTGCTTCGCCAAGTCGATTCCGATGAAGCTGGACATGGTCGCACAGCACCTGAGGTGCAGCTGCGGCCACCGAGGGGCGAAGATCGATGCCACGGGCGTAATCCTTGATCGTGAACCGTGAACCGTGACTGTGAACCGGGGGGTTGCCGATCAACTGAGGCTGTCGAGAATGTAATCCTCAAGGTCGCGCTCGATCTCGAGCAGCGTGTCGCGCGGCAGCGTAGCGAATCCCGGAGAGTTATCGCGTTCGCGTCCGTCCCTGTCGCAATCGAGCATGACGAGCGTTCGCCGTGCTCCCGAGAGTGGGTGGTCGTTTTCGGTGCTCATGGTGGCAAACAGCCATGTGCAGCTCGCCCCGATGACCGCCAGAATCCGGTCGTCGACTTCGTCAATGGTGTCCATGAGGCAATCTGCATCGCGCAGATGCAGGTAGTCGAAGGTGGGGCGTAGCAGATCGACCTGCAGCGCGGAAAAGCCACTCAATTGCCCGGCGTGGTCCGCGAAGTGATCACGCCCATGCGGATCCCAGTAGGTCCATTCCGTATGCGGATTGGTCGCATCCCTGCACATGACCGGCGAGAGGGCGGCGAGAGCACGCTGCTGGCATTCTTCGGCAGAGAGGTGCTGCCAGCTGACCATGACGAGCCGTTCTTGGTAGTTGGGCAATGGTCTTTTGCGCATGGCGAGATCCTTTTTCGCGTGCTTCTCAGCAGGGTAGTGACGACTGGGTGATGTATGGGATCGTTTAATGCTCCGTTGTTGCCCCTGGCTCAGGCTTCTCTTTGAGAATTGCCATTTCAAGGGCTTCAAGCAGACCGGCGTCGACGAGCGCTTTGACTTCTTCGGCTGTAAGGTCAGCGTCCGTTCCATTGATGAGGGCGATCGAAAGCTTCTTGAAGATTTCTGCGGGGACGTTCGTCGGGTCGAATGGCATTGTAGATTCCTTCTCTTGGTGTTCTTCTCAACAGGGCAGCGGCGAGTGGCTGATGTACGGGTTGATTACATCAGCGCCATTCGGGTGGCCACAGGACGTTGGGCGGCGCGTCCGCGAACATCGGCTCGATTTGCTCGCGACGATAGCCAGCGAGGCCACAGCCTATGGGCGTCAGCTGGAATGCGAGCTCGGGGCGAGAGCGCGCGAAGGCGAGGAACGTGTCGACATGGCTCTCGATGGCAGCAAGTGGGAGGGTGCGCAGCTGGTGGTCCTTGCTGGGAATGGCGTAGCTGTTGCCTTGCAGACCGATGCCCTGCCCGTATATTGCGCCGCGGTGTTGACGTGCCCACAGGGCTGCGCCCTTGCCGTGGCGGCCGGCAAGATTGCTGCCGAAGACGAAAACGGGTTCGGTCATCGCGCGCTTCCCGGGATCAGAATGGCGTCGGCATATGCCCAGGCAAGCACCTGGTCGGAGCCGCTGTCAGCGAGGTCGTCGCCGGACAGGTCGCGCCACGGCGCAAGGGGACGATGGTCGGGCATGTAGCGGGCGGTTACGATCTCGTACTGGCAGCAGCTGTACGACGATGGGCGCAGGGCGAGCACCGGACGTGTATCGGGCGGCAGCTGCTGTGCAGCGCGGGCGAAGCCGGTATTGAGGATGGGCGCAAGCGATGACATGGTCGTTCTCCAATCGAAGCGAAGCGAGGGGCGGCATTGCGGTGCCGCCCCTGCGGGGTCAGATGAACATCACGTTCTCGGCGATGATCTCGGTGCCGTACCGTTCGGTGCCGTCGGCGTCTTTCCAGCGTGAGTAGTGGATGCGCCCGGTGACGGCGAGCTGGTCGCCCTTCTTCTTGTGCTCGCGGAGCGGCAGCCCCATGCCGTTGAAGACGGTGACCTTGTGGAATTCGGCGTCCTTGAGAGCGTAGCCACTCTCGGCATCCTTCTGGACCTTGCCGTCGCGGATGACGGGCCGCTCGGTGACCAGGATCAGCTCGGTGACGCGGGTTTCGCCGGTGTCGCGGGCGACGGGGTCCTTGGCGAGACGGCCGACGAGATTGACGTTGTTCATGATAAAGCCTCCTTGTGGCCGGCGGCTCGTCCGCCGGTGCCCTTATCGAGCCTCGGCGGGAGTGGTGGGACACCGCGCGCATGCGCGGGAAACCTCGAAAATCGAGGTGGTGCGGGCAGCTCGGCTTGCCGAGCAACACGGCTCGCATTTTCGCAGGTTGGCCCTAACCGCGACCAGAGAGGCAGGGGCACTGGCGGCGGACGGGCTGTCGGACACGAGGGGCCTTGATTCGATTGAACAGCGTCAGGCTCGTCGTGCACAGGCTCGCCGGGGGAAAATCCCGCCGCCCGCGATACCGGACGGAAACGATACGCGGAGCCGAGCCCTGGTCAGCGGGTGGCCCGCTGCGGCGGTGGTCCGAGGGTGCCCGAAGTGGCTGCGCCGGACGTCTGAGTTTCGCATGTCACAGGCTTCGGCACGGGGTTGCCTGCTTCCGCAGCACGCAAGGGCGGCCGGCTCGTCGGTATCGGGCATTCCAACGCGCTGGAAGGCGGCGGCACCGGATGGAGCGGCGCCGGTCGTCAGTTCGAGGGCGAATGGTCCGTCCATGGCAGGGGCGGCGCTGCGGTGCTGCCACTGGTTTGCTGTACAAGGAGGCGCCGGCGATCGGGCTGAGGCGGCTGCCACCGCCGAAGGCGGTGCATGATCAATGCACTGCGGGCCGGATCGCGCGGAGCGTGGCTCGGGCCGACCGGACGACTCCCGACGGTGCTTCATCGAGCCCGTCTGCATAGTGGCTGGCATCATTGGCGAGTTCGCCGATGGCAGGGTCTCGGGGATCGATGAAATAATGGGACGCGGTTTCTCGAATGATCCTGGGCGTCGGGAGGTCGCGCTCAAGATGATCGTCGAGGAAACGCTTCGGGATGCGGATCAGGTTGTCATGCATTGCGGGGCTCCATTAGGCGGCACGAAGCGCGCCGCGGTCCTTGGTCAGGACGCTCGGCTGCTCTGCGGTCAGGTGCTTAGCGAAATTAGCGACCTGTTTGTCGTCTGAGTTGGCGGAGCCAATTCATAGGGCTGGGCGGCGGTGGGTCATCTGGGGTTGTTTCGATAAAACCCACGAAGTCTTTGATTGCGATGTGAACGCCGTCCTCTCGCACGAGAATGTCTGCTCCGAACTCAAGCTCGTTGAGAGCGCGGCGCCCGGCTTCTCGATCGCCCTTGCCCAGGACGAATTCATAGGTCGTATTGAGGGGGACGAGCGTGCCGGGATCGAGATAGAGCAGCTCATCGAGCGTTTCCGGGTCCGCATAGCGGGCATCCGTCGATGCAGGGGCTGCCAGCTTGGCGATGTCCCGCATGTCGATCGTGAAGCCCGGAGTGCGCTTGCACAGCGCCATGAATTTCCGGCGGTCGGTGAGAAGCGAGAACGGTCGCATGCCCCCGGTCAGGCGGTAGTAGTTCTCGAGAAACTGGATGTCGGCATCACTCAGGCCAAGATAGGCAATTACATCGTCGACTCTCTCTTTTGCGGGGCCGACATGAATCGCGCCCGGCGGAATGTTCCATTCCCGTCGGAGATGCTCGGGTGGACCGTTTTCGAGAATGAACGCGGCTGCCCGTGATGAAGCGAAGAGGTGGTTCGGAATACGCGTACCGTCGGACGCCCGCACCTCCCGCCAATGTCGCGCTATGGCGAAAGGGTAGACAGCAAGGTTCGCGGTCATGCGTCGCTCGGCGGTTGGCTTCTCATCTGGCATGGCGTTCTCCTGGGACAGAGAGCCTATCGGCAGTTTTGGACGGATGTCAGTCAGGGACGGAAGATGATGTTGCAGATGCGCCCGGTCATGCCGTCGGCGATTGCGTTCAGCAGCTGCTTCGAGGCTCGGCGAGGTCGGACGAGGCTGCGATCGGCTTGCGGCTCAAGGTGAGGTCCGGGCCATAGAAACACGTTCGCTTCCTCGAAGACGACATCGGTAGTATCCGCGAGGCCTAGCGCGGCGCGTTCGGCGGGCGAGATTGCGACGCGTGCCTTGGTTGCGCCGGAGACGATCGGCAGCACGGCCACGAGCTGAATCATCTCGATTACGCGAACATTCCAGATCAGACATGGACGAAGATCCTGCTCGCCGCTGGTCTTGCCACCCACATCCTTGAGTTCGATGTAGTGGAAGTCGACAATTCCCCCCGCCTCGGGATGGTTTGATGGGTCATGCTGCTGCATCATCGTACCTTTCGGGCGAGTGGGGATGCGCTCCGGGACGGGGCGAGGTGAGATCCTTGACGATGTCCGCCAGAGCACTTGACTGTATCGCGCGTCCGACAAGGGCGCGCAGTGAAGCGTATTCATGCGCTGGAACAAGGACAGCTGATATCGCGCCCTTCTCTTCGATCCCGATTGCGCGCGTAGTGGCCGCCTTGAGGGTTTCATCGAAGTTTTTGCGCAGGGCGGAGGCGGAAATCGTCTCGGTGAAGTGGCGTTCCATGAGGGGATTGCTCCTTGAGGTGCGTGTATTGCCCGCGGCAGAATAGAGTTAAGCGCCCTGCCCCTGCAATCGGCATCAGCCGATTTTCCGTTTTGGAAGCGGCACTTGTCCGGATCGCATCAGGCAAGTTCGATGGCGATGGTCTTGTCGAGGGTCGGTACGAACCCGAGTTCGCTGAGCTCATCGAACGTCAGGTCGCGGTGCGTTCCGTCGGCCTCCTCGAGCTCCCAAGTGATCCAGGGGCGCACGTGGCGGCCGTCAGCGAGCCTGATGCCGCCGATCGTGCCGATGGGCGTGAGCTCGATGGTGGCGTTACCGGGCACCCCGGTGTGTTCGCGCACATCGATGATGGCGGTGATGGTGGTCATGAGATGTCCTTTCCAAGGGCACGGCCCTGGGCCGTGCCTGCAAAAGAAAGGGCCCGTCTCTCGGGGTGAGAGAGACGGGCCCGAAGGTGCGCAAGACGGCCGGAGGACTGGGAGCCGCCTTGCGCTGGGGGAGCTGGTGTCAGCTGGCGAATTCGGCAGTGGATTCGCCGAGACCGTCGCTGGCTGTGCCGCTGGTGCCGGTGCTGTCTTCGCCCATGTCGAAGGCGGGCATCTCGTCCTGCTTCGACGCGAGCTGCGAGGTGACGTCGCGGCGGCGCGTCGGGCGCGACCAGACGATGTTGTAGCTGCCGTCATCCTGCTGGAAGGCCGAGATCTGCAGCGGCGCGGTCATCGACGGATCGTCGATCTTGCCGTTGAGGAAGGCCTCGCCGGTGTTGTTCGAGAACAGCTCGAACAGCGCGCCGACCTGGATCCACTTGCGCGCCGGGGTCAGCGCATGGATCTCGAAGCGCGGAGCCTTCGGATTGTTGCTGTTGACCGGCTTCAGCGCGATCGTCATCGCGACAGCCATGGTGTCAACGCGGCCGATGAAAACGCCGCTGTCGTTCTGCTTGATGGAACCGATGTTCATGATGCTTCTCCTGAGATTGCGTCTCGGACACCATCGTCCTCGACACCCTTCTCAATCCCCCTCCTCTCCTCGGCCCGCTCGCGGGACGAGCAGGCGCGCGGGTCGCGCGCCCTCCATTGGCCACGCTTCTGGCGTGCCAATGGGATCGTTTCAGGGAGCTCTGGGGGCTTTGGTTATGCGGAGCGGAGGTCGGGCATTCGGGAAAGCAAGCTCAGAAGCCGTGCCTGTTTTCAGTGCGCCGACCGAATAGTTGCCGGAGGGCCGATGAATTCGCGAAAGGCTAAAAAGGACGCGCCGGTCCATGCGCCGCAGACTTGTAGGAAAAAAATTCCCGGATTGACCCCACTGGGGGTGCGTGGGATTTTTTGTGTCCTGGTTCCAATTGCCGGTTGCTCGATATGGTCTCAGTCGCAATCTATCCGCCGCCTCGCGTCGTCGCGCTTCGTGCGCGCAGGCTTGAGCACCGCGAACGTCGTGTCGCGATTCAGGCTGCGATCGAGGAAGAGGGAGAAGCTCTGGCAACTCAGGAGGAAGCCGAGGAAAACGCCATCCATTGGGAAGAGCTTCGCCACGAGAGCGAAGCGATGCGGTTGCAGCAGGCTCTTGTCGAGGTGCGTGCGCGCCGGGCGTGGACGCCGGGCTTTCTGATCCCTCCGCTCCTCGCCGGGGTGCTGGCGATTGGCGGTGTTGGCAGCCTTGTGTACTTTTCGAGCAATCCAGTCGGCGCGCATCACGGGGCAATGCTGGGGTTGGCGATACCCATGGCGCTGTTGATGGCGGTCTGTATCTGTGTACCCTGGGTCGTCGTGGCGCTGGCTCCCTGGCTGAGACGAAAGCGTGACGAGGAAGTTGCGCTTCGGCAGATCGACCGGCTCGAAGACCGAAAGCAGGCTCTCGCGTCAGACAATTTTTGGTTCGACTGGTACGAACACCCTGACGGTGAGGAATATTGCAAGATCAACTATGATATGAGCACTGGCTGATGCTCATGTCACAGCGCTCAGTATGCCTGCGGTTGTCATGGGTCGGTCGTCGCCATCGAGCGTCATCTGCGCTGGTTCAAGAGTGCTGATCGCATGGGGCGGCGGCGATCGGTGGTGGATGACGACCACTACGTAGTGGAGCGCCTGGTACATGGGATCGAGGCGCTTTCAGACCTCGAAGATGCCACCGTCGAAATGGATGAGAATTTTGCTGATCGCGACCGGCTCACCGCCGCGCTTCTTTCGTTGCCCCCACGTCTGGAGCGTGCGATTCGCCTGCGATATGGATTATGCGGCGCCGGCGGCGATGGTCCGATGACCTTTGCCGAGATAGGCGAAGTCTTCGGCCTTACAGGCAATGGCGCGGATCAGATGGTCAGGAAGGCGCAGCGCAAGATTTTCTGGTACCTTCACGCAAGTGGTCGTGTCACGCCCGAGGAACGGGCCGAACTGAACAAGCAGCGCGCAGTCGATGAGGCGCAAGCCAGGGCCGCGCGTGAGAGGTATGCGGCATGGCAGGATGCACGCGCGGCGCAGGAACGGGCGGACCTGGAACGCAGGGCTGGCGAAATCGAGCAGGCTATGGTGGCGCAGTGTCGGCGTAATGCGGAAGAGTTGGCGCGCAGTCAGGAAAGGGTTTCCGGGCGCTTGCCTGTTATCGAGGGGCTTGCAGGTTCTGATCGTCGCGTGGTTCGGTCAGACCATTCATTCGATGGCGTCTCTGACGATCGCTTATCGCCTCGTCGGGCCGTTAGCGTGGTCAAAAAGATCACTGAGATGATCGATCTTCGGTTTCCGCTCCTGATGCTTTGGGTGCCTGCTGTTGCAGGCTTGCTGCTGGTTTTGACTCCTGAGGCTGCCGTCGTGTTCCTTGTCACATTCGTGCTGCTTATATGGCTGCCTTGGGAGCTCACTGTCTTTCAGCGCTTCGGGATGCCCCATCATCGCGTCTAGCGCGGCCGATGCTGAGAGCGTTAAAGGGGCCGGTCGAGCAGCTTGCGCCGTGCGGCTGAGAGGTTCGTGATGGCGGCCTGAAGAATTCGGGCCGCGCTGGAATCGGCCCCGGCCTGGCCGAGCGTGTTCCAGAATTCGGTGGATCGCGCTTCGCAGGCTTCGACCAGCGCGAGTACCTCGTCGCTGGTCAGGCGGTATTCGCGGGCACAAGCCGACATTTCGGAGCGGAGCGTCGCGAAATCCGCGAGGGCCTCTGGCACCGGGAAACCCTGGCGGTAGGCTTCGTCGACGCCGGCGCGGATCTGCTCGGCTCCATGCTGGCTTTCGGTCAGGATGGCGCTGCGCGAGTTTCCGAAGAAGGGCTTGAAAGGCCCAGCGCGCGCCGTGATTGCGCGCGGCGGATTGCTTGCGAGACCGACGATGCAATCGGATGGGATGACCAGCACCGATCCGCTAACGACGTCGCCATTGTCGCAAGCGCGCAGGGCTGCGCTTGCCGTGTCGAAGTGATACACAATCTCCATGATGCGCCCCTTCAGATGAGTGGGTTTGAATCTAAAAACGATTGCAGCGCAAGGCTTTGTTGCGCTGCAGCCTGATGTGTCCCGTCGGGGGACGCCCGCCGCGTCGCTGACGGGAGCAATGGCGGCTCAGTTGCGCTTGGCCCTGTGCCCGCCCGCCTTCGCCAGCCATGCGCGAATGGCAGCCTGCTGCCGGTCGAGCTTTACTGTGAGTGCGCCGATTTCGTTGCGGCTGCGGTAGCGAAGCGCGGCGAGTGCGGCCTGGTAGGCGGCCTCGTCGCTCTTGCGCCATCCGCTGTCGCCGCGATGGGCTGCCGGTGAGTCCACCGCGCGGTCGGCGGCTTCGCGAAGTCTCCGATCCAGCTCTCTGAGACGCGTCTCAGTCGCATTGCGTGCGGCGATCATTCGCAGGTATTCGGGGGAGGGTGTCATGACAGGTTCCTCGGCGGAGCATGTGGCTGCCGTGCTCCTGAAGATTTGGCAGCGATCAGCTCGGCGAAGCGGCCTCGAACGTCGTCGCCGTGTGGAAAGCGGTTTTCGAGCGCGTGGCGTCGCAGAAGGGGGTCGCGTGCCTTTGCAATCCGTGCTGCTTCCTCGGGCGTGGGCACACGCGGCGGCCACCCTTTCTGGAATCGCAGGTCATGCGGCATGGTGCTTTCGAGACGGCGCCGTTCGTCAGCATCCTCTTTGGCACGGGCGACACTGGCAGTGAGGCTCGCCGGGATCAGGTGCGGAGCACTGTCGGCAAGCCAGCGACCGGGCTGGAACGAGAAGGTCGAGCGTGCCTCGAGTTCGACCAGGTGGATGAAAGCCTCTTGGTTGGATGGGGCTGAGGCGGCTGCCTGCTGGTCGGCGAGCGATTGCAGCACGCAGTATCGGCAGGACAGGCGGCTCGAGCGGTAACGTGTATAGGCTTCGTGGAGCGGGATGGCGTTTGCCTCATGGAAGGCGAAGATATCGGCGGTCGACCAGTCGATGACCGGATGCCAGATCATCATCCGGGTGCCGGCGCGATTGCCGTTGGCTGCGAAGCGGGTGTCGTGCTTCCAGTCTGGCGCGATTGCCCTTGCTCTGCTTTCGTCACGCCGAATGCCGATGACCTGGATGATGGTCTCACCGGCGAGGAGGCGGGCGAGGTATGGGCCTATGACCTGTGCCTTCTGCTCGGACGTACAGAAGCGCAGCGACGCCGATGACCAGGGGCCGATCAGGTTGTAGGTCGAGAGCGCCTCGTAGCGTGCCTTGCCGGCTTCGAAACGCTGGTTCCAGCGGTCGAACAGGTCTCCGCTCTGGCGTTGGCGGATCGTTAGCGCGATGTCGGCTCTTGCAGCGATGCTTGCGACGGTCTGTGCGGTGCTGTCCCATTCGGCCCTGCCGAGGTCGGCATGGATGGCAATGCGCCGGTCACGCGGGTGGCCGAGTGCATCGAGCATGGGCATCGCGGCAAAGAGCGCAGCTGAGGAATCCTTGCCGCCCGAGAGGTTGAAGACCACCCAGGCACCTTGGCGCAGGGCGGCCTTGATCGCGGTCGGCAGCGCGATCGGCGGTGCGCCCGGAAAAGTGCCTGCGCGCAGGACCGATAGCGCGTTCATGGAACGCCTGCCGGGCACGCCAGCCACTCGGGTTCGTCAAAGGCAATGGGGACGTCGAAATCGGCGGCTTCCTGCTCGCTAAATAGCGTCGCGGAAGCGAGATCCCCGAAGCCTGTGTCGGTGTTCCAGAACATCAGGCCGTGTTCCGGGTCGCGGATGGTCAGCACGAGGCGCGCGCATGTCGGCAGGGGTTCCTTCGACAGCGCCTCGCGCACGATGGCGTGTGTGCTGTGGTAATCGATGCCGTCGGCCGTGATGATCACGGCACCGCCGCCGAACTCGTCGTTGCGCAGCTTGTCGCAGGTGTAGGCGTATTCGAAGCCGATCGGCAGGGTCGACTTGGCGCAGGCGAACAGCAGGTTCGCAACCTGCTCGATTCCGAATTGGTGGCCACTGAAGCTGACGGTGTGTGTGCCGTTTGCATCGCCCTCCTCGATCGTGACGTCTGCATCGAGACATGGGAAGTCCTCGTCGGGGAAGATCGGCATGAGGCCCGAGAAGGGGTCGTCGCTGGTAGGCGGGAATGTGGCAGCGAACTCCGGGCCAAGGGCATCGAAGGCTTCCTGACGGGCTTTGCCCTGAAGATCCTGCTCGATGGCATCGATCGCGGCCTCGACATTGGCGATCAGCTGGGCTTCGGACGCGGTGACGCTCACCGCGAATGCGGCGTAGAGGTAATTGTTAGCCATGATGGTGTCCTTGAATTGACCTGTCAGGGCGTCGTGAGTGACTGAAGTGCTGGTTCGATGCCGTATCCGAGTTGGCGGGCAAGGCTTACCGCCCGGCGCAGTGCCTCCGGATCGACGCCGAGCGAGATGGCGAGCTCGTCGAATGTGTCGCCGGGTTTGGGGGCAACCTGGTGCAGGTGTCCGGCCTCGGCAGTGACGGCGAATGGCCAGGTCATGGCGACGCCGACGACGGCCTCGTCCATCACCAGCAAAAGGTCGCCGGTCGCGATCCGGTCGTCGGTCTGGACGCCGTCGTAAGCATTGCCGCTCGTTTCGAAGACATGGATGCGATGGGGCACGAAGGCGAAGCGTTCGCTGTCAGTGAGCATGGCTGGCCTCCTTCAGGCTGGCCTTGGTGATGGCCGGATCGAGGCCCGGCGATCCCTTGGGATTGCCGCGCAGCATCCAGGCTTCGGGGCGGATGGCGCGCGCCCAGTCGGCGAAGGACGGGATGTGGCCGAGATCCTCCAGCACATGCTGTTCGCCGATCAGCCGGACGGGCACGATATGCCCGTCGCTGTTTGTGATGGTCTGGCCAAACAGTGCCTCGAGCATGAAGATGCCTTCGGCGTGGTGGCGCAGCGCCCGGTGGCGCGGATCGGCGATGATGGCCTTCGACTGGTCGAACCAGTCGTGCAAGGGGCGGTAGTCTTCGACGCATCCGCCCCAGCGCTTCACCGAGGAGAGCGCATGATAGTAGCAGTGCGACATGGCTCAGCACTCCCATTCATAGGCAGTGCTGTCGTAGGAGACATATCGCGTGTTGTGGTCGTGCGTGGCACGACCGGCCTCGACATCGATGATCACCTCTCCAAACGCACCCTCGCCGTTTTCCCAACCGGCGTGGTTCTGTGCGATCAGTTCGTAGCCGAGATCATCAAGGGCGCTTTCGAAGGTCGATTCAATGGCGACAGCGTCGCCGCGATAGGGAACGGTCCACGTCGAGCATGGCATGTCCGGCATCGCGATCTCGGGGACGGGCTCACCGTCCGCGAGGGCGGGGCCGGAGAGCGTCACGCCGTCGATCCCGCCTTCGTCCCCGCAGCCATCGTAACTGATGGTGATCGTGGCGATGCCGTGAAGCCTGGCGCATGCGCAGATCGCAGCGAGCATCAGCTTGGGTGCGTCATCGCGCGCAGCCGTTGCGGTGTTGGATTCGGCAAGCGTCGTCATGCGATTTCTCCCTGAAGGGCGGCAAAGCGCGCGGCCTCGGCCTCGTAGGCAGCCGAGAGGTTGGCGTGGATCGTTGCGAAAGCCGGGATGCGGAACTGACCGTCATCATCGGGCCGCGTGCTCATCAGCACGCCGAATACGACGTCGGAGGCGGTGCGCTTGTGCCAGCGCGCGATGCCATCGCGGTAGGTGATGGGAGGCGCCATCGCGGCCTCGGTCCATTTGCCAAGACCGCTTTCGACGGCTGCGATGTAGGCATGTGCGGCGCTGACAGAGGCCTCGTCCGAGACGATCAGCGTCAGCGAGCAATAGCTGCCGAAATCGTGGTGGTTGCTTTTGGGCTCCAGACGGCAGCCACTGGGCGGCGCGCCGTGAACGGCGATGATCGCCGCGCGGTAGGCAAGCACCTCGAGGCGGTTCGCTGCGCCAAAGTCGGGGGTGATGCCGAGCTGCGCACAGTCTTCGTTCGCCGGCGCAACGCCGACATCGATGATAATGGGCATGGGAGTTCTCCTTCGATCCTATCTTGGATCGAAAGCCCCCTCCCCCTCCCCTTTAACCGCCCGGCTTTGGCCGGGGTGGTTCGGCCTCGCCGATGATGAGGGCGCGCTTTGCGGCTTGCTGGTTCGGGCCATCAGCCTGGGCCAAAGTGGCAAGGCGATCTGTTTCAAGCTGCTTCGCGAGGTCTTCGGGCACATCGCAGTACGGCTCGATCAGCGCGATCGCGCTGCGCGGCGTCGGAAGTTCGCCGGGATAAGTGCCTTGCCAGATCAGGCAGTCTTCTTGACCGTCCGCATTGATCGCGATGGCCTGGGCAAAGAAGGTTTCCAGGGGTCGGTCATAGCCGACAATCACACGTGCGACCCGCGTGCAGCCCTCCTTCAGGGGAACGTGGCGTCTGCTCATATGAACCTCCTTGGATGAGTGTTATGGGTTATGTGTTATGCAGCGCGGCTGTTCGTCTGTCGATCATGCGTAAGAGCCGTTTGCAATGTTCGTGAGGTGTCCCTGCACCCATGCGATGTTGCCATCGCGCACGTGTTCCATGGCGGTCTTGGTTCCCATGGAGGTGATCGGCGTATCCTTGAACCATGCTACAGCGCGGTCGAGCGATCCCGCCATTTCGCTGGCATCGACCAGCAGGCGCAGCAGTGGGAGCAGCGCCTCGCGGCCTTTCTTGCCCAGCGGTTCGGCTGCAAGGGTGCTCCGGTTCACGCCCACAAGTTCAGCGAGCTGAGCAAGTGAAATATCAAGTTGCGCGGCCAAGGCACGCGCGTTGGGCGCGCCGCCCATTGTAGTGCTCCTGTTGGGATCTTCCATATTGCTTGAATTCTCTCGGTTGAAGGCCTGCACCTCGTTCACGACGTGGTGAGATTGAGCCAGCTGCGTTTCGCAGCCGTGCCGGTCAACTCAAACAATCGCGCGGATCAGTATTCCGATGCAAGCATGATCGTGACCACGCGTGCGGTGATCGAGGCATCGGCCGGGTCTTCGGACCCGTACTCGAGGTTGAGGTCAAAGTAGTCGATCTTGAAGAAGACTTTTTCGCCCCTGAAAGTGAACGCCCCGAAGTCGCGTTCGCCGTAGGTGTCCTCCTCGAAGCGGTGGCGACGCATGGTTTTGATGAGCTCGGCCTGCGCGACAAGCCCGCTCGGGGTGTCGCCATTGCAGAACGCGTCGAGGCAGCCGCGTGTAAACATGATGCGAGCGCTGGGGTCGAAACCAGAGCGTGCCCGATCATTGAGTTTGGCGATCTGCTTGGCTCGTCCGATTGGTTCAGTCAGCACGGCGCTGTCTCCAGTTGCTGGTGGAAGCTTTCGATCCAGTCGGCAAGGTGCGGCCGCTCGGGGAGCGGAATTTCAGCTGCGGCTTCCTGGAAGAGTTTCAGGGACGTGGGCGCGTCGGCCTCGATCCGGTCAATTTCCGCATCGGGAAGTAGGCGCTCGGCGCGGATGAAGTCGGTCATTCGGCCGGGCCTGGTGCGCGTTGAAGATCGCCAGAGGCCCTCGACCGTTCGGAGCCTCGGTGCGGCGCGGGCCTCCACCAGCACGATGATACGGAGGCACCATGCCGGAAGATCGCGGATTTCTTCGGGCTTCGAGCCACAGCACAGGAAGCATGCCGACTTCGGCGGGACCGGAAGGCCTTCGGCCTCGATCCGGGCGATGCAATCATCGCGGGTCCAGCCCCATTCCCGTAGAGGGTAGCGGCATTCAAACCGCTCGCTGGGGATCGTCAGAGCGTGCGCGTGCCTGCGGGTGTCGGCCGGCGAAGCGTCGTAGCCGATCAGCCGGACGACCTTCTGCCCGCGGCCCCATGCGTCTATGGCTGGTCGCCATGCCGCGATGAATTTGTCCTGGGGAGCGATCTTCCATTTCAGACTGCATTAGGTCTGGATCGACCTGTCTTATTGGCTTTGCAAAGCTCGCATTTCCGTCGTTCCTTCACCCTCTCCCCTTGCATGACGCCCGATTAGGGCGTGACCGCCTTCAGGCAGCAGAGGGATCGGGCTCTCCGGCGTTGGTGCGGATCGGAACGGGCCGGCACATCCGATCGAGATCCTGCACGAGTTGCGCATTGCGGCGTTCGAGCCGTTCCGCCCGCTGCTCGGCTTCGATAGCGCGCTTCAGCAGGCTGGCATTATGTGTCGCAAGGGCGATGTTCCTGGCTTCAGCATCGCGAAGAGCAGAGCGTGTGCGATCAGCCTCGCCTGCGGCCGTTTCAGTGGCCCCCTCACGCTGCGACTGAAGCTCACGCAGGGCGTCGAGAACGCCAACATGGTGGGTATAGATGATGTTGCGGCCGACCCCGGCTGCTCGTGCGAGCCCGGCGACCGTCGGCGCGGTGGACGCGTTATTAGCGAGGACGCCAAGGGCTTCGCGCAGGCGTGCATCGGTGTTCGCCCGCCGACGGGCTTGTGGGGTGGACAGATCAGTCTCGGACGCCATCGGCATTTCCTTTGTCGAGCTGGGCCAAGATGCGGAGAGATTCCTGGATGCGTGCTTCGGCAAGCGCGCGGCTCTCGACATCGAGGTCATCGCGCTGGGTCAGCGCGGTGTTACGTTCAAGGCGCGCCTCCCAGACCGGCCTATGCCGGTCAGTCACGGCGAAGTTGGCGCAACTTGAGCAGGTGCTTTGCGTGCGAAGCACTGGGTTTGGCTCGCGCTCGCCGCCGAGGCAAGCGGATGTCTCCCGGCGGTAAAGGCAATAGCCCCAGTCGCAGACGCCGAGGCGCATATCCGTTTCGGCGAGGATTTCGGTAATATAGGCATCGACATCGCCCGATCCCGTGCGCCCGCGGAACGGCGATCGCTCGGAGAGCATGACGCCCGCCTTCCCCGCAACGTGCGGAGCCAGGAGCAGGTCTTCCAGCGCCTTGCGGGTTTCTTCGGCGGCCTGCTCGTCGATCAACTCGGCAAGCTCGAAGTCGGTGCCGACATAGGCCCGGTCGGTCATCTCGCGGTGGACATGTCCGAGATGGCGTTGCAGCGCCGTCAGGCCGGTGCGGTCGCGCCGCCCGATGAACCGCGAGAACGTCTTGCGCCCCTGATAGGTGGTCAGGCGCCAGGTGCCGCCTTGGTGGTCCGGCAAGGCGAGGAACGGCGCAAGCCGCTCGTTCAAGCGGACATTGACCATGGGTGACCGCAGTCGGGCGACGGGCATCATCGTCGGGAGCGGTGATCGTCCGCGACCGAGCTGGTGGAGCCAGAGATTCTTCTCGCCGCTGAGTTCGCGGAGCGGAGCGGAGAGACGCTCGAGTATGTGGATTGCGCGCTGGACCGGCTCGGGCGCCAGCCAACGGTGAAGGTCGCCATGTTCCGTCAGCGACGTCTTCGTGATCGTGCCGACCAGATAGACGTGTTCCACGCCGTCTTCGTCGGTCGCGCGCCGTTCGAGGCAGCCCTCTTCAAGCCTGAGTATCTCGGAGGCGCGCGCGCCAACAAGATAGGCGATGACGGTGAAGCAGGCATCGCCAAGCCGGTCGAGCATGAATGCCAGGCGGCGCAGTGGCCATTCCGGATTCGGATACCGATCGGCGCAGGGACATGGCTCGGCCAGCATCGCGCGTCTGATATGCCAGTGGAGCATTCGTCCCTGGTGCCGTGGTCGGAGCCGTTCATACAAGTCTGCGAGACGGTCGCGCAGGGCGATTATCTGATCCGCCGGATCGCCGAGCAACTCGATTGCCCCGCTGATCAGCGGCACGGCGATCTCGTCAGGGGTATAGGGATGACCACCATAAGGCTTCCAGTGCCGCTTCCCGACCGAGGCGGCGCGAGGCGGTGCCGTCGGCGGCGCGTCGTCCAGCTTGTCGCGCTGCATATGGAAGGTGCGGATCGTGCCGAGATGGCCTTCTGCGGTGCTGAGCGAGAGCAACGCGCCGTTCCTGCCCGGGCGCGCGCGCAGCATCGCCACGAAGCGACCCACGGTGTCCTGATCGAGATCCCTGAAGCGTCGGACGTTTTCCGCCGCCATCCACCGGGCAAGGAAGCGGATATGACTGAAGTGGCCGCGGATTGTTTCCTTTCGGAGCGGCATCCGGCCTTCGGGTGGATCGTGCCGCAGCGAGAGCAGGAACAGTTCGGCCGCGTTCCGGAGCAGCGTCCACTGATCGTCGCTGAACCGGCTTCCGTCCGGCATCTCGAACCCCCAGTTGAACGTCATCGCGGCGGGTACGCCTTCGTTCCCGAGTAATGGAGCCGGAAGCTGGGTGAACGTGGATGTCGGGACGGAGGCCATGAGGTTATTCCAGGTCCGGCAGCGAAGGCAGGGCGCACATGAGCCGTTCGGCGTCCGGCATCATCTCGGGCGGGAACGCCGGGAGCAGGTCTTGCGTCAGCACCTGAAGGCTTGGCGCGTAAAAGAGGCCGAACCGGACCGGGTCGATCCGCTCCCGCGCAGCTTCAAGATGCCGGGTGGCCTGGACGATCCGCGCGAGATGATCCGGGTCGATCGGGACGATCAGGCCCGGACAGGCAAGGCAGCCTCCCAGTTTCGGGCACACGCGACCAGGATGGGCGTGTCCGCCGTCAGTCGGGCGGAGGCAGTCGTGGCCGAACAGCGCCGTCACCGGCGCACCGGTATCCGCGCCTCGATGTTGCGAGCGATCCGAGATTGTCTTGCCACGGACCCATGTGATCATAAGCGCCTGAAGTCGGGCGATCGTATCGCGTTCGAGGCGGCGAACCGCATCGCCGTCGACGTAGATATCTGTGGTGGCGACACTTGCATGATTAAGGACCGCCTTGGCCGCCATGATGTCGCCCTGCGATGCAGTATAATGGGCGCTTGCCATGCTGCTGCGGAACAGCTTGGGCGAGAAGTCGGGAAGCAGCGTACGAGGCTTTTCGGGATGCGCTTCGTTCCACGAGGCGATTGCAGCGTTCTGGCGCTCGTAGAAGCGCAACATTGCCGATCGCAACGTCGCCTGCGCGATATGGCCGGCTTGATGATCACGCTCGAGGCGGCCAGTCGTCATAAGGAAGCGATGCAGGAACAGCCGATCGCGCTTGGACGGTTCCACATGCGGCAACAACGGCGCCGTCATCGCAAGGAGCTTTTCTATCAGCCGAGGCGCCGCGTAGGGTCGGCGATTATCGAATGACCGCCGTTGCATGCGTTTCACTTTGCCGCCCGCGCGGGGTTTCACCCACTCTACCATAATGCGATGCCGCTCGAGCGGATGGGGCACCAGGCAGTCGCGCTTGATCTGGCGTAGCGGACCGGCATTTGCCGCCGTCTGGATCAGCAGCACGATATAGAACGCAACCAGCGTGTCGGTCGTGAGGTGGAGAAAGCCTTCCAGCTCGCGGAACCCGCCTGCATCGGCGATCCGCTGCCGATCGGGCTTGTTAAGGTCCGAGCCTCGGGCGGGCGGCATGACGCCGTGGCCGAGGCGGTGGAGCTTCCATATCCAGCGATCCCGTTCGGCGGTCTGGCCACCACGGAGCGGCAAGTTCGGAAGAGCGACGATGGTTTGCCCGTGCTGGAACTTATCCCAAGCAGTGTCGATCTGGCCATAGCAGACTGCCAACATGGCGCGCATTGCGGCAGGTGTCAGCCTGGCTTGCGGTAGCCGCTGGACGCCAGCGAGCGGGATCGGATTGCTGGGAACGGCGAAGCCCGGTGCGAACAAGCCCGAATTGTCAGCAATCGCGCGCTTAAGCACTGGCCGGATCATACCGAGCTGACCGGATTGTGACTGGACGCCTCGCCTGCGCCCGTTGGCGGGCTTCGCCAGCCATGTGATGAACCGCCGGATCGTCGCTGTATCGAGGTCGACCGCGCGCTTGACACGCGAATCTTCGCACAGGAACCTGCCGAACACACGCAGCGCGAACCAGCGTGCGGTGCGGGTGGCGGCGCTGGATGCCACATCATGATCACGAAAGGCGCGCGAGATAGCTGCGCTGATGTCGTCCGGCATTCCGAACAGCGTCGGGTCGAAGCGTTGGACTATCCTTCCCCATTCGTCGCGGAACTGGATTTCAGCGATCTCCGCCGGATGGTCCGCGGGCGTCGGTTCAAGCCCCAGAGTCCGATCTAGCCGCACTCTAGTCATCGGTGGGGATCAGCTCGCCATAGAGATAGGCGAGGCTTTCGCTCAGGTCGCGCTCGTGCAGTTCGACGCAGCGCAGATAGATCGCCGTGGTGGTGATTGAGGCGTGGCCGAGCAGTACCTGCACGACCTTGAGCGGGTTGAGATCGGGATTGGTGCGGGCCTGCAACTGAAGCCGGGCGAGCATCGCCATCGCGAAGGTATGCCGCAACCAGTGCAGCGTCCCGTGGAGTCCTGCGGCCGCGAACGCTTCCGAGAGCTGCGCCGTCAGGAGCTTGCGGGTCATGGCTCGGCCATGCTCGTTCAGCAGGAGATTGGGCGACGCGCGATAGCGTTGGTCGGAACGGCGGGCACGGCGAACGATCCGGGCGCGTTGCTCGCCGATATACCAGTGCGTATAATCGAGCAGCCGAAGCGGCGGATAGACCGTCCTCGGCCGATCGCCCTTGGTGATATACAGCGGCACGCCGACTAGCGGATCGCTGTCGAGGTCGAGCGGCCAGCTATCCGGGATCTGTTCGACGGCGAGCGCGCAAAGTTCCTTCCGGCGCAGGCCGGCCCCGAGCGCCCATTGCGCGGCGAGCCGGGCCGTGGGCCTCAGATCCGCGAACAGCCGCGCCAGCTCATCGGCGCGCAGCGGCCGTGGCAGCTTTTCGGGGCGCGAGACGATCAGCTCGTTGACCTGGCGCCGCTGCAACCCTGGGCGATAGGAACCGTCAAGCATCAGCGTCATCTTCTCGGTCAACCGGAACGGGCAATGGTCGATCAGCCCCCGGTCGAGCGCCCAACCGTAGAAGCGGCAGACGGTCGAGACGCGCGCATTGATTGTGGTCCGGGCATACGGCCGCCCGGTATGCGTGCTGGGATTCTCCAGCATCCGGTTGCGATAAGCAGCGATGACACGCTCGTCGGCCTCGCGCCATTCGATCCCCGATTGTTCGAGCGAGTCGAACCAGTCGTGGAGATGTTCACCATAGGTCCGGACGGTTTCCGAGGCCTGAGCGCACCCGCTTAATTCGGCATGCTCCATGAGCCAGACGAAGGCAGGTTCGATAATCACCATGTCAGCGTCGAACAGGATCGGGAAGCCGGTAGGGATACCCGAATCGCTCGCCAATGCCCGGATGATCGATGCCATGCTATCGTAACCCTCTCGCGATGAGATCCTGACGAACATTAACGCTATTAGTGCGCCGGCAATCAAAAGGTTCGGCGAATCGGTATTTTTCCGGGATGCCTTGCTGCGCGCCGGCTCGATCCAGTGACCAGGACGTCACCTGAGGGCCATTGCTCCAATGGCAGCTATCAGCGATTTTGCGCCAGAAGCTGCCTCTCAGGAAGCGACCCCATTTCAGTCGTTGCCGCGACGAACTAAGATGCTAGAAAGCGGACGTGATTATTAAGCCACATGCAATTGAGGCTTCGGTTCAGCGGTTGGCTGCCTTCTCTGTCGAAGGTCACGGCGGCAACCCTGCCGGAGTAGTGATCTGCGATGAACTCCCTGCATCCGAAGCCATGCAGCAGGTCGCTGCGAAAGTCGGATTTTCGGAAACCGTTTTTGCTGCGCCATCTGAAGACGGATACAGCGTCCGATATTTCGCACCGAATGCGGAGATTTCCTTTTGCGGCCATGCGACCATCGCGCTCGGTGCCGCACTTGCTAAGGCGGGTGTAACCAAACCGGTGGACCTAAAGCTAAATGACGGTTCTGCCGTGGTGCAAGGCTCAGCGGATATGGATGGCCTGAGGGCCACCTTGTGGTCTGCACCAACTCGTCACGAGCCTACGCAACCTGAACTTCTCGATCGGGCGCTGCGCTTATTTGGCATTGAATCGACAGACTTGGATGACCGCTATCCCCCAGCAATAATCGAGGCAGGAGCGCGGC
Source organism: Erythrobacter colymbi (assembly GCF_002155685.1). GTDB lineage: Bacteria > Pseudomonadota > Alphaproteobacteria > Sphingomonadales > Sphingomonadaceae > Erythrobacter > Erythrobacter colymbi. The sequence continues at coordinate 51,341 of NZ_MUYK01000015.1, forward strand.
ACCTCCTCCTTTGTCTGCAAGATCGCTCTCAGTTGGCCAAGATGAACTACGACATGGAGCTCGGGGCGGTGCTCATGCGTGAGTGGCATCTCGCAACCGTCAGCTTAGTGCAACAAGAGACCGACAGGCGGTTCCATTCAAGAAACGCCTTCGCTGCTGGCGGAGTTTACGAGGATCCCGCCACAGGAGCGGCCGCCGCCGCACTTGTTGCCTATCTTGCAGAGTGCGGCCATCCCACCAGTGAAATCGAGGTCCACCAAGGCTACGACATGGGAACCCCGTGCGTGCTTTACGCGCGAGCGCCGGCCAGAGTTGGTGGCCGCGCTGAAGTTTGCGGTGCCGTGCGGACGATGGAGTAATTCATAACCGCGTCAGCTATCCAAACCAACTGACCAAAACCGGACCGTCGTAAATCCACCCACATCCGGCCATGAGCGAGCGAGCGGCGCGATCCCAAAAGCGGCCATTGCACGCCAACTCCGGACGCTTGCCTCACAGATCGCCGATCCGAAATTGTAGTGCTGAAGTGAAGGAAGGACAGGCCGGCCGGCGCTAGCTTTTTGGATTAGCGCGTCGCCCGGCCTGTCCTTCCTTCACGGCAAGCTAACAGGACACTGGCTAGGCGCAGACCTAAGCTGCATGAGTGGCGGCCGAGCGAGATCGACGGAAGTGTCGCATTCGTGAGGACGTTCTCGATCAGCGTCGCGTAGGGTGGCCAGTGCTTGAAGCGCAGGGGCTGATACCGGCAGATCTGGAATTCGATACCGTGCCCTTCCATCCATCGCCGGATGATGTCGAGATAGGCATAGGTCGCGGGCTTCTCGGAACCGGTATCGGCTGTCAGGACGAGATCAGGCGTTTCGCCTCGCGCGACAAGCTCGATGAGCATTGCTGTGGAATCGACCCCGATGCCGTAAGCGAGCACCACTGGTGCTTGCGGAAGGTCGAGGAGGTCGCGGGCGCGGGTTGCTGCCGTGGCGCAGCGCGGTGCAGCGGTCACAACATTTCCCCGGTTGCTGCGCCCCAGTCGTATTCGGGCAAATCGGCGACGATCGGCGCGTCGCAGTCCCAGATGATCCATTGGCAACGCAGTTTGCGGGCGACATGGAGAGCGGAGCGGATTTCGAGGGGAACGCTGGCGGCCTCGGTGATGCCGACATCGTCGCAGACATACATGAACCAGCCCCATTCGCCCTTGGCGAAGCAGGCCCAGGGACATTCGGGCATCCAGTCAGCCGCCGTGCCCGGCGACATGTGGGCGGTGCTCAGCGCAAGCATCATTGCAAATTCATGCGCGGTCACCGCTGGGTTCGTCATGGGGGTCACAGCACAACCTCCTTGGTCGCGGGGCCACCCGCTGCGATGCGCACAGCGCCTATCTCATCGAACCCGTTGACGATCCGGCTGCTATCGTAAGCGTCCTTGTCCACCAGTCCGTGGATGGAATCGCCTTCGTAATGGGCGTGGCCGAGGGCATCGACGCGGGCGACACGCCGTGCGACGACGCCGACCTGGCCCTGCGGGACCCAATCTGCCCAGTCGCCCGAGGCGCTGACCACGACATACTTGCTAATCATATCGGTGAGCGCCTGCCGGCGGCGCAGGATGGGGCTGTCACTGGTTTCGACGGCCTCGCCTGTGTGAGCCGCATAGCGATCGGGGTGCCATGCCCTGACGCTTGCGCGGGCGTTCTGCACAAGGAGATCGAAACCCTTGGTTGGCAGACCGGCGAATTCGGCGGCGAAGCCGAGGACGACAAGCGCCCAGTCAACGTCTTCCTCATAGGACGTGCTATCGAGGCGCAGCGCTGCCGGCATGGCTGCCTGACGTTCGTCCGACAGGATCATGCCGCCATGGCTGGCTGTGTGAACTTCCCAGATACCGGGCAGCAGCTGCGTTGCGGTCTGCGGCGCGCCCCAGAGGGTCTCCCGCGGCGTTTCGGTCATGCTGAATTTGGGCATCGGTCATCTCCTCAAGGATCTGACCAATTCTTCCCCCTCCCCTTTCGCAGCCTGGAGGTTGTCATGGGGCGGTGGGCGGTGGCCCGGATATGCCGGCAAGCGTGGTCGGTTCTCGGGATGCGATCGCGCTCAGCCGATCCCTAGATTGGCCTTGAGGATCGCGCCCGTCCCGTGGGATTCGATTGTCGCGGCGCGCGCGGTGATGACTCGTCCGGCCTTGTTCAGAAGCGCCAGCTGATGGCGCTTTGCGGCAAGGTAGTCGGGATCGTCCTTGGCGATGACTTCAAGCGCCGTTTCTATGAGTTCGCCAGTTGTGGAATCGTGGATGTCGAGAATGAAGTCGGGGCGCACCGTGCCGACTTTCGAGGGCAGGTCGAACAGTGGCCGCTTGAAGCCAAGGGCAATCCCGCGCTTTCGCAGATGGTACTGCAGGTCGAGCAGTTCGCAGGCCACCTTGCGCTCATGGGCATTGTGGACGGGGACGAAGGCGGAAGTTCGGGCGAGTGGCTGGGCGAACGCGCGGAGCGCAGCATAGCCGTCGCGCGGATTGTGCTCGCCCACCACCACCAGGACTAGGTAGGGCGGCCCGATCAGCGTTCCTGAATATTGCACCCGGGTTTTGAGCTCGAGCTCCTTGCCCTGTCCGAGTAACAGCGTCGTTCCCGAAATGTCGTTGGCATAGAGCGCAAGGAATGCCTGTGGTGCGAGGCCCTCCGGCCATGTTCTGGCGGCCTTGCGCAGACGAGCGAAGACGGCCTTGCGCTCGTAGGGATCGATATGCGTGTAAAGGTGCGCGGAAAGGGGGATGCCGGGCGCGATTTCGAGCCGCGTCGCCGCATGTCGCAAGCGCGCAAACTCCGAGGCCATCGTCATGTTTCGTCCGCTGCTTGCTGGCAGGGGATGAACCTCGTTGACGTGGGCCATATCCATCAACTGCCACAGCAGCCGCGCGAGGCGCGGAATGGTGACGCCGCGGCTGCGGTCGTCGGGTTCGCTGTCCGTGGGCGCTTCGGCCAGCTTTTCAGGCGCAAGGCGGTGGGCGATGAACAGGCCTTCGGGCACATCGATCACGGGAGCCTCGGCCGAGCGTTTCTCGCGCAAGCGCTGGGGAGCCTGCTCGCGGAAAAATGGACAATCCGCTGCGTGCTCGGGGCGGCGCTGGCGCTTGCTGGTCAGGCGGCGCAGGTAATAGGTTTCTGCCTCTGACAGGTATGAAGCGGACATGAGCGGGGGCGGTACGGTATCGCCTATGCAGCTGCAGGCGATCCACTGTCCATGCACTCGGGCCTTCGTCACCATCGTGACACTTGCCCGGTGATCGGCTTCGCTCCCCTCCCCCTGATACCAGCGTACGAGCGCTTCGCGGACAACGTCCGGAACCGGCGTTCTGAGAGTGAGGCCTCTCGAATGTCGAGGGACGAGCCACATGATGGCTAACCTATTGCATTTGGGTTTGACGGTCTAGAGCGTTCACGGTATGTTCACGTTCTAGGAGATGATTGTCATGACCACTGGAAGCTTTGTCGGCCGCTTCGATCTCGATCTCGGATTGCGCGATGCGAGCCTCGATCCAGCCAATCGGCCGACCCGGAGAATGCTCGCGGCAGCCGCAATCGGCACCGAAGTCAACGACGCCTACTATGCGGCAGTAGAGCTGCGCGAGGCCATCGAATGGGTTCACGATGGTCATCCGGGCGGCAAGCTGAAGCTGTCGATGATCCTCGGCAATGCCTGCGACGACTATCAGCGCTGCCTTTATTTCATCCTTGCCGGTCGCGGCATCGTCCAGATGCTCGAAGATCTCGATTGGCTGGAAAGCCTGCTTGAGGCGCGCGGCCGCGTTGCAGGCAAGCTTTTCAAGCGGCGCGCACCGGTCATGCCGCAAGTTCGGCCATACGTAGCGGCCGAGCCCGACGGCCCGCTGGTGTCAGTGGCGCGTGATTTCGATCAGGGACCTTCGTGGTATCTGGATCGCTCAGCTTAGCGAGTGAGCGAGCGCCGCGTTGCGGCCTCGCCGCACAGGGCGAAGACATATCCGCCCGTATCCCATTTGGGGTTGTAGATCGCTGCTGCGTTTTCAAGCTGATGGCAGGAGAGGTCTTTGCCCTCGGCTTCCATCAGCGCGAGCGTGCGGCCGAAACGGTCGGCGCCGACGCGGCGAATGGTCATGGTAGGCTTCGCGGCGACGCGCAGGTTTCGCTCGCTGGCAAAGGGGTCGCCGGGGGCACAGGTTCGTCCGGCGCGGCACTGACCGGGTTTCTCCGGTGCGTCGATTGCGAGCAAGCGGATGCGCTCCTCGCCGCAGCGCAGCGTGTCGCCATCAGTGACAGTGCAGTTGCTGACGGATTCTGAAGGTGGAATCTGCATTTGGTCCGCGCATCCGGTGTTCGCGGCTGCGAGGTGCCCGCAAAGCATGGCTGCAATGGCGCGTGGGGGGGGTCTCATGCACGCAGTTCCACTTCGACATGGTCCCCTTGCGTGGCCTCGTCGGTCACGTGGAACGGCTTCATCGGGTTTCCGGTTCGGATCACGGCGACCGGTCGGCGTTTGAGCTCGAACAGGCGGTTGGCGACCCGGTGGGCGTTTTCACGGCTGCAGAGTTCGAGCCGCCGCAGGCTGATGAGGTGCTCCTCGTGTAAGGTTTGGTTGCTCATGGCCGGTCTATCCGAACAGTGTCTTGTGCACGCGGGTTTGGGGGATGATCGTGAATTCCCTGCGCGCAAGGTTGCTGATCTGGTAGCAGGGAGGTCCATCGGCGGTAAGTGCGAGCGTGGTTTTGCGGCCTCGCTTGCGGATGAAAAACACATCGCCTTCATAGCCATCGGTGAAGCGGATTTTGGACGGCAGTCGGATTTGCATCCCGTCCTCAAGCTTGCGCGATCCTCGCATGAGATTGCGGATGCAGCGGCGGCGCCAGACCAGAGCCGAATGATTGTCGGTCGGGTCCAGCAGCCGCAGGATGCGCTCAGGGCACTCACATTCGAACGGACCCGCAGTTTCGTCCATGTCCTTGTAAGCGAACACGTAGCCGTCGCTGGCACGCGGATTCCATCGCACGAGCACGACTGCTGCGAAGACGGTCCCGATCTTGCCGTTTTCGACGTGCGCGATGGCCGCATACCAGACCTTATTGCGCAGACAGGACGAAGCGATCACGCGCAGGCCGCGGGTGGAAGCGCCATCAGGGAGCGGGTGAGCTGGCCCGGCTTCGATCCGCTTGCCTTCAGCGTCATAGGGATGCTCGAAGGTGAACTGCGCATCGAGATACTCCTTGGGTGTCTTGTGGGGGTGCATGCTCGACAGCGGCATTGAGAGCCATCCCATGAGAAATTCCTTCGGCTGTGCCCGCTTCAGGCGGGCTGGTTGAGATTGCAGTCGCGTCGCAGGGTCGCGGCAAATCGGGCGATATTGCTCATGAGGTCGATGGGACCGCGCAGCTGCCGGCCTGCCCATGCCCCATTGCGTCCATGGGTTCTGACCCATCCGATCTCCCGTCCGGGGTTTATCCGGCAAGGGTCGATGGTGACGCAGAAGCTCCTGGCAAACAGGCTGATCGCGGGGTTGTCGGCCGTGAAATGCGGCTCTTGCTCGATGCTGTAGTCAGCAGGGTCGAGACACAGCGTCTGGGCGAGGTAGCGCAAGGCTTCTCGCGCGGAAGATCTGTAGACCCGGATGAGATCGGGATCGCAGTTAAGCCCGCGCTGTACGAGCGGGACCAGAATGGGGGCAGATCGCAGCTCCGCAATCCGCTGTTCGCACGCCGTACGCAGCGCCTCATCCTCAGGATGGATCGCCTTGGGGGACTCGCCGGCGGCCACGCGGCCCAGGTGTCGTCCAAGCAGGAGGACAGCCGGGTCGGTTTCGGGGTCGTGCCCGGCGCGCCGGGCATCGCCCATGGCATCGTTGAGGGCGGCGCTGCAAGTCTGCATGACCCGCAAGCCATCGGGTTGCAGCGCACGCTGAAAGCGAAAGGGCAGGTCGAGGTGGAGGGTGGCAGGCATCCGAAGTCTCCTTGATTGGACGCCTGACCCCTTCCCCCTCCCCTCTATGCCGCGCGCTTCAGCGCCGGTGTGTCCTCAGACAGGACCTCAGGCCGCTCGCTCGCGGCGCTGGAGCCGAATGCCTTGAGGTAGCTGAAGGCCTGTTCGGCCTTGGCCGCGGCATGAATGATCGCGGAGGAATCGCCCTTCAGGATCTCGAGCCAGTGGCTGATGTAGCTCGCATGATTGTCATGGAGCTCACCGGGCAGGCCGAGATCGGCACAGATCAGGCACTGACCGATGGAGGCGACCAGTTCTTCGAAGGCATAAGCCTTGTCGCCAAACCGCTTGCCGAAGGTGCGTTCAAGCCGTGTCTTGCCGCCAGACCAGTGGACCGCCTCGTGCCCGAGCGTGCTGGCATAGTGATCGTCGGAGTGGAAGGCCTCGCGCGGCGGCATCTGGATGTAGTCGCCCGCAGGAGAGAAGAATGCGGCGTTGCCCCCATGCCGGACGTCGATGGGAAGCGTTGCGAAGAAGGCGTCGATCGCGCCGCGGTGTGCGGATTCGGGTCGATCTTCAGGCGGCGCGAGGTCTGGATAGTAGTGGGCAGGCAGACCGTCGATCTGATCGGAATTGAACACGTTGTAGGCCTTGAGAAACCGGATGGCGCGGGTCTGATCCTCTCCGGTCACCCTGTCCTGCTCGGTCTTGCTGATTTGCGAGTAGTAGACGCTGAGGGACGAGGTCTCGCCCTTGCGGACCTGACCGCCAAGGGCTTCGGCCTGCCGGTAGGTCATCCAGTAGCGGCTGCTGTAGCCCATGGCGTCTCCCATGGCCCACAGGAACAGCGTGTTGATGCCCGTATAGGCCGTGCCGCAATGGCGAAGCGGCCTCCCCCCGCCTTGAGTGGCATTCCAAGGCCTCACCCAGGGCATGACGCCCTGCTCGAGCTTGGAAAGAATGAGGGTGGTGATTTCGGCGGCGATGTCGCGGCGGGCTCCTTTGCCGGCTGTCCGGCGCGGACGTGTCTTTGCCATGATGTAATCCTTTGTCGGACTGGCCCGAGTGACGGGCTATGACGAAAAAAGGGGCAGCCCGGCCGAAGCCGAGCTGCCCGCAGGGACGCCCAGGAGAGAGCGTTATTCGGCGGCTTCGAGCGTTTCGTCGGGGTGCTCGACCTCGAAGTCGTTCTGATCGTCGCCGCAGTCCTCGGCAGGATCATCTTCGGGATCCTCGTGGGCGTCGCTGCAATCGTCCTCGTCTTCGTCAATCACCGCCGCACGGGCGATGTCGAACCGCATCGCATCGGGCACCCATGCCAGCGCAGCGTCCTTGATCGCGGGTTCGGTAATGGCTTCACCGGCGAACAGCTTCTCGCAGGCGGCCGAGACTTCAGGCTTCTTCGAGGCCGTATAGCGTGCCGCCAGCACCTCCCCGCCGATCTCGGTGAGGAGCGCGAGCAGCGTCCCCTTCGAGACGCGGTCAAAGAAGTTGGTGGACGTGGGGCGCCACCATTGCGCAGGCTCAATGTGGAGGATGCCGGCGAGACGCGCGTGAAGCGGGTTCGTCGTGTCCGAATAGTCGGGCTTTGCTTCGATCGATCCGGCCACCATCAGCGCGAGCCAAGCGGCCTTGCGTGCGTCATCGAGCGCGCGAAAGCCCTCGAAACGTGCGACCACGTCGCCGGCTGCGGATTCCGAGGTGATCTCGCGCGGTGTTCCGATTTGATCGCGCGCGGGATTCCGAGGTGATGGCGCGCGGTGTTCCGAGAATTGCGCGCGCAGCATTCCGATATGATCGCGCGCAGTTTGAGGTGAGGCTCACCTGATCGTTGGGGCATTCTTTCGACCGGATAACGGTTGGAGGAATGCATGCCGACGAGGAGAGTTACGATGCGCCATGTGCGCGAGATTTTGCGTCTGAGTCTGGACTGCGGGCTTTCGACGCGGGTGGTTGGCGAGCGGGTCGGGGTCGGACCGACGACGGTCCGGGATACGCTTCGGCGGTTCGATCGGTCGGGTCTGACTTGGCCAGTGCAGCCTGAAATGACGGACAGCGACCTGGAGTCCCGGCTCTACGGCGTGCCAGGGGTGAAGCCCGGGCGCCGCAAGTTGCCTGAGCCCGACTGGGCGGTGGTGGCGCGCGAGTTGAAGCGCAAGCACGTGACGCTGCAGATCCTGTGGGAGGAATACCACGCGGCGAACCCCGACGGCTATCGCTACAGCCGGTGGTGCGACCTGTTCCGGCGCTGGGAAGGCCGGCTGCCGCTGGTGATGCGCCAGAGCCATGCCGGCGGTGAGAAGCTGTTCGTTGATTATGCGGGCGACACGGTGCCGGTGGTGGTAGACCGCAGAACCGGCGAGATCCGCGATGCGCATCTGTTCGTCGCGGTGCTGGGCGGCTCGAGCCTGTCGTTTGCGTGTGCGACCTGGACCGAGCAGTTTGCTGACTGGGCCGAGGCTCACAATGCTGCCTTCGCATTCTTCGGCGGAGCGCCGCAGCTGCTGGTGCCCGACAATGCCAAGGTCGCGGTGATCAAGGCTTGCCACTTCGATCCGATGCTCAACCGCAGCTACACGGACATGGCTCGGCATTACGGGACGGCAGTGCTGCCGGCACGGCCGAGGAGGCCCAAGGACAAGGCGAAGGTTGAGGCCTGTGTCAGGATCGTCGAGCGCTGGGTGCTGGGCCGTCTGCGCAATCGCATCTTCTACAGCCTGGCCGAGCTCAACGCTGCCATTGCCGAGTGCCTTGCTGATCTGAATGAGCGCCGTGTGCTTCGCCAGTTCGGCCGCACGCGCCGCCAGCTGTTCGAGGAGGTCGATGCGCCGAACCTGAAGCCGCTGCCACCGGAGCCATGGGTTCATGCGCAATGGAAGCGCTGCCGGGTTGGGCTCGATTACCATATCGCGCTCGAGCAGCATCATTACTCGGTGCCGCACCGCTACGCGCGGCGCGAGGTTGAGGTGCGTTACACGGCCCGCAGCGTCGAGATCTTCCTCGGCGGCGAGCGGATCGCGGTGCACATGCGCGGCAGTGGCAATGGTCGGCACACGACCGTGCCCGAGCACATGCCATCGAGCCACCGGCGCTATCTCGACTGGACACCGGCAAAGATCCAGGAGGAGGCGGGCCGGATCGGCCCGATGCTGTCGCTGTTGATGGCGCGCATCATCGAGGACCGGCCGCATCCCGAGCAAGGCTACCGTTCGTGCCTGGGGATCATCGGCTTGTCCAAGCGGTTCGGCGCTGAGCGCCTTGAAGCGGCTGCGCTTCGCGCGCTGGAGATCGGCGCGCGCAATTATCCGTCTGTAAAATCGATCCTCGAAAAGGGGCTCGACAAGGTGCCCGTGTCCAAAGCCCCGGAGCGCGAGCCGATCCTGCACGACAATATCCGGGGCTCTCAATACTACCACTGAAAGGAGCAAGGATGCTCAAACACCCCACACTTGATCAGTTGAACCAGCTTGGCCTTATCGGCATGGCCCAAGCCTTTGCGGATCTGGATGGCAATGGCGATGCCGCCAGCCTGAACCACGCGGAATGGCTGGCGCTGCTGCTCGATCATGAAGCGACATGGCGCAATGACAAGCGCCTCGCCCTGCGCCTGCGTCAGGCAAAGCTGCGGCACCAAGCCGTGCCTGAGGACGTTGATTATCGCAGCGCCCGCGGGCTCGATCGGCGGTTGTTCGAAATGCTGCTGAAGGGCAGCTGGATCGCTGCCCATGAGAACTGTGCGATTATCGGACCAGCAGGGGTCGGCAAGAGCTGGCTGGCCTGCGCCGTCGGGCATCAGGCCTGCCGTGACAATCGCTCGGTTCTCTACACCCGCCTGCCGCGGTTGATCGACGAGCTGTCGCTTGCCAAGGGCGATGGCCGCATTGCTGCGCGCATGAAGAGCCTGGCCCGCGTGGACCTGCTCATCCTCGATGACTGGGGGCTTGAGCCGCTCGATGGCAATGCCCGCCATCATCTGCTGGAGATCCTCGAGGATCGCTATGGGCGCCGTTCAACGCTCGTAACAAGCCAGCTACCCATCGCGCGCTGGTTCGATCTCATCGGCGATCCGACCTACGCCGATGCCATCCTCGATCGGCTTGTCCACAACGCCCACAGGCTCGAGCTATCCGGGGAATCCATGCGGCGAAGCATCGCCGCTCAAGCCGCTTGACCCGCGGCAAAGCATAGTGCCACAACATACCAACGATCAGGTGCTTCACCTGCGCGCGATCAAAGCGGAACGCTGCGCGGCATCAGATCGGAATACATGCGCGCGATCGTCGGAATCCGCA
>NZ_MUYK01000016.1 GCF_002155685.1 Erythrobacter colymbi
TGTCCGTCGTCAGAACATTTGGCACAGGTCGCGGCGTAAATTAGCGGAGTGCGGGCCTCGTCTGTTGTTGGGTTTTAGGCGGCGAGCTTACGGTGTTGCAAGCGCCGATGTTCAATGGTCTGTCGCTTGATCCTTTCGCGTTGTTTGATGATGGCTGGTGCCCTGCCGAAGTAGGCGTCTGCGGGCGTCACGTTGTTTAGGCTCTCGTGGTATCGGCGGTGGTTGTAGTGCTCGACGAAGGTCTCGATCTGGGCCTCAAGGTCGCCGGGCAGGAAGTAGTTCTCGAGCAGGATGCGGTTTTTAAGGGTCTGGTGCCAGCGCTCGATCTTGCCCTGGGTCTGGGGGTGCATCGGGGCGCCGCGCACGTGGCTCATCTTGTTGGCCTCGATGTATTCAGCCAGTTCGCCCGCGATGTAGCTGGGACCATTGTCGCTGAGCAGCCGGGGCTTGTGCAACACCGTGGCGCTGTCGCATCCGGATGCGACCAACGCTACATCCAGCGTGTCGGTCACATCCTCGGCCCGCATGTTGGTGCACAACTTCCAGGCGATGATGTAGCGCGAGAAGTCGTCGAGCACGGTGGAGAGATACATCCAGCCCCACCCGATGATCTTGAAGTAGGTAAAATCGGTCTGCCACATCTCGTTCGGCCGGGTCGTCTTGGTATGGAACGCATCAGCCGCTTTCACCACGACGTATGCCGGGCTGGTGATCAGATCGTGGGCCTTGAGCAGGCGGTAAACCGTAGCTTCGGACACAAAGTATTGGCGCTCATCGGTAAATCGCACCGCCAGTTCGCGCGGTGACAGCTCGGACTGCTCCAGCGCCATTTCGACGATCTGGTCCTGCACCTCGGGCGCGATCCGGTTCCACACCCGGCCTGGAGCCGATGGCCGATCCGCCAACGCCTCCGGGCCGCCTGCGAGGTAGCGGTCATACCAGCGGTAGAACGTCCGCCGGGCGATGCCGAGTTGGTCCAGCGTTCGCTTGGCAGGCAGGTGGGACTGCTCGACGATCCTGATGATCTCGAGCTTCTCGGATGCGGGATACCTCATTCTTCGTCGCCCCCATCCGCGATCATGCTTTTTTTGAGCAAACGGTTTTCCAGCGTCAGGTCGGCCACGCATTCCTTCAGGGCGCGGGCTTCGCGGCGCAGATCCTGCACCTCGCCAGTGGTCGCGGCACGGGCGGTATCACCGGCCAACCGGCGCTTACCTGCTTCCATAAACTCCTTCGACCAAGTGTAATACAGGCTCTGGGCGATGCCTTCCTTGCGGCACAGCTCTGCGATGCTGTCCTCACCACGCAGGCCGTCCAGCACGATGCGGATCTTTTCTTCGGCAGAGAAATGGCGCCGGGTTGCTCGGCGGATATCCTTGACCACCCGCTCAGCTGGGGCCTTCTTGGGAGGGGATTTTTTCACGGAGGGTTGGGTCTTCATCTTCGTTCCTTCGTCACTACGACGAAGCCCCAACCCTCCTTAAATCACAACCTCAAATCTGTGCCATTGGTGCTGACGGGGGACACGTCGTGTTTCGGGGCTTCCCGAACAATTCGGCCAAGCACTTCATCGCCGGGATGAGCAAGGTCATCAGCAATGACGACCAGTTCGCCTCGATCGGCGTCGATCCGCGTCTGTTTCGTGCTTTCGGTATCCAGGCGGTCCCGACCTATGTGGCGGTCTCGAGCGACTTCATGCCATGCGACGGCCTGAATTGCACCACCACCCCGCCGCCCTTCGACGCCATGAGCGGTAACGTCACCGTGCGCTATGCGCTCGAGACCTTCTCCGACGATAATGGCCCGGGCGCGCTGGTTGCGCGCACTGCGTTGGCCAATATGGCGCGCGCGCGGTGAGGGTAGGGCTCGCCTCGACCCTGGCAGGTGCCGCGTGTCTCGCACTAACCATGCCGTTAGCCGCTTTGGCCCAATCGGCGCAGCCTGCCCCCAGCGGCGGTTTTTACGATTTCGATGACTACACCTATTTTCCGCCAGCGCAGCCGCAACGCAATCCACTTGAACCGATACTCCCTGTGCTGCCCGACGATCCGATCACGACGATCGATCCTCTGCCTGCGCCGACCCCCGCGCCGTCGCCCGTTCCGAATCCCACCCCCAGCCCCACCCCCGCGCCATCACCGTTCAGCCCGCCGCCCTCGGGCGGAGGGGGAGGGGGGACAGTCCCGGTTGCTCCCTATGTTCCTGGAGGCCCGCTTACTTTTCCCAAGGGCGACATCAACGCGGCCAAGGCCGACGGCAAGGCGTTCGGCACCGGCGCTCGTTCCGACAATCGGCAGATTACGACCTCGACCAGTCTCACGGGGACGATCCCCGGATACACAGGCCAGAGGCTTCCCGAAGAGGCGCTTGGCGATGATCCGGATCGGCTGACGTCGCAGGGGGCCGCGGGAGCGCTGGGCAGTGATCCATGGCGTCTTGTGACCAACCCTGATCGGACAGTCGTCACGCTTGACCGGGACGGCCTGTTGCGTGCGCGGGCGGTCGAGGAAGACCCTGACGCCTATCTGGCAGGTTCGAGCCTTGGCGCTGCGAATGCGCAGTGTCAGCCGCTGCCGCCCTCCGGTGCGGGCACCGAGTATTACGAGGCTACCTGCGAGCAGGGTGCGAAGCCAATCGATGAGGCTCGTACGTGCCGTGTCCCGCTGGTCGTTCAGGCCGATGGTTCGCAGTATTGGGAGTACAGCTGCTATTCCGATGAGCCCCAGCCCGGCCATGCCGGCGTCTGTTGGAACATCGCGAGTGCGCTTCAGGGCGGCGGCTGCACCCTCATCGACCGCGAGAGGATCGGATTTTCCTGCCTGCAATGGGTCTATCCTGAAAGGGGAGGTCGCCCTTGGTGCGCCGAGCCCGGTGGCCCCAATTTTCGCGAGGTTTGGTCTTGCCCCGCGCAGCTCCCCGGGGTGCGCGGTGGGTTCCTTCGCAACACCACCCGGATTGTCAGCGAGACCCGTGATGAGGCGATGTGTCAGGCGGCGACCGATGGTCTGACCTGCACCCAGTCAGGCGAGGTCTGCACCGGACAGCCTGAGACCCGGACCATCAACGGACTTGCTGTCACGCGGTCGTGCTGGGAGTGGGAGCGCACCTATCAGTGTTCGGGGACGACGCAGGCGTCGGACTGTGGAGACATTGTGGGCAACCCGCAATGCACTTTCCTGCGGGAGGAGTGCCTTGACGATCCTCAGGAGGGAGCCTGTCAGGTTGCCACGCGGGTTTATCGTTGCCCGATCCCGGGCGGCGGCACCACCGATCCGGCGCAGTATATCTGCGGCGACGACGTCTACTGCATCGACGGCGAGTGTGAGCCTATCGAGCGCGAGGCCTCGACCGAATTCAAGGATGCGCTCGTTGGCCTCCACACGCTCGGACAGGCCAATGCCGAGTTCAACGAGGCCGACTTCACCCTGTTTTCGGGCTCGCGTGAGACCTGCTCGAAGAAGGTGTTTGGACTGTCGAACTGCTGTTCGGGGAAGGGCGTCCCCCTGCTGACACCCTTTCTTTGCAATGCCGCCGAGCGTGAGCTCGACAAGAAGGACGACAAGGGTCTGTGTCACAGGGTCGGATCTTATTGTTCGAGCCGTGTGCTGGGCGTCTGCACGACGCGAAGGGATGCCTATTGCTGCTTTGAATCCAAATTGAGCCGCATCCTGCAGCAGCAGGGTCGTACCCAGATTGGTAAGCCGTGGGGCGCGCCGAAGAGCGAGACCTGCAAGGGCTTCACCCTCGAAGAGTTCTCCCGGCTCGACCTGGCGGTGATGGATTTCACCGAGGTCTACGCCGACTTTCTCGACGCTGCGAAGGTCCCAGATGAATTGGACACGTCCCGGCAAATCCAGCAACGCATAGAGGACTATTTGCAGCAAAATGGACGGCCATAATGGAAACCGTAACCCCGCTCTCCAGCGGACGTGCGTTGCCCGACCTCAGTGTGGTCGAGTTCGCGATCATGATTGCTTTGATGCGCCTCGGCCCGCAGCCAGCGCCTGTATTGCTGCCGACCCTATCGGATTGGTTCGGCTTTGCAATTTCGCTCGGCCACATCCGCCCTTCTCTTCGCAGGCTCGAGCATCAGGGTTACCTGACGACGCTGGAGGACGGGACGCTGCGTCCTCGCCGGGCAGCGTCCGAGCCTGTGGCGCTCTCGTTTACCGCGCTGATCCGAATCGTCGGAAGCGAGTTCGGCCGTGCGCTGAAGAAGGTCGATCCGCCGCTTCTGGCGCATCTCGCGAAGAAATCCGTGGAGGACGAGGCGGTCGAAGCCGAGGAGGCCCTGCGCAAGCGGCAGGGCAAGCCGAACCTCACGGACGTGCAGCGCGAGGGCATTCGCGAGCACGCCCGGCACGAGGCGCGGGTTACCCGCGAGGCTTCCCGCAAGGTCAAGCCTGGGGCCGGGACGGTCGGCCGCAAGAGCGCTGGCAAGGGCAAGGGCAAGGGCAAGGGCAAGGGGCAGGAGGCCCCGAGCGACAGCAGCAAGGAATAGGGCTATGAAACGGATATTGGGCGGTGTGCTGAGCGCGGCGATCCTCAGCACGGCAATCGCGCCTTCCTTCGTGATGGCGCAGGTGAGCGACGAGGGCGACGACGGTCTCATCCGGGTTCAGCAAGGCGATGATTTCTATTGCCGCGAGCGCAACCTGGGCCAGTGGTTCTACTGCGAGAAGCCCAAGCCCGATCCTGACAGTCCTCCCCAGAACCAGCCCAACTTCCCGGCCGCCGCCCGGCTCAAGGCGATCAGCGAAAAGCTCGACGAGCTTAAGGCGAGGGCGATCCTCGAGCCCACCACGCAGAACGTGCAGGCCTATATCTCCTTCCAGCGCGAGCAGCTCGACCGGGCTTCGGACTTTGCCGACGTCTGGCGCCGCGCGATCTGGCAGAACCCCGAGCTCGACTACACGCTCGAGCGGCCCATCAATGCGCTCGGCAAGAAGACTTGGACGACGCAGCGCACTGCGCAGCGCGACGCTGCGTTGGCGGCTATCAGCCAGCGCTACGGCGTCTTCTATTTCTACTCCTCCGGCTGCGCGGCCTGCGAGGTGTTCTCGCCCATCATGAGGGGCGTCTCCGACCGGTTCGGCATGACCGTCATGGCGGTCTCGATCGATGGCGGCCCGAACGCTGCATTCCCCAACTACCTGATCGATACGGGTCAATTCGAGGCGATGGGGATGGCGGGCAAGCAGGTGCCGGCGCTCGTGCTTTTCGACACCGTGACCAAGCAGCCGATGCCGATCGGTTACGGGGTCATGGCCGCCGATGATGTTATGGACCGGATCTTCACCCTCACCAACACCGAGCCGGGGAGTGACTTCTGATGAGCCGTTCTGAACAATCCTTCTGGCGCCGCGGCTTTCGCATCGCCGGATGTTCGCTCGCTTGCCTTGCTGCTTTGAGCATGTCGGCGTCGCCCGCTCTTGCCAATGTCGAGGGCGCGATGAATTCGTACTTCAACTCGGCAGGGGCAGCGGCCAATGGCACCGGGCCCTCGGCTTTCGACGGGCAGGCGGCCGGTTATTACTCAGGCGGCAGCCTTTGGACCCGCTTTCCGACCAAGCAGATCAATCCGGTGAATCTTCAACTGCCCCGCGCGAGCGGCGGCTGCGGCGGGATCGATCTGTTCGGTGGCTCCTTCAGCTTCATCAACACCGACGAGATCGTCGCGACCCTGAAGGCGACGGCCAACAATGCGATCGGCTTCGCGTTCCAGCTCGCCATCGACTCCATCTCCGCTCAGATCGGCGGGGTGATGAAGGACATGTCCCACAAGATCCAGCAGATGAACGAGTTCAACATGAACTCCTGCCAGTTTGCCCAGGAAGCGGTCGGAGCGCTCTGGCCCAAGATGGATGGTGCGAGCCAGACGATATGCCAGAACCTCGGTCGCAGCTCCGGTCTCTTCTCCGATGAGGCCAAGGCCCGGCACGAATGTCAGAATCAGAGTGCGCGCAACGCCGCGACCGACGGAAGCACCGATCCTCAGGCCGAGATCGCCAAGAGCAAGAACTATACGTGGAAGGCATTGATGAGCAATTCGGCGACGAGGCCGGACGAGGATTACGCCGAATGGCTGATGACGATGGTAGGCACGATCATCTACAATAAGCCGCAGAGCGATAGCGTCCCGGGGACGTTCCGCTTCATTGCACCAGCGAGCTGGGACACCTACACCGCGCTTCTCGACGGCACGTCAGTTGCGCCCGCTCAGATTTATCGTTGCAGCGATGGAAGCGGTCCCGACCAATGTCTCAACCCGCAGCCAAGGCCACTGAATGTCGGCCCCAATACGGCCTACAAGGCGCGAGTGAAGGCGATGATGCAAAGCATCGCTGGGAAGATCCGCAACAACACATCCTTGTCGAACGACGAGGTCAATCTCCTCGGCCTGTCCTCGATCCCGATCTACAAGATTCTGGTCGTCAACGCTGCGTCACAATTCGGCCTCGGCGCAGGCGAACTCGACTCGCTCGCCGAGATCGTCGCGGTCGAGGTCCTGCTCGGCAATATCGATCGCATGCTCGATGACATCGCCCGTTCGCAGATCGGCTTCGATGCGCCCGAGCAGAAGAACTTCGATGATTGGCGCCGTCAGGTGCAGGATGTGCGCATCAACCTGAACGCCAAGCGGGTCGAAATGTCGGGCAAGCTGAGCGACACCTATCAGATCATCCAGCGCACGCAGCTTCTGGAGGCGTCGCTGAAAAACACCATGAGTCCGCAGATATCGGCATCCCTGCGGTTCGGTCGCGGCCTTTCGGCGCAAGGCATCAGGTAGACCCTTTGGCGGGTGTGAGGGAAGGGTAGGGCGATGCTTGAGGTCTTTACGGTCGGCGGCGGCGAGTACATCGTCAACGTCCTCAATGCCGTCGCCGCATGGTCTGGCGGGGGGGGCTTCCGCTCCATGATCCAGGTCGTGTTCGTGATGGGCCTGATCTACTCGCTGCTGGTGCTCGCCTTCAATTTCGACTGGCGGGCATGGCTGAACTGGTTCCTGCAAGCGACCGCCATCTACATGATGTTGCTGGTGCCGACCGTGACCATCAAGGTCACCGATCGCATCGACCCGGGCCTTGCTCCTGCTACGGTCGCCAATGTGCCCTTGGGGTTAGGTGTTATGGCATCTTTCACCAGTCAGTTCGGGGACTGGATGACGCGCACCGCAGAAACCGTATTTGTCATGCCCGACGCGCTTAAGATGACCAACAATGGCATCATCTATGGTGCCCGCCTGCTCGAGAAGGCGCAGACATTCCAGATCACGGATCCCATTTTCCGCGCCAATCTCGACGAGCAATTTAAGCAATGCGTCTTCTATGACGTGCTGCTCGGCTTTAAGCCGATGGAAACGCTCACGACCAGCAACAATCTTTGGCGCGATATCGGGCCGGGTAGTCCGGCGCGTGCCCAGAAATTCCTTGCTCGAAGCGGGACGACAGTGACGTCGTCGATCATTCGGTGCGACGCAGCCTATGCAGCGCTTGACGCACAGTGGACTGCTGAAATCGATTCCGATCTGCCTCTGTTCGCGAAGGGTGCCTACCCCGATCTGCTCGACACCATTGCCGCGCAGCGCCTGAGAACGGACCTCGGCATCGTCGCTGGAAGCCTGCACGGGACATCGACCGATCCCTACGCCTACCTTCAGCAGGTCTCGGTCATGGACGCCTTCATGGCAGCGCGCGAGAGCTTCTCCGATGCGGGCTGGGATGCCTATGCCGCCCAGCGCGCCGACGCGCAGGCACGCAACACCTACACCTCGATCGCGCAGCAAGCGATGACCTGGGTGCCGCTCCTCGGCATTGTTCTTCACGTCGTTTTCTACGCGATGTTCCCGGTGATCTTCCCGCTCTTTCTCTTCCCGCGCACCGGCGTCACGACATTGCGCGGCTATGGGATGGGGTTCTTCTATCTCGCGAGCTGGGGGCCGCTCTATGTGGTCCTCCATATGTTCGTGATGAACCGTGCCGCCAGCGCCTACGCGGCCGTCTCGCCCAATGGGCCGACGCTGCTCGTCAGCAATGGCATCACGAACGTGAATAATGACATCGCCACGATTGCCGGCTTCATGATGATGAGCGTGCCTTTCATCGCAGCAGGTATGGCGCGCGGCGCGATGGCGATCGCAGGCCAGGCGACATCGCTGCTCGGTCCGGCACAGGCTGCGGGGCAGGCTGCAGCCGCCGAGCGCACGCTCGGGAACTATGCTCTCGGCAACACCTCTTTCCAGAACCTTAGTGCGAACAACAGCAGCCTCAACAAGCACGATGACACGTTCAGAGTTGCTTCCGGCTTTGGGACGAGCTCCTTTACCGGCAGCAATGGCGTGATCACCAATGGCTTTGCGGATGGGTCGTCCGCCTTTGATGCCCGCCCGGCGATTTCGAGCTTCGCGACCACGCCGACGCGGACGAGCAGCTTCGAGCAACGGATCAACCAGACGTATTCGGAGGGGCAGTCGAACGTAGATCGGCTGAGCCGGGAGGCATCCGAAAGCTGGTCGGCTGTCGCAAGCAGAGGCACCGACCTGATGAAGACGGCTGAGCGCCGTGCCTCGAGCGGAACCGAAAATGGGTCTGGCATCGCCAGTAGCATCAGCCGGATGAACACAGTTAGCGACAATCTCGCCTCCAAGCTGTCGACCACCTTCGGGTTTTCAGAGGCTGAGAGCCGTGAGATTGCCAACTCATCTAACGTAACAGGGAGCGCGGATGCAGGCATCCATGCCGCTGGTACCTTGTGGCAAGACAAAGAAAATGGACATGCGCTTACTACGAAGGGGGATATCAGCGCAAAAATTGCGAGCATCGTCCAAGAGACAACTGGCCGTCGTGTTACAGCCGATCAGGCTTACAACGAAGTGCGGGACTTCGTCAGAAGCGAGATCAATTCCGAGGAAGCTCGTTCAGCGCGAGACAGTTTCAGCCGAGACACGAGTTCGATCACCAATTCTACCGGGGAATCGCTCACAGAGCGCCTCGGGGCGAGCATCAGTCATGCCAATGAGGTCTCGGCCCGCTCTAGCAGGGCCGAGGAAGCTTTCGAACGCTTCAGCAAGGACAACTCGATCTCTGCCGGGTCGGGGTACAGTGTGTCTGGCAATGACTCGCAGGAGTTCGCCAATTTCGCGACGGAGCGCCTGCTTTCCGACAGCACTCTGCGGCAATTCGGTCCTGTGCCCCAAATTCTTCATCCGCGAACGCCCGAGCAAGCTCAGGTTCGCGATGTGCTTCTCGGGGAGTTCGTCACCAAGAAGCATGACGAACTCAACCAGTTGCGGCGAGAGATGGGCCTCGATACCCCCGGACCGCCGGGGCAAACCCTCGCTCCACCGCCACTGACTACCTCGGGTCAGGTGCAGAGCTTCGGTGAGCGGAATCGAGCAGCAGTTCGCGGGGAAGCGCCTGACGTGAGTGTCCGCGGAGACTCGGCGGACGCTGGTCTCGTGGGTGAGGTCGAGGGACGTATCACCAGCGGTGCTCAGCGCATCGAAGCCGGGCGTAATGTTCTCGCTAACGAGAACTCGGCCGCACAAGGACGAGCAGCGGATCTCGCAACCTCAATATCTGATCGGGAGGACGGCGGCGTTTTGGGCAACATTCCCTATGTTTCTCCCTTGGTTGAAGGGACCTGGAATGGCGCAGGAAACGTCATTGGCTGGGCTGCCGACAAGATTGGTCTTGGGGGTGGCAAGAGCAGTGTTGCTCCTCTTGAGCCCGGTGAACGTGCGATTTTCCCTGTCAGCGGTCGCATCACGTCTGACATGGGCATGCGCAACCATCCCATCACCGGAAAGGCAGCGATGCATCAGGGCATCGATATCGCAGCGAGCGAGGGCACTCCTATCTACGCACGTGCATCGGGTGAGGTCATACGATCGGGCCACACGCCAGCGCGCGGAAACTTCGTCGAGCTGCGGCATGACGATGGATCGGAAACCCGCTATTTTCATATGCAGAGCCGACCATCTCTCACGAGGGGGGATACCGTCAGCCCGGGAGACACCCTTGGCAATGTCGGCAGCACGGGGCGCGTTACAGGTCCGCACCTTCATTATGAAGTATGGAAGGATGGAAAGGCGCTGGATCCGCGCCGCTACTCAGTCAAGGATCGGGAGTGATCAGGAAGGAGTCCAGGTTCCAACAAGAATGAACCACCCTAACAGAGCTGCGAGCACGGCGATCCGCCTCCAGCCCGTCATGACACCAGCGGGGACGATGGAATCGCGAGAAGATTTGTTCAGCTGCTCTTGCCCATAAGGTGTTGAAGGGTCGAGCGGGTTCTGGGGATTCATATAATATCCTGAACTAGAGCTCTTCAGGACATCCTTGTCGTCATACATCGTCCGATCCTTTCCCCACTACAATACGACAGGCGTAAGGATCGGACAAGCGTTCTAAATTTGTTCCCTTCCCCTTCCGGGCAACCTTCATTGCGGAATGGAACCATGCAGAGGCGGTAACTGAAACCCATGCTCCTCGCGCGCATGCTTCACGCCGGGAAGGGCGGTGATCTTAGGAAAAAGCCGCATCGGCCTGCGCCCGCCAAGCACACCGGTTCTCTTCATCACCCGCTCGACATCAATGCCCAGTGTTTCGAGCTTCAGCGCAACACTGCTGATCGCGTTGCGGTCGTGAACCGTCACGATAAAGCTAGCAGCTGGCGTCCGATCATGCGCGTCTTGTTCTCTTTTTCGCGCCTACATCCTACCAGAATTCCTTGTCGCCGCGGTGGGCGCGCCAAGCATTGTCCCATTTTTCTCCGATCGAGCCATCGACCGGTCGGTGACCAACTGGATGATCTGCCATGACATCATCGATATGGGGCTTGTCCTTTATCGAAGCGAAGGCCCCGATACCATGCTTCTTTAGGTAGGCGACATAGGCATGCTCATGTTCGGTCTTGGGTTCAGCTTTGCCCCAGGCGACGTCTTGAAACTGGCGCTGGGCTGCGGATTTGGGACGGCGGCGCTTCAGCCTCAGATCTTCGTAAAACTCGAAGTGGTCTCGAAGGAGCCTTTGGACTTGCCATTCGTCAAGCTTCATAGCTGACCATCACCGCTTAGATGCCTACGCCTCTCATTCTAACTTGATTGACGGCCGAGTGCCAGATTTTCAGGGCCTTGCGAACGGCGCTGCTCGAGAGCGCGCGGCCCCATTCCGCCGCCGCTAACTTTGCCATTATGTCCGTCACGTGCGGGTAGCGGTCGAAGGAGTGGCGCCTATGGCGAGGGATTGGAGGCGGGAGGTGGGTAGAGCCGCAAGCAAGCCCAAAAAGCCAAGCAGCCGGTCTACTTCAAGTAAGGCTCCTGCTAGTCGTTGCTTGTGGCCGGCCACTGACATAGGTCCTATCGATCCTCCCGATCCAATCGAACCGCTTTTTCGACGAAACCCTGCGGGTCTTGCACGAAATGCGCGGCGTCAGATTGGAGAACCGTCCTGACGACAGCTTCCCTGCTTGGCTGAATGATCGCACCCTCCGGCGTTGCAAAGACGCAGTCGAAATGACGCGCGACGTCGCAGACCCCGCCGATCAATGGCAGAGAGATATCTGCCACGTCGAAGCGGACCTGGATTTCTTCGATGAATTCGTCATCGAAGCTCACCTGAATGTCGTCGCTCGGCTCGTCACCCCATACCCGGAGACCGGTGTAGGATCGCGGTTTCTCGGGTAGCAACATGTCGAGTTTCGCGAACAGCACATCCGCCTCTGCGGTGGGGAGGGCCAGAACAACGTCATCGAGCTGCGCGCGGCTCATCCGTGCAGCTTTGACCCCTGCGATACTCGCCGCAGAGGCAGGGATCAGGTTGATGACGAACTGCCAGACGGCCATCGCTCGAACATAGCGCCAATGCAGGGTCCGACAATGGGCTCGTTTGCTGAGCGTCTGACTCGCTTTGGCCAAGTCTGCGCCGCCGCCTAGGAGCGCAGAGCGGGGCATGACGAGCTCGCGCGGCTGTTACGGTTCGCCTCCCTCGATTGGTTTTAGGCTGTTCCCAATGGGGGGGTTCCAGTTGTCTGAGGGTTCTGAGACTGCGCAAAATGACGCTTCGCCGCGCGCGCCTCAGTGCCGGGCCACAGGCCTCTATGGTCGCATTCTGGGACTTACCGGTCGTTCCCAGCTCGCCATTCGACCGACATCGTTCGCCGAAAGTGGACGTTCCTGGCTTACGAGGGAGCGACCGCCTCTGGCCGAAGAGGAACGGCAGGCTTGGTGGTGATGCCGGGAAAGCTGCCGTTCGTTGAGCTGCTTCTAAGTTCCCGGATGATCCAGAGCTGGCCACTCAGCTGCATGAAGCCCCCCAGAATTGAACCTCTGATTATGCGGGTGGATCGTCAATCCGCATTGCGTAGACATTGCGTATCGCCAATCTCCTGCTCGTTCACCGGACGGCCGCCTGATCCTCAAACCGCAATCGCCACGCGTCGCTCACCCTCGGCGATCTTGAAGCCCACGTAGTCGTCCACGCCCGGCGGCCCTGCAGGCGCATCGCGGTGTTCGACCCTGGCGATTGCGTCCAAGAGCATCCCCGCGATGCGGTCGGCATCACCGCACCACCAAGTCTCTAGCCGCGCGGCAAGCTCGCGGTGGTAGTCGGACGCGTCTTCGACGTCGATCAGCAGCAACGGCGCGAGTTCAGCCAAGGCCCGGTCGGCCGATGCAAATATGCAGCGCGCCATTGCGTAGCTCCCGGGTTGGGCGCGCCTGGTCAGCTCGCTGAGGTAAGTTACATCCCACGCCGCATTGCGCACTCCAGCCATGGCCCGATCGCGGTTCGCCGAGCGAAACCCTTTGACCAAACCGGCGCGGGGCGCCCGGGGTGAAAGGAACTTCGTGCAGAAGATCGCCGCCGGTCCAGCGAGGATGAATTCGTCCACCATCCAGTCTAACAGCCTGCCGAACCTCTCCACGGGCGAAAGCGTGCCATCGAGTTCCAACGCCGTCGCCGCTAGCATAACCGCGTAATTGCATCGCCAGCGGTGCGGCGGTTGGGAAAGCGGCAGATCCTCCGGGGGGTTGGGCGCTAGGTGGGGCAGCCGGTTGGATCGGCCAACCGCGAGCTCGATCCAGTAGGTCGCACGCGCGCCGGTGTCGGCTACGCGGAACCAGCGCAACTCCTCGTTCGCGACCTCGTCACCCATTACCTGGGCGAGCTCCTGGAAGGCGAGCCCGGGTTCGATATCGATGTTCATCGCCTGACAGAACGCCATCAGGTCGAGCGCCAGCCGGGTGGGCGGATCCTCCCGGCCAATACAGCCGTCACGGGCTATCCTCGCCATCCGCGTGACGACGTTGCGATCCGGGAGAAGAACCGTCGGTAGCCGCTCGATCCGGTCCGCGTAGAGCATCGCATGCACGGTAAGCAGACCGGCCGCCGGCGGAACGAACCCGGGCGTAAGCGCACCTGAAGCCATCAAACGCGAGCCAATCGCCTCCACGTCCTCGAGGGGGAATCGGGGGTCCAGACCGAAGAGGACGGTGGCGTCATGCTCGAGCATCACATGGCCCCTGGATCACGAGAGCACGCATTCCGAATGAAGCTCGGCGCCAACCACAGACTTCGCGATCTGGACCAAGTGCGGATGGTGCGTGAAGAACAGCACCTGTGTGGTCCGCGCGACCTCGGCGAGGACACGGAATCCTGCCTCAGCGCGCCGGTCGTCGAAGTTCACGAAGAGGTCGTCCGCTAGGAACGGCAGGCCGACCCCTGACGCGACAGACTGCTCGAGCGCGGCCAGCCGCAGCGCGAGGAAAAGCTGGTCGGTGGTGCCCTCGCTCATCGCGTCAACCTCGACCATAGTCCGCATGTCGTCGCGCATACCCAGAAGTCGCGGGCTGGGAGCGTCGGTGTCTACCTTCAGCGTAGCGTAACGCCCGGTGGTGAGCGTCGAGAAAAGCTCACCCGCCCGCAGGAGCAACGGATCCTGATGCCGCTCGCGATACTTCTCGATTGCCCACTTAAGCGTCACGGCCTGAGTCCGCTTCAGAATGTAGTCCTCCGCTAGCGCATCCAGCTCGGAACGGGCCTGCTCGGCGTCGGCAGCTGCGCCTACTGCGGAGGTCCCATCCGTATCAAGGGCGGCGAAAGTCGCCCGCGCATCGCCATGCGCGGTAGCAGCTTCGTCGACCGCGGCGTTAAGCTCTTCGAGCCGGGAGCCAAGTGACTCCAGTTGCGCAGTAACCTGGTCAGGATCGGCCGCGCCGACGGTCGCCAGCAGCTCGTCAAGTCTGAGCCCGTCGCCTGACTCCAAGATTGCGCGCTCAGTCGCGACGATCTCATCGGCCAACCCGCGCTTGGCCCGTGACCGCTCGATCGCAGCGCCGAGCGCGACCCTGTCCGCCGATCCCGTCTCGGCGAGCAGCGGCGCTAGTGCCTCCTCGGTTGCTTTAAGCTTGGCCTGCGCCTCCTGAAGCTCGCCATGGCGGCGCTTGTCCTCGTCGTCCAAGGATCCGATCAACGTCGCGGCGCTTCGCGCGGCCGCGAGCCGGTCGCGCAGTGAGCGCAGGCGTTCGTGGACCTCGCCCGCCGGGACGCCGATCGCATCGGCAAGCTGCCCCACCGCCGCCGCGTGCTCGCGCGTGTCCCGACCGATGCCCTCGATGCGCCGCCGCAGCGACGCCTCAGACGCCGTCGCCTCACGCAACTCGTCGAGCAGGTCGAGGACCGCGGAACAGGCCGACACGTCGATGTCCAGACCGGCCTCATTCAACGCTGCGCGCCACGCATCGCCGTTCGCATCAAGCGCGTCCTCGGCCAACCTCTGCCTGCGATCGAGCGCCGCCGTCTCGACGTCGAGCTGGTCGAGTTCGGCTTGTGCCAGGAGCCGCTTGCGCGCGACGTCCTCGAATTCCGCGCGGCGCCTCTCCGCCTTGGCGAGCACCGGTGCGATTGGACCGCCTACGTCCGCGACGCCGAGCGCAGCACTCATCGCCGCCCGAGCGGCGTCGCGTTTGGCTTCGGACAGCTCGACTTCCGCTAACAGATTTCGCACCTCGGCGTGTGCCGCCTCAGCGACGTCGCGGTCCGCCTGCCAAGAGTGGAATCTGCCGGGCTCGAGTGCCGGTAGGCCCACATCGGCGAGCCGTCGCTTCCAGCTGGCGACCGTCTCCTCGTGACAAGTCCTCGCTGATTGCGCACGAGTTTCCGCCTGCCTACGAGTAAGGTCATGCGACGCCCGCGTCTGTTCGAGAAGCGAGAGCTTGCCCGAGGCATCTGCGCTGGCGAACCGCGCATCGGCGCGGTCGTCTGCTGCCGCTACGCCCGACTCGTATATCGCAATGGCCTCAGCGGGTGCCTGCAAGGCCGCGCCATTCAGCAAATGCTCGCGCAGCGGTCGCCAGAGACGGTCTCGCTCGGTCCGTACTTCAGCCATGTCCTCGGGCGACACCGCGGTGCCGGTCGCCAGTTGAGAGATTTCCAACGCGGCGGCAGCCGACTGGTCCGAAGCCCGCTGCGCTGCCTCCTCCTCCCGGCGAACCTCAGCCACCAGCGCCGCCAGTGCGTCGCGCGCTTCGTGAACCTCGCTGTCGTCAACCCTTGGGAGGCAGGTCAACGCGTCTCCGTCGCCCGTCCAGGGTGCGAGTCGCGCGAGGGCGGCGTCGGCCCGGCGCACTACAACGTCCAGCTTGACCCGCAACGCATCGCAGCGTGCGTCGGCATCGGCTCCGAGCGCACGCGCGTGATCTACGGCGGAGGTCAGCGCATCGACCGCGTCGCCGACGATTGTCGCGGCGAGCGCCGCCGCAGCACGGCCGCGCCGCTCCTCGACGCGCTGCCGGTCGTCCTCGACCTGACGCATGGCCAGGCGCTGCTCGCTGTCCACGCGAGCGAGTTCGCGCAGCAGCGCCGCCAGCTCGCGTTGAAGCGTCGCGCCGGCGTTCCGGCCGGCCTCGGCGCGAAGCCGACGGACCGTCGCTGCGGCATCTGCATGCTCAGCCTCTAGGCCAACGAGGTCGCGCTTCGCTTTTACCTCGGAACCCGCATCAGCGACGAGGCGATCGATTTCATCGGCGACGCCCAGTACCTGTGGGTCGGTAAAAACCGCAGCGCGTCGGTCGGCGATGTCGCCCCGAAGGCCCTCAGCGGCCGATATCGCCCGCACTGCCTCCTCGGCCTCGCGCACTAGTTCCTCCGCAGCCGTTTCGCGCTGTCGGCCCATGTCGACGATACCGTCATATCCTGCGAGCGCTATGGTCTGTTCCTCGCGCCGCCGAATGAGCGGCGCGAGGCGTCGAACCCGCTCAGCGGCCCGGGATTCCGCCTGCACCGCGTCACGATCGCGGCGCGCGGCCTCGAGCGCCTCGCGGGTCCGCTCGGTGGCGGCCCGCGCGTCCGACCACGCTTTCGGCTTCAATGCGTCGTCCCGAACCAACCGCGTGGCTTCTGCGAGCTGACGCTGGGCCACTGTGAACGTGCGGCTCCCGCGGTTAGTCGGCCCCCATATAGCGTCGGCCTCTGTCTCTAGGCGCCGCAATTCGTCGGATACGCCGGTGAGCCCGGAGCCAGCGGCGAAGAGCGTCCGCCCAACGTCGTTCTTCGCCTCAACCATCGCCTTTCCTCCGGAGCGGAGTGCCTCCTGATCGAGACTGAAGGATAGGCCGAATGTATCCCGGGTTTGGCCACGCAGCATCGCAGCGAGTGGACCCTCGTCGATCGGGATGTCGTCGGCCCCGAGCAGTGTGCCGCTGGTACCTTTCTTTCGGCGGCAGGCAAGCGTCGTGGCGCCATCCTCCAGGACCGCGCCGACGCGGAGCAGGGAATAGTCGAAGAGGAAGTTGTACGGCGAGCGGACGGGGAACCCGAACAGCAAGTCGGAGACGGCCGCCAGCGACGTCGTCTTGCCCGCCTCGTTCTCGCCATAGATGACGTGGAGATCGGGAATGCCTGCGCGAAAGTTCAGTTCGCAGTCCTCAAAGCGCCCATAGCGCTCGAGCGATAGGCGGGAGAGGCGCATAGTTAGCCCTCCGCCGTGAGGCGCGACCGCAACGCAGTCGAAGCGGTGCGGAGGACGCCCGACCAGTCGCCGCGGGCGGCGGCGAGTCGAAGTCCGCCCTCATCGGGATCGCCGAGGGATGTGCTGGCCGCTAGCATGAAGCGCTCGAGGTCGCGGCTCAGCTCATCGATGAGGTCCGGGTCGTTCGCCGCCTCCTCAATCATTTCGCCTATGTCGTCACCGACGACGAGGCCCGTGCGCGCCGGCTCGGTAACTTCGACCCGGACTTTCTCTACGAACAGGGCGGGCGATATCGAAGAGGCGATCGCGCGGACATCGTCGCGCAGCGTCGCGGCCCTATCATGGAGCGCGCCCGCCTCGACCGTCTCGCCGCACAGCGTCACGCGCGCGATTAACGGCCGACCCGACGCGTTTGCGCCGTCAAGCCCCACGAGTGCAGAGCGCAGCAGATCCCCGACCTCATCCATTCGCGCTCCGGCGCAGTTCACGTCGAGACGAACCCATCGGATAACGTCGAGCTCGATCCGCTCGATAGAGGCAACCTCGCCGTCGTCAACAGCAACAAGGACCGCGCCCTTGGCTCCAGTCTCTCTGATAGTTCGCCCCTGCACGTTGCCCGGAAAAATTACGTGAGGCTCGGTGCTGACCACCTCGAACTCGTGGACGTGGCCGAGTGCCCAATAATCATAGCCCCGAGATTTTAAATCCTCGAAGCTACATGGCGCATAGCCGGCATGCCCCGGCCGACCGGCCAACGCTGTGTGAAGCATACCGATGTTGAACACGTGCGGCTCGGCCGGCGGGTAGGCCAGTACAAGGTTTTCAGTGACCGCCGGCGTCGAAAAGCTCTGGCCATGGACGACGACGGAAAGTTCGGGAAGGCGATGAGTCTCGGGCCGCCGCGATCCGAACAGCCGGACGTTCGGCGGCCAGGGAACCGTGCGGGAGATGACGGAGGCCGCGTCATGATTGCCGGCCAGCAGAAACGCTGGAATACCGGCTTGGTCAAGGCGGCCCATCGCTTTCGCGAAGTAGAGACCGGTCCCCATGTCGCGCCAGTCGCCATCGAACAGGTCTCCGGCAATAACCATGAAGTCAACATCCTCGTCGATCGCGCACTGCACCAGGTTGTCAAATGCAGCGCGAGTCGCTGAGCGGATCTCGTCGACCGGCAGGCCCTCGTATCTCGACAAACCGTGCAAGGGGCTGTCGAGATGGATGTCAGCGGCGTGCAGAAACTTAAAGCTCGTCAAGCTCATTCCCCTTTTGACGAATAGGCGCCTCACTTTCGGATCCCCGCCAATAATGGGATGAATGTGAGCGCAGTTCACCACCACTTACAACACTGCGAACGGATCGGGCCCCACTGGACGGTCGGTGGTCGTATGAAGTCAATCAGACCGCGCTCGGGTCAGCCGGCAAGGCGATCACGTTCTCCTCACCAAAAAGCTCACTGGCCTTCGCTAGCGCTGCCGCGCTGAGCACCTGCGTGAACAGAAGAGCCAGCCTCCTCTTCGGACGCGAACATGCCACGTAGAACAGGTTGCGGTTGCTCTCAAAGAAGGCGACCCTGTCTTCGGGAGGCCCGGGATCCATCCATTCCAGCATCTGAGCGAAGTTATACTTGTTCCAGCCGCGGCCGACGATGACGAGGACGTTCTCGAACTCGGCACCCTTGACGCCATGCTTCGTCGCGAACGGCGTGTGGCCGTCTATGAAGGCGTCCACGGCGATGAGCTCCGCATAGGGCACCTCGCGGAGCTTTCGCAACTGGGTCACCCGGCGCGGCTCGTCTTCAACAGGATCCGCTCCCACGGCGGCAAGCCGATCCTCGCGGTCCACGACCGCCTCGGGAACGCGCATGTGCGCCTGCGCCCTAATGAAGTCGATTACCTGCCCAATCGTGCCCGTCTGCCTAAGCTCGATGAGTTCCTGGAAGGACTGGGACCAAGCCACCTTGTCCTGATGACGGCGGATGCTGGGCCGACCGGCGTCGAGACATCCGAACATCTCGCCGTAGCGCTGCGCTTGGAAGGCGGCGCACGCGGGCTCCACGTGATCCGCGAGGAACTTGATGTGCGGATCGTCCTTCTTCAGCCACGCGTCGTTGAACTGACCGTAGATTTGCTGGATCGTTGGATAGCCCTGCTCCCGTGCGAGGACGCTGTGGCTGAGCATCAGGATCTTCGTCCGCTTGACTGAAAAATCCCAACCTTCGCCGATTAGCCTGGCCTTGAGATGGTTGAAGTAGGCGCGGGCCGCCTCGGCGCTCGTATCTCCGGTCCAGTGCCCGCCTCCCTGGCCTGTGCGGCGCTGCCCCGGCCAAGCGTTGGTATGGAAGAGCCGCGCCTCGCCGGGCACGTCGGCGTCGCTGGGAATCTGCGGAAGCGCAGGCCTCATGCGGTTGAGCATCGAGACGATTGGTCCGGCCGAACGGAAGTTGGCGTTCTTGTCTATTACCTCAAGCGCGGCGTGCTCAACCGCCCCGCATCCCTCGCCGTATATCTTCTGCCAGTGATCGCCGAAGAGGCCCACAACAGGGCCGGTGCCTGTGTCGAGGAAGTACTGCTTCAAGGCGTCCACGAAGCCGGCGTCAGTGTCCTGATACTCATCGATCAGCATAATCGGATAGCGCGCAGTCATCACGGCCCGAAATTTGGGCCGTGCGAGGAGCGCGGTCATGAGCGTGAGCACGTCCTCGTGCCGCAACGACACTTCCGTTTCGGTCACACGGGGATAGCCGAGTTCATAATGGATGGTACGGGCACCGATATCGGCGACCTCCGCCTCGGCGAGCCGATCGGTCCAGCCCCCGAGCGTCGGCACCAGCGCACGGATCTCTGGCTGGAAGTCCTGCAGCAGGGACCAGCAGAAACCGTGGATCGTTTCTGGTCGTACCGCAGGATGCGCCTGGACGCGGGACGTGATCTCGTCCTTCGCGACGTTCGTGAAAGTAATGCAACCGATCTGCTGCCGGTTACGCAGGAGCTCGGTCCCGCGTAGGGCGAGAAGCCTGCGGAGTGCCTTCTCGAGCGAGTAGGTCTTGCCCGCACCGGCGCCGGCCTCGAGACGGAAGCTGCGACCATCGTCGAAGCAATTGAAGACGCGCTCCAACGCAACGCGGCCGGCGGCGTCGGCTGGGCTCTCCCCATCAGCCATGGGCGGGCTGTCCGTCGCCGGCAACTTCCACCCCGATCACCTCGGCGACCAGTTCCTCTGCCACCGCCTCTGGCGGTAGAACCGGAGCGGGGTTGCCTTCGGCGAGCCACCGCAGACCTTCGGCGATGTATCTGGGAGTCCTCCAAGCAGTGCTCTCGATCGCGTGCTCTAGGGCAAAGCTAGACTTCTTCTGTTCGGCCGCATGCCCATAGGCGAGATCCGCCCGATCCCCCTCGCCAAGTTCGAACAGCTCTGGGTTGGCGAGGATAAACGCGTCCTCGAAACTGCGGGCGGAGGGTCCGCCATCCTCCTCAGGGATTTGATAGGCAAGGCGCTTGCCAGCGCTGATCTTCTCATCCGCCGTCTTCGCCAGAAGTTGCGCTGGGGACACGTCGGGCGAGAACCACTCCTTGATGCACGCGTTGCTGGTGAAAGTCCCCTGCGCCACGGGGACCGCCACGCGCTTGTTACTGGCATTGGGAGCCACTGAGTCGATGTCGGTGATTATAAGCGTGCGCAACTCGAGGAAGTTGAGAAGGTCGTAGAACCGGTGCGCGTACGCACCGCCGACCTCCATCACGGTCAGGTACTGGCTGCTGAGCTGCGGCTGCCCGGCCGCTGCCTCGTCAGTCTTGCGGATCATGGAGGGAAGCAGGAGCCGCTCCGACGTGCCCTCAATTAGGATCGCCTTGTCTGCGAAGAACAGGTCACATCGTGAGAGCGTGAGATACTGATGAAGGAATTCGCGAACCGCAGGCTCGGCGCCCGCCATGCCCTGACGCAGATCCTTCACGACCGAACGGCGCATGCCCTCGCCGTCGGGAATGGAGAGGAAGTAGCGGAGGCTCTCGAAACGCGCCTCGTTCGCCATGTGCGGGGAATGTGTCGTCACAACGAACTGCACCGGCCAAGGCCGATCAGCGTTCAGCTGCGCCACGAACGCGGCCGCGACACGCTCGAGCTGCCGGATGAAGACCTCCTGCATCTGCGGATGAAGGTGCGCCTCTGGCTCCTCTATGAAGATGAGGTGGACACCGGCCGATGTTGGTGTCGCCTGATACTCCCGGAAGAAGCGCAGTAGCTGAAGAAGCATATAGACGAGGTTCCTCGTCCCCAGCCCGTTGTAGGTCTCAGGCAACGTCATGCCGTTGACGCCCCGATACCTAACCCTCGTGTGGTCCTTGAGGAGCTTGTTCACGTCGAAGCTCGTCTCGGTCACGAGCCCAGGATCTGAAAGACCGGGGTATCCAAACAGATCGAACGTGGGCAGCAGCGAGGTCAGCCCAGAATTGAAGCTGTTGTGGACGTCGCCCTGAATGGCTTCCACCACGTCCTTAAGTTGCTCCGCGGTCGTCCGCCTCTCGGGGTTGATGTCGTCCGTCAAAGCCGACTGAAACAGGACCTCGACAACTTTGCCGAGGACGTCGCGTTCGCGGATGGTGTCATCGTCGAGACCACGCTGCGCGTTAATGAAGCCGCCTCCGATCAGCGTCGTGAGCAACTTGGTCTCAAGCAACTTGCGGTTGGTGGCGTCGTTGGGATCGACGGCTTCAAGCGTCCCCGCATAGGCGGACGGGAGCCGTTGGCTCAGGTTCCGAAAGAAGCGGGAGCGGTCGTCTGCAGCGTCTTCGAGCGGTATCAGGTGGTCGGTGAAGAAGGCCTCGGGCGCTGTCGCTTTCGGGCCGAAACAAAACTCCAGGCGGGCCTCGTGACAGTCCTCGTTTAGGTCGATGATGCAGTTGCCCAGCGGTCCGAGATCCGGCGCATCCGTGTCGTATCCGATGTCGAGAACCAATCGGATCGATGGCAGCTGCCCTAGGACATCGGCGGCCTGCGGGTCGGCGCGGTAGGCCTGCAGCGCCTGCCAGAAACTCTCGTGGCACCCTAGAGAGAAGTCCTCGAGCCGAAACGCCAGATTGCCGCCGGATAGGAGCCGCCGGAACAGCTCCGCTATCGAAGTCTTCCCGCTGTTGTTCCGCCCGACGATGAGCGTTGTACGTTGCTCAAACCCAACTTCGACATCCCGCAAAAGACGGAAATTCTCAATTCTGGCCCGCACTATCTGCATTTTAATCGCCCCTAGCGAAGAGCTTTAGCTGACGAATGGCTTCATGTCGCCGGACGAAAGCGCCGGTTTCAATGCACCGGCGTGGCCATCGCATGCGCTCGCGAGTTGCGACAGCCTTAGAGA
Organism: Erythrobacter colymbi; assembly: GCF_002155685.1. GTDB lineage: Bacteria > Pseudomonadota > Alphaproteobacteria > Sphingomonadales > Sphingomonadaceae > Erythrobacter > Erythrobacter colymbi. Next base: position 22,319 of record NZ_MUYK01000016.1, read on the forward strand.
CCTCGGCGGGGAAATCACCACGGGGTCGTTCATCCGGCCGCTGTCCGTATTCAAGGCTGAGGCACTGTCTTGAAATTGATAATCGATCCCGATTGTTAGCGTGAGTTGGAAGAAGACGCCATTCCGAATTCCACCCAATTGCAGTCATCAGCGGGGTCAAGGCTCGATGCCGAAAGCCGAGTGGCGGCTTCCGCCGGAAGCAGACGTTGTTTCCTCTGATCGGGAACGACTGGGTCTGGGTCGGCAGCTGCCTCTGGGAAATGTGCCCTCAAGCTGTAGGTTCAGCACATGTGACCCGCCTGCGTAAAGCTGCGGGGGTTGTTAGCCACCACGTAGCCGCTAATGACGCGTGCAATAGGCGAGAGGCAAACACTGCGGCCGGCCATTCGAGGTGATCCCGGAGAAGATCCGCCTTCTCCAGGAGGTCATGGGCAAACGCAAGAATTCGGACTCGATTTTGTCGCCTAGATCGGCATCTTGAAGGCGACCGCGTATCGCTATGTTGGCCGGGACGGAAAGTTTCGTCCCACTGCCATGCGCGTCTTGGAGATGAACGGGGCAGGGGAGGGCAGTCTCCGGTCATTTCACGGCTTACCTGACCCCGGTGCCATCTGCCTCGAACGTCTTAGAAATGCGATGAACTTAGAAATGCGATGGTTTCGGCTGCAAGCTCAGTGACATGAGAACGCCATCGAGCATTCCTGCGGCGAACCAATTGTTTTCGGCGCGGGCGGAACGGTATAGGGTGCGGCATCGGCTAGGGGGATAATAGGCTAGGGTGCGATTTTTTGTCGGAAGCCAGCAACCTGCCTATCAAGGCGTGCCGACGTTCCAGTTGATTAAGGACAATTGGAACGACTGGTTTAAATGGTACACGCTCTACGCGATCCGTTCGATCCAGCCTGACGGGTCGATCATCGAGCTTGGAAGCGCGAAAATCGGGCGCAAGGGGATGACCGAAGATCAAGGCAGCACCGAACTGCCCCCCAACTTCGATGCCTTGGACGCGACCTATTTCTCCGTCGGTCAAGGCGAGAATTATTACGAAACCCTGATCTCGCTCGGGGACAATGTGCGCAACGGGTTCCTGATCGCGATGCGCGACTGCGCGTACGAGCCGGCCATTCTTGACGCCAACGCTGAGGAGCCCGTCCTTCACAACTCGCTCCTGCGCGATGTCGAGATGTCACGTGTTCGTGAGCGCTTCAACCGTCTCGCCCACGGTGAGGTCGCACTCTCGCCATACAGCTTCGACTATCTCTTTCCTCCTGATCCGCAGGCGCTAACCCCGCCGCCCGTGCTCAACTTCGCCGTGACGCCAAACTCGCTGCCGGCGACCAACATCCATGTGCTGATCGGCCGCAACGGCGTAGGCAAGACACGCTGCTTCGACTTCTTGGGCCGTGCCTTTCTCGGCATGCCGGCGCACGACCCGCAACAGACCGTCGGCCAATTGCGTAACCGCGTGGCCAATCAGTGGGGTTTCGGCGAGCCGGACGCGGACCCCGGCTTTGCTGGTCTGGTGACAGTTTCGTTCAGCGCCTTCGATTCCACCGGCCTGCTAGGGGGAGCGAGCAGCGGCGACAAGCGCTACGCCTATGTCGGGCTAGTCACTCACGAAGCTCCGCAGACCGGAGCACCAGTCGCAATGCCGCGAGGCCCACGCGTCAAGGACGGGCACGAACTCGCCCACGAATTTGCCAAGAGCATGCTCGCCTGCCGTGAAGGCGTTCGCCGGCGCCGCTGGGAAAATGCCTTGCGAACCTTAGAGGCCGATCCCCTCTTTGCTGAGGCAAACGTCTCTGAGCTTGCCGATTATCAGGGACCAGATCTTGAACAACGTGCACGTAGCATGTTTCGGCGGATGAGTTCGGGCCACGCGGTTGTTCTTCTTTCGATGACCCGGCTCGTAGAGTTGGTCGAAGAGAAGTCTCTCGTCCTGATCGATGAACCCGAAAGTCATCTCCACCCGCCCTTGCTTTCGGCGTTTGTGCGTGCGCTGTCCGACTTGCTGATCAATCGAAATGGCGTCGCGATCATAGCAACCCATTCGCCTGTTGTTCTGCAGGAGGTTCCGCAGTCCTGCGTCTGGAAGCTGAGCCGCGTCGGCCACGAAGCCCGCGCTGATCGACCCGAACAGGAAACCTTCGGTGAGAATGCCGGGACCTTGACTCGCGAGGTTTTCGGGCTCGAGGTGACCCAGACCGGCTTCCACAAACTCATCGCCGATCATGCCGAAGGGCGCACATATGAACAAATCTTGGCGCTGTTCGGCGGCCAACTCGGTGCCGAGGGCCGCGCGCTGGCGCGAGCGCTCAGTCTCATCTTACCGGATCAGCTTCCACCGCTCGGCGGTGATGAATAGGATGCGTACGTTGCCAATGCCGCCCCATTTGGCGGCCGACGTGCTGGCAACCTGTTTTGGCGGTGTCGCCGATGCAGAATTGCAGCTACGCCTTCAGGCAATCACCCCACTGCTTGTTGCGGCGGCCGCGAACTACGATCAGCTCGCGCGCGTGCAGAGCCTCCATGAAGTGGTGCGCGCACCGAACGTTGGCGCCGTCACCCGGTCCGAGTTGGAAGCGCTCTATTCGAAACAGATGAGCGCCTCGAACGGAGCTGCACGGGTGATCTACAACGCAATCCGAAACGCCCCGCCTAATGGCAAATGCCCGCTGTGCGGTATAGGCACGGTCACAGTGCTTGATCACCATCTCCCGAAGGCGCACTATCCAAGCCTGTCGGTCTGTCCATTCAATCTCGTTCCAGCCTGTGATTTTTGCAACAACGCTAAACGGGCGCGCTTCCCAACATGTGCGGAAGAACAAACCCTCCATCCCTACTACGACGATTACACCCAGCAGCAGTGGATCTTCGCCCAGCTCGATATCGAAGGGCCGCCCGTCTTGGTTTTTCACGTCGATGCACCGGCACACTGGACGCAGATCGACAGGCTCCGGGCAAAGCGGCACTTCGATGTCGTCAAACTCGGGGTTAGCTACACCTCGAATGCCAATGACGACCTGATCCCGCTCCGCGGCCACCTCACGACAATCGCAGCGACCAAGGGAGCGGGTGGCGTGCAGGCTTATCTGGCCGAGGAACAGGCGCGTTATGCAGATCGGCTCAACAGCTGGCAGCATATCATGTTTCAGACCTTAGCCGCCAGTCCATGGTTCATCGGCGGCGGATATCTCCAGATTCCCGACTGATACGAAGCGATCCCAACCGGGGCGGCTTAAAAGATGATGTGGTGGCATCGAAAACAGGATTCGGGAGCGTAGCAGTCGAGTTCTCGGATGGAATGCGAAGACAGGCCGCGGCTCCAGCAGATGATCTAGGGTTGGTTGCGGATTGGCTCGCACTGGTCATCAGATGAAACGGCATAGCTGTGTCGAGGTTACCCCTCTTCCGACACCTCAAGGAACAGCCGGACGAGCTCAGTGTTGATGTAATAGTTGTGCTTGCCAGCGCGCTGCTTCAGCACGAAGCCGTGCTCCGCTAGCGCATCGAGGTATTTTGCTGCTGTCTGGCGGGCTTTCAGACCGAGGTCCCGCTGGACGTACTCGATGCGCGTGTAGGGATGCCGGAACAGATTGTTGAGCAGCTCCTGACTATAGAGCCGCGGCAGCTCGTCACGCATTCTGTGTTTGGCCCGGGCCATCTGGTCACGGATCCCTTCGACGATGCGAAGCGTGGTGGCTGCCGTCTCGGCGACACCCTCGAGCATGTAGATCACCCAAGCTTCCCATGCCTCCTGCGCCCCGTCGCTGTCGCGCACAGCCTGAAGCAGGCGGTAATAGTCGGCCTTGTGCCGCGTCACGTGGCGGGAAAGGTAGAGGACAGGAATATCGAGCAGACCGGTGCGCGTCAGATAGAGGACGTTCAGGATGCGGCCAATGCGCCCGTTCCCGTCGGGGAAGGGGTGTATGCTTTCGAACTGATGATGGATCAGCGCCATCTTGATCAGAGGATCAAGGCCGCTCAACGTGTCATCGTTCACGAAGCGCTCGAGCGCGGTCATTTGCGTGACAATGTCCCGCGCGTCCTGTGGCGGGACATAGACGATTGCCCCCGTCCGGTCATGCTTGAGGGCAGTGCCGGGGGTCACCCGAAACCCGTCGTCGCGCCCCTTCAGGAGCCTGAACATGTCGATGAGAACGGAATTGGGGATCAAACCCCCGGTCTCCTGTATCCGGGCATAGCCGAGCCGCAAGGCGTCGCGGTAGAGCGCCACCTCTTTGGAGGCAGGCGATTGCGGGTCATCAGGAAAGAGGTCCGCCTGAAAAAGCTCGTCCTGGGTCGTGACTATGTTCTCAACTTCGGAAGATGCCTTTGCTTCCTGAAGGGCAAGGGTGTCGATCAGGATCCCCTGATTGGGGATTGTGCGCGCCTGCCCCTTCAGGTCGGCAAGAGCCCGACTGGCGGCATTGAGCGCCTTCAGGATGGGCACCGTCTCGAGGTCTATACCCGGAGGAAGTGGTGGGATGATGTAGGTCGGCGCTAACATGACACTCGCAACGTGTTAAAGAAAATGCGATTGTCCTAACACGACAATGCCCACATGTCAGCGTTCTGCCAATCGCGGATACGCGAAATATGCACTCGAGCCCACTGTCAGGCAAATCGTCGTGTGATGCTTCTGGGGCCTCATCGCCTTGCCGTACTTGTTTTCTCAGGCTTCGGGCAACCCGCCTCACCAGAGCTTCATCTAGTGCTCCACGCTCCTGATATAGCAGGCCTGCTCTATCTCATCGGGCCGTAACCGGTGCCCGCGCTGACAACTGTCGCGGCCGCGGCGTCGCTCAGGGCTGCTCCTGAGCCGCCCCGGCGGCGGCCTTCGCCTTGGCTTCGGCTGAACGAAAGTCGCTGACCCGCTCGACGATTGCCAACAGTTCGGCAAGGTCGGTCTCGCCGGGCTCACTGGCGAAAAGCGGGCAACCGTTTCCGGGGCCGACCGCAAAGCCGACCTTGCACGGCGCGTCGTTCTTCTCGATCCAGAGCTGCCGATCGTCCTTCGCGGGACCCGCTTGGCGGCCTTGGGGATCGAGCCGGCGCCAATACGCCTCGATCGGCTCGTTGTCGAATGCATAGGCGTCGCCGCCGCCGCATATCACCCGCTTGCAGTCGGCGCTGCAGACCTCGGTCGTCTCGTAAAGCAGCGTGCTCAGGACGGGCTCCAGCAACCCAAGCCGCACCTAGCCAGGGTAGGGCGCGCCATCGCTGTTCTGCAGCTGCGCTTCGATCATCTCGGCAACGTCCTTTGCGCTGATCACACGAAGCGTCGCTAGCACGAGATAGGCAATCCCACGAATCACTGGCTCCTGATCGATCCCGCTGCGCAGCGCGCGCCCAAACAGGTACGGGAGGTTCGCGGTCGCGAGGCTGAGCGTTTCGAACATAGCTTGCGGCTCGCATGCCACGCCCCAGGGGCGGTCGCCGATCCGACCATGGGCAAATTCAGAGACGACGAGCGCGATGCGCTCAAGCGGCCCGATAGCGAGATCCTCGCGCGTGTCCCAGAAGGTCTGAAGCGTTCTCGGCGACGTATAGTCGAACCGATTCCAGAAACCCTCACGGGCGACTTCCAGGTGACCCGCGGTGCTGAGCGCTTGACTGAACAAACGAAAGACGGCGTTAGGATGCTGCGCGAGCATACGTTCGAGCGAGGACTTGTCCCACAACTTGACCCTCGGGTGTGGGTGTGACTTCTGCCACTGCTTGACCCAGTCGCGGGTCGGATTGGAGAAGCCGGTGTTGGTTACCACGACCAGATAGGCGAGATCGTCCTGCGCGAGCGCATTGTTACATGCCGCCTTGACCGTGTCGGCTTCAACCGTGCCGCTGCGCCCCTTGCATTCGATCCACCATCGCTGGCCTTCCATCTCGCCATCGGGCGAAGGGGAGAAGAACCAAGCTTCGAGATCGCGTCCGCCGTCGGAAGTCCCCGCGCCGATGCCGCCGACACGCCACTCCAAGTCCTTGGCTCCGAGCGAATCCATTAGCCAATAGACGCATTCTTCCAGATCGTGGCCTTTGAGGCGCTCGAACGGAAGGGCCGATGGCAGCACCCAGCGGGCCGCGTCCTTACTTGGGTCGGACGGAGAGCTGCTCCTCGCTGCGCAGGCCAGTCACCGGCCGCGGCCATGGACTGCCGATCAGTCGCATCGCTCGGAAGCTGGAGCGCGATGCGCCAAGGATCGCACGTATGCGCGGACTCAAACTCGAGACGCTGCAAGCCCTGTCGGTCCTTCTCGCCGTACTCGACCTTGGCCGCGTCCGATTTCCAAACCGGCTCGACCGTAATTGCCAAGGCAATGCTCAGGACGACGTCGCCAAGCCGCCTCGGACCGGATGGCGTGTCGACTTCGACAGTCCCGGGATAGGGAAAGCAAGCCGAACGAATGACGGGAGCCGCACCCTTCTCGAGCCCAGAAAACGGGTCGACGGCATCCTGCAACTGGTGCCACAGGTCGTTGATCGACCAGCGACGTCCGTCCTCGACATGGTGGAAGATAGGGGCGAGGGGATCGCAATCATTACCCAAGCGCAAATCGCGGTCGCCTGGGCGCGGCACTGCCCACGGCGTGCTCGCCGCGAAGCGCAGTTCGACGCCGGCGAGCACCGCGCGCTTGTGGGTGAAAAGCACGAAATCGAGATTGAGGTTGGGATTTAGCTCGGCCTCCTCGATCTGGCGCAGATCCTTGAGCGTGATGCCGTGCACAGCGGCGATGCTCCGCGACGCGGGCGAGAATCCCGAGGCGCTGACCGCGATTGTATGGTCGGCGCCGAGCGAATCCTTCTTCGTGGCCAGCTGCTCGATCCATGTCACGTCTTGACGCGCACGGCGCTTGCGGCATTCGATTGTGGTCAGTTCCCCGTCGGTCGTGCGGAGCGAGGCGTCGACTTCACGAAGGCGTCCACTGTACCGACACCGTATTCGATCCGGTGAAGCAACGGTCGCGTCACGACCGGCTGTATCGCGCTCGATCCGCGCGACGAGCCGCTCGAAGGCGCGCCATTCGGGATCGATGCGCCTGCTGGTCATTCCGATCGAGCGCCCGTGGTCGGCCCGAGGAACATCGGAAAGAAGCTCTTCTGGTTCTTGAGACGAAGGATGTCGCCGATTGCGATGGTGTTGGCCTTGCGGCGTTCGCCGCCGCCCGGCGTCAGCACCTCGACATCTGGGTTGTCGATGATTGCCTGATGAACATCGTCGGCATGGGCAGGTGTCGAATTATAGATGCTCTCGTAGAAATCGCTCACGGGAATGGCATCGCCCGACTCCGATACTAGCCGCGGAATGTCTTCGAGTAACTGTCCGAGCGCCTGCTGTCGCCCGGATAGATCAAACAGATAGAGTGCGCCGGTCTCGTGGCGCGGATCGTAGCTCAGCATGTTTAGGCCCGAACGACCGAAATGCGCCTGCGCGCTGCTGTTCTCGTGCAACACGTTATTGTAGACTTGGCGCGCGCGATAGAAGTTTGCGAAATGGATCAGCCAGTAGCGCCAGCCATCCGGATTGTTGATCGAAAACGGGCTTACGAAGGGTGCGCAATTGCGAAAGGTCTCGAAGACGATCCGTTCGGCCGCACCGAGCCAGCTTCCTTTGCTCATTGCGCCTTCGAGACTTGCGAGATTGCCCGGCTCGATGTCGAGGTGCTGCAGCTGCGCGGCGAGGAGGTCGGGAGCGCTTTTCTGCAGGAACGCGACCAGCGCTTCGATCGCGAAGGTGTAGAAGATCTCGACCGACGGGTAGGAGCGCATGATGTCGATCAGCGTACGGCGGTCGACGCGGCTGTGCCCGCACTGGTCGAGATTGAAGAGTACGTTGCGATAGCGGCCCGCTTCGAGCAACTGCTTGATGGCCGGATATGCCGCCTCAAAGGGCTGGTTGAGATAGTCGACGCGCACATGAAGATTGGGCATCGATGCGGCGATCTCGGCCTGGACCGGCGCCATATGGTTTTTGAGCGATTCAAGCGCGTCGGAACTGAAATCGTTGAGGACCAGCAGGCATTCGACTGCGACCTGACCAAGCCCTTGCGCGGCGCGGTCTAGGTTGACCGTCTCGACGGCGTGCTTGAGCTCCTCAAGAATGATGATAGGCGATCCTGCCGCGCCGCAGCGATAGCGGCCACCCCCGGCGAAGCCGTCGACGATGGCGAGCCGGAAGCGCGACTGCTGGGGCAGTCGGCAGCGTACGACCAAATACTCGAATAGATATTCGCGCAAAATCTTATGCTTGCGCCGGGAATGTTCCTCAAGCGTCGCGCCTCTGGCCCATTCGTATCGCTTCTCAACCATCTCGTGTTCCTGCAACTGCCAGTTACGGCGCCGCCTCCAGCGTCGGCATCGCGTTCCAGGTCTGGCCACGATAGTGACGACCGTTCGCCTTCTTGGAGCGACGCTTGTTGTCCTCGCCCCAAGTGCCCCATTGTTTGAAGAAGAAGGCGGTCCCGTAGGTCTCGCACTGATCGTGAATCTCGTCGATCCATTCCTCCTTGATTGGGCGGGCCGAGCGGCCGCTCTCTCCGCCGACGATCGCCCAGTCGATCCCGCTGAGATCGACTTGCCCGACCGGCCCGATCAACGGCTCGAACGAAATGAAGCGGACCGCGGCGGCGACCTTTCGCAGTGCAGTGATGCGTGGAACGACGTCCGCATCCTCTACGCTGGTGCCGAGCCAGACATTGGGCAGGACGTCATCGCCAGCTTTGTGCAATACGTCGGCCATTCGATCGGGTCGCTTAGTCAGGATTTGATAGTGGTGATGCGGCGTATCGCGCATCACCTGCCACACGTCGGCGATGAACGCTTCGCTCACCGCGTCGTGGAACAGGTCGCTCATCGAATTGACGAAGATCTTGCGAGGTTTGCGCCAGCGCCGGGGAATGGCGAGCGCGCTGCGATCCTCGCGCACGATGCCGTTCCAGACGGTTCGCTTGCCGCTCTTGCGTGTCAGCCCTTCATATTTGGTGACGCCCATCGCTTCGAGCCGTCGAGCCATATCCATGGCATAGCAGTGGGTGCAGCCGGCCGACACCACTGTACACCCCGCAACTGGGTTCCACGTCGCATCTGTCCACTCGATCTGTGATTGCGCCATAGATACTTCAGTCGCTTTCAACACCGGAATAAATTTTGCGGCGTACCGCGTACGAGATGAGATCAAGCGGAATAGCGGATACGTAGGCCTTACGAGCGAGTGCTGGTCGCCTCTGATATCCTACCCCACTGAATTCAAACCATTCTAACCGAGCGTTTTGACCCCATCGGCCCCGACGGCAGGTTAAGAGTGCTAACCAAAGACGATACACCTTAACTAGCCATAGCGGATCAATCGGTTGCAATGAAGTCGCCCCTTCTCTGATTGTCCCACGATCTGATCTGACTGGGTGCTGGCGATAGCGAACATTGGGTGAACATATCGATGAGATCGGTACTTGCCAACTGTTTGTCTGCCCATTTCGCGGGAACTAAATCTTTGATCGCAGGCGTTCGTCGTAGCGAAGCTGAAGGATGGGTTTGGCTCGGAAACTGTCGTCCTTCGATCGGGCGACGCTACGCCGCGTACCGCCCGTCCTTCAGCCGCCGGGCCATGCCGATCCCCGCGAGCGCATCCAGCACCGGGCGGATGGTCGCGGCGCGTTTGCCCTTGAAGGCTCGGGCGACGTCTTGCGGCGCGAGGGGCGTGGCGGCGGCGGTGAGGATGGATTGGACGGCGCTGACCTGTTCGGGGAGTGAGCCGGGCCAGGGGATGACGTTGTCGGGCAGCGCGGCGGCGGTTTCGCCGAGGTCGAGCGTCTGGGTGACGGGGGCCTTGTAGTCGGGCGCCTGATATTCGGGGCGCAGCCAGCGGATCAGGCCTCGGGCCTCTTCGGCGGCACGTTCCTTGTTGAGGGCGACGAGGCGCGTGAGGATTTCCTCGTCGGACAGGTCGGCGGGCCAGCCATAGGCTTCGGCGACCAGCGCATCGATGGTGTCGTGGTGTTGGCGGATCAGGGTGACGAGCCCGCGATCATGCATGTCGCGCTCGCCATCGGTCAGCGCGCGACCCTCCCGCAGGGCTTCGAGCACGTTGTAGAGCTTGGTGAGGGTCAGGTCCTTATGGCTTTCGAGCACCCGCTTCCGCAGTGCATCGAGCGCCTCGGCCTCGGCCCGGATCTTGGCCTTGAGTGGCTCCGGCACGTCGGCAGGGAGCGGGAATGTCGTCGCGCACTTGGTATTGTAGACGGGTGTGTTCCCTACGCCATGTCGACCACCAATACGTGCAGAAAATTTCGCGTGAGCTTGAGAACTCAAAACTCCGAGCACGAAAGCATCGTCGGACCCGACACAGCGAAGCTTCTGGTCCGGCAGAACCGAAGAGGGGAGGAATACGAAATATCTCGTGGGAGAGTTCTCGACCGTCACGATGTAGCGATCGATTTGCTGGATACCGCTTCGCAGGCCATCGCGCGATGCCTCAAAACGCCACCATTCTTTACGCAGCCGGGGATTCCGTTCTTGGCTTCGTTCGGGCTTGGTATGGGTCACAAGGTACTGGAAAGCGGATTCCGAAATCTGTCGAACCGCTGCCTCGGAAGTGCAATCATTGAAATCGAGCACCCTCGCATTCCGTGGTCGCCGGGCAACGCCCTGACCATTCAAGTATCTCGGTGCATACCGGTCCATTGTTACCGCATCGGGAAAGAGCCTGACAGCGACATCTTCAGTGACAACCAGCGTGGTCGCATATGGCTTCATGCCGGCATGGGAGAGGTCAGACCACGCCTTGAGCTCGGACAGACCATCAATCTCGACCGACGGAGACAGGTCCGGTGTGATTGATCTACGAATTTTGGTCTCCAAATCAGCCTGTTCCAAGATCGTGCCATCGGAAACACGGCTCCTTGATTCGTCATGATCTGGTGCCAGCAACAACCGTCTTTGCTGGCTCTTGTCCTTGGACACGACTGTGAATGCGACACGCACCCCTGCTTCAGCATCTTTCCCTGCCCAAGGATGATCGGGGATCGCGAAAGTGATGTGCAGATCGTTGGCAAGCGCACTGGAGGTCACCTTGCGGTTTTGCTCCATCCGAATTCGGCTTGTGGTGATCAGGCCAAACTCGCGAGCACCTGCACGGACGCTGTCAGCTGCGAGCTTCCAGAAATACATCACGAGATCAACGTTACCGGGCACATTAGGATGGCTATCGCGAAGAGCATCTGCATAACCGTCGCCCAGCAGCTCTCTGGTCTCACGGCTCGAAACGAAAGGCGGGTTCCCGACAATGAAGTCCGCTTTCGGCCACTTCGTGGCACGCGGCTTCACGTACCGGTAGATTGGGATGCGAGCGGTATCGTCTGGCACATCGATACCAGTAATGGGGTCCTCCTTCATCGTCTCGCCGTCCCAGCGGGTGACGGGGTCCCCGTTCACGTCCAGCTCCGCAACCTTTTCGTCCCACTCGATCAGGGCGTCGCGGTTCTCGATGGTCTTGACGTCGCGCAAGATCGGCTCAGGCGGCGTGCGGTCCGCACCGTTCACCCGAAAATGCCATTGCAGGTAGCCGATCCACAGCACCAGCTGCGCAATCGCGGCGGCGCGCGGGTTGATCTCGATGCCTAGGAAGTTCTCGGGCGTGATGGTGTGGCCGGTGAGCTCGGCGACATATTGGTCATCGCCCAGCTCGACCAGCAAATCGAGCACCTCGCCCTCCAGCTCTTTCATGCGCGCCATGGCGACATAGAGGAAGTTGCCAGTGCCGCAGGCGGGATCGAGCACCTTGGTCTGGGCAAGCCGGGAATGGAACGCCTCGACGAAGGCCTTGGCCTCGTCCGCCTTGCCCTCTTCGATCAGGGTGGCAGCCGCCCCGCGCACCCCGTCCCAGTCGGCCCGCAGCGGCTCCATGATGGTGGGGCCGATCAGCCGCTCGACATAAGCGCGCGGGGTGTAATGGGCGCCAAGCTTGGCCCGCTCCTTGGGGTTGAGCGCGCGTTCGAGCAGGGTGCCGAAAATCGCGGGCTCGACCTCGGTCCAGACATGTTCGGCGGCCTGAATCAGCACCTCCAGCTCCTCGGCATCGAGGGGCAGGGCGGAGCGCTCCTTGAAAAGGTAGCCGTTGAACTTCCGGAGCGGGACGCCAAGCGCGGGGGAGAACTCGCCCTTGTCCATCGCCGCCCACAGCGCGGACAGCTGGTGTTCGAGATGCTCCGGATGGGCGCGCTGGTTCTTGAGCAGCTGGGTGAAGCTGCCTTCCGGGATCAGCTTGCTGTCCTCGGCGAACATTGTGAACAGCACGCGCATGAGAAAGCCGCTGGTGGTCTCGGCATCATAGCCGCGCTTTTCGAGGCGGCGAGCAACGGTGGCGAGCAGATCGGCAATGTCGCGGGTGACCCGGGCGGCGCGGGCGGTGGGATCGAGGCTTTTGGGATCGGTCCAGATGGCGCGCAGGCGGTCGCGAACATCATCGTCGCGCAAGTCCTCAAGCATGATCCGGTAGCGCGCGCGGTCGGGGAACTGGGCGTAGGCTTTGCCGGTGCCGGTGAAGTCGGCATAGACCTCGATGCAATAGCCGATGTCGGCGACAAGCAGGAACGGCGGCCAGCCATGATCGATGGGGAGCGCCTTGGCGTAGCGTTCGGCCTGGCCTTTCGCCTGCACCATCGCCTTGGCCCATCCGGGCGTGCCGCGCCGGGCGGTGCCGCGGGCGACACGGGTCTTGGCGGTCTGGCCGAAGATGTCGAGATCGTCCTCGCCCTTGTCGGCAGCAGCCCGGTCAGCCTCGCTGCCCTGCTTGGCTTCGAGGATGAAGCACCCGCGCTTGTAGCAATCGATCCGGCCGAAACTGGTGGTGCCGTCGCCATTGTCCTGAAAGACCCGGCGTTCGAAGACGTAGTCGTTCGCGGTGTCGTCAGCCTTGGCGCCGCGCGGGGGATCGACGCCGAGCAGCCGGGCCAGGCCGTTGATGAAGGACTGGGTGTTGGCGAGTTCGCTGCCGCCTGTGCCGCGCCATTCAGCTATAAAGCTTTCAATTTGATCGGCTTCGAGCATCTGAAGTAACATAAAGCACAGGCATCAACGGCAGGCAACGAATGTCGGATGAGCGCTCCAGCAGGCAAGGGGCAGGCGCGCGATCAAGCCTCGTCATGCTGAACTTGGATCAGCCCCGTTTATGTGGCGGAAGCGATGTCGCGCGCCGAAATGATCAATTGATTCCAGCGTCTCGGCGAATGCAGACTTATCGAAGCGGCCACCCCTGATGCGATCGACTTCAGCCTGCCAGTTGAAGTTTTTAACATCCGTGTTCAGAGCCAGAAAAGCCACACCCGCCGCCTTGCCATCTGTGTAGGAATCTGCCCAGACACCTCTACTCAGGCTTCGTGCTGCAAATTCGAAAATGAAACGAAATCGCTCGGCTTTAGGAACGGAAACATCCATCATTTTTCGAACCAAGATCGAACACGGTCTGCGGTAATCTCCCCAAGTCTTGGGATGAACGAAAAAGTCACTAATCTCGAGAACGGTGAGCGGATAGCTTACATATTTGCCCCCCTCTAAGACTCGGTTGCTCAGCATACGATCCAACTTGAAAGTGCGTCTTTTTTGCCGGTAATGGCAAAATGCATCCAAATATGCCTCGCAGGAAAACATAAAAACGCTCTCTGCCGTGATCCGGCGCGTTTCAGGATCTGAGAATTCTTTCTGATACTCTATTTCAAGTTCGCACCTACACGGAAGCAGATCACGCCCAACTCTCGCTGATAATTCGAAGAGGAGCCTGAGTTCCTTTCGAACAATGTCTTCATTCCGTCGCTCGTAAACCGGAATCTTCGACTTTCCATCGAGTGCCCGTTGAGCGATCTCGAAGGCTATCGAATTCTCCATCAGGCTTCCTTTGTCAGCAGCAGCGTCCACCTCGGGGCCGATCCTCACTAGACCGCGCGGGCTGGTTTATCGCAGCTGAGTGCATCTGGCTGCATTATCTGAATTTCAGCTGGTTTCATTCTTCGGGCCCTTCAACGGCCGTCGCGCTCTCCTTGCGCCGGATCGTCCGATACACTGTCGGCCGTGAGACCGTGAACAACTTGCCGAGGTCGCTGATCGAGTATTCGCCGGTGGTATGCATCTTGAGAAGTTCGCGCTGCTGGAGGTCGGACAGCTTGGGCGGTTTGCCGCGCAGTTTGCCCTTGTCGCGGGCGATCTTCATGCCTTCGCGGGTGCGCAGGCGGATCAGGTCGCTCTCGAACTCGGCGAAGGTGGCGAGGATGTTGAAGAACATCCGGCCCATGGGATCGTTGGGATCGTAGACCTGCTTGCCGAGAGCGAGACTCACACCCCGCTTCTCGAGCTCATCGGCGATCGCGCGTGCGTCGGGCACCGAACGAGCAAGACGATCCAGCTTCGGCACGACCAGCGTTTCGCCGGCGCGCACGGCAGCGAGCGCTTGGGCGAGGCCGGGGCGATCGCGGTTGCGGCCGGTCAGGCCGTGGTCGGTGTAGATGCGGTCTTCGGGCACGCCGAGTTCAATCAGCGCCCGGCGCTGGGCGGTGAGATCCTGCTTGTCGGTTGAGCAGCGGGCATATCTGTCGTTTGTCACAATCCTGATCAGCACTGCCTGCTGATTTTATTGATACATGCCCACCCCCTAAGTGCTATGATGTTGTGCACGCAGCAGTTCAGTATGCCGCAAAGCCTTTCGGAAACAGGTCAGCGTGGTGCAGGAGGCGCGGTCGGCAATGGATCTCGAGTCCGTTCCAAAAAGCGTTTGGCAGGAAGCTGAAAAGCGGGCGGTTATGCTCCGACCGCTTGCCGCCTGCCATGAAGCGCCAGCGTACCTTGTGCGCGCTGCCGCGAACGATCTGCAGATATCCGAACGCTGGGCCTACAAGCTGATCCGTAGACTGCGTGAAGAGGGCGGGGCGGTGACGGCAATTCTTCCGCGCAGCGGCCGGGGCGCCCCGCGCAAGAGCAGGATACCGAGGGACCGGGAAGCAGTCATCAGCAAGGTGATCGAAGGCTGGTACCTCAAACGCCAGAAAGAACGCCCGTCGGAGATTGTAAGGGCGGTAATGGCCGAGTGTCGAAAATCCGGTATCCATCCCCCGAGTGAAGCCACAATCCGGCGGCGAATACGCGGGATCGACAGGGGTGTATCCTCACGGTTGCGAGAGGATGATGCCGATACGAAGCCGATCATTGGCGCAACACCGATCCCGCAGCATCCGCTCGACGTCGTGCAGATGGACCACACGCCGGTCGATGTGATCCTCGTCGATCCGATCGAGCGGTTGCCGATCGGTCGCCCGTATCTGACGGTTGCTATCGACGTGATGAGCCGGGCGATAGCTGGCTTTTACCTGAGTCTCGATGCTCCGTCGGCGACCAGCGTTGGGCTTTGTCTCACACACATAGCTGAAGATAAGACCCTATGGATGGCCGCGCGCGGCATAACCGGCGCCGATTGGCCGATCATGGGCAAACCCAAGAAGATTGGCGTGGACAATGGTAGCGAGTTCCACTCCCAGGCGTTCGAACGCGGCTGTGCGCAACACAGCATCGAGATTGATTGGCGGCCACCAGGGCAGCCGCAATTCGGAGGGATCGTGGAGCGTTTAATCGGAACGCTCATGCAGCGCATTCACTCACTGCCGGGAACGACCTTTTCCAACACAGCGCAGCGCGGAAAATACGACAGCGAAGGGCGTGCGTGCCTGACACTGGAAGAATTGGAACGCTGGCTTACTGTGGCAATCTGCAAGGACTATCACCGATCAGGGCATCGCGGACTGGATGGGGCTGCGCCACTCGCGAGGGTGCGTGAGGGGCTTGCGGCACTGAGCCGATCTGGCGGCGGCATTGCCATTCCCGCTGATCGGCAAAGCTATCTGATTGACTTCCTACCTATTCTGAATCGGACCCTGCAGCGCGATGGTTTTGTAGTCGACCACATCCGCTATTTCTCGAACGCCCTGAAGCCGTGGATCGTCTCGCGCGATTCCCGAACCGAAGGGCCACTGACCCTCCGCCGCGATCCGCGCGATCTTTCGCGCATTTACGTGCTCGATCCTTTCGACGGATCATGGCTCGAGTTGCCGTATCGCAATCTGTCGCGGCCCTCGATCACCATCTGGGAGCATCGCGCGGCGCGCCGTCGCGTTCTGGAACGAAGTAATGCCGCGGTGGACGAGGACGCCATCTTCGCGGCTTTCGAGGAGATGCAGCAGATTGAGCGCGACGCAGCCAAGCTGTCCAGAAGTGTCCGCCGTCGCCGTTCGCGGCCGCCGTTAGATCGACAGGATGTGGTGACGGCGGGATCGCAACCTCCGCAGGTAAGCGAAACACCCCATAACGAGGTCGGCGCCGCGCCGAAGCCATTTGCCGACATAGAAGAGTGGTAGGGCCCCATGGAGCATCTTCGACCGGAGGCCAGACGAATTGCCGAACTGCCAAAAGTTGAGCGGCTAGGCCATCTCGCGACCGATCGTTGGATCGGTTATTCGCGGGCGCGGGATGCCTTGCAACGCATGAATATGCTTCTCTCGACGCAAGCTGGCCGTGTTCGGCCTCAGAATTTGTTGATCGTCGGACCAAGCAATAACGGCAAATCGACTATCGCGGAAAAGCTTCAGCGTCAGCATCCTCGGCGCTGCTCGCAGGAACGGGACCGCAACATCTTTCCGGTGCTTTCGATCCAGATGTTGCCCAACGCAACGGTGCCGCGCTTTCATGCACAGCTGCTCGATGGACTGGGTGCACCTGTCGGCCATTTTCAGCGAGGCGACACGCTCAGCGCCATCACCTTGAACCTCATGCGAGCATGCGAGGTCGGACTGCTCGTTATCGACGAACTGCACAACCTTCTTTGCGGTTCATCATCGCGGCAGCGCGAGATTCTTGGGCTCATCCGATATTTGGGTAACGAATTGCGCATTCCGATCGTCGGGATAGGCACAAAGGATGCATGGCTTGCGCTGCGGCTCGACGACCAACTGGAGAATCGTTTCCAGCCATTCCTGTTGCCGAGATGGGCCAACGATGCCGAAACGGGCCGACTGTTGGCGAGCTTTGAGACGGTTATCCCACTTCAAGAATGCTCCGGCCTCGGTCTGCCTGTTTTGCGCAAGGTAATCGTGGAGCGTTCAGAGGGCCTGATAGGTGAAATGCACGAACTTCTTTTGCGCGCGACCGATCATGCGTTGACGCAGGGCCGGGAGCGCATCGAGGAATGCGATTTGATGGAATGCTCTTTTCAGGCTCCAACTTATAGGCGACAGATGATGGATCGAGAGCTTCGGTCGTGATGTCGGAGCCAGCTTGGCCGCTGCATCCGCGGCCAGAAGATAACGAAAATCTCCGCCAATATGTTGAACGCCTTGCGCGGGCGTATGGCGTGTCATTCAAGACCTTCTGTTTCAATGCGCTCAATATTGCGCACGAGGATGAAGAGGCGCGTCTTTTTCTCAAGCCAACAGGGGAAGTTCTATCCCGGCTGTCCGCCGGCGTCGGGATATCGATAGAAGAATTGCGGACGCTTCCGGAAAACGGGTGGCGAAGGTTTGCGCAAGCGACTGCCGACTTCAACGAATGGATAGCCATTCCTGCAAACAGGCAAAAATTTGAGGAAAGGTTTGGATCGGGCCTATAACATTTGGGCACACTCATAAGTGATCATTCGGTGTTACAAGATAAATCGTCACAAATGAGTGGCGAACCGGCTTTTGTTACAGTACCAGGGTATCGACCACCTTAATGTGACAGTTTGCCATGCCTCGCATCGGATACGCCCGCGTCAGCACCACGAGTCAAGATCTGGAAATTCAGCAGGCCAAGCTGAAGGCGGCGGGCTGCGAGATTATCCGTGCCGAGACAAGCTCCGGGGCATCTCGCGACGGTCGCACGGAGCTTGCCACCGTTTTGGAATTTCTGCGCGAAGGTGACGAACTGGTCGTACATCGGCTTGATCGGCTCGGCCGCTCGACACGCGACGTCCTCAATTTGGTGCATGAGCTCGACGCCAAGGGAGCTTCACTGCGGGTCCTTGAGCCGGAGGTGACGACCGCAGGCGACATGGGCCGCATGGTCATCACCATTCTTGGGATGGTGGCTGACATGGAACTGAAGTTCATCCGCGACCGGCAGCGGGCCGGTATCGATGCGGCTAAAGGCAAAGGTATCTACAAAGGCCGGCAGAAGCGGGTGAACGATGACGCTATTTGCAGGCTGGCATCGGAGGGCGTGCCTAAAGCCCAGATTGCCCGTGATCTCGGCGTGTCGCGCATGACCATCTATCGGGCTCTGGAAAAGCAGAAGACGTAGGCAAAGACGAATGAAAATGCGTAAGCGTCGGGCCGATGCCATGGTAGGCGTCCGGCAGCTTTCGGCGTGTGTCCTCGGCCAGGCTTATGACCGAATCTGGGTGGTTTTCGGAATGGCAGGTCTTCCAATCAAGATTTGGCAACCTGACGTTTACCGAAGTGGGCGATAGCTATCTCGATAGAGTATCGTCTGATTTTTATTCAAAAATCGAGAGAACCGCTCATGAGAAGACTACCTCTCGCTGCCGCTTTCGCATTGGCCTATCTGCAATCAGCCTCCGTCGTCGCGCAGGATATCGAGCCTGCAAGCCTCGCAGAGGCAGAGGCAGAGGCAAAGGCAGCTATCGAGCCGACGATTTCCGTTTCCCTCAATCCTGATGCGCAAGCGCTTGTCGCAAGCACCAACGCCTTCTCGCTCGATCTTCTGCGTGAAGCTGATGCGCCCGACACCAATCTCATTATCTCGCCGGCGAGCGTCTCCACGGCGGTTGGCTTTGCCTATCGCGGGGCGGTTGACGACACCGCGTCTCAGCTCAAAACCGTCATGCGATATCCGTTTGATCCGCAGCAGAACCTCAGGGCCAGCGGCGCATTGATGTCGACTATGTCGTTCTCTGCGAAGGGCCGCGAACTTCGGACCGCAAACGCCATATGGCTGCAAGAAGGCATGCCTTTTGACCAACGGTTCGAACAGGACATGAATGCCTATGCCAAAGCAGGGATCGGACGCACGGATTTCCGGGCCGATCCAGAAGGAGCGAGACAGCTCATCAACCGCTGGGTTGAGGGTGCAACCAACGGCAACATCGCCGAACTGCTGCAACCTCGCATCGTGACCACCGGCACCCGTGCAGTTCTGGTGAATGCCGTCTGGTTCAAGGCCGACTGGCAGTTTCCCTTCAGCAAGGAGGCAACGCGAAGCGAACCTTTCACCGCCATTGACGGGTCGATCAGCACTACATCGCTGATGCACCAGTGGGGCCGGTATGCTGCGTTTCGGCGTGATGGCGTGAGCGTGATCCAGCTGCCTTACAAAGGCGGTGAAGTCGCACTCGTCGTCTTCTTGCCGGACAAGGCAAGTGCGCTCCCGAAGTTTGAAGAAAGCCTCACCTCTAAAGCGCTATCCCGATGGCTCACCGACCTCGACAAGACCGCTCCTCGCGAAACAGTCCTCACGCTTCCCAAATTGAAAATGCGCTGGCACTCCGATCTGGCCGAGGACTTGACACGGATGGGCGCGCCGATCGCTTTCTCCGACGATGCCGATTTCTCGGCCATGGCGCGACTGCCCTATCCTGGTGGTGAAGCCGAGGAGATTGGACTGAAGATCAGCCATGTAATCCATGAGGCGACGATTGAGGTGGATGAGGTCGGATCGGAAGCAAGCGCGGCGACCGCTGTGGTCATGGGCATCGTGGTAAGCGGGCGTCGCGGCCCACCTCCACCGCCGCCCTTTGTCTTCAAGGCCGACAAGCCATTCCTGTTCGCGCTTCGGGATCTTCGGACCGGGCTTCTGCTATTTGTCGGGCGCTATGTCCGGCCCGACCCATTGCAAGAATGACCTGCTCGATCTGTCCGGTTCGAACGTCTTGGGCATCAAGCCCGATGTCGCCCAATGGCCATCGCGACTGCAGCTCCGAATGACCACTTCGGGGTCGATTCCAGAATGGCAGGAAGTTTCCAGAAGGGGAGCAAAGCGGCCGTGCCGCCTTCGGGGTAGCGTATCGGCTTTGGTTGAGCATGTTCAGGAAGTATCATGTTCGCTGAAGCGGTCATGACAAACACTGAACTTATTTATGAAGAACGACAGTATCCGATCAAAGTCCCGGTCATCTGTAACGCTTAGCGCCCCATCAATGAGAATCTAGTCGTACTACCTTAATGAGACGGACTGGTCGACCCCGATTTTGGAGGACGAAAGCCAAATTCTATTGATTGGCGATCGGGCCAAATTTTGTGTCCGTTGAGCGACCCCCTATCGTACAACCAAATTTCTTATGGCGTTGCGTCCTATCTGATTGTGTGCCACTTTTTAAACCGTGGCATATTTGGTCTAAGGTTCAACGTGTGATGACGGCTATTGATCTGAAGGTGGCTGCCAATGGGCGAATGGTTCTTCCGAAGTCCGTGCGCGAAGCAATGGGCTTGTCGGGCGATACGAAGGTGACCGCGATCGTAGAAGCGGGTGGCGTCCGACTTGTGCCCATCGGCCATCGTGTGATGCGCGCACGCGAGCTGTACCTGCAGGCGGTCAAGTCGCCGCGCACCACCGAAGACTTCCTACGCGACAGGCGTGAAGAGGCCGGGCACGACGAAGCGAGCATTAGCGATCCTGCCCCACGAGCGAGGTGGTGCTGGATGCATCGGCCGTGCTGGCGCTTCTGCGTGACGAGCCGGGGGCGGACATCGTTGCCGGCCACATGCCCAGAAGCGGACCAGCCGCAAACGACCCGTTGCAGACATTCGGCGGCATCCTTGTTAGCGGGCAAGCTCAGCGGCCTTGCAGTTTCATATTGAGGAATCAGCCCACCTGATGACAAATGTTCTTGTCCTCTATGGCCTGCCGCACTCGCTCTATACCGGCAAGGTTCGCAGTTACTTGCGCAAGCAGGGCATCGGCTACCGTGAGAGACCGCCCAGCGACCCCCATTTCGCGCAAGTAGTGGTGCCGAGAATCGGGCGGGGCATCATCCCGGTCGTGGAGCTTGCCGATGGTAGCGTCGTGCAAGATACCGTCGACATCATCGATCACTTCGAACGCGCCGGTGTGCGCTATTCTGCCTATCCGAAGACGCCGCGCCAACTCGCAGTCGCGCACCTGTTCGAACTCTATTCGGTGCTTGGCCTGACGCGACATGCCATGCACTACCGCTGGTCCTACCTCGATAGACAGAAAGCTTTTCTGCAAGATGCTTTCGGGGTCGGCGGCAATGCCGAGCGCACCGCCTCGGTGATGGCGCGGATGAACAGCTATCTGCCAATGCTGGGCGTGTCGGACGAGACAATCCCGGCAATCGAGGAAAGCTATCGCCAGCTACTTCAAGGGCTCGACGCACATTTCACACAGCATCCCTATCTGGTTGGCACCCAGCCTTCGATCGGCGACTATTCGCTTTTTGGCCCGTTGTTCGCTCATCTTGGGCGCGATCCGGTTCCGCTCGCAATCATGCAGCGCGACGCGCCCAAAGTTCATCGCTGGGTCGAACGCATGCATGCGCCCGATCTCGACCTTGTGGAATATAACCTAGAGGGCGAACATGGTTTTGCTGCCGGTGATGAGATCCCGGCGTCGCTAAGTCCGGTGCTAGATCAGATCGCTGTCGAACTGCTGCCCGGCCTGACCGATAGGCTGAAGTTTCTGCGCGCTTACGTCGCCAGCGGCGCCGCCAAACCTGGCCAGCCCGTCACCTCCAAACCGCATCAGCGGATCGTCGGCGAAGTGGAAACGTCATTCCGCGGCATCCCCTATACGGGAGGGGTACAGCCCTACACTTTCCTTCTTTGGCAACGATTGCAGGACGCGGCAGCAGATAGCGAATCCGTACGAGACCTATTTGCCGCGCGTTCCCTCTCAGCCCTTCTCGAGGAGAAGCTGCCCATCAGGATCAGGCGCGCCGACAATATCGAAGTGTGGGACGAACGGAGAGACTGACTGCCCCAACTACTCATTTAAGGAAACCGCTACTCATGGCCGCTTTCCACCCAGTTGCGGACATTCGCCTGGGCAGAATTCCTTACCGCAAGCTGCCGTCAATTAGGCTCATCCTGATCGAATTCGCTGGCATCCGAGCTCGAGTAGACTTCCTTGGCGGCTTGCATCCCGTTCAACGCTGCTGGAAATCCGGCATACACGCTCATCTGGATGATAATTTCCTCGATCTCGCTCTTCGTAAGACCGACATTGAGTCCGGCTTGGATGTGGACCTTCAACTGGGGCTGTGCCGTGCCCATCGCCGTAAGGGCTGCGATCGTCGCGATCTCTCGTTCGCGGAGGCCAAGACCGGGCCGTGCGTAGATATCGGCGAACGGGTATTCGATGGTGTAGCGGGCAAGATCCGGCGATATGTCCTTTAAGCTTTCAACCACCTTCTCTCCGGCTTCACCGTCGATTCTGCGAAGATTCTCGAGGCCTCTTTCGAACCTGTCAGTCATGACCATTCCTTCATTAAGCGAGTTGCCAGCGAATGCATCGCTGGAGCAAGCAGCAGACTGATGAGGGGAACAAGGATTGCCGTCAGAATGAGTGCCTGAAATCCAAGCGCCATATCGCTCGCGATGAACCCCAGCAGCTTGAGCATCCCGGTCACAAGCGGCCATACGACGAGCCAGACGAGCATGGTCC
This sequence comes from Erythrobacter colymbi, assembly GCF_002155685.1. GTDB lineage: Bacteria > Pseudomonadota > Alphaproteobacteria > Sphingomonadales > Sphingomonadaceae > Erythrobacter > Erythrobacter colymbi. The sequence continues at coordinate 44,966 of NZ_MUYK01000016.1, forward strand.
GCAATATAACGATCCGGAATGTCATTTGTCGGCTGCTGGATCGGGACGATGAAGGATGGCGAAGTATCCCGGCAGAACCTCGTCGAGCTTGGCTTTCCCCGAGAGAGTAAGGGTCACGTTCCGGGAGCGAGCATCTTCTGAGTTTTCCGAAATCGCGATCAGGCCAGCCCGTTCCAAGCCCTGCAAGGTGCGCGTGACGACGGGCCGCGATACGTCCAGCCTTTCGGCAATTTCACTTGCAGCGAGGCAGTTTCGCTCGGGTTCGCGGTCGATAAGGATCATCATCAAAAAGCGAAGCTGCGAGAGGTCATGGCGCGCGAAGTATGCTTCCAGCTCGCGGATCAGCAGGCTCGCGCGTCGCATCAACCGAAGCGCGTCGAGCACTCTGTCGACATCGACATCGGCGAATTGGTCGGCATAACCGTCGACCATTTGTCGGCTGGGAAGTTCTTTAAGAAAGAACATCAGCCTTACCGAACCGGACGGAGATGAAGGATTTGCGGCTCTTCTGCCAGCCAGTCCCGGTAGGCTTCAAAGACGGCCCGGGTGTATGGTTGATCGTGGTGCGATGCCAGTGCGGCCTCGTCTCGCCATTCCTCATAGAGATACAGTGTTCCGTCCTGTGCATTTTCGCTGAGACGAAACTCCATGCAGCCGGGTTCGGCGCGCGTCTGTTCGATGATCTCGCAGATGGCCTCGCGCGCCTTGTTGTAGTGCGTTGGATGTGGCGCGATCCGTGCGATGATGTTCAACTGATGGATCATGACATTCCTTTAGTTATCATGCTAACTATATAATTCAGGGTGATGGCTGGTCAAGTCCAGAACTTCCTGAAAGCAGACCGTCCGCTAACCACCCAGTTTCAGTCGAAACGGAAGCCTGGGCTTGATCCCAAAAGCGGTCTTGCAGCTTTGCCATGCTTCTGAAAAATTTCTGCCATTCAGGAAGCGACCCCATTGCGGACATTCATCCTGATCGGCATTCTGGGCATGAGCATGTGAAGTTCGGGGAATGTGACCAGTGAGCGAGCTCATCGAATACTGGCCCGGCGCGCTCATCATGTTTGGGCTCTTCTTTGGGCCGCTCATCGCGATCAAAAAGGCCCGAACCGATGCAGCAACGGCTACAATCGTCTGCGCCATAACCTGCGCCCTGTTCCTGGGGCTTTTCATACTCGGGGCCGGTCTGCAATCGCCCTTGGGATACTGGCCCTCGGGATTTTTTCTGGACGCCATCAAGATCGCTGCAACATTCGGGGGCGCGCTTGGACTTTGGATCCTGTTCGTGGTGCGACCGAGATCGTCTAATCGCTGAACGTCGGCCAAACCCGATGCGACCGAGCTGCGAGCGCTGGATAATTTGCTTTCCACCCCAGCTCGTGACCTAGCTGCCAAGTGCGAGGCGACCCAGAAGCGGACCAGCCCCTAACGACCCCATTGCGGCCGTTCCCGAAAACCAGCATAAATCCCTGATGATTATTGCCCATGCCTCTGGCCTCATCATTCTTCGATAACACGAAAACAGGCAACGCCAGTTAGAAGTTTCCTCTGTCCCAGCAATGTGTAGAGTTCATTAGATACAGCGATAGCCGACGTGATTAACTCGTCTGGAACCCACAAATGGGAGCCCCCTATTGCTGATCTTTTCATGACAATATTGCGCGTCTCTGCCAGAGTCTTTAGTCCCAGCATCTTGCGCCCATGTTTGTATTCTTTCGACGGGACATCGGTTTTCTGCCAATCGACGGCATCGGATATTGCCCGGCGAACGTTGATGGCATAATATGAAACCTCAAAGGGTGCCCCGTCGGAGCGAAGCACCTCTACCGCCCTGAATTCGTGAAGCCCGGGCTCCAGGCCATCAATGCAATCACGGAATGGCTGGCTAACCCCCCAGAAGGAGCAGAACCCAACCCAATCGGGAAGCGATTTTCGTGGCGTTTTCAGTCGTGCGCGTTTCGGCCAAAACTGATCGTCGATATCGATGGCCGCGCGGGTGGGACGAGCCGAAACATGAGCAAGACCGCGCTGTTCCAGAAGTTCGTAAGGTATCATTATTTCGGAGCATGATGGCTCCATGTCGAACTTGACGGTCGCTACCGTCGTGTTCTCACGCTCAAGAAGCCAGGCCATTTACTGCGTTCTCTCATTGGCCCGCATGGGGCGTTCTCGCTCCATAAGTTGACTCCGACTTGCGTTCCAGTCGCCACGACGATGGACAGAACGAGCGTTGTCGTGAATGTCAGCTTTCCACCCAATTTCGGTCGATCACGCCATTCTAACGCCGCCTCAAAGCGGCCGACCGAATAGGTCGGTCGACCGCTTGCTGTGTCAGATTTCGGTGCGCTCCGCCAACAGTAAGGCATCCTCGAGGTCGACACCAAGGTACCGAACCGTGTTTTCGATCTTGGTGTGGCCGAGCAGAATTTGGATAGCTCGGATATTGCCGGTGGCACGGTAGATCATCGCAGCTTTCGTTCGCCGCAGCGAGTGAGTGCCGTACTCAGCCTTACGCAAACCGATGGCGGTCACCCACTCATCGACGAGGCGGGCATACTGGCGTGTGCTCATATGGCCATGGAGATCGACGCGGCTCGGAAATAGATAATCGTGAGCCGAACCGCCGCGTCGCTCTAGCCAGGCGATCAGAGTCGCGCGAACATCCGCTGTCAGTTCGAATTGGACGGGACGGTTGGTCTTTTGCTGGATGACAATGGCGCGATTGCGAATGTCCGCGCCAGCAACGACATCGCCAATCTTGACCTTGACGAGATCACAGCCACGCAGTTTGCTGTCGATCGCGAGATCGAAGAGAGCCTTGTCCCGGAGACGGCCTTCGCGATCTAGGTGGAAGCGTATCGCCCAGATTTGCTTCTGCGTCAGAGGTCGCTTGGTGCCAACGGTCTTGCCGGCGTTCCAGGCTGCACGGGCTTGTATTGCGGGGTCAAATCGAGAGTATCCCATGGTTCATCTCCTCGGCCGTCATTGGCCAAGCGGGGAACGCTGAAAGAGGAGGCTTTTGGGCCGGAAGCGGAAAGGCAGCTTTTATATCTTTGAGCGGATTAAGCGGACAGCGACTGCTGACCGAATCGCAAGCCGGTGCATTAGAGAATGGTCTGGAGAAACCCCTCTTGGCATAGACTTTTGCCGTCGTTGAAACGCCCTGCAGGACAGCCAACACGGAGCCGAGAGCCACAAACTAAATCGGTTTACTATTTAGCGCGCCTTTCCTACCATCCAGAGATGGCGAGAGAAACCTTTACGATTGAGGGCGCAGGCGCGATTTCTCTTACAGCCGAGGCTGAGGGGGATGCCTACGCTAAACCCGTCCTTCTTGCGCACGGCGGCGGGCAGACACGGCGCGCGTGGAGAAGGGTGGTCAGCGAGCTGGCTCAAGCCGGCTTTCGCGCAATCGCCTTCGACATGCGCGGTCACGGAGACAGCGATTGGTCGCCATGCGGAGCTTATGAAATGCGCGACTTCGCGGCGGATCTGGTCGCTGGAGCGTCGCGCCTGGACCAGAAGCCAGCGCTGGTCGGCGCTTCACTGGGCGGGCTCGCTGGACTGATTGCCGCAGGGGAGCTTGCTCCAGGTAGCTTTGCTTCACTCACATTGGTCGACATTGCCCCGCGCATGGAGCCCAGCGGTGTGATGCGCGTGGTTGGTTTCATGGAAGAGCATGTCGATAGCGGCTTCGCCTCACCAGAGGAGGCGGCCGACGTGATCGCTCGCTACATGCCGCATCGTCCCAAGCGGGGCGCGAGCGATGGTCTGAAAAACTATCTGCGGCAGAAGTCGGATGGGCGCTTCTATTGGCACTGGGACCCGGTGTTTATCCGTAATATAATGTCAGCCAGACAAGGCGACCCAGACAGCCAAGAACGTCAATCGGCAATGCTGAGCCAAGCTGCGGCGAATCTCACGCTTCCGCTTCACCTCATCCGAGGCGGCTCTAGCGATCTTGTTTCCGAAGAGGCCGTTTTGCATCTGCGACAACTCGCCCCCCATGCAGAATACACCGATATTGCCGATGCCACGCACATGGTCGTGGGCGATGCGAACGATGCCTTCTCCGCCGCTATCGTCGATTTCCTAGGGCGCCATCACTCATCCGATACGGCTCAGCCACAGGGGACGAGGGAGCTATGATCGATCGAGAGCGCTTGCAGGAAATGCTGCATATCGCGCCGTTTCACCGATGGCTTGTGCGGATTCCGACGATCGCGCGCATGTATTCCGATCTGATGCCGCGCAGCGTTCCGCTTTGATCGCGCGCAGGTGAAGCACCTGATCGTTGGTATGTTGTGGCACTATGCTTTGCCGCGGGTCAAGCGGCTTGAGCGGCGATGCTTCGCCGCATGGATTCCCCGGATAGCTCGAGCCTGTGGGCGTTGTGGACAAGCCGATCGAGGATGGCATCGGCGTAGGTCGGATCGCCGATGAGATCGAACCAGCGCGCGATGGGTAGCTGGCTTGTTACGAGCGTTGAACGGCGCCCATAGCGATCCTCGAGGATCTCCAGCAGATGATGGCGGGCATTGCCATCGAGCGGCTCAAGCCCCCAGTCATCGAGGATGAGCAGGTCCACGCGGGCCAGGCTCTTCATGCGCGCAGCAATGCGGCCATCGCCCTTGGCAAGCGACAGCTCGTCGATCAACCGCGGCAGGCGGGTGTAGAGAACCGAGCGATTGTCACGGCAGGCCTGATGCCCGACGGCGCAGGCCAGCCAGCTCTTGCCGACCCCTGCTGGTCCGATAATCGCACAGTTCTCATGGGCAGCGATCCAGCTGCCCTTCAGCAGCATTTCGAACAACCGCCGATCGAGCCCGCGGGCGCTGCGATAATCAACGTCCTCAGGCACGGCTTGGTGCCGCAGCTTTGCCTGACGCAGGCGCAGGGCGAGGCGCTTGTCATTGCGCCATGTCGCTTCATGATCGAGCAGCAGCGCCAGCCATTCCGCGTGGTTCAGGCTGGCGGCATCGCCATTGCCATCCAGATCCGCAAAGGCTTGGGCCATGCCGATAAGGCCAAGCTGGTTCAACTGATCAAGTGTGGGGTGTTTGAGCATCCTTGCTCCTTTCAGTGGTAGTATTGAGAGCCCCGGATATTGTCGTGCAGGATCGGCTCGCGCTCCGGGGCTTTGGACACGGGCACCTTGTCGAGCCCCTTTTCGAGGATCGATTTTACAGACGGATAATTGCGCGCGCCGATCTCCAGCGCGCGAAGCGCAGCCGCTTCAAGGCGCTCAGCGCCGAACCGCTTGGACAAGCCGATGATCCCCAGGCACGAACGGTAGCCTTGCTCGGGATGCGGCCGGTCCTCGATGATGCGCGCCATCAACAGCGACAGCATCGGGCCGATCCGGCCCGCCTCCTCCTGGATCTTTGCCGGTGTCCAGTCGAGATAGCGCCGGTGGCTCGATGGCATGTGCTCGGGCACGGTCGTGTGCCGACCATTGCCACTGCCGCGCATGTGCACCGCGATCCGCTCGCCGCCGAGGAAGATCTCGACGCTGCGGGCCGTGTAACGCACCTCAACCTCGCGCCGCGCGTAGCGGTGCGGCACCGAGTAATGATGCTGCTCGAGCGCGATATGGTAATCGAGCCCAACCCGGCAGCGCTTCCATTGCGCATGAACCCATGGCTCCGGTGGCAGCGGCTTCAGGTTCGGCGCATCGACCTCCTCGAACAGCTGGCGGCGCGTGCGGCCGAACTGGCGAAGCACACGGCGCTCATTCAGATCAGCAAGGCACTCGGCAATGGCAGCGTTGAGCTCGGCCAGGCTGTAGAAGATGCGATTGCGCAGACGGCCCAGCACCCAGCGCTCGACGATCCTGACACAGGCCTCAACCTTCGCCTTGTCCTTGGGCCTCCTCGGCCGTGCCGGCAGCACTGCCGTCCCGTAATGCCGAGCCATGTCCGTGTAGCTGCGGTTGAGCATCGGATCGAAGTGGCAAGCCTTGATCACCGCGACCTTGGCATTGTCGGGCACCAGCAGCTGCGGCGCTCCGCCGAAGAATGCGAAGGCAGCATTGTGAGCCTCGGCCCAGTCAGCAAACTGCTCGGTCCAGGTCGCACACGCAAACGACAGGCTCGAGCCGCCCAGCACCGCGACGAACAGATGCGCATCGCGGATCTCGCCGGTTCTGCGGTCTACCACCACCGGCACCGTGTCGCCCGCATAATCAACGAACAGCTTCTCACCGCCGGCATGGCTCTGGCGCATCACCAGCGGCAGCCGGCCTTCCCAGCGCCGGAACAGGTCGCACCACCGGCTGTAGCGATAGCCGTCGGGGTTCGCCGCGTGGTATTCCTCCCACAGGATCTGCAGCGTCACGTGCTTGCGCTTCAACTCGCGCGCCACCACCGCCCAGTCGGGCTCAGGCAACTTGCGGCGCCCGGGCTTCACCCCTGGCACGCCGTAGAGCCGGGACTCCAGGTCGCTGTCCGTCATTTCAGGCTGCACTGGCCAAGTCAGACCCGACCGATCGAACCGCCGAAGCGTATCCCGGACCGTCGTCGGTCCGACCCCGACCCGCTCGCCAACCACCCGCGTCGAAAGCCCGCAGTCCAGACTCAGACGCAAAATCTCGCGCACATGGCGCATCGTAACTCTCCTCGTCGGCATGCATTCCTCCAACCGTTATCCGGTCGAAAGAATGCCCCAACGATCAGGTGAGCCTCACCTCAAACTGCGCGCGATCATATCGGAATGCTGCGCGCGCAATTCTCGGAACACCGCGCGC
>NZ_MUYK01000017.1 GCF_002155685.1 Erythrobacter colymbi
GGTCGCGTCCGTCAATGTGGTGTAGAATTGGGTGTGGCCAGCGGGCTGCATTTTCAGGCGGCCTTGGGTGTAATCTGTAGCGGCTGTGCCTCCTCGATCATTGGTGTAGCAAGGGCGGCCATGCCCTCGATCTGCATGTAGCGGTGCTGGAGCTGGTATTCGTCATTCTGCTCCAGCAGGACGGCGCCGACGAGGCGGATGATGCTATCCTCGTTCGGGAAGATGCCGACGACATCGGCGCGGCGCTTCACTTCCTTGTTCAGGCGTTCCAGTGGATTGGTGGAATGTAATTTGACGCGGTGCTGCTCGGGGAAGGTCATGTAGGCCAGCACGTCGTGCTCGGCATCGTCCATGCAGGCGCCGAGCTTTGGCCAGCGGGTACGCAACTGGTCGGCGACCTGGCGCCAGACCTGTGTCGCGGCGGCATGGTCGGGCTGGAGGAAGACCTGGCGGATGGCAGCGGCGACGACGGTGTTCTGGCCCTTGGGCACGTAGGCCAGGGCATTGCGCATGAAGTGGACGCGGCACCGCTGCCAGGTGGCGCTGAGCACGCGAGTGATCGCTGCCTTGAGGCCCTCGTGGGCATCGGAGATGACCAGCTTCACGCCGGTCAGTCCGCGGCGTGCGAGGTCCTTGAGGAAGCTCGACCAGAATGGCTCGGCTTCGGAGGGTCCAATGTGAAGGCCAACGATTTCGCGCTTGCCCTCGGTGTTGACGGCAACGGCTATTATCGCGGCGACACTGACGATCCGCCCGCCCTCGCGCACCTTGAGGTAGGTAGCATCGAGCCAGAGGTAGGGCCAGTCGCCGGTGAGCGGCCGCTTAAGGAAGGCATGGACACGTTCGTCGATATCCTTGCACAGCTTGGACACCGAGGATTTGGAGATGCCGGTCATGCCCATGGCCTGCACCAGCTCGTCGACACGCCGGGTGCTGACGCCGGCGATCCACGCCTCCTGGATCACCGCGACCAGCGCCTTCTCGACGGTCTTCCTGGGTTCCAGGAAGCCAGGGAAGTAGGCGCCGGTCCGTAGCTTGGGAATCCTCAGGTTGAGCGTGCCGAGCCGGGTATCGAGGCTGCGGTCGCGGTAGCCGTTCCGCCAGGTCGTCCGGTCGCCGGAGCGCTCGTGTCGGCTAGCGCCGACCAGGCCATCGACGTCGGCCTCCATGATGATCTGTAATACGCTCTCGGCGATCGTGCGCAGGAAATCTCCATCTCCAGTCTTCGCCATCAGCTCGGCAAGCGGTAGTCTGTCGTCGGTCATCGGGATCAACTCCTCGGTGGGCGTGTGAAGTGTGGTAACTCCACCTTACCGATGAGCCCGGTGGCCACCGAGATCGAAATCGCATGGGGTGGGGCATGCCCCACCCCATGCGATCATCTCAATCTACACCAGAAATTACACCACGAGCGCGGACGCTAACCATTATCCCCATCGATAATGAGCAACGACCCATTATTTTTAGGCAGGTCAAAGCCTAAGGGGCGATGTTCTCAATTCTTATGCGGGCGACCTTTAGCCAATGGCTCTGGATAACATCCAGATTGCCATTGCCATCATCATTAGATTTTCAGTCAACGAGACGAAGCCTAGCGGGACATTGCTGTCGCCACCGACGCAAGCGCATTTGAGTTCGCGCTTGTCGATGTAGACTGCCTTGAAGACCGAAATTGCACCGATCGTCCCAATGAATAGCGCCACGGGTATCGAGAGCCAATGCAGCTGGCCTGAAACCATCAGGACACCGGCCAAGCCTTCAGCGAAGGGATAGAGGGTCGCATAAGGGACCCAGCGCTTCGCCAACAGGTCGTAATTGAGGAACATGGTCGCGAACTTGTCGACATTCTGAAGTTTGAGCATCGCAAGCACGCACATGCTAAACGCGATAAACCACTCGGCAACGCGAATGCTGAAGGCTGTGCCATCAACCGCGATGCCAGCGGCCATCGCCATGGCTGCTGTCATGGCGAAGAGCGCAATTACCGGGCGATAGCTGGTCGCGCCGGGAACAGGGACCTTGATCCCGAAGTAGCGCCGCAGGTCGTCATGCCCTCCGATCCGCTTGCCATCGATGAAGGTCTGTGGGGTGGTTGCAACGCCGTATTCAGCCTTGAACGCGTCAGTCTGTTCGCGCGTGGTGAGGTGCCGATCATCGACGGAGTAACCTCGCGTTTTGAGCAGATGCTTTGACTTCAGGCCGTAAGGGCAAGTGTGGTTTTGCATGACCATGCGGTGAAGCACGGCGGTTTTTGTAGGCTTGGGCATTAGTGATTTCCTTTGAATCGCAAACTTGCGGCTTATATAGGTTCCGTACCATGGTACGGGATCAAGCATTATATGAAGATCGGTGAATTTGCCCGTGCAGGCGGGGTCAACGTCGAGACGATCCGTTATTATCAGCGGCGCGGATTGGTGGCCCAGCCTGAGCGCCACGAGGGTCCGCGCCGCTACACGCGCGGCGATCTGGCACGCTTGCAATCGATCCGCTCGGCGCAGACCGCCGGGTTCACACTTGAAGAGATGGCCACGCTGCTCTCCCTCGATTCTGGCGACCGAGCGGCGGCGCAGGACCTTGCACGCGTTCGGATCGCGGCGCTTGATGAGAAAATTGCCACTTTGCAAACCATGCGCGGTGCGCTCGTCCGGCTCGCCGAGGACTGCGCTGCGGGGAAATCTGGGCCCTGTCCGATCATCGATGCCTTCAGTTTTGAGCTGCAACGATAATTGGGCATCGGAAAGTGAGGGGTTTTGTCCGCGCCTGCGTATACAACTCTAAAGGAGCTGCATGATGGATCTCGACGAGAATCTCGCACGCCTGGCCAGACTTCCTGTCCCGGATATGTCCGGGATTGATGGTGAACGCCTCGCGCAGCGCGCACAGGCAGACGTCAGGCAGACACGGGCATTGCTCGGACTAGGCCTCGTTGCGTCGCTCGGACTGGGCGTTTTCAGCGGTCTTCAGGCACCTGCACAAGCCGAAGTGCCTATTGCCGCCTTCGGTCCCCCGGCATCGCTGACCCCTCTCATCGCCCTGGGTCAGCAATGAACCAGCGTCGCATCGTTTTGGCGGCGGGGCTGATCATTGCGCTTGCGCTGGTAGGGGTATGGCTCGGACGAATGCTTCAACCCGCACCGCACCATGGTGGGGCTGAACTCCACGCCCTGATTCATGATGAGCTTGACCTCGACCCGGCGCAGGAAAAAGAACTGACTGCATTGGAGCGCCAGTTCGCTGCGCGGCGCGAAGCGCTCGAAGAACGGCTCAGGAGCAGCAACGCGCTGCTCGGCGAAGCCATTGCTGCCGAGCACGAATACGGTCCCCGCGTGTCGGCCGCGGTCGACGAGACGCATGACGCGATGGGGGATCTCCAAAAAGCAACACTCGAACACGTTTTCGCGATGCGCGCCATTCTGCGCCCCGATCAGCAATCACGGTTCGATGCGGTGGTCAGCAAGAGCCTCGCTGCTCAGCCGCAGTGACCGCTGACGATCCGGATGCGGCGCTCGTCCGCAGATCTCTGGCTGGCCATGCCGATGCGCAGCGGGAGCTTGTGGAGCGCTACCGCGAGACAGTGTACCGGCTTGCGCGCTCAGCGACGGGTGATCCGGATGAAGCCTTGGACATTACGCAGGAGGCTTTCATAGCCGCATTCGGCGCGCTGAACCGCTTCGACCCCGGACGATCGTTCAAGGCCTGGATCAGCGCCATCACGCTCAACAAATGCCGGGACTGGGCCCGTCGGCGCGCCGTCAGGCGCTTCATAGGCCTGCCCATGCCCGAACAGGCTGCGCAATGGATTGCCGATGATGCACCCTCGGCACAAACGCTTGCCGCAGACCGCGCCGAGCTCGCCGCGACCGCCCGCGCGATCGCCAAGCTTCCAGCACGTCTCAAAGATGTCCTGATCCTTTGCACAGTCGAAGGGCTAAGCCAGCAGGAGACCGCAACGACACTGGGCATCAGCGTAAAGGCGGTCGAGACACGTCTTGGGAGGGCGCGGAAAAAACTTCAGGAAACTTTGAGGGGTGAAGGCCTTGCGCGCGTATAAATCGCATGACCAGTCCTCATCTCACAAGACGTCACCTGATCGCTGCGTTTGGCGCGGCCTCAGCCTTCGCCGCTACGCCAGCTTGGGCGCAAGGGCACAGCATGCACCGGGGCGGCAGCCATGGCCGCGACGGCCCGCGCATTCCTGCGGGCTTTGGTGAGCTCAGCGGCGAGGTCATCGATCTTGCCGTCGGCAGCGGGCATCGCATTGTTGAAGGGCGACGCGGCCCGGGCATCGCCGTCAATGGCAGTGTCCCCGGCCCGTTGATCCGGCTGCGCGAAGGGCAGAATGTCCGCCTGAATGTCACCAACAATTTGAGCGAGGATACATCGATCCACTGGCACGGGCTATTGCTCCCGTTCCAGATGGACGGGGTCCCGGGCATCAGCTTTCCGGGCATCAAGCCGGGCCAGACCTTCACCTACGAATTCCCGGTCCGCCAGGCAGGTACCTATTGGTATCACAGCCACTCGGGCTTGCAGGAGCAGTCGGGGCATTATGGCCCTTTGATTATTGACCCGGCAGGCGCCGAACCGGTGGAGTATGATCGCGATTACATTTTGCTGCTAAGCGACTTCACTGTGCTCGACCCACATTTCATCATGCAGCGGTTGCGCACCGGCGAAGGCTATTTCAACCGCCAGCAAAACACCTGGACCGATGACTACCCGATGACCGGCGAAGAACGCCGGATGTGGGCACAGATGCGGATGATGCCGACCGATATCATGGATATTGGCGGGAAGACGTACACGTTTCTTGCCAACGGACGTGGGCCGGCGGAGGGCATGGAATATCTGTTCAAGCCGGGAGAACGCATCCGGCTGCGTATCATCAATGGATCGGCGCAGAGCTTTTTCAACGTTCGCATCCCCGGCCTGCCGATGACGATCATCGCAGCAGATGGGCAGAACGTGCGCCCGGTTGAGGTTGACGAATTCCAGATCGGCACTGCCGAAATCTATGACGTAATCGTCGAGCCAGGAAATGCCGAAGCCTATGCCATCGTCGGTGAGTCGATGGACCGTTCGGGCATGGCGCTGGCCATGTTGGCGAGTCGGCCCGGTGCGCGGGCGACCGTTCCTGCGCTGCGCGATCCGCCGCTGCTAACCATGGGCGACATGGGAATGGATCACGGGTCCGGCAGCATGGATCATGGAGCAATGACGTCCGGTCCTTCCGCAGAAGGTGCAACCGGTGGTGCAACAGGCGCGATGGATCACGCAGCCATGGGACATGGCGACGTGGCCGCCTCTGCCGATAGTGGCATGGCAGACATGGCGATGAGTGGCATGAGCATGGACGGCATGAAGATGCGCGATACCGCGCTGCTCCCGCCCGACGTCGCGATCGGCCCAGGCATCGACATGGTGTCGATGGCCCCCATCGACAAAATGGGCGATCCCGGCCTTGGACTGCGCGATGTGCCGCACCGGGTGCTCAATTATCGCATGCTCAAGGCGCTCGAGCCCAACCGCGACACCCGCGAGCCATCGCGGCTGCTCGAACTGCACCTTACTGGCAATATGGAACGTTATATGTGGTCGTTCGACGGGCGGATGTATTCTGCCGTCAGCGATGTGCCGATCCGTTTTGCATGGAACGAGCGGGTGCGGGTGAAGCTGGTCAACAACACCATGATGGCGCACCCCATCCATCTGCACGGCATGTTCTTCGAGCTGGTAAACGGGGAAAGCGCTGCGCTTCAGCCGCGCAAGAACGTCGTGATCGTCCAGCCCGGCGCCAGCGCGCAATTTGATCTCACGGCCAATGAACCCGGCGACTGGGCGTTTCACTGCCACCTGATGTATCACATGCATGGCGGGATGATGCAGACTGTGACCGTGGTCGGTCCGGGCGGCGGTGCATGAGCGTGCGGTCTGTCCTGTCAGCGGCCCTGCTCGGGAGCGCGTTGATCTCCGTTCCGGCCTTCGCTCAGCATCAAGGGCATGCAATGCCCGCGCCAGCGCCCACACCTGCGCCAGCGCCCGGCGACCGCCATGCCGGCCACGGCATGCCCGCGGCGCCGACAGCGCTTGATCCGGCCGATCCGCACGCGGGGCACGCCATGCCAGAGCAGCCTGCTACCGCTGAGCCAATCGACCCTCACGCAGGCCATGACATGACGGGTGGGGCGGCCGGGCCTGCCGATTCGATGATTGGCATGGACCACAGCACCATGGATCATGGCGCGGTCGACGTTGCCGCGCCTGCTTCTCCGGGACCTGCCATGGAAACCCCGCCGCCACCTGAGGCCGGAAGCGGTCCACCGCGCGCCGCCGATGCCATCTGGGGCGCCGACGCGATGCGGGCTTCGCGCGAGGAATTGCAACGCACCCATGGCGATTTCCCGGTCTTCTGGTTTCAGGGCGATCGTTTCGAGACGCAGGTGCGCGACGGTCGTGAGGGCTATCTTTGGGATCTTCAGGGCTATTATGGTGGCCCGACGAGCCGGCTCTGGTTCAAGAGCGAAGGTGAAGGCACGTTCGGCGAACCGATTGAACAAGCCGAGGTCCAGGCGCTCTACGCGCGGGCCATTGCGCCCTTCTGGGATCTGCAGGCGGGCGTGCGCCAAGACCTCCGCGGACCCGATACCACGCATGCGGTGATCGGCGTGCAAGGGCTTTCGCCCTATATGTTCGAGGTCGACGCCGCATTGTTCCTGTCACAGCGTGGCGATCTCACAGCGCGGATCGAGGGCGAGGTCGACCAGCGCATCACTCAACGTCTGATCCTGCAACCGCGCGCCGAGGTGAACCTGTCGGCGCAGGAAATTCCGCAGCTCGGCACCGGGTCAGGCATCGATTCGGTCGAGGTCGGCGTGCGGCTGCGCTACGAGTTTATTCGCGAATTTGCCCCGTATATCGGCATCGAGCAAAGTTGGCGCCTCGGCGGCAGCGCCGATTACGCCCGCGCACGCGGCGAGGATCCCAGCGTCACGAACTATCTCGTTGGCATCCGTTTCTGGTTCTGAAATAAAGGAGTACCCCATGAAATTCGCATCTCTCCTCGCCGCAATCGCAATGGTCGCCGCTCCGCTTGCAGTTCCGTCCGCTTCGCTTGCTCACACCAAAGTCGTCGCATCGACACCGGCTGAGGGAACGACTGTTGGCAGCGCCCGCGTGGTCACACTGACCTTCAGTGAAGCTCTGCTCCCGCCGACGGCGGCAGCAAGCATCGTCATGACCGCGATGCCGGGCATGGCAAACCACGGCGAAATGGCCATCCGCAATTTCACCACCTCTTGGTCCAACGGCAACAAAACGATGACACTCACCCTGAAAAAGCCGCTGGCCAAAGGAACCTATGAGGTGCGCTGGCAGGCTGCGGGGGCGGACGGCCATCGTATGACAGGTAAAGTCAGCTTTATCGTCGGCTGATAATGAGATGGGTGAGCCAACCGAACAGGTTCTGCGGTTTGCTCATTATGCTTTGCTGCTCGGCCTGTTGGGTTGGACGGCATTTCGGTTGGTTGGGTTGCGTGGCGAGCGCTGGGTGCCTCACGACGAGGGCGGTCACACGCTGATCATCGCAGCGCTTGCGGCACCGGTGGTTTCAATCGCCCTGATGCTGGCCTCGATCGCTGCTATGATGGGTGTGCCAATTACAGCGCTCGATTGGCCGATGGCCGAAGCAATGATTGTTGGCACTGACCTTGGCAAAGCGTTCCTCTTGCGCGAATCTTTGCTCACCTTCGGCTTGTGTGCGTTGTTCATTCGACACCGGACTAGCGTAGGTTTCCCCGTCGCTGCTGCCTGCTTCGCCGGTGCGCTGCTCACGCTAAGCTGGAGCGGCCATGTGGCTGCGACTGAAGGCGGATTGGGCTTGTTCCACCGTCTGAATAACGGCGTACACTTGCTTGCGGCGAGCTTGTGGGTAGGTGCCATCTGCTGGTTCCTTTTACTGACAATCAAAGCTCACCGGCAGCCCGCTCTTATCCCTACCGATCAGCTGCTTCGCGTCATGCATGGCTTCGCACCGCTGGGTGTCGGGCTTGTCGCAGCTGTATCTATGACGGGTCTGATAAATGCGCAGCTGATCTTTGGCTTGGAGAACACCATAGCCGTTTCCGACACCCCCTATGGCTTGTTGTTAGTCGCAAAAGTGACGTTAGTTGGCGGAATGCTGGCGTTTGGCGCGCACAATGCCCAGATCGGACGGCGGCATTTTCTGGTTCATGAACGCGACAGTGTGGAGCACTCAGTTGCACTGACGCTCCTGCGTAAAAGCTTGGCAGGCGAGTTGATGTTGGCTGCTGGGGTGATTGGACTGGTTGCTGTGCTGGGCATGCTGTCTCCAATGACGATGTAGACAGTACGTGGATTGACCACCGAGGGGGAACACAGATGCTGCGTTAGCGCTGCTTGCGGAAGATGTCGTCATCTTTGAATCTGGCGGCGTCGAAAGAGGTCGCGCCGAATATGCCAGCCACCATCTGGAGGCGGACGCTGCCTTTACCGCCGCTGTAACTCGGAAGCTGGTAAGCCGGACCGATCGAATGCAAGGCGATATGGCGTGGGTTATGAGCGTTGAAACGGTCTCAGGAACGTACCGCACGCGTGTGATCAACAGCCGGTTGATCGAGACGGTAATTCTCAGGCGGATGAAAGGGCAATGGCGTATCATGCACATCCATTGGTCATCTGCGACAATCAATGGCTAGAGCACGTGAATTGATGTCAGTAAGCAGAACAAAATTCCGAACTTGACAGAGACAATTTTACATAATGTATGTTATCAAACTGGAGAATTTCTGTTTGTGTTGAATGGGTTGCAGCCGGATTTTTCCCATCGCTTCGCAGAAATCGTGTCGCCGGACCCTTCTGTCGCCGCATGAGAATGCCATCGGCATGTGCGAAATACAAGGCGATCGGACCTGCGGATGCGCGAACACTCTTCGGGGCACCGCCGCAAGGCATGTGCGCCAGCCAACGCTTCCAGCATCCCGTATTCCGTGGCCGCGACGAGCTCTCCCAATGTTCGCTCCTTCTTTGGGATCAGCCTTGACATCCCTAGGGTTGCCGCACACATTGAACGCATATGGTGCAATTGGTGAGGCATTATGGCGTCGGCTGCGTTTCTGAGCGAGATCACAGGAAAGGATGGCGTATCGCCTGACCGTCTGTCCGGAGCGTTGCGGATAACCAAGTCCGAACTGGCCGCGGCGGCCGGCCTGTCTCGCGATGCTGTCTCCAAAAGCTCACGGTATGGCAGTGTGTCAACCCAGACACGGCTGCGCGAGATGAGCGAGATCATCAATCGCGTGATCCCATGGACCGGAAGTGAGCTTGCGGCCTATGCGTGGTATCGTTCGCAGCCCCTGCCCTCTCTGGGCGATGCAACTGCCGAGGAATTGGTTCGTCAAGGACGCGCCGAGCTCGTCCGCAGCTACCTCGCCCGTATTGCACAGGGCGGGTTTGCTTGACGCTGCCGGTTACGCGGTTCGAAGGGCTGGTATATCGCGCGCATCACCCGGGTTGGGCGTTCGATCCCGAATCCGGCGAGGGTGCCCGGATGCATGGCGGCCGGTTCAACAGGCCAAGCACCGCATGCTTTTACACATCGCTGCGCCTTGAGACCGCGTGGCTCGAGGCGCAACAGGGCTTCGCTTTCAAAGCGCAGCCAATGACGCTGTGCAGCTACCGGATCGATTGCAGTGACATCCTCGATCTGACCACGGATGAGGGTCTTGCAGCAGCTCTGGTAACGCGGGCCGAACTCGCATGCGCGTGGGAAGTGATGGCGGCCGATCGCAAGCCCGTGCCCACCTGGGAGCTCGCTGACCGTCTGATCGAAGCGGGATGCGCTGGAATCATTGTCCCGTCTTTTGCGGCGCGGGCTGGCGAGAGGGACATCAATCTGGTCCTGTGGCGTTGGACGCGAGACAAGCCGCATATGGTCACCGTCGTCGATGACGATAATCGCCTGCCCAAAGACCGCTCATCCTGGCAGTGATTGCGGAATTGGTCGCTTGGCATTGGCACGGTTGGCTTCTCACATTTCGGTTGTGACGCTTGCCCAGATCATGAACCCTACGACGCTGAGCATGAGGCAGGTCAGTCCGGCTGCCAGTCGTAAGACAGCCCTCCACCTTTGGGCTTTGGGCCCGCCAATGACGAGATCGTTTCGCCGCCGCCGGGCTCGCATCGCGAAAGTCTCTTGAATGATATCGGCAGCGCCGAATGCGAGCAGCGCTGCGGCTACCATGAAAACTGCAGCCCTTACGCCACCGGGAAGCGCAACAGCGCAAAGGATGGCCGCAATCGATACCAGCAATCCCGTAATGCGGATCAGGTCAGCAATTGGAAAGATGCGGTAGAGCCTCAGCTTACGGCTTGCCCTGAAGCGAATGAGCGGTGCGTTGCACGAGGCACAGATGTGCGTGATACGCCGCTCCATCCACGGGCCGACTGATCGGCTGCATCTGGGGCACTGTGCGATGCTGATCCCCGCCGCGATGTTCATGTCCGTTGTTCCGATAGCTGTGCGACCCGTTCAGGTCGCGTTCCCCTCGCGTTTGCTTTGTTGAGCGGGATCCTCGCATTCCTTACAAGCCTCGCACGGGGCACAAGTCTCACAATCGCTGCAGTCGGCTTTGCCAGAGCGCTTTCGGGCGAGATAGCGCGCTCGCTTTTCGGCGGCCGAAGCCTCGGCGTTGGCTCCAGCCTGTTGCTTGGCAAAGGTGGCCATGCTGCTGGCCACCCCCGAAGCTGGTGCAGTCTCTGCGGCCGCAGGCGCCGCGATTGTAGCAACCACTACCGGTAGGCAGATGCTTAGATGTCTGTTGGTCATTGCGCTTCCCTTCCCGTGTTACCTGCAAAAGGCTACCACCCCGTCCTTCGCCCGTCGCGAAGGTCGTTGTGTGTCCGGTTGTCGCCGAGCGATGATCGCCGGACCTCGAGGCGCACCCCCCCTGCCATTGCCAGTGGTGCGGATATCGCGCAGGTCGATATCGTTGCGCTTGGCCCAGCGCTCGGCTGCGGCATCGTCGGCGAAATCGCCCAGGTCCTCGAAACTCCAGTTGCTCATCGTATCGTCCTTTCTTCAATGATTTCCTTGGCCTGTATGAATTTGGCCTTCGCGCTCATTCAAATCTCGCCTCTTCGAGCTCCCGGCGGAGAGATTCCTCCATGAAAACCTCCAGCTATGCGAACACATCGAAGCAAGCGAATTGGCTGAAGGCCGGGCGTGCTCCGGTATCGTTGCCTTGCCGCTCCCAGGATCGGTCCTTCATATAGTCGCGATCATCGATGCTCATCAGGCCCGCTCCACCGCCGGCTCCGTGTAGGCATCTTCGACAGGGAGCGCTCTCCTCGCGGGTCTACCGCGCTTCATGCGCCACAGCATGCCCGCCAGTAGCGTGATGCCGATGGCGATCATCATCGAGAGCCCGACGTCGGCAAGCGGGACATCGACTGGCGTCTCCGCGTGCTCCCGCAGCGCCTGCGCTTCGCACCGCGTCACACCAAGCGCTTCGATGTTGCACCAATGAATATGGTCGCCGTGAATGAGGTGATCGTAATTGACGGAAGGTCGCATGGTCAGATCTCCAGGCTGATGTCTTTTTCAGGGAAGGGTTTGTCCGGCACGCGCGGTTCGACCGCGACGCGCAGCTTGCTCAAATCCATGCTGTCGGACTTCAGCAGATCGGCGGGAACTTCGGGATTGAACGTCTTGTCTGTCCTGCCCTTCCCTGCCGCGCTGTCTCTGGGAGCATCGATCTCGAGGCGGCCGACCGTTTCGAGCGCGCTCGTCTTGTTGCCCTCGTTGCGCTCGATGGCGCTGATCAGCCGGTCCTTGTTGTCGGTATGCAGCGTCAGATCGTCGCGGACACGGGTGACGGTGACATTGAACAGGCGCTGGTTGGAGAGGTTGCTTTCCGAGCCGGACATCACGGCAATGGCTTTGTCGGTGGTCACACCTTGTGCCATGTGCATGTTGAGCGCGTAGGCGAGCCCGAGCCGCTCCAGCATGGGATCGCCGTGTTTGAGGGTGACCGTCTGATCGTCCGGGGTTTTGACGCTGATCCCGTCCTTACCGATGCTCGTCACCTGCGCGAGCGATGCGTTATAAAGCCCGCGATCCTTGTCGTTCGCCGTCCAGCGGATCTGATCGTTCTCGTGGATTTTCACATCGGTGCGCTGGGTGAGGCCGAGCGCGTCGCGCTTATCGTTCGGATCGATCCTCTGCGGGTCAAATCTGACGGTACGGCTGCCGACCTTGAGCTCGACGCGCCCCTTCGCGTTTACGCCGAGCACCTCATAGCTGCCCCGCCGAAGGCCGATCTCCGAGACCGCGCGCGCCACCTCGAGCATTTGGCCCGCCTTGTAGGTCTGTGGGTAGCGCAACTCCTCCCGGGTGCTGTTGACACGCTCCAGCACGCTGAGGGTGATACTCTCCTTCCCAAGGGTACCATCGGATCCCAGTCCCGCCTGGATGCGCTGGTTGAGCTCTGAGCGTGCGTCACGCCCCGAAGCGAACACCATGGTGCGCTCGCGTTCGTCCTTTGGCAGCGCCAGCCACTGGTCGGCCGCCGACTTGATATGGTCTGGGCTAGCCCTGAACTTGTCGCCCATCACTTCCAGTGCGCCGCGGACCTCTCCGCGGTTGGCCAACGCCGCGATTGTGCGCAGCTGGTCGGTACGCTGGCGCAGGTTCTCGTCCATGCGGACCATGGCGATGCCGTCAGCCTGGGCCATTGCGAACGCCTTCCCGGCGTCGATCGATGAGAGCTGCTGCCGGTCGCCGATCATGATTAGCTTCTCGACGCCAAGCGCGTTGGCGATGCCGACCAGATGCTTCATCGGCTCGCTTCCGACCATGGAGGCTTCATCGAGGACCAGCACGGTGCCCTTCAGCTCGCCGCGCGCTGCTTCATAGCGCTCGCCCTTCCCGGCCAGGGCCGCCTTGGCATAGGTGTTCACGAAGGAGGAAACCGTCTGCGCTTCGATCCCCGCTCCGTCCCTCAGGTCGCCGACCATCTTATTCTGGAAGGCGAGCCCGAGCACCTTGTGGCCCTCCTGCTCTGCCACCCGTGCAAGGGCGGTGATCATCGTGGATTTGCCTGCGCCCGCGATGCCCTGCACGGCGACAATCCGGTCGGTGGACGATAGACCCAGCACGGCTGCGGCCATCTGGCCGGTGTTCAGCTGCTTGTCGGGCGAAACGGCATTGATCCGTTCCACGGCGTTGTCGGCAGGAATGATCGGCGTTGAAGCCCCCCTGCCCTTGTCGATCTGAGCGAGGATCAGCGTTTCGGTGGCGAGTCCCTGCGGCGTCGTGACATGGATGACTGCACCATCGACCCGGTCCGATTTCCCGGGAATGAGCTTGTTGCCCTCCAGGAGCTGCTGAACGCGTGCATCTGCCTTCTCGGCTGTCACGCCCTTCAGCCCCAGATCGAGCGCCGTCTTGGTGATCTGAGCGGCCGGGAAAGCGGCTTCGCGTTGCTCGAGGATACGGATGGCAGATGCGACCGCCGCCTGCGTTCGCATCGCGTCGGGAGACAGCCTGAGACGCTCGAGCCCTTGTGAGACAAGCGGGTCTTGGGGCCGGAACATGTCGCCGATAACGCTGGCGATGTTCGATACAGTTTCGCGGACGCGCTCGGCTGTCGTTGGCAGGTGATCAGCGGTCTTCTCACCCGCGCGCGCCTTCGCATCCTCGATGACCTGCTTGCCATCGAAGCCGATGGCTGCTGCCCGATTGTGCCAGTCGGCGGCAAGCCTGTCCCGGTCATCCACGTTGAGTTTGGGATCGCGGGTGTTGGTGGTGACCTTGTCGATAGCCGCGGGAGAGGAGAGCCCCAACTCCTTTGCTTTCTCGACGATCGCTTCACGCCGCTTGCTGAATTCGTCGATCGCCTCCTTGGGGACGCCATTGATCTCGAACTGGCCGTGCTTGCCGGTGATACGCGTCTCGTAGCCCAGCTCCGCCAATTTTTCCCGGAACGCGGCATGGTAGGCGGCGCCGATCACCGCGTTATTCTTCCATAACTGGCCATTGTGGAGCGCCTGCCAGGCGCCGTTCGCCATCCGGGTGAGATTGGCGATGACGACGTGGATGTGACCTTGCGGATCGAGCGCGCGGCTCGTGTCGTGTGCGAACATGGCATAGACCAGATTTCCGGTTCGCACCGGTTCGCCGGACTTGGTGCGCTCGTAGGTCCGCCCTTCGGCGAACTTCCCCTCGACCCAGCTCATGGTCTCGCGCACCGCATTCCAGTGCGCCGTGAGGATGCGCTGATCGCCCGACACGAGCGCAAGGATGCTGGCGGATTTGGGCATCGAGAATGTGAGGTCGATCCCCGATTGCCGGTTCTGCACCTGGCCGATCTTGTCGCCATTGGGCAGCTCGCCATTGAGGATTTTCTCGAAGGCATCCTTGGTGACTTCACCTGAGAGTCCGAGGAGCTCGGCACCCTTCCCTTCCCAACCGGTTCTTTCGGTGTTTGCTGATCCGCCGCGACCTGTGTCGGCGCCGTTGCCGGCTCCGCCCTCGCCCGGCCCGCCACCGGGGCTGCTTCCTCCGGGCGCGCCTTCACCGCCGGCGCCGGCGCTCCCGCCCTCACCGACGTAATAGTCGGCGGGGTGCTTGTCGTCCTTGGCGAAGTATTCCGCTGCGCCGGAGGCTGACTTGACCGATGCAACCGAGAGCATGATCAGTCGCCCAATCCGAAGTCATCATCGATCTGGGGCGCGTCTTTCGAAGCCTCGTGGCCGTGATCCTTTCCCTGCTCCGGATTCCCGGAGCCCGCCCCTTCCCGCGTCTCCCGCAGGATCTGTTCATCTGGCCGGTCACGCTCCTGCTTGCCGAGCGTTTTCTCGGTCAGTGCCTCCTTGGCCTGCGCGCGGTTGATTTCGGTCTGATCGCCATTGATCGCCATCAGCTGCTTCATGACGGAGAGACCCATCGTGCGGGGCTGCTCGTCGCCGGTATCGCCCTCCTTTACGGTCCCCTCTGCCGGGTTGTCGTTGCCGGGCACGACGACCTTGGCAACCTCGCTCTGCACGATCATCGCATCGGCAGCCTTTTCCGCTTCCGACCGCTCGTCGCCCTTCTCGGCCTTCGCCAGCTCCTCGCTGGCCGCCTTCTCGACCTCCTCCACCTCAACGCGGCCGGTCTGCGGCAAGGACTCAGGTCCGCCCTCGCTCCCCCCTTCCGCGCCATCCGGCCGGCTCGCCGGCCGCCTGGGTTCTGGCGGCTTGTAGGGCGTAGGCTCCATCCTGGTCACTCTCAGGAAGCCTTGAGCGACCTCAGGGTAGTCCTTCCATTGGAGTTTGATCCGCGCCGCCGGAAACCCGTCGGGAAATTTGATGAAGCCATGCATCGACGGCAGGTTGGTGATGTCGTCTGGGATGACGAGCGGCTCGATTGCCTTGCGCGGGGTCAGGGTCGATGCGTCCCGCGTGTTGTTGTAGCCATAGCTGTAGGCTTCATCCATCTGCCGGACCTCTCGGTTGCCGATGAACTCCGCACAGCGTTCGGCTGACTGGTAGTCGGCCGTGGCGAGGATCAGTTTGGTCCGCGCGAGACCCGCAAGATTGGTTGCCCCCTTCTCCCCATAGGTCTCTTCCAGCTTGGCAAAGGAATGGATGCCGAGAACGAATGCCCCGCCATAGTTTCGGGCAGTCTGGAGACCATTGCCGATTGCAGGAAGGGCATGCAGCGCATTGACCTCATCAAACAGGAACCAGGTTCGAAGGTCGCGCGTGCGCGGGAGCGTCATCTGCGCGGTGACGGCCATGTCGGTCCACAGCGTCAGCAGCATCCGGGTGAAGTTCATGTCGGAATAGCTCGACGTAATGAAGAGGATCGAGCCGGGCTTGGATGCCTTGATCCATGCCTTGATTGAGAAGCTGTCAGGCTTGTCCGGCGATGGATCGGGGATGTACCGAATGGCGTTGGCGTTGGTGTTAAACACCGACCGGATCGATTCTGCCATGCGGGCCGCAGTTTCCGCCGTCAAAGGAGCCGCGACGGTGTCCTTCAGCTTGGCATGAATCTGCTTCAGGTTGGCGGTCATCAGGTGCTGGGCAATGGCGGCGTTTGACATCTCGCCGTCGGCTTTGAGCTTCATGCAGATTTCAACGAACAGCGTGCGTGCCGCGTTCTGCCAAAAGGGCTCCTTCTCGTCTGGGTGAGAGGGGATGAGAGCCGTCGCGGCGGTCAGGAAATCGGCATAGAGTTCGCAGTCGTTAAAGATGGTCCAGGGCACGCAGCGCTGGTCCATCGGGTTGAGGATTGTGTCGCTCTCAGGGTTGTAGAAGGCTTCAACGAAAGCGCCGGTCAGATCGAAGATCACTGCGTTGTGGCCGCGCTCGCGCAATTGCTTGACCAGTGATCGCAACTGCGTGGTCTTGCCCGCGCCGGTAGTGCCGATCAGCATGGTGTGGCTTTGCTCAAGCCGCCATGGGTAGGGAATGCCGGCGATCACGTAAGGTTGATGAATGCCGCGCGCGCGTTTTGCCTCGCGGGAGAGCGCTATCGCTTCTTGCGGTCCAATCGGAGGATCGAGGCGCGAACACTCGTAGGCAAAGCGGTTGCCATTATGCGCTTTCACCTCCTGGCTGAGTACTTCGCGTTCGACAAGCATGGCGCCGCGTTCGTGCCGTTCTTCGAGGATCGATTTGCCGCGCTTTCGGGAGAATTCGATGAACCAGATACTGAGAGGAGCGGCGATAAACACGGCCATGAAGGCAGAACCGAGGAGACAGCGAAGTGCCTTGGCCGAGGCAGAAGCAACGTAGGGATCATAGGGCACTGCGCCCATCAGGGTGGGTCGGATCATCCCATTGGGCAGGGTGAGATGAATGACCTTGCTCGGGTCAAGCAGCATCAGTGACCACAGGCCCGAATACATGCGCATGAGAACGAGGTGAATCTCAGGGGTGCTGAGCGAGAGGCTGACCGTTATCGTCAGGGCCAGGGCGAAGACCAGAAACCATATCAGCAGTGGTATTTTGATCCCTGCAAACCACATCCAGAACTCGTGCGTTACGAGCTGCGAACCGCGGGTGAAGTTGCCTGCGTTGCGGGTCACCTTCCCGCGCGCGGAATGGTGCTGAATCGTTGCGCCCTTGCCGCTGAAACGGATGTCATCGCGGCGCATGAAATTCCTCCATGCGCTGGTGAGCAACCTGCTCGAGTCCGGGGGCAAGATCGCCGTGTTCGCGATGGACGATCAGATCGACCGCAGCCTGTGTGTATTCCAGGAGGAGGATGAGACGTCGAACGTCGATCGAATGGCCTGCACGCGCCAGCGGCAAGCCGACGCGTAATGCCCGCCTGGCCGCTTCAGACCGAGAGCAGCCGAGGAATTTCGCTAGCGTGTCGATTCCGGTGAGCTCTTCGCTTTCCAATCGGAAAGAGAGGAGCGGGAGTCTTTCGGAACTCATGTCATCATCCACCTCAAGAGGCGGATGGTGGGGCTTTAGGAGCCCTTCATATACCTCGGTTTGAAGGCCGAGGGAAGCCAATACATGCTCCTGGAGTCAAACCCCGGCAGACCGGAAAGAATTCCACATTTCAGGATGTTAACACTGTGGGACCAATCGGTAGACCGGGGTCAACCGGTCCACCGGGGTCAACATCCGATATTTCAGATAGTTACAAGCGCGGGCCCCGCATAGGGTGTGCATCTCCCTAGGGACTGTGACAGGGCCTACGCGGCGTCCTGGTATCGATTCCGGTTGTGAGTCTGGACATCCTGTGGAGGTGCCGCTGCGCGGTTTCGAGAACCGCTGTGCAAAGGATCAAGCGCAGCAATTACGACCCCCAAAAGCGCCAAGCCTTGGCGCCGGCGCTTCATCATCGATCGCTCCGTAGCGATCGGTTCACTTGTCAATGCGATATGGCACCTTGATCGTTCCAGCTTACCGGGCGATAGTCATTAGCGTGAGGTGGAACAGGAGTGAAACATGGCCAGCAAGTTGGAGAAGGAAAGGGCGGCGATCCGGGAGGAGGAGTTCAGGCTTGCGGAGCGCAAAAAGAAGCTTGCTGAGCGTGATGCTGAAGAGCGCGCGACCGCGATCGGAAAGAGCGTTCTTGGGAAGCTCGAGCAGACTCGTCTCGATGCTCTCCTGGGCCGTATGAAAGCGCTCGGCATTGAAGAGGTCGAGAAGCGGCTTTCGGCATAAGCCATTTCTTTGACAAGCTTCTGCGGGCTTCAGCCCGTGAAGGCAAATGAAGAGAGGCGCTGACAGCGTCAGCGCCTCTCTCATCTGGCCCGATGGAAGCTAGTACCAGACCAGATGTTGGCTGTCGTGCGAGCCGGTTCGGATCATCTGATCTAGCTGTTCGACATAGAATTCGAGCCCGGAATGGGCGAGGTGTCGTCGGGTTGGTTGGTCTGCGATGATGGCGTGCAGCTCATCAAGTTCGATGTGCCCGAACGGTTCGCAATCCTTGCCGAGAGCGTCGAGCAAATCGTGGGCGTTGCTGTTGCTGAGATCCATGGGCCACGCGCCATCGATCGTCGAAGACAAAGCCATCATTGTCTCTTCAGATTCATGTTCTCGCCAGCAGCATCCTTTCAGCACGAGAAACTGGGCTTCCTCGATTACGGCAATGGCCGTTTCTTGGTCGCCGTGTAGCTTGGCAAGGGTTGCCCAGCTCCATGGGCAGACTCGTGCCTCGAAACCGCTTTCGAGGTACCTGAAATCTTCATCATCGAATATGTCGACTATGAACCGATGGGCCTTGGCAAATGTGCGGAAGGCGGCGAGTTGCTGGATGGTCACAGCAGCAGGGTTCACTGTCGGGGTAGTCTTGCCGCGCAGCTGGAAGGTGACGGTCATGGGCTTGCACTCCTTGATGGGACGCTCAGCCCATCCCTCTTTCCTCTTGTGGGGCCGCATGGCGACCGCAGGCGCGAGGGACGATGACGAAAGTGATGGCCCTGCCGGGTCGCTGTGCAGGGCCATCAAGGATCGTCTCTTTCGAGACGCAGAGTTGGTCTCAGCAGCATTCTGGCGGGATTGCTGCTCGAATGTTGTTACCTAGCTGGAGGGATGCACGCAATCGCCCTACTTACAGGGACCGCAGACTTCCTGTGATGCCCGTTTCACGGGCTTGATCGGGGCGCACGGCAGACCGCGCGAAGGCGACGCGGACGCATGTCCGCAAGACCAGCAAGGGACTGCCGGTGCCCGCGCACTGACGGTCGCCCCAAGCCCGGCCGACCACGGCCGGTCGACCTCGGATCATGCACCGCGGCAGGCGCGGCGGCGATGCCAGCAAGGCACGAATGTGCCGATGCGCTGGCGAGCTGCGCCGCGCCGTATTGTTGCGGAGAGTGCGACGAAAAAAGGGGCCGAAGCCCCCGGGTTATTTCAGGATAAAGGCGACGTATCCGCCCAGGCTCGCCGAGATCGTCGTCACGATCAGAAGGAAGCCGAGAACCCAGCGCTGGCTCTTCAGCTCTCCGACGAGTTCCTTGTTGGCTTCGGTGATCTTCATGGCGATGTGGCTCTCGAGGTCTTCGACGACTTTTCGGCGTCGCTCGCGGGCACCTTAACAGAGCGCAGTGCCTGATACAATGTGACTTGGATTCCCATGTGAACCTCCTGTGCTTGATGGGAGTTCCCGAGGGACGGTGCTCGACAGCGGGTCAGGGGCGTTCCCTCAGGAACGCCGCGCAAGCGGGCGCCGGGGGAGCCGATTTGCGGAGCAAATTGGGGGGACCGGCGATCCTTGACGCGCGCCAGCGGGCAACCGTCAGACTGGGACGACACGAGACACCCCTCCCCGCCCCAGCAGCCCTCCCCCTCCCCCTTTCCTCCTCGATCTTCAGATCGAGCCTCCCCGACGGGCGACGGGGGCTCGATGCCCCCTGAGCCCGTGTGAGCACGACAGAAGAAAAAGGGAGGCTCCGGCGAATGCCGGAGCCTCCCTGAGTGCTCAGTGAGCGGTCCGCTTGCTGGCGACAAAGTCGTCTGCCCGCTGCTGGGTGCGGCGCAGGATGTGGATCGGAACACCGGCGTTGCGCAGCTTCTGGGCGAGGTTGGCTTGAATGCCCGAACCTTCGCAGACGACTGCCTCAACCGGCTTCAGGGCGACGATCCGGTCGTTGCGGACGAAACCGGCGCTGCCGCCCTTCCTCGTGTCGAGCTTGAACTCGACGACCTTGACGTCCCGAGATGCAGCCCAGGTGCGAGCGATCGTGTCGCAGCCCCTGCTCTGGGCGGTGGTGACGAGGATCATGTTCGGGATGCGCTTGACGATGTTGTCCAGGCGGGCCCAGATCAGCGCATCGTCGTGCCATTCAGCGCCTCCCGAAAACGCGACGACCGGGCCTTCAGGGGCGTATTGCTCGCGGCGGCGCTGGGCGCGTCCGGCGAGGAAATCGCGGGCATCGACCACCGAAGCGGTCAGCCTGCTGGAGACCCTGCTGCCCTTGACCGTGGAGAACGGCCGCCCTGTTTCGACGCGGTAGATCTCGGCGGCGTGATCGCGCATGCATTCGAGCGCTGCGCGAATGCCCTCGAGCGTCTGGCAGAGCTGCTGCGTTTCCTCGAGTTCGACGGCGTAGATCTCCGAGGGGTCGAAGTTGCGGGCGAGCTCTCCGAGCTTCTTGGCCGCGTCGTCCTCGCGGCCTTCGATGCGCTTGGCGACCATGTGGAAGCTGTTGCAAAAGCCCCAGGCGAGATCGGCGGCGCATTCCTGCATCCTCGTATCGCGTAGGACGTCGAACATCGTCTGCATCATGAGTTCGACGGCGGCGGCAGACATGTGCGCGTCCGGCATGTCGGCATTTTCCGGCTCGGCAACGATGCTGAGCTTGGCCATTTCGCTCGTTTCGATGAATGCGGCGTCGTATTCGCCGTTGTTGGCGTGGCCGAACTCATCGGCGATGTCTGCTTCGATCCGGGCAGCACGCATTTCGGCAGCGAGGATTGCGAGGTCGGAAAGGTTCGAAATCTTGGTCATAAAAGCCTCCAATTGATTGAAATCGTTCCCACCATGGGAACCCAGAAAACCCATCAGTCGGGAGGCGTGCAGTCAGGGACGGCGAGCTTGTCTCGCCGCCGCCATGCGGGCGCGGGGGAGCCGATTTTCTGCCGGGTGGCCGGCGCGTAGCGACACGGTCACCCGGTGGAAAATTGGGGGGACCGCGATCCTTGACGAGCGCCGAAGACTGATATGTTTCGGCAGGTGTTCCTGTGTGTGTGGAAGAGACGTTCCCGCCCCCGAGCACGAGAGACGGGAGGCAGACGGGCCAGCCTGCTGGCCCGCCCTCCCGGCCCGGCGACGGGGTTAACAGCGGGAACACTCCCAATCTTGGAGGCCGTTCAGCGTGGCTGCTCGGCAGATGACGGACTGTCAGGGATGATGCCGCGCAGCTGGCATCACCGCCACGCGGGCGGCGAAGGCAAGCGCAGCGACAGCCTGGGCCGATCCTTGACCGGCCGGAGGCTGCCGAATGCCGCGCTTTCGCGCGCATGCGCGAACTACGGCTATAAAGCTCACGGTCGTGGGTGCCGCGCGCGCGGACCGTCAGGGCCGCGGCAGGCATACGCGATCGGGACCGCCGAACCTGCCCGCAGGGCGGCGGCGGTGAAATCCGCGTCAGCGAAACAGGAACGGCCCTCGCAGGAGCCGCGGCAGGCACGCGCGGAGCATGTCGGGGATCGAGGCGGCGGCGCAAGTCGTCGGCCGGTCTCCTGCTGCTCGTGCGGCGCGCGGCGGGACCGAGGGCCGGCGGGGCTTAAAGAAACGCAAGGCCCGGGCGAAGCCCGAGCCGCTGGAAAAGCCCCGCTCATCATGGCCGCAGCGCGAAAGCGCGGTGCGCGGCAATATGCGTCAGCGGTCGTCACCCGAAGGGCCGAGACCCTTCAGGGGCTCGGTGGAGCGGGCCGCAAACGCGAGCCCAGGCGCAGCTGGGGCCGCGGCGCGGGGCGCGGAGTAGAGCGCGATCCCGGCCGAAGGTTGGGAGACGTTATCATCGCCCTAGTTGAGCCGTTGGGAAAAAAGTTCCGGCTTGACGCCGTTTACCGTCGAGAGGATTTTTGCCTGCAAGATTAGCAAGCTGGCTGGTGACCGATGAATAGTCTGCGCCGACATGATGTGCCTTCATCCATTACAGCGCTTCGTGCGCGGCGCGATCAGCGGCGTCGCTGTCGAGAAGAGGCGGAAGAGGCAGCGCTCGAAGAGAGTTTAGAGCGCGAGATCGAGGACGAGTTGGTCAGGCTGGCAATCGAGGCTGAGGAACGGCGTTTCGTGCGTGATGCTGTCGCGGTCAATGCGACGCTTCGCGAGATCGAGCAGCGCAGTTACCTCTCGCATTCGTTCATTCTCCCGCCGTTGCTGGCCGTTGGGATATGTTGTGCCGCCATCTTTGGCTTGCGCTATTTCGAAGCCAATCCCGTCGCGTTGCATTGGGCATTCATGCTCGGCATCGCGATACCGTTGGCGATTTTTCAGGCTGGCGCCGTTCTGTGCGGTTGGCTCATCAAGGTTGCCGGACCTCTGTGGGGTCGTACAGCCGAACTTCGGCGTGTCGAGGCCGAGCGCGACCTGTTGGAGCGGCAAGCCGAGCTTTTTTCTGCGGGAAAGTACGAGTTCGTTGAGAACGGGTATGGCTTCGGGAGTTACTACAAGGTCGAATACAGCGCGTTCTTGCGGTGATAGATCAACTCACAAATCGATTGAGCGCGGTGCGCGGCAATATGCGTCAGCGATCGTCACCCGAAGGGCCGAGACCCTTCAGGGGCTCGGTGGAGCGGGCCGCAGACGCGACCCTTGGCACAGCCGGGGCCGCGGCGCGGGTCGCGAAGTAGAGCGCTGTCCCGGCCGAAGGTCGGGAGACGTTACCCCCTTCATGGCTCGCCATGCCGATTGACGGCCATGTTCTTATTATGTTCTACCGACCTTATGGGAATGAAGCGCATCGACACGGTCGCCGATCTGGTTCGGCATGGGCTCAACGCGCAGATCGAATGCCGCAGGTGCCGCAGAGTTGTGCTCGTTCCAGCATCGAAGCTGCGCGATCAATGTTTCGCCAGATCGATTTCTATGAAGCTCGAGATGGTTGCGCAGCACTTGAGGTGCAGCTGCGGCCATAGGGGGGCAAAGATAGATCCGACGGGTGCCATTCTTCATGTGCAGGGTTAATGCCTCAGTGCATTATTGGGACACAGATAGGCGCAAGCGATGGCATGGTCGTTCTCCGGTAAGAGCGAAGCGAGGGGCGGCACCGGAGTGCCGCCCCTGCGGGATCAGATGAACATCACGTTCTCGGCGATGATCTCGGTGCCGAAGCGCTCGGTGCCGTCGGCGTCTTTCCAGCGCGAGTAGTGGATGCGCCCGGTGACGGCGAGCTGGTCGCCCTTCTTCTTGTGCTCGCGCAGCGGCAGCCCCATGCCGTTGAAGACGGTGACCTTGTGGAACTCGGCGTCCTTGAGGGCGTAGCCGGTTTCCGCGTCCTTCTGGACCTTGCCGTCGCGGATGACGGGGCGCTCGGTGACGAGGATTAGCTCGGTGACGCGGGTTTCGCCGGTGTCGCGGGCTGCGGGGTCCTTGGCGAGACGACCGACGAGATTGACGTTGTTCATGATAAAGCCTCCTTGTGGCCGACGGCTCGTCCGCCGGTGCCCTCATCGAGCCTCGGCGGGAAGGCTGGAACACCTCGCGCATCGCGCGCGGGAAACCTCAAAATCCGGGGTGGTGCGGGCAGCTCGCTTTAGCGAGCAACACGGCCCGGAGCTTTGGGGTTGTTCCAGAGCCCGACCAGAGAGGCAGGGGCACTGGCGGCGGGCGTGCTGCCGGACACGGGGCTTTCAATCCAACTGAACAACGACATTCTCGTCGTGCACAGGCTCGCCGCGAGAGTCGCCATCGCCCGTGATGCCGGACAGAAGCACGCAGGTCTGCCGAGCCCTCGTCACAAAGCGATGCGCTGCGGCGGCAGTCCGGCAGGATGCGCTACCTGATTTTGCTTGGATGCCGGGTTGCGCATGTCGCCGCTATCGGCATGGGATCGTGCTGCGTGTGCATGAAGATGCGGCCAGTCTCCCGTCGACGTCCAATCTACACGCGGGGAGGATGGTGACGTCTTCGAATGCCAAGGCGCGAGATCACTCGCTTCGAGACGCAGATTTCTCCTCTGGGCAGGGGCGGGACTGCGGTGCTGCCTCCTTCGACGTCCGGGATGGTCGGTCTGCATCGATGCTGATCTTTGGCGATCGGAAATCGTCGCCGAAGGCGGCGCATCATGAATTGCGAAACGCGCCGATCGCCTGGAGAGTTGCTCTTGCCGACGCCACGATGCCGCGTGGTGCCTCATCGAGCCCATCGACGTAGTGCTCTGCGTCGTTGATGAGCTCCTCGATCGCGTCGTCTGCCGGATCGACGAAATAGTGCGACGATGTTTCCCGCACTACGATCGGCGTAGGCAGTTCTCGCTCGGCGTGATCGTCGATGAAGCGCTTGGGGATGCGGATGAGGATATCGGGCATCGATATGCTCCTTGCAGGGCGCGAAGCGCGCGGTGCAGCCCTCTAAGGACTCCCGGAGCTCTTCGATCAGATTGTCAGCATGGACGGGCGGTGCGAACCAGCGTTTGAATTGCGGCTTCCATGCCGCTCGGCCGCGAATGACTTCGGCAACGAGTTCGCTTTGGGATGATCCGGGCGGCGCCCAGAATGACACGTCGCCGTTGTCGTCCGCATCGCGAATGAACGAAAGGACGTCGGCGATGGCAGCATGTACGCCGTCTTCGCGCAGCAGGATGCCGCCTCCAAGCTCGATCTTGTTAAGCGCCCTGCGGCCTTCGGCGCGGCATCCCTTGCCGAGCACGAATTCGTAGCTCGCGTTGAATTTCCATTGAGGTTTCGACACTTGCCCCTGTCTCTCAGGGGATTTCGATCCCGATTGTCTTGTCGAGTGTCGGGACAAAGCCGAGCGCGCTCAGTTCGTCGAAGGTGAGATCGCGGTGTGTTCCGTCGGTCTCCTGAATTTCCCATGTGATCCAGGGGCGAACCAGTCGGCCGTCTGCGAGCTTGATCCCGCCGATCGTCCCGATGGGGGTTATTTCGATGGAAGCGTCTCCCGGCACTCCGGTGTGTTCGCACACATCGATGATGGCGGTGATGATGGTCATGGGTTGTCCTTTCGAAGGGCAGGCGTGGAGCCGTGCTTGCAAAAGAAAGGGCCCGTCTCTTGGGGGGGGAGAAAGACGGGCCCATGAGGGGGCGCAAGGCGGCCGGAGGACTGGGAGCCGCCTTGCGCTGGGGGAGCTGGTCTCAGCTAGCGAATTCCGCGGTGGATTCGCCGAGCCCGTCGGAGGCGCTGACGCCGCTTTCGGGAGGCGGGGCGCCACCGGTGTCGAAGTCGGGCAGTTCGTCCTGCTTGGCGGCGAGCTGGGCGGTGACGTCGCGGCGACGCGTGGGGCGCGACCAGACGATGTTGTAGCTGCCGTCGTCCTGCTGGAAGGCCGAGATCTGAAGCGGAGCGGTCATCGACGGATCGTCGATCTTGCCGTTGAGGAAGGTTTCGCCGGTGTTGTTCGAGAAGAGTTCGAACAGCGCGCCGACCTGGATCCACTTGCGGGCCGGGGTGAGCGCATGGATTTCGAAGCGCGGGGCCTTGGGGTTGTTGCTGGCGACCGGCTTGAGCGCGATGGTCATCGCGACCGCCATGGTGTCAACGCGGCCGATGAAAACGCCGCTGTCGTTCTGCTTGATGGAACCGATGTTCATGATGCTTCTCCTGAGATTGCGTCTCGGACACCCTGTCCTCGACACCCTTCTCAACCCCCCTCCTCTCCTCGGC
Source organism: Erythrobacter colymbi (assembly GCF_002155685.1). GTDB lineage: Bacteria > Pseudomonadota > Alphaproteobacteria > Sphingomonadales > Sphingomonadaceae > Erythrobacter > Erythrobacter colymbi. The sequence goes on from NZ_MUYK01000017.1 coordinate 25,823, forward strand.
CCGCTTGCGGGACGAGCAGGCGCGCGTGCCGCGCGCCCTCCTTTGGCCGCGCTTCAGGCGCGCCAATGGGATCACTTCAGGGGTTCACGGTTTTTCAGGTTTGCATACCGGGGCGTTGCCCTGCCAGCGTCTCAAAGCGGTCTGTCGAGGAGCTTGCACCTGGCGCTGGCGAGCACCGCGATGCTTCGCCGCAGGACTGATCCAGCGTCGGAGGCTGGTGTTGCCCCCGCAAGTCGGTTCCTGAATTCGCTCGAGCGCGCTTCCGCAGCTTCGACGAGAGCAAGAACCTCATCGCTGGTGAGGCGGAATTCGCGGGCGCAAGGGGACATTTCCGAGCGGAGCGTTGCGAAGTCGACGAGGTTTTCGGGCACCGGAAAACCGTGCCGGTAAGCTTCGTCGACCCCGGCTCGGATCTCCTTGGCGCCATGACGGCTCTCGGCAAGGATTGCGCTGCGGTATTTGCCGAAGAACGGCTTGAACGGGCCTGTATGCTCGGTGATCGCATGTGGCGCGGCGCTTGCCAATGCGACGATGCAATCGGATTCGATGACCAGCACCGACCCGGTGACGAGATCCCCCTTTTCGCAAGCGCGCAACGCTGCGCTTGCCGTGTCGAAGTGATACACGATCTCCATGATGCGCCCCTTTATGTTAGAGGACTTGAATCTAAAAACGATTGCAATGCAAGGTCTTGTTGTCTCGTGGCGGGACGTGTTTCGCATGGGGCGCACGGGGTCGGTCAACTGACCTGCAAGCAGGGTCAAGGGCTTGGCCGGGACTTCGAGGAGGTCCTCGCTACCCATGCACGGATGGCGGCCTGCTGCCTTTCCAGCTTTGCAGTGGGCGCGCCGATCTCGTTGCGGTTATCCTTAGTTCAATGCGAGCGCGAGCAGCGCCGGTTCGATCGGGAAGCCAAGCTGGCGGGCCAGCTTTACGGCTCGTTCGATGGCAGCGGGTTCGACCCCGAACGACGCGGCGAGGTCGCTGAGCCTATCCTGCGGTTTCGGCGCAACCTGGTGCAGGTGAGCTGCTTCGGCTGTCACGGCGAAGGGCCAGGTCATCGCAATTCCGACCACGGCCTCGTCCAGGATCAGCAGCAGATCACCTGTCGCTATCCGCTCGTCGGTCTGGACTGCGTCGTAGGCGTTCCCGCTCGTCTCGAAGACGTGGATGCGATAGGGAACAAAGGCGAAGCGTTCGCTATCCGTCAACATCGCTGGTCTCCTTTGCCGTGAGGCTGACAATCGTGGGAACGAGACCAGGCGATCTCTTCGGATTGCCGCGCAGCATCCACGACGCCGGGCGAATTTCCCGGGCCCAATCGGCGAACGAGGGAATGTGGCCGAGATCTTCGATGACGTGCTGCTCGCCGATGAGGCGAACGGGCACGATGCGACCCTCGCTGTTGCTGATCGTCTGCCCGAACAGGGCCTCAAGCATGAAGATGCCTTCGGCATGGTGCCTGAGCGCCCTGTGGCGCGGGTCGGCGATGATTGCCTTCGACTGGTCGAACCAGTCATGGAGAGGCCTATAGTCCTCGACGGTTCCGCCCCAGCGCTTCACCGAGGACAGCGCATGGTAGTAACAGTGGGACATGGCTCAGCACCCCCACTCGTAGCTCGAGCAGTCGGTATCGACGAACCGCGTGCTGTGCTCGAGCGTCGCCTTGCCTGCGACGACATCGATCACGAGCTCGCCGAAGGCGCCCTCGCCGTTTTCCCAACCGGAATGGTACTGGGCGATAAACTCGTATCCGAGATCCTCGATTGCGCTTTCTAAACTGGTCTCGATTTCCGAGACGTCGCCGCGGTAGGGCACTGTCCACGAGGTGCATTGCACATGGGGCATCGCGATCTCGGGAGCGGCTTCGCCGTCGGCGGGCGGTCCCGCCAGCGAGACGCGATCGATTTGCCCCTCATCACCAGCGCCATCGTAGGTTATGGTGATCGTCGCGATGTCGTAGGCTCTGGCGCAGTCGCAGACTGCTGCGAGCATCAGCCTCGGCGCCTCGGCTCGCGGAGCGGTGGCAGTTTGCGGGTCGACTGTGCCGATCATGCGAGTTCCCCCTGAAGGGCGGCGAAGCGCGCTGCCTCCGTTTCGTAGGCTGCCGAGAGGTTGGCGTGGATCGTGGCGAAGGCCTCGATGCGAAAGTGTCCGTCATCGTCCGGCCGGGTGCTCATCAGCACGCCGAATACGACGTCCGAGGCGGTGCGCTTGTGCCAGCGCGCGATGCTGTCGCGGTAGGTGATCGGGGGCGCCATGGCGGCCTCGGTCCAGTGCCCAAGACCGCTTTCGACGGCCGCTGCATAGGCATGTGCGGCGCCGACCGGGGCCTCGTCCGAGATGATGAGCCTAAGCGAGCAGAACGTACCAAAATCGTGATGGCTGCTCTTGTGCTCAAGTTTGCAGCCTTCGGGCGGGGCACCATGAACTGCGATGATCGCTGCGCGGTAGGCGAGTACCTCGAGGCGGTTCGCCGCGCTGAAGTCCGGCGTGATGCCGAGCTGCGCGCAATCCTCGTTCGCCGGGGCTACACCGATGTCGATGATGATGGGCATCTTGGGGTCTCCTTTGATCCTTCATCGGATCAAAAGCCCCCTCCCCCTCCCCTTTACGTGCCCGGCTTGGGCCGGGGCGGGTCGGCCTCGCCGATGATGAGGGCGCGCTTTGCGGCCTGCTGGTTCGGACCATCAGTTTGCGCGAGAGTGGCGAGCCGGTCGGTTTCCAACTCTCGCACGAGAGACTCCGGCACATCGCAATAGCGCTCGATGACAGCGATCGCGCTTCGCGGGGTCGGAAGTTCACCTGGATACGATCCCTCCCATACGATGACTTCTTCTTCACCCTCCTCGTCGATTGCGACAGCTTGAGCGAAGAATGTTCCCAGTGGGCGATCCCAGCCCACAGTCACGCGCGCAACGGGCGCTGCGTCAGGTCTCACTGGAATATCTCGGCGGCTCATGTCGTCCTCGCGTGATAGGTGTTATGGGTTAGGACTTAATCATCGGGCGGATCGTGCCTGCACCACTGTGCATCTGATCAGTATTCCGATGCGAGCATGATTGTCACCACGCGCGTAGTGATCGATGCATCGGCCGGGTCTTCAGAGCCATAGGTGAGATCCAGATCGTAGTAGTCGATCTTGAAGAACAGCGTCTCGCCCCGAAAGGTCATTTTGCCGAAGTCTCGCTCGCCGTAGGTGTCGCTCTCGAAGCGATGGCGGCGCATGGTCTTGATCATTTCGGCCTGGGCCAGAAGCCCGCTTGGCGTATCTCCACTGCAAAAGCAGTCCAGGCAGCCGCGGGTGAACATGATGCGGGCGCTCGGGTCGAACCCGGAACGTGCGCGATCGTTGAGCCGGGCGATGCGCTCGCTCCGCGACACTGTTTCGGTTGTCATGCGATATTCTCCAGCTGCAGTTGAAACTGGTCGATCCAGTCTGCAAGGTGTGGCCGTTCAGGCAGGGGGATTTTGGCGGCGGCCTCCTGGAAGAGCATCAGGGCGCTCGGGGCCTCGCACTCTATCCGGTCGATTTCCTCGGGCTCCAGGAGGCGCTCGCTGCGTATGAAGTCGGTCATCCGGCCCGGACGCGTGCGGGTCGAGCTTCGCCAGAGGCCTTCGACGGTTCGTAGCCTCGGAGCTGCTCGCGCCTCGACCAGCACGATGAGCCGCAAGCACCAGGCGGGGAGCTCCCGGATCTCGTCAGGCTTGGAGCCGCAGCACAGAAAGCACGCCGATTTTGGCGGGACCGGCAATCCTTCGGCCTCGATCCGGGCGATGCAGTCGGTTCGTGACCAGCCCCATTCCCGTAAAGGGTAACGGCACTCGAACTGCTCGCTCGCGATGGTAAGCGCGTGTGCATGGCGTCTGGTGTCCGCTGGCGATGCGTCATAGCCGATCAGACGGACCACCTTCTGGCCGCGCTGCCATGCGTCCACCGCTGGCTGCCAGCTGGCGATAAACTTGTCTTGCGGAGCAACCTTCCATTTGAGGCTGCAGGAATGACGGCCCAGGCTGATCGACGGCAGCGTTGCGTTCGTCAGCACGTTCTCGACGATCGTCGCGTAGGGCGGCCAGTGTTTGAATCGCTGGGGTTGATAGCGGCACATCCGAAAATCGAGGTTGTGGCGCTCCATCCATGGCTTGATGATGTCGAGATAGGCATAGGTGGCGGGCTTTTCGGAGCCGGTGTCTGCCGTAAGCACAAGGTCGGGTGCCTCGCCGCGCGCAACCAGCTCGATCATCATCGCGGTTGAATCTACGCCCTTCCCGTAAGCGAGGACCACCGGTCGCCTTGGGGCCTGCAGTACATCGCGCTGGCGCGGCCTCCCTGCTGTCGATGTCCATGCACTGCTCATGTCACATGTCCGTCGACACTGCCCCAATCGTATTCGGGCAGTTCATCGATGACGGGGCCATCCCGGTCCCACATGATCCATTCGCAGCGCAGGCGCCGCGCAACATGCAGTGCCGAACGGATCTCTAATGGGACGCCCTCGGCCTCGGTGATGCCGGCATCGTCGCAGACATACATGAACCAACCCCATTCACCCTTGTCGAAGCAGGCCCATGGGCAGTCTGCGATCCATGACGACGCTGTTTTCGGCGACATGTGCGCTGTGCTGAGAACGAGCATCGCGGTCGTTCCGTTAGGGCGCCGCGGCAGGGTTCGAGCTGGGTCACAGCACGACCTCCTTCGTTGCCGGGGCAGCGGCCGTGATCGGTATCGCGCCGATCTCGTCGAACCCGTTGACCGGGCGGCTGCTGTCGTAATTCGCCTTGTCGACGAGGCCATGAATGGGATCGCCTTCGTAGATGGCATGACCCATCGCATCGACCCGGACCACACGGCGGGCGACCACACCGACCTTGCCCTCGGGCACCCACTCGGCCCAATCGCCCGAGGCGCTGACCACGACATAGTTCCCGATCTGCGCGCTGACAGCCTCCCGGCGGCGCAGAACGTGGCTGTCCTTCGCTTCGACGGCCTCACCCGTAAAGGCGGTGAAGCGGTCAGGGTGCCACGCTTTTACGCTTGCGCGTGCGTTGTCGACCAGCAGGTCGAAGCCTCTGGCAGGCAGTCGCCTGAATTCCGCGTCGAAGGCGAGCACGACGAGCGCCCAATCGACGTCTTCCTCGTATGAGATGCCCTCTAGCCGCAGTGCCTCGGGCATCGCGGCCTGGCGCTCTTCGGAGAGGATCATTCCGCCGTGACTGGCGGTGTGGACCTCCCAGACGCCGGGCAGAAGCTGCGTTGCGGTGTCTGGACTGCCCCAGATGGTGCTCTGGGGCCGCTCGATCGGGTGAAATTGGGGCATTTGGCCATCTCCTCATTGGATCTGACCCATCCCTTCCCCCTCCCCTTTCAGCCGATTCCGAGGTTGGCTTTGAGGATCGCTGCCGTCCCGTGGGAATCGATGGTGCCTGCGCGCGCAGCGATGACCCGGCCCGCCTTGCTTAGGCTTTGGAGCTGGTGCCGCTTGGCGGCAAGGTATTCGGGATCCTCGCGCGCGATGACCTCAAGGGCTGTCTCGATCAATTCTCCGGTTGTGTTGTCGCGGATGTCGAGAATGAAGTCTGGCCGGACGGTGCCGACGGATGAGGGGAGATCGAACAGCGGACGCTTGAATCCTAGCGCAATGCCCCGGCGGCGCAGGTGATACTGGAGATCGAGCAGTTCGCAGGCGACCTTGCGCTCATACTGGTTGTGTACCGGAATAAAGGCCGAGGTGCGTGCCAGCGGCTGCGCGAAAGCGCGCAGCGCGGCATAGCCGTCGCGCGGGTTGTGCTCTCCGACGACGACCAGCACGAGATACGGCGGCCCGATCAGCGATCCTGTGTATTTGACGCGGGTCTTGAGGTCGAGTTCCTTGCCCTGCCCCAGGAATAGCGTCGTTCCCGAAATGTCGTTGGCATAGAGTGCAAGGAAAGCTTGCGGCGCGAGGCCTTCGGGCCATCTTTTCGCGGCCTTGCGCAGCCGCGCGAAGACGGCCTTGCGCTCATAGGGGTCGATATGGGTGTAGAGGTGTGCGGACAGCGGGATGCCGGGTGCGATTTCGAGCCGCGTTGACGCATGCCGCAATCGTGCAAATTCCGAGGCCATCGTGGTGCGTCGTCCGCGGTGCTCTGGCAAGGGATGGACCTCGTTGACGTGAGCCATATCCATCAGTTGCCATAGAAGGCGGGCCAGGCGCGGAATGGTGACCCCGCGGCTGCGATCGTCGGGCTCGCTGTCTGCGGGCGCCTCGGCGAGTCTTTCTGGGGCAAAACGGTGCGCGATGAACAGCCCGTCAGGCACATCGATATCCGGCGCCTCGGCTGAGCTCTTCTCGCGGAAGCGTTGGGGAGCTTGTTCGCGGAAGAAGGGACAGTCTGCCGCATGTTCGGGCCGGCGCTGCCGTTTGCTGGTCAGACGGCGCAGGTAATAGGTTTCGGCCTCGGAAAGGTATGCGGCCGACATCAGTGGCGGCGGGTCGGTGTCTCCGATGCAGCTGCAGGCGATCCATTGCCCATGTGTCCGGGCCTTGGTCACAATAGTGACGCTGGCGCGGTGGTCCGCTTCGCTCCCCTCCCCCTCATACCAGCGCACCAGCGCGTCGCGGACAACGTCCGGGACCGGCGTTCTGAGAGTGAGGCCTCTCGAATGTCGAGGGACGAGCCACATGCAATGTAACCTACTGCAATTGCGTTTGACGGTCTAGCGTGTTCACTCTATGTTCCCATCAAAGGAGACGTTCAACATGAAGCCATCCAATCTTGTCGGCCGCTTCGACCTCGATCTGGTCCTGCGTGACGCCAGCCTCGACCCTCACAACCGTGCGACCCGGAGAATGCTCGCGGCGGCCGCTATCGGGACCGAAATCAATGACGGTTACTATGCTGCGGTCGAGCTGCGCGAGGCGGTTCAGTGGGTTCACGAGGGCGAGCCCGGTGCAAAGCTCAAGTTGTCGATGATCCTCGGCAACCGTTGTGACGACTATCAGCGTTGCCTTTATTTCATTCTCGCCGGCCGTGGGATTGTCCAGATGCTCGACGACCTCATGTGGCTCGAGGAATTGCTCGAGGCGCGTGGACGTGTGGCGGGCAAGCTGTTCAAGCGCCGCGCGCCGGTCATGCCACAGGTGCGTCCCTATGTGGCCAGCGAGCCCGATGGGCCTCTGGTGGCCGTGACACGCGACTTTGCGCAAGGCCCGTCCTGGTATCTGGATCCCGAGCTCACCGACTGACTGTCTGGCGTGCGGCGGCCTCGGGACACATGGCCCCGACGAAGCCGCCGTTATCCCATCGCGGATTGTAGATGGCGGCCTTGCTCTCAAGCTGATGGCACGACAAATCGCGGCCTCGCGCCTCGACAAGCGCAAGAGTCCGTCCGAACCGGTCGGTGCCCACGCGCCGGATCGTCATTGTGAAAGTTACGGCGTCACGCAGGTTACGTTCGCTTGCGAACGGATCGCCCGGCGCACAGGTGCGTCCCTGACGACACTGGCCCGGTTTTTCCGGCGCGTCGATGGCGAGCAAGCGGACCCGTTCGTCGCCGCATCGCAGTGTATCGCCGTCTGCTACGCTGCAGCCGGTAACAGGCTCTGCAGGCGGGAGTGCCGCAGCCTGTGTGCAACCTCCGAGGGCAGCAAGAACCGCTGACACGGTGATGGCCCACACGCTGTTTCGGCGTCTGCTCATGCGCGCAGCTCTACCTCGACGTGAGCGTCAAACGCCTCTTCGTCGGTGACGTGGAAGGGCTTGATCGGGTCTCCGGTACGGATGATCGCGACCGGACGGTGCTTGTGTGCGAAGAGCCGCTCAGCGACGCGGTGAGCGTTTTCTCGGCTGCACAGATCGCCTCGCCGTGGGCTGAATATGGTCTGGGTGAGAGGATGGCATGTCATGGCGCGTTTATCCGAACAAAGTCTTGTGGACGCGGGTTTGCGGTACGATCGTGAAGTTCATACGCGCAAGATTCCCGATGCGGTAGCAAGGCGGCCCATCGGCGGTGAGGGCGAGCGTCGTCTTGCGGCCTTGCTTGCGGATGAAGAACACGTCGCCTTCATAGCCATCAGTGAATCTGATCTTCGACGGCAGCCGGATCTGCATTCCGTCCTCGAGCTTGCGCGTTTCCCGCATGAGATTGCGGATGCAGCGGCGGCGCCAGACGAGAGCCGCATGATTTTCGGTCGGATCGAGCAGCCGCAGAATGCGCTCCGGGCATTCGCACTCGAATGGCCCGGCAGTTTCATCCATGTCCTTGTAGGCGAACACGTATCCATCGCTGGCGCGCGGATTCCAGCGCACGAGTACGACGGCCGCGAACACCGGCCCGGCCTTGCCGTTTTCGAGCGGAGCTATGGCCGCATACCAGACCTTGTTGCGCAGACAGGATGAGGCAATCACCCGCAGCCCTCGCGTGGAAACTCCCGCGGGCAGCGGATTAGCCACTCCGCCCTCGATCCGCTTGCCTTCAGCGTCGTAAGCGTGCTCGAAGGTGAATTGCGCGTCCAGATACTCTTTGGGCGTGCTGTGGGGGTGCATGCTCGAGAGCGGCATTGAGAGCCAACCCATGTGTAATTCCTTCGATTGCGCCCGCTTCAGGCGGGCTGGTGGAGGTGGCAGTCGCGGCGCACTGTGGCAGCGAAGCGGGTGACATTGGAGATGAGATCGATGGGGCCGCGTAGCTGGCGCCCCGCCCAGGGACCGTCGCGCCCATTGGTTCGCACCCACCCGATCTCTCGCCCGGGATTGATCCGGCACGGGTCGATAGTGACGCAAAATCTGTCGGCAAAGAGGCTGATTGCCGGGTTGTCGGCCGTAAAGTGACGGTCCAGCTGGATGTTGTAGTTGGCGGGATCGAGGCACAGCGTATGTGCGAGGTAGCGCAAGGATTCGCGCGCGGCTGACTTGTAGACCCGGATGAGATCCGGATCGCAGCCAAGGCCGCGTTGGATCAGTGGGACGAGGATCGGTGCAGACTGCAATTCCGCGATCCGCTGTTCGCACGCCTTGCGCAGATCATCATCTTCGGGATGCCCCCTCTCAGGACACTCGCCTGCAGCCACCCTGCCGAGATGTCGGCCCAGAAGGAGGACAGCCGGGTCAGTTTCGGGATCGCAGCCGGCCCGCCGGGCATCGTTGAGAGCATCGGTTAGTGCAGCGCTGCAGGTCTGCATGACGCGCAATCCATCCGGCTGCAGCGCGCGCTGAAAACGGAAGGGCAGGTCGAGGTGGAGGGTGGAAGGCATCCGAATTCTCCTTGATTGGACGCCTGCCCCCTTCCCCCTCCCCTCTATGCTGCGCGCTTGAGCGCGGGGCTGTTCTCGGACGCCGATTCGGACTGCTCGTCAGAGGCCTCGCTGCTGAAGCCCTTCAGGTATCCGAACGCCTGTTCGGCCTTGGCCGCGGCATGGATGATTGCGGAGGAATCCCCCTTCAGGATCTCCAGCCAGTGCCCGATGTAGCTGGCGTGATTGTCGTGGAGTTCGCCCGGCAGGCCAAGATCGGCGCAGATCAGGCACTGGCCGATCGAGGCCACCAGTTCCTCGAAGGCGTAGGCTTTGTCGCCGAACCGCTTGCCGAACGTTCTCTCGAGCCGGGTTTTCCCGCCCGACCAATGCACCGCCTCGTGTCCCAGCGTGCTGGCATAGTGATCGTCGGAGTGGAACGCCTCGCGCGGCGGCATCTGGATGTAATCGCCGGCAGGCGAGAAGAACGCGGCATTGCCGCCATGCCGCACCTCGATGGGAAGCGTTGCGAAGAAGGCATCAATCGCTGCGCGGTGTACGGATTCCGGCCGATCTTCAGGCGGCGACAGCACCGGGTAGTAGTGCGCGGGCAGCCCATCGATCTGATCCGCGTTGAAGACGTTGTAGGCCTTGAGAAAGCGGATCGCACGCGTGTGATCCTCGCCGGTCACGCGGTCCGGCTCGGTCTTACTGATCTGCGAGTAGTAGACGCTGAGCGAGGAGGTCTCGCCCTTGCGCACCTGCCCGCCAAGGGCTTCGGCCTGACGGTAAGTCATCCAGTAGCGGCTGCTGTAGCCCATGGCGTCGCCCATGGCCCAGAGGAACAGGGTGTTGATGCCGGTATAGGCGGTGCCGCAATGGCGAAGAGGTCTGCCGCCGCCTTGGGTGGCATTCCATGGCCTTACCCAGGGCATGACGCCCTGTTCGAGCTTGGAGAGGATGAGGGCAGTGATTTCGGCGGCGATGTCGCGGCGTGCTCCTTTGCCGGCTGTCCGGCGTGAAAAGGGTTTGGCCATGATGTGGTCCTTTGTCGAAAATGGCCCGCGTGACGGGCGATGACGAAAAAAGGGGCAGCCCGGCCGGAGCCGAGCTGCCCGCAGGGACGCCCAGGAGAGAGCGTTATTCGGCGGCTTCGAGCGTTTCGTCGGGGTGCTCGATTTCGAAGTCGTCCTGATCGTCGCCACAGGTGTCAGCGGGATCGTCCTCCGGATCCTCGTGGTCATCGCCAGCGTGCTCGTCGTCGTCTTCGACGGGTTCGGCACCCACTATGTCGAATCGCATCGCCCCTGGCACCCAAGCCAGCGCAGCGTCCTTGATCGCCGGTTCGGTGATGGCTTCGCCGGCGAAGAGCTTCTGGCAGGCTGCGGAGACCTCCGGCTTCTTGGATGCCGCATAACGGCCCGCCAGCGTCTCGCCACCGATATCGCCGAGGAGCGCGAGCAGCGTCCCCTTCGAGACCCGGTCAAAGAAGTTGGCCGAGGTCGGCCGCCACCACTGCGCAGGGTTGATCTCGAGGATTGCAGCGAGGCGCGCGTGGAGCGGGTTGGTCGTGTCCGAATAGTCCGGTTTCGCTTCGATCGAACCTGCGACCATCAGCGCCAGCCAACCGGCCTTGGCACCGTCATCGAGCGCGCGAAAGGCCTCGAAACGCGACACCACATCGCCGGGTTCGGTCCAGCTCGCATCGAGCGCATCGCGCGCCTGTTCGATTGCGATCCGGGCTTGGGTCGGCTCGCCGTCCATACCGATTACCGGATCGTTCGGCCGCGGGGCCTTCATCGTGGTGCCGTAACGCCCGAACCCGCGGTTGCCGTCGATCATGGCGAACAGCGCGTAATCGAGCGCCAGCGCGGGGTCAGCGAGGATCGCAGCGGCGAGGATGTCGCGGCGCTGCATTGCGAGCTCGTCCGACAGTCTGGCGCTCAGAGGCTTGCCGCCGGGCGCGATCTTCTCGGGCGGCGGAGTGGCACCCTTGCTGCCGCGCGATCTGGCACCGTCGGCCTCGTCTTCAGGGCCGCGGATCGGGGTCTCGCTGAAATAGGTCGTCTCGAGCACCATCTTGCCGTCCGATGCGAGGGTCAGAAATGTCCCGATCTGCCCCTTGAGATCTTCGGGCAGCACCGTTGGCCGACGTTGCAGCTCGTTCCATTCGTCCTCGAGCGTGTCGTATTCGGCCTCGAGCGCCGCGCCCGCCTCATCGTCGACCTCGCCGCTGTCGAGTTCGTCGCCGATCTCTTCCAAACGGGTCTGGATGGCATCGGCGCGCGCCTCTTCGGCTTCGGTCATCGGGGCCTTGGGCAGGTTGACGCGGTAGAGGCCATCGGTGGCGTTGTAGATGTGCGCGGCCGCGACAGGGCGCACCCATGCCAGGCCCTGCTCTTCGCCGAGCCGCTTCGCTTCGGCTTCCATGATGGCAGCCGCCAGACCCTGCGCGATCTCGGGATCGGTCCAGCGGTCACCATTCTCGCTGAACAGTTCGCGCTCGATCGTCCCGCCGGCTGCGACATAGGCATCCTCGCCGACGAGCTTGGCGATCGGATCGGTCGCCTTGAGGGCATCGCCGGCGATCGCACGGCGCACCTGGTCGGGCGTCGTGTAGCTGTAGGTGCCGTATTGCTCGAATACCCGGGTCTGCTTGGCCTGATCTGCCGTGGTGGCGTAGGCCTTGGCCATGTCGAGGGTGATGCGACCTTCGGCGAGTGCCTCGAAAACCGGATCGGCAAGGCCCGCGAGCCGGAGACGCCCCTCGACGAACCGCCGCGTGACACCGAAGCGCTTGGCAACCGCGTCGAGATCGCAGCCCTCGCCGATGAAGTGCTGGAAGGCGCGGCACTCATCGGTCGGCGTCATGTTCACGCGCTGGAAGTTCTCGGCGAGCGAGGCTTCCGAAAGGATCGCATCATCGCCTTCCAGCACCTTGCATGACACCGGCATGTCCTTGTCGATGCGGCCTTCTCCGGCGAGCAGCTGCAAGGCCTCGAGGCGCCGGCCACCGGCAAAGACAGCGTAGTGCCCGCGCGGCTTCTTGAGAGCGGTCACGCACAGGTTCTGCAGCAGACCGCGCGCCTCGATATCGCCAGCAAGCTGGGGGATATCGGTGCGGCCGGATTTGCGGACATTGCTGTCCGAGTGGCGCAGTTTCGAAAGGGCAATCATCTGTTCCATCGTCATTCTCCTGGATGTGGCCCGGTGAGAACTTCCCCGGATCCACCCCCATCACTCCCCCTCCCCTTTTCTCTTCAGGGGGTCGGGGATGTGGATGGGGCGGTAATGGGGACGTGACGTTAGGGTTTGTCGGTCTGTCAGCGAGAGGCCGGACGATCAGCGACCGTCGTTGTCAGGTGGTCAGCTTCTCGATGATGGCCTCGGCCTTTTCGGTCGGCACAAAGAGGCGGGTGCGGTACTGAATCACTTCGGTGAAGCAGCCGAGAGATTTGAACCATGCGAGCTGGCTGGCCGGTGCACCGGTGATCTCGATCCGCCACGATCCGTTGACCCTTGAACGCTTCAGTTCGCAGGGGATGGGTCGCACCAGCGCGATGCTTCCCCCTCCCTGAATAGCGCGAAGCGTCTCCGACGGGGTGAGCGGCGCCGCTGCTTCCACGCCGAGATCCTTCAGCAGTTTCTCGACGTGTTCTGGAAAGACCATGCGCCCGAGCCAGGAATTGCCTTCGGCATCGACGATTCGATTGACCGCAAGGTGGTCTGAGGGAAGCGCTGACCAGATCGGCAGCAGCAAGCCGGTGGCGATCCTGATGACCTCGGTATCGACCGTATTGGATGCTTGCTCTGCCTCGGCTGCCCATCCTTCCGCAAAGGCCACCTCGCTGCATGGCTCCCAGGCCGTTTCGAAGAGGTCGTGCTCGCGCAGGTACTCCCGGCGCGTCGGGCGCAGCAGTTCGACACGCGGCACCGAAGTGCCGTCTTCCGTCATGCCAGAGCGCGCCTTGGTCCTGAGTGCAACCTTTCCGGAACGCCCGTTGCGCAGGAAGACTGCGGTGCTGTCTGATGATGCCAGCCTGAGCACGCGCTCGAGCGATACCGGATTGCGCCGTCGTGCGACCTCGATCGTCAGAAGGTGCGAGGTAGCGCCGCTCACCGGGTCGGTGCGCAGCAGGGTGTCCTCAAGGATGGTCGCGGATTCGACCTGCATCGTCTCGACGCCAATATCGAGCGTGCCGGCGTCGCGGGCCGCTGCCACCCGGGTTTCGACGAGCGCGAGGAACTCATCGAAGATGACGTTCTGGTGGCCGATCGGAAGCGCCAGCAGCCGGTTGAGCCAGCGCTGGATCGGCGGCAGCTCTTCCTTGATCACCCCGTCTGCATCGAGCAGCGACAGGCCCGTGCGCTCCTCGAAGTCTGCCAGAGTAGTGCTGGTAAGCTTGCCGGCGACGAGCAGGTGGAACCACGTGACAAGTGCTGCCTTGGCATACTCGCTTTCGAGGTTGTCGGCGGGGTCGAACAGGTTCTGCCCTCCCGTCTGTCGCTGACCCCGGGTCAGAGCCCCGAGGCTGTCGAGGCGCCGTGCGATCGTCGAGGTGAACCTCAGCTCGCCCTTGCAATCGGTCGTGACAGGTCGAAACAGCGGCGCTGAGGCCTGATGGGTGCGGTGGGTGCGTCCTAGCCCCTGGATCGCCCTGTCGGCTCTCCAGCCCGGCTCCAGGAGCAGGTGGACGCGCTGCTGTTGATTGGGGACATCGAGGCTCGCGTGGTAGGATCGCCCCGTGCCCCCCGCATCGGAGAAGATGAGGATGCGCTTCGTGCCCTCCATGAAGGCAGCTGCATCGGCCTGGGCCGAGCGTACGGTACGGGTCTCGATCTTCTGGTGGCCGCCTGCCGCAGGCACGATCCGCTTGGATCGCCCGGTCACCTCGGCGACGTTGTCATGTCCGAAGCGCTCCAGGAGGGCATCGAGCGCGGCCTTGATCGGCGGCAGGGCGCAGATGTGCTCGATGAGGTCGCCCCGGGCAGCCTCGGCCTGCGGGTTGGTGACCGGGTTGCCATGCTCGTCGCTCATGGGGCGCGAATGCTGCTCGCCGGTGTCGTCGGTGTAGACCTCCATCTGCCGGGTCGGGAAAGCGCGGGTGAGATAGTCGAGGCAGTATTCGAGGGGGGACAGCTCGATATCGAGCTCCGCGCGTTCCTCGGCCGAGAGTTCGCCGAGCCTGCGGTTGAGGATCGATTCAGCGGTGGTGACCAGCTGGAGGACCACTGAGTTGCCCTCGGCAAGATGCTGCTCGACCGCGGCGATGATCGTCGGCAGCTTCATCGACAATAGCACCTGCCCGAAGAAGCGCTGCTTACAGGATTCGAACCTGGAGCGGGCTGCCGCCTTCGCTCCTGAGTTCAGTGTGGTGCCGTCGAGATCATCGACGATACCGGTCAGTTCGAGCGCAGCTTCGAGGTTGCGGTGGATGATCGCCCAGGCGTCGGCATAGGTGTCATAGACGGCGACTTGCTCGGGAGTGAGTTCGTGGCGAAGGATGTCGTATTCGACACCGGCGAAGCTCAGCGCCCGGGCCATGTATAGCCCCGTCGCCTTTAGGTCGCGCGCGACGAGTTCCATGGCGGCAATTCCGCCAGCGCGGATCTCGCTAATGAAGGCCTCGCGCGAGGCAAAGGCGGTCTCGGGCCCCCAGAGGCCGAGCCTGACGGCATAGGCCAGGTTGTTGACCTCTGATGCCCCTGTGGCCGAGGCATAGAGTACCCGGGCCTTGGGCAGCCGGTTCTGAAGGAGGACCCCAGCAATCCCCTGCTGAGAGCCCTTCTTGGTCCCCATAGCCCCCTCCCCGCCTGCGACCCCGCCCATCTCATGGGCCTCGTCAAAGGCGATGACACCGTCGAAGTCTTCGCCAGCCCAGCGGATGAGCTGCTCAAGGCGGCTGTGATCGCCGCGCGCCGAGCGCAGCGTCGGATAGCTCACGAACAGCACGCCTTCATCGAGGGTGAGCGGCTCGTGGATCTTCCACCGCGAAAGCGACTGGACATCGGCGGCAAGTCCGCCAAGCGCAGCCCAGTCCCGCCGCGCGTCTTCCAGGAGCGGCTCGTTCTTCGAAATCCAGATCGCCCGGCGGCGGCCCTGCAGCCAATTGTCGAGGATGGTGGCCGCGACCTGCCTCCCCTTCCCTGCGCCTGTACCGTCGCCAAGGAAGAACCCCTTGCGGTAGCAAGCCCCGTCCTTGTCGATCAGCAGCCCCACGCCTTCGGGATCGGGCCGGAATGTCCCGGGTAGCCACTGGTCCCAAGCGTGACCCGCGTAGACGACGGTTTCGAGCTGCGATGCCGATAGCAGGCGCTCGGACACGGTGCGCTCCGGAAGGTGGGGTATGTGGTGAGGGATGGGCGCCGGGATCGAGCCCATTGCAACAGACTCAACGAGCGCCGTCGGGTGTTCGCCCGCGGTCTCGAAGGTCACCCGGCTCGGCCGGTATGGCAGATAGACCCCGGTCTGCTCCAGCAGCGCGGCAGGTGCTTCCAGTGCATTGTAGGCGACGGGCAGCACGTCGTTGCGCGCAGGGGCGCGGAAAATTCGCGGAGCTGCAGGCTTGGCCTTGCGTGTCGCACCAAACAGCGAAATCGGCTTGGCGGGCGCTTTGGCCGGGCGCTTTTCTTCGATGAGCTCTGCCCGAGGGGGCATTTCGAGTGTGTCTACCAGTGCGGCCACGTCTTTGCGCTGAATGGTCGCTGGTGCTCGTGCCGCAGGAACCTTGTCGAGGACATACAGCCTGACCGCAATGCTGGTCCCGTGCTTGGTATACGCCTGCTCGAGGCGGATCGAGGTTCGAATTGCGACGGCCGCCAGCGTGTTGTCGAAAACCTGGCGCATCTTGGCCGAAGGCGAAAACCAGTCGGGCATGATCGCAACAATCCGGCCGCCAGCACGCAGATGAGTGATGGCGGCAGAAAGGTGGCGCACAGCAGCAAGGTGATCTGCGCCGCGTCCCAGCGAACGCGAGAACGGCGGGTTCATGATGATCAGGGAGGGTCGGGTATTGCCGCTAAGGGTGCTGACGATCGCCGCCCCGTCGTGCCCCGTCACCGTGACGTCAGGGAAGATGTCGCTGAGACGCAAGCGACGTGTTTCGTTCAACTCGTTCAGCTGCAGCTCTGTAACTGCGGGAAGCTGTGCGATGAGCAGGCCATTTCCGGCGCTGGGCTCGAGGACGATATCCGTGGGCTGGGCATTGGCCAGCATCATGGCGACTGCAGCAAGGTCGACGGGTGTCGAAAACTGCTGCCAGTCGATTTGGTCTTCGCTCCGCACCGTTTGGGTCGGAAGCTGCGCTGCGATCTTCATTGCCTTATCGAGATCGTCCCGGCCGAACGCTTCACGCCTGCGCGCCATGAGGCTGAGAGCAAGCGCGTGCTCAAGCACCTCGAAGCTTTCACGCTGCGTCCAACGGCCGGTAGCATCACCTCCGCCGAAGGCGCTGGTCATGGCCTCGTTCATGATCGGCCGCGTGATGACGGTGCCGTTGTCGATGAGGATGGAAAGCGCGCGGGCGGCAAGCTGGCCTGGCGTCCGGCGCTGCGCAGCTGCTTTGAACAGATCTGTCATGGGAGTCTCCTGGGTCAGGCTCGTCTCATCACGGACAAGCCAAACCCCTCCCCTCCCCCTCTCCTTTAACTGGGTCCGGGGACCGCTCCCCAATCAGCGTATGCGGCCGGCGGCGCCATCCGGCGGACCGTCAGGCCATCGCGGGCGTGGGCCTCGGCAGCCTTTGTGCTGGCCCTGCGCCCCTCGTCGTCGTTGTCCTCAGCAATGATTAGCTCCTCGATCCTGTCTGGCAGCCGGAGGACATCGAGCCGTTCGGCGCCGAGCGAGGACCAGGCAGGAATTCCATGCAGTTCGGCAAAGCGTGCGGCGCTTTCAAAGCCCTCGGCAACCGCAAGGACCTTTCCGGGGCGACGGCCCTGCCAGCTGGCGGCTTGCGGGTTTCCGATCATTAGTTTCGAGCGGTAGCCCTCCCCGCCTGGCCTAAGGAAGATGCGTTGAACTGCCTTGATCTCGCCCCTCTCGCGCACCCCGACCAGAAGTGCTGGTTCGAACACCGTGTTGGGCTTTCTGCCTTTCGGGCACCGCGGGTGATAACGTAAATCGTCATGGTCCTGGTTGATGCCGCGGTGGTGGCAATAGGCCTCGCCCCAGGTGTTCTTGATCTCTCGTCCTTGCGACCAGAGATTTTGGGCAATTGCGGTAGAGTTGAACGGTCGCGTAGGGCCATCGGGGGATGGATACTGCTTCCCTGTGACGATGGTGCTTAGCGCCCGCAACACGTCGGATGGATCACATCCTGCAAAGCAATGAACGAGGATGTCGCTGTTCCCCTGCCGCAGTGACAAGCTCGGGGTCGCATCGGCATGGACAGGGCAGCGGCACATTGCAGTGTAGCCCGACCAGCTACCGCCAAGTGCACCCACGACATCAATGAGGCGCTGTGATGGGGCTTTGGCAGTGATTGGCATGACAAATCCTTTCGAGTTCCCCCTCCCCTCCCCCCTTCCCCTTTCGCCTGGATCTGAATTCGGGAGCGCCACGAAGACAAGGCGGAAAATTTTTCCCAATTGACTCTGTAGGTTAAGAAGGAATTCTCGGGTCTTTGAAGGAGCCCGTATATGCCTCTCCGTCTCTTCGCCGCGAGCCTGATCGGCGTAGCGCTTCACACCACTGCTTCAGCGCAGGAAGCCGAGCTGCTGCAGTTTGATGGTGCAGGCCCAAGCGACTTTGTCATCCGCGTTGGTCCATCTCCGGCACCGGTCGACAGGTCTGGGGATGATCAGGTGTCGGACCTGGCAGGGGTGCTTGCCGCCGATTTCGCCGAGTTCGGCTCGAGGGGGCCAATCGATGCCTTTTCGAGTTCGCCCTCGATTGAAGTCCCACGCTGGATACGCAGTGGAGTCGCCGCCTCTTCGATCATGCTTCCTGCTGCCATACGCTCGCAATCACTAGTTTATGGCTGCGGAGACACCCGATACCGGCCTCGTAGCGATCTTCCTGCGGCAACCGAGCTTCGCCGTGCGCAACACTTTCCATTGATCGCGGCCATGGCCTGCGAGGAGCATATTCCGGTGGGGCTCTTCGATGCGCTGATTTGGCAGGAAAGCCGTTACCAAGCCTTTGCCCGGTCGCCTAAAGGTGCCATCGGCCTTGCCCAACTGATGCCTGGTACGGCCCGAGATCTCGGCGTCTCTGACCCCTGGGACGTAAAGGAAAATTTGCGTGGTGGGGCGCGCTACCTTCGTATGCAGATCGAAGAATTTGGCCGATATGACCTTGCGCTGGCTGCCTATAATGCGGGACCCGGACGGGTGCGCGCGACCAGGGGCATCCCGCGTATCCGTGAAACGCTCGAATATGTTCGCAACATCACGACTGCGTGGGCTTCGCAGCAACACGTTGATGCTCCTGTGTACGCGCCCAACCCCGCTTCGACTTCTGCCCGGTTTCGCCGTGCAGCGGTCGTGGATTATACGTCGAGCAACGTTGCGACGCCCAGATAGTCTGCGAACAAGATCCCCGTGAGTAAGATCACCGGCGTCCCAGAGAGATAATTGATCTGCCAGCGCAACCATAGCCTGGGAAGTGCCAAAGCCCGCCCTTTCCAGTCGCGTAATTCGAGCGCCAGAATGCCTACGTGTAGATCGTAGATTGTTTTGGCGACTGCGAGCACGGAGCAAAGCGCGACCATGACCCCCACCCCTGTGTAGAGCGCAAGCCAAGCGTTATAGGCCGCAGTACTCATGCTGACCGACTCCGAAGTTTTCGGCACGATAGCATGCAAATTTGGCCGGTGACCGCAGAAACTGTATGGCGTCTCAGAATTCGCTTCCGTACGAAGCCTGATTGAAGACACTGAACTGATTGTCATCGGAGTTCGCGATAACCTACGCCGATGCGATGCACGGCGCTTTGGCGACGTTGGAGTATGCGCTTCACCGTCAGCTCAGCATCGCCTCCGTTATCAAATGCCATTGTTATGCTCTGTCCCTTCGATCCGATTCGTCCCCAGCGCCGCTCAATAGTTGTCCATCCGAACAAGTCTGTGGCGATTCGAAGGTGATAGTCGCGGGCAATATTCCGCGAGGGGTCAATCGCCTGCCAATGCCATGATTTATCGAGAAGCTCGCACATGCCCCGGTCTTGCAGGGCTGTCGCAGGGCGATCCAATTGGAATTATGAATCACCGGACTGGCAGTGATTCAAAAATCCGATCGTGGCGGGCATCATAAACTAGGCTGGTTCAAAGGGCTCGAGAGCACCGGCATGGTTGGGTGATCTCATCAACCTAATCCAAAAAAGGTTCGAACTTCCCGCTCGTTAGAAGGGTTACAGGTAAGTTAGATCAGTTAAAGGTGGCTCGGGTCACCGCGACTCGCCGGATTCCCTTGGGAAATTGCCCGACTTCGTTCCTGTTGTGTCGACAGTCCGTTCCTGATGTTCCGTTAGGGCGTTCCTGAAGGTTCGTCCCACTGTTCCTGATGTGTCGGCAATCCCATCAATGGTGTTCCTGAAGTGTCGAAAAATGGTTCGAGGGCGTTCAGGTGCGGGGCGAATTGAATCATTATCGCGCTCACTTTGTTTGAAGAGCTTCAAACACGGCTTTGCACGCTGCTTCGGCAATGTGACGCGTTTGATCGACACGACACATTTGGAACGGTGGGGAGCGGCAGAAGTCGAGCCGCGGATTTTAGCCGTATCAGCGGCTCCCGGACGCAGTGGATCTGCGAACAATGGCTCTACCTGCGGAGCTCGTGCTTGTGCTTTTCGTGATGGCGCTTCACCCACCCGATAAAGGCCCTTTGCCAGCTTGCCGGGGTTCGTGCTGGGTCGGCGTTCACCCAAGCTTCGAATTCCGCATGGAGGGCATAGAGGTCCCATCCAGGGCATTGCTCCCGCAGGAAGGCGATCGTCTCGTCGGTAATGATCCCGCGCGTCGCCTTGTCGGATAGTCCTGCTACGGCAGAACGAACAAGTGCACGGGCGTCGAAGAAGAGCGGTGCTTGTTCTTGGGTTTGTTCTGCTGGACCCGCATCGGAATCGATAGCGGGCTTTGTACAATCCGTCCTAGGCGCAATTGCTTGTGGTGCTGGGGGAGGACCGGGTTGAGGAGGCACATTGTCGCAGTCGCCATCGTTCACATCCTTCAGACGTGTCATGCGGAGAAGCGGTTCACTCCCCTTCCCTTCTTCAACGTCGAGCCGATAGCCTGGCAACACATTCTTTTCTGCAAGTTTGAGTATCTCGAATTTGAAGCGTCGATACTCGCCCTCGGCACCAGATTTCTCGAAGAGTACTGGCATTGAGATTGCGAACCCCCCCTGACCAGCGCCTCCGGCATGCTTTCGGGCGACCCGGTACAGCCATCGCTCACGGCCGCCTGTGATATCGAAGTAGGCGCGGTCGATACTGAGTACGCCTCCCTTCATCATCACCCCTTCCCAAAACCAGTTTGAGAGCTCGAGCGTCATGCCGCGGCTTCGCTCAGTCTTTTCGTCCACCAGTTGTGTCCAGCCATCGAGCCAACTGAAGGTTGCCTCTCTGCGATTCTCGGCACGAATGTTGGTCTTGATCGTCGTGGACACGAGGCGGTCGAGGGCCTGTGCCAGCAGTTCGTATGCGCGCCCAGTTGTAGGCCTTCCGATTGCGCGGAGAAGGTCATAGGGCATGATATGCAGCTTGCGCGGCACATCGTTCACCCCGCGGCGTGACATGTCGGCCAGTTGGCTGGCGCAATAGATCAAAATGTCGGCATCCCAGATTGTTGCCATTCCGTAATCGGGGTTGGCGCTCACATGGACCCACAGCTTGCCGTCGGGCGCCGTGTATTCGATCGGTTTGGTCCGTTTGCGCTTTGCGAGGGAGAAGAAGGGGCGCTCCATCATCTCGCGCTGATCGCGCAGTGGCATATCCGCGAGGTAAGGCAAAAAGAGGTCGAACTGCTCGGGAACGCTCTTCTTGATTGCTTGCGTCATGGGATTCTTTCCTCCCCGCTGCGCAAATTATTCCCCGGGGAATAATTCCAACGACGATTATTCCCCGGGGAATAATCGGGTGATCGCGTGTCGCTGGTTCTCGGGGGCGGGTGGGGTGTCACCTCTGAAGCCCCCCGCCGTCGGCGGCGAGCGTTTCGAGAAGAAGTTTCACCTTTGCCAGAAGTTCGTCGTCAGATAGGCCGTGCCCAGCGTGCAGGCGCAAGGTTATGCCCTGCCGGCTTGCTCCCTGCAGACTTACCGCAGGTCGGTCGTGAGCCCCATTCAGGACGATCTCGCGGCCCTTGGTCGTCCGTTGATCAGCTGCCAGTAGTGCCTTGATCACGTCTTGAGCCGAGAGGGGGGGCTTTCCAGCCTCGCGTAGATCAGCCTGCTTGGCTGCCAAATCCCTTGCGGCGCTCTGTATCGATCGGGTCCTTTTGGGGTCGCTCAGTGCCATCGCGAGGGGGTAGGCTGGCTTCAGCTGAACGTCAGCTGGCGACGCGAATGCGGCGACAATCGTGTCGGGGATCGTTGCAACCTTGATCATCTTGGAGAGCCAGCTTTGTGAGAGCTTGAGCCGTTCGGCCATCCGAGATTGATGATTGCCGTAATGGGTCTTCAACGCAGCCGCATAGTTGCGGGCTCGCTCGAGGTCCGAAACATCCTTTCGTGCACGATTTTCGATGTCCGCGAGGCGGAATGCTGCCTCGTCATCGAGATCCGCAATCTGCGCGAGGAATTTCATGTCCGGGTACGAATTCTGGCGGAGCCACGAAATTGACCAGTGGCGACGCGTTCCGGCGATGACCTCGAACTCAAAGGTCGGATCGCCGTCGACACGACGGACAATGGCGGGAACCTTCTGGCCTCCCTCGGCGATGATCGCGTCGATCAGTTCGCGGCAATTCTCTTCGTTGAGATGGTTGTAGGATCGCGCATTGCCTGCCCAAGGGCGCACGCGAGCCGGGTCCAATGCGATCTGTGTGACCTGTCGGACCTCGCCGCTCGCCACTCGGGCGAGGGCACTTTCGCGTCCGAGAAGTGAATTTCTACGGGCCCTGTCTGCGCGCGGTGCAGGCGCGCCTTCGGGTTCGCTACCTGTCGCGTCTGCCTCGTGATTTTCGATCTCATCTGCCAGCAATGCGGTCAGATAGTCCTTTTGTTTCCTTGCCATCGTTGGTCTCTCAGTCTGCCGCCGGCGGCAGCGCAACGTGGGTTCGAGCTCGCAGTCTCGGTTTCAATGAGTTGGCCGCATCAGCCATTGACGAGAAGGCTTTCGTCGATTGCCTGGGTCCGCCCCCAGCCTTGCCTGACAAGTTGCTCTACCTGTCCGAGAGCTTCATCAAGGTTGGACCGGCATCGCTTGTGCGTCCTCGAGGTCCCAATAGGCTTCTCCAGTTCGTAGATCGTCATCATGCGCAGCGCGGCGTGGCTGATTTCTGCGCTCTCCAAGATAGGAATGGGGAGCAGGGCAGGGCCAAAGGCCTGCTCCATGATTGTCCTCACCATCTCGTGGCTCGGGTCACCGCTGTCGAACTTCGAGCACAAGAGGCGTACAAAATTGTATTCGACCGCCACCCCTGCCTCGATCAGTTGCTCGATCACCTGATCCATCATTGAAAGAAACTGTACGGTCGAGCAGAAGTCCGGCGTTGTCGCTGCGAGCGGCACGAGCAACGAGTTAGCCGCCTGCATCACTGCAAGAGAGATCGTTCCCAATGCTGGAGGCGGATCTAGAATCACGACGTCATAATCGCGAGCCAGGTCAACAAGACCCTGCTTCAGTTTCCGAAAGCGTGCGGCAAGGACGTTTTGCCCGTCTGCACCCGATGCGGCGAGTTCGTATTCAACGTCAAAAAGTTCCAGATTTGACGGGATGAGGTCGACATTTGGCCAAGGGGTGCTCTTGACCGCATAAAGGAGGTCCGCCTGCGTCGGGTCAATCGAGAGATACGGGTAGAGAGTTTCATCCCTCGTGATGTTGAAATGAGGATTGAACCCAAAGAGCGTGGTTGTCGTAGCTTGACTGTCGCAGTCGACGACCAGGACGCGGTAGCCTTGAACTGCGAAGTAATGCGCTAAGTGTGTTGTGACCGTGGATTTGCCGACACCGCCCTTGAAATTCTGGACGGCGATCATGGCAGGCGTGTCTTTGGCGCTGCGGGCAGGGCTCGCGTCGAGCACTTGCCGCATTTGCTGGATGTCCTCGATCGTGTACCCGATCCGCCTTCCGTTCTCACCCGACGGGGGAGGGGGCAGTCGTCCATCCTCCTCGGCCATTCGGATCCTGTTGGTTGAACAGCCAAGCAGTTGAGCTGTTTCCGCAATTCCGAACCTGATATGAAGACCCTTGCGGCTGTCAGGCAGAAATGCCTTGCGTCGGAGTCGTTCAATCATCCGTTCGCCAGCCTCCGCAAGATCGCCGATCTGGCTCACGATTGAATCAGAATATGCCATTCGGAAGGGTCCTTGAAGGTTTTGAGCGAACTGAATAGTTGAAAACCTTCAATTCGGCAAGCATGTGTCAGAGAACCTTCAAAGGTTGGTTAGTGGCGCTCGGTGTCAGTTCCTGATTATCCAAGATTCTCGGATCTCGGTACTTCCACAAGGCGGGTTAGGGCCGGCATTATCGCGGCGAATCGGCCTGTGACGTCCGACCCAGCTTGGCCTGCGACGATGCTGATTGTTTGTTCGGAGAACGCGGCAAAGAGTGCTCTTTGTTCGGGCGAAATGTCGTCCTTCGTCAGCGTCAGAAGCTCCTGTACGAAGCTCATCGATGCATGGCAGACCTGTTTGAAGATGGGGTCGAAGTAGAGCATGCCTTCGCCTGCAACTTCGATCGCAATGAACAACCGAGCTCGGTCCATCTCGAACAGGTCAATCAACTGGTGCCGAAAGTTCGCACATATGTTGGCTCGGCCATTCTTGACCTTGCTGACCAGGCTCATTCCCTTGCCGGTCGCTAGGGCTACCTCTCTGTTGGTCATCCCGTTGCGCCGCCACGCCTCCGTCAGCACGATCCGGTACTGCTCGAAGCGAGCGGCCCTGCGTTCTTCGTTAAGGACATTCTGCATAAGCCTTGGACCCCTTAATCTAATAGTAACTTAGGGTCTAGGCGCATTGTCAAGTATTAATCTTTGGGATGATGGCTAATTGGATTCATCTCGTCCGGCAGTGACCATCCTCACTGATGCAGAAATTTCATTCAGTTTCAAAGGGAGGAAGGAAAATTTTTCCTATGAGGGAGAATTTACGTCCGTCAGGATGGAGAATTTCTCCTCGGCCTAGGAATAGAATTCTCAAGATAAGGAAAATATTTCGTCCGAAGACGAAAATTCCTCCTCTGCTGAGCAACCCGTTTGACAAGTTGCGACGAATTGAGTGGCAGTCAAAGATATTTGGCTTGAAGCATAGGCTGGTTTCCCGTTTGCTTTCTTAGGTTCCGTAATCCCGCGGGGCCGTACAACGGGGAATTGCAATGAATGCACTCTCGATGAAGCAGGGTCTGTCGCCGAACACGATCCTCATGGCGCTGGCGGTCTTCGCCATCGTCACTCTCCTGACGATCGGTGCGGCCTATGCCGGTACCGACAACACCTTCAACACCGCGCTGAACACTTTCACGAACTTCCTCGAAGGTTCGGGCGGTCGGATCATCACCGTGATGAGCCTTGCCGGCGGCCTCGTGGCCCTCGGTTCGGGCCGTTTCAGCCTTGCCCAGGTCGCCGTCCCGGTCGCCGTGGGCGTGGGTGCCGGCACCGGCGTTCCGATCGTCACCTCGACCGTCACCGCGACGATCTGAGGCGTCGCTCAACCAAAGGGGAGGGCGGTAAGTCATGGACCGGTACAGCATTCCTTCGCATCTCGACGATCCTGAACTCATCGGGTTCTGGACGCTGGATGAGTTCCTCGCGATGGCAGTTCCGTTCATCTGGGGCATTCTGACGCAGCATGTCGTGATCGGACTGGTGCTGGCGGTGCTTGGATGGTGGGGCTTTCGCAAGCTCAAAGCCGGTCGGGCCACATCGTGGGTGTTCCACATGGCCTACTGGTACCTGCCGTCGAGTTTCACCGGACTCAAGGCGACGCCGCCCTCCCATCTTCGCATGATGGTGGGCTGACATGGATCATTCCTACGGACTGGCGCAATCGCAGCGGGTGCTCAAGCAGCGCAATATGCTGGGCATCACGGCGCTCACGTTGGCAGGGCTTCTGGTCTTGCTGTTGATCTTCGGGTTCACGCGCGATCGCGAAATCGTTCTTCAACCCGTGCTGCGCAGCCCGCTGACAGTGTCGTCGAGTGGCGTCTCGAAGGAATATCTCGAGATGGTGACGCGCGACACCGCGCTCATCGCACTCAACCGCAGCCCGGAAAATCTCAACTACTGGATGGAGACGATCCTCGAAATCGCCGCGCCCGAGGCCCACGGGGCGCTCAAGCGTGACCTCATGAAGGTCATCAAGGAGCAGGGCAATTCGAG
>NZ_MUYK01000018.1 GCF_002155685.1 Erythrobacter colymbi
CAGAGCTGTGCCGCAAGGAAGGCATCGCCCAGAGCCTGTATTACACTTGGTCGAAGGAGTTTATGGAAGCAGGTAAGCGCCGGTTGGCCGGTGATACCGCCCGTGCCGCGACCACTGGCGAGGTGCAGGATCTGCGCCGCGAAGCCCGCGCCCTGAAGGAATGCGTGGCCGACCTGACGCTGGAAAACCGTTTGCTCAAAAAAAGCATGATCGCGGATGGGGGCGACGAAGAATGAGGTATCCCGCATCCGAGAAGCTCGAGATCATCAGGATCGTCGAGCAGTCCCACCTGCCTGCCAAGCGAACGCTGGACCAACTCGGCATCGCCCGGCGGACGTTCTACCGCTGGTATGACCGCTACCTCGCAGGCGGCCCGGAGGCGTTGGCGGATCGGCCATCGGCTCCAGGCCGGGTGTGGAACCGGATCGCGCCCGAGGTGCAGGACCAGATCGTCGAAATGGCGCTGGAGCAGTCCGAGCTGTCACCGCGCGAACTGGCGGTGCGATTTACCGATGAGCGCCAATACTTTGTGTCCGAAGCTACGGTTTACCGCCTGCTCAAGGCCCACGATCTGATCACCAGCCCGGCATACGTCGTGGTGAAAGCGGCTGATGCGTTCCATACCAAGACGACCCGGCCGAACGAGATGTGGCAGACCGATTTTACCTACTTCAAGATCATCGGGTGGGGCTGGATGTATCTCTCCACCGTGCTCGACGACTTCTCGCGCTACATCATCGCCTGGAAGTTGTGCACCAACATGCGGGCCGAGGATGTGACCGACACGCTGGATGTAGCGTTGGTCGCATCCGGATGCGACAGCGCCACGGTGTTGCACAAGCCCCGGCTGCTCAGCGACAATGGTCCCAGCTACATCGCGGGCGAACTGGCTGAATACATCGAGGCCAACAAGATGAGCCACGTGCGCGGCGCCCCGATGCACCCCCAGACCCAGGGCAAGATCGAGCGCTGGCACCAGACCCTTAAAAACCGCATCCTGCTCGAGAACTACTTCCTGCCCGGCGACCTTGAGGCCCAGATCGAGACCTTCGTCGAGCACTACAACCACCGCCGATACCACGAGAGCCTAAACAACGTGACGCCCGCAGACGCCTACTTCGGCAGGGCACCAGCCATCATCAAACAACGCGAAAGGATCAAGCGACAGACCATTGAACATCGGCGCTTGCAACACCGTAAGCTCGCCGCCTAAAACCCAACAACAGACGAGGCCCGCACTCCGCTAATTTACGCCGCGACCTGTGCCAAATGTTCTGACGACGGACATTCCGGGACATCCAAAATACGCCGAGGGGACAACCTCATTTCGCTCGCGACCTATAATGTGGATGCGGTGGAACGGTTGCTTGAAAACCCTGCCATCGTTGAGGCTTGGCGTCGTTCCGATGTCAGTCGTTAAGGGATTGGCTTTCGGGCGACTTTCGACTAGTGGATCAACGTCAACGGTTGAAGACCGTTGTCAACAGATCGCGCCGGTGCCCGAGAGGGCTTAATTCGGGAACACGGTGAGGACCGGCTTTTGCTGATCCGAATCCGAGGCTGTCCCTGCAACTGTAAGCGGCGAGCGCGATGCACATCGCTTCCCCCTTCGGGCGGAAGCAGCCACTGGGCCTCACGTTGAATCCAGCGTGGCCTGGGAAGGCCGTGCATCAAGCTATGACCCGCGAGCCAGGAGACCTGCCGGCGTTTGGTCGCTCTTGCTGCGGTCCAGGGGATGGCCATGGCACGGTAACCTCCGTCTGAGCGACGAACCATTGCGGCTGGGGCCGCAGGGTTGGTCCTGCGCGGGTGAATTGTGCCCATTCGCGTTGGCCTGGCCGACCGTTCGTGCGCTCTCCCGACTCGCCTCGGGAGTTGATGGATCCGGTTGCCCCTTTTTGTCGCGCAGTTGCTCGGCACCAGGGGGGTATCCCGATGAAGAAACCTGTTCTCGTATCCACGTTTGCGCTGGCGCTAGCCAGCTGCCCGGCCTTCGCGCAGTCGAACCCGGGACAGCCTACAACCAATGACAGCGGCGAAACCATTGTCGTGACGGCGTCGCGGTCCGGTGAGGCCGTGGCCGTAAACAAGCTCGGTGCGTCAGTGACGGTACTGGACAGCGAAGCGTTGGAGCAGCGCCAGACCCGGATTGTTTCGGACATTCTGCGCGATGTGCCGGGCGTTGCCGTTAGCCGCACCGGCGCTGTTGGCGGCCTCACCCAGCTCCGGCTTCGCGGCTCCGAGGGCAACCACGTGCTCGTTCTGATTGACGGTATAGAAGCTTCGGACCCGTATTTTGGCGAGTTCGATTTCGCCACTCTCATTGCCGATCCAGAAGCCCGCGTTGAAGTCCTGCGCGGGCAGCAGTCCTCGCTTTACGGTTCGGACGCGATCGGCGGCGTTATCCAGTATCTGACATTGACCGGTAAGGAGGCTCCGGGGGTCAGCTTGCGCGCAGAGGGCGGCAGCTTCAACACCTTCACCGGAAGCGCGCGTGCGGCCGGAGTGTCTGGCAATCTCGATTATGCCGTCTCTGGCGCTTACTATCACACCGGCGGCTATCCCACGGCACGAAATGGCAGCAGGGATGTCGGCTCCGACATCGCAGGCCTTTCGGCCAAGCTCATCTGGTCACCGTCCGAAACCTTCAAACTGACCGGCGTTGCCCGCTACAGCTTCACGGAAGCCGAGACCAACAACAGCGAGAACAATCCGGCGAGCCCGCTCTTCGGATTCACCGTCGACAGCCCCGGCGTATTCTTCCGAAACAAGGCCTTCTATGGTCTTGTGAGAGCTGAACTGATCGGACTCGACGGACGCTGGACGAACGCGGTGACAGGGCAAGTCGCCTTGAGCGAGCGCAAGGGCTTCGACGCTGCGGGCTTCGATTACGGCAACAAGGGTAACCGCTACAAAGGCTCGTTTGAATCGAGCCTGCGGCTGGGCACCGACGCCATCCGGCATCGTCTGACCGCCGCAATCGACGTCGAGCGCGAAGAATTCCAGAACACCACACCGTCATCCTTCGCGTTTCAGGGAAAAAGATCGACCGACAATGTCGGGATTGTCGGGCAGTATGAACTGCTGATCAACGACGCATTCTCTTTTGGTGCATCGATCCGCCATGACGAAAATGATCGCTTTGATGACCCCACAACTTGGCGGGTTCAAGGCAGTTATTCGCTCCCGACTGGTACCCGTGTTCGCGGTGCCTATGGAACGGGGGTCAAGAATCCGGGCTATTTCGAGCTCTATGGATTTTCCGA
The DNA here is from genome assembly GCF_002155685.1 of Erythrobacter colymbi. Taxonomy (GTDB): domain Bacteria; phylum Pseudomonadota; class Alphaproteobacteria; order Sphingomonadales; family Sphingomonadaceae; genus Erythrobacter; species Erythrobacter colymbi. The sequence goes on from NZ_MUYK01000018.1 coordinate 3,267, forward strand.
TGGCCGCTATATTGGCAACCCTAACCTGAGGCCCGAGAAGTCGGAAGGGTGGGAAGCCGGCATCGAGCAAAGCTTCAGCGATGGCAAGGCCACCATAAGCGCGACCTATTTCGATAGCCGCCTGAAGGACGAAATTTTCACGACCTTCCCCGCTCCGACCTTCATAGCGACGCCATCAAACCGTGCAACTTTGTCGAAACAGCATGGCATTGAGGTGGCCCTTGCCGCCCGTCCAATTCCCCAGATCAGGCTGGACGCCGCCTACACATGGCTTCATGCGCGAGAAAACGGCACAGTCGAGGTGCGTCGCCCCAAGCATATCGGCAGTTTCAACGCGACAGTGTTCAGCAAGGATGAGCGCTTTTCGGGTACGTTGACAGTGCGCTACAACGGGCGTCAGACCGATGTCGCGTTTACAAATCCAAGCTTCATTCCGGTGCGCGTGTCCCTGAGGGAATATGTACTGGTTAACCTGAATGCCGAATACAAGTTGCGCCCCAACATTTCGTTGTTTGCGCGCGTAGAAAACCTCATCAACGAGCAATACGAAGAGGTGTTCAGTTTCGCCACTCCGGGCCGCGCAGGCTATGGTGGCGTTCGCGTCCGCTTCTGATGTTCCGCAAGGCGCTCTGCCTCCTTTGGATGATCTCCGTGCTTCCGGCTCTGGCCGGTTGCACGGAGCCGTCTGGTAGTCGCAGCCAGGCGGCAGCAAAGCCAGTCCATGTCATGTCGATGAACCAGTGCACGGATCAGCTTGTCCTGGCATTGCTGCCACCTGAGCGGATCGCGTCGGTCACTTGGCTGTCGCGCGATCCCGACGGCTCCCTCATGTTCCGCGAGGCTGCGCGTGTCGACATCAACCATGGAATGTCGGAGGAGGTCCTGCGCCAGAAGCCGGACCTGGTTATTGCCGGGGCATTTACGACGCCGGCAACACGCGGACTGCTTAAGCGATTAGGGTTTCCAATGATCGAGGTCGATCATGCGGAAACCTACGAAGATATCCGCAAGATAACCCGACAGGTCGCCAAGGCAGTAGGAGAGCCCGCTCGCGGCGAGGAATTGATCGCAAAAATGGACCGCCAACTGGCCGACCTTGCGCGCGATCCGGGCCCGCCGCTACGAGTGGCTGCGTGGGATGGTGCTGGCTTCAATGCAAGCACGGGGTCTCTCTATGACACTGTGCTCAAGACAGCCGGTGCGACCAATGTTGCCAACACACTGCAGAAGAGCAGCTACGGCAAACCGGATATCGAAATCCTGCTCCTTTCTGCTCCGTCCCTGCTGGTGAAAGGCGCCGGGGTAGGTCGCCGCCCGGGGCTTCGCGAAAACGTCGAGCGACACCCTCTAATCCGTCGCTACTGGGACGGTGACCGTACGCTGACGATCCGACAGGCGTACTACGTTTGCGGAACGCCGATGGTGACGGAAGCCGCGATGCAGTTGCGCAACGAACTTCGTTCAGCGGCTCTCCATGCCCGCTCTCCCCTTCCCTTTGCCGGTGGGAAATCGCTATGACCCGGTGGCTTGTTCCCATGCTGGTCAGTTGTCTGCTCGCCAGCGCTTTCGCTTCGGTGCTGGCTGGCTCCGTCTGGTTGACACCACGCGAAGCGTTTCAGGCGCTGGCTTTCGATCATGCGGATCTGGCTGGCCAGATCGTCACCCAGATCCGCCTGCCACGGGTTGTCCTTTCGATGGCCATCGGTGGCATCCTTGGCCTCTCGGGTGCCGTCATGCAGGGGCTGTTGCGAAACCCGCTGGCTGACCCCGGCCTGCTGGGCGTTTCGGCAGGTGCCTCGCTCGGTGCGGTCATCGCCATCTATTTCGGCTTTGCCGCCAGTTTTACCCTTGCCGCTCCGCTGTTTGGTCTGACAGGTGCATTCGTCACCACAGGCATTGCCTTCATCCTTGCGCGGGGAGGCGGTACCCTATCGCTCATCCTGGCCGGGGCAGCAGTCAGCAGCATAGCCAGTGCAGGCGTCAGTCTGGCGCTCAACCTCTCCCCCAATCCTTATGCCGCTTACGAGATCATGACCTGGCTGATGGGTTCGCTTGCCGATCGAAGCTGGGATCATGTCCGCCTTGCCACACCCTTTATCCTTGCCGGGGGTACGATGCTTCTGCTGACGGGCCGAGCTCTGGATGCTCTTGCATTGGGTGAAGCGCAGGCTGAAAGCCTGGGGATTGCGGTTTCACGAACGCGCATGCTGGCGCTGATCGGTACGGCCCTTGGCGTCGGAGGCGCAACCGCCGTATCCGGAACGATCGGTTTCGTAGGCCTGATTGCGCCTCACCTTGTCCGGCCTCTGGTCGCCCATCGTCCAGGCAAGGTGCTCATCCCGGCCATGCTGGTTGGAGCCGTTCTGGTAACCCTCGCCGACATCGCGTCGCGCACATTGGTATTCCGGGGCATGCCGCTAAATCTCGGGGTGTTCATCAGCCTGATCGGGGCACCGTTCTTCCTGTGGCTGGTCCTTCATGTCCGGAGACGCACCGCATGAGCGCGCTGCACTTTCATGGTGTTTCGGCGCGCCGGGGGCAGCGTCTGGTCCTTGACGGGATATCGGCGCGTGTTCCATCGGGCCATCTGACTGCTGTGATCGGCCCCAATGGCGCCGGCAAGAGCACCTTGCTGGACATCACATCGGGCCTCAAACGCCCGGTGCAAGGTTCGGTCGAACTCGATGGCAAGGACCTCCACCGCCTTGGCCGCCGGGAACTTGCCAAGTTGCGTGCCTATCTGCCGCAACGTGCGGGGGTTGATTGGCCGATCACCGTAGAGCGCGTGGTTGCGCTCGGGCTGACTCCGGCGCTGCCAGCATTCGGCACCATACCGTCCGCTCTGCTTCCCGCCATCGACGATGCACTGCTCGCCTGCGATCTGCTGGGTTTGCGGGATCGGCCAGCCACGCAATTGTCGGGTGGCGAACTGGCGCGGGCAATGCTGGCCCGCGCGATTGTCGGCGATCCAGCGCTTCTGATCGTTGATGAACCAACCGCGGGTCTGGATCCACGCCATGCCATCGATGCCGTCCAGCGTCTCAAGGCCCGGACCACGGCCGGGTGCACGGTTGTCATGGCGATCCACGATCTTGATCTGGCCTTGGCCTTCGCGGACTCGATCCTCGCAATCCGCGATGGGCGATTGCTTGCACACGGTCCGACGCACGAAGTCGTCACCGAAAGCCTACTCACCTCGCTCTATGACGTTCCGGTCCGGTTATCTCGTGACGGGGACGGCATTTCCGTCCGCTTTCTCAAGTCCGGGGTATCATCATGAACCAGATTTCCTTTGACGAACTGGCACGTCTCGCGTGCGACCCTGGCCATGGCTGGAGCATCGGCACATTCGGTGCGATCGGCGAATTCATTCGCGACGAGGATGAGCCGGCCACGGTTCAAAACGACCGCGACAATATCGAAATCGTGACCGCTCGCGGTGCCTTGCGGATCAGGCATTCGGATAGCTTTGAATGCCTTGCCTGGGATAGCCTGTCCTCTGATGGCGAAAGCTGGGGTCATGCAATGGCGCTCTGCGCGCCTCTGACTGGTTCGGTCGATCGGGCTGTCGTATCTTTGGGCGCCGATACCGACGCCATTCGCAGGGAAGACCAGTCGAGCCGCCTGTTCGACATGGGCGTTTGTAACGGCACCATAAGGATGTGCGCCCGCACTGACGACGAAGCGCTGATCGGGGCTCTCGAGGCTCTTGAAGGTCAGGACCTGCTGTCTTCGCCAACAGTCATGGCCGAGGTTCTGCGTGCGCAGCCCCACCGGGTCATGCTCTCGCCTGCCGGACGGATCGAAGTCTTCCAACCGATTCCGCCTCCGGATGGGAAATCGCCGGAAGGCCCGCACACCCATCTGCTTGCCAAGCTTATCGGGAAGGGTCGGCCACATGGCGCCAACGTCCCCATTCCGGATGGCTATCAGTCGATCCTGAACATTCACCCTCGCTCACCTTGGCGGAACGCACTGGGTGAACGGCACGATTTCGTGCCCGATACGGACACCGCCTTTTCACCTATGCTTGAACGCTTTGGCCTTGATCAGGATCGTGCCGTGGACGCACATATCCGCACCGCTGTGGCTGAAGGCGCAAACCCTGAATTCTTTGATTGGCCCGACACACGGCGGGGCCGAACGAAAGCCCGCATCGTCCTGCGCCGTCTTGCCGCTGCCGGTCACGAGCACGTGGGTCCCTGGCGCGTCTGGTTCGACCGCGCTCCCGTTGAAACCGATGAAACGGAACAGTGAGGTTGCGCCTGCAATTTCAGCGCGAACTTTGATTGGCATGATCGAAGTTTGGGTCTAGAGATATTCAATGATGATGCGGGTTTGCCCGTGCCATCGATGATCGCGCCGGTGCCCCCAACGGGGCTTAATCGGGAATGCGGTGCGGGAGCGTAGCTCCCAAATCCGCGGCTGTCCCTGCAACTGTAAGCGGATAGCGCGATGCACATTTTTCCTGCGCGTGCAGGAAAAGCCACTGGACCGCGCATGAACGCGCATCTGGGAAGGCGTGCATCAAGCTGTGACCCGCGAGCCAGGAGACCTGCCGGCGCTCTGGTCGCTCTTGCCCGGGTCCAGGGGATGGCCAAGGCACGGTACTCTTCCGTCTGAGCGACGAAGCTGTGCGGCTGGGGCTGCACGGCCGCGTGGTTTCGGGCGTCTGTCGCGCCAGCCCGTTGTCGCGCGCCGACCGGACCTGTCCGGCAAGCCCTGCCCGGTGTCGCTCTGGCGCGCGGAGGAACTGCCATGTCGGACCTGTCAAAGGTACCCGTCACGATCATCACCGGCTTTCTGGGTGCCGGTAAGACCACGCTGATCAGCCACCTGATCCGCAACGCTGGCGGACGCCGATTGGCTGTGGTCGTCAATGAATTCGGTACTCTGGGGGTGGATGGGGACATCCTACAATCCTGCGCCATTCCCGATTGCCCGGCGGAAAACATCGTCGAACTGGCCAACGGCTGCATCTGCTGCACCGTGGCGGACGATTTCATTCCCACCGTAGAGCGCCTGCTCGCGCTTGATCCGCGCCCTGACCATATCCTGATCGAGACATCAGGGCTGGCCCTGCCCAAGCCCTTGCTCAAGGCCTTCGACTGGCCGGCAATCCGCAGTCGCATCACGGTGGATGGCGTCCTTGCGCTGGCCGATGCCGAAGCGGTTGCTGCCGGACGGTTTGCCCCCGATCTTGCAGCGCTGGAGGCCCAGCGCGCCGCAGACCCGGGGATCGACCACGAAACCCCGCTGTCCGAAGTCTTCGAGGACCAGCTTGCCTGCGCCGATCTCGTTTTGCTGACCAAGGTTGATCTGGCCGGACCTGACGGAGTCGCTGCCGCAAGGGCAGCCATTGCGGCCGAAGCACCCCGCCCCGTGCCTGTGATCGAGATAGCCGAAGGGATTGTCGACCCTCGCGTGATCCTTGGACTTGGAGCTGCCGCCGAAGACGATATCGCTGCCCGGCCCTCGCATCACGACAATGAGGATGATCACGAGCACGACGATTTCGACAGCACCGTCATCGCGCTCGGCGAGATTGCCGATCCCGCCGATTTGGTGGCGCGTATCGAAACGCTCGCCCGCGACCATCGCATCCTGCGGGTAAAAGGCTACGCTGCCGTGACTGGCAAGCCCTTGCGCCTCTTGGTGCAGGCCGTCGGGTCGAGGGTTCGTCACCAGTACGACCGCCCATGGCGCCCCGATGAGCGGCGCCAGACCACCCTGGTCGCCATCGCCGAGCATGACGATATCGACGAGCCTGCCATTCGCGCGGTGCTGGCAGGCTAAGCTAGGCCGTGCACGTCATCTTTCGCGAAACGCATGGGATGGAGGAAACGGCCATCCCACAGGATCTGGGGCAGGAGCCTGCGGATCTTGTCGTCCTGTCCTTCTCGGACAGCGATCTTGGTGCGTTCGCGGAAGGCTGGCGCCAGGCGCAAGCGGCGGATCCGGCATTTCCTTCGTTGCGGCTCGCCAATCTTGCCGCGCTGATCCACCCTTTGTCGGTCGACACCTATATCGAAAAGACATTGGCCGGGGCAAAGGCCGTGCTGATCCGGCTGATCGGCGGCACGCCCTATTGGAGCTACGGCCTTCAACAGGTCGAGACCCTCGCCCGATCGCGCGGGATTGCGCTTGCTGTCCTGCCTGCCGATGGTCGGCCGGATTGGCACCTCGACAGTGTCTCCACGCTTCCTGCCGCCACGCTGGCCAAGCTTTGCCAGTTGTGTGACGAGGGCGGCGCGGCAGCGGCGCGCGCGGCCCTGGCCGCTCTCGCGCACGCCGCAGGGCTTGGCGTCAGCACTGTGACGCAATGCACGGCTTTGCCGGCAACTGGCGGATGGCACCCCTCCTGCGGGATCATCGATCCTGCCAGCTTCAGGCCCAATGCGGATCGGCCGCTGATCCTGATCGTCTTCTACCGTGCGTACCTCGCCGCACACGACCTGCACCCGATCGCCGCGCTTCATTCCGCGCTTGAACAACGCGGCTTTGACGCGCTCTCGATCTTCGTCCCCTCGCTCAAGCCCCCTGAGGTCAGGGCACAGGTGGATCGCTGGGTGCGTTCGCTGGCGCCTGCAGCCATCGTCAATGCCACGGCTTTTTCAGCGCGGGGCGAGGATGGCGGAACGCCGCTCGACGGGGGGGGCGTTCCGGTCTTCCAGATCGCGCTTGCCACCGCACCGCGCGCAGGATGGGCGCGCACATCGCGTGGCCTCTCGCCGGCTGACCTTGCCATGCATGTCGTACTCCCCGAGATTGACGGGCGCATCTTTGCAGGCGTGTCGAGCTTCAAGGAAGCGGGCGAACGCGATCCGGCACTCGGCTTCGCTCCCTATTCGCACCGCGGCGATGACAACCGGATCGCAGCGGTCGCCGACCGCGTGGCGCGCTGGATCGGGCTGGCCCGCAAGCCGGCATGCGAACGCCGCGTCGCCCTGATCCTGTCGACCTACCCCGGCAAGGCCTACCAGATGGCGCACGCCGTGGGTCTTGACGCGCTGGCCTCAGTCGATGCGATTGTCGCCGATCTGGCAGAGGCCGGGTACAAGGTCAGCCGCCCCACCGATCTTGCCAGGCAGCTGGCGACCGAGCATCTGGTCTGGCCTTTGAATGCCTATCGCACTGCCATGTCCGCCCTGCCCGAGACGCTGCGGCAGGACCTTGCCTCGGCATGGGGAGAGCCGGAAGACGATCCGCTGGCTGTCGATGGGGCATTTCGCTTCCCGGCGCTCACGCTCGGCCAGGTGCTGGTGGCGCTTCAGCCCGAGCGGGGCGAGCCTATCAGTCGCGATGCAGACTATCACGACCTCTCGCGCTGCCCGCGGCACGCCTATGTCGCCTTCTACCTGTGGCTGGGCCAGCAGGGTACGGATGCGCTGGTCCATGTTGGCGCGCATGGTACGCTGGAATGGCTGCCGGGGAAGGCTGTAGCGCTGTCTGACGCTTGCTGGCCCGAAGCGCTGACACAAGCGATGCCGGTCATCTATCCCTTCATCGTCAACGATCCGGGCGAGGCAGCGCAGGCCAAGCGCCGCATCGGTGCTGTCACCATCGGCCATGTGCCGCCGCCGCTCGTCCCGACCGGAAGCGGCGCCGGGCTGGGCCGGATCGAGGCTTTGCTGGACGAATTCTCCAATGCCGACGGGCTGGACCCTGCCCGCCGGGACCGTCTGCAGAAATCCATCCGCGAGGAAGCTGCCGCGCTGGGGCTGGAGGCAGAGCTCGGCCTTGATACCGCCACCACTCTGGTCGAAGCGATCACCCGGATCGATCGCTTCGTCTGCGATGTGAAAGCCAGCCAGTTCGGTGACGGTCTCCACGTTTTCGGCCGCGGTGAACAGGGCGCGGCAGAGCGGAACGGGCTTCTGGCTGGGCTGGACGGCCGATGGATCGCTCCCGGACCATCTGGCTCGCCCCATCGCGGACGAACCGATGTGCTGCCGACGGGACGCAACCTCTACACGATCGATCCGCGCGCAGTACCTTCGCGCGCAGCGCATGCACAGGGCGTCGTGCTCGCCGAGGAGCTGCTCCGCCGCCATCTGCAGGATCACGGCGACTACCCGCGTGGCCTTGTGGTGGATCTGTGGGGTTCGGCCACCATGCGCACGGCTGGTGAAGAGTTTGCGATGGCGCTGCACCTTCTGGGGGCAAAGCCGATGTGGGACATGGCTTCAGAGCGCGTGACGGGGGTTGAGATTCTCCCACTCGCCATGCTCGACCGCCCTCGCCTCGATGTAACGCTGCGCGTTTCGGGCCTGTTTCGTGATGCCTTTCCCACCCTGCCCGCCTTGTTCGGTCAGGCCGTCCGGGCGCTGTGCACCAGGGACGAACCCGCCGACTGGAACCCTTTCGTTGCCTTGGCCCCAGCGCCGCGCGTCTATGGTCCGCGTCCGGGCCGGTATGGACTCGGGATCGGAGACGCGGCCGAAACCTATACCGATGATGCCCGGCGTGCGGCGGGCGAAGCATGGCTGGCAGCCTCCGACCACGCGCTGGATAGCGTTTCCGATTCCAGCACGGGAAGCGAGGCTGACCCCGATGGCATCCGTCTGCGAGTGGCCAGCGCGGACGCCTTCGTCCACCTGCAGGACCTGCCTGAAACCGACCTCTTGCTGGCCGCGGACTATGCCGGGCACGAGGCAGGCTTTGCCGCAGCCCAGGCGATTGTCGGAGGCAAGGCCGCACTCTATCATCTCGACAATCGGGACCCGAACAACCCGGCGGCCCGCACGCTGACCGAAGAAATTGCCCGCGTGGTCCGTGCCCGAGCCGCCAATCCAGGCTGGATCGCAGGAATGATGCGCCACGGCTTTCGTGGGGGCGCGGAACTGGCCGCGACGCTGGACCATCTTGGCGCTTTCGCACATCTTTCCGGCAGCGTGCCGCCGCAGCTGATCGACCTTTATCACGAGGCAACGCTCGGCCAGTCCGAAGTTCGCGCCTTCCTCGAACGCGAAAATCCCGATGCACTGGCGGCGATGGAAGCGCGCTTTGCCGCGCTGCATGCCGCGGGCCTCTGGCGCACCCGGCGAAATTCCATCCTGGCCAGCCTGCGGGAGGCACCATGACCGGATTTGCCGTCAAGGGCTGGTGCCCGGACGCATGGCACCCGATGATATCCGGCGACGGCCTACTGGTGCGGGTCAAACCCCGGCTCGGGCGGCTGACACGGGAGCAGGCGCTGGCCCTTTGCGATGCGGCCGCCACCTGCGGCAGCGGGCTGATCGACCTGACGCGGCGCGCCAATCTGCAGATTCGCGGCGTTGCCCAAGATCGCTGGCCCTTGCTGATCCAAAGGCTGATTGCGCTGGAATTAGTGCAGCCCGAGCCTGCACTCGAAGCGCGGCGCAACGTCCTTGTCGCGCCCGACTGGCAGGAGAACGACGACACCCACCGCATCGCCAACGCCCTGCTGGCCCGGATAGGCGAATGGCCCGATCTTCCCGGCAAGGTCGGGTTCGTCATCGATGCCGGCCCTGCCGCTGTGCTGACCGGCGCATCCGGCGATTTCCGTGTCGAACGCGGCACGGACGGCAGCCTCATCCTTCGCGCCGATGGTTGCCTCACCGGATCAAGCCTGTCTCCAGGCACGGAAGCGGACGCCCTGATCGCTCTCGCTCACTGGTTCGCCGCGAGCGGCGCCGCCGCAGCCGGGCGCATGGCCCGTTGGGATGCGGAACTTCCCGCATGGGCAAAAGGTGCGATCGCGCCTGCAATGGCTGAACCGGGCCATGTGCTTGGCACCGGACATCATCCATCGATCGCGCTGGCGTTCGGGCTGATAGAGGCTTCGGAGCTCGCCATCCTGCTCGAATCCGGTTCTGCTTCTGGACTGCGAACAACACCGTGGCGGCGGCTGTTGATCGAGGGGGCGGCGGCTGCCCGGACCCACCCGTCCACCGGCGCTAAACCTGATCCGCTGCCCCATGTGGAAGCCTGCCCGGGCGCACCATTGTGCGCACAGGCGACGGTTGAAACCCGTGCGCTTGCGCGCCGACTTGCGCCCTATGTCTCGGGACGGCTGCACGTTTCGGGTTGTGCCAAAGGCTGCGCCTGCTCGCAGGTGGCCGATGTCACGCTGACCGGACGCAACGGCAGGTTCGATCTGGTCCTTGCTGGCAAAGCCGGATCGCCTCCGTCCCGCTCCGGCTTGAGCGCCAGCGAAATCCTCGCGCATTTTGGAGCCGTCTGATGCCCCATGTCTATGAAACCGACGGGGCAGCGATCTATCGCCAGTCGTTTGCCACGATCCGCGCCGAAGCCGATCTCTCCCCTTTCGCGCCAGGCGAAGAGCAGGTGGCAGTGCGGATGATCCATGCGGCCGGGATGGTCGGACTTGCAGCGCATATCCGGTTCTCGTCGGGATTTGCCGATGCGGCACGCGCTGCGCTGGCCGGCGGCGCGCCGATACTGTGCGATGCGCGGATGGTGTCTGAAGGGATCACCCGCGCCCGGCTTCCCGGGAGCAACGCAATCATCTGCACGCTGCAAGATCCTGCGGTGCCTGACCTTGCACGCAAGATCGGCAACACCCGATCCGCTGCCGCGCTGGAACTGTGGCGGCCCATTCTGGCGGGTGCGGTCGTGGCGATCGGCAATGCACCAACCGCGCTGTTTCATCTGCTGAACATGCTGGAAGACCCCGCCTGCCCACGCCCTGCGGCGATCATCGGCTGTCCGGTGGGCTTCGTGGGAGCAGCTGAATCCAAGGCTGCCCTCTGGGCCGCTCCTCCTGCACCCTGCTGCGTCGTCGAGGGCCGCCTTGGCGGCAGTGCCATCACCGTGGCGGCCATCAACGCGCTGGCGAGTACGGCCGAATGAACGCCGGCACGAACATCGGCACCATTCACGGTGTCGGGCTTGGTCCGGGTGCGGCAGACCTGCTGAGCGTGCGCGCCGACCGGCTTGTACGCACGGCGCACCACGTCGCCTATTTCCGCAAGGCTGGGCGGCCCGGCCAGGCAAGGCGCATCGTGGAAGGGATGCTCCGCGCTGACGTGATCGAGTTTCCGATGGAATATCCGGTAACCACCGAAATCCCGGTATCCGATCCTCGCTACAATGCCTGCCTGTCGGCGTTCTACACGCACTGTTCGGAGCGGCTTGCAGCGATTTCGCAGCAGGGTGAGGACGTCGTCGTGCTGTGTGAGGGCGACCCGTTCTTCTACGGCTCCTTCATGCACCTCCATGCCCGCCTTTCAGGCCGCATACCGGTGGAAGTCGTCCCTGGCATCACGGGCATGTCTGGCGCCTGGACCGCGACGGACCTGCCGATCACCTGGGGCGATGATGTGATGACCGTGGTCATGGCCACGCTGCCGGAAGCCGAGCTTGCCCGCCGGATCCGCGAGACTGACGCGCTGGTGGTGATGAAGATCGGTCGGAACCTGCCCAAGCTTCGCCGCGCCGTGGCAGCCGCCGGGCGCATGGATGCGGCATGGCTGGTCGAACACGCAGCGATGCCCGGACAGCGCGTCACCATGCTGGCCGAGGCTGAGGCGGTGACCCCCTATTTCTCGATCCTGCTGATCCATGGTCAGGGGCGGCGACCATGAACGGGGAAAAGGACAAGGGTTGGCTAGCAATCGCCGGTCTGGGACCAGGAGACGAGGCACTCGTCACACCCGAAGTCACCGCCGCGCTGGCCGGGGCTACGGACGTGATCGGGTACATTCCCTATGTCGCCCGGATAGCTGCACGCGAAGGCCTGACGCTTCACCCCTCGGACAACCGGGTGGAGCTCGACCGCGCCGCTCTGGCGCTCGATCTTGCGGCGCAGGGCCGCAGGGTCGTTGTCGTATCGTCAGGTGATCCGGGGGTGTTCGCGATGGCCTCGGCGGTATTCGAAGCGCTTGAGGCAGGTCCTTCCCGCTGGCGGACGCTGGATATCAGGGTGCTGCCAGGCATCACCGCCATGCTGGCCGCCAGTGCACGGGCCGGGGCACCGCTGGGTCACGATTTTTGCGCGATCAATCTTTCCGACAACCTGAAACCCTGGGCCATGATCGAAAAGCGACTGCGGCTGGCCGTGCAGGCGGACTTTGCCGTGGCGCTTTACAACCCCCGCTCGAAGGCGCGCCCAGAAGGCTTCGCTCGTGCGCTGGCCGTATTAAGAGAAGTGTGCGGCGATGATCGCCCGATGCTGTTTGCCCGCGCCGTCACAACGCCGGAGGAAGATCTGCGCATCGTGCCGCTGGGCAAGGCGCACGATGAAATGGCCGACATGCGCACCACGGTGATCGTGGGATCAAGCCGGACACGGATCATCGAACGTGCGGCAGGCCCAATCCTCTATACGCCCCGGTCCGTTGCGGAAATGGCCTCATGACCAAGCCATTCCAGCACATCTTCTGCGCGACAAACCTCGATCCGGTCACCGATCACCGGGCGGTCGATCATCACGACCGGAAGCTTGAGCTGGCGCGCAGCGACAAGCTTTGCCTCGGCGCCCGTGCCACCGGCGTTCTTGCACACAACAAGGTCGATCATGTGAGACTGCATCAGCAGCCGATCACCTTCAGCCGTAAACGGCCCGCGATCGATGACAAGGTCGTGGGAGGGCAAGCCTGGGGGCGCAGCCGGAGGGTCAACAAAGCGCAGCAGGTAGTGATGCTGCGGCTGTGCGGCAAAGGCTTCCACATGCATTCGGCCCAGCGCAAGCAGGATGCGGCGCGGCGTGCCCGCCAGTTTGGCCACCGCATCGGCAATGTCTCTCACGCATGTCCAGCGATCGCCCGGCCCGGCCTCCCATGCGGGTCTGGTCAGGGCGATATGGGCAATCCCGGCAATCCGCGCAGCCTCTATGGCATGTTCGCTCATAGTCGCGGCAAAGGGATGCGTCGCATCGACCAGATGCGTGATGCGATGGTCTTGGAGATAGGCCACAAGCCCCGCCACCCCACCAAAGCCGCCGACGCGGATCGGCACCGGCTGTGGCCGCGGGTTGTCGGTCCTGCCCGCGTAGCTGAGCGTCGTCGCAATCTGCGCTGCCGCAAGCAGGCGCGCCAGTGCGCTCGCTTCGGTTGTCCCGCCAAGCAGGAGAACATTCGGCATGGCTGACATGGACCCTCGCGCATGGTTGACGATCATCGGCATCGGTGAAGACGGCGTGGACGGCCTTTGCTCAGCGGGCCGGGCCGCGCTGGCCAGGGCCGAACTGGTCATGGGATCGGCGCGCCATCTTGCGCTGCTTCCCGCGCTTAGCTGCGCGGTCTTCGAATGGCCAGTTCCCTTTGCCGACGGCATAGCCGAACTGCTGGCGCATCGCGGGCGGCGCGTGGTCATGCTGTCATCGGGCGATCCGTTCTGGTTCGGCGCAGGCGCAAGCCTTGCGCGCCATCTCGGTCCGGCGGAATGGGTTGCGCATCCCGCGCCATCGACCTTCAGCCTTGCAGCCGCCCGGCTGGGCTGGCCGATCCAGGAAACGGCCTGCCTCGGCCTGCACGCAGCGCCGCTGGAACGCTTGCGCCCCCATATTGCGCACGGCCAGCGCGCAATCGTCCTGCTGCGCGATGGCGATGCCGTTGCAGCGGTGGCGCAATATCTGACCAGCAAGGGCTTCGGCCCATCGACGCTTCATGTGATGGAAGCGCTGGGCGGCCCCCGTGAACGCCTCCGCGTGACGACCGCGCAAGCCCTGCCGTTCGCAGACATTGCCCATCCCGTTGCCGTGGGTATCGCGTTCGCCGGTTCAGGCAATGTCTTGCCCGCCACATCCGGCAGACCGGATGCGTGGTTCGATCACGACGGGCAGATCACCAAGGCCCCGGTGCGCGCCCTGACCCTCTCGGCCCTCGCCCCGCGTGCCGGTGAATGGCTCTGGGATATCGGCACGGGTTCTGGGTCAATCGCGATCGAATGGCTGCTGGCTCATCCCGCCAACCGGGCGACCGCGTTTGAAGCCGATCCGGTACGGGCCGGCCGCGCCCGCGCAAACGCCACGGTTCTGGGTGTAGACCGGTTGGATGTGATCAATGCCCGGATGCCCGAAGGCCTGCCGGAAGGCCCCCATCCGCATGCCGTGTTCATCGGTGGCGGCTTGTCCGACCCGCTGCTCGATGCCCTCTGGGCCCGGCTGCCTGATGGAACGCGGCTGGTGGCCAACGCCGTGAGCCTTGAATCGGAAGCCGCTGTTACCCGTTGGCATGGCGCAAAGGGCGGCAGTCTGCTGCGCATCGAACTGGCCGATGCCGTGCCCCTTGGCCAGCGGCATGGCTGGAAGGGGCGCTATCCCGTGGTGCAGTGGAGCGTCACGCTATGATCGTGGCTGGCTTCGGCTTTCGGCGCGGCGCAGACCTCGCTTCGCTGCGGGCGGCGCTGGAACTGGCGCAGGACGGGCTGCCCCCTATAACCCATTTGGCGACCGCCATCGACAAGACGTCTGCGTTGGTACCGCTTGCAGAGGCACTGGGACTGCCGATGACCGGCATCCCATCGGCGTCCCTGTCCACCACGCCTACGCCCACCAGCTCTTCCGCCAGCCTGAAGGCACGCGCGACCGGCAGTGTCGCAGAAGCCTGCGCGCTGGTCGCCGCTGGTCCGGGCGCCCGCCTGTTGCGCACGCGCCACATCTCGCCCGATCGCATGGCCAGCTGCGCCATTGCCGAAGGAACACAGCCATGACCGTCCACTTCATCGGCGCCGGCCCCGGCGCACCCGATCTTCTGACCCTGCGCGGGCGCGACCTGATCGCCGCCAGCCCGGTCTGCCTCTATGCCGGTTCGCTGGTTCCCGTGGCGGTACTCGCTCACTGTCCGCCCGGTGCCCGCATCGTCAACACCGCGCCCATGACGCTGGACGAGATCATCGCCGAGATCGCGGAGGCTGACGCCGCAGGGTTTGATGTTGCCCGCCTCCATTCGGGCGACCTGTCCGTCTGGTCGGCGATGGGAGAACAATTGCGCCGCCTGCGCGCACTGGACATTCCGTTTACGGTCACGCCGGGTGTCCCCGCCTTCGCGGCGGCAGCGGCGGCTCTGGAAGCCGAACTGACCTTGCCCGAGCTCGGCCAGTCGCTGGTACTCACGCGCACGCCAGGGCGGGCCAGCGCGATGCCGCAGAGCGAGAGCCTCGCCAATTTCGCTGTGACGGGCGCGACTCTGGCTATCCATCTATCGATCCACAACCTCGCGCGGGTCGTGGCCGATCTTGCTCCCGCCTATGGCGCGGATTGCCCCGTTGCGGTCGTCTGGCGCGCCAGCTGGCCCGACCAGCGGATCGTCCGGGCCACCCTCGAGACCGTCGAAACAGCCGTCGCCGGCAGCATGGAACGAACCGCGCTGATCCTTGTCGGACGGGTGCTGGGGGCGGAGGACTTCGCACCAAGCAGCCTCTACGCCCACGGCTACGACCGGCGCTTCCGCCCACAGGATGCGAGCTCCCGCTTTGCAGGAGCCGGGGAATGAGCGTTTCAGGCCTGATGATCGCCGCTCCAGCATCGGGAACGGGCAAGACTACGGTCATGCTGGGTCTGCTGCGAGCGCTGGTCGAAGACGGCGCGGTGGTCCAGCCCTTCAAGAGCGGTCCCGACTATATCGATCCCGCTTTTCACCGCGCCGCCTGCGGCCGTGCGTCGTTCAACCTCGATACCTGGGCCATGAATGGCAGCCTGATCGCTGCAATCGCGGGAGAGGCCGTTGGCGCGGACATGGTGCTTGCCGAGGCTTCGATGGGCCTGTTCGATGGTGTCGCGAGCCGGGGTGCCGTCGGCAATGGCGCCAGTGCGGACATTGCAAGGACAATGGGCTGGCCGGTTGTGCTGGTGCTGGACGTGTCCGGACAAGCCCAATCCGCCGCTGCAACGGCGCTCGGTTTCAAGCATCTGGATGACACGCTGCCGTTTGCAGGCGTGATCCTGAACCGGGTGGCCAGTCCCCGCCATGAACGGCTAGTGCGCCGGGGGATGGAAGCGATAGGCATGCCTGTGCTGGGTGCCCTGCCCCGGCGCGGCGATCTCACCCTGCCAGAACGCCATCTCGGTCTGGTCCAGGCTGTCGAGCATCCCGATCTCGAGCGGGCGATATCGGACTATGCCGCATTTCTGCGTGCAAATGTCGATCTGAATGCCATCCGCCATGCCGCCAGCAGCAACAGCGCCCCGCCTCCGGCCCCCGGCCGACTGCCGCTTCCCCCTGCCCAGCGGATTGCCATCGCCCGCGATCCCGCCTTTTCCTTCGTCTATCCCCATGTGCTCGAAGGTTGGCGGCGGGCTGGCGCGGAGATCATGCCCTTCTCGCCATTGGCAAACGAGGCCCCTGCCCGCGATGCCGATCTTGTCTGGCTGCCTGGCGGCTATCCGGAACTGCACGCAGGGACCATCGCTGCAGCGTCGAACTTCCTGAACGGCCTGCGTCACCACGCCGAGACCCGCCCGGTGCACGGCGAATGCGGCGGCTATATGGTTCTGGGCGAGGGCTTGGTGGACAAGTCGGGAGAGCGGCATCACATGGCCGGCCTGCTGGGCCTTGTTACCAGCTATGCACAGCGCCGTATGCATCTCGGCTATCGCCAGGCCGAACTGCTGGCACCAATAGCCGGACTGGCCAAAGGCATAAGGCTGCGCGGCCACGAGTTCCACTACTCGACGATCCTCGAGCAGACAGACACAGCGCTGGCATGCGTAACCGATGCAGATGGCGTCGCGGTTGCCGAAACAGGCTCGTATCGCGGCCGCGTGACCGGAACCTTCTTCCACATGATCGCGAACGCATCGTGAAGGGGTTCGTATCCTTTGTGGGTGCGGGCCCTGGCGATCCCGAGCTGCTGACCCTGAAAGCCGTTTCTCGTCTTGAGACGGCGCAGGTGGTGCTGTTTGATGATCTGGCTGCGGGACCAATCCTGGTCCGCGCGCGCGATGACGCTGAACTGGTAGCGGTAGGCAAGCGCGCCGGGCGGCCATCTCCAAGTCAGGCCGAAGTCAGCCGTCTTCTGGTGGACCATGCCCTGGCCGGCAAACATGTCATCCGGCTCAAATCGGGAGATGCCGGCCTGTTCGGCCGGCTCGAAGAAGAAATCGAGGCGCTTCGCCATGCGCGAATCGCGTTCGAGATCATTCCTGGCGTCAGCTCGGCGACCGCCGCAGCGGCAGCTGCCGCGATACCACTGACACGACGCGAGCACGCTAGACGCGTCCAGTTCGTAACCGGACATGGCAAGACTGGCACTTTACCAGAAGACCTCAATCTATCAGCGCTTGCCGACCCTTGTGCCACAACGGTCGTCTTCATGCCGAAGCGCACATTTCCGGCGCTTGCTGCGCAGCTTGTCGCGGCAGGACTTGCGGACGATACTGCAGCCTTGTTGGCAGAAAACATTAGCCGACCGGACCAAAGACTTACCAGAAGCACTATTGCCGGACTTGCTCGGTCACTTGCCGACGGCGGATCGGATGCAACCGCACTGGTGATCTACGGCCCCATGATGGAGGAGGCATGATCCACCTCCATCTGATCGGCATAGGCACCGGGAATCCCGACCACCTGACGCGTGCTGCAATACGCACAATCAACGCGGTCGATCTCATTCTGCTGCCCCGCAAAGGCGATGCCAAATCAGATCTCCTGGACCTGCGCCACTCCATCTGTGGCGCCGCATTGGCCTCACCGGTCCGCATGGCCGAGTTCGACATGCCCGTTCGCCGACAGGATGGCGACTACACGCAGGCCGTCGACGATTGGCACGATGCGATTGCAGCGATTTGGGCAGAGCAGATAGCAGTTCACCTTCCTGATGGTGGGCGGGTCGCGCTGCTCGTGTGGGGCGATCCGTCGCTTTACGACAGCACACTGCGTATTGCCGATCGGCTCCGGACGGCTGGGGTCGACCTAACTGTTCGCGTCGAACCCGGTATCACCAGCATTCAGGCTCTTACGGCTGCTCACGCCATCCCGCTGAACGCCTTGGCCGAACCTGTCACGATCACCACCGGCCGCAGGTTGCGCCGGGAAGGCTGGCCGCTGGGAGTGCACACGATCGTCGTCATGCTCGATTCCGGCTGCGCCTTCGAAGTCCTCGATCCTGCTGGCATCACGATCTGGTGGGGTGCCTATCTGGGCATGTCGCAAGAAGCACTGGTGCATGGGCCACTTGCCGATTCTGCGCCGCAGATTGCCGCGCGCCGCGCGGAACTGCGCGCTCGCCACGGCTGGATCATGGATGTCTACCTGATGCGAAAGGAACGAGCCGATGCCTGCTGACCGCGAAGAAGAAGCTGCAAGCGCAGATGCGCGCCATGCCGAGAAAATGCGCAAGATCCAGGCTGCGCGTAGCACCATGATGGCCACCAAGACCCGCGAGCAGGGGCTGCTGATCGTTCACACTGGCACGGGCAAGGGCAAGACAAGCGCTGCACTCGGTATGGTCGTGCGCGCAATAGGACATGGCATGAAGGTCGGGGTCGTCCAGTTCGTCAAGGGCGCGATGGCGACAGGCGAAAAGACGGTGTTCGACGCTTTCCCGGAAAATGTCGAGTTCAAGCCGATGGGTGAAGGTTTCACCTGGGATACGCAAGACCGGACACGCGATATCGCTTCGGCACGTACTGCCTGGGATGAAGTCTGCCGCATGATCGCCGATCCGGCTTACCAGATGGTGGTAGCCGACGAACTCAACATCGTCCTTCGGTATGACTACCTGCCCTTGGATGAGGTTCTTAAGGCGTTTGCCGCGAAACCCGAGATGAAACATGTCATCGTCACCGGACGCAATGCGCCCGATGCACTGATCGAGGCGGCCGATCTCGTCACCGAGATGACCATGATCAAGCACCCTTTCCGCTCGGGCGTGAAGGCGCAGGCAGGGATCGAGTTCTGAGCGATCTGCCGCCCCAGTTCGATGCCGAGTTCGCGGCTCGATTTGCGCAGCTGCTGCGCTGGCGACGCGATGTGCGGCACTTCGAAGCCCGTGCTGTCGCGGAAGAGGAGATGTGTGCGCTGCTGGAGTGTGCCTCCCTCGCGCCTTCGGTCGGGAATGCGCAGCCCTGGCGGTTCGTGCGCGTGCGTTCATCCACCCTTCGTCAGGCGCTGGCCGACCATGTCGATGCACAGAACGCACAAGCAGCGCAGCAATATGCCTGCCAAGCCCGGCAGGAACTGTATCGTTCGCTCAAGCTGCATGGCCTTCGCGAAGCCCCGGAACTGATCGTGGTGTTCTGTGATGAGCAGCCCAAAGCAGGCCATGGACTTGGCATTGTCAGTATGCCGGAGATGTTGCGCTATTCATGCGTGCTGGCGATCCACACACTCTGGCTGGCGGCAAGGCTCCGCGGCATTGGCGTCGGATGGGTATCGATCCTCGAGCCCGGTGTCATCCGCGCCTTGCTGGACGTACCCGCCGACTGGTCGCTGATTGCACTGCTGTGCTTCGGATACCCCCAGGACCCGTCCCAGACACCCGAATTGGAGCGGCGGGGCTGGCAAGCCCGGGAACCTGTGACCAACCGAGTGTTCGACCGATGACCCCCAATCTATGGAGCAAGAAATTATGTTGATCCCCGTCGAGGACGGCCCTGCCGTAGTAGCATGCAACACCTGCCGACACAGCAGCACCGCAAAGGAGGATGACGCCGGTGTGCGTGGTGGCGCGCGTATGGTCGAGGCCCTGCGCGCCGTGCAGGCACGCGATGAACGCTATTCCGGTATCGCGGTGCAGGAAATGCCCTGCTTGTTCGCCTGCAGCGAATTCTGCACGGTCCATCTTCGTGCGCCAGGCAAAGTCGGGTATGTTCTGGGCCGCTTCACTCCCGATGAAGATGCCGCCGCTGCCATCCTCGATTATGCCGTCCATTATGCGCAAAGCGAACATGGCCGGGTTCCGTTCAAGGACTGGCCGCAGGGCGTCAAAGGCCACTTCATCACCCGCACACCGCCGCCGGGCTTTGTCGCGCAATGAGCACGTTTTCTTCCGTCGATGCCTTTGATGCTGCCATTGCCGATATGCCTGCGCCAGATGAAACAGCAATGGCCAGCGCGCGCAACCGGCAGTCGCAACTGACCAAGCCGCCAGGATCCCTGGGACGGCTGGAAGAGATCGCGATCTTCATGGCCGGTTGGCAAGGCCACGAAAGACCCCGGCTGGAACGGGGGCGTGCAGTCGTGTTTGCGGGCAATCATGGCGTCACGGCACGGGGCGTGAGCGCCTTTCCTCCCGAAGTCACCCACCAGATGGTGGCCAATTTTGAAGCAGGTGGCGCTGCCATCAACGCGCTGTGTGCCGCTGCCGGGCTCGATCTTCAGGTGCTGGCGCTGGAGCTTGACCGGCCAACCGCCGATTTCACCTCAGCCCCGGCCATGACCGAAAGCGAATGCCTTGCCGCGCTGTCTTCCGGGGCCGCCATGGTCGAAGCCGGCCTTGATCTCCTTGTCCCTGGCGAGATGGGCATCGGCAACACCACGGCCGCTGCAGCCCTCTGTGCAAAGGCGCTGGGAGGCGGTGCAGGCGAATGGGTCGGCCCGGGAACGGGGCTCGATCCGGCGGGCGTGGCGCGCAAGATCGGTGTAATCGAAGCGGCACTCGTCTTCCATCAGGTTGCACCGTCAACGCCTTTCGAAACCCTGCGGCGTCTGGGCGGGAGGGAAATAGCCGCAATGGCAGGTGCAATTGTCCGTGCAAGGCAACTTCGGGTGCCGGTGCTCCTGGATGGCTTCATCTGCTGCGCTGCCATCGCGCCGATCTTTGCCGCCGAACCTGCAATTGTCGACCATTGCCTGGCAGGGCATTGTTCGGCCGAACCTGGTCACAAACGGTTGCTCGAGCGGTTCGGTCTCGCACCGCTCCTCACTCTGGGCATGCGCCTGGGCGAAGGGAGCGGCGCTGCGGTCGCGGCCCAGATCGTGCGTTCAGCTCTCGCCGCACACAACCAGATGGCCACTTTTGCCGAAGCTGGCGTGGCTGCTGGCGTATGAGCGAGTTTTTCCTGCACCTCATGCGGCATGGCGAGCCCATCCACCCCGGTCTGCTTCTCGGAAGGACCGATGCGCCTACGACGCCCGAGGGCGTCGCATCATGCGTGGCACAGGTCGAGGAACTGTCGTTCCAGTCGATTGTATGTTCCGATCTCCAGCGCTCGGCAGAGGCAGCAAGAGCTATCGCCGATCCAAGAGGGCTGCACCCGATCCTCGACTCACGGTGGCGCGAACTGGACTTCGGCGACTGGGACGGTCTGGCACCCGCTAAGGTCGACAGTGCCGCGATCAGCGCGTTCTGGGACGACCCGGACGCCAATCCGCCACCCGGTGGTGAGCGCTGGTCTGCTCTGGTTTCGCGCGTGGAAGCGGCCTTGGCCGCAATCCCGCCGCAAGACACGCTGGTCGTAACGCATGGCGGAGCAATCCGGGCTGCGCTGGCCAGCCTGTTCGGCTTCGGACAGCGGCAGGTCTGGGCGTTTGACCTTCCCTATGCCGCGCTGATCAGCCTGCGGGTCTGGCCGGGAACGCCGCGCTCAGCCCAGATCGCGGGCCTTTGGACATGAAGCGCCCGATCGCATGAAAGGCTTCCTCATCGCACTCCAGTTCCTCACCCGTTTGCCGACACCCCGGCTCACGGTTTCTGCCGAGGAATTCGCCCAGTCCATGCGCTGGTTTCCAGCTGCTGGGCTGGTGATTGGCCTTATCGTTGCCGGGGCCGCCTGGGTTGGAGCAAGGACCGATCCCTGGACCGGAGCCCTTGCCGCCTTGATCGCCTGGGTTCTCGTCACCGGAGCCCTTCACCTGGACGGTCTGGGAGATATGGCCGATGCCAGCGGCGCGGCCCACAAGGACCGCGAGCGGCTCCTGGCCGTCCTGGCAGATCCGCATGTCGGCAGCTTCGGCGTAACGGCCATCACCATGCAACTGCTGACCAAGCTCGTGCTGCTGCATGGCATGATCGAGCACAGCCAGTTTCTGGCACTGATCTGGGTGCCGGTCGCCGCGCGCATCGCGCCGCTGGCATGGACCTTGTTGCTATCGCCGTTGCACGATGGCCTTGGTGCGCGCTTTCGGGGCGCGATCAGGCCGATCGATCTGGCGCTGTGGGCCGCAGTACTTCTCGCCACCACGGTGGCGTTTCCTGCATTGCTCATTGCGGTTCCTGCTGCGGCACTATGGGGCCTGTGGATCAAGCGCGCTATTGGCGGCATCTCGGGCGATGGACACGGCGCCGGAATTGAACTGATCGAGGCGGCGCTGCTGCTGGCGCTTGTCGTGATGGCGGCCGCATGACCCGCGATCGCTGGACATGGCACGGCGGCGGCCTCTCTGCGGCCCGCGCGCATTTCGGCGACGATGCGCGTGGTTGGATCGATTTTTCCACCGGGATCAATCCGCATGTCTGGCACGGTGCAGGGGCGGTGGAGATCGATTGGCGTGCCCTGCCAGACGAAATGGCCCTGCGCGCGCTGGAGCAAGCGGCCGCCGCCAGCTTCGGGTGTCATGCCGATCATGTCTGCGCGGTGCCAGGCACCGAAGTTGGCCTTCGCCTCGCCGGCAGGGTGCTGGGCGATGACGTCTGCCACGCCGTTCCATCCTATCGCACCCACGGCGAGATGGCGGCCTCCAGCCATCCCGTAACGCTTGGCAATCTGGCGCTGGCCGATGGATCAAGCCTGATCCTTGCCAACCCCAACAACCCGGATGGCGTCCTGCTTTCTCGGGAAGCCTTGAGCGATCTTCTGGTGCGGCGTGGTCGGAAAGGGTGGCTGGTAATCGACGAAGCCTTTGCAGACTGCCACCCCGACCACAGTTTCGCCGACCAAGTTGATGATCGGCACAGACTCCTGATCTTTCGGTCCTTCGGGAAATTCTTTGGCCTCGCCGGATTGCGGCTCGGTTTTGTGCTGGGCCCTCGTCCGATCCTGGCGAGTCTGCGTAAGCAGCTAGGTGCCTGGCCGGTCTCGGCGGCTGCGATCGCCATCGGCACCCGCGCCTATCAGGATATCGCCTGGCAGGACGCGATGCGGGAGCGCCTCATCGCCGAGGCCACCAGCTTCGATCAGCGCTTGGCCTCGTTCGGTTTGTTGGCAAGCGGCGCATGCCCACTCTTCCGGCTGATAACGACGCCGGACGCGTCACACCTGTTTGAACGTCTTGCCCGGGCTGCGATCCTCAGCCGCCCCTTCGCCGATAAACCGGATTGGTTACGCTTTGGCCTGCCCGCCAACGACGAGGCGATGGAGCGTCTCTGTGCCGTGCTCGAAGACCATGGCTGAACCGTTCGCGCTCATGGCCCTGGTGCTGGATGCTGCCATTGGCTGGCCTGGCGCGCTGTATCGCCGTGTCGGACATCCGGTCGGCCTGTTTGCCCGGATCATCAATGCCTGCGAAGGCGCATGGAACCGGCCAACTCACTCAGACGGCATACGCAAGACGCTCGGCGTCATGACCGTTCTGATACTGCTGGTGCTGACAATCGGGGCTGGACTTGGCCTTACCGCGCTCGCCCGGCACCTGCTGGGCTCATGCTGGTGGCTTGGTGCCGCAGCACTGGCCTGGCCCGCTCTGGCCCAACGCAGCCTCTACGATCATGTTCTTCCCATCGCAGTCGCACTGGAGCAGAATGATCTCGAAAGTGCGCGCCATGCCGTCTCCATGATCGTCGGGCGTGATACCGACACCCTTGATCGCGCGGGTGTGGCACGAGCTGCAATCGAAAGTCTGGCCGAAAGCTTTTGCGACGGCATCGCCGCGCCGCTGTTCTGGCTGGTTATCGGCGGCCTGCCCGGCGTCTGGGCCTACAAGGCGATCAATACGGCAGACAGCCTGATCGGCCATAAGGAAGCGCGCTGGCGCGCCTTTGGGTGGGCTGCGGCGCGCACGGACGATGTGATGAACCTGCTGCCGGCTCGGCTTGGCGGCGCCGTGGTATGTCTTGCCGGCGGCGGAGGGTGGGCCACGCTGTGGCGCGATCACCGCCGCCACGCCTCACCCAATGCAGGCTGGACCGAGGCGGCCATGGCGGGCGCGCTAGATCTCGCGCTCGCGGGACCAGTGTCCTACGATGGTGTGACCCATGCCAAGGACTGGATCGGCAGCGGGCGGCGCGATGCTGGCGCTGCTGACGTCAGGCGCGCTTTGCGCATTTATGTCCGCGCCTGCCTGTTGCTCTGGGCCATCGTGGCCGCTCTCACCTGGAAGGATATCGTATGGGCGCTCTGATGTTGCAGGGCACGGGTTCCGATGTCGGGAAATCGGTGCTGGTTGCCGGGCTGTGCCGCGCCCTTGCCAATCGCGGGCTGAGCGTTCGCCCGTTCAAGCCCCAGAACATGTCGAACAATGCTGCGGTTACCGTCGATGGCGGCGAGATCGGCCGCGCCCAGGCTTTGCAGGCTCTAGCATGCCGGGTCGAACCGCACACCGACATGAACCCGGTACTGCTCAAGCCTCAGGCCGACCACACATCGCAATTGGTCGTTCACGGCAAGGTCCGCGGCACGCTGGGCGGTGGCAATTTCCGGCACAAGCGTGGCGAACTGCTGCCCGAGGTCATGGAAAGCTGGCACCGGCTGCAGGCGCAGTGCGATGTCGTCGTGGTTGAAGGCGCCGGCTCGCCGGCGGAGATCAACCTGCGGGCAGGCGACATCGCCAACATGGGCTTTGCCCGTGCTGCCGGTGTGCCAGTCGTGCTGGTCGGCGATATCGATCGCGGCGGCGTCATTGCTGCGCTCGTTGGCACGAGGGCGGTATTGGACCCGGACGACGCGGAGATGATCCGGGGTTTTCTCATCAACAAGTTTCGCGGCGATCCGGCGCTCTTTGCCGACGGTTATCGGCAGATCGAGGCGCTTTCGGGCTGGCGAGGCTATGGCGTGGTGCCCTGGCTGCGCGCCACTGCCCATTTGCCAAGCGAAGATGCGGTCGTGCTTGAACGAACCGCACGCGAAACCGCCGGTCGCCTGAAAATCGCCTGCCCGATCATCCCCCGGATCGCCAATTTTGACGATCTCGATCCGATCAAAGCGGAAAGCTCGGTCGAACTGGTCATGGTACCGCCAGGCCAGCCCATCCCCGGTGATTGTGCGCTGATCGTCCTGCCCGGATCAAAAGCCACGATCGCTGATATGAAGGCGATGCGCGAACAAGGCTGGGACATTGATATCCTTGCGCATCATCGGCGCGGTGGAAAGGTCCTGGGCATCTGCGGCGGCTATCAGATGCTCGGCCGCCGCATCGCCGATCCGGAAGGGATCGAGGGACCACCTGAAGATATCCCCGGTCTGGGTCTGCTGGATGTCGAAACGGTCCTGACCGGAGATAAGGCGCTGCGCCAGGTTGCAGGCACTGCGCTCGATCAAGCCTTCACCGGCTTTGAAATGCACATGGGCGTGACCAGCGGTCCCGATTGCCGTCACCCCTTTGCGCTGCTCGGCGAAGGGCGGCCCGACGGCGCAACCAGTGCAGACAGGCAAGTCACGGGCACTTACGTCCACGGAGCATTTGCCAGCACGGCGCTGCGTTCAGCTCTGCTCGGCATGCTCGGCGCGCAGTCGGACGGGATCGACCATGATGCGAAGGTGGATGACGCGCTCAATGCGATCGCGGCTGAGCTTGAACATCATCTCGATGTGGATGGTTTGTTGAAACTCGCAATGGGGAAAGACGATGCGTAGCCTGTTCGTGATTGGCGGAGCGCGCTCGGGCAAGAGCCGCTATGCACAGGCCAGAGCCGAGGCGACCGGCCTGTCGCCAGTCTTCATCGCTACGGCTCAAGCTTTCGACGAGGAAATGCGCAACCGTATCGTTCGGCACCAGGCGGATCGCGGCGTGGAATGGGAAACGGTCGAGGCCCCCCTTAAACTTGCGGAAGCGATCGAGTTGCATGCCTCACCCGACCGGGTCTTGCTGGTGGACTGCCTCACGCTATGGGTGACCAATCTCCTGATCGGCGATCACGATATCCCGGCGGCAGTCCGCACACTCATTGAGACCATCACGGTTGCGCAAGGGACCCTCATACTCGTCAGCAATGAGGTCGGATTGGGCATCGTCCCGGAAAACCAGTTGGCGCGCCGGTTTCGGGATGAGGCCGGGTTTCTTCATCAACGTGTCGCGGCTTGCGCGAACGAGGTGCAGTTGCTGTGCGCTGGCTTGAATTTGCAGTTCAAATGAAAATGTCCCATTGTATTAATGGCATATTTGGAATTCAAATTGCGCGAGAGCCGGCCAGAAAGACCGCCAGAAGCTGGATCATGGCGCTGCCCATGGCGATGGTTGGCTGCCCGGTTTGGAAGGCGTTCATAACGTTGATGCGGCTTGTCGGGACATCTTTTTCCGCGACGAGAGTGCCTATCTGGTGGCGGAAAACTCTAGACCCAAGCGGTTCAAAGTTGGGTAGCAGTGCAACTTGGCGTCGGACTCTGCTCAAAATCGGTTACATTTCAGACCACCGTCACGGTGTATGTGCGCGCGGTAAGTGTCGCGGTGGCTCCCTTGGTCCTTGGGGCACCGCGTTTCAGCCTGAACCTAGGCTAGAGAAAGCTCTTGCCAGCGTGGTTCTCAAACAAAGCCGCATCTCGGACATAGCCAAGCAGCACCTCCACCTTTTTCTGTCGCGAGACCTCCTGCATTTTTGGCAGTGAAGCACCAGCCTTCGCAGCTTCGGTCAGGAATCCCGATCGAAGCGAGTGCGCCCCGACCGCAGCCGGATCGAGACCGACCTTCTCGGCGTAGCGCTGGATCAGGCGAGCAACCGAGCGATCTGACATGGGCTCCTTCGTCATCAAGCCCTGAGCATCGGTTCGATAGAAAAGGGGCCCCGCCTCCCCTCCCCTGACGCTCAGCCATTCGTTGAGGCGGGGACCGGGCTTGAGCACCTTGCCCGACGGAACTGCGATGACCTGCCCCTCCCCCTCCTGGTCGGTCTTCGAGTGCCGGATCGTCAGCTTGAGCCCTTCGCGCACGAGCTCGAGATCGGCGAGCTGCAGAGCGACCAGCTCCGAGCGCCGAAGTGCTGCTGCAAGGCCCAGCGCCATGACCGCACGGTCACGGATTGCCCTCGGGCTCGATCCTTCTGCAGCCGCAATCATCCGCGCCAGATCGGCCGCCAGAATGGCGCTCTTCTTGCGTGTCGGCCGTGCGCGCTGCTCGCGCCGAATGCCGGCGAGCGTATCGGCGATGACATCGCGGGGATCACGGTGCTGCGGCGCCACGTGCCCCGCCTGCCTGTGGTGCCAGGCAATGGCAGCAAGGTGCCGCCCGATCGTACTGTCCGCCCTCCCCGCTTGAGCCAGTGACGCCAGCCAGGTTGCAACCACCTCGGGCATCGCGGGCATGGGCTCAAGGTCGCGCGTCCAGCACCATTCTTCGAACTGCCGCCAGTCGCTGTCATAGGCGCGGACGGTGTTCGCGGCCTTGGATCGCGCCCTGTAGGAACGGGCGGCCTCGATTTCGGCGGCGAGCTGCGGAGGGATTGCCTGTCCGAGCGAGACGAGGCCCTCATCGATCGGCACCTCAACGATCAGCCCGGTGCCGTCAGCCAAAGCGCCTCTCCTTCATGCTCGATCGCGCCGCTGGTTTCTTCGGCGTTCTGCCCTTGGGAGAGCGGCGGCGTCGCAGCGGATTTGAGGCACTCTATATAGATTGTCGTGTTGTCCGTGAAGGGCGCTTATCGGACAGCAAATCAACCGTACAAGCTGGGTATACTTTTTTGGCCGTTCATATACTATTTGCCCGATGGCGCCTTACCCTCCCCCTTGGCAACTGACCCTTGCGCGGATCGAAGGCGCCCTCCCCTTCATCTCGCCGGAGCTCGCCGAGTGTCTGGCGATGGCCTCATTGCGGCGTCTTTGGCGCGTGCATGTTCGAGACTATCCCTTTGATAATCTAGGAATCGCACACAACCCGGGCATTAATGCGAGCGAACTTGTCCGATCATGGTGCTCGGAGGAGCGGCGGCAATTTCTGTCGTGGATCGGCCGACGTGCGTCCCCTGTCCTCGCCAAGGCTGCCAGGCAGGTGCTGGCAGCCAAATGCCAGACCGAAGGCTTCACCGAGGCCTACACACCCGCAGACAATGCGCTCGCGCGGCTCGACGCTCTGCTCCCCAGCAGGGATCCCGACGGCACGCTGATCGAGTGGCTTGAGGAACTGCGAACCGAGGAATTCGACTTTTTCGAAGGCGGCAGCGAAATGGTCCAGGTCGGCGGGTTCGCAATCACGCGTTCGGCGCCGCGTGGCGCGGCCTGGGCTGCCTCATTGGCTGCGGCCATCAGGCCCCACCTTTTTGGGTTGGGCTCGGCCCCGCTGGCGCTTGCAGGCATCATGCCGCGGGCCTTGTTCCGCGAATTCCACGAAGAACCCCTGCCCGCCCTTCTCCGTTCAGCGCTTCAGACGGCCACTGACAATGCCGCGGCCGATTTGCGGGTGATGCGAGAGGCTGTCACTTTGGCCGACAAGCAGCTGGCCGGTCGGCTGTATGCCTCCTCAACCGCTCCGCAGGCGTGGCGCATGATCGTCAGCCTTGGTCCCCTTACCAGAGCGGAGCTTGCCAGATGCCTAGGCGTGACAAAGCGAACCGCTTCGCAATCGGTGTCCTCATTGCAGGAGGCAGGCATGGTGCGCTTGCGCGAGACCGATAGTGCTATTGTACCGGCCAATGCTGATCTAGTACCGCGCGAATAGCCTCTTCGGCTTCCTGCCGCGTCGCACCACCCTTGTTCAGCAAGGTAATGCGGACACCCTTGCGATCAGCACCCTCAATCCGAAGTACAGGCTGGCCAACCGCATTCGCGACGGTCTCGGCCTTTCCTGACTTCTTGGGGGTTCCTGACTTCTTGGGGGGATCAGCCGCGAGTGAAAGCGCCTTGATCACCTCGAGGACTGATGGCGAATGGTTCGTCCGTTCCCGTTCTGCGGCAAGCCGCGCTGCCTCCCGGAAGGCCCTCTCCTTCCGATCTTCTGGCTTCATGAGCGCCTTGAGTGCGATCGCATTGCGAATTCCGAGCTCATGCGGATTAGCAAAGGCTCTGGTCAACTCCTCGGGCAGGCGGGCCAGATCGAGATAGCGTGTGAGCCAGCTTTCGGACACTTTGAGCCGTTCGGCCATCGTCTTCTGACGACCCTCGTAGTAGGCCGACAATGCCCGGAGATAGTCCTTCGCGCGCTCGAAATCGGTTAGGTCGTCCCGTGCGCGGTTCTCGAGATCTGCGAGCCTGAAAGCCTCCTCATCGCCAATCTCGCGCACGTCGACGAGGAACTTGAAGTCTGGGTAGTTGTGCGTCCGCAGCCAGCTGACCGACCAGTGTCGCCTCGCCCCGCAGATGACCTCGAAATCATAGCCATCTTCGCCCGACAGGCGACGGACAATAGCCGGGATCTCTTGCCGCCCTTGGGCCTTGATGCTCTCGATCAAGTCTGCGCAGCGTTCCTCATTGAGGAGCGCGTAGTCGCGATTGTGGCCAGCCCACATCCGGCACCTTGCTGGATCAACGAGCTCATGCGTGCGCGAGACAATCGCACCGGAAGCGAGATCGGCCAAACGGTTTGATCGCCCGGTAAGCACATTCGACGCGATGCTCGATCGACGCGGCGCGGCGGAATCCTCGGTCAGATCGATCCCGGCTGCCAAGTCGGCGGCAAAACCGCTGTTCTTCCTACTCATGCAAGCCTCCCATTAGCAGAATTGCACGCGTGCAATTTTCCCAGCGGCTCATACCAAGGCCTCCTGCCGGAGGCGCTTTTGATGGCTTGGCCACATCGATCGAATGTCGACTTCGATTTCTGAGTTCACGCCATCAAGATAATTAAGGCAGCGATTGCGTACCGCCGAGCTCGTAGCAGGCCCGTCGAGTTCATAAACTGTCATTAGCCGCGCAGTCGCATTGTCGATCTCGGCAGAGTCCTTGAGCGGCGTTCGAACCATGGCGTGGCCAAACAGCGTCCGCATCAACTGCAGAAGCTCCTTCTGCATCGACTTGTTCTCATCGACCTTTGAGGCAACGAAGCGCAGAAACGTTAGTTCTGGGGCAAGACCTCGGTCGGCCAGCTGCTCAATCGTCTCATCAAGCATTGAGAGGAATGCCGCAGTCGACGAGAAGTCCATCACGGTCGGAGGAACCGGAACCACCAACGCATTCGCAGCTCGCAACACGGACAAAGAGATAGCCCCGAGGGCGGGCGGTGGGTCCATGACGATGACATCGAACCGATCCGAGATGCTCTCAATCCCTTCCTTGAGGCGGTCAAGTAAGGCTCCGTTCCCCTGCGCCATTCTGGCGGCCAGTTCGTACTCGGAATTAAACAGGCGAAGATTGGCAGGGATCAGCTCAAGGCCGTCGAAATGGGTCTTGCGGAGGGCGTAGTCGAGCGATGACCGCTCACCCTCACGAAGGAATGGGTAGAGGGTATCGTCCTCTGTCAGATCGAGATCTGGCACATAGCCAAACAGCGTCGTCGCAGAGGCCTGGCTGTCGCAGTCGATCAATGCAACACGATAGCCCTTGATCGCGAGATATTGCGCCAGGTGAACAGACAGCGTCGATTTGCCGACGCCGCCTTTGAAATTCTGAACCGCAACCACGCAACACGGATCGGTCGGAGCACGATACGGCCTGGTGCCGAACACGCCGCGCATGTCGTTAAGCTGGGCAAGAGTGTACCTCTCGCGTCGATTGCTATCTGTCCTCGCCGGCTCGGGCAGCCTTCCATCTTTCTCGGCGTCACGGATAGCCGCCGGCGTCCGCCCGACGAGCTCTGCCGCCTTCCCGATCGTAAAGGTAGGCTCGCGGCGCGCATCTGCCCGAGCGCTTCGTGCGGAGTCGCGCAGCTTTTCGAGCACCGACGATGTTCGACTGGCGAGCGTTGCAACCGAGACTAAACGCTCGGCTTCTTCGATCTGAAGTCCGTTAGACACATGCCGTCCTTTCGCAATTGAGGGTATGCTACACCCACTTGCGCTTTTCGGTCAAGAAATTCGGAAATTTCGAAAGTCGGGCCGCATTGTCGCGCCGATTCTAGAGCCGGATCAGGCAATCCTGACTCGGTGGGGGCATGGCGAATTGCACGCGTGCAATTCTTGAGCGTCAGGGCCGCCCGCGCCGGTTTACCCAGCCCTCACAAAAGCCCTTCCAAGCAGCGATGAGCTTGGCGCCACGAAGCTTCTCCAACCGATTGCCCATGTGTTCGCGAAAGCCGCTCGCGATAAGATCGACATCCCATCCACCGCCATGCTTTCGGGCGACTTCAAGCAAATCGGCGTGCCCGAAGCGGATCGAGCCAGACGACGGGAAGGTGGACTCTGACTGCTTGATCGCAGGCGCCGCGCTGGGCGGTGCTGCTATTGCCCCCTGCCCCGCAGTTACTGTTTCGACCGAACCTGTCCGCCTCGCTTGGCGCCCCGCCGAGTGCCGGTCGAGCTCGTCTACGGTTTCGAGAACCTCGGGCGCACCTTTGGGTTCAAACCGAAACTCGAGTTCAGTGACCGTTCGTCCCTGCCGGATCTCGCGCCATTCGACACGGAAGTGAGCGAGCTGGTCAATTTCAGACTTCGCCTTTTCAAGCACCTTGCGCCGAAGCTGAGCGAAGTCCGTGTAGACATCAGGCGGGATGCCAAGCGCTGCACGCAGTGCCTGCATATCTCCTCGCCAGGTTGCTTGGCGGCGATGGAGGCGAAGGGCTCCAAGCTCGTAAAGTTTGAGCGCATAATTCGAGCGGAAACCCAAGACCGCTTGCCGGTTAAGCACGGCATAGGTCTCAGAAGCCTGGATCAGCTTACGCGCATCGGGCGTGAACTCCCATTCGATCCAGCCCGTCTCTCCGCCATCCTCGTCGGTTTCCTCTTTAGACCGAGAGATCAGGGAGAACAGGAGAGTCGCCTTCTTTCCGCGCCACGATTTATCATCCACAGCAAACAGGGTGCGATGGAGCTCCTGAAGCATGTCGCTGATCCGCTCGTTACCCTTGTGGCCTCGGCGTATATCGGCTTTGCGAATGCGATGAGGACGATCTTCCCATGCGTCTCCACCTGCGGTCAGGATCATGAGCGCCAACAGCCGCGATGCCGTCAGACTAAGCGACTCACCTTTGACGAATTTGATCTCAATGATGTTGCCCGGTTTGGCGAACTCGTCGCCACCCTTTGCCTTCAATGCAGCAGCAACGCGCATCGCACGTCCGGGGGAACCTTCTTCAGGCTTCTCCTCGGAAGCTTCTACTATTGGGCCGTCATCAGTTTCCATGCCATAGTGCGATCAGAGCTTGATTCTTTGAAGGATTGATTGCTGCCTGACCTGACCTCTTGCGTCAAGTCAGGTCAGGTCAGGAATCAATGTGCAGCCCCCAAGAGGTCAGGATTGAAGGGCAAGGGAGGGGTTACGGAATCGTCGGAATTCCTGCGAGTCGGCAAGCGTCATGAACGAACGCAAGCTAGGGTTCAGTTTTTACAAAACCAGGCAGGAGAAAACGCTCGAAAGGCCCGCTACATCTACTGGAACAGGCTCTCCCCCCATTTGGTCAGGAATGCCCCAGAAGGTCAGGGGAAAGCCCCCGCTCGGTCAGGATGTAGCCCCCAGAAGGTCAGCCTAACACCCCCATCGGGTCAGGAAAAACGGCATAGTCCTCTGAATTCAGGCCATAAATCGGACCTGAATCTGAATCTCTAGAATCAGAAATCCTTCCGCTGCAAGCAGCGGCGTTTTTATGATGATGTTTTTGAAGGTGATCGGCCAGCAACCCCCTCCCATCGGATCAGTGAATCACTGACGCAGCTGTGATTCATATTCCCGGTTGGACCATTGGTCCGTGTCTCTGCCACCAGGCTACTATGGAAACACCAACCAGTCAGTCGTGGCATTGGCAAGCCGTCGACAATTCGCGCAACGTCGCGCGAGAATACCACCTCTGGATCCAAACCGACTTGTTCGGGTGGACAACTGTTGAACGCCGCTGGGGGCGGATAGGCTCAAAAGGGCAGGGCCTCATTCTTAGCTTCGAGGCGACGGCACAAGCCGAAGCGACCGCTCAGCTGATCCGTCAAAGACGAGCAAGCGCATTCAAGCGAATTGGAGTTCGCTACAGCCAACTTCGATGACTGCAGGCCCTATGGGGACGATTGAAAGCACCCGGCGCTCCTCAAGTGCACGGCAGGAAGGGGAGGGGGAAAGCTTTAGGGACGCTTATGACCCTATCAGCACTCCGACCAACTCAAGACACGATCAACCTTGTCACAGCTCTGCGCGGCACATGGCACGGCTCCTACGCTATGTGCCGATGCCCTGCTCATGACGACAGGACGCCCTCATTATCGATCCGCCAAGGATTATCAGGGGTCCTCGTGCATTGCTTTGCCGGCTGCAATCCAAGGGACATCATACGTGCCCTGCGGAATACAGATCGAGTTCGAGGCGTAGAACCCCGCCCAACGCAAAGTCTGCATTCCAGTCAACTCACTCAGCGTCTGTGGAGTGATGCGGTCGGCGTTTATGGTACGCTGGGAGAACGCTACCTCATTGGGAGATGTCTACCCCTCGATCTGCCTGACGTGCGCTTCCACCCGAAGTGCCCTCTCGGCCGAAAGCCAAACACTGCATTTCATCAAGCATTGCTCGTCGCTGTGCGAGACGGTGGTCACCTTGTCGCCGTCCAGCGCATCATTCTCGACCCGAGAACGAACCAGCATCAGGGTAAATTCTTGCTCGGGCGCTGCGGGCAAGGGGCATGGCAACCGACGCCGAGTGGACGAGTTCTGGCAGTAGCGGAGGGCTTCGAAGATGCTGCTGCCTTCACCCGTCTGTCTGGCGTAACCTGTTGGGCGGCGATGGGCGCTTCCCGACTGCCAAACCTTAAGCTGCCGCTGGAGCTCGACACATTGATCATAGCCGAGGACAACAATTCGCCAGGGCGAAGGGCAGCACACCGAGCGACGATGGCTTACGCTAGACCTGGCCTTCAGATCATTCGAAGTGCTCCGGGCAATGGCGATGATTGGGCCGCAAACAACGAGTTATTTCACCGATGGGATCCCTACTCCGAAGATTGATGAGGACTAATTTTTCCTGGTTATCCTTTTGGCACCAGATGACGGTTCCCGTGGTGCGAACTCCAATCGATCCTCGCGAAAATAGCATAAATGCCTGTTTTACTTCCCAATAGGCCCGCCTTGCGCCATCTTGCGCAGGTTCAGGGAGGTCGAAGAAAGAAATGCGAGTTCATTCGTTATCGGTGACAAACTTTCGCGGCATCAAGTCCGCCACCATCTGTCTGCCTGCGCATGCAGTGCTTATCGGTGACAACAACACTGGCAAGTCTTCGGTTCTAGAGGCCATCGATCTGGTACTTGGCCCCGATCGACTCTCCCGTCGACCACCGGTCGACGAGCACGACTTCTTCGAGGGTCGTTATCTCGCTCCCGCTACCGCCGTGGCAGAGGCTGACCACGATGGGCAGCCTCCCGTCGAGGCCGCAGGCAACCCATTGGCGGACTCAGTGCCGCCGCGCATCGAGATCGAAGTGACGATCACGGACCTATCGGAGGAACAGCTGGCTCGTTTCGGCGGTAGAATCGAGTGGCTCAACACGGCTGATGGAACCCTGTTCGTTGAGGCGAACCCCGCCGGCATAGATGCAGCCGCCGTCGTCGCAGCGCTACGCGTCACCTTTATCGGCCAATATGACCCGGACGACGACGATTTCACTGGTGCCACTTACTTCACCCGCAGCTTGACGGAAGACGATACTCCGACTCCGTTCCGCAAGACTGACAAGCAGCATTGCGGCTTCTTGTTTCTCCGCTCGCTTAGGACCGGATCCCGCGCCCTCAGCCTTGAGCATGGCAGCCTGCTCGACATCATCCTCCGCTTAAAGGAAATCCGCCCCCGGCTTTGGGAAGGCACACTGGATGCGCTTTCCACACTGGACGTGGCTGGTGACCCCCAGATGGGCATCAGCGGAGTCCTTGAGAGCGTGAACGCCTCGCTTAAGAAATACGTGCCTCGAGAATGGGGTGCAAAGCCGCACCTTCGCGTTTCCAGCCTGACACGCGAGCATCTCCGCAAAGTGATAACGGCCTTCATCGCCACCGGCAGTGGCGACCATGCCGCCCCCTTTTACCGGCAGGGTACCGGCACAATCAACATGCTCGTCCTCGCGCTTCTTTCTCAAATCGCCGAGGACAAGCAGAATGTGATCTTCGCCATGGAAGAGGTCGAAACTGCTATTCCTCCCTATGCGCAGAAGCGCATCGTCCATGAGCTACGCAAGCTCTCCGCCCAATCGATAATCACCTCTCATTCGCCCTACGTCCTTGAAGAATTTGGTCTAGACGAGACCGTCATCCTTTCCCGGAGCAGCCAAGGCATACTCAGCCAAGCTTCTATCGCCCTTCCTGAAAGCGTGAAGCACAAGCGCTACCGACAAGACTTCCGCACCAAATTCTGCGAAGGGCTGCTGGCGCGCCGGGTGCTCATTGCGGAAGGCGATACCGAAGCCGCGGCGCTTCCGGTCGTCGCGCGTCGGCTCTCTGATCTCAATCCGGCGACCTACAGCTCAATCGAAGGCTTGGGAATCACCGTCATTAACGCGAAGACCGAGACTCAGATCGCCGATCTCGGTAGGCTCTATGCGGGGTTGGGCAAGCGGGTGTTTGCGCTGTGTGATTTGCAGACCGCGGAGGCGCAGCAAGCCATCGAGGCCGAGGTCGAACAGCTGTTCATGCATCCCGAAAAAGGCATTGAGGACCTTGTCCTCAAGAACACCACCTTGGAGGCCATGAACCGCTTCTCGCAGTCGCTGGCTTGGCCGCCGCATCTGGCAGCCAAGCATGCGGGCGCCGACGTGAACATGATCGATGCGCTGATGGACTATTTCCAGTGGTCCAAGGGTAATTGGGGCATCGCCGACTTCCTGGCCCAGTGCTCAGAAGCCGAGATACCGTTGTGGTTTCGGCAAACCTGCGCGCGGTTGCGCCAGCTGTGCGATCCGCCTCCACCTCCGCCTGTTGCAGATCCTGCACCTGGCGGAGGTGGCGACGACTTCGACGCGCTTTTCAGGTAACAGCGGTAATCATGGTCGACCTGACGCCGAAGCAGCAGATCGTGCTCGCGACCGCCGGCCACCAGCTGGTTACCGGTGGCCCCGGTTCCGGCAAGACGACCGTCTCGATCCTGAAGGCAGCGAAAATCGCCCGCGAAATGCTCAAGCCAGGGCAGCGTGTCCTCTTTCTCAGCTTCGCGCGTGCGACGGTCTCCCGTGTCCTCGAAGCCATCGACGAAGAAAAAGACGTCTCGTCCGACGAGCGGAGCCGGATCGAGGTTGACACCTATCACAGCTTCTTCTGGCGGCTTCTCAAGACGCACGGCTATCTGGTCGGCCTGCCGCGTAGGATCTCGATCCTCACACCGCCAGGTGAAGCGATCGCCCTAGCTGCGATCCGCCGGGAATATGGCCCCGACAAGAAGCTCGACGAAGCCCAGCTGGCCGAAAAGAGAGCGCGCGAGAAGGCTGAGCGCGACCGACTTGCGTTTGCAGAGGGGAAAGTCTGCTTCGATCTGTTCGCTGATCTCGTGGCACGGCTGCTCGAGGGTTCCGCCAAACTGCGAGCAATGACTGCTATAGCTTGGCCCTGCATCATCTTCGATGAATTCCAGGATACGAGCGCGGATCAGTGGCGTGTCGTGAAGGCGCTTGGCGACCGTTGCACCTTGATTGCGCTGGCCGACCCGGAGCAACGCATTTTCGAATTCATTGGCGCCGATCCGGCCCGCCTTGATCATTTCAAGGCTGCGTTCGCTCCGACCTTCACCGAGCTCGGCTCGGACAATCACCGCAGCAAGGGCACGGACATACTACTCTTCGGCAACGAGCTGCTGACCGCCAAATTCAGCAAGGCCGAATACTCTGGCATCAGCTTTTGCTTGTTTCCGTCCAACCGGAACCAGGCCTATGCCGCGCTGGTCACGCAGGTCCTTCAGGCGCGAGCCCGGCTGATCGCCACCGGACGGCGCGACTGGTCGCTCGCAATCCTCGTTCCAACCAAGCGGAAGATGCGGCTCGTTTCCGATATCCTGCGCGATCCGTTCGGTAACGTTCCGACTATCTCACATGCCGCCTCGATCGATATGGAAGGACCGATCCTGGGAGCCGAAGTCATTGCGCAACTGATGCAGCAAGAGCGTGCTTCGGATGACCTCGACCAGTTGGTGCATTTGATATGCCAATATCTTCGCGGCCGTGGGGGATCCGACCCAGGCAAGGGAGATCTGGGCGATGCGGTCAAGCTGGAGAGCGCGCTGGCGAAATGGAACGAGCGGATCGCCGGGGGACAGGCGCCGCACGCGAACAGTGTCATCCATCCTATCGCTGCCGTCCTTTCCGCAACCCGGCAGGTCGTTATGGTCGGCGATCCAGACAAGGACTGGATCGCCATCCGCGCCACGCTCGCTGATGGAGCGTGTACCCGGTTGCGGGCTATTGCGAACGACGCCCGCAACGTGCGTCTGCTCGAACGCGGCAATCTGATGCGCAATACGCTGGAACAGAACTGGCGAGAGCGGGGTCGCTATTCCGATGCGCTTGACATCACTCGATTGGCGTTTGTTCAGGATCACTTCGCCACAGCTCAGCGCCCCGAGACGGGCGTCATTGTGATGAACATGCATAAGGCGAAGGGGAAGCAGTTTGACGAAGTGATCGTGTTCGAAGGCTGGCCACTCAGGGTGGGTAAGGAGATTAAGGCGAACCCGGATCGGATCGTTCGCGAAAACAAGCTAGAAGGCGACCTATCCCAGGCACGTCAGAATTTTCGCGTGAGCGTGACTAGGGCTAAATCGCGCACCACGGTCATGACGCCAAAGGACGACGTCTGCGTCCTTCTGAAATCTGACTGAAAGATGGACCCAGTAAGTTAGCGGCAAACTAGAGAAAGCAATGAAATATTGCTGGTGGCCAACCCGGAGACGAGTGAGCTGCCTCTTGGTGTCTTCAAAGACTTGGGAAAACGGACCCCAAAGCCTTCCTTAGCCAAATGTTCGGGCCACGGATTCCAAGCCCTCTGATACTTTTGCCATTGAGACCCGGACCCCAGTATCCCGAGCGTGCGACGGCCAATCGGCGAGTGATGCACGAACATCGTCGATCACTGCGAACACGCGCTTGGGAGAGATACCGTGGGTCTTCGCGAGTTTCTCTATATGTTGGCGGGTAATGGTGCGCCCTTCGCCCAGAACAGCCATGTAATGCTCGCCGCCGGGGCCATTCGAGAACGTCAGGTCGAAGGCCGGCGCAAGCCGCCAATCTCCCCGAGCGTCCATCAGGTAAGCATGTTGGCGAACATGATCGTCGCGGTTTCGCGCGAGCACGTTGAAGACCATGCGGCGGAAGGCTTGCTCGACGTCCGCCATGCTGTGGGTGATCGCCAATGTCGCCTTCAGGAACCCGTCGTAGTCGACACTCGGCATATGCGGCGAGGCCTCAAGCACTCCGCCCAGACTGACCATATGAAGCCTTTTTCCGGGCACGGGCCGGTCGAAACGCCTTGTCGCGAAATGGCCTGGCCCCTTCGCAGAGGAGATCAATCGCGTTTCAGCCATTTCAATTCCCGCAGCGCGGGCCATCCGGGCGTAGGCCTCCTCCAGCGGCCCGATATCTGCGGGGTCGTTGGTCGCTGCAAACTTGACGATCCATTCCTCACCGGCGCTCCTGGTTCCCGCTGCAGCCAACTCGTCTCCTGCGGACAGCGTGCCGCCCGCGTCGATCGCCACATGAACTTTCGGCCGCGCGCCGCCCGAGCCGCCGCCCAGGCGAGTGAGCAGCGCCTCCAGCTCTGTCTCCTCGCCGAGCAGAACGTGGCGGGATTCATCGGCCAAAGCATCGAGGTCGATAGTACTTGAAGTTTCACCATCAAGCGTTTCAGGCTGGAATACGAGCGCGCCCCGACCTTTCGTGCCAACAAGGGCGAGCCGGTCGACTGCGTTTAGGTCTTCGAACCGGTGACCCATTTTCTGAAGCCGCCGCTTCAACAAGAGCATGCCCCAGGCATCGGGCAGACAGTCCGACAGGAAACCGTGGAGGCCTTCAAAGGTCCGGCTGCGGGCAGGGTGCAGGCCCGGTTCAGCCGGATAGTGTAGCGGAGAAATTGGCATCCCTTCCGCTATGATCTCTGCAGACCATTCGAGCTGCGCAAGGCCCCTGGCCATTGCCAGCCTGCCGACCGAAAGCGGCGCGGCAGTCTCATCGGTCAGCAATCCAACCACCAAGGGCGTTCCCGGAGCCAGCTTCATGGCCTTGCACCGCTAGCACGCTTGCGCTGCGGCTTTGCTGCTTGGCGCTGCTGCGCGAGCAGCTCATCCATGCTGGTTGCCGGAACTTGCGGAAACAGCGCGACAATGCCTTCATCGCAGCGCAGTGCGATGGCGGCGCGCACAAGATCTTCGATCGAAGCCCTGCCTTCGGCCTCCATCCTTCGCCACGTCCTGTGAGACACGCCAGCTTTGGCAGCTGCCGCTTGCTGGGTAAGGTCGAGGGCCAGGCGGCGTACCTTGATCCGCTTGCCGAGGCCCGTCAGCTGATCCGGGAGGGTGAGATACATAGGCCATATATGGCCTTTATCCGCAAAAACGTCAACTTATAGGCCTTATTTGGCCGATGAACTCTCCCTAGTGCAATGCTGCGGGCCAAAACAGGCATTCCAAGAGTGGCGCTGCTCAACGCCTCTGGCGCAATTCCAAGCTCCGCGCTGCCGAACCGGAAGGGGAGGGGGAGGCTGTGGTGCGCATCAGCATCAGGAGCAGCGCATGACCGATCTTTTCACCCCGTTCGACTCCCGCCTTGATCAGGTCATCGACGAAGTCGCGCTCGAGATCGCCGGTGGATCGCTTGTTAGCGTCCGCGCTCGTGGTGTAATTTCTGGTGTAGATTGAGATGATCGCATGGGGTGGGGCATGCCCCACCCCATGCGATTTCGATCTCGGTGGCCACCGGGCTCATCGGTAAGGTGGAGTTACCACACTTCACACGCCCACCGAGGAGTTGATCCCGATGACCGACGACAGACTACCGCTTGCCGAGCTGATGGCGAAGACTGGAGATGGAGATTTCCTGCGCACGATCGCCGAGAGCGTATTACAGATCATCATGGAGGCCGACGTCGATGGCCTGGTCGGCGCTAGCCGACACGAGCGCTCCGGCGACCGGACGACCTGGCGGAACGGCTACCGCGACCGCAGCCTCGATACCCGGCTCGGCACGCTCAACCTGAGGATTCCCAAGCTACGGACCGGCGCCTACTTCCCTGGCTTCCTGGAACCCAGGAAGACCGTCGAGAAGGCGCTGGTCGCGGTGATCCAGGAGGCGTGGATCGCCGGCGTCAGCACCCGGCGTGTCGACGAGCTGGTGCAGGCCATGGGCATGACCGGCATCTCCAAATCCTCGGTGTCCAAGCTGTGCAAGGATATCGACGAACGTGTCCATGCCTTCCTTAAGCGGCCGCTCACCGGCGACTGGCCCTACCTCTGGCTCGATGCTACCTACCTCAAGGTGCGCGAGGGCGGGCGGATCGTCAGTGTCGCCGCGATAATAGCCGTTGCCGTCAACACCGAGGGCAAGCGCGAAATCGTTGGCCTTCACATTGGACCCTCCGAAGCCGAGCCATTCTGGTCGAGCTTCCTCAAGGACCTCGCACGCCGCGGACTGACCGGCGTGAAGCTGGTCATCTCCGATGCCCACGAGGGCCTCAAGGCAGCGATCACTCGCGTGCTCAGCGCCACCTGGCAGCGGTGCCGCGTCCACTTCATGCGCAATGCCCTGGCCTACGTGCCCAAGGGCCAGAACACCGTCGTCGCCGCTGCCATCCGCCAGGTCTTCCTCCAGCCCGACCATGCCGCCGCGACACAGGTCTGGCGCCAGGTCGCCGACCAGTTGCGTACCCGCTGGCCAAAGCTCGGCGCCTGCATGGACGATGCCGAGCACGACGTGCTGGCCTACATGACCTTCCCCGAGCAGCACCGCGTCAAATTACATTCCACCAATCCACTGGAACGCCTGAACAAGGAAGTGAAGCGCCGCGCCGATGTCGTCGGCATCTTCCCGAACGAGGATAGCATCATCCGCCTCGTCGGCGCCGTCCTGCTGGAGCAGAATGACGAATACCAGCTCCAGCACCGCTACATGCAGATCGAGGGCATGGCCGCCCTTGCTACACCAATGATCGAGGAGGCACAGCCGCTACAGATTACACCCAAGGCCGCCTGAAAATGCAGCCCGCTGGCCACACCCAATTCTACACCACATTGACGGACGCGACC
>NZ_MUYK01000019.1 GCF_002155685.1 Erythrobacter colymbi
GCGCGCGGTGTTCCGAGAATTGCGCGCGCAGCATTCCGATATGATCGCGCGCAGTTTGAGGTGAGGCTCACCTGATCGTTGGGGCATTCTTTCGACCGGATAACGGTTGGAGGAATGCATGCCGACGAGGAGAGTTACGATGCGCCATGTGCGCGAGATTTTGCGTCTGAGTCTGGACTGCGGGCTTTCGACGCGGGTGGTTGGCGAGCGGGTCGGGGTCGGACCGACGACGGTCCGGGATACGCTTCGGCGGTTCGATCGGTCGGGTCTGACTTGGCCAGTGCAGCCTGAAATGACGGACAGCGACCTGGAGTCCCGGCTCTACGGCGTGCCAGGGGTGAAGCCCGGGCGCCGCAAGTTGCCTGAGCCCGACTGGGCGGTGGTGGCGCGCGAGTTGAAGCGCAAGCACGTGACGCTGCAGATCCTGTGGGAGGAATACCACGCGGCGAACCCCGACGGCTATCGCTACAGCCGGTGGTGCGACCTGTTCCGGCGCTGGGAAGGCCGGCTGCCGCTGGTGATGCGCCAGAGCCATGCCGGCGGTGAGAAGCTGTTCGTTGATTATGCGGGCGACACGGTGCCGGTGGTGGTAGACCGCAGAACCGGCGAGATCCGCGATGCGCATCTGTTCGTCGCGGTGCTGGGCGGCTCGAGCCTGTCGTTTGCGTGTGCGACCTGGACCGAGCAGTTTGCTGACTGGGCCGAGGCTCACAATGCTGCCTTCGCATTCTTCGGCGGAGCGCCGCAGCTGCTGGTGCCCGACAATGCCAAGGTCGCGGTGATCAAGGCTTGCCACTTCGATCCGATGCTCAACCGCAGCTACACGGACATGGCTCGGCATTACGGGACGGCAGTGCTGCCGGCACGGCCGAGGAGGCCCAAGGACAAG
Organism: Erythrobacter colymbi; assembly: GCF_002155685.1. Taxonomy (GTDB): domain Bacteria; phylum Pseudomonadota; class Alphaproteobacteria; order Sphingomonadales; family Sphingomonadaceae; genus Erythrobacter; species Erythrobacter colymbi. The sequence continues at coordinate 890 of NZ_MUYK01000019.1, forward strand.
GCGAAGGTTGAGGCCTGTGTCAGGATCGTCGAGCGCTGGGTGCTGGGCCGTCTGCGCAATCGCATCTTCTACAGCCTGGCCGAGCTCAACGCTGCCATTGCCGAGTGCCTTGCTGATCTGAATGAGCGCCGTGTGCTTCGCCAGTTCGGCCGCACGCGCCGCCAGCTGTTCGAGGAGGTCGATGCGCCGAACCTGAAGCCGCTGCCACCGGAGCCATGGGTTCATGCGCAATGGAAGCGCTGCCGGGTTGGGCTCGATTACCATATCGCGCTCGAGCAGCATCATTACTCGGTGCCGCACCGCTACGCGCGGCGCGAGGTTGAGGTGCGTTACACGGCCCGCAGCGTCGAGATCTTCCTCGGCGGCGAGCGGATCGCGGTGCACATGCGCGGCAGTGGCAATGGTCGGCACACGACCGTGCCCGAGCACATGCCATCGAGCCACCGGCGCTATCTCGACTGGACACCGGCAAAGATCCAGGAGGAGGCGGGCCGGATCGGCCCGATGCTGTCGCTGTTGATGGCGCGCATCATCGAGGACCGGCCGCATCCCGAGCAAGGCTACCGTTCGTGCCTGGGGATCATCGGCTTGTCCAAGCGGTTCGGCGCTGAGCGCCTTGAAGCGGCTGCGCTTCGCGCGCTGGAGATCGGCGCGCGCAATTATCCGTCTGTAAAATCGATCCTCGAAAAGGGGCTCGACAAGGTGCCCGTGTCCAAAGCCCCGGAGCGCGAGCCGATCCTGCACGACAATATCCGGGGCTCTCAATACTACCACTGAAAGGAGCAAGGATGCTCAAACACCCCACACTTGATCAGTTGAACCAGCTTGGCCTTATCGGCATGGCCCAAGCCTTTGCGGATCTGGATGGCAATGGCGATGCCGCCAGCCTGAACCACGCGGAATGGCTGGCGCTGCTGCTCGATCATGAAGCGACATGGCGCAATGACAAGCGCCTCGCCCTGCGCCTGCGTCAGGCAAAGCTGCGGCACCAAGCCGTGCCTGAGGACGTTGATTATCGCAGCGCCCGCGGGCTCGATCGGCGGTTGTTCGAAATGCTGCTGAAGGGCAGCTGGATCGCTGCCCATGAGAACTGTGCGATTATCGGACCAGCAGGGGTCGGCAAGAGCTGGCTGGCCTGCGCCGTCGGGCATCAGGCCTGCCGTGACAATCGCTCGGTTCTCTACACCCGCCTGCCGCGGTTGATCGACGAGCTGTCGCTTGCCAAGGGCGATGGCCGCATTGCTGCGCGCATGAAGAGCCTGGCCCGCGTGGACCTGCTCATCCTCGATGACTGGGGGCTTGAGCCGCTCGATGGCAATGCCCGCCATCATCTGCTGGAGATCCTCGAGGATCGCTATGGGCGCCGTTCAACGCTCGTAACAAGCCAGCTACCCATCGCGCGCTGGTTCGATCTCATCGGCGATCCGACCTACGCCGATGCCATCCTCGATCGGCTTGTCCACAACGCCCACAGGCTCGAGCTATCCGGGGAATCCATGCGGCGAAGCATCGCCGCTCAAGCCGCTTGACCCGCGGCAAAGCATAGTGCCACAACATACCAACGATCAGGTGCTTCACCTGCGCGCGATCAAAGCGGAACGCTGCGCGGCATCAGATCGGAATACATGCGCGCGATCGTCGGAATCCGCAGCGTAGACGAGGTTGCCGGTCCTGACCGGTTCGCCATTGCCATTCCGGGAATAGTCCCGCGCTTCTGCGAAGTGCTTTTCCAGATAGGCCATGACAGATTTGACCGCACTGGCTTGCGCCTCCAGAACGCGCTTGTCGCCCCCCAACTGGATCATCAGACTAGCCGACTTCGGCATCGAGAAAGTCAGGTCGATCCCGGCGCGGCGGTTGGCATTGGTATTGACGATGCTCCCGTCGGGAAGCTTGCCGTCGAGCAGCTTCTCGAAGTCGTCCTTCGAGACCTGCCCCTTGAGCCCGAGAGCCTCGGCACCCTTCCCGCCCCACTCGCTGAGCTCAGCCGGGCCATCGCCAACATAGTAGTCATCCTTGGCGAAATAGTTGGCTGCGCCTCCTGCCGATCCCACTGATGCGACCGAAAGCATGTCAGGCCCCTTCCCGAGGCGTTGACTGGAACATTGGACGAGCGGCATCGCCCAGCAGAAGCCAGGCTGGATCGACAGTGAATTTGATGCAGACAAGCGCGACGAGAGTGGCTGGCGGATCCCTGTGACCGCCTTCATAATTCTTGACCGTCTTCACCGCGATTCCAAGGTCCGAGGCGAACTCGCCCTGCGTCTTGGAAAGCGCCGCTCGCAGCGTCCGCAGCCGTAGGCCGAAGGCAACGCAGGATGCTGGTGCCGGCTTCCGGACAGTGATGTGAACCGTCATCGTTCCGGCTCCTGATCGTCATCAATCGAAGGCTCTGCGCGGCGCTTGTCCTCGGCCCCGAAGCCATGGATGTTTTCACGCTGGATCTCGCTCTCCTGGCCCGCATCCCGCGCATCCTTGTCGCGCAGCTGTTCAGTACGGTTCCGCGTGAGACCAGATCGCTCCTCGACATCCTTCAAAGCGAATTGCTGCCTCTCGCGTCTGTCCTTCTCGCCAGACTTGCTGAACTTGAAGGCGCTGTGGGGGTCGTGATCGCGCGTCGGTGGCCCAGCGCTCTCTTCCTCCTTGCGCTGTTCGCGCAGAATTCGCTCAGCCTCTTCGACGGTTCGTTCGACCGATCGCTCGATCTCCTCGCGCAGCCTTTCCGCTTCCTGCTCGGCATCGGTGCGCTCCGCATCGACGGGCTTTTCAGACCGCTGCGGCTGCCTGTCCGGACCGCTCTCCTCACCTGCCCTCATCAACATCTCTGCGGCTTCCTCGGGCGTTGGAACATAGTCTGCCGCGCGCATATCCGTGACACGAACGAAACCGGGCGCGCGCGCCTTGTAATCTTTCCAACTGAGCTCGATCCGGGCTGCCGGAAATCCGTCCGGGAACTTCACAAAGCCGTGCATCGACGGAAGGTTGGAAATGTCGTCCGGGAAGACGAGTTCGGCCACCTGGGTGCGCGGTGTGATCGTCGAAGCATCCCGGTTGCTGTTGTAGCCATAGGAATAGGCCTCATCCATCTGCCTGACCTCGCGCCGGCCAATGAACTCCGAGCAGCGCTGGGCAGTGGCCGGATCGGCCAGTTTAAGGATCAGTTTGGTGCCAGCGAGAGACGTGAGATGCGTCGCGCCATTCTCCCCGTAAGTGTCCTGCAAGGCACCGAAGGAATGCATTCCCAGAATGAAGGCACCGCCGACCCCTCGGGCGGTCTGAAGGCCGTTCTCGATGGCGGGCAGACGATGGAGCGCATGGACTTCGTCAATGAGAAACCAGGTGCGCAGATTGCGGGTCCGGCCCATGCGAAACAGAGCGTTGACGGCAATGTCCATCCACAAGGTCAGCAGCGGCCGATTAAGCACAAGGTCTGGGTGGGTCGACGTGATGAAAAGGATCGATCCTTCCTTCACATCCTCGGTCATCCACTTGTTGATCGAGAAGCCGGGCTGACCGTTGGCCGGCTCAGGCAAGAAGCGGAATACGTTGGCGTTCGCATTGAAGGTTGCCCGGATCGCTTCGGCCATTTTTGCAGCTGACGGCGACATCAACGGAGCTGCGATAGTTCCTTCGAGATAGCGGCTGATTGTTTTGAGGTCGGCGTGCATCAGGAAGTAGGCAAGCCCGCCGTTCGAGCGGATGCCGAGCTTGATCATCTTCATGCACATTTCGACAAAGATTGTGCGGGCCGACTTCTGCCAGAAATCATCGTCCGCATTGCGGCCGCTCGGGACCAGCGCGCTGGCGGCACTCATGAACTCGGCATAGTTGTCGCAATCGTTGAAGATCGACCAGGGTTGGCAACGCTGATCCATCGGATTGAGAATGAAGTCGGTGGTCTCTTCGTAGAAGCTCTCGACGAAGGTCCCGGTGAGGTCGAAGATGACGCACCGATGGCCCCGCGCGCGCGCCTGTGTGACGATCTTCTTGAGCTCGGTTGTCTTGCCTGCTCCAGTGGTGCCGATGAACATCGCGTGGCTCTGCTCGAGGCGCCAAGGGAACGGGACACCAGCCAGCCTGTAGGGTTGGTGAAGTCCGCGGCGAGTGCGGCTCTTGAGGCTCTCCTTGAGAACCGCATCGGGATCCTCTGCCGGAACCCGGGCAAGGCATTCCTTCTGGTGCTCATTCCAGTTGTACTGCTTGATCGCGGCAATGAGCACATCACGCTCGACCTTGACCGCACCGCGCTCATGGCGCTCGGTGAGAATCTCTGACCCGCGGCGTCGCGAGTAGTCAAAGAACCAGATCGTCAGCGGCACGCAAATGAAGACCGATCCCAGCATGGCTGAGACGGTCACCTGAATGGCCTTTCCCCATGCCGCCATCACGGCGGGATGAAAGGGCACCATATGCATCCGGCCCTGCACCATATCGCCCGACGGGAGGGTCAGGTTGACGGACTTCATGGGGTTCAGTCCGACCCAATTCCAGAACTCCGCAAGGACCCGCATCAGAACAAGGTTCACCTCATGGTCCTTGAAGGTGATCGCAACGAGCAGGGACAGCAGACAGAGCGTTGTCCCGGCCCATGTGTAAAGAGGGATACGCACCCCTGCCCAGGTCATCAGAATCTGATGGTGAAACAGCTGCGATCCGCGAGTGAAATTGCCGGCATTTCGCTTCACTTTTCCGCGCGCGGAGTCGTGAGTCAGCGTGACGGCTTTCTTGCTGAAACGGATGTCCTCACGCATGGTATTCACGCACGTTGCGCAGAGCCATATCGATGAGCTCGTTGACGTCCTCGGGGTATTGCCGTTCAACCAGAAGCGACAGCGCGAGCTGAGTATGCTCGAGGATCGTCAGAGCGCGTTCGGCATTGAGCGCGATGCCAAGGTTGAGGAGGGGGAGGCCAACGGCAATCGAAGCCCGGATCGCTTCAGCCCGCGAAACACCCTTGCTGGTGGCAAATGCATCCAGCTCGCGCAGCACCTCCTCGGACAGACCGATGCCGATGCCTTTGAAGACTTTACCCATGCAAACCTCACAAGGTTATGCATGGCTTGGATACCGCAGGCGCATTTATACCGTAGCCGAAACGCCATGAAAAGCGCTTTGCGATCCGAAACATGTTGCGGCGCTATCTCTCTGATTTCACATGCTTTAGACGTTCTCCGTAAGTGCCCGAAACATGTTTCGCCGATCCCCGGGGTCGCCTATTTGCGTCTAACCTCCTGCAATTAAACGTGATTCGTTCCGAAACGCCTTACGGTCAAACCGTGTTCGGTGTGCTTTCTCAGGGACTTGGCGGCTATGTGCTGAGATCAAAGGTTTGGTGGGAGTCGCATGTCGGAGGTGGCATTCCGGAAGGAAGCCAGGCCGAAGGCCGGCGTGCCCCGATATCGGAGACTGCACTGTATCGACGACGATCGGCAGTGCCCGTCTCGAAGCCTCAGCTGCGGGGTGTCATCACGATTGTCCGCGAGGGCGCAGAAGCATCAGACAAAAAAACGTCTCGATTTGACTCCACAGATGGATATCATCTGGCAGTCAAACGAGACGCGAGGATTAGGCCTTATGGTGTCAAAGGTTGAACGCGAGCGCGCTGCTTTGGAAGCTGCTGAAAAGGAGCTGGCAGAGCGGAAGAAGAAGCTCGCGGAACTCGAACAGGAAGAGGCGGAAAAGCAGCTGGCCAGGCTGGTGCGAAAGGTGGGGCAGGATCGTGCAATCCAGCTCCTCGAGCTCGCCGTGAAAGTGAAGCCCAAAGCAGCGGTTGATGCTCTGGCAAAGCTGGCGTGAGACGGGCGTAAGAACAGGGGCGTTTGGGTGCGGATTGCCGCACCCGTGAGGCTCAGTATTCGTCGTCCATCTTCCCGGCTGCGGTGTAGACGATGTCGTCGATCAGATGCAGCGGAAGCTCACCATAGTCCCCTTCCTCGATCAGCAGATATGAGCCGTCTCCGACCCGGACCACGTGCACATCGAAGAAGGTGTGATAGGAGCGCCGTTCTGCCTGCATGATCTTCTCATCGAGTGCGATGATGTCGGTATCGATCTGACGGATCGTGGCGGTGTCAGCTTCATAGGCTTCTGCGGTGTAGCACATCGTTGCCTCCTGTCATTGGCGGCTCGTCCGCCATGCCATGAAGCAGCGCTCCGGATGTGCTCGGGTCACCGGAGCGAAGCGGAGGCTTGACCGCAAACTGGTCGAGTGGTGCGGAAGTCCGCTTGCGGACATCCCGGTCGGCCTGTTTGTGGTTGACCCGGGCATGTCCGGAGTGCTCATGGCGATGGTGGTGGACGGGCCATTGGCATGAGGCTGAAGTCGGATTTACACCGCGCCTTGGGAGCGTTGCCACCCTCGCGCAGAGCGCTGGTCCCATGGCATGAGAAAAGGGCACCACGGCTTGAGGCCGGGCACCCTTTCCCCTTGCCGAACGAACGGGAGGCTGTTCGTCGATCGACCTGAAACTGGTTAGCGCTGTGTATTCAGAGACGGGAGCAAGATTGCCATTCAGCGGATGAGCAGTGCTTCACCTGAGAACGCGCTCAGGACGCCCATTCCATTGTTGGAAACTGTTCGCCGCAATCGGTGTATGCAAGGACCGACAGGCTTTCGAAGACGGTCTCGATCTGGGCAATTCGAAAGGCCTCAGCGGTATGCTGATCGCTAAGCAGGGCACGTAGCGCATCCAGCGGGATTTCCCCCTCTGAACCATCGCCCTGCCCCAGTGCCCGCACGACCTTGGCGGCAAGTTCTGATGGCAGCAGGATGTCGCGCGCAAGGGCGATATGCTCGGAGACCATGATGGTGATCGGGGAGGGTCCGCCGGGGCAGTGGACACGCAGCGTTCGCCCAAGAAACTGCGCCTCCTCGACAATCGCAATTACCTCGGCTCGCCAGTCAAAGCAGGCGGCAAAGCTTGCGAGGGAAAGAGAGTTCGCGTTGACTTCGAAGTTGAGCGGTGCAGCCGAGAATTCGTGGCTCTCGGTTTCGATGTCGGCATGGCCCGCGTGCAGCCGCCGCATCAAGCTTGCGAGCTCGAGCGCGGAGATTTCCGCAGGTTCGGAATGGAGCCGAGTGGTCTTGTCCTTCACCCTGAATGTGACGAGCATCTTTACCTCCTGCTGCTGCTCGCCATCTTGCTTTCCCCCTCCTCTTTAGGGGTGAGGACCGGATACTGAGCGGGGCCATTCCCACCGATCTCGGGCCGCCCCTTTGCATGTTCCAATCAGCGCTTAGCATCAGGCACCAGCGGGCTTCCTCCATGACGGGCAAGGGGGGTTCGATGCCCCCTGAGCCCGTGCTCGCACGAAAGAAGAATGGAAGGCCCCGGTCAGAGCCGGAGCCTTCCATAAAGCGCTCATGCGAGGCTGCGTGAGCCTGGCTTGCGCTGATCACTGATGCGCCGGATGTGAAGCGGCACTCCCGCCTGGCGGAGGCGCTGTGCCAAGTTGGACTGGATGCCGGAACCTTCACCGATAATCGCCTCGACCGGCCCCAGCTTCACGATGTCCTCATTGCGCAAGAACGGGGCACGGTTGCCGTGGCGACGATCGGGCATGAAGAGGATGGTTTGCACTCCGTTCCGCTGTGCCCAGGCATTTGCCATGGCATCGACACCCTTGCGCATTCCGGTCGTCCCCAGAACCATCGTTGGGATGCGGGCCTTGATGTCATCGAGGATCTCCCAGATCATCTCGAAGTCATGCCAGTCCTGCTGGCCGCCAGAGACGATCACTAGCGGACCATCGGGCTGGAACTGTGCCCGCCGATCTCTCGCCCGAGCGGCAAGGTAATCCTGTGCCTGGACCTGCGAGGCGGTCACACCATTCTTGCTGACCTGCGACCCGCGCGTGGCTGTGAATACCCGGCCTGTTTCGACCCGGTAGACGTCGGCAGCATGGTCCCGCATTGCCTCGAGGGCTTCTCGGCATCCTTGCAGGGTCTGGCAGAGCGCTTGTGTCTCCTCGAGTTCCACGGCGTAGATCTCCGAAGGATCAAAGTGACGAGCGACCTCACCCAGCTTCTTGGCGGCATCGTCTTCGCGCCCCTCGGCCAGACGGGCGGTCATGTGAAACGAGTTGACCATGCCCCAGGCAAGTTGCTGCGCGAACTCCTCCATGCGCGTGTCCTTGAGGACATCGAAGATCGTTCCGATAGCCATCTCCACGGCGCGGCGCGCCATGTCGGGATCCGGCATTTCAGCTGCGATCGGTTCATCGATGATGCTCAGCTTGGCAAGATCGCTGTGCTCGACAAAGGCACCGTCGTAGGATTCGACGATACCGTCACGGCTGTCGGCGAGTTCGATGCGCGCATTGGCGAGATCAGCGAAGCTGTTGAATTTCTGCATGGGTAGCCTCCGATTGTTGAAATCGTCCCCACATCGGGAACGGCCGACAACCCATCGGTTCGGAGGCGTGCAGTCAGGGACGGCGAGCCATGCTCGCCGCCGCCATGGCGGGCGTGGGGGTGCCGATTTTCTGCGCACTTGCCGCAAGCGCAGCGCAGCAGGCACGTGTGTGGAAAATTGGGGGAACCGCGATCCTTGACGAGCGCCGGAGACCGATATGTTTCGGCAGGTGTTCCTGTGTGTGGAAGAGACGTTCCCGCCCCCGAGCAAGAGAGACGAAGGCAGGCCCGGTCAGGCGCATCAGCGCCACGCCGGGCCGCCCCTTCGGCCCCGCGCAGGGGTTACAGCGGGAACACCACCAATCTTGAGAGGCCCTTTGGCGGGGTTGGTCGGCAGGCGACGGACTGCCAGGGACGATGCCGCAAGGCCGGCAGCGCCGCCGCGCGGGCGGCGAAGTCAAGCGCAGCGACAGCCTGAGCCGATACTTGGCCGGACGGAGGATGCCGAATGACCCGCCTGCGCGCCGCTGCGCGCATTACGGTCGGAAAGCTCCGACCGCGAACGCCTTCCTGACAAGGAAGGGCGCGTTCGCGGGTAAGGGGCGCTGCCCTGCCCGGACGGGCGGCGGCGCCGGGGTGCGGCAAAGCAGCTCCCGCGTTCATGTAATGAGCCCATTGTCGGCCCCCGCAATGGCGCTATGTTCGAGTGATGGCCGTCTGGCAGTTCGTCATCAACCTGATCCCTGCCTCTGCGGCGCGTATCGCAGGGGTCGACGCTGCACGGATGAGCCGCACGCAGCTCGAGGAGGCTGTTCTGGCGCTGCCAATCGCAGAGGCGGACGTGCTGTTCACGAAACTCGACGCGCTGTTGCCCGAGAAGCCGCGATCCTACACCGGTCTCCGGGTGTGGGGTGACGAGCCGAACGACGACATCCAGGTGAGCTTCGATGAGCAATACATCGAAGAAATCCAGGTCCGCTTCGACGTGGCAGATATCTCGCTGCCATTGATCGGCGGGGTCTGCGAGCTCGCGCAGTATTTCGACTGCGTCTTTGCAACGCCGGAAGGTGCGATGATCCAGCCAAGCAGGGAAGCTGTGATCAGGACGGTTCTCCAATCGGACGCAGCGCATTTCGTGCAAGATCCTCCGGGCTTTATCGGAAAGGCGGTCCGTCTGGATCGGAAGGACCGATAGGGTCCTTTGGCAGTGCCCGGCTACATTCCGCGAGGAGCATGACCCGTACTTGAAGCGGCCCGGCAGTTTCGTTCACGTCGCTACCGAAAGCCGACATTCTGAAAGCGACCCCATAGCTGCCCTAAGCATGGTAACCCCAAGACTTCAGCGGATCACGCTGCAACATTGGGATATTGTATAGCTTTGCCAACACTGCCCCAATGTAGGCGCTTTATGCGGCAGGAATGCCAAACCGCTTCGCCCTTGTCGCTTTCGTCCCTTCCATTCTCCTGACCGCCTGCGGAAGCGAACCCGCTGCGCCTGGCAAGCCACCTGTTCACAGCGAGGCGATCGCCCACGAGACCGAACTTGTCCGCCTGAAGCTTACGCCGGAAGCGCAGAAGCGGCTCGGGATTGTAACCGAGCGGATCGGGACGGGCACCGCATCGGCCGTGCGCATGACCAGCGGCGAGATCGTCATCCCGGCGGGCGTCGGCGGCGCGCCAATCAACTCCGCCAGCAACCTGCAACAACTCGCCGCACAACAGGTGGCCGCCGATGGTGAACTTGCGCGGGCAAGGGCGCAACTGGCCTTGGCGCGCGTCGCCTACGATCGCGCCTCGACATTGGTTGACGAGGAAGCGGGAAGCATCCGCGCGCGCGATGAAGCGACGGCAGCACTTGGTGCGGCAAAGGCTGCTGCCGACGCTGCGGCTGCCCAGCGCCGCCTGCTCGGGCCTGCGGTGGCGAGCCTTGGAACCCAGCGCCACGTCTGGGTGCGGGTCCCGGTTTTCGGGAGTGACCTTGCCGGGCTGCAACAAGGACAGTCGGCGCTGGTCTCGCCGCTTGGACAGGAAGGTGCCAAGCGATCGGCGCGGCCCGTCGATGCGCCGCCATCTGCCAATGCAGTGGCCGGCACCGTCGATCTCTATTTCGCGCTCGATAATCGTGATCGGGCATACCGCGTCGGCCAGAGGGTCAGCGTCGCGCTCCCGCTTGCTGGTGGAAGGAGCGAAGGGCTGTCCGTGCCGACCTCTGCGATTCTGAGCGACATCTATGGCGGTGAATGGGTCTATGCCAAGACCGAAGCCGACACCTATGTGCGCCAGCGCATCGAGGTGGCAGCAACGGAAGGTGGCCGCGCGATCCTTTCGCGGGGCCTGCGTCCTGGCACGCTGGTGGTCACCGCAGGCGCTGCCGAGCTGTTCGGCACCGAGTTCGGGGTCGCGCACTGATGCTGGCCTGGCTGGTTCGCTCCGCGCTGAAGCAGCGCGTGCTGGTGCTCGCCATGGCGGCGCTGCTGGTGGTGCTCGGCCTGCGCGCGTCGGCCGATGTGCCGCTTGATGTTTTCCCGGAGTTCGCTCCGCCCATTGTCGAGATCCAGACCGAGGCGCCGGGCCTGTCGACCGAGGAGGTCGAAAGTCTGATCACCGTGCCGATCGAAACCGCCGTCAATGGCGTGCCCGATCTGGCGACCTTGCGCTCGAAGTCCGTGCTGGGCCTCTCGTCGGTGACGATCCTGTTCGAGCGCGGCACCGATGTGATCCGAGCTCGCCAGCTGGTGCAGGAGCGCGTGGCGCAGGTGCAGGCGCGATTGCCTGCGGCTGCCCGCCCACCGGTCATGCTGCCGCCGCTTTCGTCATCGAGCCGGGCGATGAAGATCGGCATCTCCTCCAAGAAGCTCGATCAGATGCTGCTCTCCGAGCTGGTGCGCTGGACGATCCGGCCCAAGCTGATGTCGGTGCCAGGTGTCGCGAATGTCGCCGTCTGGGGCTATCGCGACCGCCAGTTGCAGGTGCTTGCCGATCCCGACCGGCTGCAAGCCTCGGGCGTCACGCTGGCTGAACTGCGCGCAGCGACCGGCGATGCGGTGCTGGTCGGCGGCGGCGGCTTTGTCGATACGCCCAACCAGCGGCTGCCGGTGCAGCAGGCGAGCGCGATCCAGACCGCCGAGGACCTCTCCCGCACCGTCATCAAGATCACGGGCGATGCCCCAGTGCGGGTGGGTGATGTCGCGCGGGTGACCGATGGCTTCGCCGCGCCCATCGGCAATGCGATCATCGACGATGGTCCGGGCATCATGCTGATCGTCGAGAAGCAGCCGACCGGGAACACGCTCCAGCTGACCCGCGATGTCGAGGCGGCAGTCGATGAGCTCCGCCCCGGCCTCAAGGACGTCAAGATCGACACCACGATCTTCCGCCCGGCAACCTTCATCGAGAAGTCGATCGACAATCTGACCCGCGCGCTGATGATCGGCTGCCTGCTGGTCGCGATCGTGCTGTTCGCCTTTACCCGCGACTGGCGGCAGGCGACTATCAGCCTTGTGGCGATCCCGCTTTCGCTGCTGGCCGCTGGCCTCGTGCTACTGTGGAGCGGGGCGACGATCAACACGATGGTGATAGCCGGGCTCGTGATTGCTCTTGGCGAGGTGGTCGATGATGCAATCATCGATGTCGAGAACATCGCCCGCCGACTGCGTCTGAACCGTGAGGCGGACAATCCGCGCTCGGCCTTTGCCGTGGTGCTTTCGGCCTCGCTCGAAGTGCGCACGGCGGTGGTCTTCGCCTCGCTGATCGTGATGCTCGTGTTCCTGCCGATCTTCTTTCTCGGCGGGGTGGCAGGGACATTCTTCCGGCCACTGGCGATTGCCTATGTGCTGGCAATTGCCGCCTCGCTGCTGGTCGCGCTGGTGGTGACGCCTGCGATGTGCCTGATGCTGCTGCCGCATGCGCCGATGAAGGAGCATCGCGACACGCGCTTTGTCGCCTCGCTCAAGCAGCGCTATCTTAGCATCCTACCCCGGCTGATCGACCGGCCCCGCCTTGCCATGGGCATCGTCGCGGGCGGCTTGCTGCTCTCCGGCGTGGGCTATCTGGGATTCAAGGACCAGTTCCTGCCCGACTTCCGCGAGACCGACTTCCTGATGCACTTCGTCGAGAAGCCGGGCGTCGGCATCGATGCGATGGACCGCATCACCATCCGCGCCTCGAAGGAGCTGCGCGCGATCCCCGGCGTGCGCAACTTCGGGGCGCATATCGGGCGTGCCGAAGCGGCTGACGAAGTGGTCGGTCCGAACTTCACCGAGCTGTGGATCAGCCTTGACGACGGCGTCGATTACGATGCCAGTGTCGCGCGCATCAAGGAGGTGGTCGAAGGCTATCCTGGTCTTTATCGCGACGTGCTCACCTATCTGCGCGAGCGCATCAAGGAGGTGCTCTCGGGTGCAGGCGCGACCGTGGTGGTGCGGATCTACGGCCCTGATCAGGACGAGCTGCGCGCCGCAGCCGAGCGGGTGCGCGGCAAGGTCGCCAGCATTCCGGGTGTGACCGACCTCAAGGTCGAACAGCAGGTGCTCGTGCCGCAGATTCAGATCCGCCCGCGCGCCGCCGATTTGGTCACGCTGGGCCTCACGCCGGGCGAAGTGCGGCGACAGGCGCAGACCCTCGTGGCGGGCGAGAAGCTGGGCGAAATCTATCGCGACCAGAAGGCTTTCGATGTCGCCTTGTGGGGCGAACCTGAAATCCGCGGCGATCAGCACGCGCTTGCCGATCTGATGATCCAGACCCCGGTCGGCGCGCCAGTGCGCCTGCGCGACGTTGCCGATGTGGTGATCGTGCCCGCGCCCAACGAAATCAAGCGCGAGGACGGCCAGCGCCGTCTCGATGTCACGCTCAACATCGCCAGCGACGCCGATCTTGGCGCCGTGGCGCGCGGGGTCGAGGCCGCGGTGAGCAAGGTGCCCTTCGCCACCGGCTATCACCCCGAGATTCTAGGCGAATATGCAGCGCTCAAGGATTCGCGTTCGCGGCTGTGGACGGTTGGCCTTGCCTGCCTTGTCGGTATCCTGCTGCTCGTGTGGCTGGAGTTCCGCTCGACGCGGATCACCGCGCTGGTCGGCCTCAGCCTGCCCTTCGCGCTGGTCGGTGGGGTGATCGGGGTCGCGCTCACCGGCGGGGTTCTGTCGCTGGGATCGCTGGTCGGCTTTGTCACCGTAATCGGGATTTCCGCGCGCAATGGCATCATGCTGCTCTCGCACTACGATCATCTGCGACGGTTCGAGGGCGAGGAGTTCGGCCCGGCCCTGATCCTTCGCGGCGCTCAGGAACGTCTGGTGCCGATCCTGATGACCGCCCTGTGCGCCGGGCTTGCGCTGGTGCCGCTCGTGGTCGCGGGCGACAAGCCAGGCCACGAGATCGAGCATCCCATGGCAATCGTCATCCTCGGCGGCCTGATCTCATCGACCGCGCTCAACCTGTTCCTGATGCCCGCGCTTTATGCCCGCTTTGGCAAGGAGCGTCCGGCACCCGAGCCGGACCTTGCGGAGGCGGTGGCATGAAGCGGCTAGTCCCCGTCGCGGCGCTGATGGTGACCGCTTGTGCGACAACGGCCCCGCCTGCGGCAACCAAGGTCGATCCCACGATCGCTGCCGGGCCGTTCGCGAGCCTGCCGGTCGCTTCTATCGAGCCTGTGCCCGATGATTGGTGGCGGCTCTATGATGATCCGGTGCTTGACCGCTTGGTGGAGGCCAGCCTTGCGGCGAATGCCGATCTCAGAGTGGCCTATGCCAATCTTGATGGTGCGCGCGCGGCGTTGCGTCAGGCGCAAGCCGCCCGGCTTCCCCAGACCACGATCGAGAGCAGTCTCGGCGTCGACAAGCCCGCCAATCAGCCCAGCGCCTCGGGCAACGTGCCGACGACCGACTACGATCTGGGGGTGACCGCCAGCTGGGACGCAGACCTGTTCGGACGGCTCCGTTCAGGCGCACTCGCTGCCCGCGCCGATGCCGAAGCGCAGGCCGCTGCTCTCGATGGGGTAAAGGTCGCGGTCGTCGCCGATACGGTTCTGGCCTATGTCGATCTGTGCGGCGCAACCCGCAGCCTTGCCGTCGTGCAAGAGCAGGTCGCGCTTCAGGACCGCGCGCTGACAATCATCCGCAGCCAGCTGGCGGCAGGCGAGGTCTCCCCGCTGGAAGTGTCGCAGGCCGCCAACCTTGTCGCCTCGACCAAGGCAACCATCGCACCGTTGGAAGCCGCGCAGGCCAATGCGCGCTACCGCCTCGCCACTCTCGCAGGTCGTCCGGCAGGAGAGGCCCGCAGCAATCCCGTGACTTGCAGCGCGCCGCCCAAACTGCGCAATGCGGCTCCGGTCGGCGATGGCACGGCTTTGCTGCTGCGCCGCCCGGACATCCGCGAGGCCGAGCGGCGCCTTGTTGCCGCCACCGCGCGGATCGGTGTTGCTCGTGCCGATCTCTACCCCCGTATCAACCTTGGCGGGGCGCTCGGCCTGCTGAGCGGAGGGCTGGTCGCGACCGGGTCGCCGCTGGTGAGCTGGGCCTTTCCCAATCAGGCCCCGGCCCGCGCACGTATCGAACAGGCTGAAGCGACCGAGCGGGCAGCGCTGGCTGGATGGGATGTGGCGGTCCTCCGGGCGCTGCGCGATGTCGAGACGGCTCTTGCGGCCTATGATGGCGAAGTGCGCCGCAACCGCGCGCTGACCGAAGCCCGCGACGAAGGGCGTCTCTACGCTCGCCGCGCCGAGGCGCGCGTCAGGCTTGGCGATGCGGCACCACTCCTGCGGATCGACGCCGACCGGACATTGGCGCAGGCCGAGCTGTCGCTCGCGCAGTCCGAACTCGCGGTTGCACAGGCGCAGGTGGCGCTGTTCCGCGCGCTTGGCGGTGGCTGGCGCAGCGGTGCCAAGCCGTTAGAATGACCCCATGAGAATCCTGATCGTCGAGGACGATACCGAAACCAGCCAGTTCATTGCCCGCGGCCTTGCCGAGCTGGGACATCAGGTGGTGACCAGCGGCGACGGCCGCGACGGGCTGTTCCAGGCGACCGATGGCGGCTTCGATGCCATGGTGGTCGATCGGATGCTGCCGGGGCTGGATGGGCTGGCGCTCGTCAAGGCTTTGCGCGCTGCCGGGAACACCACCCCGGTGCTGATGCTAACAGCAGTCAGCGGAATTGCCGATCGGGTCGAAGGGCTGGAAGGCGGAGCTGACGATTATCTGGTCAAGCCGTTCGCCTTTACCGAGTTGGCGGCACGCATCCATGCGCTCGGTCGTCGTCCTTCGACCGCAGCGGAGCCCGCCCGGCTGATCGCAGGCGACATCGAGCTCGATCTGCATCGCCGCACGGTTTTGCGTGCAGGACGCAGGATCGCGCTCCAACCCCGCGAGTTCACGCTTCTGGCCGAGCTGATGCGGCACCCCGGGCGGATCATGACCCGCACCATGCTGCTCGAACGGGTGTGGGATTTCGACTTCGATCCCAAGACCAACATCGTCGAGACCCATCTCAGCCGGTTGCGGTCCAAGCTCAATGCCGGGTTCGACAGCGATCCGATCGAGACCGTGCGCGGCGCGGGCTATCTCATCAGGGACGGCGGATGAAGCGCTGGTGGCGCGGCACTTTCGGTCTGGTGGCCGCCGTCGCCATGGGTTTTGCGCTGGCGACACTCGTGATCGGCGCGGTGGCATTCGAAACCACCCATGAGGCGCTCGAACTGCAACTCGATCACCGCATTGCCATCGAGACGCAGGCGCTGATCGACGAAGGGCAGGACGGACATGAGGGCGTGGCTGCCGCCATCCGTCGACGTGAGGCGGCGAGCAGCACGGCAAGCCTCGGCTATCGGCTCGTCGATGCTCAAAACAGACCCGTAGCGGGATCGCTCGATACGATTGTCCCGTCAAAGCCCGGCTATGTCGAGCTGCTGCCTTACAAGTTGGGCGGCGAGGAGCGGATCGCGCAAACGCTGACCACCGCCCTCCCGGGTGGCTACCGGCTGCTTGTCGGAGCGGATCGCGCCGCAATCGACGAGATGGACATCCGCTTCATCCAGCTGTTTCTCGGCGCATTCGGCGCGATGCTGCTACTCGGCATCGGTGCGGCTTGGCTGGTGGGTATCGTCACACGCCGCCGCCTTGCCCGCATCGATCAGACTGCGGCTGCGATCATTGCTGGCGATCTGTCGCGGCGGGTTCCCTTAGCCGGGGCCGGCGACGAGTTCGACGGCGTGGCTACGACGCTCAACCGGATGCTCGACCGGATCGCCGGCCTGATGGAGAACCTGCGCCAGGTCTCAAGCGATGTTGCCCACGACCTGCGCACGCCGCTGACACGCTTGCAAAACCGGCTCGACGAGGCCCTGCACGAGCACGACGCCGTGCTTCAACGCGAGGCCATCGAGGCTGCCGCCGGGGAAGCAGGTGAGTTGCTGGAGGTCTTTTCCGCCCTGCTGCGGATTGCGGAGGTCGAAGGTATGGCCGCCCGCGCGCACTTCCAGACGGTGGATCTCACCGCGGTGGTGGCCGATGTGGCGGAGGCGTTCCGACCCTCAATGGAGAGCAGCGGCCACCAGCTTGTAACCAGCATTGCGCCCGCCCTGACTATGCGCGGCGATCGCAGACTGCTGCAACAGATGCTCACGAACCTGCTCGACAATGCCGCGCAGCACACGCCGCAGGGAACGACCGTCCACATCGTCCTCGAAAGCACCCATAATGGCATCAGCCTCGCCGTCACTGATGATGGTCCGGGCGTGAGCGAGAATGAGGCGCCAGACCTCTTTAATCGGTTTGCACGGGTAGACCGCAGCCGATCCACACCCGGCCATGGTCTGGGGCTGGCCATGGTTGCGGCAATCGTTGCCGCCCATTCTGGCAGCGCCACCATTGCCCCGCGCCCGGGCTTTGGTGTGCACATCGAGTTTTGATCTTACGCGACAGGTCGTCCAGATGCTGCCATTCGCCTTTCCACCCACTTCCGGTCATCCGGCGCGATCAAACTGCTTCCCTAAACCGGACATAAGAGCATACCCTGCGGAACCGAAAGCAACGCATGGCTTGGGCAAAGCTCACCGCGCCAGCGATCGCCACCCGAACGGGCCGAGACCCGGCAGGGACTCGGTGACGCCGGTCGCAGACGCAGCACACGAGCAAGGCTTGTGTGCTGCCGGCAGCCCGGCGGAATAAAGTGCGATGCCGGCCATAGGCCGGCAGGCGCCAACCTCCCCTTCGGCATCCCTTGACGATAAAGTTCTTTATATGTTCTCGGTGGCGTATGGGAACCAAACGCCTCGATTCTGTCGCCGATCTCGTTCGTCATGGCCTCAATGCGCAGATCGAGTGCGGCCGCTGCAGGCGTGTAGTCATCATGCCGGCGGCCCGGCTGCGCGATCAGTGCTTCACCAGGTCGATCCCCCTCAAACTGGACATGGTAGCCCGGCACTTGCGCTGCAGCTGTGGTCATCGTGGTGCCAGGATAAATCCCACCGGCAACTAACCGGCCTGCGTTCCGCACTCGGGTGCGCACCATCAATAACGCGGCGAAGGGCGGCACCGAAGCGCCGCCCTCCTGATGATCACAGAAACTCGACGTTCTCGGCGATGATCTCGCAGCCATAGCGGTCGTTGCCTTCGGCGTCCTGCCAGCGCGAGTAGTGGATGCGGCCCGTCACGGCGAGCTGGTCACCCTTGGCCTTGTGCTGGCGCAGCGGGAGCCCGAGGCCGTTGAAGACGGTGATCTTGTGGAATTCGGCATCCTTGACCGGGTAGCCGGTTTCCGGATCCTTCTGGACCTTGCCGTCGCGGATCACCGGACGTTCAGTCACGAGGATCAGTTCGGTGATGCGGGTGTCGCTGCGGTCGCGGGCAACGGGATCCTTGGCGAGACGGCCGACGAGGTTGACGATGTTCATTGCAAGAGCCTCCTTGGTACCGACGGCTCGTCCGCCGGTGCCCTTGTCGAGCCTCGGCGGGAGAGCTGGGACACCGCGCGCTTCCGCGCGCGGGGAACCTCGTAAATCGAGGTGGTGCGGGCAGCCCGGCTTGCCGGGCAACACGGCTCGCATTTCTGCAGGTTGGCCCTAAGCTCGACCAAAGAGGCATGGGCACTGGTCGGCGGACGTGCTGTTGGCACAGGAGCTTATCGCACGCCTGGACATCAACTTCGCCGCGTACCGGCTTGTTATTGACGATGATGATCACGGGATAATTCGCCCGCCCTTGCCGATCCCGGTGAGCGAGAGGTCCCTCTGCGGCACTGATCCGGAATACCCGACCTCGGCCACCTCCGGCGCCAATCCACAACGCCGGCGTGACTGGCCTGACGTTGATGCACGATCAGACAAGGCTCCAAGGAGCAGGCTGCCTCGGCGTTCCGGAAATCAATCGCGATCGACGGCAGCGGCGCCCCAGGCTCCGATGGCATCGATGATCTTTGCTGTGAACCGCGGTGGGAGTCGTCCGGCAATGTACCCGGGCTGCTTCATCAGGGGTCTGATGTCGAACCCGGGCCAGGTGAACCGGTTGAATTCCGAAACGACAATCGCGCTACCCGGAACGAGCCCGGCTGTGCGTGCGATCTCATCGGGGATGGGGATGGCGTTCTTGCGCCCCTCGCCCTTGGTCGTGATCGCGGCAACCAGATAGCGCGAGCCGTCCACACCCACGACGACGACGAAGCGTTCCTTGACGCCTTCGTCGCGGCCTCGTCTCTGCTCTTCCTCGAAGAGATAGACGTAACGGAGGATATGGCCTGCGGCGGGTCGGTCAGTCTTCCCAGCGGTCATTGGCAAGTTCACTGGCCGAAGGCCGTGCATTGGCAAAAGCCTTGCGGTCGGCTCCGGTCATGTCGGACGAAGCGACAGCTTCGATATTCATGTGGCCGGCGATCACACCGCGTGCCGCCTGTTCAAGATGGCGGAAATACTCGCTATCTGCGATTACATGCCGCTCGCGGCCATGGCTGGTCAGGACGACCGGCTGCTTGGTTGCCAGATCGAGGAACTCGCCGGTGTTGTTGTGAAACTGGGTTAGGGGAACCCTGGGGTGCTCATTCGCCGCCGCTGGCATGGTGGTATCTCCTCTTGGCCTTAAAATAGCAATTATTGCCAAAATAGCAAGATTTCTGTGGCGCCACTCGCCGCGCTAGTCGTCCCCATCTCTCGCCAGCGGCTCAGACAGCCACGGGACGAGGCCCGCATCAATCGCAATGCCCAGTGTCCTTGCGAGGCGGCAGGCTCGAGCGATTGACCCGTCTGGAACATCGAGCGCCCTTTCAATGTGCCCAAGGGTTTCGCCAGCGCCAGGCGCACAGACCGCGTGAAGCTTGCCCGGCTGTGCCGTGATGGCAAAAGGCCAAGTCATCGCGACACCGACAACCCGTTCATCGAGAACAAGCAGGGTGTCACCGGCTGCGATGCTCTCGTCGGTCTGCACGGCGTCGTAGGCATTGCCCGTCGAGGCGAACGCATGGATCCGCCAGACGCTGAAGGCGAAGCGCTCGCTGTCGGTCAGCATGGCAGGCTCGCTTCGGAAAAGGCGCGCTGCGCCGCCTCCGGAAAGGCTGCGGTGAGGTTCCGGTGAAGCGGTCCGGAGGACGCTGGGAAGAATGCGCCGGTGCTGCTCGGCCGTGTGATCCGCAGCGCGCTTGCGACGGCATCCACGACGAAACCCGCAAGCTGATTGCTCGCTGTCAGTTTGCCGAATTCAGGCGGTGCAAACCCGGCTTGATGCCAAAAGGCGAAGCCGGTCTCGAGGGTCTCGATATAGCTGGCATGGCTACCATCGTCCT
The DNA here is from genome assembly GCF_002155685.1 of Erythrobacter colymbi. Classification (GTDB taxonomy): domain Bacteria; phylum Pseudomonadota; class Alphaproteobacteria; order Sphingomonadales; family Sphingomonadaceae; genus Erythrobacter; species Erythrobacter colymbi. The sequence continues at coordinate 21,000 of NZ_MUYK01000019.1, forward strand.
GTTCGTCGTCGACGCTCGCCTCGACCGTCCGGTAGGTCCCGAAATCATGGGCGTTAGCCTTGATCCGCAGGGTGATCCCGGCGGGCGGAGGCCCGGCGACCGCGATCAGCGCAGCCCTGTAGAGCGTGACTTCTGCGGTATTCACGAGGTCGAAGTTCGGGGTGTGGCCGATCTGCGCGCAGTCTTCGTTCCACGGAGCCCCGCCAAGATCGAGAGTCCAGTTTGTCTGTGCCATTCAAGCCTCCTTTGCTTGAACGGCACCTCCCCCTTCTCTTTCGCAGGCAGAGTTTCCGCTGCAGGTCGGCTCGGCTTGCAAGCACCGGGCAAAGAAAAGGCCCGCCCGCGACGAATGCGCGGACGGGCCTTCCCGATGTGACCGGCGCGGGTCGCGGCACCGGTCACGGGGGGCTTGTCCCGGTCAGGCGTCGACGCTCGCGCGCGTCTTGCCCTTGGGTGCCGGAGCGGTGCTGTCGCCCAGACCGTCGCCGGCGGCAGCACCGCTGTCAACGCTGCGGTCGCTGGCCGGTTCGTCGCCGGTGGCAGTCAGCGGCGGCAGGGCGCCTTCACTCTCGCTGCCGAAGCCGTCGAGCGAGGCCTTGGGCTTCGAGCGGCGCCAGGCGACGTTGTAGCTGCCATCGTTCTGCTGGAACATGGCGACCGGGATCGGCGCCGAGAGGCTGGGATCGTCGATCTGGCCCGAGAGGAAGCACTCGCCGGTCTCGTTCGACGAGTATTCCCAGAGCGCGCCGATCTTGACCCAGCTGCGGCGGTCCGCCGAGAGCGCCATGAGGTCGAACTTGGGTGCCCGCTCGTTGGTGGATTCGAAGGCCCGCAGCGCAACCGTCGCGCTGAAGGTCAGGGTGGTGATGCGGCCGATGTGAACGCCTTCTGCGTTGGCCTTGAGGGTGCCGATGTTCATGTCGAAGTTCTCCTGATGCCGTCCGAACCCCTTGTCCGGAACACCTTCTCCCATCCCCCCTCTCCTCCGGGCCCCTGGCCCGGCCCGTGCGCCAGCCACCGCAGGCGCGCGTCATCCTGTCCAGCCCAGAGGGCTGAGGAGTCTCGATAGTTGGATTGGAGCTGAACCGGCCCTGCTACGAGCCAGGCCCGGTCTGTACCGACCTAAGCTTCGGGCTCGGACCCGTCCTTGATCTGGTTGAGGCGCGCCATGAACGCCTTGGCTTCGAGCTGATTGGGTCCATCGCGCGTGGCGAGGCAGGCCATCCTGTCGATCTCGAGCTGTGCGGCAAGACTTGCCTCGATATGGCAATAGGGCTCGAGCGCGCGGATTGCGTCAACCGCGCGGGGCAGCTCTCCGAAAGCGGTTCCGACCCATACGAGTTCGATTTCCTCCCCGTCTTCGTCAGGAGCGCTCAGAACCTGCGCGAAATAGGTCTGAAGCGGTCGGTCCCATCCGACATAGGCACTGGCAGCAGCAATCCCGTCACGAAGCGGTACTTTGTGCCTGCTCATGCGCTCGTTACCTCCCCACCCTTAACTGGGCCGATGCCCCGCGGCGCACTGACATGTCAGCCCCTGAACTCATCAGTAGTCCGCTGGCCGCATCAGCGTGATGACGCGCTGTGTCATCGCTGGATTGGCCGGATCCTCGGACCCGAATGCCAGTTCGGTGTCGTAATAGATCCTATGCAGGCCGGATCGGCTATGCCGTTGTTCCGTCAAACCTCACGGAGAACGCTACATGGAGAACTCGTCGTCATATTACTGCCCCAAGACTTCTGTCATTGTCAGCGTTGAGCTCAGCAAGCGCAACTGGCTTGTTGCTTCGCTCTCGCCAGGAGCGGCGAAGCCTTCGCTACGGACAATTCCTGCCGGGAACAGCGCGGAACTGATCAGTCACCTTCGCAATCTTGAGTGCAAGGCCGCTGATCGTATCGGTGAACCTGCCGCCATTCGCCTGTGCTTCGAGATTGGATATGATGGCTTCTGGCTCGCAAGGCTACTGCGGTCGAACGACATCGATACATATGTGCTGGATCCCGCCAGCTTCCTCGTGTCGCGGCGAGGCAGGCGCGCAAAAACCGACCGCATCGACGCCGAAGCCATGATCGGGATCCTCAAAGCCTATCTCGCTGGCGACAAAAGCGTGTGCCGTGTCGTGGACGTGCCCTCCCCCGAAGAAGAGGACGCACGCAGAGTAATGCGGGAGCGCGGCGATCTCGTGCACGAGCGCACCCGAATTATCTCTCGGATCAGGGGGCTACTTGCATTACAGGGCATACGAACTGTCAAGGCCATCAAGGGTGGTGACTGGTCAAAACAGCTCGACGACACGCGCACCGGCGATGGGCGGCCTTTGCCACCAAACCTTCGTCGACAAATTGAGCGCTGTTTCGAACGGCTCGCGTTGCTCAACGATCAGATCAAGGACATCGAGCGGGACCGCGCTGAAGTTGTGCTCCATGAGGAGTCTACCTTCCCATGCCGAGAGAAAGCGGTTCGCCTTGAGCAGCTGAAGGGCATTGGTCCGAACAGCGCGGCAATGTTGGTTGCAGAGGTTTTTTGCCGAAAGTTCGAAAGCCGACGACACGTCGCGGCCTTCCTTGGGTTAGCTCCGGCGCCCTTCGCCAGCGGCGACGTGTCACGTGATCAGGGCATCAGCAAAGCCGGTAACCGAAGCACACGTGTGCAGATGGTGGAACTTGCCTGGTGTTGGTTGAAATATCAGCCAAGTAGCGAACTGACCGTATGGTATCGCAACCGGTTCAAAGGCAACGGCGCTCGCGCGGCAAAGGTGGGGATCGTTGCGCTCGCCCGAAAATTGTTAATCGCGCTTTGGCGCTTTGTGGAGACCGGTCTGGTCCCTCAAGGTGCCGAGCTCCGCGCCGCCTGATGCTTATGTTGCAACAGGCTCGATAAAGCGACGCGGATTGGTGTGATGTGTGACCGGGAAAGTTGATGGCGCCTGAAAACGCCCAGTAGTAGTTTGGTCCGCATCCGCCTTTGCTCGATCCGGGGATGTGAATACGGATTATGGTGCGCGGGCACGGCCGCGACCGGATACAAGTCTATGCACGGATAGTGCATCAGCTGACCTCGGAACGAATGAAGCCAATCCCTGAGCATTGCGTGTGCCCCCCACCGCGTCAACAGAAGGAACCGTTCAATGCGAACTTGACAAGCCCCGGATCATACAAATCGACTTTCATCAGCACCTTGATGCCATCGACATCCATGCTTGCAAAGTCTCGCTCGGGCGAATCCGGGGCGAAGGTGCAATGGCGCAGAGCGGCCATCAACCGAGCCTGAACCATCATGCTTTGTGCCACCGTGTCGCCGCCGAATTCTGCAAGCAACCCGGAGGTCATGACGATGCGGGCCGTTCGGTCACGGCCCTGGCGCGCGGCATCATTGAGCAGCGCAATGCGCTCGGTGCGTTGCCGCGCGCAAGTGAGGTCAGATGTGTCATGCATTGGAGGTCTCCTCCTGATCCAAGAGACGACGAGCGGACAACCGGACGGCCTCGCGGGACTCAGCCCGCAGGTTGAAAAGCGGAAAGCTGAACATCGATCGCGGTCCCGGCAGCAACGGTAATGGCAACCTGCCGGTCCTTGGGAATGACCCAGAGGATGCCGGCAAGCGTGTCGCGGATACGCGCCGCAATGGCCTCGTCCTCGCCGAGCAGCACCCGGGCCGCGAGCTCGCGCGCATCGCGCAGGAAGTGCTCGTGCTGGGTGTCCCAGGAGTCGGCCTCGCTGTCGTCGTTCGCGCAGAAACAGACGTTCTCGATCAGATCGACCAGCGTTTCAGGCGTCAGCGCCGGACCCGGAACATAGGCAATGCGGATCTGGTCGATGCCGCTGTACCAACCATCCTCGCCGAGGACGAAGGCGACATCTGCCGAGATCCGTTCCTCGCGCTGCGTTACGCTGGCGCGGTGGAAGACGCAGAACCTCAGCTCGATCGTCTCGGCACGAACATGGTCATCGAGCGGGGGGAAGCTGCCGTTTTCGGCGATGACGTGGTCGCGCTCTCCGGCTGCAACATAGAAGCGCACGTTGCCGAGCTGATGCAGCGCGTCATACCAGCCATAGCCAGCGTATGCGGGATGGTTCTCGACGAGGTGCGGGCGCAAGGGGTGGTCGCGCAGCGCGCGCTCCAGTCCCTGGGCAATATCGGGCTCAAGATCCGCGACAAGGATCGTGTCCGCACCTGCTGCGATTTCCTCATACTCGACATTGACGTTGTCGCTCTCCGCAATGGCAGCATGCCAGCGGGGCAGGCAGGGGTCGGCCTCCGGCAGGGCAACCCCAAGATCGCGCGCTTCCTTCCAGTTCTCGAAGGAAAGCCGGTGCTGGCCTCTGTGCGCCAGCGCGGCATAGATCGTGCGCCTGCACGCTGCCTGCAGCGCCGCAAACGCGGCATTCTCGACGAATTCCTTGCGCGCCGGGAGCACAAGGGCAAGGCCCGGGGTGGCCCCGATATCGAGCCGGGCATGGTATGTTTTGCCGCCAAGGCTCTCCGAGACGCTGGCAAGCTTGCGGGTGAGCACCATCCCATAGAAATTCGTGGTGGGGTCCTGGTGGTATTCGCGCCCTTCGAACACGCCGATCTGGCTGCCGTTCCACTCGGCGATGTAGATTGCTTTGGCGAGAAAGTCCTCGCGTGGCATTTCCGTGCCATTGAAGAACACCGGCAGCGGGTAGAACTTCGCGACCTCGCGCAGAATCCGCTCGGTGGTCTGCTCGCTCACGCCGGGCATCAGGAAGCTGATTGTCGTCCCGACGGGGCGAGCAAGGGGCTGCACGGCAATGTCCTGCGCACCGGTCCAGCCATCCGCTGGGACATGGACCGACCATCCGATGTCGGCATCGGTATGACGCGAGCTGATCCGGGTTTCCTTGCCCGCCAGGCTGAAGACACCCATGCCTGCCGGGTCTTCGGCCTCATGGATGTGCTGGCTCCAGCCCGAATCCCCCAGCGCAATCATGGTCTGCGGATGGGCGACTCCGGTTCCATCATCGACAAGGGTCAGGCGCGCTGCGTCCTGATCCGCGCAGCAGGCGATATCGATCCGGGAAGCGCCCGCGCGGCGACTGTTCTGGAGGAGCTCGCCGAGGATATCGCCGATGGTGCCATTGAAGAGGCGCGTGACTTTGGTGATCGTCTTCGGGCTGACGCTGGGTCGAATAACTGTCGGGTTCATGACAAGGGGTCCTTCATCGCACTGTTTCGCCCTTCCCCTCCCCCTTCCCTTCAGAACAGCGGATTGATGCCTGGCCGGAGCCCGGCTGCCTTGGCCTGCTCTTCAGCCAACGCGCTTGGGTCGCAGGGCTTCAGGAATCGGGATGATGTCGTGCGCCGTATCACGCAGCGCCTTAACCTCGCCGCGCGCGGCGTAGAGGTCCTTGGCGATGAGCGCGCAGACCTCGGCCTCGCCATAGGTTGGGCGGCCAAGGTGATCGACGCGCTCGACTTGCCGGGCAATCACGCCGACTTTGCCGTCCGGCACCCACTCGGCCCAATCGCCCCAGGCGCTGGTCACGCAGAATTCGCCGATCGCGGCCATATAGGCCTTGCGCGTCCGCAGGATCGCAGAGGAATTCTCCTCTATGGCCTCGCCGGTGAAGGCGCTGAAGCGGTCCGGGTGCCAACATCGGGTAGTATCGCGGGCAAGCTGCAGCAAGCCCGCAGAGCAGGAGCCCTGCCCTTCAAGCTCGCTGGTGAAGGCAAGGATCGGGAGCCCCCAATCGCAATCTTCTTCGTAGGCCCCGCCTTCGATCCGTAGCGCCGCTGGCATGGCGGCCTGTCTCTGATCGGACAGAATGATACCGCCGTGGCTGGCGGTCATAACTGACCATATGCCGGGGGCCAGCTGATCGGCCTGCTGGACGGCGCCCCAGATGGAAGTGGAGGGACGCGGTGATGGGGCAAAACTGGCATGAGCGAACTCTCCTGTTGCAGGTTCGCTCAGACCCTCCCCCTCTTCTTCAGCTCAGGATCCCGAGAGCGGTCCGGGCAACGATCTCGGGCGTGACGTCTCCAAGAGCGAGGGCCGCCACCGGTCCAAGCTGCGAAAGACGAGTCCGCTCGATTGCCCTGAGGGCGAGATAATCCTCGTCGGACGACTGGAGGATTTGCAGCGCAAAGCGGCACTCCTGCCCGGTGTTGTCGTCGAGAAGGGCGATCAGGAAATCCGGCCTTACGGAGACGTCCGCAAATGGCAGATCGAAGAGGATCTTCTTCACCGCCATCCGGATGTCCCGGCGTCGCAGGATATACTGCGCGTCTTGGAGCGCCCGCAGAACGTCTCGGTCGTGGTCTCGCTCTGTCGGCACGAACTGGTTGCCGCTCAAGACAGGCTGAGCGTAGGCGCGCAGCGCGACATAGCCCTCCTTCCTGCTGTGCTCGCCGACGACGGCGAGCACAAGGAACGGCGGCTCAACTTCGGCGCGGATGATCCCGGTGTGCTGGATGCGGTTCCGGACCGAGATCGTGCCGAGACCGGTGACGATCTCGGTGGAAGTGACCGCATTGGCCTCGAGCAGAAGAAACGCCTGGGGCGCGAATTCATGAGGCCATCTCTCGGCCGCAGCGCGCAGCCGGGCGTGAACCCGCCGCTTTTCGTAATCGATGGCGTTCGTGTAGAGATGGGCCGAGAGCGGAACCCCGGGCGCAATCTCGAGACCTTGCGCAGCCCGGCGCAGGAAACGCATCTCCTGGCTGATCGAGCCCTCCCGTGGCCCTGCTGGCGGAAGCTCGCGCAGCACGTTGGAACCCGCCCGCTCGAGCAGCAGCCACAGCAGTTTGCCGAGGCGCGGGATTGCAACACCACGCGACCGGTCGTCTGGCTCACTGTGGTCCGGTTTCTGGGCGAGTTTCTCCGGCGCCTTCTGGTGCGCGTTGAACAGGCCATCTGGAACATCGAGCGCGTAGAGCGAATCCCTTGCTGTCTCGCGGATGCGCGGCGGTGCCTGGGGCAGGAAAAATGGACACGCCGGCGCATGCATCGGCCTCGAAGTCAGCCGCCGCAGGTAATAGGTTTCCTGAAAGCTCAGGTAGGCCGGGCTCAGCAGCGGCGGCGCGGTGACCTCGCCCAGACAATCGCAGGCGAGCCATTTGTGATTCTCGCGCGCTGTCACGACGAGAGAGACGCAGGCCCGGTGATCGGCCTCGTTGCCATGGCCCGTGTACCAGCGGACCAAGGCTGCTCGCAGACCGTCGCCAATGGCGACGCGCCCGGTGCTACCTGTGGTGTCCTTGGCCACCAACCACATGGTCTGACGCTCTTGACCGCCCCTTTTGTTCACTCTATGTTCGTCACATAGAGGAATTTTGTCTTATGAACAAGGTATTCGATCTCGGCCAATTCGACCTCGATCTGACGCTGCGCGATGCATCGGTTGACCCACTGGTGACGCCTACGCGGCGCTCGCTCGCCAATGCCTCTATCGGGATAGAAGCGTTCGATGCCTATTATTCGGCGCGCGAACTCTACGAAGCGCTGCAGGGGGTTTTCCAGGGCACACCCGGTGCCAAGAACAAGCTGACGCAGGTGCTTTCGTGCCAGTGCGATGATTATCAGCGGTGTCTCTACTACACGCTGGCGGGGCGCGGCATCGTCCAGATGCTGGATGATCTCGAATGGCTGCTCGATCTCCTGCGCCCTCGCTGCGAAATGTCGGGGAAGCTCCTTCGCTCCGGCGAGAGGCCTGCACCGCAGGTCAATCCTTATGTCGCAAGTGAGCCCGACGGGCCCGTTCCAGCACGCTCGGCCGACTTCGTCGAGGGACCCTCGTGGTATCTCGATCCGTCGCTTGGCGGCCGGATCGAAGACTAGGCAGGCATCAGCTTGCCGGCCTAACAGGCAGAAATCAGGGATCGCGCAGGCCAAGCCGGTCGTCGTCATCTACGAGCGTGATGCGCCCTTCCCAGTGCCAGAGGACAAGGTTGAGAGCGTCGGCGGGAGCGCCGCGGGCGTAGCTCGGCACGACAATGCCCACATAGCCTTGCGCGATCGCGGCCTCCGCCAGATCTTGCGTCGGGACCGGTTTGCCTGAGAGCATCCGATCGCGCCACGCCGGGTCGGCGAGCTCAGCCGGTGCGATACCGAAAGGCCGCAATGCAGCCGCATCGCGGCCATCGAGCAACGATCCGATATCGGCCTGATAAGCGACGAGCGTGGTGGGCTGGAGGGTGCCAACCTGATTGGCCTCGCGCAGCGCGGTCTCAGGGGCGAGGGAAGTATAGAGCGCGCTGCGCCCGATGCGATTGAACCGTCCGCCAAACCGGGCCGCCCCCTCCCCTGAGAGGGGTTCACGGGACCAGACCGGATTGTGGGCGCGGTAGAGCAGCCCGGTGAAGTGCATGAGGCTAGGCGTGAATGCCGGCGTCGACGGCGTCGATATAGGTCAGAACGTCATCGGCCCGGTTGTTCTGCACAAGCTGCATTGCAGTCTGGCCCGAAAAGCCCGGCAGCGGCTCAGAGCGGTACCAGGCATAGGCCAGCAAGGCTGAACCGAACCGCGGTTCGACCTTGTTGAGCACTTCGACCATCTGCCGAAGGCGGCGCTGGGTACGATCGGAGGCAATCCGGTCCTTGCGCTGGATCGCGTCCTTGCCGAGACCCAGCGAGCGCGCCAGTTCGTCGCTGGTGGTGCGCAGCGCATCGACGATTTTGCGCGGAGCAAACGCGCCATTGTCCGCATAGTTCTGAATCGCCATTGCAAAGCTCCATGACTTCTGACGCGATATAGCGTCATTCTGCATGGCTTTCAAGCTGCCATAGGGCTGGCGCCGAGTTCGTCACAGGACGACAACTTGCAGTTCGATCGCACCGGGTGGGTTTTCTCCCGTCGGCATGACACAGAAGGGCTGGAGCGTGTTGCCGGTTCTGACCACAGCGTGGCTCTTCCCGGTTTTCGCGCTCATCCGGATGGCGACGCGCTCGGCATTGGCCCGCCCGCAAAGGACACGGCGGCGCGGATCGAGGCTGGCAGAAGTCATGGAAGAGGCCCTCGCTACTGGGCTATCGGGAAGAAGGTCTTGATCCTTCGGGCGGGACGAATGATCTCGAAGCGCCGCTCCATCAGCCGGGAGATACGATAGGCCCCGAAGCCATCGGGTGTCCGCAGCTCGATCTTGCTCCCGCGCTTGCTGACCCGGAACTCGCGGTGTTCGCTGCCGTCAGTAAAGCGCAGCGGTTCGGGAAGCCGCAGGATGTCGCCATCGGCAACCTTTCGCTCCTTGAGACGCAGCATGGCGTAACACCGGTTGCGCCAGTCCAGGGCATAGGGGTGCGAGGATGAGGTGAGCAGTTCCAGGATGCTTCGCGGGCAATTCGCCTCGACGGGGCCAGATTGCTCATCCATGTCCTTGTAGCCGAAGATCAGGCCATCGGCCGCCTTCGGGTTCCAGTGGACCAGGCAGATAACCGCCGTCACGTAGAGCCTCTCGCGATCTTCACCGTAGCGCTCGACGGCTGCATAGTAGGTGCTGCCGGTGAAAACGCTCTTGAGGACCCGGCACCCCCGGAACGGAGCATCTTCGCAGGCCTCCCGTTCGTAGGTCAGCTGATCGTCGAGATAGGCTTTGGGCGTTTCATGCCCTCCCATCCCTGCGCGGTGCATGTAGAGCCAGCCCATGTGCGTGTCCTTCAGATGAGCCCCGGCTGAGCCGGAGGTGCGATTTGCAGTTCGCGGGCGATCCGCGCTGTGAGTGCCGGAATGTCGGCAAGCGCGGTGATCGGAGCCTTGCGCATGACCGCGCCGGGGGGCTTCCAGAACGGGTTCCGCCAGGCGAGACCCGGTTCGCCGAACCGCTCGGGGCTGATGCGGATGTAGACACCGTCTGCTTCGAGCACATGCTCACCGGCGAGGGCCTCCTGCGAGGTGTAGTAGCTGATGCGGTAGGCGGAATGATCGAGCCCGATCCCGGCTGCGATCTGGCGCAGCGCGCGCGTACCCTCGCGCCGGTAGTGTCGCAGTTCTTCAGGACGATAGTCGATCCCGCGCTTGACCAGCGCAATGATCGCAGGTCGGTGCTTGAGCTCGCCGAGGCGCTCGATGCACTGTGCCCGCAAGATCTGGTCGTCGGCCTCGCAGGTTGTCGGCCTTCCGTCGGCAATGCGCTGAAGGTGGCGAGTGAGGAGCAGAACCGCGGGACAGGTGGCGACCTGCCGGCCTGCGAGGCGCACATCATCGACGGCCTCGTTCAATGCTCGCAGCGCGGTCTCGAACGTCGTCAGCCCATAGGGCTCGAGCGCGCGGCGGTAACGATAATCGATGTCGCAGGACATGCGGCTTCCTTTCCATTGCAAGTGCAATGGCCTCCTCCCCCTCCCCTCAATGCAGACTGCGGTGATGTTTCCCTGAGCTTCTCAGGGACAGTGGCTCATAGATCATCGGCCGCAAGAGAGCCCCGGGAGCGACCTGTTCGAGGATTCTCGCAATCGCCGAGACCGCAGCGCCAGCCTCGGTTGTCTGGATAACCAGGGAGCCGCCCTGCCCCGGATCGGACACCAGTGACCAACCGGGTTCTCCTTTGCCGAGGAGGCTCTCCAGGACCGCATGACGGTTCCGCCCGGGGAACAGCACCCCAACATGGCCGCCGAGCGCTGCGCCAATGTCCGCAGAACCTCTGCTCGCAAGGTCGCTGGCATAGCGGCTCAGCTGCGCAAGCCGCACCGCGTCGTCTGCGGTTGGCTCAAGCGTAAGCCGGAACTGGCGCCTCTTCATGGGCTTCCTCCGCAGGTTCACTCTCATAGCCCGAATAGGCTGCAAGCAGGTTGAAAGCCTGATCGGCCTTGGCGGCAGCCGTGATGATCGCGGTCTTGTCGGATTTCAGGATATCGAGCCAATGGGCGATGTAGCTGGCGTGGCTTTCATGGAGGTCTGCGGGGAGGCCCAGCTCATAGCAGATCCGGGCACTGACCTGCTCCGCGACCAGTTCCTCGAAGGCGTAGGCCTTGTCGCCGAACCGCTTGCCGAATGTGCGCGCGAGCCGCGAGGGGTGCCCGCTCCAATGGCCGAGTTCGTGCGCTTTGGTGGCGACATATCCGTCCTCGGTGCGGAAGGCGCCGCGTTCTGGAAGCTGGATATAGTCTCCGCCCGGAGAGAAGAATGCACGGTCACCGCCATGGCGGATATCAGCAGGTATCGGAGCAAAGAAGGCCTGGATGGCCGCTGCCTTCACAGAGGGTTGCGGCGGTGCTTCGGGGACCGGACTGGGATAGAAATGCGGCGGCAGGCCTTCGATCTGCGAGGCATTGAAAACGCTGTAGGATCGCATGAACCGGATGGTTTTCGACGTCTCCTCGCCAGTCGCCTGATCTACGTCGGTCTTGCTCGTGCTGTTGAAATAGATGCTCGGCTCGGCCGTCTCACCCTTGCGCACTTGCCCGCCCAGTTCCTGAGCCTGACGATAGGTCATCCAGTAGCGCGAGGCGTAGCCGAAGCAGTCGGCGACAGCCCAGAGATAGAGGCGATTGATCCCGGTGTAGGGCAGTCCGCCTGCACGCAAGGGCGCGCCCCCTGCCCCGGTCTTTTTCCAGGGCCGCCGCCAGGGCATTGTGCCGGCCTCGATCCGTGCAATGATGAGATTGGTAATTTCCTGCGCGACATCGCGCTTTGGTCCGCGGCGCATCGGCATTTCCCTTCGTGGAAGAAGAAGGCCCGGCCACTCGAGTGAGCGACCGGGCCAGGACATCAGGAGGAGGGTGAGGCGTTCAGGCAGCCACTGCCGTGTCTGTGGCGGCGCCTTCGGGTTCCTCTTCGGCATCCGGCAGTGCGACCACCCCCTCGATCGCGTCGATGTCGGCCTTGCCGTCTTCGGAGGCATCAGGATCAGCGCTTTGTGCGCCCTCCGGCATGGCCGCACTGAACTTCATGGCCTCGGGCAGCCAGGCAAGGGCGGCTTCCTTGACCTCCTGCTCGATGATCGCCTTACCGGCGAAGATCGTCTCGCACGTCTTGGCGAGGTCCGCCTTCTTGGACGCCGCATAGCGCGCAGCGAGGTCACTTCCGCCAACCTCGGTCAGCGCGGCGAGGCAGGAAGTCTTGCTCACCCGGTCGAAGAAATTCTCGGCAGTCGGCCGCCACAGAGCCGCAACGTCGACATCGAGCATCGACCCAAGCACGGCATGAACCGGATGATACTCGGATCCATAGCCCTTCTTGGCCTCGAGCGAGAGCGCCACCGCATAGGCAAGCCAGGCCGCCTTAGCGTCATCTTCGAGGTCGCGGAAGGCGATGAAACGGGCCGCAACACTGCCCTGCTCCTGCCACGCCTTGTCGAGACCATCCTCGGCCTCGGCGAGAATGCCCTCGGCCGCTGATTGCGGAACCTCGCCGGTCGCAGGATCGCTCGGCCGTCCCGCCTTGATCGAGGTGCCCTTCCCCTCATAGCTGCGATTGTCCGCGAGCGCGAAGATGGCGAAATCGAGGGCAAGCCCCGGATCGCCAAGCAGGCAGGCCGACAGGATATTGCGGCGCTGAACGGCGAGCTCGTCGAACAGCCTCGCGCTGATCGGCTTCTCGCTTCCGGGTGCGATCGCCTCAGGCCGTGCGGGAGCACCACTTGCGCGGCTCCCTGAGGTCGGCGCTGGCTCTTCTGCCGTTGCGGTGACATTGCCTTGGTCATCGGTCTCGAACGACAGCCGCTTCTCGCTGTAGTAATCGGCCTCGAGAACCATCTCGCCGCGGGTGGTGAGCACGAGGAAGCGGCCGACTTCACCGCGCCATTCTTCAGGCAGCTCGCGAACCGGATTGTTGAGGTCGCTGCGTTCGGCATCGAGAGCCTCGTATTCGGCCTCGAGCTTTCCGAAATCGACGTCCTCTTGCTCTTCACCTTCATCGAAGATCGCGTTGATCTCATCTATCCGGGCATCGATCTCGTCGATGCGGGCGCGCGCCGTTTCCGAGAGGGGCACGGGCGGGAGCCGGACAGCGGAGACGCCCATCTCGCTGCGGGCCTGCCAGGAATTGCTGGCGGCCACCGGGCTGATCCAGGCGAGACCGGTCTCCGAGGTCAGGCGCTCGGCTTCCGCTTCCATCTTTTCGGAGGCGAGCCGGTGCGCGATCTCGATATCGATCCAGCGATCCTCGCCCGCATCGCTGAACAGATCCCGCTCGACCTTGCCGCCGGCAGCCACATAGGCATCTTCGCCGATCAGAAGCGCGATAGGGTCATTACCGCGCATCGAGCCGGTGGCGACCATGCGGCGAATGGCGTCGGCGCTGGGGTTGTAGGCATGGCGCATCTGCTCGAAGACGCGGATCTGCACTTCGTGCTGGTCGGTCGCAGCATAAGCTTTGGCGATTTCGAGGGTGATGTCACCGGCGGCGAGTGCCTCGAAAATCGGCGCTGCCAGATTAGCAAGGCGCAGCCGGCCTTCGACGAACCGCTGGGTGAGTCCGAAGCGCTTGGCTACGGCCGCGATATCGCTGCCTTCCTTGATGAAATGCTGGAAGGCGCGGCATTCTTCAGCCGGAGACATGCCGACCCGCTGGAAGTTCTCGGCGAGCGAGGCTTCGCCCGCCGTCTCTTCGCTACCCTCGAGCAGCTTGCATTCTACTTCGGCATCCGCAGCCCAGGCCCCGCGATCAATGATCATGCCAATGGCCCGCAGGCGGCGGCCACCGGCGATCACCGCAAACTGGCCGCGCTTCTTGCTCTTGGTCACCAGCAGGTTCTGCAGGAGGCCGCGGGCCTCGATGTCCGCAGAAAGCTGCGCGTCGTCTTGGTCATTGCGTGTTTTGCGCACGTTCGCATCGCTCAAATAGAGCTTGGAAAAGGGAATCAGCATCTCGGTCACTCCTGATCTGCTCCCGGCCATCACCGGGGCACAGATCCCCTCCCCCTCCCCTTGTTTGTCGGGTTCAAGCATCCAAGATCCTGTGCACTTGTCGCAGTCACCGTGGGTTCAGCGCCTTCGGTGCTGCCTCCCATCACCGCATCAGGAGCGCCGCCAGCACGGCCTCTGCTGCCGTTGTCGGAATGAACACCCTTGTGCGGAACGAAATGATCTCGGTGAAACAGCCGATGCTCTTCAACCAGGGCAGCTGATCGACGGGGGCGCCAACGATCTCGTAGCGCTGCTCGTTGGCGACCCGCGAGGACTTGATGGTGGCCTCGAACGGTTGCTTGATAGGTATCGTCCGATGCTCGCCGAGCGCCTTGAGGATCGTTTGCTCCGAGAGTTCGACATTCGAGGTAATGTCGAACTTCTGCAAAAGGTTTGCGACGTCGAGCTCGTGAACGATGCGGCCGAGCCAGCTGCGTCCCTCCTCATCGACGATTCGCCTCACTTCCAGATAGTCGATCGGAAGGCTCGACCATATCGGCAGCAGCAGTCCTGTGGCGAGGTAGATCTTCTCGGTTGTCAGCTTCTCGGCCAGCTCGGCGACTTCGGCACACCAAAGTTGCTCGAAGGTCTCCCGAGGACATTCCGCCCACGCAGACTCGGCAAGATCATCAAGGTGATGGTATTCGCGGCGCAGCGGTCGGTGGAGAATGACGCGGCGGATCAGTTCGCCCCGATCGGTCATGAAATGCCGGGACGGCTCAGCCAGCGCCGCCCTGCCGCTCTTGGTATTGTGCATCAGCATGCACCCGTCCGACAGCTCGAGGCGCTGCTTCACCCTTTCCAGCGTGATTGGCCGGGTACGCGTCCTGAGCGCCAGCTGGAGGAGGTGCGAGGTCGCCCCGGTCCGTGCATCCGTCCGCAGCACAATATCTTCGATGACGTCGGCACTTTCGACCTGGATCGTTTCGACGCCCACATCGAGAGAACCGGCCTCACGCGCCGCGGAAACCCGGGCTTCGAGGAGCCCGAGAAACTCATCGAAAATTGCGTTCTGCATGCCGATCGGCAGGGCAAGAATGCGGTTGAGCCACCGCTGGATCGGGGGAAGGTCTTCTTCGAGCACGCCATCCTGGGAGACGATCGTCAATCCGCTGCGTTGCTCGAAGTCGGACAAGGTCACGCTCTTCAGCGTTCCCTCTGCGAGGAGGCCGAACCAGCTGGTGAGCGCCGCCTTGGCATAAGGGCTTTCGAGATTGTCCGCCGGATCGAACAGATTCTGGCCACCGGTTTGGCGCTGGCCACGCGTCAATGCCCCAAGGCTGTCGAGGCGCCGCGCGATCGTGCTGGTGAAGCGCAGCTCACCTTTGCAGTTGGTCGTGACCGGCCTGAATAGGGGGGTGTTCGCCTGATGAGTGCGGTGGGTGCGGCCGAGGCCCTGGATGGCCCGGTCAGCGCGCCAGCCCGGCTCTAGAAGGAAATGCACCCGGCGCTTCTGGCAGGGTGCGTCAAGGCTGGCATGGTAGGAACGCCCCGTTCCGCCTGCATCGCTGAAGACGAGAATGGGTTTGCGGCCATCCATGAACTGGTCGGTTTCCGACTGGTTCGTGCGGGGGGAGCGAGTTTCGAGGCGCTGGCTACCATCGGCCTGAGAAATGAGGCGCTTTGTGCGCCCGGTGACTTCTGCGACCTTATCCGTCCCGTAGTGTTCGATGATCCCGTCGAGGGCTGGCTTGATTGGCGGCATCGCGCAAAGATGCTCGATCAGCTCGGCGCGCCGGGCGATCGCAGCCTGGTTGTGCACGGGGCGGCCGTCCTCGTCGAACATCGGCGTCGAACGGGTAGCACCGGTGTCGTCGGTGTAGAACGTCATCTGCTGGGTGGGAAAAGCTCGCTCGAGGTATTCGATGACCGCATCAAGCGGGCTGAGATCAAGGTCGAGTTCGGCCCGCTCTTCGGGTGAAAGGCTGTCGAGCCTTCGGTCGAGGATGCTTTCGGCGGTCGAGACCAGCTGAACCACGACCACGTCATCCTGGTCCAGGTGCTTATTGATGGCGCTGATCAGAGTCGGGAGCTTCATCGAAAGCAGCAGCTGGTTGAAGAAGCGCTGCTTGGTGCTTTCGAAGCGGCTGCGGGCTGCGGCCTTCGCGCCGCCGTTCAGCGTGGTGCCGTCGATCTCGTCGACCACACCGGTCAGCGCGAGCGCCTCCTCCATGTTCTGGTGAATAATCGCCCAAGCATCCGCATAGGTGTCGTAGACAGCGATCTGCTGGGCCGTCAGGCCGTGCTTGAGGATTTCGTACTCGACCCCGGCAAAGCTCAGCGCCCGTGCCTGGTAAAGCCCAAGGGCCTTAAGGTCGCGCGACACCAGCTCCATCGCAGCGATGCCACCTGCCCTGA
Organism: Erythrobacter colymbi; assembly: GCF_002155685.1. Taxonomy (GTDB): domain Bacteria; phylum Pseudomonadota; class Alphaproteobacteria; order Sphingomonadales; family Sphingomonadaceae; genus Erythrobacter; species Erythrobacter colymbi. The sequence continues at coordinate 37,162 of NZ_MUYK01000019.1, forward strand.
TCTGGCTGATGAAATCCTCGCGGTTGGCAAACGCCGTTCCTGGTCCCCAAAGGCCGAGCCGAACCGCATAGGCGAGATTGTTGGCTTCAGAGGCCCCGGTCGCCGAGGCATAGAGCACGCGGGCCTTGGGCAGATGGTTCTGGAGCATGACGCCGGCGATGCCCTGCTGGGAACCTGATTTGCTCCCGCGGGCGCCCTCGCCTCCTGCCACCCCGCCCATTTCGTGGCTCTCATCAAAGGCGATGACACCTTCGAAATCCGCCCCGGCCCAGTCCAGCAATTGCTTCAGACGGGTCGCATCCTGCCTCTGACTGCGCAGCGTCGGGTACGTGACGAAGAGGATCCCCTCGCGGAACGGCACTGGCTGATCGATTTTCCAGCTGGAGAGCGGTTGAATGTCGGCAGTCATCCCGCCGATCGCGCTCCAATCCCGGCGCGCATCTTCGAGCAGGCTCTCGTTCTTGGATACCCAGATCGCCTTGCGGCGTCCGGCTAGCCAGTTGTCTAGAATGCAGGCGGCAATCTGTCGGCCTTTGCCCGCGCCAGTGCCATCACCGAGGAAGTAGCCCTTGCGGTAGCTGTGTCCGTCTTCGGCCAGAGTGAGAGCGACACCTTCGTCAGCCGGGACGAACAGGCCCGGCAGATACTGCTGCCAGGCATTGCCGGCATAGATCACCGTCTCGAGCTGCGCTTCCGAAAGCAGGCTTTCTTTGAGGATGCGGCCCTGCAGGCTGGGGCAATACTCCGGCACCGGCGCTGGTATGGAGCCCATGGCCACACTTTCCACCAGCGGGGTCGGGTGCGCCTTTGCACCATCGATGTCGATCCGGCTCGGGCGGTAAGGCAGATAGACACCGGCCTGCTCGCCCAGAGGGCGCGGCGTTGCCAGGCTGCGAAAAACAAGCGGCGATATCGATGGCGCTTCGATTACGCGCGGCTTAGCCGCAGGCGGCTTTGCACTTGTGCGCATCGCCTTGAAAAGCGTGCCGGGCTTGGTCTGCTGCCGTGCGTAAATTGGTGAAGCCTCGCAAGGACCGACTGCCCGCTTCACCACTGCAACCGCCGCGGCAATCTCGGCGACATTCGATCTAGCGAGGATCGCAGGACGGATGTTTCCGGGAACCTTGTCGATCACGTAGAGGCGAACCGGCACGCTGGTCCCCTGCTTGTGGTAGCACCTGGCAAGGCGGCAAGCTGTTTGCACCGTGCAGTTCTCGAATGTCTGGTCATAGATTTTCGAGAGCCTAGCGCTGGTGGTGAACCAGTCCGGCATGATAGCGACAAGTCTGCCGCCAGGAGCCAATCGACCGAGCGCGGCGCGCAGATGGCGGACAGCAGCGAATTGATCGACGCCCCTTCCCTCCGAACGGGAGAACGGGGGGTTCATGAGAATCAGGCTGGGGCGCAGCGAAGGATCCAGCGCGGAAGCCAGCATCGCACCGTCGATCCCGGTAAGCTTGGCATGTTTGAACAGCAGAGCGAGTTTCTCACGGCGTTTGGGATCAAGCTCATTGAGGTGCAGCTGCCTTACTGTCGGCAGGCTGGCCACGAGCGCACCATGTCCCGCACTCGGCTCCAGCACGATGTCGTCTGGCCGGGGCTGCGCAAGGACAGTCGCAAGTGCCGCAAGATCGGCAGGCGTGGAGAACTGTTGAAACCGAATCTGGGGTCAGGACATAGAACGGGCACAGATATACGCTAAGCGTCTCTGCGCGCACTTATGGGTCGACTCTATGCGTCGACGACTCCAGCATTCCAAAGGCATCCATCGGACAGTTGTAGCATCGCCTCTCGTCGCAGAGCCGGCATATCGTCAGCGCCGAGACAGCGTCGTCAGACATCTGCGCAAGTATTGTCTCGGCAATACGTTCCAGCACGAGGCGGTCAGCATTCGAGACATGGCTAAGGATTTCGGATAAAGTCTCGTTTCTTCGTTGCAGGATCGCAGATAGGCGAGTCTCGCCTGCCTCAGTGAGCATCAGCGCTACTGCACGACGGTCCCGTAGCGCTTTGGATCGAACGGCGAACCCGGCTGCAACCAATCGATCGACAAGCCGCACCGTCCCCGCGTGGGACAAGCCTAGCACCCGTCCTAATTCGTCGATCGAAAGACCGGTCGCGTGACCGATGACGACGATCGCCGCGGTGGTTTCGCCACCGCCGGGTATCGTCGGGTCGAATGCCGCCTTCTTAATTCGATCGGTGATGCCCACTGCGAGGGCGCCGAACAGATTGACGAGCCGGTCCGAGAGTACGTTCAAAGGGTTGCATCATTCATTGATGGCGCATAGTGTATGCGCAGCGCATATATCACGCCTGTCTAAGCATGAAGGCAGGTCATGCGCCATGATGAAAGCGAGGCACCATGTTTTCGACATTACACATAGCTGAAAAGACGACCGGCTCTCGCGGGTCTCTCGCGTTGCTGCGCTGGGCGCTGGTGGTCATCTTTCTCTGGTTCGGTTGCATGAAATTCACGAGCTATGAAGCGATGGGCATCGCGCCATTGATGAAGAACAGTCCGATCATGAGCTGGATTCCGGCCGTTTTTGGGGTGCAGGGTGGAAGCTATTTTATAGGCACCGTCGAGCTCGCGACGGCCGCTGCGCTGATTATCGGTGCTTTCAACAAGACGGCCTCCGCTCTCGGCGCGGCGATGTCATGCCTAACTTATGCCGTGACACTGACGTTTTTCCTGAGCACGCCTGGCGTCGCCGAGCCGACCGCTGGCGGGTTCCCGGCGATTTCGGCCGGAACCGGACAGTTCCTGTTGAAGGACCTGGTGCTTCTTGCGGCATCAGCGTGCCTTCTACTTGCGTCCATACGGACAGCAGACGCGTGACGGCAAACAGGTGAT
>NZ_MUYK01000002.1 GCF_002155685.1 Erythrobacter colymbi
GGTCGCGTCCGTCAATGTGGTGTAGAATTGGGTGTGGCCAGCGGGCTGCATTTTCAGGCGGCCTTGGGTGTAATCTGTAGCGGCTGTGCCTCCTCGATCATTGGTGTAGCAAGGGCGGCCATGCCCTCGATCTGCATGTAGCGGTGCTGGAGCTGGTATTCGTCATTCTGCTCCAGCAGGACGGCGCCGACGAGGCGGATGATGCTATCCTCGTTCGGGAAGATGCCGACGACATCGGCGCGGCGCTTCACTTCCTTGTTCAGGCGTTCCAGTGGATTGGTGGAATGTAATTTGACGCGGTGCTGCTCGGGGAAGGTCATGTAGGCCAGCACGTCGTGCTCGGCATCGTCCATGCAGGCGCCGAGCTTTGGCCAGCGGGTACGCAACTGGTCGGCGACCTGGCGCCAGACCTGTGTCGCGGCGGCATGGTCGGGCTGGAGGAAGACCTGGCGGATGGCAGCGGCGACGACGGTGTTCTGGCCCTTGGGCACGTAGGCCAGGGCATTGCGCATGAAGTGGACGCGGCACCGCTGCCAGGTGGCGCTGAGCACGCGAGTGATCGCTGCCTTGAGGCCCTCGTGGGCATCGGAGATGACCAGCTTCACGCCGGTCAGTCCGCGGCGTGCGAGGTCCTTGAGGAAGCTCGACCAGAATGGCTCGGCTTCGGAGGGTCCAATGTGAAGGCCAACGATTTCGCGCTTGCCCTCGGTGTTGACGGCAACGGCTATTATCGCGGCGACACTGACGATCCGCCCGCCCTCGCGCACCTTGAGGTAGGTAGCATCGAGCCAGAGGTAGGGCCAGTCGCCGGTGAGCGGCCGCTTAAGGAAGGCATGGACACGTTCGTCGATATCCTTGCACAGCTTGGACACCGAGGATTTGGAGATGCCGGTCATGCCCATGGCCTGCACCAGCTCGTCGACACGCCGGGTGCTGACGCCGGCGATCCACGCCTCCTGGATCACCGCGACCAGCGCCTTCTCGACGGTCTTCCTGGGTTCCAGGAAGCCAGGGAAGTAGGCGCCGGTCCGTAGCTTGGGAATCCTCAGGTTGAGCGTGCCGAGCCGGGTATCGAGGCTGCGGTCGCGGTAGCCGTTCCGCCAGGTCGTCCGGTCGCCGGAGCGCTCGTGTCGGCTAGCGCCGACCAGGCCATCGACGTCGGCCTCCATGATGATCTGTAATACGCTCTCGGCGATCGTGCGCAGGAAATCTCCATCTCCAGTCTTCGCCATCAGCTCGGCAAGCGGTAGTCTGTCGTCGGTCATCGGGATCAACTCCTCGGTGGGCGTGTGAAGTGTGGTAACTCCACCTTACCGATGAGCCCGGTGGCCACCGAGATCGAAATCGCATGGGGTGGGGCATGCCCCACCCCATGCGATCATCTCAATCTACACCAGAAATTACACCACGAGCGCGGACGCTAACCTTCAAACGATTGAAGCGGGGGTTTTAGATGCGATGCAGTTATTTTTAGGCAATTGTTAGGTAACGCCTTGGCTGCGCTTTGCTTTCCTACGGCGAGGCGCGGGAGTATCAGGGTTCGCAGGGCTGGGGCGGGGGCGTGAGGCTTTTCCCGCCGCTTGGGGTCCGCTCGAAGGGCGGGGCGCGAGGGGCTGCGAAAGGCTCCGGAGCAGGGCTTCGGACGGCCAAATCTCTGAAAATACGGGACAAGTCCGAAATCTACCCCTGTGCCAGGGTGCGTCTAGCCGCGTCTTGGCGGGTGTTAGACCCCCTCCAGGCTCCGCCAGACCCCGGTCAGACCCCCTCCAGACCCTCCTCCGCGCGGCGTTCCGTCGCGGCGAGGGCAGCGAAGGTGGCGATCCCGGCGGCGAGCATCCACAGGAAGGCGCCCGGCACCGCGAGAAGCTTGTCGAGCACTCCCAGCACCGCGATCTGCACCAGGATCGCCCCGATCGCCGCCCGCCCGGACGAGCGCCATCCGGCCAGCCCCGCGACGATCGGCACTGCCAGCACCGCCGCGATAGCGCCCGCATCGAGCACGAGGTTGCGCAGGGATTCCCCCTGCATCGCCAGCCACGCCGCTACCGCCGCCGCCGCCACGGTCGCCGTGCGCGCAGCACGCAGCAGGGCGAGGGGGGAAGCCTGCGGATTCAAGCGCTTGTACCCGCTCTCGGTGACGACGGCCGAGACCGCGAGCAGGGCGGAATCGACCGATGACAGGATCGCCGAGACCAGCGCTCCGGTGAAGATGATCATCAGCCACCCCGGCAGCACCGCCTTGGCGAGCGAGGGCAGGAAGGCCTCGTCCGCGCCCAGCTCGACGCCGAGGATCGGGGCGAGCTGCGGGCCGAACAGGCCGAAGCTGACGGGGACGAGCCCGACCGTGAGGTAGATCCCCGCCGCCCACAGCGCGCCCTTGCGGGCCACCGCGGGCGAACGCGCGGCCAGCGTGCGGGCGAGCGCCTCCTGGCTGACCATGGTGCCGACAATGGGGATGAGCCACAACTCGACCCGATCGGTCCAGCTCTCGCCCGGCGCGGTGAAGGTGAAGACGGTGACGGGCAGGGTGTCCCACATGCGCGCCGGGCCCCCGAAGGCGATGACCATCAGCACGAACATGATCGCGATCGCGACGACGATGACGATGCCCTGAAGGATGTCGGTGACCACGTCCCCGGCAAGGCCGCCATAGAGGGTATACCCCATCACCAGCACCGTCCCCACCAGCAGTGCGGTTGTGAAGCCGAGGCCCGAGGTGCCCTCGATGATGGTGGCAAAGGCGAAGAGCTGCGCGGCCGACCAGGTGGTGGCGGACAGCGCGATGACGCCGGCGGCGAGGCTCTCGGTCCCGGTGCCGAAGCGGTCGCGCAGAAAGTCGGCGAGGGTGATGTAGTCCCCGCTGCGGAGGCGGAAGGCGAAGAACACCGCGATGGCGAGGATGCCGACGGCATAGGCGAAGGGCTCCGCCCGGGCACCGGCAAGGCCCTGGGCTGCGACCTCGCCCGAGGTGGCGATCAGGCTCTCCGAGGCGAACCATGTGGCGAACAGCGACATGGCGACCGCGAAGGTCGAGAGCGAGCGGCCGGCGACAAGGTAGTCGGCATCGGACTTGGTCCCGCGCCCGGCGCGCACCGCCAGCGCCACCTGCGCCGCGACATAGGCGAGGATGAGGAGTAGCGTGTACGAGATGGCAAGGTCCCCCCGGATGGCCGCGCCCCCGCGGCGGGCCTGTCCTAATCTTGCGCATGTCGCGCGCAAGGGGGCGGATGGCGGATATCGTCAGGCACGGCGCATCCGGCCAAGCGAGGCGGCCGTAGCTCCATGCGGACGGGGCAGCGCGAAGGAGCGCCCTTATGGCTTATTGCAATTCCCCCCGCATGATCGCTGCCGTGCTTGCGCTGGCGGCACTCGGCACCGGCGTGTCGGCGGGCCAGATCAACTCGCAGCTCCAGATCGAGGCGGGGCAGACCTTCGAGCTCGGCGGCGGGCAGAAGGGCGGCTTCGTGGTGACGGGCAAGAACACCGGGCGCGTGGCCGTGGTGGTCTATGGTTTGCGCGAGGGCGGAAAGGCGCCGGTCGAACGCGGTACCGTGGCGCCGGGCGGGGCTGTCAACGCGTCCTTCGGGCCGGGCGAGCAGGCGCTGCTGCGCAACACCAGCAGCATGGAAACCGCGCGGCTGAAGCTCACGATCAACGGGGATACCTCGGCGCTCGGGATGACCTATTCGGCCAATCCGTAAGGCCGATCAGTCGGCGATCAGCGCCAGCTCCACTTCGCCGTGACCGCGAGCGACAAGGCCGAGTTCCACGGCAGCCGCACGGCTCACGTCGATCATGCGGCCGCGGGTGAAGGGCCCGCGGTCGTTGATGCGCACCACGACGCTGCGGCCGGTGGCGAGGTTGGTGACGCGCACGCGGCTGCCGAAGGGCAGGGTGCGATGCGCGGCGGTCATCTCGTCATTGTCGAACCGCTCGCCGCTGGCTGTGCGGCGGCCATCGAACTGGGCGGCGTAGTAGGAGGCGCTGCCCCGACCGACGACGGTTTCCTGCGGAGCCGACGGCGCGGGCTGTTCAGCGAGGACAGGCGCGGTGACTTCGGCGGTCGGTTGGAGCGGGACGAGCTCGATCACGGCGGCGCTGGTAGCGGCATCGACACCGGCGGCGTTGGCATCGGGCGCGGCGGCGGTCGAAGCGGTCAGGGGGGCGAGGCCGAGCAGGCCTGCCACCACCAGCGCTTGCACGCTCCGGCTGGCGAAGCTGCGGGCTGCGATGCCCTCGATGCGATTTCCCGTCCGCATGGCGGCGCGGATACAGAAGCGGGCCTGTGGAAGGCAAACCAGGTTAGGATTTCATCGTCCCCCAGCTTCCGGTGAAGCATGACCTGCCCCTGAAACGCGATGAACCGTTGACGGGTGAGGGGCGCTGGAGGCCGATTTGAGCCGGGTTTGCGCGGGCGACTCGGCTCGCCGGGGTGCCGGAAAGGGTGAGATGCAATGCAAATGGGGCCGGCATTGCTGCCGACCCCACTCTCACCGGCGTGTGGATGACCCCTGCTCGTGATGCGTCCGGCGAACCTTCCGCTTCATCTGCCTGGGGCCATGCTTGGCGCCCGATGTCTAGCCTCTCGCTGCCTTGCCTTGCGGCCGGCCTGCCAGAGATTTGTCACCGGCGCTCGCGCCGGCATCCGGCTTCGCTCCGGCTTGGTTCTGCGTCCGTCTTCCGGCCGAAGCCTTCCGATTTTCGCCGCCGCGCCTTCGCATCTGCCGAGGCTTTCGTCCCTTTACCGTTCACAAGAGCTGCGGCTTGGGGGCTTACGCCGTTTCCGCTGCACTTCCGCTCGGCCAGGTTCTGGGCCTGTCCGGTGCCACCGCGTCGCTCCGATCCTTGAATTGAGCCGACTTGCCTTTGGCCGAAGCCTCCTGCATGCCGTCTCCAGATCGGCGCGTGGACAGATGCCACCGCCATCCTTGGGATAAAAACCTCCGGTTTGTCAGAGCCTTGCGGCCTTCCGTTCCGGTTGCTTCGTGTCCCGAAGACAGGTTCAAAGTGCGCCTGAATCGGCGTTCTGACAACATTCCGGCGGGTTAGTTTTCCACTTCGGGCGATTTGGCCTGTGGACACGCGTGGATAACTCAACGCTTCGTCGCATTTGTCGCGAAGCGGAGCAAAGAGCGGGAACGAAACCGCCTTCAAGCTGTCACGTTAGAGGCCTCCAGCCGCTGCGGCGACCGCAGCGACTCGCTTTTCCCCTGTCGGCTTGGCGCGATCAGGCGTCGCGGTTGCGGCGTGAGAGCAGACGCAGGCGCAACCCGTTCAGCTTGATGAAGCCTTCCGCGTCCTTCTGGTCGTAGGCACCCGCATCGTCCTCGAAGGTGACGTGGGCTTCGGAATAGAGCGAATAGGGCGACTTGCGGCCCACCACGCTTGCCAGCCCCTTGTAGAGCTTGAGGCGCACCGTGCCGGTGACCTTGTCCTGCGAGTGGTCGATCGCCGCCTGCAGCATCTCGCGCTCGGGGCTGAACCAGAAGCCGTTGTAGATGAGCTCGGCATATTTCGGCATCAGCTCGTCCTTGAGGTGCGCCGCGCCGCGATCCAGCGTGATCTGCTCGATCCCGCGATGCGCGCGGGCATAGATCTCGCCGCCGGGGGTCTCGTACATCCCGCGGCTCTTCATGCCGACAAAGCGGTTCTCGACCAGATCGAGCCGGCCGATGCCGTGTTTGCGGCCGAGGTCGTTGAGCGCCGCCAGCAGCGTCGCGGGGCTCATCGCCTCGCCGTTGAGGGCCACGCCGTCACCCTTCTCGAAGTCGACCGTGATGTATTCCGGCTCGTCCGGCGCGTCCTCGGGGTTGACCGTCCGCGAATAGACGTAGTCCGGGGTCTCCTCCCACGGATCTTCGAGCACCTTGCCCTCGGACGAGGTGTGCAGAAGGTTCGCGTCGGTCGAGAACGGGCTGTCGCCGCGCTTGTCCTTGGGGACCTGGATCTGATGCGCCTCGGCCCACGCGATCAGCGCGGTACGGCTGGTGAGGTTCCACTCGCGCCACGGGGCGATCACCTTGATGTCGGGATCGAGCGCATAGGCGCTGAGTTCGAAGCGCACCTGGTCATTGCCCTTGCCGGTCGCGCCGTGGGCGATGAAATCGGCGCCGGTCTGGTGCGCGATCTCGACGAGGCGCTTGGAGATCAGCGGGCGGGCGATGCTGGTGCCGAGTAGGTAGTCGCCCTCATAGCGGGCATTGGCGCGCATCATCGGGAAGACGAAATCGCGCACGAATTCCTCGCGCACGTCCTCGATGAAGATGTGATCGTCGGGAATGCCCATCGCGCGGGCTTTGGCGCGCGCGGGCTCGATCTCCTCGCCCTGGCCAAGGTCGGCGGTGAAGGTCACCACCTCGAGCCCGCGCTCCACGCTCAGCCACTTGGCGATGACGCTGGTATCGAGACCGCCCGAATAGGCGAGGACGACTTTCTGGGGCTGAGCCATGGGAGGGGTTCCTTGGAACTGAATGCGCGCGCGCCCCTAACAGCGCGGGGGCGCGGGGGCAATCGCGCTTTGCGGCTGCTGATTGGGGATGATGCCGCGCGCGGCAATCCTCCTTTCAGAATTTGCTGCTAAACCCCTGCCATGCGGCGCAATTCGGCCGCGTGACTGGGGTCCGATATGTTGCAGATGTGGAGCAAGGCGCGCGAACTGGCGGTAATGACCCCGCCCGAGCGCAACCGCTGGGTGGATTTCCTGCGCGCGGTCTCGATCATGGCGGTGGTGATCGGCCACTGGCTGATGGCGGGCCTCTATATCGATGCGGCGGGCGAGCTCAGGCGCGGTGATCTGCTTTCGATCTCGCAATGGGCGCACTGGCTCACATGGGGCTTCCAGGTGATGCCGGTGTTCTTCCTCGTCGGCGACTATGCCAATCAGGTGAGCTGGGAGGCGACTACGCGCAAGGCTGCGCCGGGGCAGAGCGGGGTCTACCGCGACTGGCTGGCGAGCCGCGTGCAGCGCCTGATCACGCCGACTTTCCCCGTGCTGTTGCTCTGGGCTAGCCTCGCGCTGGTGATGACGCAGGTCGGCCTGCCGCGCGCGCAGATCCGCATGGCGACCGAGGCGGCGCTGATCCCCGTGTGGTTCCTCGCGGTCTATCTGCTGGTGACCGCCTTCACGCCGATTGCGCAGAAGCTCTGGACCAAGCTTAGCTGGGGGAGCTTTGCGCTGTTCATCCCGCTGGCGATGGCGACCGACTGGCTGACCTTCACGGCGAAAGTGCCCTGGGTCAATTTCAGCAACTTCCTGTGGGTGTTCCTCGCGCTCCACCAGCTTGGCTTCGCGTGGCGCGCGGGCAAGTTCGAGAAGCCATGGTTCGCGTGGGTCTGGTTCGCGGTCTCGCTGGCGATCCTCGTGAAGATCACTGTCTTCGGCTTCTACCCCGTCTCGATGGTCTCGGCGCCGGGCGGTTTCTCGAACTCGCTCCCGCCGACACTGGCGCTGTTCGCGCTGGGCGCGATGCAGGTGGGGCTGGTGCTGGCGCTCGAACCTGCCGGACGGCGGATGCTCGACCGCGTCGGCATCTGGACCGCGACCGTACTGATGAACGGCATGATCATGACCGTCTTCCTGTGGCACCTTACCGCCTTCGTGCTGGTGATGACGATCGACTGGCTGGTGCTGGGCGGCTGGGGCCTCGGCCCGGTGCCGGGCACGACCGAGTGGTGGATCACGCGCCCGATCTGGATCGCGGTCTACATCCTTGCGCTGCTTCCCTTCATCGGGATCTTCGCAAAGCACGAGAGGAGCTTCGGCCCGATCCGCGGCGGGCGCACTGTGCCGCGCCTGCGCGCGGTGCTGGGCGTGCTGGCGATCTGCGCGGGGCTCGGCGCGACGGCGGGGCTGACCATTGCCAGCCCCGAAGGCGTCACCGGCGTGCGCTGGTGGGTGATTGCGCTGCCGCTGGTGGGCGCGGCGCTGATGGGCTTCGGCCCGGTCTACCGCCCGCGCCAGCGTCCCGGCGCGGCAGAGATGGGTTAGGCCTTCAGCAGGTAATCCCGTGTGATTGGCACCGCGTGGCGGCTGCGGATGTACTGGATCTGGTAATTGCCCATCCCCCCGTGCTCGAACACGGTCGCCGCGCCCGCGAGGTAGAAGGTCCACATCCGGAAGAACTTCTCGTCGTAGAGCGCGACGATCTTGTCCTTGTGCTCCATGCAGTTGGCATACCAGGCGCGGATCGTCTTGCCGTAGTGGAGCCGCAGCGTCTCCACGTCCGAGGCGATCAGGCGGTATTTCTCCGAGGCTGCGACCGTCTCCGACAGGGCGGGGATGTAGCCGCCGGGGAAGACATATTTGCGGGTGAAGGCGTCGGTCGTACCCGGCCCGCCGAAGCGGCCGATGGTGTGGAGCAGCATCACGCCGTCATCGGCGAGGATATTGGCGCAGGCCTCGAAGAAGGTCTCGAACTGTGCGCGGCCGACATGCTCGAACATGCCGACCGAGACGATCCGGTCGAAGCGGCGCCCGCTTGCGGCGGTGTCGCGGTAATCCTCGAGCAGGATCGTCACCTTGTCAGCCACACCGGCATCGCGCACGCGCTGGCGGGCGAGGGCGGCCTGTTCCTCGGACAGGGTGATGCCGGTGACCTTCACATCGTGGTGCTTGGCCAGATGGATCGCCATCCCGCCCCAGCCGCAGCCGATGTCGAGCACCTCCTGCCCGGGCGCAAGATGCAGCTTCCTCGCGATCAGCTTGAGCTTGGCCTCTTGCGCGCCCGCAAGCGTGGTGACGCCCTCGGGCCAGTAGGCGCAGGAATACTGCCAGTGCTCATGGTCGAGCATCAGCGCATAGAGATCATTGCCGATGTCATAGTGGTGGGCGACGTTCTTCTTCGAACCCACGCGGTTATTGATCTGCTCGGCGGCGAAGCTCGCCCTGTTGATGAGGCGCTTCAATGCGCTCGGCGGGCCGATGTCGCCGCCCTTGTCCCACGGATTGTTCGAGCGCAGCAGGCTGACGAGGCCCATCACATCGCCTTCCTCGATCACCAGCCGCCCCTCGATGAAGGCCTCGGCCGCGCCCAGCCGCGGATCGAGCAGGATGTCGCGCGGCACGGCATTGTCGGTGAAGCGGATCACGATCTCGGGAAAGCCCTCGGCCGGGACGCCATAGGTGTTTGCCGACCCGTCGGCGAAGACCACGCCGAGGCGGCCTTGCTTGACGCCGCGCGAAAGAAATCGGTCGAGGAGAGGCTTGCTCATGAGGCTCCTTTCAAGGATGCTGTCTAGGTAAGCTTAGCCGGACGTCCGGCTTTCGCAATATCATCGACTTGGACGAAGCGGGTAGTCAGGGGGCGTACATGGCCGAAGCGAAGACGACGATCACCGACGTTGCGGCCCAGACGTTCATCGACAGCGTCGAGCCCCCCGCCAGGGCAGAAGAGGCCCGCGCGCTCGATGCGCTGTTCCGCAAGGTCACCGGCGAGGCGCCGAAAATGTGGGGGCCGAGCATCGTCGGCTACGGCGAATATTCGACGGTCTATGACAGCGGGCGGAAGGTGAACTCGCTCAAAATCGGGTTCAGCCCGCGCAAGGCCAAGCACGTGCTCTACCTGTCCTCGGGCTACACCGACGAAGCCGCTGCCGCCGCGCGCGAGGCGGCGCTGGCGCGGCTCGGGAAGCACGAGACGGGCAAGGGCTGCCTCTATGTGAAGAAGCTCTCCGACGTCGATCCTGCGGTGCTGGAGGAGCTGATCGCGATCGGCTGGACCACGATGCAGCGGGCGTTTCCCGATACCTAGACCCCCGCGTACCACTGGTAGCCGGCGAAATCCTCCCAGAAGCCGCCGCCGCCCTGACCGATCTGGTCAAAGCTCGTCACCGCTTCGATCGCCTGGACGAACTTGGCCTGCTTGTAGCCCAGCTGCCGCTCGATCCGCATCCGGTAGGGCGCACCGTTCTTCTCGGGCAGCGGTTCGCCGTTGAGGCTGTGGGCGATGATCGTCTGCGGGTGATAGGCATCGACCATGTCGATGCTCTCGTAATAGGGCTTGCCGTGGTAGAGATCGGCGCAGCGGAAGACGATGAACTTGGCTTCCTTCTTTACCTTCGCTGCATCGAGCAGATGGCCGAGCTGCACGCCCTGCCATTCGCCGATCGCGCTCCATCCCTCGACGCAGTCGTGGCGGGTGATCTGGGTGCGCTGAGGCAGAGCCCTCACCTCGGCGAGGCTGAGAGCGAGCGGGGTCTCGACCAGCCCGCGCACTTCCAGCTTCCAGTCGGGAAAGCCCTTGGCGAGCTGGTCCTGATAGAAGGGATCGGCGACCGTCACCGAGCCATTGCCGCGGAAGGTGGGCGAGCGCTGGTCGCGGGTGAATTCCTTGGCGAGGCCCTGCTTGCCCGCGAGCGCGCGGTGGAGGGCGCGGTGACCGTCTTCCGCGGCCTTGAACACCTCTTGGGTGGTCTCGCTATCGTTGATCTTGGAACAGGCCGAGGCGCCGAGAGCGGCCATCCCGGCAAGCAGCGAACGGCGCGGCAGGTCAACCATGGGCGGGCGCTCCTTCTTCGGCGGCTAGGGCGGGTTCGGCAACGGGTTCGGGCTGGGGAGGAGCGGGCGGGGCGCCATCCTCGCGCTTGCCGCCGGTGAACATCTCGAGGATCAGCCGCCAGTCGCTGAGCGCCAGAACGATGTGGATCACGAAAAAGCCGAAAATGCCCCAGGCGGCGATGAAGTGCAGCGAACGCGCGCTCTGGCGGCCACCGAACAGGTCGATCAGCCATGGGGCATAACCGCCCGATCCGGGGCTGATCGCGAGGCCCGAGATCAGCATCAGCGGCAAGAGCACCCCGAAGACGCCGCCGTAGAGGATCTTCTGGACCGAGTTGTAGCCATGATGCGCGCCCGCATTCGCCCCCGAATGCGCCTTGACCGAGGCGATCACCGCACCCGGCGTCCAGTCCTTGGGCGCGGTCATCAGATCGCGGCGGAAATGGCCATTGAGCAGCATCGCCACCCAGATGAACAGCACCCCGATCCCGAAAGGCCAGGCCATCGTGATGTGCCAGTCGCGCGCGAGAGCGAGGTTGTAATGCCCGGGGATCGTCGCCCAGCCGGGGAAGCGGATCACGTGCAGCCACGCGTCATTCGCGTCGAAGCCGTAATGGCCCCAGTAAAGGTGCCGGTGGGCGTTCGAGATATTGAGGCCCGTCATGAACAGCACGATGATCGCGACCGCGTTCACCCAGTGCCAAAGGCGCGTTGTCAGTGCATGCTTCTTCTTGGCCATCCGATCCCCCTAGGCCTCCTCGCGCGCGAGCCAGATCACGTCGCGCGGCTGGTCGAGCAGGTGCTGCCCGCTGTCGATGAACAGGCTCTGCCCGCTGGCGAGCGTGCCGCCGGCGAGGAACAGCGCGGCATCGGCGATCTCGTCAGGGCCGGTCTTGCGGCCGAGGAGGTTCATCCGGTGCGAAATCTCGGTCTCCTCCTCGCGCTGGTCGTGGCTTGCCAGAACGGCTCCCGGTGCAAGGCCATAGACCTTCACGCCGGTGTCTGAATTCCCCTTGGCCAGCATGCCGATGGTGGCTGCCAGCGCGTGTTTGGACATGGTGTAACTGAAGAAATCGGGGTTCGTATTTTCAATTTTCATGTCCGTGACGTGGATCACGCTGCGCACGCCCCCGGCCTTGGCGGTGAGGGCGATGAAGGCCTGCGCGAGGGCGGCCGGGGCGAGCGCGTTGATCTGCATCGCTGCCCGGTTCGTCGCCGGATCGAGCGCGGTTACACCGTCGTAATCGAAAACCGAGGCGGAATTCACCAGGCAGCGCCACCCCGGAAGCCTTGCGGCGAGCGCAGTGATGGCGGCAATCGCAGCCTGTTCATCGGCAAGGTCGAAGGAAATCGTCTCGGCCGAGGGGAGCGTTGCGGCCAGCGCCTCGGCGGCTTCGGCGGAGCTCCTGTGGTGGATCACCGTATGCCAGCCCGCGGCGGCAAAGCGGCGGATGATGCTCGCGCCGATACGGGTCGCCCCGCCGGTCACGAGGACGGCGGGGCGGGAAGGGGTTGCGCTGCTGTCGGGGGAGAGGGCCATGACAGCAGCGCTAACAGTGGGGGGCGCGCGCTTCAATCGGGGAGAGGGGGCAAAACGCGCGCCCCCGGCCTTGCGGCCTTTACCTTAGCGGCAGCGCAGCTCGCCGCGGTCGATCTCGCGGCCCAGCAGACCGCCGCCGATGGCGCCGAGCAGGGTGCCGACCGAACGGTCGCCGCGGGTGTCGATGGTGCGGCCCAAGAGGGCGCCGACGCCCGCGCCGATCACGAGACCGGTCGTCCCGTTGTCGCGGCGGCAGTAGTAGCGGTCACCATCGCGCCAGATCCGGTCACCGCGGCTCAGGCGGCGCGGCTCGTAATAACGGCCCCGGTCGTCATAGATCCGGTGGTGGTCCTTGGCGCGCTTGCCCCAGGCCGGGGCGTGACGCGGGGGATCGGCCATCGCAGGCGTCGCCATGGGGAGCGTCATGGCTCCGGCGGCAAGGATGAGAGCGATCTTCTTCACGGCAGTTCTCCTTTCGGTTTGGCTGCTTTCGGATTGTGTGACTGCCCGAGGGCAGTCGCGGGGGTAAAGAGAGGCGGCGACGGGGCGGGCATTTGCCGGGGCCAATGCCCACCGCCTGTCAGCCTGTCTTAACGGCAGCGCGCTTCGCCGCGGTCGATCTCGCGGCCGAGGAGGCCGCCACCGATGGCGCCGAGCAGAGTGCCGACGGTGCGGTCACCGTGGCGGTCGATGGTGCGGCCCAGCAGGGCCCCGCCGACGGCACCGACCACGAGGCCCGTGGTGCCGTTGTCGCGGCGGCAGTAGTAGCGGCCGTCATTCCCGCGCCACACGCGGTCGTTGCGGCTCAGGCGGCGGTCGCGTTCCCACTCGCGGCGATCTTCGCGCCATTCGCGGCGGTCACGGCGACGGTCTTCGCGCCAGTCGCGACGCTCGCGGCGCCAGTCGTCGTGGTCATAGGCCGCGACCTGGTTGAAGCCGGCGGCATCGACGCTGTAGCTCGCGGTGATCGGAGCGGGGGCCGGAGCGAACGACGCAGCCTGCGCCGGGAGCGCGGTGGCGAGCATCGAACCGGTAGCGGCAAGCAGTGCGAGGTTCTTCATTGTCTGTGTCCTTGTAGCGGCTCCGCTGTGGAGCGACCCCGTTTTCGTTCAGGTTACAAGAACCGTGGCTGAACGATCCGGTCAGGAAACAGCAGGTTTTGTTCATACTGCGGGCTTGCAGGATGAACTGTGCCTCATCTGCGTTTGGCTGCGGCCTTTTCGCGCAGATAGGTGCTGAGAGCCGGAAGTTCGGCCAGCTGGGCGAGTTCTTCCTGGCTCGCCCTGCCCGCCGTCAGCGCGTGGAACACCCGCGCGACGCTCCATTGCCCCGCGCCGATGGCGACCCGTTCGAGCGAATCGCCGGCCTCCACCTCGCCCGTCTCGATCACGCGGAAGTACCAGCCGCAGCGGCCCGATTCGATGATGCGGGCGACCATGCCCTTTTGGCCGAAGCGGTGTTCGATCTTCCAGCAGGGCGCACGGGGGCGGCTGACTTCGATCAGCGCGGTGCCGCAGCGGAAGCGGTCGCCGATGTGGACGTGCTCCTCGGTCAGCCCGCGCACCGCGAGGTTGGAGGCAAAGCCGCCCGGCTCGTCCAGCAGCAGGTGATCGCCGATCTGCCCGCGCCACCAGTCATGGTGATCGAGCGGATAGAGGTGCAGCGCCATCTCCGGCCCGCCATGGACGCGGCGGTCGGCCTGTTCGTCGGGGGCGAGGCCCTCGGCGTGGATCTGGACGGGGCCTTGCTGCGGCCGCTTGGTGAAGGCGCTGAGTTCCGCGCCGTTGAACGGGCGGGCGGTGCCGGTGCAGACGGCTTCGATGGTCCAGCGGCTCATGCTTTCCTCGCGATCAGATCGATCCAGTCGCGCTGTGTCCCGTCGCTGGCCTTGCCGGCGTAGGTTTCGTGCGAATCGATGGTGAAACCGGCCTTGGCGTAGGCCGCGAAGAGCCACTCGGGCGAGGGGAAATTGTGCAGGCGGCCGAGAAGATCGCGGCCTTCACCTTGCCCGAGCTTATAACTTGAAAAGAACCAGCCTTCCGGCGTCAGCGCACGGTGGATGCGGGCGAGGACATCGGGCAGGTCTGCGCGCGGGCAATGGAGCAGGCTCGCGTGCGCCCAGATCCCGGCATAGACGGCCTCGGCCTCGAGTTCATGGAAGGCCATCACCCTTGCGCCCAGAGCGAAAGCCTCGTTGGCGCGCTTGACGAGCGCGGGGACGGCGTCGGTCGCGTCGACCGCAAAGCCGCGCTTGCGGATGTGGTCGGCATCGCGGCCGCCGCCGCAGCCGAGTTCGAGCACGGCGCTGCCTGCGGGCAGGCGATCAAGGAAGGCGTCGAGCTGGTGGCTGTGCGCCTCGCCCGAATGGAAAACCCAATGCGGCGCGCGGGCCTGGTAGAAGGCGATCGTTGCGGGGTCGGTGCTCAAGCCTGCGCCGCTGCGGCTGCCGCTGCTTCACGATCACGCTGGGCGCGGCTCTTCTTCTCGGCAGCGGTCTTGAGCTGGCCGCAAGCCGCGTCGATGTCGCGCCCGCGCGGGGTGCGGACGGGGGCGGAAAAGCCGCCCTCGAACACGATCTCGGAGAAGCGCCGGATGCGCTCGGGTGCCGAGGTCTCGTAGCCCGCACCCGGCCAGGGATTGAACGGGATCAGGTTCACCTTGGCAGGTAGATTGTATTCCTTGAGCAGCCGGACAAGCTCACGCGCGTCATCGTCGCTGTCGTTCTTGTCCTTGATCATCACATATTCGAAGGTGATGCGACGCGCGTTGGAGGCGCCGGGGTAATCGGCGCAGGCCTGAAGCAGGTCGTCGATGCCGTACTTCTTGTTGAGCGGCACCAGCTCGTCGCGCACTTCCTTGCGCACGCCGTGGAGCGAGACCGCGAGGTTCACTCCGATCTCCTCGCCGCAGCGCTCCATCATCGGGATGACGCCGCTGGTCGAAAGCGTAATGCGCCGCTTGGACAGGGCGAGGCCGTCCCCGTCCATCACCAGCTTCAATGCGTCGCGCACGTGATCGAAATTGTAGAGCGGCTCGCCCATGCCCATCATCACGATGTTGGTGAGCAACCGGCCATCGGCGGTGTAGTGGCCCGCCTCGTCATCCTCGTCGATCGCGTCGGCGTCGGAGACCATCGTCCCGCGCGGCCATTCGCCCAGCGCGTCGCGCGCGAGCATCACCTGCCCGACGATCTCGCCGGGGGTGAGGTTGCGGACGAGCTTCATCGTGCCGGTGTGGCAGAAGGAGCAGGTGAGGGTGCAGCCCACCTGCGAGGAAACGCACAGCGTGCCGCGCGTCTCGTCGGGGATGAAGACCATCTCGAAATCGTGGCCGTCAGCGGTGCGCAGCAGCCACTTGCGGGTGCCGTCGACCGAGTGCTGGGCTTCGACCACATCCGGGCGGCCGATCACGAAACGCTCGGCCAGCCACGGGCGCATCGGCTTGGCGATGTCGGTCATCGCCTCGAAATCGGTGACGCCGCGGTGGTAGAGCCAGTGGAACACCTGCTTGGCGCGCAGCTTGGCCTGCTTGGCGTCAAGCCCCGCTTCCTCGAAGATCTCGCGGATGCGCGGGCGGGGCAGGCCGATCAGGTCGATACGGCCATCGGCGCGCGGCGTGATGTCGCGCGAAGCGGGGACCGGGTCGACGAGGCCCGGGATGGACATGAGTGCGGTATCGGCCATGGGTGGCGGCCATATAGGGGCAAGTGCCCCGTTTGACCAGTCAGCGCTTGGCGCAGCCGACCGTGGCCGCATCGATCGCCGTGGCCGCACCCGCGAGGGAGTAGCGATCCGTGAAGCTGCCGCCGTTTGTACTCCCCGCCGAAACGCTCATCCGTGACGCAGAGCGCATCGCGGCGACGATGGCGGCATCGCCTTGCGGGTCGACCGCCCAGGCGTTGCGCCCCTTGGCGACGAGGATGAAGCGCTTGTCGCCCACTGTGAGCCTCACGCTGCCCTTGGCGGCAGCGTCCCGGCTGAGGACGATATGCACCGCTCCGCGCACGCCCTTGCCGGGCCATGTCGAGACCGAGGCGTAGGCCGGCGCGGGCAGCTTCCCCTGCGCCTTGGCGATGGCATAGCAGCGCGCCGGATCGGCATCGCGGAAGGCGGCCCAGCTTTCGTAGACCCCGAGGCTCTCGCGCGCGGCCAGCGGCGCTGCGGCAAGGGCGAGGAGCGCGAGGGCGACATGGGACACGCGAGCGAACATGGCGCCAGCGATTGCCCAAGGCCGGCGATTTTGCAACAGCTTGCCGCCATGTCGAAAGAATACGCCAAACGCTCGCGCGCCCTGTCCTACTGGCTCCGCCACGCGCCGGAGAAGGGCGGGCTGACGCTCGATGCGGCAGGATGAGCGCCCGTCGCAGGCGTGCTTGCCGCCTTGGCACGCGTGGGGTTGGAGACCTCCGAAGCCATGCTGTAAGCGGTGGTCGCAGAGAACGACAAGCGCCGCTTCGAGCTGTCGGACGATGGCACCCGCATCCGCGCAAGGCAGGGCCACTCGGTCGCGGTCGAGGGAAGCTGGGAGGCGGCAACGCCCCCTGCGATGCTCTATCACGGCACGGTCGAGCGGTTTCTGGAAGCCATCCTGCGCGAGGGGCTGACGAAGCAGCAGCGCCACCACGTCCACCTCTCCGCCAATGTCGAAACCGCCACGACGGTCGGCGCGCGGCGGGGGGAGGCGGTGATCCTCATGGTCGATGCGGCGACGATGGTGGCGGACGGCCATGCCTTCGCTGTGTCGAGCAACGGGGTGTGGCTGGTCGATGCCGTGCCTCCGCGATACCTCGCACGCGCGGATCAATCGTAGGCGATCGCCATCACTTCCCACTCGCGCGTGCCCGAGGGAAGGGCGACCACCCGCACATCCCCGACCGAGGCGCCTCGCAGCGCGCGCGCCAGCGGGGCGTTCCAGCCAATCCGGCCCCTGGCGGCGTCCTGCTCGTCATCGCCTACGAGCGTGACGGTCTGGTGATTGTCATCCTCGTCCGCGATGGTGACCCGCGCGCCGAAGAACACGCGGCTGCGGTCCACTGCGGCGGCCGGATCGACCACCCGCAGCACCTTCATCCGCCGCGCGAGATGCGCCAGTTCGCGGTCGATCTCGCGCATCTTCTTGCGGCCGTAGAGATAGTCGCCGTTCTCCGAACGGTCGCCATTGCCCGCTGCCCAGCTGACGATCTCGACGATCGCGGGGCGCTCGGTGCCGAGCAGGTGGTCGTAGCGCGCCTTCAAGGCCGCCATCCCTTCGGGCGTGATCGGAGGCCCCGCGGGCTTCATCGCGAGGGGCCTCAGCGCAGGAAGCTGTCGACCGGGCGCGGCATCCCGGCCAGCTCGGGATACATGTGCGAATAGGTCACCGCATTGCCGATCACGCGCATCACGTAATAGCGCGTCTCGAAATCGGCGGGGATCTTCTCGACCCAAGTCACCCAGTCGATCGCGCCGGTGCGCGGGTCGCCATTGGCGCGGAGCCACTGGTTCACCCGTCCCGGCCCGGCGTTATAGGCCGCCACCGCCAGCGGATAGGAGCCGCCGTAATAGCTCATCATCCGGGCGAAATAGCCGTCGCCCAGCTGGATATTGTACTGCGGCGAAGCGGTGAGGTCGGCCGAGAGATATTGCACGCCCAGCTTGCTCGCCTGCTCGCGCGCGGTGCCGGGCATCAGCTGCATGATCCCGCGCGCACCGGCATGGCTTTCGCGCGTGCGGTCGAACTCGCTTTCCTGCCGCGCGATGGCATGGACCATCACCCAGTCGTTGACGACGGGCGGCGTCGCCACGGTCGGGAAGCCGATCCGCTCGAGCCCCGAAACCCCGACCTCGCCCATCTTGAGGCCGAGGACGACTGCAAGCTCGTCGAAGCCGATTTCCTTGGCGAGCATGCCTGCCATCAGCATTTCGGTCGGCGTGTCGCACTGGTCGCCGAGCGCCTCGAAGAAGCGGCGCTCGGTGCGCCAGTCGCGGCGGTTCTTCGCCAGCGCGCGGATCGCCTTGACCACGGGCCGCGCTTCGAACTCGGCGCGCACGCCGGCGTCCATCGCGGGCTGCGGCAGGCCCGCGAAGGCCGGCATCGGGCGGCCGAGCGCCGAGAGCGCGAGCTGGCCGTAGTAGTAATCGGGCCAGCGGGCGGCCATTTCGAACCAGCGCTGCGCCGAAGCCTGATCGCCCGCCTGCCGCGCCGCGCGGCCCGCCCAGTAGAAGCCCTTGGCCTTGGTCAGCGGGGTCTTGGCCGCATCGCCATAGCGCGCGAAGAGCGGCGCGGCGCTGGTGCCGTCGCCCATGTCCCACAGCGCCCTGGTGCCGCCGAGCCACATCAGGTCGGTCAGCCGGTCGCGTAGCACGAAGCTCGTCGCCGAAAGATCGGTGCCCGGCGCGAAGAGATCGCCCGTGCGACCGGCGATGCTGGCGGCGTCGCGCGCACCAACGTCTTTCGCGAGACCGAGCAGCTGGCCGATGAATGCCTCGGGATCGAGCGCGGGGCGGGTAAAGGCCGGACGGCTGGTGAAGACCCGCGCCGCCTCGTAGTTCTGCCCGCTGCCGCGCAGGAACTTCACGAGGTTGAAGACATAGCCCGGATCGGCCTCGGCCCCGGCGGGAACGGCGACGCCCGCCGCCTCGGGCCGGGTGCCGCGCAGCAGCGAGAGGCGCGCGAGCGCCATCGGGCGCGCGGCCTCGGGCAGGTTGATCAGCTGGCGCGATGCGGCATCGGCCTTGCCCTGCCACAGCAGCGCATCCATCCGCACCGTGTTGTCATCGGGAGTGAACTGCCCGGCGAAAAGCTGCGACAGATAGAGCTCGACCGCGTCGGCCATCTGCCCGCCGCGCCAGGCCTTCCTCGCCTCGGTCAGCGCCTCGGGGCGCTGCATCGCGGCCAGCGCCAGCGCATAGCGCGCGCGGCCCGCATTGGTGAGCGGCGGGTTGGCATCGAAGAAGCGCAGCACATCGGCGGGCGAGGGCGCCTCGTTCTCGAGCGCGGCCTCGGCCTTCTGGCGCAGCAGCTCGCTGCGCGGGAAGCTGGGATAGGCGAGCACGAAGCCGGCATAATCGGCGAACATGTAGCTGCGGCCGGCCTGCAAGGCCTCCCACCGCGCGAGGGCGGCATCGATCGCGGCCGGCTGGCGCGCGACGAGATCATTGCCCGAACCCCAGTCCTGCGCGGCCGCAGGCGAGGCCACCGCGAGGCCCGCACCGAGCCCCGCCATCACAGCATACATCCGGGAAGACATCACAAGCTTGCGGACCATGCTGGACATAGTGCCAATCGGCTCCTTATCAGGCGCTGAACGGTGGGAAGGGTGAGGGGAGAGGCCCCTTGCTGCGATCCCTAGCGATGAAAGCAGGACAAAGGCAATGTTCAGCGGTTCCATTCCCGCTCTGGTGACTCCTTTTCGCGGCGGAGCGTTCGACGAGGCGGCTTTCCGGCGGCTGGTCGACTGGCAGATCGAGAACGGCTCTGCCGCGCTCGTCCCCTGCGGCACCACGGGCGAGGCCTCGACCCTCTCCAACGCCGAGCATCACCGCGTGATCGAGGTGTGCATCGAGCAGGCGGCGGGCCGCGTGCCGGTGATCGCGGGCTGCGGATCCAACGACACCCGTAACGCGCAGCTCCACATGACCTTCGCCAAGAAGGCGGGCGCTGCGGCAGGGCTGTGCGTCGCGCCCTATTACAACCGCCCGAGCCAGCGCGGGCTGATCGCCCATTTCAGCTACTTGGCCGAAAACTGCGACCTGCCGATCGTGCTCTACAACGTGCCCGGGCGCACGGTGACCGACATTCTCGACGACACCGTGGTCGAGCTGGTGCGCAAGTATCCCGACCGGATCATCGCCATCAAGGACGCGAGCGGCGACCTCAGCCGCGTCGCCGATCACCGCATGGGGATCGGCCGCGAGTTCTGCCAATTGTCGGGCAATGACGAGCTGTGGCTGCCCCACGCGGCCGCGGGCGGGCGCGGGTGCATTTCGGTGACGGCGAACGTCGCGCCCAAGCTGTGCGCCGAATTCCACGAAGCTATCGCCGCCAACGAGCTGAAGAAGGCGCGGCAGCTGAACGACCGCCTGTTCCCGCTCCACTACGCGATGTTCTCCGACGCGAGCCCCGCGCCGGTGAAATATGCGCTCTCGCGCGTCCACGACTGGATCGAGCCCGAGGTGCGCCTGCCGCTGGTGGAGTGCTCGGACGAGGCCAAGAAGGCGGTGGACGAGGCGCTGGTGAGCGCGGGGGTGCTCACGTAGCGTTGCGCCGTCCGGTTCGCCTCTTTGCCCTTGCGGCGATCTGGGTGTTTGCTGCGCTACCCGCTTCTGCGCAGGAATCCGTTGACGCGGATGAGGATGCAGGCACCGATGCGGCCTATTTGGCGGATATCAAGGCGATCCGCGATGCATGGCAGCCCGAGCCGCTGACCTGCGACGCGCCCGAGCCGCCGCTTGCCGATGATGTGCGGAAAAGAATCGAGGCGGAGGCGGTTTCAGACGAACTGGCCTTCGACTGCGAATATGATTGGCTTAAGGTCGAGCATCTCCTTCAGCCGCTTTTGGAGCGCGTTCCCGAACCCTCGCTGGCCAAGTACGAACCACCCAAGGGCGCTACGAAATTCATCGCAGTTCGCGAGGTGCTCGTCGCCTACGGTAGCCCTGCGGTCGTCCGGACTGTGTTGTGTCACTTCCGCGCAGACCCGCGCCAGTCATGGAACGATATCGCCATCGACGGCACCGCGCGGTTCATCCGACTCTGGAGCTCTGCAACTGACGAGGAGGTTGGCATCTGGGAAATGCCGCTGAGCGGGCGGGACTGCGATTACCTCATTCAGATCATGAAGGCGAACGACCCCGACGACATCGTCCACGAAAAGCCATTCGGAAACCCGCTTACCTCATCTGGGGAGATCATTATGGTCCACGGCGAGAGCATCATTGAACTGGTCGATGAGTTGGGCGGATATAGCGTCAAGCTTCGTCCGGGCCTGTCGGAACTGGCAGATGCACAATCGGAAAGGTCGGAGGCGTCCATCAGGACGATACTCGGTTATTTCGCGGATCGTGCCCATGCCGAGGGCCAAAGAACAAAGCTTTTGCCGCCTGCGCCATCGCCAGAGGACAAGCAGGCCGGTGACTAAACCACCTCGTCCTCGTCGAGCATCCCCTGCGCGCTGCCCTGCGGTTCGCTGGCGAGGATCGCTTCGGTGATCGAATCGATCTGGCGGCCGACCTGTTCGGGGTGGTCGATCGCGGCGATGTGGAACAGCGCGTCGCCCTGGTGGACCACGGGGAGCGTAGCGTGGCCGATGACGATGCCGTCGACCGGACTGACGAGCTCCTCGGCGTCCTCCCCGAACAGGCCGGCGACGCGGGCGAGCACCTCGCCCTGCCGCACCGGATCGCCCGAGGCGCGCACCGCCTGCATCACGCCGCCGCGCGGGCTTCTCACCCACACCGAGCGGTTGGCGCGCGCCGGGATGCCCACCGCGCTGAGGCCGTCGTCCGCCTCGACCATGCCGAGATGGGCGAGCACGCGGGTGACGCCCTCGACGCCGGTCTCGATCGACAGCCGGTCGAAGCGCAGCGCCTCGCCCGCCTCCATCAGCAGCATGTCGACCCCGTGCTTCTGCGCCTGATCGCGCAGGGAGCCGTCGCGCAACGGGCTCTCGATGATGACCGGGGCGCCGAAGGCCATCGCCAGCTCTACCAGCCGGCGGTTGCCCGCGGCGATGCGTATCTGGGGGAGGTTGTAGCGATGGATCGCGGCCGAGTGGATGTCGATGCCCAGCGAACAGCGCGCCACCACCTCGCGGTAGAAGATGTGGGCGAGCTGGCCTGCGAGCGATCCGCCCGCACTCCCCGGGAAGCTGCGGTTCAGGTCGCGCCGGTCGGGGAGGTAGCGGCTGTGGGTGATGAAGCCGAAGATATTGGCGACCGGCACCAGCAGCACTGTGCCCGCCAGGCTTTCGGGGCGCAGCTCCTGCGCGAGGCGCTGGATCACCGCAGTGCCGATAATCTCGTCGCCGTGGATCGCGGCGCTGACGAACACCGCCGGGCCAGGCCGCGCCCCGTGGAGCACCCGCACCGCCAGCGAGGAGGTGGTGCCCGTCGCCATCGTCGTGATCGGGAAGGCGACGTCGCTCGAAGTGCCGGGGGCGATGCTCTGCCCCGCAATGATGAAGGCTTGCGCTGTGGTCATGGCCCCTGCTTTGCGTGTTCCGTCCGCCGCCACGCTACGCCCCGCCGCCCCAAAGCGCAAAGCCCCTCGCTTTTTGCGCCCCCAGCCACTACATCGCCGCCCCTTATGGCACGCCCCAAACCCGTCACCTTCGACAAGCTCAAGATCGTCGCCGAGAACCGCCGCGCGCGGTTCGATTACTATGTCGAGGACACCTACGAGGCGGGCCTTGCCTTGCAGGGCACCGAAGTGAAGGCGCTGCGGGCGGGCGAGGCGTCGATCGCGGAGTCCTATGCCGAGGTGCGCGACGGGCAGGTGTGGCTGGTCAACGCGAACATCCCCGAATATTCGCACGGTAACCGCCTCAACCACGAACCGCGCCGACCGAGGAAGCTGCTGCTCCACGAGCGCGAGATCGAGCGGCTGTTCGGCGCGGTCGAGCGCAAGGGCATGACGCTGGTGCCGCTGTCGATCTACTTCAACCGCACCGGCCGGGCGAAGGTCGAACTCGCGCTCGCCAAGGGCAAGCAGACCCACGACAAGCGCGCCAGCATCAAGGAACGCGACTGGAAGCGCGACAAGGCCAGAATCCTCAGAGAACGATCGTGATGCGCGAGCGCGGCTGACGGCGCTGGTCGAAAAATCGCACGAGGTTCCGATTCACCACCTAGTCAGCACTGTCATGCTACCCATATGGGCACGCGTCATGGTGGCTTTCCCGATCTCCTGCGATTCCTTCGCTTGCCAGCGTGCCGAAGAGGCGCGGGCATGAGCGCGCCCGAGCCCCGCAAGCCCGGTCTCGGCCGTCGCTCCAAGACCTGGGCGATGGACCTCATCCGCAAGAACACCCCCACGCGCGAGGAGATGGCGCAGAACCGCTTCCTCGCGCCGGTCGCGCACCGCGTGCTTTCGCCCGAGCTGTGGCGCTTCACCCGCCGCTCGGTGCCGCGCGGCGTGGCGCTTGGGCTGTTTGCGGCCTTCATCTTCCCTCTGGGGCAGATCCTGATCTCGACTTTCCTCGCCCTGCCGGTGCGCGCCAACGTGCCGCTCGCCGCGTTGGTGACCTTCGTCACCAACCCCTTCACGCTGCCCTTCTGGGCGGCGATTGCCTACAAGGTCGGCGATTTCGTGCTGCATTTCGGCGCGACTGCACCCGCGGTCGTAAGCGCCAAGGCCGCCAGCACCGGCGCATGGGCGTGGTTCGCGGATGCCTATGAAGTCGCCGGGGCCACGCTGGTCGGCTATCTGGTGCTGTCCTTCGTCACCCCTGTGATCGGCTATGTCCTGTCGGGCTGGGTGTGGCGCGCCGTTGTGTCCCGCAAACGCGCCAGACGGTTGAAGGCGATGGAAGCGCGGCTCGACCAGCGGCTCGGCGCACAGTAGGAAGCGGGCTTTCGCGGAGCCGCAGCGCATCCGCACCGCGCCAGAGGAGCTTGCCCGTCTTGTCCCGCCGCACCGGCACCGATTCGCACAGCCTGACCACCGCCGAGGACCGTGCCGAGGATGCGGGGATGCCCCCTGCCAACCTCCTTGCCGCCATCGGCGGCGCGCTGGTGCTGAGCGCTGCGGTGCTGTTCGCCGCGACCGGCAGCTGGCTGGTGGCGCTCGCCTTCTTCCTTGCCTCGGGCGTGCTGCTTGGCGGGGTGGTGCTGCTCGACCGGATGCGCGAGGCCCCCGCTGTCGAAGGCCCTGCCGCCGCCGACTGGAGCGTCACCGTCGCCGCGATCGAGCGTGCGGGCGAGGCAATCGCGATCACCGACCGCGCCAACCGCATGGTTTGCGCCAACCTGTTCTTCCTCGACAGCTTCGGCCCCGGGGCAGCGCCCCCCGCGCTGCCGCTCGACCGTCCGGGGCTCGAAGCGGTGACGCTGCTCGCGCGCAATGCCTGGCGCGACGGCTCGGCCGCGCTCGAGGAGATCGAGGCGAGCGACGAGACCCGCTGGCAGATTTCCGCCACCCGCGCCGGGCGGGGCGATGATCACCTGATCTGGCGGCTGAAGCCCGTCGCCCGCGCGCGCGGCGCCGATCTTGGCTCGCTCGACCTCGCCGGACCCTTCGGCAAGATGCTGAGCCGCGCGGGGATCGAAACCGCGGTCACCACCGCCGACGGCGTGATCCGCGCGGTCAGCGCCGGCTTTGCCGAACGCGCGGCGGGGGACGAGCGCGCGAGCCTTGTCGGGCAGGACTTCGTCAGCTTCCTGCGTTCCGACGAGCGCGACCGCATCTTTTTCGCGCGCGAGGGCCGGGGCGGGACGCCGCAGACCCTCGTCGACATTCCCCTCGTCGATCCCGAGGAGCGGGTGACGCCTGCCGGGCCCGACGAGGCGACCTCGCTGATGCTGCTGATCGACAGCGGCGTGGGCATCGGCGGCGGGTTCGAAGGTGCCGGGCAGGCGGGCGTCGCCCAGCTCGACGCGCTGCTCGCGCAACTGCCGCTCGGCCTTGCCATGACCGACCGTGACGGGCGCTTCCTGTTCGGCAACGAGGCCTTCCTGCGCAGCGTGGGCCGCGAGGGGCGCGGGCTGCCGGCCTTCCCGACCGATCTTGTGGTGCGCGAGGACAAGGCCGCCCTGTCGGACGCCGTGCGCCGCCACGGGCGCGGGCCGTCCACCAGCGGCGATGTCGCCGTCCGGCTGGTCTCCAGCCCCGAGGAGCCGGTCAGCCTCGGGCTTGCAGGGGTGCGGGGGCTGGGCGAGGCGGCGGTGTTGCTCAGCCTTGCCGACACCAGTCAGGAAAACCAGCTGCGCCGTCAGGTCGCGCAGGCGACCAAGATGCAGGCGGTCGGCCAGCTTGCGGGCGGGGTCGCGCACGATTTCAACAACGTACTGACCGCGATCATCGGCACCTGCGACCTCATGCTGCTGCGCCATATCCCGGGCGACAGCGACTATGACGACATCCAGCAGATCCGCGCCAATTCCAACCGCGCCGCCTCGCTGACCCGCCAGCTGCTCGCCTTCTCGCGCCAGCAGACCCTGCGGCCCGAGATCATCCAGCTGCCCGATGTGGTCAGCGAAGTGAGCCCGCTGATCAAGCGGCTGCTGGGCGAGAAGATCACCTATTACGTCCAGCACGACCGGAACCTTGGCCCGGTGCGCGCCGACCCGCAGCAGCTCGAGCAGGTCATCATGAACCTTGCGGTCAACGCGCGCGATGCGATCCAGTCGCGCGGGAACGGGCAGGGGCGGATCTCGCTGTTCACCCGCACGCTCCACGCCAAGCAGGTGATCCAGCTCGGCTCGGAAGTGCTGCCCGCGGCCGATTACACCGTGCTGATCGTGCAAGATACGGGCGGCGGCATTCCGCCCCATGTGCTGCCCAAGCTGTTCGAGCCGTTCTTCACGACGAAGGAGCAGGGCAAGGGCACCGGCCTTGGCCTCTCGACCGCCTACGGGATCGTCAAGCAATCGGGCGGCTTCATCTTCGCCGACAACATCACCGACAAGACCGGACACCCCGTGGGCGCGCGCTTCACGGTCTATTTCCCCGTCCACCGCGGCGAGATGCCCCGGAAGCGCGAGGCCGCGCCGCTGGTCTCGTCGGACTGGTCGGCGGGCGGCAAGGTGCTGCTGGTCGAGGACGAGGACATGGTCCGCACCGTCGCCGAACGCGCGCTCACCCGCGCGGGCTACGAAGTCACCGCCTGCGCCAATGGCGAGGAGGGCCTCGCCGCGATCCTCGAAGGCTCGGCGAGCTTCGATATCGTGGTCAGCGACGTGGTGATGCCCGGGATGGACGGCCCGGCGATGGTCCGCGCGATCCGCGCCAAGCTGCCCAAGATGCCGGTGCTGTTCATGTCGGGCTATGCCGAGGAACAGCTGCGCCGTGACATCGACATTCCCGACATGCACTTCATCGCCAAGCCCTTCAGCGTCGCCTCGATCGGCGACAAGGTCGGCGCGGTGCTGCGCGAGGCGCGGGTCGAGGCAGGGGCGTGAGGACGGCGCTCAGCAGTCCTTGTTGCCGTCGCTGTTGATCCCGCACTTGGGCAGGCCCTTGGCCGCGAGCCACGGTTCGATGCCCTTGGCGAGGCTCGGCGGGTCGTCCTTGGTGGCAAAGGCGTAGCGCGCGGTGCGATACCAGCGCGCCGCCTTGTCGATATCGCCGCGCAGCTCCGCGAGATAGCCCATCCAGCGCTGCGAGACGGGGATCGCGCTGTCTCCCGGGGCCCAAGCGCTCTCCCGCGCCCGCTCGAGGTGCCATTGCGCGCGCTCGAGATCACGGGGTACGCCGTCGCCCTGGGCATAGGCCTTTCCGAGCTCGAAATTCGATTCCCACCAGCCTTTGGGGATCATCGACTTGGGCGGCGGCATGCCGAATTCGACCGCCTTGGCATACCAGCGCAATTCGGCGTCGCGCTCCTTGAGTTCGCCGTAGAACATTCCCAGCCAGTGCGAATCCGAAACGTCACGGCTGGCCGTGGCGAGGGCGGCGGCGCGCTCCAGCCACAGCCGCATCTTCGCCGGATCGGGCGGCATCGGCCCGTTGAGAATCCGCCCGCTGCGGTAGATCGTGGCGAGGCGGATCGCCGAATAGAAATCCCCGGTACCGGCCTTGGTCTCGAGCTTGCCGAGCACGCTGGCGACACTCTCGACCGGCGGTAGAGGCTTGCCCGCCGCGGCGAGTTCGTAGCGGTGCCGCGCTCCGGCCTTGCGGAACCGGGCGTAGTCGGCCTCGAAGGCGCGCCGCCGGTATTTGTCCGGCTTGTAGGTGTCCATCTTCTGCTCGATGAAATCGAGCACGGTGAAGCCGTCGGCCGCATCGACCTGATCGAGATCGGGCTTCCAGTTTGCCAGGACATCGTCGAGCAACGGATTGCCGCCGCCATTGCGGACGGCATATTTGAGGATGTTGCCGTTCTTCGGCGTGAAGAACCCGTTGGCGCATAGCAGCTCGGGCATATGCGCGTTGAAAAAGGCCCGCATCTTGCGGTTGATCGCCTCCTGATCATCGGCGGCTTGCACCCCGGCGGCTTTGAACAGCATGTTCTGGAATTGATAGGCGACGCTATCGTGCACCGGCTCGAGCTCGATCGTCTGGACGTCGACCGCCGCGCATAACTCAGCAACTTCGAGCGTGCCGATCATCCGCCGGGGTGCGGATTGCCCCAATGCCGATGTGGCAGCGCCCGCCAGCAGAAGTGCCGCCGCCAGCGCGGAGGTTGAAAGCTTGCCCATCCTGTCCCTCTCCAGGTTTCCGGTGATCCGGTCAGCCTTGCGTCCCGGCGCGAGGGGTAGACCCGAAGCGGGCTGCGATCAATGCGCGGGTGCCATCAGCGGCCCCTCGAAATTCACCGGTAATTCCGCGCCGTTCACCTTGGATAAAGCGGCCGGATCGTTCATCTGTGCCGACAACACGAGTGGAGGGGACATGATGATCAATCGCGCAATCACCGCCGGCTGCGGCATCTCGCTGGCCGCGCTGCTGGCGACCGGCGTGCTCGCGCAGGGCGTGCCCGATCCCGATGCCAACGCGCAGGGCGATGTCAGCCTCACCATCTACAACAGCAATCTTGCGCTGGTGCAGGACGTGCGCCAGATCGCCATCGCGCAGGGCCAGTCGCGCATCGAGTTCCCCGATGTCTCCGCCCAGATCCAGCCCGAGACGCTGAGCTTCGCGGCGGCGAACACCACGATCATCGAGCAGAATTTCGACTACGACCTGCTCACCCCCGAAAAGCTGATGGAAAAGGCGATCGGCCAGACCGTCACCCTGCTGCGCACCAACCCCGCAACCGGCGCCGAGATGCGCGAGCGGGCCAAGGTGCTCTCGGTCGCGGGCGGCACCGTGATCCAGATCGGCGAGAGGATCGAGGTGCTGCGCGACGATGGCCTGCCCGTCCGCGTGATCTTCGACCGCGTGCCGCCGGGCCTGCGCGCGCGGCCGACCCTGTCGGTCAATCTCGAATCGACCCGCGCCGGCACCCGCCCGGTCAACCTGCGCTACCTCACCAACGGGCTGGGCTGGAGCGCGGACTATGTCGCGCTCTACAACGAGGCGGCGGGCACGATCGACATGCAGGGCTGGGTGACGCTCACCAACGATACCGGCACCACCTTCCGCAACGCCAACACCGTGCTGGTCGCAGGCAATCCCAACAACGGCAACTTCAACGGCGGCTACAGCCAGCGCGGCATGACCCGCGCGGGCACCGAGGCCTCGGACCGCGAGCGGCTGGGCGATTTCTACCTCTACCCGATTCAAGGGCGCACCACGGTCGCCAATGCCCAGACCAAGCAGGTGAGCTTCCTCGACGTCCAGTCCGTGCCCGCCCGCAAGATCTACGCCGCCAGCGCCTACTTCCAGCAGAACGACCAGCAGCCCCGCAATGTCGAGAGCCGCATCGCCTTCTCGACCTCGCGCGACCAGGGCCTCGGCGACGCGCTCCCGGCCGGCACCGTGCGCTTCTACCAGCGCGACCGCGAGGGCACGCCGCAGTTCATCGGCGAGAAGGGCATCGGCCACACCCCGATGGGCAGCGACCTCTCGCTGGTGACGGGCGATGCCTTCGACATCACCATCAAGGCCGAGGTCGAGAAGCGCGAAGTCATCACCTCCGATGAATGGGAAAAGAGCGCCCGCTACCGCGTCACCGATGGCTCCAGGACCCGCACCATCACGCTCGAGCGGCCCAAGACCTATTACCGCACCACCATGCGCTACACGCTCACCAACGCCAAGGCTGCGCCGGTCGATGTCGAGCTCACCCAGTCGGGCCTGTTCCGCAGCTGGTGGGCGGACGATTTCCGCGTCACCGCCGAGGACGTGAAGGGCGTCCAGATCAACGAGGACCAGCGCCGCTACACCATCCCCGTCCCTGCGCAGGGCGAACGGGTGGTCCGCGTCACCTACGAAACCCGCTACTGAGGGCGCCGGCTGTGCGCCTGCATTTCAGCACGGCTTTGAAACTCCCCTCCCCGCGGGGAGGGGCTGGGGGTGGGGGCTCGACGCCAGTGACTACCGCCGCACACCCACCCCCGCCCCCTCCCTCAAGGGAGGGGAGGAAGTGGGCATTGCTCGCAGCAACCCTCGCCACCATCCTCGCCGCGCCGCTTGCCGCGCGCGAGGTGGTCGACGCCGCCGCGCCCTCGGACATTGCGGTCACGATCTACCGCGATCCCGACCGCGCTTCGGACGAAAAGCTTGAGCGCAGCAATCCGCGCGGCCTCGCGATGATCTCCGAGACGCGCCGCGTGACGCTGCCCCGGGGCGAATCGACCATCCGCTTCGAAGGCGTGGCCGAGGGCATGATCGGCGTCTCCGCCATCGTCACCGGCCTTCCCGGCGGCACGATCGAGAAGAACCGCAACGCCGCGCTGCTTTCGCCCGCTGCGCTGGTTGACGGGACGCTCGGCAACCGGGTGACGATCACCCGCACCAATCCCGCGACCGGCCAGCAGGCGAGCGAGAGCGCCGTGGTCCGCACCCGCGCCGACGGCGGTCTCGTGCTCCAGACGTCGCAGGGCTTCGAGGCGGTGCGCTGTTCGGGCCTGCCCGAAACTCTCACCTTCGACCGCGTCCCCGCCGGGCTGTCGTCCGCGCCGGTATTCTCGGTCGACACCCGTTCGGACGAGGGCGGCACCTTCGACTTGACCCTCACCTACCTCGCCTGGGGCTTCGACTGGCAGGCGAATTATGTCGGCACGCTCAGGGAAGCGGGCGCCAAGGCCGAGGGCGACGAGTTCGAGATGGGCCTGTTGAGCTGGCTCACCCTCGTCAACGACAACGGCCAGAGCTTCGACAAGGCGCGGCTCCAGATTATCGCGGGCCGGCTCAATGTCGAGAGCGATTACGAGGGGCTTGCCGATCCGCCGGTGGCAGCGCCGCTCTATCTGACCTGCTATCCGCTGGGCAGCACATCGAACGGGGGCATTCCCATGCTGGAGCCCATTCCGCCGCCTGCGGCTCCGCCGCCGCCGCCCATGTATGCATCCGCCGCCCCGATCATCGTCACCGCCGAGCGGATGAAGGGATACGACATGGCCGTGCCGCTCGCCGTGACCGCCATCACTGCGAGCGAGGAGAACCTCGGCGATCTCAAGCTGTTCCGCGTACCGGGCCGGGTCGATGTTGCGGCCAAGGGGATGAAGCAGGTCGCCTTCCTCAACAAGGATGCGGTCAAGGCGCGGCTGCTCTATCAGGCGCGCTGCAACCCGGGCAACTGGATCGGCGATGGCAGCAATCCCGCGCCCGCCGACATGCTGCTGGTGACGAAGAACGAGGAGAAGAAGGGCCTCGGCATCGCTCTGCCGCAAGGCGGGCTGACGCACTACGAGCCAAGCCCGCGCGGCGAGCGGGTGGCGGGCAGCACTTCCTTGCGCGATTACGCGAGCGGGCAGGATGTCGAGCTCGATCTGGCTTCGAGCACGCAGGTCTTCGCGCGCTGCGCCTCGCTGAGCGAGAAGGGCCAAGCCGAGGGGCGCAAGTGGACCGCGATGCGCGCAAGCCTCACCAACGCCAATCCGCACCCGGTGACCATGCGCCTGCAACTCGGCTGGGCGGGGCGCTTGGACATCCGCTTCCCGGGCCAGAAGGTGGTGGTGAAGAACGGCTGGCAAACGGTCGAGCTGACGCTTCCGGCCAACAGCGAAAAGAACTTAGACTGGAAGCTGCGCGACGCGACCGCGCGGTAGGGAAAGACGCGTAGCCGGCGCGCAAAAAATTTTCGTTCCCTACTTGTTCCATGAGAACAAACGCGATACATACGCTCCAACAGGCGGCGGAAAACTGCTTTCCTCCCCTAGGCAAGCGAAGGAGCGCGTGCGATGGCTACCCAATTGAAATTGGTCGAAGAGGACAAGAAGGCCGTGGACCGTCAGAAGGCTCTGGAAGCCGCGCTCGCACAGATCGATCGTGCATTCGGCAAGGGTTCGGCAATGAAGCTGGGCTCGAAGGAAGCGATGCAGGTCGAAGCCATTTCGACCGGATCGCTGGGACTGGACATCGCACTCGGCATCGGCGGCCTGCCGCGCGGCCGCGTGATCGAGGTCTATGGTCCGGAAAGCTCGGGCAAGACCACGCTGGCGCTGCATGTCATCGCCGAAGCGCAGAAGGCGGGCGGCACCGCGGCCTTCGTCGATGCCGAACACGCGCTCGATCCGGTCTATGCCAAGAAGCTCGGCGTCGACATCGATGAACTGATCGTCTCGCAGCCCGATACCGGCGAGCAGGCGCTCGAAATCACCGACACGCTGGTGCGCTCGAACGCGATCGACGTGCTGGTGGTCGATTCGGTCGCGGCGCTGGTGCCGCGCGCGGAAATCGAAGGCGAGATGGGCGACAGCCACGTCGGCCTTCAGGCCCGCCTGATGTCGCAATCGCTGCGCAAGCTGACCGGTTCGATCAGCCGCTCGCGCTGCATGGTGATCTTCATCAACCAGCTGCGCATGAAGATCGGGGTGATGTACGGCAACCCGGAAACCACCACCGGCGGCAACGCGCTCAAGTTCTACGCTTCGGTCCGGCTCGACATCCGTCGCACCGGCCAGATCAAGGAGCGTGACGAGATCACCGGCAACACCACCCGCGTGAAGGTGGTGAAGAACAAGGTGGCGCCGCCGTTCAAGCAGGTCGAATTCGACATCATGTATGGCGAGGGCATCTCCAAGATCGGCGAGATTCTCGATCTCGGGGTGAAGGCCGGCCTGGTGGAGAAGTCGGGGAGCTGGTTCTCCTACGATTCGATCCGCATCGGGCAGGGGCGTGAGAACGCCAAGACCTACCTCAAGGAGAATCCGGAAGTTTGCGACCGTTTGGAAGCTGCGATCCGCAGCCGCACCGATCAGGTCGCCGGGGAAATGATGACGGGCCCGGACGCGGACTCGGAAGACTGACCCCAAGCGGGCGCCTCGCCGGCGGCAGGAGTGTCCCGCTCCTTGCCCCGGCTGTCCCCAAACACGCCCGGACACGCGGAACGCCGGTCTTGCGCTTCTCCCCAGAGCGCGAGGCCGGCCTTTCGTTTTTCAGGCGCCGCCAGACCCCTGTCAGCATGGCGCCAGATCGCGTTAGACCCCCTCCAGACCCCTCCTAGACCCCCTCCAGACCCCGGCCGGAACGCCCTTTTTGCGCGCTCCATTGCGAAATCCCCGCGCTTTGCCTAACTGCACCGCCATGACCTCGACGAACGACATCCGCCGCTCCTTCCTCGACTATTTCAGTAGGAATGGTCACGCCGCCACGCCGAGCGCGCCGCTCGTTCCCTACAACGATCCGACGCTGATGTTCGTCAACGCCGGGATGGTGCCGTTCAAGAACGTCTTCACTGGCCTCGAAACCCCGACAAGCCCGCGCGCCGCCTCCTCGCAGAAATGCGTCCGCGCCGGCGGCAAGCACAATGATCTCGACAACGTCGGATACACCGCGCGCCACCACACGTTCTTTGAAATGCTTGGGAATTTTTCCTTCGGCGACTACTTCAAGGAGCAGGCGATCGAGCATGCCTGGACCCTCCTGACGAAGGAATGGGGCCTGCCCAAGGACCGGCTCACGGTTACCGTATATCATACAGACGACGAAGCAGCCGGCCTGTGGAGGAAAATCGCAGGCCTTCCCGAGGAGCGGATCATCCGCATTCCAACGTCGGACAATTTCTGGTCGATGGGCGACACCGGCCCCTGCGGCCCCTGCTCGGAAATCTTCTACGACCACGGCGACCACATCTTCGGCGGTCCTCCCGGCAGCCCCGATGAGGACGGCGACCGCTTCGTCGAGATCTGGAACCTCGTGTTCATGCAATACGAGCAGCAGGCGGGCGGCACCCGGATCGACCTGCCCAAGCCCTCGATCGACACCGGCATGGGGATCGAGCGCGTCGCCGCCGTGCTCCAGGGCGTCCACGACAATTACGACACCGACACCTTCAAGGCGCTGATTGCGGCCTCGGAAAGCCTCACCGCCGTCGCCGCGGCGGGCGACCACGCCGCCTCGCACCGGGTCATCGCCGATCACCTGCGCTCGACCAGCTTCCTGATGGCGGACGGCGTGCTCCCTTCGAACGAGGGCCGGGGCTATGTCCTCCGGCGTATCATGCGCCGCGCCATGCGCCACGCGCACCTGCTGGGCGCTGCCGAACCGCTGATGCACCGCCTCGTCCCCGCGCTCGTCACCGAGATGGGCCAGGCCTATCCTGAGCTCGTCCGCGGCCAGGCGCTGATTCAGGAAGTGCTCGAGCGCGAGGAAACCCAGTTCCGCCGCACGCTCGACAAGGGTCTGAAATTGCTCGACGAAGCGACCGGCGATCTGGCGACAGGCGGCGAGCTCGACGGCGAGGTCGCCTTCCGCCTCTACGACACCTACGGCTTCCCCTACGACCTCACCGAAGACGCGCTGCGCACCCGCGGCATCGGCGTCGACAAGGCCGGTTTCGACGCCGCGATGGCGCGCCAGAAGGCCGCTGCCCGCGCCGCGTGGAAGGGCTCGGGCGAAGCAGCCTCGGGCGAGGTGTGGTTCGACATCGCCGAGCGCGAAGGCGCGACCGAGTTCACCGGCTACGCCTCAACCAGCGGCGAGGGCAAGGTTGTCGCCATCGTCAAGGGCGGCGCCGAAGTCGCCAGCGCATCGGCGGGTGACGAGGTCGTGATCCTCACCAACCAGACCCCGTTCTATGGCGAAAGCGGCGGCCAGACGGGCGACGCGGGCACCATCACCAGCCTCGGCGGGCTGCGCGCGGCTGTCACCGACACCTCCAAGCCGCTCGGCCGCCTCCACGCCCATCAGGTGCGGATCGACGAGGGCACGGTTGCGGTGGGCGATACGGTCGAGCTCAAAGTCGATACCGAGCGTCGCGACCGCATCCGCGCCAACCACTCGGCGACGCACCTCGTCCACGCCGCGCTGCGCAACCGCCTCGGCGGGCATGTGACGCAGAAGGGTTCGCTGGTCGCCGAGGACCGCTTGCGCTTCGATTTCTCGCATCCGGTCGCGCTGACGCCTGAGGACATCGCCGCGATCGAAGCCGAGGTGAACGCCGAGATCCGCGCCAACGAAACCGTCAGCACCCGCCTGATGACCCCCGACGATGCCGTTGCCGCGGGCGCGCTCGCGCTGTTCGGTGAGAAGTATGGCGACGAGGTCCGCGTGCTTTCGATGGGCCGCGCCGGCGGGGAAGGGCGCAACTATTCGGTCGAACTGTGCGGCGGCACCCATGTGCGCGCCACCGGCGATATCGGCGTGTTCCGGATTGTCTCGGAAAGCGCAGTCTCCTCGGGCGTGCGCCGGATCGAGGCGATGACCGGCGAGGGCGCGCGCCAGTGGCTGGTTGCGCGCGAAGAGGCGTTGAAGAGTGCCGCGAGCGTGATCCGCGCCACGCCCGAGGAAGTCCCCGCACGCCTTGCCGCGCTGCTCGATGAAAGAAAGCGGCTCGAAAAGGAGCTGGCCGAAGCCAAGAAGGCCCTCGCGCTCGGAGGCGGCAGCGGCGGTGGCGCGGCCACAGCCGACGAGACCGTGGCGGGCGTCACCTTCAGCGGGCAGGTGCTCGAAGGGCTCGACCCCAAGGAACTGCGCCCGCTGCTCGATGCGGCCAAGCAGCGCATGGGCAGCGGCGTGGCGGCGGTGATCGCGGTCAATGACGGCAAGGCGAGTATCGCGGCGGCGGTGACCGACGACCTCACAGGCCGCTTCAGCGCGGTCGATCTGGTGCGCGCTGGCGTTGAAGCGCTGGGCGGCAAGGGCGGCGGCGGGCGGCCCGATATGGCGCAGGGCGGCGGGCCGGACGGCGGCAAGGCGGCAGAGGCTCTCGCAGCTGTGAAGGCTGTTCTCACCGCATGACAGCGGCACGAGCCCGGGCTGTCGGTGCGGCTCTGGCTCTGTGCTTTCCCGTTTCGCTGACGGCGCAAGGCCGGGGCGAAGTGACATTCGGACCCGACTCGTTCGACGTGACGGGTGCGGGCGAATTCGACCTTGGCCCGCTCGATCCGGTGCTTGGCCCCCTGCGTGAGAACCTTGCGCCTAATGCGTGGATGACGGTGGCGCTGACGCTCGATGCTGCGGGCAAGCCTCTCGCGTGCGTGCCTGATCGACCCGAGGAATATGCCGAGGCGACACAGGCGCTGTGTGCCCACGCGCTCAAGACGGGACGCTTCCGGCGCCATCCGGCGGTCACACTCGATTACGAACAGGCAACCTACCAGCTCTCCGTCTGGTATCATGAAGGTCGGCGCGGCGAGAAAGGCGAAGAGTTCCAAACGTCCGAGAACTATCCGCTCGAACGCACCCGCGTGCGGTTTGCGGACATCGAGCTGCCTCCGGCCGACCAGCGGCTGTCGATCGCCGATCTCGATTACGAGCCGATGTCATATCCGCGCTCGGCATTGAGCATGGACTTGAGGGCTAACGTCGTGGTTGTGCTGGGCTTCGATGCCGAAGGAAGGGTCGCATCATGCCGGCCGTTCGAATCCACCAATACCGCGCGC
The DNA here is from genome assembly GCF_002155685.1 of Erythrobacter colymbi. Classification (GTDB taxonomy): domain Bacteria; phylum Pseudomonadota; class Alphaproteobacteria; order Sphingomonadales; family Sphingomonadaceae; genus Erythrobacter; species Erythrobacter colymbi. The sequence continues at coordinate 35,603 of NZ_MUYK01000002.1, forward strand.
ATGGCCTATGAAACATGCAAGGCGGCGGCTGACAGCTTCCGTCTGAAGAACGCGCCGGACGCGCGCTCTTTCGTGGTGTCGATCGCCTGGAACATTCCCTAGGCGCTTCAACCCGCCGGACCGCGCGACGTCCGCAGCTTCGGTTTCTCGCTCAGCCCCCCGTCGCGTTCCAGCTGTTCGCGGAACTCGTCGCGCTTGGCGTGGATCGAGGCGATCACCGGGCCCATTGCCACGCCGATATCGACCAGCACCGCCTCCGACAGTTGGAGCGAGGCCTCCAGCGTCTCGGGCACGGCATGGCTGGCGCCTGCGCGATACATCGCGGCGGCGTGATCGGGATCGCGCGCGCGGGCGACGATCAGGAGATCGGGATAGGCCTGCCGCAGCTTGGTGACGAGGCGCTGGGCGAGCACGGGCTCGTCCATCGTGAGCACCACCGCGGGCGCCGTCTCGACCCCGAGGCGTGCGAGCGTGTCGGTGCGCGCCGCATCACCGAAGGTCGCGCGGTAGCCGTCGATCCTGGCGCTGGCGATCAGATCGGGGTTCGAATCGATCATCACATAGGGCTTGCCGTGGGTGCGCATCATGTCCGCCACCAGACGTCCGACGCGGCCCCCGCCGACGATGATGGTCCGCGCGGTGTCGCTGTCATCCTCGCCCGGGGTGTGGCTCGCCCCGTCGACCCAGCGCGCGATGATGGCGCCGAGCTTGGCCAGCAAGGGTGTGATGGTGAGGCCGATGGCGGTAACGGTCTGCCAGAAGCGCGCCGTCTCCGCATCGAGCACCAGCGCGCTGGTGGCGGCGGCGAGCACGATCAGCGTGGTCTCGGACGGGGAAGCCATGAGCAGCCCGGTCTCCGCCGCCGTGCTCCGCCGCGCGCCCATCAGGCGCAGCAGCACGCCGGTGACGATCGCCTTGAACACCACGACCCCGGTCACTGCAAGCGCGATGGTGCCGATCTCGCCCGCGATCTCGGCGAGGTTGATGCTCATGCCGACGGTGATCAGGAACACGCCGAGCGCAAGGCCCTTGAACGGCTCCATGATCAGCTCGACCTCGGTGTGGTATTCGGTCTCGGCGATCAGCAGGCCCGCGATCAGCGCGCCGACGATGGGCGAGAGGCCGACGAGCGCGGTGGCGAGGCTCGCGCCGATCACCACCAGCAGCGAGGCGGAGAGGAACAGCTCGGGGCTCTTGGTGCGCGCGGCTTGGGCGAAGAGGCGGGGGAGGATGACGCGCCCCGCCACCAGCAGCACTGCGACCACAAGACCGCCCTGCCACAACGTGCGGACCATGCCCGCCCAGCCAGCATCGGCGGCATTGGGCGCCAGCGCGCCGAGGATAAAGATGATCGGGACGATCATGATGTCCTCGAACAGCAGCATCGACAGCGCCGCGCGCCCGACCGGCGACTTGGTGCCGCTGATAGGCAGCACGATCGCGGTCGAGGAGAAGGCGAGCGCGAAGCCCAGCGCCAGCGCGGCGGTGAAGCTCATGCCGCTGGCAAGCCCCACGAACAGCGCCAGCGCGCCGCCGCTGATCAGCACCTCGAGCGCGCCGAGGCCGAACACCAGTTTGCGCATCTCCCACAGGCGGTTGAACGAGAGTTCGAGCCCGATCGCGAACAGCAGCAGCACGATGCCGAAATCGGCAAATGGCACCAGCCTCACCACGTTGGTTATGGTGATGTAGTAGAGCCAGGGGTGATCGTCGGCGAGCGCGCCGAGGCCGGAAGGGCCGACCAGCACGCCGATCAGGATGAACCCGATAATCGGAGTGATGCGGAAGCGGGCGAAGACAGGAATGACGACCCCGGCCGCGCCAAGGATCACCAGCGCGTCCGAAAGGACGGGGGACAGGGTCAGTTCGCCAGCCATGCCCAAGGCTTAACGGTCAGGGGAGTGGCTGTCACCCTGTCGGGGGACAATAAAAAACCGGGCAAGCCGCAAGGGCCGCCCGGTCTTTCAGGAATGCAGCGAAGCGATCAGGCCCAGCTGGCCATTTCCTTTTCGAGGTTCTGGACGATCGTCTCGAAGAACTGCTCGGTGGTCTGCCAGGCCTGGCCCGGGCCGATCAGCAGCGCGAGATCCTTGGTCATGTAGCCCTTCTCGACGGTCTGGATGCAGACCTTTTCGAGCGTCTCGGCGAACTTCACCACGTCCGGCGTGTTGTCGAACTTGCCGCGGTACATCAGGCCGCGGGTCCAGGCGAAGATCGAGGCGATCGGGTTGGTCGAGGTCGCCTTGCCCTGCTGGTGCTGGCGGTAGTGGCGGGTGACGGTGCCGTGGGCGGCTTCGGCCTCGACGGTCTTGCCATCCGGGGTCATCAGCACCGAGGTCATCAGGCCGAGCGAGCCGAAGCCCTGCGCCACGGTGTCGGACTGCACATCGCCGTCGTAGTTCTTGCATGCCCAGACGAACTTGCCCGACCACTTCAGCGCCGAGGCGACCATGTCGTCGATCAGGCGATGTTCGTAGACGATGCCCTTTTCCTTGAACTTCTCGGCGAAGCCCTCGGTGTCGAACACTTCCTGGAACAGGTCCTTGAAGCGCCCGTCATAGGCCTTGAGGATGGTGTTCTTGGTGCTGAGGTACACCGGCCAGCCGAGGTTGAGGCCGTAGTTGAACGAGGCGCGGGCGAAATCGCGGATCGAATCGTCGAGGTTGTACATCGCCATCGCGACGCCGGCCGAGGGGAAGTCGAACACATCGAGGTCGATTGTCTCGCCGTTGTCGCCGTCCCACACGAGGCGCAGCTTGCCGGGGCCCGGGATGCGCGTGTCGGTTGCCTTGTACTGGTCACCGAAGGCATGGCGGCCGACGACGATCGGGTCGGTCCAGCCCGGCACCAGGCGCGGCACGTTGTCGATCACGATCGGCTCGCGGAAGACGACGCCGCCCAGGATGTTGCGGATCGTGCCGTTGGGGCTCTTCCACATCTTCTTGAGGCTGAATTCCTCGACGCGCTGCTCGTCGGGGGTGATGGTGGCGCACTTCACGCCGACGCCGTACTGCTTGATCGCGTTGGCGGAATCGACCGTCACCTGGTCGTCGGTCGCGTCACGGTTCTCGATCGAGAGGTCGTAATACTTCAGGTCGATATCGAGATAGGGCAGGATCAGCCTTTCGCGGATCCACTGCCAGATGATGCGCGTCATCTCGTCGCCATCGAGTTCGACGACGGGGTTGGCGACTTTGATCTTGTTCATGCGTGTTGCCCTATCCTTCTTGCCCCGTCTCTTGCGAGGCTAGGTGTGATCGACAGGAAGCTGTTGCGGGCCCGTCCGAGGCCCATAGATCCCGCGCGGGCTTTAGCAGAGGTGTGAGGGCTTGCAAGCGCGGGTGTTGCGAATGAAACGCAAGAGCCGTTGCGGCGGGTGCAGGACACAAAAAAGCCCGCCGGTGAGGGCGGGCGCTTTTGGTCTTTGTCCGGTGGTGGGCGTAGCAAGGATTGAACTTGCGACCCCTACGATGTCAACATAGTGCTCTACCACTGAGCTATACGCCCGCACCATCGGACCAGCCCCGTCTCGGGGCGGAGCGGCCCTTTATCGCAGCACTTCCGAAGGTGCAAGCGATTCGAGCCGCGGAAATTCTCACATTCGCGCCGCGTCCGCTTCCTCGAACACGCGCTCGACCTCCAGCACCAGATCGCGCAGGTGGAAAGGCTTGGAGAGCACCTTGGCGGCAGGCTGTTCGCGGCTGGCGCGCAGGGACACCGCGGCAAAGCCGGTGATGAACATCACCTTGGTGCGCGGCGAAATCTCGGCGCAGCGCTGGGCGAGCTCGATCCCGTCCATCTCGGGCATGACGATGTCCGAGAGCAGCAGGTCGTAATCGCCTGTTTCGAGCAGGGGCACGGCATCAGTGCCGCGATCGACCGCGCTCACCTCGTAGCCGGCATTGGTCAACGCCCGTTCGAGATAGGCGCGCATCGCCTCTTCATCTTCGGCGAGCAGGATGCGGGGGGTGCGTGTCGCTGTCATGCGCAAGGCGTTAGCAGACCCGGCTTAAGAAATCTTTGTTTCTGCGATGAGGCGCATCCTGTCCGGTGCGGAAAGGCGCGGGCTAACCCTGCGATGAGGCTTTGACAGCCCCGCGCAAACGCGTCAGCAAGGGGTGCCCATGTCACCGTCCTCCCGCTCTCCCCGGAACGGCCTGCCTGGCCCCACACCTCCCCAGCGCACCGCGTCCAGCGGCGGCGTGGTGCCGGGGCTCGAGGATGCGCCCGCCTTCACGCTCACGCGCCCCCCGCGCCTGCGGATGCCGGTGCTGGTGGCGGTGCCTCACGCGGGCCGCAGCTATCCGCCGCAGGTTACCGCGCGGATGCGCGATGCTGGATCTGCGCAATTGCGGCTCGAGGATCGCTACGCCGACCGGCTCGGCATCGCGGTCGCGCGCGAGACGGGGGCGGCTCTGCTGCTGGCCCATGCGCCGCGCGCGCTGCTCGATCTCAACCGCGCCGAGGACGATATCGACTGGGACATGGTCGAGGGCGGACGGCCCGATGACGTTCCCCCCGCAGAGCCCGGCCAGCGCAGCAATGCCCGCGCACGCAGCGGGCTCGGGCTGGTGCCGCGGCGGCTGCCGGGTTCGGGCGAGATCTGGCGCGGGCGGCTTGCCCCGGCCGAGCTTGCAGCGCGGATCGAGGGGATTCACCAGGCCTATCACACCGCGCTTGCGGCAGAGCTTGCCAGCATCCGCGCCGAATGGGGCGCGGCGCTGCTGGTCGACCTCCATTCCATGCCGCCGCTGCGCCCGGGCGAGGGCGAGGTGCGCGCGCCGGTGGTGGTGCTGGGCGACCGCTTCGGGGCCTCGTGCCACAACGTGCTGGTCGGTCGCGCGCTCGCCCATCTCGAAGCGCGCGGGGTGCCGGCGGCACAGAACCGGCCCTATTCGGGCGGCTACGTGCTCGACCGTCACGGCGCGCCGCACAAAGGCGTCCACGCGGTGCAGATCGAGGTGTGCCGCGCGACCTATCTCGACCGCCATCTTGCCGAGCCGGGGGCGGGGCTTCCCGCGATCGCCGCGATGCTTGCCGCGCTGGTGCGCGAGCTGGGTGCGGAAGCGGCGCTGCTCGGCGGGGGCGAGGGGCTGCGGCAGGCCGCCGAATAGGCCCCGGAACGTAGAACGGGCGGGAGACCTTAAGGTCTGCCCGCCCGTCCGCGATGCTGTCAGGGCCGAAGCGTCGCCGCCCCGGCCCCTGCTGCAATATCAGTTCAGCGCCGGAGCCGGAGCGCCTTCCGGCGTCATCGGCACCTTGCCCTGAGCCAGCTGACGCTCGAAGATCGTGCGCATCAGGTTCAGCGAGAAGAGGTGCGCGTAGATCAGCATCAGAATGCCGTTCTTCGACAGGTCCTCGAGCTGGGCAGCCGGAAGCTCGCGCAGCTTGTTCTCGTCTACCATGCGGAAGCCGCGGTAGATGAACGGGGTGTTGGGCATGTCATTGCGCGTGATCGCGATTTCGCCGTCCATCAGGATGTCGAGCTTCGCGAGCTCGTCCATGAAGGTCTTGGTGCGCATCCCGGCTTCTTCGAAGCGGCGGCAGAAATCGAGCACGCCGTTGGTGTACTCGGTCGGCTGGCCGGCGGTGTCGAACAGCTCAAGGCCTTCCTCGAACTTGCCGAGCAGACCGGCGCTCGGGTCGAAGCACAGCGACATGTCCTCGCTACCCGGCTGGAGCTTGGCGAGGATGAAGGGATAGCGGCGCGCATAGGCGGGCAGATAGATCGGCTCGTTGATCTTCATGTCCTCGCCCACGAAGGTGTTCACACCCTCGTTGAGGCCGAACAGCGCGATCGGCAGCGGGCTGTCACCGGCGGTGAACACGATCGGGAAGTGGCGCTGCGCGTCCACGAACTCGTCCGAGGTAAGCGGAATGGCGTGCGTGACCGAGAGGTACTCGGCGCTCTCGAGCGAGCCGGCCTTCCAGTCAGCGTGGTCACGGCTGTTGAGCGGCAGAAGGTCCTTGTAGAACAGCGGAAGTTGCGGTTGCGGCGCGCTGGCCATGACGAAGTCTCCGAAACGGTAGTGGATGATCCCCTCAGCGGAAAATCTCCTCCCCCGCCGAAAGCGGGGGCCTTAGGGCTTTGCGTCCTCGCGCGCAAGCGGTGAGGGTCAGCGAGCCGGGGGGATGTCCAGCAGTTTCCCCGGATTGAACAGATTGTGCGGATCGAGTGCCTGCTTGACCTGCCGCATCACCGCCAGCGCGACGGGATCGTGGAGGCGGGCAAGTTCTGCCACCTTCATCTGCCCGATCCCGTGTTCGGCGCTGATCGATCCGCCCCACTGCGTGACGAGATCATAGACCCGTGCGCTCACCGCCTTGCCCTCGGCCTCTTCCCACACGCCCCGAACCGCGCCTTGCGGGGCGAGGACGTGGAAGTGGACATTGCCGTCGCCCAGATGCCCGAAGGCGACCGCGCAGGTGCCCGGGAAGGCGCCTTCCACATCGGGCACGGCGGCGAGGATGAACTCGGGCATCTTTTCGACCGGCACCGAGATATCGTGCTGCATCGCCGGGCCGAGCGCGCGTTCGGCGGCCGAAATCCCGTCGCGAAGGTTCCAGAAGGCTTCTGCCTGGGTATCGTTGGCGGCGATCACCGCGTCGGCAATCAGGCCCTCCTCGAGCGCGGTTGCGAGCGCCGTCTCCAGCATTTCGCGCAAGACTGCGCTGTCCTGCGAGGGCGACACGCATTCAACCAGGGCGTTCCACGTGTGCGTCTCGTCCAGCGGTGCGCGGGCCGTCGGCTGGTGCGCGAGCACCGAGGCGAGGCAATGAGCCGGCACCACCTCGAAACCTTCCAGCGCATCGCCCATCGCGCGCTCCATCTGCCGCAGCAGCGTGCGCGCCTCGACGATGCCGCCGAGCCCGACCCATGCGGTCGCCCGGCCCACCGGCGCGGGGAGCAGGCGCAGACAGGCGGCAGTAACGATCCCGAGCGTGCCCTCCGAGCCGATCAGCAACTGCTTGAGGTCGAAGCCGCGGTTGTCCTTCTTGAGCGGTGTCATCAGATCGAGCACCTCGCCCGAGGGCAGCACCGCTTCCAGCCCCAGCACCTGTGCGCGCATCGTCCCCTGGCGCAGCACCTGCGTGCCGCCTGCGTTGGTCGAGATGAGCCCGCCAATGGTCGCCGAGCCCTTGCCGCCGAGCGTCAGGGGGAAGCGCAAGCCGGCCGCATCGGCCGCCTCGTGGAGGGTCTGAAGGATCACCCCCGCCTCGCAAACCGCCTGCCCCGCCTCGAGCGAGAGGCTGCGGATCGCGTCCATCCTGCGAAGCGAGAGGATGATCGCATCGCCGCTTTCATCGGGGGTCGCGCCGCCCGCCATGCCGCTGTTGCCGCCCTGCGGCACGACCGGCACGCCATGCGCGGCGCACAGCCTGACGAGCGCTGAGACCTCGGCGGTCGAAGCGGGCGAGGCCAGCGCCAGCGCGCGGCCGGTGTAGCGCCCGCGCCAGTCGGTCAGCCACGCGTCCATCCGCTCGGGATCGGTGGTCAGTCCCTTGGGGCCGAGCAGTTCGGTGGCGGCGGCGAGGAATGCCGTGGCAGATGCGGCTGCGCGCGGGGGCGGGGCGGGGTGATTCATTGTTGCCTCCATGCCACACCCGCCGATGAAATTGCCAACGCTTTTGCGGCTGCGACGTCAGGCAGTTAAGGCATGGTTCAATTGGAAAGGCTAGGGCGTTAGGCGTGCCGCGCGGGCAGGTGACCCCGTCCGATCGCGCCGCTCCGGCCGCCCGAGGAGAGATCGACTTCATCCATGCACAGCGTGCTCGCCTTTGCCGCACCCCTTGCGCTGATGCTGCCGCTGGTGGCCGAAGCGCTCGACGTGCCCGAGGAAGCAGGCGTCGGTGCGGATGTCCCCGCGCCGCAGAGCGAGGCGGCCAGCGCGCAGGAGCCGGCGGCGATCAACCCGCTATCGGCGATGCGCCAGTCCACCGTGTTGCGCCAGGTCCGGATCGAACAGCGCGTGGTGGTGCGGATCACGCCGCAGCCTGGCCCCTCGCGCCAGAACCTCACCGCCGAAGTGCCTGAGCGTCCGCCTGCACCCCGCTTCGAGGAACGCGGCAAGGAGAAGTGCGTGCCGCTGGCGGACATTGCGGGCGTCCAGACCGGTAGCGGCGACCGCCTCGTGCTGTTTCTGCGAGACCGGCGGATGATCGCGGTCAACCTCGAAAAAGCGTGCCGCGCCCGTGACTTCTACGCCGGCTTCTATGTCGAGCGGAACAAGGACGGGCAGCTGTGCGTCGAGCGTGACAAGCTGCAATCGCGCACCGGCGCCCAGTGCGAGGTCGAGACCATGCGCCAGCTGGTGCAGGTCCGCAGCTGACCATCGCCGCTCCAGCGGCGGGATTCCTTGACTTTTGCCCCCGTTTGCGGGAAAGGCGCGGCGGCCTGATGCAGCGCTCGCTTGCGCGGCAGGCCGCAAATCCCGGCAGCGACCCTGCCCGCTATTCTCGGACACCACGAACCGCATGACCTTCGCCGATCTCGGCCTTTCGCCCGAATTGCTCAAAGCCGTGGAGGACGCGGGCTACACCACGCCGACCGCGATTCAGGCGCAGGCAATCCCCACCGTGCTGATGATGAAGGACCTCATCGGCATCGCCCAGACGGGGACGGGCAAGACCGCGAGCTTCGTGCTTCCGATGATCGACGTGATGGCCGCCGGCCGCCGCCGCGCACTGATGCCGCGCTCGCTGATCCTCGAGCCGACCCGCGAACTCGCCGCACAGGTCGCCGAGAATTTCGAGAAGTACGGCAAGAACCATGATCTCAAGATGGCGCTGCTGATCGGCGGCGTGCAGATGGGCGACCAGCTCAAGGCCCTGTCCGACGGTGTAGACGTGCTGATCGCGACCCCCGGCCGCCTGATGGACCTGTTCGAGCGCGGCAAGATCATGCTCAACGGCTGCGAGCTGCTGGTGATCGACGAGGCCGACCGGATGCTCGACATGGGCTTCATCCCCGATATCGAGTTCATCTGCTCCAAGCTCCCCGAGAGCCGCCAGACCATGCTGTTCTCGGCCACCATGCCCGCGCCGATCGAGAAGCTGGCGAAGAAGTTCCTCAACAACCCCAAGCGCATCGAAACCGCGCGAGCGGCGACGACCAACAAGGACATCACCGCCTTCAAGGTGCCGGTGAAGTCGAAGCAGAAGCGCGAGACGCTGCGCTGGTTCCTCGAGAACGATCTGGTCGAGAACGCGATCATCTTCGCCAACCGCAAGACTACTGTGCGCGAGCTCAATCAGAGCCTCAACCGCCACGGCTTCCGGTCGAGCGAGATCCACGGCGACATGGACCAGTCGAGCCGCATCAAGGAGCTCGAGCGGTTCAAGGCGGGCGACGTCAATATCCTCGTCGCCTCGGACGTTGCGGCACGCGGGCTCGACATCAAGGGCGTAAGCCACGTCTTCAACTTCGACACGCCCTGGCACCCGGACGATTATGTCCACCGCATCGGCCGGACGGGCCGGGCGGGGGCGAAGGGGCGGGCCTTCACTTTCGTTTCGGAAGAAGATGCCGAGGCGATCGCCAATGTCGAGAAGCTGACCGGCGCGGCGATCAAGGTGTTCGGCAAGGAAGACGTGCGCGTCGACCTCAGCGAAGCCATCGCCCGCGCCGAAGCGGCCGCCAAGGCCAAGCAGGAAGTGCCGGCGGAAGAGCGCGAGGAACGCGAGCCCCGCAAGCCGCGCCGCGCCCGCGAGGAGCGCGAGCCGCGTCAGGACCGCGAACCGCGCCGCGAACGCGAACCGCGCGAGGAGCGTCCGCGTCGCGAAAAGGCCGACCGCCGTACCGACCGTGTCGCTGTCGGCGATGACCGCAGGCCGCGCCGCCATCACGAGGATGACGAGCCCGTCCCCGCCGGCGAATGGAACGGCCCGCGCCCGAGCTTCCTCGACATCGGCTTCGGCTGACCTTCGCCTCTCCGTCCCCGTGGGCAGACGCGGTTAACGCTTTCTTGGCGGATGACGGCGTAGTCCGGAGCCGTGATCGAAAGCACGCTCGAAATCCTGCGCACCGAATTCACGAGCCTCGCGCCGCTAGCGCTGGTGTTCGGCGTGATCGCCTATGTCACCAAGCGCCGCGCGATCCTTGATGCCCTGCGCCGCGCGCGGGGCGAGATCGTCACCAATATCGTGCTGCTGCTGATCAACGCCGTGGTGTTCGGCCCGCTGCTGCTGGTGCCGATCCTGACCGGCCATTCGCTGCTGCCGCGCGCGCAGGGGCTTGTCGACCTGTGGGCGGCGATGCCGGGAGCGGTCTCGGTGATCGCGGCCATCGCGCTGATGGAATTCGCCGCCTATTGGCGCCACCGCTTCGAACACGCCCGCGCGCTGTGGCCGGTCCATGCGACCCATCATGCTGACGAGGCGATGACCTGGCTCAGCGTGCGCCGCAAGCATCCGCTGGGCGAGATGCTCAGCGTGCTGATCGACAACCTGCCGGTGGTGCTGCTCGGCCTTCCCTTCTGGGCGATTGCGGCGGCGGTGCTCATCCGCGGCTGGTGGGGCTATTTCATCCACGCCGATGTGCCCTGGACACTCGGCCCGCTCGGCAAGGTGTTCATCTCGCCCGCCGCGCACAGGTTGCACCACATCCGCGACGAGGAACTGATGGGCACCAACTTCGGCAACATGCTGACGGTGTGGGACCAGATGTTCGGCACCTACCTTGACCCCGCGCCCTACGTGAACTGCGCCACCGGCATCGCCGAAGGCACCCGCGACGCCTGGGGCGAACTCGCCCGCCCGTTCGAGGCGCGTTACTGGCGCAAGGCTCCTGCCGAAGCGGCGGAACAGCCTGCGGGCTGAGAGCCTAACCCACCACCGTCACGAAACTGTCGAGCACCCGCTTTTCGCCTGCCTCCTCGAACAGGATGGTGAGCTTGTTGCCCTCCTGATCGATCACGCAGCCCGTGCCGAACTTGGCGTGGGTGACCATCGCCCCGATCGCGACGTCGCTGCGGGCAGGCGCAGCGAAACTGGCGGCGGAGCGGGTGTTCTCGCGCACGCGGGCGGGGGTGGTGTCGTAGCCTGCAGCAATCGCGCGCTGCCAGCCGGGGCCGCGCTGTTGGGCGCGGTCGGGCCGGTCGCGCGCGACGTGGGCGAAGGGGTCTTCCTGCTCGCTCCAGTTGGCCCGCCACAGCGAGGCGCCGCCAGTGAGGGTGGTCTCCTGCTCGATATGCTCGGGCGGCAGTTCCTCGATGAAGCGCGAGGGGATCGAGCTCGTCCACTGGCCGTAGATCCGGCGGTTGGCGGCGTGGAGGATGGTGCAATGCCGCCGCGCGCGGGTGATCGCGACGTAGGCGAGGCGGCGTTCCTCCTCGAGGCTGGCGAGGCCGCCCTCGTCGATCGCGCGCTGCGAGGGGAAGACGCCTTCCTCCCATCCGACGCAGAAGACATTGTCGAATTCGAGGCCCTTGGCGGCGTGGATCGTCATGATCGTGACTGTCTCGCCCTCGTTTGCCCGGTCATTGTCCATGACGAGGCTGACATGCTCGAGGAAATCGCCGAGCGTGAGGTATTCCTCCATCGCGCGCGCGAGTTCCGACAGGTTTTCGGCGCGGCCCGCACTCTCGGGCGAGCGGTCGGCGGCGAGCATGGCGTTGTAGCCGCTCTCTTCCATCACCAGCCGGAGGAGATCGGCGGGCGAAAGCGTCTCGGCCTGTTCGCGCCAGTGCAGGAACTGGCGCATCAGCCCGCCGATGGTGATGGCAGAGCGCTTGGGCAGCTCGTCGCTGTCGGCCAGTTGCAGTGCGGCAGCGGCGAGTGGCAGGCCGGTGCGGCGGGCATGGCTGTGCATCGCTTCCAAAGCCTTCGCACCGAGGCCGCGCTTGGGGACGTTGTGGATGCGTTCGAAGGCAAGGTCGTCCTGCGGCTGGGCGATCAGGCGCAGATAGGCCAGCGCATCGCGGATCTCGGCGCGCTCGTAGAATCTGAAACCGCCGATGATGCGGTAGGCGATGCCGATCTGGATGAAGCGGTCTTCGAACTCGCGGGTCTGGTACTGCGCGCGGACGAGGATCGCGATCTGGTCGAGCGCGGCGCCTTCGCGCTCGAGCCGCTCGATCGCCTCGCCCACGCGGCGCGCTTCCTCGGGCGCGTCCCACACGCCGATGACCTTGACCTTCTCGCCGCCATTGACCTCGGTCCACAGCGTCTTGTCGTGGCGCTGCGAGTTGGCGCGGATCAGGCCGGATGCGGCGCCGAGGATATGCGGGGTGGAGCGGTAGTTCTGTTCGAGCCGGATCACTTCCGCACCCGGAAAATCCTTCTCGAACCTGAGGATGTTGGCGACCTCGGCCCCGCGCCAGGAATAGATCGACTGGTCATCGTCGCCCACCACGCAGATGTTCTTGTGGCCTTGTGCGAGGAGGCGCAGCCACAGGTACTGGACCGCGTTGGTGTCCTGATACTCGTCCACCATGATGTAGCGGAAGCGGCGCTGGTAATCGGCGAGGATATCGGGATGGCCGCGCAGGATGTTCAGCATGTGCAGCATCAGATCGCCGAAATCGCACGCGTTGAGTTGCTTCAGGCGCTCCTGGTAGCGCCCGTAGAGCGCGGTGCCGCGGCCATTGGCATAGGCCTCGTTCTCTACCGCATCGAGATCGGCGGGGTTCAGGCCGCGGTTCTTCCAGCGGTCGATCAGCCCCGCAAGCTGGCGCGCAGGCCAGCGCTTCTCGTCGAGATCGGCCTCGGTGATGAGCTGCTTCAAGAGGCGCAGCTGATCGTCGGTGTCGATGATGGTGTAGTTGTGCTGGAGCCCGACCAGTTCCGCATGGCGGCGCAGCATCTTCGCGCAGATCGAGTGGAAGGTGCCGAGCCACGGCAGCCCCTCTGCCTGCGGGCCGAGGTGGTGCGACACGCGCTCGCGCATCTCCCGGGCCGCCTTGTTGGTGAAGGTGACGCACAGGATCTGGCTGGGATAGGCGCGCCCCGTGGCCACCAGATGGGCAAGCCGCGAGGTGAGCGCGGCGGTCTTCCCAGTGCCTGCGCCAGCGAGCATCAGGACGGGGCCTTCGGTGGCGAGCACGGCGGCGCGCTGTGGCGGGTTCAGCCGCGCGGCATAGGCCGGAACCGAGTCGCTCGTGGCGGGGGAGGGCAGGTTGGTACTCATCGTCTCATGCGAACAGGTAGGGAACAATTGCCTGACGGGCAAGCCGCGAGGCGCCGCGGTGCACAGGGCGCGCGGCGGGCGGAAAATCGGTCTGCCGCCTTTCAGCCACAATTTCCGCCCGGCTGGTGCAACCGCGGGATGCCCGGGAGAGGCGCGCGATTGCCTCGGCCGGGCACTGGCCCATATCTGAAGGAACCGGCGAGCAGGGGATCGCGCAGCCGGATACGCCTTTTGCGTTCGTCGTGCTTGGGACAGTCAATGATGGAGTTACCCATGCACAAGTCTTTCAATACTATCGCACTTACGGGTGCCGCGATGGCTCTGGCGCTGGCTCCGGCGATGGCCGCAGCGCAGGATCAGGGCGCACCCGCCAGCATGCCGCAGAGCAGCCCGACCACCGGCACCCCGCCGGCGGGCACTCCCGGCACCGATGTGCCGCCGACCGATCCGACCGGCATGCCGCAGTCGGATACGACCACCGAGCAGGTGCCGGACGATGCGACCACCGGCGCGCCGGCCGATACCCCCGCGCCGGACAATGCCGCAACCGATCCGGCTGCCTCGCAGGCAGCGACTCCCCCGCTGTCAGCCGCGGACCGCGACGCCAGAATCAAGGCCTGGCCAGCCGAAAAGCAGGCCGCCTTCAACGCCTGGGCGCCCGAGACCCAGACCTATTTCTGGACCTTGAGCGAGTCGCGGCAGGAGCTGTTCTGGCGCATCGCCGATGCCGACAAGGCCACGCTCGCCACGATGGCCGAACCGAAGCGTGAAGCCACCTGGGTCGAGCTCGAGAACCGCGTCAAGCAGATGAAGGGCTAACCTCTCACGCGAGGGGCGCCGGGTCGGCAGCGGGGGCAGCATCCATCCGCAAGAGGTGGAGCTTGCCCTTGCCGACCCGGCGTTCGGCCTCGTGCGAAAGCCCCTTGATCGCGATGTCCTCGTTGAACGCGGTTTCCAGTGCGATCCATGTCTCCGGCCCGATCCAGCCGAGCCTGAGCAGACGGTCGAGCGCCACCTCGCCCGCGCCCGAATGATAGGGCGGATCGGCGAGGATCAGATCGAGCGGCTTGGCCGCCGCGCGCAGGGCCATCACCGAACCCGCCTCGACCCGCGTGCGCAGGGCGGCACCGAGCGCCGCGATATTGGCGCGGATGACATCCACCGCCGCGCGGTCCTGCTCGACAAACAGGCAGTGTTCCGCCCCGCGCGACAAGGCTTCGAGCCCCAGCGCGCCCGAGCCGGCGAAGAGGTCCACGACCTGCAATCCCTCGAAATCGCCGAGCCTGCTGGTGAGCATCGCGAACAGAGTCTCGCGCGTGCGGTCGGCGGTCGGACGGGTCGCGTCACCTTTGGGCGCGGTGAGTTTGCGCCCGCGCCATTCGCCCGCAATGATCCTCACTTCGCCGCCGCCTTGGCCAGATCAGCAAGGAAGCGGTCGACCGGCTTGCCCTTCAGTTCCACCGCCTGCCCGCGCGGCAGATCGCCGAGGTCGAAGGGACCATAGCCGGTGCGGATCAGGCGGTTCACCTGAAGCCCCAAGTGCTCGAGCACGCGGCGCACTTCGCGGTTCTTGCCCTCGGTGATGGTCATCTCGATCCACAGATTGCGGCCCGAGGAACGCTCCAGGTTCGCGTCGATCGAGCCGTAGCGCATCCCGTCGATCTCGACGCCCTCGATCAGGTCCTCGAGCTGCTCCTGCGTCACCACGCCGAAGGCGCGCGCGCGGTAGGTCCGGGGGATCTTGCTCGCGGGCAGTTCGAGCTGGCGCTTCACCGCGCCGTCATTGGTGAGGAGCAGCAGGCCCTCGGTATTGAGGTCGAGCCGTCCGACCGGCATCACCCGGCCCGCGTCCTTGGGCAGGGCATTGCGCAGCGCGGTGTAGATCGTCGGGCGCCCCGCCGGATCGCGCTCGGCGGTGATGAGGCCGGTGGGCTTGTGGAAGGCGAACAGCCGCGTCGCCTCCGCGGCGGTCACGGGCTTGCCGTCAACCGTCACGCCCCTGAGGCTTGCGAGGATCGTCGCGGGCGTATCGAGCACCTTACCATCGATCGCGACGCGGCCCTCGGCGATCATCCGCTCGACCTCGCGGCGGCTGGCGATGCCCGCACGGGCGAGCAGCTTGGCGATGCGGTCGCCTTCGGGACGAGTTTCGGAGCGTGGGGGCTGGGTGGGCATGGGCGCGCGCCTAAAGCATTTCGCGCCGGAATGCGACCTTCAGTTGGCGGCCCGTAGCGCCTCGCTCACGATCTGGTCGAAGCGCGCGATCCCGCCTTCGAGCGTGCCGAGGGTGATGTGCTCCACCGCCCCCGAGGACAGCCCCTGCTGGCCGAGCTCCGCCGCGCGGAAGTCCTCCGAGGCGAAGACCCCGCCGTCGAGCAGGTTCCAGCTCTTCTCCCAGTGCGCCAGCGCCTTCTCGGTCGCGGGTGCCTCGGGAATGAGCATGAAGTCCTCGACCAGCGTAAGGTCGGCGGCCTGCGGCATCAGCACCATCACGTTGATGTAATCGGGGCTCGGCACGATCACCGTCGCGGGGAGCAGCTGGTAGGCGAAGGTCACCACCCGCCTCAATTGCGCCATGTCGGTGAGATCGACGCCCGCCATCTCCTCCAGCCGCCCGACGGCCGAGCGCTGGTGCGGGCCGATCTGGTCGCCCGCGGTGATCCCGTCCTTGAAAAAGGGGCCGATCGTGGCCGCGTGCAGCCGCGTCACATGGTAGCTTTCGAGGAAGGCATCCATGATCAGCTTCCAGTTGCCGCGCACCGTGTGGAGCTTCCTCCGGAACAGGTGCGCGCCGGCCAATCCGAAAGAATCCATATCGCTGCCCAATTCCTGTGCAGCGCTGAAATCGGCATCCTGCGCCGGGGTGAACCAGATCAGGCCGCCTGCCTCAAGACTGGGCAGTTCCACGAGGCCGTAGTCCGCCTTGTCGAGCCCCGGGAAGGTCTCGGGGCGGGGCAGGGCGAGGAAGCCGCCGTCGAGCCTGTAGGTCCACGCGTGATAGGGGCACACCAGCCGCTTGGCGCAGACCGCCTCGCTCCCCTCGACCAGCCGGGTGCCGCGGTGGCGGCAGACGTTGAGGAAGACATGGGCCTTGCCCTCGTTGTCGCGGGTGATCAGCAGCGGGCGACCGGTCGCGTCATGCGGCACCGCCATGCCGGGCTCGGGCAGCAGCGCGGAGGGCGCGATCACCTGCGGCAGCCGCTCGAACAGCGCCGCCTTCTCGCGGGCGAAGTGATCCGGGCAGGTGTAGTTCTTCGCGGGAACCGTCTGGACCCCGCCCGACTGCCGCCCGACACCGCCGCGGATCGCCTCGGCGAGTGCCAACTGGCCGGGTGTGGGCCGCAAAGTGGGCATATCTGTTGTTGCGGCGTTCATCGCTCTTTTCTCATCCTCTCAACCCCGACTAGTGTGACACGAAACCGGGCCGGAGCAAATCCGCCCCGCGAAGATTGGGCCAGGAATGGGATCGTCAATGGCTACAGCCGCACCCGAACATGCTACGCGCCTGTCGCGCTGGATCGCGCTGATGGCGGCGCTGCGCCATCCCAAGACCGCCTATGTCCTGCTGTTCGGCTTTGCCAGCGGGCTGCCCTATGCGCTGCTGCTCGGCACGCTCTACGCCTGGCTGACGGACGCCAAGGTCGATGTCGAGACGATGGGCGTGTTCTCGCTGGTGGGGCTCGCCTATGCCTTCAAATTCCTGTGGTCGCCCGCCCTCGACCGGGTCGATCTGCCGGGGCTGAGGAAGCTCGGCAAGCGCAAGCAGTGGATCGTCACCGCGCAGTTGCTGCTGGGGGCAATCTTGGTGATCCTCTCGGCTCTCGACCCGCTGTCCTCGCTCGGGGTGTTCTCGCTGCTTGCGGGGATCGGTGCCTTCGCCTCCGCAACGCAGGACGTGGTGATCGACGCGTGGCGGGTCGATGTCGCCGACGAGGTAGCGACGATCGACATCCTCTCGACCGTGTTCCAGATGGGCTACCGCGTCGCCGCGCTGGTCGGCGGAGCGCTGGCGCTTTTCATGGCCGAACGGATGGGCTGGCCCGCGGTCTTTGCCAGCATGGGCGGCATTCTGCTGTTCGTCGGCTTCCTCGGCCTCTTCGCTCCCGATGCCGAGCGCAGCGCCGCCGCACTGGAAAGCGAGCGCGCCAATCTCGGCACGCTGCGGCAGGCGGGACAGATCGCCCCCCGGGTGCGCGCCTATGCGCTTGCCGCTGTCGCCGTGCTGTGGGGCTGGGCGCTGTTCATCGTGCTCGACTTCATGGTGGCCTCGCTGACGGCGACGCCCGAGACACGGCCGGATTCGACCGCCTTCGTTAGCCAGATGGGCCCGCTTATCGTGATAGCGACCGTGGTGATCCCCGGAGCCATCGCCGGGTGGCTGGAGGCGATGCGCAAGTCCGGTCGCCATGTCCTCGCTGCTGATGCGCCCGCGACCGGCGCGCTCGATACCGCGCTCGACCACGGCTACCGCGCGCTCATCCTGCCGCTGGCCGAGATCATCGGGCGTCTGAAATGGGCCGCGGTGCTGGTGATCGCGCTGGTGCTGTCATACCGCATCACCGACGCGATCTGGGGCAGCTTTGCCTACCCCTTCTATCTGGGCGAACTGCAATACACCAAGGACGAGGTCGCGATTGCCTCCAAGTTCTTCGGCGTCGGCGCGCTGATCGTGGGGCTGGCGGCCGGGGGCACGCTGCTGACCGTTATCGGCCGCATGAGCACGCTGACGCTGGGCGCGGTAATCGCGGCGCTGACCAACCTGCTCTATGCCGACCTTGCCGTGGGCGGCGCGCGGATGCAGGCGGTGAGCGATGCCATCGGCTTCACCACGCTGATCGCGCAGTTCGGCGCGGAGGAGCGCATGGGCCGCCTGATGCTCGCCATCGGCGCGGAGAACATCGCGGTCGGCATCGCGGGCGCGGCCTTCGTCGCCTACCTCTCGAGCGTCGTGGCCAAGGGCTACAGCGCGGTGCAGTATGCGCTTCTGTCCTCGCTGACGATGCTGGTGGGGACGCTGGGGCGGCCTGCGCTGGGCCAGATGATCGAGGAGCGCGGCTATTACGACGTGTTCCTGCTGACGACCGCGATCGGCGCCTTTGCGGTGGTCTTGTGCGTAGTGGAATGGGTGCGGCAGGCAAGGTCGGGCCGGGCCGACAACGCGCCGCCGCCCGAGCCGGAGATCTAGTCCGGCAGCTCGTCATTGAGCCGCAGCACCTCGCCCGCGAGGTAGAGCGAGCCGGCGACGAGGATCGGCAGGCCGTCGTCCGGGATCATCGCCAACGCGCTCGGCACATCGGGCGCCGCGCGTGCCGAGGGGCCGAAGGCGGACGCCGGGTGCCAGTCATGCCCCGGCACCGGCACGGCGGTGATGCTGGCGAGGCAAGCGGCAAGCGGTCCGATCAGCGAGGTGGGGTCCTTGCTCTCGATCATGCCGATAACGAGGTGCAGGCGCTGCCCTGCGAAATGCGCGCCGATCATCGCGCCCGCCTGCGGATTGTGCCCGCCGTCGAGCCACACTTCGCGTGCCCCTGTCAGCGGGCCGGGGGCGAGGCGCTGCATTCGGGCAGGCCAGCTGGCGTTCAAAAGCCCGTCATCAACGGCATCGTCAGAGATTTTGATCCGATTCTGAAACCGCAACATTGCAATTGCCAACCCGGCATTGAAAACCTGATGTTCGCCTGCGATTGCCGGTAAGGGCAGGTAGTTTTCAGTCCCAAGAACTTCCCCATCGGAAAAGTACATTTCAGTTCCCTCGACGGCGCAAACCCAATTCTTCCCGTATTGGATCAGAAGCGGTCCGACGCGCTTGGCCACCGCATGAATTGCTGCTCGCGATGGCAAGGGATATAGCTCGCCCATTGTCACCAGCGGCACGCCGCGCTTGGCGATCCCCGCCTTCTCGAAGGCGATCCGCGCCATCGGTTCCTTGGGCACGCCCTCCTCGGGGGCGAGCAGGAAGCGTTCGTGATCCAGGCCGAGCGCGGCGATCCCGCAGGCGGCGAGCGCCTCGGGTTCGAGCACATTGGTCGCATCGAAGCGCCCGCCCATGCCGACTTCGACCACGCAGACGTCAGCGGGCACACGGCTGAAGGCGAGGAAGGCGGCGGCGATGGTGACTTCGAAGAAGCTGGGGCCGAGGTCGTCTCCGGCGTCCAGCACCTCTTCGAGGACGTCCGCCAGCATCACGTCCGAGATCAGCTCTCCGGCCAAGCGGATGCGCTCGTTGTAGCGCACGAGGTGGGGGGAGGTGGTGACGTGAACCTTGTAACCTTCGGCCTCCAGCATCGCGCGCAGGAAGGCGCAGGTGGAGCCCTTGCCATTGGTGCCCGCCACGTGGAACACCGGCGGCAGCTGGCGGTGCGGATTGCCGAGGCGCTCCATCAGGGCGCGAATCGTTTCCAGCCCGAGCCGCCCCTGCGGCAGGCTCAGCGCGGCGAGGCGATCAAGCTGGGCCTGAACGCGCGGATCGTCGGATTTGCCGAAGTCTCTCATGCCCACCCCCGGCCCCTCCCGCAGGCGGGAGGGGAGAGCTTACGCCGCCTTCACGGGTGCCAGATAGTCGAGCACCTGCGCCAGCGTCGCCTTCAGCTCGTGGCGGGAGACGACCATGTCGACCATGCCGTGCTTGTGGAGATATTCGGCGCGCTGGAAGCCCTCGGGCAGCTGCTCGCGGATCGTGTCCTGGATCACGCGCTGGCCGGCAAAGCCGATCAGCGCGCCGGGCTCGGCGATGTGGATGTCGCCGAGCATCGCGTAGCTCGCGGTAACCCCGCCGGTCGTTGGGTCAGTCAGCACCACGATATAGGGGAGGCCGGCATTCTTCAGCCGCCGCGTCATCACCGTTGCGCGCGGCATCTGCATGAGGGAGAGGATCCCCTCCTGCATCCGCGCGCCGCCCGCTGCGGTCACCACAATATAGGCGCACTTGCGATCGAGCGCCTTCTGCGCGCCGTTGCAGAAGGCCTGCCCCACGGCCATGCCCATCGAGCCGCCCATGAAGCTGAAGTCCTGCACACCGACCACCGCCGGCTGCGCGTCGATGAAGCCCGAGCCGACCACGAAGGCATCCTCATGCGGGTTCGCGGCGCGCGCGGCCTTGAGACGGTCGGTGTATTTCTTGGTGTCCTTGAACTGGAGCGGGTCCTCGGTAACCTTGGGCAGCGGCAGCACCTCGAAGCCCGCATCGAGCAGCAGGCCGAGCCGCGCGTCGGCACCGATGCGGCCGTGATGCTCGCACTTGGGACACACGCTGAGGTTCGCCTCGTAATCCGCGACGAAGAGCATCTCCTGGCAGGAGGGGCACTTGATCCACAGATCCTTCTCGGTGGACTTCTTTTCGGGCGCGAAGCCCAGCGAATTGCGGACGCGGGTGAACCAGTTCATGGGCGGTGTCCTAATCCAAATTGGTCGTCATTGCGAGCCGAAGGCGAAGCAATCCATGGACAAACGGTCGAGCAGGCCGCGACGTTCCACGATGGATTGCCGCGTCGCTGCGCTCTTCGCAATGACGAAGAAACTAACGGGCGGTGTGAACGGCCTCGGCCAGCGCGGCGGTTAGCGTCTTGAGGTGCGCGGGAGCCTCGGCGCCGTACTGGCCGCAGATCTCCACCAGCGCCGATCCGACCACCACGCCGTCGGCCACCTTGGCGATTTCGGCGGCCTGTTCGGGCGTGCGCACCCCGAAGCCGACTGCGACGGGGATGTTGGTGGACTTCTTGATGCGCGCGACATTCTCTTCGATGCTGGCGATCTGGGCCTGTTGCTTGCCGGTGATCCCGGCGACCGAGACGTAGTAGAGGAAGCCTTCCGAGCCCTCGAGCACCTGCGGCAGGCGCGCGGCGTCGGTCGTCGGCGTGGCGAGGCGGATCGGGGCGATGCCCTTGGCGCGCAGGGCCGGGCCGAGCGCGTCGTCCTCCTCGGGCGGGATGTCGACGCAGATGACGCCGTCGACGCCTGCCGCAGCGGCTGCCTCGGCGAACCACTCGGGGCCGCGGCGGACCATCGGGTTGGCATAGCCCATCAGCACCAGCGGCACGTCAGGATGCCGGGCGCGGAAATCGGTCGCGTAGCGCAACACATCGGCGGTGGTCGTGCCCGCGCCGAGCGAGCGCAGGTTGGCGCTCTGGATCGCGGGGCCATCGGCCATCGGATCGGTGAAAGGCATGCCGAGCTCGATCACATCCGCCCCGGCTTCCACCAGCGCATCGAGATTGGCCGCGGTGTCGCCATCGCCCGCGGTGATGAAGCAGACGAGGGCGGGGCGGGGCTGGGCGAAGGTGGTGGTGAGGCGGGTCATGCGGGCTTTCGGTAAGCGCTGAAATAGAACGCCATTGTCAAGGAGACGACGGCACATCTGATGAGGGTTTCAGTCCAGTCGATTCGGGTCTCTGGAAAAACGACAAGGGCCAAGGCGTAGACGCCCACCATGACCACAAATATCAATGGCATCCGCTTCAGTGCATCGAGCGGGCGTAGCCGCAGTTCCCCACGCGACATTCGCATCACCGCGTTGCCAGCGAGCAGCACCATGCCAGCGATGATCGAGAGCGCGGCGACGGCCATGATGCCGACATTGTCCTGCCCAAGGGCATTCCACAGCAACGCGGCGACAAAGCCAAGGCCGGTGACGATCCAGCCGACTGTCTTCAAAGCTCGACCCCCAGACGCTCCGCGACCGTGAAAATATCCTTGTCGCCGCGCCCGCACAGGTTGGCGAGGATGATGCTGTCTTTCGGCATGGTCGGCGCGACCTTCTTCACCGCCGCGATGGCGTGCGAAGGTTCGAGCGCCGGAATGATCCCCTCGGTCGCGCAGAGCAGCTGGAAGGCGTCCAGCGCCTCCTCGTCGGTGACGGCGGTGTAGTCGACGCGGCCGCTTTCCTTGAGCCACGCGTGCTCCGGCCCGATGCCGGGGTAGTCGAGGCCGGCGCTGATCGAGTGACCCTCGGTGATCTGGCCGTCCTCGTCTTGCAGCAGATAGGTGCGGTTGCCGTGGAGCACGCCGGGCGATCCGCCGAGCAGGCTCGCGGCGTGTTCGTCGCCATCCAACCCGTGGCCCGCCGCTTCGACGCCGAGCATCTTCACGCTCGGGTCATCGAGGAAGGGATGGAACAGCCCCAGCGCGTTCGACCCGCCGCCGATCGCCGCGACCAGCAGGTCGGGCAGGCGCCCCGTGCGGGCGAGCATCTGCGCGCGGGCTTCTTTGCCGATCACGCTCTGGAAGTTGCGGACCATCTCGGGATAGGGGTGCGGGCCGGCCGCGGTGCCGATGATGTAGAAGGTGTCGTGGACATTGGCGACCCAGTCGCGCAGGCCCTCGTTCATCGCGTCCTTGAGTGTCGCGCCGCCGCTGGTGACGGGGACGACCTCGGCCCCGAGCAGCTTCATGCGGAACACGTTGGGCGATTGGCGCTTCACATCCTCGGCGCCCATGTAGATCACGCAAGGCAGGCCGAAGCGCGCGCAGACCGTCGCCGTTGCGACCCCGTGCTGGCCCGCTCCGGTCTCGGCGATGATGCGGGTCTTGCCCATGCGGATCGCGAGCAGGATCTGCCCGATGCAATTGTTGATCTTGTGCGCGCCGGTGTGATTGAGCTCGTCGCGCTTGAACCACACTTGTGCGCCGCCCAATTCCTCGGTCAGTCGGGGCGCGAAATAGAGCGGGGAGGGGCGACCGACATAGTGCTCAAGCAGATCGTCGAACTCGGCCTGGAACGCGGGGTCGTTCTGTGCCTTGCGGTATTCGCGCTCGAGATCGAGCACCAGCGGCATCAGCGTCTCGGCGACATAGCGCCCGCCGAACTGGCCGAAATGGCCGCGCGAGTCTGGCATTTGCCGAAAGCTGTTGGCTTTCGGCGGGGGGCTGGCGCTGAAGGAGTTGGGAGAGTTCATAGGATCATCAATGCCGTTCGTGTCGAGCGCAGTCGAGACACTTTGCTGCGCCGCAGGTTGGCCTCTCGACTTCGCTCGAGGCGAACGGGAGAGGTTACGCTTGCCGAGCCGCTTTGCAGAAGGCGGCGATCTTGTCCACGTCCTTGATGCCGGGGCCGCGTTCGACGCCGGAGGAGGTGTCGACCAGCGGCGCGCCGGTGAGGCGGATAGCATCGGCGACATTGGCGGGGGTGAGCCCGCCCGCAAGGCCCCAGGGGACCGGCCCCTTGTAGAAGCGCAGCAGATTCCAGTCGAAGGCCGTGCCATTGCCGCCCGGAAGCGCGGAGGCAGGGGCGTCGAACAGCAGGCGGTCGACCGCGCCGTGGAACCGGGCGGCCACATCGAGCGCGGCAGCATCCTTCACCGCGAGCGCGCGCCACGCCTCGATCCCGGTCTCGGCGCGGAAACGGGCGAGGGCCTCGGGGGTCTCGGCCCCGTGAAACTGGATGACATCGGGGGCGACTGTCCGAACCGCCTCGGCCAGCAGTGCGGGATCGGCGTTGACCAGCAGCAGCACCGCCTTGACGTGCGCGGGCACCTGCCGCCGCAGCGCCGCAGCGTCCGCCAGCGCAAGGTGCCGCGGGCTCTTGGCGAAGTGGACGAAGCCGACGTGGCTCGCCCCGGCACCCACCGCCGCAGCGAGGGTCTCGGGCGTCGAAATTCCGCAGATCTTGACGAGGGGGGCAGCCATGGCCTTCGCGCTCTAACCCCTGTGCGCCTTGGCGTGAAGCGGGAAGTGCTTGACCTGCCTGCATCCTCCGCTCCAGTTTCGCAGATACGCAACAGGGAGAGGTCGCCGATGAAAGTCCGTTCGCTTGCAGCCCTCGCGGGCGCCGTCCTGCTCGCCGCGTGCAATCCGGCGGCGCAGGTCGAGGACGCCTCCGCGCAGGTCAAGACGCTTCAGGCGCTCTACAACAAGGGCGACGCCGCCGCATTCTACAAGGCGGGCGGCAAGGCCCTGCGCAAGACCGCGTCCGCCGAGCAGGTCGAGAGCACCATGACCCTGATTGCCTCGCGGCTCGGCAAGGTCCGGGAGAGCAAGCAGACCGGGTTCAACACCGCCTTCAACAACGGGGTCACCGTCACTACGATCGTGATGCAGACCCGCTTCGAACGCGGCGAGGGCACGGAGACCTTTGTTTTCGAGGGCTCGGGCAAGGACATGGAGCTTGCCGGATGGAACGTGAACTCGCCGCTGCTGGTGCTCAGCCCCGAGGACGTGAAGAAGCTGACGGCGGATGAAGGCGGCAAGGATGCCCCTCCGGTGCAGGTCCTCTCGCAGCGCTAGAGCGGCTTTTCCAGCACCACGAAATTGACCGGCGGATCGCGCAGCACGGGGAAGGGGCGGCGCTCGCCGGTGAAGGCATAGCCGCGCCGCTCGTACCACGCGATCAGGCTGTCGCGGCTGTCGATCACGGTCATTTCCATCGCGGCAAGGCCCTGCGCGCGGGCGAGATCCTCGGCGGCTTCGAGCAGCTTGCGGCCGAGGCCCGCCGATTGCAGCGTCGGCAGCACGCACAGCATCCCGAGGTAGCCCAGCTGGGTGTCCTTGCGCGTCACGGCGACACAACCGACCAGCGAATCGCCGACGCGCGCGGTGAGGATCGTCACCGCCGGATCGGCAAGCAGCGCGTCGAGCTCCTCGCGGCTGGTGCGCTCGTCGTCGAGGATGTCGGCTTCGTGGTTCCACCCCTGCCGCGCCGAATCGCCGCGATAGGCGGCTTCGAGCAGCTCCTTGAGCGCAGGCGTGTGGGCGGGGGTGGCGGGGGTGATGGTGATCGTCGTGGTCATGCTCAGTCGTTCTGGATCAGCCGCAGCAGCGAACCGTCGGGGTCGATCAAGTAGGCGATGGTGAGGCCCGAGTCTTCCAGCCGGGGCGGGTGGTAGCGCGGGATGCCCTGCCGCGCATCGGGCACGCCGCTCGCCTCGACCTGCGCCATCAGGCCCGGCAGATCGTCGACCCTCAGGCACGAGCCGAAGGACGACTGGTAGGGGTCGAGATCGGGCCAGGGGAAGAATTCGAGCGTCAGCCCCCCGCGCGAGAGGATCATCCACCCTTGCGAGCGGTAGTCCTCCTCGAACCCGAGCATGGCATAGAATGCTGCGGTCGCGGCGAAGTCGCGGGCGGGGAGATTGGGGGTGGCGTGATCGGTCACATCCGCCCGCCTAAAGCGTCGCCTCGATCGCCCGCGCGGCGGCGGCCGGGTCTTCTGCGCGGCTGATCGGGCGGCCGATCACCAGCACGCTCGCGCCGGCATCGCGCGCGGCGCGGGGGGTGACGGTGCGCTTCTGGTCACCGGTGCCGCTGCCCGAGGGGCGCAGGCCGGGGACGACGAAATAGCCGTCCTTCCACGCCTTCCGGACCATGCCCACTTCCTGCCCCGAGCACACGATCCCGTCGAGGCCCGCCGCATGGGCGAGCTCGGCCAGGCGCATCACCTGCGTCTCGGCGCTGCCATAGACGCCGGTTGCGGTAAGGTCATTCGCATCGAGGCTGGTGAGCATCGTCACCGCGACCACCTTGGTGCCTGCGGCGGCGGCCGCCTTGGCATCCTCCAACATCGCGCGCCCACCGCTGGCGTGGACGGTGACGATCGCGGGCTCATAGACATGGATCGCCTGCATCGCGGCGGCGACCGTGTTGGGGATGTCGTGGAACTTCAGATCGAGGAAGATCGGCAGACCGAGATGCGCGATCTCGTGCACCCCGTGCGCGCCGTGGGCGCAGAAGAATTCGAGGCCGAGCTTCACCCCGCCGATATGCGCCTTGACCTTCTCGACCAGCGCCTTGGCCGGTTCGAGCTGGGGAACGTCGAGCGCGAGGTAGATGGGATTGCTCATTCGCCGCCTCCTGCATCGCCGGCATCGCCCGCATCGGCGGGGCTGAACACGTCGGCGGGTTCTCCCGTGGTTTTGCCGGAGTTGTCCACAGGGCTGTCAGCCACCTGCGGGGCGACCGTGCCGCCGCTCATGTCCGCGCGGTGCGCCATCGCGGTGTTCTTGAGCGAATTCTCGAGCGCGCGGATGCGGCGGTTCTGCCCCCACACGACGCTGCGATGCACCGCCCACATCGGCAGGAAGCCGGCGGTGAAGGCGAGCAGCGCCAGCACCGGCACCTTGGTTTCGAGCACGAGGTTCTGCCACAGCCGCAGCTCCACCGGCTCCCAGTTGTAGGCGGCGAAGATCAGGAAGCCGATCGCGGCCAGAACCCAGATGATGGTGCGAAGAATCCTCACGAAACCTGCCTCTCCCGGTGCGATCCGATACGCGCGAGACTAAGCGATCCGTCCCTCGAGTCCAGCGCCGCCGCCGTCATCCGAAGACCCGGGCGAAAATCGTGTCGACGTGCTTGAAGTGGTAGCCGAGGTCGAACTTCTCCTCGAGCTGCTGCGCCGTGAGCGCGGCGGTTACATCGGGATCGGCCTTGAGCAGATCGAGCAGCGAGAGCTCGCCGTCCGATTCCCACACCTTCATCGCGTTGCGCTGGACGAGGCGATAGCTCTCGTCGCGGGTGAGGCCGGCCTGGGTCAACGCCAGCAGCACGCGCTGCGAGTGGATGAGGCCGCCCATGCGGTTGAGGTTCTTCTCCATCCGCGCAGGATAGACCAGCAGCTTCTCGACCACGCCGGTCAGGCGGGCGAGGGCGAAGTCGAGGGTGATCGTGGCATCCGGCCCGATGTAGCGCTCGACCGAGGAGTGCGAGATGTCGCGCTCGTGCCACAGCGCGACGTTCTCGAGCGCGGGGGTGACGGCGGAGCGCACCACGCGGGCAAGGCCGGTGAGGTTTTCGGTGAGGATCGGGTTGCGCTTGTGCGGCATCGCCGAGGAGCCCTTCTGGCCGGGGGAGAAATACTCCTCGGCCTCAAGCACTTCGGTGCGCTGCAGGTGGCGGATTTCGACAGCGAGGCGCTCGATCGAGGAGGCGATCACGCCCAGCGTCGCGAAGAACATCGCGTGGCGATCACGCGGGATCACCTGGGTCGAGACGGGCTCGACCGCCAGCCCAAGCTTTTCCGCGACATATTCCTCGACCGCCGGATCGACATTGGCGAAGGTGCCGACCGCGCCCGAGATGGCACAGGTCGCGATTTCCGCGCGCGCGGCAACCAGACGGGTGCGGCAGCGGGCGAATTCGGCATAGGCCTCGGCGAGCTTTAAGCCGAAGGTCACCGGCTCGGCATGGATGCCGTGGCTGCGGCCAATCGTCGGCGTGTATTTGTGCTCCTCTGCGCGGGTGCGGATCGCGGCCAGCAGCGCATCGAGATCGGCGAGCAGGATATCGCTCGCCCGCGCCAGCTGCACCGAAAGCGTCGTGTCGAGCACGTCGGAGCTGGTCATGCCCTGGTGCATGAAGCGCGCTTCCTCGCCCACTTCGCGCGCCACCCAGTCGAGGAAGGCGATCACGTCATGCTTGGTGACGGCCTCGATCGCATCGATCGCCTCGACGTCGATCTTCGGATCAGTCGCCCACCAGTCCCACAGCGCCTTGGCCGCCGACTGCGGGACGACGCCCAGATCGGCGAGCTTCTGCGTCGCATGCGCCTCGATCTCGAACCAGATGCGGTACTTCGCCTCCGGCTCCCACAGGGCGGTCATGGCAGGGCGGGCATAACGGGGGACCATCGGCGGCTCCGGATGAGGGTCGAACGTGGCCGAGCGGCTAGGCGGACGGAGCGCTTATGGCAAGAGCGTCAGATGAGGCCCTTGGCGCGCAGGGACGTATGCCCCTCGCGCCCGATGATCACGTGATCGTGGACGGTGACGCCCATGTGCCGCCCGGCCTCGGCGATGCGCTGGGTGATCAGGATGTCGGCGCGGCTGGGTTCGGGCGAGCCGGAGGGGTGGTTGTGGACGAGGATCATGGCGGATGCGCCGACGTCCATCGCGCGGCGGATCACCTCGCGCGGGTGGATCGCGGCTTCATCGATGGAGCCGTCGCCCACGTGATGATCCTCGATCAGGCGGTTCTTGGTATCGAGATAGAGCACCCGCACGCGCTCGACCGTGAGGTGCGCCATGTCGGTGGTGAGGTAGTCGATCAGCGCCTGCCAGCTTCCGAGCACCGGCTTGCCCATGATCTCGCCCCGCGCCATGCGCCGCGCGGCGGTGGCCACGGCCTTGAGCGCAGCGGCGGAGTTCTCGCCTACCCCCTTCACCCGCTGGAGCGCCTTGGGATCGGCGTTCATCACGCCCGCAAGGCTGCCGAACTGGGCGAGCAGCGCCTTGGCGAGCGGCTTGGTGTTGCCGCGCGGGATGGCGGCGAAGAGGAGGTATTCGAGCACCTCGTAATCCGCGAGCGCCTCGGCCCCGCCGGTCAGCAGCCGGGCACGCAGCCGCGCGCGGTGGCCATCGCCCGCGGCCTTGCCCGCATCCCAATCGGGCACGGCACCGTCGAGAAAATCGAAACTGTCTTCAGCTTCCGGCAATGCGACCTCCGGGAAAGCCTTGCTTCCAGCTGCCTCATTGCCTTTGGACGATGATGCGCGCAAGTGGCGGAGACGATGCGTCAATCGGACGGTGAGGACATGAACGGGCCACACGGCGGCAGCACGCCGGGCAAGCGCCGCTGGCTGCGCCGCTTTGCTCTGGGCGCCGCGGCGCTGGCGCTGGTGGGCGGCACCGGCGCGTGGCTCTCGCGCGAGCGAATCGCCGAGGACGTGATCGACGGCTATCTCGCCGAGCGCGGGGTTCCGGCGACCTACCGGATCGTCAGCCTCACCCCCTCGCAGCAGGTGATCGAGAACCTCGTGGTGGGCGATCCGGCGAAGCCCGACCTCACTGTCAGGCGCATGGTGATCGACCTCGGCGTCGGCTGGAGCGGGCCGGAAGTGCGCCGCGTGTCGGTGGAGGGCGCGCGGGTCTTTGCCAGCTACAGGGGCGGTGCCTTCAGCCTCGGCAAGCTCGATCCGCTGGTGTTCACCGGGAGCAAGGAGCCTGCCGCGCTCCCCGCGATCGATGTGCAACTGGCCGACGCGCGCGGGCTGATCGAGAGCGATTACGGGCGCGTGGGCGTGAAGCTCGAGGGGGCAGGGCGGCTCGATGACGGGTTCGCCGGCACACTCGCCGCGACCGCGCCGGGGATCGGCACGGAAGGCTGCCGCGCGGGCAAGGCGACGCTCTACGCGAAGCTGACGACCGCGAAGGGCGCGCCGGAACTCGATGGGCCCTTGCGCCTTGCCGATCTCGCCTGCGGCGGTGCGACGCTGGCGCGGGCGGATATCGGCACCAAGGCGAGCATCAGCCCCGATTTCGCCGCGGCCGAGGCGGATTTCAACGTCACCGGCGGCGGGGCGCGTTTCGCCAGCATCACGGCAGCCGGAATCGGCGGGACTGCCGAGCTCGGCTGGTCGCAGGGACGCCTCGCGCTCGGACACAATCTCGCGCTGAGCGGCATCGCCACACCGCAAGGCCGCCTCGCGCGGCTCGCGGCGGAGGGGAGCTGGCGCGGCGCAACCGATGGCGCGAGCGGGCAATGGGAAGGCACCCTGCGCGGCACGGGCCTTGCCCCCGCGACCGATCTCGCCGTCAGCCTCGCCTCGGCCGAACGCTCGGCCGAGGGCACGCTCATCGCCCCGCTGCTCGCCCGGTTCCGCACCGGGCTCGGCGCAGCACTCGACGGGGCGAGCTTCCGCGGCGATGCGATCGTCCGCCACAAGGGCAGCGAGGCTTCGCTCGTCGTGCCGCAGGCCAGCCTCGCCAGCCGCCGCGGTGCGCGGGTGCTCGCACTCTCGCGCCTCAATGCGGCGATCGGCAGCGGCGGGGTCAGCGGCCTTGCGGGCGATTTCATCGCGGGCGGGGAGGGGCTTCCCGTCATCAACGGCCGCATGGCGCAGGACCGCAGCGGCGGCGGCTGGACGATGCGCATGGCGATGGCCGACTACGCCGCCGGGCCCAACCGCCTCGCCATCCCCCGCATCGCGCTGCGCGGCACGCCCGAGGGTGCCTTCACCTTCGAGGGCCTCGCCACCGCCAGCGGCGAGTTGCCGGGGGGCGGGGTCAACGACCTCACGCTCCCGCTCGAAGGGCGCTGGTCGCCCACAGGCGGCCTCGCGATGGGCACGCGCTGCACGCCGGTGCGTTTCGCCAAGCTGGCGCTGTCCGGCCTCACCCTCGGCAGCCAGCAGATCACGCTCTGCCCCGAGGGCGGGGCGCCGATCCTCGCCTATGGCAATTCGCTCCGCCTGGCCGCCCGCACCGGCGCGCTCCAGCTTGACGGCACGCTCGGCGAAAGCCCCGCGAGCCTTTCCGCCTCAAGCGTCGTGCTGCGCTACCCGCAACCCTTCGCCCTCGAGAACCTCGCCGCACGCATCGGCGCGGGCGATAGCGAGGTGCGCTTTGCCGCCGCCAGCCTCACCGGCACGCTCGGCAGCGCCATCGAAGGGTCTTTCAGCGGCGGCACCGCAAGGCTCGCCGCCGTCCCGCTCGACATGGGCGCGATCGCCGGGCGCTGGCGCTTTGCCGACAGCGTGTTGCAGCTGACCGACGCGAGCCTCACCGTCTCCGACCGCCCGCCCGAGGGCCTCGCGCGCTTCACGCCTTTGGGCGCGCAGGGCGCGAGCCTCACACTTGCCGACGGGCGCATCACCGCCGAGGCGAGCCTGCGCCACCCCGATTCGGGCCGCCGGATCGCCGACGTCGCGATCCGCCACGATCTCGAAACCGCCATCGGCAACGCCCGCCTCACCGTGCCCGGCATCGTCTTCGACAAGGCCTTCCAGCCCGAAGATCTCTCCTACCTCGCCAAGGGCGTCGTCGCGCTGGCGGACGGCACCGTCACCGGCAACGGGCGGATCGACTGGAAGGACGGCAAGGTCACCAGCAGCGGCACCTTCGCCAGCGACGGCTTCGATTTCGCCGCTGCCTTCGGCCCGGTGCGCGGATTGAAGGGCCAGGTCGTCTTCACCGACCTCCTCAATCTCACCACCGCGCCCGACCAGAAGCTGACCATCGCCGCGATCAACCTCGGGGTGGAGGTGCTGGCGGGCACAGTCCAGTTCGAGCTGAAGGACGGCACGCTCCTTGCCCTCGAGGACGCGCGCTTCCCCTTCATGGGCGGCACACTCACCATGCGCCCGCTGGTGATGGACTTCAGCCAGCCCGAGGAGCGGCGCTATGTCTTCGACATCGCCGGGCTCGATGCCGCCAAGTTCGTCGCGCAAATGGAGCTCACCAACCTTTCGGCCACCGGCATCTTCGACGGCACCGTGCCGGTGGTGTTCGACAAGGAGGGCCGCGGCCGGATCGATGGCGGCCTGCTCCAGGCGCGCGAGGGCGGGGGCAATGTCGCCTATGTCGGCGAGCTGACCTACGAGGACCTCGGCACGATGGGCAATTACGCCTTCTCGGCGCTGCGCTCGCTCGATTATCGCCAGATGAGCGTGGGGCTGGGCGGGCAGCTCGATGGCGAGATCATCACCAGCTTCCAGTTCGATGGCGTGCGGCAGGGCGCGGGCACCAGCCAGAACTTCGTCACCCGCCGCCTCGCCAAGCTGCCGATCCGCTTCAAGATCAACGTGCGCTCGGAGAATTTCTACCAGCTCGCCACGATGGTGCGATCCTTCTGGGATGCCGATTACCTCGGCAACCCCGTCGATATGGGCCTGCTCAAGGCCGAGGAAGGCCGCTTCGTCCCCGCCATTCCGCCCGTTCAACCTCCCGAAAGCGAAGACAAGCCATGATGCAACACGAATTGACCGCAAGGCGGCGCGCTGCCACATCCCGGCCTGAGGGCGGGGAAGGGGCAGCACCGATGAAGCGGCAAGTCAGGAACAGGCGCCGGGCATTGATGGCCGGAAGCGTGATCCTTTCGGCAGGGAGCCTCGGCGGATGCATCAACATCGCCGCGCCCGAAGAGCCGATCGTGATCGAGCTCAACATCAATATCCGGCAGGAAGTGGTCTACCGTCTGGCCAAGGATGCGGCCAACACGGTGGAGGAGAATGCCGACATCTTCTGATGAAGGCATTCCCGTTTTTGGAGGAATGATGATGCGCAGTAAGCTTCTTGCAGGGATCGGAGCCGCTGCCGTACTGGCAGTGCTCGCCGTGCCCGCGCTCGCCCAGCAGCGCGATCCGGCCTATGCCGCCGCGCGCGAGGCGGGCAAGGTCGGGGAAAAGCCCGACGGCTATCTCGGCATTGTCGGTGCGGCCGATCCGGCGCTCCAGCGTCTGGTCGACGACATCAATATCAAGCGCAAGGCGATCTACATGGAAAAGGCGCGCGAGCAGAACGCCACGCCCGAAGCCTATGCGCTGACCGCCGGCTGCCAGGCGATCGCCCGCACCGTGCCGGGCGAGAAGTACATGGCGCCCGACGGCACCTGGCAGACCCGCACCAGCGCCCCGCCGGTGCGCGATCAGCGTTGTCCTTGATGATTGCGACCCCGCCTACGCGGGGTCGTCCTCGGTGCTGATCCCGGCGCTGCGCGCCGGGGCACCTGCGGCTCGCGCCGTGCGCTCGCGGTCGCTGTGCGACCGATCCCGGCTCTCCGCAAATTGCCTTGGCGCTTTGCTCCGTTATCCCCGCGAAGGCGGGGCTCCAGCTGGCCCTTGTAGGTTACAGAAACCTCGATGGGCCCCTGCCTTCGCAGGGGCGACGCACAAGAGGCAACTCACGCAACATCCTCACGGCGCGACGTCTCTCTTCCCGCCACCTTTTCTTCGCACCTGCACAAAGTCACCCCGCCCGATGTTGACACATATCAGCCCCCCTTCTAAGGGGGCGGCGCCCTCGGCGGGCACCTTGTTGCATGTGGCTTGGCCTTGCCTTTAAGGACGATGGCATGAGCGACGAGAAACCCGCACGAGAACCCATTCACGAGGATGCGCGGATCGACGCGCTCGAAGCGCGGCTCAAGGCCGCACGCGAGCGCGAAGAGCAGCGCAACCGGCCGCAGGTGAAGGGCGCCGATGCGAATTACCGCAGCGGCGACCGCGTCTTGGCCAACCTTCTGGGCGGGATCATCGGCGGCCTGGTGATCGGCTTTGCGATTGACGCACTGTTCGACATCGCGCCCTGGGGCCTGTTAGGCGGTCTGTTCCTCGGAACGGCATCGGCTTTCAGAAACCTTATCCAGAGCGCGAACACGCGCCCCGCAGAGCCGGACCAGAGGGACACAGACGGGGTCTAGACCCCCTCTCGACCCCCTCCAGACCCGGTTCAGGGGCGTGTTTCATGTGAAACATTTGGGGATCTTTCGATCGTGGCAGCCGAAGAAGGCAAGGTCGATCCGATGAAGCAGTTCACAATCGAGCCCGTTGCGGGCGCCGATTGGCAACTGGCTGACGGTGTCGGCATCGCGTTCACCAACTCCGCGCTGTGGATGGCGGTCACCGCTCTCCTGGTGACCCTGTTTGTCGCCGGCGGCATGAAGCGCTCGCTGGTGCCGGGTCGCTGGCAGATGGCGGTCGAGACCATGACCGGCTTCATCGACGATCTGCTCGAAGCGAACGTCGGCAAGGCGGGGCGCAAGTACGTGCCCTATATCTTTACGCTTTTCATGTTCATCCTGTTCGGGAACCTGCTCGGCCTGGTGCCGCTCGGCCTGATCCCGCACATGCATGCCTTCACCTTCACCAGCCACTTCACCGCGACCGGCGTGCTGGCGATCATGAGCTTCTCGATCGTGCTGATCGTGGGCTTCTGGAAGCACGGCTTCCACTTCTTCTCGCTGTTCTGGCCCTCGAACACCCCGGTGTTCCTCGCGCTGCCGATCAGCCTGATCGAAGTCGTGTCCTTCATGGTCCGCCCCTTCAGCCTCGCGCTGCGTCTGTTCGTCGCCATGATGGCCGGCCACGTCCTCCTCAAGGTGCTAGCGAGCTTCGTGATCGCCGGCGGCAGCGCGGGTGCGGGCCTCGGCGTGCTGGTCGGCGTGCCCAGCTTCGTCCTGATGGTGGCGATCAGCGCGCTCGAAATCCTCGTGGCCGGCATCCAGGCCTACGTCTTCGCGCTGCTGACCTCGCTCTACATCAACGACGCGGAAAACCTTCACTGAGGGCCTTCTCAGGCGCTCTTCACTACCCTCGACAACAAACAGAATTTCAACGGAGTTTAATACCATGGACGCACAAGCTGCAGCTCTTCTCGGTGCCGGTCTCGCGGCGATCGGCGCTGGCCTCGCCGCTCTCGGCGTGGGCAACGTCTTCGCCTCGTTCCTCGAAGGCGCGCTGCGTAACCCCGGCGCTGCCGACGGCCAGCAGGGCCGCCTGTTCATCGGCTTCGCGGCTGCCGAACTTCTCGGCCTGCTGGCGTTCGTGATCGCCGTTCTGCTGATCTTCAGCTAAGACGACACGCGCATCTGCCTGACGCTGCGGGGCTGCCCTCGCGCGTCCGGCAGGTCGCCCAACGGCGTTCCGGCTAAAGGTTCATCATGCCTCAGATCCAACAAATGTCCGAATACCTCACCAGCCAGGTTTTCTGGTTGCTGGTGTTCTTCGGCTTCACCTTCGTGGTCGTCGGCCTCGGAATGGTGCCCAAGATCCTCGGCACGGTCGAGATGCGTGACAACCAGATCGCCGGCGATCTCGCCGCGGCCCAGGCCGCGCGCGATGCTGCCGACGCCGAGGAAGCCGCCTGGCGGACCCGCGAGAACGCCAACCGGGCCGCGGCCCAGGGCGTGATCGGCGAGGCCAAGGCCAAGGCGGCCGCCGCCACCGCGGCCAAGCTGGCCGAGACCCAGACCCGTCTCGACGCCCGTCTGGCCGAAGCCGAAACCGCCATCGCCGCCGCCCGCAGCAGCGCGATGGCCGAGATCGAAGGCGTCGCCGCCGACGTCGCGCGTGACATCGTCGCCCGCGTGGCTGGCGCGAACGTCGAACCCGCCGCCGCCGAGGCCGCGGTCAAGGAGGTCATGGCGCATGGCTGACATCGTGACCCTGCTCGCCGCCGCCGGTGCCGAAGCGCACCACGCCGATCCGAGCGTGCTCGGTATGGACACCTACCAGTGGGTCGCGCTCGCGATGACCGTGCTGCTCGGCGTGTTCCTGTGGAAGAAGGTCCCCGGCATCATCACCGGCGGGCTCGACAACAAGATTGCCGAGATCCGCAAGGCGCTCGACGAGGCCAAGACCCTGCGGGCCGAGGCCGAAGCCCTGCGTGCCGAATACGCCGCCAAGATCGCATCGGCCGAAAAGGACGCCGAAGCGATGCTTTCGGGCGCGCGTGAGGAAGCCGACGCGATCCTCGCCAAGGCCGAAGCCGACAGCGAAGTGATGGTCGCCCGCCGCCAGAAGATGGCCGAAGACAAGATCGCCGCCGCCGAGCGCGCTGCGGTCGCCGAGGTCAAGGCCCGCGCCGTGACCGCAGCCGCCGCCGCCTCCAAGGTGCTGATCGCCAAGGCGCACGACGGCAAGGCCGACAAGAAACTTGCTGACGACGTCATCGCCTCGCTCTGAGCGACGCTGCCGACGGAACACGAAAGGGCGGTCCTGCGGGGCCGCCCTTTTCGTTTGCGCCTCAGGTTCCCGGCACAAATACTACTTTGCCGACGAGGTCACGCTGCGCCATCGCATCGAAGCCCTCGCGCCAGCGGGAGAGGGGGAGGGTGCGGTCGATCGCGGGGGTGATCGCGCCTGCCTCTGCCAGCTTCGCGATGGCGCGGTTGATCGCCTGTCCCCGCTCGGGGAAGCGGCGGGCGTATTCTCCTGCGCGCAGGCCGATGATGCTGAAGCCCTTGATCAGCGGGATGTTGGTCGAGACGTCAGCGATCCGGCCCGAGGTGAAGCCCACGACCACCAGCTTGCCGCCGAATGCGACGCAGCGGGTCGATTCGTCGAAGACGTCGCCGCCCACGGGATCGAAGACGATGTCGGCGAGCGCGCCGCCGATCAGCTCGGCCACCTGCTCGCGGAAGCGACCCTCGGCGGTGATGACCGCGTCCGGGCGGGCGAGGGCGGTGATGCGCCCGGCCTTGGCGGGCGAGCCGGTGGTGGCGATCACCCGCGCACCGAGCGCTCGCGCAAGGTCGCAGGCGGCAAGGCCCACACCTCCGCTTGCGCCGTGGACCAGCACCCATTGGCCCTCCTGCAAGCCTCCGAGCTCGACGAGGCCGGTAAAGGCCGTCGAATAGGCCGCGCCCATCGCTGCCGCCGCGGGGAAGTCCATGCCCTGTGGCATCCGCGAGAGCTTGCCCGCTGGCACGCTGGCATATTCGGCGAAGGCGCCGGTCTTGTTGCCGCCCATTACCCTGTCACCGGGAGCAAAGCCGCTCGCCGGATCGGCCTCCAGCACCTCGCCTGCAAATTCGAGCCCGCTGGTGAAGGGCACCTCGGGTTTGAACTGGTATTCCCCTTGCGTCATCAGCAGGTCGGGGAAGTTGAGCGATGCGGCGCGCACCTGCACCAGCACCTCGCCAGGCGCGCGCGCGGGGACGGGGAGGTCGGCGAGCGCCACGCCCGACAGGTCGCCCGAGAGGCGCTCTACGAGCAGGCCCTGCATCAGCCGAAGATCGTGAGGTCAAGCGGTTCGGACGGGCCGAACCACACGACGTAACTGGTGTGATCGGCGCGGTCGTCGCCCGACAGGCCGTGGGCGAAGATCGTCAGCTCCCCGCGCTCGTGCAGCGCCCAGAGCGCGAATTCGGCGAAGGTCGCGGGGCTCATCGAAAGCTGGCACGACCCGCGCGGATGGGGGCCGATGGGGGCGAGGTGGAAGTGTCCGACCGCGATCTTGAAGCGCGTCTGCGCCCGCGCGGCGAAATCCTGCGCGAGGGCGACCTCGCCCGGATCGAAGTAGATATGCGCGTGAAAGCCCCGGATCGCCGGAGCGTCAGTCGCGGACATCTCAGAAGCTGTCCTTGGCCGCCCGGAGCGCCGCGAAGGTCTCGTGCGGGGCAGCGCCGCCCCACTTCGCCATCAGCGCGGGATCGTCGGCGCGCAGGAAGGGGTTGGTGGCAAGCTCGCGTTCGAGGGTGGTCGGCACGGTCCACTCGTCCCGCGCGCGCTTGGCGGCGATTTCCTCGGCATAGGCGGCAAGGGCTGCGTTATCCGGATCGGCGTGGAGCGCGAAGCGGGCGTTGGACGCAGTGTATTCGTGCGCGCAGTAGAGCAGGGTTGCGGGCGGCAGCGCCTTGATGCGGCTGAGGCTCGCCCAGAACTGCTTGGGCTCGCCCTCGAACATCCGCCCGCAGCCCAGCGCGAAGACCGAATCGCCGACAAAGGCGATGCCGGCCGAGGGCAGGTGGAAAGCGATATGGCCGTTGGTGTGGCCCGAGACGTCGATCACCGCCGCTTCTACCGCGCCCAGCTGGACCGTGTCGCCATGTGCGACCACGCGGTCGATCGGGAACTTGCCCTCGACCTCGGCGGGGCCGAGGATCGTGCAGCCGCTCGCCTCCTGGATCGCGGCGTTGCCGCCCGCGTGATCGGGGTGCCAGTGGGTGTTCCAGATCTGCGTGATCCGCCAGCCCTTCAGTTCGGCTTCCAGCAGGTAGGCCTTGGCGTCGGGGGTGTCGATCGCGACGGTCTCGTGGCTCTCGGTGTCGTGGACGAGATAGCCGTAATTGTCGCTGAGGCAGGGGAACTGGTGAACGTGGATCATGGGGTGATCCTACCCCTGCGTTCCCGAATAGAAAAGGCCCGCCTGCTCGGGTGAGCAGGCGGGCCTTTCATGTTGCGTCAGGCGTTCACCGCAGAGCGAACGCCTTGCGCTATCCTTACTCGCTGCCCTTCTTGAGCGCGGCGCCGAGGATGTCGCCGAGCGAAGCGCCCGAGTCCGACGAACCGAACTGTGCGACTGCTTCCTTCTCTTCGGCGATCTGACGCGCCTTGATCGAGAAGTTCGGCTTCTTCGAACGGTCGAAGCCGATCACCATCGCATCGACCTTGCTGCCGACCTGGAAGCGGTCCGGACGCTGCTCGTCGCGGTCGCGGCCGAGGTCCGAGCGCTTGATGAAGCCGGTCGCGCCGTCTTCGCCAACCTGCACTTCGAGGCCGCCGTCGCGCACTTCGAGCACGGTGACGGTGACGGTCTGGTTCTTGCGCAGCGAGCCCGCAGTCGAGGCACCTTCAGCCGAGGGCGCGCCCTTTTCGAGCTGCTTCATGCCGAGGCTGATGCGCTCCTTCTCGACGTCCACATCGAGCACGACGGCCTTGACCATCTCGCCCTTGCGGTGGAGCGCCAGCGCATCCTCGCCCGAGATGCCCCAGGCGATGTCCGACATGTGGACCATGCCGTCGACGTCGCCGTCGAGGCCCACGAACAGGCCGAACTCGGTCGCGTTCTTGACTTCGCCTTCGACGACCGAGCCGACCGGGTGCTTCTCGGCGAACTCGTCCCACGGGTTGCGCTGGGCCTGCTTGAGGCCGAGGCTGATGCGGCGCTTGTCGCTGTCGACTTCGAGCACCATCACGTCGACTTCCTGCGAGGTCGAGACGATCTTGCCCGGGTGGACATTCTTCTTGGTCCAGCTCATTTCCGAAACGTGGACGAGGCCTTCGATGCCCGGCTCGAGCTCGACGAAGGCGCCGTATTCGGTGATGTTGGTCACCTGGCCCGTCAGCTTCATGCCGACCGGGTACTTGGCCGAGACGCCATCCCACGGATCGCTTTCAAGCTGCTTCATGCCGAGGCTGATGCGCTGCGTTTCGGCATTGATGCGCACGATCTGCACGGTCACGGTGTCGCCGATGGCGATCACTTCGCTCGGGTGGTTGACGCGCTTGTAGCTCATGTCGGTGACATGCAGCAGGCCGTCAATGCCGCCGAGGTCGACGAACGCACCGTAATCGGTGATGTTCTTGACCACGCCGTCGATGATCTGGCCTTCGACCAGGTCATTGATGAGCTCGCTGCGCTGTTCGGCGCGGGTTTCCTCGAGCACCGCACGACGCGAGACGACGATATTGCCGCGGCGACGGTCCATCTTGAGGATCTGGAAGGGCTGCGGCACGTCCATCAGCGGGGTCACGTCGCGCACGGGGCGGATGTCGACCTGCGAGCCGGGGAGGAACGCCACGGCGCCGTCGAGGTCGACGGTGAAGCCGCCCTTGACGCGGCCGAAGATGCGGCCTTCGACACGCTTGCCTTCGCCGAATTCGCTTTCCAGCTTGTCCCATGCGGCTTCGCGGCGGGCGCGGTCACGCGAGAGCATGGCTTCGCCATCGGCGTTCTCGACGCGGTCGACGAAGACCTCGACTTCGCCGCCGACGGTCAGGCCGTGGTCGTCCTCGCCACGCGAGAATTCCTTGAGGGAGATACGGCCTTCGCTCTTGAGGCCGACGTCGATCACGGCAAAGCCGTTCTCGATCGCGGTGACGGTGCCCTTGACGACGCGGCCTTCGAAGCCTTCATCGCCGGCGCCGCCGAGCTGTTCGTTGAGGAGCGCTTCAAAATCGGCGCGGGTGGGCATTTGCGTTGCCATAATGACGTAACGTCCTGTTTCGTTGTGCTACCGGCCACCGGTTTTTCCGGGGTCTTTCTCCGCTTCCCAGGCACCATTGCCGGGGCTGGCGGGGCAAGAGGCAGACTTCCGCGCGCAGCCCCATGCTGTCGCGCAGGTTCCTTCAACCGCAGTGGATGTCGAGAACGGACGCG
The DNA here is from genome assembly GCF_002155685.1 of Erythrobacter colymbi. Lineage (GTDB taxonomy): Bacteria > Pseudomonadota > Alphaproteobacteria > Sphingomonadales > Sphingomonadaceae > Erythrobacter > Erythrobacter colymbi. The sequence goes on from NZ_MUYK01000002.1 coordinate 75,188, forward strand.
CGCCTAGGCGAGGAACGCGCAAAAGGCAAGGAAATTGCGGCCTCAGCCCGCCCGCGCGATGACCGCCGCGATGGCCGCCGCGATGGCCTCGTCGCGGCCCATTGCCGTGTTGTCGAGCACCACGGCATCGGCGGCGGCAACGAGCGGTGCGTCCTTGCGGCCCGTGTCGCGCGCGTCGCGGGCGGCGATGTCAGCCTCGATCGCGGCGAGTTCGACATCGATCCCGCGCCCGGTCATCTCGAGCCAGCGTCGCCGGGCGCGTTCGGCGGGGCTGGCGGTGACGAACAGCTTCACCTCGGCCTCTGGCGCGATCACCGTGCCGATATCGCGCCCGTCGAGCACTGCGCCGCCTTCCTGCAGGGCAAAGGCGCGCTGGCGCTGATAGAGCGCGTGGCGCACGGCGGGGTGCACCGAGACGCGGCTCGCATAGCCACCGACCTCTTCGGAGCGCAGGATCTCGTCATCCAGCAGGCTCACGGGGAAATCGCAGGCGGCCGCGGCGGCATGGGGATCGTCGGGGTTGCTGCCTGCCAGCTGCACTTGCCGGCCGACAGCGCGGTAGAGCAGCCCGGTGTCGAGATGCGGCAGGCCGAAATGCGCGGCGAGTGCCTTGGCGATGGTGCCCTTGCCCGATGCGGTCGGGCCGTCGACGGCGATGATCATTTGCCCTCGCGTCCTTGCGCGTCCTTGCGCGCCATCCAGTCGCGGAAGATCGCCTCGGCGACCTCGGGGCGCTCGGTGATGTAGGCGTGGCTGCCGCCGGGGACCACCGCCAACTCCGCGCCGGGGGTGAGCGCGAGGAAATCCTGCACCGTGTCGAGCCGCGCCTCGTCATATTGGCCGACCACGAACATCACCCGCTTGCCATCGACCCGCGCGAGCAGGCCCGAAACATCGTAGCCCGCCAGCGAGCCCGAGGCGCGGAATTCGGTCGGGCCCCACATCGCGTTGTAGAGCGTGGCGTTGAACCCCTTGCCGCCGTAGCGCTGGCGATAGGCGAGCATGACGGGTGTGGGGGCAGGGCGATCGGGGCGGCCGTTATAGGCGGCGTAGAAGGCGGCGGTGGCAGGCTCGCACACGTTCGCGGCGGGCGGGGTTGGCCCCTCGCAGGCGCGGATCGTGGCGGCGACATCATCGGGCAGGTCGCGGATCAGCAGGTTGGTGCCGGTGATCCAGTGCGAGGTCGAAAGGAAGGTGCCGCTCAGCACAGCGGAGGCGGTGTGCTCGGGATATGCGGCGGCATATTCCAATGCCAGGGCCGAGCCCCACGAATGCCCGATCACGTGCCAGCGCTCGACCCCCCCCAGCGCCTTGCGGATCGCCTCGAGCTCGGCGACGAAGCGCTCGGGGCGCCAGTTGGCCGCGTTCTCCGGATGGTCGGACATCCCGCTGTCGAGCTGGTCGTAGAGGATCACGGGGCGCGTGTCGGCAAGGCTCAGCAGGCTGCCGAAGTTCACATGCGTGCCCCCGGGGCCGCCGTGGATGAAGATCACCGGCGTCTCGCCCTCGCCGATCACGCCGTTGACCCGCACCCACACCTTGCCGCCCTCGACCGGCACGCGGTGCTCCGAGGTCGCGACCGACCAGTCGGCGGCGGGATCGGTGGGGAGGGCGGTCTGCGCGGACGCCGTGACCGCGAGTAGTGCCAGTGCGGCGACTAGGAGTGGCTTCACAATCATGGCTGTTCTCCCTCGTCGGCGCGGCTCCGCCACGCGCGCACCAGTCCGACAATAGCGATGGAGGCCCAGAAGAACTCCAGCACCAGGCTCGCCCAGTTGGTGTGGTAGATGAGGCTGACCGTCAACAGCGCCGCGCCCAGGAGATTGGTGCCGTGGAGCAGGAAGGGATTGGTCGTCTTGGCGAGCGTCAGATAGGCATAGGCGCCGATGATGCAGGCTGTGCCGCAGAGGCCGACGATGCTCGGCCAGTCGAGCGGGGTGTTCATTCCTTGCCCCTTTCACGCCGCCGTTCAGCGCAGGCCTTCCGGCCCTCCTCGGGTGCCCAGTCCCAGCGCAGCCACAGAAGGTATCCGAATACCAGTGCGATCAGCGGCGTGAAGAATAGCAACTCCAGCCGGATCGGCTTGCCATGAACAAGGTGGTTGAAGATCGCCCCACCCGTGGCGAAGATCCCGATGCCAAGGCTGTAGAGCGCGACCTTTTCTTTCACGCAGCCGCCTCGTCCAGCAGTCCCATGAAGGTCGGGAAGCTGGTGTTGATCGGCGCGATGTCGTCGACCTCGACGCCGCCTTCGCTGACGAGGCCCGCGACTGCCATGCTCATGGCAATGCGGTGATCGAGCAGCGATTTGACGCGGCCGTTGGCGGTGCCACGCAGCGGATCGCCGCCGGTGCCGTGGATGGTGAGGCCGTCCTCGTGCTCCTCGACCCGCGCGCCTGCGGCAGTGAGCGCGGCGGCCATCGCGGCCAGGCGGTCGCTTTCCTTGACGCGCAGTTCCTCGAGCCCGGTGGTGCGGGTGGTGCCCGAAGCGAGCGCGGCGGCGACGAACAGCACGGGGAATTCGTCGATCATCGAAGGCGCGATCGCAGGATCGACATCGATGCCGGTCAGCAGCGCGTGGCGCACGCGCAGGTCGGCGACCGGCTCGCCGCCGACTTCGCGGGCATCCACCTCCTCGATATCCGCGCCCATCTGGCGCAGCACATGGAGAAGCCCCGCGCGGGTCGGGTTGAGGCCGACGTTGAGGATCGTGAGGTCGCTGCCCGGCACGATGCTCGCCGCCACCATGAAGAAAGCGGCCGACGAGGGATCGCCCGGCACCACCACGTCCATCGGGTGCAATTCCGCCTCGCCGTGGATCGCGATCACGGTCTCCCCGTTCTCCTCGCCCACTTCGAGCTTCGCGCCGAAGCCGGTCAGCATCCGCTCGGTATGGTCGCGGGTGGGAACGGGCTCGATCACGCGGGTGATGCCGGGGGTGTTGAGGCCTGCCAGCAGGATGGCGCTCTTCACCTGCGCGCTCGCCACCGGGAGACGGTAGGTGATCGGCACGGCAGGGTTCGCCCCGCGCAGCATCAGCGGGAGGGTGCCGCCGGCCGAAGCCTCGATCGAAGCGCCCATCTGCGAGAGCGGCACGATCACGCGGTTCATCGGGCGGCCGGAAAGGCTCGCATCGCCGGTGAAGGTCGCGCTGATCGCATGGCCCGCGACCAGCCCCATCAGCAGTCGGGTGGAGGTGCCCGAATTGCCCATGTCGAGCGCCTCGCGCGGCTCCAGCAGACTGCCGACCCCGACGCCGTCGACCACCCAGCTGCCATTGCCATCGCGCGCGATCTGCGCGCCGAACTGGCGCATTGCCGCCGCCGTCGCCAGCACGTCCTCGCCTTCCAGCAGTCCGGTGATGCGGCTGCGGCCGACCGCGAGGCCGGCAAACATCAGCGAGCGGTGGCTGATCGACTTGTCGCCGGGCACGCGGATCGTGCCGCGCAAGGGGCCTCGGGCTGCGAAGGTATGGCTGCTCATAAGGCGGCGGTCTTTGACAGCGCCCCGCGCTTCTGGCAAGGCGCGCCGCGCATCGGGCCGGACCCCTTGAATAGAGGCTTGCCGGAACCCACAATTCTCGTTCAATCCCGCGCATTGGCCTATGCGCATCGCCCGCCTCGTCACCAACGCGGCCGGCCAGTTTGAGGAATAGACATGGCAAAGCCCGAATGGGGTACCAAGCGTACCTGCCCCAAGTGCGGTGAACGCTTCTACGATCTCGGCAAGGAAGATCCGGTGAGCTGCATCGAATGCGGCGAGACCTGGACGCCCGAGCCGGTGCTCAAGTCCAAGCAGCCGATTCCCTTCGAGGAAGTCGAGAAGAAGGTCGATGCCGACGCTGACGCGGATCTGGGCGGCGACGATGATCTGGGCGATCTCGAAGACATCGAGGACATCGACGAGGACGGCGATTCGCCCGACAACGACGTCGACCTCGGTGGCGACGACGATCTCGGCGTTGCCACCGGCACCGGTGACGACGACGACGACGAAAGCTGATTGATTGCGGGGCCGCCTCCGCGGCCCCGTCCTCGGTGCGTTCTTGTTGCCCTACCGCTTCGCTGCTTGAGGGCGACTGGACCTGCGGCTCGCGCGCTTGCGCTCGCGGCCGCTGCGCGACTGGACTGGCACTCCAGGCTCGAAGTCGGGATATTTGATCCGGTTCTTCAATTTACGCTTGCCAAGGGATAGCGGCCCTACTAATGGCCGCCTCCCGCAGGCAGGGCACCACGCTCTGCCTTGCATGATGACTGGCTCGGGGCCTTAGCTCAGCTGGGAGAGCGCAACACTGGCAGTGTTGAGGTCAGCGGTTCGATCCCGCTAGGCTCCACCAGTCATCCTGATCAAAGTCGAAAAAGCCGATCCCCAAGGGGACGTTTTTCGCAACGCTGGCCGACGAGGTTTCGTCCGCCGGCGTTTTTCGCATTTTCCGGGCGTTTCGGCTCCCGGCAGGAGACGCAAGGCAATGTTCGATACGCTGTCCGACCGCCTTGGCGGGGTGTTCGACAAGCTCAAGGGCCGCGGCGCGCTGCGCGAGCAGGACGTGCGCGATGCCATGCGCGAGGTGCGCATCGCGCTGCTCGAAGCCGACGTCGCGCTCCCCGTTGCCCGCCGCTTCATCGATGCCGTTACCGAAAAGGCCGTCGGCCAGGATGTCCTGAAGTCGGTCACCCCCGGCCAGATGGTCATCAAGATCGTCCATGACGAGCTGGTCGAGACGCTGGGCGGGATGGAGGTCGAGGGCCTCAAGCTCGACGCCAAGCCTCCGGTCGTGATCATGATGGTCGGCCTTCAGGGCTCCGGCAAGACGACCACCACCGCCAAGCTCGCCAAGCTGATCCGCGAACGTCACGGCAAGAAGGCCCTGATGGCCTCGCTCGACGTCAACCGTCCCGCCGCGCAGGAACAGCTCGCGGTGCTCGGCACGCAGGTCGATGTCGCGACCCTGCCGATCATCGCCGGCCAGCAGCCGGTCGATATCGCCCGCCGCGCAATGGAAGCGGCGCGCCTCCAGAATTTCGACGTCCTGCTGCTCGACACTGCGGGCCGCCTCCACGTCGATGACGCGCTGATGGCCGAAATGAAGGCCGTCGCCAGCGTTTCGGCCCCCAACGAAGTGCTGCTGGTGGTCGATTCGCTCACCGGTCAGGACGCGGTGAACGTCGCCCAGAGCTTCTCGGGCGAGGTGCCGCTGACCGGCGTGGTGCTGACCCGCATGGACGGCGACGCCCGCGGCGGTGCCGCGCTGTCGATGCGTGCGGTCACCGGCAAGCCGATCAAGTTTGCCGGCACCGGCGAAAAGCTCGACGCGATCGAGCCCTTCCGCCCCGGCTCCGTCGCCGACCGCATTCTCGGCATGGGCGACGTCGTCAGCCTCGTCGAGCGCGCGGCCGCCACGATCAAGGAAGCCGACGCCGAGAAAATGGCGCACAACCTCGAGAAGGGCAAATTCGATCTCGACGATCTCGCCATGCAGCTCAAGCAGATGCGCAATATGGGCGGGCTCGGGATGCTGGCGGGCATGATGCCGGGCATGAAGAAGGCCAAGGCCGCGATGCAGGCGAGCGGCATGGACGACAAGGTGCTGATCCACATGGAAGCGATCATCTCCTCGATGACCGCCAAGGAACGCGCCAACCCCGACCTGATGAACGCCAAGCGCAAGAAGCGCGTTGCGGCAGGCAGCGGGACCGACGTGCAGACGGTCAACAAGGTGCTCAAGATGCACCAGGAAATGGCCCGTGCGATGAAGCAGATCAAGAAAATGGGCGGCCTCAAGGGCCTCGCCGCCATGTTCGGCGGCGGCATGGGCGGCGGCGGCCCGATGGGCGGCATGGGCGGTCTCGGCGGCCCCGGGGGCGGTCTTCCCGGCCTCGGCGGCAGCGGGCTGCCTCCGGGCCTCCCCGGCCTGCCGCGCAAGAAATAGTTTCAAGTCAGTCGTTTCAGTTCAAAAGTTCAATTCACTCGAAAGGTAACAACTCATGTCGATTTCCATCCGGCTTTCGCGCGGCGGTGCCAAGAAGCGTCCGTACTACCGCATCGTCGTCGCCAACAGCCGCTCGCCCCGCGACGGCAAGTATCTCGAGCAGATCGGGACCTACAACCCGCTGCTCGCCAAGGATTCGCCCGAGCGCGTGAAGCTGGTCGAAGACCGCGCCCGCTACTGGCTCGGCGTCGGCGCGCAGCCGACCGACCGCGTGGCCCGTTTCCTCGATGCCGCCGGCATCAAGGAGCGTGCGGCCCGCAACAACCCCAAGAAGGGCGAGCCGGGCGAGAAGGCCAAGGAGCGCGCCGAAGAGCGTGCCGCCAAGATCGCCGAGGCCGAAGAAGCCGCGCGCGCCGCTGAAGAAGAAGCCAAGGCCGCTGCCGCTGCCCCGGCTGCCGAAGAAGCGCCCGCCGCTGAAGAGGCTGCCGCCGAGGAAGCTCCGGCTGCTGAAGAAGCTGCCACCGAAGAGCAGGCCGAAGGCTAATCCGTCATGGCCAAGCCCGTCACCCTTGCCGCCATCGCCGGCGCGCACGGGGTGGCGGGCGAGGTGCGTCTGAAGCTGTTCGGAGAGGGCGTCGCGGCGCTCTCCCGGCACAAGAGCTTCAATGATGGCACCCTGACCCTCGTGAAGGTGCGCGAGGACGGGAAGGGCGGGGCCATCGCCCGCCTTGCCGAAAGCACCTCGCGCGCCGATGCCGAGAGGCTGCGCGGCACCGCGCTGACTGTCCCGCGCGAGGCGCTGCCCCCGCTTGCCGATGGCGAATTCTACCACGCCGATCTTCTGGGTCTGCCGGTCGTCACCGATGCGGGCGAGGCCGTCGGCACTGTCCTTGCGATCGAGAATTTCGGCGCGACCGACATCATCGAGATCACCCGCGATCCCGCGCCCGAAAAGGGCCCTAAGACCTTCATGGTCCCCATGATCCCCGCCGCCGTGATCGGGTGGGACGACAAGCAGCTTGTGATCGGCGCCGATTTCGCCGATAATTGAGGGCGTGGAGACATCCGCCCACGCCGCTCTCTGGCAGCGCATCGCCGACCACCACATCGGCCCGGCGGACGCATCGCTCTCCTTCACCGCCCGTCTCGCCCGCGAGAACCGCTGGAGCCCCGAACATGCCGGGCGCGTGATCGGCGAGTACAAGCGCTTCTGCTATCTCGCGATGACGGCGGGCCACGAGGTGACGCCGTCCGACGCGGTCGATCAGGCATGGCACCTCCACCTCACCTACAGCCGCGATTACTGGCATGTGTTCTGCCCCGAGGTCCTCGGCGGCGATCTGCACCACGGACCGACGCAGGGCGGCCCTGTCGAGCGCGAGCGCTACTACCGGCAATATGCCGATACCCTCGCGGCTTACGAGCGAGCCTTCGGCGAGGTGCCCCCGGCCGACATCTGGCCCGATGCGCATCGGCGCTTCTCCGTCGATCCGCAGGGAGTTCGTGTTAACATTTCCGGTGTTATTCTGCTGCAACGCCGGGTCGCGCTGGCGCTGGGTCTGCTTGTCCTCGTGACGGGCTGGCTCGCGGGAAGGATGATGTGATGGAGCTGTTCTCGTCATGGACGGGCAGCGAATTCCTGCTGTTTTACATCATGCTGCTGGGCTGTGCCTGCCTTGCCGCGTGGTGGATCCCCGCCCAGTTGCGCGCGCCGGGACGGCGTGCCTCCGCCGATGATCTCGAAAGCGTGGCGCTGCTTGCGGGCGGGCGCGCGCGGCTAACCGATTCGCTGCTCGCCGACATGTTCGTGCGCGGCGGGCTGACCGAGGGGCAGAAGGGCAAGCTTGCGATCGCCGATCCGCGGGCGGTCTCGAGCCCGGCTGCGCGGGCGGTGCTGGCGATCGATGCGCCGGTGACGCTCGGCCATGCGCGCAAGGCACTCGCGGCCGAGGCTGAGCGGGTCGCGGCCAGGTTGCGCCGCGCGGGGCTGCTGATGCGGCCCGACGAATACTCGCGGCTGCGCTGGTTCTCCATCGCGCCCTTTGCCGCGCTGTTCGTGCTGGGGCTTTACCGCCAGCGGGCGGGCAGCGCGCTGGGCGAGCCGACCGGTTTTCTGGTGATCCTCCTTGTTCTCACGGTGGTGTTTGCCGTGATCCGCTTTGCCTCGAGCGATCCGCGCACGCTTGCCGGGATTGCCGCGGTGAACGATCTGCGCGCCCGCAACAGCCGCTTCTCGCGCGCCCCGCGCCCCGAGGAGGCGCCGATGGCGGTCGCGCTGTTCGGCACGGGCGTGCTCGTCGGCACCCCGTGGGAGCCGGTCCACGCGATGCGCCAGCAGAGCGGAGACAGCGGCGGCGGGGTCGATGCCGGCAGCGACGGTGGCGGTTCGGGCTGCGGCGGTGGCTGCGGTGGTTGCGGGGGCTGACACGCGCGCGTAAGTGGCGCGGATGACCAAGCTTTCTGTCGCCGTCGTGCAAGCCGCGCCTGTCCCGCTCGATTTCCAGGGCGGGATCGACAAGGCCGTGGCGCTTGCCCGCATCGCGGTGGAGAGCGGCGCGAAGGTCGTCGCGTTCGGCGAGACCTTTCTGGGCGGCTATCCGCTGTGGCTCGACGAGGCCCCGGGCGCGGCCTTGTGGGATCATCCGGGGGCCAAGGCGCTCCACCGGATCATGCTCGAACAGGCGGTGGTACCGGGTGACGAGCGGCTCTTGCCCTTGCAGGAGCTCGCCGATGCGAGCGGCGCGGTCATCTCCATCGGCGCGCATGAACGGGTGCGGCGCAGCCTCGTCAACAACCAGCTGACCTTCCGCCCCGGCCAACCTGTGCTCGATCACCGCAAGCTGGTGCCGACCCACGGCGAGCGCCTGATCTGGGCGCGCGGCGATGGCTCCACCTTGGGCGTGCATCAGGCCGAGTGGGGCCGCCTTGGCACGCTGATCTGCTGGGAGCACTGGATGCCCTTGGCGCGCGCGGCGATGCATAATCTCGGCGAGGATGTGCACATCGCCGCCTGGCCGACGGTGCGCGAGAGCCACCAGATCGCCTCGCGGCACTATGCGATGGAGGGCCGCTGCTTCGTGCTGGCGGCGGGGCTGGTGCAGGTGAAGGACGATCTGTTCGACGGGCTGGAGCGGGTTGGCGGTGATGCCGCCGCGCGCGAGCTGATCGAAGCGATCCCCGCCGAGGTCCTCAACCGCGGCGGCTCCCTGATCGCCGCGCCCGATACCCGCGTGATCGCTGAGGCGGGCGAGGGGGAGGAGACGCTCTTCGCCGAGCTCGACCTTGCCGAGGTGGCCGATGGGCTGGCGAACCTCGATACTGACGGGCATTATTCAAGGCCCGATGTGTTCGAGCTGACGGTCGATACGCGGGCGAAGGATGGGGTGCGCTGGGGCGGAGAGGCAGATGTCTAACGCGTTCGACATCATGATCGCCTTTGCTTTTGCGACCTCAGTTTCTCTGCTGGTCCGAAGCATGACAGCGTCTCGCGCTCTCCCCAAATGGTGGTGGGGCGTTGCCATCGTGCCGCTGCTGTCCCTTGGGATAGCTTTAAGCGTGTTTCTCCTGCCCCGACCAATCCCTGAGGGGTGGCAGGAAGGGGACTTCGACACCGGACGCGCTGACTTTATCGCCTTGGTATTCTTCGGGGCAGTCATGCCGATCGCCTATCTGGCAGTTGCCTTGCCGACCGCTTTTGTCGTCCGCCTCTGGAACTCCCGGAAGGTCAAGGCATGACCTTCGCCGCCACCATCCTTTTCGTTCTCGCTATCGTCGCCGCTCCCGCGTTTCTGACGTTCGTTGCGCTCGGGCGTTGGACGGGGCTTGGCTCGTCCAAACGCACCATTCTCGCCGCCGGTATTGCCGGGCCCATGCCGGTTGTGGGGCTCGCCTTCCTGATCGATTGGGAGCAGGGCTTCTGCTGCCGCGAGTATCCCGTCACGTTTTGGTCCGAGATGCCGATCTATGCGCTATACTGGGCGATGGCAGCTGCCATTGCACTTGTCCCGGTGCTGATCGCGCGCAAACTGGGTCGGCGCGCGCGCAAGCCTGCCCAGTCCAACTCATCGGTATTCGACTGAATGACCTTCGCCGCCACCATCCTCACGCTCTACCCGGAGATGTTTCCCGGACCGCTCGGGCATTCCATCGCGGGGCGCGCGCTCGCGGAGAGCAAGTGGGCCTGCGAGACGGTGCAGATCCGCGACTTTGCCACCGACAAGCACCGCACCGTCGACGACACGCCCGCAGGCGGCGGGGCGGGGATGGTGCTGAAGTGCGATGTGCTGGCGCGGGCTTTGGACAGCATAATCCTCCCCGGAACGGGGAGGGGGACCGTCGAAGACGGTGGAGGGGCGAGCGGTGCTTCTCCGCAAGATCACCTTTTGGATCGCGGTGGCTCGCCCCTCCACCATCCTGCGGATGGTCCCCCTCCCCCGGTGGGGGAGGATGTGCGCCCCATTCTCGCCATGACCCCGCGCGGGAAACCCATCACCCAACAGCGCATCCGCGAACTCGCGGCAGGCCCCGGCGTCGTCATCCTTTGCGGGCGGTTCGAGGGCTTCGACGAGCGCCTGTTCGAGGCCCGGCCCGCAATCGAGCAGGTCTCCCTCGCCGACATCGTGCTCTCGGGCGGCGAGATGGCCGCGCTCACCATCCTTGACGCTTGCATTCGCCTCATTCCCGGCGTAATGGGCGCGACCTTGAGCGGGGAGGAGGAGTCGTACGAAAACGGCCTCCTCGAATACCCGCACTATACCCGACCTGTTGAATGGGAAGGGCGCACGATCCCCGAAGTGCTGCGATCGGGGGATCATGCGAAGATCGCTGCTTGGCGCAAGGCAAGGAGCGAAGATGACACACGGTCACGCAGGCCGGACTTGTGGGAGCGCCATGAGGGTGCTCGGGTCCAGTCTGCCTCTGGCGCGCGGCGCAAAACCAAGGAACCGGACCAGTGAACCTGATCCAGCAGATTGAAGCCGAAGAAATCGCCAAGTCCGGCAAGGACATCCCCGAATTCCGCGCAGGCGACACCGTCCGCGTCGGCGTGAAGGTGAAGGAAGGCAACCGCGAGCGTATCCAGGCCTATGAAGGCGTCGTGATCGCCCGCTCGAACCGCGGCATGGGTTCGAACTTCACCGTGCGCAAGATGAGCTTCGGCGAGGGCGTCGAGCGCGTCTTCCCGCTCTACTCGCCGATCGTCGAGAGCATCACCGTGGTCCGCCGCGGCGTGGTGCGTCGCGCCAAGCTCTATTACCTGCGCGGCCGCACCGGCAAGAGCGCGCGTATTGTCGAGCGCAAGGCGACTGCGCCCAAGGCGTAAGGCGCTTACAGCCAGCAATTCGAGGGGCGGCTCCGCGAGGAGCCGCCCTTTTCGATTCCGGCCCTTGCCTTTGCCGCCCGCCATTGCGAGGAGCGTCAGCGACGAAGCAATCCATGGTCCAACGTCGGTCGATGGATTGCCGCGCCGCCTTCGGCGGCTCGCAATGACGAGGTGAGCTTTGGATGCGTTCGGTTCTTGCTGCGGTTGCCCTTTCCCTTTCCACCTGCCTGTCTGCACCCGTTCTGGCGGAGGCGCCCAAAATGGCTGAAGCCGCACCCCCCACGCTGACCTTCGAGCGCGTCTTCGCGTCCCCCGGCCTCGATGGCCCCGCACCGCGGCAGGTGAAGCTCTCGCCCGACGGCCGCTATCTCACCCTGCTGCGCAACCGCGCCGATGACCGCGACCGCTATGACCTGTGGGGCTACGACATCGAGACCCGCGAATGGCGGATGCTGGTGGATTCGGAGAAGCTCGGCTCGGGCCGCGAACTATCCGAAGACGAGAAGATGCAGCGCGAGCGCGCGCGGGTCGGCAGCCTCAAGGGGATCATCAGCTACCAGTGGGCGAGCGACGGTTCGGGCGTGCTGGTGCCCTTGGATGGCGACCTGTTCCTCGCGAAGCTCGATGGCACCGTTACCCGCCTGACCGATACCGAGGGCACCGAACTCAACCCCAAGCTGTCGAGCAAGGGCGGCTTCGTGAGCTTTGTGCGCGACCGGCGGCTGTGGGTCGGGCCGGTGGGGGCTGAGGCGCAACCCGTCACCCCCGCAGGCGAGGCCGAGACGATCCGCTGGGGCGAGGCGGAATTCGTCGCGCAGGAGGAAATGGCGCGGCTGCAAGGCTATTGGTGGAGCCCGGACGACACCCGCATCGTCGTCCAGCGGACCGACGAGGCCTCCGTCGGCGTCGTCACCCGCGCGGCGATTGGGGCGAAAGGCACCAAGGTGTTCGACCAGCGCTACCCAGCGGCGGGCACGGACAACGCGGTGGTCGAGCTCTACGTGATGAACCCCGATGGCTCGGGCAGCGTCAAGGTCGACCTTGGCGCCAACCTCGACATCTATGTCGCCCGCGTCGATTGGGCGCCGGATGGCAGCGCGATCTACGTCCAGCGGCAGGACCGCGCGCAGACGAAGATCGACATGCTGAAGGTCGATCCGGCGACCGGCGCTTCGCAGATCTTCTTCACCGAAAAGGCGGCGCGGCCCGATTACTGGATCAATCTCAGCGACGATTACCGCTTCCTCAAGGACGGTAGCCTGCTGTGGTGGTCGGAGCGCGACGGTTACGGGCAGTTCTATCGGGGTGCCTACAAACCGCTCGAGACCCATCACGGCCCGGCCCCCGTCAGCGGGTGGCAGTGGCAGCAGCTCACCCGTGGCACCTCCCCGGCGACTTCGCTGGTCGGCGTCGACGAGGCGGCGGGCACCTTCACCTATCAGGCGGTCACTGGCGTGCTGACCCAGCAGGTCTACCGCGCGCGGCTTGACGGCACCGGCGAGCCCGAGCTGCTCACCGATCCCGCCTTCACCAACGGGGCGAGCATGGATGGGGCGGGCAAGCTGCTCTACGTCGCGCGTTCCTCGCCGAGCCAGCCTTCGCAGTCCTACCTCGCCACGCCCGATGGCGCGCGCGTGGCGTGGATCGAGGAGAACCGCGTCGAGGGCGATCACCCCTATGCCCCATTCCTCGCCGGCCACACCGCGCCCGAATACGGCACCATCGCCGCCGAGGACGGCACGCCGCTCCACTGGATGATGATCAAGCCGAAGATGGAGAAGGGCAAGCGCTACCCCGTGTTCTTCAGCCACTATGGCGGGCCTTCCTCGCAGCAGGTGACCAAGGGCTGGGGCGGCACGCTGGCGCAGGCGATCGTCGACAAGGGCTATATCTACTTCGTGCTCGACAACCGCGGCTCGCCGAACCGCGGCGTCGATTTCGAGCAGCCGATCTACCGCGCGATGGGCACGGTCGAGGTGGCCGACCAGAAGGCGGGCGCGCTGTTTTTGAAGAGCCTCGACTTCGTCGACCCCGCCAAGATCGCGACCTATGGCTGGTCCTACGGCGGCTACATGACGCTGAAGATGCTCGAGGCCGATCCGGGGCTCTATGCCGCGGGCATCTCGGGCGCGCCGGTAACGCGGTGGGAGCTCTACGACACCCACTACACCGAACGCTACATGGGCGACCCGCGCGAAGTGCCGGAAGCCTATGCGAAGTCCAGCGCCATTCCCGATGCGACCAAGATCGCCGATCCGCTGCTGCTGATCCACGGCATGGCCGACGACAACGTGATCTTCGAGAACTCCTCGGAGTTCATCAGCGTCATGCAGGAGAGCAACACGCCCTTCGAGATGATGCTCTACCCCGGCTACACCCACCGCGTCTCGGGCCCCAATATCGGCCCGCACGTGTGGAACAGCATCTTCCGCTTTCTCGAAGCGCACGGGGTGACGCCGCCGAAGTAATTTTCTTCTCTCGACATAGCTATTCGTCATGCTGAACTTGTTTCAGCATCCATCTCGCACCATAGAGCGGCGGCGCGGGCGGCAGGATGGACCCTGAAACAAGTTCAGGGTGACGGCTTGTCCGCTGGATTGCAGGAGTTCGGAATGGGTTACCGGGTGGCAGTGGTCGGCGCGACCGGCAATGTCGGGCGCGAGATGATGCAGGTCCTCGCCGAGCGCGAGTTTCCGTGCGACGAAGTCGTCGCGGTCGCCTCGCCGCGTTCGACTGGCTCCGAAGTGGAGTTCGGCGACACCGGCAAGATGCTCAAGTGCAAGAACATCGAGCATTTCGATTTCGCCGGATGGGACATCGCGCTGTTCGCCGCAGGCTCGGGCCCGGCCAAGGAATATGCCCCCAAGGCGGCGGCGGCCGGCTGCATCGTGATCGACAATTCGTCGCTCTACCGCATGGATCCGGACGTGCCGCTGGTCGTGCCCGAGGTGAACCCCGACGCGATCGACGGCTACACCGCCCGCAACATCATCGCCAATCCCAACTGCTCAACCGCGCAGCTGGTGGTGGCGCTGAAGCCGCTGCACGATGCCGCGACGATCAAGCGCGTGGTGGTCTCGACCTACCAGTCGACCTCGGGCGCGGGCAAGGCGGGCATGGACGAGCTCTTCGCCCAGAGCCGCGCGATCTTCGTTGGCGATCCGGTCGAGAACCACAAGTTCACCAAGCAGATCGCCTTCAACGTGATCCCGCATATCGACGTCTTCCTCGACGATGGTTCGACCAAGGAAGAGTGGAAGATGGTGGTCGAGACCAAGAAGATCCTCGACCCCAAGATCAAGCTGACCGCGACCTGCGTGCGCGTGCCGGTGTTCGTCGGCCACTCGGAAGCGGTGAACATCGAGTTCGAGAACGAGATCTCGGCCCAGCAGGCCATGGACATCCTGCGCGAGGCGCCGGGCGTCATGCTGATCGATAAGCGCGAGGATGGCGGCTACATCACCCCGATCGAATGCGTCGGCGATGCCGCGACCTTCGTCAGCCGCGTGCGCGAGGACCCGACGGTCGAGAATGGCCTCACCATCTGGGTCGTCTCGGACAACCTGCGCAAGGGCGCTGCGCTCAACGCGGTGCAGATCGCCGAGCTGCTCGGCCGCCGCCACCTCAAGAAGGGCTAAGCGGCGGGCATGACGCCGCTGCCGAGGGCGCAAGGCTGGATGCTGGCGGCAGTGACGCTCGGCATCCCGCTGAGTGCCTGGGGCGCGCTTTATCCGTCGAACACCTGGCTTCAGGTCGGGCCGGTGGCGATTGCGCTGCCCTTTGCGTGGCGCACGCTGGCCCGCGCGCCCTTGAGCACCGCCTCTGCCGCCTGCATTACCGCCTTCGTGCTGCTGCACCTATTTGCCGCGCGCTGGTCCTACAGCTTCGTGCCCTACGACACGTGGCTCCCCGCGCTGGCGAGCGAGCGCAACCATTTCGACCGCCTCGTCCACTTCGCCTTCGGCGCGCTGGCGATGGTGCCGGTGGTCGAGGCGGGGGTGCGCTATTGGGGCCTCTCGCCGCGCATGGCGCTGGTCTTCGCGGTTCTGTTCGTTCTGGCGGTGGGCGGGTTTTACGAGATCTTCGAGTGGAGCCTCACGCTAGCGCTCGCGCCCGAGGCGGCCGGTGCTTACAATGGCGAACAGGGCGATATGTTTGACGCACAGAAGGATATGGCGCTAGCCGGATTGGGCGCTGTGCTGGTCGCGCCTTGGGTAGCGGGTGCGCGCTGGTGGGAAGGGAGAGGGCAATGAGAAACGGATGGGCTGTGGCCGCGCTGGCAGGCGCACTGGCTCTGGCAGGCTGCGACAGCGGCACCGCGCCGGAGGCCGCCGCAACCGGAACCGCGAGCGCCGAGGCTCCTGCCGAAGCGCCGCTTGCCGCCAATGCGGTCGAACTGCGCGGCGACGGGTTGGCAGCGGGGGCGGAAAGCTTCTTCTTCGCCGCCGGGCAGGCCGAGGTCGAGGCCGCGCTCGCCAAGGCACTGGGGCCGAAACTGCGCAGCGGCGAGAACCCCGAATGCGGCGCGGGGCCGGTGACTTTCTCCGATTACGCTGGCGGGCTCACCGCGCATTTCCAGCAGGGCCAGCTGGTCGGATGGAACTGGCACGCGATGCAGGACGGCGACACGGCTGCCAAGGGCACCATCAAGCTCGCAGGCACGGTGCAGCTCGGTTCGGCGCGCAGTGTGGTCGAGGCAGCCCCGGGTTTCGCCAAAGTCGATGGCAGCACCTTGGGCGAGGAATTCACGCTCCGCGAGAACCGCGGCGGATTTATCGCGGGCGACAAGGTCGAGATGCTCTACGCCGGCACCCAGTGCTTCTTCCGCTGAGGAGTTGGCGATGACGCTCCAGGCCGATCTGTTCTTCAGCTTCCGCTCGCCCTATTCCTATCTCGCCGTCGGCCGTTATCGCGCGATGGCGGAGGAATATGACCTTGCGATCGCGCTGCGCACCGTGCTGCCGATCGCGATCCGTGATCCTTCGATCCTGTTCACCGGCAGCCCCAATGTCGGGCGCTACATCTTCATCGACGCCGCGCGCTCGGCACAGATGCTCGGCATTCCCTATCGCTGGCCGCGCCCCGATCCGGTGGTGCAGAACCTGATGACGCGCGAGATCGCGGCGGAGCAGCCCCATATCCACCGCCTGTGCCGGATGGGGCAGGCGGCGGAGCGGCGCGGGAAAGGCCTCGCCTTTGCCGACGAAGTGTCGCAGGTGATCTGGAGCGGCAGCGTCGACGACTGGCATCTGGGTGACCACATTGCCGAAGCCTGCGCCCGCGCGGGGCTCGACTTTGCCGAGCTGGAAGCAGAGGCCGCAGCCGATGCCGCCGCGCTCGACGCCGAAATCGCCGCCAACCAGTCCGCGCTCGAGGCGGCGGGGCATTGGGGCGTGCCGACGCTGGTGTTCAAGGGCGAGCCCTTCTTCGGTCAGGACCGTATCGAGATGGCGCTGTGGCGGATGGAGCAGCACGGCCTTACGCGGCGCTGAGCATCACTCCGACAGGGCGACCGGCCCGGCTGGCCCCTTGTTCCGGCGCATCAGCAGCGCGAGCGGCGCGGCGGCCAGCGTGATCCACATCATCAGGTAGAAATCGTCGATATAGGCGATCATCGCCGCTTGCCGGTTCACCTCGGCATCGATGATCGTCATCGCCGTATCCCCGAGCGCCTGAAAGCGGTCGATGGTCGAGAAATCGACGATGTTGCCGGTCGCCGCGGTGATGTTGCCGCCCAAGTCCTCGTGCGCGGTCTGGATGTTGCGGGCAAGGAGCACCGTCATCCATGCGATCCCGGCCGATGCGCCCAATGAGCGGAACAGGTTGAGGAGGCTCGACCCGTCGGTGCGCAGCGCAGGGCTGAGGGTGGCAAAGGCGCTCACCTGCAAGGGGATGAAGACGAGACCCATGCCGAGGCCCTGGAGCAGGCCGCTGACGATCACGTGCATCTCGTCAACGGCGAGCGACCAGTGCGCCATCTGCCACAGCGAGAGCGCGCAGATCAGGAAGCCGCTCGCCACCACAGGCCTTGCGTCGACCCCGCGGCGCATCAGCAGTCCCGAAATCTGCATCGAGACGAGAATGCCCACCCCGCGCGGCATCAGCACGATGCCGGTGTCGATCACGCCGTAGCCGAACAGATTCTGGAGCATCGGCGGCAGCAGCGCCATGACCGCGAACATCACGATCCCGATCACGATCATGAAGGCGAGCGCGATGGCGAAAGTGCGGTCGGCGAAAAGCGAGCGCTCGAACATCGGGGCCTTCGCGGTGGCGAAGTGGACCACCACCATCCATGTCGCTGACAGCATCAGGAAGAGGTAGATCCAGATCTCCGCCGAGGCGAGCCAGTCCTCCTGCTGCCCGCGGTCGAGCATCAGCTGGAACGAGGCGAGGGCGACGGCGAGCAGCATGAAGCCCGCCAGATCGAAGCGGCGCGGCCGCGTGGGGCGTTTGGGCAGGTAAGCGACAAGGATCGCGAGCGAGGCAAGGCCGACGGGGAGGTTCACGTAGAACACCCAGCGCCAGTTCGCGGTCTCGGTCAGCCAGCCGCCGAGGATGGGGCCGAGGATCGGGCCGATCATGATCCCCATGCCCCACACCGCCATGATCTGCGGGTGGCGCGAGGGGCGGGTGGCGTCGAGCATGAAGGACTGGCTGAGCGGGGCGATGAAGGCCCCCGCCACGCCCTGAAGCGCGCGGAAGATCACCATCTCCTCGAGGTTCTGCGCGATCCCGCACAGCATCGAGGCGGTGATGAACCCCGCGACCGAACCGATGAACAGGGTGCGCGCCCCGATCCGGTCGGCGAGCCAACCGGTGAGGGGCAGGGCGACCGCCGAGGCGATGATGTAGCTCGTCAGGACCCAGGTGATCGTGTCGACCGTCGCCCCCAGCGAGGATTGCATGTGGGGCAGGGCGACATTGGCGATGGTGGTGTCGAGGATCTGGAGCAGCGATGCCGCCATCACCCCGACGATCATCAGCGGGTAGTTCGCGCTCTCCAGTTCGGGCACGTCCAGCCGCCCGCCATTGGCGGTTTGCGGGGGTCTCGCCCCGCTCTGACCCGCCTCAGGGGAGGCTTGAGCCCCGCTTGCCACGGCGATTTTACTGCTTTTCGCCGGTGAAGACGGTGACCTCGGTCGAAAGCCCGGCGATCAGGCGGCGCGGGCTCTTGCCCTCGATCGCGATGCGCACGGGCACGCGCTGGGTCACCTTGACCCAGTTGCCGGTCGCGTTCTGTGCCGGAAGCACCGAGAATTCCGCCCCCGTCCCCGCACCGATGCTGGCGACGCGGCCCTTGAGGACGAGGTCGGGATAGGCATCGAAGCGGATCTCGGCCCGCTGGCCCACTGCCATTGCGTCGAGATCGGTCTCCTTGAAATTGGCTTCCACGTAGGTCGATCCGTCACGCACCAGCGTCAGCACCGGCAGGTTGGGGACGACCTGCTGGCCGAGCTGCAGGCGGTCGGCCTGCGCGATCCGGCCGGCCGAGGGCGCGCGCACTTCGGTGCGGCGGAGCGAGAGCTGGGCATTGGCGCGCTGGGCTTCGGCAGCGGCGACCTGCGGGTTGACGCCGGGCACCGCGGGGCCGCTGGCGAGCCGCGCCTTGGCCTCGCGCTGGCGATCCTCGGCCTGGCGAACCCGCTCGCGCGCCTGGATCACCGCCTGCTCGGCAGCCTCGTAGTCGGCCTTGGTCGAGAAGCCCTTGTCGCGCAGCGCCTTGACCCGCTCGAAGCGCGCCTGCGCAAAGCCCACGTCGCTGCGCGCGGCGGCGATGTCGGTGCCGGTGAGGTCGGCATCGTTGCGCAGTGCGATGACATTGACCTGCGCGCCGGCGATGGCGGCATTGGCCTCGGCGATCTGCAAGCGGAAGGGTTCGGGATCGATGCGGAACAGGAGGTCGCCCGCCTGTACCTCGTCGCCGTCCTTCACCAGCACCTCGGTGATCGGCCCGCCGACCTCGGCGCTGACCGAGACCATGTCCTGCTTGATATAGGCGTTGTCGGTCGAAACCTTGCCCGCAAGGCTCTGCCAGTAGAGCCAGCCGCCCAGCGCGAGCGCCAGCGGGACGATCAGCATGATGCTCCAGCGCAGCCACGGGCGGCGCGCCTTCGCCTCTTCGGGCGAGGGCAGGGGCGTTGCGGTCGCGGCTTCCGGCGCGCGGGCGGGATCGGCTTCAGCCATGGAGGGCCTCGGGTTGGGGTTGGCGGGCAGCGACGAGATTGGCGGCAATGCGTTCGAGCATCGCGGCAAAGGCCGCGCGTTCGGCGGGGTCGAAGCCTTCGAGCATTTCCTCGGTCAGGCCTTCGACACCGTCGCGCACGCGGGCAACGATGCCGCGGCTCTTGTCGGTCAGGTGCAGGATGCGCGCGCGGCGATCGGCGGGATCGGCCTGCCGCTCGACCCAGCCGGCATCCTCCAGCCGGTCGACGATGCGGGTGAGGGTGATCGGCTCGATCTCGAGCCGTTCGGCATAGAAGGCCTGGTTCTCGGAAGGGTAGCGCTCGAGCGAGAGCAGAAGCCGCGCCTGCGGGCCGGTGAGCCCGAGCCCGCGCACCCGCTCGTCGAACAGACGGCGCAGCTGGCGCGAATTGTCGGCGAGTCGGTATCCGGTCTCGATTGTCATGCGCGCACTTATAATAAGCGTGCTTATTATATTCAAGGGTGCTGGCCCCTCCGCGGGAACCGCGCTAGCAGGCGTGCCATGACCGATACGACCGAACATTTCGCCAGCTTCGACGGCACCCGCCTTGCCGTCCATATCGTGGGTGAGGGGCCGCCGGTGGTGCTGCTCCACGGGCTGTTCTCCTCGGCGCAGATGAACTGGCTGAAGTGGGGCCACGGCGACCGGCTCGCAGCCAGCGGCTTCCGGTCGATCATGCTCGACTTCCGCGTCCACGGTGAGAGCGAGGCCCCGCGTGACCCGCAAGCCTATCCCCCCGGCGTGCTGGTGCGCGATGTCGCGGCGCTGGCGGAGCATTACGGCCTCGAGGCGGGGGGCTTCGACCTCGTCGGCTTCTCGCTCGGCGCGCGCACCGCGATCCACACGGTCGCCCACGGCATCCTCGAACCCCGCCGGCTCGCGATCTGCGGCATGGGCGTGGCGGGGCTCGCCGGGTGGGAGCGCCGCGCGAACCACTTCAAGCGGGTGATCGACGAATTCGACACGATCAAGCCGGGCGATCCGGCCTATACCGCGCGCACCTTCCTCAAGTCGCAGGGGGTCGACCGGGTCGCGGCGCGGCTGCTGCTCGATGCGATGGACGATTTCGACCTCGCGATGCTGGCCAACATCACCATGCCCACCGCCGTCATCTGCGGCGACGAGGACCGCGACAACGGCTCCGCGCCCGAACTTGCCGCACTTCTCCCCGATGCGCGCTACATCGAGGTGCCCGGCACGCACCTCAACAGCGTGACCAAGCCCGAACTCGGCGCGGCGATTGCTGCCTTCCTCGCGGCTTGATTCAGGCGAGGCACAGGTTCAAACGCTACGCCATGTCACGTGACAGACAGACCGACTGACAGGACCTTCCCCATGAAATCTCTGCCCCTGCTTTTGAAGCCCTCGCTCGCCGCGCTGGCGGTTGCCATGCTGGCCGTGCCCGCTGCCGCCGAAACTGCCGCGCCCGAGGCTGCCCCCGCTGCCGCCGAGGCCGATCTGCCATTCCCGCTGACCGCCGAGGGCGCCGCGCAATTCGTCGCCGCGGCGGAGAAGGACATGTTCGACTACACGGTCGAAGCGAGCCAGGTGAACTGGGTCAACAACACCTACATCACCGATGATACCGACGCGATGGCCGCACGGATCAACGCCGTCGGCACCGAGAAGAGCGTGAAATACGCGCTGCTTTCGGCCCGCTATGCCGCGATCCCCGGGCTCGACGCCGATGTCGCGCGCAAGCTCAACATCATGCGCAATGGCCTCGTCCTGCCCGCGCCGACCACGCCGGGCGCCGCGACCGAGCTGAACGAGATCGCGACCCGCCTCAACAGCCAGTACGGCAAGGGCAAGGGCACCCTCAACGGCAAGCCGATCAACGGCAGCGACATCGAGGCCGAGATGGGCAACCCGGAGCGCACCCCGGCCGAGCTCAAGGAAATGTGGACCAGCTGGCACGACAATGTCGGCGCGCCGATGAAGGACGATTACGCCAAGCTCGTCGGCATCGCCAATGCCGGTGCCAAGGAGCTGGGCTTCGACAACGTCGGGGCGATGTGGCGTTCGGGCTATGACATGAGCCCGGAAGAATTCACCGCCATGACCGAGCGTCTGTGGGAAGAGACCAAGCCGCTCTACATCGCGCTCCACACCTATGTCCGCGCGCAGCTCAACAAGAAGTATGGCGATGCGGTGCAGCCGCGCACCGGCCCGATCCGGGCTGACCTCCTCGGCAACATGTGGGCGCAGGAATGGGGTAATATCTACCCGCTCGTCGCGCCTGCCGGCGCGGGCGATGTCGGTTATGACATCGGCGAGCTGCTCGCGGCCAAGGGCAAGGGCCCGCTCGACATGGTCAAGTACGGCGAGGGCTTCTACTCCTCGCTCGGTTTCAAGCCGCTGCCCGAGACTTTCTGGCAGCGCTCGCAATTCACCAAGCCCGCCGACCGCGAGGTGGTGTGCCATGCGAGCGCCTGGGATATCGACAACAAGGACGATATCCGCATCAAGATGTGCATCAAGGTGAATGCGGACGACTTCATCACGATCCACCACGAACTCGGCCACAACTACTACCAGCGCGCCTATAACGCGCGGCCCTTCACCTATCTGAACGGCGCAAATGACGGCTTCCACGAGGCGATCGGCGATTTCATCGCGCTTTCGATCACGCCCGAATATCTCGTCCAGATCGGCCTGCTCGACCGCGCCAACGTGCCGAGCGCCGACAAGGACACCGGCCTCTTGCTGCGTCAGGCGATGGACAAGATCGCGTTCCTCCCCTTCGGCCTGCTGGTCGACAAGTGGCGCTGGGGCGTGTTCGACGGGTCGATCACGCCGGACACCTACAACGACGCCTGGGTCAAGCTGAAGCGCGACTATCAGGGCATCGTGCCTCCGGGTGACCGGCCCGAGACCGCCTTCGATCCGGGTGGCAAGTACCACATCCCGGGCAACACGCCCTATGCGCGCTACTTCCTGGCCCGCATCCTCCAGTTCCAGTTCTACAAGGCCGCCTGCGATCAGGCCGGCTGGAAGGGGCCGCTCCACCGCTGCTCGTTCTACGGGAACAAGGAAGTGGGCGCGAAGCTCGGCAAGATGCTCGACATGGGGGCCTCGAAGCCCTGGCCCGATGCGCTCGAGGCCTTCACCGGCACCCGCGAGATGAGCGCCAAGCCGATGCTCGAATATTTCGCGCCGCTGATGAAGTGGCTGAAGGAGCAGAACAAGGGCGAGAAGGCGGGCTGGTAGGCCAAGGCGGGCGGGGGCACGCTGATGGCCGGGCGCAGGGAGGGGCGTTCGCCGCCGATGGTGGTGGGCTGGCGCGAGCTCGTCAGCCTCCCCGACCTTGGCCTGTCCGGCATCCCCGCCAAGATCGACACCGGCGCGCGCACCTCCTCGCTGCATGCCCATGTGCTCGAGGATTTCCAGCGCGAAGGGGAGCGCTTCGTGCGCTTTGCGGTCGACTGGGACGGCCAGCGCCATCTGTGCGAGGCGATCCATGTCGACGTGCGCGGCATCACCTCGTCGAACGGCGACCAGCAGACCCGCTTTGTCATAAAGACGCCGCTCTCCATCGGTAATGTCACCTTCCGGGCGGAGATCAGCCTGGCGGACCGTTCCCAGATGCAATTCCCGATGCTGATCGGGCGCACCGCGCTCCGGCGGCGGATGGTGGTGGATAGCGGACATTCGTGGCTGCAATCACCCGCGATAGCGCATATGGGGCGCGTCCGCCGGTAGAGCGCTTTCTGGCCGGGTGTCGTCAGGAAAGCGCGCCAAACTAGGGTTCAAGACCGGTCTTGAAAGGGTCTGCATGAAAATCGCGATGCTGGCGCGCAACGCCAACCTCTATTCGCACCGGCGCCTGAAGGAAGCCGCCGAGGCGCGGGGGCACACGCTCGACATCCTCAACACGCTGCGCTGCACGGTGCATATCGCCAGCCACCGCCCGCAGGTGTTCTACAACGGCGCGCCGATCCAGGCCTATGACGCGGTGATCCCGCGCATCGGGGCCTCGATCACCAACTATGGCCTTGCCATCCTGCGCCAGTTCGAGATGGCCGGGATCTGGTCGTTGAACGAGAGCGTCGCGATCGGGCGCAGCCGCGACAAGCTGCGGTCCCTGCAGATCCTCGCCAAGCACGGGCTCGGCCTGCCGCTCACCGCCTATGCCAATGATCCCAAGCAGGCCGAGGAGATCATCCGCGCGGTGAAGGGCCCGCCGGTGGTGATCAAGCTGATCGAGGGGACGCAGGGCATCGGCGTGGTGCTTGCCGAGACGATGAGCAGCGCCAAGTCGGTGATCGAGGCCTTCCGCGGGGCCAACGTCAACATCCTCGTGCAGGAGTTCATCAAGGAAGCCGGCGGCACCGATATCCGCGCGCTGGTGGTGGGCGGCAAGGTGGTCGCGGCGATGAAGCGCACCGGGGCGGCGGACGAGTTCCGCTCCAACCTCCACCGCGGCGGCCGGGCCGAGGTGATCAAGATCACCCCCGAGGAGCGCTCCACCGCGGTGCGGGCGGCCAAGCGCATGGGGCTGAACGTGTGCGGGGTCGATATGCTGCGGAGCAATCACGGCCCGGTCATCATGGAGGTCAATTCCTCCCCCGGCCTCGAAGGGATCGAGAGCGCGACGGGCAAGGACATCGCCGGCCAGATCATCGATTTCATCGCCGCCAACGCCAAGGGCGGGACGACCAAGACCAAGGGGCGGGGCTGACCTGCGCTGTTTCACGTGAAACGTTCCGCCAGACCCCTGCAAGCGCGTGCTGACAGGGGTCTGGAGGGGGTCTGGCGGGGGTCTAAAGGGGGTCTGGACGACGTTAGCGCCCGTCAGGCATTGCGCGCCATCAACCCACCATCGACCGGGATCGCCACCCCGGTGATGTAGCTCGCCGCCGGGAGGACCAGCGATAGCGTGATATGCGCGACCTCCTCGGGCTCCCCGTAGCGCCTGAGGGCGGTGCGGCGCTTGGCGAATATGGTCTTGTGCTCCTCGGCCACGGCATCGGTCATCGCGGTTCGGATCGGCCCCGGGCAGATGCAGTTGACCGTGATCCCCTCCGGCCCAAGATCGACCGCGAGGCCGCGCGTCAGCCCGATCACCCCGGTCTTGGCCGCCACATAGGGCGTATCGCCCGGCGTCGCGCCGAGCCCTTCGGTCGAGGCGATGTTGACGATCCGCGGCGCGTCGCTCTGCCTGAGCCAGGGCAGGCTCGCGCGGACCATGCGCTGGTGCGCGGTCAGCATCACGCCGAGCGCGCGGTGCCACACCTCTTCGTAGCCGGGATCGTCGAGAGCGCAGGAGCTCGATACGCCCGCATTGTTCACCAGAATGTCGATGCCCCCGAAGTCGGCGGCGATCTGCCCCACGACACGCACGATCGCCTCGCCATCGCTCACGTCGAGCGCATAGGCCCGCGCGCCGCCGCCACATTCGGCCGCCACTGCTGCGCAGGCGGCAGGATCGAGGTCGATGACGGCGACCTTCGCCCCTTCCGCTGCGAAGAGCTGCGCGGTCGCGCGGCCCATGCCGCTCGCCGCCCCGGTGACGATCGCGACTCGTCCGGCAATCGAGCGCGAGGGGGAGGGGTGGGGCATGGCATGGTCTCCGGCGTTGGGTCTGCGGTATGGCTAGCGCAGCGGCGCGACGCGGTCATCTTCCCCGAAATGGTGAGGATCATCGCGCCCACGCCAAGGAAATGGCCAAAATATCCAAGTGTCGCGCGGAAAATCGGCTATGAGACGTGCACGGGTCGCGACCGGAGGAAGCCGATGAATACGCGTCCCGCCCTTTCGCTCTCGCTGCTGAGCCTTGCCGGCATCGCCCTTGCCACCGCCGTCCCGGCCGCTGCCGAGGATGCCAAGGTCGCCAGCCGCCTCGACCGCGAGGGCATTAAATACACCGTCGACGGTGACGGCGATTACAAGATCACCTTCAATTACTCGAAGGAAGGCCGCACCCAGCTGGTGTTCGTCTCGGGCACGACGCAGGAAGTATCGGGGCTGACGGTGCGCGAAGTCTTCTCGCCCGCCGGCCGCATCGAGGCGGACGGGATCGGCGGCAAGGCCGCGCTCGAATTGCTTGAGGCCTCCTCGCAAATGAAGCTCGGCAGCTGGGAAATCCGCGGCGACGTGCTCTACTTTGTGATCAAGGTGCTCGACAGCGCCTCGTCGAGCGAATTGTCGAGCATGCTCGACATCGCCGCCGAAACGGCCGATGACAAGGAAATCGAGCTCTCGGGCGACAAGGACGAGCTGTAAGGTTCGTCCCGTCACGGAGCGGGATTGTAAGAGGGGCGGCGTGGGGGCCCGCCGCCCTTCGCCTTACCGGAACGGCGGTTCGTTAAACGCGCGCAGCTTGCGCGAGTGCAAGCGGTCGCCCTCGTCGCGCAGCATCGCGCAGGCGACGATGCCCATCTGCAGGTGGGCGGCAATCGCCTCCTCGTAGAACTTGTTGGCCTGCCCCGGCAGCTTGATCTCGCCGTGGAGCGGCTTGTCCGACACGCACAGCAGCGTCCCGTAGGGCACGCGGAAGCGGTAGCCCTGCGTGGCGATGGTCGCGCTTTCCATGTCGATCGCGATCGCGCGGCTCTGCGAGAAGCGCCTGGCGCTGGAGGAATAGCGCAGCTCCCAGTTGCGGTCGTCGGTGGTGACGACCGTGCCGGTGCGCATGCGCTGCTTGAGGTTCGCGCCCTGCACGCCCGCAACCTGCTCGGCGGCGAAGGCCATCGCCTGCTGCACTTCGGCAATCGGCGGGATCGGCACTTCGGGCGGCAGCACCGGATCGAGCACGTGATCGTCACGCAGATAGGCGTGAGCGAGCACGAAGTCGCCGATCTTCTGGGTCGAGCGGAGCCCCCCGCAGTGGCCGATCATCAGCCATGCGTGCGGGCGCAGCACCGCGAGGTGATCGCAGATCGTCTTGGCGTTGGACGGGCCGACGCCGATGTTGACGAGGGTGATCCCGCGCCCGTCCTCGCGGATCAGGTGATAGGCGGGCATCTGGTGGCGGCGCCAGGCGGTGTCGTTGAGCTGGTCCTGCGCGTGGGTGGTCGGCTCGCGGATGTCGAGCCCCGCCGCACCGGTCAGCGCGACATAGCCGTCCTTGCCGATCTGCGCCGCGCCCCAGTTCACGAATTCATCGACATAGCGGTGATAGTTGGTGAACAGGATGAAGTCCTGGAAATCGCTGACCTCGCTCCCCGTGTAGTGCTTCAGGCGCGCCAGCGAGTAATCGGTGCGCAGGCCATCGAACAGCGAGAGCGGCATATCGTGGTCGCCGTCGATCTCGATCCCGTCGGCCAGTTCGTCGCCGATCAGCGCAAGGTCGGTCGACGGGAAGTGCGCCGCGATCTCCTGCGGGGCGATGCCGACCATCGCCGCTCCCGCCTCGCCGTCGAGGACATAGGGGAAGGGGATTTCCTGGCGCGACCGGGTGACGGTGACATCGACCTCGTATTCGCTGACGATCAGCGCGAGCTGTTCGGTGAGGTACTGGGTGAACAGTTCGGGATGGGTGACGGTGGTCGTGTAGGTGCCCGGTGTCTCCAGCCGCCCGAAAGCCCGGCTGCGATCGCGCTGGCCGCCGACGCCGTTGTAGCGCAGCGTGATCTGCGGATAGGCATATGAGCCGTCAGCGCGCTTGGCGGGTGCGGGCAGGGTTCCGTCGCGCCCGAAGGCGATCACGTCCTCGCGGAGAGTGCGCACCGCATCGTCGTAATGCCGCTGGAGTTCGGCAAGGATGGTGGGAATGTCGATCATGGCAGTTGTTCTGCTCCTTTGTTGTTATCGTTGTATGGCACTTTTGCCTGTGCGGGGGCTGTTTACAAGAAGGGCGCGAAGATCGTGGTGATCTTCGCGCCCTCTTATCTTGCGCCGGAAAGGTGCGGGAGGCTTACGCGTCCTCGCCACCTTCGAGCAGTTCGGCCGGGATTTCGCCCGGCTCGAGGCTGGTGTCGATGCGGGTCGCTTCGGCCTGCTCTTCGATCTCGCGCTGTTCGTCGGCGAACATCTGGGCGAGCACGTCGACGCCTTCGCTCTGCAGCTTGGCTTCGTCGTCCGAACGGGCGACGTTGGCCTTGACGGTCACGCGCACTTCGGGGTGCAGGGCGATGGTCACGTCGTGCATGCCGATGGTCTTGATCGGCGCGCCGAGGATGACCATGCGCTTGTCGACCGAGTGGCCCTGATCGGCGAGGCCGGCGACGATGTCGCGCACGCTCACCGAACCATAGAGCTGGCCGGCGTTCGAAGCGGCGCGGATCAGCACCACTTCTGCGCCAGCGACCTTCTCGCCCTGGGCTTCGGCATCGGTGCGACGGGCGGCGTTTTCGGCCACCAGACGCTCACGGTTGGCTTCGAAGACCTTCTTGTTGGCTTCGTTGGCACGGAGCGCCTTCTTCTGCGGCAGCAGGAAGTTGCGCGCATAGCCGTCCTTTACGGTGACGATGTCACCGATCGCGCCGAGCTTCTCGATGCGCTCGAGGAGAATGATATCCATGTGTCCTTCTCCTCTTACTTCACGATGAAGGGCAGCAGGCCGATCTGGCGCGCGCGCTTGATCGCCTGGGCCAGTTCACGCTGCTTCTTCGCCGAGACGGCGGTGATGCGCGAAGGCACGATCTTGCCACGCTCGGACATGAAGCCCTGAAGCAGGCGCACGTCCTTGTAATCGATCTTGGGGGCGTCCTTGGCCGCGAACGGGCAGGACTTGCGGCGGCGGAAAAACGGGCGGGCCATCAGTCACGCTCCTCACGGGTTTCGCGACGCTTCCGCTCGCGTTCGTTCTTGCGCATCATCACCGAGGGGCCTTCCTCGTGGGCGTCCACGCGGATGGTCATGTAGCGGATGATGTCTTCGTTGATGCGGGTCTGGCGCTCGAGCTCGGCGACAACGTTGCCCGGGGCATCGATGTTGAGCAGCACGAAGTGCGCCTTGCGGTTACGCTCGATCTTGTAGGCGAGCGACTTCAGGCCCCAGGTTTCGGTCTTGGTGACCTTGCCGTTGCCGGCTTCGACGATTTCGGTGGCTTGCGCCGCCAGCGCGTCGACCTGAGCCTGGCTCAGATCCTGACGCGCAAGAAAGACGTGCTCGTAGAGCGCCATCTTGCGTCCTTTCACTACCTGCCGATCGCTGGCTGATCCGTTCCGGATGAACGGGGCCCCTCCGGCTTTCTTCGACTTCCGCAAGGGCGCATCCCAAGCGAAGCGCGGCCCCTTACAGCTTTGCCGCGCAATTGCAAGTCTTGTCCGCAGGGAACCGGACGGGCAGGCGCGGGGTTTCATTGCTCGAATCGCAACAGGGGGAATTGTCCGTGCCTTCAGGTCTGGTCGCACTGCTCGACGATATTTCGGTCATCGCCAAGGCGGCTTCCGCCTCGATCGACGACGTGGCGGTGGCCGCCGGGCGCGCGGGCACCAAGACGGCGGGCGTGGTGATCGACGATGCGGCGGTCACCCCGAGCTACGTCACCGGGCTCTCCCCTGCGCGCGAACTGCCGATCATCTGGAAGATCACCAAGGGCAGCCTCAAGAACAAGCTGGTGTTCCTCTTGCCTGGCGCGCTGCTGCTGTCGGAGTTCCTGCCGGCCGCGATCGTCTGGCTGCTGCTGCTCGGCGGCTCCTTCCTCGCCTACGAGGGCGCGGAGAAGGTGATGGAGAAGCTGGGCTTCGCCAAGCACGGCGACACGCTGGAGGACGAGATCACCGATCCCGTCGCCTTCGAGAACGAGCGTGTGGGCGGGGCGATCCGCACCGACTTCATCCTTTCGGCCGAGATCATGGCGATCGCGCTCAACGAGGTCGCCGACGAGACCCTCGTCATGCGCGGTGCGGTGCTGGCGCTGGTTGCGGTCGCGGTGACGGTGGGCGTCTACGGCGTCGTCGGCCTGATCGTGAAGCTCGACGATATCGGCCTCCACCTCACCAAGCAGGCGAGCAAGGCGGCGCAGAGCTTCGGGCGTTTCCTCCTCGCTTTCGTGCCCAAGCTGCTGGTCGCCCTGTCGCTGATCGGCACTGTCGCGATGCTGTGGGTCGGCGGGCATATCGTGGTCGACAGCCTCCACAAGCTGGGCTGGGACGGGCTCTATGCCCCGATCCACGGCGCCGAACATGCCGTCCACGAGATGGCGGGTGCGGCAGGCGGCGTGCTCGGGTGGCTGACGGCGACGGCGCTCTCCGCCATCGTCGGCCTGGTGCTCGGCACGATTATCGCGCTCGGCCTGCACAAAGTGCTGGGTGTGGGCGCGGACAAGGCACATTAAGCGCGTCCCCCATGACCACACCTGTCCTTTACACCTGCGCGCGCTCGCGCGGGCTTCGCGCGACCTGGGCGGCCGAGGAAGCTGGCGTCGACATCGACCTCAAGGTCCTCCCGTTCCCCCCGCGCTACCTCGCGCCCGAATATCTGGCGATCAACCCTCTCGGCACCGTGCCGATGCTGGTCGACGGGGAAACCAAGCTGACCGAGAGCTGCGCCATCGCCCATTACCTCGCCACCCGCGACGGGCCGACACCGCTGGCGGTCGCGCCGGGCGAGCGCGACTATGGCGAATACCTCGACTTCACCTACCACGCCGATGCCACGATCACCTTCCCGCAGACCGTCTACATGCGCTTCTGCCTGTTCGAGAAGGACAAGGGATTGCAGGAGGCCGGCCACGCCTACGCCAAGTGGTTCCACAAGCGCCTAATCAAGATCGAACAGCGCCTCGAGGCCCGCGCGTTCCTCTGCGCCGACCGATTCACCGTCGCCGACATCTGCGTCGGCTATGCCCTGATCCTCGCACAGAGCGTGGGGCTGGACGAGGGCGTGCCGGAAAGCCTAAAGGCCTACCGCGAGCGCCTCACCGCACGTCCGGCCTACATCCGCGCCTTCACCCGCGAGGAAGAGGGCCGCAAGGCGCTGCCGCAGTAGTCGGCTTGCAGGGAATGCAACCCGCCATGCCGCAGGCCGGTTGGAGCGCAAGGCCGGCTGCGGTAGAAGGCGGTCTTCTCACAGGACGCAGGGAGCAAGCGATCGGTGTTGCCGGGTGACTGAAGCGCAGAGCGGATCACGCATGTCCGCCGGGCTGACGCGCTGGATCGAAGGCCTGCCTTCGGACCGCATCGGCAGCCCTGTGCGTCTGGCCGCGACGCTCGGCATCGTCGCGCTCGCCTGGGGGGCGCGCATGCTGCTCAACAGCGCGCTGCCCCCGGGCTTTCCCTATGTCACCTTCTTCCCCGCCGTCGTGTTCACCGCCTTCGTCTTCGGCGTGCGGATGGGCACGCTGGCGGCGCTCCTGTCGTTCTTCCTCGCCTGGTACTACTTCGTCCCGCCGGTCTATTCCTTCCAGCTCGAAGGGGCGCGGGTGGCGCTCGGCCTCTATCTCTTCGTGGTCTCGATCGATCTGGCGCTGATTTACGGCTTGCAGGCCGCCAACCAGCAGCTGCGCCGCGAGCGCCAGATCAGCCGTGATCTCGCCGCCGCGAACCAGCAGGTGGTCGAGGAACTGGAACGGCGCGATGCGGAGCGCCTCGCGGCGATGGAGGCCCTGCGCGAAAGCGAGGTGAAGACGCACCTCGCCACCGAGACCGCGGGCATCGGCCTGTGGCAATGGAACATCGCGACCGGCGAGGTTACCTCGGACAGCACCCTGTTCGAGCTTTACGGCCTCAAGCCCACGCCCGACGGGAAGCTGGATCATAACGTCTACCTTGCCCGCATCCACCCCGACGATCTGGCCGAACAGCAGCGCCTGCTGTTCAACACGGTTCGCAACTGCACGCAAGGCACCCGCGAGTTCCGCATCTTCCGCGGCGATGACGGCAGCCTGCGCCACCTGCGCGCGGTCGAGACCGCGCGGGCCGGGCCGGACGGGCGGGCCGAATGGGTGGTGGGCACCAATCTCGACATCACCGACGAGAAGAACCGCGAACGCCATGTCCAGCTGCTGCTGGGCGAGGTCAACCACCGTGCCAAGAACCTGCTCGCGGTGGTGCTCTCGGTCGCCAAGCGCACCAGCGGCGCGGACCATGCAACCTTCATGGCCAACTTCGCCGCGCGCATCCGCTCGCTCGCGGCGGGGCAGGATCTTCTGGTGATGAACGAATGGAAGGGGGTGCAGCTTGACGCGCTGATCCGCACCCAGCTCGGCCATTTCAAGGACCTCATCGGCCACCGCATCATCCTTCAAGGCGAGGATATTGCGCTGTCCTCATCGGCGGTGCAGGCGATCGGGATGGCGCTCCACGAACTCGTCACCAACGCCAGCAAGTACGGCGCCCTGTCGACCGATAGCGGCCGGGTGACGCTCGACTGGCGCCGCCTTGCCGATCCTGCGGGCGACCGTTTCGAGATGACCTGGACCGAAAGCGGAGGCCCGCCCGTCACCCCTCCGGCCAGCAGCGGCTTCGGCTCGATCGTCACCGGCGAGATGGTCGCCATGAGCCTCGATGCCGAGGTCGAAAGCGATTTCGCCCCCGCAGGCTATCGCTGGCGCCTCGATTGCCCGATCGGCAATGTGCAGGAAGGAGCCGGAGCATGAGCGCGCGGGTGCTGATCGTGGAGGACGAGTATTTCCTCGCCTGCGAGATCGCGGACCTGATCGAGGCTGCCGGTGCCACCGTGGTCGGGCCGTGCCCCTCGGTTGCCAAGGCGCTCGGCCAGATCGAGACGACGGGGTGCGATGCGGCGGTGCTCGATGTGTCGCTGCGCAACGAAAGCTCGCTGGCGGTGGCGCGGGTACTGAAAGAGCGGGGCATCCCCTTCGTTATCGTCACCGGCTTCAGCGAAAGCCAGCTTCCCGCCGAGATGGCGGGCGCACCCGTGCTCGCCAAGCCGCTGCATGGCGAAGACCTGCTGGTGCACCTCAAGCGGGTGCTGCCGGCGGGCTAGGCCGCCTGGTCGGGCGTGACCGGCCTTGCGGACAGCTCGCGGCGCAGCAGCTTGCCGATGGGATCGCGCGGCAGCTGGTCGACGAACTCGATGTAGCGCGGGCGCTTGTATCCGGCGATCTGGCCCTTGAACCGGGTGGTGATCTCCTCGCGGGTGAGGGTCTGGCCGGGCTTCAGCACCACGAAGGCCTTGACCGCCTCGCCCCATTGCTTGTCGGGCACCCCGCAGCACCCGGCGTCGGCGACTTCGGGCATGGCGGCGAAGATCGCGTCGACCTCGGCGGGGTAGACGTTCTCGCCGCCGGTCTTGATCAGCTCCTTGGCGCGCCCGAGCAGATAGCCGCGCCCGCGGGTGTCCATCGTGCCGAGATCGCCGGTGCGCAGCCAGCCGTGGCCGAGCGCGGCCTCGGAAGCCTCGGGGTTGCGCCAGTAGCCGAGCATCACCGAAGGCCCGCGCAGGCACAGCTCGCCCTCTTCGCCGGGGGGCAAGTGGTTCCCTTCGGGATCGAGCACGGTCATGGTCACGTGCGGCAGCGTCCAGCCGATCGAGCGGGGGGCTTCGAGCATGTCGGGGTAGTCGATGAAGGTGGCAAAGCCGCAGATCTCGGTCTGGCCGTAGCCGCCGACGACGCGGGCGTCCCAGTCCTTCTCGATGAAGTCGTACATCTGCGGCCGGCCCATGCCCGCCCCGCCGGTATAGTTGGTGAGCGGCATCCGGCCTTCGCGCACCGGATTCATCGCCTGCCACGGGAAGCAGATCGTCGGGAAGGCGCTGGTGGTGGTGCAGCCCTCGCGGTGGACGAGTTCGAGGATCGCGGCATTGTCGTCGTCGCGGCCTGCGAACACCGAGGTGCCCCCGCAGGCGAGCATCGCGGCGACCTGCTGCATCCCCACCACATGGAACAGCGGATTGACCGAGAGCAGCACCTCGTCCGCCGTGAACCGCCGGTGCTGCGCGAAGCCGAGCGCCGAGGCCGCGACGGCGCTCCCGGCCTGAAGGCAGCCCTTGGGCTTACCCGTAGTGCCGCTGGTGTACATCATGTAGAGCGGCCGGTCGGGGGCAAGATCGAGGCCGAGGTCGTAGGCGTGTTGGATCGGGCCGTGGGCGGATCCAACAGCCTCTTCGAACCAGCCGTCGCGCGAATGTGCTTCGTCAACCAGCCACACCTCCCCCGCCGCAGCACCCGCCAGCAGATCGGCAAAGCGCGGGTTGACGAAGGTCATCGCCGGCTCGGCATTGCCGCAGATCCACGCCAGTTCCGCCGGGGCAAGCCGCCAGTTGAGCAGCACCGATATCGCTCCGATCCGGCCTGCGGCGAGCAGGGTGGTGAGGAAGGGCGCACCGTCGGTCATCAGGATGGCGATGCGGTCGCCGGGCGCGATACCCCGCGCCAGAAGCCAGCGGGCAAGGTTCGTCACCCGTGCATCGAGCTCGGCCCAGGTCAGGCGCTGGGTGCCGTCGACGCTCGCAAGGCGGTGGCCGTGACGCTGCGCGCAGTTCGCGAGCAGCGTATCGAGGGAAAAGTCGCGCGAATGCATGGGCCTGAAGCTAACCGCCCCCCGCCGCCGCAGCCATCAGCGATTTTGCGAAGGGGGCGGGGTGTCGAGGTCGAGCCCGCAGCGGTTGCAGCTGCGGTTCGGCCAGGGCACCACGAAAGGCCCGCGGAAGAAGGCGTTCTTGCCGCAGCGCGGGCAGTTGAACCGCAGCATCGGCGCATTGGCGATAAGCAGCATGATGATCGCCCCGGCAAAGGCGAGGCTCGAATGGCCGTAGAACCGGTCGGTCGTCAGCACCAGCAGGACGGAGAGCGCCAGCACGCCCGCCATCCGCCACGCATGGCGCACGGCGCGGGCGTAGAGGCTCACGGAAGGCGGGCGAGAAGCGATCGGGCAAAGTCCGTCAGGGTGTCGTCGCGTGCGCCCATCACCACGATCCGGTCGCCAGGGCGGGCAGCTGCGAGGATGCGCGCGCCGCAGTCCTCGCGGTCAGCGATATGCTCTGCATGGCCACCCGCAGCGACGATCAGGCCGACGATCCGCTCGCTCCCGACGCTGCGGTCGACCGTGCCGCCGAAATAGACCGGATCGCACATGATCGTCAGGTCATCCGGCCCCAGCTCGCGCGCGAAGGTCTGGGCGAGTTCGGTGCCCATCTGGCGCAGCGGGCCATAACCGTGGGGCTGGAAGAAGGCGATCACCCGCCCCGGCGTCGCCCTGAGGGTGCGCAGGGTGGCGGCGCATTTCTCCGGATTGTGGCCGAAATCGTCGATCACCGTGATGCCGGAAGGGGAGGTGCCGATCACGTCGAAGCGGCGGGCGAGGCCGGCAAACTGGCGCAGCGCGAAGGCCGCGTGCCGCACGCCGATCCCGGCCGCGTTCGCCGCCGCGATCGCCGCCAGCGCGTTCGAGAGGTTGTGCAGCCCCGGCATCGGCAGATCGAGCGGGACAACCTCGCGGCTGCGGTTGTCGACCAGCGCTGCGGTGATGCCGCTCGCGCTGTGTTCGATGCTTTCGGGCTCGACCGTCAGGTCGGCCTCGCGCGCCCTGATCGCGTAGGTCACGACCTTGCCGGCGCGCGGAGCAAGGTATCCGGCCTCGGCGCTGTCGAGGTTGATCACCGCCGTCCCCGATGCCGCGACATAATTGCCGAACAGCACCCGCAGCTCCTCGATGCTCTTGTGATCGAGGCTGACGTTGAGCAGCACGCCCACGGTCGGGCGGTAGAGCGCGATCGAACCGTCGCTTTCGTCGACCTCGCTCACGAACACCCCCGCACCGCCGATCCGCGCGCTGGCAAAGGGGTTTTCGGGCGAGACGAAGTTCTTCATCACCGCGCCGTTCATTACCGTGGGATCGAGGCCCGCATGGGCGAAGATCCAGGCGATCATCCCGGTCACGGTCGATTTGCCCGAGGTGCCGCCCACCGCGACCGAGAAATCGGCCGCGTTGAACAGGCGCGAAAGCAGCTCGGCGCGGCTGAGGCGCAGGCAGCCGAGCTCTTTCGCCCGCGCGACTTCGGGCACCGTGTCCTCGATCGCGGCCGAGGCGACCAGTACCTGATCGGGCGAGGTCACTCCGCTCCCGTCCTGCGGAAAGAGCGCAAAGCCGTTGGCTTCCAGCCACGCGAATTTTTCGGGCGAGCGGCCCTGATCGCGGCTGCGGTCCGATCCGGCGACGGGATGGCCGAGGCCGTGCGCGATCTGGGCGAGGGGGAGCATCCCCGACCCGCCGATGCCGCAGAAGAACAGCAGCCGCCCTGCAAGCGGCTCCGACGAGGCCGTGTTATCCATATGCGGCTTGGTTATTGGCTTGCACGTCCCCTGACAAGCGCCATAGGCTGGGGCATATGACGAATATCGCGATCTGCGCACCGGCGACCCCGATCACGCCCGAGCACAAGGCTGCGCTCGAGGCGCTGGTCGCGGCCGAGTTCCCCGGGCACCGCGTCACCTTCCACGACCAGTGCTTCGAGCGCGCCGGGCATTTTGCGGGGGACGACCTGCGGCGGCTCTCCGCGCTGCTCGAATTCGCCAATGATCCGGCCTTCGATGTCGTGTGGTTCGCCAAGGGCGGCTACGGCTCGAACCGCATCGCGGAAGCGGCAGTGGCCCAGATGAACCGCGCGGCCCGGGCCAAGACCTATGTCGGCTTTTCCGACTGCGGCTATCTGCTCGCCGCGCTCTACCGCGACCGGATCGGCCAGTCGGTCCACGGCCATATGCCTGTGAGCGCGCGCTCCGAGGGCGGGCGCGAGGGCATCCGCCGGGTGCTGCGCTGGCTCGAGGGCGATACCAGCGGCCTCGAGCCGAGCCTCGACGGCACCACACCCGCCGCGGCCTTCAACCTCATCACGCTCGCCATGATCGCAGGCACGCCGATGATGCCCGACCTCACCGGCCATGTGCTGATGGTCGAGGAAGTGGCCGAGCACGTGTATTCGATCGACCGGCTGTTCTTCCATCTGGCCGGCACCATGCCGCGGCTGGCCGGCCTGAGGCTCGGCTTCATCACCGATGTGCCGGAAAACTACGTCGAATTCGGCCAGAGCGAGGAAGAGATCGCGCGTTTCTGGTGCGACCGGATGGGAGTCCCGTACCTCGGCCGGGCGGAGATCGGGCACACCTCTGCCAACAGGGTTGTGCCCTTCGGCCTTGCCAGCCCGCCCGCGCGGACGTAACGGCGCGCCCCAATTTCCATAAGCTACGGGGTCAGCGATGCGCGCATTCATTTTTCCGGGGCAGGGCAGCCAGAAGGTCGGCATGGGCGTTGAACTCGCCGCAGCGAGCGAGGCCGCGCGCGACGTGTTTGGTGAGGTTGATGAGGCGCTGCGTCAGAACCTCTTTGCCCTGATGCGCGAGGGCCCCGAAGACCGGCTCACCCTCACCGAGAACGCGCAGCCCGCGATCATGGCCAACGCCATCGCCACGCTGCGGGTGCTCGAACGCGATTTCGGGGTGAAGATCCTCGAGACGGCGAACTGCGTCGCGGGCCATTCGCTGGGCGAATACACCGCGCTCGCGGCGATCGGGGCTTTCACTCTCGCCGAAACGTCGCGCCTCCTCAAGCTGCGGGGTTGGGCGATGCAGGCGGCGGTGCCGGTGGGCGAGGGCACCATGGCGGTGCTGCTCGGTGCCGACATCGATCAGGCCAAGGCGCTCGCCGAAGCTGCCGCGCAAGGCGAGGTGTGCGAGGTCGCGAACGACAATGATCCTTCGCAGGTCGTGCTTTCGGGTCACACCGGCGCGATCGAGCGCGCGGTGGCGCTGACCAAGGAGCACGGGATCAAGCGCGGCATGATCCTTAACGTCTCTGCACCGTTCCACTCCTCGCTGATGGCGCCCGCGGCCGAGAAAATGGCCCACGCCCTTGCCGCGACCGCGCCCAAGGCGCTGGCCCTGCCGCTCTACGCCAATGTCACCGCCGCCGCCGTCACCGACCCCGACGAGGAGCGCGCGCTGCTGGTCGAACAGGTCACCGGCCGCGTGCGCTGGCGTGAAAGCGTGCTTGCCATGCGGGCCGATGGGGTGGAAAGCTTCGTCGAACTGGGCGGCAAGGTCGTCGGGCCGATGGTGAGCCGGACCGACCGCGAGGCGCAGGTGACCAGCCTCGTGACCATGGCGGATCTCGAGGCCTTCGCGAAGGAGATCGCTTGATGCGTGCAATGCTGCTGCTGGCCGGCCCGGCCCTGATGATGGCCTCGTCGGCCTCGGCCGGTGAACAGGCCGAACTGGCCTGCATCCAGAAGGGCTATTCCGCCGAGCAGAAGGCCGAAGTCGACAGCCTCGTCGGCAAGATCGACGTGATCGGCGACAGCAACGATCCCGCGCTGGAAGCGCTCGGCGGTCTGGTGATGTCGGTGGCGACGGGCTGCGGCACGCAATATGGCTGGACCGACCCCGAGGCGGGCTCGGCGCTGCTCTACGAATTCGGGCGGCTGATGGAGCTTGGCTTCCGCCGCAGCGGCAAACTGACGAATGCCGAGATCGCCAAGATCGACACGGCGCTGGGCAAGGGCGACCGCGCGGCGCTTTGGGACGCGCTCGAAGACCAGATCGCCCAAGGCATGGGCGGCGATGTCGACACCGTGAACGACGCCAATGCCGAGATGTTCGGCAACTTCATCCTCGAACTGGGTTTCGGCGCCGAGAGCGGCAAGCCTGAACAGATCGGCGTCTACCTCGCCGCCAAGGCCATGCAGCGCGCCAGCTTGCGCAATTTCACGTCACAGTAATTCCGGAGAGCCACGCGATGTTTTCTTTGAAGGGGATGAATGCGCTGGTCACCGGCGCGAGCGGCGGGATCGGTTCGGCGATCGCCCATGCGCTGGCCTCGCAGGGCGCGCGTCTGGCGCTGTCGGGTTCCAACGCGGCCAAGCTGCGCGCCTTCCGTGACGAGCTCAACGAAGCCTATCCCCACGACCATGACGGCCATGTCGAGATCACCTGCGATCTGGGCAATCAGACCCAGGTCGAGGAGCTGATCCCGGCGATGATCGATACGCTGGGGACGATGGACATCCTCGTCAACAACGCCGGCATCACCCGCGACAATCTGGGTATGCGGATGAAGGACGAGGAATGGGATCAGGTGATCCGCATCAACCTCGAAGCCAGCTTCCGCCTGATGCGCGCGGCGGCCAAGCCGATGATGAAGGCGCGCTTCGGGCGCATCATCAACATCACCAGCGTCGTCGGCAGCACCGGCAATCCCGGGCAGATGAACTACTGCGCGGCCAAGGCGGGCCTTACCGGCATGACCAAGGCTTTCGCGCAGGAAGTGGCGAGCCGCGGGATCACGGCGAACTGCGTCGCGCCGGGCTTCATCCGCACCGCGATGACTGCTGCTCTCGATGAAAAGCAGCAGGCCGCCATCAACGGCCGCATTCCGATGGGCCGGATGGGCGAGGGTGCCGAGATCGGCGCAGCAGTCGCCTTCCTCGCCAGCCGCGAGGCCGCCTACATGACGGGCGAGACGCTGCACGTGAACGGCGGGATGGCGATGCTGGGCTGAGGCCCGGACACGAGGAGGGGGACGGGCTGATGCGGACGGTGTTCAGGGGTCTGATCGGCTTGGCACTGGCCGCCAGCGCGGTTCCGGCGCTTGCCGGCGAGAAGGATTGCCTGGCGAGCGCGAACCCCGCGTTCGGCGCGATGCTCGTCGACGAGTTTCTCGCGGCCGAGGGTCTGGGCGATGCGGCCAAGGTCGATTACCTCGCCCTCAGCCGCGCGCTCGACGCCTGCTTCGCAACCCATGCGGTCGCCGAGCAGGACGAG
This sequence comes from Erythrobacter colymbi, assembly GCF_002155685.1. Lineage (GTDB taxonomy): Bacteria > Pseudomonadota > Alphaproteobacteria > Sphingomonadales > Sphingomonadaceae > Erythrobacter > Erythrobacter colymbi. The sequence goes on from NZ_MUYK01000002.1 coordinate 114,251, forward strand.
GACATCTTCCGCGAGATGAATGTCAGCAATGCCTTCGTCGCCGAAATGCGCGCCCGGCTTGTTGCGCAGGGCGTGAATGTCGACCTGCTCGACCGGCAGATGGCGCTCCACATCCGCAGCGCCGATTCCACCTTCGACGACATGATGGCAGCCGGCCTTGGCCCGGAGTTCGAAAAGGAGGTCGAGACCTTCGCCTATTCGGGCAAGGTTGAGCGCAAGCTGGCAACCGCGATGGTCGGTTCCTACGCGGGCGCCTTCCATTCGGCGCGGTCGGCGCAGCTGCGGTGGGACGCGCGCCGCTGATCGCGGCGGCGGAACCGGCGAAATCCCCCTGTAGCGGCCATGCCGCGAGCCAGCGCACCGCTTATCCCCAAGCCATGCTGTCCCAGAGGGCAATCGCGCTTGCCCGTGCCCGTCTTGGCGCTAAGGTTTTCGGGACTTTCCGGCGCTTGGGGGCGATTCCTCTCCCCTTACGCAACATACAGGACCGATAGGGACAAGCGATGAAGGCCACGATCGAACGCGCGACGCTGCTGCGGTGCCTTTCCCATGTTCAATCCGTGGTGGAGCGCCGCAACACAATTCCCATTCTTTCCAACGTGCTGATCGATGCCGATGCAGGCGGCTCCGTGCGGGTGATGGCGACCGACCTCGATCTCCAGGTGGTCGAAACCATGAGCGCCGCCTCGGTCGACCAGCCCGGCGCGATCACCGTTTCCGCGCACCTGCTGTTCGACATCGCGCGCAAGCTGCCCGAAGGAAGCCAGGTCAGCCTCACCACCAACGACAACCGTCTGGAAGTGAAGGCCGGCCGTTCGAACTTCAAGCTGCCGACCCTGCCGCGCGACGACTTCCCCGTGATCGTCGAAGGCGATCTGCCGACCAGCTTCGAACTGCCCGCGCGCATGCTCGCCGAGCTGATCGACCGCACCCGCTTCGCGATCTCGACCGAGGAAACGCGCTACTACCTCAACGGCATTTTCCTGCACGTCACCGACGAGGACGAGCCGCTGCTGAAGGCCGCCGCGACCGATGGTCACCGCCTCGCGCGCTTCACCCTGCCGCGCCCGGAAGGCGCTGCCGGAATGCCCGACGTGATCGTGCCCCGCAAGGCCGTCGGCGAGCTGCGCAAGCTCCTCGAAGAGGCATTGGACGGCAATGTGCTGGTCGACCTGTCGGCGAGCAAGATCCGCTTCACGCTGGGCGGCGAGGGCGGGGTGGTGCTCACCTCCAAGCTGATCGACGGCACCTTCCCCGATTACAGCCGCGTGATCCCGACCGCGAACGACAAGCTGCTCAAGGTCGATCCCAAGCTGTTCTACTCGGGCGTGGACCGCGTTGCGACCATCGCCACCGAGAAGACCCGTGCGGTCAAGATCGGGCTCGACAATGACCGCGTGACGCTTTCGGTCACCTCGCCCGACAACGGCACGGCGGCCGAAGAGCTGATGGCCGAGTACAAGGCCGAAGGGCTCGAGATCGGGTTCAACGCCAATTATCTCAAGGACATCCTCGGCCAGATCGACAACGACACGGTGGAACTCCACCTCGCTGACGCCGGCGCGCCGACGCTGATCCGCGAGAACGACCAGGCGCGCGCGCTCTACGTGCTGATGCCGATGCGGGTGTGATCCCCGCCACATAAGGGAGGGGAAAGGCGATGAACGCCACCGAAGTCCATGTCCGCAAGGCCGCGCTGACCGATGCTGCGCTGGCCGAGGTGCCGCTCGCCCCGCTCGGCGACGGCGAAGTGCGGCTTGCGATCGAGAGCTTCTCGGTCACCGCCAACAACGTCACCTATGCGGTGGTGGGCGACGGGTTCAAGTATTGGGACTTCTTCCCCGCTCCCGATGGCCTCGGCATCGTGCCGATGTGGGGCCATGCGCGGGTGATCGAGAGCCGCCATCCCGACATCGCCGAGGGCGAGCGGGTCTATGGCTACCTGCCGATGGCGAGCCACCTCGATGTGCTCCCCGGACGGGTGAGTGCCGGGGGCTTCACCGACATGGCCGCGCACCGCCAGCCGATGAGCCCGGTCTACAACAGCTACACGCGCCTTGCCGCCGATCCCGAGCATGATCCGGCGCGCGAGGCGGAGCGGATGATCTTCGGCCCGCTGTTCCGCACCGGCTTCCTGATCGAATACTTCCTGCGCGGGGTCGACTGGTTCGGGGCGGAGCAGCTGGTCGTCACCAGCGCCTCGTCCAAGACCGCGATGGGCCTCGCCAGCGTCGCGCGGCAGTCCTCGCCGGGGATCAGGCGCGTCGGCCTGACCTCGAAGGGCAATGTCGCCTTCGTCGAGGCGAGCGGGCTTTACGATTCTGTCGTCGCCTATGACGATCTGGCGAGCCTCGCGGCGGTGCCCTCGGTCAGTGTCGACTTTGCCGGCAATGCCGAGCTGCTGGGGCGCATCCACCACCATTTCGGCGAGGCGCTGATGCAATCGGTGCTGGTCGGCGCGACCCATATCGAGGCGCGCTCGGTGTTCGGCCAGAATGCGCCGCTGCCCGGCCCCAAGCCGCAGCTGTTCTTCGCCCCGGACCACGCGGTCGCCTTCTTCAAGGCGCACGGGCCGGAGGAAGGCGGCAAGCTCGTCGCCGCCGCATGGCGCGAGTTCCTGAAGGCGGCCGAAGGCACCATCGCGATCGAGCGCCACAAGGGCCTCGTCGCCGCGCGCGATGTGTTCACCAGCATGGTCGCCGGGCAGATCGACCCCGCCAAGGGCATCGTCATCGAGCCCTGAGGGCGGGACACGAAAAAGGGCGGCACCCAACCGGGGCCGCCCTTTTTTGTTACGGAATGCGCGGTACTCCCGAAATCACGCCGCCGCGCGTCCCGCTTCCTTGGCCGTCTCCGGCGCATCGAGGAACTCGCGGATCGCCGCCACGCTCTCGTCCGCGTGGGTCAGCAGGAACAGGTGCCCGCCGCCTGCGAAGGTGATCAGCCGCGAATTGGGGATCATCGCCTTCAGGATCTTGCCGTTGATCAGCGGGACGATCTGGTCTTCCTCGCCCATCATGATCAGCGTTTCCTTGCTCATAAAGGGGAGGGCGGGAAGGCTCGTCCAGCCGAGCATGCACATCAGCTGGTACATGTAGCCGCGCGGGGAGGGGGGCTTCAGCCGGCCGATGTGGCTCGACTTGTGGTCCTGCCCGTCGGTCTCGGTGAGGCCGCCGTAGAGCGTCTTGAAATGCTTCGCCATGAACTCGGGGTCCACATAGCGGCGCGGATCGGCCATCTTGGTGAAGGCGGCGGGGTTGCCCGGCACCATCAGCATCCCCGGCGTGGTCGCGATCAGGGTGAGCCGCCGGGTGCGGCCCGGGTGCTGGAGCGCGAAGTGCTGCGCCATCGCGCCGCCCCACGAGACGCCCATCACGTCGACCTCGTCGAGCCCGAACCTGTCGAGCAGCTGGGCGGCGGTCCAGCTCATGGTGAAGGGGTTGTAGGGCACCAGCGGATCGGGCGATTCGCCCGTGCCCGGCATGTCGAACATGATGAAGCCGCGCTCGGGCATGGTCGCCGCCAGAGGGGCCACCGCTTCGATATTCGCGCCGATGCCGTTGAAGAACAGAACCGGCAGATGGTCGGAGGGCATATCGAGCCGCCAGGCAGCAGTCCGTAGCGTCCGGCCGCCCACTTGCTCCATCGAGACGACCGCGTCGTCCATGGGATTGGTCACGTATTCACGTCCTTTCTGCGCCCTCCCGAAAGGAGGGCGGGTTGGGCGCGCACGCCGATCCCATAGCGCGCGCGCCCACAAGCTTTTGCGTCGGCATACCGGTGCCGGAACGCCTGTGACGCAGGTTCCCTGTATCAGACTTCTTCGACGACGTAGAGTCCCGGCGCCTTTTCCATCGGCGTGTAGGTGGCATTGCCGAGCGCGGCCGGCGCGGCCTTCTTCTTGCCCGAGCGCTTCTGCACCCATTCCATCCACAGCGGCCACCAGCTGCCCTTGACCTCTTCGGTGCCCTGCAGCCACTCGTCGGCGGTCTCGGGGAGCTTGCCGGGCTTGGCCTGCACGAAATACTTGGCCTTGGGGTTGCCCGGCGGGTTGAGGATCGCCTGCATGTGGCCGCTCTGCGAGAGGACGTAAGTCACGTCCTTCGATCCGAACAGCTGGGTCGAACGGTAGGTCGCCTTCCAGGGCGTGATGTGATCGGTCACCCCGCCGAGGATGAAGAGGTCTGCGGTCACCTTGCTGAGGTCGACCTTGTGTCCGGCCATCTCGACCTCGCCCTTCTTGGTGAAGGCGAGGGTTTCGAACAGGGTCAGGAAGTCGCCCATCAGGCTGGATGAGAGGTTGGTGGCATCCGCGTTCCAGAACAGCACGTCGAAGGCCGGCGGGTCCTGCCCGAGCAGGTAGTTGTTGATGACGTAGTTCCAGATGAGATCGTTCGGGCGCAGCCAGGCGAAGCCGCGCGCCAAGTCGTCAGCCTTGATCACTCCCTGCTTCATCGCGCGCTGGCGGGCGAGCTGCATCCCGTTCTCGCTGACCAGCGACCCGGCCTCGATATCGGTCGGTTTGGGGTGGAGCACGCAGACCATCAGCGTCAGCGAGCCGAGGATCGGATTGCCGGTTGCGGCGAGCTTGGATGCCAGCACCGAAGCGGTCTGCCCGCCCGAGCAACCGGCCGAAACGTTGACCTTCTTCGACCCCGTGACCGAAGAGACCACCTCCAGCGCCTTCTCGCAGGCCGAGATGTAGTCATCCATGCCCCAGTGGCCCTGATCCTTGGACGGATTGCGCCACGAGATCACGAAGGTCTGCACCCCGTTGTCGACCTGCCACTTGATCACCGATTTGTCCGGCGACAGGTCGTTGATGTACATCTTGTTGATCTGCGGCGGGATCGTCAGCTGAGGAATTTCATACACTTCCTCGGTGGTCGGCGCATATTGCAGCACCTCCATGATCTCGTCGCGGTAGACGACATTGCCCTTCGAAGTCGCGATGTTCTCGCCAATCTTGAACGGGCGCTTGTCGACCTGGCTGACCATGCCCTTGTTGTGGACGAGGTCGTTATAGGCGTTCTGGAGCCCCTTGATGAGGCTCAAACCGCCCGAATTGATGATCTGCTTCTGCGCCGTGGGGTTGCCGATCAGCGAGTTGGTGGGCGCGAGGCCATCAAGGATGATGTTGGCGATGAAGTTCGCGCGGTTGCGTTCCAGCTCGTCGAGCTCGAGCTCTTCGAGCCAGTTCCTCATGCCCTTCTGCACGGCGAGGTAATATTGTGCGCCGGCGCGGAAGAACGGGTTGTACTGCCACGCCGGGTCCATGAACCGCTTGTCCTTGGGATCGGGGGCAAGCTCGCTCTTGCCGGTCATGATCTTGACCATGTCCTGCGCCATCGCGGTGCCGTGCCGCAGGAAGCGCGAGGGGTCCGAGGCGGTCTCGCGCAGCAACAGCGCGACCGCGCTGACAAAATCCTCGCGCGCCAGGCCTACCAGCGGCCCGAGGGCGTTGGTGGACTGGGCTGCTTCGTTCTCGAGCTTCACTTCGCTGCGTGCCATGGGATCCCCTTCTCCTGACCTTGCGGGCGCCGCTTCGCGCGGCTGTGTCCTTGTCGCCGGTCGTGGGTCCGAGAATGCAGACTTGGATGCCAAGTTGCAAGCGTGTGCTGGGGCAGGCTCGCGCGGCCCGGGCAGCACGTGGTGAAAGAATTAGGGATGCCGGTTAACGCTTTTATCAACCATCTTCTGGCATGGGACGAGGATGGCTGGGGAACCTATCAGAAAATTTGCGACGCATAACCCGCGCCCCATCGGCAGCGGACGGGACCTGCGTTCGGTCGCCAAGGAAAAGGCCAACCTCGAAGCGGGTGCAAACGATTTGCGCGCCCGCGGCGAGCGGCGCGGGCCCGAGCGGCTGCGCCCGGAACGGGCCGGCGGGCTGCAACAGGCGATCGACGAGCCGGCGAGCGAGCAGAACTTCTTCCTGCCGCGCGAAGCGGGCGGGATGACCCTGTTCCTGATCGCCGCTTTCAGCATGGCCGCCGTCGTCCACCAGGGCCTTCCCTCGACGATGACGCTGAGCTTCGCGCTTGCATCGGCCACCCTGTTCGCCTGCGGTTCTCTCTTCGCCCGGAACGAGCGCCAGGCTGCGACCCACGGCTTGGCACGGCTGACGATCGTCATTGTCGGCATCGTCCTGCCGATGGCCTGCGCGGGCTTCGCGCTGGCCTTGTGGGTGGGCGAGGGGCTGCCGTGGCAATGGGCCATCGCCACGCTGGTCTGCGTCAATGCCGCGGCGGCCGCGCTGTTCGACATGCGCATCATCTCGCTGTTCTGCGCCAAGATCGCGAGCTGGGCTGGGTTCGCCGTGCTGGCGCCCGAAAACGTCACCTATGCCGCGGTGATCGCCGCCGCGCTGACCCTTTCGCTGATCGCGCGTCTGGAATGGAAGGCCGCCCAGCGCCGCCGCCACGCCCGCGAGGCGCGCGAGAGGGTCGCGGCCCGCGCCGAGGACATTCTGCGCAGCTTCGAGGAGACGGGGCAGGGCTGGTTCTGGGAAACCGACCGCCGCGGTCTCATCACCTATATCTCGCCCAAGGCGGCGACCGTGCTCGGCAAGACCTCGGACGAGGTCGTGGGCTGCCCGCTGTCGGAAATCGTCGACCCCTCGCAAGGCGCCGCCGACGCGGAGCGCACGCTTGCGTTCCACCTCTCGGCCCGTTCGGCCTTCCACGATGTCGAGGTGCGCGCTGCCACCACCGGCGACGAACGCTGGTGGGCGCTGGCCGGCCGTCCGGTCTATGACAGCTACAAGAACTTCTGCGGCTTCCGCGGCCACGGAACCGACCTCACCGAAAAGCGCCGCAGCGAACAGCAGGTCTCGCGCCTCGCGCATTACGATTCGCTCACCGGCCTCGCCAACCGCGTGCAGATGAGCCACGCGCTCGAGCAGATCCTTGCCGCTCCCAGCGGGCGCGAGCGCAGCTGCGCAGTGCTGATGCTCGATCTCGACCGCTTCAAGCACGTCAACGATACCCTCGGCCACCCGGCGGGCGACGCGCTGCTCAAGCAGGTGGCGCAGCGGCTCGAACGCGCGATCGGCGGGGCAGGGCGCTGCGGGCGTCTGGGCGGCGACGAATTCCAGGTGATCGTGCCGGGCGACCAGACCCGCACTTCGCTCGGCAACATGGCGGCGGAGATCATCGCCTCGCTGTCGCAGCCCTATTCGATCCAGGGCCAGAGCGTGGTGATCGGCGCGTCGGTCGGTATCGCCGTCGCGCCCGAGCATGGCACCAACAGCGAAGAGCTGATCCGCAACGTCGACCTTGCGCTGTATGCCGCCAAGGACGCCGGGCGCGGGGTGTTCCGCTTCTACGCCGAAGACCTGCACGCCGCCGCCGAAGAGCGCGCCGAGCTGGAGCAGGACCTGCGCGACGCGATCGCCAAGGGCGAGCTCGAGCTCTATTACCAGCCGGTCGTCTATGCCGCGAACGAGAAGATCGTCGGCTTCGAGGCGCTGATGCGCTGGCACCACCCCAAGCGCGGGTGGATCAGCCCGGCCAAGTTCGTGCCCATCGCTGAGGATGCTGGCCTGATCGACCGGATCGGCCAGTGGGCGCTGCGCACCGCCTGCGCCGACCTCGCGCGCTGGCCGCGCTCGATCCGCTGCGCAGTCAACGTCTCGGCGCTGCAATTCGCCAACCCCGATCTGCCCAACATCGTCGCCAATGCGCTCGCCCATAGCGGCGTGGCGCCCTCGCGGCTCGAGCTGGAAATCACCGAAAGCGTGTTCCTCAACGACAGCTCGGGCACGGACGCGATGTTCAAGGCGCTGAAGCGGGTCGGCGTGCGTCTCGCGCTCGACGATTTCGGCACCGGCTATTCCTCGCTCGGCTATCTGAAGAAGGCGCCGTTCGACAAGATCAAGATCGACCGCAGCTTCGTGCAGGGCGCGACCGAGGAAGGCAGCCGCAACGGCGCGATCATCGCCTCGATTACCTCGCTCGCCGAAGCGCTGCACATGGACACGACCGCCGAAGGCGTGGAGACGCTCGACGAGCTCGAGCTTGTGCGCCTGCTCGGCTGTTCGCACATCCAGGGTTATATCTACTTCAAGCCGATGAACGCCTCGGACGCGACCGCGCTTGTCTCGGGCGATCTCGTCGCCGAGGCCGATGGCCCGCAGTCCGCCCGTGCGCCGCGCCAGAACCTGCTGCGCCGTGTCGTGGTGGTCCACAACGGCAACCGCCTCAATGCGACGCTCCGCAACATCTCCGAAAGCGGGGCGATGATCGAAGGGCTGTGGAACATGCCCGCCGGCAGCGCGGTGCGGGTCGAATTTTCCGCCGACAAGACAGTCACCGCACAGGTGCGCTGGTCGCGCGAAAACCGCGTCGGGATCGAATTCCACCAGCCCCTGCGCCGCCGCGCGGATGGCTCCTTCGCGGTGCTCAAGGGCCCGGCGACCGGTTCGGCAGGCTGGTAAAGGCGTTCCTTTCGCCGCGTGTTAGGCAAAGCCTTTAGCCAAAAAATAACCATCGGGCTTTAGGTCTCGGAAAACCCGGCGGCGTCCCCGATGCCGGCCAGAGGTCTGGAGGTTTGCCCGCGAGATGTCCCTGAAGGGTCTCTTGTCTTCCCGTAACACCCGCAGCGCGCCGTTCGCTGCCGGGTCGGCCATGTCGGATGGCGAGCGCCTCGCCATGCTCGACGAGCTCGAACAGTCGGGCCTCGGCTGGTTCTGGGCGAGCGATGCCTCGGGCCATCTCACCTATCTGTCTGCCGCCATCGCCGCGCGGCTTGATGTACCGCTCGGCGAGCTCATCGGCCAGCCTCTGCCGACGATCTTCGCCGCCGCCGACCGCGAGGAGCGCGGCAAGTCGCTCGCGCTGATGCTCGGCGCGCACAAGGCCTTTGCCGGCATGGCCGTGCGCGCGGCGCGGCGGCCCGAGGGGACGGTGCTGCGTCTGTCCGGCCAGCCCGTCACCGATGCCGCGGGCCACTTCATCGGCTTCCGCGGCACCGGCGCCGACATCACCGAGGAATACCACCGCGAGGAGGAGACCGCGCGGCTCGCCCGCTACGATTCGCTCACCGGCCTGTCCAACCGCCACCGCATGGCGCACAACATCGAAGCGACGCTGACCGCCTTCCGCACCGCGCGGCGCAACTGCGCGGTGATGATGATCGACCTCGACCGCTTCAAGCATGTCAACGACACGCTCGGGCACGCGGCGGGGGACGAGCTGCTCAAGCAGGTCGCGGCCCGCCTTACCCGCGCGATCGACCGCGAATGCGAGATCGGCCGTCTGGGCGGCGACGAATTTCAGGTGATGCTCCCCGATGTCGACGACCGCGGGGTGCTCGGCGATCTGGCGATGAAGATCATCACCATGCTGCGCCAGCCCTACAGTCTCGAGGAGGGGCGCTGCGTGATCGGGGCTTCGGTCGGCATCGCCATCGCGCCGCACGACGGGGTGACCCGCGACGAGATCGTGCGCGCGGCCGACCTTGCGCTCTATGCCTCCAAGAACGGCGGGCGCGGGCAGTACCGCTTCTTCTCGGGCGAGCTCGAGAACGAAACGATCTTCCGCCGCCGGCTCGAACAGGATCTGGGCACGGCCCTGCGCGAGGAGCAGCTGTTCCTGCGCTTCGAACCGATCGTCGAGGCCGCGGCGGGCACCGTCTCCTCGCTCGAGGCGCACGTGTGCTGGAACCACGCCGACCGCGGGATCATCGACGAGGAGGAATTCGCGCAGATCATCGAAGGCTCTGCGCTGCTCGCCGATGTCGGTCGCTGGGCCATCGCCGCTGCCTGCGCGCGGGCGTGCGACTGGCCCGATACCGTGCGCATCGCGGTCAACGTGCCGGTACCGCTGTTCCTCGCCGACGACTTCGTCACGCTTGTCGCCGATGCGGTGGATGCCGCAGGGATCGCGCCCTCGCGGCTCGAACTCGAGATCAGCGAGGCAGTGTTCTTCGGCGACGCCTCGGTGGTCGACCGCGCGCTGGCCGGACTGTTCAAGCTCGGGGTGCGGCTGACGCTCGACGAATTCGGCAGCGGCTATTCCTCGCTCGCCTACCTGCGCCGCGCGCCCTTCGATGCGATCAAGATCGACCAGAAGCTGGTCGCCGAGGCCGAACGCCACGACAGCCGCGAACTGGGCCTCGTGCGCGCGATCGTCGCGCTGGCGGGCGCGCTCCAGATGGACACGATGGCCGGCGGCATCGAAAGCGCCGGCCTGCTCGCCGCGCTCACCGAATGCGGCGTGCGCTATCTCGAAGGCCCGATCTTCAGCGAGCCGGTCGATGCGGCGATGGTCGCGTCGGAGATGGCGGACGGCGCCTGGAAGATCGACCCCGGCGCCGAACGCACCCGCCGCGCCCGGAGGCGCACGGTGTTCCGCAAGATCCAGGTGATCCACGATGATTACGCCTACGAGGTCACCCTGCGCAATCTGTCGCGCACGGGCGCGCTGATCCAGGGCCTGGCCGATGTGCCCAAGGGCACGCAGTTCGTGGTCGACCTCGGCGGCGGACAGCTGGCCGTGGCGACCGTGATCCGCTCCAACGGCGACGTGCAGGGGCTGGAGTTCGAGCAGTCGCTGATCGAGGACGGATCGGGCGGCCTGTGTACCCGCAACCGCGTCTCGCCCTATGCGCTGGCGGCAGCAGGGACACCGCTCGCACCGCTGGCTCCGGGCAAGTTCCTCGGGATCGATCAGGGCACCGCCGTTCCCAAGTTCGGCTATGCCGGCGCAGCACGTGCGGAGACGGTTTGATCCCCCCAAGGCAGTTGCGTTTTTGGCGAATGACAATGCGGCGACCGGGCGCTACATCGCGCGGCGATGACTGACCTCTCCCATATCCGCAACTTCTCGATCATTGCCCATATCGACCACGGCAAATCGACCCTCGCCGACCGGCTGATCCAGTTCACCGGAGGTCTCACCGCGCGCGAGATGTCCGAGCAAGTCCTTGATAACATGGACATCGAGAAGGAGCGCGGCATCACCATCAAGGCGCAGACCGTGCGCCTTACCTATACCGCAAAGAACGGCGAGACCTATCAGCTCAACCTGATGGACACCCCCGGCCACGTCGACTTCGCCTACGAGGTCTCCCGCAGCCTTGCCGCCTGCGAGGGCGCGCTGCTCGTCGTCGACGCCGCGCAGGGCGTGGAAGCCCAGACCCTCGCCAACGTCTACCAGTCGATCGAGCACGATCACGAGATCGTCCCCGTCATCAACAAGATCGACCTCCCCGCCGCCGAGCCCGACAAGGTCAAGGCCGAGATCGAGGACATCATCGGCCTCGACGCCTCGGACGCCGTCCTCGCGTCGGCCAAGTCGGGCATCGGGATCGAGGAAGTGCTCGAGGCTGTCGTCGCCAAGATCCCGCCGCCCAAGGGCACCATCGAGGCGCCGCTCAAGGCCAGCCTCGTGGACTCGTGGTACGACCCCTATCTCGGCGTCGTGATCCTCGTGCGCGTGATCGACGGGAAGCTGACGAAGGGCCTCAACATCCGCTTCATGCAGGGCGGCACCCAGCACCTCGTCGACCGGGTCGGCTGCTTCACCCCCAAGCGCACCGACCTTTCCGAGCTCGGCCCGGGCGAGATCGGCTTCATCACCGCGCAGATCAAGGAAGTCGAACAGGCCCGCGTCGGCGACACCATCACCACGGTGAAGGGCGGGGCGACCGAGGCGCTGCCGGGCTACAAGGAAGTCCAGCCGGTGGTCTTCTGCGGCCTCTTCCCGGTCGACGCCGCCGACTTCGAGAAGCTGCGCGAAAGCATCGCCAAGCTGCGCCTCAACGACGCGAGCTTCTCCTACGAGATGGAAAGCAGCGCGGCGCTCGGCTTCGGTTTCCGCTGCGGCTTCCTCGGCCTCTTGCACCTGGAAATCATCCAGGAACGCCTCAGCCGCGAATACGACCTCGACCTCATCACCACCGCCCCATCCGTGGTCTACCGCATCCACCTCGGCCATTCGAAGACCGAGGACGCCAAGACCATCGACATCCACAACCCCGCCGACTGGCCCGACACCAACCGGATCGAGTCGATCGAGGAGCCGTGGATCAAGGCGGTGATCTACACCCCCGACGAATATCTCGGCGCGATCCTGAAACTGTGCCAGGACCGCCGCGGCATCCAGACCGAACTCACCTATGTCGGCGGCCGCGCGCAGGTGAGCTACGAGCTGCCATTGAACGAAGTGGTGTTCGACTTCTACGACCGGTTGAAGTCGATCAGCCGCGGCTATGCCAGCTTCGACTACGAACAGATCGGCACCCGCGAGGGCGACCTCGTGAAGATGAATATCCTCGTGAACAACGAGCCGGTCGACGCCCTCTCGCTGATCGTCCACCGCGCCAACGCCGAAGAACGCGGCCGCGGCATGTGCGAGCGCCTCAAGGACCTGATCCCGCGTCACCTGTTCAAGATCCCGATCCAGGCCGCGATCGGCGGCAAGGTGATCGCCCGCGAAACCATCGCCGCCCTGCGCAAGGACGTGACCGCCAAGTGCTATGGCGGGGACATCACGCGCAAGAAGAAGCTGCTCGAGAAGCAGAAGAAGGGGAAGGCGCGGATGCGGGAGTATGGCAACGTCTCTATTCCTCAGGAAGCCTTCATCGCGGCCTTACGCATGGGTGAAGAATAAGGCCCTGAGTCCCCCTCCTCTTTAGAGGAGAGGGTAGGGGGTGGTGGCAAGCGCAGCGAGCGCGACGCTGCGCGCCGCGCAACCACCCCTCGATCCCCTCCTTTGAAAAGGAGGGGAGGATCGGCACCCATTCCTCCCCTACTGGGGAGGGGGACCACCGAGGGTGGTGGAGGGGCAAGCGCCATCCTCCGAACGTTTCACGCAAAGACGCGAAGACGCCGCTCTTCCCCCCTCCCGCTTGCGGGAGGGGCAGGGGGTGGGCGTGTCACAGGCTCGCTTCGCTCGCTCCCGAAACTAGGCCCAGCAACTGAGCCTTGGCTTTTAATTTGGGGTCGCGCCATTCCACGCAAGTGAATAAGCTTCGAATTTGAGCCGGCCGGTTTCATCATCGACTTTCAGAACGGCCGCATGGGCGCGCTTTGCAAAATCTTTTATTGATTGTGTAAGTGACCACACGACTGTCTCGTCCACGATAATGAGTCGATCGTGAAGGCTTCTTGCTGGAGCCAGTCTCACGTTAAGCGGTCGAGTGTCTCCAAACTGGCCATTCCATCGCTGCGCCGCAGGCAACAGTGTCGTTTTAACAGATGAAGCATCGGCAAGTGCATTTATAACAACCCCCTCAGGTGTTGCTGCGAGGAAATCCGTTACAAACGTAGCGTCAAGGTACGGATCAACGACTAGTAAGTTTTGTTGTGCGCTTTCTAGAATCTTTGCAATTGCACCGTAGGCATTGACCTCCTCACCTGCCGCAACAAAAGCGCCTTGAGCAGCAGTGGGCGCTCTGATTTCCGCATGAGCCAAAACTCGATATAGAACCGCTTGTATCTCGGCGCCTCCTTGGCTGCCTCTGCTCGAAACGAGCATTCTTTGTGCCAAGGAAAAATCTACGCCCTCTTTCACCAATTTCATCGCGTCAATAAGTGCTCCAAGTTGGCCGAGCCACTTTAGTGTTTCTGGAAGAACTTGACTAGTCTCACCAACTTTTCGGTAGTTTGGTTCTGTTTGGATAAGCGAACGGGCACGATTTAGCGCTTCAGTTGGATCAATCGGAATTAAGCCACTCATCATTCGCTCATAGCTATCTTGCGGTGAATTTGCCATTTGTCTACCTTGAATAATTAGGTAAAAGGTGTAAATTTTGAATGGTCTTCGCTGGTTGTCCGGACTGTTCCCAAATGATGAACAAATCGCTAGCATTATGCGTCGCGCAACGACTGCACTTATTATAGTCGCTTACTGTTTTCATCCAAGCGATGATGATCTGACTATGTTCCACGTCCCCACGGACGGTCTTCCGACCCGGAGAGAGTAGAGCGTCGAAATCACACTCCCGTCAGCAGAAAATCCAGCGCCCCCAGCACCGTCTCGCCCTCGCTCGCCAGCGATTCCACCTTCGCCCCCAGCTCGCGCACCTCGACCGCCGCAAGAAACTGCGTCATCAGCACAAACCGCTCCCCGCCCACCACCAACACCGGATTCAGCCTGCGCGCAGGTTTGGGCGCGGCGCTTTCGGCAATCAGCGGCACCACCACACGGGTTGTCAGCCCGTCGAGCAAATCCGCCTGACAATCGACCACCAACGCGCCGCCGCGTGCGAGGGCGTAGACGTCGAAGCGTGCCATCAGAACAGGCGGCGATCCGCGAGGGGCAGGCCGTTGGCCTCCACCCAGTCATTCGCCGCCGCGACCGCCTCGCCGTTCTCGGCGAGCCAGCGCGCCGCCTCGGCCTCGCGGATTGCATCGCGCAGGCCGCGTTCGGCGGCTTCGGACACGGTAATGCCGAGCCGCTTCGCGTCGGCGAGGTAATCGGGCCGGATCGTCATGGTCGTGCGCTTGCGCGGGCCGACGGCGGCGTCGCGGCGGGGGTGGGCGGGGTTGTTCATGGGGCGATGCTATATGCATTGATCGTATGCATCAAGTGCAAGCCTCACCCGCCCCTCCACCATCCTGCGGATGGTCCCCCTCCCCTGAAGGGGAGGACCATAGCCGCCTCGCCCCTAGGGGCCGAACGAGCCATCCTTCGATGACGCGTCCGTCTTCGACGGTTCCTCCGTGCGCTCCGGGGCAGGCAACACCCGCAGCACCGGCGGATCGAAATGCGTCGAGGGGGTCTCGAGCGTCACTGCGGTGATCCGCACCGTCCGCTCGTCGGCATTCGTGGCGGCGAGGTCGCGGTCGCGCAGTTCGCAGAAGCGGGTGAAGGCGGCGAGGGTTTCCTCGCTGAGCGCGGCGCGGCGGGCGGGGCGTTCGCGCTCGACCTGGCGGCGGATGTCCATGATCTTGCGGTCGATGCTCGCGCGGATGTCGGCGGAGGTGACGTTGCCCTGCTCGGCCTCCCATTCCGCGCGCCACTGCTTCTTGAGCCGCGCAAGCTCCTGCTTGCCCACCGCGTTCATCGCCTTGGCGCCGCCGCCGGCGGCGAAGCGCTCGGGCGCGCGGTTGCGCAGGAGGAACATCAGCAGGCCGTCGTTGCGCTTGATGCGGGTGCCGACGAGCTTGCCGTAGGAGTAGACCGGCTCCTCGACGCCGTTGAGGGCGCGGTCCATGGCGACGTCCTCGATCCGCTGGATGCCGAGCTGGAGGGCGGCGTCCCAGGCGGCGCGGAACTCCTCGGCGCCGGGCTGGCGGCGCAGCTGGTAGGCGCCGACGCTGCTCATGTCGACCGCGCGGGCGGCGGCCTCGACCGAGCCGAGATCGGCGAGCGCCTCGATGAAGGCGCGCTGGCGGTCGGGGGTCCAGCCGTCGTGGCGGTTGCAGCGACGCGGGACGGGGGCGAAGGCGGGGAGCTCGCCGGCGGGAACGGGGAGGCGGGTGGTGCGCGGATCTTTCTTGCGGGTCATGGGGAGGGGGACCTTTCCTTGGGGGGCCAGGAGAGGATCACAAAAACGCGGGGTAGGAAAATGTGGGGGCGCTGCGGGGGAGGGGGCGCGGCCTTCACTTCCCATTCACTCAGCCCCTCGTTATACGCTGCCTCCATGCAATCGAAGCTCACCACCCGCGTCGCCTATGCCGCGCTCGCCGCCTTTACCCTCGGCTCCCTGTCGGCCTGCGCCGGGAGCGGGGAGGGCAAGGACGTCGCCTATGTCGCGCGCGATGTCGAATCGCTCTATGCCGAGGCGCAGCGGCGACTTGACCGGGGCAACACCCTGCAGGCCGCAGCGCTGTTCGACGAGGTGGAGCGCCAGCACCCCTATTCGCCCTGGGCCCGCCGCGCGCAGCTGATGAGCGCCTTCAGCTATTACATCGCGCGCGATTACAACAAGGCGATCCAGAACGCGCAGCGCTTCCTGTCGATCCACCCGGGCAACAAGGATGCGCCTTACGCCTACTACCTGATCGCGCTCTCCTATTACGAGCAGATCAGCGACGTGAACCGCGACCAGAAGATCACCGAGCAGGCCCAGACCGCACTGCGCGAGGTCAACCGCCGCTTCCCGCAGAGCGAATACGCCGCCGACGCGCGGCTGAAGCTCGATCTTGTCGCAGATCACCTTGCGGGCAAGGAGATGGAGATCGGCCGCCATTACGAGCGCATGGGCCTGTGGCTCGCCGCCGACATGCGCTTCCGCAACGTGGTCGAGAAGTTCGACACCACCAGCCACACCGCCGAGGCGCTGTTCCGCCTGACCGAGACCAGCCTCGCGCTCGGCGTGCCGCAGGAAGCGACCAAGTATGCCGCGGTGCTGGGCGCCAACTACCCGGGCAGCGAGTGGTACGAGCGCGCCTACAAGCTGGTGAAGAAAGAAAGTTGATTGGGCCGGGCGCTTGCGGCTGCCTTGCAGCCGATGCAGCGCCTTTCACCACGGCTTGAGGGAGATCCCTCCGCCCCCTGTCACCCCGCCATGATGATATCGTCGCGGTGATCGAGGCATTGCGCGGGCTTGTCGGCCTGCATTGCTTCGACCTTCGCAAAGACCTCGGAGAGATGCGCGGCCGTTTCGGCCAGCACGGCGCGGGGCAGCGCCACATTGTGGAGCACCGCGCCGGCCTTGTCCTGCACGATCAGCGTCACATCCTCCGCGCCCGCCAGCAGCGGAGCGAACTGCGCGCCGGTCAGCGTGACCGCGCCGCGCCCGCTGCTTTTCTCCCCGTAGAACAGCGGCCCCACCGACGCGCCATTGCCATGTAGCGTGAGCCATGCGCCTTCCGGCGGGACCGGGCGGAAGGGCGCGATGATGACGCTCGTCTCCACCTCCGGTGCGAAAAAGCCGCCCGCGCGGAACGCGGCGAGCTCTTCCGCCGTGCTGCCCGAGACGAAGCCCATCACGTGCACCCGTTCCTTACCGAACCAGGTCCAGTGACCCCACAGAGGAAATACGTCATCGTCGATCAGCCACGCGCTGTCGCCCGCGCTCTCTTCCAGCTGGCAATACCAGTCGGGCGCGCCCGCGCGGTCGGCGTGACCGACGGTCGCGCACCCCGCCAGCGCCAAAGCGCATCCCGCAAGGCCCGCAAGGCGAAGAGAGACAGCACGGTTCATCCCCCGATCCTGCACCCCGCACACCCCGGCGGCAAGCCGATTGGCTGCAACCGATTGCACCCCGCCGCCCCATCCATCTGAAATATCTTTAAGATACGCAGCCACACCGAGGCCTGCGGCGAGACCATCTTCAAATCCCCGTGAGAAACCGGCGCCATCGAAAGGTGTCGCAAGGGTGCGATGCCTGTGCGCTCGACCGTCGGGGTGTCCCATGGCTTTGCGTGTCGGAGATACACAGGTTCTTGCCGCAGGGCTCGCCGCTGCCGTGCTCGGTGCGCAGTCCGTGCGGGCCGAGGACACCGCGCCGCCCGCCGTCGAGCCCGAGCCGCCCGCCCGCGCGGTCACCGTCTCGGGCGAGTACATCGTCGATGCGGTCGGCGTGGCGCGCGGGGCTGATACGGGGCTGCGCTATGTCGATCTCGCCACGCTCACCGCCGAGGTCGATCTCGAGGCCGCCGCCGGATGGCGTGGTGCGCAGTTCGTGGCGGAGGCGATCGCCGGAACCGGACAGCGTCCCAATGATCTGGCCGGCACGATGCAGGGCATCAACAACAGCGAAGTGCCCGATAACCGGGTCAAGCTCTACCAGTTCTACCTAGCGCAATCGCTCGCCGGGGGCGCGGTCATGTTGCGCGCGGGTTTCATCGATCTCAACGCGGATTTCTACAGCAACGAGGCCGCCGGGCTGCTAATCGCCCCCGCCTTCGGGATCGGTTCCGAGCTGGCGGCGACCGGGCCCAACGGGCCCGCGATCTTCCCCTCCACCGCACTCACCGCCGAGGTCCGCATCGCGCCGTCGCCCGATACCTACGCCGCCTTCGCGGTGGTCAATGCCGAGGCCGGGGTGCTGGGCGATGCCGGCGGCATGGCGCCGCTCCTGAAGGAAGGGGCGCTGCTGATCGGCGAGGGCGGCTGGACGGGCGGCGCGGGCAAGGTGGCGCTGGGTGCGTGGACCTATACCCGCAGGCAGGACGATATCCGGCTGACCGATGCGGACGGCGATCCACGCCATGCCCGCGCGCAAGGCGGTTACGTGCTGCTCGAATGGCCCGTCGGAGGCCCGGTCGACGGCGAGCCGGATGCTCCGCACCGCGCCAGCCTGTTCCTGCGCGCCGGGATTTCCGACGGCGATACCACCCCCTATCGCGGCGGGTGGCAGGCCGGGATCCTCGTCAACCGGCCGCTCCCCGCGCGGCCTGCCAGCCAGTTTTCCCTCGGCCTCAACCAGGCTTTCCTGTCGGACAAGTACCGCCTCAACGAAAGCGAGGCGGGCAACCCCCAGCGGGCCGCCGAAACCGGGGTCGAGATCACCCTTGCCGATGCCCTTGCCGACTGGCTGACCGTGCAGGCCGATGCCCAGTATGTCCGCAACCCGGGCCGCGCGCCGGGGGTGCGCGATGCGGTCATTGTCGGCCTGCGCTTCACTTTCGCTTTCTCGCAGACCTTGTGAGCCGCCGCTCGCCCGAAGGATCGTCTCCCATGACCATCAAGCGCCGCGTGATCCTGATCGGATCGATCTTCATTGCCCTCATCTGCCTCCAGACCGCCTCGGCCGCGTGGAACGATTACCAGCGCGCCCGCACCGATGCAGAAGGCGAGGTGATCGTCAGCATGCTGCGCAACCACATGGTCGGCGACATGATGCATGATGCCGTGCGCGGCGCGGTGTTCGCTGCGCTCTACGGTGCGGCCAGCGGCAATGCGGGCGCCGTGCAGCAGGCGAGCAAGGACCTTGCCGAATACACCGCCAATTTCCGCCAGATCATGGCCGAGAACCGCAGGCTTGCCGTCGATCCGGCGCTGCACGAGCAGCTCGAGGCGACCAATCGCGATGTCGAGGCCTATCTCGCCACGGCGCGCAAGATGGTCGATGCCGCCGGGCGCGATCAGGCTGCGGCCGAGCGACTGTTCCCGCAGTTCAATGCCAGCTTCGACAAGCTCGAGGCCGCGATGGAGAAGATCGGCATCGCCTATGAAGGCCTGCTCGCCGCGCGAAATGCCGCCGCGCGGGCGAGCAGCCTGTGGATGCTGATCGTGATCTCGGTGCTCTCCTTCGCGGTTCTCGCAGGTGCGATCCGCGCGGTGCAGAAGCACGTGGTTCTCCGGCTCTACGGACTGTCGGAGCATTTCAAGACCATGTCGCGCGGGGATTACGGGCAGGCGCTCGCCGGCACGGATGTCGATGACGAGATCGGCGAGATTGCCGCGGCGGCCGAGGTGTTCCGCCAGGGCGCGCTGGCGCGGCAGGATGCCGAGCGCATGCAGCAGACGGTGGTGGCCGCGCTCGCCGATGGCCTCAAGGGCCTGGCCGCGCGCGATCTCACTTGCCGGATCGAGACCCGCTGGACGCCCGAATACGAGACCCTGCGCGAGAATTTCAACCGCACCGCGCAGGAACTCGGCGCGGTCATGCTCCAGGTCGCAACCGCCGCCGAGAGCGTCTCGACCGGGGCCGAGGAGATCCACAGCGCCTCGAGCGATCTGGCGCGGCGCAACGAATTGCAGGCGGCACGGGTCGACCAGACCAGCAGCACGATCGGCGAGGTGGCGGCCAATGTGCAGAGCACCGCGGCCAATGCCAAGGCGGTGCAGCGCGCGATCGCCGATGCGCGGGCCGAGATCACCGAGGGTGACGAGGTGGTGCGGCAGGCGGTCGAGACGATGGCCTCGGTCGAACAGGCCTCGCAGGAGGTCGGCCAGATCATCACCCTGATCGAGGGGATCGCCTTCCAGACCAATCTGCTCGCGCTCAATGCCGGCGTCGAGGCGGCGCGGGCCGGGGAGGCGGGCAAGGGTTTTGCGGTGGTCGCAAGCGAGGTGCGCGCGCTCGCCCAGCGCAGCGCCGAGGCGGCGAGCGAGATCACCGCGCTGATCCGCACCAGCGCCGAGCATGTCAGCCAGGGGGTGACGCTGGTGGGCAAGACCGGACAGTCCTTCGCCGCGATCACCAGCAGCTTCGGCAATATCGACGCCTTCGTCCACACCATCGCCGAAGCCTCGCAGGTGCAGGCGGAGAATCTTCAGGAGGTGAGCGGCGCGGCGAGCGATATCGGCCGCACGACGCAGGCCAATGCGGCGATGGTGGAACAGGCGACCGCAGCGGCCAGCAGCCTCGCGCGGCAATCGGGCGAGCTGCGGCGGATGGTCGCGGCCTTCCGGCTCGATGATGGGGCCGCGCCCGGTCTGCCTATGCTAGGCCGGCGCGCCGCGTAAGCGGCGCTATTCCTCGGTCTTCCACGCCCAGGCGAGGCAGCAAGGGAGGATGTTGCGCCATTCGAAGCCGGTGTCGACGCGGCCGAAATAGCGCGCGCTCAAGTTTCCGGCGACCTTGCTGAACTGGTAGGTCAGGAACGCGCCGCCCGGGCGGATCGCGCGGTGGGTGGCCGCCGCAATGCGCGGGCCGACGCCGTCGGGCAGGGTCGAGAACGGCAGGCCCGAGAGCACGTAATCGGCGTGCTCGAACCCGTGGGCGCGGATGATCTCCTCCACGTCCTCGGCCGAACCGTGCACCGCAATGAAGCGGCTGTCGCCGATGGTGCGCTTCAGGTAGTCGATGAACAGCGGGTTGGTGTCGATCACCAGCAGCGTCCCGTCACGCGGCAGGCGGTCGAGCACGGGGCGGCAGAAGGTGCCGACGCCCGGGCCGTATTCGACGAACAGCTTGCACGAGGCCCAGTCCACCGGCTCCAGCATCTTGCGGATGGTGTAGCGCGAGGAGGGGATGATCGAGCCGACCATCACGGGGTGTTCGAGGAACCCCTGGAAGAACACGCCCCACGGCCCGAAGAAGCTGCGCACCTCGCGCTTCCAGCGGGTGAGCCTGCGTTCGCGCGCAATTTCATTGAAAGCCATCGGGGGCCGGCATCCTCTGTCGAGCCCCCGGGGGCGGGGACGATCTTTCCCCGCGTTCGCAAATCCGCGCGCGATTTGCAAGCAAGCGTCTGACGGCTCGTCGATAAGCTGCCTTTGCGCGTCGCCGGACGCCGTTGCCGCGGCGTCCTCGCCTCCTGCGGGTCGTGACGGCTGGTGCGCCAAGGCATGAAAGCCGCGGACGGCGTGCTTAGGGATAACTACCCAGACTGCGACCGGCCGCGCGCAAAGCCCGGTGGATTTGCGCAGCCTTGTGCGTGACCTTCCAGCGGCGCTGCGCTATCGCTTGACCCATCCATGCTGACCCGCCTCTCGATCCGCAACATCGTCCTCATCGAAGCGCTCGATCTCGATTTCGCGCGCGGGCTGGGCGTGCTGACGGGGGAGACGGGGGCGGGCAAGTCGATCCTGCTCGACGCATTGGGCCTTGTGCTGGGCGACCGCGCGGAGACTTCGCTGGTGCGCGCCGGGGAGGACAAGGCGTCGGTCACCGCCAGCTTCGAATTCGCCGCGCTCCCGCCGCCGGTCGCCGCCGCGCTGGATGATGCCGAGATCGCGATCGAGCCGGGCGAGCCGCTGATGATCCGCCGTCAGGTCAAGGCCGACGGCGGCTCCAAGGCCTTCATCAACGATCAGCCCGCGAGCGTCGCCCTGCTGCGCGAATTGGCGCCCGCGCTGGTGGAACTCCACGGCCAGCATGACGACCGCGGCTTGGTGAACCCGCGCGGGCACCGGCTGCTGCTCGACCGCTATGCCGGGACGGATGTGGCCGGGCTCGAACGGGCCTATGGCGAATGGGCGCGGGCCGAGGCGCAGCTGGCCGAGGCTCGGGGTAGCGTCGAACAGGCCAAGGCCGACCAGGACCTGCTGATCGCGCATCTCGCCGAACTGACCGCCCTCGATCCGGTCGCGGGCGAGGAGGAACGCCTCGCACTGACCCGCGCCGACATGCAGAAGGGCGAGAAGCTCTCGGGCGATCTCGAGGCGCTGCGGCATCTGTGGGAAGGCTCGGATTCGCCGCTCGCGAGCCTGCGGGTCGCCGCGCGCAAGCTCGACCGCATTGCCGAACAGCACCCGCTGCTGGCCGAAGCCCTCGCCGCATTGGACCGCGCGGTGATCGAGGCGAGCGAGGCGGAGGACAAGCTGCGGCTTGCCGCCGAGGCGCTGGTCCACGATCCACACGAACTCGAACGCGCCGAGACCCGCCTGTTCGAGCTGCGCGCCGCGGCCCGCAAGCACCGCTGCGAGGTCGACGACCTGCCCGAGCTGATGCGCACCATGCGCGCGCGCCTCGACGCGATCGAGGGCGGGGAGGCGCAACTGGATGCGCTGGAAGCCGCCGCCAAGGAAGCGCGGCTCGTCTATGTCGAAGCCGCCGGCAAGGCCCACGCCGCGCGCGTCGCTGGGGCCGAGCGGCTCGACGCGGCGGTGGCGGCCGAGCTGGCGCCGCTCAAGCTCGACGCCGCCAAGTTCCGCACCAGCGTCACGCCGCTGCCCGAAGAGCGCTGGGGCGCGCACGGGATGGACGCGGTGGAGTTCCTGATCTCGACCAACCCCGGCGCGGACTTCGCGCCCCTGAACAAGATCGCGTCCGGCGGGGAGCTGTCGCGCTTCATCCTCGCGCTCAAGGTCGCGCTGGCGGAGAAGGGCGGGGCGGCGACGATCATCTTCGACGAGATCGACCGCGGCGTCGGCGGGGCGGTGGCGAGCGCCATCGGCGAACGCCTCGCAAGGCTGGCGGCGAACGAGGGGCAGTTGCTGGCGGTCACGCACTCGCCGCAAGTCGCCGCGCGCGGCCAGCAGCACTACTTCATCGCCAAGGCCTCGACCGGCACCGTGACGCGGACGAGCGTCGTGCTGCTCGACCACGCTGGGCGGCAGGAGGAGATTGCGCGGATGCTGTCCGGCGCCGAGGTGACGCCGGAGGCGAGGGCGCAGGCAGACCGGTTGCTGGAGGGGGTGTGATGGACACCATCACGCTCTGGCGGCCGGTCGGCCCCAAGGAATTGCGGCTGATCGCGGACAGCGGCTGGCGCGAATTCCCGCCGCGCCTGCCCGAACAGCCGATCTTCTATCCCGTCACCACCCGCGAATACGCGATCAAGATCGCGCGCGACTGGAATGTCGGGGCGTCTGGCGCGGGCTACGTCACCGAATTCGATGTCGATGCCGCCTTCCTCGCGCACTATACGGTCGAAAATGCCGGTGGGCGCGAACATCAGGAATACTGGATCCCCGCCGAAGAGCTGCCGGCGTTTAACGCGGCAATTGTCGGGGCGATCCGCGTGGTAGACGAGTTTCGCGCGGAGTGAGCGGTCGATCGGGGCAGTTCGCGATCCTCGCCGCGCTTGTTGCGCTGGTCGCTGGCGGGGTGTCGCTATCCGAGGAGGTCGACCGGAAGCCTGTTGTCAGCGAAGCCGTCGCCGCCGCGATCAAAGCCGATTTAGCGTGGTATATCGAAGGCGCGACCGATCAGGCGGCCACCGGAAAAGTTGCGCCCGAAGTGGCCAATCTCTGTCTGGCTTCGGATCAGCCGCTCGATTACGACCTGCTCGCAGATCGACTGGCCGGCGCGTTCCTCCACGTCGTTCCTGTCGCCGATTGCACCAGCAAGACGGTCGAAGGCGATTTCGGCATGTTCTCGGCAATGACCACATGGTTCGACGGGAGCGGCAAGGAGGCGGGGCACCTCACTGTTCAAGCGGTCAATTGCTCGACTGCGCGGCGCTGCATTGTCGACACCGCCTCTATCGGTGCCGGCATGCGCTATCAGGTAGATCGGGTAGGTGACGTGTGGGCTGTCACCAACTCCGAGATGCGTTGGGTGGTGTGATTTGCAAAGTACCTGGCTGGTGCCAATTTCCCGTCACCCTGAACTTGTTTCAGGGTCCATTCCGCCGCAAACTCCGGCAACTCTGTGATGCGCGATGGATGCTGAAACGAGTTCAGCATGACGAGGTTTTGAGATGATCCGCCTTTTCCCTTTCCTTCTCCTCGCAGCCTGCTCCCCCGCCACCCCTGCGCCCGCGCCTCAGGAGGCCAAGCCTGCCGTGCAGCCGAATAACGCCACCTATGGCACCGACGCCAACCTCGCCGCGTCCAAGCCCGACGCTATCCTGCGCTATGCCGGCCATCCGCGCGGGTTTGCCGAACTCAGGCTCCCCGAGGGGACAGGCCCGTTCCCGCTCGCTGTGATCTATCATGGCGGGTGCTGGAAGACCGGGATCGCCTCGCAGGCCTACATGGCCCCGCTCGCGACGCGCTGGCAGCAGCTCGGGATCGCGACGCTCAATGTCGATTACCGCGAGGTGGGAGACGGGGGCGGGTGGCCGGGTTCGTTCACCGACTGGGCCGCCTCGACGAAACTGATCGAGGATGTGGCCGAGCGCTACCCTATCGACCGCAACCGCGTCACGCTGGTCGGCCATTCGGCAGGCGCCTTGCCCGCGCAGTGGCTCGCGCGCGCGGATGGTGCCGATGGCCCTGTCGGCGCGCGCGCGGCGCTCAGGGTGCGTTCGGCGATCGTGCTCGACGGGCCGGGCGATGTCGGGGCCGAGCGGCCTGCTTTCGATGCCCTGTGCCAGTTCTCCGCGGTCGATCCCTTCATGGGGGGCGAGCCGCAGCGCTTCCCCGAGCGCTACAAGGCGATCTCGCCCGCGACCATCGCCCCGCAACTGGCCGAGCTGCTGTTCGTGCAGGCGAAGCTCCCCGCGCCCTCCGCCGCGACGCAGGCCGCGCTCGCGACGGGCGCGGGCAGGGTGACGGTGCGCGAGAATGCCGGCGCGAGCCACTTCGCCATCATCACCCCCGGCAACCCGGTCTACGAAGCCAACGAGGCGGCGATGCTGGCGGTTCTCCGGGGCGGCGAATGACCCGTTGCCCGGTGCGCGCAAGACGCTAGGCTGGACGCACATCCCGGGGGAGACAGAGATGAAGCACCTTGCCGCCGCAGCCGCCGCGCTTGCCGCAACCCTAGCTGGCTGCGCGCCGGCGACACCCGCTCCCGATGCGCGTTTTGCCGTGACCGACACCACGGATTACGACCCGCGCACCGTCAATACGCTCCCCGCGCCGCCGCCGACGCTCAAGGTCGCCTACGGCACCGAGTCCGCGCGGCAATATGGCGAGCTGCGCATGCCCCAAGGCAAGGGACCGTTCCCGCTTGCGGTGATCTGGCACGGCGGGTGCTGGGCAGGGATGGGCGGTACGGTCAACGTCGCCCCGCTCGCGGCCTTTCTGGCGGCGAACGGCGTTGCCACCTGGACGCCGTCCTACCGCGAGCTTGGCTCTGACGGGGGCTGGCCCAACACCTTCACCGACTGGGCGCAGGGTCTCGCCTATGTGAAGACCCTTGCGCGCGATCATCCGCTGGACCTCTCGCGCATCACCCTCATGGGCCATTCGGCAGGGGTCACCCCTGCGGTGTGGCTGGCGAGCGGGAACAAGGGCGATGCGGTGGTCGCCGCCGATCTGCCCCGCGCCCGCGCGCTCGTGGCGCTCGACGGTCCGCTGGCGGTCGGGCCGTTTGTCGGCGCCGATGCGGCAATCTGCGGGCAGCCGGTGATCGCGCCGCTGCTGGGCGGCTCACCCACCGAACTGCCGGGGCGCTATGCGATGCTCGATCCGGTCAGCAACGCCCCGCTTGTGAAGCGCCTGCTGGTGGTCGACGGCGCGCTGCCCGATCCCGATCCGGCGGTGCTCGATCGCTTGCGCGCGCAGGGCATCGCGGTGGAGGTGATCCGCGTCGATCAGGCGCAGCATTTCAACCTCCTCGTTCCCGGTACCAAGGATTTTGCCGCGATCGGCCCGGCTCTGCTGGACATTGCCAAGGGGCGGTGAAAAGGCTGCGCGCATGAGCACCGAAGGACTGTCCGAGGCGGATGCCGCCAACGAGCTGATGCGCCTTGCCAAGGCCATCGCCCATCACGACCGGCTGTATCACGCCGAGGACTCGCCCGAGATCACCGACGCCGAGTATGATGCGCTGGTGCGCCGCAATGCCGAGCTCGAGGCGGCCTTCCCGCATCTCGTCCGCGCCGATTCGCCGAGCCGCAAGGTCGGGCACGCCATCGCCGCTTCGCCGCTCGGCAAGGTGACGCACGAGGTGCGGATGATGAGCCTCGACAACGCCTTCTCCCCGGAGGAGGTGGCCGAGTGGCTGGCGCGGATGCGGCGCTTCCTCAACCTGCCCGAAGGCGAGCCGCTGGCGATCACGGCGGAGGACAAGATCGACGGCCTCTCCTGCTCGCTTCGCTACGAGAACGGGGTGCTGGTGCGCGCCGCGACGCGCGGTGACGGGCAGGTGGGCGAGGACGTGACGGCGAATGTCGCACACATCCCTGACATCCCCCAGAGCCTCCCCGCAGGCGTGCCTGCGGTGTTCGAGGTGCGCGGCGAGGTCTATATGGAAAAACAGGCCTTTACCGCACTCAATGCTGCGCAGCATGAAGTGGGCGGAAAGCTGTTTGCCAACCCCCGCAATGCCGCCGCCGGAAGCCTCCGCCAGAAGGACGCGAGCGTTACTGCAAAGCGCCCCTTGCGCTTCTGGGCGCATGGCTGGGGCGCGGCTTCGGCGGTGCCCGGGGCAACCCAGGCCGAGGTTGTCGCAAAGCTGCGCGATTGGGGCTTCCCCGTGTCGCCGCTGTTCGTGCGCCTCGTCGGCGGGGCGGACGAGCTGGTCGCGCATTTCGATGCCATCGGCGCGGCGCGGCCCGGGCTCGCCTATGATATCGACGGCGTGGTCTACAAGCTCGACCGATTGGACTGGCAGGAGCGGCTCGGCTTCGTTGCCAAGGCCCCGCGCTGGGCGCTGGCGCACAAGTTCCCGGCAGAACGCGCCGAGACGATCGTGCAGGGCATCGACATCCAGGTCGGGCGCACCGGCAAGCTCACGCCCGTTGGCCGCCTCGCGCCGGTGCTGGTGGGCGGGGTGACGGTTACCAACGTCACCCTCCACAACCGCGACGAGATCGCGCGGCTGGGCCTTCGCGTCGGCGACCGGGTGGTGATCCAGCGCGCGGGCGACGTGATCCCGCAGGTGGTCGAGAACCTCACCCGTGACGAACCGCGTCTGGAAGCGGTGGAGCCGGACTTCACCAAATGCCCCGAATGCGACAGCGAGGCGGTCGCCGAGGAGGGCGAGGTCGATGTGCGCTGCACCGGCGGCCTCATCTGCCCTGCGCAGCGCACCCAGCGCCTCGAACATTTCGTCAGCCGCAAGGCGCTCGATATCGAGGGGCTGGGCGAGAAGACCATCGCCCAGTTCTTCGCCCTCGGCTGGCTGGAGAGCCCCGCCGACATCTACCGCCTGCGCCGCCGCCGCTCGGAGATTCTGAGCCTCGAAGGCTGGCAGGAGAAGTCGGTCGACAACCTCCTCGCCGCGATCGAGGCCAAGCGCGCGCCGGACGCCGCACGGCTGCTCTTCGCGCTCGGCATCCGCCATGTCGGCGAGGTCACCGCGCGCGATCTGATGAAGCATTTCCACGAACTGCCCGCGCTTCGCACGCTCGCCGAGCGCGCCCACGCAGGCGACATGGAAGCGGCGAGCGAACTCACCGCCATCGACGGCATCGGGCCGAGCGTGGTCGAGGCGCTGGGCGATTTCTTCCACGAGCCGCACAATGTCGCGGTGTGGGAAGACCTCCTCGCCGAAGTCTCCCCGCCGCGCTACGAGGTCAAGACCGTCGCCAGCCGCGTCGCGGGCAAGACCGTCGTCTTCACCGGCAAGCTCGAAACCATGAGCCGCGACGAGGCCAAGGCGCAGGCCGAAAGGCTGGGCGCGAAGGCGGCGGGCAGCGTCAGCGCCAAGACCGACCTGCTGGTCGCCGGGCCGGGTGCAGGATCGAAGCTGAAGAAGGCCGCCGAACTCGGGATCGAGACCACCGATGAAGCAGGCTGGGCGGCTATCGTCGCCGAGGCGCTGGGGGGCGAAGGGTGATGCGGCTGCCGCATCCTGCGCGCCTGCTGCTCGCAGCGCTCGCTGTCAGCCTGTCGGCCCCTTCGATTGGGCAGGAGGCCGAGCCGGCACCGCCATCGCCGCAGGTCGTCAAAAGCAGGGAGGAGGTCACCATCCCCTTTGCGCCCCCGCTCGATACGCCGCAGGCCTATCGCCTGCGGTTCGAGCGTAAATTCGCCAGCAGCACTAACGCGATCGAGTTGGAGCAGCGGCTGACCTTTGCCAAGATCGACGGCGGCTATGCGCTGACAATCGAACAGCTCGCCATAAACAGCGGGGATCGAAGGCTCGATCTGTCGGACAGGCGTGCCCTCGATGCGGTGCCGCCGGGCTTGCGGGTCTATCTTCTCCCAGTGGTGGTCGAACTCGACTCCGCGGGCGAAATGGTGCGACTGCGCGACTGGCCGACCTTGCAGGAAAGCTTGCGCGCCTTCCCGGAAGCGGCTGCGGGATTCTCGGGCAAGCCGGTGAACGAGGGCGCCGTGGCAGCGATGCGGACCGTGCTCGAACCGTTTATCAATAGCACGGCGGAAGAGGCCCCCCGCCTGCTGATCCGCGGCTGGCCGGCCATGCTGGGCTATGGTGGAAGCATATTTACCGCGGGCGAGACGCTCGCGAGCGATGTCGAGGTCCCCACGCCCTTTTCGCCCACCCCGATCCCGGCGGTTTCGCAAGGGTCGGTGAGCCGCACGCCCGATGCGCATATCAGCCTCGTTCAGACAACGGTCTTCGATCCCGAGGTGATCCACAAGCTGACGCTGGGCGTGATCGACCGGATGCGGTCTCGGGGGGCGCTGAAAGGTCCACTCCAACCGGCGGACGCGATCCTCGGGCTCGAACTCACCGACGAAATTGCCATTACGTTCGACCCTGTCACCGGCCTGCCGATCTCCGGTCGGACGACGCGGCTCGCGAACGTCACTACCCCAGACGGACCACAGGGCGGCGGCGAGATCACCACCATCACCCGGATTGCGCCGTGAGCGACCTCCTCGCCGAACTCCACCCCCAGGCCCTGCGCATCGCGGCTCTCCTGCGCGCGCGGGGGGAGAAGGTGGCGGTGGCCGACGGGGCTACCGGTGGCCTGATCGCGGCCAGCCTGCTGACCGTGCCCGGCGCGCTCGATTTCTTTGTGGGCGGGGGCGTGGTCTATTCCTTCCGCGCGCGCGACGTGCTCTTCGCCCTGCCGCGCGAGGCCTACAAGGGGATGCGCGGCGCCACCGAGGACTATGCGCTGCTGCAAGCCCGCGCGATCCGGGAGAATTTCGGGGCCGAGTGGGGGCTGGCCGAGAGCGGCTCGGTCGGCGGCTCCTCCCACCCCTCCGGCGCGCCCGCGGGGCGCAGTGTTGCCGCGCTGGCGGGGCCGGGCGGGGAGCACACGCGGCTTCTCGACACCGCATCGGACGACCGCATCGCCAACATGGCCGCCTTCACCCGCAACGCGCTCGCGCTGCTGGAAGAGACGCTCGGCAGCTGATCGGGCGCAGGTAGCTGTCTGGAAAGAATTTTCCGCTACACCTTCGCAAAACAGGCACGGGGCGTGACGCCACAATGGCGGGATATTTCCAGAAACTGATGCGCGATCTCGAATCGCCGGTCGAGGTGCGGCGCTTCGGCTCGGGGTGGTTCGCGGGCTTCTTTGCGCTGCTCTTCGCGATCAGCGGCTTTGCGATGGTGACCGCGCTCAAGTTCCCTGCGGTCTTCACTACTCCCGAACTCCAGATCATCCGCGACTGGGCGGGCTTCCGCACCGCGATCCACGTGATGCTGCTGTCGAGCTATGCGCTGGCGCTGCTCAGCCTGCTGCTGCGGCCGAGGAAGGTGCTGGGCATGACCGCGCTGATGATCGGTCTGGCCGCCACCCTGCTCGGCGGGGCGACGGTCGAGGGCGAGAGTGCCGGCGGGTGGGGCATGTTCTTCGGGCTCGATTTCTTCGTGGTCAACCTGCTCGCCACCGGCTTCATGTTTGCGCCGCTGGAACGCTTCGTGCCGCATCGCCGGCAGCAGCGCCTGTTCCGCCACGAATGGCGCGAGGATCTGTTCTACTTCCTCGTCAGCACGATGTTCGTGCAGGTGCTCGCCTTCCTGACGCTCGCGCCCTCGCAGATCATCAACGCCAACACGAATAGCTGGGATGCCTTCCGCGCGGGTGTGGCGGGCCTGCCATGGGTGGTGCAGTTCGCCATCGTGCTCGTCGCCTCGGATTTCCTGCAATACTGGTATCACCGCCTGTTCCACCAGATCCCGTTCCTGTGGGGCTTCCACGCGGTGCACCACAGCGCCAAGTCGATGGACTGGCTCGCGGGCTCGCGGATGCACATCGTCGAGGTGGTCGCCTTGCGCGCCGTGACCTCGCTGCCGCTGTTCACGCTGGGCTTCGATGCCGCGGTGATGCAGGCCTATATCGGCTTCATCTATGTCTGGTCCTCGCTGCTCCATGCGAATGTGGGCGGGGACTTCGACCGGCTCGGCCACTGGATCGCCACGCCGCGCTTCCACCACTGGCACCACGGGCTGGAGCGCGAGGCTTTCGACGTCAATTTCGCGATCCACTTCCCCTGGATCGACAAGCTGTTCGGCACCTTCCACCTGCCCGAAGGCCGCTGGCCGAAGGATTACGGCATCCCCGAGGATGTGCCGACCGGCTATGGCGGGCAGTTCCTCTATCCCTGGACCCGCACCGGCAAGAAGCTCGACGAGAGCGGCGGGGCCGAGCCGGCGGAATAATTTTTCGCCCAGAAAGTTTGGGGCGCCTGTCGAATCCGGCTTGGCATCCGCGTCTCCGTATCAGAGCCTTGCCATCCCGGCGGGCCGATGACGGAGACGACCCATGCAGTTCATGCTGATGATCAACGAAGACGAAAGCCCCTATGCGGGCGAGGGCGGGGCGGCGCTGCTCGAGGCAACGCTGGCCGGGCACATGAAGCTGGCCGAGGATCTGGTCGCGGCGGGCGTGCCCTTTTCGGGCGAGCGGCTGAAGCCCGCCTCGACCGCGACCACCGTGCGCTCCGACAACGGCGTCGTCACCCTGCATGACGGCCCGTTTGCCGAGACCCACGAGGAGCTCGGCGGGTTCTACATCATCGATGTCGCCAGCCTCGACGAGGCGCTGGAATGGGCCAAGCGGATCCCGGTGCCCAAGGGCGGGGTCGAAGTGCGCCCGGTGTGGCAGATGGGGGCGGAAGGCTGAGCCACGCGCGCGCCGAGGCGATCATGGCGGCGCGGCCCCGCGTGGTGGCCGCGCTTGCCGCACAGCTTCGCGATCTCGATGCGGCGGAGGAGGCCTTTGCCGAGGCCGCCGCATCCGCGCTCGCGCTTGCCGAGGCCCCGCGCGATCTCGCCGCATGGCTCTTCGTCGCGGGCAAGCGCCGCGCGCTCGATACCCTGCGCAAGGCGCGGGGCGAGGCGCGCAAGGTTGACGCATTGGCGGAGGTCACCGACATGGCCGATATCCTCACGCTCCCCGAGCCGATCCCCGACGAGCGGCTGCGGCTGCTGTTCATCTGCTGCCACCCCGCGCTGGGAGCCGAGGTGCGCGCCGCGCTGGCCTTGAAAGTGATCTGCGGGCTGCCGGTCGGGCGGATCGCGCAGCTCTTCCTCGTCAGCGAGCCCGCGATGCTCCAGCGCATCACCCGCGCCAAGGCGAAGGTGCGCGAGGCGGGGATCGCCTTCGAACTGCCCCCGCGCCGCGACTGGCCCGAGCGGCTGGGCGCGGTGCTGCTGGCATTGGAGCTCGCCTTCACCGCCGCCTATGCCGATGCGGGCGGCGAGCTGTCGGCCGCGCTGCCCGAGGATATGGACGCCGATCTTGGCGGCGAGGTCGAGCGGCTGGCGCTGCTGGTCGCCGAGCTCCTGCCCGAAGAGCCCGAGGCGCTAGGCCTTGCCGCGCTGGTGCTGCTGGCGCGATCGCGGGCCGGGGCGCGGCTGGACCGAGCGGGGGCGATGGTGCCGCTCTCGCAGCAGGACTGCGCGCAATGGGATTATGCGCGGATCGACCGCGCGCGCGGGCTGATGGATGCCGCGGTACAGGCGGGGCAGTCTGGGCCATATCAGGTGATGGCCGCGATCCAGCTCGCCCACGCGCGCCGTGCTTTTGACCGGCGGGTGGAGTGGCCTTCGGTGCTGCGGCTCTACGATGTCCTGCTCGCGCTGCGCCCCTCGCCGATGGTGGCGCTGAGCCGCGCGCTGGCCGTGGCGCAGGTCGAGGGAGCTGCGGAAGGCCTGGCCCTGATCGATGCGCTTCCTGCCGAGCGGCTTGCCCTCGCGCGGCCCTACCATGTCGCCCGCGCCGATCTGCTGGCGCGTGTCGGGCGAGGGCAGGAGGCGGCGGCGGCGCTCGATGCGGCGCTCGCGCTCGATCCCCCGCGCGCCGAGCGATTGTGGCTGGAGCAGCGGCGGACAGCGCTCGCCTGACCGACCACTGGCACGGCCTGTCGCGTGCGGCGCACCGAGGTTAGGGTCCGAGGCTGGCAACCCGCCTAGCCCGGCAGCATGAACATCCAGCCCCGCCGCTTTCACGCCCCCGATGCCGATCACATGGCGGCCTTCCGCCCCTTCGCCCGGCCCTTCATCGCCAAGCCTTTGGCCGAGACCCTGCGCGCCCATATCGAGGCGGCGGCGTTCCCCTGTGTCGGAGCCAAGTCCGCGCTCGCGCAGGACGGCCTGAGGATCGAAACCGCGCGCGCCATCACCGATGACCGCGGCGATGCCCGCATCCACGGCGCGCTTGCCGCATGGAGCGCCGTGGATGCCGCCGACACGCCCGAGTTCCGCAGCTTCGCGGTGGTGTTCGAAGGCCCGCGCACCCTCGACGAGCGCGGCTTCGAGGCAGCGCTGTGGGAACGCCTCAGCCGTCTCGCCGCGCTCGACCGGGCGGCAGGCTTTGCGCCCGAGCCCGGTTTCAGCAGCGATCCGGTCGACGCCCATTTCGCGCTGAGCTTCGGCGGCAAGGCCTATTTCGCGGTCGGCCTCCACCCGCACGCCTCGCGCCGGGCGCGGCGGCTGCCGTTTCCGGCGATCGTCTTCAACCTCCACGAACAATTCGCCCGCCTGCGCGCCGAGGACCGATACGAGCGGATGCGCGCGGTGATCCTTGCCCGCGACGCGGCCTGTGATGGCGCGCCCAACCCGATGCTCGCGCGCCACGGCATGGTGAGCGAGGCGCGGCAGTACAGCGGGCGTGCGGTGGGCAAGAACTGGGTCTGCCCCTTCGCGCCGGGCGAGCCCGCATGACGCAGCGCATCGCGCCGCGCAGCGGCACCGCCTTTCGCATTGCGCGGGGCGACATCCTCACGGTGATCGACCCCGAGGGCGGGCAGGTGAGTGACCTCGTCGCCGTGGCCGATGGCGATCCGAGCGAGATCATCTCGAACGGGCGCACCTTCGATTACGAGGAGACCCTGCGCCTCACCACCGGCGCAAGGCTGTGGTCGAACCGCTCGCGGGTGATGCTGACGATCCTCGAAGACACCGCGCCCGCGCACGACTTTCTGCTGACGCCGTGTTCGGTCGACACTTTCCGGCATTTCTACCCCGACAAGCCGGTGCATCGCGGGTGCTTCGGCAACCTCGCCGAGGCGCTGGCGCCGCATGGCGTCACCCCCGACATGATCCCTTGCGCGTTCAACGTCTTCATGAACGTGACCTTCGCGCCCGACGGCAAGCTTGCGGTGCTGCCGCCCGAGACCCGCGCGGGTGATTACATCCGGCTGCGCGCGGAGATGGACCTCGTGATCGGGCTGACCGCGTGCTCGGCCTATGCCTCCAGCGGCGGGACCTTCAAGCCGATCGACTATCGCGTGGAACGCGCGGGATGAGACCTATTCGGCGGGTTCCGCCACAGCCTCGGGCGCGCGGCTACGGGTGGTGACCTCGCGGAAGGTCTCGCGGTAGCGCGGGTGCTCGGTGCCCATCCAGCGGTCCCAGAAGGTGAAGTAGAAACCGAAATTGTGGCCCGAGGAATGGTGCAGGTCGTGGTGCGTGGTGGTCGCGATCCAGCTCGTCCACGGATTGTCGACCCAGCCTGCCGGGAACAGCTCGCTGCCCGCATGGGCCATGACGTTGCGGATCATCTGGTGCCAGATGAAGAACAGGATCGCATAGCCCGCATAGGCGATGCCGAGCTGGCTGGTGACGAGAAGGAACACCGGCACGAAGGCGACCTCGATCACCGCCTCGGTCATGGTGAAGCTGTAGGCGGTCCACGGCGTCGGCGTGCGCGACTTGTGGTGGTGAAGGTGCGTCGCCCGGAACAGCCGCTTATGGTGCATCGCGCGGTGCGCCCAGTAGAACCACGCGTCATGCGCGATCACCATCAGCGCGAACTGCCAGATGATGGTCCACAGCGCCGCGTCCCTGATGGTGAGCAGGATCAGTCCGCTCTGGCGCCCTGCGAGGATCGCGAGCGTCACGACGGCATAGACGCCCACGGTCCGCATCGAGGACAGCAGCTCGCGCGTGTAGTCGGCGCGGGTGGGCCGGCGCCCGCGCTGGATCTTCCGGTTCTCGGCAAAGCCGCGGAAGACCAGCAGCAGCAGCGTCAACGCGCCTGCCGCGATCAGGTAGCGGCTGAGATCGAAATAGAGCACCCGCGTCATGTGCTGGGTGACGAGGTCGATCACGGAAGGCGCTGGGGCGGACATGGGGCGGAGTCATAACGCAAAACCATCAAATGATCATCACCTGATCGCGC
Source organism: Erythrobacter colymbi (assembly GCF_002155685.1). Taxonomy (GTDB): domain Bacteria; phylum Pseudomonadota; class Alphaproteobacteria; order Sphingomonadales; family Sphingomonadaceae; genus Erythrobacter; species Erythrobacter colymbi. The sequence goes on from NZ_MUYK01000002.1 coordinate 148,863, forward strand.
GCCTTCTGCGTAGCCACAGGATCGCCCAGTCGCCGCGCTGGAGCCTCGCGGCGAGGCGGAAGCCGGCAAGGGCCATCGCGCGCCGCACCGCCGCTTCCTGCTCGCCCGCCAGCAACCCCGCCAGCAGCAGGTGGCCGCCCGGCGGTACGGCCTTGCCGAAATCGGGGGCGAGGCTCACCAGCGGCCCGGCGAGGATGTTGGCGATCAGCAGATCGTAAGGCCCGCGCACCTGAAGAAGCGGATCGTCCATGCCGTCGGCGATAATCATCACCGCCTCGCCTGCGCCGGCACCCATCGTCACGCCGTTGAGCGCGGCGTTCTCCTCGACCACGCCGGTGCAGACCGGATCGATATCGGTGAGGGTGAGGGTGATCCGCGGCCACAGGGCAAGGGCGGCGAAACCGAGCAGGCCCGTGCCCGTGCCGATGTCGGCGACATTGCGCGCGATCACGCCGCTCGCCTTCATGTGCCCGAGCATTTCAAGGCAGCCGGCGGTGGTCTTGTGCTGGCCGGTGCCGAAGGCCTGGCTGGCGGGGATCACGAAGTCGATGAGGTCAGGATCGGCGGGATAATCGGGCGTGTGGACATGGAACCGCCCCGCGCGGATCGGCGGCGCATTGTGCTGGCTGAGGGTGACCCAGTCCTCGGGCGGCAGTTCCTCGACGGTGATCTTGGGCGCGGTGCCTTCGAACAGTCCCGCGAGCGCGGCCTTCTCGGCCTTGCCGGGCTTCCTCGGATACCAGCCCTCGAGCACCCAGTCGTCGGGCCGGTCCTCCGCCACCTCGCGCCCGGCGATGACGAGCTCGAAGTCCCAGTCGTCGATCAGGTCATGCGCCAGCAGCGCGGCCTGCACGACCGGCTTGGGGGCGAAGGCGGAGAGTTTCCACGTCGTGTCAGCGGACGCCATGTTACCTGACAAAGCTCGCTCCGTTGGCGTCGATCACGGCGCCGGTCATGCTGGGGGGCGCGTCGAGGGCGCAAAAGGTGATGATGCTCGCGATCTCGTCCGGGGTGGCGACGCGGCCGAGCGGGATGTCCGCGAGCAGCCCCGGGCCGCCGCGGCTGGCGAGGTAATCGTCCGCCATCGAGGTATCGGTGAAGCCGGGGGTGACGGCAAAGCTCAGGATGCCGTCCTTGGCATAGGCGCGGGCGATGGTCTTGTGCATGCCCACCATCCCGCTCTTGGCGGCGGCATAGTGCCAATGCGCCGGGCTGTCGCCGCGATAGGCGGCACGGCTGGCGACGTGGACCAGCCTGCCCGCAAAGCCGCGCTCCTGCCAGTGCAGCACCGCAAAGCGCGAGAGCTGCGCCGCGCTGGTGAGGTTGACCCTGACGGTATCCTCCCACGCATCGAGCCATTCGATGTCGGAGCGCTCCAGCCGGTTCGCCTCGAACCGCCCGGCGTTGTTCACCACCACGTCGATCTCGCCGTCCGCGATGTCGAGCGCCTGATCCCACAGCGATTGCACGCTCAGCGGATCGCCGAAATCGGCCGCGATGATCGGCGCTGTGCCCTGACCTGCGCCGTGAACGCGCGAGGCATGGCCGATGACCTTTGCGCCGCGCGCGGCCAGCGCCTCGAGCGCCGCCCTGCCAATTCCGCGGCTTGATCCGGTTACAAGAATGTGTCCCATGCAATCGCCTATCCGAAACTTTGCAAGCCATGTCCACCATGTCGCCGCTTGCCTCATGCGTCAGCCGCGCTAAGTGGGAGGGCCTTGAACAGGGACCAAACGGGATCACCATGAACCAAAGACCGCTCTCTCCCCACCTCCAGATCTGGCGCTGGGGGCCGCACATGCTCGTATCGATCCTCCACCGCGCAACCGGCGACGGCATGGCGCTGGTTGGCCTGGGTGTGCTGGTATGGTGGCTGGGCGCGCTCGCGAGCGGGCCGGAAGCCTATGCGGGCTTCCAGGGTGCGATGGGTTCGCCCCTTGGCATTCTGGTGCTGGTGGGCCTCAGCTGGGCCTTCTTCACCCACATGATGAGCGGGCTTCGCCATTTCGTGCTCGATATCGGCGCGGGCTACGAGCTCGACACCAACCGCATGTGGTCGGTCGCAGCGCCGGTCATCGCGATTTTCTGCACTGCGGCCTTCTGGGCCGTGGTCCTGCTGGGCTGAGGAGCGCACGACATGGGTAACGGAACCTCCATCGGCCGCGTGCGCGGGCTCGGCGCGGCGCACCACGGGGCGCATCACTGGCTGCTCCAGCGCTTCACCGCGATCGGCAACATCGTGCTGATGACCTGGCTGCTGGTCAGCCTCGCGACGCTGGGCGATTATGGCCATGCCACCGTCACCAAGTGGCTCTCGCAGCCGGTTTCGGCGACCGCGATGATCCTGCTGGTGATCAGCCTGTTCTGGCACGCCCGCCTCGGGCTTCAGGTGCTGATCGAGGACTATGTCCACGATGCCGGCACCAAATTCGGGTGCCTGTCGGCGCTCAATCTTGCAACCATCGGCGGCGGCGCCTTCGGGATTTTCAGCGTCGCCGCGCTCGCATTCGGAGGTAACGCCTGATGGCAACCGCAGCACCCAAGGGAACGGCCAACGACGTCGGAGGCGCGCATCTGAAGGGCGCCTACACGATCGTCGACCACACCTATGACGTGGTGGTGGTGGGCGCGGGCGGTTCGGGCCTGCGCGCGACGATGGGCGCCGCGGAAGCAGGCCTGCGCACGGCGAACATCTCCAAGGTGTTCCCCACCCGCTCGCACACCGTCGCCGCACAGGGCGGGATCGCCGCCAGCCTCGGCAACAACTCGCCCGACCACTGGACCTGGCACATGTACGACACCGTCAAGGGGTCTGACTGGCTGGGGGACCAGGACGCGATCGAATATCTCGCGCGCGAAGCCCCGGCGGCGGTCTATGAACTCGAGCACGCGGGCGTGCCTTTCAGCCGCAACGCCGACGGTACGATCTACCAGCGCCCCTTCGGCGGGCACATGCAGAACATGGGCGCAGGCCCGCCGGTGCAGCGCACCTGCGCCGCGGCCGACCGCACGGGGCATGCGATGCTCCACGCGCTCTACCAGCAGAGCCTCAAGTACGACGCGGACTTCTTCATTGAATACTTCGCGCTCGACCTGATCATGGCCGAGCGTGACGGCGTGAAGCAGTGTGTCGGCGTGATGGCGATGTGCCTCGACGACGGGAAGATCCACCGCTTCCGCGCGCAGAGCGTGGTGCTGGCGACTGGCGGCTATGGCCGTTGCTACTACACCGCCACCTCGGCTCACACCTGCACCGGCGACGGCGGCGGGATGGTGCTGCGTGCTGGCCTGCCGCTGCAGGACATGGAGTTCGTCCAGTTCCACCCGACCGGCATCTACGGCGCGGGCGTGCTCATCACCGAAGGCGCACGCGGGGAGGGTGGTTACCTCACCAACTCCGAGGGCGAGCGCTTCATGGAGCGCTATGCCCCGTCGGCCAAGGACCTCGCCTCGCGCGACGTCGTCAGCCGTTCGATGGCGCTCGAAATGCGCGAGGGGCGCGGTGTGGGGCCGGATGGCGACCACATCTACCTGCACCTCGACCACATCGACCCCAAGGTGCTCGCCGAGCGCCTGCCGGGCATCACCGAGAGCGGCAAGATCTTCGCAGGCGTCGATCTCACCCGCCAGCCGCTGCCCGTCACCCCGACGGTGCATTACAACATGGGCGGCATTCCGTGTAACTACCACGGGCAGGTCGTGACGTTGGGGCCGGACGGCAACCCCGATCAGGTCATCCCCGGCCTCTATGCCGTGGGCGAGGCGGCCTGCGTGTCGGTGCACGGGGCGAACCGCCTCGGCTCGAACTCGCTGATCGACCTCGTGGTGTTCGGCCGCGCGACCGGCCACCACCTGCGCGACAACCTGAAGCCCAATGCCAAGCAGGCCGAGCTTCCGGCAGACAGCGCCGACTTCGCCCTGACCCGCCTCGACCACTTCCGCTATGCCAGCGGCGGCTCGCCCACCGCGCAGATCCGTGCGGAAATGCAAAAGGCGATGCAGAAGCACTGCGCCGTGTTCCGCGACCAGAAGCTGATGGACGAGGGCGTCGCCAAGCTCGCCGAGCAGAACAAGCGGATGGAGGACATCCACGTCACCGACAAGTCGCTGATCTGGAACAGCGACCTGATCGAGACGCTCGAACTCGACAACCTGATGGCGCAGGCCAACGTGACGATGGCGAGCGCGGCCAACCGCAAGGAAAGCCGCGGCGCCCACGCGCACGAGGACTACCCCGAGCGCAACGACAAGGAATGGATGAAGCACACCATCGCCTGGTTCGACGGCTGGGGCGGCCGCGGCAGCAACATCCGCATCGATTACCGTCCGGTTCACGAATACACGCTGACCGACGACATCAAGTACATCGAGCCCAAGGCGCGGGTGTATTGATCGCGGTGCTCCGCTGAAACGACGAGGCCCGGTCCCCCGAAGGACCGGGCCTTTTGTTTATCAACCATCGAGATCGTTGGTCACATCCTGTCGCTCGTGGATGATCCGGACGACGATCAATTCGGTGGCGGTCTGGCGATAAATGATCCGATGCGCTCCAGCGCGGACTTTGCGATATTCGGGTGGCAGCCCATAGACCGGCGATCCGATGCCGGGAAATTCGGCTACCCGATCGATCTGTCGGCGTATGTCTTCGATATAGGATTTGGCACGGGTTTGACCCCATTCCGATATCGTATTGTCGGCGATGTTTTCGAGCTCGTCGAACACTCTCGGACGCAGAACGACTTCAAGCATCAGGGAACTTGCGTGCGAGGAATCCGTCCCAGTCAAAGGGTCTAGGCTCGCCGCTTTCCTCGCCCTCGCGGATCAGTTCTCGCAGGTTCGCGATTCGTAGATCACGCTCCTCGGCGCGGCGCAGGGCATCGCGGATCACTTCGCTGATGGTGGCAAACTCGCCCGATTCCACCTTGCGGCGGGCATAGGCTTCGTAATGGTCGCCGAGCGAGATCGAGGTGTTCTTTCCCATGCCGCCGCGATACCAGAACTTGGTAACGGGTTCAATCCGGCCCCGGGATAGCGCTTGACGCCCGCATGGTGCGCGGGCAGCTTGGGCGGCGATGAACAGGGGCAGGATCATCGCGGGGCTTCTGGCGGCGCTGGCCGCCGTTCCCGCGCTGTCGCAATCCGCGCCTGCGCCTGCCACCGGTCCCAACCAGCCGCCCGCCCATGTTCTCCCTTGGCCCGAGCTTGCCAGCGGCAAGACTCCGGCTGAACGGCGGCAGAGCTATGAGCTTTCGCCCGAACTCCATCGCGGCGTCGCGCCCGCCGTCATGCGCGAACAGGCGCGGCGGCTTGATGCGGCGCTCGCCGGGCTTGCACCCCAGCGACCCGGCACGGCGGACGCCTATGTCCTCACCATCGCGCTCGACAGCGATCCGGTCTTCGCGCGCGAAGCGCGGGAGGCGGGCAGGGTGCTCGCCGCGCGCTACGGGGCAGCGGGGCGCACGCTGACGCTGGCGGGGCCCGATGGCACCCGCGACGATGCGCCCCACGGCTCGATCTCCGCGCTGCTGCTTGCGCTCGGCCACATCGGTTCGCTGATGGACGGCAAGGAGGACGTGCTGGTGCTCTACACCACCAGCCACGGCAACGACCTCGGGCTGGCCTATCACTGGGGCGATACCGGCTATGGCATTCTCTCGCCCAGGAGCATGAAGCAGGCGCTGGCCGAGGCGGGAATCACGCGCCGCGTGCTGATCTTGTCGGCCTGCTATTCGGGCGTCTTCGTGCCCGCGCTGGCGAGCCCCGACACCGCGATCCTCACCGCCGCGGCGAGCACGCGCAGCTCCTTCGGGTGCCAGGCCGAGAATGACTGGACCTTCTACGGCGACGCCCTAATCAACCGCGCGCTGCGCCAGCCGGTCGGGTTGGAAGAGGCCGCGCGCATCGCCGGCCGCTCGGTTGCCGAGTGGGAGGCCAAGGCGCGCTTCCTCGCCTCGCTGCCGCAGGTCAACATCGGCGCGAATGCGCGCGGCTGGCTGCCGCAGATCGAGGCGCAGATGCCGCGCACCGCAAGCGCCCCGGTGGGCCGCCCCGCCTTCAGCGAATAGGCTTTTCCCGAGGATTTTCAGACGCTCCCGTGGCGGCTTTGCATTCGTCCGGACTCAATGTATCCAGTGGATACATAATCCAGCACAAGGCGATTCGCATGAACCCCTACGAAATGCTCAAGGCCCAGCTTTCCGCCGTCGTCCCCTTTGCCTCCTATGTTGGGGTCGAGCTCGGCACGATCGGCGAGGGCACGGCCACCGCCACGCTCGAGCAGAGCCAGAACACCTCCAACCACATCGCCACGATGCACGCGGGCGCGCTGTTCACCCTGGCCGAAGCCGCCTCGGGCGCGGCGATGGCGGGGATGTTCCTCGAACGGCTCGCCGCGCTGCGTCCGGTCGCGGCCGGATCGACCATCGCCTATGCGCGGCCCGCCAAGGGCACCATCACCGCTTACGCTTCGGTCGACGGCGCGCGCGAGGCGCTGTTCACCGCGCTCGATGCCGAGGGCAAGGTGCGCTTCCCCGTCACCATCCGCATGGAGGACGCCGAAGGCCGCGAGGTCGCGCGCATGAGCGTCGACTGGCACCTCTCGGCCTTGGCGCAGGCGGCGTGATTGCCTAAGCGGGGCGGATGACCCGGCGCGAAGCCTATCACCACGGTGACCTTGCCACGGCTGCGCTCGATGCGGCGCTGGAGCTGGTGGCCGAGGATCCCTCGGCGAGCTTCTCGCTGCGCTCGCTTGCCGAGAAGCTGGGGGTGGCGCACCGGGCGCTCTACAACCACTTTGCCGACCGCGAGGCGCTGCTGGCGGGGCTGGCGGCGCGGGGCTTCGCGCAGCTTGCGGCAACGCTGGCCCCTGCGCCCGATCCTGCGGCTTTCATGGCGGCCTATGTGCGCTTCGCGCTCGACCAGCCGGGGCTCTACGCGGTGATGACCGGACGGCGCTACGAGCAGATCAACGCCCATGCGCCCCTGCGCGCGGCGGTCGACAAGGTGATCGCGGTCGCGCTCGATGCGCTGGCGACGCCGGGCGCGGACGACGACACCCGGCGGCGCGAGGTGATGCGGGTGTGGATGCTCGCCCACGGCGCGATCGGGCTCCAGCGGGCGGGAATGCTGCGGCTGCGCAGCGGCGACGAATTTGCCGAGGAGGTGCTGCGCATCGCGGGCCTCGCGGCGCGGGAGGAGAACAAGCGATGAACCCGGCCGATGCCATGCCTTTTTCGAAGCTGATGGGCGTGACCGTCACCGCCGCATCCGCAGAGCTGGTCGAAGGTCACATCACCGTGCGCGCGGATCTGTGCACGGCCGGGGGCATCATGCATGGCGGGGCGATCATGGCCTTTGCGGATGCGCTGGGTGCGGTCGGCGCGGTGGCGTGTCTTCCCGAAGGCGCGAAGGGCACGACCACGATCGAGAGCAAGACCAACTTCCTCGGCGCGGCGTCGGTCGGCAGCACCGTGCAGGGGCGCAGCGTCCCGCTCAAGACCGGGCGGCGGATGTCGGTGTGGCAGACCACGATCGACACCGCGGAGGGCAAGCCGGTGGCGGTGGTGATCCAGACGCAGCTGGTGCTTTAGGGCTCCACCCGCCGCGCCGACAGGATCGTCACCGGCGCGGCCAGCATCTGGCCCTTCAGCACCCCTTCGCCCGCCTGCGCATCGCGCGGGGCGGCGAGGATCTGGGTGACGATATCCATCCCGCCTGTGACATAGCCGAAGGCCGCATAGCCCGGATCGCCCGTCGCCGGATTGGCGTCGAAGCCGGTCTGGTCCTCGATCACGATGAAGAAATCCCCGTCCGCGCCGCCCGGTGCGAGCATCGCCATCGACAGCGCGCCGTGGGTGTGGGTGAGGCCGGTCGTGCTGGTCGGCTCGAAAGCGATCGGGGGAAGGATGCGCTGGGGATCGCTGCGGGTGCCGCCCTGCACGAGGCCCGCGACCGTGCCCTCCGGCCCCAGCACCATAGCGCGGTAGAAGCTGGTGCCGTCGAGCCGCTTCTCGTCGACATAGCGCAGGAAATTGCCTGCGGTGACGGGTGCGCGCGCGGTCTCGAGCGCGATGGTGACGGGGCCGAGGCTCGTCTCCAGCACCACGCTGACGCTCGCGGCCTCGGGATGCGGGCGCTTACCCGGGCGCGCGGCGGCGAGCGCGGCGGGCACGCCGGGGGGCGGGGCGATCTCGAACTTGTAGAGGAGGTTGCGCTGGCACGAGGGCTTGCTCACCGCCGCGCAGTTGTTGAGGTTGTCGTCCGAGGCCAGGTAGAGGAAGGTCCGCCCCGCATCCTCGCGCACCGCCAGCCCCTCGAAATTGTCGACCAGCAGCGGCGGGGCGAGCACGGCGAGGGGGGTGACGGTGTTGTCGGGCGCGAGCGCGACCACCGCTGCGCGGTTGCCCTTGCCGGGGGTGTAGCTGCGGAACAGGACATAGCAGGTGCCGTCGGCCTTGCAGGCGGCGTCGGTCGGCACGCCGCCGACTTCGGCGATGCCTTCGGGCGCGGGGAGGGCGAAGGGCGTTGCCGTGCCGTCGTCGCCGATACGCAGGCAATTGGGCCGCGCGGCTCCGGTCCATTCCCCGCAGGCGAGCAGCCCGCCGGGCCAGGCGGCGAGCGTCTCGATCCCGTCATTGGGCGCGGCCCCGGCGGTGAGCGTGGCGGCGCGGGTATCGGCGGCGCCCGCCGGGCCTTCGAGATCGGCATAGCGCCAGATGCGGTGCTCCTGCTCAAAGGCGACCAGCCATTCGCCGGACGGGAGACGCGTCAGCGCCTCGGCATCGCCGCGCTTCTTGGCATCGAGCATCGCGCCCCTCTGGTCGTGGAGTGGCCCCAAGCGGATCCCCGCGACATCGACCAGCTTGCCCGCGATCTCGCCGGTCTCGAGCTCCATCCAGCGGCCATCGTCGGTCACTGCGAAGAGGGAATTGCCGTGCCATTCGAGGCTGGAGATGCCGCCGATATCGGCCTTGTCGGGCGCGATCTCGACCCCGCCGCGAAAGATCAGCTCGCCCACCTTTGCATCGGCTTGGGCGGGATCGAGCTGCACCGGTAACGTGTCGGGCAGGAAGGCATCGGGCGCCTGCGCGGCGAGGGGGAGGGCGGCGGCGGCGAGGGCGGCGCCTGCGACAAGGCGGGCGAGAGCGCGGGTGAATGTCATTCGTCCGGATGTATCGCCGGTTGAACGAAGCGCAAGCCGTGTCGGTCGGCGTTCAGCCACGCGCAAGGTTTACATATGTAGTCGCCATGACTACAGGTGTAATCAGAGCTGAGGGAGACATGCTGTGAGCACGTCCGAGGAACATCCAGGCGAACGCATAACCGAGGCCGAGCACGCGGTGATGGAGGTCCTGTGGGACCGTCCGCGCCAGACGGCGGCCGATGTGTGCGAGGAAGTCTGCGCCCAGCGGGGCTGGAGCCTCGCGACGGTCAAGACCCTGCTCTCGCGCCTCGTCCAGAAGGGCGCGCTGCTGGCCGAGCCTGACGGGCGGCGCTTTCTCTATACACCCGCCATCGCCCGCGAGGCTTACGTGGGGGGCGAGAGCCGCCGGCTGGTCGACCGCCTGTTCGGCGGCAGCGCGGCCTCGCTGGTGGCGCACCTTGCGGAGAGCGAGGCGCTGACCGACCAGGATCTCGCCGAGATCGAGGCACTGCTGAAGGAGCTCCGGGCATGAGCGCGGTGCTGCTGCAGACGCTGGTGTGGACCGGCGCGCTGATCGCTGCGGTGCTGCTGCTGCGCCGCCCCGTCACCCGCCATTTCGGCCCGCAGGCCGCCTATGCCTTGTGGCTGCTGCCCTTCGCGCGGCTGGTGCTGCCGCCGGTGGTGCTGCCGGCGTGGATGGCCCCCAAGGCAGCCGCTCCGGTCGCCGCGCCTGCGGTGGCCGATACGCTAGCTGCCGCGCCAGCGCCGGCCGATCCCGCGATCTGGCAGGCCGCCGCGCAAGGCAGTGCCGAAACCATTCCCGCCGTATACTCTGTGCCCGCCGAGACCGCGCCGCAGGCCGGGTTCGACCTCATCGCGATGGTTGCCGACTGGCCGCTCGCCGAAATCCTGCTCGCCGTGTGGCTGGGCGGGGCGGCGGTGTTCCTGTGGCTGCGCTTTGCCGCCTATTTCAGCTTGCGTGACGAATTGCTGGCCGAGGCCCGCGAGGTCGGGCGCACCGATGGCCCGTTCGGCAAGGTGCGTCTGATCGAGACCCCGGCGACCACTGCGCCGCTGGCGATGGGCGTGCTCGATCCGGTGATCGCGCTGCCGCCGGGCTTCCTCGCGCTCCACGACCGCCGCGGCCGCGATCTCGCGCTGGCGCATGAGCTCGCGCACCATCGCGGGGGCGACCTGCTCGTCAACATCCTGGTGCAGCCGCTCTTCGCGCTGCACTGGTTCAATCCGCTCGGCCGCTATGGCTGGCTCGCGCTGCGGCGCGACCAGGAGGCGGCTTGCGATGCCCGCGTGATGGAGCGCCGCTCGGCGCAGGAGCGGGCCGCCTATGCCGCGCTCATCGCCCGCTTTGCCGCCGCACCGGGCGCTGCCCACCATGCCGCTCTCACCGCGCCGATGGCCTGCCCGGTGCTAGGCGAGAAGTCGATCATCCACCGCCTGAGGAGTCTTGCCATGTCCGATCTGTCCCCCCGCCGCCGCATGGCCGGCCGCGCGCTCCTTGGCGTGGGTCTGCTGGTGCTGCCGCTCACCGCCTCGATCAGCTACGCCGCGAGCGAGAACGTGTTCGAGGCCCCGGAAGCCCCCGAACCGCCGGAAGCTCCCGAGCCGCCCGAACCGCCCCAGGCTCCGGACGCGCCCGAGGCTCCCGAGGCGCCCGAAGCCCCCGAGCCGCCCGCGATCCTGATGCTCGATCCCGACAGCCCCGATGCCAAAGGCAACATGCAGGTCACCGAGAAGGTGTGGCGCGATGCCGACGGCAAGGAACGCCGCGTCAAGATCGTCACCCGCGGCGGCCCGGATGCCGAAGCCCACGCCCGACACGGCGAGGCCCGCGAGGCCATGAGCCGGGGCGAACGCGAAGCCGTGCTCGCCGATGTGCGCGCCGCGCTGGCCGAGGCCGACATGGCGCTCGCCGACCTGCCGCGCATCATTGCCGAAGCCCAGGCCGAGGCCCGTGCCGCAAGCGCCGCCTCGGTCGCGGCCGGAGGCCCGCGGGTCGTGGTGAAGCAGGAATGCAAGCCGGGCAGTGAGGAAGTCTCGGAAACCAGCACCAAGGACGGCGTCCAGATCGTCAGCATCTGCCAGCGCCGGGTGATGGCCTCCGCGCTCACCGGCCTCAGGGAAGCGCGCGCCGAGATCGCGAGCGACAAGGACATCCCGGACGACATGCGCAAGCAGCTCCTGCGCACGCTCGATGCGCAGATCAGCCGCTGGAGTGACAAGGAGGGCTGATCGGGAGCCCCGGCACGGCGCGCGGGCGGGGAGGGTCTACCTCCCGCTCGCCGCCGCCGCTGTCTTCGGCCGCGCCGGATAGGCGCAGCCGCGGCCCAGACCCCAGCCTTTCAGGAACGCGCGCCGCACCATCCCCGCCGTATAGGCCGCGCGCAGCTTGCGGTCATTGTCCGCCGCCCCCGTCACCTCGCGCAGGATGCCGCGGAAGGGGATCACCGATCCGACCACGCTCTGCCCGATGCGGCCCTCGCTGATGCGGTCACTGCCATCATCCTCGGCAATGTCGTAATCCGCCCCCAGCACCATATCGAGCTCGGCGATGGCCGCGACGATTGCCGAACACTTGCCGAGGCCCTTGGTCGCGTAAGGGTCCGCCACTGCCGCCTGTAACACCGCCGGAATGTCGCGCCCGTCGATGTTGAGATCGCGCAAGGGGGTTTTGGCGACTTCCTTGGCATCGGGCTCGGGCATGGCCTGCGCCTGTGCTGCCGTAGCGGGGAGCGCAAGCGCGGCCAGCATCGCGAGCGGGAGCATGCGCAGGGAGAGGCGGGGGCGGGGCGGGGTCATATTATCCTCCTTCGAAAAATACGTTGCAGGCGCGGTCGTCAGTCGCCTCCAGTCCCAGCCGCAATGCCGCCATGCGCTGGCGGCTGGTGCCGTGGGTGAAGCTCTCGGGATTGACCGACTGGCCCGCGTTGCGTTGCAGGGTATCGTCCCCGATGGCGCTGGCGGCTTTCAATCCTTCCTCGAGATCGCCCGCATCGATAAGCTGGCGGTTCTTGCCCGCCCACATCCCGGCATAGCAATCTGCCTGAAGTTCCATCGCCACCTGCAAGCGGTTGGCCGCCGCCGGATTGCTGCGCTGCGCGGTGCGCACCTGGTCCGATAGCCCGGTGATCGACTGGATGTGATGCCCGTATTCATGGGCGATCACATAATAGCGCGCGAAGTCCCCGCCCGTGCCCGACATCTGCGCGAGCTGGTCGTAGAAACTGGTGTCGATGTAGATGACCTTGTCCGCCGGGCAGTAGAACGGCCCCACCGCCGAGGTCGCGCTGCCGCAGCCCCCGGTGTCGACGCGGCCGTTGCGGAACAGGTCGAGCCCGGGCTGCTCGAACGGGAGCCCCACGCGCCGGAAGCTCGCTTCCCAGGTATCATTGAGGTTGGTGAGCGCGCTGCACGCCTCGGTCGCATATTCGCTGCTGGTGCAGATTTCCTGCTCCGAGAGCTCTCGCCCGCCGCCCGCGCGGCTGCCCTGTGCAGGCGCACCGGTCTGCTCCTGCACGCTCTGGACGAGGCCGATGGTCTGCGAGGGGTCGAGCCCGAACACCAGCGCGCCGATCAGGGCGATCACGAGCGTTCCGCAGCCCACGCCGCCGGCGCGGCCCATGCCGCTGCCACCGCCCCCGTCGCTGGAGCGCACATTGATCCGTGACGTGTCGAACGGGCCCAAACGCATCAGTATTTCCCCTTTCCTCCGGCACGCTCAGCTATTTGCTGGACAGCCGCGATTGCCGCGGCAAAAGCGAACCGCAATAGCCCGAACGTGCAGGAGATGCGGCGAATGCTCAAGGACCGGCGTGCTCTCGTCACCGGCTCCACATCCGGAATCGGCCTTGCGATTGCCCGCGCGCTGGCGGCTGAAGGGGCCGCGGTGATTCTCAACGGGCTGGGCGATGCGGACGCAATCGCCGCACTGTGCGAGGAGCTGGGTGCTTCCTATAATGGCGCAAACCTGATGGACCCCGCCGCCATCGCGGCGATGATGGAAGAGGTCGGCCCGGTCGACATCCTCGTCAACAATGCCGGGATGCAGCACGTCGCCCCGGTCGAGGATTTTCCGGCGGCCAAGTGGGACGCGATTCTCGCGCTCAACCTCTCGGCCGCGTTCCACACCGTGCAGGCCGCAGTGCCGGGGATGAAGGCGAAGGGGTGGGGGCGGATCATCAACACCGCGAGCGCCCATTCGCAGGTCGCCTCGCCCTTCAAGAGCGCCTATGTCGCTGCCAAGCATGGGCTGGCGGGCTTCACCAAGACCATCGCGCTCGAACTGGCGACCCACGGCATCACCGCCAACTGCATCTCTCCGGGGTATGTCTGGACGCCGCTGGTCGAGAATCAGATCCCCGACACCATGGCCGCGCGCGGGATGACGCGCGAGCAGGTGATGAACGACATCCTCCTCGCCAAGCAGCCGACCAAGCAGTTCATCACGCCCGAGGATGTCGCCGCCCTCGCGGTGTTCCTGTGCAGCGATGCGGCGCGCGGGATCACGGGGGCGAATTACGCGATCGACGGAGGCTGGACGGCCGAATGATCCGCCGCTCCCTCCCGCTGTTTCTTGTCCTGCTGGCGAGCCTGCTGCTCGCCGCCTGCGCCAAGGCGCCGGTGGAGAGCATGCCGGTGGTCGACCGCGACGAGGTCGCCATGCGCCTCACCGCCGATATCAACGTGCTCGCCAGCGACGAGAAGGCGGGCCGCAAGCCCGGCACTCCCGGCGGGCGCACGACCTATACCTACATCGAAAAGCGCATGGGCGAGGTCGGGCTGGTCTCGGGCACCAATGACCCGGGCTCCTACTGGCGCCTGCCGGTCGATCTGCTGGCGACCGAGCCGCAGAGCGCGCAGCTGATCCTCGGGCAGGGCCGCCGCCGGGTGGTGGTGGCCGAGGATGCCGCCGCGGTCTTTACCCCGCGCCGCCGCGCGCTCGCTATCGGTGGGCCGGGGACGGGCGTGCCGGTGGTGTTCGTGGGCTATGGCGATGGCTCGGTGCTGGGCGATGCGCTCGCCGGAGCGATCGTGGTGATGCTCGCCGATCCGGGCCGCGATGCCGCCCGCCGCGATGCGCTGTTCCGCCAGCGCGCGACCGCGGTGCTGACCGTGCTGCCCGATAACGCCGCGCTCGACGAGGTGCGCGCCAGCGAGGGACAGCCGCGGCTCCAGCTTGCGGCGGAGGAGGTCGACAATCTCGCCGCCTATATCACCGACAAGGCCTTCGGCGACTTCATCGGCCAGCGCCGCTGGAAGGGGCTCAAGGCCGAAGCCGAGGCGGGGATTCTCGATCCGCTCGAACTCAATCTCTCGATCAGTGTCGAGGGCACCTCGGACCGCCGCGAGTTTCCGAGCCAGAACGTGATCGGCATGATCCCGGGCAGCGTCCCCGGATCGGGCGCGGTGCTGGTGCTCGCCCACTGGGACCACCTCGGTGAATGCGGGGAGCCGGGCGCGCTCGACCGGATCTGCAACGGCGCGGCAGACAATGCGAGCGGGATCGCGATGATGCTCGAACTCGCGCGGCGGCTGAAGGCAGGGCCGGCGCTGGGCCGCGACATCTATTTCCTCGCCACCACCGCGGAGGAGCCGGGGCTGCTCGGCATCCGCTCCTTCGTGCGCAATCCGCCATTCCCGCTCGCGAGCATCGTGGCCGCCTTCAATCTCGACATGATGGCTGTCGCCCCGGCGGGGAGCCCGGTCGGCTTTGTCGGGCGCGGGCGCGATCCGCAGCTCGATGCGGTGATCCTCGCCGCGATCGCCAAGGCGGGCCTTGCGGTGGGCGACCAGGAGCTTGCCGACAGCTTCCTCAAGCGGCAGGACGGCTGGGCGCTGGCGCAGGCCGGCGTGCCCGCAGTGCTGCTGTCGAGCACCTATGGCAGCCGCGCGATCCTCGATCCTTTCATCGCCACGCGCTACCATCAGCCCTCGGACGAGGCGGCCACGGTGGAGCTGGGCGGCGCGATCGACGACCTGCTGCTGCACGAGGCGCTGATCCGCGAGATTGCCGACCCCGCGATCTATCCCGCGCCTGCGAAGACCGGCCCCTAGCGCGAAGGCAAATCCGCGGTTACATGGGCCGCCACGAATCTCCCGCCAGAGGAGATGCTCCCTCCCGTTCTTGAGAAAGTGGCAAGCATGGATATCCCGCTCGGTCTGACCTTCGACGACGTGCTGCTCCGCCCGGCGGAAAGCAGCGTCCTGCCGAGCATGGCGGATACCTCGACCCGCCTGACGCGCGACATCAAGCTCAACATTCCCGTCCTGTCCTCGGCGATGGACACTGTGACCGAGGCAGACATGGCGATCGCGATGGCGCAGCTGGGCGGGATCGGCGTGCTCCACCGCAATCTCGACATCGAAGCGCAATGCGCCGCGGTGCGCGCCGTGAAGCGCTACGAGAGCGGTATGGTGGTCAACCCCATCACCATCGGCCCCGACGCGACCCTCGGAGAGGCGCAGGCGCTGATGCAGGCCAACCGCATCAGCGGCATTCCGGTGGTGGACGCGGCGGGCAAGCTCGTCGGCATCCTCACCAACCGCGACGTGCGCTTTGCCGAGAACCCCGCGCAGCCCGTGCGCGAGCTGATGACGACCGAGAACCTCGCCACCGTGCCGCTCGGCACCGGGCAGGAAGAGGCGCGGCGGCTCCTGCACGCGCGGCGGATCGAGAAGCTGCTGGTGGTCGACGATGCCTTCCACTGCATCGGCCTCATCACGGTCAAGGACATCGAGAAGGCCGTGAACTACCCTCACGCCACCAAGGACGCGACCGGCCGCTTGCGTGTGGCCGCCGCGACCACCGTGGGTGACGCCGGCTTCGCGCGCACCGAGGCGCTGGTCGATGCCGAGGTCGACGTGATCGTGATCGACACCGCCCACGGCCACAACATCGAAGTCAGCCGCGCGGTCGAGCGCGTGAAGAAGCTCTCGAACGCGGTGCAGGTGATCGCGGGCAATGTCGCCACCGCCGAGGCCACCCGCGCGCTGGTCGATGCCGGAGCGGACGCGGTCAAGGTCGGGATCGGCCCGGGCTCGATCTGCACCACCCGCGTGGTCGCGGGCGTGGGCGTGCCGCAGCTCACTGCGATCATGGAAAGCGCCGCCGAAGCCGCCAAGTCGGGCGTGCCGGTCATCGCCGATGGCGGCCTGCGCACGAGCGGTGACGCCGCCAAGGCGCTCGCAGCCGGCGCCTCGAGCGTGATGATCGGCTCGATGCTCGCAGGCACCACCGAGAGCCCGGGCGAGGTGTTTCTCTACCAGGGCCGCTCCTACAAGGCGTACCGCGGCATGGGTTCTGTTGGCGCGATGGCGCGCGGCTCGGCCGACCGCTATTTCCAGCAGGACGTCTCCGCGATGAAGCTCGTCCCCGAGGGGATCGAGGGCCAGGTGCCGTTCAAGGGCCCGGCGGCGGATGTGGTCCACCAGCTCGTCGGCGGGATCAAAGCGGCGATGGGCTACACCGGCTCTGCCACGATCGCCGATCTCCAGAAGCGCGCGCAATTCGTACGCATCACCAATGCAGGGCTTTCGGAGAGCCACGTCCACGATGTCGCCATCACCCGCGAGGCTCCCAATTACCCGACGCGGTGAGGTGGGGCTTCGGCTCCAGCCTTGTCATCCCCGCGCAGGCGGGGATCCAGCTTGTGTGTTTCGACGCTCCGAAAGTGAGCTGGATTCCCGCCTGCGCGGGAATGACAACATAAGGATCAGAGAGTGACCCCCGCCGCTAGAGTACAGGCGGCGATCGAGCTGCTCGATACCGTAATTGCGTCCGCGCGCTCCAAGGGCGCGCCGGCGGACCGGATCATCGCCGACTATTTCCGCACGCGCCGCTATGCCGGATCCAAGGACCGCCGTGCGGTGCGCGACCTCGTCTATCGCGCGATCCGGCTGTGTGGGCCGGTGCCTGCGAGCGGGCGCGCGGCGATGCTGGCGGTTGCAGGGCAGGACGAAGCCGTCGCGGCGCTGTTCGACGGATCCCCCCACGGCCCTGCCGTGCGCGGGGAAGGCGAGGAAGCCGCCAATACGGGCCTTGCCCCCAAATGGCTCGCCGCGGCCTTGCGCGCATCGGACCTCGGCGGGCGCGAGATTGCCGCGCTGCTCGGCCGCGCCCCGCTCGACATCCGCGTCAACGCGCTGAAGGCGGATCGCGCGGGGATCGACCTTCCAGAAGCCGGCGAGATTCTCGCTTCGGCGCAGGGCCTGCGGTTCGCCTCGGGCACTCCGGTCGAGCAGTGGCCCGCCTACGAGCAGGGCCTGGTCGAGATCCAGGATCTGGGCAGCCAGCTGATCGTCGAGGCGCTGCCCGTCTCGCCCGGCGACACCATCATCGACCTGTGCGCAGGCGGCGGGGGCAAGACCCTCGCGCTCGCTGCAAGGCTCGGCAATGCCGCAAGCCTTGTCGCCGCCGACACCGACAAGCGCCGCCTCGGCAACCTCGCACCGCGCGCAGGCCGGGCAGGGGCGGCGGTCGATCACACCGTGCTGCTCGATCCGGGCCGCGAGATGCTGGCGCTCGCGCCCTTCGCGGGCAAGGCCGATCACGTGCTGGTCGACGCGCCGTGCTCGGGCAGCGGGACATGGCGACGCAGCCCCGAGGGGCGCTGGCGACTCGACCCGGCGGAACTCGCGCGCCTGAACGCGCTTCAGGATCATGTGCTCGATCTTGCGGCCCAGCTTGTCCGCTCCGGCGGCAGTGTCGCCTTCGTCACCTGCTCGGTGCTCGATGCCGAGGGGCCGGACCGCATCGCCGCCTTCCTCGCCCGCCATCCCGGGTGGCGCGCCGAGGCGCTCTCGCTCCCCGTTGGGCAGCCACGCGGTGCAGGAATCCGACTTGAACCGCTCCGCGACGGCACGGATGGTTTTTTCGTCGCTTGCCTTCGTTCACCATGATAGCATCCGGTGGTATGACCCAGCCGTCCGGTTCCCGGTCTCAAGCACTGAAGGAGCTTCTGATGCGTTTCGCGCCTGCCGCTGCCGCTCTCTCGCTGTGCCTCGCGATGACCGCGAGCATCACCATCGCCGGTGATGTGCAGACCCCCGATCCGCGCGCGGCCGCGCTGATTGCGCAGGGTCAGGCGCTGCTGGCGGCGGGCGAGCCGGAGCAGGCGACCGACGCGTTCGAGGCCGCGCTGGCGGTCGATCCGGCCTATACTCCGATCTTCATCGACCTCGCCGAGGCCGCGCGCCAGCAGGGCCTTCAGGGCAAGGCGATCAAGTATTACCGCGAGGCGCTCGAGCGTGATCCGGGCAATTTCGCCGCGATCTCGGGTGAGGGCGCGGCGCTGGTCGAGAAGGGCGCGCTCGAAAAGGCGAAAAAGAACCTCGCCAAGCTGCAATCGCTGTGCGGTGACGATTGCCCCGAGACGGTCGCCTTGCAGAGCACCATCGCCCGCGGCGTGCCCGCAAGGCTGGCGGTCGAGAGCAAGGGCGAAAGCGCGCCGGCTTCGAACTGAGGGTTTGTGTAGCTTGTCACCCCCGCGCAGGCGGGGTTCCAGCTCGCTTTCGAAATCCGGCACCGCTCAAGACAGCTGGATCCCCGCCTGCGCGGGGATGACAGGTTGATCAGATCAGCCCCCGGAACTCCGCCAGCACCTCTTCATAGACCGCGCGCTTGAAGGGAATGATGACCTCGGGCAGCAGGCCCGGGTCGATCCAGCGCCATTCGTTGAATTCGGGCGGGTCATGCGCTTCGAGGTCGATGTCCGCGTCCTCGCCGAGGAAGCGGCCGAGGAACCAGTGCTGTTCCTGCCCGCGATACTTGCCCTTCCACACCTTGCCGACAAGCTCGGGCGGCAGGTCGTAGCGGATCGGCTTCGAGGCCTGCGCGATCACCTCGACTTTGTCCGCGGGCACGCCGATTTCCTCCGCAAGCTCGCGCAACGCGGCTTCGCGCACGTCCTCGCCCTTGTCGATCCCGCCCTGCGGCATCTGCCAGAAGCCGTGCGCGGAGGGGTCGATCCGCTGGCCGACGAAGACGAGACCCTCGGCGTTCACCAGCATGAAGCCGGCGCAGGGGCGGTAGGGGAGGCTCGCCGGATCGCTCACGCGGGGTTCTCCAGCATGAAGCGCATCGCGGCGATCACGCGTTCGAGATCGCGTTGGGTCGAGGGGACCATCTGGCGCAAGTTGGTGAAGGAGTGGGTGACGCCGCGCATCTCGATGAAGACACAATCGCGCCCCGCATCGACCAGTGCCTTGGCATAGGCGCGGCCCGAATCGCGGATCGGGTCGAGGCTGGCGGTGACGACGATGGTGGGCGGGGCGGAGGCGTGGTCCGACAGGATCGGGAAGCCGCGCGGGTCGGCGCGGTCTGCGCCGTAGGCGGCATCGAAGAAAGCCATCGTGTCCGCGGTGAGCAGGAAGCCGTCGCTGAACGCCTCCATGCTCGCCGAGCCGATCGCGTCCTCGACCAGCGGGAAGATCGGCACTTGCAGCACCACGGGCACCGCGGCGGGGTTCGCGCCCAGCAGCTGGCTGACGACCACGGTGGCATTCCCGCCCGCCGAATCGCCGATGGTGATGATGCCGCTCGCGGTGCGGCCCAGCTCGGCGGGCGAGGAGGCCACCCAGCGCGTCGCCGCCTCGCAATCGAGGATCGCGGCGGGAAAGGGCGCCTCGGGCGCGCGCGCGTAATGCACCGCGACCAGCGGCAGATCGATCAGCGCCGCGATCTCGGTGCACAGCGCGTGGTGCGTCTCGAGATCCCCGATCACGAAGCCGCCGCCGTGGTAGAAGACGATCACCGGAGTGGCTTCGTCGCGGCTCTCGCGCGCGTCATAGAGGCGCAGCGGAATGTCACCCGCCGGGCCGGGGCAGGCGAGGTCGCGGATCACCGGCAGCGCGCGCGCCGGACGGTCGGCGATGCCGTGCATCGCGACATAGGACTGTCGCGCCTCCTCCAGCGTCATGTCGGCGAGCTTCGGCCCGTTCACTTGCGCCATCATGTCGAGGAAGGCCTTCATGTCGGGGCGGATATAGGGCGCGTCGGTCATCGTGGTTCTCTCCCGTGTCTGCGCGATGCGATAGGCGAGGGGGAGGCGGTTTTCCAAGCGCATTTCCACTCGCCTGATCGCGGGAGGCGCGCTAGCCTGAAAGGCGATGGACAATCTGACACATAGCCTTGTCGGCGCAGTGCTGGGGCAGGCGGGGCTGAAGCGGAAAACCGGCCTCGCCATGCCTGCGCTCATCATCGGCGCGAACCTGCCCGACGTCGACGCGGCGTGCTTCTTCTGGCTGGAAGGCACAGAGCATCTCGCGTTTCGAAGAGGCATCACCCACGGCCCGCCCGCGCTGGTGCTGCTGCCGCTGGTGCTGGCGGGGATATTATGGGCGTTCGACCGCTGGCAGGAAAAGCGCGGGACGCGGCCCGAGGGACGGCTGCCGGTGCGCTTCGGGTGGCTCTTTGCAATGGCCTTCATCGGGTGTCTCAGCCACCCCTTCTTCGACTGGCTCAATGTCTACGGCATCCGGCTGCTGGAGCCGTTCTCCTCGCAGTGGTTCTACGGCGACACGCTGTTCATCATCGACCCGTGGATCTGGGCGCTGCTGAGTGCGGCGGTGTGGGTGTCTCGGCGGCGGGAGAAGGCGGGGGCGAGCTATCGCTGGCCCGCCATCCTCGGGATCGTGGCGATGCTGGGCTATATCGGCTGGAATTGGGTAACGACAGAGGCCGCATTCGTGGTCTACTCGATCAATTCCAAGGTTCCGCCGATCGACAAAGATGGCCGGTTCCAGAGTCCTGAAATTCCTGAGGCACAGCGGATTGCCGCGCCGGTTCCGATCTGGTCAGGCCAGCGCGAATTGATCCTTGGAGAGAAGAACAGATACTACGTCATCCCCCAAGGAGAAACGCAAAGTCCGTGGACGGCTAAGCCGATCACGGACAAGCCCTGCGCTTGGCCTGATTTCGAGGCTCTGCGCCGATCAAATTCCCAGCTCGACGCCTTCCTGTTCTGGTCTCGCACGCCCTTTCTCACCCGCGCGGCGGACGGCTCGGTGATCCTGCGCGATGCGCGCTTCACCGACCCGCGGGTGGGGGACAGGTTCAGCCTCGCGCTGCCGGATGTGAAGTGCGAGGAACTTCCCGCGCCCTAGCCGCGTTGGCCCAGTCTACTCCCCTCCTCTTCAGAGGAGGGGTTGGGGGTGGTGGCGCGGCGCGGATGCGTCGCGCTTCGCCTCCGGCACCACCCCGCTGCGACTAGGCTCGCTGCGCTCACCAAGTCTCGCTGCCCCTCCTCTGAAGAGGAGGGGGTAAGGAGAAGCATGACCCAAATCATCTGGCTCCGGCGCGATCTGCGTCTGGCCGATAATCCCGCGCTCTATCATGCCGCCAAGGCCGGCCCTGTCGTCGCCGTCTATGTGCTCGACGACGCGAGCCCGAAGCATCACGCCTATGGCGGGGCCTCGCGCTGGTGGCTGCATCATTCGCTGGCGAGTTTGGCGAAAAGCCTCGAAGCCAAGGGCAGCAAGCTGATCCTGCGGCGCGGGGAGGCGGTGGAAGAACTCACCAAGCTCGCGCAGGAAACCGGCGCGGCCACCATCCACGCAAATTGCCATTACGAGCCGTGGTGGCTCAATGCCGAGCGCAAGCTGGCAAAGAGCCTCGACCTGCAACTCCATCACGGCAATTACCTCATGGTGCCGGGCAGCATCACCACCGGCACGGGCGGGCAGTACAAGATCTACACCCCCTTCAGCCGCGCCGTGCGGGCTGAGTTCCCGCCGCGCTCGGAAGTCCCCGCGCCCGAACGCCTCGAAGCCCCGGCGACGTGGCCCGCCTCGGACGATCTTGCCTCGTGGAACCTGCTCCCCACCAAGCCCGACTGGGCGGGCGGGATGCGCGACTTCTGGGAAGTCGGCGAGGCCGCCGCCCACGCGCGGCTCACCGCTTGGGAAGCCGACGTCGACGACTATGACGACAAGCGCAATTTCCCCTCGGTCGACAAGGTCTCGCGCCTCTCGCCGCATCTGCATTTCGGCGAAATCTCGCCGATCCAGATATGGCACCGTTTCAAGGACAAGCGCTCGAAAGGATGGGAAACCTTCGAGGGCGAGCTGATCTGGCGCGACTATTCGCAGAACGCGATCCTGCAATTCCCCGCCTACGCCACCCAGAACTACCGCGAGGATTTCGACCGCTTCCCCTGGCGTGATCCCGCCAATGACCCCGCTGCCGCGCGTGACCTCAAGGCATGGCAGGAGGGCCGCACCGGCTACCCGATCGTCGATGCCGGGATGCGCCAGCTGTGGCAGACCGGCTGGATGCACAACCGCGTGCGCATGATCACCGCGAGCTTTCTCATCAAGCACCTGCTGATCGACTGGCGCGAGGGCGAGAAGTGGTTCTGGGACACGCTGTGCGATGCCGACTATGCCTCCAACGCCACCAACTGGCAGTGGACTGCGGGGACGGGGGTGGACAGCAATGTGTTCAGCCGGATCATGGCGCCGCTCTCGCAGTCCGAGAAATTCGACGCCGCGCGCTATATTCGCACGTACGTGCCCGAGCTGAAGGGGTTGGAGGAGCCCTATGTCCACGACCCCGAGGAGTTCGGACGGCGGCCCGCGGGCTATCCGCGCAAGATTGTGCCGCACAAGCAGGCGCGCGAGCGGGCGTTGGCGGCGTTGAAGACGATCAAGTCCGCCTGACGGGGGCTTGCTCGGGGGCCTCTCGCGGGCCTATGCACCCTCCCGCATAACAGACGAGAGGGTGACATGATGGGCTTGAAACACGGCATGCTGGCAGGCGCGGCTTTTGCGCTGGCGATGGGCGGGCTCGCGCCGCTCCACGCGCAGACCGCGGCCGATGCGCCTGCGCTCGCGCGGCCGCCGCAATATCCCGAAGCGCCGAGTGCGCGCCTCGTCCAGCCCCCGGCGCGCGACCAGTCCGAGCTTCAGGTGCTGTTCTGGTCCGATGCCCAGCGGGCCGAGCGTTTCCGCGCAATGGAGCAGTGGTTCGCCGGTCACGAGGTCGCCCCCGCGGCCACCCCGCGCGCGCTGCCCAAGGGCGCTCCGCTCAGCGCCGAGTTGCAGGCGGATCTCGCCAAGCTGATGACCGATACCAATGCGGCCGGGATCATGGTGCTTGAGGACGGCAAAGTGCGCTACGAGGCCTATGGCCTCGGCCTTACGCATGACGACCGCTGGACCAGCTTCTCGGTCGCCAAGAGCTTCACCTCGACCCTGCTCGGGGCGGCGATCAAGGACGGTTTCATCACCAGCCTCGATGATCCGGTGACGCAGTATATCCCCGGCCTCAAGGGCAGCGCCTATGAGGGCGTCACCGTCCGCCAGCTCGCCACGATGACGAGCGGGGTGAAGTGGAACGAGGATTATGCCGATCCCCAGTCCGACGTCGCGCAGATGAACCGTTTCGTGGTCGAATACGGCCCCGAGGCGATCGTCGCGCAAATGAAGCAGCTCCCGCGCGAGGCGGAGCCGGGTACCAAGTGGGTCTACAAGACCGGCGAGACCAACCTCATCGGCGTGCTGGTCGAGAATGCCGTGGGCAAGCCGCTCGCCGAATATGCCAAGGCCAAGATCGTCGATCCGGCGGGCTTCGAGGGCGGATTGTTCTGGATGGTCGATCCGCGCGGCGGGAATATCGGCGGGTGCTGCCTGTCGATCCGCCTCGCCGATTATGCGCGGATGGGCCAGTTCGCGCTCGAGGGGGGCAAGGGCATCGTGCCCGATGGCTGGTTTGCCGAGGCCGGCAAGGCCCATGTGCAGTTCCCGGACGCGCCGGGCTTCGGCTATGGCTACCAGTGGTGGGCCTATCCCTTCGGGAGCTATGGCGCGCAGGGGATCTTCGGGCAGTCGATCACGCTGGTGCCGGCGAAGAAGCTGGTGGTAGCGATCGTGAGCAACTGGCCGACCGCGACCTCGGCCGGCAGCCGCGGCGATGCGCGCGCGGTGGTGGCGAAGATCGCGGCGAGCGCCGAATAAGCGGGGCTTCGCGGGGGTCTCGCAGCGGCTTCGCGCGCGCCAGACCCCCTCCAGACCCCTGTCACACCCCTCTCGCGCGATGTTTCCCGTGAAACATTGCGCTGCGGGGAGCGGCGGTCAGATCACCTGGCGATAGGTGCCGACGTTGCTGTAGCGCTGCAGGATGTTGTCGTGGACGATCGGGCTCAGCAGCTCGCTGAACGCGCAGCCCACGATGCAGTTGTCCCACCACACCACCTCGGCCTGAAGCGATTCGAGGCCGGGCAGGGTCAGCCAGCACATCTGGCCCTCGTGCATCCGGTTGATCGAGGCGGCAGAGAAGCCCGAAATCGAGAGATCGTGGACCACGCTCTGGAAGGCGCGGCCGCCCGAGGCGCGCAAGGTCGCCGGGATCGTCAGCCGCGTGCGCGGGCCGCAGCGGTCTTCCTGGGATGCAGTGCGATAGGGATCGGAATTGGGCGGCATTGCCGTCTACCTTGTATCGAAGCCTGCGGTCTCACGGGGCGGGTTGGTCCGCGCGGGAGTTTGCGCCCCCGTTCCTTAAGGAAAGGCTGTCGATCAGGGTTAACAGAGTGTTAGGCGGAAATTCCGCGGGCTGGCCTAGCCCTCGATGCGCTCGCGGTGGAGGCCGTCGAAGCCCTCGGCGAGCAGCGCCACCAGACGGTCGGCCACCACTTCGGGCGGCTTGACGCTGGCGGCATCCTCACCCGGATAGGCCCGCGCGCGCATCTCGGTGCGGGTCGCGCCCGGATCGATGATGGCGACACGAAGGGGCGAGAGGCGCTCGACTTCGGCGGCATAGGTCGCGAGCAGGTTCTCGAAGGCGGCCTTGGTTGCGCTGTATGCCCCCCAATAGGGACGCGGCGCACTGCCGACCGAGCTGGTGAGGCCGATGATCCGTCCGGCCTTGGCATGGCGCAGCAGCGGGTCGAACCCGGCGATAAGCGCCTGTGTTGCCACGACATTGGTGAGCAGCGCCTGGTTGAACTGCTTGGGCTCCATCTGCGAGGCCGGTGTCAGCTCGGGCAGGTAGGCCGCGGCGAGCACCATGATGTCAAGGCTCTGCCAGCGCCCGGCAATAGCGCCCGCCAGCCGCGTGACCGAATCGGGTTCGGTAAGGTCGAGCGGGGCGATGGTCGAGGTGCCGCCTGCGGCATGGATCGCGTCTTCCACCTCCTCCAGCGCCTTGACCTTGCGCGCCACGAGAATGACATGCGCCCCCGCGGCGGCGAGCGCCTTCGCGGTGGCGGCGCCGATCCCGCGGCTCGCTCCGGTGACGAGCGCGGTCTGGCCGGCAAGCGGCTTGGCGGTGGTGGTGTCGGTCATGGGGCGTCAGGCTGCTTTCGGATCGGCAAAGGGAAGCTGCGCGGCCTTGGCCTCGGCCAGCGCAAGGTCGGTCAGCGCGGTCGGGTATTCGCCCGTGAAGCAGGCGTCGCAGAACTGCGGGCAGGCCTTGTCGCGCTTCTCCTTGCCGACTGCGCGGTAGAGCCCGTCAATCGAGATGAAGGCGAGGCTGTCGGCCTTGATGAACTCGCGCATCGGTTCCAGCTCCATGCGCGCGGCGAGGAGCTTGGAGCGTTCGGGCGTGTCGACGCCATAGAAGCACGAATGCGCGGTCGGCGGGCTGGCGACGCGGAAGTGGACTTCGGCCGCGCCCGCTTCGCGCATCATCTCGACGATCTTGAGGCTGGTGGTGCCGCGCACGATCGAATCGTCGATCAGCACGATGCGCTTGCCTTCGACGAGCGCGCGGTTGGCATTGTGCTTGCGCTTGACGCTGGAATGCCGCGCGCCGTCACCCGGCTGGATGAACGTGCGCCCGACATAGTGCGAGCGGATGATGCCGAGCTCGAAGGGCAGGCCCGACTGCATGGCAAAGCCGATTGCCGCGGGCACACCGCTGTCGGGCACGGGGACGACGAGGTCCGCCTCGCAGGGAGCCTCGATCGCGAGCTGGGTGCCGATCGCCTTGCGCGCCTCGTAGACCGAACGACCGGCAAAGACGCTGTCGGGGCGGCTGAAATAGACGTGCTCGAAGATGCAGGGCCGCGCCGGCGGGCTGCCAAAGGGCCGGACCGAGCGGATCTCTCCGGCGAAATCGACCAGCACCAGCTCGCCCGGCTCGACCTCGCGGATCACCTCGGCGCCGACGACGTCGAAGGCCACGGTTTCGGAGGCGAAGAGGATCGCGTCACCCATCCGGCCCATCACAAGCGGGCGGATGCCGAGCGGATCGCGGCAGGCGATCATGCCCTCGGGCGTCATCACGATCAGGGCATAGGCCCCCTCGACCAGCCGCAGCGCATCGACCAGACGGTCGGCGATGGTGGGATAGCGCGAGGTGGCGACGAGGTGGATGATCACCTCGGTGTCGGAGGTCGACTGGAAGATCGAACCCTTGTTCACCAGGTCCGTCCGCAGCGCCATCGCGTTCGAGATGTTGCCGTTGTGCGCGACTGCAAAGCCGCCGCTGGCCAGATCGGCAAAGAGCGGCTGGACGTTGCGCAGGCCCGATCCGCCGGTGGTGGAATAGCGCACGTGGCCTGCGGCCATATGGCCGGGCAGGGCGGCTATCGCATCGGAGGAGGAGAAGTTCTCGGCGACATGGCCAAGCCCGCGGCGGGCGTAGAATTCCTTGCCGTCGAAGCTGACGATGCCGGCCGCTTCCTGTCCGCGGTGCTGGAGCGCGTGGAGGCCCAGCGCGGTCGTCGCAGCCGCGTCATTGGCGCGGATCGCGCCGAAAATGCCGCATTCCTCGCGCAGCTTGTCGCCATCGGCATCGAGGAAGGGGTGGGTCACATTGAGGGGGCTCATCGGCATCACCAGACCTGTTCGCGTGCACACCGCGTCGGCGCACCGCCCCAATGGCGATGTGACGGATCAATTACAAGGGCAAGCAGCCCCGCGATGCCCGCCTTTTTGGCGACTGGCGTGTGACACACCGTCCTCAAGTAGCAAAGCGGTAGGACAACAAGGACTCGGGATTGCGGGCTGGGCGCTGCCACTCTACAGGCAGCATTCAGCGAACAACGGGCACCTCTCACCACCCATGCTCTCCCCCTTCGAATGGATGATCGCCAAGCGCTACCTCTGGCCGGGCAAGGGGGAGGCGTTCATTGCGCTTGTCGCCGCGATCTCGGTCGGGGTGGTGATGCTGTCGGTCGCGCTGCTTGTCGTGGTGATGAGCGTGATGAACGGCTTCCGCGGCGAGCTGCTCGACAAGATCGTGGGGCTTAACGGCCACGCGGTGGTGCAGGCCTATGGCGGGCGGATCGAGAACTGGCAGGGCGTGCTCGGCGAACTCGAGAAGACCCCGGGCGTCACCTCGGCCACCCCGATGATCGAAAAGCCGCTGCTGGTGAACTTCAACGGCAATTCCGAAGGCATCCTGCTGCGCGGCCAGACGCAGAAGGATCTCGATGCACTTGGCGACAAGGTGCTGCTGGGCGATATCAAGAGCCTCGGCACGCTGTCCGAGACCGACGGGCTCGGCCGCGTCGCGGTCGGCAGTCGGCTGGCGCAGAACCTCGGCATCCGCGTGGGGGATGTCATCACCATCATCAATTTCTCGGGCCGCACCACGCCCTTCGGCACCACCCCGCGCCAGGTGCCCTACGAGGTCGGCGCGATCTTCGAGGTCGGTATTTCGACCTTCGACGAGAAATTCATCATGATGCCGCTCGCCGATGCGCAGAGCCTGCTGCTGATGGGGGATTCGGTCGCGCAGATCGAAGTGACGGTCGACAAGCCCGACAAGGTCGGCGAAATCCTCGCCCCGGTCTCGCAGCGGCTTGCGGGCAAGGCCGTGATCGCCGACTGGAAGTCGATGAATTCGGCGCTGTTCGAGGCCTTGCAGGTCGAGCGGGTGGCGATGTTCTTCGCGCTGTCCTTCATGGTCGTGGTCGCCTCGTTCAACATCCTCTCGAGCCTCGTGATGCTGGTGCGCGCCAAGACCCGCGACATCGCGATCATGCGCACCATGGGCGCGACGCGGCGGAGCCTGCTCAAGATCTTCGTCACCACCGGAACCACGGTGGGCGCGATCGGGACGATCTCGGGGCTGCTGCTGGGTTCGATCATTCTCTTCTTCCGCGAGCCGATCGTCGATTTCATCGCCTTCACCACGGGTCAGGAAATCTGGGATCCGCAGGTGCGGTTCCTCTCGACCCTGCCTTCGCGGACCGACCCTTGGGAGGTGTTCGGGATCGTCATGCTGGCGTTGGGGATGAGCTTCCTCGCGACGCTCTACCCTGCGTTCAAGGCGGCGAACACCGATCCGGTGCAGGTTCTGCGCTATGAATAGCCCGGTGGCACCCATCGTCGCCCTCAAGGGCCTCAAGCGTTCCTTCGAGCAGGGCGGCGAGCGGATCGACGTGCTGCGCGGGGTCGATCTCGAAATCCAGCCGGGCGAGATCGTCGCGCTGCTCGGGCCCTCGGGTTCGGGCAAGTCGACGCTGCTTCAGGCCGTGGGGCTGCTGGAAGGCGGCTTCGAAGGCTCGATCGCGATTGCCGGCACGCAGGCCGAACAGCTCGCAGGCGACGCGCGCACGGCCCTGCGGCGCGAGCATCTGGGCTTCGTCTACCAGTTCCACCATTTGCTCCCCGATTTCGACGCGCGCGAGAATGTGGTGATGCCGCAGATGATCCTCGGCACGCCCCGCGCCGAGGCCCACGCGCGCGCCGATGCGATCCTCACCAGCCTTGGGCTTGGCCACCGGCTGACCCACCGCCCGAGCCAGCTTTCGGGCGGCGAACAGCAGCGCGTCGCGGTCGCCCGCGCGCTCGCCAACCGGCCGACGCTGGTGCTGGCGGACGAGCCGACCGGCAACCTCGACGAGCACACCTCGGACACCGTGCTCGGACAGTTCCTCGAACTGGTGCGGGGCGAGGGCAGCGCGGCGCTGGTCGCGACCCACAATGAACGCCTCGCCGCGCGGATGGATCGCGTCGTCCGTCTCAGGGAAGGCGTGCTGATCTAGGATAGGCGCCGCGCGCAAGTTCTCCGCACAAGCGGCGGATACGCAGCGAGGAGCCTTCCATGACCGACCACCCCAGCACGTTTCAGGGCAGCACCACCCAGTCGGGCGAAGCGGCATGGGACGACCGGGCCCGGATCGTCTCCGCCGACCAGAGCGGCAAGCTGGACGGCGGCGGCATCCCGTTGCTGCGCGGGACTTTTGCCGAGATGATTCGCCACATGGCGCAGCTGCCCGAGGATGACAGGGCGGGATACGTCATCGAGAAGGCCGGTGACCGCGCCTACTCCGCCGAAGAAGCGATGGCGCTTGCCTCGCGCCCCGATTTTCCGCCAGAAGGCACGGGCTGAACCAGAACAACCGGGGGCACCATGACGACCATCGCCGATTTCACCGTCACCACCAACCGCGGGCAGGAGCTTGCTCTGAAGGAGAAGCTCGGAACGGTGCTGCTGGTGGTCAACACCGCCAGCAAGTGCGGCTTCACCCCGCAGTACGACGGGCTGGAGGCGCTCTACCAACGCTTCAAGGATCGCGGTTTCGAGGTGCTCGGCTTCCCGTGCAACCAGTTCGGCGGGCAGGAGCCGGGCAATGCCGACGAGATCGCCGAGTTCTGCAAGGTCAATTTCGGCGTCACCTTCCCGCTGATGGCGAAGATCGACGTCAACGGCGCGGACGCCTCGCCGCTCTATGACTGGCTGAAGTCGGAGAAGAAGGGCCTGATGGGCACCACGGCGATCAAGTGGAACTTCACCAAGTTCCTGATCGACCGGAGCGGCAAGGTGGTGAAGCGTTATGCCCCGACCGACAAGCCCGAGGCCATCGCCAAGGACATCGAGAAGCTGCTCTGACCCTCCCTGTCATCCCCGCGCAGGCGGGGATCCAGCTGGGCTACGCGAAGTAGCTGGACCCCCGCCTGCGCGGGGGTGACGAAGCGGGGTATTTCTGGCCGCGAACGCTTGGCGAATCCCCCCGCCGTCCGCATATTCGCACCCATGCCCTTCGCTCCCTTCGTCCCCTTGCGCGTGCTGTCGTCCTATTCGATGCTCGAAGGGGCGATCGATCCGAAGGACATCGCCAAGCTGGCGAAGGAGCGCGGCTTTCCGGCGATCGCGATCTGTGACCGCAACGGGCTCTATGGCATCATGGCCTTCGCCGCCGCCTGCAAGGGCGAAGGCGTGCAGCCGATCATCGGCGCGCTGCTCGGCGTGGCGCGGGGTGACGACCGCGGGACGGTCGATTACCTGCCGCTCTTCGCGCAGAATGACGCGGGCTACGACAACCTGTGCCACCTCGTCTCGGCCGCGCATCTCGACCGTCCGCTCGAGCGCGATCCGCATGTGACGCTCGCCGATCTGGAAGGGCGCACCGATGGTCTGATCGCGCTTACCGGCGCGGGCGAGGGTGGGCTGACGCGCTTGCTCGCCGAAGGGCAGCAGGACGCCGCCGTCCGTCTCATCGAAAAGCTCGAAGCGCTCTTCCCCGGTCGGCTCTACATCGAGATCGCCCGCGCCGGCGATCCGGTGTGCGAGCGTGCCGAGGATGCGCTGGTCGACCTTGCCTATGCGCGCAATCTGCCGCTGGTCGCGACCAATCCCGCGAACTTTGCCGAGCCGCACATGCACAAGGCGCATGACGCCATGCTGTGCATCGCCAATTCGACCCAGATCGACGCCGATGATCGCCCGCGCTCCAATCCGCAGGCCTTCGTCAAGCAGGCGAGCATGATGGAGGAGGCCTTCGCCGATCTTCCCGAAGGTCTCGCCAACACGCTGGTGATCGCCCAGCGCTGCGCCTTCGCGCCGCCCTACCGCAAGCCGATCCTGCCGAGCCTTGCGGGCGATCTGGCGGGCGAGGCGCGGATGCTGGCGGAGGATTCGAGGCTGGGTCTGGAAGCGCGCCTCTCGGCCTATCCCGATCTGACCGAGGAGGAGCGGAAGATCTATTTCGACCGCCTCGAATTCGAGATCGACGTGATCGTGAAGATGGGCTTCCCGGGCTACTTCCTGATCGTTGCCGACTTCATCAAGTGGGCCAAGGAACAGGGCATTCCGGTGGGGCCAGGGCGTGGTTCGGGCGCGGGCTCTGCGGTCGCATGGGCGCTCACCATCACCGATCTCGACCCGATCCGGCTGGGGCTGCTATTCGAACGCTTCCTCAACCCCGAACGCGTGTCGATGCCCGACTTCGATATCGACTTCTGCGAAACGCGGCGCGGGGAGGTGATCCGTTACGTCCAGCAGAAGTACGGCGGCGATCACGTCGCGCAGATCATCACCTTCGGCAAGCTGAAGGCCCGCGCGGTGCTGCGCGATTGCGGGCGCATCCTGCAGATGAGCTACGGGCAGGTCGACCGGCTGTGCAAGATGGTGCCCAACCATCCGACCGACCCCTGGCCCCTGCCGCGCGCGCTCAACGGGGCGGCGGATTTCCGCAAGGAATATGACAACGACAAGGACGTGAAGCGCCTCGTCGACCTCGCGATGCAGCTAGAGGGCCTGCCGCGAAATTCCTCGACCCACGCGGCGGGCGTGGTGATCGGCGACCGTCCGCTGGCGAAACTGGTGCCGCTCTACCGCGATCCGCGCTCGGACATGCCGGTGACGCAGTTCGACATGAAATATGTCGAATCCTCCGGGCTGGTGAAGTTCGACTTCCTCGGCCTCAAGACCCTTTCGGTGCTGAGGAAAGCGGTCGACCTGCTGGAGAAGCGCGGCATCGCCATCGATCTCGGCGCGCTGCCCCTGGACGACGCGCAGGTCTACAACCTCATGCAGGCGGGCAACACCGTGGGGGTGTTCCAGCTCGAATCCGAAGGCATGCGCCGCACGCTCAAGGCGGTGAAGCCGACCAATTTTGGCGACATCATCGCGCTTGTCTCGCTCTACCGCCCCGGCCCGATGGACAACATCCCGCTGTTCGGCCAGCGCAAGGCGGGCGTGGTCCCGATCGAATATCCGCACCCCAAACTGGAAGGCATCCTCGCCGAGACCTACGGGATCTTCGTCTATCAGGAACAGGTGATGCAGGCCGCGCAGGTGCTCGCGGGCTATTCGCTCGGCGACGCGGACCTGCTGCGCCGCGCGATGGGCAAGAAGGTGCAGGCCGAGATGGACGCCCAGCGCGGGCGCTTTGTCGAGGGCTGCAAGGCGGTCTCCGACATCGAACCCAAGCGCGCCAACGAGCTGTTCGACTTGATCGACAAGTTTGCAGGCTACGGCTTCAACAAGTCGCACGCGGCGGCCTATGCGCTGCTCGCCTATCAGACCGCATGGCTGAAGGCGCACTACCCTGAGGAATTCTACGCCGCCTCGATGTGCTTCGACATGCACCAGTCGGAGAAACTGAACGTCTTCGTCGACGACGCGCGCCGCTATCCCAATGGTCACGGCGGCGTGTCGGTGCTGGCGCCCTGCATCAACGCCTCGGAGGCCGAGTTCACCGTCGAGCAGACCGACGAGGGTTATGCCGTGCGCTATGCCCTCGCAGGCATCCGCAATGTCGGCGAGAAGGCGATGGAGGCGATCGTCGCCGAGCGGCAGGCGAACGGGGCCTATGCCAGCCTCAAGGATCTGTTCGAGCGGCTGCCGCAGGGCACGATGAACCGCCGCCAGCTGGAAGGCCTGATCTGCGCGGGTGCCTTCGACGTGCTGGAGCCCGACCGCGCGCTGCTCTTCGCCAATGCCGATATGCTGATGGCGGTCGCCGATGCCGCGATCCGCGAACGCTCGTCAGGGCAAGCCGGCCTGTTCGGCGGCGATGCCGGCCCGGCCGAGGACCTGCGTCTCCAGCCCTGCGCGCCTTGGAGCCGCCCCGAGAAGATGGCCAAGGAGCGCGAGAATTTCGGCTTCTACTTCTCCGCCCACCCGGTGCAGCAGTACCGCGATGTCGCTTCGGCCAACGGCGCGCGCACCTATCAGAGCCTGATGGAAGCGGGCGCGCCTCCGGGCGGGCGCGGGACGGCGGTGATGGCGGCGCTGCTCGAAGGGATCAACAAGGCCCGCACCCGCAAGGGTGGCACATTCGTGCGCGCGGATTTCTCCGATGCCTCGGGCCAGTTCTCGGCCGCCTGTTTCGAGGAAGCGCTGGTGCCCGATTTCGAGCGCTGGGCGGCGAACGGCGAGTGCCTGCTGCTGACGGTCGAACTCGACGCCCCCAACCCCGACGAGCCCCCGCGCCTCACCGTGCGCGGGGCGCGGCCGCTGGCGGCGGTAAGCGGCACGACCGCGATGGAACTGACCGCTGAAATCTCGACGGTCGATGCCTTGCGCGAACTCCAGATCGAGCTTGACGCGGGACGCGGCGACCGTCCGACCGGCGCGGGCGAGGTGGTGGTGCGCCTCAACCTTGCCGAGGGCGGGCAGGTGCAGCTGCGGCTCGGGCGCAATTTCGTGTTGACGGGCGAACTGGCCGAGCGGCTCGCGGCGGTCGACGGTATCGCCAAGGTGAGCCTCGCCCCGCTCAAACGGCGCGGGAATCTGAGGCTGGTGGCCTGACGCGAAAGGGGGCCGGATCGCTCCGGCCCCCTCGCATCGTCCTTACATTCCCGAACCCGGGCCGTAGGTCACTTCCACGCGGCGGTTCTGCGCCTCGCGCACACCGTCGGCTGTGGGCACGCGCGGCTGCGATTCGCCGAAGGCCTGACCCGAGATCTGCCCGGCGGGGATCCCGCGCGCGGTCATGTAGCTGCGCACCGCCTGGTTGCGCCGCTCGGCGAGGCCCTGGTTGTACTGCGCGCTTCCCGCCGTGTCGGTGTGCCCGGCGAGCATCACTCGCGCGACGCCGCAATTGGCATAGGCGGTCACCGCATTGTTGAGGATGCTGGCAGCCTCGGGGCTCACATCGGCGCGGTCGAAGTCGAAGAACACGATGAACGGCCCGGTGTTGCACGCCGGACGCGGCGGCGGGGGCGGGGGTGCGGCCACCGGCGGCGGCGGAGGCGGAGCGACGACCGGCGGGGGCGGCGGCGGTGCGGGCATGGGTTCCGGCTCGGGCTGGCTGCGCCCGCCGAAATTGTAGACGAGGCTCGCGAGCACCGAATGCGCCGAATAATCCGCTCGCAGATCGCTGCCGTTGGCGCCGGTCAGGCGGAAGTTGTCGATGTTGAAGTAACGGTACTTCACGCCGAGATCGATCCGGTCGGTCACCGGGACCTTGACGCCGCCGATCAGCTGCCAGGCGAAATCGGTCTGCTTGTCGTCGATCACCGTGCCGACATCGGCGACCACCACCGGCAGTTCGAGCCGCGCGACACCCGCGCCGCCGCCGCCGTAGATCTGGAAGCCGTCTTCCTTCCCGAATTCGACCAGAGCGTTGACCATGCCGCTCCAGATTTCGAGATCGCGCTCGTTCTGGACCACGGTGCCCGAGGGAACGGTCACGCCGGTCGGCAGGATCGCGTTGTCGAACACGGCAAGGCCGCGATACTTGTTGTTCTTGTACCCGCCCTCGGCCTCGAGCCGGAAGGCGCCGAAGTCGTAGCCGAGGATGACATCGCCATCGACGCCCATTTTGGTCCGGCCGACCGCCGCACGG
Organism: Erythrobacter colymbi; assembly: GCF_002155685.1. Lineage (GTDB taxonomy): Bacteria > Pseudomonadota > Alphaproteobacteria > Sphingomonadales > Sphingomonadaceae > Erythrobacter > Erythrobacter colymbi. The sequence continues at coordinate 183,486 of NZ_MUYK01000002.1, forward strand.
GTGAAGGCATCGTCCTCTGTCGCATCGTCAGGGCGGACGTCGACCTTGACCTGGTCCTTGAAGCTGACCCCGCCCTCGATGCCGATATAGGGCCCGTCGGCCAAGGCCGGCACCGCGATCGCAGCCGCGGCTGCGCCCGCCATCAGAAATGTCGCTCTTTTCATTGTCCTGTTACCTCACAATTCGCATGGTCCGCCGGGGGTTCGGAGAGGAGCCCCGGGCCGTGCATCGCGCGCGGCCGTTCCCGGCGGGTGAGGGGCAAGCCCTGCGGCATAAGAATTGTTGCATCGCCAGAGGCGGGACGTGCCGGTGATTGGGTGAAGCGATTGCCAAGCGGCAGGCTCCACGGCATGAGAGACCTTGTTACACCATGCAACGCATGGGTCGGGGACCACACCAACAGGAGAGAGATCGGACATGGCGAGCGCACGCCTCGGAGCAATGCAGGACTGGACCATGCGGGTGACCGCGGTGATCGATCACGCCGCGCGCGAGGCACCGACGCGCGAGATCGTCAGCCGCTGGGCCGATGGCAGCGAAACCCGCACCGACTGGGCAGGCATACGCCGCGATGCGCTGAAGATGGCGCAGGCGCTCCAGCGCCTCGGCCTGAAGCCGGGCGACAAGGTCGCGAGCCTGGCGATGAACCATTCGCGCCATCTCGTCAGCTGGTATGGCGTTGCGGGGATGGGCGGGGTGCTCCACACCGTGAACCCGCGCCTGTTCGATGATCAGCTCGACTATATCGTCAACCACGCCGAGGACCGCGTGCTGTGCTATGACGCGGCCTTCCAGCCGATCGTCGACCGGATGAAGAGCCGCTGGCCTACAGTCGAGCACTACATCTGCTACGATTCCGGCGAACACGCCCCCGCCTTCGAGGACTGGATCGCGGCCGAGGACGGTGATTTCGAGTGGGTCACCGGCCCCGAAACCGATCCCTGCATGATCTGCTACACCTCCGGCACCACCGGCAACCCCAAGGGCGTGCAATACGAGCATCGCTCGACCGTCCTGCACGCAATGGCGGGGCTGCAACCGGCGGCCTTCAATTTCTCGAGCGCCTCGGTGATGCTCCCCGTGGTGCCAATGTTCCACGCGGCGAGCTGGGGCCTGCCCTATGCGGGCGCAATGGCGGGGATCAAGTTCGTGTTCTCTGCCGTCAATGACCCGGCGGTGCTGCACGATCTGATGATCCGCGAGGGCGTGACCGATTCGGCGGGCGTGCCGACCGTGTGGCTCGCGCACTTCCAGTATTGCGACCGCGAGGGGCTCGACCTGCCGCCGCTGAAGGCCGCGACCATCGGCGGCTCGGCGGCGCCCAAATTCATGATCGAGCGGCTGCTCAAGAACGGCACCCGCGTGCAGCACGCCTGGGGGATGACCGAAACCAGCCCCATCGGCACCGTCGGCGGGCCGACCTGGGACTGGGACACGCTCACGCTCGAACAGAAGGTCGAGAAGACCGCGATGCAGGGCCGCCCGATCTTCGGCGTCCAGCTGCGCACGGTCGACCTTTCGGACATGACCACCGAGCTGCCGCGTGACGGCAAGACCTCGGGCGCACTCCAGATCCGCGGGCCGTGGGTGATCCGCCGCTATTTCAAGGCCGAGCAGGATGCGACAAACAACGAGGGCTGGTTCGACACCGGCGATGTCGGCATCATCCACCCCGACGGCACCCTGCAACTGACCGACCGCACCAAGGACGTGATCAAGTCCGGCGGCGAGTGGATCAGCTCGGTCGAGCTCGAAAACGCCGCCTGCGGCCACCCCGCCGTGGCAGAAGCCGCCTGCATCGGCATCTACCACCCCAAGTGGGACGAGCGCCCGGTGCTGTTCGTGGTTAAGAAGGCGGGCGCCGAGGTCACCTCGGATGATATCATCGAGCATTTGAAGCCGCAGATCGCCAAGTGGTGGCTGCCCGATGCGGTCGAATTCGTCGACGATATCCCGCATACCGCCACCGGCAAGATCAGCAAGAAGGACCTGCGTGACCGCTTTGCGGACTACACGCTTGCCTGATGTGACGATCCGGCCTGCGCGGGTGGACGACGCGCAGGCCATCGCCGCGATCTATGCCTGGCACGTGGCGAACGGCACCGCGACCTTCGACACCGCCGCACCCGATGCGGGTGCATGGGCGGAGAAGATCGCGGACTTCTTGGCGCGCGGCATGCCTTTCCTCGCCGCGGAGCGCGATGGCGGGGTGATCGCCTATGCCTATGCCGCCCGCTTCCGCGACCGCGCGGCCTATGCTCACACCTGCGAGGACAGCATCTATGTGTCGCACGAGGCGCGCGGCGGCGGGATCGGGAGCGTGCTTCTTCCGGCCCTGATCGATGCCGCGCGCGCGGCCGGGTTCGAACAGATGCTCGCCGTGGTCGGCGGGGGCGAGCCTTCCTCGGTGGCGCTCCACGGCAAGTGCGGCTTCGTCCACGCCGGGCGGATGCGCAATGTCGGCAAGAAATTCGGCCGGCTGCTCGATACGGTCTACATGCAATGCGATTTGAGGGAGGATCGGACGTGACCTGTGAAACCTATATCGACCCTTCGGCGGTAAACTTCCAGGCCTTCAAGGACCTGGCGCGCGACACGCCGATCAACATGCTCAACCTCCTGCTTTATCGCGATATGGCCGAGTATCCCGAGGGTCACGAGCACGCCGGCAAAGGCTGGAGCGGACGGCGCGCCTACGAGGAATACGGGGTGACCAGCGGGCCGATCTTCCGCAAGCTCGGCGGCCAGATCCTGTGGCGCGGGCGGTTCGAGACCGTGGTGACCGGCCCCGAAGGCGAACGCTGGCACGATGCCTTCATCGCCCAATACCCCAACGCGGGCGCCTTCTTCGCGATGATCAAGGACCCCGAGTACCAGAAGGCCGTGGTCAACCGCACCGCAGCACTGGTCGACAGCCGTCTGGTGCGCTTCCACCCGGGCGAGGCGGGTGAGGGGTTCGGTTAGCCGAGCTGCCTCACCGGAACTCGCTCGACAATCTCCCCCCATTCGTCTCCGTTGAGATTGATCATGCGGCCGATTTTGAAAACGTCACGGTCGTCGTAGCTCGCAATCTCCCTGGGGCGGGCCTTCACGTCGCGAGCTCGGCACATAACAACGTAAACTTCATGAGACATCCGAATTGCCTCCAAATGGCGCAGACGCTCCTGATAGCCTAGATTGTCCGGGTCCAGCGTGTAAGCCTCATGATGGGCAAGTCGCACGAACCGCAATCCATCAACAACCACTGTCTGATCTTGCCAAGCACGTAGAAAGACACGCTTGCTGGTCTGGTCGATGCCGCCCCAAGACCACCGATTGTTCGCTAAGGGCGCGTTTAGCCGCTCAAACAAAGACGTGATCGACATTGGCGACGCCTATTTGAAAATCACAACAGCCGCAATTGTCCGCCCACCTCGGGCGGCGTGAAGCGCGAGCCATCGAGCTCGAACCGCGCCTTGCCGATCCCTGCTTTCCGGCACGCCAGCTTGAACCTTGCGCGGATCAGGTCGGCCCAAACGCCCGTCGGATTGAACCGGCTGTGGAAGTTGGGATCGTTGTCGCGCCCCCCTCGCATTTCGCGCACGATTCCCATCACCTTGCCCGCGCGCTCGGGGTAGTGGACAGCGAGCCACTCGCGGAACAGCGGGGCGACTTCGTGGGGCAGGCGCAGGGGAATCCAGTTGGCGCTCCGCACCCCGAGTTCGCCGATGCGGGCGATAATGCCCTCGATGAATTCATCGGTGATCGCGGGGATGATCGGCGAGACGGAGCAGTGCACCGGGACGCCCAGCTCCACCAGTTTTCCCAGCGCCGCCAAGCGCTTGTGCGGCGCGGCGCAGCGCGGTTCGAGCTTGGCGGACAGCACCGGATCGAGCGTGGTCACCGAGATCGACACCGCCACCAGCTTCTCGCGCGCCATCGCCTCCAGCAAGTCGGCGTCGGCGAGCACGCGGTCGGACTTGGTGGTGATCGTCACCGGATGACGGGTTTCGAGGCACACTTCGAGGATCTGGCGGGTCAGCCGCCAGTCGCGCTCGATCGGCTGATAGGGGTCGGTGTTGGTGCCCATCGCGATAGGCTTGGGCGAATAACCCTTCTTCGCCAATGTCTTGCGCAGCAGCGCCGCAGCCTCGGGCTTGGCGAAAAGCCTGGTCTCGAAGTCGAGGCCGGGGGAGAGATCGTGGTAGGCGTGGGTGGGCCGGGCAAAGCAGTAGATGCAGCCGTGCTCGCACCCGCGATAGGCGTTGATCGAGCGGTCGAAGGGCACATCGGGCGACTGGTTGAAGGTAAGGATCGACTTCGGCCGCTCCTCGGTCACGGTCGTGCGCAGCCTGACCGGCGGGCCATCTAGCGTTTCGACATAGTCCCGCCAGTCGCCATCGACCTCGCGTGTCGCCAGCCCGAAGCGGGTGGGGACCGCCCCCGATTGCGCACCGCGACCTTTGACGCCCGAATGTTTCACGTGGAACATTTACGGAACAAAACCGCGCTTGCCAAGGCAAAAGGCCCGCGCGAGTGCCGGTCAAGACGGGGCTGGAGGGGGTCTGGCGGGGGGCTAGAGGGGTTCTGGCCCGCCGCGAGAGCCCGCTGGTGCCGGGCTGGACCGAGGCCGCATCACACCTCTTTCAGGCGCGGCATCAGTTCGACGAAGTTGCAGGGGCGGTTGCGGCTGTCGAGCTGTTCGGCGAGAATGCCGTCCCATCCGTCCTTGACCGCGCCGTTCGATCCGGGGAGGGCGAAGATATAGGTCCCGCGCGCCACTACCGCCAAAGCCCGCGATTGCACCGTGCTGGTGCCGATGGTCTTGAAGCTCAGCCAGCGGAACAGCTCGCCGAAGCCGGGGATCTCGCGTGCGCCCTTGACCATCGCCAGCGCCTCGGGGGTGACGTCGCGCCCCGTGAGGCCGGTGCCGCCGGTCGAGACCACGGCATCGACCGAAGGATCGTCGATCCACGCCTCGAACTGCGCGGCAAGAAGGGCGGCATCGTCCTTCACGATCAGCCGCGCGGCGAGGTTGTGGCCTGCGCCGGTCACGCGTTCGGCGAGAATGTCGCCCGAGGTGTCGGTCTCGGGCGTGCGAGTATCGGATACGGTCAGGACGGCGATGTTGATCGGCTTGAAGGTCCGGCTTGCGTCAATCGCCACGTTGTCTTGCTCCCGTTACGGCACCAGGCTGGCCGAACGGGTGGTAGCAGCCCGCGGGAATTCGGGCCAGCGCCCCTGTGCGAGCGCGCGGCGGCTGGGCGACTGCACGCCGGCGGCGCGCTCGTACATCCAGTAGTTCCGCATCACGATCGCGACATAGCCGCGGGTTTCCCAATAGGGGATCGATTCCATCCACAGCAGCGGATCGCCCTGATCGTTGATCTCGGAATTCCAGCGGCCGACGGGGGTGAGGCCGGCGTTATAGGCGGCCATGATCTTGGGCAGGACGCCGCCGGTTGCCGGGCTGTCGCGGAGCATTTCCAAGTGGCGCTGGCCGTAGGCGAGGTTGACCTGCGGGTCGTTCAGATCCTCGTAGCTCGCGCCGAGGCTGAGGCGGCCGGAATGGTCCTTCGCAGTGCCGGGCATGATCTGCATCAGGCCGCGGGCATTGGCCGGGCTGACCGCCGCGGCGCGGAAGTTCGATTCCTGCAAGGCGTGGGCAAAGGCGAGCGCGGGATCGACCTGCCAGCCGCCCACCGGCTGCCAATAGGCGACCGGGAAGCGCAGCGAAGGATCGCTGCTCATGCCGTAAGGCGCATTCTGCGCCATGAACAGCTGGGTCGAGGGCAGCCCAAGCTCGCGGGCGAGGCGCGCGAGGGCGGGGTATTGATAGGACGGGCCGATCTTGGCCTCGTGGCGCAGCACCTCGTCGGCGAGCGCGGGGCGGCCGATCTCGATCAGCGCGGCGGCGACGCGGACATTGGGGCGCGCCTGAAGCTGGTTCCAGTCCTCGCGGCTGAGGGCGGCGGGCGGCGCATGCTGGGGCAGCTCGATGCCGAGCTGGTCGGCGGCGAGCATGCCGTAGAGCGTCTCGTCCATCCGCGCGGCGGCGGTCAGATGCTGCTGCGCGGCGCCCGGCTCGCGGCAGCGCACCGCGGCGCGCGCGGCCCAGTAATGCCCGGCAGCGGCGAGTTCGACATTGGAGGCGCGGTCGGCAACCCGCCCGAAGGCCTCGCCCGCCAGCTGGCAATAGCCCATGCGCCAGGCGGCCAGGCCTTCGACCCATGCGCCTTCGGGCACCCATTCGCCCGTGCCCTCGGCAACGGTGCGTGCGAGTTCGAGCGCGGCGTTATCCTGGTTCTCGATGTAGAAGCTCCATGCGACCCGCTCACGCCATTCGGCCCGGGCGTCGCTGGAGAGGACCGGATCGATCTCGGCCAGCAGGCGTTGGGCCTCGGCAGGGTTGTCGGCCTTGATCGCGGCCTGGATCAGGCTCGCGGTCTCGGCCGGCATGGTGCCGTCATTCACCGGACGCGGCAGGATGCGCTTGGGGGCATAGGGCTGGCGCGCGAAGCCTTGCGCGGTCGGCAGGGCGGGCAAGGTGGTGAGCCCGCGCTTGGCACCCATGCGGACGAGCTGTTCGGCCTGAGGCAGATCGGTGCCCGCGTTGAACCACGCCGCGATCTGCTCGGGCGCGATCTTGGGGCTCTTGGCGTGGGTGTAATATTCGGCCTTCGCGGCTTGCGTCAGGATCCCGTCGGGGCGCTGGGCAAGCAGGCTCTCGACCACCGGCCATTGCTCGGTATCGATCGCGGCGAAGAGCTGGCGGTAGAGGGTGCGGTCTTCGGGCGAGAGGACGGGCGCGATCGCCCGGTCGCTCGGGGTGGCGCCGTTCCAGCGGGCCACGAGGTCGCCGGCTTGCGCATGGGCGGGCGCGTGGAGGCCGACTGCTGCCAACACCATCGCCGCCAGCGCCGTTGCCGGACGCTTCAGTGGGTTGCCGACCATTCCATCCATCTCCGCCAGAACCGGGCCTTGAGCCGGGGCATATCCATCAGGGCATCGAGCGTTTCGCTCAGGCTTGCCGGCACCTTGCGCCCGGCATGGTTGATTTCCCGTAAAGGCTGCTCGGCCGTGCCGCCCAGCATCGGGCCAAGGCCGGTGCCGAAAGCGATGAGGCGCGACGGGTTCACCAGCGCGATGTGATGCCGGGTCACGGCATCAAGGCCCCCTGCCGCGAGCGCGGGCAGATCGGCAAGCGGCGTGTGCGCGGGGAGGGCGGCGGCGATATAGACCGCGCTCTCGTCCAGACCCATCGCGGCGAGGATATTGGCGAGGAGGCGCCCCTGCGGCCCCGACAGCAGCGTCTCGCGGTCTTCGGCCTCGGGTTGCGGCACCAGCACCATCAGCGCTGCGTCCGCTGGCCCGCGCGGCGGAACCCGTGGAAAACCGGCAGAGGGCGACAGTTCGGGCGTCTCCATCCACCACTGGCGGAAGGCGGCAAGATCAGTGGGGGGCGAATCGCCCAGAAAATCGCGGCGCGGGGATGCCTTCTGCTCGGGGACCGCGGTCAGTGGCGCGGCGGTGCGCGCAACATTATCTTGCGGGGGCGATACCGCCGTCTTGCCACCGGTGCGGCCGGTCACGGCACTGTGGGGACCGGCGGCTGCGGGGGCAGCGGGCGCCTCGGCCAGCCACGTCGTAGCGTCATCCGCAAAGTCGCAATCCACCCCGGCCATCTGCCACCAGGCCAGCGCGCTCGCGAATTCGTGGGCGAGGGAGGGGGCGGGGTGGCTCATCAGGGGGTCATGCTATCCAATGCGGCTCTTGACTGTCTGCCGAGCGCTTAGCAAGTGGACGGGCAAGGCATATCGCCAGACTGTGCGGCCCGCGCGGCAAAAACCAACAAGGATCAGGAAAGCCTCGATGAGCGAACGTGAATCAATGCCCTGCGATGTCGTGATCGTCGGTGGCGGTCCTGCGGGGCTGTCGGCTGCGATCCGTTTGAAACAGATCAACGCCGATCTGGAAGTGATCGTGCTCGAGAAGGGTTCGGAGATCGGCGCGCACATCCTCTCGGGCGCGGTGGTCGATCCCAAGGCGCTCGACGAGCTGCTGCCCGAATGGCGAGACCAAGGGTGTCCGATGGCGCAGACCCCGGTGACCGACAATTGGCACTGGGTGCTCTCGAAGTCCGGCAAGACCTCGCTCCCGCACGCGATCATGCCGCCGCTGATGAGCAACCACGGCTGCTACACCGGCAGCCTTGGCAACCTCACCCGCTGGCTCGCCGAACAGGCCGAGGCACTGGGCGTGATGGTGTTCCCGGGCTTCCCGGCGGCCGAAGTGATGTTCGACGAAAGCGGCGCGGTTGCGGGCGTGATCACGCAGGACATGGGCATCGCCGCCGATGGCAGCCACAAGGGCGATTACCAGCCCGGCATGGAGATCCACGCCAAGTACACCCTCTTCGCCGAGGGCGCGCGCGGCAATCTTACCAAGCAGATGAAGGCCAAGTTCGACCTCGAGGCGAACTGCCAGCCGCAGGTCTATGGCCTCGGAATCAAGGAATTGTGGGACATCGATCCCAAGAAGCACAAGCCCGGCCGCGTGATCCACACGCAGGGCTGGCCGCTGACCGAAAGCGACACCTGGGGCGGGGGCTTCCTCTACCATCAGGCGAACGGTCAGGTGGCCTTGGGCTTCGTGACGGCGCTCGATTACAAGAACCCCTGGGTCTCGCCCTATCAGGAATTCCAGCGCTGGAAGAACCACCCGGCGATCCGCGAATACCTCGAGGGCGGCAAGCGCGTCAGCTACGGCGCGCGCGCGATCAACGAGGGCGGCTGGCAGTCGGTGCCCAAGCTCGCCTTCCCGGGCGGCGCGCTGATCGGCTGCGCGGCGGGCTTCGTCAACGTGCCGCGCATCAAGGGCAGCCACACCGCGATGAAGAGCGGGATGCTGGCGGCCGAGAGCATCGCGGCGGCGATCGCGGCGGGTCAGGAAAAGACCGAGCTGATGGACTATGACGCGGCGGTGCGTTCGAGCTGGATTGCGACCGAGCTGAAGCTCGTCCAGAACGCCCAGCCGGCGGTCGCCAAGTACGGCGGCGACATCGGCACCGCGCTCGCGGGTATCGACATGTGGATGCGCACTCTGAAGATCGGCCTGCCCATCTCGATGAAGCACAAGCCGGACTACACCTACACGGGCCGCGCCGATCTGTATCCGAAGATCGACTACCCCAAGCCCGATGGCGTGATCACCTTCGACCGCTTGACCAACGTCGCCTACAGCTACACCAACCATGCCGAGGACCAGCCGGTGCACCTCAAGGTCAAGGACCTCGAGCTGCAGAAGGCGAGCGAGCTCGGCGTGTTCGGCGGCCCCTCGGCACGTTATTGCCCGGCGGGGGTCTACGAATGGCTGACCGACGAGAAGACCGGCGAGCCCAAGTTCCAGATCAACTCGCAGAACTGCGTCCACTGCAAGACCTGCGACATCAAGGACCCCAACCAGAACATCACCTGGGTGACGCCGGAAGGCGGCGGCGGGCCGAACTATCCGAATATGTGATGGGGAGCGTCGAGCGATCTTGTGAGTGCTCGACGCTCGGTGACTTCGCCGTCGTCGGTATGGGCGGCGATGGGCGGGACGAGCGCGTCTTTTCGACTTTGATGGAAGTAGCAAAGCATGGCGGCGATGCATGGTGGCTCTACGCGTCCCGCTGCTCGGCATGCGGCCAAGACTGGATGATCGCTCAGGAAGAGCGCATCCACGACAACTTCTATTTCAAGCGCCTTACGGCTGGCGAGTTGAAGATGATCGAGGAGCAGGGGGCATGGCCGCCGGATTTCGTGCGGTTCGAGGACGTAATCAGGCTCGGCCCCCATCACGGGCAGGTCGCCCGGTTCTTCGACACTAATGATCTCACCGACACCGTGAAGGAACTCATGGAAGTGCGTTCTGACATTTCGGCAAGTGAGATCGCCTATATGTTCGTGTTGTCGGAACGTGAGGCCGAAAGACTGATGGATCGTGCTGCACGCATGAGCTGGAAGCAGCTTCGTCCTTTCGCATGAGCACAACCGAAACCGCCTACGCCAAGATCAACCTCGCGCTGCATGTCCGCAGGCGGCGGGAGGACGGGTATCACGAGCTTGAGACCCTGTTCGCCTTCGTCGATGCGGGCGATGTGCTAACGGCGATGCCTGCCGCGCAGGACAGCGTCACCACGCTGGGCGAGTTCGCCGGGGTGCTCGACAATCCCTTCGACAACCTCGTCGCCCGCGCCCTCAATTCCCTCCCGCGCCCGCAGGGGCTGGCGGTGACGCTCGAGAAGAACCTCCCCGTCGCGGCTGGTCTCGGCGGCGGATCGGCGGATGCGGGGGCGGTGTTCCGGATCGTCGAGGCGCTCCATCGGCTGCCCGATGACTGGCAGGCGCGCGCCGCCAAGCTCGGCGCGGATGTGCCTGCCTGTGTGCTCAGCCGCACCCATATCGGCCTTGGCACCGGCACCGAGCAGCTAGAGGTCGAGGATGACATCGCCGGCACCCCTGTGTTGCTGGTCAACCCGCGTGTGCCGCTCTCGACGGGGCCGGTGTTCAAGGCGTGGGACGGCGAAGATCGCGGGGCGCTCCCCCAAGGCCCAGCCTCGCAGATCGCGAGGGAAGGGCGCAACGATCTCGAAGCGCCTGCCATTTCGCTCTGCCCCGCGATTGCCGAGGTGCTGAAAGCGCTTCACACCACCAATCCGTGGCTCGCCCGGATGTCCGGCTCGGGCGCGACCTGCTTTGCGCTCTACGAAACGCCCGCCGCCCGCGACGCGGCGGCGGCGGCCATGCCTTCGGGCTGGTGGACCATGGCGGGGCGGCTGCGGTGAGGACTGCATCTCACGTCCGTTCGCCTCGAGCGAAGTCGAGAGGCCTGTGCCTGGTGTCTCGACTACGCTCGACACGAACGGAGAGGTTCCGGTGAACGCCCCCTACCGCCAACTCGGCACGCCCACCCCCGGCGGGATCGTCCTCGTCGCCGACCACGCCTCCAACGCTGTGCCTGCCGACATCTCCCTCGGCATCCCCGAGCGCCTGATGCACGAGCACATCGCGCTCGACATCGGCACCGAGGCCATCGCCGAACGGCTGGCGGCGGATCATGCCATTCCCGCCCATATCGCCGCCGTCAGCCGCCTCGTGTGCGACCTGAACCGCGAGGAGGACGCTCCCGGCCTCGTCCCGGAGTCCTCGGACGGGCACCTCATCCCCGGCAATATCGGCGCGGACCGCGGGGCGCGCCTCGCCCGCTTCCACCGTCCCTATCACACCGCGCTCGCCGACTGGCTGGCGGCCGCCGAACCGGGGATGATCCTCTCGCTCCACTCCTTCACCCCGCGGCTTGAAACCTCGGATGCCGCACGGCCGTGGCAGGTGGGGGTGCTCTACAATCAGGACGATCGCGCCGCGCGCATCGCCATCCCGCTGCTTGCGGCCGAGGGGCTGATGGTGGGCGATAACCTCCCCTATTCCGGGCGCGACCTCAACTACACCATGAACCGCCATGCCGAGGCCCACGGACGCCATTACCTCGGCATCGAGCTCAGGCAGGATCTCGTCCAGACCCCCGCCGAGCACGCGCGCTGGGCGGCTTTGTTGGCGAATGTTGCGCAAAGGGTTGCGTCCGCGCTTCGCTAGAGGCAGGGGGCGTTACGCAAATCGCCTTCATCGGGAAATCTTATGTCGCAGAAGTTTGACAAGTCGAAGCTCCCTAGCCGCCACGTCTCGGTCGGCCCGGAGCGCGCGCCGCATCGCTCCTACTACTACGCGATGGGCATGACCGAGGAAGAGATCGCCGCGCCCTTCGTCGGCGTGGTCAGTGCGGGCAACGATTCGGCGCCGTGCAACACCACCCTCAACGCGCAGGCCGACATCTGTCGCGAGGGCGTGATCGCGGGGGGCGGCACCCCGCGCCGGTTCAATACCATCACCGTGACCGATGGCATCGCGATGGGCCACCAGGGCATGAAATCCTCGCTCATCAGCCGCGAGATCATTGCCGATTCGGTCGAGGTTTCGGTCCGAGGCCATTGTTATGACGCGCTTGTCGGCTTTGCCGGCTGCGACAAGAGCCTGCCGGGCATGATGATGGCGATGCTGCGGCTGAACGTGCCCTCGATCTTCGTCTATGGCGGCTCGATCCTGCCCGGCACCCACCGCGGAAACGACGTGACCGTGGTCGATGTGTTCGAGGCCGTGGGGCAGTTCGCCGCCGGCAACTGCCCGCTGACAGAGCTGATCGCGCTCGAAAAGGTCGCCTGCCCGGGCCACGGCGCGTGCGGCGGCCAGTTCACCGCCAACACCATGGCCTGCGTCGGCGAGGCGATCGGATTGTCCCTGCCGAACAGCAACATGGCGCCTGCTCCTTACAGGTCGCGTGACGATATCGCGGTCGCGGCGGGCCGTCAGGTGATGGAGCTGGTCGCCCGCAATCTGCGCCCGCGCGACATCTGCACCCGCGCCGCCTTCGAGAACGCCGCCCGCGTCGTGGCGGCCACCGGCGGCTCGACCAACGCCGCGCTGCACCTCCCCGCCATGGCGAGCGAGGCGGGGATCGACTTCGACCTGTTCGACGTTGCCGACATCTTCAAATCAACGCCTTACATCGCGGACTTGAAACCCGGCGGGAAGTATGTCGCCAAGGACATGCACGAAGCCGGCGGGGTCTATATGGCGATGAAGACGCTGCTCGACGGCGGTTTCCTCGACCCGAACCCGATCACCGTCACCGGCAAGACCATCGGCGAGAACCTCGAGGAGATCACCTGGAACCCCGACCAGAAGGTGTTCTATGATGTGAAGACCCCGATCACGCCCACGGGCGGCGTGGTGGGCCTCAAAGGCAGCCTTGCTCCCGATGGCGCGATCGTGAAGGTCGCTGGCATGGCGCGGCTGCAGTTCTCCGGCCCCGCGCGGGTGTTCGATTGCGAGGAGGACGCCTTCGCCGCCGTCGAAAGCCGCGACATTGCCGAGGGCTGCGTGATCGTGATCCGCTACGAGGGGCCCAAGGGCGGCCCCGGCATGCGCGAGATGCTCTCGACCACCGCCGCGCTCTACGGGCAGGGCATGGGCGAGAAGGTCGCACTGATCACCGACGGGCGCTTCTCGGGCGCCACCAGAGGCTTCTGCATCGGCCATGTTGGCCCGGAAGCCGCCGATTGCGGCCCCATCGCGCTCGTCGTGGATGGCGACATCATCTCCATCGACGCGACGGCCGGCACCATCGATCTCGAAGTCGCCGAAGAGGTGCTGGCCGAGCGCCGCGCCAAGTGGCAGCCGCGCAGCAACGATTACCAGTCGGGCGCGCTGTGGCGCTACAGCCAGGTCGTCGGCAAGGCGCGTTACGGCGCGCTGACCCACCCGGGGGCGAAGTCGGAAACCCATGTGTTTGCGGATATCTAGCGCGCTTCTCGCCCTCGTCCTGTTGGCAGGCTGCGGCGGCACCGGTGCCAGCCCGGAACCGCCGGGCGACGAGATCGAATGCGCCATCGGGGCGGGGGCCGAGTTCGCCCGGGTCTGCACCATCGAGCGCGTCGCGGGGACGAAGGAGATCATCCTCCACCACCCCGACGGCGGCTTCCGGCGCATGACCTTCGATCCCGCGAACGGCGCGCTCGCTCCGGTCGACGGGGCAGATCCCGTGGTGCTCGAGCCCGCGCAGGGCGTGCTGCAGTTCGCGGTCGGTCAGGACCGCTACCGCATCTCGCGCGAGCCACCGGACGCGCCGCCGACGTGACCGCCGCACAGGTCCTCACCGCCGCGCAGATGCGTGCTGCGGAACAGGCGCTGTTCGATGCGGGGACGAGCGTCTCGGCGCTGATGGAGACCGCCGCAGGGGGCGCGGCCGAGTGGATCCGCCGGGTGGCCGCGGGGCGCTCCGTCACCGTGCTGTGCGGCCCCGGAAACAACGGCGGCGATGGCTATGTCATCGCCCGTGTCTTGCGCGAGGCGGGCAACGCGGTGACAGTGATCGCCCCGCTCGCGCCCGCCACCGACGCCGCCCGCGAGGCGAAGGCGCGCTGGGACGGGCCGGTCGGCACCTCGGGCGCGGCGGCGGGGGAGGTGTTCGTCGACTGCCTGTTCGGCTCGGGCCTCACTCGTCCGCTGGTGGCCGAACACGCGCTGCTGCTGCGTGACCTTGCCGCGCGCCACCGCTTGCGGGTGGCCGTCGACGTGCCCTCGGGCATCGCCACCGACACGGGCGCGGTGCTGAACGAGCGGCTGCCGGTCTTCGACCTGACCCTTGCACTCGGCGCATGGAAGTTCGCGCATTGGAGCCTGCCGGGGCGACTGCATATGGGGCAGATGCGGCTTGTCCCGATCGGCATCGCGCCAGTCGAGGGTGCCGCGCAGATGATCGGACGGCCGCAGATCGCAGCGCCGGCGGCAGACAGCCACAAGTATCGCCGCGGGCTCCTGGGCATCGTCGGCGGGGCGATGCCGGGGGCGAGCCTGCTCGCGGCGGCGGCGGCCCAGCATGGCGGGGCAGGCTATGTGAAGCTCCTTGCGCCCCATGCCGATCCGCGCACGCCGCCCGATGTGGTCACCGACACCGCTCCTCTGGCCGAGGCCCTTGGCGACACCCGTCTCGCCGCCGTGCTGGTCGGCCCCGGCCTGGGGCGCGACGAGGCTGCACGTACCGCGCTTACCGAGGCACTGCACCGCGCCCGCGCTCTGGTAATCGATGCCGACGCGCTGATGCTCCTCACTCCCGCGCTCATTCCCGAGAGCACGCCGCTCCTTGCCACGCCCCATGATGGCGAGCTCGAGACCCTGTGCCGCAGCTTCGGGGTGATCGCCGAAGGGCGGCGCGCGCGGGCGCTCGCTGTGGCACGGGTGAGCGGGATGGTGGTGCTGGCCAAGGGCCCCGACACCTGCATCGCCGCGCCCGACGGCCGCCTCGCGCTCGCGCCCCCTGCGCCGAGCTGGCTTTCGGTTGCGGGGACGGGGGACGTCCTCGCCGGGATCGCCGCGAGCCGGATGGCGGGCGGGGCCGATCCCTTTACCGCCGCCTGCGAGGCGGTGTGGCTCCATTCCGAGGCCGCGCGGCGGGCAGGGCCGGCCTTCACGCCCTCGCAGCTTGCCGAAAGGGTGGCGGACGCGCTAGCGGCCTGCCTGTGAGCCATTCCGAACCCATCATCCGCCTCGCCGCCAAGGGCGACGGCGTGACCGAATCCGGCCGCCACGCGAGCGGCGCCGTACCCGGCGATACGATCGATGCCGCGGGCGTGGTGACGCCCGGACCCCATCACCAGACGCCCCCCTGCCGCCATTTCGCGACCTGCGGCGGGTGCCAGCTCCAGCATGCCGACGACACGGTGCTGGCCGATTTCGTGCGCGACCGGGTGGTGAATGCCGCGCGCGGGCAGGGGCTGGAGCCGGCCGAGCTGCTCCCCGTCCACCTGTCGCCCCCGCACAGCCGTCGCCGTGCGGGGCTGCACGGGCTGCGGACGGCCAGGGGCGCGGTGCTCGGCTACCGCGAGGGCGGATCGCACCGCGTGGTCGATCTGGCGGAGTGCCCTGTTCTGCACCCCGCGTTGGCCGCGCTGATTGTGCCGCTGCGCAAATTCGTCGCCGCACATGGCCCCAAGGGCATGGTGGGCATCGATCTGACGCTCGCCGATCAGGGCGTCGAGGCGAGCCTCTCGCACTTCCCCATCGAAGGTCTCGCCGCGACCGAGGCGGCGCTGGATTTCGCGCGCGATCAGGGGCTTGCGCGGCTTTCCTTCGACCAGGGCTACGGTCCCGAGACCATGTGGGAGCCCGAGCCGGTGACGGTGACGCTCGCGGGCGTGCCGGTCGGCCTGCCACCGGGCGCTTTCCTTCAGGCGACGCAGGATGCCGAGGCCCGCATGGCCGCCGATGCCGCCGAGTGGCTGGGCGAGGCGCGGATCGTGGCCGATCTCTTCGCCGGGCTCGGCACCTTTGCCTTTGCTTTGCGCGCCGAAGGTCAGGGGGACCGCAAGGTGCTCGCGGTCGAGGCGGAGCAGGCGGCGCATCTGGCGTGCAAGGCGGCCGGCGCACGGACGGGCGGGCAGGTGCTGGCGCTGCACCGCGACCTGTTCCGCTCCCCGCTGCAACCTGCCGAATTGAACCGCTTCGAGGGCGTGCTGCTCGATCCCCCGCGCGCCGGGGCCCGCGCGCAAGTGGCTGAAATCGCGTCGAGCACCTTGCCCTGCGTGGTCTATGTCAGCTGCAACCCGTCAAGCTGGGCGCGCGATGCGGCGGTGCTGGTGGAGGCGGGGTTCCGGCTCGTGAAGCTGCGGCCAGTGGGCCAGTTCCGCTGGTCGACCCATGTCGAGCTGGTGAGCCTGTTCGAGCGTTAAGATCGCAGCCCTTCAAGCAGTTGCGCCTCGAGCCAGGCCATGTGCGCAGGCTCGACATAGGCATGGCCTGCGCCTTCGCAGCGGCGGATCCGGGGATCGGTCTTGTCCCACGCCGCCTCGAACACCTGCGCGGTGCGGTCGGCGGTGGCGAGCAGGATGAGGGCCGGCCCGCCGAATTCCGCCAGCCCCGCCGCCATGTCCTGCGCGAGGCTCGAGGGCGGGGGCGGGGGGCGCAGCGCGTGGATCACGCCTCTCGCGAGCTTGCCGAGGTTCACACCTCCGCCCAGCAACCGCATGACTTCACGCGGGTTCTTCAGCTTCTCGAGATAGCGCGCGCGGACTGCGGCGGGGGGCGGGGTATCGTCCGCCGCGCCGCCTTCGTCCTGCTCGATGGTCCAGGGGTTGGAGAGCACCAGCCCGTCCAGCCCCGCACCTTTCGCCAGCATCAGCGCCGAGGCGGCATCGCAATTGCCGAAAGCGACCACGCGGGTCATGTGCGGAACCATGCCGCGAAAGGCATCGATTGCGGCGCTCAAGTCCTTGGCGGAATGGCGAAATCCGCGGTTCTCGCCCTCGCTGTCGCCGATCCCGCGGCGGTCGAAGCGGAACACCGGGAAGCCCGCTGCGGCGATCCGCGCGGCGAGGGCGGCCTGCCCTCCGAACGCGCCGGAACGGATCTCGTTGCCGCCGGTGACGATGAGCAGACCGGTTCTGCCGGGCGCGGTGTCGAGCGTGCCCGCGAGGGTCAGGTTGCCGCAGGCGAAGGTGTGCGACAACCGGGTCATGCGGCTGAATTTCCGAGGCTTTCGGCGATCAGCGTGGCGAGGCGATCGGCTTGTCCGGCGTCTTCGTCAGGCTCGGCGCGCAGCCACAGGCCTGGGCCGCCGATGGCCGACTGCGCGATGTCGGACTGGCCGGGGGCGAGTACAGGCTCGGCGGTTTCGAGCGCGCGGAACATGGCCGCACCGAGCGGCCAGCCGCCCAGCACCAGGCCCCCGGTCCGGCCCGCTGCCATAAGTTCCTCGGAAGTCTCGGCTTTCCCTGCCTCACGCGACGCGATGGTGCGGGCGCGGATCATGCCGCGCAGCAGCTTGGGGCCGCTTTGGGCGGCATAGTGCCAACCGGGGAGGCTCTCGGGAGCGAGCAGGGCTCCGGCGCGGATCGCCAACACGTGGGTCGCGCGCAAGGCACCCGCCGCTGCCATCGCCGCCGAACGCCAGCCTTCAAGTGTTTGATCCTGCAAGGGAACAAGGCTCTCGTTGCAGCCTGGCAGATCGGGCAGCAGGCTGTCGATCCCCGCGCTGTCCAGCCGCCGCATCACCTCCAGCGTGAAGCGCCGTAGCTTGTTCGCCTCGTCGAACCATGCGGGCAGCACGAGCACGCGCACCGCACGGTCACGGTCGAAGCCGACGCACAGCTCCTCGGCCCCCTCGGTGCCGCCTGCTGCCGGATTGTTCCACGTGAAAATCACCGCAGGGCGCCCTCTGAAGGGGGTCTAAGGGGGGTCTGGAGCGGCCTAGCGGGGGTCTAGCTTGCCGCGAGCGAAGGCCAGCAGGCCGCCGAACGTCTCGAGCATCTCGCCATCGACGTCGTCATCCTCGATCACGATGCCGAGCCGGTCTTCCATTTCGGTCAGGAGCCCCGCGACCGCCATCGAATCCAGTTCGGGCAGGTGGCCGAACAGCCCCGATTCCGGACCGAAGGCTTCGGCCTGCGCGGGATCGAGACCCAGCACATCGGCGATCAAGCCCTTGAGTTCCCGCTCGAGCGCGGCTTCGCTGTCGAGGTTCGCAGAAGTGGTCATCGGCCTCGTAAAATCCCTGTTATCCGCCGTGGCGGCGGGGCTTAGCCATGCGCGGGCGCGGGTGCAAGTTTTGCAGCAGTGCGCCGCCCTCAGCCGCCGCGCTTCAGCAAGCGTTTGGCGAGCGGGGGCCAGGCGCGCAGGGCGCCCGGATCGAGGCAATCGATGCGGAAACGCGGGCGCACTTCCTCCATCCAGTCGGCCTTGTAGCTCTGGTCGCCGGTGCCGAAATCGACGAGGGTGACGCGGTCGGTGTCGATCACGTGCTGGAACAGCGCGGCCGTCAGCGTCGTGCCGGCGGACAGCGGCTTGTGGCTTTCGAGATGCGCGAGCTTGTGGATGTAGGCGATGCCGTTCTCGACTGTCCAGCACTGCGCGGCGACCGCCAGCCCCTCGGCCCGCGCAATCCCGAGCCGCAGGCGGCCCGCCGCGCCCTCGCTTTCGGCAAAGGCGCGCAGCATGGCGGGCTGATCCTCGGCGGGCTTCCAGCTGGCGGCGTAGATCGCCTCGTAATCGGCCCAGACGCCCGCGTCGAAACGGGTGAGCACCTCCACTTCGACCTTCTTCGCCTTGCGCTTGAGCGTGGTGCGAAGCGGGCCGGGGCGGGTGTCCCAGTATTCGGCAAAGCTGCGCCCGCGCACGGGGAGCACGTGGTTGATGTCGCAGGGCTTGACGCCCACGTGCCAGCCCGCGGCGCGGAAGGCGCGGGCGAGCCGCTCGGCCGAGCCGTCCTCGCCCGGCACGGGTTCGAGCGTGACGCGCCAGCCGCGGCTCTTCAATTGCCGC
The DNA here is from genome assembly GCF_002155685.1 of Erythrobacter colymbi. GTDB lineage: Bacteria > Pseudomonadota > Alphaproteobacteria > Sphingomonadales > Sphingomonadaceae > Erythrobacter > Erythrobacter colymbi. Next base: position 202,376 of record NZ_MUYK01000002.1, read on the forward strand.
GCGATGGCTTCGAGCAGGCGGTCGCCCTGCGGGCCAGCCGGTGCCAGCTCGCGCCAGGTGAAGCTGTACCAGTTACGAAGCGGCGTGATGCGCCCGCCGGCCTCGGTCAGGGCAAGCGCCGCAGTCTCGCCCGCGTCGCTCGCGATGGCGACCAGCGGCTCGAGCCCGGTCTCGGCGAGCAGCGCAAACCACTCGGCCCGGTCGAAGGGTGCAGCCGTCCCCGCGCCAGTCAGCGCTTGCAAGACGTTAACGCTATCGTGATACCGCGCTTCGATCACAGGTAAAGAATGCTCCAGACTATGCCGCATCAGCCCGATCCGCTCCCGCGTCCGCTTGACCACCTCGCCGAACTGGCGGGGGCGGCGGGTCGCGGCGAGAGCCCGGCGCTGGTGCTGCGCGAGGGCACGCTTAACCACAATCAGTTAAGGTTGCGTGTCGCGCGTTTGGCCGGATGGCTGGCGCGTGAGGTGCCCGAGAAGGGCGCGCGGGTGGCAAGCTGGGCGGCCAAGGGCGAGCTGACCTGCCTCATGCCGCTGGCGGCGGCGCGGGCAGGGCTGGTGCATGTGCCGGTCAACCCGCTGCTCAAGCGCGCGCAGGTGGCGCATATCCTTGCCGATAGCGGCGCGCGGATGCTGGTGGGCACGCCCTCGCGGCTTGCCACGCTCGAGGGCGGCGATCTGCCGGAGGGTTGCGCGATGCTCGACGAGAGCGCGGCGCTGGCGGCGGCCGAGGCGGCGGGGCTGGAACTCGGCGCATCGCAGGCCGATCCGGCGGAGCTGGCGGCGATCCTCTACACCTCGGGCTCGACCGGTCGTCCCAAGGGGGTGATGCTGAGCCATGCCAACATGTGGCTCGGCGCGGTGAGCGTGGCGCATTACCTTGGCCTTGCCGAAGACGACGTGACGCTGGGCGTGTTGCCGCTCTCGTTCGACTACGGGCAGAACCAGCTCCTCTCCACGTGGTATGCGGGCGGGAGCGTGGTGCCGCTCGATTTCCTCTTCCCCAAGGATGTGGCCAAGGCCTGCGCGAAGCACGGGGTGACGACGCTCGCCGCGGTGCCGCCCCTGTGGGTGCAGCTGACCGAGATCGCGTGGCCCGCAGAGGCCCGCGCGCCGCTGCGCCGCCTCACCAACAGCGGCGGGGCGCTGACGGTCGATCTGGTGCGGTCCTTGCGCGGGATGTTCCCGCAGGCGCGGCTGTTTCCGATGTATGGCCTCACCGAAGCCTTCCGCTCGACCTTCCTCGATCCCGCGCTGGTCGATACCCACCCGACTTCCATGGGCACAGCGATCCCCTTTGCCGAGATCCTTGTGATCAACGATGCGGGCGAGGTGGCTGCGGATGACGAGGAGGGCGAGCTCGTCCATTGCGGGCCGCTGGTGGCGCTGGGCTACTGGCAGGACCCGGAGCGCACCGCGGAACGCTTCAAGCCCGCGCCTGCCGCTTCGCAATATGGCGGGATGGCGGTGTTTTCGGGCGACCGGGTGAAGCGCTCGGCCGGGGGCCTGCTCTATTTTGCCGGACGGCGCGATGCGATGATTAAGAGCGCGGGCAACCGCATCAGTCCGCAGGACATCGAGGAAGCCGCTCTGGCGACCGGGCTTGCTGCCGAGGCCGTGGCGCTCGGCGTGCCGCACGCGCGATTGGGCCAAGCGGTGCATCTGGTGGTGCGCGGCGATGCGGCGGGCGCGGAGGAGCTGCCCAAGCGGCTCCAGCGCGACCTGCCCAATTTCATGCAGCCGCAGATGATCCACTGGCGCGATGCCATGCCGATCAATCCCAACGGCAAGATCGACCGCACCGCCTTGCAGGCGGAGCTCAACAAGGAATTCGGCGAATGAAGCCTGTCGGCCCGATCCCCTCCGGCTTCGAGAGCCTCGATGGTGAACTCGCCATCGGCGGCCGCCGCGTGAGCGAGCTGGTGGCCGAGGCGGGGGCGACGCCGCTGTTCGTCTATTCGAAGGCGCTGCTCGACCGGCGGGTGGCGGAGCTGCGCGCGGCGCTGCCTGCGCGTGTGGGGGTGAACTTCGCGGTCAAGGCCAACCCGCATCCGCTGGTGATCGCGCATATGGCGCCGCAGGTGGACGGGTTCGATATCGCCTCTTCGGGGGAACTGAAGCTGTGCGTGGCCGCGGGGATCGACCCCAGGCGCATCAGCTTCGCCGGCCCCGGCAAGCGCGACGACGAACTGGAAGCCGCGATTGCCGCAGGCGTGACGCTCAATTGCGAGAGCGAGGGCGAGGGGATGCGTGCGCTCGCCATCGGCGCGCGGCTCGGGATCGCGCCCCGCATTGCCATCCGCGTGAACCCGTCTTTCGTAATGACCGGATCGGGCATGAAGATGGGCGGCGGGGCCAAGCAGTTCGGCGTCGATGCCGAGAAGGTGCCCGACCTCGCCAGACGCATGATCGCGGGCGGGGCCGAGTGGCGGGGGCTCCATATCTTCACCGGCAGCCAGACGCTCTCTGCCGATGCTATCATCGAGGCGCAGGCCAACGTGCTGGCGCTCGCGGCGGAGCTGACCGAGGCGATCGGCCACGGCTGCCCCAAGCTCAACATGGGCGGGGGACTCGGCATCCCTTACTTCCCCGGCGACACGCCCGTCGACCTGCCCCGGGTCGGCGCCGCGCTGGCAGAGCGGGTGGCAAGCCTGCCCGATGTGCTCGCCGATACCGAACTGTGCATCGAGCTCGGCCGCTATCTCGTGGGCGAGGCGGGAGTGTACCTGTGCCGCGTGATCGACCGCAAGGAGAGCCACGGGGTGACCTTCCTCGTCACCGATGGCGGCCTGCACCACCAGCTGGCGGCCTCGGGCAATTTCGGCACGGTGGTGCGCCGCAACTATCCGTCAGCGATTGCAACGCGTTACGGGGCAGAGCCGACGGAGGAAGTGAACATTGTCGGCTGCCTGTGCACCCCGCTCGACCGGCTTGCCGACAATGCCATGATGCCCCGCGCCGAGGTGGGCGATCTGGTCGCGGTGTTCTGCGCCGGAGCCTACGGCGCGAGCGCTTCCCCGAGCGCTTTTCTCGGCCACGGCCCGGCGGCCGAAATCCTCGTCTGACGGAGGGACCCGGGGGGCGGCGTTAACCCCCGGAAAAGCGCTGTCCCGATCCGGGATAGGGCCGGATTCGGCGCTGTATAACTAACAATATGTTCACCATTTCCGGCGACAAGAACCCCGATATCCGGGTGCTATCCGTGTCGCAGGTCGCTCCTGCGTGCCAGCGGGGCGCCCACGAAATGGCCAAGGATCCACGACCGATGTTCCACCGTCCGCTCTTTCCGCGCCTCGCCGTCCTCGGCATCCTGGCGGCCCTGCTCGCCGCCTGCGCCAGCGGCGGCAAGCAGCTCCCCCCGGCGAGCTATGGCGACGGCAGCGTCGTGCCGAGCGAGGAATACACCATCGGCCCGCTAGACGAGATCACCATCCACGTCTGGCGCAATCCCGAACTCAGCGCCGACAAGGTGCGCGTGCGCCCCGATGGCCGGCTGACGATCCCGCTGGTGCAGGACATCCCCGCCGTGGGCAAGACCGCGACCCAGTTGCAGGATTACATCGCCGGCGAGCTGTCGAAGTATATCGAGCAGCCGATCGTCTCGGTGATCGTCAACACGCCCGAGGGCAACTTCACCCAGCAGGTGCGCATCATCGGCGCGACCCCGCAGCCGGCCTCGCTGCCCTATCGCGCGAACATGACCGCGCTCGACGCGATGATCGCGGTCGGCGGGCTCAACGAGTTCGCCGCCGGCAACCGCGCCAAGCTGATCCGGCTCGACCGCGAGCGCGGCACGCAGGTCGAATACCGCCTGCGGCTCACCGACCTGATCCGCAAGGGCGATTCCACCGCCAACGTCATGCTCAAGCCCGGCGACACGATCATCATCCCCGAGAGCCGGTTCTAAGAAGGCGACAGGGGGATGAGCGAGATCTTCGACGAACTGCGCGCGGCGCTCTGGTCGGTCTGGCACCGGCGCTGGATCGCGATCGCGATTGCCTGGGGCGTGTGCCTGCTCGGGTGGCTGGTGGTCAGCATGATCCCCAACACCTACGAGAGCAAGGCGCGCGTCTATGTCGATGTGCAGGACGTGCTCTCCAAGCAGCTCGGCATTGCCGGTGACGGCAAGGAAGAGATCATGCGGGTGCGCCAGACCCTGTCGAGCGCGAAGAACCTCGAGAAGGTCGTCACCACCACGCGCCTCGGCGAAGGGCTGACCGATCGCGGCGCGATCGACGCGGTCGTGGCCGAGCTCGACAAGAAGGTGAAGGTGACGAGCGAGCAGGACAATCTGTTCGAGATCACCGCCGAGATCGGCAAGCGCGATTTCTCCGATGCCGAGAACGCGGTGCTGGCGCGCGATGTGGTGCAGAAGCTGCTCGACATCCTGCGCGAGGAGCACATCGTCGGCAACAAGGCGGGCATCAGCTCGGCGATCGACGATCTCGACCGCCAGCTGGGCGAGCGCAAGTCCGAGCTGGAACAGGCCGAACAGCGCCGTCTCGCCTTCGAGGCGCAGTATCCCGATCTTGTCGGCGGCTCGGAAGCGCTGTCGAGCAAGGTCCAGCAGGCGCGCACCGAACTGCGCGATGTCGATGCCGATCTCGCCGCGGCGCAGAGCGCGCTGGCGGCGATCTCCGGCCAGCTTTCCTCCACCCCGCGCTCGATCGTGGGTGGGCGCGATGCGACCGGCCCGAAGGCCGCGCTGCTCCAGGCCCAGACCCAGCTCGCCGAACTGCGCGCGCGCGGGCTGACCGACAGCCACCCCGATGTCGTCTCGACCACCAAGCAGGTCGCGCTCCTCGCGCGGCAGGCTGCGGGCGCGGGCGACGATGCGGGCGGCGCGCCCAACCCGGCCTATGCCTCGCTGGTCGCGATCAAGAGCGAGCGGCAGGCGACGGTGGAAGCCCTCCAGGCCCGCCGTGCTGCGCTCCAGAGCAACTTCGCCGCGCTGATGGCGAGCCAGGCGAGCGAGCCCACGGTCGCAGCCGAAGCCAACCGCATCAGCCGCGATTATGACGTGCTGCGCCAGAACTATGAAAAGCTGCTCCAGGACCGCGAGGCGCTGCGCACGCGCGGCAAGGTCGAGGACAAGGCCAGCCAGTTCCGCTTCGACATCATCCAGCAGCCGGGCGTGCCGAGGAAGCCCGCCGCGCCCAACCGGCCGCTGCTGCTGCTCGGCGTGCTGATCGTCGGGATCGGGGCGGGGGTTTCGGGGGCCTATGCGCTCGGCCAGCTCAAATCGAGCTTCGCCACGCCGCAGAAGCTGGAGCGCGCCTTCGACCTGCCGGTGATCGGCGCGATTTCGCTGACCGTTTCGGACGCCGCCCGCGCCGTCGAGAAGCGCCGGCTCAAGCAGTTTGCCGGGGCCTGCGCGGGCCTTGGCGGCATTTTCGTGATCCTGCTCGCGATCGAGTTCGTCTCGGTCGGGACGATGGCCTGAGGACGGGGACGCACAATGACCGATCAGGGCAAGATCAACCGCGAGGGCGCAAGGCCCGCTTCGCTGTTCGAGCGGGCGGATGCCGCTTTCGGCCTCGATCCGCGCATCACTGCGCCCAAGCTGCCGGATATGCCGCCGGTGCCGCAGGCGCTGCGCCGTCCGGCGCCGCAACCTGCGCCGCAACCCGTCGCCCAACCGGTGCCGCAGCCGCAAGCTGCGCCCGCACCGGCACCCGCGCCTGAACCCGCCGCGCCCGAACCCGAAGCGCCGCGCGCTGTCGAGTTCCGGGGTCCGCTGGTTGCAATCGACCGCGAGCATCTGCGCGAAGGCGGGCTGATCGTGCCCGAGGACGCGGTGACCGGGCTTCTGGAAGAATTCCGCATCGTCAAGCGCGAGCTGCTCGCCGATGCCCGTGCCGGTGGCGGCGCGCGCGCGCGCCGCATCCTCGTGTGTTCGCCCCATCCGGGCGAGGGCAAGACCTATTGCGCCACCAACCTCGCCATCGCGCTCGCCGCCGAACGCGGCCTCGAGGTGCTGCTGGTCGATGCCGATGTGGTCAAGCCGAGCGTGACCGAGCGGCTCGGGATCGAGGCCGACTACGGGTTGATGGACGCGCTCTCCGATCCCGCGATTGCGCCCGAGGATCTGGTGATCCGTACCGATATCGAGGGCCTGTTCGTGCTCCCCGCCGGCACCGCCACCGCCCGCGATGCCGAATATCTCGCGAGTGCGCGCACCGCTGCCGTGCTCGACCGGCTGACGCAGGGCGCGCCTGACCGGATCGTGATCTTCGACACGCCGCCCGCGCTTGCCGCGTCGCCTGCCGCCGAACTCGCCAAGCATGTCGGGCAGGCGCTGCTGGTGGTGCGCGCCGACGAGACCAGCCGCGCCGCGCTGGAAGACGCGCAGCAGCTGCTTTCTGCCTGTGCGGACATCAAGCTGCTGCTCAACGCCACGCGCTACAGCCCCTCGGGCCGGCGCTTCGGCACTTATGGATCGAGGGGGAAATGATGCTGCGTCCCCGCATTCTCGCTGCCGCGCTTGTGGGCGCAGGCCTTGCCGCTGCCGCTCCGGCGCCCGCCTTCGCGCAGGCGCAGGGCCTTGGACAGGGCGGGGGCGGCGACGCGCCCGGCCAGCGCGGCAACCGCGTCGTCCAGCCCTATATCGAAGTCGGCCAGGTGGTCTCGGCCGAGATCACGCCGGGCAGCGATGTCGTGACCTTCACGCAGGTCGCCGCCGGGGTCGACATCAACGTGCAGGGCCGCAACAGCGGCGCGGCGGTCTCGGTCCGCTATGAACGCAACATCGGCTATGGCGACAACTCGGTCGATACCAACACGATCAGCGGCGTCGCGCGCGGCACGCTGGCGGTGATTCCGCGCACGCTGAGCCTCGAGGCCGGTGCGCTCGCCTCGCGCAGCCGGATCGACGCGAGCGGCGGCACGACGGTGAACCCGCTGGTGCGCGAGGATGCCGAGAGCCGCTTCTACAGCGCCTATGCCGGGCCGAGCCTCAACACCCGCGTCGGCGATGTCGGCGTGCAGGGCGTGGCGCGGGTCGGCTACAACCGCTTCGAGGCCGACAATGCCCTCGTCACGCAGGCGGGCAACGCGGTCGACGTGTTCGACGACAGCGTCACCTACATGGGCCAGCTGCGCGCGGGCACGCGCCCGGGCGAGCCGCTGCCGGTCGGCCTCGCGGTGACCGCGGGCGGCTTTCAGGAAGACATCAGCAATCTCGACCAGCGGGTGCGCGACCTCTACGTGAGGGGCGACGTGACCCTGCCGGTCTCGGGCAGCCTCGCACTGGTCGCGGGCGCGGGTTACGAGGATGTCGAGATCTCCAGCCGCGACGCGCTGCGCGATGCGAACGGCGTGCCGGTGATCGGCAATGACGGCCGCTTCGTGACCGACAGCAGCGCCCCGCGCCGCATCGCCTTCGCGGTCGATGGCCTGCTGTGGGATGTGGGCGTGCTGTGGCGCCCCTCGTCGCGCACCAATCTGGCCGCGTCCGTGGGCCGTCGCTACGATTCGACGACCTATTACGGCACCTTCACCTATGCCCCCAACCAGCGCAGCGTCTTCGCGCTTGCCGCCTATGACGGGGTGAGCGGCTTCGGCGGCGTGATCAACAATGCGCTGGCCGGGCTCGACAGCGATTTCCAGGCGATCCGCAACCCGGTGACCGGCGACTTCGGCGGTCTGGTGAGCGGCACGCAGGGACAGGCGCTGATCGGCACGATCGGCTCGGCGCGCTCTGCCGCTTTCCGCGGGCGCGGGGTGCGGGCCTCGTACCAGCGCACGATGGGCCGCACCACAGCAGCCTTCGGTGCGGGCTACGACCGGCGCACCTTCATCGCCGCCGCGGGCACGGTGCTCGCCCCGCTCGATGGCCTCACCGACGAAAGCTACTATGTCACCGGCGGCCTCACCCGCCAGATCGGGCAGAGCGCCAACATCACCACCAACGCCTACGTCAACTGGTTCGACGGGGCGGGGGGCAGCAACAACGATGTCACCGCGATCGGTGCATCGGCAGCCTACAACCAGTCGATCACCCAGCGCCTGACGGGCCGCGCGGCGATTGCCGTCGATTACCTCGACAGCGAATTCACCGCGCAGGATTTCGCCATCGCCACGGCGCTGGTCGGCCTGCGGTACAATTTCTGAGGGAAGTGCGAGACGCCCATGTACGAGAACTTCTACGGCTTCAGCGGACGCCCCTTCCAGCTGACCCCCGACCCGCAGTTCTACTTTGAAAGCATCAGCCACAAGAAGGCGATGAGCTACCTCGGCTATGGCCTCAGCCAAGGTGAGGGCTTCATCGTCATCACTGGCGAGGTCGGCGCGGGCAAGTCGACGCTGGTCGCACATCTGATGGAGCGGATCGACCCGGCGGCGCTGACCGTGGCGCAGGTCGTCACCACCGCGCTTGACGGGGCGGAAGTGGTGCACGTGGTGGCGCAGTCCTTCGGGCTCCACGTCGAAGGCCATGACAAGGCGACCGCACTCGGCGCGATCGAGCGCTTCCTGCAGGACGAGGCCCGCGCCGGCCGCCGCTGCCTGCTGGTGGTGGACGAATGCCAGAACCTCGAGCTGACCGCGCTCGAGGAGCTGCGGATGCTCTCCAACTTCCAGCTCGGCTCGCACCCGCTGCTGCAATCGCTGCTGCTCGGCCAGCCCGAGTTCCGCCGCACGCTGGCCCAGCATCCGGGGCTCGAACAGCTGCGCCAGCGCATCATCGCCTCGCACCACCTCGAAGCGCTCGATGCAGCCGAGGTCGAGGATTACATCACCCACCGCCTCAGCCATGTGGGCTGGGACGGGCGGCCGGACTTCGCCCCCGGTCTGCTCACTTCGCTCTATCGCCACACCGGGGGGATTCCGCGCCGCGTCAACCAGGTGATGAACCGCCTGCTGCTGCTCGGCGCGATCGAGGGGGCCGAGATGCTCACCGATGCCATGCTCGACGACGTCATCGCCGAGATGACCGCGGACCAGAACCGCGGTGCCGGCAGCGAAGGCAATCTGCGCAGCGCGCCAGCTTCGGCGACAGCCGCGCCCGCCGCTGCGGCTCCGACCCCTGCGCCGCAGGGCAGCGTGCCCGCGACCGAAGTTGCCGCGCTCCTTGCCGAACGCGACGCACGCACCGCCGAGCTTGAAGCGGCGATCAGCGAATTGCAGGCCGCCGGCAACGCCCATCGCGGCAGCGACGGCATTGCACTCTCGCCCGAGGATACGGCGCTGGCCGAGGCCCGCCTTGCTGCCGCGCTCGAGCGGATCGAGGCGCGGCTCGAGGAGCAGGAGCAATCCTTCCGGCACGTGCTCACCATGCTGATCGAATGGCTCGAGGAAGACCCGTCGCGCAGGGCCGCCTGAGCCATGAACGCGACTTTCCCTATTCCTCCTTCCGGTGACCCCGGCATCGTCAACGGCCTTTCGGTCGATGTCGAGGACTGGTTCCAGGTCGGCGCCTTCGAGAACGTGATCGCGCGCGGCGAGTGGGATTCGATAAAGACCCGCGTCGAGGACAATGTCTACCGCGTGATCGACCTCTTCGCCGAGGCCGATGTGCGCGCGACCTTCTTCACGCTGGGCTGGGTGGCTAGGCGCCATCCCAACATGATCCGCCGCATCGTCGATGCCGGGCACGAAATCGCCAGCCACGGCTATGACCACGCACGGGTGTTCACCTTCACCCGCAAGGAATTCGGCGAGGATATCCGCAAGGCGCGTGAAATCATCGAGGATTGCAGCGGGGTGCGGGTGACCGGCTATCGCGCGCCGAGCTTCTCGATCGACCAGCGCACGCCTTGGGCCTTCGCCGAGCTGGCCGAGCAGGGCTACGCCTATTCCTCCAGCGTCGCGCCGGTGGTGCACGATCACTATGGCTGGCCCGAAGCCCCGCGCTTCGCCTTCCGCCCGCTGCCATGGTCGTCGATGATCGAGCTGCCGGTGACCACCGCCATCCTCGGCGGGCGACGCGTGGCGGCGGGCGGCGGCGGGTTTTTCCGCGTGCTGCCCTACGGCTTCTCGCGCTGGGCGATCCGCCAGGTGAACCGGCGCGAGGGGCGGCCGGCGATGTTCTATTTCCACCCGTGGGAGGTCGATCCCGATCAGCCGCGGGTCGGCCATGCGCCGCTGCGCTCGCGCTTCCGGCATTACACCGGCCTCGCCAAGATGGCGGGCAAGCTGCGCGAGCTGGTGCACGAATTCCGCTGGGGCCGGATGGACATGGTAGCCCACCGCGAAGCGGCACGCGCGGTCGATCTCGTCCTCCCCGCGCCCGGGGAAGAGGTGCTGGCATGAACGCGCCGGTGAAAGCCGGAACGCAGGTGCGCGCGCTCGATTTCCGCGATGCTGGCGAAGTGCGCCGGATCGAGGGCTTCGTGGCCGATGCCGGCGCGAGCCTGTTCCACCGGCCGGCGTGGCTCAAGGGGGTCGAGGCCGGGACGGGCCAGCGCGCCGCGGGCCTCGTCGCCGAGCGGCTCGGCACGGTCACGGGCTGGCTGCCGCTCATCGAAGTGCGCTCGGCGCTGTTCGGCAAGGCGCTGGTATCGAGCGGCTTTGGCGTCGGCGGCGGGATCATCGCCACCAGTGACGAGGCTGCCGCGGCTCTGGCCGAAGCGGCGCAGGCCCATGCCACAAGCGGCGGCTTTTCGGGCATCGAACTGCGCGGCGGCGTGCTTCCTACAGGCTGGGACAGCTGGTCGGACAAGCATTGCGGCTTCGAGCGCGCTCTGGCCGCCGACGACGAGGCCGAACTCCTCGCGATCCCGCGCAAGGCCCGCGCCGAGGTGCGCAAGGGTCTCAGCTTCGGCCACCGCGTGACGGTGGGGCGAGGGCAGGGCGACCTTGCCGCGCACTTCGCCTGCTACAGCGCGAGCGTGCGCAATCTCGGCACGCCGGTCTTCCCGCGCGCGCTGTTTCGCGCGATGCTCGAGGCCTTTCCGGACAGCAGCGACATTCTCACCGTGTGGGAGGGCAATACCCCGCTCGCAAGCGTACTCAGCTTCTACCACGACGGCGCGGTGCTGCCCTTCTGGGGCGGCGGCGTATTCGCTGCCCGCGCGGCGCGCGCCAACGAGGTTATGTATTACGAACTGATGCTCCACGCCCGCCGGCAGGGGATGGAGCGCTTCGATTTCGGACGCTCGAAGACCGGTAGCGGGCCGTTTGCCTTCAAGAAGAACTGGGGCTTCGAGCCGCAGCCTCTGACCTATGCCGCGTGGACCGCGCCCGGCGTGCCGCCGCGCAATATCGACCCCACCGACGCCAGCTACAGCCGCAAGATCGAACTCTGGAAGAAGCTGCCGCTGCCCGTCGCCAACACCCTGGGGCCGTGGATCGCGCGCGGGCTGGCGTAATGCCCGGCATCCTGTTCCTCGCCCACCGTGTGCCGTTCCCGCCTGACCGGGGCGATCGCATCCGCTCGCACCATCTGCTGAAGGCGTTGGCGCGGCTCGGCCCGGTGCATGTCGGCTGCTTTGGCGAGGGTGATGCAGCGGCGGAGGCGGCGCTGGCTGCTGTTGCGACCTCGCACTGCGTGGCGCCCCGCACCAAACCGCTGCTGCTTGCCGGGGTCGAGGCGGTGCTGGCGGGCAAGCCGGTGAGCCTCACCGCCTTCCACTCGCGCAAGCTGGAGCGCTGGGTGCGCGAGACGGTCGCGCACGAGGGGATCGAGGCGATCGTCGTCTTTTCGGGTCAGATGGGACAGTACGTCCCTGACGGCTTCGCAGGCCGCGTCGTGATCGACCTGTGCGACGTCGATAGCGCCAAGTTCGAATCCTATGCCGCCGCGGGCGAGCGCGTGTGGCTCAACGCCCGCGAGGCGCGGCTGCTGGCGCGCGAGGAAGAGCGGCTCGGCCGGCGCGCTGACGCTACGATCCTGATCTCCGAGGCCGAGGCCGCGCTCTACCGCAGCCGCCTCATCGCGCCGGATACAGCCAACGTGCAGGTGATCGGCAACGGCATCGACGCCGCGCTGTTCGATCCTGCCGCCATCGCGCCGCATCCGATGCTCGCGGGGCAGCAAGGGCCGCATTTCGTCTTCACCGGCCAGATGGATTACCGCCCCAACGAACAGGCCGCGCTGTGGGTGATCGAGGCGCTGCTGCCGGTTCTGCGCGAGAAGCTCCCTCAGGCGATGTTCCATGTCGTCGGCCGCAATCCCACACGCGCGCTTATGGCGCATCACGCCGCCCCGGGTGTCCATGTCTGGGGCGAGGTGCCCGATGTGCGCCCCTTCATCGCCGCCGCCGACGCCGTGCTCGCTCCGCTGCTGATCGCGCGCGGGGTGCAGAACAAGGTGCTGGAGGCGATGGCGATGGCAAAGCCCGTGGTGCTCACGCCTGATGCCGCGACGGGGATCGCGGCGCAGGACGGGGCGCAGTGGATCGTCTGCCCGCCCGATCCGCAGGCGATGGCGGACCGGATCGCCGCTCTGCTCGCCGATCCAGATGCATCCGCCCGCATCGGTGCAGCGGCGCGGCGTTTCGTGTGCGATCACCACGCTTGGGAAGCGATGCTGGCGCCGCTCGCCGGGTTGCTCGGCAAGGGCGGGGAGGGGCAGCGCCATGCCGCCTGAGGCCGCCGCGCTCGCCCCGTCACCCGCCGTAGCCCGTCTGCCCGCCGCATGGCGCGCGCCGCTGGCAGCGCTTGCGCTGGCGGTGCTCGCCCTTTTCGCGGTCACCGCCTCAAGCTGGAGCGCGATGGCGCACCAGTGGTGGAACATCGACACCTATAACCACCTGCTGCTCGTCCCCTTCATCATCGCCTGGCTGGTGGCCCTGAAGGAAGACGATCTCACGCGCCTCGCCCCGCAGGCCTTCTGGCCGGGGCTGATCCCGCTCGCCGCCACGCTCGCACTTTGGCGCGCGGGCGAGGGCCTCGGGATCAATCTCGTCGCGCAAGTCGGCGCGGTCGGTGCGGTGCAGGCGGCGGTTATCACGGTGCTCGGCCTGCGGGCCGGTATCGTCCTCGCGCTCCCCGTCGCCTTCGCCGCCTTCCTCGTGCCCTTCGGCGACGAGATCATCCCGCCGCTCCAGCACGTCACCGCCGAGATCGCCATCGCGCTCACCCATGCGAGCGGCATCCCCGCACGGATCGAGGGGATCCACATCCACACCCCAGCCGGGCTCTTCATCGTTGCCGAGGCGTGCTCGGGGGTGAAGTTCCTCGTCGCGATGGTGACGCTCGGCGCCCTCGTCTGCGCCACTCGCTTCACCCGCTGGCGCACCCGCGCGGGCTTCTTGGCGGCCTGCGTCGCCGTGCCGGTGCTGGCGAACGGCGTGCGCGCCTTCGCCACGATCCTTGCTGCGCAATATATCGGCGCCGAGAAGGCCACCGGCTTCGACCATATCGTCTATGGCTGGGTGTTCTTCGCCATCGTCATCGCCATCCTGCTCGGCGCGGCATGGCGCTTCGTCGAGCGCGAGCCCGAGACCTATGGCTGGCCGCTTGCCGCGATCGAGAGCTGGGGCTGGCTCGCCCGTGCCGAGACCCGCAGCTTTGCGCCCGGAAGCGCTGCCGCCGCGATCATCGCCCTCGCGGGCGTTGCCGCGCTCACCGCGCTGCTCTAGGCCTGTCACGATGTGCGGAATTGCCGGGATCTTCCATGCCGAAACGCCCAAGCCGGTCGATCCGGCGCGGGTCGTGCGGATGTGCGACGCGATCGCGCATCGCGGCCCTGACGGGGCGGGGGTCTGGACCGATCACGGCGTCGGCCTCGGTCACCGCCGCCTCTCGATCATCGACGTCGCCGGCTCCCCCCAACCGATGCACGCTGCCGATGGCCGCGCGGTGATTGTCTTCAACGGCGAGATCTACAATTTCCGCGAGCTGCGGCGCGAGCTCGAGCAGGCGGGCTTCACCTTCCGCACCAATGGCGACACCGAGGTGATCCTCGCCGCGTGGCAGAAGTGGGGGCCGGACTGCCTGTCGCGGCTCGACGGGATGTTCGCCTTCGCGATCTTCGACCTTGCCACGCGGCGCCTGTTCCTTGCCCGCGACCGCTTCGGGGTAAAGCCGCTGTTTCTAGCGCACCTGTCGGACGGGAGCATCGCCTTTGCCTCCGAGTTGAAAGGACTGCTCGCGCATCCGCTGCTGCGCCGCCGGGTCAACCCGCAGGCGATCGAGGCCTATATGGCGTGGGGCTACGTGCCCGACAGCCACTCGATCCTTGCAGGCGTGGAGAAGCTGCCCGCCGGGCACTTCTGGCTGATGGAGCAGGGCAAGGCCCCGGGCCGCCCGCAGCGCTGGTGGGACATATCCTTCACCGAGCGCGAGCGCGGGAGCGAGGCCGATCTTTCCGCCCAGCTCGTTCACCTGCTGCGCGAGGGCGTGCGCTCGCGCATGGTGGCCGACGTGCCCCTGGGCGCGTTCCTCTCGGGCGGGGTCGACAGTTCGGGCGTGGTCGCGCTGATGGCCGAGGCCAGCGCCTCGCCGGTGCAGACCTGCTCGATCGGCTTCGATGTCGCCGCCTATGACGAGACCTCCTACGCCCGCCAGGTCGCCGCCAGATTCGGCGCGGACCATCAGGAGCGGATCGTCGCCACCGACGACTTTGCGGCCATCGACGCTCTGGCGGGGATGTTCGACGAGCCCTTCGCCGATGCCTCGGCGCTCCCCACATGGCGCGTGTGCCAGCTGGCGCGCGAGCGGGTGACGGTGGCGCTCTCGGGTGACGGGGCGGATGAGGCGTTTGCAGGCTACCGGCGTCAGGTGTTCCACCACCACGAGGAGCGGGCCCGCAGCATTCTACCCGCGGGCCTGCGCGCCCCGCTGTTCGGCGCTCTGGGCCGCGCATGGCCGAAGGCCGATTGGGCCCCGCGCCCGCTGCGCGCCAAGTCGACCCTGCTCGCGCTCGCCGAGAGCGGAGAGGAAGGCTATGCGCGCGGGCTCTCGGTGACGCTGCCCGACGCGCGAGCCGCACTCTACACCGACAGCTTCGCCGCCAGTCTCGACGGTTTCCGGGCCGAGGACGAGCTGATCGCCCTGATGCGCAGCGCGCCGGGCCGCAGTGGTCTCGACCGCGCGCAATATGCCGACCTCACCTTCTGGATGCCGGGCGACATCCTCACCAAGGTCGACCGCACCAGCATGGCGGTGAGCCTCGAGGCGCGCGAGCCGCTGCTCGACCACCGCCTCGTCGAATTCGCCGCGCGTCTGCCCGAGGGGATGCGCGTCAAGGGTTCCACCGGCAAGTACCTGATGAAGAAGACGCTCGAGCGCTATCTGCCGCAGGACATTCTCTACCGCCCCAAGCAGGGCTTCGTGACGCCGATCGCCGAGTGGCTGCGTGGGCCGCTTTCGGGGGCCGCGCGGGGCATCGCCACGGGGAGCCTCGCGCAAACCGGGTTCTTCGAACCCAAGGCCATCGCGGGGCTGGCCGAGGCGCATATTGCGGGCCGCGCGGACCATTCGCGCACCATGTGGCAGCTGCTGATGCTGGAGAAATCGCTCGGCCAGCTCGGGGTAAGCGCCTAGTCTTCGACCCCGTGGCCCAGCGCCATGTAGTCCTCGCTCTGCATCTCGTTGAGGCGGCTCACCGTCCGCTCGAACTCGAAAGCCCCGTCGCCCGCCTGATAGAGCTCTTCCGGCAGCGCCGCGGCGGTGACGAACAGCTTCACGCGGTGTTCGTAAAGCGCGTCGATCAGCTTGGTGAAGCGGATCGCCTCGTTGCGGTTCTCTGGGCCCATCTTCGGGATGCCGACGAGGATCACGGTGTGGAACGCCTGCGCAATCGCGAGGTAATCAGCCGCCCCGCGGTTCTCGGCGCACAGCTTCTTGAAGCTGAACACGCCCACGCCCTTGAGGCACTTGGGCACGTGCAGCGTCCGCCCGGCGCCAAGGTCTAGCTCGCCGCTCGGCACGTTGGCGGCATCCTCGGGGGCGAAGTCGGTGAGGCGGAAGAACGCCTCGCGCACCTGGTTCGTTGCCACTTCGCCCAGCGGCGCGTGCCACATCGCGAGCCCGCCGATCCGGTCGAGGCGGTAATCGGTGGGGCCGTTGAGGCTCAGCACGTCCATCCGACGCTCGACCAGATCGATGAAGGGCAGGAACAGCGAGCGGTTGAGCCCGTCCTTGTAGAGATCGCGGGGGGGGCGGTTGGAGGTGGTGGCGATCACCGTACCGGCCTCCATCAGCGCGGTGAAGAACCGCCCCATGATCGCGGCATCGGCGGTGTTGGTGACGACCATCTCGTCGAAGGCGAGGCACTTGAGCCCGGCCGCCATGTCGAGCGCCACAGCCATCAGCGGATCACGCAGCTCTGCCTTGCGCGCGGCGGCGATGCGGCGGTCGACTTCGAGCATGAAGGCGTGGAAGTGCACCCGCCGCTTCTGTTCGAGCGCCAGCGTGTCGACGAACAGGTCCATCAACATCGACTTGCCGCGCCCGACGCCGCCCCACAGATAGACCCCGCGCGGATCGGGCTGGGTCGGGCCGCTGCCGAAGATCGCGACATACCAGCGCTTGGGCGGGGGCGGGGCTTCGAGCTCGTCCTGAAGGCGCGCGAGGCGCTCGGCCGCGGCGCGCTGGTCGGGGTCGGCGCGCAGCTGGCCGCTGGCAATCAGCGCATCGTAACGGGCGAGGAGACCGGGCACCGCGTCAGGCAGGCGCGCGCGGCTGCATCTTGCGCACTATCCCCGAGAAGCTGGCGACGACATCCTCGTCCTGCACCACCATCCCCCGGATGAAGACCAGCTTGCCGGTCTCGCGCACGATTTCGGTCACGGCATCGAGCGGGCGGCTGCCATCGCCGCCGCCGACGAACTGGCTGGACAGCTCCAGCGTCACCGAAGGGCCGGCATTGCCGGTGCCGATCCGGTGCATCGTCACGAACAGCGCAATGTCGATCAGCGCCAGCGTGACCGCGCCGTGGATGATGCCCTGAAGGTTGAGGTGCTTGCGCTCCGGAAACATCCGGAGCCGTGCCTTGCCGTCTTCATCGACGCGGGTGATGAGCTTGCCCATCACTGCGCCGTTGAACAGCGTCTCGTCCTTGAGGTTCCAGTGGTGCCAGCCCGGATTGTCCGGGTCCGGCCCGTGTTCGAAAACGTCGTCCTTGAAACTCACCGGATCAGATGGCCCGCTCGGCCATCATCTTCTTGGTCTCCGCGATTGCCTTGGCGGGGCTCAGGCCCTTGGGGCAGACATTCGCGCAGTTCATGATGGTGTGGCAGCGGTAGAGACGGAACGGATCCTCGAGGTCGTCCAGACGCTCGCCGGTCATCTCGTCGCGGCTGTCGGCGAGCCAGCGATAGGCCTGGAGCAGGATCGCCGGACCGAGGAACTTGTCGGAGTTCCACCAGTAGCTCGGGCACGAGGTCGAGCAGCAGGCGCACAGGATGCACTCGTAGAGGCCGTCGAGCTTCTCGCGCTGTTCGGGCGATTGCAGCCGCTCCTTGCCGCTCGGCGTCGGGCTGACGGTCTGGAGCCAGGGACGGATGCTCGCATACTGCGCGTAGAAGTGGGTGAAGTCAGGGACGAGGTCCTTGATCACGTCCATGTGCGGCAGCGGTGTGATGCGGATTTCGCCCTTCAGGTCCTCGATCGCGGTGGTGCAGGCGAGGCCGTTCTTGCCGTTCATGTTCATCGAGCACGAACCGCAGATCCCCTCGCGGCACGAGCGGCGGAAAGTCAGGGTGGGGTCGATCTCGTTCTTGATCTTGAACAGCGCGTCGAGAACCATCGGCCCGCATTCGTCGAGATTGATCTCGAATTTGTCGTAACGCGGGTTCTGGCCAGAGTCGGGATCGTAGCGGTAGATCTTGAACGCCTTCACGCGCCCGGTCCCGTTGGCACCCGACGCCTTGTGGGTCTTGCCGTTCGCATTGATCTTCGAATTCTTGGGGAGAGTGAAGGTCGCCATCATGTGATCCCGGTTGCGATTTGGAACCCTACTTAGCGGCATCGCCGCGAGGCGCAAGCGGGGGGTGACTGTCAGTTGTTGCAGGGTTTCGCACAGGCGTTGAAAGCGCGTCACGCGCCGGAACCAAGCGGGTGTCCTGCGCTTTCAGCAAGGGATGACGGATCAGGCGGAAATCGGGGAACATGGCGCGCGCTGGCCGCGCTCGGCAGCGGTATTCGGCGCAAGCGGCGGGATCGGCCGCGCGCTGTGCGAGGCGCTGGCGGCGGGTGGGTGCGAGGCGGTCTACGCCGGCTCGCGCAGTGGTTCAGCGCCCGAGGGGGAGGCCTTCCGCCCCTTTGCCTTCGACCTCGCGGATGAAGCGAGCATCGCTGCCGCCGCCGAGACGATGCGCGCCGATCCGCCCGAATGGGTGATCTGTGCCACCGGCGTCTTGACCCTGCCCGACGGCACCGGACCCGAACGGACCTACAAGCGGCTCGATCCGGCGGCGATGGCCGAGGTCTTCGCGCTCAACACCATCGGCCCCGCACTGATCGCCAAGCATGTGCTGCCGCTGATGCCGCGCGGCCGGGCTTTCACCTTCGCTGCGCTCTCCGCACGTGTCGGCTCGATTTCGGACAACCGCTTAGGCGGGTGGCATTCCTACCGGGCGAGCAAGGCGGCGCTGAACATGCTGCTCAGGAACTTCGCGCTGGAAATGGCGCGCACCCATCCCGAGAGCGTGATCGTGGGCCTGCACCCGGGAACGGTCGATTCCGCGCTGTCCGCCCCGTTTCAGTCGGGGCTGCCCGATGGCCAGCTGACCCGGCCTCAGGATGCGGCGGCGAACCTGCTCGGCGTGCTCGCGCGGCTCACGCCGGCGCAATCGGGGCGGGTGTTCGATTTTCGCGGGGACGAGGTTCCGGCCTGATCAGAAGATCCCGACCGCGAGGTGCGCCCAGACGGTCAGGAACAGCAGCACCGCGAGCATGATCGCCCCGATCCGCCAGCGCGGCGTATCGAGGAAGTGGACCGCCGCCTCGATCCCGAGGCACAGCCCGCCCAGCAGCACCGCCATCGCCGCGAAATCCTCCGGCCCCCATGTGGCGCGGCCCATCACCGTCCCCAGTGCCGGAAAGGCGAAAAGCATCGCGGTGCACAGCCATAGCTTGGGGTGAAAGCGGAACGGGGCCTTGTCCGAAGCGGTATCGGGCGTGGTGGTGGTCATACTGGCGTCCCTCCCAAGAAGCAGGTTTGGCAATTGCCGTATAACGTGCCACGCATTGCGGCATCGGGAAAGAGGGGAGAGCCGCAATGGGATTGGCCAGCTGGTACGAAGCGAACATCATGCCGCGCCTGATCGCCTGCGCGTGCTCGCAAGGACAGGTGATGAAACGCCGAGCCGCGGTGGTGCCGCTCGCGCGCGGCGACGTGTTCGAGCTGGGCTGCGGCGGGGGGATCAACCACGAGTTCTACAACCGCGACGCGATCACCTCCTATGCCGGGATCGACCCGCACGAGGGCCTGCTCGAAGGCACGCGCGCGGCGGCGCGGACAAAGGGCTGGGCGGCGGACCTGCGGCAAGGGCGGGGGGAGGCGATCCCCTTTGCCGATGAAAGCTTCGACTGCGTGGTGTGCACCTTCACTCTGTGTTCGGTCGAAGATCCCGCGCAGGTGATGCGCGAGATGCGCCGCATCCTGCGCCCCGGAGGCACCGCGCTGTTCCTCGAACACGGCCGCGCGCCCGACCCGCAAGTTCGCGGATGGCAGGGACGGATCGAGCCGGTGTGGAAGCGGCTTGCGGGCGGCTGCCACCTGACGCGGCCCATCGCCACCGCGCTTTCGGGCGCGGGCTTTGCGGTCGAGCGGTTGGGGGAGGGCTACACGCCTAAGGCGCCGCGTTTTGCGGGGTGGATGAAATGGGGTGTGGCGCGGAAGGTTGATTAGGCGTTTCCTCGGGCGCAGGCCCACCCCCGGCCCCTCCCGCAAGCGGGAGGGGAGTGTCAGCGCCAACCAATCCCCCTCCCGCTTGCGGGAGGGGTTAGGGGTGGGCCTGGACTGACGGAAAAGAAAAAGGCGGGACAGATCGCTCTGTCCCGCCCTTCTTTCATGTTCGTTTCGAGGCTTATTCCCCGAAGGTGCGCTGCCACCAGCCGCGGCGCGGCTTGGCTTCGGCTTCGGGCGCTGCCTCGGCAGGCGCTTCGGCCTGAGTTTCTTCGGCCGGAGCCGGTTCGCTCACCTCGGCGGTTTCGGCGGGCTCGGCGTCGGCGACCTTGGCCTTGCGCGGGGCGCGCTTGCGCTTGGGCTTTTCGGCCGGGGCTTCTTCGGCCTCGGCGTCAGCCGCTGCAGCCGCAAGCTCGGGTGCGAGTTCGGCGGGCGCTTCTTCGGCGACCACGGGCTCTGCTTCCTTCTTCTTGCGCGGCGCGCGGACGCGCTTGGGCTTTTCAGCCGGCGCTTCCTCGGCCACGGGTTCGGGCTCGGCTGCGGGCGCTTGCGCTTCCACTTCCGCCGGAGCATCAGCTTCGTCGCCGGTCACGTCACCGGTCTCGCCATCGTCACCCTGCGCTTCGCCTTCGCCTTCGCCGCCTTCGCCGCCTTCACGACGCTTGCGACCGCGACCACCGCGACGGCGACGCTTCTTCGGACGGCCTTCGCCATCTTCGGCACCTTCGGGAGCGGCGGTGTCGCCAGCGCCTTCGCCGTCGCCATCGACATCGCCTTCGGTCTCGGTGCCATCTTCGCGGGATTCGCCTTCGGCGCCATCCTCGCGGTCACGGTTGCGGCCACGGCCCCCGCGACGACGGCGGCGCTTCTTCTTGCGCCCCCCTTCATCGTCGTTGTCGGCGCGCTCCGGACGCTCGCGGCGCGGCTGACGTTCCTGACGCTCTTCGGCCTCTTCCTCGGCGAAGTCGTCCTCTTCCTCGGGCAGATCGTCGTCGTCATCGTCGATGATCGGCTCGAACTTGGGTGCATGGGTCGGACGCGGGCCGGAGCTCGACACGGTCATCTTTGCGCCTTCGTCCTCGCCCTCGGGCACGACTTCGACGCTGACCCCGTAGCGGTGCTCGATCTCGACGAGGTCGGCGCGCTTCTCGTTGAGGAGGTAGATCGCCGCCTCGGTGCTCGCCGCGAGACGGATCTGCGTGCCCTTGCCGCGCGCCGCTTCGTCCTCGATCAGACGCAGCGCCGAAAGGCCCGCCGAGGAGGCGGTACGCACAAGGCCGGTGCCGTCGCAATGGGGGCAGGGGCGGGTGGTCGCCTCGAGAACGCCGGTGCGCAGGCGCTGGCGGCTCATTTCCATCAGCCCGAAGGAGCTGATGCGGCCGACCTGGATGCGCGCGCGATCGTTCTTGAGCGCGTCCTTCATCGCTTTCTCGACCTTGCGGACGTTGGAGGGGTACTCCATGTCGATGAAGTCGATGACGACGAGGCCGGCCATGTCGCGCAGGCGCAGCTGGCGGGCGATCTCGCGCGCGGCTTCGAGGTTGGTGTGGAGCGCGGTCGCCTCGATCCCGTGCTCCTTGGTGGAGCGGCCGGAGTTGATGTCGATCGACACCAGCGCTTCGGTCGGGTTGATGATCAGGTAGCCGCCGCTCTTGAGCTGCACCATCGGATCATACATCGCGCGCAGCTGGTCTTCCGCGCCATAGCGCTGGAACAGCGGGACGGGGTCCGAGTAGGCCTTCACCCGCCGTGCGTGGCTGGGCATGAGGAGCTTCATGAAGGCCTTGGCCGACTTGTAGCCTTCCTCGCCTTCGACGACGACTTCCTCGATTTCCTTGTTGTAGATGTCGCGGATCGCGCGCTTGATGAGGTCGCTGTCCGAATGGATCAGAGCCGGCGCGACCGAGGCGAGGGTCTTCTCGCGGATCTCGTCCCACACGCGGGCGAGGTAATCGAAGTCGCGCTTGATCTCGGGCTTGGTGCGGCTCATGCCCGCGGTGCGGACGATCAGCCCCATGCTCTTGGGGAGCTTGAGGTCGGAGACCATTTCCTTCAGCCGCTTGCGGTCGCTGGTCGAGCTGATCTTGCGGCTGATCCCGCCGCCGTGCGACGAATTGGGCATCAGCACGGTGTAGCGCCCGGCGAGGCTCAGGTAGGTGGTCAGCGCCGCGCCCTTGTTGCCGCGCTCTTCCTTGACGACCTGCACGAGCAGCACCTGGCGGCGCTGGATCACGTCCTGGATCTTGTAGCGGCGACGCAGCGCCATGCGTTTGGCGCGCACTTCGTCGACCTGCTTGGCACGGCTGCGGCCCTTGCCGTCACCGCCCTTGTCACCCTTGCCCTGACGGCGGCGACCACGGCCACGACCGCGACGTTCCTCGCCGCCTTCGCTGTCCTCGGCGCTCTCTTCGTTCTCGCCGTTGTCCTCGTCCGAGGATTCCTCTTCGTCCGAAGCGCCGCCTTCGATGGTGGCGACATCGTCCTTGTCGGAGGTATCGACTTCCTCGACGCCGTTTTCGGCGAAGTCTTCGGCGAGCGCTTCGCCGCTGTCGTCCTCGGCGTCATATTCCGCACCCGGGGAGATGCCTTCAGCCTCTTCCTCGGCGCGCAGGCGCTCTTCTTCCTCGGCCGCTTCGGCCTCTTCTGCGAGCAGGGCGTCGCGATCGGCCTTGGGGATCTGGTAATAGTCGGGGTGGATTTCGCTGAAGGCGAGGAAGCCGTGGCGATTGCCGCCGAAGTCGACGAAAGCCGCCTGCAGCGAGGGTTCGACCCGGGTTACCTTGGCGAGATAGATGTTGCCCTTGATCTGCTTGTGTTCGGCAGATTCAAAGTCGAATTCCTCAATCCGGTTGCCTTGCAGAACCGCCACCCGGGTTTCTTCCGGGTGGCGCGCATCGATGAGCATGCGCGTTGCCATTGAATAGTCTCCATGCGCCCGGCCTTGCCCGCAAGCGGGTGTGAAGGGGGCGCGCATATTGTGGTGAACCGGCCAGCCCGAAAGCGATGCCGGAAGGGGAAATCGCGCTCAGAGGGCCAGAGGCGCTCAGCGCGAAGCTCGTGTCTGCAACGACGCTCGTGCGGCAAAGCGCCGCGCCTTCTCCCGCCACGGCACGTTCGCGCGGTGTGCGCGATGTGCTCGTTGTCCGGGAAAAGCGATCTGTCACTGCATCAACCTGTACTGGACCGGGGAGCGAAAGATAAGGAGTGCCCCGGCGCAAGAGGCGGGTGGGGGACGCGTGTCGCGTCCTGATCCGGCCTCTCTGCACATATCGCTAGCACTGTGGGGCAAACCCCGCAACTCTATTGCGTTTCCTCCGCTCAAGAACGTAAGCGGCAAGCGCATGAGCTATCGCACCCTGCTCCTGATCCTTGTGCTGGTTCCGGCAGTGGTGCTGGGCGCGGCTGCGGCGCTCGGGCAGCGCATTCCGGTGCCGCAATGGGGCCGCGACTATGTGGTGCGCGTCGAACTCGGCGGGGGCGAGGAAAGCGCCACTCTCGAACTGCCCAAGGTCGAGGGACCGGACGATCCCTCGCGCCCGCTGGTGGTGATCGATGCAGGCCACGGCGGGCGTGATCCCGGGGCGATCGGCACGGATGCCGATGGCAAGCGCTTCGAGGAGAAACGCATCACCCTCGCGCTGGCGCTGGCGCTGCGGGACGAACTGCTGAAGCAGGGCGGCATTCGTGTGGCGCTCACCCGCGCCGATGACCGCATCCTGCCACTCCCGCACCGCCCCGAGATCGCCCGCCAGCTCGATGCCGACCTGTTCATCTCGATCCACGCCGATTCCGCGGGCGAGGCGAATGACGCGGTGAGCGGTGCGAGCATCTACACCCTTTCCGATGCCGCATCGAGCGAGGCGGCGGCGCGCTTTGCCGCACGCGAGAACGATGCCGACCGGCTGAACGGCATCACCATCGAGGGCGAGAGCAAGGCGGTGAGCGCGATCCTCGTCGAGCTCTCGCAGCAGCGCACGCAGGAAGATGCGCTCGCTTTTGCGGGCCTCGTACTGCGCGAGGGCGACAAGCGGCTCGCCTTCGTGCCCCAGCCGCGCCGGGCGGCCGCGCTTGCCGTGCTGCGCGCGCCGGACGTCCCCTCGGTGCTGTTCGAGAGCGGCTTCGTCACCAACGGAACCGACCGCGCGCGGCTCACCACGCCCGAGGGGCGCGCCGAGTATGCCGGGGTCCTCGCCCGCGCGATCCGCGTCTACTTCGCGCGCCGCAGCGAGAATTCCGCAGGCGGGGAATAGGCTTGCAAAGCGGCTAGCCTTGGCGAGCCTGCGCGTGCTAGTTGCCGCCCGTCAATGACCGACCCCGTCACGCCTCCCGACCAGCCTTCGACCTGGGCCTATCTGCGCTACCGCGTGAATCGCGATCTGGGCGGCGCGCTGGCGTGGTTCCGCGCGCGCTGGCGCGAAAGCCGGCTGTTCAAGCTGGTGGCGATCGCCTTCGGCCTGTTCCTCGCGCTGTGGATCGCGGTGTTCGTGTGGCTGGCGAGCGATCTGCCCGAGGCCGAGGCGCTGCTCACCTATGAAACCCCCCTGCCCACGGTGGTGCGCGGAGTTGATGGCGAGATCGTCCACTCCTACGCCCGCGAGCGGAGGGTGCAGCTGCAATATGCCGATTTCCCGCAGAAGCTGATCGAGGCCTACCTGTCGGCCGAGGACAAGACCTTCTTCAGCCACGGCGGCGTCGACTTCCTCGGCACGGCCAATGCGGTGTTCGACTATGCCCGCAAGGCCGGCACGGGCGAGCGCGCGGTGGGCGGATCGACCATTACGCAGCAGGTCGCCAAGAACCTGCTCCTGGGCGACGAATATTCGGTCACCCGTAAGCTCAAGGAAATGATCCTCGCCGGGCGCATCGAGCAGGTGCTGACCAAGCAGGAAATCCTCGAGCTCTACCTCAACGAGATCCCGCTCGGGCGGCGCTCCTTCGGGGTGCAGGCCGCCTCGCGCGCCTATTTCGACAAGGACGTCGACCAGCTCCAGCTGCACGAGATGGCCTTCCTCGCGATCCTGCCCAAGGCGCCCGAGCGCTATGGCCGCAAGGGTCAGGAGCAGGCTGCGCTCGAACGGCGCAATTTCGTGTTGAACCAGATGGAGGCGAATGGCTTCATCACCGGTTCGGAGCGTCGCGCGGCAGCCGCGATGCCGCTCGGTCTCGTCACCCAGCGGCGCGAGCGTTCGGTCGACGCGGGCTATTTCCTCGAGGAAGTGCGCCGCGAGTTGATTGCGAAGTTCGGCGAGAATGCCGAGAACGGGCCGAACTCGGTCTATGCGGGCGGGCTGTGGGTGCGCACCTCGCTCGATCCGCAGATGCAGACCGCCGCGCGCGATGCGCTTCGCGAGGGCCTGCTGCGCTATCACGGCGGGCGCGCCTGGGCCGGACCGATCGCGACGCTTGACGTCTCCAAGGGCAACTGGGCGAGCCAGCTGCAATCATCGCCGCTCGGGATCAGCTACAAGGACTGGCGCGTCGGCGTTGTCACCACGCGCAGCGGGCAGAACGCCAGAATCGGGTTCGCTGATGGCAGCGAGGCGCCGCTGATCGGCCTGCCCAATGCGCTGAAAGCGGGCGATGTCATCGCGGCGAGCCCCTCGGGGAATGGTTTCGCTGTGCGCACCATTCCCGAAGCGCAGGGCGCGCTGGTGGTGGAGCAGGCGCAGACCGGCCGGGTGCTGGCAATGCAGGGAGGGTTCGACCACCGCCTGTCGGACTTCAACCGTGCCACGCAGGCAATGCGTCAGCCGGGATCGACCATCAAGCCCTTCGTCTATGCGGCGGGCCTCGATAGCGGCATGACCCCCTCGACCCAGATCGATAACACCCGCTTCTGCTATTATCAGGGCGCGGGGCTGGGCGAGAAGTGCATCCGCGGCGGCACCGGCAGCGGCGGGCAGCACCCGATGCGTTACGGCCTCGAGCAGTCGCAGAACATCATGACCGTGCAGATCGGCATGACCGCAGGCATGCCCAATGTCGTGCGCGAGATCGAGAAGCTCGGTATCGGCAAGTTCCCCGCCTATCCCTCGACCGCGCTGGGAGCGGGGGAGACGACGCTGGTGAAGATGGTCGCGGCCTATTCGGCGCTTGCCAACCACGGACGTCTCAATCCGCCGACGGTGATTGACTATGTGCAGGACCGCCGCGGCAAGGTCGTCTGGCGGGCCGACACGCGCGATTGCCGCGGGTGCAACATGCCTGCGTGGGATGGCAAGCCGATGCCGCGCTTCGGGGTCATGGGCACGCAGGCGATGGACGCGCGCACTGCCTTCCAGGTGATGCACATGCTGCGCGGCGCGGTGAGCCGCGGGACGGCGACCGTGCTTAACTCCCTCAATCTCCCGCTGTTCGGCAAGACCGGCACCACCACTGGCCCGAAGGACGTGTGGTTCATCGGCGGCACGCAAACGATGATCGCAGGCGCTTACGTGGGCTTCGATCAGCCGCGCAACATGGGCGGCTATGCCTATGGCGGCACGATCTCTGCACCGATTATCAAGAGCCTGATCGAGAAGACCAAGCCCAAGTGGTCCGATCTCCCGCCTGTCGCCCCCACGGGCGTGCGGATGGTGCGGATCGACCGCCGCTCGGGCAAGCGCGTGTTCGATGGCTGGCCGACCGACGATCCCAAGTCGGCGATCATCTGGGAAGCCTTCAAGCCCGATACCGAACCCGAGCGCTACACGCGGCAGGATGCGATCGCGGCCAAGCGCAACGAAATCCTCGCGCTGATCCGCGCCGGTCGCCAGAGCGCCGAGAATGCGGTGGTCGACAAGCCGCAGGGCGAGGACAATTTCGTCGAAGAGGGCGGCATTGACTGATTCTGGCTGGAACCACCTGCGGGCCTTGCGGGTTTGCGTGGCATGATCCGGAACCGTCTCGCCCCCCTCACAGCCGCCGCCTTCGGGCTGGCCGCCCTGTCCCTCACCAGCGCCTCGGCCGAGCTGCCCAAGGGTGCCAAGGCCCCGGCCTTCGCCACCCGCGCCGCGCTCGCGGGCAAGGAGTTCGGCTTCACGCTCAACGCCGCGCTCGCGAAGGGGCCGGTGGTGCTCTATTTCTACCCCAAGGCCTTCACCAGCGGCTGCACGCTCGAGGCCAATGCCTTCGCCGAGGCGATGCCCAAGTTCAAGGCGGCCGGCGCGAGCGTGATCGGCATGTCGGCCGACGATATCGAAACCTTGAAGGAGTTCAGCCGCAAAGAATGCCGC
Source organism: Erythrobacter colymbi (assembly GCF_002155685.1). Lineage (GTDB taxonomy): Bacteria > Pseudomonadota > Alphaproteobacteria > Sphingomonadales > Sphingomonadaceae > Erythrobacter > Erythrobacter colymbi. Next base: position 229,327 of record NZ_MUYK01000002.1, read on the forward strand.
GATGCCTTCCCCGTCGGCGTCGCCATGCCCAAGGTGATCGCCGCCTATGATGTGGCCATGGGAAGTTCCGGGCTGACCACCCGCACCTCCTACGTCATCGCCAGGGACGGGAAGATCGTCGCGGTGCATTCCGACGGCGATTATCGCGGCCATGTCGAAAAGACGCTGGCCGCGGTGCGCGCGTTGAAGAAGTAGGGCCGGGGCAGGCGGCGTCGCGGCTTTACAATCGCGCACGCAGCGCTAAGCGCTTCGGCCTCATTTGCTTTACGCCACGAAGGACTGACCGATGCGGGCCGAGGCCCAGTCTTACATCAACCGGATCGAAGCGGCGCTCGCGCTGGTGCGGCTGTCGCTCGACTGGGAGCGTGCGCTGCGCCGGCTCGACGAGCTGAACGCGCGCGTGCAGGATCCGAACCTCTGGGACAACCCCAAGCAGGCGCAGGCGATCAGCCGCGAGCAGAAGACGCTCGAGACCGCGGTCAACACCGTCAACGAGATCGCCGCCGAAATGGCCGACGCGGTCGAGTTCATCGAGATGGGCGAGGCCGAGGGAGAAGAGACGATCGTCGAGGATGGCCTCGCGACGCTCGCCGCGCTTGCCGACCGGGCCGATGCCGACAAGGTGCAGGCGCTGCTCTCCGGCGAGGCGGACGGCAACGATACCTATCTCGAAATCCACGCCGGCGCGGGCGGCACCGAGAGCCAGGACTGGGCCGAAATGCTGCTGCGCATGTATGCCCGCTGGGCCGAGCGTCGCGGGTTCAAGGTCGATACGGTCGAATACCAGGCGGGCGAACAGGCCGGCATCAAGTCGGCGACGCTGCTGATCAAGGGCGACGGCGCCTATGGCTATGCCAAGACCGAGAGCGGCGTCCACCGCCTCGTCCGCATCAGCCCCTATGACAGCTCGGCGCGCCGCCACACCTCCTTCTCGAGCGTGTGGGTCTACCCCGTGATCGACGACAGCTTCGAGATCGAGATCAACCCGGCCGACCTCAAGATCGACACCTATCGTGCGTCGGGCGCGGGCGGGCAGCACGTCAACACCACGGACTCCGCGGTGCGCATCACCCACCAGCCGACCGGCATCGTCGTCGCGAGCCAGCAGGACCGCAGCCAGCACAAGAACCGCGAAATCGCGATGAACATGCTCAAGGCGCGGCTCTACGAAGCGGAGATGCGCGCGCGCGAGGAAGCGGCCAGTGCCGAGCACTCGGCCAAGAGCGACATTGGCTGGGGCCACCAGATCCGCTCCTACGTCTTGCAGCCCTACCAGATGGTCAAGGACCTGCGCACCGGCGTGGTTTCGACCGCGCCCGACGCGGTGCTCGACGGCGCGATCGATCCCTTCATCTCGGCCGCGCTCGCCCAGCGCGTGACCGGCGAGAAGGTCGATATCGAGGACGTGGAGTAGGCGCGGGCGATGCTGCGGCGCGCGCTCCTTCCCGGTGTTGGCCTGCTGGGAGCAGGACTGCTGCTGACGGGCTGCGATCCGCTCGCGCCGGCTGCGTCGGAGCGCCCTGAAACCGCGCTCGCCTTCCCGTCGCCCGACCGTCCGGTGGCGAGCGTCGTCTCCAACCAGTTCTCCAACGAGGACGCGCGTGACGAGCGCAACGAGGCCAAGGTCGTGATGGACCTCGCCGACATGCGCCCGGGCATGACCGTGGCCGACATCGGGGCGGGGGAGGGCTACTACACCGTGCGCCTCGCCGAACGCGTCGGTGCCGATGGCCGCGTGCTGGCGCAGGACATCAGCCGCGAGGCGCTCGACCGGCTTGGCCGGCGCGTTGAACGCGAGCGGCTCGAGAACATCTCGATCAAGTTCGGCGATACCGACAACCCGCAGCTTCCGCCCGACAGCTTCGACCGCATCTTCATGGTCCACATGTACCACGAAGTGACCGAGCCCTATGCCTTCCTGTGGAACATGTGGCCCGCGCTTAACACCGGCGGGCAGATCGTTGTGGTGGAGAGCGACAGCCCGGTCGGGCGTCACGGCCTGCCGCACACGGTGCTGTTCTGCGAGTTCGAGGCGGTCGGCTATGTGCTCGTAGAGTACATCGAACGTCCTGACATCAAGGGCTATTTTGCCCGCTTCCAGCGCGGGCCGAAACGCACCGAGCCTGAAGCGATCAAGGTCTGCGAGGCAGGCTGACACCGGCTTATCTCGCAAGGTTGCGAGATGGGGACACCCGCACTATGGCAAGATTACGTAAGACTGGCGCCGGATCGATGTGCGCAAAAGGGGATTTTCATTGTTCAAGGGATTGAGCCCGATCGTTTACGGCGGGCGTGAAGTCTGGCCGCTGGTCGAAGGCGGCAAGGGTGTTTCGGCAACCAATCACGCAAGCTCGGGCGCATGGGCTGCCGCGGGCGGGATCGGCACGGTGAGCGCGGTCAACGCCGACAGCTATGACGAAAACGGCAATGTCATTCCGCAGGTCTATCACGGCCGCACCCGCGAGGAGCGCCATCAGGAACTGATCCGCTACGCCATCGAAGGCGCGACCACGCAGGTGAAGAAGGCCTTCGAGATCGCCAATGGCAAGGGCGCGATCAACATCAACGTGCTGTGGGAAATGGGCGGGGCGCAGGCCGTGCTCGAAGGCGTGCTCGAGCGCACCCGCGGCATGGTGACCGGCGTCACTTGCGGCGCGGGGATGCCCTACAAGCTCGCCGAGATCGCGGCGCGTTTCAATGTCAGCTACCTCCCCATCGTAAGCTCCGCGCGCGCCTTCCGCGCCTTGTGGAAGCGTTCGTATCACAAGGTCGCCGAGCTGATGGCGGCGGTGGTCTATGAGGACCCGTGGCTGGCGGGCGGGCACAACGGCCTCTCGAACGCCGAGGACCCGACCAAGCCCGAAGATCCGTACCCCCGCGTCAAGGCGCTGCGCGACACGATGCGCGCGGAGGGCGTTGCAGATTCCGTGCCCATCGTGATGGCCGGCGGCGTCTGGTATCTGCGCGACTGGAACCACTGGATCGACAACCCCGAGCTCGGCACCATCGCCTTCCAGTTCGGCACGCGCCCGCTGCTGACGCAGGAAAGCCCGATCCCGCAGATCTGGAAAGACATGCTGCGCACGGTCGAGCCGGGCGACGTGCTTCTCCACAAGTTCTCGCCCACCGGCTTCTATTCGAGCGCGGTCAAGACCCCGTTCCTCTACGACCTGATGCACCGTTCGGAGCGCCAGATCCCGTTCTTCAAGCGCGGCGAGGAAGAAGGCACGGTCCAGCTCGGCGAAGACGGCAAGGCGCGCAGCTTCTGGGTGAAGCCCGAGGACAAGGCCCGCGCCGAAATGTGGATGCGCGCCGGGCACACTGAACCGCTCAAGACGCCCGACGACACGATCGTTTTCGTCACTCCCGAAGCGCGCGAGACCATCCGCAAGGACCAGCAGGATTGCATGGGCTGCCTGTCGCACTGCGGCTTCTCGAGCTGGAAGGACCACGACGATTTCACCACCGGGCGCCTCGCCGATCCGCGCAGCTTCTGCATCCAGAAGACCCTGCAGGACATCGCCCACGGCGACGATCCGGACAAGAACCTCGCCTTCGCGGGCCACGCGGCCTACAACTTCAAGACCGATCCCTTCTACTCGAACGGCTACACCCCTAGCGTGGGCGAACTGGTCGAGCGGATTTTGACCGGCGACTGATCGGCGAGGGGCGGCGATGGACGACACAGCCCCGCCGCCCGTCGCGCGCTTCCTGCGCGAACTGCCCGTTACAGTGCCGATCGCGCTAGCCCCACTGCGCCGCGCGCAGGCTGTTGCGGGGGCGCGGGACGGAGCGGGGCAGCCGGTGCTGGTGATCCCAGGCATCCTTTCGAGCGACAGCGCCACGGCCCTGCTGCGGCGCACGCTCGATGCGACCGGCTACCGTGCTCATGCTTCGCAGCTCGGCTTTCTGACCGGCATCCAGAAAAAGACCTTCGCCCGCGCGCTCGACCGGCTTGCGGAGGTCGCCGCGGCCGAGCGGCGCAAGGTCGCGCTGGTGGGCTGGAGTCTCGGCGGGCTTTATGCCCGGGTGCTGGCGCAGCGCCATCCCGAGCTCGTCGAGCTGGTGATGACCTTGGGCACGCCCTTCTCGGGTGACCGGCGCGCGAACAATGCGTGGCGGCTCTACGAGGCGATCAACGACCACTCGGTCGATGCCCCGCCGGTGCCCGACGATCCGGCGATAAAGCCTCCGGTGCCGACGATCGCCCTGTGGTCGCGCACCGACGGCGTGATCGCCCCGGCCGCCGCGCGCGGTTTGCCGCACGAGAGCGATGCGGAGGTGGAGGTGCCCTATTCGCACTTCGCCATGGCGTCGACGCGGCCCGCCATCGCGCGAGTGGTGACCGAGCTGGGAGACTGGCTGGCGCGCTAGACGCAGTCACCGAACGAGGCCGGGCCGTCGCGCGAAAGAATTTCGTCGACGGCTTTGTCCAGCTCTTCGCGAGGAATCTTGATGAACACGTCGTAGCTCTGCGCGACGTCGCCTTCGCAGATATAGCCCCTGTCGTCGCTATCGAGGTTCTGCCCGTTCTTGAACGTCTCGAGGGCTGCGGATGAACCGCCCGAATTGCGAATGATGTATTCGTCAAATCTCTTCGCGTAGCCGCCTATCCGCTGCTGAAACTCTTCATCCTCGCCCGGTCGGCACATTCTGCCGATCTTCTCGACAAAGTAGATGAAAGTGCCAATGCACAGAACGCCCTCGCCGGGCCTGGTTTCGCGCGGGATCGGCGGCGCGGCTCCGATGAGTGCCGTCGCGGGGATTATCGCAAGCAGACGCAGGGCTCGCATCGTGCTGTACTCCTCAGATCAGCGCGGTCAGCACCTGATCGGGCGGGCGGTGGCCGTCGGCCCACATGCGGATGTTGGCGATGACCTTGTGGCCCGAATCCTCGCGGCCCTCGGCGGTGGCACTGCCGATGTGGGGGAGGGTCATCACGTTGGGGTGCGCGATCAGGCGCGGATCGACCTTGGGCTCGTCGGGATAGACGTCGAGCCCTGCTCCGGCGAGGTGCCCTGCTTCCAGCGCCGCGATCAGCGCCTCCTGATCGATCAGCTCCCCGCGCGCGGTGTTCACGATAGAGCTGCCCGGCTTCATCAGCGCGATCCGGCGCGCATCGACGAGATGGCGGGTCTCCTCGGTCAGCGGGCAGTGGAGGGTGAGGATGTCGGCCTCGGCCATCAGCGCATCGACATCGGCGACGTAACGCGCGCCGAGCATCCGCTCCAGTGCCTCGGGCAGCCGCTTGCGGTTGGTATAGGCGATCTCTAGCCCGAAGGCGCGGGCGCGGTGGGCGACCGCCTGGCCGATGCGGCCCATGCCGACGATGCCGAGCACCTTGCCCGCGAGCTTCCTCCCCAGCAGCCCCGAAGGCGCCCAGCCGGTCCACTCGCCCCGGCGCACCAGCGCAGTGCCTTCGCGGATGCGGCGCGGCACACCGATGATCGCGGCCATCGCGAGATCGGCGGTGTCGTCGGTGAAGACGCCGGGCGTGTTGGTGACGATGATCTTGCGCCCGGCGGCGGCGGCGAGGTCGATATGCTCGGTCCCCGCGCCGAAGCTGGCGATGAGGCCGAGTCGATCGCCTGCACCCGCGATCAGGTCGGCGTCGATGCGGTCGGTGACCGTCGGCACCAGCACGTCGCAATCCTGCATCGCGGCGGCGAGCTGGTCGCGGGTCAGCGGGGTGTCGCTCTCGTTCAGCACCACGTCGAACAGCTCGCGCATCCGCGCCTCGACGCCCGGCATCAGGTGGCGGGTGACGATCACGCGCGCGGGCGCGGCGAGCGGGCGGGGAGGGCGCTGGGTCATGGCTGTGGGCTAATGCCGATAGGGCTTGGCGGTCAAGGCTCATGGCCTTGAATCCGCACTGCGGTCGGGGCTATCGGTGGGGCATGCCGAAGTTCCGGATCTTTGCCATCCTTGCCCTTGCGACGCTTGCGCTTGTTGGATTCCTCGGGCCCCTGCGCGCGCAGGACCGGGCGCTCCCCTACTGGGCGGCGCTGCGCTACGAGAAGGTCAACATGCGCGTCGGGCCGAGCGCCGAGTATCCCGTCGCCTGGGTCTACCAGCGGCAGGGTATGCCGGTGAAGGTCATCCGCATCCGCGAGGGCTGGCGTCTGGTCGAGGACCACGAGGGCACGCAGGGCTGGATCTCGGCGAGCCAGCTCGATCTGGCGCGCGCCGGGCTCGTGATCGGCGAGGGGCTGGCCGAGGTCCGCGCCGGGCCGAGCGACGCTGCCGCGATCAAATGGAAGGCTGAACCGGGCGTCGTCGCCAAAATCAAGCCGTGCAAGCAGGGCTGGTGCGAGGTCGACATCGCCGGGCGCAAGGGCTTCATGAGCGCCGCGCGCCTGTGGGGCTCGGACCAGCTGCCGGGCGACGAGTAACGCCGCCCGGCCTTACGGCCTTCAGACCAGTTCGACAGCCACGGCGGTCGCTTCCCCGCCGCCTATGCAAAGCGAGGCAACGCCGCGCTTCTTGCCCTGCTGCTTGAGCGCGTTGATCAGCGTGACAATGATCCGCGCGCCGCTCGCCCCGATCGGGTGGCCGAGCGCCGTGCCGCCGCCGTTCACATTGATCTTCTCGTGCGGAATGCCGAGATCACGCATCGCGAACATCGCGACGCAGGCGAAGGCCTCGTTCACCTCGAACAGGTCGACATCCTCGATGCTCCAGCCGGCGCGCGCGAGCACTTTCTGGATCGCCGGAATCGGCGCGGTGGTGAACTGCGCGGGGGCCTGCGCATGGGCGGCGGTGGCGACCACGCGGGCGACGGGGGCGAGCCCCTTGGCCTCGGCCACGCTCGCGCGGGTCAGCACCAGCGCCGCCGCGCCGTCCGAGATCGAGGAGGAGGTCGCGGCGGTGATCGTCCCGTCCTTGGCGAAGGCGGGCTTCAGCTGCGGGATCTTGTCGGGGCGGCCCTTGGAGGGCGCCTCGTCATGCTCGACCACCACGTCGCCCGCGCGGGTGCTGACGGTCACCGGCACCACCTCGTCGGCGAAGGCCCCGCTCGCGATCGCCTTGTTGGCGCGGGCGAGCGATTCGATGGAGTAGGCGTCCATCTCCTCGCGGGTCATCTGGTAGGCGTTGGCGGTTTCCTGCGCGAAAGTGCCCATCGCGCGGCCCGGCTCGTAGGCGTCCTCGAGGCCATCGAGGAACATGTGGTCATAGGCCGTGTCATGGCCGAGCCGCGCGCCCGAGCGGTGCTTCTTGAGGAGGTAGGGCGCATTGGTCATGCTCTCCATCCCGCCCGCGACCACCACGTCGATCGAGCCGCTGGCGAGCGCTTCCGCGCCCATGATCACGGTCTGCATGCCCGAGCCGCAGACCTTGTTGACGGTGGTCGCCTGCACCGAAAGCGGCAGCCCCGCCTTGATCGCCGCCTGCCGCGCCGGCGCCTGCCCGAGGCCTGCGGGCAGCACGCAGCCCATATAGGCGCGGTCGATATCCTCGCCGGCAACGCCCGCGCGCTCGACCGCGGCCTTCACCGCAATCGCGCCGAGATCGGTCGCCGAAACCTCCGACAGCGCCCCCTGCATCGCCCCCATCGGGGTGCGGGCATAGGAAAGGATCACGACGGGATCGGCGGGGGAAAGCTGGGTCATGGCAAAGTCCTTGCGTGACGGGAGTATGTGGCGGGCGATGTAATGCTGCGATGCGGCAATGGCAATGCAGAGGCAGTCGATTGGCGCTGCGTGGGACGAGGCGATCCATTCTGCCACGGCGTCCCCGTCGCCTGTTCCCAGAATTGGAGATTGTCGGCTGATTTTAGAAGTTTCTTTGCATCTCCCCGGATACTCATTGCCCGAGACACACGAGCCGTGATGGAACGATACCGCGCCCCTCTGTTGTGGCTGACCTTCGCGGCGATGTTCGCGGCCTTCATTGCGTTTGACTGGACCGAAGGCGCAGTGGGATCGCGCGGGCGGGGGCTGGCGCTCGTCCAGCAATTCCTCCGCTGGCTGCTGGTCGAGCCGCTCGGGCTGGCCGGCGCGATCGGTCTGGTGATGGCGCTCGGGATCCTGGCTGCAGCCCTGTCGCGGCCCCGTTATTGGTAGAGGGCGAATAGCATGAGCGAGTACCTGTGGGTGAGCAATGTCATGAGCAATGCGTCGCTTATCATCATGGCGACGACAGACGTTGTTGAAGAGAACCTTGAAAGTGCGAAGAGCGGTCTCAAAGCACTGAAAGGGGGGCAGCCGGTCGACCCTGCAACACTCCCAAGATCTGTCTATTTGCCTAAGGCGAAGCTTGGATCCCTTCCCCCGCTGTTTGACGCCAACGGCTTCTATATCGTCGACGAAACGGTTGCGAACATTCTGTCCCGCCACGACCTCGGCGAGGGCGGGCTCTACCCTGTCGACCTGTGGCAGAGCGACAGGGCAACCCCGGTCAAGGGCCTGTGGTTCTGCTGGACGTTCGGAAACACCAAATCCGCATTCACAAAAGCACACAGCACGAACATGCTCGACCGTGGACCGCCCGGCGGCGAGTGGGCGATGATGCCATGGAGCCCGGCCGACTTCGATGTTGCTGTAACGCGCGACGCTCTCGGCGGACCGGAAGTCTGGCTCGATCATCGGCTGTTCAAGACGGTCTTCATGAGCCGCGAGCTCGGGGATGAACTGGTGGCCGCCAATCTCGGGCAGTTCTTCCGCCTGTATCGCACTAAGGTAATTTAGCGCAGTTCAAGCTTACGTCCCTCCCGCTTGCTAAGGCAGGCAACGCAGGAGAAGCCCCCCTTAGCGAACTGCGTCTCTCCCCCACTTGTTCTCTCCCCCCGCGGGAGAGATACGCAGACTTGGCAGCTTGCTGCCTAGCCGGAGTTGAGAGGGGGCAGGGCCGGAGCCTTGCTCCGGACCCCTCTCCCAACCCTCTCCCGCAAGGGGAGAGGGCTATAGGCCCGCCCCGCTTGCGCCCCAGCGTGCTTTGCGCAACAACGGGTCGCAAATCAAAACCAATGTCCGAACGGGAGAACGACATGGCCGACGACCGCCGCGCTGAACTTGAAGCCCTGCTTGCGCGCCAGCGCGCTGCCTTCACCGCCTCGCGGCCCGAGCCGATCAGCCAGCGCAAGGACCGCATCAAGCGCGCCATCGCGCTGGTGAAGGATAACGGCGAGGCCTTTGCCAAGGCGATGAGCGCGGATTTCGGCAGCCGCTCGATGCACCAGTCGATGCTGACCGACATCGCGGCGACCGTGGGTGCGGGCAATCATGCGCTCAAGCACATCGATGCATGGTCGAAGCCGGAAAAGCGCAAGGTGCAGTTCCCGCTCGGGCTGATGGGTGCCAAGGCCGAGGTGCGCTACGAGCCCAAGGGGGTTATCGGCATCCTCAGCCCGTGGAACTTTCCGGTGCAGCTCGCCTTCGGCCCGCTGATGCAGGTGCTCGCCGCGGGCAACCGGGCGATGATCAAGCCGAGCGAATTCACCGAGCGCACCAGCGAGCTGATGGCCGAGCTGACGGCGGAATATTTCGCGCCCGAGGAAGTGGCGGTCGTCACCGGCAGCCCCGAAGTCGCCGCGGCGTTCTCGTCGCTGCAATTCGACCACCTCGTCTTCACCGGATCGACCGCGACCGGGCGCCGCGTGATGCAGGCGGCCGCCGCGAATCTCGTGCCGGTGACGCTCGAACTGGGCGGCAAGTCGCCGGTGGTGATGGGCCGCAGCGCCGATTTCGCCAAGGCGGGCGAGCGCATCGCGATCGGCAAGATGATGAATGCGGGGCAGATCTGCCTCGCGCCCGATTACCTGATGGTGCCCGAGGACAAGGCCGACGAGGCGGTCGCAGGCGTTACAGGGGCAGCGGCCGCGATGTATCCGCGCCTGCTCGACAATGACGATTATGCCTCGATCGTCTCGGACCGCCACTTCGAGCGGCTCCAGGGCCTCGTCGCCGATGCGCGCGAAAAGGGCGCCGAGGTGATCGAGGTCAACCCGGCGGGCGAGGATTTCGCCAATGCCAACCAGCGCAAGATGCCGCTCACCGTGCTGCGCGGTGTCGATGACGGCATGACCGTGATGCAGGAGGAGATCTTCGGCCCCGTCCTGCCGGTGATGACCTACAAGTCGGTCGATCAGGCGGTGGACTACATCAACGAGCACGACCGCCCGCTCGGCCTCTACTATTTCGGCGAAGACCGCGCCGAGCAGGAGCGCGTGCTCAGCCGCACCATCTCGGGCGGGGTGACCACCAATGACGTGGTGTTCCATGTCTCGATGGAAGACCTGCCCTTCGGCGGGGTCGGGCCTTCGGGGATGGGGAGCTACCACGCGATCGAGGGCTTCCGCGAATTCAGCCACGCCCGCGCGGTCTATCACCAGCCGAAGATCGACATCGCCAAGCTCGGCGGGCTGAAGCCGCCCTATGGCAAGGCGACCGAGCAGGCTACGGCACGGATGATGAAGTAGGGGCAGGGCGGGCGACGGTTCGCCGCGCCCGCAACCTCTGTTCGATTTCCTGCAACATCCTTACGGGGTTTTCCCCGAGTCGAAGGCTTGCACCTGCCGCGTGACGGGCCTAGGGCGGCCCACGGGATTAATTGCTTGGACATCGTCGTGATCGACCTCAGCCAGTATCTGCCGATACTGTTATTCGTACTCGTGGCCTTCGGGCTTTCGGTGCTTTTCGTGTTCGCGCCCATGGCGGTGTCGCGCCTCACCGGCGTGCACAATCCCGATGCGGAAAAGCTGTCCGAGTACGAATGCGGTTTTCCCGCCTTCGAAGACGCGCGCAGCCAGTTCGACGTGCGCTTCTACCTCGTCGCGATCAGCTTCATCGTCTTCGACCTCGAAGCGGCCTTCCTGTTCCCCTGGGCGGTGAGCCTTGGAAAGACAGGCTGGATCGGATGGAGCGGAATGATGGTGTTCCTCTTCATCCTCGCGGTGGGGCTTGCCTATGAATGGAAGAAAGGGGCGTTGGACTGGGAATGAATAACATCGTTTCAGGTCCGGGTTCTTTGGCCCAAGGACTGCCGGACATGTCGAAGCTCGCGACCGCCCAGGGCGGCGAGGTTCGCGCGCCCGATGCCGATTTCTTCAAGGCGCTCCAGACCGAGGTCACCGACAAGGGCTTCCTCGTCACCTCGACCGAGGAGCTGTTCCAGTGGGCGCGCACCGGCTCGCTCTGGTGGATGACCTTCGGCCTTGCGTGCTGCGCGGTCGAGATGATCCACGTGAACATGCCGCGCTATGACATGGAGCGCTTCGGCGCCGCGCCGCGCGCCTCCCCGCGCCAGTCGGACGTGATGATCGTTGCGGGCACACTGTGCAACAAGATGGCCCCGGCACTGCGCAAGGTCTACGACCAGATGTCGGACCCCAAGTACGTCATCTCGATGGGAAGCTGCGCCAATGGCGGCGGCTATTATCACTATTCCTATTCGGTGGTGCGCGGCTGCGACCGCATTGTGCCGGTCGACATCTATGTCCCCGGCTGCCCGCCGACCGCCGAGGCGCTGCTCTACGGCGTGATGCAATTGCAGCGGAAGATCCGCCGCGTGGGCACGATCGAGAGGTAAGGGCGCATGGCCGTTCTGCATTCCGCACCGCGCTTCGCCTCGAACGAAGGCGTTATCGACGCCGTGAGCGAGACCATCTCGGTCTGGCTGATCGAGGCCATCGAGGCGCATGGCGAGGTGATCTTCCGCGTCGAGCGCGATGCGGTGGACAAGGTGCTGCGCATCCTGCGCGATGACCACGCCTACCAGCAGCTCATGGAAATCGCCGGGGCCGACTACCCCTCGCGGCCCGAGCGCTTCGAAGTCGTCTACATGCTCCAGAGCCTCACCAAGAACCACCGCGTCATGGTGAAGTGCTCGGCCGGCGAGGACACCCCCGTGCCGACCGCCACCACGCTGTGGCCCAACGCCGGTTGGCTCGAGCGCGAGGTGTTCGACATGTACGGCGTGACCTTCGCCGGCAACCCCGATCTGCGCCGCATCCTCACCGATTACGGCTTCGAGGGGCACCCGTTCCGCAAGGACTTCCCGATGACGGGCTACACCGAACTGCGCTATTCCGAGGAGGAAAAGCGCGTGGTGTACGAGCCCGTCGTGCTCGCGCAGGAAATGCGCACCTTCGACTTCCTCTCGCCCTGGGAAGGCGCGGACTACGTGCTTCCGGGTGACGAGAAGTCGCGCGGTGCGCCCCCGGTCGCCGAGCCCAAGACCACCGAAAAGCCCGCCGACACCGGCGCGGGCAAGAAGGCGGATGAAGCCGCCGCCAAGCCCGTCGCCCCTGCCGCGCCCGCGCAGAAGGACAGCGGCAAGGGTGCCCCCGGCGCGCCCGATCCCACCTCGAAGGAGGGTGGCCGATGAGCATGCAACTCGAACAGTCGCCGACCACCGAAGGCGAGGTCATCACCAACTACACGATCAACTTCGGCCCCCAGCACCCGGCCGCGCACGGCGTGCTGCGCATGGTGATGGAGCTTGACGGCGAAGTGATCGAGCGGATCGATCCGCACGTGGGCCTGCTCCACCGCGGCACCGAGAAGCTGATCGAGCAGAAGACCTATCTCCAGGCGCTGCCCTATTTCGACCGGCTCGACTATTGCTCGCCGCTGGCGATGGAGCACTCCTATGTGCTCGCCATCGAGAAGCTGCTGAACCTCGAAGTGCCGCTGCGTGCCCGATACCTGCGCGTGCTGTTCGCCGAGCTCACCCGCATCTGCAACCACATGCTCAACATGGGCGCGCACATCCTCGATGTCGGCGCGTTCACGCCGAACCTGTGGATCATGGATCTGCGCGAGGATTGCCTCAACTTCTTCGAGCGGGCCTCAGGCGCGCGGATGCACTCGGCATGGTTCCGCCCGGGCGGCGTCCATCAGGACGTGCCGGAGAAGCTGCTGGTCGATATCGGCGACTGGCTCGACAACCGCTTCTTCCAGCTGTTCGAGGACGCGATGAGCCTCGTCATGGACAACCGCATCTTCAAGCAGCGCAACGTCGACATCGCCGTCGTGTCGCGCGAGGACGCGATTGCCTGGGGCTTCTCCGGCCCGATGATCCGTGCCGCGGGCATTCCGTGGGATCTGCGCAAGTCGCAGCCCTACGACGTCTATGACCGTATGGAGTTCGACATTCCGGTCGGCACCAACTCGGACTGCTATGATCGCTTCATGGTGCGCGTGAAGGAAGTCTACGAGAGCGCGAAGATCATCCGCCAGTGTCTGCGCGATATGCCGCAAGGCCCGATCGCCAGCACCGACGGCAAGGTCTCGCCGCCGAAGCGCGGCGAGATGAAGCAGTCGATGGAAAGCCTGATCCACCACTTCAAGCTCTACACCGAAGGCTTCCACGTCCCCGCGGGCGAGGTCTATGTCGCCACCGAAAGCCCCAAGGGCGAATTCGGCGTCTATCTCGTCAGCGACGGCACCAACAAGCCCTACCGCTGCAAGATCCGCCCCACCGCCTTCTCGCACCTCCAGGCGATGGACTTCATGTCCAAGGGCCACATGCTCCCCGACGCGACCGCCATTCTGGGCGCGATCGACGTGGTGTTCGGGGAGTGTGACCGGTGAGCATAGGGCGCGCCCGGATTGCACTTTGTCTGGCCTTGATGTTCGGTACGTCAGGGTTTTCAGAAGCGCGTGGGCAGGATCGTCAGGGAGCCGCGCCGCATCCGGCAATGGCCGCATTCCTGAACGAGCTTGATGCCGGTGCGCTTGATGCAGCTGCTTCGCGAATTTCGCGCATTGGCGATTTCGGCGATGAGGACGTGTTCGCTATTCGGCCCTCGCGGGGCGAACTGGTAGCCTTGCTCAGATCGTGCAGGCAGATTTCGGGCATGTATGGTGTATCGAGCTCCATCTACAGTCAGCTTCAGCAGACAGAGTGGAGCTGTCCAGGTGACCAAATATACACGGTCAACTTCTGGCCTGAGGATGCGCTTTCGTCCAGCAGCCGGGTTCCTCGGCCTTACCTGATGGTCGCGGCGATCGAGACGCCCGAATCTCGGAGCCGGAGAGAGGAAAAGCGCAAGGTACAGCGCACGCCAGACGGCGCTATGCCACCGCCACCTATTCGGCTTGTGCGTTCCGAGCAGGAGCAAAAGAGCGTCATCGAGCGGCAGGAGCTGGAGCGCTTAGCAGCATATGGCCGACGGGACGCCGTGGGCGAAGCCGTCGTGAAGGGCAAGCTTGAAGCCATCGCCGATTTCGTGACCGACGAAACGCAAGTCCGTTATGGCACGCGCGATCCTTACTTCGATGTTCGTCTGGAGGACCTGCGAGGGAAGGGGATGGCTGCTCTTATTGCGGTGATATCCCGAGCCTCGAGCGACGTTGGCTCGCCAGTCGCTTTTGCGTGTCGGCTCGGCGATGGTCAGTGGCCCCCGCAGGTTTGTCAGTGGGAATTGTCTGATCCAAATAACGGATTACGCGCTGACATGAATTTCAGCGGCCCGGGCGGGACGATCAACTCGATCCGGCTTTACCGCGAAACGCCGACCGAAGCTGATGCATTTCGTCAGCGCGCCATTCGAGCCGGAGTAATCAATGGCTGACCGTACCCCCGCTCCCGACACTCCCGAACTGCGCGCCCGCTGGGGCGGCTTCGCGTGGACGCCGGAGAACAAGAAAACCGCCGATTGGCACATCGCCAAGTATCCCGAAGGGCGCCAGCGCTCGGCGGTGATGCCGCTGCTCGATCTTGCCCAGCGGCAGGTCGGCGCGGAGACCGATACGCAGGGCTGGCTGCCGCTGCCTGTGATTGAGTATGTCGCCAAATATCTCGACATGCCGGTGATCCGCGTGCTCGAGGTCGCCAGCTTCTACTTCATGTACAACCTCAAGCCCGTCGGCAAATTCCACGTGCAGGTGTGCGGCACCACGCCCTGCATGCTGCGCGGGAGCGACGACATCATGACCGCCTGCAAGAAGCGCGGGATGGTGAAGGGCGGGGTCTCGGCGGATGGCCTCTGGACCCTCACCGAAGTCGAATGCATGGGCAATTGCGCGACCGCGCCGATGGTTCAGATCAACGACGACAACTACGAGGACCTGACGCCCGAGCGCCTCGATGCGGTGCTCGATGCGCTTGCCGCGGGCCAGCAGCCGAAGACGGGCACGCAGGAGCCGGGCCGTCACACGTCCGAGCCTGCGGGCGGGCCGACCACGCTGACCGCGATGGTCGATGCCAACCATGACTATCGGGGCGAGTGGTAAGTGACCTCCGTCGTCTCCATCATCGTTGCGATCCTGCTCGCCTTCATCGCCTTCAAGGTGCTGATGGGGCTGGTGCGCGTGGGGGTGATCCTGGTCATTGTCGTGGTTCTGATCGGCATGTGGCAGTCGGGGGCGTTTGCATGAACCCGCTGACGCTGCTCTTCGCGATCCTCGGGCTCACCGGCTTTGCGCTGGGCGCGGTGCTGACCGCGACGGGGCCCTACGAGATGGGCGTGATTATCATGGGCCTCGGCCTTGTGTTTCAGGTGATTTCGCTGGTGCGCATCAAGCGCGCCAAGGCAAAGGGAATGCAGTGATGCTTGCCGACAAGGACCGCATCTTCACCAACCTCTACGGCTTCCAGGACTGGAGCCTGAAGGCGGCGCAGAAGCGCGGGGACTGGGACAACACCAAGGCGCTGCTCGCGCGCGGGCAGGATGCGATCATCGAGGAGATCAAGGCCTCGGGCCTGCGCGGGCGGGGCGGGGCGGGCTTCCCGACGGGGCTGAAGTGGTCCTTCATGCCCAAGGAATCACGTGACGGCCGGCCGAGCTTCCTCGTCATCAATGCCGACGAATCCGAGCCCGGTTCGTGCAAGGACCGCGAAATCATCCGCCACGATCCGCACAAGCTGGTCGAAGGCGCACTGGTGGCCGGCTACGCGATGCGCGCGCGGGCGGCCTATATCTACATCCGCGGCGAATATATCCGCGAGGCCGAGACGCTCCAGAAGGCGATCTCGGAGGCCTATGACGCCGGGCTGATCGGCAAGAACGCCTGCGGTTCGGGCTACGACTTCGATGTCTTCATGCACCGCGGCGCAGGCGCCTATATCTGCGGCGAAGAGACCGCGATGATCGAGAGTCTCGAGGGCAAGAAGGGCCAGCCGCGCCTCAAGCCGCCTTTCCCGGCGGGCGCGGGCCTCTATGGCTGCCCGACCACGGTCAACAACGTAGAGTCCATCGCCGTCGCGCCGACGATCCTGCGGCGCGGGGCATCGTGGTTCTCGTCCTTCGGGCGCGAGAACAACAAGGGCACCAAGCTGTTCCAGATCAGCGGCCACGTGGAAAAGCCCTGCGTGGTCGAGGAAGCGATGAGCATCCCCTTCGAGGAGCTGATCGAGAAGCACTGCGGCGGTATCCGCGGCGGGTGGGACAATCTGCTGGCGGTGATCCCCGGCGGCTCCTCGGTGCCGCTCGTCCCCGCCGCGCAGATCCGCTCCGCCCCGATGGACTTCGACGGGCTCAAGGAATTGGGCTCGGGCCTCGGCACGGCGGCGGTCATCGTCATGGACAAGTCGACCGACATCGTCCGTGCGATCAGCCGCCTGTCCTATTTCTACAAGCACGAAAGCTGCGGCCAGTGCACCCCCTGCCGCGAGGGCACGGGCTGGATGTGGCGCATGATGGAGCGCCTGCGCACGGGCGATGCGGCGGTCGAGGAAATCGACATGCTGCAGGAAGTCACCAAGCAGGTCGAGGGCCACACCATCTGCGCGCTGGGCGATGCCGCCGCGTGGCCGATCCAGGGCCTCATCCGCCACTTCCGCCCCGAGCTCGAGCGGCGGATCGCGGAGCATAACGCCAAGTTTGCGGAGGCGGCGGAGTGAACCAGGAGCTCACCTACACCCCTGCGCGCGTGCTCGCGCTGGCGTGCTTCGTTCCTTGGGCGTGCCTTGCCGCCTTCATGCTCTACGACATCGTCCAGCGCGGGTCGGAGGATTTCTACGGCTCGGAGATGGTCTTCGCCTCCGCCGTCAGCGGCGTGCTGGGCGCAGCCGGAGCGCTCGGCGTGTGGCTGCGCAAGCCCGCGGGCGCCGTGCTGGTGCTGCTGGCGGCCGCCATCAACCATTTCGCCGGCGTTTTTTCGGACGGCGTCAACGGCCAGTACAACTGGGGCCTGACCATCGTCTCGGCCCTGCTGGTGCTCGTCGTGTGTGTGCACAGTTTCCTAGCGGATCAGAATCATGCCTAAGGTCACCGTAGACGGTCAGGAAATCGAGGTTCCGGCGGGCGCGACCGTGCTCCAGGCCTGCGAGATGGCGGGCAAGGAAATCCCGCGCTTCTGCTATCACGAGCGCCTCTCGATCGCCGGCAATTGCCGCATGTGCCTTGTCGAGGTGAAGCCCGGGCCGCCCAAGCCGCAGGCCTCCTGCGCGCTGCCCGCGACCGACGGTCAGGAGATCCGCACCGACAGCCCGATGGTCAAGAAGGCCCGCGAGGGGGTGATGGAGTTCCTGCTCATCAACCACCCGCTCGATTGCCCGATCTGCGACCAGGGCGGCGAGTGCGATCTGCAGGATCAGGCGGTGGCCTATGGCCGCGGCGGCTCGCGCTACCATGAGAACAAGCGCGCGGTGACCGAGAAATACATGGGCCCGCTGATCAAGACGATCATGACCCGCTGCATCCACTGCACCCGCTGCGTGCGCTTCTCGGAAGAGATCGCGGGCGTCGACGAAATCGGCGCGCTCTATCGCGGCGAGGACATGCAGATCACGACCTATCTCGAACAGGCGGCGGCGCATGAACTGTCGGCGAACGTCATCGACCTGTGCCCGGTCGGTGCGCTGACCTCGCGCCCCTACGCCTTCGAAGCCCGCCCGTGGGAGCTCAAGAAGACGCTCTCGATCGACGTATCGGACGCGGTCGGCGCCAACATTACGCTCCACTCCAAGGGCCGCGAAGTCATGCGTGCGCTGCCGCGCGTGAATGACGACGTCAACGAGGAGTGGCTCTCCGACAAGGGCCGCTATCAGGTCGACGGCCTGACCAAGCGCCGCCTCGACCGCGTGTGGGTGCGCCGCGAGGGCAAGCTCCAGCCGGCCGAGTGGACCGAGGCTTTCGGGATGATCGCCTCCGCGCTGGAAGGCGACAAGGCCAGCATCGCGGCCGTGGCGGGCGATCTGCTCGATGCCGAGACGATGTTTGCCGCCAAGGCGCTGGTCAATGCCTGCGGTTCGAACCTCACCGAAGCGCGCCAGACCGGCATGACCTATGACGTGTCGAACCTTGCCGCGGTCAACTTCAACAGCACCTTCGCCGGGATCGAGACGGCTGACGCGATCCTGATCGTCGGCAGCAATGTCCGCTGGGAAGCCGCGCTGCTCAATGTCCGCCTGCGCAAGGCGGTGAAGGCGGGGGCGAAGGTCTACATCATCGGGCCGGAATGGGACCCGACCTATCCGGCAACCTTCCTCGGCAGCGATCTGAAGCTGCTGAACCGCATCCCCAAGGAACTGGGCGATGTGATGAAGAACGCCCAGCGTCCCGCAGTGATCCTCGGCGCGGCGGCGCTCGCCAAGGGTGCGCTGCCGGCCGCGCTCAAGCTGGTCGACAAGTTCAACCTCGTGCGTGAGGGCTGGAACGGCTTCAACGTGCTGCACATCTCGGCGGCGCGCATGGCCTCGCTGATGCTCGGCTTCACGCTTCCGGGCGGTATGGGCGACATCGCCGCCGCTTCGCCCAAGGTTCTCCTGAGCCTCGGCGCGGACGAGATGGACTATGCGCCCTACGCGGGCAGCCTCAAGGTCTATATTGGCCACCACGGCGACAAGGGCGCACATCACGCCGACATCATCCTTCCGGGCGCATCCTACGCCGAGAAGGACGGGACCTACGTCAACACCGAGGGCCGCGTGCAGTTCGCCGAGAAGGCGGTCTTCGCCCCCGGTGACGCGCGCGAGGACTGGACGATCCTGCGCGCGCTGGCCGATGCACTGGGCGTGACCGTGGGCTTCGACAGCTTCGGCGAGTTGCAGGCCAAGATGATCGCCGCCGTCCCCGCGTTCGGGGAAGAGGGCCTCGCCGATTACGGCGCGCTGCCCAAGGCGGACAGCGGTGCCAAGTTCGAGGGCGAGCTTGCGGGCTATCCTATCAAGGACTTCTACCTCACCAACCCCATCGCCCGCGCGAGCGAGGTGATGCAGCGCTGCTCGGATGAGCTGCTGCACGGGGCGGAAGTGAAGGAGGCCGCGGAATGACCCGGCTTCCCGCTTCATCCGTCATCCCCGCGCAGGCGGGGATCCAGCTGTCCTCCATCCTTTCCCGCCAAGTTAGCTGTACCCCCGCCTTCGCGGGGGTGACGGCCATGGGTGCACTGCAATGACCGCCTTCTTCCAATCCCTCGGCCTGCCTTACGAATGGGCCTGGACCGTGGCGACGCTCGCCGCGATCATCGTCATTTCGCTGCTCGTCATGTTCAGCGTCGCCATGGTGATCTATGTCGACCGCAAGGTGCTCGGCGCGATCATGCTTCGCAGAGGCCCCAACGTGGTAGGGCCCTTCGGCCTGCTGCAATCCTTCGCGGATGGCCTCAAGGTCTTCCTGCAAGAGACCATCATTCCGAGCGCCGCGAACAAGGGCATCTTCCTGCTCGCGCCGATCATCACCTTTACCGTCGCGCTCGCGGCCTGGGCGGTGATCCCGTTCAGCGCCGGCATGGTGCTCGCCGATATCAACGTGGGCCTGCTCTACATCCTCGCGATCAGCTCGATGGGCGTCTACGGCGTGGTGATGAGCGGGTGGGCGTCTAACTCCAAATACCCGTTCTTCTCGGCGATGCGCGCCTCGGCGCAGATGATCTCCTACGAAGTCTCGATCGGCTTCGTGCTGGTCTGCGTCGTGCTGTTCGCGGGCACGTTCAACCTCAGCGGGATCGTGAACGCGCAGCAGGGCTTCGGGCTCGGCCTGATCAACGCCTATGCGATCCACCCGCTGCTCTTCCCGATGTGGGTGGTGTTCTTCATCTCCGCCCTGGCCGAGACCGCGCGCGCGCCCTTCGACCTCACCGAGGCCGAGAGCGAGCTCGTCGCGGGCTACCAGACCGAATATTCCTCGATGAGCTTCGCGCTGTTCTGGCTCGGCGAATATGCCAACATCCTGCTGATGTGCTCGCTCAACACGCTGCTGTTCTGGGGCGGGTGGCTGCCGCCGCTCGACATTCCGGTGCTCTACATGGTGCCGGGGATCATCTGGTTCCTGCTGAAGACCTTCGTGTTCTTCTTCATGTTCAGCTGGATCTGGGCGACCGTGCCGCGTTACCGCTACGACCAGCTGATGCGCCTCGGGTGGAAGGTGTTCCTGCCGATGAGCTTGTTCTTTGTCGCCGCCACGAGCAGCTGGCTGATGGCCACCGGTGCCTTCGGCGAACAGTTCGCGATCTTTTGAGAGCTTCGATGACCACCGTCTCCCACCTCATCAAATCGTTCACCCTCTGGGAATTCCTCAAGGCGCATGCCTTGACGCTGAAGTATTTCTTCAAGCCCAAGGTGACGATCAACTACCCCTTCGAGAAGGCTCCGCTCTCGCCCCGCTTCCGCGGCGAGCACGCGCTGCGGCGTTATCCGAACGGGGAGGAACGCTGCATCGCGTGCAAGCTGTGCGAGGCCGTGTGCCCCGCGCAGGCGATCACCATCGAGAGCGAGCCGCGCGAGGACGGCAGCCGCCGCACCACCCGCTACGATATCGACATGACCAAGTGCATCTTCTGCGGCTTCTGCCAGGAAGCCTGCCCGGTCGATGCGATCGTCGAGGGGCCGAACTTCGAATATTCGACCGAAACCCGCGAGGAGCTCTTGTACGACAAGGCCAAGCTGCTCGCGAATGGTGACAAATGGGAAAGGGCCATCGCGGCCAACCTTGAAGCCGACGCACCCTATCGCTAGGGCGCGCGGCGACGAGGACATGGGGTTAACGGGCCGGGGCGTTCTGCTGCGGCTCACACTTGGACTAAGGGATCAAATGCCGCTTTCTGGACACCCGGCGCCGCGCCGGGGCGCGCGGATCGGCGGAGACGCATCATGCTGATACAGGCCATCGCCTTCTATTTCTTCGCGACGATCGTCGTCGCCAGCGCCGTCATGGTGGTGATGGCGAGGAACCCCGTGCACTCGGTGCTGTGGCTGATCCTCGCCTTCTTCAACGCCGCGGGCCTGATGGTGCTGCTCGGCGCCGAGTTCATCGCGATGCTGCTGGTGATCGTCTACGTGGGCGCGGTCGCGGTGCTGTTCCTGTTCGTGGTGATGATGCTCGACATCGATTTCGCCGCGATGCGGGCAGGCTTCAGCCGCAACGCGCCGCTGGGGCTGCTGATCGCTGCGATCCTGCTGGCCGAGCTGCTGCTGGGCGTGGGCGCCTACAATGCCGGCGGCCTCACCCTTGGCAAGGCCGCAGGGGACGCCGCGCAGGCCGCGGGCACCAGCAACATCGAAGCCCTGGGCGAGCTGCTCTACGGCCGATACATCGTGCTGTTCGAGATCGCCGGGATCATCCTGCTGGTCGCGATGATCGGCGCGATCGTGCTGACCTTCCAGCCGCCCAAGCCCGGCGCCCGCGCACGGCAGGATGTCGCCAAGCAGATCCGCCGCCGTCCGGAAGATGCAACCGTCATGAAGAGCCCCGAAGTGGGCCAGGGGGTCGAGCTGTGATCGGCATCGAACATTACCTCACCGTCGCCGCGATCCTGTTCGTGCTGGGCGTGCTGGGGATCTTCCTCAACCGCAAGAACGTGATCGTCATCCTGATGGCGGTCGAACTGATCCTGCTCGCGGTGAACCTGAACCTCGTCGCCTTCAGCGCCTTCCTGCAGGACCTCACCGGTCAGGTCTTCGCCATGCTGGTGCTGACCGTGGCTGCGGCCGAGGCGGCGATCGGCCTTGCGATCCTCGTGATCTATTTCCGCACCCGCGGCTCGATCGCGGTCGACGATATCAACCGGATGAAGGGGTAAGACGCTCGTGCATCCGATCCTCATCATCGTTTTCGCGCCGCTGGTGGCTGCCCTTGTGGCGGGCCTCGGCAACCGCATGATCGGCAATGTCGCGGCCAAGAGCGTGACCACCGCCGGGCTGTTTCTCGCGGCCGGCCTCAGCTGGCCGATCTTTCTCGGCTTCCTCGGCGGCACAGCGACCCCCGAGGTCGTCCCTGTGCTCAAGTGGGTGCAGTCGGGCACGCTGACCTTCGACTGGGCGCTGCGCGTCGACACCATGACCGCAATCATGCTGGTCGTGATCAATTCCGTCTCGGCGCTCGTGCACCTCTACTCGTGGGGGTACATGGAGGAAGACCCGGACCAGCCGCGCTTCTTCGCCTATCTCTCGCTGTTCACCTTCGCGATGCTGATGCTGGTGACGGCCGACAACCTCGTCCAGATGTTCTTCGGATGGGAAGGGGTGGGCCTCGCGTCCTATCTGCTGATCGGCTTCTGGTTCAGGAAGCCCTCCGCGGGCGCGGCGGCGATCAAGGCCTTCGTGGTCAACCGCGTGGGTGACCTGGGCTTCATGCTCGGCATCTTCGGCACCTATCTGGTGTTCCAGACGACCTCGATCCCGGCGATCCTCGAAGCCGCACCTTCGATGAGCGGTGCGACGATCACCTTTGTCGGCATGCGCCTCTACACGATGGACATCCTGTGCATCCTCCTGTTCATTGGCGCGATGGGCAAGAGCGCGCAGCTGGGCCTTCACACCTGGCTGCCCGACGCGATGGAGGGGCCGACGCCCGTCTCGGCGCTGATCCACGCGGCGACCATGGTGACCGCGGGCGTGTTCATGGTGTGCCGCCTCTCGCCGATGTTCGAGACCGCACCGACCGCGCTGACGCTCGTGACCATCGTCGGGGCCGCGACCTGCTTCTTCGCCGCCACGATCGGCACGACGCAGTGGGACATCAAGCGGGTGATCGCCTATTCGACCTGCTCGCAGCTGGGCTACATGTTCTTCGCGGCGGGTGTCGGCGCTTACGGGGCGGCGATGTTCCACCTGTTCACCCACGCCTTCTTCAAGGCGCTGCTGTTCCTGGGTGCGGGCTCGGTGATCCACGCTATGCACCACGAGCAGGACATGCGCTATTACGGCGGCCTGCGTAAGCACATCCCGCTGACCTTCTGGGCGATGATGGCGGGTACGCTGGCGATCACCGGCGTCGGCATCATCGGCGTGTTCGGCTTCGCGGGCTTCTACTCCAAGGACGCGATCCTCGAAGCGGCCTTCGCGCGCCACAACGGAGCGGGGCAGTTCGCCTTCTGGGCGGGCGCGATCGCGGCGCTGCTGACCAGCTTCTACTCGTGGCGCCTGATGTTCCTCACCTTCTGGGGCAAGCCGCGCTGGGACCAGTCGGAGCATATCCAGCACGCGGTCCACGACGATCATGCGCACGGCCACGGCCACGGCGATAATGCCCACGGCCACGATGATCACCACGCGCACGGACACGCTTCGGACGACGGCACGGCGGGCTACCACCCGCACGAAAGCCCGCTGCCGATGCTGCTGCCGCTCGGCATCCTCAGCCTCGGCGCGGTCTTTGCGGGCTTCGTGTTCCACCACCAATTCATCGATGGCGCTGCGTTCTGGAACGGGTCGATCTTCTACAACGAAGACCTTATCCACGCGATGCACGGCGTGCCGCTGTGGGTGAAGCTGACCGCGAGCATCGTCATGGTGATCGGCCTCGTCGGTGCCTATGTGGCCTACATCGCCAAGCCCGACATTCCGGGCAAGTTCGTGCGCACCTTCGGGGCCCTGCACAACTTCGTCTACCGCAAGTGGTACTTCGACGAGCTCTATGGCGCGATCTTCGTGAAGCCCGCCTTCGCGCTGGGCCGCGCCTTCTGGAAGCTTGGCGATGTCGGCACGATCGACCGCTTCGGCCCCAACGGCATCGCTTGGGTGGTCGAACGCTCGTCGGTCGCCGCCAAGTCGGTCCAGTCGGGCTACGTCTACACCTATGCGCTGATCATGCTCCTCGGGCTGGTCGCCGCTGTCACCTACGTTCTGCTTTAGGAGCGCGCTTCGTAATGGAAGGCCTTCCCATCCTGTCGCTGATGATGTGCGTGCCGCTGGCAGGCGCGATCGCGTGCCTGTTCTCGGGCGCGAATGCCGCCCGCTGGATCGCGCTCGGGGCGACGCTCGTCACCTTCGTGCTCGGCATCCTGCTCTGGGCCAACTACGACGTGGGCGGCCCGCAGTGGCAGTTCACCGAGAAGGCGAACCTCTTCGCAGGCTTCAGCTACGCGCTGGGGATCGACGGGATCGCGCTGATGCTGATCATGCTCAGCGTCTTCCTGATGCCGGTCTGCATCCTGGCGAGCTGGGAATCGGTCACCAAGCGCGTCGGCGAATACATGGCGGCCTTCCTGTTCATGGAGGTGCTGATGATCGGCACCTTCGCGGCGCAGGACCTGTTCCTGTTCTACGTCTTCTTCGAGGCGGGCCTCATCCCGATGTATCTCATCATCGGCGTGTGGGGCGGGGACAACCGCATCTACGCGAGCTACAAGTTCTTCCTCTACACGCTGCTCGGCTCGGTGCTGATGCTGATCGCGATGTTCTGGATGGTGGCGCAGGCCGATACCTCCGACATCCCGACGCTGATGCAATACGGCTTCCCGCGCGAGGCGCAGACGTGGCTGTGGCTGGCCTTCTTCGCGAGCTTCGCGGTCAAGGTGCCGATGTGGCCGCTCCACACCTGGCTGCCCGACGCGCACGTGCAGGCACCGACCGCCGGCTCGGTGATCCTCGCAGGCGTGCTGCTCAAGCTCGGCGGATACGGCTTCATCCGCTTCAGCCTGCCGATGTTCCCCGAGGCTTCCGCGCAGTTCGCATGGCTGGTCTTCGCACTCTCCATGATCGCGGTGGTCTACACCTCGCTGGTTGCGCTGGTGCAGGCCGACATGAAGAAGCTGATCGCCTATTCCTCGGTCGCGCACATGGCGATCGTCACCGTCGGCCTGTTCGCGTTCAATGTGCAGGGGCTTGAGGGCGCGATGATCGTCATGCTCTCCCACGGCCTTGTCTCGGGCGCGCTGTTCCTGTGCGTCGGCGTGATCTACGACCGCCTCCATACCCGCGAGATCGCGCGTTACGGCGGCCTCGCGATCAACATGCCCTACTACGCGCTGTTCTTCCTGCTTTTCACCATGGCGAGCATCGGCCTGCCGGGCACCAGCGGCTTCGTCGGCGAGTTCCTGTCGCTGGCGGGCATCTACCAGACCTCGAGCACGGTCGCGCTGATCTGCACCACGGGCATCATTCTGGGTGCGGCCTATATGCTCTACCTCTATCGCCGCGTGGCGTTTGGCGGTCAGACCAACGAGGACGCCGCCGCGATGCCCGACATCTCGGCGCGCGAGTGGATCATGATGGCGCCCATCGCCGCCGCCGTGCTGTGGATGGGGGTCTATCCCGAAAGCTTCCTCGCCCCGATGCGCAAGGACATTGCCGTGCTCGACGCGCGGCTCGCCGCCGCCGCACCTGCCGGTGACGCACGCCTTGCACCGGGCACCCCGCGCGCCGGGGCCGCCAATGCGCTCGGCCACCATGGCGCGGGGCATGAGGGCATGGAACACGAGAGCGCCAAGGAGGGCGCGCACTGATGGATTTCGCCGCTTCCTTCGCGCTCGTCATTCCCGAGTTGCTGCTCACCGCCACCGGCCTCGTGCTGCTGCTGGTCGCCGCATGGGGCGGGGACAAGGCCGCGCGCCCGATCGCCATCATCGCCGCTTCGGCGCTGTTCGCGGCCGGGATCGCCATCGTTCCGGCCCAGCATGTCGGCGCGGTCGGCCCGGCGACCCTCGCCTTCGGGGGGCTGATCAAGGTCGACACCTTCGCGCTCTTCGCCAAGGCGCTGATCTATCTCGCCGCCATCGGCGCGCTGATCATCGCGCCTGCCTTCTTCGCGGGCCCTGCCGCCGGAACCGAGCGCGGGATGCGCGCCGAATATCCGGTGCTGGTGCTGTTCGCGACCGTGGGCATGAGCATCATGGTCTCGGCCAATGATTTCATGAGCCTCTATCTCGGGCTCGAGCTGAACAGCCTTTCGGCCTATGTGCTGGCCGCGATCCTGCGCCGTGACACGCGTTCGGGCGAGGCGGGGCTCAAGTACTTCGTGCTGGGCGCGCTGGCCTCGGGCATCCTGCTTTATGGCATGAGCCTGCTTTACGGCTTCACCGGCGGCACTTCGTTCGCGGCGGTGCGCGCTGGCCTCACCGGCGAGATGGGCACCGGCGCGCTGTTCGGGGTGATCTTCGTGCTCTCGGGCCTTGCCTTCAAGATCAGCGCAGTGCCCTTCCATATGTGGACGCCCGACGTCTACGAAGGCGCGCCGACCCCCGTCACCGCCTTCTTCGCCACCGCCCCCAAGGTCGCCGCCGTGGGCCTCACCGCGCGCGTGGTGTTCGAGGTGTTCGGCGGACAGGTCACCGCCTGGCAGCAGATCGTGATGTTCATGGCGCTGGCATCGATCGTCTTCGGCGCATTGGGAGCGATCGGGCAGGAGAACCTCAAGCGCCTGCTCGCCTATTCGTCGATCAACAATATCGGCTTCATCCTTCTCGGCCTGGCGGTGGCGAACGCGGAAGGGGCGAGCGCGATGCTCGTCTACCTTTTCATCTACGTCGCCATGAGCCTCGGCTGCTTCGTCGCGCTGCTGATGCTGCGGGACGAGGACGGCGCGCTGTTCGAGACCTTTGCCGACATCCGCGGGCTTTCGGTGACGCGTCCGGCGATTGCCTGGGTGCTGCTCTTGATGATGTTCAGCCTCGCCGGCATTCCGCCGCTGCTCGGCTTCTACGCCAAGTTCGTGATCTTCCAGGCGACCATCGAGGCGGGTCTGGTGGCGTTCGGTGCCATCGCCATCGCGGCGAGCGTGATCGGGGCCTTCTACTACATCAAGTTCGTCAAGGTGATGTTCTTTGACGAGCCTGCGGGCGTGGTCACCGGAAAGAGCGGCCCGGCGCACTGGGTGCTGCTGTTCCTGACTGCGGCAATCATCTCGCCGCTGGGCTACCTGCTGACCCCGTCGCTCACCGTTCTGGCCGACAAGGCCGCCGCCTCGCTGTTTCTCGCGGTTTGATCACACTCGTCGAAGAGACCGGCTCGACCAACGCCGACCTCGCCGCCGCGATCCGTGGCGGAGAGGGGTGGGCCGAGGGCCGCTGGCTGGTCGCGCGCCGCCAGACCGCCGGACGCGGACGCCAGGGCCGCGAGTGGTTCGACGGGGCGGGCAATTTCATGGGTTCGACCGCGATGCTGCTCGGGACCCAAGCCGGTGACGCCGGTCCGCCGCCCGCCTCGCTCAGCTTCGTCGCCGCGCTCGCCGTGCGCGATGCCGCCGCTTCCATTCTGGGTGAGGACGCGCCGCTCGGCCTCAAATGGCCCAATGACGTGCTGCTCGATGGCGGCAAGCTTTCCGGGATCCTGCTCGAGATGGTGCGCGGGCATATCGTCGTCGGCATCGGGGTGAACCTCGCGCGGGCGCCGCAGATCGAAGGGCGCAAGACCGCCGCGATGGCCGACGTCACCGGCACGCCGCCCGCACTCGAAGACTTCGCCGCCAGCCTCGCCGCCGCCTTCGACCGCAGGCTGGAAGCGTGGCGCACCTATGGCCTCGGCGCGACGCTCCACGCCTTCCTCGCCCGCTCGATCCACGCGCAAGGCTCGAGCATGACCGTGCACGACACCGACGGCTCGATCCTCTCCGGCACCTTCGCCGGGCTCGAGGAATCCGACGGCGCCTTGCGGCTGCGCTTGGCGGATGGCAGCGAACGTGTCATTCGCGCTGGCGATATCGCCTAAACAGGGAATCTCACCATGCTGCTCGCCGCCGATGTCGGGAACACCAATGTCGTCTTCGCGCTGTTCACCTACGGCGAGGACGGCACGCACCATATCCGCGCGCGCTGGCGCATCGCCACCGATCCGCGCCGGACGGGTGACGAATATGCGGTGTGGCTGCTCCAGCTGCTCAAGATCGAAGGCGTCGAGCGCGACCAGATCAAGCAGATCATCGTCGCCTCGGTCGTCCCCCGCGCCGATCACAACCTGACCGTTTTGTGCGAGAAGTATTTCGGCATCACCCCGCTCTTTGCCGGACAGGGGACGGCGCGCTGGCGGTTCGAGATCGATGTCGATCAGCCTTCCTCGCTGGGCGCCGATCGCGCGCTCAACATCCTTGCCGCGCACCACAAATATGGCGGCGACCTGATTATCGTCGACTTCGGCACCGCCACCAAGTTCGAAGCGGTCGACTTCACCGGGGCCTACAAGGGCGGCTCGATCGCGCCGGGGATCAACCTCAGCCTCGACGCGCTGGTTGGCAAGACCGCCAAGCTCCCGCGCATCGCGATCCGCGCGCCCGCAAGCCGCTCTGTGATCGGTCGCAACACCGAAGACCAGATGCTGATCGGCGTCTTCTGGGGCTATGTCGCGATGATGGAGGGCATGGTCGCCAAGATGAAGAGCGAAATCGGTCGCCCCGCCAAGGTTGTCGCTACGGGCGGGCTCGCCATATTGTTCGACGACGCGACCGAGATCTTCGATCACGTCGACGCCGACCTCACCCTCGATGGCCTCGCCATCCTCGCCCGCCAGGCTGAAACCGCCTGAGCGCGGCCAACGTAAGAGACCCCGTGAAGAACGATTACACCCCGGAAGACGAACTCCTGTTTCTTGCGCTCGGCGGCTCGGGGGAGATTGGCATGAACGTCAATCTCTACGGCTGTCAGGGCAAATGGATCATGGTCGATCTGGGCATGACCTTCTCGGGCAACGAATATCCGGGCGTCGAGCTGGTCTTCGCCGACCTCGAATTCATCGAGGAGCGGCGCAAGGACCTGCTCGGGATCGTCCTGACCCACGCGCACGAGGATCATATCGGCGCGGTGCCCTATTTCGCGGGCGATCTGGGCGTGCCGCTCTATGCGACCCCGTTCACCGCCGATCTGGTGGCGAGGAAGCTCGAAGAGGCGGGGCTTCTCGGCGAAGTCGAGCTCAACATCATCGCCGAGGATCACGGCCAGATCGACCTCGGCCCGTTCTCCATCACCTATCTCCCGCTCGCGCACTCGATCGCCGAGGGCAACGCGCTGCTGATCGACACGCCGCACGGACGGATATTCCACACGGGCGACTGGAAGCTTGATGAAGAGCCGATCATCGGCGAGCCGACCACCGAGGAAGAGCTGCGCGAAATCGGTGAGGAGGGCGTGCTAGCGCTGGTGTGCGATTCGACCAACGTCTTCAACCCCAATGCCTCGGGCAGCGAGGGTGCGGTGCACCGCGCGCTGATGGAGGAGGTCGCGCGCCACACGGGTAAGCGCGTCGTCGTCACCACCTTTGCCAGCAACGTCGCACGGCTCCAGACGCTGGGCGATGTCGCGCGCGAGACCGGACGGCAGCTGTGCGTCGCGGGCCGGTCATTGGACCGCATCATCGAGGTCGCGCAGGACAATGGCTATCTGGCCGACCTGCCCCCGCTGATCGATTTCGACACGGCGATGGGCCTGCCGCGGGGCGAGGTGCTGATTCTCGCCACCGGCGGACAGGGCGAGCCGCGCGCGGCGCTCGGGCGGATGGCGGACATGAACCATCCGATCGAGCTCGTCGCGGGCGACGTGGTGCTGTTCTCCTCGCGCCAGATCCCGGGCAACGAGATTGCCATCGGCAAGATCCAGAACCAGCTCGCCGCGCGCGGCATCCAGATGGTGACCGACCGGCAGGCGCTGATCCACGTCTCGGGCCACCCGGGGCGGCCGGAGCTGGAGGCACTTTACAGCTGGCTGAAACCCGAAATCCTCGTGCCCGTCCACGGCGAGATCCGCCACATGGCCGAGCAGGCGCGGGTCGGGAAGGCTTGCGGCATCCCCTCGCAGGTCGTGCAGAAGAACGGCGATCTCGTGCGTCTCGCCCCCGGCAAGCCCGGAACCGTGGCGCAGGTGCGCGCGGGCCGACTGGTGCTCGATGGCGACATCATCGCGCCCGCCGATGGCGATGCGATCACCATGCGCCGCCGGATTGCG
This sequence comes from Erythrobacter colymbi, assembly GCF_002155685.1. GTDB lineage: Bacteria > Pseudomonadota > Alphaproteobacteria > Sphingomonadales > Sphingomonadaceae > Erythrobacter > Erythrobacter colymbi. Next base: position 259,299 of record NZ_MUYK01000002.1, read on the forward strand.
GGTGAGGGCGTGCTGGTCGTGGTGCTCGCGCGGGGCGCCAAGCCGGTGATCGAGGCCGTGGGCCTCCCGCTCGACGAGGATCTGCCCGAGTTCCTCGCCGAGGCCTCCGAGGACGTGCTCAAGGCGATCGGCAGGCTCAAGGGCCGCGATGCCAAGGACGAGGCCGCGATCCGCGAAGCCGCGCGACTTGCCGCGCGCCGTGCCGCGCAGCGCTGGTCGGGCAAGCGCCCGCAGGTGCGTGTGGTGATGCCGGGGGCCGCCGGCTGATGGCGATCACCTCGATCCTCGCGATCTACTTCCTGTTCTGGGTGATGTGCGCCTTCATCTTGCTCCCCTTCGGCGTGCGCACGGCGGACGAAGCGGGGGTGGAGAAGGTGCCGGGTCAGGCCGATAGTGCGCCAGCGAACTTCCGCCCGGGCAAGCTCGTCATGCGCGCGACCATTGCCGCCAGCCTGCTGACCGCGCTGTTCGTCGCCAACTTCACCTATGGCTGGATCACCGCCGCGGACATCGACATCCTGCCCAAGCCCCCGGCGAGCACCGCCGCCTAGGTCCGGAAGCGCTGGATCGCCTGGGCGAGCGCGACGTAGAGCTTGCCCATGTCCGAGCCGAGCATCGTCACGCTCAGCACGTGCCCGTCACGGGTCGAGAGCGTCTGCCGCAGCAGCCCCTCGAAGTCGTGGATGTAGCGACTGACGTTGGTTTTGAAGGTCTCGTCCGCAGTGTAGAGCGCGGCAATGTCCTTGGCGGCGGCGTTGTCGATCAGCTTCACCGCGCGGCGGGTGAAGATCCCGCGGTCGCCCTTCAGATAGGCATCCCAAGCCGTGTCCGCGACTTCGCTCGACAGCGCGCTGGCGATGTCGATCGAGGCCGAGTTGAGGCTATCGGTGATCAGCGCCATGCGCCGCGTGAAGTCGTTGTTGACCTGCTCCTCGGCCAGTTCGCGCGCGCGGGTGACCCGCTGTTCGAGGTTGCCGGTGAGCTCGTTGACCTTGACCAGCTGGTCGCGCAGCTGGACCGCCGCCTCGCGGCCCACGCCCGAGGCATGGGCAGCCGATTGCTCGAGCGCGCCGAGCGTCGCCGCGGTCTCGTTGCGCAGCGCGCGTTCGAGCACCTCGACCGCTTCGGTGCCGAGGTTTCCGGCCAGCGCCAGCATCTTCTCGCGCGCACCTTCATCGAGGGTGGCAAAGGCCGACGTGATCGCCGTCTCGAGCGCGCCGAGCGAATCGCGCAGCGCCTCCTGCGTCTCGCCGGCGAGCGCGCCGCTTTCTTCCGCGAGCCGCGCAAAGCCGCCGCGCAGACCCTGCAGCCGGGCGAGCGCGTCTTCGGTCTCGTCGGCCAGCCGCGACTTGAACGCCGCGATGGCGATTTCCGCCGCGTCGATCTCGTTGCGGGTCTGGAGGAGATAGCCCGACAGGTCGCTGCCGGCCTGCGTGCTGCGCAGCATCAACGATCCGACCTTATCGGCGCGCGCCTCGGCATCCTCGAGCGCGGCATTGGCCTGGCCGATCGCCCCGGCAAGTTCCTCGCGGCAGGTGCGTGCGCCCGATTGCAGGATTTCGAGCAGCCGCACACCATTGTCGGTCAGCTGCGCCATCTGCGCATCGGTCGCCGCCAGCGCCGCGCGCTTGTCGGCGAGCTGCCCTGCCAGCGCTTCGAGCGCCGTTTCAAGCTGCGCGCGCGCGGTCTCGCCCGTCTGCCCGGCCTCACCAAGCGCCTGCGAGAGTTCGCCGACGCGCGCCGCCATCGCTTCGCCCTGCGCGACCAGCTTCTCGATGTCGGCAAGCTGCGCCTCGCGCCGCTGGGCGAGGGCATCGTCGAGCGCGGCAAGGCGCTGGGCGAGTACTTCGCTGGCTTGGGCGGCCTGGGTTTCGAAGGCGGCCTGGCGCTGCTCGATCAGCTCGTCGAAGCTGCGGTTGCGCGCTTCAAGCTGGCTGTCGAAGCGCATGGCCTCGTCACGCAATTGGGTGATCCGCTGACTGGCGGCCGCGCTGGTGGTGCGGTCGAGGTCTTCGACCATCCGCAGCTTCTCGACCATGGAATCGTGCAGCGCGGTGACCGCTTCGGTGAGCCGTGCGTGTGCGCTGTCTCCGGCTTCCTGCAAGCGCGCCGCGATGCTTTCCGTCTCCGTCGCGGCAATGCCTGCCCGTTCGCGCAGCGCGCCAAGCGCTTCGTTCTCGAGCGCGCCGACCGCCGCGCGATAGGCCTCCGCTTCGGTCTGGAGCGCGGCGAAGCGCTCGCCCACCAGCGCCTCGATCCGGACAAGCTGGGTTTCGAAGCCCGCGAGGGTTTCGCTGACACTGCTGCCGAGCTGCGCGACCTGTGTCTCGCTCTGCGCGCCGACAGTCCCGATCTTCTCGAACCCGCCCGAAAGCCGGGCAAGCTGGTCTTCGGCGACCCGGCCCGCGCTGCCGATCTGGTTGGCGACATCGCGCGCGGCGTTGGCGATCACCGGCAGATCGTCACGCAGGCGATTCATGTTGCCGAGCGCGGTTTCGCTGGTGGTGGCGATGGTCTCGACCTCGGCGCCATTGTTGCGGATCAGCGCCTGCAATTCGCCGGCATGGGTCGAGAGCCGCTCGGCCGCGATCCGTCCGAGCGCTTCGAGATCGCGCGACTGGGCGGCGAGAAACTCGCGGGCGAGGCTCAGTTCGCGGTTCACCACCTTGAGCCGGGCTTCGAGCGCCGCGCTCTCGCGGCTCATCAGTGCGGCGCTCGCTGCAAAACGGTGCGCCTCGGCGCGCGAGGAGCGCATCGCCAGCAGCCAGACGATCCCGACCAGCGCAACCGGCACGGCCCAGGCGACGATCCACTCGGCCCATTGCGCCGGTGCGGCTCCGGCCTCGATCGCGGCCATGTGCGACCACCCGAAGAACGTGGTCCAGGCCGCCACGACCAGAAAGGCGAGGGCAGGGGCAAGCCAGCCGAAGCGGACGGGCGATGCTTCCGCAGCGTTGCCATCGTCCTCGTCCTCGACCCAGCTATCGGCCAGATCGAGCGCGTCCTCGACCGTCTCCGGTTCGGGCGTGCCGGTGTCACCTGCGCCGTCATTGCCGCTCTTGCGCCCCAAGGCGCGTATCTGGTGCCGTCCTGTCATGGCTGCTCTCATACCACAGCCCGACTCGGGATAAACCCCGCTTTAACCTTGTCCGGGCTATCCCCTTGTCATGGCATTCAATCACGGAGCCCTCGATGCGACCCTCGCCGCAGCTGCCGGCGACGATGCCGCCCTGCTGCGCGATCTGCGCGTGGCCTTTCTCGAAAGCGCGATGCGCCAGCTCGATCTGCTCAAGCGCGCGCGCTGCGACGGCAACTGGCACGTCGCAGCGATGCGGCTGAAGGGTCTTGCGGCAAGTTTCCACGCCGAAGACCTGCTCCAGGCCGCCGAAATTGCGCTCCATGCCGCACCCGGCGAGCCGATGGCGATCCGCGAAGTCGAGGCCGTGCTCGGCCGCTTCAGCCGCTCGCTGCCGCGCGATCCCAACCGCATCTGACCGGCTGCGGCGTTCCCCCGGCAGGGGCAAAAGCGCCGCTGCCGTCTTGAACCCCCGCGCCGAAACCGCCAATCCTGCGTCCCTGTCCACGTGACGAGGGAAGGGGAGAGCGATGCGCATCGGCCTGATTGCCGCCTTGCGGGCCGGCGAGGACGGCAGCGTGCGCGCTGCCTTGCCGCTCGCCGGACGCAGCGTGCTGGCGTGGCAGGCGGCGCTGCTCCGCTCGCTCGGGGTCGAGCGGGTGCTGTGCCTGACTGAGGCGACGAGCGGCGAGATCATCGCGCTCCAGCAGGAGCTCGAGGGGCAGGGCGTGCAATTCCACGCATTGAAGGGCTTTGCCGCGATCCCTGCGCTGGTGCGCGCCGAGGATGATCTCGTCATCCTGTGCGACGGGCTGGTGCCCGATCCGGGCGTGGTGCAGGCGGTGCTGGGCGGCGGGGAGGGCCTTGCAAGGGCCGTTGCGACCATCCCGGCCGACCACCCGCTCGCGGTGGCCCATCCTGCGGATTTCGAACGGATCGATGCCGCGCGCCACTGGGCCGGGGTGCTGGCGATGCGCGGCGCTCCGGTGCAGCACCTTGCCGATTTTCCCGCCGATGCCGATGCGATCTCGGTCCTGCTTCGCCTGGCGCTTCAGGCGGGGACGCCGACACAGGACCTCGCCGCGCGCGAGCTGGTGCCTGAAAGCTGGCTCCTGGCAGAGAGCCCTGCGACCCTCGCCGGTCAGGAAACCGCGATGATCGCCCGTGCCGCGCCGCCGGCCGACTGGCGCGCGCCCTCGCTCGCGCTGGCGTCGGTCACCGTGCGGCAAGCGGTGGCGCGCGGATTCACGCAGGGCGGGGCGGTGGCGGGCGGAACGGGCCTTGCCTTGCTGCTGGTCGGCGTGATGACCTCGGCCTTCGGCTTTCCCGCAGCCGGGCTCGCCGCGGCCGGGGTTGGTGTCTTCGGGACCGCGCTCGCTGCCACCTTCGGCGCCGTCGAGGCGCGTTTGCGCCGCGAGGAGCCGGCAGTGCGCGCGGGCGCGGTGCTTTCGGCCGCCGCCGATGGCCTCGCTGCCGTCACCGCTTGGTTCGCCCTCGTCCCCTGGCCCGAATGGCAACCGCTCGCTGTGACCGGCCCGCTCGTCATCGGTCTGGCGCGCCTTGTCTCGCACGGGGGAGACACGTGGCTCGCCGCCGCGGCGCGCGACCGGGCGAGTCTGCTGTTTTGCCTCGCCCTTTCCGCCGCCTTTGGCCTGTTGCCTGAAGTGCTGGCCTGTCTCGCCTTGGGGCTGCTTGCAGCTTTGCTGCTGCGCCGCGGTAAGGAATAATCTAACCCGTCCTTAACTATGCGGGCACTATGCCCGAAGGACGATGGGCGAAGAGACGATGGACCTTGCCGCCGACGATGCAGTCGAGGCGATCCTGCGGGATGGTGCTGCGCGCGAAGCCCGCGCGCTGGCGGCGGTCGTCCCGGTGCTGCGCCACCTGCTCGGTTCGGAGGCGCAGGCGCTGGTCAGCGATGCCGTGCTGGCGCGTGTGCGGGGGATGATCCTCGATCTGGCGGGCCAGCTGCTCGGCGCGCAGGCCGGGCGCGATCCCGCCGCCCGCGCGCCTGCCGATGATCCCGCGGCGCTCGATGCCCTTGCCGAGACCCTGCTGGCCGACGAGGCGCTGCTCGCCCATTGCCATGCCCTTGCCGCCGAGAGCCTGATTGCCGATCGCCTGCTCCAGCGCCACGCGCTCGATCCGGTGCTGAGCCCGCTGCTCCAGGAACTGATCGCCTCCGAGGATAGCGGCGTTGCTGCGCTGGCGATGGCGGCGCTAGCCGCACAATCGCGCTTCGTGCAGGCGCAGCGGCGGATGGAGCTGCCGCTGGGCGAGCTTCCTGCCGAGCTGTTCCACGCCCTCCTCGCCCGTGCGCAGTCAAGCGCCAGCGACAGCGCGGGGCTGGTGCGGCTCCAGGCGGGCTATGACGAGGCGACCTCGCGGCTCGGTCTGATCGCGCGGCTTGTCGCATCGATGCGGCGCGGATCGGTCGCGGCGCTGGTGCTCGACCATGCCGGGGTTGCCCTGTTCGCCAGCGTGCTCGCCTCCCAGACCCACAGGCCCCGCGAGCAGGCCGTGCTCGCCTGCCATGAAGGGCAGGGCTTGCGCCTCGCCCTGATGCTTCGCGCGGCCGGACAATCGCCAGCCGCAATCGAGCGGCAGCTGGTGCTGATCGATCCCGCGGCCCGCCTGCCGCGTGCGCTGGGCGAACTGTCGCCCGAGCGCGCCGCCGCGCTGCTCGGCTCCGGCCCGGTGGCGTGATGAACAGCATGGACCAGACCGAAAGCCTGCTTGGCGCCTACGGCCTGACCGACGCGCGCGACCGGCTGCTGTCTGCCGACGCGCCGCTGGCCGAATTGCAGGAGCGCTGCGGCGGCGATCTGCCGGGCACCCTCGCGATCCCCGAACTGCTTGCCCTCGTGCAGCAGGCGCGCCGCATGGGGCTGAAGATCGCGCGCAGCTTTTCCGCCTTCGATGGCGACGCCGAAGTCTCCGGCTTTGCCCGCATCCACCCCGTCGGCGAGGCAGACGGCGGCGGCTGCGAGGTGCTGGTCGAGAACTGGCAGCGCAGCCTGCTGGTGCAGCCGGGTGCGCGCGAGTTTGCCGAGCGGATCGACGCGATCGACCGCGCCACGGCCGAGATCAGCGCACGGCTCGATGCCCGCCAGCGGCTCCAGGTGCTGAGCGCCCGCGCCCCCGATGCCTCCGCGCTCGAAGCGGCAGCTCTGGCTGCGCCCGGTGCCGATTGGACCACGCTGGTCGAGCTGACCGGCATCACCCACCACCAGCCGCTCCACTGGCGCCTGCTTGACGGGGCGAGCTGCCGCTTTGCCGGATCGCAGCGCAACTGGCGGGTGCGGATGATCCCGCTGGGGCCGGACGCCCAGCAGCCGCTCGGCTTCGAGCTGCTGCTGATCGCCGACGAGCCGCTGCCGGACGACTATGGCGCCGCGCCCCCGGTCGAGGACATCGCCCCCGAAGCCTCGCCCACGCGCCTTGTCGGCACGGCGCTGACGCCGGTGCTGCGCAAGCCGGTGGCGCGGATCATCGCCAATGCCGAAACCATGCGCGCGCGGCTCGCGGGGCCTTTGCGTGACGAATACAGCGAATATGCCGGCACCATCGCCAGCGCGGGGCAGCACCTTGCCGCGATGCTCGATGATCTCGCCGATCTCGAGGTGGTCGAGACTCCGGGCTTCAGCACGGCCAAGGAGCCGGTCGACCTCGCCGACGCCGCGACCCGCGCGGCAGGCATTCTCGGCGTGCGCGCGCAGAACCGCGATACGATATTGGTGGTCGATGGCGAGCCCGGCGCGGCGGTGGCGACGGCGGAATTCCGCCGCGTGCTCCAGATCCTCATCAACCTCGTCGGCAACGCGATTGCCTATGCCCCGGCGGCCAGCACGGTGACGATCAGCGCCTTGCCGGCTGCCGAAGGGCGCGTGGCGCTAACGGTCGCGGACGAGGGGCCCGGAGTGACGCCGGAGCAGGCGGAGCGCATCTTCGACAAGTTCGAGCGCCTCGGCCGCGACAGCGACGGGGGCAAGGACAAGGGCTCGGGCCTCGGCCTCTACATCTCGCGCCGCCTCGCCGAGGCGATGGAAGGGACGCTGACGGTCGGAAGTGCACCGGGCGGGGGCGCGCTGTTCACGCTGGAACTGCCCGCGGCCTGAGCGCCCGTCAGTCTCGGCGAAGCCATCGCGGCAGCCCGATGAGGATCGCACCCCCCAGCATCATCGCGCCGCCCCGGAGCGCCCATTGCCGCTCGCCGAGCATGAAGATGTCGGCGGGCCAGTGCAGCAGTCCGAAGCCTTGCAGGATCCAGATACAACCGAGGGCGACAAGGAACATCCCTGCCGCCCTCAGCATAAGCATCTGTCAGGCTCTCAGCGCTTGTCGAGCGGCACGTAATCGCGCTGCGTCGGGCCGGTGTAGAGCTGTCGCGGACGCCCGATCTTCTGGCCGGGGTCGCTGATCATCTCGTTCCACTGCGCCACCCAGCCCACGGTGCGGGCGAGGGCAAAGAGCGCGGTGAACATGGTAGTCGGGAAGCCGATCGCCGAGAGGATGATGCCCGAATAGAAGTCGACGTTCGGGAACAGCTTCTTCTCGATGAAGTAGGGATCGTTGAGCGCGATCTCTTCGAGCTGGAGCGCGGTTTCGAACAGCGGGTCGGTGACCTTGAGCGAGGCGAAGACCTCGCGCACGGTCTGCTGCATCACGGTCGCGCGCGGGTCGTAGTTCTTGTAGACGCGGTGGCCGAAGCCCATCAGGCGGAACGGATCGTTCTTGTCCTTGGCGCGCTCGATGTAGTGCGGGATGCGATCCGGGGTGCCGATTTCCTTGAGCATGTTGAGCGCGGCTTCGTTCGCGCCGCCATGCGCCGGGCCCCACAGACAGGCGATGCCCGCCGCGATGCACGCGAAGGGATTCGCGCCCGAGGACCCTGCCAGACGCACGGTCGAGGTCGAGGCGTTCTGCTCGTGGTCGGCGTGGAGGATGAAGATGCGGTCCAGCGCCCGCTCGACCACCGGGTTCACCACATAGGGCTCGGCAGGCACGCCGAAGGTCATGCGCAGGAAGTTGCCCGTGTAGCTCAGCGAGTTGTCGGGGTAGATGAAGGGCTGGCCGACCGAATACTTGTAGGCCATCGCCGCGATCGTCGGCATCTTCGCGATCAGGCGGTGCGAGGCGATCATGCGCTGCTGCGGATCGGAGATGTCGGTGCTGTCGTGGTAGAACGCCGAAAGCGCGCCGACCACGCCGCACATCACTGCCATCGGGTGCGCATCGCGCCGGAACCCGCGGTAGAAGGTCATCAGCTGCTCGTGCAGCATGGTGTGGCGGGTGATGGTGTAGCTGAAGTCGTCGAGCTCTTCCTTGCTCGGCAGTTCGCCGTTGAGCAGCAGGTAGCTGACTTCCATGAAGCTCGAATCCTGGGCCAGCTGGCCGATCGGATAGCCACGGTGCAGCAGCACGCCTTCGTCACCGTCGATATAGGTCAGCGCGCTTTCGCAAGCGGCGGTCGAAGTGAAACCGGGGTCGAAGGTGAAGGCACCCGTCTGCGCGTAAAGCTTGCGGATGTCGATCACATCGGGGCCGGTGCTGCCTTCGAGTACGGGGTACTCGTAGCTCTGGCCGCCGATTTCGAGTTTCGCCGTCTTGTCTGCCAAGATCTGTCTCCTGTCCAAAATTCTTGTCCGGCCCCCGCCGGTTGCCCGAACCCAGCTTGGGCTGTCCGGGCGGTCTTCAGGCGGCCTGCGCGTCGAGCCGGGCCAGTGCCTCGTCTCGTCCGAGCAGGACCAGAACATCGAAAATACCGGGTGATGTGGTCGTCCCGGTCAGCGCCGCGCGCATTGGCTGCGCCAGCTTGCCAAGACCCAATCCCTGCGCCTCGGCGAGCGCCTTCGTAGTGGCTTCGAGCGCCTCGCTTGTCCAGTCGTTTTCCGCCCGCAGCGCCTCGTAAATCTTTCGCAAAATCGCCCGTGCATCCCCCTCGAGCAGCGACTCGGCCTTCTCGGTCATGGCGAGCGGCCTTTGCGCGAAAAGGAAGCCTGCGCCTTCAACCACTTCGTTGAGGTTCTTCGCGCGCACCTTGAGCACGGGCATGGCGCGGGTCAGCAGATCGATATCGGCATGATCCCCGATGCGGGCGGCAACCAGTGCCGCCAGACGCGCATCATCTGCCTCGCGCAGGTAGTGCCCGTTGAGGTGTTCGAGCTTCTTGATGTCGAAGCGCGAGGGGCTCTTGCCCACCCCGTCGAGATCGAACAGCTCGGTCGCCTCGGCGCGGGTGATCTCCTCGCGGTCGCCGTAACCCCAGCCCAGACGCAGCAGATAGTTGAACAGTGCCTCGGGCAAGATGCCGAACTCGTCGCGATAGGCCTCGACGCCGAGCGCACCGTGACGCTTGGAGAGCTTGGCCCCGTCGCTGCCATGGATCAGCGGGATATGGGCATAGACCGGGTCGGGCCAGCCGCCCTCGATCGCGTCCATCGCGCGGATGATCGGGAGCTGGCGGAAGGCGTTGTTCAGGTGATCGTCGCCGCGGATCACGTGGGTCACGCCCATGTCGTGATCGTCGACCACCACCGCGAGCATATAGGTCGGCGTGCCGTCGGCGCGCAGGATGATGTAGTCGTCGATCTCCTCGTTCTTCACCGTCACCGCGCCCTGGACGCGGTCATGGATCGTGACCTCGCCTTCCTCGGGCGTCTTGAGACGGATGACGAAGGGCGCGCCCTCGGGGGCTTCGGCGGGATCGCGGTCGCGCCAGCGCCCGTCATAGCGCAGCGGCTTCTTCTGGGCGCGCTGCTCCTCGCGCATCGCCTCGAGCTCTTCGGGCGTGGCGAAGCACTTGTAGGCGTGGCCTGCCTTCAGCAGCTGCCAGGCGACCTCGGCATGGCGCTCGGCGCGGTCCGACTGGAACACGGGGGGCGCGTCGTAATCGAGGCCGAGCCAGTCGAGCCCCTCGATGATCGCGTCGATCGCTTCCTGCGTGGAGCGCTTGCGGTCGGTGTCCTCGATCCGCAGCAGCGTGCGCCCGCCGTGGTGGCGCGCATAGAGCCAGTTGAACAGCGCGGTGCGCGCACCGCCGATATGCAGGAAGCCGGTCGGCGAAGGGGCGAAGCGGGTGACGATCTCACCGCTGGGCGCCGCGCCGGGGGTGCTGCTTTCGCTTGCCATGAGCCTTGCTTTCCTGTTCACTTTGAGCGGTTTGTCGCGAGGCAGGCCGGTCGGGGGGTGAGCCGATGCGCGATGTGCCGATCATTCCGATGGGAGAGGAACCGGGCGGCCCAGATGCCGCCGGAGACCAACGCCTGCGCCCTTGGCAAACCGCAGGGCGCTTGTCCAGCACCGGCGGCGGCCCTTCGGGCTGGGCGGATGCGGCGGAGGCCTTTCTCGCCGGCGCAGGGTTCGACCGTGCGCCGTGGCTGGCGGTGGTTTTCGCGCTCGGTATCACCGCGTGGTTCGTGCTGCCCGAGCCGTGGCAATGGATCGCGGCGCTGGCGGGGGGAGCGGGGCTCGCGCTCGGCGCGCTGGCGGTCTGGCCGCCGGGCAGCGCGGCGGACGAGACGCGGGCGAACCTGCGCCTCGCGGTGGTTGCTTGCGGTCTGGTCTTTGCACTCGGCGTGGGGGTGGTCTGGGCGCGCTCGGCCATTGTCGGCGCCGAGCCGATCGCGCGTCCGGCCGTGGTCCAGATCGAGGGCAGGGTGCTCTCGCGCGAGGATCAGCCTGCCGAGGGCCGTCTGCGCCTGACGCTGGCGATGCGCGATGCCGAGGCCGGCGTCGCGCGAAAGGTGCGGGTGAATGTCCCGATGGCGGCGCTGGGGCAGGGCGGGGTCCCAGCCGGGCTCGCCGAGGGCGCCATCGTGCGGCTGCGCGCACGGCTGATGCCGCCCGCCTCGCCGATGCTGCCCGGCGCTTACGACTTCGCCCGCGCGGCGTGGTTCCAGGGCCTCTCGGCGACCGGCACGCTGGTAGGCCCGCTCGCCGTGATCGAGCCCGCACCCGAACGCACCGGTCTCGCCGATCTCCAGCGGGCGCTCGCCGAGCATGTAAAGGCGCGCGTTCCCGGCTCGCCCGGCGCCATTGCGGCGGCCTTTGCCAGCGGCGACCGCGGGGGGATTACCGAGGGCGACGAGGCGGCGATGCGCGATGCGGGTCTCACGCACCTGCTCTCGATCAGCGGGCTGCACGTGAGCGCGGTGATCGCGGCGGCCTATTTCGCGGTGCTGCGCCTGCTCGCCCTGTGGCCCGCGCTCGCCCTGAGGGTGCGGCTGCCGATCGTCGCGGCGGCGAGCGGCGCGGTGGTGGGGATCGGTTACACGCTCCTCACCGGCGCGGAGGTCCCCACGGTGAGGAGCTGCATTGCCGCGCTGCTGGTGCTCGGCGCGCTGGTGCTGGGACGCGAGGCCTTGTCCTTGCGGATGGTGGCGGTCGCGGCGGGCGTCGTCCTGCTGCTGTGGCCTGAAAGCGCGATCGGCCCGAGCTTCCAGATGAGCTTTGCCGCCGTTCTCGCGATCATTGCGCTGTCAAACAGCGCCCCGGTCCGCGCCTTCCTCGCCCCGCGGGAGGAGCCGTGGTGGGTGCGGACGGGGCGCAAGACGGTGATGCTGTTCGTCACCGGCGTGGTGATCGAGCTGGCGCTGATGCCGGTGGTGCTGTTCCACTTCCACCGCGCTGGGATGTACGGGGCGCTCGCCAATGTGGTGGCGATCCCGCTGGTGACGTTCGTCTCCATGCCATTGATTGCACTGGCTTTGGTCGCGGACCTCGTCGGAGTTGGCGCGCCGTTCTGGTGGCTGGTCGAACGCTCGCTGGCGCCGCTCTTGTGGATCGCCCACGTCACCGCCGGACAGGCCGGGGCGGTGCGGCTGATGCCGCAGATCAGCGGGCTTTCGGTTGCGCTCTTCGCGGCAGGGGGGCTGTGGCTCGGGCTGTGGCGCGGGCGGGTGCGGCTTATCGGGCTGGTGCCCGTGGCGCTCGCGAGCGGGCTGGTGGCGACGACCCCGATCCCCGATCTGCTGGTGGCGGGGGACGGGCAGCAGGTGGGGATCACCATGCCCGGGCCTGATGGAGAGACGCGCCTTCTCTCCCTGCGCGACAGCCGCTCGTCCTACACCCGCGACAATCTGATGGAGCTTGCCGGTGTCGGCGCGGAGCCGGTGCCGCTCGCCCAATGGCCGGGCGCGCGCTGTTCCGAGGCCTTCTGCACGCTCACCATCGAACGCGGGGGCAGGGACTGGGTGCTGCTGCTCGGGCGGGGGACGGCCCGCGTCGAGGAGCGTGCGCTCGCCGCCGCCTGCCGCGAGGCCGACATCGTCGTCTCCGAGCGGTTCCTCCCGCGCTCCTGCCGTCCGCGCTGGCTCAAGGCCGACCGGCGGTTTCTGACGCAGTCGGGCGGGCTGGCCATCGACCTGTCGGACGAGACCATCGCCACGGTCGCCGAGGATCAGGGATCGCATGGCTGGTGGCGGGTGCCGGAGGATCCGGTTGGAAAACCCCGGCCCGGAGCATCAGCCGCCGCGAACCCGCCGCAAACGCCTGCCGAGACGGGGCTGAAGGGGGTCTAGAGGGGGTCTGGCGGGGTCTGGCGGGGCTCTGAGCCCATGCGAAAAGGGGCGCCCGCAGCGCCCCTTCAATTCCAACATTGTTGAAATCATTCGGCAATCGGGCCGAAGCCATAGGCGCGCCGTTGCCAATGGAGCGATTTTCGCTCCCGCACCGGCGCGGGCTCCGGCCCGCTTTGCCTCAGTGGTAGCGCCGCAGCAGGCCTGCGAGCTTGCCCTGCACCTCGACCTCGTCGGGGCGGTAGTATTGCGGGTCATAGGCGGCATTGGCCGGGTCGAGCCGCACCTGGCCGCCTTCGCGCCGCAGGTACTTGAGCGTCGCTTCCTCGCCGCGCACCAGCGCCACCACGATCTCGCCATCGCGGGCGGTGTTGGTGCGGCGGACCAGCGCGAAATCGCCATCGAAGATCCCGGCCTCGACCATCGAATCGCCCGACACCTCGAGGGCATAGTGCTCGCCCGGGCCGAGCAGCGCGGCGGGAACCGGCAGGGTCGACTGGCCTTCCAGCGCCTCGATCGGCGCACCGGCCGCGATCCGCCCGTGGAGCGGCAGCTCGATCACGTCGTTCGCCGCCTCGGGCTGGCGCGGAGCAGGCGCAGGCATCGGCACCACATTCCCGCCCGCAGGCGCAGCGCCGCGCGAGGGCGTCGTATCGCCGGGCTGGCGGATCACTTCGAGCGCGCGCGCCCGGTTGGGCAGGCGGCGCAGGAAGCCGCGTTCTTCCAGAGCGGAAATCAGCCGGTGCACGCCCGACTTGCTCTTCAGGTCGAGCGCTTCCTTCATTTCCTCGAAACTCGGCGAGACGCCGGTCTCCTCCAGCCGCTGCTGGATGAAGACGATGAGCTCGCGCTGCTTTGCGGTCAGCATTGGTCAACTCTCCTGTGGTCGCACCCACGCCGCGCCCGTTGCCGGATGCGCCGTGCCAATCCCTTGCGTGCGCCAAGAGGCACCTTCGACGAGGTGCGTTGTTTGCACTTGTCGTTCGCCATTAAGGTGAACGAACAAGGAACAATTAGGCAACTGCGGAACAGGTGTCAACACGCTCGCGCGGCAAACCCGCGCATTTCAGCCATTTCGGAGGTGGAACACCCGAATGGCCTCGCCCGCGGGCAGCGCCGGGCTGTGCGCGGGGCGGTCGATCAGGCAATCGGCCGCAGCGAGGGCCGAGAGCGCGGAGGAATCCTGCGATCCCGCGAGCCGCACCTCGCCGCCTGTGCTCACCGCGCGCAGGAACTCGCGGCGCGGGCCGATGGGCGGCAGGGTCTCGCCCGCGATCATCATGGTGCTGGCGGGCAGGGGGTCGAGCTCGCCTGCGGCCTTGCGCACCAGCGGCAGCGCGAAGAGGAAGGCGGTGACAAAGCTCGACACCGGATTGCCCGGCAGGCCGAGGATCACCTGCGGGCCGCGCGTTGCCACCAGCAGCGGCTTGCCCGGCTTGATCGCGATCTTCCAGAAGGCGATCTCCGCCCCCCAATCGGCGAGCGCGGGCTTGATCAGGTCGTGATCGCCCACCGATGCCCCGCCGGAGGTCACGAGGATGTCCGCGCCCTCGGCCTGCGCCAGCGCCTCGGCCAGCGCCGCGCGGTCATCGGGCACGGGGCCGATGCGCGTCACCTCGCAGCCGAGGGGGGCGAGCATGGCGGCGATCATCGCGGCGTTGCTGGCGGGGATCTGGTGCGGGAGGCAGGCGGCAGGATCGCTCGCCAGCTCGTCGCCGCTGTCCATCACCGCGACGCGCGCGCGGCGGGTGACGGGGAGCGCCGCGTGCCCGCCTGCGAGCGCCAGCGCTAGGCGGGCGGGGGTGACGGGCGCGCCCTTGGCGAGCAGCCGGTCGCCCGCGTGGAAATCGAACCCGCGCGCGCGGATGTGGCGGCCTGCGGGGGGTAGTTCGGTGGCGGAGATGCGGCCGTCCGTGTCGACCGCATCCTCCTGCAACAGCACGCGGTCCGCGCCTGCGGGCACCATCGCGCCGGTCGAGATGCGCACGCATTCGCCGGGCGAGAGAACATCGCGATAGGGCGCGCCCGCGCGGCTCTCGCCCACCAGCGTCCACGGACCGTCACCTCCGGCCAACGCATAGCCGTCCATCGCCGAAAGATCGGCCGGGGGCTGGGTGCGGGCGGCGGGCACATCCTCGGCAAGGATGCGGCCGAGCGCCTGTTCGCTTGGAACGCTCTCGGACGGCAGCAGCGGCGCGAGGGCGAGCAGGCGGGCCTGCGCTTCCTCGAGACCGAGCGGGGCGTTCACTCCGCAGCCTTCCAGTCGCCCGACTTGCCGCCGGACTTGGCGATCAGGCGCACGCCCTCGATCACCATGCCCTTGTCGATCGCCTTGGCCATGTCATAGATCGTGAGGAGTGCGATGGAAGTGGCTGTCATCGCTTCCATTTCCACCCCGGTCTTGCCGGTGAGCGAGGCGGTGGCGGTGACGCGGATCGCGGATGGCTCATAGGCGAAATCGATGGTGACCGCCTCGAGCCCGAGCGGATGGCACAGCGGGATGAGCTCGCCGGTGCGCTTGGCGGCCATGATCCCCGCGATGCGCGCCGCGCCCAGCACGTCGCCCTTGGGGGCATTGCCGGCGCGGATCGCTTCGAGGGCCGCGGCCGACATGGTGATCCGCCCGCTTGCGACCGCGCGGCGCGCCGTGGCGGGCTTGCCGCCGACATCCACCATGCGCGCGGCGCCCTCGTCATCGAGGTGGGTGAGCTTGCTCATGCCGCCTGTTCTGTCCCGATGAGGGCGCGGGTGGCACTCGCAATATCGTCAGCGCGCATCAGGCTCTCCCCGACGAGGAAGGTGCGCACGCCGGCGGCTTCGAGGCGCTGGCAATCGGCGCGGGTGTTGATCCCGCTCTCGCCCACCAGCAGCGTGCCTTCGGGCGCGAGCGGGGCGAGACGCTCGGTGGTGGCGAGGCTGGTGGTGAAGGTCTTGAGGTCACGGTTGTTGACCCCGATCAGGCGGGAGCTGAGCACGCGGGCGGCGCGCTCCATCTCGGCCTCGTCATGCACTTCGACCAGCACGTCCATGCCGTATTGGCGCGCGGCGGCTTCGATCTCGGCCATCTGCCCGTCGCCAAGCGCGGCGACGATGATGAGGATCGCATCGGCCCCGATGGCGCGGGCTTCGAGGCATTGCCAGGGATCGACCATGAAGTCCTTGCGCAACACCGGCAGGGCGCAGGCGGCGCGGGCGGCGACGAGGTAGTCCTCGTGCCCCTGGAAATAGGGCGCATCGGTGAGCACCGAGAGGCACGCGGCACCGCCCGCCTCGTAGGCGCGGGCATGATCGGCGGGGTGGAAATCGGCGCGGATGAGACCCTTGGAGGGGCTCGCCTTCTTGATCTCGGCGATCAGGGCATAGCCGGTGGCGGCGCGGGCGCGCAGGGTGGCCTCGAACCCGCGCGGCGGCGTCTGCGCGGCGGCAGCGGCTTCGAGCGCGGCGGTCGTGGTCGCGGGCTTGCGCGCGGCGACTTCACGGGCCTTGTTGGCGCAGATTTCTTCGAGCTTGTTCATTCTGCAAAACCGTTCGTGCTGAGCTTGTCGAAGCACCGTTCTTCTTCAAGCTGCAGATAGGGGGAAGGACAGCCCTTCGACAAGCTCAGGGCGAACGGGGATAAGTTACTTCGCCAGCGCAATCCACTTTTCGAGCAGCGCCAGCGCCGCGCCGGAATCCAGCGCCTCGGCGGCCATCGCAGCCCGCTCGCGCCAGTCGTTGCCGCGCCCGGCCACGGTCAGCGCGCCTGCCGCATTGAACAGCACCGCGTCGCGGTAGGGGCCGGGGGTGCCCATCAGCAGCGCTTTCAGGGCGGCGGCATTGTGCCGCGCATCGTCGCCCCGGATCGCCTCGATCGGCGCGTGGGGGAGGCCCGCCGCGCTCGCATCGACCCGTTCCATCGTGAAGGCTTGGCCGGTCACCACCGCAACCTCGTTGCCCCCCGCGAGGCTCAGCTCGTCCAGCCCCTCGTCGCCCGAGACGATCAGCGACTTGCCCGTGCCGAGCCGCGCCATCGCGCCGGCATAGATCGGGACATAGGCGGGCCGCGCGATGCCGATCAGCTGGCTCGTCACCTTGGCGGGGTTCGACAGCGGGCCCATGAGGTTGAAGATCGTTCGGATGCCGAGCCGCGTGCGGATGGGCTGGATGCGCGCCATCGCCGGGTGGTGGTTCTTCGCGAAGAGGAAGCAGATGCCGATCTCGGCGAGGGTCTTCTCCGCCGTGCGCCCTGCTGCGTCCATGTCGAGGCCGAGGGCCTCCAGCGTGTCCGCCGCACCCGCCTTGGAACTCGCCGCGCGGTTGCCGTGCTTGGCCACCGGCACGCCCACGGCGGCGACCACGAGGCTGACCGCGGTCGAGACGTTGAGCGTGTGGTGCCCGTCCCCCCCCGTGCCGCAGACGTCGATCGCGCCTTCGGGCGAGGCGATGGGGATCAGCCGCGCGCGCAGGGCCCGCGCCGCCCCCGCGATCTCGTCTGCCGTTTCCCCCCGGGCTGACAGCGCGACGAGGAAGTCGGCGATCTCGTCCTCCGTAGGCGCTCCGTCGAGCAGGATGCCGAATGCGCGCTCGGCCTCGGCCTCGCTCAGGGGGGCGGTGATGTCGGGGAGCGGGCTCATGCGGTCGCCCGCGCGGGCAGCACCGGGTCGAGCCCGCACAGCTTCACGAAATTGGCGAGGAGGGCATGGCCATGCTCGGTGGCGATGCTCTCCGGGTGGAACTGCACCGAATGGATCGGCAGCTCCGCGTGGCGGAAGCCCATCACGCTCGGGTGATCAGCGCCGGGCGTTTCGGCATGGGCATTGGCGATGAGCTCGTCCGGCACGTTCACCACCTCAAGGCTGTGATAGCGCGTGGCGATGAAGGGTGAGGGCAGGCCGGCGAAGACCCCCGTCCCGTCATGGCTGACCGGCGAGGTCTTGCCATGCATCAGCCCGCCGCGCTGCACCGTGCCGCCGAAATGCTGCCCGATCGCCTGGTGGCCGAGGCACACGCCCATCAGCGGCTTGCCCGCATCGGCACAGGCGGCGACCAGATCGAGACTGATCCCCGCCTCGTTGGGGGTGCAGGGGCCGGGCGAGATCAGGAACCCGGCCGCATTGGTGCGCAGCGCTTCCGAGGCGGTCAGCGCATCGTTGCGCTCCACGCGCACCTCGGCCCCCAACTCCATCAGGTAATGGACGAGGTTGAAGGTGAAGCTGTCGTAATTGTCGATGACGAGAATCATGGTGCCTCTGCCTTCGGCGTGGCCGCCGCCGTGGGTTGTGCCGCTGCGGGCTTGGCTGCGCGTTTCGTCACCACGATGATCGGGCCGACGCGGCCCTTGTCCATGCGTGCCTTGGCCGGGTCCCACAGCGAGGAGACCTGCCCGTCGAGATAGAGCGCGTTGCTCACCTTGAGCTGGTCGCGGAAATAGCGGGCGAGCTGGCCGAAGCTGACGGGCGCGTCGGAAATCACGAAATGCGCCTTGCCGCTGCCATCGACACCGACGGCATTGCGGATCGCCTTGGAGGGGCCATCGTCCTGGATCTCGGGGTGGAGCTTGCCGTCGACCAGCAGCATCGGCCCGGACTGTGTGCCGAAGCCGGGGCGGTCGCCGACGGTGTTGAAGAAGGTGTTGCTCCCCAGCACCCGCCAGCCGCCGCTGGCATTGCCGAAGAACACGCCATTGGGCTTCATGTAGAAATTGCCGTCCCCATCCGCGCGGTTCAGCTCCTTCAGGCGCTCGCCGTTCTGGACGTAGTAGCCGATGGGCTTGAGGTCATCGCCATACATCCCGCCGTTGATGGCGAAGGCAATCGTGGCCGGATCGACGCTGGCGGCGAAAGCGGCGAGCGAGCCGAAGGGCTGCTTGTCCTTGCCGAGGTTCGCCATCCCGATGCTGTGCTGCGCGGGATCGGCGACGCAATGGGTCAGCGCGACACCTTCGAAAGTCACGCTCTCGCAGGCCGAAGGCCCGGACGCTTCGCTCGGCGCAGGCGAGGGGGTGGCGGTCTCTTCCACCTCGGAGCCATCGAGCTTGACCTTGACCAGCGCCTCGCCTCCTTGCGGCGGGGAGCACGCGACAAGGCAGAGGATGAGGGCGAGAACGGCAACGCGCTTCATTGCCCGTACCCCGGTTCGCCCGCGACCCGCACCGCCTCGCGCGCGGCGGCGATCAGCGCGCCCGATTTGGCGCGGCATTCGGCGAGTTCGTAATCGGGGTCGCTGTCGGCGACGATCCCCGCGCCCGCCTGCACGTGCATCACCCCGTCCTTCACCACCGCGGTGCGCAGCACGATGCAGCTGTCGAGCGAGCCATCCGGCGCGAAATAGCCCACGCCGCCCGCATAGGCGCCGCGGGTTTCGGGTTCGAGCTCGGCGATGATCTCGCAGGCGCGGATCTTGGGCGCGCCCGAAACGGTGCCGGCGGGGAAGCCTGCGATCATCGCATCGAGCGCGTCCTTCGCCGGATCGAGCCGCCCGACGACATTGCTGACGATGTGCATCACGTGGCTGTAGCGCTCTACGGTGAAGCTGTCGGTCACCTCGACCGTCCCTGCCGCCGCCACGCGGCCGACATCGTTGCGCCCGAGATCGAGCAGCATGAGGTGCTCGGCCCGCTCCTTGGGATCGGCGAGCAGCGATGTTTCGTTGGCGTCATCCTCATCGCGCGTTTTTCCGCGCGGACGCGTGCCGGCGATGGGGCGGATCGTCACCTCTCCCTCGCGCACCCGCACCAGAATCTCGGGGCTGGAGCCGACCAGCGCGAAGCCGGGCAGATCAAGGAAATAGAGGAAGGGCGAGGGGTTCACCCTGCGCAATGCGCGGTAGAGCGCCAGCGGGGGCAGGGCGAAGGGGCAGGTAAAGCGCTGGGCGAGCACGACCTGGAAGATGTCGCCCGCGACGATGTATTCCTTCGCCGCCAGCGCCATCGCCTTGTAGTCCTCGGGCGCGATCACCGGAGTAAGGTCGGGGAGGCTGGCGGGGACATCCTCGCCAAGGCCCGAAGGCATGGGCTGGCCGAGCTGGCTCAGCGTCGCATCGATCCGCTCGCCCGCGCGCTCGACCGCGGCCTCAGGGTCGTCCGCCTCCCAGATCGGCGCGACCGCGAAGAGCGCGTCGGTCAGCCGGTCGAAAACGAGGATCACCGTCGGGCGCACGAACAGCATGTCGGGCAGGTCGAGCGGGCTCTGCGCCGCGCGCGGGAGGGTCTCGACGAGACCGATGGTCTCATAGCCGAAATAGCCGACAAGGCAGGCGAGCGTCGGGGGCAGGCCCTCGGGCATCGGATCGATGCGGCAGGTGCCTGCCAGCGCGCGCAATTCGGCCAGCGCATTGCCCGCGAGCTGCGCGAAGGCCTCGCGGTCCATCCGCCATTCGCGGTTGATCGCGGCGGCTTCGCCCTTGGCGCGGAACACGAGATCGGGATCGAGGCCGAGCAGGCTGTAGCGCCCGCGCACCTCGCCGCCCTCGACCGATTCGAGCAGGAAGTCGCCGCGACCGGGCACGATCAGCCGCCGCGCCGCGCCCACAGGCGTGTCGCTGTCGGCGATGATGCGGCGCCACACCAGCGCCGGCTTGCCCTCGGCGAGGCTGGCGGCGGCGGCGGCGGCGTTCTCTGGCAATCCGGCTGCGGTCACGTGCTCTTCGCGCTTACTGCTCGCCGGAGAGCTGCTTGCGGACAGCGGCGATCCCGGCCGAGTTGGTGGTGACCTCAAGCTCCTTGCGCATCGCGAGCGTCGCCTGCGCGCGGTATTCCTGCGCCAGCGCCTGTGCAAGCTGCTGGCGGGTCTGCGCCACCAGCTGCGGCTCCTTGTCGAGCGGGAGGGTGCTGATGTCGTCGAGGTCGACCACATACCAGCCGAGATTGCGCGGGCCTTCAAGGGTCTTGGTGGTGCCCTCGGCCATGCTGAACATCAGCACCAGCGGCGGGGGCACGCGGCCCTGCGACTGCGCGAGCAGCTGGCGGCGTTCGAGATCGATCGGCTCGAGCTCGAAACCGGTCTTGTTCTCGGCCGCGACCGCCGCGTCGAGCGCCATGCCGCCGCGCACCTTGGCAAGGATTCGTTCGGCCGCCTGCTTGGCGAGGATCGCGCCCTGCGCGCGCTTCCAGCCGGCGATGGCGGCTTCGCGCACCTCGGCCAGCGGCGGGGCTGCGGCTTCATCGACCCGTGCGACCTCGAAGATCACGAACTGCTTGCCCTGTTCGACCACTGCGAGCTGCGGCGCGCTTTCCTCCATCTGGAACGCGGTCTGGAGCACGGGGGCAAGCTGCGGCACGATCTTGACCTGGGGCTGGCCGAAAGCCTGCCCGTTGGCGAGCAGCGCAGGGGTGGTCTCGATCTTCAGACCATAGGCCTTGGCGACATCGGCGAGCGCGGTGCCGCCGTCGATCTCGTTTTCGATCTCGGCGATACGGTCATCGATGGCGGCGGCGCGCTTTTCGCCCGCGAGCGCCTCGGCGATCTCAGGGGTCGCCTGTTCGAGGCTGCGTGCGGCGATGCGCTCGATGCTGTCGACCTTGGCGACATACCAGCCGAGCGTGCCCTGCACGGGTTCGACCACCGCGCCTTGCCCTGCGGCAAAGGCGTTCTGCGCGAAGGCGGCACCGTTGGAGGCGGCGACCGCGGCACGGTCCTTGGGCTCGCTCTTCGAGGTGGTGAAGCCCGCCTCGCGCGCGACGCTTTCGAGGCTCGCCCCGCCGCGGATGCGGGCGGCAAGCGCCTTGGCGGCGTCCTGCGTGGGGACCACGAAGCTGGTGAAGCCGCGCTTCTCGCTGGCGGCATATTTGGCGGCATCGCGCTTGTAGCGTTCGGCGATCTCGGCAGCCGTGGGCGTCGCATTGACCTTGAGGCTGTCGGCAGCCAGCACCGCAAAGCGCAGCGTGCGCCGCTCGGGGCGGATGAACTGGTTGCGATTGCCCGCATACCACTTGGTGAGCTGCTCCTCCGAGGGGTTGCCTGCGGGGGCATAGGCGGCGCTCGGGATCAGGGCGATGGTGCCCTTGCGCTTCTCGAGCACGAGCGCGGCATACTGGCGCGCCATCTTCTCGGGCATGCGCGGCGCGGCGACGGCGGTGCGCAGCAGCTGCTGTTCGAGCAGATCGCCCTCGATCCCGGCGCGGAAGGTCTGGTCGGTCATGCCGCGCTGGCCGATGGCGGCGAGATAGGTCTTCTCGTCGAAGGCGCCGGTGAGGCCCTGGAATGCGGGGATCTTGAGGATCTCGCTGTTCACCAGATTGTCGCCCGCCCGCAGGCCGTACTTGCGGCCATAGGCGCTCACCACATAGCGGTCGATCAGCTGCTTCGTCACTTCGTCGAGCGCACCCTGCGCGACGAATTCGGGCATGGTCAGCGTCGGGTTCTGCTGGCGCACCTGATCGAGCGCGAGCTTGGCCGAGGTCGGCAGTTCGGTCAGCGGGATCTTCTCTCCATCGACCACCGCGAGATTGTCGGTACCCGAAATGCCGGTGAAGCGCGTGTTCGAAAGTTCGCCCGCGGCAAAGGCCACGGCGATCAGCGCAAGGAAGGCAAGAACCAGCGGCAGGCCGATCTTCGAGTTGAAAAAGCGGCGGAAAAACGAAATCATGGCGTAACGGATCCCATCCGGGTCTGGCCGGCCCTGTCACGCGGACAGGGACGGCATGTCTCGGGCATTGACCGCGAGGGTCTCGCAGTGCGGCCCGCCTTTATAGGCCCTGCGACCGCGCGGCAACAGGTACGCTCGCGTTTTGACTAGCGGGACTTCCTCGGCTAGCGGACGCGGCCCCGGCGCTCTACAGCAAAACACAGAATCACGGCGCTCCGGGTCTATCCCTCTCTATTCGCAGGATTTGCAGGAAACATCATGACCCGCCGACCCTACATCGTCGGAAACTGGAAGATGCACGGCACCCGCGCGATGCTCTCCGAAGCGCGCGCGATCGACCGTGCGGCGCAGCGTCACATGAAGGTCGAAGTGGCGATCGCGCCGCCTTACACCCTGATCCACGCGATCCACCGCGAGGCCGAGCAGATCGCGGTCGGCGCGCAGGATTGCCATCAGGCTGATGGCGGCGCGCACACCGGCGACGTCTCGGCCGCAATGATCGCCGATGCGGGCGCCAAGTTCGTGATCCTCGGCCATTCCGAGCGCCGCCAGATGCATGGCGAAAGCGACGCGCTGGTGCGCGCCAAGGCCGAAAGTGCGCTCGCGGCGGGCCTGCGCATCATCATGTGCTGCGGCGAAAGTGCCGAAACCCGCGAATCGGGCAAGGCAGTCGCCTTCGTGAAGCGCCAGCTCAAGGCCTCGCTCCCCCCCGCTGACGCCATGCCCGCCGACGTGGCCGAGCGCCTGACGATCGCCTATGAACCAATCTGGGCGATCGGTACCGGCACGGCCGCCACCACCGATGACATCGCCGAGATGCACGGCGTGATCCGCGCGCTGCTGGTCGACCTGTTCGGCCCCGAGCAGGGCGCCGAGGTGCGCATCCTCTACGGCGGCTCGGTCAAGCCCGATAACGCCGCGGCGATCTTCGCCGTGCCCGATGTGGGCGGGGCGCTGGTGGGCGGGGCGAGCCTCACTGCCGACAGCTTCATGGGCATCGCCCTTGCCGCGAGCGAACCCTTCGAGAACTGACGCCCGGCGCGCGGACTTGTCCAAACAGGCGCGCGCGCCTACATGGCGCCGATAAATTGCAACCGGGCGAGTGTCTCGCCCCCGGCCACGAGTTACCTCTTATGTCCCTGTTCGTGTTCCTCACCGTGATTCAGGCCCTGGTGGCCGCCGCGCTGGTCGGCGTGGTGCTGATGCAGCGCTCCGAAGGTGGCGGGCTCGGCATCGGCTCGAGCCCGGGCGGGGCTTTCGGTGCGCGCGGGGCAGCGGACTTCCTGACCCGGACGACCAAGTGGCTCGCGGTGGCCTTTGTGAGCCTTTCGATCGTGCTGGCCGCGCTCGCCGCGCGTGAAAGCTCGGTCGGCAATGTGACGACGACGCTGGATCGCAGCGCGCCGGCACCCGCCAAGCCCGACCTGCTGGCCGATCCGGTGCCCGCGCCCGCGCAGCCCGCCCCGGCCGCTCCGGCTTCGCCCGCCCAGTAACAGGGCACCTCAAAGGGGCCGCCGCGCCCCTTTTCCCGCTTCGCAACGCCGTCACTGTGGATGGCTACCCCAAGGGCCAAGCAATTCGCTTGCCCCGAATCCTCTCGTTTGCTTAAGGCCCGAATCCCATGGCGCGGTTCATTTTCATCACCGGCGGCGTGGTCTCCTCGCTCGGCAAAGGTCTCATGGCAGCCTCCTTGGCGGCCCTCCTTCAGGCGCGCGGCTACAAGGTCCGCATCCGCAAGTTCGACCCCTATCTGAACGTCGATCCGGGCACGATGAGCCCGTACCAGCACGGCGAGGTCTATGTGACCGACGACGGGGCCGAGACCGATCTCGACCTCGGGCACTACGAACGCTTCACCGGCGTCTCGGCGCGCCAGAGCGACAACATCACCTCGGGCCGCGTCTACCGCGACATCATCGCAAAGGAACGCCGCGGCGACTATCTCGGCGCGACCGTGCAGGTGATCCCGCACGTGACCGACGCGATCAAGGCCTTCGCGCTCGCCGACCAGGGCGACCATGATTTCATCCTGTGCGAGATCGGCGGCACTGTCGGCGACATCGAATCGCTGCCCTTCATGGAAGCGATCCGCCAGCTCAGGAACGAGCTCAAGCCGTTCCAGACCGTTTCGGTCCACGTCACGCTGGTGCCCTACATCAAGGCCGCGGGCGAGCTGAAGACCAAGCCCACGCAGCATTCGGTGCGCGAACTCGCCGCGCTCGGGATCAAGCCCGACATCCTGCTGTGCCGCGCCGAGCATCCGATTCCCGAGAGCGACCGCCGCAAGATCGCGCAGTTCTGCAACGTGCGCGCCGAGGCGGTGATCCAGGCGCTCGATGCGCCCTCGATCTATTCGGTGCCGCAGCAGTATCACGCCGAGGGCCTCGACCGCGAAGTGCTGCGCGCTTTCGGCATTGCCGACGCGCCCGAGCCCGACCTGTCGGCGTGGAAGGACGTGACCGACCGCCACTTCAACCCCGAAGGCGAAGTCACCATCGCGGTGGTGGGCAAGTATGTGGGCCTGCCCGATGCCTACAAGAGTTTGAACGAGGCGCTGGTCCACGGCGGGCTCGCCAACCGCGTGAAGGTCAACATCCGCTGGATCGACGCCGAGATTTTCGAAGGCGACGATGACAGCCAGATCATCGCCCAGCTCGAGCCGATGCACGGCATTCTCGTCCCCGGCGGCTTCGGCGAACGCGGGAGCGAGGGCAAGATCGCGAGCGTGCGTTTCGCGCGCACCCGCAACGTGCCGTTCTTCGGCATTTGTCTCGGCATGCAGATGGCCTGCATCGAAGGCGCGCGTGCCGCGGGCTTCGACCACGCCTCTTCGACCGAATTCGGCCCGACCGATACGCCGGTGGTCGGCATCATCACCGAGTGGATGACCAAGGAAGGCCTCCAGCAGCGCGAAGAGGGCGGGGACCTTGGCGGCACGATGCGGCTCGGCGCCTATCCGGCGAAATTGAGCCCCAACAGCCACACCTCGCGCATCTATGGCGGCGCCGAGACGATTTCGGAACGTCATCGCCACCGCTACGAAGTCAACAGCGCCTTCATCGAGCCGCTGGAAAAGCAGGGTCTGATCTTCTCCGGCATGAGCCCCGATGGGCTGTTGCCCGAGATCGTCGAGCGGCCCGACCACCCGTGGTTCGTGGGCGTGCAGTTCCACCCGGAGCTGAAGTCGCGGCCCTTCGATCCGCATCCGCTGTTTGCGGGCTTCATCGCGGCGGCGCTGGAACAGTCGCGCCTCGTCTGAGACGGGCTGGCCGGACTGCGGGCGATTCGCCTGCGTCCGGCGGTGATTTTACGGGGGCAAGCCGGCGCGTTTGCTCTCGAACCCGGTCTTTTCCCGCAGCGCGTTTCTGCCGGGCGTGCCGGTTTGGGACGCTGTGTGCAGCGCTTGCTCGCGCCCGGTTTGAGCAGCCTGTTGCAATCCTTTGTTTCGCAACACGGACTTTGTCTGTCGTGTCCTTACAATTCTTGCAGATAGGCCTTGCGCATTATTGCCATTCCGCATTAGACGCGGGGCGGGATTTCACGGTTTTCTAGGAACTCCGGCACTATCGCCGTGTGAACGGGCGCTTCGCAAAAAAGCGTCATTTCGACAGTGGCGGGATCGGAGATTTTCCGCGAAACGAGCTTGCCTGGTATTGTCCGTCTTCTGCGACCCGGACGGATAGAACCAGGCAGGGCGACGAAAGTCGCGGGGGCGGATCGCAAGATCCGCCCCCTTTTACTTGTCCATCGTCAGGGTTTGCGCGCCTCAGGCGGCGCTGGCAGAATCGTCGCTGTCGGGGCCGGGCACCGCCGTCAGCGTCGCCGTGCCGCCGATCGCGATCTTGCGCGGCTTCATCGCATCGGGAACCTCGCGGACGAGATCGATGATCAGCAGGCCGTCAGCCAGATCGGCGCGCTCGACCCGCACGAAATCGGCGAGTTCGAAGCGGCGCTCGAAACCGCGGTTGGCGATGCCGACATGGATCAGCTCCTGCCCGTCCTCGGCGTCGTCACGCTTCTTGCCCTGCACGACCAGCAGGTTCTGCTGCGCGGTGATGTCGATATCGCCCGGGCGGAAGCCGGCGACGGCAAGCGTGATGCGGTAATTGTCCTCACCGCGGCGCGAGATGTTGAAGGGCGGATAGTTGTCGCCCGCGTTGAGCCGCGCCTGGTTCTCGAGCAGGTCGAACAGGCGGTCGAAGCCCACGGTGGAGCGGCGGTAGGGGGTGAAATCGAAACGCGACATATGCAAATCCTCATGCTTGAGCGATTCAGTCTGGCGCGGGCCTGCCGGATGCAGCACCCGTCTTGCCGCCGTGGCGTTTCCCGGACTGGCGAAACGCGGCGACTGTGCTTATCTGGTTGTCACTCTCACGCTTTCAAGAGGCACAAAATGGCCGCCCCGCAGATCGATATCTACACCAAGTTCGCCTGCCCCTTCTGCGTGCGCGCGAAGCGGCTGCTGACCGAGAAGGGCGCGGTCTTCAACGAATATGACATCACGATGGGCGGCCCCAAGCGCGAGGAAATGCTCGCCCGCGCGCCGAATGCGATGACCGTGCCGCAGATCTTCATCGGCGATATCCACGTGGGCGGCTCCGACGATCTCGCCGCGCTCGAGCGCGAGGGCAAGCTCGACGCGCTGCTCGCAGGCTGATGTCTAGGATCGCCGTCCTCCAGATGACTTCGGGGATCGACCCCGAAGCCAATTTTGCCGCCATCGCCGATGCCGCGCGGGCGGCGGCGGGGGAAGGGGCGACGATGCTGTTCACTCCGGAGATGTCGCTGCTGCTCGACCGCAACCGGGCCCGCGCGGCGGGGCATATCGTGGCGCAGGGCAACTCCCCCTACGTCCCCCGCTTCGCCGCCCTGGCTGCGGAGACGGGCCTCACCCTCGCGATCGGCTCGATGGCGGTGACGTACGAGGGCGGCGTGAAGAACGCTAACCGCTCGATGGTCTTCGCCCCCGGCGCGGGCGAGCCCGTCACCTACGACAAGATCCACATGTTCGATGTCGACCTCGCCAGCGGCGAAAGCTGGCGCGAGAGCAACGCCTACGAGGCGGGGCGCGACGTCGTGACGGTGGAGGGCACCCCGCTCGGCCGGCTTGGCCTTGCGGTGTGCTATGACATGCGCTTCCCCGCATTGTTCGGCGCGCTTGGCGACCGGAAGTGCGACGCCATCGCCGTCCCCGCCGCCTTCACCAAGCCCACCGGCGCGGCCCATTGGCACGTCCTGCTGCGCGCCCGCGCGGTCGAGGCGCAGGCCTTCGTCATCGCCGCTGCGCAGGTCGGCCGCCATGAGGACGGGCGCGAGACCTATGGCCACTCCCTCGTGGTCGACCCGTGGGGCGAAGTGCTGCTCGACATGGGCGGCGAGGCGGCGGGGCTCGGTTTCTGCGACATCGATCTGGTCCGCATCGCCGAAGTCCGCGCGCAGGTTCCCGCTCTTGCCAACCGGCGGGAAATCGCCAAATCCTGACCCCATGATCGTCTACGACCTTGCTTGCGACGAAGGCCACCGGTTCGAAGGGTGGTTCGGCTCCTCGGCCGATTACGATGACCAGCGCGCGCGCGGGCTGCTGGTGTGCCCGTCCTGCGGTTCCGGGCAGGTCGCCAAGGCGCCGATGGCCCCCGCGGTGCCCGCCAAGGGCAACCAGCGACAGGAGGTGCTTCCGCTGCAAACGCCTCAGCCGATGGCCAACACCCCCATGCCGCCCGAGATGCAGAAGGCGCTCGCCGCGCTCGCCAAGGCGCAGGCCGAGGCGCTGAAGAACTCCACATGGGTCGGCGACAAGTTCGCCGAGGAGACCCGCAAGATGCACTATGGCGAGCGGGACGAGGCTCCGATCCACGGGCAGGCGAGCCTCGCCGAGGCCAAGGCGCTGATCGAGGAGGGCGTGCCGGTCGCGCCCCTGCCGTTCCCGGTCGCGCCGCCCGAGAAACTCAATTGATTGGTCACGTCCGGCTGCTATTGGAAGCGGCGGGACCCCGTAGCTCAGCAGGATAGAGCATCAGATTCCTAATCTGAGGGCCGCGCGTTCGAATCGCGCCGGGGTCACCATTCTCTCGAAACCATCGCACATGCCTTCGCGCGGCACTTTGCCGGGCGGTGTTGCGCGTCTGTCGGAAAAACGGGTCAGGGCGCTCGGCCCAACCGGAGTGACGAGGCGGTTGCATCGTCATTCGGTATTCGGCCGTAGCGCCCTTCGATTACGTCTTTACCCTTTGATCCTTAACAAATGGTGAAATGTAAATCCTTGGTTTGTCAATTCTTATTGACAATCTGAAGCTTCCGCCAGCGCCGCTCGGCATGGAGCGAAAGGCCGACCACCACGCTGCTCATCGCCGCCAGCAGCGCGCAGGTGCCCGCCCAGCCGCCCCATTCGAACACCGCCGTGCCCGCCGCGCTGCCGACCGCGCCGCCGACGAACATGACGACGATGTAGCTGGTGGTGAGCCGCGTGCGGATTTCCGGGGCGAGAGTGAACATCGTCATGCGCCCCGTGACGTCGACCGTCGGGCCGACGAGATTGACGATGAACAGCGGCACCACCACCGCCCAGATCGAAAAGCCGAGCGGATAGAACAGCGCTATGCCGGTGAACTGCACCACCGCAGCCGCGATGCGCGCGCGGCGGGGCCCGACCTTGTCGGCCCAGCGCCCCAGCCGCGGCGTGGTGAAGACACTGACGGCGGCGATCCCGGCGAGGTAGCCGACATCGTCGGTGCCGTAGCCCAGCTCCGGCCCCGTCAGATGCAGCGCCAGCGCGAGCCAGCTGGCGGTGAAGATCGCGAAGTTGAGGCCCTGGATCGCGGCGGAGATCCGCATATCGGGATGCTTGGCCGCGAGCGTGAAGACCGATCCGATCAAGGCGCCATAACCCGCCTGCGGCTGCTTGGGGCTCGCGCCCTCGCTCTTCATGGCGATGGGGAGGAAGGCCGTCACCGCCACCATCAGCATGAAAGCGCCGACATAGACCGTGTGCCAGTCGGTATGGGCGGCGATGATTCCTGCGCCCACCCGCGCGACCAGAATCCCGAAGATCACCGCTGCCGTGAGCTGCGCCGTGACCGCTCCCAGCCGCTCGGGCGCGACGCGTTTGCTGGCGAAGGCGGGGATCAGATAGGGCGCAATGGTGAAGAAGCCGAGCACGGTCGAGGCGGCGGTGAAGGTGATAAAGCCGGGCGCTGCCACCATACCCCCCAGCGCTAGCGTCTGCCCGGCCACGAAGATCAGGCACAGCCGCCGGTTGGGGTAGAAATCGCCCAGCGGCAGCAGCAGCAGGATGCCGAGCGCGAGCGCCAGCTGGTTCAGCGCCGGCACCAGCCCGATCTGCGCCTCTCCCACCCCGAAGGCCCGCCCGACCTCGCCGATGATCGGGTGGATGTAATAGGCGTTCGCCGTCACCACCGCGATGGTGAGCGAGAGCGCCCATTCCTGCGTGCGGGTGAGGTAGGCGAGCGCGGGGGCAGGTGCGGGGGAGGGCGCGTTCAAGCGAGAAAGCCCACCTTTCGCGCCATAGTGATCACACCGAGCGACAGCGCCTCGGGGTGGTCTTCCTGACTGAAGTGGCCGCACTTGGGCAGCATAACATGGGGCTGACCCTCGGCGCCCTTGATCCGGCTCGTGAGTCCGGGGGCGGCGCGGCCGAGCACGGGATCATCCTCGCCGAACAGGGTGAGGAAGGGCTTGTCGAAACCGGCAAGGCCCTCCCACGCGGCGATGTTGTCGGCGACGCCGGGCTTGTCGTCCTCGACCGGCACCAGCTGCGGAAAGGCACGTGCGCCGGCCTTGCTTGGCTCGTCGGGGAAGGGGGCGTCATAGGCGGCGATCTCGGCCTCGGAGAGCCCGCTCTGGCAGCCGCGATGCATGATCCCGCCGATGCGGAACTCGGGTGAGGAGCGCGCAAACTCGCGCCACGCGAGGAAGCCCTCGGACGCTTTGCCGCCGCCGGTTGGGAGGAAGGTATTGCTGGCGACGACGAAGGCGAAACGCTCCGGCTCCTGCCCGACGATCCTGAGGCCCAGCAGCCCGCCCCAGTCCTGACAGAACAGCCCGGCGACTTCTGGCAGCACCGCGTTGCGCCACTGCTTCAGCCAGTCGACGTGGCGGGCGTATGTATAGAAGCCCTGCTCGTCGGGCTTGTCGCTCTTGCCGAAGCCGATGAGGTCGGGCGCGAGGCAGCGGAAACCGGCGGCGACCAGCAGCGGGATCATCTTGCGGTAGAGGTAGGACCACGAAGGCTCGCCGTGGAACAGCAGCACCGGGGGCGCGTCCTTCGGCCCCTCGTCGAGATAGTGCATCCTTGCCGACAGCCCTTCGCCAAGGTCGATGGTCAGCCAGTTTTCGGCGAAATCGTAGCCGGGCAGGTTCTCGAAGCGGGCCGGATCGTGGGCGATGATCTGCATGGTGTCTCTCCCTCTCGTGGTCAGTCGGTAGCAGATCGAAACGGGATTGCCAGAGGCCGCGTCTTTCGCGAAAGCACCCAAATTGATGAGGTGGACTTGGGAGGGCCGAACAGGCAATCCCCGGCGCCACGAGGAGAGAGATACGTGCCCCAGTCCGCCCACGAACCCGAGGAACTCGCCGAAATCCGCCGCGCGGTGCGCGCGCTGTGCGACGGCTTTCCGGGGGAGTATTGGCGGGCGAAAGATGCGGTTCGGGAGTACCCGGCGGAATTCGTCGATGCGCTGACGCAGGCGGGCTTTCTTGCTGCGCTGATCCCGACCGAGCACGGCGGCAGCGGTCTCAGCCTCGAGGCGGCCTGCGTGATCATGGAGGAAATCCAGGCGAGCGGGTGCAACGGCTCCTCCGCCCACGCCCAGATGTACATCATGAACACCCTGCTGCGGTACGGTTCGGCCGAGCAGAAGGCGCAATATCTCCCCCGCATCGCCAGCGGGGAGCTGCGGCTCCAGGCTTTCGGGGTGAGCGAGCCGACCAGCGGCACCGATACCCTCAGCCTCAAGACCCGCGCGGTGCGCGATGGCGACCACTACGTCATCAACGGCCAGAAGATCTGGACCAGCCGCGCCGAGCATTCCGACCTCATGCTGCTCCTCGCCCGCACCACCCCGCGCGAGGAAGCGGCGAGCAAGACCGAGGGTCTCTCGATCTTCCTCGTCGACATGCGCGAGGCCGTGCAGAACGGCATGACAATCAAGCCGATCCGCACGATGATGAACCACTCCTCGTGCGAGGTGTTCTTCGACGATCTGCGCATCCCGGCCTCCGCGCTGGTGGGCGAGGAGGGCAAGGGCTTCCGCTATATCCTCTCCGGCATGAATGCCGAGCGCATCCTGATCGCGGCCGAGTGCATCGGGGACGCCAAGTGGTTCATCGAGAAGGCGACTGGCTATGCCAAGGACCGCAGCGTTTTCGCTCGGCCCATCGGTCAGAACCAGGGCGTCCAGTTCCCGATCGCGCGCTGCTACGCCCAGATGCGCGCCGCCGAGCTGATGGTCCACCACGCTGCGCGGGTCTATGACGAGGGCGGCAATCCAGGCGAGGAGGCCAACATGGCCAAACTCCTCGCCTCCGAAGCCAGCTGGGCGGCCGCGGACATGTGCGTCCAGACCTTCGGCGGTTTCGGGTTCGCCGAGGAGTACGATGTCGAGCGCAAATTCCGCGAGGCGCGGCTCTACACCGTCGCCCCGATCTCGACCAACCTGATCCTCTCCTACCTCGCCGAACACGTGCTGGGCCTGCCGCGCTCCTACTGAAACGCCCCGGTTTCACGAAAAACCGGACGAAGCGCAGGGTTTTGTGCGGATTGCGCCGCATTGCTCTTGCAGCCAGAGAGCAAGTGTGATTCTGTCGGAACAGGCGATGAGGGATTTTGGCGCGATGCGCAAACCGGCAACCGAAAGCAGGCTGAAGCGGGCCGTGGCGCTGATGGCGCTGCTGCTGCTCGCGGGCTTTGCCGTGGCCGGCCCGACCGGGCTCCTGGCCTGGAGCGAGAATGCCTCGGCGCTCGATGCCCGCAAGGCCGAGATCGCCAAGCTCACAGAAAAGCGCGATGCCCTGCGCAACCGCGTGAAGCTGCTCGATCCCGAAGCGGCCGACCCCGATCTTGCGAGCGAGCTGGTGCGCGACCAGCTGGGCGTGATGCGCGAGGACGAGGTCGTCATCACGCTCGAAGACAAGTAATCCGCCAAGGATTTGTCGAACCGTTCTGATTTCGTATGCGTGTTCGGTTTTCCGCAACCGCTTGCCGTTGCGTCACCGCCGCTTGCCTGCCTATAGAGCAAGGCATTGGACGGCGCTTCTCCTCCCCACGAGCGCGCCAGAGCGAGGGATACGATCTTGGCCAAAAAGCCCGCAAAGGCAGCCCTTCCGGCTGCGGATGATAGCGACTTCATTCTGCATTCGCTGCAGGAGGCGTTCGAGGCGAACAAGCGCTACGCCGCCTCGGAAGCGGAGATGCTCGAATTCTACCGCCAGATGCTGCTGATCCGCCGTTTCGAGGAAAAGGCGGGCCAGCTTTACGGCCTCGGCCTGATCGGCGGCTTCTGCCACCTCTATATCGGCCAGGAAGCGGTCGCGATCGGGCTCCAGTCTGCGCTCGACAACGAGCGGGATAGCGTGATCACCGGCTACCGCGATCACGGCCACATGCTCGCCTACGGGATCGATCCCAAGGTGATCATGGCCGAGTTGACCGGGCGCGAGGCCGGGATCTCGAAGGGCAAGGGCGGGTCGATGCACATGTTCTCGACCGAGCACAAATTCTACGGCGGCCACGGCATCGTCGGCGCGCAGGTGGCCCTGGGCGGCGGGCTAGCGCTCGCGCACCAGTACAATAACGACGGCGGGTTGTGCCTTGCCTATTTCGGTGACGGTGCGGCGAACCAGGGCCAGGTCTACGAGACCTTCAACATGGCGGCCCTCTGGAACCTTCCCATCGTCTTCGTGGTCGAGGACAACCAGTACGCGATGGGCACCTCGAGCAAGCGCTCTTCGGCCGAAACCCGTTTCCACCGGCGCGGCACCGCGTTCCGCATCCCGGGGATGGAAGTGAACGGCATGGATGTGCTCGAAGTGCGCGCCGCGGCCGAAGTCGCCTTCGCCCATGTGCGCGCGGGCAAGGGCCCGGTGCTGATGGAGTGCAACACCTACCGCTATCGCGGCCACTCGATGTCCGACCCCGCCAAGTACCGCACCCGCGAGGAAGTGCAGGAACAGCGCGATCACCACGATCCGATCGAGGGCCTCAAGAAGGTGCTGATCGAGGCCGGCAAGACCGAGGACGAGCTGAAGGCGATCGACAAGGCGATCCGCGCCGAAGTGGCCGAGGCCGCCGATTTTGCCGAAACCTCGCCCGAGCCGGGTGCGGGTGAACTCTACACCGATGTTCTCGTGGAGGAGTATTGAGCCATGGGGATCGAACTGAAGATGCCGGCCCTCTCGCCGACGATGGAGCAGGGCACGCTCGCCAAGTGGCTGAAGCAGGAAGGCGACCGGATCGAGCCGGGCGATATCATCGCCGAGATCGAGACCGACAAGGCGACGATGGAATTCGAAGCCATCGATGAAGGCGTGCTCGAGAAGATCCTCGTGCCCGCCGGCACCGAGGATGTGGCCGTGGGCGCGGTGATCGCGCTGATTGCGGGGGAAGGGGAGGAAGCCGCGCCTGCCCCCGCGCCCGCCGCGACACCGGCACCCGCGCCGGCTGCTGCGCCTGGGCCGGCTCCCAAGGCCGAAAAGCCTGCCGCTGCCGCGGCACCTGCCGCCGATCCTGCGATTCCTGCGGGCACCAAGCTGGTCAGCACCACCGTGCGCGAGGCGCTGCGCGATGCCATGGCCGAGGAAATGCGCGCCGACCCGCGCGTCTTCGTGATGGGCGAGGAAGTGGCCGAGTATCAGGGCGCCTACAAGGTCACCCAGGGCCTGCTCGCCGAATTCGGCCCCAAGCGCGTGATCGACACGCCGATCACCGAATACGGCTTTGCCGGCATCGGCACCGGCGCGGCGATGGGCGGCCTGCGTCCGATCGTCGAGTTCATGACCTTCAACTTCGCCATGCAGGCGATCGACCACATCATCAACTCGGCCGCCAAGACCAATTACATGAGCGGCGGCCAGATGCGCTGCCCGATCGTGTTCCGCGGCCCCAACGGCGCTGCCAGCCGCGTCGCGGCGCAGCACTCGCAGAACTACGGCCCGTGGTATGCGAGCGTGCCGGGCCTGATCGTCATCGCGCCCTATGACGCGGCCGATGCCAAGGGCCTGATGAAGGCCGCGATCCGCAGCGAGGATCCGGTGGTCTTCCTCGAGAACGAGCTGGTCTATGGCCGCAGCTTCGACGTGCCCGATGTCGAGGACTATGTGCTTCCCATCGGCAAGGCGCGGATCGTGCGCGAGGGCAGCGACGTCACCATTGTCAGCTATTCGATCGGCGTGGGCCTCGCGCTCGAGGCGGCGGCGAAGCTCGCCGACGAGGGCATCGATGCCGAGGTGATCGATCTTCGCACCCTGCGTCCGCTCGACAAGGCAACCGTCCTCAAGAGTCTCGCCAAGACCAACCGCCTGATCGTTGCCGAAGAGGGCTGGCCGACCTGCTCGATCGCCAGCGAGATCATCAGCATCTGCATGGAGGAGGGCTTCGACCACCTCGATGCGCCGGTGCTGCGGGTGTGCAACGAGGATGTGCCGCTGCCTTATGCGGCCAACCTCGAAAAGCTCGCGCTGATCGATGCCGCGCGCATCGCGGAAGCCGCGCGCAAGGTGTGCTACAAGGCGTGATGCCGAAGCCGGCGAACCGGCCCGTGACAGTTACGGGCGGTTCGCCGAGTAGGTGGAGCAGCGCGCGACGTTGCCGCCGGTGTAGAGGCTGTTGAGATCGCGGTTGTCGCGCACGTTGAATGCGGCTGTGTAGACGATCTGCTGGTTGTTGAAGACGTTCATCGGCGTGACCGAGCGGTAGTCATAGGCCACCTCGACGAACATCACCGCGGTCCCGGAAGACGCGGTGATATAGCGCCCGGGCTCGCCCATGCCGGGGAAGCTAGTGCCGGTCGCGCCATTGCCTTCGACTCCGTAGGACGAATTGTAGACCTTGGCTCCGCGGCAGCGCTGCCACTTGATCCATTGCCCGCCCGAAGCGTTGCGCTGGAGGCTGGAGATGATGATCCGGCCCTGATTGAAGATCCGGATATTCTCGCCCAGCTTTTCCGCGCCCACGAAGGTTTCGTTGACGTCGTACTCGTAGACCTCGCGCGCCGTCAGCACGTCCTGTTCGCCCACGCGCGAGGCATTGTCGGCGACCTGCATCGCGATCTGGCTGACCTGCATGTGGGTGATGACGAGCGAGGCCGTATCGGTCCCGAGCATCCCCATGCCCAGCACCAGCGGGGCGGCAAAGGCGAATTCGACCATCGCCAGGCCCGAGCGGTCGCCCGGCAGGCGGCGCGCAACGCGGCGCGTGAGAAGGCGCAGCTTTTCCATGCGGGTACGGGTCATGTGCAGTTCCTCACCGTCGTGACACGGTCGTTCTGTTCGTCGAAGGGCTGGTTGCGCAGCACCGTCGAGGCTCTGATGGTGACATCCTGCGGAAGGCCGGCGAGGCCGAACATCGGGAACATCCGCGGGTAAGTGACGATCGCGGTATAGACCACGACGTCGCGCGCGCCGCCGATCCCGTCCTTGCCGCGGTCCGCATCCCACGAACCGTTGTCGTTGTTGTCGACATAGGGCTCGTTGTTGTTGCAGCGCCCGTCGGCGTTCTGGTCGGTGAACTCCTCGGGCAGATCGACGTCCGAGAAATCGAAGTGCGACTGCTTCTGGAGCGTCACGGTGGCATTGGTCGGCATCACCGAGCGGACCTGTTCGGTCACGCGCGCGTCGATATTGACCTGCTGGCTCTGGGCGCTCTCCAGCGTCAGGTCGCGGGCCGCCTTCTGCATCGCCCCGTTCAGCACCGATGCGCTGTACTGGGTGTGGGCGATGTCGAACAGGCCCATGATCATCAGGACCAGCACCGGCCCGACGAAGGCGAACTCGACCAGGGTGACGCCTCTGTTGTCGTCGCGCAGGCGACGCAGCAGGGCCGCGAGGGATGCAGCGCGCCGGATCACGAGGTGAGCCTCAGCGCTGCGATCTTCTGCGCGATTTCCTGGAAACGCGCCTGAAGGGTCGCACTGTCATTGGCCTGGAAGGCACGACCGGGCGAGGCGCAGTTCGTCAGGTTGCTCGTTAGCGTCGTCCCGAAGGCAACGACCCACACGGTGATGTTCTCCTGCTGGGCGGCGCGGCAGATGGCTTGCAGACGCGACGCACGGCGGTTGAATTCGCGGGTGCCGTTGCCGTCGCCGGTGATGCGGCGGTCGGTTACCTCGACCCCGTGGGTCGAGTAGTTGTTGACGCTGTTGACCTGTTCACCGTCGGTCATGAAGACGATGTGGCGGGCGATCGGATCGCCGTTGGGTGCGGTGGCGTTCTCCGAGGCGAAGATTCCGCGCGGCGAAAGGAAGCGTGCACCCCACAGCATGCCGATGTCGTGGTAGGTATTGCCGCCGGCCGCCAGCCCGTCAACGTAGGTCTGGAGATCGGTGCGGGTGATGGCGCTGAGCTTGCGCGCGGCGCGCGGGCAGGCCCAGCCCGGCCGGTTGAGGTTGCCCGTCGACACTTCGTTTGCCGCGCCCGTACGGCGCCACACCGCGTTCTGCAGAGCGGGCTTCCAGCGCTGCGCGTCGTTCGCCGGCACGAGGTTGATGTTGAGGTCGAAGGCGTCGGCCGGGATCGGGCTGTAGTTGTCGGTCAGCACCGTCGAGGCTTCTTCGATGCATCCGGCCCAGCTCACCGAGGTCATCGCGCCGTTCGTTCCGATCGGCATGTTGACCGCTCTGCCGGTGTTGTAGACGTTGGTGAAGTTGACCGTTTCCCATCCCACGGGGCTCCCGCTCGGGTTGGTGACCCCGCAAGGGTTCGCCGTGCCGGTGGTGACCGGGCAATAGAGCCAGTCCTGGAACACGACACTGCGGATGATCTGGTCCTCGACCACATCCGACTGCGTCGCGGGACGCGTGCGGCGCACCGTGCCGCGGCAGGCGGCGCGGTTGTTCGAGCTGCCGCCCGAGAAGAAGCCGGTGACGATCTGGGTGTTGCTGACCTGCCAGGTCTGCGTCACGCCGTTGACATTGACCGTGAACGTGTTCCGCATGGTGCTGCTGGTGCAGTAATCGGCAGCCGTGGTGCCCGCAGACCCGTCGGTGCGGTAGCGCAGCAGGTTGGTATCGGTGGTTCCCATGTTGGCTACGTCGCGGGGCAGCGATTCAGTGTTGTTCGAGACAAGGATCGGATCGCCGACCTTGACCCCGTTGCCCGGGATGGTGGTGAACTGTTCCTGGAACCGCGCGACGCGCGACTGGTAGGTGTGGTTGTTCACGAGGTGCTGGCGCGGGATCGAGAAGCCGACGTTCACCTGCTGCGAATAGGGCACGATGCCATAGCGCACCTGCGCCGCGGGCGAGGTGGCGGCCTGCACGGTGTCGTAGAAGCTCATCACTGCCGAACGCAGGGCGACGATCTTCGAACCGGAGCCCGAATTGCAGGCCGTGCCGTTGGGGCAGTCAGCCATCGAGCCGGTGACGTCGAGCACGAACATGATGTCGGTGTTAGAGATGTTCACTTCGGCGCTGCAGGTCACCGATAGCGGGAAGGTGGTGAACCCGAAGGCGCCCATGATGGTGGAGGGCAGGGTGCCGCTCGCCGTACCGTTCACCACGCCGTTGCCGGTCGAGGTGTAGTTGCGCACACGGTTAGTGACGCCGAACTGGCCGTCGCTGAAGTTCTGGTCGAAGAAGTTGAGACCGATGGTGCGGTGCTCACTGGTGAAGGTGGCGGTGGGCATCGCCCGGCGCGCGGCGAGTGCGCCCGCGTCGCACGCGGCTTGCATGCGGGCCGCTGCCATGTAATAGCGGCTCGCGTCGATGCCGCCGCCCACCATCGCCATCAACGGGATCATCGCTGCCGCAGCGATGGCAAGCGTGTTGGCGGTCTTGTCGCGCAGCAGCCTCAGCAGCCACGAGTTTGAACCTTGCGTTTCTCGCCCCATCGGATCGGTGCCCTTCCCTGTTGCCCGCGCGATAAATTGCGGACATTCCAGTTGCATCGTCCGGCCTTAATTCACTCTGGTAACCGGAATGCAAAAAGGCATGGTTAACAGAATCCTACGAGGGTCCTCGGGGCCTTTGAGGCGCGCGGCGTCCCGCGTGGGGACAGTTTGCTTGCCAATCGTGCAAATGCTTGGCTAGGCGCTGCCGGGTGAGCGCCGAACCTGCCGATCCGCTGCCGCCCGAAGCCGGGCTTGCCCTTGCCTGGAGCGGGCCAAAGGTTCGCGGGCCGTTAAGCATAGCTCTTCAGTTTGATCGCAGGCTGGCCCGCATTGTGGGGCGCACGCACGAGCCGATGCTGGGCCAGATGCGGCTCGCCTGGTGGCGCGATGCGCTGGGAAAACCGGTGCCGGAGCGTCCGCGCGGGGATGCGGTGCTCGACGGGATCGGGCTCCATTGGGAAGGCCGCGAGGCTGCGCTGCTGCCAATCGTTGACGCGTGGGAGGTTCTGGTTACCGCCGACGCGCTCGGGTCAGAGGAGGCGCGGCGCTTCGGCGAAGGGCGGGGGGCATTCTTCGCCGCCCTCGGTCAGGATACCGATGCAGCCCGCCTTCGCGCGGCAGGCTCCCGCTGGGCGCTGGCCGATGCGGCCGCGAGCGTCTCCGACCCGGCCGAGCGTGCGGTGCTGGTCGCCGCCGGGCTTGGCGTTCAGTCAGGGTCAGGGCGATTCCCGCGCGATCTGCGTGGTCTCGCTGTGCTCGAAGCGCTCGCTGCCCGCGCGCTGCGGCACGGCGGGCGTCCGCTGATGGAAGGGCGGGGCGCTCCGCTCGCTGCGCTCAGGGTCGCTATCTTTCCTGCGTGATTACGTGTAGTTACGGGTTCAGGTGCAGCAGCAAGAGGGGGTAGACCCTTGCGACAGGCCGTTCTGGGAGTGCTCGGGGGCCTCGTGCTCGCCGGAGTGGGGGTGTTCTGGTGGCAGGGCCGCGCCGCGATCGAACAGGGCGCCCCGCCGCCGCAGCCCGCCGGGCCATCCGCCGATCCGATGAAGCTTCCGCTCGCCGATCCCGGCAGCCAGAAGGGCCCCGCGCCGCCCGAGATGAGCGAGCTCAGCAAGGAAGAGCAGCGCTTCTTCCGCTATGACCGCAACCGCGACCGCCTGATCACCCGCGACGAGATGCTCTCCACCCGCACCGACGGGTTCCGCGCGCTCGACAAGGACGGCAACAACCTGCTGACCTTCGAGGAATGGGCCGTGACCACGGTCGACCGCTTTGGCGCGGCGGATAAGGACGGGGACGGCCGCCTCACTCCACGCGAGTTCGCCACGACCGCGCCCAAGCCGGCAGCCAAGAAGCCCGCCTGCAAGTGCTGACGGATCAGGCGGGCGCGGCCTCGCGGCTCTCGGCGATCCAGCGCGCCAGATCCTCCTTGGCGCGCGAGGTGTAGGCTTCCTTGCGGACCTTCTTGCCGACTTCGTGGAGCGGCGGGAACAGGCCGAAATTGACGTTCATGGGCTGGAAGGTCTCGGCCTCGGCATCGCCGGTGATGTGGCTGAGCAGGGCGCCCAGCGCGGTGGTGGCGGGCAGGGGCCTCCATTCGCGCCCGGCGAATTCGGCGGCGGCCATCATCCCGGCTACGAGGCCGATCGCGGCGCTCTCGACATAGCCCTCGCAGCCCGTGACCTGCCCGGCAAAGCGGATATGCGGCGCAGCCTTCAGGCGCAGCTGACGGTCGAGGACCTCGGGCGAGTTGAGGAAGGTGTTGCGGTGCAGCCCGCCCAATCGCGCGAATTCGGCATTCTCCAGCCCCGGAATTGTGCGGAACAGCTCGATCTGCGCGGCATATTTCAGCTTCGTCTGGAAGCCGACCATGTTCCACAGCGTGCCGAGCTTGTTGTCCTGCCGCAGCTGCACCACGGCATAGGGCCAGCGTCCCTGCGGGAATTCGGGCGTCACATCGAAGGGATTGTCGAGCCCCACGCCCTTCATCGGCCCGTAGCGCAGCGTATCGACCCCGCGCTCGGCCATCACCTCGATCGGCATGCAGCCGTCGAAATAGGGCGTGTCCTTCTCCCACTGCTTGAATTCGGTCTTCTCGCCCTCGATCAGCCCGCGGTGGAAGGCGAGGTATTGCTCCTGCGTCATCGGGCAGTTGATGTAATCGCCGCCTTCGTTGCTGGCCTCGGTCCGCTTGTTCCAGCGCGACTGGATCCAGACCTTGCTCATGTCGATCGAATCGTAATGGACGATCGGCGCGATGGCATCGAAGAAGGCAAGCCGCTCGCTCCCCGTCGCGCGCACGATGCTGCCCGCGAGCGCCTCGGCTGTCAGCGGCCCGGTGGCGACGATGGTGAGGCCGGCGGGCGGCAATTCGTCGACCCGTTCGCGCACGATGGTGATATTGGGGTGCTGTGAGAGCGCCTTCTCGACCTCGGCGGAGAAGACATCGCGGTCGACCGCCATCGCGCTGCCCGCCGACACCCGCGCCACGTGGCCTGCCCGCATCACCAGCGAATCCAGCGCGCGCATCTCGTGATGCAGCAGGCCGACCGCGTTCTTGGTGTCGTCGTCCGAGCGAAAGGAGTTGGAGCAGACCAACTCGGCAAGGCCATCGGTCTGGTGGGCGGGGGTCATCTCCCCGCTGCCGCGCATTTCGGACAGGCGCACCTTTACCCCGCGCTGCGCCAGCTGCCACGCCGCCTCGCTGCCTGCTAGGCCGCCGCCGATTATGTGCACATCGTGGGAAGTCGAATGGCTGGTCATGGTGAGCCGCGTAATTGCGTGATAGCCCCGCGGCAAGCCCCAAGGGGCTGCCGGAGGGAAGGGTACAGATGGCAAGGCGCGCGTTGATCGAGCAAAGGCCGTGGCTGCTGGCGAGCATTGTCGCGGCGACCGCGTTCTATTTTCTCAGCGACAATCCGATTTTCGAAGGCACCTGGGGCCTGCTCGCCAAGGGGGCGAGCGTCGGTTTGCTGGCGCTCTATGTCGCCTTGCGCATTCCGCAGGGCAAGCACCGTGCGGACGGGTTCCTGCTGGTCGGGATGCTGGCGCTGGCGGCTTGCGGCGATGTCGCGATCGAGCTCGATTTTCTGACGGGCGGGGCGTTCTTCGCCGCCGCGCATGTGACGGCGGTGGTGCTCTATCTGAGGAACCTCCACCAGCGCCCATCGCCGATGCAGAAGCTGATCGGGGCGGCGCTGCTGATCGGTACGCCGCTGGTCAGCTACCTGTTGAGCGGCAACGTACAGATCGCCGTCTATGCCGCTTTCCTCGGCGCGATGGCTTCGGTGGCATGGATGAGCCACTACCCGCGCTACCGCGTCGGCACCGGGGCTGTGCTGTTCGTGCTGAGCGACTGGCTGATCTTCGCGCGGCAAGGGCCGATCGATCTTGAGCCGGCCAACACGCTTCTGATCTGGCCGCTCTACTATGCGGCTCAGCTCATGATCGCGACGGGGATCATCCAGTGTTTGAGGGGCGAGCAGCCCGTCAGGTGACGGGCGGCTCTCCGTCGCCACCCAGTTCGGCGGCGATGGCTTCCTCGGCGGGGTTTTCCGGCTCGGTGGTATCGTCGATCAGCGCCGCACCAACGATGTGCTCGTCATCCGCGACATTGAAGATGCGGATGCCCGAAGAGCCGCGGCCCGAGATCGAGAAGCCCTTGTGCTCGGCAAAACCGCCGGGGGTCAGATGGCGGAAATCGATGCCGAGACGGATCAGCTTGGCCTGATCGGTCACCAGCATCAGCTGCGATCCGTGCTTGACCGGGAAGCTCGCAACCACCGGCCCGTTGCGCTCGGGATTGCTCTCGGGCGTGCCGATATTGGTGATCCCTTGCCCGCCGCGCGCGGTGGTGCGGTATTCATAGGCCGAGGAAATCTTGCCGTAGCCGTTGGCGGTGATGGTGAGGATGAACTCCTCTGCCGCCGCCATCGCTTCGACCTGTTCGGCGGGGAGGGTGGAGACCGCCCCGTTGTTCTTCCACGCTGCCGCGCGCAGATAGGCCTCGCGCGTTTCCATGTCGGCGGTGAGCGGGTCGACCACTGCCATCGAAACGACCTTGCCGCCCTTCTTGAGGCTCATGCCGCGCACGCCGATGCCGGTGCGGCTCTTGGTCTCGCGCGCGTCTGTGGCCGAGAAGCGGATCGCCTTGCCAGCATCGCTGGCGAGGAAGATTTCCTGATCCTCGGTCAGCAGCTGCACCCCGATCAGCCGGTCGCCCGAACCTTCGACAAAGCCCATCGCATATTTGCCCGCGGTCGGGATGTTGGCGAAGGCGTCCATCGAGTTGCGGCGGACCATGCCCTGTTCGGTGGCAAAGACGATGTTGAGATTGGCCCAGGTCGCCTCGTCCTCGGGGAGCGGGAGGACGTTGGTGACGCGCTCCTCGTCGCCCAAGGGTAGGAGGTTGACCATCGGGCGGCCCTTGGTCTGCGGCCCGCCTTCGGGCAGCTTCCACACCTTCATGCGGTAGACGCGGCCGGTGTTGGTGAAGAACAGCACGGGGTTGTGGGTGCTGGTGACGAACAGCTCGACCACCGCATCCTCGTCCTTGGTCGCCATGCCGCTGCGGCCCTTGCCGCCACGAGCTTGCGCACGGAAGGCATCGAGCGGCGTGCGCTTGATGTAGCCGCCGTGGGTGACGGTGACGACCATCTCTTCGCGCTCGATCAGGTCCTCGTCCTCGAGGCCGTCCCACGCAGGTGCCATTTCGGACAGGCGCGGGGTGGCATAGGTGGCGCGGATTTCCTCCAGCTCGGCGCGCATCACGCCGTAGAGCTTCACGCGGTCGGCGAGGATCGAGAGGAATTCCTCGATTGAAAGCGCCAGTTCCTTGAGCTCGTCGCCGATCTCGTCGCGGCCCAGCGCGGTCAGGCGGTGGAGGCGCAGTTCGAGGATCGCCTTCACCTGCCGCTCGGACAGCTTGTAGGTGCCGCCGCTTTCGTCGGCGCTCGGTTCGATCGCTTCGACCAGACGGATGTACTGGGCGATGTCGCCGATCGGCCATTCCTTGGCGAGCAGACGGCTGCGCGCTTCGGCCGGATTGCGGGCCGAGCGGATCATCGCCACCACCTCGTCGAGGTTCGAGACCGCGACCACCAGACCCAGCAACAGGTGCGCCCGTTCACGGGCCTTGTTCAGCTCGAACTTCGTGCGGCGGGTGATCACCTCCTCGCGGAAGGCGATGAAGCTCTGCACGATATCGCGCAGGGTCAGCGTTTCGGGCCTGCCGCCGCGGATCGCGAGCATGTTGGCGGCAAAGCTCGACTGTGCGGGGGTGTGGCGCCAGATCTGGTTGAGCACCACCTCGGGCGTCGCATCGCGCTTGAGGTCGATCACCACGCGCACGCCCTCGCGCGAGGATTCGTCGCGGATGTCGCTGATGCCTTCGATCCGCTTGTCCTTGGCCGCTTCGGCGATCTTCTCGACGAGGTTCGACTTGCCGACCTGATAGGGGATCGAGGTGAAGACGATGCTCTCGCGGCCTTCGCTCTTGGCGCCGCGGGTGCTTTCCACCTCGTGCCGGCAGCGCATCAGGATCGACCCGCGCCCGGTGGTGTAGGCCTGACGCGCGCCGTGGGTGCCGAGGATCAGCGGCGCGGTCGGGAAATCGGGCCCGGGGATGTAGCGGATCAGCTCTTCCGAGGTGATCGCGGGGTTCTCGATGAAAGCAAGGCAGCCGTCGATCACTTCGCCGAGGTTGTGCGGCGGAACGTTGGTCGCCATGCCGACCGCGATCCCGCCCGCGCCGTTGACGAGCAGGTTGGGGAAGCGCGCCGGCAGCACCGTCGGCTCCTTGCGGCTGCCGTCATAGTTGTCGGTGAAGTCGACCGTATCCTTGTCGAGATCGTCGAGCAGGCTGTTCGACACCCGTGCGAGCCGCGCTTCGGTGTAACGCATCGATGCCGGCGGATCGGGGTCCATCGAGCCGAAGTTGCCCTGACCGTCGATCAGCGGCACGCGCATCGACCAGGGCTGGGTCATGCGGGCGAGGGCATCGTAGATCGCGGCGTCGCCGTGCGGGTGGTAGTTACCCATCACATCGCCGACGATCTTGGCGCTCTTGCGATAGGGCCGCCCGGCGACGAAGCCGCCTTCCTGGCTGGCGAAGAGAATGCGGCGATGCACTGGCTTGAGGCCATCGCGCACATCGGGCAGCGCGCGGCTGACAATCACACTCATCGCGTAGTCGAGGTAGCTCGACTTCATCTCGTCGACGATGTCGATGCGGTCGAAGCCGCCCATCGGTGCCGCGGGGGAATCGATAATGTCGCTGTCGTCGCTCAAGGTCTGGGCCGTTTCTGCTTGTGTTTTGTGCCGTGCGCGGCGGGCCGGGCCATAACAGGGCCGGCAAGTTCACTCCATTTAGGCACATGCCGGG
The DNA here is from genome assembly GCF_002155685.1 of Erythrobacter colymbi. Taxonomy (GTDB): domain Bacteria; phylum Pseudomonadota; class Alphaproteobacteria; order Sphingomonadales; family Sphingomonadaceae; genus Erythrobacter; species Erythrobacter colymbi. Next base: position 303,893 of record NZ_MUYK01000002.1, read on the forward strand.
GGTTTCGCCACCTTGACCCGGGAACACAGCGGGAACGGTGCACTTTTTTCCACACTTGGGAGCCCACGCCGCAAGCGAGCGCCATCTGTGGGCATTCAAAGCCCGTTCAGCACGCCGGGCCTAGCGGGCAATTGCAAATCCCGTCAGGCCCGTTCAAAGGCTGGGGCGGAATTCGCCGCAACGGGCGTGCCGGACAGGGCGCCCTCGCGTCGTTACTTGTGGAGGATGCAGTGACCAATTTCTCTTCGCCCCGTCATCCCGCCCGTCTGGCGCGCCAGTTCGCGCTTGCCGTGGCGCTTGCCAGCGGAACCGCGATCCTCGCCGTTCCCGGCCTGACCGACGCGGCCTATGCGCAAAAGAAGAAAAAGAAGGGCGAAGAGGCCGAAGCGCCCGCGCAGAACTACACCGAAGCTTTCGTGAAGGCCTACCAGCCGGTCGATACCGCGCTGAAGGCGCCGGGCGCCAATGTCGCGACGCTCAAGCCGCAGATCCTCGCGCTGGTCTCGCTCGCGGCAACCCCTGACGACCAGCTGGCGCTGGGCGGGCTGATGTACAATGCCGGCATCACCGGCAAGGACTACCCGCTCCAGCTTCAGGGCGCGGAAATGATGCTCGCCAGCGGCAAGGTGAAGCCCGAGGAATTCGGCCGCTTCAGCGTGGTCGCGTTCCAGATCGCGAGCGAACTCAAGCAGTACGACAAGGCGCGCGGCTTCCTCCAGAAGGCGATCGACGCCAACTACACCAGCCCCACGACCTCGGCCGCCGACCTCAAGCTCAACATGGCCGAGAGCTATTTCTCGGAAGAGCGTTTCGTCGAAGGTCTGAAGTACCTGAGCGACGCCATTGAAGCCCAGAAGGCTGCCGGCCAGCCGGTCGATGCCAAGTGGTATCGTCGCGGGGTTTCGGTCGCCTACACCAACGAGATCGTGCCGCAGGTCTACGACTTCGTGCAGCACTGGGTCAGCGACTATCCGACGCCGGAAAACTGGCGTGACGCGGTGAACCTCACGCGCAACCTCAACGATTATGACGGCGCGGTGCTTCTCGATCTGCTTCGCCTCGGCCAGAAGGTCGGCACGCTCAAGGAGAAGAACGACTACGTCTTCTACATCGAAGCCGCCGACCCGCGCCGTCTGCCGTCGGAAGTGAAGGCGGTGATCGAGGAAGCCAACGCCAAGGGCGTGATCCCGCGCGGCAGCGACAGCTGGGTCGAAGACCAGTACAAGGTCGTGAACAGCCTCGTCGCGCAGGACAAGGCCGCGCTTCCCTCGCTCGAGCGTGATGCCAATGCGCCGACCGCCAAGCTGCGCACCGTCATCGCCGCGGGCGACATCTTCCTGAGCTATGGCGAATACGCCAAGGCGGCGGGCTTTTACGAAAAGAGCCTGACGCTGCCGGATGCCGACCGCGACCTGTCGCTCACCCGTCTCGGCATCGCCCAGATCGGTGCGGGCAACATCGCCGCGGCGCAGGAAACCTTCGCCAAGGTGCAGGGCGTGCGCGGGCCGATCGCGATGCTCTGGAGCGCCTATGCCGACCAGCAGGCCAAGGCGCCTGCCCCGGCTGCGGGCGGTGCCACTGGCAACTAATCGCCGCCAGACCCAAGCTTGAAGAGAGCGCCGGGCGGGCCGACCGCTTCGGCGCTCTTTTTTGTCAGGGGGCGCGCACAAATTGCAACCGGCAGCGCGCTTGCGGCAGCGCGCTCACGCGCCTAAATGCCCCCTCATGAACGACCTCGCCAGCAAACCGCAGCCGACACCTACGGAAGAACGGCCCGCCCGCCAGCGCAAGCCCGACTGGATCCGCGTGCGCGCGCCGGTGAGCGAAGGCTACAACGAGACGCGCCGCCTGATGCGCGAGCTCAATCTCCACACCGTGTGCGAGGAAGCGGCCTGCCCCAATATCGGCGAGTGCTGGACGAAGAAGCACGCGACGGTGATGATCCTCGGCGATGTCTGCACGCGGGCCTGCGCCTTCTGCAACGTCAAGACCGGGATGCCGCGTGCGGTCGACCCGTTCGAGCCCGAGAACACCGCGATCGCCGCGGCCAAGATGGGGCTCGAGCATATCGTCATCACCTCGGTCGACCGCGATGATCTGCCCGACGGCGGCGCCTCGCAGTTCGTCAAGGTGATCGAGGCCCTTCGCCGTACGACGCCGAACACCACGATCGAGATTCTCACCCCCGATTTCCGCGGCAAGATGCGCCGCGCGGTGGAGATGATCTGCGAGGCGGGGCCGGACGTCTACAACCACAACCTTGAGACCGTCCCCCGGCTCTATCCCACGATCCGCCCGGGCGCGCGCTACTATGCCTCGCTGCGGCTGCTCGAGGAGGTCAAGGCGCACAATCCGCTGATCTTCACCAAGTCCGGCATCATGCTGGGGCTGGGCGAACAGCGCCTCGAAGTGCATCAGGTGATGGACGACATGCGCTCGGCCGAGGTCGATTTCATCACCATGGGGCAGTATCTCCAGCCCACGCCGAAGCACGCCAAGGTCGAGGAATTCGTGACCCCCAAGGCCTTCGCGGCCTATGGCGCGATCGCACGGGCCAAGGGCTTCCTGCAGGTCGCCTCCTCGCCGCTCACCCGCTCGAGCTATCACGCGGGTGACGATTTCGCGAAAATGCGTGCGGCCCGCGAAGAAAAGCTCGCACGCGACGCTGCGCGTACAGGGGCCAAGGCGTAAGGCCGATGCCCGGCATCCGCGAAACCCGCCGCCTGCCCTATAGCGCCGAGCAGATGTTCGATCTGGTCGCGGACGTTGCCCGTTATGGCGAGTTCCTGCCCTGGGTGATCGCCACCCGCGTGCGCTCCAACTCGGAGACCGAAATGGTTGCCGACATGGTGGTGGGCTTTAAGGCGATCCGCGAAAGCTTCACCTCTCGGGTGAGGAAGGACCGCCCGCGCGAGATCGACGTGCATTATCTCGACGGGCCGCTGTCCGATCTCGACAATGTATGGACCTTCCGTGCGGTCGACGATCACACCTGCGAGATCGATTTCCTCGTCGACTTCACCTTCAAGAACCGCCTGTTCGAGAAGATCGCGGGGCAATACTTCGACAAGGCTTTCCGCAAGATGGTCGAGGCTTTCGAGGCCCGCGCGGCGAAGCTTTACGGCAGCAGCAGCTCGAGTGCGCAAATCGTCGCCTGACGGCGGATTTCGGCGCGGCCATCGGGGCCTTCGCCGCCTTCGAAAAACTTGAGCTCGCCCTCGGGCTCGCCGGTTTCGCCGCGCGCGACACGGGCGAAGACGACCGTGCCGACCGGCTTCTGCGGGCTGCCGCCACCGGGCCCGGCAACGCCGCTGATCGCCACGGCGACATCGGCATGGCTGCGTTCGAGCGCTCCCTTGGCCATCGCCCAGGCGCAGGCGATCGATACCGCGCCGAAGGCCTCGATGATGTCGAGCGGCACGCCCAGCATCTCCATCTTGGCCTCGTTGGAATAGGTCACATAGCCGCGATCGAGCACGGCGGAGGAGCCGGCGATCTCGGTGATCGCGCCGGCAACCAGCCCGCCGGTGCAGCTTTCGGCCGTGGCGACCTTCCGGCCCTGTGCGGCATTCTCGGCTACCACCCGCGCGGCGAGGGCGGCGATTTCGTCAGGGAGAAGCGAAAGCGGCATCACAGGTTCACTTGCGCTTGTCGGCCGGGCACAGGACCGGGTTCTTGATCTCGGACAGCTCGACGAGGAAACTCGCAAGCCCGGCGACATTCTCCACCGGCAGCGGGCTGACGAGTTCGAGCCCGCGTTCGATCTTCCCGCAGCTGTCGCCCTTGATCTCCGCAGCGATCATCTGGCCGACGAGGGCATCGACGAAGGGCCGCAGCGCCTCCTGCGGCATGGAGGAAAGCATCGCCATCATGTCGGCGTCGCCGGCATTATCCTCGGCTGCGTTCTGGTCCATGTAGACCTTGAGGAAGCGGAAGGCACCCGGCCAGGCCTTGTCCTGCCCGGCGCGGAACTTGGCGATATAGGCATCGCCCTGCTTGGCCATGAACCCGTCGCGCGAAAGGCGATTGGCGCAGGCGGTGCGGGTGGCGTCGTAGGCGATCGGCATGGCGTAGATCACCGCGTCCGACAGGTCGGCAGCGTTGACGCAGGCGGCCTGCTGGGCCTGCGCTGCGGTGGTCGAAGTCAGCGCAGTCAGGGCGAGGGCAGGGGCAAGGATACGGCGGGCGGGCATTGCAGGTCTCCTCAGGCGGTGCGGGTGACAAGGACGATGGCCTGCGCGGCGATGCCTTCGCCGCGGCCGGTAAAGCCGAGTTTCTCGGTGGTGGTGGCCTTAATGCTGACGGCGCCCTCGTCCACGCCCATCAGCCGCGCAACTTCGGCGCGCATGGCGGGGCGGTGCGGGCCGATCTTGGGCGCCTCGCAGATCAGGGTAAGGTCGACATTGGCGATGGCGTATCCGGCGGCGCGCGCAAGGCCGACGGCGTGTTCGAGGAACTGCCCCGAACGCGCCCCGCGCCATTGCGGATCGCTCGGCGGAAAGTGCGTGCCGATATCCCCCTCGCCGACAGCGCCGAGCACCGCGTCGGTAATCGCGTGGAGCGCGACGTCAGCGTCCGAATGCCCGGCGAGGCCCTTGTCATGCGGGATCAGCACCCCGCCGAGCCACAGCTCCTCACCCGCCTCCAGTCGATGGACGTCATAGCCCTGACCGATACGAAAGGCGGGGGTGGCGGATTGGTCCATCAGGTCCTCGGCAAAGGTGATCTTCTTCAAGCGCTCGTCACCATCGACGAGCGCAACTGAACCGCCGCTGGCCATCAGCACCTGCGCATCGTCGCCCGCGTCGGTCGGGCCGGCCCAGGCGCGGTGCGCGGCGAGAATGGCATCGAAGCGGAAGGCCTGCGGGGTCTGGACGCGGCGGAGGCTCTCACGCTCGGCCTTGCCGGTCATCATGCCGCTTGTCCCGGCCACAGCGAGACTGTCGACCACGGGCAGAACGGGGATCGCCCCGGGGTGGGCCTCCAGCGCAGCGAGCAGGCGCTCGGTAACCGCAAGCGGCAGGTTCGGGCGGGCGGCATCGTGGATCAGCACACTGGTCGGCGCGGCCTTGGCCAGCGCCTCCAGTCCGGCCCGGACGGAATCCTGACGTGTCGCGCCGCCATCTACGAAATCGAGCCCTTCAAGACCCGCAAGAGCCGCCTCGGCGTGGGCTTTTGCATCGGGCGATATGACCACTGCGAGCGGCCGCGCACCGGCTGCAAGCAACGCTTCGACCGAGTGCCGGATCAGGGGCTTGCCGCGCCATTCGCGGAATTGCTTGGGGGTATCCCCACCGACCCGCAGGCCCTTGCCGGCCGCGACCACGATCGCCGCAAACGGGGGGAGGGGGGAGGGGCTCGCCATCGCGGGCTCGCTTAAGGTCTGGACGCGCTTTCGGCAATCCACTAAGCGCTTGCCCAAATTTTAGGCAAACCCTTCCGATATGTCACAGCTTCCCGCCCCGCCGCCCTTGAAGCCGATTGCTGTCGGCCCCGTTACCGTCGCCGAGCCAGTCGTGCTCGCGCCGATGACCGGCGTGACCGACATGCCGTTCCGCACGCTGGTGCGGCGCTATGGCTCGGGCCTCAACGTCACCGAGATGGTCGCGAGCGAGGCCGCGATCCGCGAGACGCGCGTAAGCACCCAGAAGACCGCGTGGGACCGGATCGAGGAGCCGGTGTCGATGCAGCTGGTCGGCTGCGATCCCGCCAGCATGGCCGAGGCGGCGAAGATCCAGGAAGGCAACGGCGCGGCGATCATCGACATCAATTTCGGCTGCCCTGTAAGGAAGGTCGTCGGCCAGTTCGCCGGCTCGGCGCTGATGCGCGAAGTGCCGCTTGCGGTCCGACTGATGGAGGCGACGGTCAAGGCGGTGAAGGTGCCGGTCACGGTCAAGATGCGGATGGGCTGGGATCACCAAAGCCTCAATGCGCCGGAACTCTCGCGCATCGCCGAGGACCTCGGCGTCAAGATGATCACCGTCCACGGCCGCACCCGCAACCAGATGTACAAGGGCAGCGCCGATTGGGCCTTCGTGCGCAAGGTCAAGGACGCGGTCAGCATCCCCGTGATCGTCAACGGCGACATCTGCACCATCGAAGACGCGGCCAAGGCGCTTGAGCAATCGGGCGCGGACGGGGTGATGATCGGACGCGGGGCCTATGGCAAGCCGTGGCTGCTCGGGCAGGTCATGCACTGGTGGCGCACCGGTGAGGCGCGCGCCACGCCGGGGATCGACGAGCAATATGCCGTCGTCGTCGAACACTATAACCGGATGCTCGACCACTACGGGCGCGAGACCGGGGTGAAGATGGCCCGCAAGCACCTCGGGTGGTACACCAAGGGGCTTCACGGCTCCGCCGAGTTCCGCAACCAGGTGAACTTCATCGACGATGCGAACCAGGTGCTCGGCGAGATCGAGCGCTTCTATACACCTTTCCTCATGCAGCAGGCGGCCTGACGCATGGCGTCCATTCCGCTCGAACCGCAACCGGGCAATCGCCCCGATGCGCGTGCGCAGCTGGCAGGACTGATCTTCGCGCTGATCCTGCTCGATCCCGATGGCCTTATTGCCGAGGTCAATCACGCCGCCGAGGACTTGCTCGGCACCAGCGCGGTGCGGCTCGTCGGCACGCGGCTGACAGATCGCATCGGCCCGCTCGATCCGCGGGTCGAGGCGCGTCTGGTGGCGAGTGACGAGGCGTTGGTCGCCCGGGACCTCGCGATCCGCGTCGGGGTGCAGGAAACCCGCGTCAACCTCACTGCCTCGCCGCTCGGCGGTTTTCCCGGGTGGCGGGTGGTGACCCTGTCGCAGATCGGCCATGACGAGAGCGCCAATCCCGCAGGCGGCGAAGCGATGCTCGGCGCGCCGGCGGTGCTCGCGCACGAGATCAAGAACCCGCTCGCCGCTATCCGCGGAGCGGGCCAACTCGCTGCGAGGAAGCTCCCCCATGCCGACAAGAAGCTCGCGCGGATGATCACCGACGAGGTTGATCGCATTGCGCGGCTGATCGACCGGATGCAGCAGCTGGGCAGCACCCGCACCGGCCCCTTCGATGCCTGCAACCCGCACGAGGCGATCCGCGCTGCGGTGGCGACCATGCGCGCGGCCGGGAGTTCACTGGGCGAAGTCGAGATCCGCGAGGAGTTCGACCCCTCGCTCCCGCCGGTGCTCGCCAACCGCGATGCGCTCGAACAGGTGCTGATCAACCTCATCTCCAACGCCCGCGATGCGGCGCTGGGGAAGGGCGGGACGGGAGCCAGGGACGGTGTGGTCATCGTCCAGACCCGCTTCGTCAGCGGCCTCGCCTTCAGCGCGATCCGCAACGGCCGCGCAGTGCCGCTGCCGATCGAGATCACCATTTCCGACAACGGCCCCGGCATCGACCCGACCTTGCGCGACCATGTGTTCGAGCCCTTCGTCTCGTCCAAGCCCTCGGGGCAGGGGCTCGGCCTCTCGCTGGTGAGGAAGCTGGTGCGCGACATGAACGGCAATGTGAGCCACGACCGCGATGCCCGTTCGGGCCTCACCAATTTCCGCCTGCATCTGCCGCAGGCACCGGACACGCTCTGAACCGATGGCCAATTCGAACGATCCGATCCTGCTTGTCGAGGATGACACCGCGATTGCCACGGTGATCATCGCCGCACTCGAGGACGAGGGCTTTGCCATCGCGCATTGCACCAGCATCGCAGCGCGCGACAAGCAACTCGCAGCGCGCCGGTTCGCGGTGATGCTGACCGACGTGATCCTCGAGGATGGTGACGGTCTCGCCAGCCTTTCGGCCGTGCGCGAAAAGGCGCCGGACATGCCGGTGATCGTCCTTTCGGCGCAGAACACGCTCGATACCGCGGTGCGCGCGAGCGAGAGCGAGGCCTTCGAGTATTTCCCCAAGCCCTTCGATCTCGACGAGCTGGTCCACGCCGTGCGCCAGGCCGCGGGCGCGCGTTCGCCTGCGGTGGACGACACGGCAGCGGCGATCCCGGGCGAGGGCGAGCGGATGCCGCTGGTCGGGCGCAGTCCGGCGATGCAGGGCGTCTACCGGATGATCACGCGCGTGCTGCGCAATGATCTGACGGTGCTCGTCACCGGCGAGAGCGGCACCGGCAAGGAGCTGGTGGCCGAGGCGATCCACGAGCTCGGCAATCGCCGGACGGGGCCTTTCGTCGCGGTCAACACCGCCGCCATTCCCGCCGACCTCGTCGAGAGCGAGCTGTTCGGGCACGAGAAGGGCGCCTTCACCGGGGCCATCGCGCAGGCGATCGGCAAGTTCGAACAGGCCAATGGCGGCACGCTGTTCCTCGACGAGATCGGCGACATGCCCGCCGAGGCCCAGACCCGGCTGCTGCGCGCGTTGCAATCGGGGCGGATCCGGCGTGTGGGCGGGCGGCAGGAAATCGCGGTCAATGTCCGCATCATCGCCGCCACCAACCGCGACCTCACCCCGATGATCGCCGCGGGCACCTTCCGCGAGGACCTGTTCTACCGCCTCAACGTGGTTCCCATCGTCCTGCCGCCGTTGCGCGAGCGGCGCGAGGATATTGCCGCGCTGGCCCAGCATTTCCTCGTGCTCGCCGCTGAGGACGGCCTGCCGCGCCGCGTCCTGAGCCCCGAGGCGATCGAGCGGCTCGAGGCGCGGACATGGCGGGGCAACGTGCGCGAGCTGCGCAATGTCGTCTACCGCCTTGCGCTGATGGCGCGCGAGGAGCGGATCGACGGGGACAGCGTTTTCGACATCATCGGCCCGGAACTCACCCCCGCCTCGCTGCCGCAGGGCGAAGGGCAGGGCGGTTTCGGCGCGGCGCTGGCGGGCTGGCTCGCCGCCGAGAACCCGCCGTCAGGTGCGCTCTACCACCGTGCCCTTGCGGCTTTCGAAAAGCCGCTGATCGAGTACGCACTGGGTCGGACAGGCGGGAACCAGTTGCGCGCGGCGCAGCTGCTCGGCATCAACCGCAACACCTTGCGCAAGCGGATCGGCGAATTGGGGCTCGATCCGGACCGCTTTTCGCCCGCCTGATCACCGCTGCTGCGGCACATGATGGCGCAGAACCACAGTTTTCAGCCGATTGTATCTTGCACTTCTGCCACACCATTGTTGTAAAGTGGCAACGATGGAGCAAGTCCCGCCCAGAACGCCGAGCCTGATCCCGCGGCAGCCGCCGCGCTGGTGGCGGCGCTTCATGGTAGCGGCGCGGCGCGCCAATATCTTCCTGTGGCTCGAGGTCTTTGCGGTGGTTGCACTGGCGGGAGCGGTCGTCGCGACATGGTCGACCTTCGGCCGCTCGGGTGCGCCGGACGATCTGCTGCCCACCATGCAGGTCTCGATCCTGCTGATGGCAACGCTGGTGCCGGCGATGATGCTGCTGGTGCTGATCGGCCGCCGCCTCGCGCTGCGCCGCGCCTCGGGCAGCACCGCGCGGCTGCATGTGCGCCTCGTGTTCTTCTTTTCGATGGTCGCCGCCCTGCCGACCTTGCTGGTCGCGGGCTTTGCCGCTTTCCTGTTCCAGACCGGCGTCGACTTCTGGTTCTCCGACGAATCCCGCGGGCTGATGGAGAACGCCAACGCGCTGGCGCAGAATTACTACGATTCCAACCAGCGCAACGTCGAACAGAACTCGATCACCATGGCGACCGACATGCGCGACACGCTTTCGCGGGTGCCGATCACCGATCCCGACTTTCCCGACTTCTACACCTATCAGGTGCGCGGCCGCGAAATCTCGGAAAGCGCGATCCTCCAGCGCATGCCTGACGGTTCGTTCCGCACGGCGGTGGCGGTGAACCTCACCAAGGACGGAAGCCCGCAGGAATTCAGCCGCAAGGCGCTCCCCCGCCTCGACCGCGGCGAGCTGGCGGTGGTGGTTGGCAGCCCCGAGCGGATCGAGGCGCTGGTGCCGATCGACGCGCAGTCGGGCGTATACCTCTACAACGCGCGCACCACCGAGGAGACGATGTTCAACTCGTGGTCGCGCGCGCAATCGATCGTGACCGCATATGACCGCCTGACGGGAAGCGCCCGCACGCTCCAGCTGCGCTTCAACCTCGCGCTTGTCACTGTCAGCCTGCTGCTGGTGGGCCTCGCGATCTGGTTCGCGCTGCGCTTCGCCGACCGGCAGGTCGAGCCGCTAACCGACCTCGTCGGCGCGGCGCGCAAGGTGGGGCAGGGGAACTTCGCGCTCAGGCTCGAGGGGCGCACCGGCGCGGACGAGATCGGTCTCCTGAACCGCGCCTTCAACCGCATGACCGCGCAGCTCGAGAAGCAGACGCAAGCCCTCGTCAGCGCCAACCGCCAGATCGACGACCGCCGCGCCTTTACCGAGGCCGTTCTGGAATCGGTCACCGCTGGTGTCGTCTCGGTCGATGCGGCGGCGAGCGTGACGCTGATGAACTCCTCCGCGCAGGCTCTGCTCGCGCATGACGGCCTGCCCGCCGACCTCGTCGGACAGTCGCTCGAGACCCTAGCGCCCGAGGTTGCGCGGATCGTCGCCGAAGGCAAGGAGCGCGCGATCGTCACCCATGCAAAGGGCACCGACCTCCTGACTCTCGCGGTCAAGGTCGCGCCAGGCACCGGCGGCGGGCACGTGATCACCTTCGAGGACATCACCCGACAGCTGCTCGACCAGCGCCAGGCCGCATGGTCCGATGTGGCGCGCCGGATCGCGCACGAGATCAAGAACCCGCTTACCCCGATCCAGCTGGCGACCGAGCGCTTGAAGCGCCGCTATCGCAAGCAGGTGACCGACGAGGACCGCGAGCTGTTCGACGATCTCACCAACACCATCGTCCGGCAGGTCGGCGATCTGCGCACGATGGTCGACGAATTCTCCTCCTTCGCGCGCCTGCCCAAGCCCGTATTCCGTGACGAAGACGCGCTCGATCTCGTCCGGCAGGCGGTGTTCCTGCAGGAAGTCGCTCATTCCGGCATCGCTTTCAGCGTCGCCTCCTCCGAGCTGATCGACCGTGAGGTGCGCTGCGACCGCCACCAGTTCGGTCAGGCGATGACCAACGTCCTCAAGAACGCGGTCGAAGCGGTCGAGGCGCGCGCTGCCGAGGCGAAGGGGGCCTATGCCGGCGAGATTGCCGTCACCATGCGCGATGCGGGCGAATCCATTGTCGTCACCATCGAGGACAATGGCATCGGCCTTCCCGCCAATCCCGAGCGGCTGACCCAGCCCTATGTCACCACGCGCGAGAAGGGCACCGGGCTCGGCCTCGCGATCGTCAACAAGATCGTCGACGAGCATGGCGGCGACATGAGCTTTGCGAGCAGCGCAACCGGCGGCACGCGCGTCACCTTGCGCTTCGCCCGCAATCCCAACCCAATTGAAGGCGGCGATGCATGATCCCGCTTTCGGTCGTTCCCCACCTCACCTCCGAAGGACCCGCCCGATGGCCCTCGAAATCCTGATCGTCGACGATGAACGCGATATTCGCGAACTGGTGGCAGGCGTCCTCGGCGACGAGGGCTATGCCTGCCGGACTGCGGCCGACAGCACCGAGGCGCTGGCCGCGATCGACGAGCGCCGGCCTTCGCTGGTGCTGCTCGACGTGTGGCTCCACGGCAGCCAGATGGACGGGCTCGAATTGCTCGATGCGATCAAGACCCGCGAGCCGAACCTGCCGGTGATCATCTTCTCGGGCCACGGCAATATCGACACCGCAGTGGCGGCGGTCGGGCGCGGGGCGATGGACTTCATCGAAAAGCCCTTCGAGGCCGAGCGGCTGCTCCTGCTCGTCGAACGCGCGACCGAGACCGAACGCCTGCGCCGCGAGAACTCGCGACTGCGCGAGGGTAGCTGGGGCAATGCCGAGTTCACCGGCAACTCGCCCGCGATCAACAATGTGCGCGCAACCCTCAAGCGGGTCGCCAGCACCGGCAGCCGCGTGCTGATTTCGGGCCCGGCCGGGGCGGGCAAGGAAGTCGCCGCGCGCCTGCTCCACGCGTGGAGCGCGCGCGCCAATGGCGCCTTCGTGCTGGTGAATTCGGCGCGCATCACGCCCGAGCGCTTCGAGCAGGAGCTGTTCGGCGAGGAAGTGGGGGGCAAACAGGTGCGCCCGGGCCTCCTCGAGATGGCCGACGGCGGCACGCTCTACCTCGACGAGATCGCCGACATGCCGCTTTCCACCCAGGCGCGCATCCTGCGCGTGTTGACCGACCAGAGCTTCGTGCGCGTCGGCGGTACGCGGCAGATCGGGGTGGACGTGCGGGTTGTCTCCTCCACCACCCGCGACCTCAATGTCGAAATGGCCGAAAAGCGGTTCCGCGAGGACCTGTTCTACCGCCTCAACGTTGTGCCGGTGACGATCCCTTCGCTCGCCCAGCGGCGCGAGGATATCCCCGCGCTCGCCGAGCATTTCTTCACCCGCTATTCGAACGACCAGGGCCTCTCGCCGCCGGAGATTTCGACCGAGGCGATGGCGGCACTCCAGGCCTATGACTGGCCGGGCAATGTCCGCCAGCTGCGCAATGTCGTCGAGCGCACGATCATTATGACCCCGCGCGAGCGGCTCGGCACGGTCGAGCCCGACATGCTGCCGCCCGAAATCATCGGCGGGCAGATCGGGCTTGCGAGCGACAGCCTCTCGGCGATCATGGGCGTGCCGCTGCGCGAGGCCCGCGTCAGCTTCGAGCGCGAGTATCTTTCGATCCAGATCCGGCGCTTTTCCGGCAATATCTCCAAGACCGCGAGCTTCATCGGGATGGAACGCTCCGCGCTTCACCGGAAGCTCAAGCTGCTGGGCATGGCCGACCGCCGCGACGACGAGGACTGACCGCGAAAGGCCGTGATAGTCTTGCGCAAAATCCGGCCTTGTCCCGGAGCGGCGCAAGCGCCATTATGGAGGGACTGCGCTGCTGACCGTTTGCTTTTTGCGGCAGCCTAATCCCCACGCGGGCACAAACGCCCGCCAAAAACAGGAGCCACGACCATGTCGACCGGGCGAACGCTCTCCCCCCGACCGATTTCGCGCCCGCCGGCGCAGGCTGAAGCCGCTTCCGGCAAGAGCGGCGGGCCTGCTCTCCGCCAGGGCGGCAATCTTCAGGACGCCTTCCTTAACCTGCTGCGCAAGAACAAGATTCCGGTCACCATGTTCCTGGTGAAGGGCGTGAAGCTTCAGGGGATTGTCACATGGTTCGACAATTTCTCGATCCTGCTGCGCCGCGATGGCCAGTCGCAGCTGGTCTACAAGCATGCGATCAGCACGATCATGCCGGGCCAGTCGCTCGATCCGGCGCAGTTCGGCAGCCAGTCGGGCGGTCGCAAGCAGAAGCTGCTGCAGGACGTGTTCCTCAGCCGCGTCGCCGATGCCGAGGTTCAGGTCACGATGTTCCTCGTGAATGGCGTGATGCTGCAGGGGCGCATTGCCGCCTATGACCTGTTCTGTATGCTGCTGGAACGCGACGGCGCGGTGCAGCTTGCCTACAAGCACGCCGTCTCCACCATCCAGCCCGCATCCCCGGTCGACCTCAGCGTCGACGATGATGACGGCGAAGACGACGGGATAGACGACTGAGTTTCGACAGCGAGTTTGCCGACGAGGTTACCCGCGGTGCGCGGGCCGTGGTGCTATGCCCGGACATCCGGTCGCTGCGCTACGACCTCGACCCGGCCGAACGTCTGGCCGAGGCTGAGGGGCTGGCGCTCGCGATCGGGGTGGTGATCGCCCATTCGGCCGTGCTGCCGGTGCGCCAGATGCAACCCAACACGCTGTTCGGCTCCGGCCAGGTCGAGAATATCGGCATCTGGTGCGCGCAAGCCGAGGCCGAGCTGGTGATCGTCGACGGCGCGCTGACCCCAATCCAGCAGCGCAATCTCGAGGACCGGCTGAAGCGCAAGGTGATCGACCGGACGGGGCTCATCCTCGAAATCTTCGGCGAGCGCGCGGCGACCGCGGAAGGGCGGTTGCAGGTCGAACTGGCGCATCTCGACTACCAGCAGAGCCGCCTGGTGCGCAGCTGGACCCACCTCGAACGCCAGCGCGGCGGCTTTGGCTTCCTTGGCGGTCCGGGCGAGACCCAGATCGAGGCCGACCGCCGCATGATCCGCCAGCGGATGGGCCGCTTGCGCCGCGATCTCGAACAGGTGAAGAAGACCCGCGCCCTGCACCGTGACCGGCGGGGGAGGGCACCTTGGCCGGTGGTGGCGCTGGTGGGCTATACCAACGCCGGAAAATCCACGCTCTTCAACCGTTTGACGGGCGCTGAGGTGATGGCGGAAGACCTGCTCTTCGCCACTCTGGACCCGACCATGCGGGCGATCGGCCTGCCCGGCGTGGAAAAGGCGATCCTCTCCGACACCGTGGGCTTCATCTCCGATCTGCCGACGCAACTCGTCGCCGCTTTCCGCGCCACGCTCGAAGAGGTCACCGCTGCCGACGTGATCTGCCATGTGCGCGACATGGCAAACCCGAGCCACGCGGCGCAGAAGAAGCAGGTGCTCGAAGTGCTGGCCGATCTCGGGGTGGTCGACAGCGAAACCGGCACGAGCAGCATTCCGATCATCGAAGTCTGGAACAAGTGTGACCTGCTGGACGCTGATTCGCTTGCAGAATTGCGCGAGGCATCAGAAGGGCAGGGGGCGGTGATACTCTCGGCCGCGACGGGGCAGGGCGTCGACCTGCTCGAAGCCGAGCTCGCCCGCCTGTTGACCGGCGGAGCACGCGAGGTAAGCTTTCTGCTGCCCGTCAGTGACGGACGCCGGCTTGCTTGGCTCCATGCTCATGGCGATGTGCTGGCCGATGATGATGGCGGCGAGGGTGAGGCAGGTCCGATGCGCCGGGTGACCGTCCGGCTGAACCCCAAGGAACTGGGGCAATTCGCCAGTCTTTCCTGAGGCTTGTCAGGCTTTCTTGACCTGTTGCCAGAGCGCTTCCTGCGCATCGAGCGAGAGCTGAGCAAACGCTTCGGCCCCGGTGAGAGCCTCCATAGCGCGGAAGCGCCGCTCGAACTTGGCGTTGGCGGCGCGCAGTGCCTCCTCGGCGCTGATGCCGTAGGCACGGACGTAATTGACCACCGCGAAGAGCAGGTCGCCGGCTTCCTCGAGCCGCTCTTGTTCCGAACCAGCGGTCTTGAGCTCCTCGATTTCCTCGGCGATCTTCGCTTCGGAGCCTGACGGATCGGGCCAGTCGAAGCCCGTGCGCGCCGCGCGCTTCTGGAGCTTCTCGGCGCGCATCAATGCTGGCAGAGCGAGCGCCACGCCGTCGAGCGCCGAGGCGATGCCTTTGGCGCTGCGCTCCTTGGCCTTGAGATCCTCCCAGCGTGCTTCGTCCATCGTGCCGCCGGCGTCGGTGAAGATATGCGGGTGACGCGCTTCCATCTTTGCGCTGATGGCGGCGGCCACATCGGCGAATGTGAAATAGCCGGCTTCCTCGGCCATGCGGGCGTGGAACACGACCTGGAACAGCAGATCGCCGAGCTCTTCACGCAGTTCCGCCATGTCGCCGCGCGCGATGGCATCGGCGACCTCGTAGGCTTCCTCGATCGTGTAAGGCGCGATGGTTTCGAAGGTCTGGGCGGTGTCCCAGTCGCACCCGTCGACCGGATCGCGCAGCTGCGCCATGATCGCGAGCAGATGGTCGATAGGGGATGCTGGAGGGACGTCGCTCATCCTGTTCCTCGAGATGGATAATATATATTATGTAAAATCTATATCAGCGAGGAGGCGCTATCCTGCACGTAGAAGAACCATTGCACGATCACGAAGACGGCGCCGAATATCACCACCCACGCCAGCGCCATCTTCACCATCTGGCCCCAACCGAGCCGCATCGAGGCGACCGCGCTCGATGCCAGAATCAGCCAGCCGAGCGTTGTGACCAGCGGCAGCAGCATGTCGTCGCTCATGCGATCATCTCCAGCCCGTCATAACCGACCGTCACGAAGTCTGGGACCTCGGCGCACAGCGCGGCATAGTCCATGCTCTTGTCGAGATGGCTGAGAACCACGTGCCCGGCGCGCGCCTTTTCTCCCAGTTCGATCGCCATGCCGAGATGTGCATGGGTCGGATGCGGCTCACGGCGAAGGCAATCGCTCACGAGAATGTCGACCTTGTAGAACAGGTCGATCATCTCGTCGGAAATCGCACTGAAATCGGTAGCATAGCCGATGGACTTCCCATCGGCTTCGAAACGATAGGCCGTGGTTTCGCCTGGGCCATGCGCCATCTGGCACCAGTCGACCCCGAAGCCCGCGATCATCCGCAGCCGGTCGAGCGTGTCGATCGTGCAGATCGTCGGATAGCCTTCTTGCCCCGCAAAGACATAGCCGAAGCGCTGGCGCAGGCGCCGGACGGTCTCGGTCGAAGCGAAGCCCGGGATCGGCCCGCCGCGTCCGTAGCGCAGCACCCTCAGATCATCGATGCCGTGGCAGTGATCGGCGTGGTCATGCGTCCAGAACACTGCGTCGATATGGCCGACGCTGTTCGCGAGCAGCTGCGCGCGGCAATCGGACGAGGTGTCGACCAGCAGGCGCTTGCCTTCGTCGCTCTCGACCATGATCGAGACCCGCGTGCGGCGGTTGCGCGGCTCGTTCGGATCGCAGTCGCCCCAGTCGCCCGTGCCATCCGGTCCGCCCAGCCGCGGCACCCCGGTCGAAGTGCCCGATCCGAGCATGACCAGCTTCACAGCGCCGCCTTGCTGAAAAGCTTGAAGAAATTCGCCGTGGTCACCCGCTTGAGGTGCTCCACCTCGATGCCCCGCAGGCCCGCGACGAAACCCGCGGTATCGGCGACATAGGCCGGCTCGCACACCCGGCCCCGATGCGGGACCGGTGCGAGGAAGGGACTGTCAGTCTCGACCAGCAGTTTGTCTTCAGGGATCACTTTCGCGACCTCCTGCAAGTCCTTGGCATTCTTGAAGGTCACGATGCCGGAGAGCGAGATCGTGAGGCCCAGTGCCAGCACCTTTTCGGCAAAATCGGCCGAGGCGGTGAAGCAGTGGATCAGCGCCGGGAAAGCCCCCTTCCCCATCTCCTCGGCGAGGATCGCGTGGGTATCTTCTTCGGCATCGCGGGTGTGGATGATCAGCGGCAGCTGCGTCTCGCGTGCGACGTCGATATGCATGCGGAACAGAGACTTCTGCGCCTCTCTGTCCGACTTGTCGTAATAGTAGTCGAGCCCGGTCTCGCCGATCGCGACGACCTTGGGGTGCCGCGTCGCTTCGAGCAAGACCGCACGGCCGAGGTCCTGATGCGCATCGGCCTCGTGCGGGTGGATGCCGACGCTGGCGAAGACATCCGCCTCGCGCGCGGCGGTGCCGACCACCTGATCCCATTCGCTCTGTCGGGTCGAGATGTTGAGGAAGGCCCCCACTCCTGCCGCCCGCGCGCGCGCCAGCACCCCCTCGCGGTCCTCGACGAGGCCTTTGTACTCGAGGTGGCAGTGGCTATCGACCAGCATCAGGCGTCCTCGGCGGGCAGTTCGAGCCGGGGGAACAGCGGGGTCGGCGGGCTGAGCTGGTAATCGCTCTCGGCAAGTGGCGAATACCAGTGGCTGCGGATCCCATCGAGATTGCGCAGATCATCGGGCACGCCGAGCATATCCAGCAGCTTCGCGCTGCTCGCCGGGATCACCGGGCTGATCGCGACCGCAAGCTGCGCGATGCAGATGTAGAGCGTGGCGAGCACCGTCTCCATCCGCTCCGGGTCGGTCTTGCGCAGCGTCCATGGGGCCTGGGCATCGATATAGGCGTTGCAGGCGAACACCGCCTGAAGCCACGCCTCGACCGCCTGCTGGAGCGCAAGGCTCTCGAACGCTTGCGGAATTTCGGTCGTGATCGCGCGGTTCACTATCTCGAACAGGGCCGTATCTGCGGCATCGTGCCCACGGATGGCCGGCAGATAGCCTTCGAGGTTCTTGGCGATGAAACCGAGTGTGCGCTGGGCGAGGTTGCCGAACGCATTGCCGAGCTCGCCATTCGCTCTCTGCACAATGGCTTCGGGTGAATAGCTGCCATCCTGTCCGAAGGCGACTTCGCGGATCAGGAAGTAGCGCAAGGCATCGACGCCGAAGCGTTCGGCCAGCTCGACCGGATCGGTGACATTGCCGAGCGACTTCGATTCCTTCTGCCCACGGTTGAGCAGGAAGCCGTGGCCGAACACCTTCTTCGGCAGCGGCAGATTGGCACTCATCAGGAAAGCAGGCCAGTAGATCGTGTGAAAGCGCACGATGTCCTTGCCGATCAGATGCAGGCTCGCCGGCCAGAACTCGCCCATGTCTTCGGGATAGCCGAGCCCTGTCAAATAGTTGGTGAGCGCATCGACCCACACATACATGAGATGGCCATCGGAGCCGGGCACCTTCACGCCCCAGTCGAAGGAGGTGCGGCTGACCGAAAGATCGCGCAGGCCCTGCTCGACGAAGGCGATCATCTCGTTGCGGCGGCTTGCCGGTTCGAGGAAGCCGGGGCTCTTCAGCAATTCAAGCAGTTGGCCTTCGTACTTCGAAAGGCGGAAGAACCAGCTTTCCTCGACCGTCCACTCGACCGGCGTGCCCTGCGGGGAGAGCTTCTCGCCCCCCTCGCCTTCCACGAGTTCGCTTTCGTCGTAATAGGCCTCGTCGCGGACCGAGTACCAGCCCTCGTAACGGTCGAGATAGAGATCGCCCGAAGCCTCCATCGCCTGCCAGATGGCCTGGCTGGCGCGGTGGTGATCGGGCTCGGACGTGCGGATGAAGCGGTCATAGGACACGTTCAGAGCGTCGCACATAGTCCTGAAATAGCCTGACATTTCATCGGCCAGATCGGCGGGGGTGCGACCCTGTTCCTCGGCCTTGCGCGCCATCTTCAGCCCATGCTCGTCGGTGCCGGTCTGGAAACGGACGGCTCGGCCCGAAAGCCGCTGGAAGCGCGCGATCACGTCGGCCGCAATCGCCTCGTAGGCGTGTCCGATATGCGGGCGCCCGTTGGGGTAGCTGATCGCGGTGGTGATGTAGAAGGGGGTGGTGTCAGCCATGGGCCGGTTCGCTAGCGGGGGCGGCGGCGACAAGCAAGCTGCCGATCTCGAAGGGGAGCATGGCGGGATCGAAATTGGCGGTGGGCGCTTCGGCGGCAAGGTTCACCAGCGCGGCGTGGGCATCGATCAGGCGGGCGCGGCGGGCGGGATCCTCGGCCGCGCGCGCGGCGCGGGCAGCGAGCGATTGGGCGAGGTCGAGCACGGCCTGCACCCGTTCGCGGTCGGCGCGCTGGCCGATCAGGCGCGCGAGCTCGCCGCGGCCGGTGATGCCGCTGTCGCCGCCTGCGAGCAGTCCCGAGATAACCCGCGCGATCGGGGCCAGATCCTGCTCGGCAAAGCGCACCGCCGCGCCGAACGAGCCCTCGGCGGCCGCGATCGCCTGCGGATCGGACGGCAGCCCCGCCGCATGCAGCATCGCGCCCAGCTGGCTGTCGGTCAGCACCGGAAAGCGCAGCGTGCGGCAGCGCGAGCGGATCGTCGGCAGCAGCCGCGCCGGGCGGTGGGTGACGAGGAGGAAGAAGGTGCCCGCCGGCGGCTCCTCGAGGCTCTTCAGCAGCGCGTTGGCGGCCGCCTTCTCCATGTCATCGGCCGGATCGATGATGATCGCGCGGCGGCTCCCGAGCGTCGGCCGGGTGACAAGGCGCTTCTGCATCGCCCGGATCTGCTTGATGCGGATCGAGCGGGCGAGTTCGAAGGGTTTGCCGTCTGCGGCGGCACGCTCGGCCTTGTCGTCCTTGGGGCCGTAGGTGAGCGTGATGATGTCGGGATGGTCGCCTTGCGGCTGCGACACGCCCGGCTCTGCCACAAGCTCGCGCGCGGCGGCCATGGCGAAGTCACGCTTGCCGAGGCCGGACTTGCCCGCGAGCAGCCAGCCGTGATGCATCCGCTCGCCGCCCAGCGCATCGCGCCACTGGCGCCAGGCTTCGGCGTGGTTGGGCCAATCGGTCACGGCAGCAGATCCGCGATTGCGGCAAGGATGCGGGCGTGAACGTCCTCGGGCGAGCCGATGGCGTCGATCCGGGCAAAGCCTTGCGGGTCGGCCTCGGCGAGCCCGCGGAAGGCGGTGGCGACGGCGCGGTGATATTTGGCCGGGCGCCCTTCGATGGCATCGGCGGCCTCTCCGCGCGCGGCGAGACGCGAGGCGAGCGCGGCCTCGTCACCTTCGAGGAGGATCACCCGGTCGGGGCGCAGGCCATCGCTGCCGAAGGCGTGGAGCGCGGTAATGGCATCATCGCCGAGGCCCCCTGCCCCGCCCTGATAGGCGCGACTCGAATCGACGAAGCGGTCGCAGATCACCCATTCGCCGCGCGCGAGTGCCGGGCGGATCAGGTGCGCGACATGGTCGGCCCGGGCAGCGGCGAAAAGCAGGGCCTCGGCCTGCGGCGGCCAGCCCTCTCCCGGCGGAGACAGCAGCAGGTTCCGGATAGCCTCGGCACCCGGCGTACCGCCCGGCTCGCGGGTCATCAGCACGGTGAGGCCCCGCGCCCGCAGCGCCTCGGCCAGCAGGCGGCCCTGGGTGGACTTGCCAGCACCTTCCCCGCCCTCGAAGGCGATGAAGCGTCCGGGCGCGGTCACGAGAACACGCCCGCGATAGCGTTGACGATCCGGTCGAGCGGCCCGGCTGTGCCGACGCTCTCGGCGGCGTAGAGCGGGATCCGGGCCGGGGCGACACCCTCCGCCGTCACCTCCAGCATGGCGACTTCCTGCCCGGCGGTAAGCGGTGCGCGCAGGGGGCCTTCGTAGCGGATAGTCGCGGTGAGCGACGGATTGCTCCCGCGCGGCAGGTTGATCGCGACCGGCCCCGCAGCCTTCAGCGCCACATGGCGCGCGTCGCCATCCTGCACCCGCGCCTCCCCGACGATGGCGCCATTCGCGAACAGCGGCTTGCGGTCGAAGGCGGAGAAGCCCCACTCGATATAACCCTTGGCGATCCGCGCGCGCAGGCGGCCGTTCTCGACCCCGGCGAGCACCATGACCAGCCGCTGCCCGTTGCGCCGCGCGGTGCCGAGATAGGAGAAACCCGCCTCGTTGGTGAAGCCGGTCTTGATCCCGTCCGCCCCCGGCACACGCCCGATCATCGGATCGTGATTGACCTGAGCGATGCCTTTGTAATCCAGCCCCGCGCGGCCGATGTAGTAGCCGAACTTGTCCGGATGGCGGGTGATCATCGCGCGGGCGAGGGTCACCAGATCGCTCGCGGTGGTGAAGGTGCGGCCTTCGTCTGGCCAGCCATTGGGGCTCTCGAAGTGGCTGCCTGTCATGCCAAGCGCGAGCGCCGTCGCATTCATCTGCGCGGTCCACGCCGCGAGCGATCCGGCCTGCCCCTCAGCCAGCACCGCCGCCCCGTCATTGGCCGAGACATTGGCGATGCCGAGCAGCAGATCGTCGACCCGCACCTGCTCGCCCCTGTCGAGGAACATGGTCGAGCCCTTGCGCCGCCATTCGCGCGCAACCTCGGGGCTCATGGCGAACACCTGTGCGGGATCGAGCCGCCGCTGGGCGATCAGCTCGAAGGCGAGGTAGAGCGTCATCACCTTGGTGACCGAGGCGGGCATGAAGCGCGCGTCGGGGTGGCGGGCGTGGAGAATCTGGCCGCTTCCCAGATCGACCAGCAGCGCCACCGGCGCCTCGGTCGCGGTGGGCACGGCGGGCGGCACATTGCCGGGATCGGGCACGGCCATGACGGGGCCGGCGATCACGAAGGCGAACAGGGACAGCAGATGCGCGGCGGGGCGCAGGTATCGGGCAAGCATCACGCGCGCGGCTATACCCGCCCCCTTCCCGCTTGGCGAGGCGGGGCGGCCCCTCAGTTCACGATTTCGTCGGCGAGCAGCCCCACGCTCAGGGCGTAATAGCTCGAGCAGTTGTATTCGAGGATCGCGCGGAAGTTGCCGGTGAGCAGCCATGCCGGGGTGCCGGGGCCATCGGGCTGGAAGAATGACACCATGACGTCATCGCTCAAGGGGCGCAGGGGCTCGATGCCCACCGCGCGCCATTCGGCCACGGTCATCCAGCGGCTGAAGCGCTCGTGGACGCGGGGGCAGACCGGCGAGACGAGCCTTGTGCGATAGGGCGAGACATCGAAGCCCGCAGGCACCGCCGCGCGCACGCCCCAGGGCTGGCCCGGCCGCCACCCGGCATCGCGAAAATAGTTGGCGATCGAGGCGAAGGTGTCGGCTCTGTTGGAAAGAATGTCGGCCCGCCCGTCTCCATCACCGTCGGTCGCAAGCCGCAGGTAGATGCTGGGGAGGAACTGCGGATTGCCGAAAGCCCCGGCATAGCTCCCCACCAGCTGCGAGCGGTCATAGCCCTTGTCGGCGATCTTCATCAGCGCGACGAACTCCCCCGCGAAGAGCTCGCGCCGCCGCCCTTCCCAGGCGAGCGTCGCGAGGCTGCGGGCGAGATCGAAGTCGCCCTTCACCCGGCCATAGCTGGTCTCGTGACCGAAGATCGCGATGATGATCGAGGCCGGCACGCCGTACTGCGCCTCGATCCGTGCGAGCTGGTCGCGGTGCTGGCTGTAGACCGCGCGCCCGCCGCCGATCCGCGCGGCATCGACATGGGTCGCGATATAGTTCGACATCGGCGGATAGCCGCGGGTCGTGGCGCTGCCGGGCTGGTTGTTGTCGAGCGCGATCACCCGCGGATTGGGGGTCAGCCCCGAGGTCATCCGGTCGAGCGTTTCCTCGCGCACACCCTCGGCGCGGGCGCGGGCCTTGAGCAGTTCGAGATAGGCCTCGAAGGGGATCCCGTCGGCACTCGCCTGCGCCCCGGCCGGCACGGAGGATGGCGGCGCGCCGAGGGTCGCAAGAGCCGCAAGCGCGAATGCGGCGGCAGGGAGCAGGCGGGGAATCATGCCGCTAGGGATGTCATACCTTGGATGAATTCCCAACAACCGAACGGGGGAAGCCGTGGACGGTTGCGGCGAGCCGCCGGCGCAAGGGCTGTTTCACGTGAAACAGCGCCGGATTGCGCTTCAGGAGGGGGTCTGAACCGGGTCAAGACGCGTCTGGAAGGGGTCTGGCGGGGTGCGAGTGCCCGGCAAAGGGCGCGTAAAGGGGTGGTGACAATACCGCCGTCTGGCGCTAGCCAGCCGAGACATAGGAGGCGCGCCGAGTGGTTTAAGGCAGCGGTCTTGGAGTCGGAGGCGCGTAAGTGCCGGAGACGTCACCGCAGGTGACAATACCGCCGTCTGGCGCTAGCCAGGCGAGGCATAGGACAGGTGGCCGAGTGGTTTAAGGCAGCGGTCTTGAAAACCGCCGTAGGTGCAAGCCTACCGTGGGTTCGAATCCCACCCTGTCCGCCAAGTACCTCTCATAAAGCTTTGTTTTTACGCTCAGATACGAGCAATTCCTGTAATCGCCGCCCTATGGAAGGTCTGTTCGGTGGAGATGACAACCACTTGGGCGCGATTGCGCGTAAACCCCGTTAAGTTGTCACAATCCGAACTTTCCCAGCAGGTTGTAGCTTGTTCCAGCCGCGAATACGATGCCCCCCGGCATGGAGAGATTCGAATGCAGCGGTGTCTTGTGGCTTTGGCTGGTTCTGCATTAGTGCTCGCGTCGTGCGGGCAGAAGGAGAGCAATTCGCCTCCCTCAGTTGCCGTGACTGAAGCTCCAATTGAAACGACTGCACGCCCAACTCCCGTCCTGCATCATTACTATGAAGAGGAGGAGCGAGGCGTATATTACTACGTTGGGGCCGTTTCTGAGGAGGATCGAAAAAACGGCAAAGCAGCGGGTGAAGTCTATGGCTTTCGCTATCTCGGCAAGAATGGCGAGGACCAGCACGTGCTCACCTCCGTTGCTGACAACGGTCGCGTAATCTACAAGGCATTCTGCTCCGATCCTTGCAAAATAATTAGATACGGAGATGGCGAGCGAGTTGGGTACAATCCCAACTCTATCATTGGTGCTGCGTTTGCAGACGCAATGAGCGGAGCATTGAAATCTACTTCGCCTGAAACCGTTGGAGAGTCCACCTCATACCCAAGGACTGTCAGCAGCATCCCAAAGGTGTTTATTGGCGCTTGGGATGAGATAATCGAAGATGGTTGCAAAAGTCGTGAGGCCCGGTTCGTTCTCGCTGCGAAGAAATTCTATAATTTTGAGGTTGAATACGACGTGACCAGCGTTGAGCTATTTTCTGCGAACGAGATCGACCTTCACACGACGACGACAGATGATAACGGCAGCCAAATAAACGAAGTGTGGCAATTCAAGCTGGCTGATGGTGGGAAGGCGCTGACCGGCAGGGCGAAAGGCGGAACCATTTTTCGCCGATGCCCGATAAATTGACCGCTAAGCTGATAATCATCACATCGCCCACGCCAGCCGAACCATCGCCTCCATCACCCGCGCCTTTCTCTTGTCCGGCTAAAGCGCCCCCACCGGCATCGCCGCCGCGCTGACCGCCGCCGTGATCGCTGCACGTTCCGCCGGGGACAGGTCGGGGTGCCAGATGTCGAAGATCAGGATCACGCGCAAGGCGTCGGTCTCGTTCTTCGCTTCGTGCTCGATCGTGTCGTCGAACACCCACGCCTGCCCTTCGGCAAAGTCGCGCGTTTCGGCCCCGACGCGGAACCAGCAGCGGTTGGGCACGATCAGCGGCAGGTGGCACAGTAGGCGGAAATTGGCGACGCCGACATGGGGCGGGATATGCGTGCGCGGGGCGAGCAGCGAGAACATCGCATTGGCCGCGCAGCCGGCGATGTGCGGCTGAACCATCCGCGAAAGGAAGCCCATGGTCGCGGGGCAATGCGCGGCATTTGCGGCGACGGTGGCGCCGCGCTCGATCAGGTGGATGGCGGTCCAGTCGCGGTTGTGGTTGAGTTCCCGCCACTGGGCGAGCGGCTCGCTGTCGGCATATTTCACGTAAGGGACGAGCGCCGCGTCGGGGGCCTGGGCGACCGCATCCATTTCGGCTCGGATCGCGGGGGTGAGGCTCTCCAGCTCTTCGAGCCACGGGAAGGCCGCGCGGTCGTGGAACTCGGCCTCTCTGAGCCCCGGCCAAGCGAAGTGGGTCGGCTCGGAGTGATAGGTGCGCGTGGTGCGCGCGATGTTGCTGGCAAAGCGCTCCGCGCGGCGGCGTTCGGCGGGGGTGAGATCGGCCCCGCTCGCCTCGACCGCCTCGCCCAGCCGGTGGGTCATCGATTGCTGGTGCGCCGCCCACATGGACTCGGCCCGCGCGATGGTCTGGGCGAAGACCGGCGGCAGCGGATTGGGGCGCGGCTGCGCGAGCGCGCGGCCATAGGCCTCGCCCGCCTCGGGGTGCCCGGCGGAATCGAGCAGGTGCGCGCGCATCAGCAGGCCGACGAAATCGAGCGGCGCGAGCGCCAGCGCCCGGTCGATCGCCTCGACCGCGAGCATGGGCGCGCCGGACATCTTCCTGACGGTGGCGAGGCGGTGCCAGAAATCGGGGAGCGGCGGATCGAGCCGCGCGGCCTCCTCGAGGATCTGCCGCGCCTCGCCCAGCGCGCCGCCAGCCAGCGCGCGGTCGGCGGCACTGATGCGCAGGGCGATGTCGGGGGCGTGCTGGTTCACGCTCCCGGTTTTGTCTCAGGTTGCTAACATATGCAAGGTTTGCGGGACGCGCCTGTCCGCGGCCCCCGTTGCCTCAGAAGTGCAGCGCCCTCCCGTAGGCGTCGAGCACGCTTTCATGCATCATTTCGGACAGGGTCGGGTGCGGGAAGACGGTCTGCATCAGCTCGGCCTCGGTGGTCTCGAGGGTCTTGCCGACCGTGTAGCCCTGGATCAGCTCGGTCACTTCCGCGCCGACCATGTGCGCGCCGAGGAGCTCGCCGGTCTTGGCGTCGAACACGGTCTTGATGAAGCCCTCGGCCTCACCCAGCGCGATGGCCTTGCCGTTGCCGATGAAGGGGAAGTTGCCGACGCGGACGTCGTAGCCCGCTTCCTTCGCCTTGGCTTCGGTCATGCCGACGGATGCGACCTGCGGGTGGCAATAGGTGCAGCCCGGGATGTTGCTGCGGTTCAAGGGGTGCGGGTGGACTTCGGTGTTGCCCAGCTCCTTGGCGATGGCCTCGGCGGCAGTGACGCCCTCGTGGCTCGCCTTGTGCGCCAGCCAGGGCCCCGGAGTGCAGTCGCCGATGGCCCACAGGCCGGCGCTCTTGGTGCGGCCATAGGGGTCGATCTGGATGAAACCGCGGTCCATGTCGGCGAGCCCTTCGAGCCCGATGCCTTCCGTGTTGGGTACGATCCCGATGGCGACAATGACGTGGGTGAAGTCGCTGGTGGCCGACGCGCCCGCCTTGTCCTTGATGGTGGCGGTGATGCCCTTGTCGGAGACCTTGATCGCCTCGACCCCCGCGCCGGTCATGATGGTGATACCCTGCTTCTTGAGGCTCTTTTCGAGGAAGGTCGAGACGTCCGCGTCCTCCACCGGCACGATCCGGTCGAGCATCTCGACCACGGTCACGTCGCTGCCGAGGTCGTTGTAGAAGCTCGCGAATTCGATGCCAATGGCGCCCGACCCGATCACCAGCAGCTTGGCGGGCAGTTCGGCGGGGGTCATGGCGTGGCGGTAGGTCCACACGCGCTTGCCGTCCGCGGGCGCGAAGGGCAGATCGCGGGCGCGCGCGCCGGTGGCGACGATGATGTGCTTGGCGGCGAGCTGCTCCTCGCCCTTGTCCGACTTCACCGTCAGGCTGGTCGGCCCGGTCAGACGCCCCTCGCCCATGTGCACCGCGATCTTGTTTTTCTTCATCAGATGCGTGACGCCCTGATTGAGCTGCTTGGCAACCCCGCGGCTGCGCTTGACGATGGCGGCAAGGTCCGCCTCGATCTGTCCCGCAACCTTGAGGCCGTAGTCCCCCGCGTGCTGCATGTAGTGGAAGATCTCGGCCGAGCGCAGCATCGCCTTGGTCGGGATGCAGCCCCAGTTCAAACAGATGCCGCCGAGGTTCTCGCGCTCGACGATGGCGGTCTTGAGCCCGAGCTGCGCGCAGCGGATCGCCGCCACGTAGCCCCCGGGGCCCGAGCCCAGCACGATCACGTCATATTCAGTAGCCATTGTCCGATCCCGTCATTCGAATTCAGTTGTTTGATCCCGCAACCGCCCGCGGGCGGCCGTCCTCGTCCAGCAATACGAACCTGAAGGTGCCGCGCGCGACGGTCTGCGTCGCCTCGCCGTTGCGCTCGCGGGCGATGGCCTCGGCAGCGATGGTGAGCGAGGTGGTTCCGGTGGCGAGGACGTCGCAATAGACGCTGAGCTCGTCGCCGACCGCCATTGCGCCCGGAAAAGCGAAGTCGGTCGCGGCGACGACCACGGCCTTGCCCTTCCCCACCCGGCTCGCGAGCGAGCCAGCGCCGAGCGCCATCTGCGCCATCAGCCACCCGCCGAACACCCCGCCATAGGGGTTGGTGTCGGCCGGCATGGCGGTCGCCCTGATGGTGAGCTCGCCCGCGGGCATTGGACTAGACCACCAGCCCCATCGGGTTCTCGACCAGCTGCTTGATTGCCTCCATCAGCTGCGCGCCGTCGGCGCCGTCGATGGCGCGGTGGTCGAAGCTGCCCGAGGCATGGAGCACGGTTGCGACCTCGATCGCGCCGTTCACCACGTAGGGCGCCTGCTGCCCCGCCCCGACCGCGAGAATCATGCCCTGCGGCGGGTTGATCACCGCGTCGAACTGCTTGATCCCGTACATGCCGAGGTTCGAGAGGCTCGCGGTGCCGCCCTGGTATTCGTGCGGCATCAGCTTGCCGTCGCGCGCCTTGCCCGCGAGCGTCTTCATCTCGGTCGAGATCGCGGCGAGGCCCTTGGTGTCGGCGCTGGTGATGACCGGAGTGATCAGCCCCGAGGGCGCGGCGACCGCCACCGAGATGTCGGCGCGGCTGTAACGGCGCAGCGTATCGCCGTGGTAGCTGACATTGCACTGCGGCACGCGGATCAGCGCGCGGGCGAGCGCCTTGATGAGGAGGTCGTTGACCGAGAGCTTCACCCCGTCAGGCTCGAGCGACTTGTTGAGCTGTGCGCGCAGCTCGAGCAGCGGATCGAGGCGGATATCGATCGTGAGATAGAAGTGCGGTACCGTCTGCTTGCTCTCGGTGAGGCGGCGGGCGATGACTTTGCGGACGCCCGAGAGTTTCTCCTCGGCGAAAGGCGCGCCGCCTTCGATGGCGGGGGCGGGAGCGGGGGTCGCGGCAGGGGCAGGCGCGCTTGCGGCAGCCACCGGAGCCGCAGCGGGCGTGGCAGCGGCGGAGGGCGTGAAATTCTCGACGTCTTCCTTGACGATGCGGCCATTGGGGCCGGTGCCCTTGACCTGCGCCAGATCGATGCCCTTGTCCGCCGCGATCCGCTTGGCGAGCGGCGAGGCGACAATGCGCTCGCCCGAGGGGGCCGCAGCCGGAGCGGCAGGAGCAGGTGCAGCGACGGGCGTGCCGCCGCCGGCGCCAATCGCGGCCTCGACGTCTTCCTTGGTGATCTTGCCCTTGGGGCCGGTGCCGGTCAGCCCTGCAAGGTCGATGCCGTTGACCTCGGCGAGCTTGCGCGCGGTCGGGGTGGCGGCGGGGCCTTCAGCGGCAGGCGCCTCAACGGGAGCCTCGGCAGGCGCGCTCGCGGCGGGTGCGGGTGCAGGCGCAGGGGCCGCTTCCTCTCCCTCAACCGTCAGCCGCGCGATCACCGCGCCGACCTTCACGCCTTCGCTGCCTTCGGGGATGATGATCTCGGCGATCACGCCTTCATCGACCGCCTCGAACTCCATCGTCGCCTTGTCGGTCTCGATCTCGGCCATCACGTCGCCCGAGCGGACCGTATCGCCGACCTTGACCAGCCACTTGGCCAGCGTGCCTTCTTCCATGGTGGGCGACAAAGCCGGCATCCTGATGTCGAGGGCCATGATCCGTTGAAACTCCCGTAATCGATCCTTGGGGCTGTCTCTGGCCAATTCCCTAACGTCCGGCAAGGCCCCGAATCGTCAGGAAGCGGTCCGCTCTTGCCAATCCATACGAATGCATTGATACCCCGCGGCTGTAACGGGGCTGACACGATGCGCACATTCCTGGTCATCATCGACGAGAGCGAGGAAGCCACCGCCGCCCTGCGCTACGCCGCGCGCCGGGCCGCCGCCGTGGGGGGCGCGGTGCATCTGCTGGCGCTGGTGCCGCAGCAGAACTTCAGCGCTTTCGGCGCGGTGCAGGCCACGATCGAAGCCGAGGCGCGCGACCGGGCCGAGATGCTGGCGCACGGGGTTGCGGGCAATCTCTTCGCCGAAAGCGGGATCATGCCGACCATCTCGGTCAAGATCGGCCAGGGGCAGAAGATCGTCAGCCAGTTCCTTGCCGAGCATGACGAGGTCGGCGCGCTGGTGCTGGGTGCGGCCAAGGGCGGGAGCCCGGGGCCGCTGGTGACGCACTTCTCGGCCGCGGCGGGCAGCTTGCCCTGCCCGCTCTACATCGTTCCGGGCGATTACGACGAGACCGGCAAGCCGCTTCACACCTGAGACGGCGAGCGGCGCTTCAAAGCGCTACTTCTTGCGGCCCTGGTGGCGGATATTGCCCGGCCGCCCGCGCTTGCCGACCATGAACTTGCCCGCCTTCTTCGGCGCTCCGCCACCCGGCGCGCGCTTGCGCTCTTCAGGGCGGTTGCCGCGCGGTTCGATCACGCCGGCATCCTGATCGGGCAGCACGAACTTCAGCGATCCGGTCAGCGCATTGGCCTCCGCGAGGCGCAGCTTGAGCCGGTCGCCGGTGGCGTAGGTGGTGCCGCTGTCGGTGCCGACCAGCGCCTTGGCGGCCTCGTCATGGCGGAAGTACTCGCCGCCGAGGGTGGAGATCGGCACCAGTCCGTCCCCGCCGAGGCCGGTGATGGTGGCGAAGAAGCCGAAACTCTGCACGCCGGTGATGCGGGTGTCGAACACCTCGCCGACGCGGCCCGAGAGCCAGGCGGCAACATAGCGGTCGATGGTGTCGCGCTCGGCCTCCATCGCGCGGCGCTCGGTCTGGCTGATCGCGTCGCTGACCTGTTGCAGGCTGGCGCGGTCGCGGTCCGAGAGGCCGGAGGTGGCCGGGATCGACCCCGGCGGGGCGGGCTGTTCGAGCTTGTAGGCATCGACCAGCGCGCGGTGAACCAAGAGGTCGGAATAGCGGCGGATCGGCGAGGTGAAGTGGGCGTAGCTGCCGAGGCTCAGCCCGAAGTGCCCGGCATTGGCAGGTCCGTAATAGGCCTGCGTCTGGCTGCGCAGCACCGCCTCCATCACCAACGCGCGCTCGGCCTCGTCGGAGATATCCTTGAGCATCCGGTTGAACAGGCCGGGCGTCACCACCTGACCCAGCGCCAGCTTCTTGCCCATGGTGGCAAGGTAATCGCGCAGGGCGATCAGCTTCTCGCGGCTTGGCGGCTCGTGGATGCGGTAGACGACCGGCGCGGTCTTGGCCTCCAGCGCCTTGGCCGCCGCGACGTTGGCAGCGATCATGAAGTCCTCGACCACGCGGTGCGCATCGAGCCTTTCGCGGATGGCGATCTCGGCGATGCGGCCCTGCTCATCGAGCACCACGCGGCGTTCGGGCAGCTCCAGTTCGAGCGGATCGCGGGCATCGCGCGCGGCGGCGAGAGCGCGCCATGCGGCCCACAGGTTGGCGAGGTATTCGGGCGGATTGCCCGCGTTCACCGCCTTCTGCGCATCCTCATAAGCGATGTTGTGCGCGATCCGCACCAGCGCGCGGGTAAAGCGGTAGCTCGATACCTTGCCGTCGGCGTTGATGTGCAAGTGGCACGCCATCGCGGCGCGGTCCTCGCCCTCTTTGAGCGAGCACACGTCGGCGCTGAGCACCTCGGGCAGCATCGGCACCACGCGGTCCGGGAAATAGACCGAGTTGCCGCGTTTCCTCGCCTCGCGGTCGAGGGCGGAGCCGGGGCGGACGTAGAACGAGACGTCCGCGATGGCGACGAGCGCGTTGAACCCGCCCTGCCCATCCGGCTCGGCCCAGATCGCGTCATCGTGATCGCGCGCGTCGGCGGGGTCGATGGCGACAATCGGCAGGTGCCGCAAGTCCTCGCGCCCCTTGTCGGAGAGCTTCAGCTTCGCCGCGCGCGGGGCTTCTTCGAGCACCTCCTCAGGGAAGATGTGCGGGATGCCGTGCTTGGCGATGGCGATGAGGCTGAAGGAGCGCGGTGCGAGCGGATCGCCCACCACCTCGATCACCTTCACCCCGGCGCGCTCGGAGCGGCCGACGCGTTCGGCGATCACCAACTGGCCTTCCTCGGCGCTTCCGCGGTCGGCGATGGGGGCGGACTGCCGCACGCGCTTGTCGACGGGGGCGAGCCACGCCTTGCCGGTGCGGTCGATCTCGACGATCCCCATCAGCCCCTCGGTGCGCGCGGGGAGCTTCTTCATCACGTGGGCGATCCACGCGCCGTTTGCGGTCTCCTCGGTGCGGGCGAGCACACGGTCGCCGCGCTTCAGCGCCGGCGGGCGCTTCACCCCGGGCCGCGGGCGCGGTTCGCGGATGGTGAGGCGCGGCGGCTTGCCGGGGGCCTCGGGGTCCCAGTTATCGGGCTCGGCGACGAGGTCGCCATCATCGACATCGACGATCCGGAGCGTCGTCACCTTGGGCACCCCGCCCATGCGGTGGAACGCGCTCTTGGTGCCGTCGATCAGGCCCTCCTCGGCCATGTCCTTGAGCAGGGCCTTCAATTTGATCTTCTCCTGCCCCTTCAGCCCGAAGGCCTTGGCGATCTCGCGCTTGCCGGCGGGAATGTCGGAGGACTGGATGAAGTCGAGCACTTGGCTGCGGCTCGGCATCCCCTGAGGGAGCTTGGGAGGTTTGGGCATGAGTTATCCCCTACCCGATGAATTTCGTCATTGCGAGGAGCCTTTAGGCGACGCGGCAATCCATGGGCGAACCTGTCACCCGCCAGAGGGGTCGATCCATGGATTGCTTCGCTCCGCTCGCAATGACGAGGTTCATTCCTTGGCCACCGGCTCGAAGGCCCCGCCGGGGACCGCGCTGGCGACGGGGGAGCAATACTCGCCCGCGCAAGCCGCCACGCCGAACATCCAGTCGTCGCCACGCAATTTCAGGACCGCGGAGAGCTTGACCGGCTCCTTGTCTGGAAAATTCCGAAGGACATCGGCCATTTTCAGCACCATCGGACGCTGGCCGACAACAGCGGCGGCCCAGCTTGGGTCATCGGTGGGGCGCGCGAAGACCCTGTACTCGCTGGCACCGGCAGCCACTGTGAAGTCGAGCTGCGTATCCACCCGCACCGCTGCATCCACCTTGACCTTCGGCGGCATCGGCGCGCGCGCCAGCGCATCGAGGGCGCGCACATTCAGCTTCGTCACCCCGGCAAGATAGGCAAAGTCCATCTCGTCGATGGTGTCGCCGAACTTGGTGCCGTTCTCGGTCCGCAGGTCCTGGTGCTGGTGGTCGTAATCCTCGACCCCGACGGAAAAGCGGATCGCGGGGTAGCCCTTCTGGAGGAACGGCACCTGATCCCCGCCCCGTCCCATGCGGTCGGTGCGCCAGATCTGGCGGACTTGCAGCTCGTCGGGGTGCTTTGCCGCCAGCCCCGCCACCCAGCGCGAGAGGTTGCGGCTCGGCGTGTCGTTCTCTCCCCCGAAGCGCGTCTGCGCCGCCCGGAGCCGGTCGGTGAGATCGGCGCGCGGTCCTTCGGAAAAGACGCGCACCACCTTGGGCTCGCAATAGCCGTCGCTCCCGCAGGAATTGCCGACGATGTCGTTGTTGAGCACGGCCTTCACCGTGAAGCCCTGCGCCTCGGCCCAGTTGGCGAGGATCTGCCCGCCGTGGAGCCCTTGCTCCTCGCCCGAAAGCAAGGCGTAGATGATGGTGGTCGGATACTTCGCGCCCGAGAGCACCCGCGCCGCCTCGATCACCAGCGCGGTGCCGCTGCCGTCGTCGTTGGCACCGGGTGCGTCCGAGGTCGCGTCCATCACGTCGGTGACGCGGCTGTCGATGTGGCCCTGCACGATCACGACCTCGTTCGGCCGCTCGCTGCCGCGCTGGATCGCGACCGCGTTGCGCACCAGTGTCGGGGTGGGAACGCGCGGGCCGGTGACGGTCTCGCCCACGGGCAGCACTTCGAGGCATCCGCCGCACTTCGCGCCGATGCGCTTGAACTCCGCCAGTCCCCAGTCGACCGCCGCGCCGATCCCGCGCTCGGGATGGGTCTGCGAGGACAGGGTGTGGCGGGTGCCGAAGCTGACGAGCTTGGCGACGTCTTTCTCCAGCCTTTCGGCGGAGACCTTATCGGCGGGGTTGCTCTGGGCGGAAAGCGGGGCGGCCGCGAGGGAAGCGAGGAGGATCAGTTTGCGCATGCCGGCCTTGTCGCGTTCCGCCCTCGCAAACGCAACCCTTGTCATCCCCGCGCAAGCGGGGATCCAGCTTGTTCTTGAGGGAGCTGGACCCCCGCCTTCGCGGGGGTGACGAACCTAGTAAGCCCGCGCCACCAGAATGCGCTCCACGGCGGGCGCGGCGGTAAAGATGCAGGTGCCACTCGCAGGTTCCGCCTCGCGCGGTACGTTGCGGATCGTCAGCTTCACCGCCTTCAGCTTTTCGACCACGGCTTCGAGCGCCACGCCGGTGGGCTTGGCCCACTCGACCTCGACCCAGCCGGGGTATTTGCCGCCCTTGTCGAAGTGATCGACGACCGCTTGCCATTCGGTCACGCCGCGGGTGATATTGGCATCGCGCCGCGCCTTGGCCTCTTCATAGAGGCCCACTTGGATCGCTTCGAGCACCGCACCCACCTCGGCCACGAAGTCGCCGTGTGCGGGATAGGTGAAGGCGGGCTTGCCGTTGGCCGCGTTCCACAGCTGGTCGCGGCGCAGAACCGCGATCTTGCCTTCGGCCATGTCGCGCGGGCCGACCTCGATGATGACGGGCGCGCCCTTACGCACCCAGTCCCAGCGCTTGGCGGCGGCCTTGCCGGGCTTGGTGTCGAGCAGCACACGCACCCGTTCGCCCAGCGCGATCTGGCTGGCGAGCGCAGCGCGCACGGTTTCGCAATAGGCGATCAGCTCCGCGTCTTCCGGAGCCTCGCGCAGCATCGGGATGATCACGATCTGCTGCGGCGCGATGGCAGGCGGCACGCGCAGGCCGTCGTCGTCGCCGTGGGTCATGATGACGCCCCCGATCATGCGGGTCGAGACGCCCCAGCTGGTCGTGTGGCAATATTGCTGCGTGCCCTCGCGGTCCTGGAACTGGATGCCCGCCGCATGGGCGAAGTTGTTGCCGAGGTAGTGCGAGGTGCCCGCCTGAAGCGCCTTGCCGTCCTGCATCATCGCTTCGATCGACCAGGTCTCGACCGCGCCGGGGAAGCGCTCGTTCTCCGGCTTCTCGCCCGCGATCACGGGGAGCGCGAGGTCATCCTCGGCGCAGGCGCGGTACATTTCCAACGCGCGGTGCGTTTCGGCCAGCGCGTCCTCGCGGGTCTCGTGCGCGGTGTGGCCTTCCTGCCAGAGGAATTCGCTGGTGCGCAGGAACATCCGCGTGCGCATCTCCCAGCGCACGACGTTGGCCCACTGGTTGGTGAGCAGCGGCAGATCGCGCCACGATTGCACCCAGCGTGCCATCGCATCGCCGATTATCGTTTCCGAGGTCGGCCGAACCACCAGCGGCTCTTCGAGCTTGGCTTCGGGATCGGGGATCAGGCCGCCCTTGCCGTCGGCGATCAGGCGGTGATGGGTGACCACCGCCATCTCCTTGGCGAAGCCCTCGACATGCTCGGCCTCGCGGGTGAAGTTGGCGAGCGGGATGAAGAGCGGGAAATAGCAGTTCTGCACACCCGCGGCCTTGATCCGGTCGTCCATCAGGCGCTGGATGCGTTCCCAGATGCCGTAGCCCCACGGCTTGATCACCATGCAGCCGCGCACGCCCGACTCCTCGGCGAGGTCGGCGGCGGAGATCACTTCCTGATACCACTTGGCAAAGTCGTCTTCGCGCTTGACGGTGAGCGCGTGGCGGATCTGGGACACGGGTGCTGGCTTCCTGCTTGAACTGTTGCGGCTGCTGCCGCGGCGCGCGGGCGCTAGGCGTTATTTGCCGAGTTCGTCCAGCTTCTTTTGCATCGCCGCCATCTGTTCGCGCAGCGCGGCAAGCTCACCCGAGGTGTCGGCAGCGGGCTTTGCCGGAGCCTTGTCCTTGGCCTTGCCGAGGCCCGGCATGAACACATCGGCCGCGGCGCGCATCATCGCCATGTTGGTCTCGTGGATCGCGGCGAAGGGCGTCGCGCTGATGCCCTTTTCGAAGGCTTCGCGGATCTTCGACTGGTTGTCGCGGAAATTGGCCATGCTGGCTTCGAGATACGACGGCATCAGCGCCTGTATCGAATTGCCGTACATGCCGATCAGTTGGCGCAGGAAGCTGACGGGGAGCATCTGCTGGCCGCCGCTAGCCTCTTCATCCATGATGATCTGGGTCAGGATCTGGTGGGTGATGTCATCCCCGGTCTTGGCGTCGAGCACCTGGAACTCGACATTCTCGCGCACCATCTTGGCGAGGTCTTCCAACGTGATGTAGCTGGAGGATGCGGTGTTGTAGAGGCGCCGGTTGGCGTATTTCTTGATGATGATGGCATCGCCTTCCGTGCCGGATGCCGCCTTTGTCCTGACCATCGCTCTGTGACCCCGCGTTATTGATTTAACTTTCGCTAGGTCACCTTAGCACCTGCACAAGCTGCGGTGCAACAACAACGGTTAAACCGGCTAGGCTCCCCTTAACCGACGGCCCAGAACCGTGAGCATTTCATACGGCGACAGAGTGTTTTGCTGCGCAGCATCGGCAATGTTCCATGGCACCTCGATCCAGTCACCCGGCCCCAGATCGGGTGCGGCTGCGAGATCGGTGACGACCATGTCCATCGACACCTTGCCGAGGATCGGCAGCGGGCGGCCTTGATGGAGCAGGGCATTGCCGGGGCCGCGGCTGCGAAGAAAACCGTCGGCATAGCCGATCGACACGGTGCCGACGCGCATCGGGGTGTTGGCGATGAAGGTGCCGTTATAGCCCACCGCATCGCCCGGCGCGAGCTGGCGGCACTGGATAATCTGCGCCTCGACCCGCGCGACCTGCCGGATATGCCCCTCGAGCTCGGCCCGCGGAACGCCGCCGTAGAGCGCAAGGCCCGGGCGGGTGACATCGAAGGCGAAGGCCTCGCCCAGTGCGATCCCCGCGCTGTTGGCAAGGCTGAGGCGCTGGTGGGCGATGCTGTCGGCAGCCTCGCGCAGCAGCTCGGCCTGCATCCGGTTCATCGCCGTGGTCTCGTCCGCGCTGGCGAGGTGGCTCATCAGGATGTCGATTGCGAGCCCGCCGATCACCGGATCGCCCGATTCGCCGAGGGAAATGCCGAGCCGGTTGATGCCGGTGTCGACCATCAGGTGACACCGCCCTCCCCCGCTCGCCTGCCACAGCCGCGCCTGATCGAGCGAGTTGATCACCGGCACCGCGCCGATGCTGCGGGCATAGGCGCAATCGGCTTCGGACAGGACGCCGTGCAGAACCGCGATCCGGTCGGCCGGGACATGGGCGGCGACCCCCGCGACCTCGCTCCAGTGAGCGACGAAGAAGGTCTCGCACCCCGCATCGCGCAGCACGGGCACGCAGGTATCGACGCCGAGCCCGTAGGCGTCGGCCTTCACCGCGGCACCCGCGCTGGCGGCGCCCGACAGCGCGTCGAGCGCCCGCCAGTTGGCGGCGAGGGCATCGGTATCGACAGTAAGGCGCAGGCTGGGAGGTGGCTGCGGGGTATCAGGGTGCATCGCTATTCCTCTCCCGCGCGCTCCGGCCACCATGCGCGCAGCGCCGGCCGGTAGCTTTCGGGGAGCTCGCGATAATCGGGTGCGAATTCGGCGGCAAGAGCCGCGCGGAGCGGCGCGTCGAGGCGGCGGTGACCGATCATCGAGCGGCCATGCTCCTGAAATTCGAGCCATAGCACGGACAGCGGCCCTGGCTGCTCCCTGCGCCAGGCGGCGGCATAACCCTCCATGTCGCCGAGGCACTTGTACATCCTGAACTTGATCGAGGCGTTCGATCTGGTCCAGCCGACATAGGGATCGACCGGCCCGCGGCGGAAGGAATTGACGACACGGATATAGGGGGCGGCAGCGGATGCGCCAGCCACGCCGTTCTGGGCGCAGGCCGCGATCCAGCTGAATTCGCGGATGCTGCCGGGGATCTGGTAGCGTTCGGGCTGGATCCGGCCCGGATCGATGCCTTTTGCGAAGGGCGCGATCACCGCCAGCGCCTCGGCGCTGCGGCCGGCCTCGGCAAGCAGCGCGCCGAGGTTGGTGACGGGGTTGGCGCGGTAATCCTCGTCGAGCGGATATTGCTCGAGCAGCCGTGCGAGCAGGTCCGCCCCCGCCGAAGGTCCGTTGGCATAGGCTTCGAGGTTGGCAATCCGCCCGATCAGGAGCGAAATCTCGAAGCCGTATTCGACCTCGCGCTTCTTCCGTCCCTTGGCCTTGCCCGCAGCCTCGAGCGCGGCGAGCCGCACCAGCTCGGCCTCCACCAGCGCGCGGGCGCGATCGTGATCACCCGCCGCGCTCGCGGTGCGCGAGGCGGCGAAGACCGCGGCCGCCGCCGGGTCCATCTGCGCGGAATAGGGATAGGCCGCCAGGGCCACATCGAGCGGCGTGCGGCGCACTTCGTCGCGCAGGCGCTCTAGATCGCTTCCCCAGCGCGCCTCGGCAGCGGGCCACAGGGGTGCGAAGGGTTTGAAGGCCATGAACACCAGCGCATCGTCGGTGCTCGTGACGGGGATGGCGAGCGCTGCCTTGTACTGGTCGATGCACAGCACGAGGCTGGCAGGCCCGTCGGGATCGTCGGCAAAGCCGATGCGCGTGCCGGGTGGCAGCTGGGGGATGCCCTCGCTCACCGTTTCCCCGCCGCAGAAGCGGGCGAACAGGGCCAGCTCCGAGAGCTGGATAAAGGTCGGCACGGGGCTCGATGCAGGCGGCGGAGGCACCGCCTTGACCGTAGGCTCGGGCGAGGTCAGTTGCGCCGCGACAGGCGCCGCCGCACAGGCGAGCGCCGCCACAACGCTGGCCAGACCCTTGCGGATCACGCCGTCCCCTCGTCGAAATCCTTGGGCGGGCCGCCGGGGATGCCCCACCACGCGACCAGCAGTCCGAATGCGACCACCGTCCAGGTGTACCACAGCCCCGCGTAGATATCCCCGGTCCGCGCCACGATCACGCCCGCGATCAGCGGCAGGAACCCGCCGAGATAGCCCGCGCCGATGTGGTAGGGGATCGACATCGAGGAATAGCGGATGCGCGGCGGGAACATCTCGCTCAGCAGCGCCGCAACCGAGCCATAGGTCAGCGCCGAGAGCATCCCGAGCGCGAGCAGCACGCCGACGATGCCGATCACCTGCCCGGCGGGCGGGCTTTGTTTGGCAAAGTCGAAACCGTAGGCCGCGAGCCCCTCCTGCACGCCCTTCTTGCGCGCCGCCCCGTCCTTGAGCCACGCGGGATCGATGGTGACCGGGTTGCCGCCCGCCGTGATCGCCAGTTCCCCGCCCGGCTTCAGCGTGTAGGCCACGCCCGAGGCGGTCAGCGTCTCGAGCAGCTTGCCGCAATCGGTCTGGTCGCGCTTGAACAGTTCGGCGAAGGGATCGGTCTCGCAGGCCGGGCCGCTCACGACGATCGGCGTGCGCTCGGCCGCCTCGGCGAGCTTGGGGTTGGCGAAGCTCCCCATCAGCCAGAACAGCGGGAACAGCAGCACCAGCGTCAGCGCCGAGCCGATGATAATCGGCAGCTTGCGGCCCACGCGGTCGGACCATTTGCCGATGATCACGTAGAAACTCATCACGATCAGGCCCGAGACCAGCAGCACCAGCTCGGTCGTCACGTCATCGACATGCATCGGCCCGCGCAGGAAGCTCATCGCCGAGAAGAAGCCAGTGTACCAGATCGTTGTCAGGATGCCGGTGATCCCGAACAGCGCGACGAACAGCCGCTTGGGGTTGCCGGGATAGGTCATGCTCTCGACGAAGGGATTGCCCGAGGTCTCGCCGGCCGCCTTCATAGCCTGGAAGACAGGGCTCTCCGACAGCTTCAGCCGCATCCACAGCGAGATCGCGAGCAGCGCGATCGAGAGCAGGAAGGGCACGCGCCAGCCCCATGCGTTGAACGCCTCGGTCGGGATCAGCGCGCGGCAGGCGATGACGACGATGATCGAGAGGACAAAGCCTCCCGCCACGCTCGCCTGGATGAAGCTGGTGTAGAAGCCGCGCTTTTCGGGCGGGGCGTGTTCGGCGACATAGATGGCCGCGCCCCCGTATTCGCCGCCCAGTGCAAGCCCCTGGATCACGCGCAGCAGGATGACGATGATGGGCGCGGCGATGCCGATGGTGTCGATCGTCGGGATCAGACCCACGCCGGCCGTGGCAATCCCCATCAGGGTGACGGTGACGAGGAAGGTGTATTTGCGCCCCAGCCTGTCGCCCAGAAAGCCGAACAGCACCGCGCCCAGCGGGCGGAAGGCAAAGCCGACCGCGAAGGTCGACCACACCAGCAGCAGGCCCAGCGTCTCGTTGTCGGTGGCGTAGAAGGCGTCCTTCAGGATGTAGGCGAGCGTGCCGTAGATGAAGAAATCGTACCATTCGAAGATGGTGCCGGCGGACGATGCCCCGATCACCAGCCGGATTTCCTTGTCGGACGGCTCGCGGTCAGCGAGCGCCTGCGCCTCTGCCATGTCCCTTGTGTCCCCTTTGCCGGTGCCCCGTGATGTGCGGGGACGGTCTCTCTCTCGGCCCCAGTCCCTAGCGCGCGTCACCGGCTTGCGAAAGCGCCTCGCGCGCGGCCTTCCACGGCAATAGCAGCGCCCCGTGCCGCCCGGGGTGATCGAGCGCCGGGGCGAGCGCCGCGATGCCCGGCCATGCGGGCAGGTCGCCCTCGCCCGCGAGCCACTTCTCGAGCGCGTTGGCGGTGGCGATGACGCTCCCCGGATTGTCGCCCCGCACCGAGCGGGCGAGCAGCGCGGCGGAAGCCTGTCCGATGGCGCAGGCGCTGACTTTCATCCCGATGTCCGACACGAGGCCGCGATCATCCAACGCAAGCCCGAGCGCGATCACACTGCCGCAGCTGCGCGAGCGGGCCTCGGCGCGCAGCGGCAGATCGTCAGCCAGCTGAAACTCCGCGAGGCCCGTCGCCAGCGCGAGCAATTCGGGCGTGTAGAGCTTCGACGAGACGCGCGCAGTCACCGGCGGATCACTTCTTGAAGCGCCTCGCTGCGGCCTCCCGCGCCTCGTTCTCGCCGCGCAGACGGTCGCGCCGGATGCCGATTTCGGGCAGCAGCTGGCGCGAGAAGGCATCGGCCGCAGGGTAGGTGCGCGCATTGGTGATCCACAGCGGGCGGCCGGTGTAGCCCCACTTGTCATCGAAGCCCGTCACCAGCAGGGCAAAGGCGAAGACCGCGATCAGCGCGCCTTTGAGGCCGCCGAAGCCGAAGCCCAGCACCCGGTCGACCGGCCCCAGCACCGCACCATCCGACGCACCGCTCGCCGTGCCCATGATGACCTTCATCGCCGCATAGGGGATGAGGAGAAGCAGCACGAAGGCGAAGAGCGAGACCGCAGGCTCTGCGCGGTAGAAATAGCGCAGGCCCTCGGCCAGCTGCGGGTGGAGGAAATGGACCGCGAAGGCCGCCATGATCCACGCAGCGAGGCTCAGCACCTCCTGCACCAGACCGCGCATGAAACCGCCCACTGCCGCAACGATGACAATGATGCCGATGATAAGATCGAGGATCGCCATATGGCCGAAGGTTAAGCGCTGCCCATCACCTGGTCAACGACGTTCGCAAGTGCAGCAAGTCCGCGGTAATCCGCGCCCCTCTCGCCGTTCGCGCCGCCGGCCGGGCCATAGCAACGGGCAAAGCCAAGCTTGGCCGCCTCGCGCAGGCGCAGCGGGGCATGGGCGACGGGGCGGATCTCGCCGGCAAGGCTGACCTCGCCGAACCACGCCGTCTTGTCGGGCAGCGCACGGTCGGCCAGCGCCGAGACCAGCGCGGCAGCCACCGCTAGGTCGGCGGCGGGGTCGGTCAGGCGGTAGCCCCCGGCGATGTTGAGATAGACTTCGGCCGAGGAAAAATTGAGCCCGCAGCGCGATTCCAGCACGGCGAGCAGCATGGCGAGGCGCCCGCTGTCCCACCCCACCACCGCCCGGCGCGGGGTCGCACCCGATTGCAGGCGCACGATAAGTGCCTGGATTTCCACCAGCACCGGCCGCGTACCCTCGAGCGCCGGGAACACCGCAGACCCCGCCAGCGGCGTTTCGCGGCCCGAGAGGAACAGGAGCGAGGGGTTGGCGACCTCCTCCAGGCCTTCCGTGGCCATTGCGAAGACCCCGATCTCGTCGACCGCGCCGAAGCGGTTCTTCAATGCGCGCAGGATGCGGTATTGGTGCGAGCGTTCGCCCTCGAAGCTCATCACCACATCGACCATGTGTTCGAGCACGCGGGGTCCCGCGATGGTGCCGTCCTTGGTGACGTGGCCGACGAGGACCAGCGCGCAGCCGCTCTCCTTGGCGTAGCGGATCAGTTCGAGCGCGCAGCCGCGCACCTGCGAGACCGTGCCGGGCGCGCCCTCGATGGTGTCGGAATGCATCGTCTGGATCGAATCGATCACCAGCAGCGCGGGCGGCTCGCCCTGCCCCAGCGTCGTGAGGATATCGCGCACAGAGGTTTCGGACGCGAGCCGGATCGGCGCATCGGCCACCCCCATGCGGGCGGCACGCAGGCGTACCTGCCCCGCCGCTTCCTCACCGCTGACATAGACCACGTCATTCCCGCCGCGCGCGATGGTCGCCGCGGTCTGGAGCAGCAGGGTCGATTTGCCGATGCCCGGGTCGCCGCCCAGCAGCACTGCCGAGCCGGGCACAAGGCCGCCGCCCAGCGCGCGGTCGAATTCGGCAAGACCCGTCGACTTCCTCACAGGCAGCGTCGTGGGTGCATTCAGCGGCTCGAACGCCACCGCCCGCCCCCCGCTCGACAGGTCGTGCTTCTGCGAGAACACCGTCGCGGGCACATCCTCGACCAGCGTGTTCCACTGCCCGCAATCGGCGCATTGCCCCTGCCAGCGGTGCGAGACCGAGCCGCATTCCTGACACACGTAACGACGCTTCGTTTTTGCCATAAGTCCGTGCCATATCGAGAACAGATGACGAACGCAATTGCATTGCGCCTGTCCGGCGCGCTAGACACTAGCCATGCGCCAGAAGGAATTGCGCCTTGCTCTCGTGTGTTACGGCGGGGTCAGCCTGGCGGTCTACATGCACGGGATCACCAAGGAGGTCTGGCACCTTGCGCGGGCGAGCCGGGCGTTCCATCATCCTGCCGCTGTCCAGCTTGACGGCGTGGCGGCGGCCTATCGCGATTTCCTCGGCGTGATCGAAGCGCAGCACGGGCTGAGGGTGCGGGTGCTGCCCGATATCCTCACCGGCGCGAGCGCGGGCGGCATCAACGCCGTATTCCTCGCGCAGGCGATCCATAGCGGGCACAGCCTCGAGCCGCTGACCGATCTGTGGCTGATGAACGCCGATGTGAGCGAACTGACCGATCCCGAGGCCGAGCCGATGTGGCGCTATGCCAAGCTGTGGGCGCAGCCGATCGCAGAATGGTTCCTCTCGCGCCCCGGCAATGCGGTGAGCGCCACGGTCTCGCCCGAAACGCGGGCCGAGGTGCGGGCGAAAGTCTCGAGGCTGGTGCGCGGGCGGTGGTTCAGCCCACCCTTCTCCGGCGCGCGCTTTTCGGGGATGCTCTACGAGGCGTTGATGCGCATGGCCGAGGAGGGCGACAACATCCCGCTGCTCCCCGCCGGGTACCCGATCGACCTCGCCGTGACCGCGACCGATTTCCGCGGCCATGCCGAAACGCTGCGGCTGAACTCGCCCCCGCAGGTCGAGGAGACCGAGCACCGCCTGCCGATCACCTTCCGCGCGCGGGTGGCCGAACGCGCGGGCACGATGCTGGGTGATCCGATGGAGCTGGTGCTCGCCGCCCGCGCCACGGCGAGCTTCCCCGGAGCCTTCCCCCCGCTCACCCTCGCCGAGATCGACGCGCTCGCCGACGCGGAAGGGCACCACTGGGAAAGCCGCGGGGCCTTCCTCAAGCGGGTGATGCCGACCCATGTCGCGCACGGCACGGTGGACGAGGTCGCGCTGATCGACGGGGCGGTGCTGGTCAACGCGCCCTTCGGTGCCGCGCTTGCCGCGCTCTATGGCCGCCCCGCCCAGCGCGAGGTCGACCGGCGCTTCGTCTATCTCGACCCCCGCCCCGAAGGCGCCGCGCCCACCGCCGCGATGCGCGCGCGGGGCATCGGCTTCTTCGGTGCGATCTTCGGCTCGCTTTCGACCATCCCGCGCGAACAGCCGATCCGCGACGATCTCGAACGGATCGAGCAGCAATCGCGCGATGCGGCGCGGCTGAAGCGCATCGTCATGGAATTGCAGGGCGATATCGACCGCGCGGTGGAAAAGCTGTTCGGCTACACATTCCTGCTCGACCGCCCCACGCCCAAGCGGCTTGCCGGTTGGCGCGCGAAGGCGCAGCAGGCCGCAGCCGAGCGCGCGGGCTATGCCTTCGGGGCCTATGCCCTCACCAAGTTCGAAGGGATCCTCGACCAGCTCGCGCGGCTGACGCTCAAGGCGGCAGGGCAGCCGATGGCCGACACCGCGCCGCTGGTCCACGCCCTGCGCTGCGAGCTCGAGGCGCGGGGCCTCGTGCAGGTCACCGACATCAACGGCGGCGCCAACCCGGCGGCGATTGCCTTCTTCCGCGCGCACGACACGGGCTTCCGCATCCGCCGCCTGCAGCTCCTCGCCCGCAAGCTGGCGCGCGACTGGCAGGTGGGCGGCGAGGTCGCCGAGGACGCGCTCGACCGTGCGCGCGACCGGCTCTACGAAATCCTCGCGCTCTACTACAACGCCGACGAGGACGTGCTGCACGTGCCCCGCTTCCGCGAGCTGGCGGTGGATGCGATCGCGCACCCGGGCGCGGTGCTCGATTTCCTCGCCACCCAGCGATTGCTTCCGGCGACGGATCTGCGCGCCGAGGAAATGCTGATCGATGCGCTTGAGGACATGCCCAAGGAT
Source organism: Erythrobacter colymbi (assembly GCF_002155685.1). Taxonomy (GTDB): domain Bacteria; phylum Pseudomonadota; class Alphaproteobacteria; order Sphingomonadales; family Sphingomonadaceae; genus Erythrobacter; species Erythrobacter colymbi. Next base: position 347,911 of record NZ_MUYK01000002.1, read on the forward strand.
CTGAAGCGGCGGATGCTGCTGACCTATCTGGGCTTCCCCTTCTACGACGTCGCCACCCTCCCTCTGTCGCGGCGCGAGGGGCTCGACGAGTTCAACCCGGTCAAGATCGACCGCATCTCGCCCGACGATGCGCTCAGCATCCGCGAGGGCGGCACGGCGGCGACGCTGCGCGGCATCGAGTTCTACAATTTCGGCGCCTTCTTCAGCCGCGACTACCGCGAGAACGACTATCTGTGGGGCCGCCTCCACGGAACGGAGCGGATGATCGACCTGCTCGCCTCGACGGTCAGCGGCGGGATGTCGGCCGAGGCCCAGCGTCAGGGCAAGCGCGCAGCCTTCCTCGCGGTGCTGGACGAAGAGGAGGCCGCCGGACGCTGCCAGCGGGGCCTGCTCGACCAGATCCGCTTGGAGGTGCGGGAGAAGCTGGGTTAGGCGCTCCCCGTTTGCGTCGAACGAAGTCGAGACACCTGTATAAGGGCCTCTCGACTACGCTCGAGGCGAACGGATGAGGATCAGCCCCCGAAGGCGTCCTTCAGTTTGGCGAAGAAGCTGCGGCTTTCGGGGCATTCGTCGCCCGTCTCGGTCGCCTTGAATTCCTCGAGGATTTCCTTCTGGCGGCGCGAGAGCCTGGTCGGGGTCTCGACCACGATTTCCGCCACCAGATCGCCGCGCCCGCGCCCTTGCAGCACGGGCATGCCCGCGCCGCGCACGCGCAGTTGCTTGCCCGACTGGATGCCGGCGGGGATTTCGAGGCGGTTGGTCGAGCCGTCGAGATCGGGAATTTCGACGCAGCCGCCCAGCGCCGCGGTGGTGAAGCTCACCGGCACGCGGGTCGCGAGCGTCGTGCCCTCGCGCTCGAATACCTGATGGGGCTTCACGTGGAGGAAGATGTAGAGATCGCCCGGCGGCGCGCCGCGTTGGCCGGCCTCGCCCTTGCCCTGAAGGCGGATGCGGGTGCCGGTGTCGACACCTGCGGGGATATCGACTTTGAGGGTCTGCGCCTTGTCGACACGGCCCTCGCCGCGGCAGACGCGGCAGGGGTTCTCGATCACCGTGCCGCGGCCGTTGCAGGTCGGGCACGGGCGCTCGATCACGAACAGGCCCTGCTTGGCGCGCACGGAACCCATGCCGTGGCACAGGTTGCACTGGCGTTCGGAGGTGCCGGGTGTCGCGCCCGAGCCGTCGCAGGTTTCGCAGGATTGCGAGACCTCGATCTCGATCTCGGTCGACTTGCCGTGGAAGGCTTCTTCGAGGCTGACCTGCATGTCGTAGCGCAGGTCCGCGCCGCGGCGGTTGGGCTGGCGCTGCTGCCCGCCCCCGCCGAAGGCACTGCCGAAGATGGTCTCGAAGATGTCGCCGATATCGGCAAAGCCGTCCGCGCCGCGCCCGCCGCCAAAGCCGCCACCGAAGGGCCCGCCACCGCCGCCGTTCATGCCCTGCGTGAAGGCCTCGTGGCCGTAGCGGTCATAGGCCGCGCGCTTCTGCGGGTCCTTGAGGCAATCATAGGCCTCGTTGATCGCCTTGAACTTCGCCTCGGCGCCGGCATCGCCCGGATTGCGGTCCGGGTGCCACTTCATGGCGAGCTTGCGGTAGGCGCTCTTGAGCGTCGCCCCGTCGAAATCGCGGGTGACTTCGAGCGTGGCGTAATAGTCGGTCTGGGTAGCCATTCTTTCGCCCCTTTGACCCACCCGTCACCCCTGCGAGGAGCAGGGGTCCAGCCATGCATGCCGGGTGGTGCGAGCCTAGCTGGATCCCCGCCTGCGCGGGGATGACGCGTGAGTGTTCAGGTTGATCGTTTAGCCCTTCTTGTCTTCGTCGACCTCGGAGAACTCGGCGTCGACGACGTCTTCAGCCGGTGCTTCCTCGGCGGGAGCCGCCTCGCCCTCGGGACCGCTGGCCTGCTGGGCTTCGTAGATCTGCTGGCCCATCTTCATGGCGGCCTGCGTCAAGGCCTGCGCCTTGGCGTTGATCTCGTCGGCATCGCCGCCTTCGAGCGCCGTCTTCACCGCCGCGATCGCCGCCTCGACGTCGCTCTTGAGACCGGCATCGATCTTGGCGCCGTGCTCTTCGAGTTGCTTTTCGGTCGCGTGGACGAGGCTGTCGGCCTGGTTACGCGCTTCCGCGGCCGCCCGGCGCTTCTTGTCCTCTTCGGCGAACTTCTCGGCATCCTTCACCATCTGGTCGATGTCAGCGTCGCTGAGACCGCCCGAGGCCTGGATCTTGATCGTCTGCTCCTTGCCGGTACCCTTGTCCTTGGCCGCCACGGACACAATGCCGTTGGCGTCGATGTCGAAGGTGACTTCGATCTGCGGCACGCCGCGCGGGGCCGGCGGAATCCCGATCAGGTCGAAATTGCCGAGCAGCTTGTTGTCTGCCGCCATCTCGCGCTCGCCCTGATAGACCTTGATTGTCACCGCGTTCTGGTTGTCCTCGGCGGTCGAGTAGGTCTGGGTCTTCTTGGTCGGGATGGTGGTGTTGCGGTCGATCATGCGGGTGAACACGCCGCCCAGCGTCTCGATGCCGAGCGAGAGCGGGGTCACGTCGAGCAGCAGCACGTCCTTGACGTCGCCCTGAAGCACGCCCGCCTGAATGGCAGCGCCCATGGCGACGACTTCATCGGGATTCACGCCGGTGTGCGGCTTGGCGCCGAAGAACTGCTCCACGACTTCGCGCACCTTGGGCATGCGGGTCATGCCGCCCACGAGGATCACCTCGTCGACCTGGTCCTTGCTGATGCCCGCATCGGCGAGCGCCTTCTTGCAGGGCTCGAGCGTGCGCTGGATCAGGTTGTCGACCATCTTTTCGAGGTCGGCGCGGGTGATCGTTTCCACCAGATGCAGCGGGGTGGTGCTGCCACCTTCCATGCGCGCGGTGATGAAGGGCAGGTTGATTTCGGTGGTCGCCGCGCTCGACAGCTCGATCTTGGCCTTTTCGGCGGCTTCCTTGAGACGCTGGAGCGCGAGCTTGTCGGTCTTCAGATCCATCTGCTCCTTCTTCTTGAAGGAATCCGCGAGGAACTCGACGATCGCGTTGTCGAAGTCTTCACCGCCGAGGAAGGTGTCACCGTTGGTCGACTTCACCTCGAACACGCCGTCACCGATCTCGAGGATCGAGACGTCGAAGGTGCCGCCGCCAAGGTCGTAGACGGCGATGGTCTTGCCGTCTTCCTTGTCCATGCCATAGGCGAGCGCCGCGGCGGTCGGCTCGTTGATGATGCGCAGCACTTCGAGGCCGGCGATCTGGCCGGCGTCCTTGGTCGCCTGACGCTGGGCGTCGTTGAAATAGGCGGGCACGGTGATGACGGCCTGCGTCACGGTCTCGCCGAGATAGCTCTCGGCGGTTTCCTTCATCTTCTGGAGAATGAAGGCCGACACCTGCGACGGGCTGTAATCCTCGCCGCCCGCATTGACCCACGCGTCGCCGTTCTTGCCCTTGGTGATCTTGTAGGGGACGAGCTCCATATCCTTCTTGGTCAGGGGATCGTCGAAGCGGCGGCCGATAAGGCGCTTGATCGCGAAGAGCGTGTTGTCGGGGTTGGTCACCGCCTGGCGCTTGGCCGGCTGACCGATCAGGCGCTGGCCATCCTTGGTGAAGGCCACGATCGAGGGCGTGGTGCGCGCACCTTCCGAATTCTCGATCACCTTGGGCTTGCCGCCGTCCATGACAGCGACGCAGGAGTTGGTGGTGCCGAGGTCGATACCGATTACTTTACCCATTGTTTCCCCATCCATAAGGACATTGTTGGACACCGCTGCCGTCGGCTTCCCGATTGGTCGGCAAAGCACATTGGCGGCTCGTTTGTGACGGCGATATAGGTGTGCTTTCGCTTGGCACAAGAGAGCGGCGCGCCTAGATTTCGTCGCCGACAATGCCGTTCCACCGGGAGACAATCACGTGAATCCGATCCGTACTGCCGCGCTTGCGGCTCTGGCTGCTGCGCTGCTGCCGGGCCTTGCTGCCTGCTCGAAGGAGGCCAATGCGCCTGCCGATGCCGCCGCCACCGCGAGCGCGAGCGCCGGGCTGACGGTGACGAACGCGCGGGTCGTACTGCCCCCGGTCGCGGGCAATCCGGCTGCGGTCTATTTCGACCTTGCCTACACCGGCGCGCCCGGCGTCACGCTCGACAGCGTCGATGTCGAGGGCGCGGGCATGACCATGATCCACGATTACGCCGAGACGGCGGGCAAGGCACAGATGGTGATGGCCGACGCCGTGCCGCTGGCCGAGGGAACGCCGCTCAGCTTTGCGCCGGGCGGGCTGCACGTGATGGCGATGGACCCGACCGACGCGCTGAAGGCCGGCGGCACGGCGAAGGTGACGTTTACGCTCTCGAACGGCATGACCGCCACCATCGACGCGCCGGTGCGCGCGGCGGGGGACGAGCGCTGATCCTGCCGCCGGGCGCGAGGGAACGGGCGGCGGTGGCTCCGCCTGCTGCCCTCGCCTGCCCGGCAGGCGGAGCCCGCGCGCTCACACCGGGCGAGATTGCCCTGGCGCGCTCGATCTTCGGCGATGCGATCGATTATGCACAGGTGACGGTGAAGCGCCGGAAGTTCCTGCCCTTCCAGCCGCGCGTGGTGACGATGGCGCCGATGGGCCACCTCCACTTCCACCCCGATGCCCCGCATTACTGCGATGATTTCGCCGCTGGCGACCTCGACGCGCAGGCCCATTTCATCCACGAGATGACCCACGTCTGGCAGGCCCAGACCCGCGGGCGCTGGTATCTGGTCACGCACCGCCACCCGTGGTGCCGCTATGATTATGCCTTGAAGCCGGGCTGGCCGCTCGAACGTTACGGGATCGAGCAGCAGGCCGAGATCGTCCGCCACGCCTTCATGCTGCGGCAGGGCGCGACCGTGGCCGGCGCGCCCTCGCCCGAGGTCTACAAGGCGATCCTGCCCTTCGAGCAGGCCTAGTCCGGGCAGCGCACGGTGTATTCACGTCCGTCACGGTCCACGCGGTAACAATCGCCATTGTCGCGCTTCTTGATGAGCGTGCCGCCGACGCCGCCCGCCGCCGCCCCGATCGCTGCACCCGTGCCGACATCGCCGCCGGTGACCGCGCCCACGGCAGCACCAGCTGCGGCGCCGACGGCTGCGCCCTCGACCGCATAGTTATCGGCGCAGGCGCCAAGAGAAAGCGTCGCGGCTGCGCCTGCGAGAATGGTGATGAAACGACGGGTCATGCTGGTCTCTCCGATACGCGGGGTTGATCCCGAGACTACCGGAGAGAGTGCAGCGATGTTCCTCGGCTCGGCGTGAGGACGGGCCGGTCAGTCCGGCTTCTTCGCCACCGCCACCATCGCCGCGCGCAGCAGGCGGTCCTTGATCATCCATCCGGCCTGCATTTCCGAGACCACCGTGCCCGGCTCGTGATCGTTGCTGGGCACTTCGAGCATCGCCTGGTGCTGGTTTGGATCGAGCGGCAGGCCGACCGCGGCGATGCGGGTGATGCCGTTGGCGGCGAAGACCTTCTCGAGCTCGCGCTGGGTCGCCTCGAGGCCGAAGACGAGACCCTTCATGCTGTCGTCCTCGCGCAGGGACTGCGGGATCGCGTCGATCGCGCGTGACAGGTTGTCGGCGACGCTCAGGATATCGCGCGCAAAGCCGGTCGCGGCATAGGCGCGCGCCTCGTCCTTCTCGCGCTCCAGACGGCGGCGCACATTCTGCGTTTCGGCCTGGGCGTAGAGCACCTCCTGCCTGGCCGCTTCCAGATCGCGGCGCAGCGATTCGAGCGCTTCGGCAACATCGTCAGCCACGTTTCCGCCCTCGCGCAGATGCTCGGGCACACCCTTCAATTCGTCTTCAGCCGCCTGATCCAGCGGCTTTTCATTCTCGGTCATGTCGGTTTGGCTTTCCATTCAAGCGATGAGCTTGCCCAGCGAACGGGCGGTCAGATCCACCATGGGGACGACGCGCGCGTAATTCAACCGAGTCGGCCCGATCACGCCCAGCACACCGACCACCCGCCCCTCGCGGTCGCGGTAGGGCGAGGCGATGACGGAAGAGCCGGACAGGGCGAAAAGGCGGTTTTCCGAACCGATGAAGATGCGCGTCGCCTCGGCCTCGCGCGCCGAATCGAGCAGTTCGGCGACCGATTGCTTGTTCTCGAGATCTTCGAGCAGCATCCGCACCCGCTCGATATCGCCGAGTGCGGCTTCATCGAGCAGGTTCGCCGCACCCCGCACGATCAGCACGGGGCGCGCTGCGGCATCCTCGCTCCACACCGCCATGCCGCGCTCGACCAGATCGCGCGAGGCATCGTCGAGCTGCGAGCGGCCCGCGTTGATCTCGGCGCGCATGGCAAGCGCGGCCTCGGCGAGCGTGCGACCGGCAAGCCGCGCGGTTATGTAGTTGGACGCGCGGTCGAGCGCTCCGGGGCTGAGCGCGCCGCCTATGGTGAGCACGCGGTTCTCGACCCCGCCATCCTCGCCCACCAGCACCGCAAGCGCCCGTCCCTGCCCGAGATCGACGAGGCTGAACTGCGCCAGCTGCTGCTCGCGCGGGGCGACCAGCACCATCCCCGCCGCGCCCGACAGGTCGGAGAGGATCGCGGAGGCCTGCTTCAAGGCCGCTTCGACCGGCCCGGCCTCGGCCAGGCGCGCCTCGATCGCCGCCTGCTCCTCGCGCGTGGGCTCGGCGACGCGCATCATTCCGTCGACGAAGATCCTGAGGCCCGCGTCGGTCGGCATCCGCCCCGCACTGGTATGCGGCGCGGCAAGCAGCCCTGCGGTCTCGAGGTCGGCCAGCACAGAACGGATCGAAGCGGGCGAGAGGTTCAACGTCCCGTCCGCCGCCAGCGTCTTGGAGCCGACCGGCTGCCCGCTCTCGATATACTCCTCGACCACACGCCGGAAAATCTCGCGCGCGCGGGCGGTCAGTTCGGTGACGGGGAGCGAGGTCATCGTGAATTGCTAACCGCTATCGCCAGCTTTCTCAATTTCCGTTCGGCCTGAGCTTGTCGAAGGCCTGCACTTTCTTCTAGCGGCAAAGCACAACGAGAAAAGCGGCCCTTCGACAAGCTCAGGGCGAACGGATCAAAGGAACACATATGCGCCCTTCAGGACGCGCGCCCGATGAAATGCGCGCCATCACGATCGAGACCGGTTTCACCAAGCACGCCGAAGGTTCGGTGCTGATCGGTTTCGGCGATACCAAGGTGCTGTGCACCGCGAGCGTCGAAAAGGGCGTTCCGCCGTGGCTGCGCGGCAAGGGCGAAGGCTGGGTGACGGGGGAATACTCGATGCTCCCGCGCGCCACCCACACCCGCGGCCAGCGTGAGGCCGCCAAGGGCAAGCAGACCGGCCGCACGCAGGAAATCCAGCGACTTATCGGCCGGAGCTTGCGCGCCGTGGTCGATCTCCAGAAGCTCGGCGAGCGGCAGATCACGCTCGATTGCGATGTGATCCAGGCCGATGGCGGCACCCGCACTGCCGCGATCTCGGGCGCGTGGATCGCGCTGCGTCTCGCGGTCAACGGGCTGATGGCCTCGGGCGACATCAAGCACGATCCGATCCAGGCGCAGGTCGCGGGCATCTCCTGCGGCATCTACAAGGGCACCCCGGTGCTTGACCTCGACTACGACGAGGATTCGAATGCCGAGGCAGACGGCAACTTCGTGCTGCTGTCGGGCGGCAAGATCGCCGAAGTGCAGGCCACCGCCGAGGGCGCAACCTATGACGAGGAAGGCCTGCTGCGCCTCCTGCGCCTCGCCCGCATCGGCTGCGACCGGATTTTCGCAGCCCAGCTTGACGCGGTGAAGTGAACATGGGGGAGGTCGAATTCCGGATCGGCGAGGCGCATTTTCTTGCCTTCGGTCTGCTGACCTCCCGCAAGTCCTTCATCATCTGCACCTCGATTATCGGTGCCTATCTCGCCTTCGTGCTGGCAGTGATTTACCTTGCCGGCGGCACGGAAACCTTGTGGTGTATCGCCGGCTTTGCCGCCTTTCTGATCACCATGATGTGCCTGCAGAGATTCAGCTCGCTGCCGCGCCTGCTGAGGGGCGCCTATTGTGAGGACGCCTATCTGAAGGAGCCGAACCGGATCTCCTATGACGGCGAGGGCTTCACGTCCGCATTCGCATCCGGACAGAGCCGCCGCCGGTGGGTGGACATGGTGAAATGGGACGAGGACGCAAGCGTTTTCGTCGTGTTCCAGAACCGGATGCTGGGTTACCTGTTCCCCAAGGATCAGGTGCCCGAGGCCGTCATTGCCGAACTTCGCGGCCACCTGATCGCCAGCGGTCTCCCCCATCGAGGAAAGCCCAGAAAATGAGAAAGCTCGGCTCCGGCAGCCTCGTGATCGCCACGCACAACACGGGCAAGCTGAAGGAAATCTCGGCGCTGCTCGATCCCTATGGCGTCAAGTGCCTCTCGGCCGGATCGCTCGGGCTGCCCGAGCCGGCCGAGACGGGCTCCACCTTCGTGCAGAACGCGCTCCTCAAGGCACGGGCGGCGGCGGAGGCTTCGGGGCTGGCCGCGCTGGCAGATGACAGCGGCTTGAGCGTTGCCGCGCTTGACGGCCGCCCCGGCGTCTACACCGCCGACTGGGCCGAGCGGCAGTGGTTCGAGGGCGCTCCGGGGCGCGACTGGTACATGGCGATGGGCAAGGTCGAGGGGCTGCTCGCCGAAAAGGGCGCGGATGTGGACCGCTCGGCGGCATTCCACTGCGTCCTCGCCATTGCCTGGCCTGACGGCGAATACGCGATTTATGAGGGCCGCTGCGAGGGTTCGCTGACCTGGCCGCCGCGCGGGGAGATGGGCTTCGGTTATGACCCGGTCTTCGTGCCCACGGGCGCGAGCCAGACCTTCGCCGAGATCGCGCCGGAGGAAAAGCACGCCATCAGCCACCGCGCCGACGCTTTCGCCAAGCTCGTCGCCGAGCAGTTCGGCGCCTAGCTCAGCGACGCGCGAGCTGCTCGCGCGGGTCGATGGGGTAGCCCCAGATGTTGCCCGCCGGCCAGTAGCGGCACACCAGCACCTCGTCGGACGGCGTGGTGACGACCGCGCAGCCGACCTCGCGGGTCTGCGGCCAGATCACCTGCGTGTAATGCGCGACATCGTTCCAGCGCCCGCTCAGCGAGACATCGGGGAAATTGCCGGGAACGAAGAGGCGCTTCTCCTCGACGAAGAAGCCGATCTTGGTGCGCGCGTCCCAGTATCCGCGCGGGCCGCGCCACAGGTTCTCGCCCTGCCCCTGCCGTTGCAGCGGGCTGGCGTGCTCATAGAGGCCATTGGCGGCAAGGTGTTCGCCCCAGCCCTGCGCATCGCGCGCCAGTCGCTCGCTCCACACCAGCGGCGCGACGCCGACCTCGGCGCGGGCAAGGTTGTGCGCGGCCAGGATCTCGCCCACCTCGCCCGCGGTGTCGCGATAGGCTTGCGGGTGTGCGGGGCTCGCTGCCATAAGCAGCGCGATCGCGGCAAGGCGCAAGGGATTGGTGAGGGCGGAGGCGCTCGGCATTCCCGCAAGCTGAGGCCAAGTGGTTAAGCCGTTGTGAAAGACTGCCCTTAATGGCGCGTGCGCTCTACATCCACTGGCCCTTCTGCGCGAAGAAATGCCCCTATTGCGACTTCAACTCGCACGTGCGCGCGGGCGTGGACGTGGCCGCGTGGCAGGCGGCGCTGATCGCCGACATGCGCGCCGAGGCAGCGGTGGCGGGGGGCGAGGCGCTAACCTCCATCTTCTTCGGCGGCGGCACGCCTTCGCTCATGCCCCCCGCCCTCGTCGCCGCGCTGCTGGCCGAGGCGGAGCGCCTGTGGGGCTTTGCGGAGGGGATCGAGATCACGCTGGAGGCGAACCCCTCGTCGGTCGAGGCCGCAAATTTTGCCACGCTGGCGGGTGCCGGGATCAACCGCGTCTCGCTCGGCGTGCAGTCGCTCGACGATGCGGAGCTTCGGTTCCTTGGTCGGCTGCACGGGGCGGACGAGGCTATGCGGGCTCTGGAGACTGCACAGGCGCATTTCGCGCGGGTCAGCTTCGACATGATCTATGCCCTGCCCGGCCATACGCCCGAGCTGTGGGAAGCGCGCCTTGCCCGCGCGCTGGGCTTCGGGACGGGGCACATGTCGCTCTACCAGCTGACGATCGAGCCCGGCACGCGCTTTGCCAGCGACGTGCGGCGCGGGCGGTTGGTACCGCTGGATGACGACGCCGCGGCGGAGCTGTTCGACATCACACAGGCGCTGACGGGCGCGGCGAGGCTGCCTGCTTACGAGACCAGCAACCACGCGCGGCCGGGCGAAGAGAGCCGCCACAACCTCGCCTATTGGCGCTATCAGGATTACGCCGGGATCGGCCCGGGCGCGCATGGACGGCGCGGCGGCTTGGCGACTGTGCGGCACAAGAAGCCGGAGAATTTCCTCGCTTCAGTGGCGCGGCAGGGCGACGGGATCGCCGAGGCGCGCCCACTCCCCGTGACCGATCAGGCAGCCGAAGCCCTGCTGATGGGGCTGCGGCTGACCGAGGGGGTCGATCTTGCCGCACTGGGCACGCGCTTCGGGCTGCCGCGCGCTGGGCTGGTGGACGAGGCCGCCCTCGCCCGCCTGCGTGGTCTGGGGATGATGTGGACCGAGGGTGAGCGGATCGGGGTCGCGCCCGAGGGCCGCTCGCTGCTCGATACGCTGCTGGCCGAGGTGGTCGCCGACACGCTGGTCGCCGCATGAGCGTGGCCGAACTGCTCGAAACATGGCGCGCGCATCTCGCCGATGGCCGCCGCCGCTCGCCCCATACGGTGCGCGCCTATGTCGCTGCGGCACAAAGACTGGTCGCGGCCAAGGCGCTCGAGGACTGGGCGGGCGCCGCGCGGATCGAGGCGCATGACCTGCGCGCCCATCTTGCCGCGCGCCGCGCCGAGGGGATCGGCAATGCCAGCACCGCGCGTGAGCTTTCCGCCCTCAAGGCCTTCATCGCGTTCGCCCGCCAGCAGGCCGGAGACCCCGATCCCGCCGCCCCGCGCCTGAGGGGGCCGCGCATCAAGAAGGGCCTCCCCCGTCCCGTCACCCCCGACGAGGCGAGCAACCTCGCCGATCTGGTCGAGGACTTTGCGGTCAAGGACTGGATCGGCGCGCGCGACCGTGCGGTGCTGCTGCTGATGTACGGATCGGGCCTGCGCATCGCCGAGGCGCTCTCTCTCACGGGCCGCGAGGCGGTGCCGGGCGAAGTGCTGCGGGTCACCGGCAAGGGCGGCAAGCAGCGAGTCGTCCCGCTCTTGCCGGTCACGCGCGCGGCAATTGCCGAATATGTCCGTGCTTGCCCCTGGCCGCTGACCCCCGCCGAGCCGCTGTTCCGCGGCGCCAAGGGCGGGCCGCTCTCGCCCGGTATGGTGCAGCGCGCGATGGCGAATGCACGCCGCGCGCTCGGCCTGCCCGACACCGCCACGCCCCATGCGCTGCGGCACTCTTTCGCCACCCATCTGCTTGGCGCGGGAGCCGATCTGCGCTCGCTTCAGGAATTGCTGGGCCACGCCTCGCTCGGCTCGACCCAGATCTACACCCGCGTCGATGCGGCGGCCCTGCTCGATAACTACCGCAAGGCGCACCCGCGCGGCTAGGCGTCCTCCGCGCTCTCGTGCGCCTTGACCGGCTTCCACGTCACCACGCGGTAGAGGTAGAAGGCGACGCCCACCAGCACGAGCGCGAGCACGCTCCAGCCCGCCGCCGCCTCGAACCGCGCCACCAGCGGGGCGAGCGCGCGGCCGCCCGCAAGCAGGATGCCGTTCCAGATCGCCGAGCCCAGAAAGGTGAACAGGCAGAAGCGCCACAGCTTCATATGCGCCAGTCCTGCGGGCAGCGAGACGATGGTGCGCAGGACAGGCGAGAAGCGCACCGCGAAGACGATCCCGTCGCCATACTTGCGGAAGATCCGGCGCGCGCGGGAGAACTCGTCCCACTCGAAGGTCAGCCACCGGCCCCAGCGGTCGATCGCGCGCTTCAGCTGCGCCTCGCTCCAGCGCACGCCGATCCAGTACCAGAAGAGATTGCCCGCGAGCGTGCCCGCGGTCGCCACCAGCCACACGGTGGCGAAATGCATCTGGCCCTTGGCGACGAGCACGCCCGCGCCGCCCATGATCACCTCGGACGGGATCGGGGGGAAGACGTTCTCGGCCATCATCAGCAGGAAGATGCCGATATACCCGCCCTGGGCGAGCCATTCGAGGAGCGTGGCTGTCATCGGGCGATGCGCGCCGCCCCGTGCCGGTTCAGCCCAGGCTGGCGGCCAGTTCGGGCCACTGCCGCAGGAGCGTCGCCATGTCGAAATACTCGCGCCATACGGCTATCTTGTCTCCGCGGAAGACGAACACGCCGTTTACCGGCAACTCCACCCATCCGGTCTCGATCCGGTGCCGGTCGAGCCTTTCGGTGAAGACCGTGTCACCTTCCACCGCGGTTCGCAGGACGACAAGATCGTTTTCGATGGTCGGAGCGAAAAACGGCTCCAGCGTCGCCTTGATCGCGGCAGGGCCGGTGACGCTGCCCATCGGCAGGTTGGTATATTCGCAGTCATCGGTGAAGTTCGTGAGCGCGCTGTCGTAGTCCTTCACCGCGACCGCGGTGATGGTGGCCCGCACGATTTCAAGCAGCTCCGGCATGACGCGACTCCTGTAGCAGATGCTACATGACTATCACCCCGCCTTCATCGCCGCAACCCGCCGCTCGATCGCGTCCCAGATCAGGCCCGCGGTATCGGTACCGTTGAAGCGGTCGATCGCCACGATGCCTGTGGGGGACGTAACGTTGATCTCGGTGAGCCAATGCCCGCCGATCACGTCGATCCCGACGAAGGTGAGGCCGAGGCGCTTCAGGTCCGGCCCCAGCGCATCGCAGATTTCTTGCTCGCGCTCCGTGAGCTGCGTCGGCTGCGCGGAGCCGCCCATCGCCAGGTTGCTCCGGAATTCTCCTTCCCCGGGCACGCGGTTGATCGCGCCTGCGACCTCGCCATCGACCAGCACGATGCGCTTGTCGCCCTGCGCAACCTCGGGGAGGAAGGGCTGGACCATGTGCGGCTCGGGCCAGGTCTGGTTGAACACCTCGAACAGCGCGGTGAGGTTCTCGCCGTTCTCGCCGATGCGGAAGATCGCCTTGCCGCCATTGCCGTGGATCGGCTTGACCACGATCGCGCCGTGCTTCGCCATGAAGCGCCGCACCTCGTCCACGCTGCGCGTCACCAGCGTCGGCGGCATGAAGCGGCGGTAGTTGAGCACCATCACCTTTTCAGGGCTGTTGCGCACGTTCGCCGGATCGTTGACCACCAGCGTCTCCTTGCCGATCCGTTCGAGCAGGTGGGTGGCGGTGATGTAGCCCATGTGGAACGGCGGGTCCTGCCGCATCAGCACCACATCGACATCCCGCCCGAGATCGAGCCGCACCTGCTCACCGCGGGTGAAGTGGTCGCCCTCGACCCGCTGCACCGTCACCGGATAGGCATGGGCGAAGAGGCGGTCATCCTCGTCGAGCGTCAGGCTTTCGACGTGGTATTCATAGACCGTGTAGCCGCGCGCCTGAGCTGCGAGCATCAGCGCGAAGGAACTGTCGCCGGCGATCTTGATGCTGTCGATGGGGTCCATCTGGACGGCTACGCGCAAGGTCATTCATTCACTCCGGAAGGGTCAGCCGAAAGGCATCCATGCGTTCTCGATGTGGGTCGGCTTGCGGCCGGGTGCAAGCAGGATGACATCGATGCGGATATCCTCGCCTGCGGTCGCATAGTCCTGCCACACCAGTTCGACCGCGGCGGCCACGCGGGCTAGGCGGCGTTCGTCGATGGCGTCGCCGAGGCTGGCCGAGCGGGCGCGCCACTTGACCTCGACGAAGGCGACGAGGCCGGTCTTCTTCGCGACGAGGTCGATCTCGCCCGCCTTGGTCTTCACCCGCTCGGCCATGATCCGCCAGCCCTGTTGGGCGAGGAACATCGCCGCTTCGGCCTCGCCCTCGCGGCCGCGCTGGTCGGCGGCGTGGCGCTCCTCGGGGGTGCGGGGCGCGCTCATTCGCCCTTGAGTTCGAGCGCGCGGGCATAGAGCGTGGCGCGGTCGATCCCGGTCGCTTTCGCCACGACCCCCGCGGCCTTCCCCGGCCCCGCTTCGGCCAGCGCGGCTTTCAGGAGCGCGTCGGTATCGAGCACCGGGGCCTCGCTCTCAGTCGGCGGGCCGACCAGCAGCACAATCTCGCCCTTGGGAGGATGTGCGGCATAATGCTCCGCGAGCGCTGCGGCGGTGCCGGTGCGGCATTCCTCGTGGAGTTTGGTAAGCTCGCGCGCCACCGCCACCTCGCGGTCCGGCCACAGCGCGGCGATGGCGACCAGCGACTTTTCGAGCCGCGGGGCGGTCTCGTAGAACACCAGCGTCGCGGCAACCCCCGCCAGCTCTTCAAGCGACTGCTGGCGCGCCTTGTCCTTCGCCGGCAGGAAGCCCGCGAACAGAAAGCGGTCGGACGGCAGGCCCGCCATCGCCAGCGCCGAGACCGCCGCGCAGGCACCGGGAATGCTCGTCACCATCACGCCCGCCGCCCGCGCCTCGCGTACCAGGCGATAGCCCGGGTCCGAGACCAGCGGCGTGCCTGCATCCGACACCAGCACGACCGGCGCCTGCCTCGCCTCGTCGATCACCCGGGCGCGCACTTCGGGGGGCGCGTGATCGTCGAGTCGCTGGAGCCTTGCCTTGATTCCGTAATGTTTCAGCAGCTTGCCGGTGACCCGCGTGTCCTCGCAGGCGATCAGCGCCGCGCCTTGCAGCACCGCCAGCGCGCGCAGGGTGATGTCGCCAAGATTGCCAATCGGGGTCGCAAGGATATACAGCCCAGGTACGGGTTCCCACGCGGGAAGGGATGGAAGCGCCTCGGATCTCACAAGCCCCGCCATGGCGCACGACTGAGGGGTCGGCAAGAATGAAGCTTCGGGATCGCACAGATTGGATGGCTGCGTCGGTTGCGGCGGGCCGGTATCTGCGGGCGCGCAACATGGCGCTGGCAGGTGCCGCGCTGATGGCGGCAGGGTGTGCGGTCGTCCCCAAGACCGCGCCGCCACCCACCGCGCCCGCCCCCGCGCCCGAGCCCTCGGCAACCGCGCTGCCGACCGACACCGGCCGTCACCGCATCGCGCTGCTGGTGCCGCTCGCGGGCGATACCGCGCCGGTCGGCCAGTCGATCGCCAATGCGACGACGATGGCGCTGCTCGACACCAGTGCCGACAATCTGCGCATCACCACCTATGACACCTCCGAAGGCATCGCGACCGCGGCGAGAAAAGCGATTGCCGACGGGAACAAGCTGATCCTCGGCCCGCTCACCGCGGATGCCGTGCCTACGGTGCAGGCCGCCGCCCGCCCCGCCAATGTGCCGGTGATCGCCTTCGCCAACGATGCCTCGGTCGCCAGCGCCGATGTCTTCGTGATCGGCCACCTGCCCGAACAGTCGATCCGCCGCTCGGTCGCCTATGCTCGCGGCAAGGGCGCGGCCAAGTTCGCGGTGCTCGCGCCCGAGGGCGACTATGGCACCCGCGCACTCTCCGCTCTCGAGAACGCGCTGCGCGATTACGGCGGGGCGCTGGTGCGCAAGGAGAGCTATGCGCGCGGCAACACCTCGATCGTCAGTGCGGCGAGCCGGCTCCGGGCAGCGGGTGGCTACGACACCGTGCTCGTCGCCGACAGCCCGCGTCTCGGGATCGATGCGGCAGGCGAACTCAACAAGAGCGCCCGCAACCGCACCCGCATCCTCGGCACCGAGTTGTGGAGCGGGGATTCGACCCTCGCCCGCACGCCTGCGCTGAACGGCGCGCTGTTCTCGGCGGTTTCCGACCAGCGCTACAAGCGCTTTGCCGACAGCTATGCCGCCCGCTTCGGCAGCCAGCCCTACCGCGTGGCGACGCTGGGTTACGACGCCGTGCTGCTGACCTTGCGCGTGGCGCGCGACTGGAAGGTCGGCTCGCCCTTCCCCAGAAAGGCGCTTTACGACAAGGGCGGCTTTCTCGGGGTCGACGGCGCCTTCCGCTTCATGCCCAACGGCGTGATCGAGCGGGCGCTGGAAGTGCGCGAGGTCAAGGCCGGGGAAGTGGTCGCGGTCGATCCGGCACCGGCGGGCTTCGGCGGTTGAGTAAAACACCCGGGGGTGGCTTGTGAGGCGCAAGGCTGCGCCCCTATAAGCTCCGCCTTATGGCCGCATCCGACCCCGACGATCTCTTCGCCAACACCCCCACCTCCAGCGGCGATTACAACGCGTCCGCCATCGAGGTGCTCGAGGGGCTTGAGCCCGTGCGCCGCCGTCCGGGCATGTATATCGGCGGCACCGACGACCGCGCCTATCACCACCTCGCCGCCGAAGTGCTCGACAACTCGATGGACGAGGCGGTCGCGGGCCACGCGACCCGCATCGAGGTGCGGCTCGATGAAGGCAACCGTCTGACCATCACCGACAACGGGCGCGGGATGCCGGTCGACGAGCACCCCAAGTTCCCGGGCAAGTCCACGCTCGAGGTGATCCTCTCGACCCTGCACTCGGGCGGCAAGTTCTCCGGCAAGGCCTACGCCACCAGCGGCGGCCTTCACGGGGTGGGCGTGAGCGTGGTCAACGCTCTGTCCTCCTTCACGCGGGTCGAGGTCGCGCGCGACAAGCAGCTCTATGCGCAGGAATTCTCGCGCGGGGTCACACAAGGCCCGCTCCAGGTGCTCGGCGCCGCGCCCAATCGCCGCGGCACGGCCGTCACCTTCGTCCCCGACACCGAAATCTTCGGCGACCGCAGTTTCAACCCCAAGCGCCTGTTCAAGCTCGCGCGCTCCAAGGCCTATCTCTTCGCGGGCGTCGAGATCCGCTGGAAATGCGCGCCCTCGCTCGCATCCGAGGAGGTGCCGGCCGAGGCCGTGTTCAAGTTCCCCGGCGGGTTGGCCGATCACCTCGCCGAACAGATCGGCACGCGCGAATGTGTCACCGCCCAGCCCTTTGCCGGCTCGCAGGACTTTCCGGTGGTGGACGACATTCCGCAGGGCCGGGTCGAATGGGCGCTCGCCTGGCCGCTCTATTCGGACGGCTCGACCAGCTGGTATTGCAACACCGTGCCCACCCCCGATGGCGGCACCCACGAACAAGGCCTGCGCACCGCGCTCACTCGCGCCTTGCGGGCTTTCGGCGAGCTCGTCGGGCAGAAGAAGGCCAAGGATATCACCGCCGACGACGTGATGACCGGCTGCGAGGTCATGCTCAGCGTCTTCATCCGCGATCCGCAGTTCCAGTCGCAGACCAAGGACCGCCTCACCTCGCCCGAGGCTGCGCGCCTCGTCGAGAACGCGGTGCGCGACCATTTCGACCATTTCCTCACCGACAACATGGAGCGCGGGAAGGCGCTGCTCGGCGAAGTGATGGAGCGCATGGACGAGCGCCTCAAGCGCAAGGCCGAACGCGAGATCAAGCGCAAGACCGCGACCAACGCCAAGAAGCTGCGCCTGCCCGGCAAGCTCACCGATTGTTCGGGCGAAGGCGGGCGCGAGACCGAGCTGTTCATCGTCGAAGGCGACAGCGCGGGCGGCAGTGCCAAGCAGGCGCGCGACCGCAAATCGCAGGCAATCCTGCCGATCCGCGGCAAGATCCTCAACGTCGCCAGCGCCACCGCCGACAAGATCCGCGCCAACAGCGAAATCGCCGACCTGATCCTCGCGATGGGCTGCGGCACGCGCAAGGACTGCAATGCCGACAACCTGCGCTACGACCGCATCATCATCATGACCGACGCGGACGTCGACGGCGCGCATATCGCGACGCTATTGATGACCTTCTTCTTCCAGGAAATGCCCGAGATCGTGCGGCGCGGCCACCTGTTCCTCGCCCAGCCCCCGCTCTACCGCCTCACCGCCGGCAAGGAGAGCCGCTACGCCCGCGACGACGCGCACCGGGCCGAGCTGGAAGCGACCGTGTTCAAGGGCAAGAAGGTCGAGGTCAGCCGCTTCAAGGGCCTCGGCGAAATGAACCCGCAGCAATTGCGCGAGACGACGATGGCGCCCGAGACGCGCGGGCTGATCCGCATCACGCTCCCGGCGGAATACGAACAGCGCGCCAGCGTCGCGCGGCTTGTCGACGAGCTGATGGGCCGCAACCCCGAGCACCGCTTCAACTTCATCCAGAACCGCGCGGGCGACGTCGACCGCGATCTGATCGACGCCTAACGGGGGACACATGCGCGCTATCCTGCTGGCAATGGCTGGTCTGTTGTTCACGGCCGTCCCCCTCGCCCATGCACAGGACGCGCCGCCGCCGGCCGCGCAGCAGGCGCCGGTGACCGCGCGGCTCTCCAAGGTGGTGCTCGATATCGAGAACGCCGGCACCACCGGCTCGGTCAAGGGCGGGACGTGGTGCGTCTCGAACGACAAGTTCACGTGGTACGGCTTCAGCAACCGCGACATCGCGCAGGAATCCTACCAGTGGCGCTTCGCCAAGGCGATGGAGGGCACGAAGTTCAAGGTTCTCGACGGCTCGAAGAACCTCTTCGCCAACCAGGACGATCAGGGCGGCGGGGATTATCTGGTCGGGGTGATCATGCTGCCGCGCACGGTGGACATCTGCCTGACCAACGGCGCCCGGATCAAGGGCCGGGTGGTGTCGGATATCGAATTCCAGCTGTTCGACAACGCTTCGAAGCAGGTGGTTCACAAGGCGACCTATTCGGGCACCGCCGAATATCCCAAGTTCCGCGCCGATGCGGACCTCGGCACGCTGCTGGCCGATGCTTTCGCCGATGCCGCGAAGAAATTCGCCGCCGATCCCGCCGTCCTCGCCCTCGCCCCGTGAACGGGGACGAGGAGGCGATCCGGCCTGACGCGGCCGAGGGCGACATAATGGCGGGCGACCGCCGCCTCGCGCGCCCGGACACGGCCCTGCCCGACTGGCACATGCCCGATGCCTCCTACCGCCCCGTCCCGATTGCGTGGTTCGCGGCGGCCTTCCTCATCCAGATGATCGTGCTCTTCGTGTTGTTCGTGGTGCTGCTCGGCAACTCGGGCTGGGTCACGATCGTCATGGCGAGCATCGCGACGCTCGCGATCGGCGGGTGGACGTGGGAGCGGGGGATGAAGGATGCAGGGCCAGCGTGGCAGATTGCGACTCTGGTGATGCTGGCGCTGCAATGGGCCTTCGTCAGCCTCGGCGCGGCAGCACGGCTCTGATCCGACCGGATTGTGCTTCGCGCACAACGTGTTGCATTTCGTTCATTGCGCATGCAGCCAAGCAGGCGCATTTTCCCACATAGTATAAGAAAACAACGGGAGGGGACGAATGACACATCGCACGATGATCCGTGCCGGATTGCTCGCAGGGCTTGCCGCTAGTTTCGCCGGAGGGCTGACGGTAGCCGCCGCGCAGGAAGGGCGATCCGCTTCACCCGCCACACTCGATCTGGGGACCGGGGCCGATGGCGCGGCCAGCGGGACGATCGAGGTGCAGTCGTTCTCGTGGGGGGTGAGCCAGACTCCCAGCACGATCAAGGGCCGCGCGGCGGCACCTTCCTCGTCCTCCAGCTGCCCGGCGAGCACCGATGCCGCGCGGTGGAAGGCTCCCGAACTCAATTCGACCAGTGACCGCACCGCCGCACCCCCGTCCCTGCCGCCCGGGGTGGCGTGCGTCTATGTCATCACCGCGCGCGAGGCGGGATCGGGCATGGCCACGGGCCGCAAGGGCTGGGACGGCTGCGTCAAGGGCAAGCACATTGCACAGGCGCAGATCGTCCACCGCGATCTCGCCTACCGCCTGACCAATGCCGAGGTGGTCGAATGTGCCGCCAACGGCGTGGTGCTCTCCTTTCAGAGCGCCTCGGTCGCTCCGGCACCGGCGGGCGTGAAGCACGAATACCACTGAGGATGCACTTGCCGACATGAAAGCCGGACAACACGAGGAGTTGGTTCGATGACGACACGCAAGTGGAAGACAGTGGTGACCGGCGGGCTTGCAAGCCTTGTCATCGTCCCGGCGCTGGCTGCGGCAGGCAGCGGCGGGGGACTGGCAGAGGGGCCGCAAGACGTTCAGCGCAGTAACAGCAGTAGCAGCAGCGCCGAGACGGCGAGCACAATCGATGTGCTGTCGTTCTCGTGGGGCACCAGCCATCCGGTCGCGAGGGGATCGAGCTCCGGCACCTGCCAGCCGCCTGCCCCCGTGCCACCCGCAGCGCCTAACCAGAATGCCTCACGCACGAACAGCAACGGGCGCAGCGCCACCCCAGCGCCGCCGCTTGTCACCCCTCCGCCGCCCGAGAATGCGGCGTGCATTGCTGTTATGCTGAGCAAGAAGGGCTATGATTACTACTGCGCCAAGGGCGTGCCCAAGGTCATCATCCTGATGACCGACGGGATGGCGCGTTACACCCTGACCGATGCAAAGGTCGAGACGTGCAGTCAGGATGGCATGGTGCTGTCCTTCAAGACGGTCGATCGCACACCCCCGCCCGCTCCGGCACAACAGGCACCGGCCCCGCGCGCGACGCTCTCCGGATCGGAGTGAGCGCTTTGCCGAAGACCGCTGGCGCGGGGCGGAAAAGCGTGGCAATTCCCGTGCATTGCTCCTGATTGAAGGGGCGTGGCGGGAGAGAATGATGCGATACCCCCGGCTTGCCGCGCTGGCGCTGGCTTTGGTCGCGATTGTGGCGCCTTCTTCTGCGGTTTTCGCGCAGGAGCCGCCCGCAGCCTCCGCCACCCGCACGGCGCTCGAAGTGCGGGCTGATCAGGTGGTGAAGCTTCTCAACGGTGAGTTGCAGCCCGCCGACCTGTTCACCGACGGTTTCCGCGCGGCTGTGGCCGATGCGCAGATCAAGGCGCTCTCGGCCAGCCTCACCGCGCAGTTCGGGCGGGCGCTGGAGGTGAGCCGTCTTTCTCCGCGCGAAGGCACCCGCGCGGCGCTGGAGATCCGCTTCGAGCGGGGCCTTGCCAAAGGTGGCATCGCGATCGATCCGGCCGCGGGTGACCGCGTCAACGAGTTGCGCTTCACCTCGGTCGATGCGGTGGCGGTGGCGGGCGACACCCCGCAGGCCATCGCGGCCGAGCTTGCCGCGCTGCCTGGGAGCGTCAATGCGTGGTTCGGGCCGGTGGGCGGCACGCCGCTCATCAGCCTCGCGCCCGACAAGCCCCTCGCGCTGGGATCGGCGTTCAAGCTCTATGTGCTGGCGGCGCTGGCCGAGGACGTGAAGGCAGGCCGCCGCAAGTGGAGCGACGTCGTGCCGCTCACGGAAAAGAGCTACCCCAGCGGGCAGTTGCAGGGCTGGCCCAAGGGCGCACCTGTAACGCTCCACACGCTGGCGAGCCTCATGATTTCGGTCAGCGACAACACCGCCACCGACCAGCTCATCAAGGTGCTGGGCAGGGAGCGCATCCTCAAGCTGATGAAGGACAGCGGCCACAGCGATCCGGCGCACAACACGCCGTTCCTCACCACCCGCGAACTGTTCGTGCTCAAGGCGAGCGAGCGCGAGACCATCGCTGGATGGCGCAAGAGCGATACGCCCAATCGCGCCGCGATCCTCGCCGGGCTGGCCGCAAAAAGCCCGAGCCTCGACGAGGTCAACGCCGCTTTCGGCAATGGCCCCAAGGCGCTCGACATAGAATGGTTCGCCTCGCCCGCCGACCTTGCGGGGCTCTTCGCCCATATGCGCAAGACCGCCGATCCCAAGGCCTTCGAAATCCTCGCCATCAACCCTTCCGCGACCGACGCCATCAAGGCGAACTGGGACCGCATAGGCTTCAAGGGCGGGAGCGAGCCTGGGGTGATCAATCTCACCTGGTTGCTCACCGATAAGGCGGGGCGCGACTGGATGCTGACCCTCGGGTGGAACAACGAAGCCGCGGTGGTCGATGAAGGCAAGCTCGAAGCCCTCGCCCAGCGCATCCTGCTGCTGCCTCGCTAAACCGAGAGGCCCCCGCCCTCTTGCGCCGCGCCCAAGCGCCGCTTATCGCAGCGGACACGAAAATCAGTCTCTCAGGGAAACCTTAAATGTCCGACCAGCAGCAGCGTTTCGAAGGCACCAAGTCCTATATCGCGACCGAGGATCTCAAGGTTGCGGTCAATGCTGCCGTGACGCTGCGCCGCCCGCTGCTCGTCAAGGGCGAGCCCGGCACCGGCAAGACCGTGCTGGCGCATGAAATCTCGAAGGCGCTGGGCGCCCCGCTGATCGAATGGAACATCAAGTCGACCACCAAGGCGCAGCAGGGCCTCTACGAATATGACGCCGTGGCGCGCCTGCGCGACGGCCAGCTCGGCGAAGAGCGCGTCCACGACATCCGCAACTACATCAAGAAGGGCAAGCTGTGGGAGGCCTTCACCTCGCCCCAGCTCCCCGTGCTGCTGATCGACGAGATCGACAAGGCCGACATCGAGTTCCCGAACGACCTCCTTCAGGAACTCGATCGCATGAGCTTCGACGTCTACGAGACGCAGGAGCGCATCGCGGCGAAGGAACGCCCGATCGTCGTCATCACCTCGAACAACGAGAAGGAGCTGCCCGACGCCTTCCTGCGCCGCTGCTTCTTCCACTACATCAAGTTCCCCGACCGCGAGACGATGCAGGACATCATCGACGTCCACTTCCCCGGCATCCAGAAGACGCTGGTGAAGAAGGCGATGGATATCTTCTACGACCTGCGCGAGGTGCCGGGCCTGAAGAAGAAGCCCTCGACCAGCGAGCTGCTCGACTGGCTGAAGCTGCTGCTCAACGAGGACATGCCGCTCGACGTGCTCCAGAGCGCGAACCCCGCAAGCGCGATCCCGCCTCTGCACGGCGCGCTGCTCAAGAACGAGCAGGACATCATGCTGTTCGAACGCCTCGCCTTCATGGCGCGCCGCAACCCGAGCTGAGGCGCGGCGGATGGCCCACGAAGGCGGCTGCTTCTGCGGCGCGGTGCGGTTCACCATCACCGCCGAGCCGCAGGGCGCGCGGTTCTGCTGGTGCCGCGATTGCCAGCGCATCGCCAGCGGGATGGCGACGGTCAATGTCCTGTTCGACGAGGACGCCGTCACCTATTCCGGCGCAATGACCACCATCACCCGCGTCGCGGAAAG
The DNA here is from genome assembly GCF_002155685.1 of Erythrobacter colymbi. Taxonomy (GTDB): domain Bacteria; phylum Pseudomonadota; class Alphaproteobacteria; order Sphingomonadales; family Sphingomonadaceae; genus Erythrobacter; species Erythrobacter colymbi. The sequence goes on from NZ_MUYK01000002.1 coordinate 370,925, forward strand.
CGGCAACACGGTCGAGCGGGGGTTCTGCAAGGTCTGCGGCTCGCAGATGTACAGCCGCACCACGCAAGGGCCCAAGCTGCCGATGCGGGTGCGTGCGGGCACGCTCGACGATCCGGAGATCTGCCCGCCCACCATGATCATCTGGGGCAAGAGCGCGCCGAGCTGGGCGCCCTTCCCGCCCGGCATGCCGGTGCTGGAAGCCGGGCCGGGCTCGGCGCCGCTCGCAGGGTCCGAAGGCTAGGTCAGCTCACCGGAAAACAGCTCACGCCTGCGCGCTTCAGCGCCTTGCAAGTGGCGTGGGCATCGGGGGCCGAGGCGCGCAGGCGGTAATACTGCTTGCCGTTCACCATCGCCGGAATGACCGCCATCTGCATGGCCTTCAGTTCGGGGCGCTGGCCGGTCAGCGCCTTCCACTGCGCGGCCGCCTCTGCCGGCGAGAGCGCGGCGGCCAGCTGGATCGTCTGATGCCCTTGCGGCGTGACGGCAGGGATCGTCCGCGCGGCGGGCAGGCGTTCCGCCTGCTGCTGCGGCTGCGGCGACGGCGTGGCGGCCGCCAGCGCAGGCCGCGCGCGCTGCAACAGGGCGGGCGGGATCGGCACCACCGCATCGCTGCGCTGCGCCAGCGCGAGCGCAGCCTCGCCATCAGGCAGAGCCTCGTCGACCACAATCACTGCGGTCGTCGTCGCGCCGGTGACCTTGTACAGCTCGGAGGCAAAGGCGGCCGGAATGCGGATGCAGCCGTGCGAGGCGGGATAGCCGGGCAGCCTCCCGGCATGGATCGCAATCCCGCTCCACGTCAGGCGCTGCATCCAGGGCATCGGCGCATTGCTGTAGAGGTTCGAGCGGTGGAAGCGCTTCTTCTGGAGGATCGCGAAGACCCCCGTGGGGGTGCGCTTGCCGCGCTTGCCGGTCGAGACCGGGCTGGTCTTCCACATTTCGCCATCGCGGAAGACGTGCATCTGCTGAGACTTGAGGCTGACCGTGATGACGACGCCGCTTTGGAGCACGTCACCGACGGTCCTGCTGGGAGGGGGTGGCGGCGGCTGTTCGACGACAGGCGGGACGGTGGCCTGCCCGGCCGCCTGCGCCGGCGCGCTCACCGGCGAGGCCTCACCCGGCGCGATCATGGCGGACAGGCCGATCAGGGCCACAAGCGCGGCGGGCACCAGCCAGAGACCATGGAGTCGCAAGCGCCGCACTGCGCAACCTCCGTTAACCTTAACAGTTAACGGTTAGTGCGTAGCGAAACTTGCGGCAAGGCCCGTTCGCGCCCTGTGCCCTTCCCGCACAGCCCCCTTGCCTGACGCCTGCGCCGCTTTACACTCCGCAGCCAAGGGAGAGGGTCGTCATGTTTGCAATCAATCGTTTCGCCGCGCTGGCAGCGCTCGTCATGGCCGCAGGCTCGGGCGCCGCCCTGCCACTTGCCGCACAGGAGCAGCCGCCCGCGCCTGCCCTGCGCCCCGCATCGACCTGGAGCCATGACCGCAGCGGGCTGACCCTGCCCGCTACGCTAGCCGGGTTCACCCGCGAGGACAGCAAGCAGTTCGACAATGAAGGCTACAATGTCGGGGTGCGCTTCTCCGACAAGGCGAGCGGTAGCTGGGCGGACCTGTTCATCTACCGCGCCGCGCCAGCCTCGGTCGCGGTTTGGGGGGACCGCGCGACCTCGGGGATGTTCGCCAACCCGATGCTGGGCGAGGTCGACATCGCCACCGTCAGGATCGCCCGCTTCACGCCGCCCAATGGTGCGGGCGACAAGAGCGGCCTCAGGGTCGTCACCCCGACCAAGGGCGAGCTGACCTCGAGCGGCCTTGCGATCTACCTCCACGATGGCTGGCTGGTGAAGCTGCGGATGAGCTCGCAGACGATGGACGCCGCCGCGATGGAAGTGCGGATCGGCGAATTCGTCGCCGCGCTCGCCCTGCCCGCTGCCAAGCGCCCCGCCCCCGCCTTTGCCGAGATCGAGGACTGCGCCACCCCGCTCGTGACCGGCAAGAAGGCCAAGCTGTCGAAGCTCGACATGATGGGCAGCATCATGCTCGGCGGATTGCTCGGCGCGGCGCGGGAGAAGGACGCGGAGGAGACCGGCGCGCCGGTGAGCGTGTGGTGCCGCGATCCGGCCTCGCAGCCGCAATACGGGGTCTATCGCCCCGGCGGCGCGGACGACCGCTACCTGATCGCGCTCGGCGATACCGGGACGAGCCTGTCCGTCGGCGGCTATGACATGGGGCCGTTGATGAAGCCCTCGAAGGGCTATCTGGTGACCCAGTCGGACGGGGTGACCGATTACGTCTTCCCGCCCTTCGACCGCATCCCCACGCCGCAGCAGGCGCTGGGCCTTCCGGGCAACGTCGCGCCGGTGTTCAGCGCCGGGCTGCTCGAAGAGAACAAGGGAGCGACGATCACGGTGCCCGGGAAATAGCGTGGCGCCAGACGGGGCCTCGCGCGCACTCGGCGCGGGCTAGACCCCTGCTAGACTCCCTCCAGACCCCCTCCAGACCCGTCTCGCGGGGTGCTGGCGGGGCTGTTTCACGTGAAACAGGCGGTCAGTCGAAGCTGTAGGCCAGCTCGAAATCGCCCCAGCGGCGGCCGCCGAAATAGAGCGGGACATAGACATTGCGCACCACGACGTAGGAATCCCCGTCGCCCTCCTGCCGGTAGACCGCCATCATGTAGGCATCCGAGGAGACCTTGGCCTTGCGGTCGATCGCCTCGAGCATGATGCGCCCGTTGCGGCAGAACTGGGTGTCGTGGTTGAGATCGCCCGTCGGCGTGCGGCTGCGCTCGGTGAGGTGGGTCGGCAGGAAGCCGTTCATGTCGGTGCAGGCTGCGGCCAAGACACGGGAATCGCTCGCCTTTGCACGGTCGAGGAAGGGGCGCCATTCGGCATGGGCCCAGTCGGTCAGGCGGGTGCGGAACAGTGGCGGGTTGGTGCCCGGCACGTTCTGGTAATCGGTATCGAACAGCGCTGCGGTGGTGATCGCGCCCCTCGCAAGCGCGGCTTCGGTGTGGGCGACGATCTCCTGCATCATCGCCTGCGCCTGCGCGACCATCGCGCTGTCCTCGGGGCTGAGACCGGCGTGGACGATGCGGTCGAACATCTCGGAGGCTGTGATTTCCAGCTCTTCCATCTTGCGATGGGCGCCGTGTAGGCGATCTTCGTTTTTCCGCGAAGCGGCGTCGAAACTGGTCAGAACGCGTTGGACTTTGTCGACATGGTTCGAGATCGTTCCGGTCGAGCGGGCGATGACGTCGTTCTGCTTGTCGACCTCTTCCACCAGCGCGCCGACATTGGAGATGGTGCTCTCGATCCGGGCGACCGAAGCGCGGGCATCGCCGCTGGCCTTGGAGCCGGCCTCGATGCGGCCGATCACCACCTCGGCTTCGCCGCCGAGGGCATCGATGGTCGAGGCGATTTCTTCGGTCGCCTTGCGCGTGTCGTTGGCAAGGCTCTTCACTTCCGCCGCGACGACGGCGAAAGTCCTACCCGCATCCCCTGCGCGCATCGCCTCGATCGTGGCGTTGAGGGCGAGGATGTTGGTGGTCTCGGCGATCTCGCCGATGTCCTGCGCCGAGCGGCGGACCTGCTCCATCGCGGCCGAAAAACTGGTGACGTGCTGGCCGAGGGTATCGACCAGCTCGATCAGCGAGGCGATCTGGCCGAGCGAGGACTGGATCAGCGCCGTGCCTTCTGACAGACGCTCGATCGCGCGTTCGGACAGCAGGCGCGCCTCGTCCGAGGCTTCGGCCACCTTGGTCTGGTCGGCCTCCAGCGCGCGCACGGTTTCCGCGAGTGCCTCGTGCTCCGAGCGCAGCGTCTTGGAGGATTGGATCACCGCCTCCACAACACCGGCGACGTCGGTGCAGCCGACAGTCACCGCTCCGCAGCTCTCCGGAATCATCCCAAGGGCATGGGCGTTGGCGGTATCGATGGCGAGCTGGTTCATGTGCGGGAGCGGCCCTGTGTTGTGCGTTGCGGGACACTAGGCAGAGGATGGTAAGCAAGCGGTTAAGACTTGGAGTGCCCTCGCAAGAATGGGGACTGGTCAGGCCCCGCCCTGCGGGTTAAGCAGCACCCATGTTTTTCAACTTCGTCGACGAACTGCGCGCCGCCGGGATCGGCGCTTCCTTCAAGGAGCACCTCACCCTGCTGGAGGCGCTCGACAAGGACGTGATCGAGCAGACGCCCGAGGCGTTCTACTATCTCTCCCGCGCGACCTTCGTGAAGGATGAAGGCCTGCTCGACCGGTTCGACCAGGTGTTCCAAAAGGTTTTCAAGGGGATCATGTCCGATTACGGCCAGAACCCCGTCGACATCCCGGAAGACTGGCTGAAGGCCGTGGCCGAGAAGTTCCTGACGCCCGAAGAGATGGAAGCGATCAAGTCGCTGGGCGATTGGGACGAGATCATGGAGACGCTCAAGAAGCGGCTCGAAGAACAGGAAAAGCGCCACCAGGGCGGCAACAAGTGGATCGGCACCGGGGGCACCTCGCCCTTCGGCAATTCGGGCTACAACCCCGAAGGCGTGCGCATCGGCGGCGAGGCCAAGCACGGGCGCGCGATCAAGGTCTGGGAAAAGCGCGAGTTCAAGAACCTCGACAACACCAAGGAACTCGGCACCCGCAACATCAAGATGGCGCTGCGCCGCCTGCGCCGCTTCGCCCGTGAAGGCGCAGCGGACGAGCTCGACATACCCGGCACCATCGAAGGCACGGCCAAGCAGGGGTGGCTCGATATCCGGATGCGGCCCGAACGGCGCAATGCCGTCAAACTGCTGCTGTTCCTCGATGTCGGCGGATCGATGGACCCCTTCATCAAGCTGGTCGAAGAACTGTTCAGCGCCGCTACGGCGGAGTTCAAGAACCTCGAGTTCTTCTACTTCCACAACTGCCTCTACGAAGGCGTGTGGAAGGACAACAAGCGCCGCTGGCAGGAACGCACGAAGACCTGGGACGTGCTCCACAAATACGGGCACGATTACAAGATCGTCTTCGTCGGCGACGCGGCGATGAGCCCCTACGAGATCACCCATCCGGGCGGCAGCGTCGAGCACATGAACGAGGAAGCGGGCGCGGTGTGGCTCCAGCGCGTGACCAATACCTATCCCGCGACCGTGTGGCTCAACCCGGTGCCCGAAAAACAGTGGGGCTATTCGCAGTCGACCAAGATGATCAAGCAGCTGGTCGGCGACCGGATGTATCCGCTGACGCTCGAAGGGCTGGATGATGCAATGCGGGAGCTCAGTCGGAAGCACGGGGCTTGAGGCAACTCTTTTGAATCAAAAGAAATAATGGTAGGCTCCAATTCGAGGAGACCGCCATGCAGTATCTTGCCCTGCCGCTTGTTCTTGCACTCTTCGGGGCAAGCGGGCCGCCCCCTTCCCCACTGCCCCTCCCCAATGCGGAGCCGTCCCCGGCCATACGCGAATTGCGGCCGGACTTCCTGGCGGGCGACAGATGCCGCGATGGCAGGCGGCAGACGGGTAGCAATCCCGACTGGCAGCCGCGTCTGGATCGTCGGCCGGCAAATCCGGACACAGGACAGATGATGTATGCTGTCGACCGAAGAATCGATGGCTGCTCTGTTGTGATGGTCATGGGTGAGCGGCTTCCCCCCGACCTTCCGTTTGGACGGATCAGGCTCTCCCCTGAACAGAAAGCCGTGCTTTCGGGCGAGCGTTGACGCCTGCGGGAGGGACGTTCATCTCCGGAAGGAATGACGCCGCCCCGCCACACCCGCTTCGAAGCCGTCCGCCTCCGGCTAGAAGCCTTCGATCCGGGCACCGGCTGGCGGCTGTGGCTCTACGAGTTCCTGCTTTTCGGCTTCAAGCAAGCCTGGGCCTGCCAGTTCGGCGGCCTGCTGCTGGCGCTGCTGCTCGGCACGCACCTGTTCTACCCCGACACCGCGCCGCTCCACCGCTATGACTTTCTGACGCTGGCTGCCATCGCCATTCAAGGTGCAATGCTCGCCTTCCGGCTCGAGACATGGCGCGAGGCGCGGGTGATCCTCATCTTCCACGTCGTCGGCACGGTGATGGAGCTGTTCAAGACGCAGGCCGGGTCGTGGACCTATCCCGAGGCCAGCGTGCTCCACATCGGCGCGGTGCCGCTGTTTTCGGGGTTCATGTATGCCGCCGTCGGCAGCTACATCGCGCGGGTGTGGCGGATCTTCGACTTCCGTTTCACCGGATACCCGCCCGCATGGATGACATGGGTCTTGGCGGCAGCGATCTACGCGAACTTCTTCACCCACCACTTCATCATCGACATCCGCTGGGGACTGTTTGCCGCCACGGCTGCGATCTTCTGGCGCACCCGCGTCCACTTCAGGAACTGGCGCTCGCATCGCTGGATGCCGTTGCTGGTCGGCTTCGGCCTCGTCGCGCTGTTCATCTGGTTCGCCGAGAACATCGCCACCTTCGCCAATGCCTGGAACTATCCGGGGCAGGAGAAGGAGTGGCACATGGTCAGCCTCGCCAAATATGGCAGCTGGTATCTGCTCATGCTGATAAGCTTCGTGTTGGTCGCGCTGGTGCAGCCGGTCCGCGCGCCCGATGCACCGTCAGACTAGGTAAGACGCCAGTTTAGGGACAGACGGAACCGCGCGCCGCGCGCGTCGCTGCCATCGGCGAGCTGCGGGCTGACCATCAAGGGGCCCAGTGCGCGTTCGGCTTCGCGGGCAAACAGCGCCGCATGCTCGGGCGGATCGAACGAGATCTGGCGGCAGATGACCGAGAGATCCTGCTGGATCTGGCATTCGATCACTGATTTGCCCTCGACCTCGTTTTGTATCGCACGCCGTGGATAGTTGAGCCGTCGTGGCGAGGAGGCGGCAAGCTCCGGGATCAACGTACGCTCGACCAGCGGTCCGGTCGACAGGTCGACGACCGGCAGTTCCACCGCGGGGATGTTGAATTCGAGCGCGACATAGCGCGCGGTCCGGTCCTTGTCCCGCTGGGTGATCGCGGGGAGCGCGGGAAGCGTCATGCGCCTGCCGACTTTCAGAAGCAGCGTTTCGGCGATGGTGTTCGTCTGCGAGAGGCGGTTGGCGAACATGCAGAAGGAAAGCGTGATCTCGCCCGCATCGTTGACCGGACAGCGATAGGACATCCTCGCCGCCGCAACCGGGCCGCTCTGGCCGTTGCCTGCCGCGTAGAGTTCGGCGATCGAAAGCGCCGCGACCGGAACGTCGATCGGGGCTGCGGTGTATTCCTCGGTCCGCAGCCGGAATTTGCCGCTCTCGTCCGTGATGATCTCTTCGACCACGCGGGGCGCCGACAGCGGCGGGGCAGGCTGCGCGGCAAGCGGCGCGGCGGCTGCAATCAGCGCCCCCGATACCAGCACCCACGAGGTTACGCGATCGCGCAAAACCTTGCTCCCCATCCCCGTCCGTTCACCCCTTCCGGTCGAGCTCCGCATCCAGATGCAGGCTGCACCGCCAGAAGAAGAACGCCGGCACCAGCCCCAGAACCGCCGCGCCGTATAGCACATAACGCACAGAATCCGCACCATAAGTCGGCTCGATCAGGTCCGACAATACTCCGAAGAACAGCGGCCCGAGCCCGAGGCCGATGAGGTTCTGGAAGAATAGCAAGCTCGCCGCGGCAATTGCCCGCGCCTTGACCGGCACGAGGCCCTGCGCGGCCGAATAGCACGGCCCATAATAGAGCGAGTTGAACACCTGCGGCACGAAAATCAGTGCCACCGCCAGCGGCCAACTCGGCGCCTGATAGGCAGCGATCGCGAGCGGGACGGCGAGCGCCATACCGATGGCGGGTGCGGTCAGCACGTGGCGGCGGTTCCGCGCGCCGAAACGGTCGGCGAGATAGCCGCCGAGCCATGTGCCCAATATGCCCCCCACCCCGCCGATGATCCCGAACCACAGGCCCACCTGCCCGGGCGTCATGTCATGGGTGCGCTGGAAGAAGATCGTGGTCCAGGTGGTCTTGCCGTAGGACAGGAACGCGGCTGCCGAGCCCGCCAGCACCAGCAGCACATAAGCCCGCGAACGCATCACCTCGGCCAGAGCCTTCCTCAAGGGCAGCGCTGGCGCCGCGGCCTTGCTGCGCAGAACGGCAGCGGCGTCAGAGTGGCGCGGGTCGCGCAGGACGAACCACACCACCAGTGCGAGCATGACGCCGGGAAGTCCCACCACCACGAAAGCCTCGCGCCACCCGAGATAATCTGCGAGCAGCCCCCCGATCACCATGCCCAGCAGCGAACCGACCGGAATGCCGAGCGAATAGAACGCGAGCGCCGAGGCGCGTTTTTCGGGCGGCACCATGTCGCTGATGAGCGAGTGCGCAGGCGGCGTGCACCCTGCCTCGCCCACCCCCACCCCGATCCGCGCGAGCAGCAATTGCCAGAAGTTCTGCGCCACCCCGCACAGCGCCGTCATCGCCGACCACAGGCCGAGCGCGACCGCGATCAGCTTGGGGCGACTCGTGGTCTGGCGGTCGGCGAGGCGCGCGATGGGGATGCCGAGCACGGTGTAGAACAGCGCGAAGGCGAGCCCTGTCATCATGCCGATCTGCGTGTCGGACAGCGATAGTTCCTTGGCGATCGGCTCGGCCAGGATGTTCACGATCTGGCGGTCGATGAAGTTGAAGACGTAGACGATCAGCAGGATCCACAGGGTCACCCTTGCCGATTGCACGCCTGCGCCGCTTGCTGCCGCGGTTGCCATCTTGTCACTCTCTCCCATCGGTGGCGGTTGTTCCGCCATCCTTCGTGTCACGCATCCTTTTGGCGTCGTGACGTCACTTTCAATAAAGCAGGTGCGGACGCACCCCGGCAACCCAGGCGGCCTCGTCATGTGACGTCATGACGTCAAGATCATGCGGGGTGGCGGCGGTATCGTCGACCCATTCGCGCAAGGACGGGCCACCGTTGATCACGTCGATCGCGAGGCGGCTCAGTTCGTACTCGTAGGGGAAATCTCGCCACAACGGATAATCGGGATAGAGCAGCCGGATCGCCTTGAAGGCGAGCGCCTGGAGCCGCCAGGGACGGAACGCATGATGATCGTAGAAGCTGCCTTCCGCATGGATCATCAATGCGTTGCAGAGCGTTCCTTGGTGCTTGTGGAAGGTCGGCTCGAACCAGCATTCGCGGATCGCGCAGCCCGCCAGCCACTCGGGCGCGAGCTTGTGCATCAGCTTCAGCACCGCGCCCGCGTCCACGTCCGGCGCGCCGAACAGCACCTCGAGCGGACGGGTGGTGCCCCGCCCTTCGGACAGCGTCGTGCCTTCCAGCATCACGGTTCCGGCATAGCTGCGCGCCATGTTCACGTTGGCGGCATTGGGCGAGGGATTGATCCAGATGCGTGACGCCGGCCACCCGAAGCCGTCAGCCTCGTCGGGACGCCAGCCCTCCATCGCCACCACCTTGTAGGCGACGTCGAGGCCGAAGTGTTCGATGAACCAGTGGCCCATCTCCCCCATCGTGAGGCCGTGGCGCATCGGCATCGGGGCGGCGCCCACGAAGCTCTCCTGCCCCGGTACCAGCAACGTCCCCTCGACCGGGCGGCCCGCCGGATTGGGGCGGTCGAGCACCCAGACCTCCTTGCCCGCCTTCGCCGCTTCCTCGATCAGGTAGAGCAGCGTTGTGACGAAGGTGTAGATCCGGCAGCCGAGGTCCTGCAGGTCGAACAGGAACACATCCGCGCTGGACATCATCTGCCCCGTCGGCCGGCGCACCTCGCCATAGAGCGAGAAGATCGGGATGCCGTAACGCGGATCCATCTCGTCCGCGGTCTCGACCATGTTGTCCTGCTTGTCGCCCTTGAGGCCGTGCTGCGGGCCGAAGGCGCTGTTCACCTGCACGCCCGCCGCGATCAGCGCGTCGAGACTGTGGGTGAGATCTGCCGTCACGCTCGCCGGATGGGCGACCAGCGCCACGCGGCGGCCCTTGAGCTGGCGGAGGAGTTCAGGGTCGGCGAGCAGCCGGTCGATACCGTTCTTCATGGCCGTAATCGTTGGAACAGGCCGGACGCAAAGGCAATGCCCGGGATGGGGCTTGTCGGAAGTGTTGGGAACATTGCCCGCACTGTGCCACTTAGGCGCTTATGGACATCGACTGGACACACGCCGCCATTGCCGCCGGTTGGGCGATCATCCTCGGCGGCGCGGGTGGCGCGCTGACCGAAATCGGCCAATGGTATCGCGATCTGCGCAAGCCCCCGTGGCAGCCGCCCGACTGGCTGTTCGGTCCGGCGTGGACGGTGATCCTGGGCCTTGCGGGATGGAGCTTCTACGTCGGCCTGACGCAGACGCCCTCCCCCGAGGCGCGTGCGGGTGTATGGGCGCTGTTCATCGCCAATTTCGTGCTGCACTTCCTGTGGTCGCCGCTGTTCTTCAAGCTGAAGCGACCCGACTGGGCGCTGGTGGAGAACGTGTTCCTGTGGCTTTCGGTGGTAGGACTGATGGTGGTGCTGCCCCGCCTCGTGGGTGACAGCTTCGCGGGGTGGCTCAATGTCCCCTATTTCGTGTGGGTGAGCTTTGCCTTCGTGCTCAACTGGGAAATCGTGAAGCGCAACCGCCCCTTCGGCAAGGAGGCTGCCGCCTAGCGCTCGACGATGATCGCGCGGTTGGCTTCCGAGTGGAACTCGGGCTTGCCAGGCGGGAAGGCGAGCGCCCAGTATTGCTTGCTGCCGTCGGCGTGCTCGATGACCGCATTGAGCGCGACCTGCGCAGGCGCGGGCAGATCGGCGGCGATGCGCGCGCGCAGCACCAGCCCCGCCGCATCATGCGAGCAGGTGATGGCAACCGCCTCGACCGGCGCATCGCGCATCCCCTCGCGGAAGGAATCGAAGTCGTAGGCTGCCCACTGGCCCGAGGGCGAGAGGTTGAACTCGCGGTAGCCCTTGCCCCCGAGCGGCTGCCAGAAGATCTCGAAGCAGGTCGTCTGCCACAGGTTGTCGCGCCGTTCGGGCGTGGCTTGCGGCGGGACGACGATCGCGGGGATGTGCCCGTCGAGCACGAACTCGGCCTCGCAGCCCTCGTCGGTGGCCGTGACCGAAGCAGTAACGGCGCGGATCGGGCCGAGATCGCAGGCGACATGGAGCATCAGCGGGTGCATCGCCACTGTCTGCCGTCTCCCCCCGCCTCCGGCAAGCCACTTCACGCCGCTGGCCCGTGCTGATAGGGGCGCTGCCCATGAGCACTTACGAATCCGCCCTCCTGCGCCTGCTCGACGAGCGTGGCTACATCCACCAGCTGACCGACGCGGCGGGCCTCGATGCCCTGGCCGCCAAGCAGATCGTTCCGGGCTATATCGGATTCGACGCGACTGCGCCTTCGCTCCACATAGGCAGCCTCGTGCAGATCATGATGCTGCGCCGCTTGCAGCAGACCGGGCACAAGCCGGTGGTGGTGATGGGCGGCGGCACGACCCGCATCGGCGATCCGACGGGGCGCGACGAAAGCCGCAAGATGCTCACCGACGAGACGATCGAGGCGAACATCCAATCGATCTTCACTGTCTTCGATAAACTGCTGAAATTCGGTGATGGTCCGACCGATGCGGTGATGGTCAACAACCACGACTGGCTGGGCCAGTTGGGATACATCGAACTGCTCCAGCAAGTCGGCACCCATTTCACGGTCAACCGGATGCTGACCTTCGATTCGGTCAAACTGCGGCTCGAGCGCGAGCAGCCGATGACCTTCCTCGAATTCAACTACATGATCCTGCAAGGCTACGATTTCAGGCACTTGTCGAAGGAACTTGGCGTCCGATTGCAGATGGGCGGCAGCGACCAATGGGGTAATATCGTCAACGGAATCGAGCTCGGCCGGCGCATGGACGGGACCGATCTGTATGGCCTCACCACCCCACTGCTCACCACAGCTGACGGAGCGAAGATGGGCAAGACTGCGGCCGGTGCCGTTTGGCTCAACGAGGACAGCCTGCCCGCTTACGATTTCTGGCAATACTGGCGCAACGTCGACGACCGTGACGTGGGCAAGTTCCTGCGCCTGTTCACCGAGCTGCCAATCGATGAGATCAAACGCCTCGAAGTGCTTGAAGGCGCTGAGATAAACGCCGCGAAGATCGTGCTCGCGAACGAGATAACGAAACTCGTGCGTGGCGAGGATGCGGCTGTCCGCGCCGAGGCGACCGCGCGCGAGACCTTCGCAGGGTCGGGCGCGGGCGAGGATCTGCCGAGCATTGCCACGGGGCCCGAAGGCATGCGCCTTGCCGCGCTGCTTACCGCGGTGGGCCTCACCGCGTCCGGCGGAGAAGCTAAGCGCAAGCTGGCCGAGGGCGCGGTGAAGCTCGAAGGCGAGACCGTCTGCGATCCGGCACAGCTCGTTCTGCCGGGCGAAGGCGAAACCCTGCGCCTCAGTCTCGGCAAGAAGCGCCACGCCTTGGTAACCCGTTAAGCATCACCTTTTACCAATTGTCAGCCTTTCTCCGTCATCCCGTGAAGGTGACCCAGACGGAGGGAAGGATCGCATTGCGTGGTGGGTGGAGCTAACCTCAGTGTGACTGATCTGCGCCGAGCGGCGCGTCATCCGGTCGATTTTCCGGCCATCGTCGAGCACTTCGTGCACGGCGACCTCCATCTGCATATCTGCAATCTTTCGGCCCATGGCTTCATGGTCGACAACACCAGCCAGCTCCAGCGCGGCGACCGGATCATCATCCGCCTTCCGGTGGTCGGCCGGATCGAGGCCTATGTCATCTGGACCCGCGACACGCGTGCCGGCTTCCAGTTCGAGCGGATCATCCGGCTCGACGACTTCGTGTCGATCATCGACCAGCTCCAGCCCAACCCGCGCCTGCGCCGCTCGCGCTGAGGCACGCTCCCCGGCGATAGCATAACCTTGCGGGCAGCAAGTTTCGCCTGCTTGGCAGGGTTGTGAAGGCCTGCCATGGCGCGCAGTGTGACTGATACCGTAACCGAACCTGCTTCCCCGTTACAGATTGGCGACTACCGGCGTTACTGGCTCGCGCGCTTCATGGGCGTGTTTGCCACGATGTCGATGGTGGTGCTGCTGGGATACCAGCTCTACGCCGTCGCGCGCGACGATTACGGGATGAGCGTGGCCGAGGCGTCGTTCCAGCTGGGCCTGCTCGGGCTGGCGCAGTTCATCCCGCTGTTCCTGTTGACCCCCGTCGCGGGGCTTGCCGCCGACCGCTTCGACCGTCGCCACGTTGCGGCCTTTGCCAATGGGATCGACGGGCTGGTGGCGGTGGTGCTTGCGCTGCTGACTTGGGCCGATGCGCTCAACCTGCCGCTGCTTTACACGCTCGCTGCCGCGCATGGTGCAGCAAGGGTGTTCCTCGGCCCGTCGATGAGCGCGATTGCCCCGAATATCGTGCCCCCTGCCCTGCTCCCACGCGCCATCGCGCTGGGATCTATCGCGTGGCAGACCGCGAGCGTCGCTGGCCCCGCCGTGGGTGGGCTGATCTTCGCCCGCGCCGAATGGCTGCCGCACGCGATCTCGGCCGGGCTTTTGGTATGCTCGATGCTGCTGATCCTCACCGTCCGCCCGATCCGCGCGAAGCAGGACGGACCGCGCCTCAAGCCGCTCAAGCAGATTGCCGAGGGCATGGTCTATGTCTGGCGCGAGCGCTTCCTGCTCGGCTGCATCACGCTCGATCTGTTCGCGGTGCTGCTGGCAGGGGCTACCGCGCTGCTGCCGGTGTTTGCGCGCGACATCCTGTTCGTCGGCCCCGAGGGGCTCGGGTTGATGCGCGCCGCCCCGGCCTTCGGTGCGGCGAGCGTAGCCTTGTGGCTCTCGTTCAGTCCGCTCCAGCGCGAAGTCGGAGTGAAGATGCTTTGGGCGGTCGCCGCTTTCGGCGCGCTGACCGTAGCCTTCGCCTTTTCGCGCAGCTTCATCCTGTCGCTCGCGATCCTTGCCGCGATGGGCGCGGTCGACATGGTTTCGGTGTTCATCCGCAGCTCGCTCGTCCAGCTGTTTACGCCGGACGACAAGCGCGGGCGCGTGTCCTCGATTTCGGGCCTTGCCATCTCCGCTTCGAATGAACTCGGCGAAATGCAGTCCGGCGTGGCAGCCGGTTTGCTGGGCGCGGTCGGCGCGGTTGTATTCGGCGGCATGGGTGCGATAGTCGTGACATTGGTCTGGGCGTGGTATTTCCCCGAACTGCGCCGCGCCCGCAGCTTCGAGCCGCAGGAATTGAAACGAGAGGTATCGACATGAAGGCTGACAACATCCTCGCCACCATCGGAGGCACCCCGCATATCCGCCTCTCGCGGCTGTTCCCGGATCACGAGGTCTGGGTGAAGTCCGAGCGGGCAAACCCCGGCGGCTCGATCAAGGATCGCATCGCGCTCGCCATGGTCGAGGATGCCGAGGCGCGCGGTGCGCTGAAGCCCGGCGGCACCATCGTCGAGCCGACGAGCGGCAACACCGGGATCGGCCTCGCCATGGTCGCCGCGGTCAAGGGCTATCGCCTGGTGCTGGTCATGCCCGAATCGATGTCGATCGAGCGCCGCCGTCTGATGCTTGCCTATGGCGCGAGCTTCGATCTCACCCCGCGCGAAAAGGGCATGAAGGGCGCGATCGAGCGGGCCATGGAGCTGGTGGCGCAGACGCCGGGCGCATGGATGCCGAGCCAGTTCGACAATGCGGCCAACCCCGCGGTCCACGCGCGCACCACCGCGCAGGAAATCCTCGCCGACTTCGCAGACGCGCCGATCGACGTGATGATCACCGGCGTCGGCACCGGTGGGCACCTGACGGGCTGCGCCGAAGAATTGAAGAAGCACTGGCCCGGCCTCAAGGCCTACGGGGTCGAGCCTGCGCTCTCGCCCGTCATCAACGGCGGCCAGCCCGGTCCGCACCCGATCCAGGGCATCGGCGCGGGCTTCATCCCCGGCAACCTCCACACCGCCGCGATCGACGGCGCGATCACGGTCGATGCCGAGGACGCCAAGGAGATGGCCCGCCGCGCAGCGCGCGAGGAAGGGATGCTGGTCGGCATCTCCTCGGGCGCGACGCTCGCCGCCATCGCCAAGAAGCTGGGCGAGCTGCCAGCGGGTTCGCGGGTGCTCGGCTTCAACTACGACACGGGCGAGCGCTACCTCTCGGTGCCCGACTTCCTGCCGGTCGAGTAAGCATGCTTGAGCAGACCGCGTATGCCGATGGCGACACCGCGCTGACCGGATGGCTGGCGCGGCCCGTCGGACGCCCGCGCGCCGCAGTGGCGGTGTTCCCGACCTTCATGAACGTCACCGCCGGTGTGTCGGCCAAGGCCGGAGCACTGGCCGACGCGGGGTGCGTCGCGCTGGTCGGGGATTTTTACGGCCCCGATGCTCCGCACGATTTCGACAGCGCCTTTGCGTCGATGGGACGTCTGCGCGCCGATCCGCTGGCGATGCGGCGCAGACTGCGGGCGACGCTCGATACGCTCAAGGGGATCGCGCCCGATGTGCCGCAGGTTGCGATCGGCTTCTGTCTCGGCGGCATGGCGGTGCTCGAGCTGGCGCGCGACGGGGCAGATCTGTCGCTGGTGGCGAGTTTCCACGGGTTGCTCGCGACGCCGCTGCCCGCCACCGCGCCCATCAAGCCGCGCGTGCTGGTGTGCCATGGCGATGCGGATTCGCTCGTCCCGCGCGCCGATGTGACGGGGTTCTGGGAAGAGATGGACCGTGTCGGGGCGGACTGGCATTTCCTGTCTTTCGCCCGGGTCGAGCACGGCTTCACCAATCCGCAGGCCTTCGATGGCGCGCCCAATCCTGCCTATAATCGTGTGGCCGACCTCCAGTCGTGGAACGCCCTCATGGGCCTGATCGATGAGGTCGCTCCGCAATCACGATAACCGATTCCTTAACCAGCACAGGGTAACGCCTTGGCAGGACGGCTGAAGCCGCCTCGTCACTGGTCTGGAAACGGCGCCCATGAAGTTCATCAAGCTCGAATCGCGCGGCGGCAACTATCTGGTGGTGGCCAGCAATATCGCGTGGCTGCGCACGGCCGAGAACGGGCAGACCAATGTCGGCATGGTCGGCGGGCAACCGCTGCTGGTGGTCGGCTCCATCGAGGAAGTGGCCGAGAAGATCCTCGCCGGGATGGCCGAGGCAGCGGCGGCCGAAGCGGCACTGGCCGCCGTGCCGGCGCCTGTAGCTCCCCCTGCCCCTCCGCCCGCACCTGTCGCTGCTCAGGTTGCCGCGCCCGTGCCGGCACCTGCGCCGCAGCCCGTCCCCGAACCCGTCGCCCAGCCCGCGCCTCCACCCCCTGCAACCGCACCGGAGCCCGAGCCCGTCGCCGAAGTCGCGCCGGATCCGGAACCCGTCGCGGCCGCTCCCGGGGCCGAACCGGCTCCCGAACCCGCACCCAAACCCGCCCCCGCAGCGGCGCCTGCCCGCCCCCGCCCGGTGTCGGCGCGCTCGGCCGCGATGTGGGAACGACCCGCGTCGGCCACCCCGCCCAAGAACCTCAAGATCAAAGCCGGCTCGCAGCGCATGATGGGCATGCTCGAATAGCATCCGCCCTCGCCCGCGGCTGTCACAAAAGCCGTTGCGAAAGCCCGTCCGCCCGTTACCTCTCTCCCTCGCAAGACAGGAGAGACAGCAATGACACGGCAATTGACGGGTTGGACCATGGCCGCGGTGATCGCTCTGGCGGGCGTGCCGCTGGCAGCGAAGACCCCGAAGCGCGAGGAAATCGTCAAGACGGTCGAAGCGCAGCACGATGCGACCGTGAAGGCGCTTGCCGACTGGGTTGCCCTGCCCACCATCGCCGCCGAGAAGCGCGGGACGCCCGAGGGCGCGGAATATATGCGCAAGCTCGCGCTCGATGCGGGGTTCCAGCAGGCGAAGATCATCCCCACCGACGGCGTTCCCGCCGTCTTCGCGACGCTCGATGCAGGTGCGAAGACCACGGTCGGAATCTACTTCATGTATGACGTGAAGCAGTTCGATCCGGCCGAATGGAACACGCCCCCGCTCGAAGCGAAGCTGGTCGACCGGCCCGGCGAAGGCACCGCCATCGTCGGGCGCGGGGTGGTGAACCAGAAGGGGCCGGAAATGGCCTTCCTCGCGGCGATCAAGGCGATCCAGGCGAGCGGCCGCAAGCTCCCGGTCAACCTCGTGCTGGTGGCCGAGGGCGAGGAGGAAGTCGCCTCGACCCACTTCGATCAGGTCGTCGCCGTTCCCGAGGTGCAGGCTGCACTGTCCAAGGCGATCGGTGTGTTCATCCCTGCCGCGAATCAGAACCGCGACGGCAGCGCCGGGATCACGCTCGGCGCCAAGGGCGCGGTCGAGTTCCAGCTGGTGGTGGGCGGCGAGACGTCGGACAAGTATCCCAAGACCGATATCCACTCGTCGAACCACGCCCGGATCGAAAGCCCCGCATGGCGGCTCGTGAAAGCGCTCGACACGCTGGTCGCCGATGACGGGCACACCCCGACGATCGATGGCTGGTTCGAGAACGTCCAGCCCCTCTCCGCCCGCCAGAAGGAGCTGATCGCGGCGAGCGTCAAGCCGGGCGCCGAGGAAGGTGAAAAGAAGCTGCTCGGCGTCGGTCGCTGGATCAACGACGAGGATTACACCGCCAGCCTCGAGCGGTTTTTCTCGCAGCCCACGGTCAATATCCAAGGGCTTGTCGCGGGATACACCGGCGAAGGCGGCAAGACGGTGCTTCCGGGCCGCGCCGAGGCGAAGCTGGAATTCCGGCTCGTGCCCAACATGACCAAGGCCGAGGCGGTGAGCAAGTTGCAGGCCCACCTCGCCAAACGCGGGTTCGACGATGTGCGCGTGACCGTTTCGGGCGGCTACGGCCCCAACGAGACCGCCGAGGATTCGGCGCTCATCCGCGCGCAGAAGAAGCTCTTCGATGCGCAGGGCATCCCCTACACTATCCGCCCGCGCAATGCGGGAAGCTGGCCGGGGGTGATCTTCAACGGCCCGCCGCTCAACCTGCCTGCTTCGCAATTCGGCCTCGGCCGCGGCGGCGGGGCGCATGCGCCAAACGAGTGGTTCCTGATCGAGAGCAGCGACCCCAAGGTCTACGGCCTCGACGAGGTGACCATGGCCTATGTCGATTACCTCTACGTCCTCGCCGAGGAAGCGAAGAAGTAGGCCGGACAAGAGAAAAGGGCCGCCCTGCATATCGCGGGGCGGCCCTTTCTCGTGTCCGCTTCAGCGGCGGCTTATGCGACGGTCGCGAAGGCCTCGGCCGGCAGCTTCATCATGTATTCGCTGCCCGCTTCGAGCTTGCGGCGCAGCGCGCCCGCGTCAGGCAGGAAGCGTTCGGCGTAGTAGTTCGCCGAGACCAGCTTGGCTTCGTAGAACGCCTTGTCGTCCGAACCTTCGGCGAGCTTGGCCGCGGCAACCTTGGCCATCTTCAGCCAGAAGAAGCCGAGCGTCACGATGCCCATGATGTGCATGTAGTGATGCGCGCCCGCGCCGAGGTGGTTGGGGTTGGCCATCGCGTTCTGCATGAACCACATGGTCGCCGCCTTCTGCTCGCCCAGCGCCTTTTCGAGGCGTTCGGCAACCGGCTTCAGGGTTTCGTCCTGTTTGGCGGTGGCGATTTCTTCGTCGATCATGGCGAAGAAGGCCTGGATCGCCTTGCCCCCGCCCGCGGCGAGCTTGCGGCCGCACAGGTCCATCGCCTGCACGCCGTTGGCACCTTCGTAGATCATGGCGATGCGGCTATCGCGCACGAACTGCTCCATGCCCCACTCGCGCACATAGCCGTGGCCGCCGTAGACCTGCTGCATGTTGTTGGCGATGTCATAGCCCTTGTCGGTGCCGTAGCCCTTGATGACGGGGGTCATGAGCCCGATCAGAAGGTCGGCCATCTCGCGCTCTTCGGGGGTCTGCGCCTTGTGGGTCAGATCGACCTGGAGCGCGCCCCACAGGCACAGCGCCCGCATGGATTCGGTGAAGACCTTGGCGTCCATCAGCATGCGGCGCACGTCGGGGTGGACGAAGATGGGGTCGGCCTTGGCGGCGGGATCGGCGGGGCCGGTCAGCGCGCGGCCCTGACGCCGGTCGAGCGCATAGGTGACCGCGTTCTGGTAGGCGACTTCGGCCTGGGCATAACCCTGGATGCCGACACCAAGGCGCGCCGCATTCATCATGATGAACATCGCGGCGAGGCCCTTGTTCTCCTCGCCCACCATGTAGCCCGTGGCGCCGTCATAGTTGAGCAGGCACGTGGCGTTGCCGTGGATGCCCATCTTCTTTTCGATAGACCCGCAAGTGACTCCGTTGCGCACGCCGGGGTTGCCATCGGCGTCCAGCAGGAACTTGGGCACGATGAACAGCGAGATGCCCTTGGTCGAATCGGGCGCGCCCGGGGTCTTGGCCAGCACCAGGTGGATGATGTTGCTGGTGAGGTCATGTTCGCCGGCCGAGATGAAGATCTTGGTGCCGGTGATCGCATAGGTGCCATCGCCATTGGGCACGGCCTTGGTGCGGATCATGCCGAGATCGGTGCCGCAATGCGGCTCGGTCAGGTTCATGGTGCCCGACCACTCGCCCGAGATCATCTTGGGCACGTAGGTCGCCTTCTGCTCGTCCGAACCCTTGGCAAGGATGGCCGAGATCGCGCCGGCGGTGAGACCGGGGTACATGGCGAAGGCCTGGTTGGCGGTGCCGGTGTATTCCTCAAGCACGAAGCCGAGCACGTGGGGCAGGCCCTGCCCGCCGAATTCCTCGGGCTGGGCGAGCGTGCCCCAACCGCTTTCGACATAGGCCTGATAGGCCTCCTTGAAGCCCGGAGGCGTGGTGACCGAGCCGTCCTCGTGACGGGTGCAGCCATGCTCGTCACCCGCCTGGTTGATCGGCGCGAGAACCTCGGCGCAGAACTTGCCGGCCTCGTTGATCACGGTCTCGATCATGTCGGGGGTGGCGTTCTCGAAGCCCGGCAGATTGCCGTAGCTCGCAAGGTCGAGCACTTCGTTGACGATGAAGCGCGTGTCGCGGGTGGGCGCGGTATAGGTCGGCATCACATGATCCCTTCAGTGAGCGGTAGTGTGTTGTGGTTTAGCGGGTCAGCCGAGATCGAGCTTTTCGATTTCGGCGACGAAATCGGTGAGTTCGTTGATCGACGAATCGATATCATCGCGCTGCGCCTTGAGCTTGGCGATGTGCGCGCGGCACTTGGCGATGGTGACGCGGCGCTGTTCGACGCGGCCATCGTCGAGATCGTAGAGGTCGATCATCTCGCGGATCTCGGTCAGCGAGAAGCCGACGTTCTTGGCGCGCATGATCCATGCGAGCCGTGCACGGTCACGCTTGGAATAGACGCGGGTGAGGCCGACACGCGCCGGGCTGATCAGCCCTTCGTCTTCGTAGAACCTGAGCGCGCGCGCGGTGCAGCCGAATTCCGAGGTAAGGTCGGAAATGGTGAACTGTTCGCGTTCGTGAACGTCGGGCCGATCGAGATGCGCGCCGTTGCGACGGGCCTCGCTGGCAGGATCGGCGGCGGTGTGAGCAGGTGCAGTAGCCATGCCCGCCCATCTACCTTACGTTTACGTGAGCGTCAAGTTGCGATACGCTCCAGCACAGGCAAGCCATCGCGCATGTCGATCTGCCGGTAGAAGCAGCTCGCCGCTCCCGTGTGGCATGTGGGACCGGCCGGCGTGGCTCGGACCAGCAGCGCGTCCTGATCGCAATCGACCGCAATGTTCTCGACCTTCAGGACGTGGCCCGAAGTCTCGCCCTTCATCCATAGGGCTCCGCGCGAACGCGACCAGAAGTGGACTTTCCCAGTCGCAAGCGTCGCATCGAGTGCGTCGGCATTCATGTGCGCGACGACCAGCACCGCGCCCGACACATGATCGACGACGACCGCGGTGAGCAGCCCCGCCGCATCGAATTTCGGCGCGAAGACAGTGCCCTCTTCGCGCTCTTCGGAGGTGAGAACGGGATCGGTCACGCGGGCAACTCCAGACAAGTGATGCGCGCGCTCATGCAAGGATTGTTGCAAGCACACAACAGCAGGTGACAAAAAATCGCGCGCACCGCGGTTTCGTCTTCCTCATCCTGTCACACAGTGGAAGAACGCGCTCGGAGCTCTCGCAAGGGGTTCTCAACCGAACAATGACACCGCCCGGTGTCAGGTTCAGGGGGTGATCGGACCGCAGACTGGCAGCGGGGTGCCAGCGCGACCGGTTGAACGATAGGGACTGGATCCCGGCAGCGAAGTTAGGGGGTCGCTGCCTTGGCTCGGAAGAGCGGATCCGCACCGTTTCGTCACGTGGCGCCCGGGGTCGAAAGACCTCGGGCGTTATGTTTTCCGGTCCCCGTCCCGCATTATTCGGGCGCAAGTTTGTGATCCTCCTCCACCCGCGCGAAGCAGGCGACGGCGATAGATGCCGGCGAG
Organism: Erythrobacter colymbi; assembly: GCF_002155685.1. Taxonomy (GTDB): domain Bacteria; phylum Pseudomonadota; class Alphaproteobacteria; order Sphingomonadales; family Sphingomonadaceae; genus Erythrobacter; species Erythrobacter colymbi. The sequence continues at coordinate 392,232 of NZ_MUYK01000002.1, forward strand.
GCGGCGAGGATCGCACTGATGCACGCGCGGCTCGTCGCTCCACTGGTGAGCACGTCATCCACCAGCACCACGTCACGCCCCGCAAGCCGCGCGGCGCAAGCGGGATCGAGCCGGATTGCCCCGCGCAGAACCCTCTCGCGCGCGTCTCTCCCCAGCCCGCCGAGATTGGGCGTGCGCCGATGCCGGACCAGCGCGCCGACCAAAGCCTCACCTTTGCCGAATCGGGCGAGCTCCTGCGCGAGCAGTGCAGCCTGGTTGAAACCACGATTCCACAACCGCCAGCGGTGGAGCGGGACCGGCACCAGAACGGGCGGCGGGCGCCCCGTGGGCGGATCGGGAAGGCGGGCTGCCATCAGACGCGCCAGCAGCCGCGACAAGGCGATACGGCCGCCGTGCTTGTAGGCCAGCACCAGCTTGCGCGATGTCTCGTTGTAGTAGCTCGCCGCATAGACTGGCACGGCATGACCCTGCGACTCGCTTGTCTCGGGAACCTCGAGCGTGCTCCAGCAGTCGCTGCACAAGCCCGCCTGGCTCGCGATCGCCGCCCCGCACGACGGGCAGCGCGGCGGATAGAGCAGGTCCACCACGGGCGCGAATTGTCGGGCAAGCTGAGCGACCACTGCCATAGCGCGAGTGTCGCACGGCTTGCGCTCCGGTGGCAAGCGCGGCAGGGCGGCGGTCATGAGCGGCTCCAGCGTCCCCACCATCTTCTCCGAGACCCGCCGCGTGGCCCGCGCGCGGCGTTCGGCACAGCGTCAGCAGTCAAGCCGCGATCCGGCGCGTTTTCTCCTCGACGAGATGGCCGAGGACATGATCGAGCGGCTCGGCTTCGTCCGCCACACCCCAGCCCATGCGCTGGTGATCGGCGACTGCCCCGATGCGCTGGCAACGTTCCTGACCGGTGGCGGAAGCGCGCTCGAACTGGCCCCCTTCGTCAATCCGGCCGAACCTCTGCATGGCGGGTCCTTCGACTTCATCGGCGTCATCGGACAGCTCGATGCAATCAACGATCTGCCGGGCGCGCTGATCCACTTGCGCAACGCCCTCGCCCCCGGCGGGCTGGTGATCGCGAGTTTCGTCGGCGGGCAGAGCCTCCCCGCCCTGCGCGCCGCCATGCTCGCGGCCGAACCGGATCGTCCGGCGGGCCGCATTCACCCGCTCGTCGACGCCCGCGCCGCGCCTGCCCTGCTCCAGCGCGCCGGGTGGAAGGACCCGGTGGTCGACACCCACACGCTGCGGGTGCGCTATGCCTCGCTCGAGCGGCTCGTCGGCGATCTGCGCGATCAGGGCCTCGGCAATGCCCTCGCCAAGCCCGCCGCGGCCCTCGGGAAAACCGCCCTCGCCCGCGCCCGCGCCGCCTTCGCCGCGCAGGCCGATGCCGACGGCAGGGTGACCGAGACCTTCGACATCGTCACCCTCACCGGGCGGCGATCCCTCGCCGGAATCTAGGCCTTCTTCAGCGCTGCCTGCGCCGCTGCCAACCGCGCAATCGGCACGCGGTAGGGCGAGGCGCTGACGTAATCGAGGCCCACGCTCTCGCAGAAGGCGATGCTTGCCGGGTCCCCGCCATGCTCGCCGCAGATGCCGAGCTTGATGTCGGGCCGCGTCGCCCGCCCGCGCTCTGCCGCCAGTTCGACCAGCTGGCCGACGCCCTCGATATCGAGGCTGACGAAGGGATCGCGCGGGAAGATGCCCTTGTCGACATAGACGCTGAGGAACCGCGCCGCATCGTCACGGCTGACGCCCAGCGTGGTCTGCGTCAGGTCATTGGTGCCGAAGCTGAAGAACGCGCCCTCTTCCGCGATCTCGCCCGCCATCAGCGCGGCGCGCGGCAGCTCGATCATTGTGCCCACGAGGTACTCGACCCGCGTGCCGGTTTCGGCGAAGACAGCCTCGGCCTCCTTGTCGACCAGCGCCTTGAGGATCGCCAATTCGCGCTTCGTCGCCACCAGCGGGATCATGATCTCGGGCAGCGGCGCCTCGCCCGAGGACAGCTTGACCGCGCACACCGCCTCGAAGATCGCTCGCGCCTGCATCGCGTAGATCTCGGGGAAGGTGATGCCGAGGCGGCAGCCGCGGTGGCCGAGCATCGGGTTGAATTCGTGCAGCTCGCCCGCGCGGCGCTTGAGGTGATCGACCCCGAGCCCGGTTGCATCCGCCAGCTCGGCGAACTCCTCGTCCGCGTGCGGCAGGAACTCGTGGAGTGGCGGATCGAGCAGGCGGATCGTGCAGGGGAGCCCCGCCATCACCTCGAAGATCGCGGTGAAGTCCGCCCGCTGCTCGGGAAGCAGCCCCTCAAGCGCCCGGCGGCGGCCCGCCTCGTCCTCGGCGAGGATCATCTGGCGAACCAGCGAGATGCGCGAGGCTTCGAAGAACATGTGCTCCGTGCGGCACAGCCCGATGCCTTCCGCCCCGAACTGGCGCGCCATGCGGCAGTCGCCGGGCGTTTCGGCATTGGTGCGCACCTTCATGCGCCGCAGCTTGTCGGCCCACACCATCAGCGTCCCGAAGTCACCCGCCAGCTCCGGCTCGACCGTCGGCACGATCCCGAGCATCACCTGCCCCGTCGCCCCGTCGAGGGTGATGGCATCGCCTTCCTTCAGCTCGGTGGAGCCGATCCGCAGCGTCCGGCTCGCGCGGTCGATCGAGACCGCCCCGGCGCCCGAGACGCAAGGCCGCCCCATCCCGCGCGCCACCACCGCCGCGTGGCTCGTCATCCCGCCGCGCGCGGTGAGGATGCCCTGCGCCGCGTGCATCCCGTGGATGTCCTCCGGCGAGGTCTCAACCCGCACCAGGATCACCTTCTCGCCGCGGCCCGCCCATTGCTCGGCGGTGTCGGCATCGAGCACGATCTTGCCCGCGGCCGCGCCTGGCGAGGCAGGCAGCCCCGTCGTCAGCACATTGCGCTCGGCCTTGGGATCGAGCGTCGGGTGGAGCAGCTGGTCGAGCGCCATCGGATCGACCCGCCGCACCGCCTCGCGCTCGTCGATCAGGCCCTCGCCGACCATGTCGACCGCCATCTTGAGCGCGGCCTTGGCGGTGCGCTTGCCCGAGCGGGTCTGGAGCATCCACAGCTTGCCGCGCTCGACGGTGAACTCGATGTCCTGCATGTCCTTGTAGTGCAGCTCGAGCAGGTCGAACACGCGGGCGAGCTCGGCATAGGCCTCCGGCAGCGCCTCTTCCATCGAGAGCGGCTTGGCCCCCGCTGCCTCCCGCGCCGCCTTGGTGAGGTATTGCGGCGTGCGGATGCCCGCGACCACGTCCTCGCCTTGGGCGTTGATCAGGTACTCGCCGTAATAGGCGCGGTTGCCGGTCGCCGGATCGCGGGTGAAGGCGACGCCGGTGGCGCTCGTCTCGCCCATGTTGCCGAACACCATCGCCTGCACGTTGACCGCGGTGCCCCAGTCGCCCGGGATCTCGTTCAGACGCCGGTAGACCTTGGCGCGATCGCTATCCCAGCTGTCGAACACCGCGCGGATCGCGCCCCACAGCTGCTCGGTCACATCCTGCGGGAACGGGCGGCCAAGCTCCTGCTCGACGATGCCCTTGTATTCCCCGACCAGCGCCTGCCAGTCTTCAACCGCCATCTCGGTATCGTTGTAGAAGCCCTTGTCTTCCTTGGCGATCTCCAGCGCCTCCTCGAACAGCCCGTGATCGATCCCGAGCACCACGTCCGAATACATCTGGATGAAGCGGCGGTAGCTGTCCCAGGCAAAGCGCGCGTCACCGCTCGAGGCCGCCAGCCCCTCGACGGTCGCATCGTTGAGCCCGAGGTTGAGCACCGTGTCCATCATCCCCGGCATCGACACCCGCGCGCCCGAGCGGACCGAGACCAGCAGCGGATCGCCCGCATCGCCGAAGCGCTTGCCCACCGAAGCCTCGACATGGGCGAGCGCTTCGGCCACCGCGGCCTTCAGTCCGTCCGAAAAGCCTGCCCCGTCACGCAGATAGGCGACGCATTCCTCGGTCGTGATCGTGAAGCCCGGCGGCACCGGCAGGCCGATCGAGGCCATTTCGGCAAGGTTCGCGCCCTTGCCCCCGGCGACGGTCTTGTCCTTCTGGCGCGGATCGGAATGGTCGGCAGCACCCCCGAATACATAGACCGTCTTCATTGTCATGGCTCTTCCCGAGTCAGGCGTTAAGCGGACAAAGCGGACACCGTGTCCGCTTCAAAATACCATGTAGCCCCTTGCAATATCGCGCCTTTTTACAGCGGACAGAACACGGGGGGCGGAGCGGGACATCATCCCTCAATCCGGCTGAAGTCCGCAACGCGGTGGACCGCATCGCGGAACCGCGCCAGCAGGGCAAGTCGCGCGGCGCGCTTGTCCGCCTGCGGGTCGTTGACAGTCACCTCTTCAAAGAACCGGTCGATGGGTGCGCGCAAGGTGGCGAGCGCAGCCATGGCATCGGCGAACCGCTCGCCCTCCACCGCAGCGGCAGCGCGCGGAGCGGCGGCATCGAGCGCGTCGATCAACGCCTTTTCCGCCTCTTCGGGCGTGTAGGAAAGCGCCGCATTGCCGCGCGCCTCGGCGGCGAGGATGTCGCCCACATCGGGATCGTCGACCAGCGCGAGGGGGTCTTCCTCGCCGGTATCGGGAATGCCTTCATTGTCGGCCTTGAGGCTGGCGAGCACCTGCGGATCGGGCTGCGCGGCGGCGCCGGTGAAGCCTTCCTTCTTGAGGATGTTCGCCGCGCGCTTGTAGCCCGCGAGAAGGTTGGTGCCGTCCTCGGTGGTGACGAAGGCTTGCAGCGCATGGACGCGGGCGAGCAAGCGGACGAGATCGTCCTCCCCCCCGAGCGCGAAGACCGCGTCGATCAGGTCGTGGGGGACGCCGGCCTCACGTTGCTGGACCTTGAGGCGGTCGATCAAGAACTCAAAAATCTCTTCGGTCAGACGCCCTTGACGGTCTACATCTTCGAAGTTGCTGGCGATAAGAAGAGAAGGCTTGAGAGACGGCGGAACCTCTAGAACAAGACCTTTGTAATTAATCCGCATGGCATCTGTGTCAAAGGTAAGTTCAGATGAAGCATCGTGAACGCCTTGCAGATCGTGCTCGTAATACCCAATAATATTATCCATCGCCTGCATAACGAGATTGTTGAGGCTTAGATAAATCCAACGATGGATATTGGTTCGAAGTTTCCTCTCGACCACAATACGGATAATGCCCAGCGAGGCTCTTCTGAGTGCAAAAGGATCCTTTGAACCGGTTGGACGTTCGTCGATTGCAAAGAACGAGGTTAACATCTCGATCTTGTCAGCAAGAGCCAAGAGATATGCTGTTTCGCCGACGGGCACTCCGTCCGATTGCCCTCGTGGCGAATATTGACCTGAGATGGCTTCGACGATCGATACAGGCGCACCTTCTTGCGCAATATAGTAGGCACCCATAGTCCCCTGAAGTTCAGGGAATTCACCGACCATCTCGGTAACCAAATCTGCCTTCGCTAAATGAGCCAAGCCAACCGAAGGTTCTACGAAGTTCTCAAGCGCTTCGAATGAGGGCGCCAGCATTTGCCCGAGAAGCCTACCGACCCGATCACAGCGCGCAGCGACGGTACCGAGCTTCTCGTGGAAGGTGATGCGCGAAAGCTTTTCAGCATGAACTGCGAGCGGGGTTTTCTGGTCCTGCTCCCAGAAGAAGCGCGCGTCGGAAAGGCGTGCCGCCAGAACCTTACGGTTGCCGTCGACCACCACGGCGGGATCGTTGGGCTCGATATTGGCGGTGCAGACGAAGGCGTTGGCGAGCTTGCCGCCCTCCCCTTCGCACACGAAATACTTCTGGTTCACCCGCGCGGTCAGCTGGATCACCTCGGGCGGAACGTCGAGATAGGCCTCGTCGAAGCGGCCGAGCAAGGGCACGGGCCATTCGGTGAGGCCCGCGTTCTCGATCACGAGGCCCTCGTCGGCGATCAGGGTCAGCCCCTCGGCGGCGGCAGCTGCGGCTGCGCCCTCGCGGATGATGTCCTGCCGCTCCTCGTGATTGACGATCACGAAGGCCTCGCGGAGCTTGGCGATGTAGTCGTCCGCGCTGTCGATGGTGACGGGGCCGGAGGCGTGGAAACGGTGGCCGAAGGTTGTGCGGCCCGCAGCGATCCCGCCGACCTCGCATTCGACGACCGCGCCATCGAGCAGCGCGACGATGCCCGAAAGCGGGCGCACCCAGCGCAAGCTGTCGGTGGTGATCGAGGCCGCACCCCAGCGCATCGATTTGGGCCAGCTGAAGTCGCGGATGATCGCGGGGATTGCGGCTGCCAGCACCTCGGCCATCGGGCGGCCGGGGATGTTGACGACCGCGAAATAGGTCATGCGACCCTTCACGTCGCGCAGTTCCAACTGGTCGCGCGTCACGCCCGCCTTCTTGCAGAAGCCGTCGATGGCCGCGTCGGGCGCGCCTTCGGGCGGGCCCTTGGCTTCCTCGCTCACGGCCTCGGTCGCGAGCGGCAAGCCGCGGGCGATCAGCGCGAGGCGGCGCGGGGTCGACCACACGCTGAGCGTGCCGACGGCAACGCCCGCCGCCTCCAGCTCGCGGCGGAACAGCTTTTCGAGTTCGGCGCGCGCGCCAGCCTGCATCCGGGCAGGGATTTCCTCGCAGCGCAGTTCGAGCAGGAAGTCGGCCATTATACCCTCCCTCCGTTCGCCTCGAGCGAAGTCGAGAGGCTGGCGCGGGAAGGTGTCTCGACTTCGCTCGACACGAACGGGTTATGGGTCAGGGCCATCAGACGAGACTCCACCCGGGATATTTGGCCTGCCATTCGGGCGTCATCTTCTCGGCATAGGCCTCGCACGACGAACGCGCGAGGTCGCGGACGCGGCCCATGTAGCTGGCGCGTTCCTGCACGCTGATAACGCCGCGCGCTTGCAGCAGGTTGAACACATGGCTCGCCTCGACCGCCTGTTCGTAGGCGGCGATGGGGACGCCGGCCGACAGCGCATTGCGGCACTCGGCCTCGGCCTTGGCGAAGAGGTCGAACAGCGCGTCGGTGTTGGCGACCTCGAAGTTCCACTTGGACATCTGGCGCTCGTTCTCAAGGAACACCTCGCCATAGCTGACGCCCTGCGAATTGAACGCCAGATCATAGACGTTGTCGACGCCCTGGATATACATCGCGAGGCGTTCGAGCCCGTAGGTCAGCTCGCCCGCGACCGGCTTGCAGTCGAAGCCGCCCATCTGCTGGAAATAGGTGAACTGGGTGACTTCCATCCCGTCGCACCACACCTCCCACCCGAGGCCCCATGCGCCAAGCGTCGGCGATTCCCAGTCGTCCTCGACAAAGCGGATATCGTGCGCCAGCGGGTCGATGCCGATTGCGGCGAGGCTCTTGAGGTAGAGCTCCTGAATGTCGGACGGGCTTGGCTTCAGGATCACCTGATACTGGTAGTAGTGCTGTAGCCGGTTGGGGTTCTCGCCATAGCGCCCGTCGGTCGGGCGGCGGCAGGGCTGCACGAAAGCCGCGTTCCACGGCTCGGGCCCGAGCGCGCGCAGGGTGGTTGCGGTATGGAACGTGCCCGCGCCCATGCGCATGTCATAGGGCTGGAGAATGACGCAGCCCGCCTCGTGGCTCCAGAAGTCGTGGAGCGTCAGGATCATGTCCTGAAACGATCGCGCAGGGTCGCGCGGAGGGGGCGTGAAGAGGGGTGCTACGCTCATGGCGGCTCGCCATGGCCGAACGCCCCGCAAGCGTCAATGATGCAGCGCAGCACCGCGGGGGAGCGCGGGGGCGAGGTCAGGGTGATGCGACACAAAGTCAGGTGTGCTTGACATAGTCAGCGAATCACGACATATGGTCAGGCATACCTGACACGGTGTCAGGGAAACCTGATGGAGACACACCATGGAATTCCTCACCAAAGACGTCTGCATGAAGCAGTGGGTCGTCTTTGCGATGCTGCTGACAAGCGGGTTTGGCTTTGGCGCGCTCGTCGCCCGGCTTGCGGTCGCGGCGGGGTTCTGAGCCGTGCCCTATCGCCCCTACACGTCCAGCGAGAGCCAGCGTAGCTACGCCTACAAGTACGTATGGTTCGGCGCAGCCTGCTCGGTAGCCCTGCTGCCGCTCTACCTCTTCGGTGTTCGTGGCCCATACGGCCTCATCTTTGGAGGTGCTGTCGGCGGGTTGCTCGCATCTACCCTCACGGGGCGCGCAGACGACTACTTCCGCAGTCTGTGTGCGAACGGACATCGCTGGGTCGTATTTGCCTTGAGCCTGTACATGTTCGCGGGGTTTACTCTTTACCTGTTCGATGTCGCGACACCTTCGGGACACGATCTGTCGGGCAGCAGCGAAGCCGCATCGGTCGGTGGCATGGCGCTCTTTTTCGACGGCCACCTCGTCGGGATCATACTCACGATCGTTTACCATGCCGGTTACGGCTACCAATGGCTGCGCGACCGTGTCGGTTCGGACGAAGAGACATGAAGAACCGCCTCAAGGTCCTGCGCGCCGAGCGCGACTGGAGCCAGGCCGAACTCGCCGGGCGGCTCGATGTCTCGCGCCAGGCGGTCAACGCCATCGAGACCGGCAAGCACGACCCCTCCCTCCCCCTCGCCTTCCGCATCGCACGGCTGTTCGACATGCGGATCGAGGACATCTTCGACGACGGAGAATCCGCATGATCTGGAACACCAAGGAACCGCTCGGCCCGGGCGAGGCCCGCACCCGGCAGCGCAACATCCGGCAGGCGCTTTATATCGGCCTTGCCGCGGTGATCGGCGGCGTGATCGGAGGCGCAACGGGCTTCTTCGACCAGGGCGACGGCAGCCTGTTCGGCGGCAACTGGGAAGACCTCAAGCTGCCGCCGATGCTGGCGATCGCGCTGGCGGTGATGCTGCTGGGTGCCTTCGTGGTGCTGCCGCTCTCTGGCTTCCGCATGATCGACGATTACAAGCGCGAGCAGAACTACATCGCCTTTACCGGCGGCTGCGTGTCGGTGCTGGCGGGCTTCCCGGTGTGGGCGGTGCTCCATGCGGGCGGCTTCGTGCCCCCGCCCCACGCCTTCGGGATCTTCGCCATCGCCTATGTCTCGATGATCGCCTCCTTCCTCTACGCCCGCTGGCGGCTGTGACCGCCGCCGTCTCGCCCCTTGTCCAATCCCCTCACTCCAACCACACCTGATCAACCCCCGAAAGGAACCTCCCATGAAGTTTCGTTCCCTGATTGCCCTCACTGCCATCCCCTGCGCGCTGCTGGTGTCGAGCCCGCTGCTGGCCGACAACCACGCCGCCCACGCCGCGCCCGCCGCCGAAAGCAAGGGCCCGGCGCTGTGGAAGGTCGCCGACAAGGACACCACGATCTACCTGTTCGGCACGATCCACGTGCTTCCGCAGGGCATCGAGTGGTATGACCCGACCCTCGCCAAGGCCTTCGACAGCGCGCAGACCGTCGTCACCGAGATCCCGATGGATCCCGAAAGCGAGGCCGCGCTCGCCAAGCTCGCCGAGACCAGAGGCACGCTGCCCGAGGGCACCACGGTGCGCTCGCTGCTGAGCGAGAGCCAGAAGGCGGACTACACCGCCGCGCTGAACAAACTCGGCAGCAAGATCGAAACTGCACAGCTCGCCCAGGCGCCCGCCGAAGCGCGGGCGCAGTACGAGGACGCCAAGGCCAAGGGGCTGGTCCCGAGTCCCGGCGACGCCCTCGCCGCGCAGTTCGACACCAAGAAGCCGTGGATGGTCGGCCTCGCCCTGTCACTGCTGCCGCTCACAATCGAGGGCTATGACCCCAACAGCGGCGTCGAGAAGGTGCTGCTCGGCAAGGCGGGCGAGAAGTCGAAGGACGCGCTCGAAACCGCCGAATTCCAGCTCGGCATCTTCGACGGGATGCCGCAGGACGCACAGGTCAGCTTCATGCTCGATGCGGCCAACATGATGGACGAGACCAAGCCCACGCTCGACCGGATGGTCGCCGCATGGAGCAAGGGCGATGCCGACAACCTCGCCGCGATCATGAACGAGGGCATGGACGACCCCAAGGTCGCCGAGGCGCTGCTCTACAACCGCAACGCCAACTGGGCGGACTGGATCAAGACCCGCATGAAGGAGCCGGGCACGGTGTTCATCGCGGTCGGTGCGGGCCACCTCGCCGGTGACCGCAGCGTGCAGGATTACCTCAAGAAGAAGGGCATCAAGGTCACGCGGGTCAAGTGATGCGACCCGTGGCGGCCCGAGGAACGACAGCGGCGGGCGCGGTGCGAAGTGCCGCAAGGGTCATCGCCCCGCTGCTGCTCGCCCTGCTCGCTGCGTGCAGCGATGCGCCGGGCGAGACGTCGGCGGACCTGCCCCCGGCCTCGCCGCTGCTCTACGAGATCGCCTCGGCCGACGGGACGGTGGAGGGCTGGATGTTCGGAACCATCCATGCCCTCCCCTCCGGCGCGAAGTGGCGCACACCGGAAGTCGGCCGCAGCATCGATGCGGCCGATTTTCTCGTGGTGGAGATCGCTGCGCTTGGTGACGATGCGGCGCTCGGCCAGACCTATGCCGCCTTGTCCACCAGCCCTGCCCTGCCCCCGATCACGGCGCGCGTGCCACCGGAGCTCACAGGGCAACTCTCCGGCCTGCTCGCCCGCGGCGGCTATTCGCAAGACAGCTTCGCCACCACCGAGACCTGGGCTGCCGCATTGGCGCTCGCCCGTATCGATGCCACCGGCGATCCGGCGAATGGTGTCGACCGCGCGCTGATCGCGGATTTCAAGGGGCGCCCGGTCCGCGAGTTCGAAGGCGCCGCCGCGCAGCTCGGCATCTTCGACACCCTCCCCGAAGCGCAGCAACGCGCGATGCTTGCCGCCGTAGTGCACGACAGCGAGACCGCGCGGCGCGATCCGGCGCGGCTCCAGCGCGCGTGGATGGCGGGCGATGCAGCGACGATCGCAGCCTCGACCCGCGAGGGAATCCTCGCCGATCCGGCGCTGCACGAGGCGCTGCTCGCCGCGCGCAACCGGCGCTGGGCCGCGATGCTGGTGCCCATGCTGAAACAGTCCCCGCGCCCGCTGGTCGCGGTCGGCACCGCGCATCTGGTCGGCCCCGAGGGGCTGGCCGCGCTGCTCGAGGCACAGGGCTACCGCATCCGCCGCCTCTCCCCGCCCGAGGCGGCTCCTGCCACGCCTGCACCCTAAACAGGTTGCCTTTCGGGCATTCTCTCTCTAAGGGGCCGCCCTTCGGCGCTTTCCGGTCATCCCTGGAGGCGGTTTGCGCCGTGTGACTACTCTTCAAACACGCATTCGAAAGGCATCCGTATGAGCGAGACTCTTACCCTGCCGGCCGAAGCGCGCGAACGGGCTGGCAAGGGAGCCTCCCGAGCACTTCGCCGCGATGGTCGGACCCCTGCTGTCATCTATGGCGGCAAGGAAGAACCCACCCTGATCCACGTCGAGCAGAAGGAACTGGTGCGTCAGCTGATGACCGGCCACTTCATGAACTCGATCGTCAACATCGAGATCGGTGGCAAGACCGTCCGCACGCTCCCGAAGGATGTCGCCTTCCACCCGGTGACCGACCGTCCGACCCACGTCGACTTCCTGCGCCTGACCGGCGACAGCAAGGTCGAAGTCTCGGTGCCGGTGGTGTTCGTCAACGAAGATGCCTCGCCGGGCCTCAAGAAGGGCGGCGTGCTCAACATCGTCCGTCACGAGCTCGACCTGCTGTGCCCCAACGCCGACATCCCTGAAGAAATCCAGATCGATGTCACCGGCCGCGAGATCGGCGACTCGATCCACATCAGCAGCGTGACCCTGCCCAAGGGCGTGACCAGCGTGATCACCGATCGCGATTTCACCATCGCCACCGTGATCGCCCCGTCGGGCCTCAAGAGCAGCGAAGGCGAAGCCGCTTCCGAGTAAGCGCGCCGCCATCAATGGCTTTACAGACGCCGGGCTTCCTTCGCGGGAAGTCCGGCGTTTCGTTTTTTGCGAGGGAGCAGTAGGGAACACGTCATGCAAATCTGGGTCGGCCTCGGAAATCCCGGACCGCGCTATGCGCTCCACCGGCACAATGTCGGCTTCATGGCCGTGGATGTGATCGCCGATATGCACGGCTTCGGCCCGGTGCAGAAGAAGTTCAGCGGATGGGCGCAGGAAGGGCGGATCGGCAGCGCCAAGGTGCTGCTGCTCAAACCCGCGACCTTCATGAACGAGAGCGGCCGCGCGGTGGGCGAGGCGCTGCGCTTCTACAAGCTCGGCTGCGAGGCGCTGACCGTGTTCCACGACGAGCTCGACCTTGCTCCCTTCAAGGTCAAGGTGAAGCAGGGCGGCGGGCACGCCGGGCACAACGGCCTGCGCTCGATCGACCAGCACTGCGCCAGCCTCGGCGCGCCCGATTATCGCCGAATCCGGCTCGGCATCGGCCACCCCGGGCACAAGGACCGCGTGACCGGCCACGTGCTCGGCAACTTCGCCAAGGCCGAGGAAGACGAGCTTGCCACCATGCTCGGCGCGCTTGGCGCGGAGGCGGACTGGCTGGCGAAGGGCGACGACGTGCGCTTCATGAACGACGTCGCGCTCAGGATGCAGGGCTGAGGCGCAGCCATGCGCCGCGTCCTCGTCATCGGCCCCTGCGGATCGGGCAAGAGTACGCTGGCCCGCGAACTCGCCCCGCGCCTCGGCCTGCCGCTTGTCCACATGGACCAGCTGGGCTGGCAGGCAGGCTGGATCGAGACGGAAAAGGCCGAGCTCGACGCGCGTCTCGCCGAGGTCGTGGCGGCGGATACATGGCTGATCGAGGGCCATTACGGCAGCCTCCTCGCTCCCCGGCTCGCGCGGGCGGATACGGTGATCTATCTCGATTTCCCGATCCGCCTGTGCCTGTGGCGACTGGCGCGGCGGGTCTGGAGTCATCGCGGGCGCGCCCGCCCGGACATGCCCGAGGGCTGCCCCGAGCGCTTCGATGCGGCCTTCTTCTGGTATGTGATGAACTGGAACACCGGCCCCCGCCCGCGCACCGAGGCCAAGCTGAAAGGCTACACCGGCACGCTCGTCCGGTTGCAGAGCCCGCAAGCGCTGGCCGCGTGGCGCGCAGCGCAGGGGCTTGCCTGATCCGCCTCTAGCCATGCGCCCCCCTCCCCGCTAAGGGCGGCGCTTTCCTGATAGCCAAGGCACAATCATCATGGGTTTCCGTTGCGGGATCGTCGGCCTGCCGAATGTTGGCAAGTCCACTCTGTTCAATGCTCTGACCGAGACGCAAGCGGCGCAGGCGGCGAACTATCCCTTCTGCACGATCGAGCCCAATGTCGGGCAGGTCGCGGTGCCTGACGAGCGCCTCCAGAAGATCGCTGCGATCGCCAAGAGTGCGAAGATCATCGAGACGCAGCTCGGCTTCGTCGACATCGCCGGCCTCGTGAAGGGCGCGAGCAAGGGCGAAGGCCTCGGCAACCAGTTCCTCGGCAACATCCGCGAGGTGGACGCGATCGTCCACGTGCTGCGCTGCTTCGAGGATGACGACATCCAGCACGTCGCCAACAAGGTCGATCCCATCGCGGACGCCGAGGTGGTCGAGACCGAGCTGATGCTTTCGGACCTCGAAAGCCTCGAAAAGCGCGTCCCCGCCGCCGCCAAGCGCGCGACGGGCGGCGACAAGGAAGCCAAGGCGATGGCGAGCGTGCTCGGGCAGGCGCTGGAACTGCTGCGCGAAGGCAAGCCCGCGCGCCTGACAGTTCCCAATGACGACGAGGAAGCACGCCTGTTCAAGCAGGCCCAGCTGCTCACCGCCAAGCCGGTGCTCTACGTCTGCAACGTCGCCGAGGAAGACGCCGCGACCGGCAATGCCCTGTCCGAAAAGGTCTTCGCCAAGGCCGCCGCCGAAGGTGCCGAGGCCGTGGTCGTCTCCGCCGCGATCGAGGCCGAACTGGTTGCCATGCCCGAGGAAGACCGAGGCGAGTTCCTCGAAGCCCTCGGCCTCACCGAAAGCGGCCTCGCCCGGGTGATCCGTGCGGGATACAAGCTTCTCGGCCTCAAGACCTTTTTCACCGCCGGCCCCAAGGAAGCGCGCGCCTGGACCTTCCCTGCTGGTGCCAAGGCGCCGCAGGCTGCGGGCGAGATCCACTCGGACTTCGAACGCGGCTTCATCCGCGCCGAGACCATCGCCTACGAGGACTACATCGCCCTCGGCGGCGAGGCGGGCGCGAAGGAAGCGGGCAAGCTGCGGCAGGAAGGCAAGGAATATGTGGTGCAGGACGGCGACGTGCTGCTCTTCAAGTTCAACGTCTGAGGCTCGCTGCCACGAACCTGTCCCGCAACGCCCCTAAGGCTTCGCCCATGCGCCTGATCCTGCTGCTCGCCGCCCTTATCCTCGCGCCTGCCGCGCTCGCCGCGAAGGAGCCTGTCCGCCCCGTCACCGTTCTGGTCGGGATCGACGGCTTCCGCGCCGACTATCTGGAACGCGGCATTACCCCCCGCCTTGCCGCGCTGGCGAAGAGCGGAGCGAATGCGGCGATGCGGCCGAGCTTTCCCACCAAGACCTTCCCCAACCACTTCGCGCTCGTCACCGGCAAGCGGCCAGACCGCAACGGGATCGTCGGCAATTCGATGATTGATCCGCGCCGCCCGGGCGTGATGTTCAGCCTCGGCAACAGCCAGCAGGCGCTCGATCCCTTCTGGTGGAGCGAGGCCGAGCCCGTGTGGATCGCCGCCGAGCGCGCAGGGCTGCGCACCGCGACGATGTTCTGGCCGGGCAGCGAAGTGCCCTTCGATGGCCAGCGTCCGGCCGACTGGATGCGCTACGACCAGAACATCACCAATGTGCAGCGCGTGAACACCCTGCTCGACTGGCTGCGCCGTCCGGCCACCATCCGCCCGGCCTTCGCCACGATCTATTTCGACACGGTCGACACCATCGGCCACCGCTTCGGCCCCGACAGCGCGGAGGTGAACGCCGCGCTGGCCGAAGTCGACACGCGGATCGGCGAGCTGGTCGATGGCGCGGCGAAGCTCGGCGTCCCGCTCAACCTCGTGATCGTCGCCGACCACGGTATGCGCGCGACCGACGAGGCCCGCGTGATCCAGCTCGACGACATCATCGACCGCGCGAGCTACATCGCGGTCGAGACCGGGCCCTATGCCGCGATCGAGCCGGTCGCCGGGACCGACAGCCGGGTCTATGACGCGCTGCTGGTGCCGCACGAGCACATGACCTGCACCCGCAAGGAAGACCTGCCCGGACGCCTGCACTACGGCAGCAATCCGCGCGTCGCGGCGATCATCTGCATCGCCGAGAATGGCTGGACGATCCTCGCCGGTCCGCCCGCCTATCCGGTCAAGGGCGGCGCGCACGGGTTCGACAATGCCGATCCGGACATGCTCGCCGTGTTCATCGCCAACGGCCCGGCCTTCGCCAAGGGCGCGAAGCTGTCGACCTTCGACAATGTCGCGGTCGCCGCCCTGCTGCGCGCCGCGCTCGGCCTGCCGGAGGATGCGGATGCGGACGGGAAGCTGGCGGACGTGAAGGCGGCGCTGAGGCGTTGATCGCAGCGGTAGCCGTCAGAGCTCCGAAGGATCCCAGGCGAGGGTCCGGTTGAAACCCTTGAGTTCGAGCCCGTTGGTCTCGCTGGTTTCGAACCACACCTTGCCGTGGCTCATCATGCAGCCGCGCCATCCGGCATTCCTGAGTGCCTTGAGCCCCCGCGCGCTGATCTGGCGCCACTCCTCGATCCTGATCCGGCCGGGCGTGACCGAATTGAAGTCGGCACGGCGGAAGTAGAGGTGACGCCCTCTCGCATCGGTGACGCCGAATATCGGTGCCACGAAGGCATTGAACCGGCTCTTGGAGGCATCGGCCGCCAGCGCCTTGTCCAGACGTACGAAGTAGGCCTGTGCCTCGGCACGGGTGGTCTCGCCTCCGCAGAAAATGGGCTCGTCGCCTGTCCCCGCCGAATTTGCGGATGAGGCAAGTGCCAGTCCGGTCAGGAGCGCGAGAGCGAGCGAGGGACTGAACCTGCGCATGCCCTAGCCGGCATCCTTGTGCTCGGCCCCGACCTCGGCCTCGCCCGGAGCCGGTTCGGCCACAGCATCGGGCTCGACAATGCCCGCAGCGGCGTCGACCGGCGACTGCTCCGCTTCGGCTTCGGCCTCGGCGTAGTCCTCGTAAACCTCTTCCTCCTTCTTGCCGAAGCCGAGGCGGCTCTTGAAGGCCTGCCAGATCCCAGCACCGAACAGCGCGAGGCCGATCAGGATCGGCTTGAGGAACTTGACGAGGAACACCCCGATCGTGCCGAACAGGCCGAGCTTCTTGGCCGCGGCCACACCCGCACCCGCCGCGATCAGCCCGGCGATGCCGTAATCGGCGGTCGCATCGGTGGCGGGATCGAAATCGGTGTAGCGCGCGCCCTGGTCGAAGGTGGCCTTGGCGGCGAAGGCCTTGGCCGCGACACGGATCTCGGGGAGCTTCTCCATGGTCGAGACCAGATTGAGACTCAGCACGCCATAGCGGCCAAGCGTGCGGACATCGTAATTGAGCGTGTTGGTCGGCACGTCGGAAAAGCGCAGGTTCTGCGCCCAGACCACCGAGTGGTTGGCGGCGTCATATTGCGGACGCTCGGCCCAGCCCACGAGCTCGATGGCGGGATAGCCCGCCTCGGTGCGCTCGGTGTTGGCATTCCGCGTGCCCTCCTGCATTTCGGCGAGCAGAGCGTCGTAATCCGTGGTCGCCGCGTCCTCGTCAGAGATGTAGCCGGTGTCCTCGAAGGTCACGACCGCGCCCCAGCTGTCGGAGATCGGCGTGCTGCCCTTGGGCATCACCATGCCGAGCACGCCATTGGCATTTTCGGGTGGATTGCCCCACAGATCGACGAGGATCGTGCGTGCATCCTGCGGGTTGTAGAAGATGTAATCCTCGCCCAGATCGAGCGTCGCCCGTGCCTCGGGGATCGCGACCTTGCCGCTTACCGGTTTCAGGCCATCGAGCAGCTTGACGAGTTCGGGGGGCAGCTCCGCTTCGCCGGGGGCTTGCGCACCCACCGGAATGGCGAAAAACACGGCAATCGCCGCAAGCAAAGCTGCAATCAGACGCATGGATGCCCCCCTGTACCAGACAGATCGGCAGCTTAACGATGCGCGGCGGGCTGCCAAGCGAAAAGCGGCAGCGGCGGGCCGGATAGTGCGCTGATTTTCCCGACAAGTTGCAGCGCGCGGCCGGGCAGCGGCGGTCAGTGCCGCCCGAACAGCTTCTCGACGTCTTCCATGCTGAGCTTCACCCATGTCGGCCGGCCGTGGTTGCACTGGCCCGAGCGCGGGGTTGCCTCCATCTCGCGCAGCAGCGCGTTCATCTCGGCCACACTCAAGGTGCGCCCGGCGCGGACCGATCCGTGGCAGGCCATCGTCGCGAGCACCAGTTCGAGCCGTTCCGCCAGCAGCAGCGCGCCGGAGTCCTCCTGCTTGCCATGCTTGGCGATGTCATCCGCAAGATCGCGCAGCAGCGCGGCGCTGTCGGCCTTGGGGAGCGCGGCGGGGAGCGCGCGGACGAGCATGGCGGAAGGCCCGAAGCGCTCGATCGCAAGGCCATAGCGCGCGAGGCCCTCGGCGGCGTCCTCCAGACGGTCGCAATCGACCTCGTCCATCTCGACCACGTCGGGCACCAGCAGCGCCTGAGAGCGACGCACGCCTGCGTCGGCTCCCGCGGCGCGCAGGCGTTCGAGCACGAGACGCTCATGCGCGGCGTGTTGGTCGACCAGTACGAGGCCATCGGCCGCCTCGGCGACGATATAGGTATTGGCGACCTGCCCGCGCGCGATGCCGAGAGGGTAGGATTGCGCCTCCGCCGGAACGGGCGCGGCTTCCTCGGCCCGGCCCTGGGGCATGGCGAAAGCGGTGGCCGCCTCACGCAGCAGAAGCCCGTCCCCTTGAGGGGAGGGTTTGGGGTGGGCCTGTTGCGGCCAGAGCGGTGCGTGGGGCATTCCCACCCCCGACCCCTCCCGCAGGCGGGAGGGGAGCAGGTCAGCCTGCTCCATAACCGGCTCGCTCACCCACCGCGCCATCGCTGCGCGGTCCGGCCCCTGCGCTGAGCGGCGATCCCCCGTTGCCAGCGCCTGCCGCAGTCCCGAGACGATGAAGCCGCGCACCCCTGCGCTGTCGCGGAAGCGCACTTCCGTCTTGGCCGGGTGGACGTTCACGTCGACATCCTGCGGTGGCAGGTCGAGGAACAGCGCCAGCACCGCATGGCGATCGCGCGCAAGCATGTCGGCATAGGCCCCGCGCACCGCGCCCACCAGCAGCCGGTCCTTCACCGGGCGGCCGTTGACGAAGAGATACTGGTGATCGGCCACCCCGCGGTTCCAGGTCGGCAGGCCCGCGACGCCGGTGAGGCGCATCAGGCCGTAAGGCGTCTCGCGCACCAGATCGATGGGGACCGAGTTGTCCTTCAATTCATGCGCGATGATCCGGGCGACACGGGTCGCCAGCTCTTCGCCCGCTTGAAGCGACAGCACCGTGCGCTTGGTGCCCTCGCCCAGCGTTTCCAGCGTGAAGGCGATGTCGGGCCGCGCCATTGCGAGACGGCGGACCACGTCGAGACAGGCGGCATATTCGCTGCGGGCCGAGCGCAGGAACTTGCGCCGCGCGGGCACTTTGGCGAACAGCTCCTCGACCCTGACCCGTGTTCCGGGAGGCAGGGCGGCGGGCTCGTCCGCCAGCACCGCGCCATGATCGACTACGCGCCGCCAGCCATCGGCAGCGCCCGTCTCGCGGCTTTCGATGGTGAGCCGTGCGACGCTGGCGATGCTCGGCAGCGCCTCGCCGCGAAAGCCCAGCGTGGTCACCAGCTCGATCGCGCCATCCGGACCGATCAGCGAATCGGGGAGCTTGGAGGTCGCATGGCGCTCCAGCGCGAGCGCCATCGCCTCGGGGCCCATGCCGCAGCCGTCATCGACCACCTCGATCCGCTGCAAGCCTCCGTCGGCCAGCACCACCCCGACTCGGCGCGCGCCCGCATCGATCGCGTTTTCGACGAGCTCTTTCAGCGCCGCAGCCGGTCGCTCGACAACCTCGCCGGCAGCAATGCGGTTGACCAGATCGGAGGGCAGGCGGCGGATTTCGGGCATTGTCGCCCAAGGGTAGCGGCCAGCGGACAGATTTTCGAGAGCAGTCGCCGCAAAATCCGCGCCGCAGTGGACAAATATTTTGGCCTTTTGCGCGCGGATTCGCTAGGCGCGCGCTGTCATGTCATAACCGGGTAGAAATCCCTCGCAGCCGACCCCCCGACAGCGGCCTGCGAACCCGACCAGCATAACCGGAACACCATCACCAATGAGCTTCCTGTCCAATCTCTTCAAGTTCGGCTCGCAGAACATGGCGATCGACCTCGGCACCGCCAACACGCTCGTCTACGTCCAGGATCAGGGCATCGTCCTCAACGAGCCTTCCGTGGTGGCGATCGAGACGATCAACGGCATCCGCCGCGTCAAGGCGGTAGGCGATGATGCGAAGATGATGATGGGCAAGACCCCGGACAGCATCGAGGCGATCCGCCCGCTGCGTGACGGCGTGATCGCCGACATCGAAGTGGCCGAGCAGATGATCAAGCACTTCATCCAGAAGGTGCACGGCAAGAAGTCGATGTTCCGCTATCCCGAGATCGTGATCTGCGTCCCCTCGGGCTCGACCTCGGTCGAGCGCCGTGCGATCCGCGACGCGGCCTCGAACGCGGGCGCTTCGGACGTCCACCTGATCCTCGAGCCGATGGCCGCCGCGATCGGTGCCGATATGCCCGTGACCGAGCCGGTCGGCTCGATGGTGGTCGATATCGGCGGCGGGACCACCGAAGTTGCCGTTCTCTCCCTGCGTGGCCTTGCCTACACCACCTCGGTCCGCACCGGGGGTGACAAGATGGACGAAGCCATCGTCAGTTACGTCCGCCGCCACCACAACCTGCTGATCGGTGATGCGACGGCCGAGCGCATCAAGAAGGATTATGGCATCGCCATGATCCCGGAAGACGGCGTGGGCGAGACCATCACCCTCAAGGGCCGCGACCTCGTCAATGGTGTGCCCAAGGAAATCACCATCAACCAGGCCCATGTCGCCGAAGCGCTCAGCGAACCCATCGGCGCGATCGTCGAAGGCGTGCGCATCGCGCTGGAAAACACCGCGCCCGAACTCGCCGCCGACATCGTCGACCAGGGCATCGTGCTCACCGGCGGCGGCGCGCTGATCCGCCGTCTGGACGAGCACCTGCGCGAGGAAACGGGCCTGCCCGTCTCGGTCGCCGAAGACCCGCTGACCTGCGTCGCCATCGGCACCGGCCGGGCGATGGAAGACCCGGTCTATCGCGGCGTGCTGATGACCGCGTGATCCGCGCCGATGTGATCCAGAAGGGACTGTAGAGCCATGGCGCCCCCCTCTTCGCGCCGCACGGGCTTCTCGA
The DNA here is from genome assembly GCF_002155685.1 of Erythrobacter colymbi. Classification (GTDB taxonomy): domain Bacteria; phylum Pseudomonadota; class Alphaproteobacteria; order Sphingomonadales; family Sphingomonadaceae; genus Erythrobacter; species Erythrobacter colymbi. The sequence goes on from NZ_MUYK01000002.1 coordinate 412,574, forward strand.
AGAAAGCGCAATATTCGCGTTTCACCGGCTACCTGCTGGCCGGTGCGGGAGCTGTGGTGGGCCTCGCCCTGCTGCTGCTGTCGCAGTGGCACCCGGCGGCCTTTGCACCCGTGCGCGGTGCGGCGAGCGACGTGGTGGCTCCGGTCGGCACAGGCAGCGCGATCGTGCGCGAGCAGAAGCAGGGCATCTTCGCGGCCATCGCGGGCTACTTCCGCGCCGGTACCCAGAACGCCGAACTGCGGCGCGAGATGGAGATTGCCCGCATCCGTCTGGCCGAGGCAGAAGCCGTCAAGGCCGAGAACGCGCGCCTCAAGGGCCTGCTTGGCCTGCGCGATGGCGAGAGCAAACCGCTCGCGGTGGCACGGCTCGTCGGCTCGACCGCCACCAGCGGGCGGCGCCTTGCCTATATCGGCGCGGGCTCGACCAGCGGCGTGCAGCCCGGGATGCCGGTGCTCTCCGAGCGCGGCGTGATCGGCCGGGTGCTCGAGACCGGACGCAACTCGGCCCGCGTGCTGCTGCTGACCGACAGCGAGAGCGTGCTGCCGGTGCGCCGCGCCAAGGACAATGTCATCGCCTTTGCCGAAGGCCGCGGTGACGGGCTGCTGCGCATCCGCCTCGTCAATCTCGGGGTCAACCCGCTCAAGGTCGGCGACATGATGGTGACGAGCGGCGCGGGCGGTTACTACCGCCCCGGCGTGGCCGTGGCGGTTATCGCCAAGATCACCCCCGATGGCGGGATCGGACGGCTCGTGGCGGAGCCTGCAGCGACCAACTATGTCTCGGTCATGCCGGTGCACGAAGCCGAAGCCGTAACCGAGCTTGAAGCGCCCGATACGCCAGCGGCAGCCCCCTCCCCCGCCGCCAAGCCTTCTGCCGCTGCTGCTTCCGCTGCGGCGACCACCTCCACCGCGGAGGAGTGATGGAGCGGCTCGATCCCCGCGCCCGCTCGGACATCTACGGGCGGCGCATCAATCGCGCCGCCTCGCCCTGGCGCGCGGTGAGCGTGCCTTACGTATCGATCATGCTGGGCTCGGTGCTACCGGTGCTGCTGATCGCCGACACTATGCCGATGCTGCCCTCCTTCGGTTTCCTGCTGCTGCTCGCCTGGCGCATGGTGCGCCCGGGCCTGCTGCCGCTGTGGGCCGGCGCGCCGCTCGGCGCTTTCGACGATCTCGTCAGCGGCCAGCCTTTCGGCAGCGCGATCCTGCTTTGGTCGCTCGCGATGATCGCGATCGAGGTGATCGAGACCCGCTTCCCCTGGCGCGGTTTCTGGCAGGACTGGTTCACCGCCAGCGTCATCGCCGTGATCTACTGGCTGGCGTCCCTGCTCGTGTCGGGCGCGAGCGTGACACCTGAAATGCTGGGCGTTGCCGCCCCGCAGGCCTTGCTCGCCGTGCTGCTCTATCCCATCTTCGCGCGCATGGTGGCCGGGCTGGACCGTTTCCGCCTGTCCCGTTCGCGGAAGCTCGACTGATGAAGATCCCCTTTCTCCAGAACGGCCCGCAAAAGCCCGCGAAGATGATCAGCGCCTCGATCCTGCGCAGCACCTTCGACCGGCGCTCGGTCGTGATCGGCGCGGTGCAGGGCGGGATCGGCGTGCTGCTGGCGCTGCGTCTGGGCTATCTTTCGGTCGCCGAGAACGAGAAGTATCGGCTCGAATCCGAGAGCAATCGGGTGAACCTCACCCTGATCCCGCCGCGCCGGGGCTGGATTCTCGATCGTAACGGTGCGCCGCTGGCCTCAAACCGCGCCGATTTCCGCGTCGACCTGATCCCCGAGCGGCTCGTCAATGCCGAGGCGACGATCGACAAGCTCGGCGAGCTGCTCAGCCTCGAGCCTGCGCGGATCGCCGACATCAAGGACAAGGTCAGCACCGCGCGCGGGTTCCAGCCCGTCGAAGTCGCGAGCGGGCTGCGCTATGAGCAGTTCGCGGCCCTGAGCGTGCGCCTGCCCGATCTGCCCGGTGTCGTGCCCCAGCGCGGCTTCTCGCGCTTCTATCCGACCGCCTCCAGCGTCGGCCACCTGATCGGCTATGTCGGCCCGGCCTCGTCCGAGGAATACGAGAAGGACCCCAACCCGCTCCTCATCACGCCGGGCTACAAGATCGGCAAGGACGGGCTCGAAAAGCAGTTCGAGAAAGAGCTGCGCGGCATCCCCGGCGCGCGGCGCGTGGAGGTGACTGCGGGCGGGCGCATCGTGCGCGATCTGGAAACGCGCGAGGATGTGCAGGGGCAGCCGGTCAAGCTGACCATCGACGGGCCGTTGCAGGACTATGCCGCGCGCCGCATCGGCCTCGAAAGCGGCTCGGTGGTGGTGATGGACTGCCGCACGGGCGACCTGCTCTGCATGGCCTCGATGCCGAGCTTCGATCCCAATTCCTTCTCGGACGGGATCGGCGGGGTCGAATATGCGATGCTGCGCGACGATGAACGCGTGCCGCTGCGCAACAAGGTGCTGAAGGGACTCTATCCGCCCGGCTCCACCGTCAAGCCGATGGTCTCGATGGCGCTGATGCAGGCTGGGATCGACCCTGACGAGACGGTCAATTGCGGCGGCGGCCTCAGGGTCGGCAACCGCGTGTTCGGCTGCTGGAACCGCCGCGGCCACGGCGCGACCAACATGGCCAAGGCCATCTACCAGAGCTGCGACGTCTATTTCTACGCCATGGCCCAGCGCATCGGGATGCAGCCGATCGCCGATATGGCGCGGCGCTGCGGGATGGGGCAGGAATTCCCCCTGCCCGTGGTCAGCCAGTTCTTCGGCACCGTGCCCGATCCGGCCTGGAAGATGAAGAAGTGGGGCCGCGAGTGGCAGACCTTCGACACGGTCAACGCCACCATCGGCCAGGGCTACATGCTCGCCAATCCGATCCAGCTCGCCGTGATGGCCTCGCGCCTCGCCATGGGCAAGCACGTGATGCCGCGCCTGACGCTCGACACCCAGCCCAAGGGCTTCGACGAGATCGATTTCCCGCTCGAGCAGGTGCAATATGTGCGCAAGGCGATGAGCGATGTGGTCAACGGCCCGGGCACCGCAGGCCGCGCGCGCCTGCCGATCCCCGATGTGCTGATCGCGGGCAAGACCGGGACTGCGCAAGTCGTCTCGCTTTCGATCTCGAACGGCAAGTCCGGCCCGTGGAAGTATCGCGACCACGGCCTCTTCATCTTCTTCGCCCCCTATGACAACCCGCGCTATGCGGGCGCGGTGGTGATCGAGCATGGCGGCGGTTCCGGCGCGGCCTATCCGATCGCGCGTGACGTGATGACCTTCCTGTTCGATCCGGCCAAGGGGCTTGAGGCGCTCGCCGCGCTCGAGGCCGGATGGGGCGGCACCGCGCAGCAGCGGCTCGAACGGCGCTATGCCGCCTATGCGGCCGAGCGCGGGGCGACGGTCAGCCGACCGCCGCGGCGCGACGAGGAGATCTTCGACCGCGTCGAGGCCGAGGCCCGCCGTGCCGCCACCCAGTCCGATGCCATCGCCGGCGAGGTGATTGCGCCGCGTCCCGAGGCGAACCCCTCGGGCACCCCGCCGGGTGCGCCTGCTGCACCAGCCACGGCTCCGACGGCACCGCCCTCGCCCGCGCCGTCCGCGCCTGCCGTGGAGAACCCGCAATGAACACGCTTGCCGCGCGCGGGATCGTGCCCGAGCCGATTGCCCGCCAGCCCTGGGAGATGCTGATCCCGCTGGTGCTGCTGACCTGCTTCGGCGGGCTGGTGCTCTATTCCGCAGGCGGCGGCGCGTGGCAGCCGTTCGCGCTGTCGCACTTCATCCGCTTCGGTGTCTTCGCGATAATGACCGCGGTCATCGCCTCGCTCCCGCGTGACGCGGTGCGCCTGCTCACCTATCCCGCCTACACGGCGGTGCTGCTGCTGTTGCTGGCGGTGGAAGTCGTCGGGCAGGTCGGCGGCGGGAGCCAGCGCTGGCTCGAATTCGGACCGATCCGCATCCAGCCTTCCGAGCTGATGAAACCTGCGGTGGTGCTGGCGATGGCGCGCTTCTACGAGACGCTGCCCTCGGGCATGATCGGGTCGTGGCGGTCGGTGCTGCCCTCGGGCATGCTGATCGTGCTGCCGATCGGCCTCGTGCTGCTCCAGCCCGATCTCGGCACCTCGATCGCGATTGCCTTCGGCGGAGTGGTCGTGATGTTCCTCGCCGGCCTTCCCCTATGGTGGTTCCTGACCGCCGGAGGGCTCGGCGTCGCGGCGATCCCCTTCATCTACTTCTTCGCGCTCCACGATTACCAGCGCGCGCGGGTGACGACCTTCCTTGATCCCGAAAGCGATCCGCTGGGCGCGGGTTACCACATCGCCCAGTCCAAGATCGCGATCGGATCGGGCGGGATCTTCGGCAAGGGCTTCAACAACGGCACCCAGAGCCACCTCAATTACCTGCCCGAACCCCACACCGACTTCGTCTTCGCCACCATGGCCGAGGAATGGGGCCTGATGGGCGGGCTGTTCGTGCTTGCCATGTATGCGCTCATCCTCAAGTGGGGCTGGAAGGTCGCGAGCGAGAGCCGGGACCGCTTCTGCGCCTTGCTCGCCGCCGGGGCGACGGCGACGATCTTCTTCTACATCGCGATCAATTTGCTGATGGTCATGGGCATGGCACCGGCCAAGGGCATTCCCCTGCCGTGGATGAGCCACGGGGGCTCGTCGATGATGACCAACATGATCTGCATCGGCCTGCTGATGATGGTCAACCGCTGGAACCGCGAGGCCCCGCGGCGCGGGCTTTCCCTGTGATATCTCGCAAACGCGAAAAAGGCCCTTGCCATAAGATCGGGGCGCGCTAAATGCAGCGCCTCACGCGAATCGGGATGCGGCTTCGGCCCGCCGGACAAGCGTTTCCGACCTGATCGGAATGGACGCATAGCTCAGTTGGTAGAGCAGCTGACTCTTAATCAGCGGGTCCTAGGTTCGAGCCCTAGTGCGTCCACCATCCCTCCCCATCGCTGGTTCGTAACGGCAAGCAGCTGCGGCCGTGGCTTTGCGCGCGCTGGCTGTTTGCCAAAAGCGCGAGGTTGCTTTCACATCTCGATGTGATAGATGGCGCACATGAGCACATCGACCATCACACGCGTTCGCGATCTCGTCACATCTGGCACCATGACCCGCGCTGGCCTCGCCCGCGCCGCTGGCCTCCACGCCAACACCCTGCGCGACTGCGGCGAGGACAGCTGGAACCCCACCGCCGAAACCCTCGCCAAGCTCGAAGCCTTCCTTGATGCGAACGCCGACCGTCCGGTGCTCGCCACGATCGAGGAGATTATCGACGAGGCGCGCAATGGACGGATGTACATCCTCGTCGACGACGAGGACCGCGAGAACGAGGGCGATCTCATCATCCCCGCGCAAATGGCGACCCCGCAGGCGATCAACTTCATGGCCATGCATGGGCGTGGTCTGATCTGCCTCGCGCTGACCAAGGACCGCGTCGAGCACCTCGGGCTTCAGCCGATGAGCCGCAACAACAAGGAATCGATGCAGACTGCCTTCACCATCTCGATCGAGGCGAAGGAAGGCGTCACCACCGGTATCTCGGCGGCAGACCGCGCGCGCACCATCTCGGTCGCGATCGATGCGGCCAAGGGCGCGGACGATCTTGTGACCCCGGGCCATGTCTTCCCGCTGATGGCGCGCGATGGCGGCACGCTGGTGCGCGCCGGGCACACCGAGGCGGCGGTCGATATCTCGCGCCTCGCGGGCCTCAACCCCTCGGGCGTGATCTGCGAGATCATGAACGAGGACGGGACCATGGCCCGGCTCGACGACCTGATCACCTTCGCGCGCAAGCACGACCTCAAGATCGGCACGATCCGCGACCTGATCGCCTACCGGATGCGCAACGACCATCTGGTCGAGCGTCTGGGCGAGCGCGCCTTCACCTCGGACTACGGCGGCCAGTGGCGGATGATCACCTATCGCGACCGCGTGGCGGGCAGCGAGGCCTATGTGCTCCAGAAGGGCCACGTCATCCCCGGCGAGCCCACCCTCGCCCGCGTGCATCCGATCTCGGTGTTCGACGACGTGCTGGGCCAGCCCGGCGCGCGCAAGCGCACGCTCCAGCGCGCGATGCAGGCGGTGGGCGACCACGGCTCGGGCGTGATCGTGATCCTCACCGGCCGCGTCGGCACCGGCGAATGGCAGCCGGGCGAGGAGCAGCGCAATATCGGCATCGGCTCGCAGATCCTCGCCGACCTTGGCGTAAAGGACATGGTGCTGCTGTCGAACAGCCGCCCCGACCTCGTCGCGCTCGAAGGCTACGGCCTCACCATCACCGACTTCCACCCCATTCCGGAGTAATCCCCCATGGCCGACATCCTTATCGTCGAAGCGCGCTTCTATTCGCACCTCAATGACATGCTCATCGCCGGCGCCCGCGCTGCGCTGGAAGCCGAAGGGCACAAGGTCGAGGTGCTGACTGTGCCCGGCGCGCTCGAAATTCCCGGCGCCATCGCGCTCGCGGCCGAGGCCGACCGCTACGATGCCTTCGTCGCCATCGGCGTGGTGATCCGCGGCGAGACCTATCACTTCGAGATCGTCGCCGGCGAAAGCGCGCGCGCGATCATGGCGCTGACGATGGACGGTATCGCCATCGGCAACGGCATCCTCACGGTCGAGAACGAGGCCCAGGCGCTGGTCCGCGCCGACCCCGCGCAGAAGGACAAGGGCGGCGAGGCGGCCAAGGCGGCCCTCGCCCTGCTGGCGCTTCAGAGCCGCTTCGGTTGACGATTGGCAGCGGGGGCGTCCCGCTTTGGTGCACCCCCTTCTCTACGTAATTTCCCTGTGTAGATTTCCATAAGGCATTAACGCGATATCCGAGCAGCTTCTGCTGTCACCTGCCGCAAGAGCGGGCTAGCAGACCTCTTCGGGACTTATTGGGATCTTACCCTGGAAAACGCCTCAGCCGCGACGCCGTGCGATACGGACGCGCAGAACATTCTCGCTGTGCTCGAACAACAGCTCGCCGCGCTTGACCGGCGCGGCGCGCACATCGCCGCCGCCCATCTGGACGCCGCGATCCAGCAGTTCCGGCTCGACCTCGCGCAGCGCTAAGCCTCGCTGTTTGCTTAGCATTTCCCCTGACAAAATAGCGACCCTCGTATTCGCCCGTAAAGCCAGACCGCTGCACGGGGCCTATCAGCAAGGCGTGGAGCACACCCGGCCCGATGCGAGGCCGGATCTATCCGCGGGGCAATGCGATGGGCAACATGAAGGGAAAGGCCAGCCATCACGCTGGGGGTGAAAGCGCCCCCGATGCAGCGTCGCTGTTCCACCCTCTGGCGGACGAGCTGATGGCGATTGCGGCCCGGCTGCGCGATGCCGCTGCCAACGGCGAAGCAATTTCCAGCGAAAGCGCCGAACCCGCATCTCCGCCCCGCCCGCTCCGGCCCGCGCGCGGCTATCTCGCGCTTGCCCGCAAGGCCTATGCCCTCAGGCGCAAGCGCGCTGCGATCTTCGGCAATCCCGACCTGTTCGGGGAGCCCGCATGGGACATTCTGCTGGATCTCTACATCGCCCAGGCGGAAGGCAAGCAGGTCTCGGTCTCGAGCGCCTGCATCGGCTCGGCCGCGCCGCCGACCACCGGCCTGCGCTGGCTCGGCGTGCTGGCCGACGAAGGCCTCGTGGTGCGTGAGGCGGACGCCGAGGACCATCGCCGCGTGCTCGTCAGGCTGACGCCTTCAGGGCAAGCGGCGATGGATCGCTTCTTCGAGGCCGCCGAACCCGGCGTCTAGCGATCAGGCGCGCGCGCCGAAGCAGGCGCGGCCCGCAAATGCGGCGCTGTCGCCCAGCTCTTCCTCGATGCGGATCAGCTGGTTGTACTTGGCAAGCCGATCGGAACGGGCGAGCGAGCCGGTCTTGATCTGGCCGCAGTTGGTGGCAACCGCGAGGTCGGCGATGGTCGCGTCCTCGGTCTCGCCCGAACGGTGGCTCATCACGCAGGTGTAACGCGCGCGGTGCGCCATATCGACCGCGGCGAGGGTTTCGGTCAGCGTGCCGATCTGGTTGACCTTGACCAGCAGAGAGTTGGCAAGGCCGCGCCCGATCCCATCGCTGAGGCGCGCGGGGTTGGTGACGAACAGGTCGTCGCCCACCAGCTGCACCTTGTCGCCCAGCAGGCCGGTCAGCGCCGCCCAGCCCTCGAAATCGTCCTCGCTCATCCCGTCCTCGATCGAACGGATCGGGTAATCGGCGCAGAGCTTGCCCAGATAATCAGCCATTTCGTGCGGATTGAGGCTCAGGCCCTCACCCGAAATCTCGTATTTGCCGCCCTTGAAGAACTCGGTCGCGGCACAGTCGAGCGCGAGCACGATGTCCTCGCCCGGAATGAAACCGGCCTTGGCGATGCTCTCCATGATGAAATCGAGCGCCGCGCGGGTGCTGGCGAGATCGGGCGCAAAGCCACCCTCGTCGCCCACGCTGGTGGCGAGGCCCTTCTGGTGGAGACCCTTCTTCAGGGTATGGAACACCTCCGCGCCCCAGCGCACAGCCTCGGCGATGCTGTCGGCGCCGACGGGCATGATCATGAATTCCTGAATGTCGATCGGGTTGTCGGCATGCTCGCCGCCGTTGATGATGTTCATCATCGGCACCGGCAGCATGTGCGCCGAAACCCCGCCGAGGTAGGAATAGAGCGGCAGGCCTCGCGCATTCGCCGCCGCCTTGGCGACCGCGAGGCTGGTGCCGAGGATCGCGTTGGCGCCCAGGCGCGCCTTGTTCGGCGTGTCGTCCAGCGCGATCAGCGCGAAGTCGATGTCGCGCTGGTCTTCGGCGTCGAAGTTGTCGATCAGCAGATCGCGGATTTCGGTGTTGACCGCCTCGACCGCCTTGAGGACGCCCTTGCCGAGATAGCGGCCAGCATCGCCATCGCGCAGTTCCACCGCTTCGTGGGCACCGGTCGACGCACCCGAGGGCACCGCAGCCCGACCGAAGCTGCCGTCGTCAAGCAGCACGTCGACCTCGACGGTCGGGTTGCCGCGGCTGTCGAGGATTTCGCGGCCGTGGATGTCGATGATCGCGGTCATGTTTGGCTCCGGCTGTAATGTGGTTTAGGGTGTTAAGACACTTGGGCCCTATGATATTGGCGACGACATGATTCTGGCTTGACGATTCCGCCTCGCGCCGCGCGCACCGTCCCTATTCGCAGGGATAGCCGCGTGCAAGCGGATGCGGCAGGCGCGGCGGATCGCCCAAAAACGAAAAGGAGCACTTCGATGGCAGACAGCACGCGACCCGAAAAGACCCCGGTCAAGAAGACCCCGGCCAAGTCGGCCAAGGGTGCCACCGCCAAGGCTGACGGCCCGGCCAAGGCCGCCCCGCGCAAGAGCGGCGCAGTCGCCAAGGCTCCTGACGCGGCGCCCGCATCCTCGCAGGTCGTCGAGGCCAAGAGCCGCTTCAACGCCGCGCTCGAGGAAGCCAAGGCCGGCGCCGCTGCGCTGCGGGCCGAGGCCGAGAACCGGCTTACCTCCGTCGGTGGCCAGGCCAAGGGCAGGGGCACCGATCTCGTAGCCGAGGCCAAGACCTATGCCGATCAGGCGCGCGGCAAGGCCGGCGAGCTGGCGGTGGAAGGCAAGAAGGTCACCACCGACGCGATCGCCTCGCTCGGCAAGGTGGTGGGCGACAGCGCCGCACAGATCGACGAGAAGCTGGGCGAGCAATATGGCGACTATGCCAGAAAGGCCGCCCGCAGCCTGCAGGAAACCTCGGCCAAGCTCGAAGCCAAGAGCGTCGAGGAACTGGGCGAGGATGCGCGCGCGATGGTCCGCAAAAGCCCGGGCGTGGCTGTGGGCGTTGCCGCGGTGTTCGGCTTCTTCCTTGCACGCCTGTTCGGCGGGAAGCGCGGCTGATCCTGCCCGCCCGAAAGGCGTAGCCCATGCATGATACCGACCCCGGCCTCGCACGGGTGCCCGACAGCGACCCCGCCGACACCGCGCTGACGCCGGAGCCGGTGGACGCGCCCGAGGGCAGTACCGGCTTCTCCGCCCTGCGCGACGAAGTCACGGCGCTGGTCGAGGATGCGCGCACCTATGCCGAGGCCGAGGTCGCCTTCCAGAAGACCCGGGCGAGCCTTGCCGGCAAGCACGGTGCGCGCGCGCTGGTCATGCTGGTGCTGGCGCTGGTGCTGCTCCACATCGCGCTGATCGCGCTGGCGGTGGGTGCGGTGATCGCGCTCGCGCCGCTGGTGACGATCTGGGGCGCAATCGCGATCGTCGTCGGCGTGATGCTGCTCGGCGTCGCCCTGCTGGTGCGGGCGGCGATGGCCGACGGCAAGCTGCTGGGCGCGATGTTCGGCTCCGGAGAGGCGCCATGACCCGCCTGCCCGACCGCTTCGTCGAGGACCGCGCCCTGCGCGATGCCGCCCGCGCGGTGCTGACCGAGGATATCGAGCAGCTGCGCGCCAGCCTCTCCGAACAGGGGATCGCAAGCCGCGTCTCCTCGGGCGTTTCGGCGACCATCTCGGAGCGGGTCAAGGCCGGCGCGCGCGATGTCTGGACCGAGGCGCGCGCACAGGCGGGCGACAACAAGGGCATCCTCGCGGCGATTATCGGCGCGATCATCCTGTGGTTCGCGCGCGGACCGATTCTCGAATGGATCGAGGAGCTTGTCGAGGAAAGCTCCTATGATGACGAAGACGTAGCAGCAGGCACCGCCACCCCCGATGCGGCGCCTGAGGGAGACCCTGAATGACCGAACCCACCCCCCTGCCCACTCCCGACAAGCGCGACGCGCTGCGCGCCCGGATCGAAGCGGCCGAGCGCCGCAATGCCGAGCGCAATCTGGCCGATCAGGCCCGCGATGCCGCCAATGCCGCGGTCGATTACACCCGCGCCAATCCGCTGACCGTGATCGGCGGCGCGGTCGCCTTCGGGCTTGTCCTCGGCCTGCTCACCCGCCCCGGCCGCCGCGTCGCGAGCAAGGCTCTGCACGGCGCGAGCGACGCGATTTCCGGAGCCGCTTCAAGCGCTTCCTCGGGGGTGAAGAGCCTCACCTCGCGCGGCGGATCGCGGCTCGGCACGATGATCGGCGAGGCGGCGGTGGCCTATGCCATGACCATCATCGACGACCTGCTCGACGCGGCCGAAGAGGGCAAGGAGCGCGCAGGGGACCTGTCGCAGGCGGCTGGTGCCAAGGCGAAGAAGCTCTCCGCCGATGCCTCGGACGCGGCGGGTTCCGCCGCCGACAGCACCCGCCAGCTTGCGCGCAAGGCGCAGGAGGCCGCTGTTGGCGTGGTGCGCGATCTGCGCCGCCGGACGCAGGGCTGATCCCTACACAGACGCCGCTTTGGCGGAGGAAGGCTTGCCCTTGGCGCGTCAGGCGCTAGAGGGGCGCGCATCCTTCCTCCCCAAGGGTTTACGACAATGGCAGAAACCACTCCCACCCAGCGCCTCCACCTCGTGATGGGGGGCCGCGTGAAGGATCCGCGCGGTATCGAGTTCCAGGATCCCGAGAGCATTCACGTCGTCGGCGTGTTCAGTTCCTACGACGCGGCGGTCGATGCGTGGCGCGCGCAGGCCCAGCGCACCGTGGATGATGCGGAGATGAAGTATGTCGTCGTCCACATCCACAAGTTGCTGACTCCCGAGGATTAATTCCTCCGTGGCGGTGATCCGCCCCTACCGTGACAGCGATGCGGCCGCGATTGCCGCGCTGACACTTGCGGCGATCCGCGAGACGGCCTTGCGCGCCTATTCGCCCGAACAGGTCGCGGCGTGGTCCGCTCGCTTTTCGCCGGAGCGGGTGTTGGAGTGGGTCGCGCGGGGCAGCACCATCCTCGTCGCGGTGGACGATGCCGGCGAGGCCCTTGCCTACACCGTGCTCGATACGGACGGGCATCTCGACATGCTTTATTGCCACCCCGCCCACACCGGCAGGGGCCTTGGCTTTGCCCTGCTGGAGGCGGCCGAGGCGGCGGCGCGGGAAGCGGGCGTCACCCGCCTGTTCACCGAGGCGAGCGAGCTGGCGCGGCCGGTGTTTGCCCGCGCGGGCTATGCCGTGCTGCAGCGGCGCGATTTCACCATCCCTTCCGGGGACAGCGAAATCGCGATCCACAATTACGCCATGGAAAAGCACCTCACCTGACCGACGGGCGCGATGTTTCACGTGAAACCGCGCAAAACCGGGGGTCTGAAGGGGGTCTGGCAGGGGTCTAGAGGGGTCTAGCAGGGGTCTGGTGCCCGGCTAGGCCGCGCTGGCACCCCGCGAAGGTGCAGCGAGACGTCGCACCGCGCGGCGCCGGAAAAGCCCGCTTACCGCAGCGCCGCCGCAGCAGCAGCGGCAATCGCCACCAGCGCCAGCGCCACCCGCGTCCGGCGGCCCGAGCGGCGGCCGCGCCACTGCGCTTCGTCGATCCACCACTTGCCCTTGCCGTCGGTCTTGAGCACGTCGAGACCCTTCAGCCGCTCGAAGGCGCGCTGGCGACTCGGACGGGCGGGGGCATAGGGGATCGCGTCGGCCATGCTGACCGCGCCGGCCTCGAGGAAATGCTCGGCCACCTTGCGCTCGGCAATCGGCCTTACCGGAACCACCGCCATGTCGCGCCCCCCCTATCCTCGCGTCAGATGAACTCGATCTTGTCGACGAGGTAGAACTTCTCGCCCGCCGGCACCGTCACCTCGATCTCGTCGCCCACCTGCTTGCCGATCAGCGCCCGCGCCAGCGGCGAGGAATAGCTGATCCGGCCGCGATTGGCATCGGCCTCGGTCTGGCCGCAGATCTGGTAGCGTACCGGCTTGTCGTTCTCGTCGAGCAGGGTCACGGTCGCGCCGAAGATGATCTTGTCACCCGACAGCGTGGTCGGATCGATGATCTGCGCGCGGCTGACCTTGTCCTCGATCTCGGCGATCTGCGCCTCGACCTGGCCCTGACGTTCCTTGGCGGCGTGATATTCGGCGTTTTCCGAAAGGTCGCCGTGGGCGCGCGCTTCCTCGATCGCCTCGACGATTTTCGGACGTTCCTCGCGCAGCACCTTGAGGTCGGCGGTCAGCCGCTCGTAACCCTCGGCCAGCATCGGGACCTTTTCCATCGTCGCCATCTTTCTTGTCTTTCTATCGGTTAGCCGAAGCACCTGACCCGAAATGCGAAAGAAAGTCTTTACCGCCGTCCAGTCAGCACGACGTCAAGCACTCTCGATTTCGGGGGAAGTGTCAGTCAGCTGCCATAATAGTCCTGCAAGCTGCGGACTTCAAGCTGATCGGGCCGGATCGCCGAAATCGCCATCGCCGCCGCCACCGATGCGGCCGCCGTGGTGTAATAGGGCACCTTGCCCGCGAGCGCGGCCTGACGGATCGATTTGCTGTCCGACAGCGACTGCCAGCCTTCGGTGGTGTTGAAGATCAGCGCGATATCGCCGTCGATGATCTTGTCGACGATATGCGGCTGGCCCTCGGCGACCTTGTTCACCCGCTCGACCGCAAGGCCCTGTTCGGCAAGGTAGGACTGCGTGCCCCCGGTGGCGATGATGCGGAAGCCGTGATCGATCAGGCGCTTCACCGCAGGCACGATCGCCGCCTTGTCGGTGTTCTTGACGCTGACGAAGACCGTGCCCGATTGCGGCGGCACCATTCCGGCACCAAGCTGCGACTTGAGGAAGGCGGCCTCGAAAGTCGCGTCGATCCCCATCACCTCGCCGGTCGACTTCATCTCGGGGCTCAGCACCGGATCGGCGCCCGGGAAGCGCGCGAAGGGGAAGACCGCTTCCTTGACCGCCATGTAGGGGAGGTCGCGCTTGAACGGCTCGAAGTTCGCGAGCGGCTCGCCCGCCATGACGCGCGCGGCGATCTTGGCCACGGGCTGCCCGATCGCCTTGGCGACGAAGGGCACGGTGCGGCTGGCGCGCGGGTTGACCTCGATGAGGTAAACGACGCCGTCCTTCACCGCGAACTGGATGTTCATCAGGCCCTTGACGCCCAGCGCAAAGGCCAGCGCCTCGGCCTGACGCTCCATCTCGGCGATGATGTCGGCGGGCAGGCTGTAGGGCGGCAGGGTGCAGGCGCTGTCGCCCGAGTGGACGCCGGCTTCCTCGATATGCCGCATCACGCCCGCGATCCGCACCTCGGTGCCATCGCACAGGGCATCGACATCGCATTCGATCGCGTCGCGCAGATACTGGTCGATCAGCACCGGGCTGTCGCCGCTGACGTTGACCGCCGTGGCGATGTAGCTGTCGAGCTGGGCCTCGCTGTCGACGATCTCCATCGCCCGCCCGCCGAGCACGTAGGACGGGCGCAGCAGTACCGGATAGCCGATGCGCGCGGCGACAGCGGCAGCCTCGTCGCGGCTGCGGGCGATGCCGTTTTCGGGCTGCTTCAGCTTGAGCTTGCTGACGAGCTTGGCGAACCGCTCGCGGTCTTCGGCCAAGTCGATCGCATCGGGCGAGGTGCCGAGGATCGGGATCCCCGCATCCTCCAGCGCCTGCGCGAGCTTCAATGGCGTCTGCCCGCCGAACTGGACGATCACACCGAGCAATTCGCCCTTCGACTGTTCGACCCGCAGGATTTCCAGCACGTCCTCATCGGTCAGCGGCTCGAAATAGAGGCGGTCCGAGGTGTCGTAATCGGTCGAGACGGTCTCGGGGTTGCAGTTGACCATGATCGTCTCGAAGCCCTGCTCGGCCAGAGCGAAGCAGGCGTGGACGCAGCAATAGTCGAACTCGATCCCCTGCCCGATGCGGTTCGGCCCGCCGCCGAGGATGACGATCTTCTTGCGGTCCGACGGGGCAGCCTCGCACTCGGGCGCGCCGAAGGTCGGAGCCTCGTAGGTCGAATACATGTAGGGCGTGATCGCATCGAATTCGGCGGCGCAGCTGTCGATGCGCTTGAACACGGGGAGCACGCCGAGCTTGTGGCGCAGTTGGCGCACTTCGTCGGCGCTGGTCGCCCCCGCCATCGCGACGAGCGCATCGTGAAGGAGGCCGGAGCGCTTGGCCTGCGTCTCGGCGAGGCCGCCCGCGACACCCACCGAACGCACCGCCAGCGTGGCGAGGCGCTTGTCGGAGAAGCCCATCGCCTTGAGGCGCCTGAGGCCCGCCGCATCGATCGGGAGGCCGTCCTTCTGCACCTCGCGCTCGGCGAGGATGATCGCCTCGATCTGACGCAGGAACCACGGATCGTAGAAGGTGACCGCGGCGATTTCCTCCACGCTCAGCCCCTCGCGGAAGGCCTGGCCGACCTTGAGCAGCCGGTCCGGCGTGCGGCGCGAGAGCGCGGCGGTGATGACATCGCGCGGCTGGCCCTCAAGCTCGAGCACGCGGTTGAACCCGTCGAGGCCCGTTTCCAGACCGCGCAGGGCCTTCTGCATCGATTCCTGGAAATTGCGCCCGATCGCCATGACCTCGCCGACGCTCTTCATCGCGGTCGAGAGGTCGGTGGCGGCGCCCTTGAACTTCTCGAAGGCGAAGCGCGGGATCTTGGTGACAACGTAGTCGATGGTCGGCTCGAAGCTCGCCGGGGTCGCGCCGGTGATCTCGTTGGTGAGCTCGTCGAGGGTGTAGCCCACCGCCAGCTTGGCCGCGACGCGGGCGATGGGGAAGCCGGTCGCCTTGGACGCCAGCGCCGAGGAGCGGCTGACGCGCGGGTTCATCTCGATCACGATCAGGCGCCCGTCCTTGGGGTTGACCGCGAACTGGACGTTGGAGCCGCCTGTTTCGACGCCGATTTCCCGCAGCACGGCGATGCTCGCCGAGCGCATGATCTGGTATTCCTTGTCGGTCAGCGTCAGCGCCGGGGCGACGGTGATCGAGTCCCCGGTGTGCACCCCCATCGGATCGACGTTCTCGATCGAGCAGATGATGATCGCGTTATCCTTGCGGTCGCGGACCACCTCCATCTCGAACTCCTTCCACCCGAGGAGCGATTCCTCGATCAGGACTTCGGTGGTGGGCGAGGCGTCGAGGCCTTCCTTCACGATCTGGTCGAATTCGGCCTTGTTATAGGCAATCCCGCCCCCGGTGCCGCCGAGGGTGAAGGAGGGGCGGATGATCGCGGGCAGCCCGGTGCGCTCGAGCACCGCGCGCGCCTGTTCGAGCGTGGTGGCGACGCCGCTGCGGGCGCTCTCGAGGCCAATCGCGTCCATCGCCTCGCGGAAGCGCTGGCGGTTCTCGGCCTTGTCGATGGCGTCGGCCTTGGCCCCGATCATCTCGACACCGTATTCGGCCAGCACGCCCATCTCGTCGAGCTTGAGCGCGCAGTTCAATGCGGTCTGCCCGCCCATCGTCGGCAGCAGCGCATCGGGCCGCTCCCTGGCGATGATCTTGGCGACGATCTCGGGCGTGATCGGCTCGATATAGGTCGCGTCGGCAAACTCCGGATCGGTCATGATCGTCGCGGGGTTCGAGTTGACGAGGATGACGCGGTAGCCCTCCTCCTTCAACGCCTTGATCGCCTGCGTGCCGGAATAGTCGAACTCGCACGCCTGGCCGATGATGATCGGGCCGGCGCCAATGACGAGGATCGAGGAGATGTCGGTTCTTTTGGGCATTAGTGAGCCTTGAAGCTGATAAACAAGGGGAAACCTTCTTTCTGCGCGTTCGTCAGAATGCAGTCGATGACCGTCTCGTTTCCGGGGGCGATGTTGACACGTGAGCGCGGACCGGTGTGCCCAATTTCAGCGGTGAACTCGCTGGCACCGCACTTGCGAACCAAAGCAGAGCTCGACGTCCGGACGGCGGTTTCATCGTCCGTCTTTTTCACGACATCTTCTAAGGTCTGCGCCCTACTCTCTACTTCCAGAACCGGCGACAGGGGCTTTGTTGAGCCAATGGACTGGCCGATAAGCCAAGCCGCCGATGTTACCACCGAGCCTGCTGCGAAGGCGATCAAGGCGGGCCTCACCCCAGCCCCCCCACAAACTTCTCGAACAGGTAGAAGCTGTCCTGCGGCCCCGGGCTTGCCTCAGGGTGATACTGCACCGCGAAGGCCTTCTTGCCCTTGATCGCGATCCCGCAATTCGTCCCGTCGAACAGCGAGACGTGGGTCTGCTCGACATGCTCCGGCAGGGTCGCCGCGTCCACCGCGAAGCCGTGGTTCATCGAGGTGATCTCGACGAGGCCGGTGGTCTCGCCCCACCCTTCCCCGACGCGCTGGACGGGGTGGTTCGCGCCGCGGTGGCCCTGGTGCATCTTGATCGTCTTCGCCCCCGCGGCGAGCGCGAGCATCTGGTGGCCGAGGCAGATGCCGAACAGCGGCACATCCGCATCGAGCAGCGCCTTGATCACCGGCACGGCATATTCGCCGGTCGCCGCCGGATCGCCCGGGCCGTTGGAGAGGAAAACGCCGTCGGGCTTCAGGGCCATCACCTCGTCGAAGCTCGTCTTGGCGGGCACCACCGTCACCCGCGCCCCGGCTTTCACGAGATTGCGGAAGATATTGTCCTTCGCGCCGTAATCGATCGCGACCACGTGGGGCTTGGCGTCGAAAGCCGCGCGGCCATAGCCCTTGCCCAGCGTCCACGATCCGCCCGCCCACTGCTCGCCGCCCTCGCGGGTGACGCGGATGGCGAGGTCCATGCCTTCGAGCCCCGCCCACTCCTGCGCGCGCTTGACGAGCGCGGGGATTTCGAACTTGCCGTCGGGCGCATGGGCGATCACCGCATTGGGCGCGCCGGTCTGGCGGATGCGGCGGGTCAATGCGCGGGTGTCGATCCCCGACAGGCCGATCTTGCCGTTCCGCACCATCCAGTCGGCAAAGCGCTCGATCGAGCGGAAGTTGCTCGGCTCGGTCACGTCCTCGCGCACCACGCAGCCGACCGCGCCCCCAAACGGACCGGCGACCTTGCTCTCGACATCCTCGCCATTCGCACCGACATTGCCGATGTGCGGGAAGGTGAAGGTGACGATCTGCGCGGCGTAGGAGGGATCGGTCATCACCTCCTGATAGCCGGTCATGGCGGTGTTGAAGCACACCTCGCCCACCGCCGATCCGGTCGCCCCGAAGCCGCGGCCCCACAGCACGGTGCCATCGGCCAGAACGAGGACTCCCGTCGCCCCTGAAGGTTGCGCGCGAGTGGATGCGGGGTCGGCCATAGGGCGCTCCGTTGACTGGGTTTCCGGCGATGGTGCTAAGTTTTGCCCGCTAGGCCCCTCGCCCCCCCGCGTCAACCTAGGCTTGGCGCTGAATTTGCGTTACGGGCGCGCCCAACAGAGCCATTCCACAGGAAAGACCGATGATCCGAGACGATATCAAGGCCGCCACCATCGCCGCGATGAAAGCCGGCGAGAAGGACCGCACCGCCGCGCTCCGCCAGATCAGCGCCAAGATCAAGGACCGCGACATCGAGGAGCGCACCGCCGCGCAGCCGGTGACCGACGATGACGTGCTGGTGACGAGCGTGCTCCAGAAGATGGCCAAGCAGCGCCGCGAATCGATCGAGATGTACGATGCCGGCGGGCGCGTGGAACTCGCCGCGGTCGAGCGCGCGGAGCTCGCCGTGATCGAGGAATTCCTCCCCCAGATGATGGACGAGGCCGCCACGAAGGCCGCGATCGAGGCGATCAAGGCCGAGACCGGCGCGTCTTCGATGAAGGACATGGGCGCGGTGATGGGCGAGCTGCGTGCTCGCCACGGCGCGGTGCTCGACGGCAAGCTGGCGAGCACGCTGGTGAAGGCGGCGCTTTCGTAATTCACGTCGCCCCGTGCTTGACACGGGGCTTGGCTATTCGTCGTCAAGGCCGGAGAAAAGAAGCCCAGCCCCGTGTCAAGCACGGGGCGACGCGGGTATTTGTGCAGGCCCGCTTGAACGCAGCCAAGTTGCGGCCCAATAACCACCCATGGCCATCACCCCGCAATGGAAGGACGAGCTGCGTGCGCGGATCACGCTGTCCTCGCTTGTCCAGCGGTCGGTCAAGCTCACCCGGGCGGGGCGCGAGTGGAAGGGGTGCTGCCCGTTCCATGACGAGAAGACGCCGAGCTTCTACGTCAACGACCAGAAGCAGTTCTACCACTGCTTCGGCTGCGGCGCGCATGGCGATGCGATTTCGTGGATGGTGGACAGCCAAGGCCTGCAATTCATGGACGCCATCAAGGAGCTGGCGGGCATGGCCGGGATGGAGGTCCCTGCCCCCGATCCGGTCATGGCGCGCAAGGCCGAACAGCGCGCGAGCCTGATCGATGTGACCGAGGCGGCGCAGCGCTTCTTTGTCGAAGCGCTCGGCGGGCCTTCGGGAGGCGCTGCGCGCGAATATCTTGGGCGGCGCGGCTTCTCGGCAGCCACCATGCGCGAATTCGGCTTCGGCTGGGCTCCCGATGACCGGCAGGCCCTCCCCAAGGCGCTCCAGCAGTTCGGCGAGGACATGCTCGAAGGCGCCGGTATGCGCGCGGCCAACGAGCAGGGCGAGCGTTACGACCGCTTCCGGGGCCGCGTGATGCTCCCGATCCAGGACGCGCGCGGGCGGGTGATCGCTTTCGGCGGACGCATCCTCGACAAGCGCGATGGTGTCGCGAAGTATCTGAACTCCCCCGATACCGATCTCTTCGACAAGGGCCGCACGCTCTACAACCTCCACCGCGCCGCGCCCGCCGCACGCCAGAGCGGGCGCGTGGTGGTGGTCGAGGGCTATATGGACGTGATCGCGCTGGCGAACGCGGGGATCGCCGATGCGGTCGCGCCGCTCGGCACCGCGCTCACCGAGATGCAGCTCGAAATGCTGTGGCGCATGGTCGAGGTGCCTGTGCTGTGCTTTGATGGCGATGCGGCAGGCCAGCGCGCGGCGATGCGGGCGATTGCGCGGGCGCTGCCGATGCTCGCGCCGATGCGCTCGCTCGGGATCGTGCGGCTGCCGGCGGGGCTCGATCCGGACGATCTGATCAAGCAACAGGGCAAGGCCGCGATGGAGCGCCTGCTCGCCGAGCCTGCATCGCTGATCGACACGCTGTGGGAGTTCGAGCGCGATGCCCAGCCCCTCGCCACCCCCGAGGCCAAGGCGGGGCTGAAGGCGCGGCTGATGGCCCATGTCGAGACCATCGCCGATCCCGAGATCAAGAGCCTCTACCGCCGCGAGCTCGGCGACCGTTTCTCGGCCTTCGCCTATCCGCCCCGGCCTCAGCGTCCCGCTCCTCAGGCGCGCCCGCAGGCAGGCCAGCGCGGGCCGTGGAGGGGCGCGAACCTGCCTCCCCCCGGCCTGTCGGACGAGGCCCGCGCGCGGCTCGCGGCGATCATGGCAGGCGGGCAGCGGCGCGATCTGTTGCAGGCCGTGCTCGCCGGGTTTGCGCGCCATCCGCAGGCGATCGCGCGCCATACCGAGGCGCTTACCACCCTCGCCCGGCTCGCCCCTGCCGCCGCGCCCGACATCGAATCGCTCCTCGAACTTGCGGAAACGCTTGATTCGCGCGCCCCAACCGCCATATGCACGCCTACGCAAGGCCAACCCGCCCCGTCGGCAGATATCCGCTACGCCTTTCTTGATGAAGGCACCGATCCCGACGCTGCGAGCGAGGAACTGGCTGAAGCTGTGTCGTTGCTGGTCGAAAGGCCGGCGCTTGAGGCTGCGCTTGCGGCCACGATCGCGCGTTTCGACAGCGATCCGGAAGGATCGTTTGCCGAGCAGACGCGTTTGCGTGCACAGCTCATGGCAGTCGAAGAAAGATTGAAGGCCTTCGGTCGCCGCAAGGCAGCCGCAGGCGGCGCGGATGATACCGCCTGACGGGGCGGATATGGGATTAACGGGCAGCCCGCAGGCAGTGCGCAAGCGGCGGGTGGCCCCTGACGACGGATTGAAACGCTTTTATGGCCGAAAAAGAAGATGCCCCGCTGATCGATCTCAACGAGGCTTCGATCAAGAAGCTGATCAGCAAGGCGAAGAAGCGCGGCTACGTCACCTATGACGAGCTCAACGAGGCGCTGCCCTCGGGCGAGATGAGCCCTGACCAGATCGAGGACATCCAGACCGCGCTCTCCGAAATGGGTGTGCAGATCGTCGAGAGCGACGAGGATGCCGAGGCCGAAGCCGAGGACCGCGAGGACGGCGAGGCCGAAGACATCGTCGCCGATGATGACGATGATGACGACGATGGCGACCGCAAGGCTCCCAAGGACGCCCGCGCGGCCAACAAGAAGCTCGCCACCGGCGAGCGCACCGATGATCCGGTGCGCATGTATCTGCGCGAGATGGGCGCGGTGGAACTCCTCAGCCGCGAGGGCGAAATCGCCATCGCCAAGCGCATCGAGGCCGGCCGCGACATGATGATCATGGGGCTGTGCGAAAGCCCGATCACCTTCCACGCGATCATCCAGTGGTCCGAAGCGCTCAACAACGGCGACATGCAGCTGCGCGAAATCCTCGATCTCGACGCGATGCTCTCCAAGGAGCCCCCGGCCGAGAAGATGGCTGACGGCGCCGAGGATGACGACGACGACGAAATCTCCGAAGCCACCGCCGGCCCGACCATCCGCGAGGACGACGAGGTCGAGGACGAGCCCGAGGCGGATGCCGACGAGGACGAGGACGGCGAGCCCCGCCAGAAGCGCGAAGAGGAAGAGGAGGAGGACAACACCCTCTCCTTGGCGCAAATGGAAGCCGCGCTGAAGCCCGAGGCGCTCGAGCGTTTCGCGCGCATCACCACGCTGTTCAACGCCTTCGAGAAGCTCCAGGCCGAGCGCGTCGATACGCTCGCGGCGGGCAATGCCTTCCCGGCGGCCAAGGAAGCCAAGTACGAACAGCTGCGCGAAGATCTCACCGCCGAGGTCGAGAGCGTGCAGTTCCACGCGACCAAGATCGAATTCCTGGTCGACAACCTCTATGCCTTCAACCGCCGCCTGACCACGCTGGGCGGGCAGATGCTGCGCCTTGCCGAGCGTCACAAGGTCAAGCGCGCCGATTTCCTTGCCGCCTATGTCGGCAACGAGATGGACGACGCGTGGATCAAGGAACGCGCCAAGAAGGACAAGAAGTGGGCCGCCTTCGCCGAGCGCGAGGAAGACGCGGTCGAGCGCATCCGCTCGGAAATCGCCGACATCGCCGCGCAAACCGGCATGAGCCTCACCGAGTTCCGCCGCATCGTCAACATGGTCCAGAAGGGCGAGCGCGAGGCGCGTATCGCCAAGAAGGAAATGGTCGAGGCGAACCTGCGCCTGGTGATTTCCATCGCCAAGAAGTACACCAACAGGGGCCTGCAATTCCTTGATCTCATTCAGGAAGGCAACATCGGGTTGATGAAGGCGGTCGACAAGTTCGAATACCGCCGCGGCTACAAGTTCTCGACCTACGCCACCTGGTGGATCCGGCAGGCGATCACCCGCTCGATCGCCGACCAGGCGCGCACCATCCGCATCCCGGTCCACATGATCGAGACGATCAACAAGCTGGTGCGCACGAGCCGCCAGTTCCTCCACGAGGAAGGCCGCGAGCCGACCCCGGAGGAAATGGCCGCACGCCTTTCGATGCCGCTCGAGAAGGTGCGCAAGGTGATGAAGATCGCCAAAGAGCCGATCTCGCTCGAAACCCCGATCGGGGACGAGGAAGATTCGCACCTCGGCGATTTCATCGAGGACAAGAACGCGATCATCCCCGTGGATGCCGCGATCCAGGCGAACCTCAAGGAAACCGTCACCCGCGTGCTCGCCTCGCTCACCCCGCGTGAAGAGCGCGTGCTGCGCATGCGCTTCGGCATCGGGATGAACACCGATCACACGCTGGAGGAAGTCGGCCAGCAGTTCTCGGTGACGCGCGAGCGTATCCGCCAGATCGAAGCCAAGGCGCTGCGCAAGCTCAAGCACCCGAGCCGCAGCCGCAAGATGCGCTCGTTCCTCGATCAGTAAGCCGCCCGGCGGGGCGGCCTATTTCGAGATCCACACCTCGAGATTGCGGTCGCCCACGATCTGCACCCGAACGGTCCTCAGCTTGCGGGACGTGAGCTTGGATGCGTTGATCGCGGCCGCCAGCTGCGCGGCTGCGGCGGCGTTGTTGCCGCCGTAGCGCACCTCGTTGAAGCCGTAAGCGCTGGCGATCCGTTCGCCGCTGTCGCCTTGCGTGTTCCAGCCATTGGCCTTGAGGCTGCGGTTCAACCCTTCGATCTGCTCGCGTGTCAGCCGGCCGGCAAACTGGATATAGACCCGCAATGGTGACGGGACGGCAGGCGCCTGCGTCTTGACCGGCGGCGGCGGTGCCGGAGCCGCCAGCGGGGGCGCCTCGGCCGCCGGGAGCGGAAGCAGCGAGGCATCGGCGATGGCCTGGTCCTTGACCTCCTGCTCCTTGGTTTCCTGTTCCTTCTGGGTCTCGCTGATCGCGATGGCGAGAATTTCGCGGGCCTGCTCGATCCGGCCGTTGCGCAGCGCATCGGTGACAGCAGCCAGCTTGTCCGATTGCTGCCCGAGAAGCGCGATGGTCTCCTGCTGCGCGGCATTCCGGGCAGCCTTCGCGGCAAAATAGGCCTGGCCGAGGCTCAACGCCGTCCAGGCCATGACCCCGGCAATCACCCAGAGCGCCAGAAGCGGTTTCCAGTCGCGCCAGTCGAATGGCAGGCTGACGAAAGACCGGGCTTCGGCGCGCGAGGCTATGTCCTTCTGCCGCTGGCGGGCGGCAGCATCACCGGGCCAGCTGGGCGGCGGTCCCGATTGCTCCCAACCGCGCTTGGCGAAACGCTGCGTCGCCGCCGCTGCACCCTGTTCGACCAGCAGGTCAGCAAGCTCGGGCCGGAAGCGGTCGAGATCGGTGCGCACCAGTCGCAGGGTCTGCTGCACGGCCGGATCGAGCGGTCCGCCGGGCACCGCGTCCGTGAGGCTCACGACGACATCGTCCACCCGCTCGCTCGCGGCGATTTCGGCTTCGGAATCCTTGCCGATCCGCCGCATCAGGATGTCGCTCGCCCGGATATTGCGCGAGAAGATGCCGCTGAAGGTCCGGCTCGCCTCGGCACGGAAGGGGCTGCCTGCGTTGCTCACGATCAGCGTGCCCGCGAGGCCCGGATCACGGTCGAGATTGCGCCAGAACTTCTCGATCCCGAGGTTGTCGTAAACGCCGCCGTCCGACAGCTGGAGCGGCAGGAGAAAGGCATTGTCGCGCGGCCGGGCGAGCAGCTTGTCGTCGAGCAGCATCGGCGGGAACATCGGCGGGAAAGCACTCGAGGCGGCAACCGCACGGCTGAGGGTCAGGTGGCCGCAGGAGGTGGCCGAAAGCCCGCCATCGTGCCCTTCCACCTCGAAGGAATTGCCCGAGAAGGAGCACAGCTCGCCGGTGCGGAAGTTGGTCGACAGGAAGTGGAAACGCGGCTTGGGCCCATGCGCCTCGACCGCCTCGTCGATCCGGGCCTTCTTCAGCAGGTGATCATATTCACCCATCAGCCAGTGCGTGCGGCCGCATAGAGGGCTGCCCGAGACGAGATTGCGCAGGCGGATGGGAATGGCCGACAGCACCGCGCGGCGTAGCACCCGGTCGCGGATATTGCGCTGGGCGAGCGCGTAGATCTCGCGCTGCGCCTCGGCAAAGGCATCGTCGTCACCGGTGTAGAGGTCCCATTTGAGCAGCATGTGCGCAGCAAGGATGCTCCCGCCGGACACAGCATACACCTCGCCGATCCGGTCGATCAGCCGCGCATCGCCCATCTTGTGCTCGCGCAGCGCGCGCACCACGCCGAGGTGGAACAGTGTTGCACGCAAACCACCGCCTGACAGGCACAGTGAAATCGGATTGTCTGCCATTGCCCCACCCCCATGATTGCCCCGCGATGATCACATGGCGGCATGGCAGGCGTCAACTTGGGCGAATGCAGTATATCCCTGAACTTCGGTAAGTTTGCAGGAGCTAACCCGCTCAACCACCTTTGCTGTCACGCGTGCGGTCTGGCGTGGCCCTTGCCGCGCAGGAAGCGTGCGTCAATGTCGGCGATGATCCCTGCGCCGATATCCGCGGCCCCTCTGTCACGCACCCTCCCGCGCAGGTTAAGCCGCCGGTCGAAAAGGCGCGCGCCGGGGGTGGAGAATCTCTGCCCCAGCGCCTATAGGGCGCCCATGCGCATCGCCATCGCCTCCGATCACGCCGCCGTGGAACTCAAAGCCGAGCTGGCCGAATGGCTGGTCGAGGAAGGTCACGAGGTCGCCGACCTCGGGCCCGAGCCGGGGCAGAGCGTCGATTATCCCGATTACGGCTACCGCCTGGCCGAGATCATCGCCGAAGGGACGGTCGAATTCGGCGTCGCGCTGTGCGGCAGCGGGATCGGCATCTCGATCAGCGTCAACCGCCACCCGCAGGTGCGCTGCGCCCTTGTCAGCGAGCCGCTCTCGGCCGCGCTTGCCCGCGAACATAATGATGCCAATTGCATCGCAATGGGCGCGCGGCTCGTAGGTATCGAGATGGCCAAGTCCTGCATCGCCACCTTCCTCGACACCGAATTCGCCGATGCCGGCGATCCGGCCGGTCGCCACCAGCGCCGCGTCGGCAAGCTCGGCAAGCCCCCGTTCCAGCCCGATCATATCGAGACCCACCAATGAGCACCGCCCCCATCGATTTCGCCGCCCGGACCAATCCGATGGACGGCTTCTGGCACAATGACCTCGCCCACGCCGATCCCGAGATCGCGGCGGCCATCGGCAAGGAACTCGCCCGCCAGCGCGACAAGATCGAACTGATCGCGTCGGAGAACATCGCGAGCCGCGCGGTGCTCGAAGCGGCAGGCTCGGTGTTCACCAACAAGTATGCCGAGGGCTATCCGGGCAAGCGCTACTACGGCGGCTGCGACTATGCCGACGTGGTCGAGACCCTCGCGATCGAACGCGCCAAGGAACTGTTCGGCTGCAACTTCGCCAACGTCCAGCCCAACTCGGGCTCGCAGATGAACCAGGCGGTGTTCCTCGCGATGCTCAATCCGGGCGACACCTTCATGGGCCTCGACCTGAACTCGGGCGGGCATCTCACCCACGGCTCGCCCGTCAACATGAGCGGCAAGTGGTTCAATGTCGTCTCCTACGGCGTGAGCCGCGAGACCGAGACCATCGACATGGACGAGGTCGCCGCCAAGGCGCGCGAGCACAAGCCCAAGCTGATCATCTGCGGCGGCACCGCCTATTCGCGCACCTGGGACTTCCCCGCCTTCCGCGCTATCGCGGATGAAGTGGGCGCGATCCTGCTGTGCGACATGAGCCACATCTCAGGGCTGGTCGCGGGCGGCGCGCATCCCTCGCCCTTCCCGCATTGCGACATCGTCACCTCGACCACCCACAAGAGCCTGCGCGGCCCCCGCTCGGGCATCATCCTGTGGAATGACGAGAAATACACCAAGCCGCTCAACATGGCGGTGTTCCCCGGCCTGCAGGGCGGGCCGCTGATGCACATCGTCGCGGCCAAGGCGGTGGCCTTCCGCGAGGCGCTCGACCCGTCCTTCCGCGACTATGCCCACCGCATCGTCGCAAACGCCCGGGCGCTTGCCGCGAGCCTCGAGGAGAACGGCCTGCGCATCGTCAGCGGCGGCACCGACAACCACTCGATGCTGGTCGACCTCACCGCCAAGGATGTGACCGGCAAGGACGCCGAGAAGGGCCTCGACCGCGCCTTCCTCACCTGCAACAAGAACGGCATCCCCTACGATACCCGCTCGCCCTTCGTGACCAGCGGCATCCGCCTCGGCACGCCCGCCGGCACCACCCGCGGCTTCGGCCCGGAGGAGTTCCGCACCGTCGGCAAGCTCATCGCCGAAGTGGTTGACGGGCTTGCGAAGAACGGCCCCGAGGGCGATGCGCAGGTGGAAGAAAGCGTGCGCGCGCGGGTCAGCGCGCTATGCGCTGCCTTCCCCGTCTATCCCGGCATGTAAGGAGCCGTATCATGGATCAGGAACCCCGCCAGAGCCCCGATTGGGTCGAGGACGTGAAGACCGAAGTGGTCGGCATGGCCAAGGAAGGCCTCAACCACCCTTCGACCGCGCCGGTGTTGACGGGCGCTGCCATTGGTGCGGCGGCGGGTTTCCTGCTCCCCGTGCTCTCGATCCCCGTCGGGCTGATCGCCGGAGCCGGCTTCGCGCTCTACCAGAGGATCAAGAAGTAAGCCTCTGAATGCGTTGCCCCTTCTGCGCCCATGACGATACCCAGGTAAAGGACAGCCGCCCGACCGAGGATAACGCCTCGATCCGGCGCCGTCGGCAGTGCTCGTCTTGCGGGGCGCGCTTCACCACCTTCGAGCGCGTGCAGCTGCGCGAAGTCGTGGTGGTGAAGTCGGGCGACAAGCGCGAACCGTTCGAACGCTCGAAGCTCGAACAATCGGTCGCGCTCGCCTGCCGCAAGCGGTCGATCGATCAGGAGCGGCTCGACCAGCTGATCAGCGGTATCCAGCGCCAGGTCGAGACCTCGGGCGAGGCCGAGGTGCCCTCCTCGCATATCGGCGAGCTGGTGATGGAAGGGCTGCGGCAGATCGATTCGGTCGCCTATATCCGCTTCGCCAGCGTCTACCGCGATTTCTCCGAGGCCCGCGACTTCGAAGAGTTTGCCAGCACCGTCCAGCAAGCCGCGAAAGATTAAACGGAATATGGCCGACCTCAACAAGCCGGTGATCGTGCTCGTGCGCCCGCAGCTGGGCGAGAATATCGGCAAGGCCGCGCGCGCGATGCTCAATTTCGGGCTGACCGAGCTGCGGCTCGTCAGCCCCCGCGATGGCTGGCCCAACCCGTCGGCGGGCCCGGCGGCGGCGGGGGCGGACATCGTGCTGGAGCAGGCCAAGGTCTACGCCACCACCGCCGAGGCAGTGGCCGATTGCGCCCATGTCCACGCGACCACGGTGAGGAAGCGCGGCGTCACCAAGCCGGTGATCGGCGCGGACGAGGCCGGACGGCAGGTCCACACCCTGCCCGGCCGCCACGCGGTGATCTTCGGCCCCGAACGCTCGGGGCTCGAGACCGAGGACGTGGCGCTCGCCCGCAATATTCTGACGATCCCGATCAACCCCGAATTCGGCTCGCTCAACCTCGCGCAGGCGGTGATCCTCGTCGCCTATGAATGGTCACGGATCGGGCGCGAGATGGCCGATGCGGGCGATACGCTGGTGCAGCCGACGCTCGAGGACACCCTGCCCCCCGCCCCGCAGGAAGAGCTCGACGGGATGATCGCCCATTTCGAGAAGCTGCTCGAACCGCGCGGCTACTTCTTCCCCGAAAGCCGCGCCGAAGCGACGAAGCGTACGCTGCGCGGTCTCCTCACCAAGCCGGGCTGGAACCACCTCGAAGTGCGCACCTTGCGCGGGATCCTCAGCAGCCTCGAGCGTGAACGCGAGCGCTGACGTCGTTCGTCGATTGGGGGATGGACAGGCCTGCCCTCCGCTCTAGGATCAGCGCACCCCTCCCCCCAACCCCGCGAGTTTGTTTATGATTTCCCTGCGATCCCTCCCGTTGGCGCTGGCCGGCGCTGCCCTTCTTGCCCCTCTCGCCGCCGCCGCCAACACGCAAGCCCAGCCTGCCCAGACCCCGCCGCAGCGCGAGGAAGCGCAGACCCAGGAAACCCAGCCCGAGGGCGAGACCGAAGCCAAGGACGAACGCGTCTGCCGCTATGTGAAGCTCGACATGTCGAGCCGCCGCAAGACCAAGGTCTGCCGTACGGTCGAGGAATGGCGCGAGATCAATAACCCGCGCTGACCGGCGCACGGCGCTTGACGCAGGCGTCGTTCCTGCTATGCGCGCGCCTTCGCAAATGGGCCCTGCACCCCGGTGAAGCAGGCGCCGCGTCACGCTTTATGGCGTGATGGAGCGATGCCGGGTTGAAGCCTGCCGCAGTGGCGGGCCAGCACATTGAAGGATACGACTATGTCGAAGCGCAAGAGCGCCAAGCACAAGCTTGACCGCCGCATGGGCGAAAACATCTGGGGCCGTCCGAATTCCCCGGTGAACAAGCGTTCCTACGGCCCCGGCCAGCACGGCCAGCGCCGCAAGGGCAAGATGAGCGACTACGGCCTGCAGCTGCGCGCCAAGCAGAAGCTCAAGGGCTACTACGGCGACGTCACCGAAAAGCAGTTCAAGCGCAACTACCTCGAAGCCTCGCGCATGAAGGGCGACACCAGCCAGAACCTGATCGGCCTGCTCGAGCAGCGTCTGGACATGGTCGTCTACCGCGCCAAGTTCGCTCCGACCATCTTCGCCGCGCGCCAGATCGTCAGCCACGGCCACATCTACGTGAACGGCCAGAAGTGCAACATCGCCTCGCGCCGCGTGAACGTGGGCGACGTCGTCAGCCTCGGCAGCAAGGCCAAGGAAATGGCGCTGGTGATCGAAGCCCAGAGCCTCGCCGAGCGTGACATCCCCGACTACGTCCAGCCCGACGGCAACGACAAGGTGACCTTCACCCGCGTGCCGAAGCTCGACGAAGTGCCCTATCCGGTGACGATGGAACCGAACCTGGTGGTCGAGTTCTACTCGCGCTGATCCCTCGGGGCATCGCAAGAGATACGGAAAGGGCGGCCTTGCGGGGCCGCCCTTTTCCGTTGGGTCACCCGCGCCGCAACCAGTCGATCGCCGTGTCCATGCACGAATCCCGTCCTGCGGCGAGGCCGGCACGCGAGCGCGGGACGAAGACGTCGGGATCGACCCCGGCATCGGGCTGCGGCGAGGCCGGGTAGTAGCCGATCAGCGGCACATCGAACTCGATTCCCGATTGCGGCAGCCGCACGAAGAAATAGGCCCCGCCGTTGATCCCCCTGAGGTTGCCGCCCGAGGTTTCGCCGAATAGCCGGACCAGCCCCGATTCCTTCGCCCGCCGCGCGAAGGAGAAGGTCGCCGAGCTGCACACGGGCGAAATCAGCGCCGCCACCGGCACGGTGAGGCGCGGGGCCTTGGCCGGGATGAAGTCGGTCTCCTCGCTCTGGCCCGGCAGCTGGTAGAACCCGCCGCCGACGTCGCTCGCTTCGACGCCCATCTTGCGGAAGCTCCTGTCCCAGGTGTCGAGATAGGGATCGAGCGCTGCCGGAGTCTCGCGGTAACGCACCAGCTGGCGGTATCCGGGGAACTGGATGTCCTTGTCGGTCAAGCGCGAGAGGATCGCGTTGCCGCACTCGTTTCCGCCCTCGTTATCGCGCAGGTCCATGACGAGGCCGCGCGCGCCCGACAGGCTCGCGAGCCGCTCGTCGAGCCAGCCCTTCCAGTCCCACTTGGTGTTGTACATCACCCAGGTCGGCATGGTGACCACGGCGACATCGCCGCGCATCTCCCACGTCCATAGAGGGGTGGCGGTGCCGTTGTCCTCGGGCACCTTGATCGTCGCCTGCCGCGCGGCAAGGCCCAGCGCGGGGAATTCCGCGGCGAACTCGCTGCCATCGGGGCGCTGTGCGGTGAGACGCGTCAACCCGCCCTCGGGCGGCATCAGCAGGCCCTGATAGATGTCGAAATAGTCGTAGGTGTCCGTATTGCGCATCTCGAGCTGGATGCGGCGCTTGGTGTCGTTGTGCCCGTCGGCGCGGGTCAGGGGGAGCAAGCGGTAGAGGATGTCGGAGACGGTCAAACCGTTCAGCGTCACGATCCGCGTGCCCGGCGCCAGCTTGCCGGTGCCGCTCAGATCCTCGGTCACCACCATCGCATCGCCCAGCCACGCGAAGGCGAAGGGCACGCGTGTCGGCCGGTCGAACAGCTCGGCGACCACGGCGTCGGACTGGTTGTAGAAGTTGCACTGGGTGTGCCCGCAGCGGACCATCGAGAGGAAGCGCTGGATCGCCACGAACCGCTCGGCGCGGGTTTCGGAGCGGGCGAGCGCGGTCTCGAGGCACATCAGCCCGCCCTCGATCTCGCGCGGAGTGTTGTAGCGGTAGAGCCCGGGGTGCAGGCCGAGCGCGCCGCGCAGGATCGTCATGTCGTCGAGCGCGCCGGCTTGCTGCGCCGCCAGCATCTCCGGCAGCATCGCCAGCGCCGCTCCGCCCGCGGCCATGCGCCCCGCCCCGCCGATGAAGCCCCGTCTGTCCAGCATGATCGTCTCCTTTCCGTGAGGAGCCCCGGATGCCGCGCCTGTCCGCGCCTTGCGCTGCAAAAGCACGGAAACCCGTGATTATTCGGGTTTTGAGACGTCACCCCGCGCGCGGTATTCGGACGGGGTGCAGCCATATTCGGCGCGGAAGGCGCGGTTGAAGCTCGCCTTGGAGCTGAACCCGGCCTCGAGCGCGAGGTCGAGCAGGTCGTCCCCCCGCCCTTCTGCCAGCGCCCCGGCAACATCCTCGCAGCGCAGGCGGTTGACGAAGGTCGAGAAGTTGACCCCCAGCCCCTCGTTGAGCGCGCGCGAGAGGTAGCCGGTGTTGGTGCCGAGCCTGCGGGCGAGGAGCGCGAGGCTCAGATCAGGATCGGCGTGCCAGCGCTGGGCGCGGGTGGTCGCGGCCCATTCCTGCCCCAGCATCGCCCAGTCCCGCTCAGGCGCGGCATCGGGCGGCGGGAGCGCAGGCATGGGGAAGCGGCGGTCGGCATGGCGCAGGCCCTGCACCCCGAGGAACAGCGCGATGGCGGCAATCGCGACATAGAGCCCCATGAACCCGCGATAGCCGAGCGGGGCGATCAGGTCCCAGACGCTGAACAGCGTCCAGACTCCGAGCAGGATAAACAGCGCCGCCAGCGCCTGCCCAAGCCAGCCCAGCGCATAGCGGTGCTCGTCGGCGACCTGCTGCGACAGGTCGGCGCGGTAGCGGGTGATGAGCGCAAGGCTCGCGCGGCCATAGGCGGCGAGCCCGATCATCACGCCGAGGCCGGTGAGTGCGTTGTAGGCGGGTGCCTGAAGGCCGAGCCACGCATCCTTCACCTGCAGCGGCAACAGTACGAAGCAGGTCGCGAGATAGACGAATTGCGCGATGGCAGGCGCGAGGTGCCACGCACCCCGCTCCGGCCAGCGGCCCTTGAGCAGCGCATGGACATAGAGCCAGAACAGCGGTGCCACCGCCAGCGTGATCGCGACCGGCACGAAGCTCAGCCACTGCCACTGGTCGTAGAAGCCCGCAAAACCGATCATCCACGGGGTGATGATCCCCGCCAGCACCACCAGCAGCGCAGCGAGCGTGCGGTTGGAGGCGCGGTTCTCGAGCGGGCGGGTCAGCGCGGCGGCGATGGCGAGCAGCTGGAGGAAAGCCACCAGCAGCAGCGCGGTGCGCCAACCGAAGGCGAGCTCACTCATGCAAGCGCGCCCCGTGCCGGATCACGCCCTGATCTTGTCCCACTCGCCGAATTCATAGGCGATCGAGCCTTCGACGAGCCGCTCCCAGATGTCGCCAACGACATCGCCAGGGATGCCTTGGGCCTCGGCCTCGGCGACGGCGGCGGCGATCACGCTCGCCTTGCGCGCCTCGTCGCGCACCGCATCGCGCGAGGGCTTGATCCGGGCGGCGGCGCGCATGTAGCCGAACCGCTTGGCGAGCAGCGCCACGATCTCGCGGTCGAGCGCATCGACCCCGGCGCGCACCTCGGGCATGGTCGTGCAGGCTTCGGGGTTCAAAGGACTGTCGGTCATGCCAGCGCCCTAGGCGGTCGAAGCCCCGCTTGTCGAGGGGCTTCGGCCCTGCCCTATTTGTCGCCCAGCGTGGCGGAGAGGAAGGTGCCGATCTCCGCCAGCATCCGGCTGCGCACCGCGCTGTCATCGAGGCTGTGCTGGTATTCGGGATATTCGCTGTAGGTCACGCTCTTGCCCGCGTCTTTCAGCGCCTTTGCCATCGCCTGCGAGTGGCGCACGTCGACATTGAGATCGCGCGTGCCATGGAACAGCGCGACGGGTGCCATGAAGCGGTCGGCGTGACGGCGCGGGCTGCCTGCGGCAATATGCGGCCCCTCGCCAACCTGCTGGCGGACCAGGCGGGCATTGGTGTAGCCGCGCGCATCATCGCCAAGAAAGCCGAGATCGGTAACCGGCGCGATCGCCACCACCGCCTTGAACAGCGCGGGGTCGAGCACCTGCGATTGCAGCGCGGCATAGCCCCCGTAGGACCAGCCCGCGATGGCGAGCTTCTCGGGCCGGGCGATGCCCTCGCTCACCAGCCAGCGGCCCGCATCGTTGACGTCGCCGATCGCCACATCCCACGCCTTGAACCCGTTCTTGCCGTACCAGGCATCGCCATAGCCGGCCGAGCCGCGGTAATTGGGCTGGAGCACGGCATAGCCCTTGGCGGTGAAGTACTGCACCAGCCAGTCGAAGCCCCACTCGTCGCGCGCGGCCGGGCCGCCGTGGGGGAGGACGATGGCAGGCAGGCCCTTGCCGTCCGAACCCGGCGGCAGGGTGAGATAGGCGGGAATCTGCGTCCCGTCGCGCGCCGGGTAGGTGACGGGCTTCATCTGGCCCATCGCTACGCCTTCGAGCTGCGGGCGCAGCGGCAGCAACGGCTCGAGCGCGCGGGCCTTGCGGTCGAACAGGTAGACCATTCCGGGCTGGGTGTCGCTCGACGCGATCAGCAGCAGCTTCTGCTCGTCCGCACTGGCCCCGGCGATGTTCACCAGCGGCTTGTCGGGGAGCGCCTTGCCGAGATCGGCGGCGAGCTTGGCCAGCGCGGGGTCGAAATAGGCAATCTGGCGCTTCTCGGTCGCATAGCTGCCGCCCACCACACGGTTCTTGCGGCCGATGCGGATCAGCGAATCGACGTCGACGTCGCCGCGCGCCATCAGCATCCGCCCCGCGCCCGTCCCGTCGAGCGCGACCTCGGCGATCGCGTCGTAGCCGCCCTTGGAGACGAAGCCGATCGCGACATTGCGCGCGCTGTCGACGCCGAGCGGGATGATCGAATCGACGGTCTGCCCATCGATGGTGAGCGGCCCCAGCGGGCTCCACGAACTACTGTCGGGCTTGCGGTAGTAATAGAGGAAAGTGCCGGTCATCTGCCCGGCGGAGTCCGTCTGCGGGATCATCCTGATCCGCACCCGGCCCTGCTCGTCGGCGACATAGCGGCGGGTGCCCTCGTCAGGCTGTTCGCGCATCCGGCGGCGGCCATTGGCGGTGTCGACCAGCTCCGCGCCAAGGCCGGTCTTCTCGTTGCCAAGGCGCGAGCCGGTGGTGGTTTCGGGGACGAAATTGCGGGTCATGAGGATCATGCCCTCCTCGCCCGCCACATCGAGCGCGAGCACATCGCCGCCGAACTGGTTGAAGCCCAGCGCGCGGGGCGAATCGTTCTGGCTGATCATCTTGATGTTGCCGCCATCGGCATCGAGCGCGATCAGCCGGTCGAAGGGGATCAGAAGCCCGTTCTGCGCCCCGCCCATGCCCGAAAGCTGGCACACGAGGCGGGTATCACTCGCCCATTGGCACCAGTCGATATCGACCACCTTCTCGCCATTGGTCAGCACCGGCTTGACCGCCGCGTCCTTGGTGAAATCGATCACCTTGACGACTTCGGTGTGCCCCGGCCCGGCCGAGACGAAGGCGATCTTGTCTCCCGAGGGCGAGAGGCTGATGTCGAGCACGTCGGCCCGCGCACCGAAGCGGATCGCATCCTGGTCGGTCACCTCCTGCGCTGCCGCGCCGCTCGCAAGGGCCAGCAGGCTGCCCGCAAGCAGCAGGGTGCGCAGGCGCGCGGGCGAGGTGGCGGTAACGGTCATGGAAGCTCCCAAAGCTGGTCTGCGCTAACAGCCGAGACTAACGGGAGCGAAGGGGCATTCAAGCCCTCTGATGCAGATAATCCCGGCGGAAGTTACTGGCGAAGCTGGCGAATTGGTCGGCAGCGATGGCCTCGCGCATCCCCTGCATCAGCGCCTGGTAGAAGCTGAGGTTGTGTTCGGTCACCAGCATCGCGCCGAGCATTTCGCCCGATTTGACGAGGTGGTGGATATAGGCGCGGCTGTAGGTGGTGCAGACCGGGCAGTGGCAGCGGTCATCCAGCGGGCCGGTGTCCTCGGCGAAGCGGGCGTTCCTGAGGTTGAGCGGGCCGTTCCACGTAAACGCCTGCCCGTTGCGGCCCGAGCGGGTCGGCAGCACGCAATCGAACATGTCGATCCCGCGCTCGACCGCGCCGACGAGGTCATCGGGCTTACCCACACCCATCAGGTAGCGCGGGCGGTCTGCGGGGAGCATGTCGGGGGCGTAGTCGAGCACGCCGAACATCGCCTCCTGCCCCTCGCCCACGGCAAGGCCGCCGACGGCGTAGCCATCGAAACCGATGTCGGTGAGCTTGTCAGCGCTGATCCGGCGCAGGTCTTCGTGGAGTGCGCCCTGCTGGATGCCGAACAGAGCGGAGCGCTCGGCGTGTTCCTCGCCCCCATCGAAGCCTTCGCGGCTGCGCCTCGCCCAGCGCATCGAAAGCTCCATCGACGCGGCGATTTCGTCACGCGGGCGATCGGCGCGCGGGCATTCGTCGAAGGCCATGACGATGTCGCTGCCGAGCAGGCGCTGGATCTCCATGCTGCGCTCGGGCGTGAGCATGTGCTTGCTGCCATCGAGGTGGCTGCGGAATTCGACGCCCTGTTCGGTCAGCTTGCGCAGTTCGGAGAGGCTCATCACCTGATAGCCGCCGCTGTCTGTAAGGATCGGGCGCTGCCAGTTCATGAACTTGTGCAGGCCGCCAAGCCGCGCGACGCGCTCGGCACCCGGGCGAAGCATCAGGTGGTAGGTGTTGCCGAGGATGATGTCGGCGCCCGTCTGGCGCACGGCCTCGGGCTTCATCGCCTTGACCGTGGCGGCGGTGCCGACCGGCATGAAGGCGGGCGTGCGGATTTCGCCGCGCTGCATCGCGATGACGCCGGTGCGCGCCTTGCCGCTTATCGCGTGGAGAGTGAACTGGAAGCGCGGGGCCGTCATAGCGCGCCGCCCCTAGCGCCCCTGCACGAAAGTGTCACGCGCAAGCAAAAGGGGCAGGGAAACGTGCCTCGTATCCCCTGCCCCTTCGCAAGTCAGACTAAGCGGTAAGCTTAGAACTTGTAGAGCACGCCCACGGTCGCGCGGGTCGAATCGAACGCGATGGTGTCGATCCCGGCGCGGAAGGCGATCGGGCTGTCGCCGAGGCCGAACTCGACGCCGGCGCCGACGAGGTAGTCGCCATCGGTGTCATCGAGACCGACGACCGCCGGGGTGACGAAGTTGCCGAGGTCGAAATCGACCTCCTGATAACCGCCGCGGACATAGACCTTGGCGTTGTCACCAACGCGCACGCCCGCGCGGGCTGCGATGCCGTATTCGCTGTCGATCGCGCCGTCGCCGATGTTGTAGTTGCCTTCAGCGCCTACGAAGAAGGTCTTGCCGACCGGCACGTCGACGCCGGCGACCACGCCGTAGATGCCGCCGTCGTCATCCGGCAGGCCGACGCCGAGATCGTGGATACCGGCGGTGACGCCGACATAGGTCTCGACCTTGGGGTCTTCGCTGGTCTGGGCCTGCGCAGCGGCGGGGAGCGCGATCGCGCCGAGAGCGGCGAACGTGGCGAGAGTGAGGGTCTTCATGGTTCTGTTTTCCCTTGTTTTACGGTGCACGGGGGGTCGTGCGCCCTAGGGAAACTCACCTATGTTCCTATCACTTTCATCAGGATGAACCGCTTGAAAGGCTGCCGTTCAGGCTCGTTCAACGGCTGAGCCGGGCCGACCAAAGGCCGCTGCGGATCGACCGGCGCAGGGTATCCGGAGAGCTGGCGAGCCAGCCCTCCGGTGCATTTCCGTGCGTCAGAACTTGATCCCGACGCCGACGGTCCCGCGCAGGGTGTCGAAAGCGATGGTGTCGACATTGGCGCGCAGCACCACCTTGCTCACCGGCACTTCGACGCCGACGCCGACGAGGTAGTCGCCGCCCACGTCCGGGGTGCTGATGCCGTTGTCATCGAGGAAGTCCTCGCTTACACCGGTCAGGTTCTCGATATCGAGATCGACCCACTGGTAACCGCCGCGGGCGTAGATCTTGGCGCCGCCTTCGGTGCGGAAGCCGAGACGGCCGGAGACGCCATATTCCGCTTCGATCGGACCATCGCCGAGGCTGGCGTTACCCTCGACACCGGCAAACAGGTTTTCGCCGAGCGGGAAGTCGACCGCGGCGAACCCGCCGTAGATCGTGCCGGTGTCCTTGATGTTCAGATCGTCGAATTCGCCGTTGTCGGCATCGAGATCGCCGAGGTCGATGCCGAGGTTGTGGCGGCCGACCTGCGCGCCGATGGTGACTTCCGGCTTGTTGCTGTCAGTGCTCTGGGCCTGTGCCGCCGCCGGAAGCGCGATGGCGCCGGCTGCGACGAGCGAGATGAAGACGAGCTTCTTCATGGTGTCTTTCCGTCCTTTTCGATCCGCCGCGGGAGGTGCGACGTCGGACGGGGGCTAGGAAGCAGCCATTGTCTGCGAAATGAACGAAATCAGGTGAGACGCTTAATGTCGGACTGGTAGTGCTTCATGTCAGACCAGTGAAATCATCGACTAACATGGATTACTCTCTGAGCCGCCATCCCGTCCGGAAAATCACCGAAATGATGATGACGCAGACCGTCAGGAAGCCGAGCGTCAGGCCCAGCGACACGGCAATCGGCACGTCCGAGACACCATAGAAGGAATAGCGCAGCCCGCTCACCAGAAAGGCAATCGGGTTGGCGAGAGCCACCGCGTCCCACGGC
This sequence comes from Erythrobacter colymbi, assembly GCF_002155685.1. GTDB lineage: Bacteria > Pseudomonadota > Alphaproteobacteria > Sphingomonadales > Sphingomonadaceae > Erythrobacter > Erythrobacter colymbi. Next base: position 449,993 of record NZ_MUYK01000002.1, read on the forward strand.
GCGGGCAGGTCGCGGATCGAGTAGAAGGTGCCGCCGAGGAAGGTCAGCGGGGTCAGGATCAGCATCGGGATGATGCCGAGCTTCTCGAACGAATCCGCCCAGATGCCAAGGATGAACCCGAACAGCGCGAAGCTCGATGCGACCAGCATGATGTAGAGCGCGGCGAGCAGCGGGTGGGCGATCTGGTAATCGACGAAGAAGGTCGCCGTGCCGAGGATGATCGCGGCCAGAATAAGCCCCTTGGTCGCCGCCGCACCGACGAAGCCGGTGAGCGTCTCGGCGACGCCCACAGGGGCGGAGAGCAGTTCGTAGATCGTCCCGGTGAAGCGCGGCATGTAGATGCCGAAGCTCGCGTTGCTGGTGGTCTCGCCCAGCAGGGTCAACATCAGCAGGCCGGGGATGATGAAGGCGCCATAGGGCACCCCGCCCACCGGCTCCATCCGCGCGCCGATGACGCTGCCGAACACCACGAAATAGAGCGAGGTCGTCAGCACCGGCGAGAGGATCGACTGGAAGGCGGTGCGGAAGGCACGCGCCATCTCGCGGCGGTAGATCGCATAGGCGCTGCGCAGGTTGAAATGCATCACGCGGCCTCCTCGTGCTTGCCGAGCAGGCCGACGAAAATGTCCTCGAGCGAGCTGTCATGGATGTCGAGACTGGTGAAGCCGATCCCCGCGCGGGTGAGCACCTGGGTGAGTTCGGCGACCTGCGCGCGGCCCTTCCCCTGCCCGTTGCCGCCGCGATAGGTGAGCCGCGTGCCGCCCCCGGACAGCTCGAGCGCGAAGCCCGCCAGCGCCTCGGGGATGGCATCGAGCGGGGCGGCGAGATCGATCACCGCCTCGGTGGTGCCGAGACGCTCCATCATGGCGCGCTTCTCGTCGACCATGCGGATGCGCCCGCGCTGGATGATCCCGACGCGGTCGGCCATTTCCTCGGCTTCCTCAATGTAGTGGGTGGTGAGGATGATGGTGACCCCGCGCTGCTTCAGCGCACCGATCTGTTCCCACATGTCCTTGCGCAGTTCGACATCGACGCCGGCGGTGGGCTCGTCGAGGAACAGCAGCTCGGGCTCGTGCGCCAGCGCCTTGGCGATCAGCACGCGGCGCTTCATCCCGCCCGAAAGCGCGCGGATCTGCGCGTCCTTCTTGTCCCACAGCGAGAGGCTCTTCAGGATTTCCTCAAGCCGCGCGGGGTCGGACGGCTTGCCGAACAGCCCCTGCGAATAGGCCACCGCGCGCCACACGGTCTCGAACATATCCGTGGCGAGTTCCTGCGGAACGAGGCCGATCCGCGCACGCGCGCGGCGCCAGTCCTTCGCAAGGTCCTGCCCGAAGGCCGTGATCGTGCCGCCCGTGGGCCGCACCAGCCCGCAAACCGCACCGATCAGCGTGGTTTTGCCCGCGCCATTGGGCCCCAGCAGTGCGAAAATCTCGCCCTTCCGGATATCGAGATCGACCGAATCGAGCGCGCGGGTACCGCCGCGGTAGGTCTTGGTGAGGCCGCGGATGGAGAGGATGGTTTCGCTCATGCCACCCAATTAGGGAAGCATGAGCGAAGTGTCACCCGCAGTCGGGCAAAATCAGCGTCAGCCGACCGAGGTCAGCACCAGCGAGTTGTTCAGCGTGGTGCCGCTGATGGTGTAGTTCGCCGTCACGCTGCTGGAGGCATCGTAGGTGAACATCTGGTTCGCCTCGTTGTCGCTGCCCCACACCACGAAGGCATAGAGCGCCACCGTCGCCCCGTCGGGCACGCCGAAGTCGCCCGGGCTGGCGGTCTTCTTCTGGCCGAGCGGGATACCGCCGGTGCCGTCCTTGTGGATCTTGTTGCCCTGCGCGTCCCAGTAGACGAACTGCAGCTTAGTCACGAAACCGCCCTGGTTGAAGAGCGAAAAATTGCCGATGCTTTGCATGATACTTCTCCGTTTTCTCGTCTTGCTTTCGCGTTTGCGGTCAGAGGGTCAGTTGGAGAGACCTTCAAAGCCGAGGCTGTTGTCGAGCGTCGTGCCGCTGATGGTATAGTTGGCGGTCGTCCCGTTGCCCTTCGAATAGGTGAAGAACTGGGTCGCGGTGTTGTCCTTGCCCCACACGACGAAGGCGTAGAGCGCGACGGGCGAGCCGTCGGGCACGCCGTAATCGCCGGGATCGGCGGTCTTGCTCTGGCCGAGCGGGAAGCTGTCGGTGCCGTCGACATGGTGCTTTTCGCCGCTGCTGTCGACGTACACGAACTGCAATTTCACGACGAAGCCGCCGTTGTTCTTGAGTGAAAACTTTCCAACCTGGTTCATTTCGTCACTCCCAATTTATACGCATCGTAGATGCGCAAATATTCGCGCCGCATTTCCGAATGAAATGCAGAGCAGCTATTGTTTTTTATATATCCGAGACGACCGCGAATCGCTTTGAAATCACATATTTATTCAAAGCGACTCAAACATATGGAGACTCGTTCAGGGAGTCAACGCGATGTATTGAGTAAATACAGATGCTTAACTGTAAGGTAACTCGCGGGCAATCACTCGCAAGTCACGGCTGTCCCCTACGGGGAAACAGCCCCTCGCGGCCGGTGCGAAGTCGCACAAGCTGTTACTAACGCGGGAAGAATTGTGCGGCGGTGACGGCTGCTAAGCGCGCCGACAGGGACCCGGTCAGGGCAGCAGCAGCGAGGAATCCCCGTAGGAGTAGAAGCGGTACTCGCTGGCGATGGCGTGGGCATAGGCTGCCATCATCCGCTCGCGACCCATCAGCGCGCTGACCAGCATCATCAGCGTCGATTTGGGCAGGTGGAAGTTGGTCATCAACCCGTCCACAGCCTTGAGCCTGTAGCCCGGCGTGATGAAGATCGCGGTATCCCCGGCGAAGGGCTGGATCACCCCGTCCTCGTCCACCGCACTCTCGAGCAGGCGCAGCGAGGTGGTGCCGACCGCAATGATGCGGCCGCCGGAGGCGCGGGCGGCGTTGAGCTGGTCGGCGGTCTCCTGGCTGATACGCCCGAACTCGGCGTGCATCTGGTGGTCGTCGGTGTCGTCGGCCTTCACGGGAAGGAAGGTGCCCGCCCCCACATGGAGCGTCAGCATAGCCCGGCCGATCCCGGCCGCGTCGATCGCGTCGACAAGGCGCTGCGTGAAGTGCAGCGAGGCCGTCGGCGCGGCGACGGCGCCTTCCTCGCGCGCGAACATGGTCTGGTAGTCTTCGAGATCCTGGGCATCGACCCCGCGCTTGCTGGCGATGTAGGGTGGCAGCGGCATGGTGCCCGCACGGTCGAGCAGCACTTCGACCGGCTCCTCGCCCTCGAAGAACAGCGTCAGCGAGCCATCGTCGAAGCGCTCCTCGGCAATCGCCGTGACGCCGCCACCGAAGACCAGCTGATCGCCGATCTTCACCCGCTTGGCGTTCTTGAGGAACGCCTGCCAGCGCCTGAGGTCGATCCGCTTGTGCAGAGTCGCACCGATCTTCGCCTCGCCATCGGCACGGCGGCCTTCGAGCTGGGCGGGGATCACACGGGTGTCGTTGAAGACGAGCACGTCGCCGGGATTGAGGAGGCTTGGCAGATCCCGCACACCGCGGTCTTCGAACGGCGCATCGGCCCCGCGCACGACCAGCATCCGCGCCGCATCGCGCGGACGCACCGGACGTAGCGCGATGCGCTCTTGCGGAAGCTCGAAATCGAACAGGTCTACCTTCATGGCGCGCGCCCCTAGCCGAGGAAAGCGCGCCGTGAAAGTGGCTTACTTGCCGGGCAGCGGCGCGCTCAGCATATCGGCGGTCACCGGCGCATCGGCAGCAGGAGCCGGCGGCGGCGGGGGCGCCTTGTTGTCGGCGGCGATCGAGGCCTGGACGATGAAGGTCGGGTTCTGCGGCGGCTCGCCCCGCTGGATCGCGTCGACCGCTTCCATGTTCTCGATCACGCGGCCGAAGTTGGTGTACTTCTTGTCGAGGCTGAAACGCGGATAGAAGACGATGAAGAACTGGCTGTTCGCGCTGTCATCCTCGGAGGCGCGCGCCATCGACAGCGTGCCGCGCACGTGGGGCATCGGGTTGAATTCGGCCTTGAGGTCGGGAAGCTCGCTGCCGCCCTGCCCGGTGCCGGTGGGATCGCCGCCCTGCGCCATGAAGCCGTCGATCACGCGGTGGAAAACCACCCCGTCATAGAAGCCCGCGCGGGTCAGCTCCTTGATCCGCGCGACATGGGCAGGCGCCCAGTCGGCCATCAGGCGGATCTTGACGCGCTGGCCGTTCGACAGGTCGAGCACCCAGATGTTCTCCGGATCGACCGCCGTGTCGTAGTTGATCGGCGAATAGATCCGCGCCGCCTTGGGCGCCTCGTCCGCATCGGGCTTTTCGGCATTCTCGCCGAAGGCCACGGGCGGGGTGTCGTCCTTGCGCTTCTGGGCGAAGGCGGCGTGCGGCGCGGCCAGCAGGGCGAGCGCGGCGAAGGCGGTGGCAAACTTGGCTGTGATCATGGTTCCATCCGGATTTGTGCGGGCGTGTAGCCCCGCCGGCCTGACACTGCAATGAATGAAGGTAACGCCGATGGGGACGGCGGGCCGGTCAATAGTCGCCCTTGAGGCCCTGCTCGCGCACCCGGGCGATGACTTCCTCGCACACCGGCGCGCTGACGAAGCGGGCAATGTCGCCGCCATAGACCGCGATTTCCTTGACCAGCTTGGAGGCGATCGGCTGGAGTGAGACGTCGGCCATCAGGAACACGGTCTCGATATTGTCGTCGAGCTGCTGGTTCATGCCGGCCATCTGGTATTCGTACTCGAAGTCGGCGACGGCGCGCAGCCCGCGGATGATGACGCTCGCGCCCTGCTTCTGCGCGAACTTCACCAGCAGCGCGTTGAAGCCCACCACCTCGACATTGGTGAGGCCCATGTTGGCGACCTCGCGCTCGACCATGCGGAAGCGCTCGTCGGTCGAGAACATGGGGTTCTTCGAAGGATTGGTGGTCACGCCGATGATCAGGTGATCGACCAGCTTGGAACCGCGCCGGATGATGTCGGCATGGCCCAGCGTGATGGGATCGAAGGTCCCGGGATAGATTCCGATGCGGCGGCTCATGGCGGGTATCCTCTCCTGCGGCGCGGCTCTTAGTGGTCGCGCTCGACGATGTAGCGGGCGAGCGCGCGCAGCACGTCGGCCTCGCTGCCGTAGGACGCAAGCCGCAGCACCGCCTGGTCGACCAGTGCGCGCGCCTGTTCGCGGGCCTTGTCGACCCCCATGAGGGTGACGAAGGTCTGCTTGCCCTGTTCGTTATCCTTGCGCAGCGCCTTGCCGGCCTTGGCGATGTCGCCTTCGACATCAAGCAGGTCGTCGGCGATCTGGAAGGCTAGGCCGATGTCGCGGGCATAGGCACGAAGGTGCGCCCTGCCCTGCGGCGCAACCTTGCCGAGGATCGCGCCCATTTCGACCGCAGCGGCGAGCAATGCGCCGGTCTTGAGCTGTTGCAGGCGGGTGATCGCGGGCAGATCGTAGACCACGCCCTCTTCGTCGGCGACCATGTCCATCATCTGGCCGCCCGCCATCCCGCTCATGCCGGAGGCCTGCCCGAGGGTGAGGATCAGCTCGGAGCGGGTGAAGGGGTCTTCGGAGGTGGCGTCGTCAGCGAGGATCTCGAAGGCGAGCGCGTGGAGCGCATCGCCCGCGAGCACCGCGGTCGCCTCGTCATAGGCCTTGTGCAGCGTCGGCTTGCCGTGCCGCAAGTCGTCATTGTCCATGCAGGGCAGATCATCGTGGATCAGCGAATAGACGTGGATCGCCTCGATCGCCGCGCCCGCACGCAGGGCCGCATCGCGCGAGACGCCGAACAACGCCGCGGTGCTGCACACCAGCAGCGGGCGCACGCGCTTGCCCCCGCCGATCGCAGCATAGCGCATTGCTTCGACCAGACGCGCGCTGGTGTCGTCCGGCACCGGCAGCAGCGCGTCGAACAGCGAGTCGATTTCGGCCTGGGTGCGCTTGATCGCGTCGGCCAGCACATTGCCCTGCGTTTCAGCCAGCATCGCGCTCACCCTTCCGCATCGAAGGGACGGGTGCCGGTCGCCCGGCCATCGGCGGCGGTCACGATCCGCTCGATCCGCGCCTGCGCCGCATCGAGCCGCTGCTGGCACGCCGCACGCAGCGCCTCCCCGCGTTCGTAGAGGCTGATCGACTGGTCGAGCGGCACGTCGCCGCGCTCCAGCTGCTGCACGATCTGCTCGAGCGCGGCCAGTGCCTGTTCGAAGCTGAGACCCGCGATGTCCTGACCGCCCGCGGCCGGTGTTGAAGTGCCCTCGTCCATGGCGCGGAGCATTGACGGCGCGCAGCGGTGCGGTCAAGGCTGGCGACAACGGGCGGGTTCAAACCAACACAGGATATTCGTGCACATGCTCAAGTGGATCATCGCCTATGGCGTCGCGGCCGTATCGTTTCTGGCCTTCGACGTGGTGTGGCTGCGCTGGGCAGCGGGCAACCTCTACAAGCCCGTGATCGGCGAGATCATGGCCGAAAAATTCAACGCCGGTGCGGCGGTCGCCTTCTATCTTATCTACATCGCCGGGATCACCTGGTTTGCGATCAAGCCGGGCCTGACGGGCGGCGGCGTGCAGGCGGCGATGCTCAACGGCATCCTGCTGGGCGCGCTGTGCTATGCAACCTTCGACCTAACTTCGCAGGCCGTGATGAAGGTGTGGGCGACGCACATCAGCGTGCTCGACATCCTGTGGGGCGCCTTCGTCACCGGGGCGGCCGCCTCGATCGCAACCTGGGCGGTGCTGCGCTTCGTGCCCGCCGCGCCGGTTGCCGGCTGAGCATGTTTATCGGCCACTTCGCTCCGGCCTTCATCGCTGCCGCGGTCAGCCCCGAGCGGCCGCGATTGGCGACGATGTTCGTGGCCGGGCAGCTGGTCGACTGGGGGTTCTTCAGCTTCGCGCTGGTGGGCCTCGAGCATATGCGGGTCGATCCGGCGGCGAGCGTGATGGTGCCTTTCGACCTCTACGACATGCCCTACACCCATTCGCTCGCCGGCACGGCGATCTGGGCGGCGGCGTTCTTCGGGATCGTGGCGATCTGGCAGCGCAGCTGGCGGATTGGCCTGCTGGCGAGCGCCGTCGTGCTGTCGCACTGGCTGTGCGACCTCATCGTCCACGTGCCCGACCTCACGCTGGACGGTACGCCGCCCAAGCTCGGGCTCGGCCTGTGGAACATGCCGTGGGTCGCGATCCCGCTGGAGCTGGCGCTGACCTTCGGGGCTTTCGCCTTCTACCTGCGCCGCACGCGCGGTCCTGCGGGGCCGCCGCTGGTGCTCGCAGGAGTCATGCTGCTGTTCCAGCTCGCCAACTGGTTCGCGCCGCATCCGGAAAGCGCCGGGCCCTTCCTCTACCTGCAGGCGCTGTTCGCCTTTGCCGTGCTGACCGTTCTGGCGGCATGGGTCGGGGAGAATCGCTGGTTCAGGAAACGCGGCGGCTTGGCCTCGCGGGGCATGTGATCTAGGGGGCGGCCCAAGGAGTCCCTCTCATGACCGCCATCACCCCCGAAATCGTCGAACAGCACGGCCTTTCCCCCGAGGAATACGAGCGCGTCCTCCACGCGCTGGGCCGCGAGCCGAACCTTGTGGAACTCGGCATCTTCTCGGTGATGTGGTCTGAGCATTGCTCGTACAAATCCTCGCGCCTGCACCTCAAGAAGCTGCCGACCGAGGCGCCGTGGGTGATCTGCGGCCCGGGCGAGAACGCGGGCGTGATCGACATCGGTGACGGGCAGGCGGCGATCTTCAAGATGGAGAGCCACAACCACCCCTCCTACATCGAGCCCTATCAGGGCGCGGCGACGGGCGTGGGCGGCATCCTGCGCGACGTGTTCACGATGGGTGCGCGCCCCATCGCCAATGCCAACGCGCTGCGCTTCGGGCGGCCCGAGCACCCCAAGATGAAGCACCTCGTGCAGGGCGTGGTCGCGGGCATTGGTGGCTACGGCAACTGCGTCGGCGTGCCGACCGTCGCGGGCGAGACCAACTTCCACCCCGCTTACGATGGCAACATCCTCGTCAACGCGATGACGGTGGGCGTGGCCGACACGGACAAGATCTTCTACTCCGCTGCCACCGGCATCGGGAACCCGATCGTCTATGTCGGCTCCAAAACCGGGCGTGACGGGATCCACGGCGCGACCATGGCGAGCGCGGACTTCGGCGAGGATGCCGAGGCCAAGCGCCCGACGGTGCAGGTCGGCGACCCCTTCACCGAAAAGCTGCTGATCGAGGCCTGCCTCGAACTGATGGCGACCGACGCGATCGTCGCGATCCAGGACATGGGTGCGGCGGGGCTGACTTCGTCCAGCGTCGAAATGGCCTCCAAGGGCGGCGCGGGCATCCGGCTCGACATGAACAAGGTCCCCTGCCGCGAAACCGGCATGACGCCCTACGAGATGATGCTGAGCGAAAGTCAGGAGCGGATGCTCATGGTCCTCCAGCCCGGCAAGGAAGCCATGGCCGAAGCGATCTTCCGCAAGTGGGAGCTCGACTTCGCGGTGATCGGCGAAGTCACCGACACCGGCCATATGGTGCTCGAATTCAACGGTGAAGTGGTGTGCGACATCCCGCTAGCCCCGCTGGCGGACGAAGCGCCGCTCTATGACCGGCCCTACCTCTCCAAGGAGGAATACAAGGTCTGGGCGGGCGTGACGCCGCTGGGCGAAGTGCCGGAGACCGCCGATGTCGCGGCCGATCTCCTCACCCTGATGGGTTCGCCCGATCTCGCCTCGCGCCGCTGGATTGCCGAACAGTATGATTCGCAGGTCGGCGCCGACACGCTCCAGACCGGCGGTGATGCCGGCGTGGTGCGCGTGCATGGCACCGGCAAGGCGCTCGCCATCACCACGGACTGCACCCCGCGCTATGTCTTCGCCGACCCCTATGAAGGCGGCAAGCAGGCGATTGCCGAGGCCTATCGCAACCTGTGCGCCGTGGGCGCGCGGCCCCTCGCCGTGACCAATTGCCTTAACTTTGCCAACCCCCAGCGGCCCGAGATCATGGCGCAGATCGTCCACGCGCTTGACGGCATGGGCGATGCCTGCCGCGCGCTCGACTTCCCGATCGTGAGCGGCAACGTCAGCCTCTACAACGAGAGCAAGGCGACAGGCGGCGGCAGCGCGATCCTCCCGACCCCGGCCATCGGCGGCGTCGGCATCATCGACGATCTGTCGAAGATGATGACCATGCACTTCAAGAACGAAGGGGACGCGATCTACCTGGTCGGCCCCGAGTTCTGGGCCAAGCCCGATCCGACCCGCTCGCACCTCGGCCAGTCGCTGTGGCTGCGCGTGGTCAAGGGCGTGGAGGCAGGCCGCACCCCGCCGACCGACCTCACGGTCGAGCGCAATGCGGGCGAGATCATCCACGAGCTGATCGCCGACGGCCTCGTCAATGCGGTCCACGACCTCAGCGATGGCGGCCTGGCGGTTGCTCTCGCCGAGATGGCGCTGGCGGGCGGGATCGGTGCCGAGACCGAGGCAGGCAACCCCGCCTATACCCCCGCCCAGTGGTGGTTCGGCGAGGATCAGGGCCGCTATCTTGTCACCGTCCCCGACGTTGCGGCCTTGAACGAGGCGCTGTCCAAGGGCACCCGCAACGACGAGACCGCGCAGATCGGCTTCCAGCGGATCGGCACCGTGGGCGGGGACTCGGTCCTCGGCGTTCCGCTTGCCGACCTGCGCGCGGCCAACCAGCGCTTCTTCCAGGAGTGGATGGAGGGCTGATGGCCTCCTCGGGCTATTCCGGCACGCCGCTGGCGAAGAAGCTCAGCCTGCGCGACGGAATGCGGGTGTGGTTCGACGCCATTCCCGAGCACGTGATCGACGAGATCGACGAGTATGCGCTCGAACTCACCTTCGTCGCCGACCCCGCGCAGGGGATCGACGCGGCGCATGTGTTCGTGACGGACAAGGCCGCGCTGGAAGCGCACCTCGCCGCCCTGCGCCACCAGATCGCCCCCGACGGCCAGATCTGGGTGAGCTGGCCCAAGAAGGCCTCGAAAGTGCCGACCGACATCACCGAGGATGTAATCCGCGACATCTGCCTGCCGATGGGGCTGGTCGATACCAAGGTCTGCGCGATCGACGAGACCTGGTCGGGCCTCAAGCTGGTGATCCGCAAGGAACTTCGCTGAGCGGCCTCAGGCGGCCTGCGCGCCGCCCAAAGTCAGATCCTCGCGGGCATTGCCCTCGCTCTCGAGGATCGCGAGGCACTGGCGATATATTTCGGGCTTGCCGATGTTCAGCCGCGCGCGGGCCGAGGCGATATCCTCGCGCATCAGCGCCGCGATATCCTGATGGGCGATCTTGGCGGCAGCGCGGCCAAGGCGGCGGCCTTCCTTGATCGCGGCGAACAGCGGCGCTTTCGTCCCGCTCACTTTCCGGATCTGGCGCGCGCCGGCATAGGCGATGAACAGGATGCCGGTGTTGCGGTTCTGCTCGTAGCTGAAGCCGAGCAGGCTCGCCTCGCCCAGCGCGTCGCGGCCGTAGCCGGTCAGCACATGGAACAGGTCATGCGTGTCGCGAAGACGGTCGAAGTACCACTGGGTCTGATCCTGCGGCAGGCTTTCGGGCGGCGCCCACTTGTGGCTTTCCGCGACGAGGCCCGCCGCCGAGAGCCCCTCGCGCTTCATGAAGGCGATGTAATGCGCCGCCACCGTTTCCGGCCCGCAATCGGCCCAGCGGGCGTGATCGTCGAGCATCGCGGGGATGTCGACGCCCTCGCGCATGAAGCGCTGGCCTTCGGGCGAGGCGATGAAGGCGTGCGCCTGCCGGTGGCTGCGCTTGCCCTTGGTCGCCTCGATGATGTGGAACACCTGCTCGGTGTCCTCCTTGTCCTCGACCAGCTTGCCGAAGTGGTGGAGCACCTTGAGAGGACGAAAGCCCGAGGTCTTGCGGTCCGGGGCAACCAGCGGAAGATCGGTGAGGGCCATCTGTGTAACGTCCTTGGCGCGATTCGCGAATTGGGCTTGCGACACGCTACTAACATGAGTGTCAGTTAAAAGTCCATTCCCTGCTCGACCGAGGGTTCACCGCTGCCGATGAACGAACATGACACCCTGCCCTATCACCTCGATCCGCTGCCTGACGAGGCCGCCATCGCGCACGCGCGGGCGCTCGCCGCCCGGCTGCGCGAACGGCGCACCTGCCGCTGGTTCTCGGACGCCCCGGTTCCACGTGCGGTGATCGAAGCGGCGATTGATGCCGCAGGCAGCGCGCCTTCTGGCGCGAACCATCAGCCCTGGCACTTCGCGGTCGTCTCCTCCCCCGCCATAAAGCGCGCGATCCGCGAAGCCGCCGAGGCCGAGGAACGCCGCTTCTACGGTGTCGATAGCGATGATCCCAAGGCGGGCGCAGAATGGCTCGCGGCGCTCGGGCCGCTGGGTACGGATGCGGACAAGCCGTTCCTCGAGACCGCACCGTGGCTGATCGTCGTCTTCGCCCAACGCAAGGGCGGGATCGAAGAGGACGGGCAAACCCAGAACTACTACGTCAATGAAAGCGTCGGCATCGCCTGCGGGTTGTTGCTGGCGACCCTGCACGAGGCTGGCGTGGCGACGCTCACCCACACGCCATCGCCGATGGGGTTCCTGCGCAAGGTCTGCGGGCGGCCGGAGTGGGAAAAGCCGGTGATGATCATCGTCGCCGGACGCCCTGCCCCCGACGCGACGGTTCCGGCCTATGCCCTGCGCAAGAAGCCGCTGACGCAGATCGCCAGCTGGCTCTGACGGCGTTTACGCCGCCAGCAGTTCGGGCTGTTCGAGGGTCTCGCGGCTGGCGAGCAGGTTGTGGGGGTTGATCCCCTCCTCGCGCCAGATGCGGTGGCATTCGCGGTACATGACCGGCTCGGGAATGCGCATCTCGGCGCGCACTTCGGCGAGCGGGCGGGCGAGCAGTTCGCGGATCGGCTGGGCGATCAGCTGCGGCGCGCCCTTGCCGGTACGATGCGCCTCGCGCACGGCGCCAAACACCGGCGCTCTGGTGCCCTTGGCCATCTTCTTGATGTTCGCCGCCCCGGCATAGCCGATCAGCAGGTGCCCCTGGCTCGGCTGCTGGCCGTGGGTGAACAGCAGCACGCTCGCCTCGCCGAGCGCATCGCGGCCATAGCCGGTGAGGATGTGGAACAGGTCATGCGTGTCGCGCGAGCGGTTGATGTACCACTCGACGAGGTCGGGATAGCGCGGACGGCCGGCGCGGTCGCTTTCGGCCACGAGGCCCGCGGCCGAGAGACCTTCGGCCTCCATGAAGTCGCAATAGGCGTGGGCAAGGCTGCCCTTGGGCGTGCGGCGCAGCGCGGCGTGATCGTCGAGGATGTCGGGCAGCCACGCCTCGGTCCGGCGCAGCTCTTCGCCCCGCTCCGACAGCGCCAGCTCGGCGATGCGCGGCATGAAGTCCTTGGACGGCAGCGATTCGAAGATCTTGAACACCGCCGCGGTGTCTTCCTTGTCCTTCATCAGCTTCTGGAAGTTGCGCACCGCGCGCATCGGACGATACTTCGCTTCCGGCCGCTCGGGGTGAAGCAGCACGGTGCCGTCGGCGGCGAACATCTGCATGTAATCGGTGCGGGTCTTGCCGGTCATGGGAGCCATCCTTCTGCAGCAGCGTCTAGCGCGGCTTGCTTACATGAATGTTAATAGCCGATTCGGTTCGCCAATTGAAACCCTTTTTTCGACGAACCGTTTTCCCCGCACGATCAACCTTCGTGCCAGTCCTCGCGCGGCACACCCAGAAGCGTGAGCACGGCGGTGAGATCGTCCGAATCCACCCGGCCATTGGCAGCCGCGCGGGCCTTGGGCTTGGCTCTATAGGCAAAGCCGTAGGTCGCCGCCTCGATCATCGGAATGTCGTTCGCCCCGTCTCCTGTGGCGAGGCTGTGCGCGCCCTCGCCCAGAGCCACCAGTTCCTCGCGCAGCACCGCTGCCTTGACTGCGCTGTCGGTGATCGGGCCGACCAGCCCACCGGTGAGCTTGCCATCCTCAACCGCGAGGCGGTTGCCGACGACGCGGTGGAAGCCGAGCATCTCGGCCACCGGATCGGCGAAATGGTGGAACCCGCCCGTCACCAGCACCGTCCGCGTGTCGAGCGCCGCGAGCGTGGCGACCAGCGTCCTCGCCCCCGGCGTCGCGGTGATCCGCTCGGCGAGGCATTGCGCAATCGCACCCTCGTCCAGCCCCGCCAGCAGCGCCACGCGCTCGCGCAGGGCCGCCTCGAAATCGAGCTCGCCCTGCATCGCGCGTTCGGTAATCTCGGCGATCTGCGCCTTGATCCCGGCGTAATCGGCCAGCTCGTCGATGCACTCCTGCCCGATCATGGTCGAATCCATGTCGGAGACGAACAGGCGCGGCACCTCGATGGTCCCGCGCGCGACCAGCATGGCGGGCACCGCGAAGGCGCTGTCGATCGCGGCGAGCACGTCCACTTCCTTGCCGCCGTCGAGATGGAGTTCGAGCACACCCTCGTCGCCCTCGGGCATGGCGGCGGCTGTCACCTGCGCGCCCGCATCGCCAATCGCTGCGACAAGCGCATCGAGACGCGTTTCACATTCACTCGTCTCTGCTATCAGCCGCGCAATGAGCATTCCGACCACTCCTGAAAATCCGCTCGCGCTCATTGCAGGGCCGACCGCCAGCGGCAAGAGCGCGATTGCCGTCGCCCTCGCCCATCGTCTCATCGCGGATGGCCGCCGCGCGGTGATCATCAACGCCGACAGCGCGCAGGTCTATGCCGACCTGCAGATCCTCTCCGCCCGCCCGAGCGAGGAGGAAATGGAGGGGATCGAGCACCGGCTGTTTGGCGCGTGGGACGGTGCCGAGGCCTGTTCGGCCGCCGCCTGGGCAATGCGCGCCAAGACCGAAATTGCCAATTGCCACGAGGCGGGCGCGGTGCCGATCCTCGTCGGGGGCACGGGGCTCTACATCAAGGTGCTGCTCGAAGGCATTGCCCCCATCCCCGAAATCGACCCCGCCGTGCGCGCCGCCATGCGCGCGCTGGACGAGGATGCGGCGTGGAAGCTGCTCCAGATCGAGGATCCCGAACGTGCGGCCGATCTCGCCCCCGGCGACCGCCAGCGCATCGCCCGTGCGCTCGAGGTCAAGCGATCGACCGGCGTGACGCTGGGAGACTGGCAGCGCGCCAAGGCGGGCGGCATCGCGGAGGAGGTGACGCTCCATCCGCTGATCGTCGAGCCCGAGCGCCAGTGGGTCTATGACCGCTGCGACGCGCGCTTCGAGGCGATGCTCGATCAGGGCGCGATCGCCGAGGTCGAAGCGCTGCTCGCGCGCCAGCTCGATCCCGACCTCCCCGTCATGCGCGCCATCGGCGTTCCCGAGATCGCGGCATGGCTTGCGGGCGAGATCGAGGCCGATGCGGTGGTCGCCTCGGGCAGTCAGGCGACCCGCAACTACGCCAAGCGCCAGTTCACCTGGTTCCGGCGCCAGCCCCCGCCGGAATGGCCGCGGATCCACCCGAATTGGGAATCCGAAAATATCGACTTGGATGCCTGTTTCGCATCATTATTGCGCAAATAGCGCTTGACTTATCAGATTATGACCTTTAGCGGCGGTGTCACTCGGCCCGATGCGCACCCCCCTGCGTCGGGCCGGTTTTCTTATTGAAGCCTCGCCAGAATGGAGCGCCCCGTGACTGCCCCGACCAGCCCCGCATCGGACAATCCCACCGCGATGAGCGGCGCGGCGATCCTTGTCGAGGGCCTGATCGAGCAGGGCGTGGAGTTCGTTTTCGGCTATCCCGGCGGCGCGGTTCTGCCGATCTATGACGAGCTGTTCGGCGACGAGCGCATCCGCCACATCCTCGTCCGCCACGAAGCGGGCGCTGCCCACGCGGCCGAAGGCTATGCCCGCGCCACCGGCAAGCCGGGCGTGGTGCTCGTCACCTCCGGCCCGGGCGCGACCAACGCGATCACCGGCATTGCGGACGCGTGGATGGATTCGATCCCGATGGTGGTCATCACCGGCCAAGTGCCGACCGCGCTGATCGGCACCGACGCCTTCCAGGAAGCCGACACCATCGGCATCACGCGCCACTGCACCAAGCACAACTATCTGGTGAAGGACCCCGCCGATCTCGCCGCGACGATCAAGGAGGCCTTCCTGATCGCCACCACCGGCCGCCCTGGTCCGGTCGTGATCGACATTCCCAAGAACGTCCAGATCGCCGTCCCCTCGGAGCGCCGCGCACTCGTCCGCGCGGGCGCGCACCGCTACGCCCCGCAGACCGTCGCCCCGGCCGAGCACATCATCGAAGCTGTCGAGATGATCGCGCAGGCCGAGCGCCCGATTTTCTACACCGGCGGCGGCGTGATCAATTCCGGGCCCGAGGCAAGCGCGCTGCTGCGCCGGCTTCAGGACATCACCGGCGCGCCCGTTACCTCGACGCTGATGGGCCTCGGCGCCTTCCCCAGCACGCATCCAGACTGGCTCGGGATGCTGGGGATGCACGGCACCTACGAAGCCAACATGGCCATGAACAAGTGCGACGTGATGGTCTGCATCGGCGCGCGCTTCGATGACCGCGTGACGGGCAGGCTCGACGCCTTCTCGCCGGATTCGAAGAAGATCCACATCGACATCGACCGCTCCTCGATCAACAAGACCGTGCCGGTCGATCTCGGCATTCTCGGCGATTGCGGGACGGTGCTGGGGCAGATGATCGAGGCATGGGGCAGCCGTCAGGCGAAGAACCTCGGCGAATGGAAGGCGAGGATCGCCGGCTGGCGCGCGCGCGAATGCCTCGCCTATCCCGAACGCTCTACCAAAAACCCCGGCATGATCATGCCGCAAAAGGCGGTCGAGCGGCTCCATGCCCTGACCCACCAGCGCAAGCCGATCATCACCACCGAAGTCGGCCAGCACCAGATGTGGGCGGCGCAGTATTTCGGCTTCGAGGACCCGAACAAGTGGCTCACCAGCGGGGGCCTCGGCACGATGGGTTATGGCCTGCCCGCCGCGATCGGCGCGCAGCTGGGCCACCCCGATGCGCTGGTGATCGACATCGCGGGCGAAGCGAGCATCCAGATGAACATTCAGGAGCTTGGCACGGCGAGCCAGTATCGCCTGCCGGTCAAGATCTTCATCTTGAACAACGAATACATGGGCATGGTCCGCCAGTGGCAGGAACTGACCTATGAAAGCCGCTATTCGAACAGCTACTCCGACAGCCTCCCCGATTTCGTGAAGCTGGCCGAAGCCTATGGCTGGAAAGGCATCCGCATTACCGAGGAGCGCGAGCTGGACGATGGCATCATGCGCATGCTGGACCATCCCGGCCCGGTGATCGTCGACTGCCTCGTCGCGCAGGATGCCAACTGCCTGCCGATGATCCCCTCGGGTGCCGCCCACACCGACATGCTGCTCTACGGCGACAAGGTCGACGGCACGATGGACGACGAAGCCAAAGCGCTGGTCTAAGGATGCTCCGATGCCCATGAAAATCGCCGAAGCCGCCTCCGAGCGCCACGTGCTCGCCGTCACCGTCGATAACGAACCCGGGATCCTCGCCAAGATCACCGGGCTCTTTACGGCGCGCGGCTACAATATCGACAGCCTCACCGTGGCCGACATCACCGAGGACCATGCGGTGAGCCGCATCACCATCGTCACCAACGGGCCGCCGTCCGTGATCGACCAGATCGAGGCGCAGCTCGAGCGGCTGGTGCCGGTGCACAAGGTCACCGACCTCACCACCGCTGGGCCGCACGTGGAGCGCGAGCTCGCCCTCATCAAGGTCGCGGGCGTGGGCGAAAAGCGGGTCGAGGCGCTGCGCCTCGCCGACATTTTCCGCGCGCGGCCGGTCGATACCACCACCGAGAGCTTCATCTTCGAAATCACCGGCCCGCCCGACAAGGTCGACAGCTTCATCGCCCTGATGCGTGAGCTGGGGCTGGTCGAGGTCGGCCGCACCGGGATCGTGGGCATGATGCGCGGGGCGCAGGGGGCCTGACACATTTCATTCACCTCGTCATTCCCGCGAAGGCGGGGATCCAGCTTGTGTCCTAAGGGAGCTGGATTCCCGCCTGCGCGGGGATAACGGAAAAGATGCAGGAAAAGGGAATACAATGAAGGTTTACTACGACGCCGACGCCGATCTCGATCTGATCAAGCCCAAGAAGGTCGCCATCGTCGGCTATGGCTCGCAGGGCCATGCCCACGCACAGAACCTGCGCGACAGCGGCGTCGCCGAAGTCGCCATCGCGCTGCGCGAAGGTTCGGCCACCGCCAAGAAGGCGGAAGGCGCGGGCTTCAAGGTGCTCTCCAACACCGCGGCCGCGCAGTGGGCCGACATCATCATGATCCTCGCGCCCGACGAGCATCAGGCCGCGATCTGGGAGAACGACCTCAAGGGCCACATGAAGCCCGGCTCCGCCCTCGCCTTCGCGCACGGGCTCAACATCCACTTCGGCCTGATCGAGGCGCCCGCCGATATCGACGTCATCATGATCGCCCCCAAGGGCCCGGGCCACACCGTGCGCAGCGAATATGTGAAGGGCGGCGGCGTGCCGTGCCTCATCGCCGTGCATCAGGACGCCAGCGGCGCGGCGCATGACGTTGCCCTCGCCTATGCCTCGGCCGTCGGCGGTGGGCGTTCGGGGATCATCGAGACCAACTTCCGCGAGGAATGTGAGACCGACCTGTTCGGCGAGCAGGCCGTGCTGTGCGGCGGGATCACTCATCTGATCCAGGCGGGCTTCGAGACGCTGGTCGAAGCCGGTTACGCCCCCGAAATGGCCTATTTCGAGTGCCTCCACGAAACCAAGCTGATCGTCGACCTGCTCTATGAAGGCGGCATCGCCAACATGCGCTATTCGATCTCGAACACCGCCGAATATGGCGACATCACCACCGGTCCGCGGATCATCACGCCCGAAACCAAGGCCGAAATGAAGCGCGTGCTCGCCGACATCCAGTCGGGCCGTTTCGTGAAGAACTTCGTGCTCGACAACCGCGCCGGCCAGCCCGAGCTCAAGGCCGCGCGCAAGCAGGCCGCCGCCCACCCGATCGAGCAGACCGGCGAAAAGCTGCGCGCCATGATGCCGTGGATCGCGGCCAACAAGCTGGTCGACAAGGCGAAGAACTGACGCCACACCCGGGCCGGATGTTCGAAGGCCCGAAAATGAAACTGGTTTACGCGGCGATCGCCATCCTGTGGGTGGCGATCGTCGTGCATTCGGCTGCCACCCGCAAGAACCCCGAAGACTTCGTCGTCACCGTGTCGCAGAGCGAGGTGCAGGCCTTCGCCCGCAAGCAGCTGGCGGCGATGCAGGCGCGCTCCTTTGCCGAGAAGGTTGAGCTCTGCGCGATCATCTTCGAGGACAGCGAGGGCCAGCTCCAGTCCTCGGAAGTGCGCGCGGGGAACGAGGCGACCTGCGACCTCCAGTATTTCGACGAGCCGGGCATGGCTCCGCTCGCCAGCATGCACACGCATGGCGCCTTCGATGCCGATTATGACAGCGAGGTGCCCTCGCTGATCGACCTCGACGGCGATATCGAAAGCCAGATGGACGGCTATGTCGCCACCCCGGGCGGGCGGCTGTGGCGGGTCGACTGGCAGCAGGCGCGCGCGGTGCAGGTCTGCGGCGAGGGATGCCTCGGGCGCGATCCGGCCTACCGCCCCTGCCCCGGCGACGCCGTTGCCGCAAGCTACACCCGTCCCGAACTCGCCGCGCGCGATAGTCGCCCCGTCCCGGAGTGCTGATGCCGCGGCCGCGCACCGGAACCGCCACCGCCCCTGTGGATTGAACCCCTCGAACCCAAGGAGACCTTCCCGATGAAACGCACCACCCTCGCCGCCGCAGCCGCCGCGCTTGCCCTCGGCACCGCCGGACTCACCACCGCCCCTGCTCTTTTCGCCCAGGGCGCGCCGCAGGTGCCGGGCGTCAAGGACCCCGCGCGGGTCGCCGCCGGCACCTACGCGCTCGATGCCAACCACACGCTGGTGGGCTGGGAAGTCAGCCACTTCGGCTTCAACGACTATTTCGGCGTGTTCGGCAACATCAAGGGCACCATGACGCTCGATCCCGCCAATATCGCCGCGACCAAGGTCGAGGTGGCCGTGCCCATCGCCGATGTCAGCGTGGCGAGCGCGGGCCTCAAGGATCACCTGCTGCGCGCAGGCAAGGATGGCGGCGCGCCCGACTTCTTCGGGCCGACCCCGGGCATGGCGACCTTCACCTCGACCAGCGTGACCAAGACCGGCGAGACCACCGCCGACATCGCGGGCACGCTCACCATGAACGGAAAGAGTGCGCCGGTGACGCTCAAGGCCGAATTCGTCGGCGCGGGCGCAAACCCCTTCAACAAGAAGGAAACCGCCGGCTTCCACGCGCGCACCACCATCGACCGCACCCAATGGGGCATCAACTACGCCGCGCCCTTTGTCGGCAAGGACGTGACGCTGACCATCAGCGCGGCCTTCGAGAAGCAGTAACTCGGGCAAAAAGCTGGCTGGCAGGCCGCAAAGGGGGGCAAGGGCCTGCCAGCCAACCGCTCTACCGGGCGGTCACAGCCCGAAGAACGATCCGGTGTAGGTCTTGCCCGCAGGGATATTCGCCCAGTTGGTCGTGCCTTTGGCGATGAAACCGGCGATGTTCTTGCGCCATTTGGTGCGGATGCCCTGATCGTAGTTCAGGTACAGCTTGCCGTTGACCACGTCGTAAGCGGTCGGATCGCCCGGCGCGAGATAGCCCTGCGCGATCGCCCAGGCACAGTGGCCGCCATATTGCGGCGCGAATGCGGAGGGATT
Source organism: Erythrobacter colymbi (assembly GCF_002155685.1). Lineage (GTDB taxonomy): Bacteria > Pseudomonadota > Alphaproteobacteria > Sphingomonadales > Sphingomonadaceae > Erythrobacter > Erythrobacter colymbi. Next base: position 469,756 of record NZ_MUYK01000002.1, read on the forward strand.
GGCCTTGAACGCCGCCGCATTCTCGGCGGTGGCGAAGCGCCATTCGGCACCCTTCCATGTCAGCTTGAAGGACGCGCTGCCCTTCACCGGCACGCCTTGGCCACGGAAGTAGCTGACCGTGTCGTAGCCACCGACGGCGACCTTCGCGCCTTCGGTGCCGACATAGATCCCGCCCTCGGCCAAGGCGGGCGCGGTCAGGGCAAGCGGCGTGGCAAGCGCCGCAAGGGCGAGCAGCAATCGGTTCGGGCGCATCGGTCTATCCTCGGTGGGGGAGCCGGTCGGGGCGACCGGCGATCATCCGTCTGGCGATGGTTTCGCATGCATGCTGCGAAAGGTGACAGGGGCGCACAAATTGTTCGACTTGGGCGAAGGGCTGTTTCAAGAACACCGCCACGATGCGCCTGTCCGATTGCCACAATATCGACGATTTCCGCACCCTCGCGAAGGCGCGGTTGCCTTTCCCCGTGTTCGACTACATCGACGGGGCCGCGGATGACGAGCTGACCAAGGCGAGGAACACCGCCGCCTTCGCCAGCGTCGATCTGGTGCCCGATGTGCTTGCAGGCGTGGCCGAGATCGACACCTCCTGCACCATCCTCGGGCGCAAATCGGCGCTCCCCCTGATGCTCTCGCCCACCGCGGTGCAGCGCGCCTTCCACTGGCAGGGCGAAACCGCCGTGGCGAAGGCGGCCGAGAAGTTCGGCCTGTGGTTCGGCATCTCGAGCCTTGCGACCCGCTCCATCGAGGAGATCGCCGCGCTCACCGGCGGGCCCAAGCTATTCCAGCTCTACGTCCACAAGGACAAGGGCCTGAATGCGAGCATGATCCAGCGCTGCCAGGCCGCAAAGTTCGATGCGCTGGCGCTGACGGTCGACACCATCGTTTCGGGCAAGCGCGAGCGGTGCCTGCGGAGCGGCTTCACCACCCCGCCCCGCTTCACTCCGGCGAGCGTGTGGAGCTATGCCACCCGCCCGAAGTGGACGCTCGACTACGTCCTGCGCGAGAAATTCCGCCTTCCCAACCTCGACACCCATGTGAGCGAGGGCACCGGCAAGGCGGTCAGCATCGCCGAATATTTCAACACCATGCTCGACACCGCGATGGACTGGGACACTGCCGCGCGGATCCGGCAAGACTGGGGCGGCACCTTCGTATTGAAGGGCGTGATGAGCGCGGGCGATGCACGCCGCGCGGTGGAGATCGGCGCGGATGCGATCATGATCTCGAACCACGGCGGACGGCAGCTCGACGGCTCACGCGCGCCCTTCGACCAGTTGCCCGAGATCGTCGATGCGGTTGGCGGCAAGATCGAGATCATCTGCGACGGGGGCGTCAGGCGCGGCACCCATGTTCTCAAGGCCCTGTGCAGCGGGGCGAGCGCGGCTTCGGGCGGGCGGCTCTACCTCTATGCGCTCGCCGCGGCGGGGCAGCCCGGAGTCGAACGCGCGCTCGGCATCCTCAAGGACGAGATCGAGCGCGGGATGCGGCTGATGGGGGTAACTGCCATCGACCAGCTCACCTCCGATCGCCTGCGCCAGCGATAGCGCCATTCCCGGCTTGCGCCCCGCGCAATAATCGGCAATGAGGCTGGCCATGACGCGACACGGACTTTCGCTGCTGCTTCGACTTATGCGCCCTTGGGCGTAGGAAGCCGCGCGTCAGGAACAGCGCGGCACCGCTCCCAAGGGTAACCTGCCGCAGCTTCCCCGACCTTCTCGCGACGAGCCTTTTCCCATGCCCATGCTCAAGCATCCTGCCGCCAAGTACCGCCCTTTCGGCCAGATCAATCTCCCCGACCGCCAGTGGCCCTCGAAGCTGATCGAGAAAGCTCCGCGCTGGCTTTCGACCGATCTGCGCGATGGCAACCAGTCGATCATCGACCCGATGGACGCCGTGAAGAAGCGCCGCTTCTTCGACCTACTGGTTGAGGTAGGCCTCAAGGAAATCGAGATCGGCTTCCCGAGCGCCGGCGCGACTGAGTTCGATTTCATCTCGGGGTTGGTGAAGTCCGATGCGATCCCCGAGGACGTGATCGTCCAGGTTCTCACGCAAAGCCGCGAGGACCTGATCCGCACCTCCTTCGCGAGCCTCGAAGGTGCGCGGGCGGCGATCGTCCACCTCTACAACGCGGTCAGCCCCGCGTGGCGCGACATCGTGTTCCGCATGAGCAAGGACGAGGTGAAGGCCATCGCCGTCGCGGGCGCGAAAGTGATGCGCGACGAGGCGGCCAAGTATCCCGGCACCGACTGGCACTTCCAGTACAGCCCCGAAACCTTCTCCACCGCCGAACTCGATTTCTCGATCGAGGTGTGCGCAGCGGTGATGGAGGTGCTCCAGCCCACCCCCGAACACCCCATCATCCTCAACCTGCCCGCCACGGTCGAAGCGGCGACGCCCAATATCTACGCCGACCAGATCGAGTATTTCGGACGCCACCTGCCGAACCGTGAGGCCGCAGTCCTGAGCCTCCACACCCACAACGACCGCGGCACCGGCGTCGCGGCGGCGGAACTGGGCCTCATGGCGGGCGCGGACCGGGTCGAGGGATGCCTGTTCGGCAATGGCGAGCGCACCGGCAATTGCTGCCTCGTGACGATGGCGCTCAATCTCTACACGCAAGGCGTCGATCCCGAGCTCGATTTCTCCGACATCGACCGCGTGATCGAGACCGTCACCTATTGCAACGACCTGCCCGTCCACCAGCGCCACCCCTATGGCGGAGAGCTGGTCTACACGGCGTTCAGCGGCAGTCATCAGGACGCAATCAAGAAGGGTTTCGAAGCCCGCGAGACGCAGAATGACGAGCTCTGGCGCGTGCCCTATCTGCCGATCGATCCGGCCGATCTCGGGCGCAGCTACGAGGCGGTGATCCGGGTCAATTCGCAGTCCGGCAAGGGCGGGTTCGCCTGGGTGCTGGAGAAGGACCAGGGCCTCAAGCTGCCGAAGAAGATGCAGGCCGACTTCTCGAAGCACGTGCAGGCGATGGCCGACGAGCTGGGCCGCGAGCTCAATGCGGGCGACATCTGGGACGCCTTCCGCAAGGCCTATCACGTCAAGATCCACCCCAAGCATTTCCAGCTGGTGCGCTACGAAGAAAGCCGCGCGTCGGATGGCACGCGCATTTTTGCCGGCACCATCGCGGTCGATGGGCAGGAGCAGACGGTCTCGGGCCGCGGGAATGGCCTCATCTCGAGCGTGATGGGCACCCTGCGCGAGGCCTTCGGGGTGGAGCTCGAAGTGATCGACTACACCGAACACGCGCTGGGCGCAGGCACCGATGCACGCGCAGCCGCCTATCTCGAATGCCGCGCGCCTGACGGGCGGACCATCTGGGGCTGCGGGATCGACGAGGATATCGCCACTGCCTCGGTGCGCGCGGTGCTCAGCGCCGCGAATTCGGCTGTGGCTTCGTCGGCCGCCTGACGTTTTGCGTCCTTGCGCGGCAGCGCAATTGCGCGCAGATTTCGCTCCCGGAGAGAGGGAGACCCTGCGCGATGAATGGCCTGCCGACCAACCCGGGTGTGCCGGGCATGCCTGCCGTGCCGTCATCCGGCCCGCAGGTGGCGGGCGATCTGGCGTGGCGTGATCTTGCCGCAGCGCTCGCGGCGGGGTGGCGCGATTTCCTCGCCATGCCGCGCTTCGGCCTGTTCTTCGGCGGTGTCTATGTGCTCGCGGGGCTCGGCATCGGCTGGGCGGCGCTCGCGGGGAGCAACCCCACCTGGCTGATCCCCGCCATCGCCGGCTTCCCGCTGGTCGCGCCCTTCATCGCGGTCGGGCTCTACGAGGCGAGCCGGCGGCGGGCGGGCGGCGAGCCGCTGACCTGGCGCGCGGTGCTGGGCGCATTGAAGGGGCATGGCGACGACCAGATCCTGTCGATGGGGGTGATCGTCTTCGTCGCTTTCTCGTTCTGGATGATCATCGCGCACGCGATCTTCGCGGTGTTCATGGCCGAAAGCGGCGTGGGGCGAGACCCGCTGGCGGCGCTGCTCACCCCCTCGGGCCTCGCGATGCTGGCGGTCGGCAGCGCGGTCGGTGCGGTGCTGGCCTTCGCCTTCTACGCCATGACCGTGATCAGCCTGCCGCTGCTGGTGGAGCGCAAGGTCGACTTCCTCACCGCGATCATCGCCAGCCTTGCCGTGGTGCGGCGCAATTTCGCGGTGATGCTGGGCTGGGCGACGCTGATCGCGGCGCTGCTGTTTGCGGCGATGCTGCCGGGCTTCCTCGGCCTGCCGGTGGCGCTCCCCGTGCTCGGCCATGCGACCTGGCACCTCTACCGGCGCGCGATCGCCTGAGGGCTACCGCGCCTTCTTTTTGGCCCGCAGCTGGGCAAGCCGCACCTCGGCATTCTCGAGCCCCGGTGTTCCCGGCACCATGATTGGATCGAAGCTGCGACCCGAGGCACTGCCCACGCCCGCGACCTGCTGGCCGGCGATGTAGGAATTCTGCCAGGCCGCGAGGCGATAGGCCAATTCCGCCTTGTTCCAATTCTTCGGCGCACCCCGGCTGCCTTCCTCGAAGCGGATACCGAGTTCGAGCAGAGCGGGCTTGTGGTCCATTGCGGCCAGCTGCGCGAGGCGCGGCAGCGGCAGGCTTTCGCAGGGCACATCGACAGGCTTGCCGCCTTCGGGCTTCCACACACAGCTGCCCGCAGGCCCCGAGGCGAGCGCGGCATCGAGCCGCCCTTGCTCCTCGGGCGTAACCGGGGTGCGGATGGAAATACCCATGTAGCGATGAGGGGTAATGCAGGCCCCTGTCGCCAATGCAATCGCTGCCACAGCAGCCGTGCGCGCCCACACATTCATGCCCTGATCCCCCCATCAATTCGGCAATGACGCCCATCGCCCGTGCCGCTACACCCTGTCATGCTACACAATCGACGCCGCGCATTTCCCGAGGCTGAACAACGGCCCGGCGGCGCAAGGGAGAGAGACATGACCGAAGCGATTCTGGAACCCGATCTGCCGATCATCGATCCGCATCATCACCTGTGGGATCTGCGGCCGATGCTGCCGATGTTCCCGCAGCCGCACCATCCGTTCATCGCGGCGATCATCCCCAACGCCTATTACACCTTCGACCAGCTCCACGCCCACATGACCAGCGGGCACAACATCATCGGCACGGTCTATATGGAGTGCGGCGCCTTCTATAACGGCGCCTATGGCGATGCGCTCAAGACCGTGGGCGAGGTCGAGTTCGTCAACGGCGTTGCGGCGCAATCGGCGAGCGGGCTCTATGGCCCGGCGCGCTATTGCGCAGGGATCGTGGGGCACGCGGACCTCACCCGCGGCGCCGCGGCGGGCCAAGTGCTCGATGCGCTCCAAGCCGCCTCCCCGCGCTTCCGGGGCATCCGCCATGCTGCCGCTTGGGACAAGGACGCGGCCGTCCTCGGCGCGCCGTTCCATCACCCTGAAGGGCTCTACCGCGATGCCACATTCCGCGAGGGCTTCGCCGAGCTCGGCAAGCGCGGGCTGACCTTCGATGCCTGGCTGCTCGAGCCGCAACTGCCCGACGTGATCGACCTCGCGCGCGCATTCCCCGATCAGCCGATCTGCCTCGACCATGTCGGAACGCCCGTGGGTGCCGCGAGCTACAAGGGCACCTTGCACGAACGCTTCGACGAATGGCGCCGCAACATCCGCGAACTCGCCAAGTGCGAGAACGTGGTGGTCAAGCTCGGCGGCCTCGCAATGGCCTTCTGTGCCTTGCCCGAGGAAGGCCCCGCCGCCGGCCACGGCTCGGAGCATCTCGCCGCGCTGTGGCGACCCTATATCGAGACCTGCATCGAAGCCTTCGGAGCGGAGCGCGCGATGTTCGAGAGCAATTACCCGGTCGATTACTGGGGCGCAGACTACGCCGTGCTTTGGAACGCCTTCAAGCGCCTCACCCGCAGCGCGAGCGCTGGGGAGAAGGCGGCGCTGTTCGCAGGCACCGCGGCGCGGTTCTACGGGATCGAGGACTTGCTGGGATAGAGAGCACTCCTCTTCCGTTCGCCTCGAGCGTAGTCGAGAGGCCTTGCGCCCTGTGTCTCGACTTCGCTCGACACGAACGGGGTACAAGTGACGTAACGGCACTCGCAAAATCACGCTTGGCACGTCCGGAACCGGCGCTAGAGACGCGGGTTTGGACAAGAGTTTTAAGGAGAAACCCATGCCGCTTCCCGCTCCGTTCGATCGTCTGCGCCTGCCGCTGATCGGATCGCCGCTGTTCATCGTCTCCGGCCCCGAGCTGGTGATCGCGCAGTGCAAGGCCGGGATCATCGGCAGCTTCCCTGCGCTGAACGCGCGGCCGCAGTCGCAGCTCGACGAGTGGCTCCACCAGATCACCGAGGAGCTGGCCGCGCACAACCGCGCGAACCCCGATCGCCCGGCCGCGCCCTTCGCGGTCAACCAGATCGTCCACAAGACCAACGACCGCGTCGATGCCGACATGGCCACTTGCGAGAAGTGGCAGGTGCCGATGATCATCACCTCGCTCGGTGCGCGCGAAGACATCTACACTGCCGTGCGCAACTGGGGCGGCGTGACGATGCACGACGTCATCAACAACCGCTTCGCCCACAAGGCGATCGAAAAGGGCGCGACCGGCCTCATCCCCGTCGCCGCAGGTGCAGGCGGCCACGCCGGCTCGCTCTCGCCCTTCGCGCTGATGCAGGAGATCCGCGAGTGGTTTGACGGCCTCGTCGCACTTTCGGGCTCGGTCGGGCACGGGGCGACGATCCTTGCCGCCCAGGCCTTGCGCGCCGACTTCGCCTATGCAGGCAGCGCCTTCATCGCGACCAAGGAAGCCAACGCCGCCGAGGGTTACAAGCAGGGCATCGTCGATGGCTCGTCGGAAGGGATCGTCTATACCAACCTCTTCACCGGCGTGCACGGCAACTACCTGCGCTCCTCGATCGAGGCGGCGGGGATGGACCCGGACAACCTGCCCGAAAGCGATCCGAGCAAGATGAACTTCGGCAGCGGCGGCAACACCAAGGCCAAGGCGTGGAAGGACATCTGGGGCTCGGGCCAGGGCATCGGCACGATCAAAGAGGTCGGCACCGTGGAAGACCTCGTCGCCCGCTTCGAGCGCGAGTATCACGAAGCCAAGGCGCGCCTCGCGGGCAATTCGGGCTACACCTCGTGGGCGGCGATGGCCGAGGCGGCGGAGTAAGGCCCTACTCGGCGGCCCACAGCATCTCGGCCATCGCGTCGAGTTCGGCAAAGTCGAAGCCGGTGCCGAGCGGGTCCTTGCGGTTGAGCACGACCCGCCGGCGCTCGGCGAGCAGCTGGCGGCGCAGTGCCCCCTGCAGCACGTGGAGGCGCAGCAGCGCCTCTTCCAGCGCCGCGCCCGCATCGTGCTGGCGGACCATCGCCCAGCGCTCCTCGATCCGGCCGACGCGGGCAATGACCACCTCGTTGTAGCGCGGATGCGGCCCGCGGTGGAGCGGCATGCCGCTGCGCACCGAGGCGCTCTCGGTCGCCGGAAGGAGCAGGCCATTGCGGCGGAAATCGTCGAACCCGACCCGCACCAGCCCGACCTCGGCGAACATCCGGCCGAAGCAGCGCTGCGACAGCAATTGCCGCGGCAGCAGGTGGTGGCGCTGCAATCCGGGATTGTAACCGTGCTGCCCCCGCGCGTTGACCGAGCGGAAGGCAATCACTGTCAGGCTATGTGCGTGATCCCAGTGCCGCATCCCTATTCACGCCACACACTGACAAGTGCGCGGGTGCGAGAGGGGCGCAAGGCAAGGCGGGTGCCGTCGGGCGCGACAATGCGGTCGTCGTCTTCGAGGGCGCCGGTGATGACGAGGTGATTGACGAGCCGGATGCCGAGCCGCGTTGCAGCGACCCGATCGGCGGTGAGCGGCGGTTCGATCCTGAGCTCCTGCCCGATCCAGAAGGCAAGGCCGATCGATTCGAGCGCGCCATCGGGCGTCTGGGCGAAGGATGTGAGGCCGAGCGCAGGGAACGGCCCGCCATCGAGCCACGCGCTGGTCGCGGATTCGAAGAAGCGCCGCCCGATCGCGCTCTGCGCCGGCTCCCACACGACCGCGGCCAGATCGTCGAACTGGCGCACCATGTCGCAAGCGAGCGCGAGCAGGCCGCGCATCATCGGCAGGGAATGGCCACCGGTGGCAAGATGCGGTCCCGGGCTCAGGGTCAGCGCCTCGAAATCAGCAGCAGCGGGCAGCGCAGGCAGGTCGAAGCGGTGCGCGGGTTGGGGGAATGGCGCCGCAGTTCCGGGCGCAAGGCCGGCAAGATCGAAGGTCAACCCGTCGCGCAGCAGCTCGATCCACTCGCCATCGTCACGCACGAGAGCCCCGGTGTCGCCGCTGTCCCCCGCCGACACATCGGGCCGCGCCGCGCCGGCAGGATCATGGCTGATGCTGAGCGCAGGCAAGCGCCCGGCGAAAGCGCCGATCGCATCGCGATCCGGCCGTTTGCCCTTGGCAAACAGCAGGTGCAGTTCGACATCCCGGGCGCGCGGCGACTGTGAAATCGTCCAGGCCCCCCTCTTAAGTTGCCCGATTAAAGCCAGAAATCCCGTAATACTTTTGGCGCGTTTGCCGTGAGACGTCGAGTCCCCAAAGCCGCCAACCGTCCCGGAATGGAGCAATCCCTACATGACGCCGAGCCGCAGGCCCTCCGCGAGCGCGGCACCGAGGTCGCGCGCCAGCGTCAGCGCGTCATCCGGCACGCGCTTGGGCGCAGCGATCGCCTCGGGGGTCTGGGCCGCGAGATTGACGATCACCGGATCGGCCACGCGCCGCAGCCGCCATCCGATGACGATCCGGTCGATCTGGCGCTGGGCGCCCTCCCCGTCCGATCCGGCGGCGATGATCGTGGCATAGGCCCGCCCCTCGACGCGCCCGAGCAGCGGGTAATAGGCGCGGTCGAAGGCCTCCTTCATCAGCCCGCTCATGGAGCCGAGGTTCTCGGGGCAGATAAACAGGAAGCCGTCGGCGGCGAGCAGCATGTCGGGCTCGGCTTCGCCCGCGGCGACCAGCCAGGCAGCATCCCCCGCCCCTTGCGCCGCCGCGCGCGCCAGCGCCTCGCTCGCGCCGGTGCGACTGTGCCACAGGATCAGGAGGCGCGGGGTCTCGTCCATCGAGACCGAGGCTGGCCCGCCCGCCTGTCGATTGTCAACCGCGCGCACCTGTCACCCCCGGGGGCTTTGCGCTAAGGGGCTGACATGGCCACCAATCCCCTGCCCCCTCCCGGCTTTGCCGCCGTCCTCGGTGTCGCCTCGTCGCTTTCCGGCAAGGCATGGCGCTGGCGCGGGGGGAACATGGAACTGGGCGAGAGCGCGGGCGCGGGCATCGGGGGGCTTGACCATTCGATCCTCGACCAGCTGCTGCTGACCCGCGGCGTGGCCGAGGATGATCTCGCCCGCCACGCCCAGCCCACCTTGCGCGCCTTCCTGCCCGATCCCTCGACCTTCCGCGACATGGACGCCGCCGCCGAGCGCCTCGCCCACGCGGTGATGGCGGGCGAGCGGGTGACGATCTACGGCGACTATGACGTCGACGGCGCGACCAGCGCGGCGCTGCTGGTCGAGCTGCTGCGCCAGCTGGGGCTCGAGGCCGAATACTACATCCCCGACCGCCTGCTCGAAGGTTACGGCCCCTCGGGCGAGGCACTGGTGCGGCTGGCGGAGAGCGGATCGCAGCTGATCGTCACGGTCGATTGCGGCGCAATGGCCCACGAGGCGCTGGCGATGGCCAAGCGCGCGGGCGTCGACGTGATCGTGGTCGATCACCACAAGTGCGCGCCCGAACTGCCCGAGGCGCACGCGCTGGTGAACCCCAACCGCCTCGACGAGAGCGACCTTGGCGCGGCGCACGGCCACCTCGCCGCCGTTGGCGTCGCCTTCCTGCTCGGCATCGCACTGGTGCGCAGCTTGCGCGGCAAGGGCTTGTTCGGCGCGCACCGGCGTGAGCCCGAACTGATCGGGCTGCTCGATCTGGTCGCGCTCGGCACGGTGGCTGACGTCGCCGCACTCCACGGATTGAACCGCGCCTTCGTGGCGCAGGGCCTCAAGGTGCTCGCCCGGCGCGAGCGGATCGGGATGGCCGCGCTGATGGACGCAAGCCGCCTCACCCGCGCGCCGCAATGCAGCGACCTCGGCTTCGCGTTAGGCCCGCGCATCAATGCCGGCGGACGGATCGGCGAATCGACGCTGGGAGTGCGCCTGCTCACCACCACTGATCCCGAGGAAGCGCGCGAAATCGCCGCGCAGCTCTCGCAGCTCAACGAGGAGCGCCGCGCGATCGAGGCGATGGTACAGGAAGCGGCCGAGGCGCAGCTCGCGGGCCAGCACAACATGGCGGTGCAGGTGCTCTCGGGCCACGGCTGGCACCCGGGCGTGATCGGGATCGTCGCGGGGCGGATCAAGGAGAAAACCGGGAAGCCCGCCGTGGTGATCGCGCTCGACGAGGCGCAGGGCAAGGGCTCCGGCCGCTCGATCAGCGGGGTCGATCTCGGCGCCGCGATCATCGCCGCGCGGGAAGCCGGGCTTCTGGTCGCGGGCGGCGGACACGCGATGGCGGCGGGGTTGACGATCGAGCCTTCCCGCCTTGCCGATTTCGCCGAGTTTCTCGACATGCGGCTCGCGCGCGATGTCGAACGGGCGCGGGCGGGCGCGGCGATGCTGCTCGACCTCGCCCTCGCGCCGGGAGGCCTCACCCCCGATCTGGTCGAAACCCTCGAGGCCGCCGGCCCCTATGGCGTCGGCTGGCCTGCCCCGCGCATTGCGGTCGGCCCGGTGCGGATCATCAAGGCGGATATCGTCGGCAAGGATCACGTCCGGCTGGTGGCAGCGGGCAATGACGGCAAAAGCTTCAAGGCCATCGCCTTCCGCGCGGCCGAGAGCGAGATGGGCCAGACCCTGCTCCACCGCCACCAGGGCCGCCGCTTCCACCTCGCCGGGCGCGCCAAGATCGACGACTGGGGCAACCGCCCCGCGGCCGAGCTCCAGCTTGAGGATGCTGCCTTCGCCGATTGACGCGGGGTGTGGAAAAAATTTCGCGGGCCCTCGCGCAAACGAGGCTTGACCGTCCCGAAACACCCCCCTAAAGGCGCGCTCTCGCAATCGCGACGGCCCCTTCGTCTAGCGGTTAGGACGCGGCCCTTTCACGGCTGAAACACGGGTTCGATTCCCGTAGGGGTCACCACCTTCCGAGGTGGTTGAACAGGGCGGCAGGCTTCGGCCTCGCCGCCCTTTTTCTTATCCGAAATTATGACAATCGCGCCGAGCGCCTTCCCTCGCCTGCGGCTTGGCGGTAAGGGCCTGCGCCATGGGCAGCGGCCAGAACTTTCCCATTGCCGGAGTGAGTCTGGCGGTCGTGACCTTTCTGGCCCTTCTGGGCCTCGGCACGGATTTCATCATCGCGCTCGCAGTGCTGACGGTGTGGGTCGGATCGCTGCTGGTCGCCGCCGGGCGCCCGCCGGAGCCGCCCAAGGCCAAGACCAAGCAGCCGCTGACACTCGATTCGATCCGCGACCTGATCGAGAATTCCTCGATTCCCCTCGTCATCACCGATCGCAACACCATCGCGCTCGCCAATCTGGCGGCGCGGCGGATGCTGGGGCAGCACGTGATCGGGCAGGACACCCGCGTCGCGCTCCGCAATCCCGATGCGGTGCAGCTGCTCGGCGACACCGGCCAGAACGAGGCGATCGTGCGCGGGCTCGTGCGGCGCGGGGACATCTGGCAGATCAACCGCCAGATGATCGACGACCGGCTGGCGATGCTTGAATTCATCAACCAGACCGCCGAGGCCGACATCAGCCGCGCGCATACCGATTTCGTCGCCAATGCCAGCCACGAGCTGCGCACCCCGCTCGCCGCGATCCTCGGCTATGTCGAGACGCTGCAGGACGATGCCGGCGTATCGAGCCCGGTCGCCAAGAAGTTCCTCGGGATCATCGAGCGCGAGGCCAAGCGGATGCAGGCGCTGGTGGGCGATCTGATGAGCCTCAGCCGCGTCGAGGCGGAAAAGCACGACCTGCCGACCGAGCGGATCGATCTGGCCGCGCTGGTCGAGCGTGCGGCGCGCGATGCGGCGGGGTCCGACCGGGCCGAGCGGCTGGCGCTCGATCTGGCGGCGGCGCCGGTGGTGGCGGGCGACCGCCAGCAGCTTGAACAGGTGGTTCGCAACCTCGTCGACAATGCGCTGAAATACGGCGCCGATGGCACGCCCGTCGCTGTGAGCCTCGATCTGGCGCAGGGCGATCTGGCGCGGATCGCGGTCGCCGACCAGGGCGAAGGCATCGCGCCCGAGCAGATCCCGCACCTCACCCGCCGCTTCTACCGCACCGATCCCGGACGCAGCCGCGCCTCGGGCGGGACGGGACTGGGGCTTGCCATCGTCAAGCACATTGTGGAACGCCACCGCGGGCGGCTCGACATCACCAGCGAACTCGGCAAGGGGACGCGCGTGGTGGTGCGCATCCCGCTGGCCGAGCCCGGGCCGGAGAGCCCTGCGCCCCCGCCCGACAGCGGGAGCGACCCGGCCCTCGCAACGGAAAGCGATTAATTGTCACACTAGTGTCTTATTTCTTCAACATGGGCCCGCCATGAGGCAAGAGCCGCAGGGGCGGCACTTGCGATCCGGGGGGCCCCACGCATGATGCGCCGCAGTGCCAGCCCGGCAGGAAACACAGGTCTCACTTCATGTCGCCGATCACGCTGATCCTGATTGCTCTGGGCCTCGGCCTGCTCGGATGGCTGGCCGGCCGCGCCAAGGCGTGGAGTTTCCAGACGGGCGATGCGGGCGTGCGCACCGCCTCGCGCCCGGTCTACCACGCGTGGTACGTCGCGCTGTGGGTGGTGCTGCCGGTCGTGCTGTTCGTGGTCGCATGGAGCGTGATCGCGCCCAAGCTGGTGCTGCAATCGGTGCTCGCGTCGCCTGCCGCGCAGGAGCTGCCGCTGTTCGGATTCGAGCGGGACGCCTTCCTCGGCGAGGCGCGCGCGGTCGCGCTCGGCCAGGCGCCGGGCGTCTTCAATGACGAGGCCGAGGCGCTGATCGCCCCGTTCCGCGATGCCTTTGCCTATTACAACACCATCGGCATCATCATCACCGTGCTGATCGCGCTCGCGGGCGGCGCGCTCGCCTTCCTGCGCCTGAAGCCGCAATTCGGCGCGCGCACCAAGGTCGAGCGGACGGTGCTGACGATCCTGCTGCTCGCCTCGCTGGTGGCGATCCTCACCACCATGGGCATCTTCGCGAGCCTCGTGTTCGAGACGTTCCGCTTCTTCAACGTCGTCTCACCGGTCGATTTCCTGTTCGGCCTCAAATGGGGGCCCGATACGATGGGCTCGCCCGATGCGGTCGACCCCTCGCGCTACGGCGCGGTGCCGCTGTTCTGGGGCACGATCTTCATCGGCGCGATCATCGCCATGATCGTCGCGATCCCGCTCGGGCTGATGAGCGCGATCTACCTCACCCAGTATGCCGATCCGCGCGTGCGCACCTGGATCAAGCCGCTGCTCGAACTGCTCGCGGGCGTGCCCACCGTGGTCTACGGCTATTTCGCCGCCCTCACCTTGGCGCCGATGATCCGCAACGCCGCAGTCGCACTCGGCATCGCCAATGCCTCGACCGAGAGCGCGCTGGCCGCCGGCATCGTGATGGGGGTGATGATCATCCCGTTCGTCTCCTCGATGGCCGACGATTCGATGGCCGCAGTCCCGGCCGCGATGCGTGACGGGAGCCTTGCGATGGGCGCCACCAAGTCCGAGACGATCCGCCGCGTGCTGTTCCCCGCAGCGCTGCCGGGCATTGTCGCCGGGATCATGCTCGCCGTCAGCCGCGCCATCGGCGAGACCATGATCGTCGTCATGGCCGCCTCGCCCGCCGCCAACCTCACCGCCAATCCCCTTGAACCGATGTCGACCGTCACCGTGCAGATCGTCAAGCTGCTGACCGGCGAACAGAGCACCGATCACCCCGCCACGCTGAGCGCCTATGCGCTGGGCTTCGTGCTGTTCATGGTGACGCTGGCGCTCAACTTCATCGCCCTGCGCGTCGTCAAGCGTTTCCGCGAGGCCTACGAATGAGCCAGTCCGACCTCTCCCCGGCCCCGTCGCCCGAAGCGCTGGGCCCGACGCGCACGCCCGCCTTCGAGGCGCGCCTCGCCAGGCGCTACCGGCAGGAACGCAACTTCCGCCGCATAGGCCTTGGCGCGGTGGTGTTCTCGGTCGCGGTGCTGGTGTTCCTGCTCGGCAACATGCTGATGAACGGTATCGCCGGCTTCCAGCGCGCCGAGATCGCGGTGACGATCAATTTCCCCGCGAGCGGGATCGAAGGTGACGCGACCTCGCTTACCGCGCCCTCGGCCGGCCAGACGCTTGAGATGCAGGGCCTGCCCAAGATCGTCACGATGTTCGCCGAGGAGCAGCTCGGCAAGGACGCGGCCGCGCAGATCGCGCCCGACGCGTGGCGCGATGTCGCCGCCGCGCTGGCGGAGGATCCGACGCTCCTCACCCGCAGCGAGACCTTCGAACTGCCCGCAAGCTCGGCTATCGCCACCGCGCTCCAGGGCGAAGGCGCGCCCGAGCTTCAGGGCCTCGCGAAGAAGCTCGCCGCCGACGGCAAGCTGTCGCGCAACTGGGACTGGGGCTTCCTCGCCCGCTCGGACGCCACCACGCCGCAGGCCGTGGGCATCTGGGGCGCGCTCAAGGGCTCGATGCTGACCATGCTGGTGACGCTGGTGCTGGCCTTCCCGATCGGCGTCCTCTCGGCGCTCTATCTGGAGGAATATGCCCCGCGCAACCGCTGGACCGACATCATCGAGGTCTCGATCAGCAATCTTGCCGCGGTGCCCTCGATCATCTTCGGCCTGCTCGGCCTGTCGCTGTTCCTCGCCGCCTTCCCCAACCTGCGCTCGGCCCCGCTGATCGGCGGGATGACGCTGGCGCTGATGACCATGCCGGTGATCGTCATTTCCGGGCGCAACGCGATCAAGGCGGTGCCGCCCTCGATCCGTGACGGGGCGCTCGCCATCGGGGCCTCGCCGGTGCAGGTGGTGTTCCACCACGTGTTGCCGCTCGCCCTGCCCGGGATGCTGACCGGCACCATCATCGGCATGGCCCGCGCGCTGGGCGAGACCGCCCCGTTGCTCCTGATCGGGATGCGCATTTTCGTCGCCACTCCGCCCGAAAGCTTCACCTCGCCCGCCACGGTGCTGCCGATGCAGATCTTCCTGTGGTCGGACGAGATCGACCGCGGCTTTGTCGAGCGCACCAGTGCAGCCATCATCGTGCTGCTGGTTTTCCTGCTCGCCATGAACGGCCTTGCCATCTACCTTCGCAACAAGTTCGAGAAACGCTGGTGACTGTAATCCATCCCAACATGGCCGACGAAAACGCGAAGATTCGCGCGCGTGACGTCTGCGTCTACTACGGCGAGAAGAAGGCGATCGATAACGTGTCGATCGACATCTCGCCCAATTACGTCACGGCCTTCATCGGCCCGTCGGGCTGCGGCAAGTCGACCTTCCTGCGGTGCTTCAACCGCATGAACGACACCATCGGCGCGGCCAAGGTGACCGGGCTGATCGAGCTCGACGGCGAGGACATCCACGGCAATGGCATGGACGTGGTCCAGCTGCGCGCGCGCGTCGGCATGGTGTTCCAGAAGCCCAACCCCTTCCCCAAGTCGATCTACGAGAACATCGCCTACGGGCCGAAGATCCACGGCCTTGCCGAAAAGAAGGCTGATCTCGACGTGATCGTCGAACGCTCGCTGACCCGCGCGGGCCTGTGGGACGAGGTCAAGGACCGGCTCGAGGATTCGGGCACCGCGCTTTCGGGCGGGCAGCAGCAGCGCCTGTGCATCGCGCGGGCCATCGCGGTCGATCCCGAAGTCATCCTGATGGACGAGCCGGCCTCCGCGCTCGATCCGATCGCGACCGCCAAGATCGAGGAGCTGATCGACGAGCTCTCCGGCCGCTACGCGATCGTGATCGTCACCCACTCGATGCAGCAGGCCGCACGCGTCAGCCAGCGCACCGCTTTCTTCCATCTCGGCAAGATGGTCGAGTATGGTCCCACCTCGGAAATCTTCACCAATCCCATCGAGGAGCGGACGAAGGATTACATTACAGGGCGCTACGGCTGATGGCTGAACATACCGTCAAGGCATTCGATGAAGACATCACCCGCCTGCGGGGGCTGATCGCGGAGATGGGCGGCCTCGCCGAGGTCGCCATCGCCGAATCGCTCGACGCGCTGGTGCGCGGTGACGAGGCGCTGGCCGAACAGGTGGTGCTGCGCGACAAGCGCATGGATGCACTCGAAATGGAGGTCGACAAGCTG
The DNA here is from genome assembly GCF_002155685.1 of Erythrobacter colymbi. Taxonomy (GTDB): domain Bacteria; phylum Pseudomonadota; class Alphaproteobacteria; order Sphingomonadales; family Sphingomonadaceae; genus Erythrobacter; species Erythrobacter colymbi. The sequence continues at coordinate 486,061 of NZ_MUYK01000002.1, forward strand.
GCGGTGCGGATCATCGCCCTGCGCGCGCCGATGGCGGACGACCTGCGCGAGGTGATCGCGGCGCTGAAGATCGGCGGCGTACTCGAACGCATCGGCGACTATTCGAAGAACATCGCCAAGCGCACCGGCATGATCGAAGGCCGCGCGCGGTTCGAACCGCTGACCCTGCTGCCGACCATGGGCGAACTGGCGGGCGAGATGGTGCACGACGTGCTCACCGCCTATGCCGCGCGCGACCCCGATCTGGCGCGAGAGGTGATTGCCACAGACGCCAAGGTCGACGGGTTCTACAACTCGATCTTCCGCAATCTCGTCAGCTACATGGTCGAGAATCCTTCGACCATTTCGAGCGCGGCGCAACTCCTGTTCGTGGCGCGCAATATCGAGCGGATCGGCGACCATGCGACCAACGTCGCCGAAATGGTTCACTTCGCCGCGACCGGGGTCTACCCGCCCGAAGGCGACCGCTGAGCCTACCCGCGCGCAGAAGGGGGTGCCAGCACCCTTCTCGCGCGCATCCAGCGGGCTCCAGACCCCGTTCAGACGGCGCCAGACCCCCTCCAGACCCCCGCCAGACCCCGTCTAACGGGGCGTTTTTGGCGTGTTTCACGTGGAACAGGGCGCGCTTCGTCTCCGTCCTGTTGAATTCCGGTCAGGTTTCATCAAACTGTCGTCTGAGTGACACATAGCGTGCGGGCACGACCCCGCGCCTGCGGGCTTGAGGAGGCACCTTGCGCATGTACGCTGCCAAACTGCTGCTCGTCGAAGATGATCCGGCTCTGTCGGAACTGCTCGAGTATCGCTTTCAGAACGAAGGATATTCCGTCCGCTGCACCGGCGACGGGGACGAGGCCCTGGTGCTCGCGGCGGAGGAAACGCCCGATCTCATCATCCTTGACTGGATGATCGAAGGCACCAGCGGGATCGAGGTCTGCCGCCGCCTGCGCCGCGACAAGGAGACCGCGCACGTCCCGATCATCATGCTCACCGCCCGCGAAGCCGAGGACGACCGCGTCCGCGGGCTCGAGACGGGGGCCGATGATTACCTGACAAAACCTTTTTCTCCCAGAGAGTTGCTGGCGCGCGTCGCCGCCGTGATGCGCCGCATCCGCCCTGCCCTCGCCGGCGAGACGATCGAAGTCGGCGACCTCAAGCTCGACCCCGTGGCCCACAAGGTCCAGCGCCGCGGCAAGGCGCTGCAGCTCGGCCCGACCGAGTACAGGCTCCTGAAATTCTTCATGGAAAGCCCCGGCCGCGTGTTCAGCCGCGGTCAGCTGCTCGACGGCGTGTGGGGCACCGGCTCCGACATCGAACTGCGCACCGTCGACGTCCATATCCGCCGCCTGCGCAAGGCGATCACGGTCGACAGCGCGCGCGACCCGATCCGCACCGTCCGCTCGGCCGGCTACGCGCTCGAACCGGTGTGAGCCGCCCTGTTCCCGCCCGCAGAAGGCGTTTTCCTACTGGGGCGGGATCGGCTAGATTGCGCAAACTTCGGGATTTCGACGGAGGCCTAGCGGCATACGCCCGCCCAGCGGTCGTCCTGATCGAGGTGGAAATGGTCGGCGTGGGCCGCGTTGTAATCGGGCGACAGCACGGTCGCAAAACTCCCGCAGGCCCCGTCGCGTACCGCACGCAGGAAGTGGGCTTCGGGATCATCGCCCTTCCAGTCGCGTAACACGCTGATTTTCCTTCCGTCTTCGAGCACGAAGGCAGCGATGTCGATAGCATTGGCGGTGGCGTGTTCGCTCCACGGGCCATCCGCCCCACCATACATCCGCCGGCAGGAATAGGCGCCAAGGTGCTCTATTCGCTTGATTTTACTTCCCAAGATTTGCCGGGCGGCAGGCTCGACGCTCTCGCGCCGCCAGATCTCGAGCGCGGCGGCGACAGGGCAGGTGACAGGCGGCGTATCGGGCGCGAGCGGATAGTCGCCAAGCCGCGTGCGGTCAGCCCGCGCACAGGCCCCCTCCCCCGCCGGTTCGAGGGCGGTGAAAGCCACCCCGCTGCGCTCCAGCACCGCACGACATTCGGCCGCATCGGTCTTGAGTTTCAACAACTTGGCTCGCGTCGCCCAACCCGGAGGGTCGTTCAGGTCGAGCGGCGCCCAGGGGTTGTGCTGGGGATGGTCCTGCAACCACTGCCACCCGCCGATCCCCGCCGCCAGCACCAGCAGCGCGAGGATCGCGCGCAGGGCGGAACGGGTGTGCGGATTGGCTCTGGCGCGGGGCATTGCCGGTGATCCTAGTGGAAATCCCGCGACTTGGGCAGAATTCTGTGATCGCGCGGATGCCCCGTCACATTGGGTCGCGGCGCGAGTTCGTCGATCATGTCGCGCGGGCGGGGTCCGCGATCGGGCATCGGCTTGTTGACCTCGTCCGCCCGGGCAAGCGGGGCGTCGAGCAGATCGTCGGACAGGGCATGCAGCCGCTGCGTCGCATCGGTCATATGCGCGGCGATGACGTGGATCACCTCGTCGTCATATTCGACCCGCCCCCGCACCTCCATCAGCCGCGCGCCCATCACCACCTTGCGCTGCTTCTCCTTGAGATCGGGCCAGACCACGAGGTTGATGACCCCCGTCTCGTCCTCGAGCGTGATGAAGGTCACGCCCTTTGCCGATCCGGGCCGCTGGCGGATCAGCACCACGCCCGCGACCTGCACCATGCTCCTGAATTTCCTCGTCCTGAGATCGCAGGCACGCACGAAACCGCGCGCGGCGAGATCGGCGCGCAGGAAAGCCATCGGGTGCGCTTTGAGGCTGAGACGGGTGGTCTGGTAATCTGCGACCACCTCCTCGGAGAGCGGCATGGCGGGCAGACGGATCGCGGCGCGCTCCGCCCCCTCCTCGCGCACCCCCGCGGCGCGGAACAGCGGGAGATCGGGCGCGGGGATGAGGCTGCGGGCGTCCCACAAGGCCTGCCTGCGGGTGAGGCCGAGCGAGGTGAAGGCATCGGCGCTGGCGAGCCGCTCGATATGCGCCGGCGAAAGCCCCGCCCGCGCGCGCAGATCGGCGATGTCGCGGAAAGGCCCGCGCTCCTCGCGCTCGGCCACCAGCGCGGCGGCAACGTGTTCAGGGAGACCGTCGATCTGCCGCAGGCCGAGGCGCAGGGCGAAGGGCTCGCCCTCGCCTTCCAGCGTGCAATCCCACCCGGAGTGGTTCACATCCACCGGCCGCACCACCACCCCGTGCTCGCGCGCATCCCGCACGATCTGCGCCGGCGCGTAGAAGCCCATCGGCTGCGAATTGAGCAGCGCGGCGGCGAAGGCGGCGGGGTAGTGGCACTTGAGCCAGCTCGACACATAGACCAGCTGCGCAAAGCTGGCCGCGTGGCTTTCGGGGAAGCCGTATTCGCCGAAGCCCCTGATCTGGTTGAAACATCTCTGCGCGAAGTCACGGTCGTATCCGCGCGCGACCATGCGTTCGACCATCATGTCCTGAAGCTCGTCGACCATCCCGCGGCTGCGGAAGGTCGCCATTGCCTTGCGCAGCCGGTTGGCCTCGAGGCTGTTGAACCGCGCCGCATCGAGCGCGATTTTCATGGCCTGTTCCTGGAAGATCGGCACGCCCAGCGTCCGCCCGAGGATGCTGGTGAGCTCGTCGGGCGGCCCGTGTTCGGGCGAAGGCGCGGGGATCTGGACGGGTTCGGCACCCCTGCGGCGCTTGAGGTAGGGGTGCACCATGTCGCCCTGGATCGGCCCGGGCCTGACGATCGCGACCTGGATGACGAGATCGTAGAATTCCCTCGGCCTCAGACGCGGCAGCATGTTCATCTGCGCGCGGCTTTCGACCTGAAACACCCCGAGCGAATCGCCCTTGCGCAGCATCGCATAGGTCTCGGGATCCTCGCGCGGGACGGTGGCGAGGGTCAGGGGGCGCCCATGGCGTGCCCCCAGCAGATCGAGGCATTTGCGGATGCAAGTCAGCATCCCCAGCGCTAACACATCCACTTTCAGGATGCCCAAGGCGTCGATGTCGTCCTTGTCCCACTCGATGAAGCTGCGCTCGGGCATGGCGCCGTTGCCGATGGGAACGGTCTCGGTCAGCGCGCCCTCGGTGAGGATGAAGCCGCCGACATGCTGGCCCAGATGGCGCGGCATGCCGATCATCTGCTCGGTGAGCTTGAGCACCCGCCTGAGGTGCGGATCGGTCACGTCGAGGCCGGTTTCGGCGGCGTGCTTCTCGTTGATTTCGCGCCCCCACCCGCCCCACACGGTGCGCGAGAGGGCGCTGGTGACATCCTCGGACAAGCCCATCGCCTTGCCCACCTCGCGGATCGCCATGCGCGGACGGTAGTGGATCACGGTCGCGCACAGCCCGGCGCGGTGGCGGCCATACTTGCGGTAGATGTACTGGATCACCTCCTCGCGCCGCTCGTGCTCGAAATCGACGTCGATATCGGGCGGCTCCTTGCGCTCTTCCGAGATGAAGCGGTCGAACAGGAGCTGGTGCTTGGCCGGATCGACGCTGGTGATGCCGAGGACGTAGCACACTGCCGAATTCGCCGCCGAGCCGCGCCCCTGGCACAGGATCGGCGGCTCCTGGCTGCGCGCGAAGTCGACGATGTCCTTGATGGTGAGGAAGTAGCGCGCGAGATCGAGCTTGGCGATCAGCGCAAGCTCGCGTGCGAGCGTCTGGCGCACCGAATCGGGCACGCCATGCGGATAGCGCCGCCCTGCCCCCGCCCAGACCTCGCTCTCCAGAAAGGCCTGCGGGGTTTGGCCATCGGGGTAGATTTCCTCGGGGTATTCGTAGCGCAGCTCGTCGAGGCTGAAGCGGCAGCGATCCGCCACTTCGCGCGCGGCGGCAATCGCATGGGGCCAGCGGGCGAAGAGGCGCTGCATCTGTTCGGGCGACTTCAGGTGCCGCTCGGCATTGGGGTGGAGCAGATGGCCGGCCTTGGCGACGGTGGTCTTGTGGCGGATCGCGGTCATCACGTCCTGCAACGCGCGGCGATGGGGGGCGTGGTAGTGGACATCGTTGGTGGCGAGAAGGCCGAGACCGTGGGCCCGCGCGAGGCTGTCGAGCCGCTCGATCCGCGCGATGTCGTCGCCGCGGTAGAGGTAGCTGGCGGCGATGTGCCTGAGGGTGGGGAGCTGCTCTGCGATATCGGAAACAAGATCGGTGAAGCTGGCGGTGCGCTCCATGCTCCCCCCGCCCCGGACCTGATCCGGGGTCCCGCTCTCTTGCGGACCGCCGTCGGAAGGCAGCGGGGTCCCGGCTCGGGGGCCGGGACGGGGAAAGGGGATGACGTTGCTCGGCACCTGAATGGTAAGCCGCGCCTCCAGATCATCCGGCGGGAGCAGAATCAGCTGCACGCCCTCGGCATGGGCGGCGAGCAGCGCGAGGTCGATCTCGCACACGCCCTTGTCCTGCCATTCGCCGGCGAGCGTCTGCATCCGCCCTGCACTGATGAGCCGGCACAGGCGGCCATAGGCGGCGCGGTCTTCGGGGTAGGCGAGGAAGGCGAGTCCCTCGACCGTCTCGATCCGGCAGCCGATCACGGGGCGGAGTTTCAAGGTCTTGGCCTCGGTGTGGATGCGCACCACCCCGGCCATCGAATTGACGTCCGCGATCCCGAGCGCGTCATAGCCGAGCGCGTGCGCGGCAAGCACCAGATCGACTGCATCGGACGCGCCGCGCAGGAAGCTGAAGCAGCTGGCGAGGCCCAGCTCCACGAAATCCGCGCGCGGCGGCGGGGTGACCCCGGCCGGGTCGATATCGAGCGTGCGCTTGTCGGGGGTCAGCGGGGCGTCGGGCATGGCCTAGCCCGCCAGTTCCCCGAGCCGCGCCTTCACCGCGGCAAGATCGCCAGCGAACAGCCGCGCCTGTTCCTCGCGCGCCGGACCGTCGAGGCGCAGCAGGTAGGAGGGGTGCGCGGTGACCCACAGCTCGGTCCCGTCTTCGAGGTGCATCGGCGTGCCGCGGGCCTTGGTGATGCTGACCGTCTTGCCGAGCAGCCCGCGCGCCGCACTCGCCCCCAGCGCCAGCACGAGGCGGGGCTTCACAAGATCGCGCTCGGCCTCGAGCCACCAGCGGCAGGTGTCGATCTCCTTCGCGCCCGGCGACTGGTGGAGGCGGTGCTTGCCCTTCCAAGTGAACTTGAAGTGCTTGACCGCGTTGGTGACGTAGGCGGTGCTGCGGTCGATCCCTGCGGCTTGCAGATAGTCGTCGAGCAATTGCCCGGCAGGCCCGACGAAGGGCCGCCCGGCCTGATCCTCCTGATCCCCCGGCTGCTCGCCCACGATCATCAGCGGCGCGCCGAGCGGCCCCTCGCCCATCACCGCGCGGTTCTCCAATTGGCCGATAGGGCAGTTGCGGCAGGTGTGGATCGCGGCCCCGAGCCCTTCGAGGCTCGAAGGCCGCTCGCCCCTGTCGAGACTGCCCGATGCCACCATTCGCGCCTCCCGCGCCTGCGCCCCGGCGATCAGCTGCGGAATGAGCTCGGCCTCGGGCAGGTTCTTCCAGTACTTCTTCGGCATTTCCGAGAGCATCGCGCCGACCTTCAGCCGCGCGGGATTGAAGATCGAGGCATAGTAGGAGCGCCACAGGTCTTCGACCGGATCACCTCCGGGTGCGTCGGAGCGCTGCGCAGGCGGGCCTTCGCGCATCGTCTCACCATCCCAGTGGATGCACCCGCGCGGGGTGAGGATAGACCAGCGCATATTGGCGAAGCGGCGCATGAAGAAGCCGGCTTCGGCGCGCACGATGTGATGATCGGGCTCGAACCAGGCGACGAAATGCGGGGTGCCGTCTTCCTCCGCGACCTCGCGGAAGCGGACGAAGGCGTGCATCTTGTGCGCATCGCGCCGTACCGATTTGGCAAGCTCCTCGAGGCGGCGGACCTCGATATCGGCCTTGTCCTCCATCAGGCGCGGGTTGCTCTGGAGCCGCCACAGCAGACGGTAGAGCAGCCCGAAGCGCGCCGGATCGGTGTGCAGTGCGGCACTGCGGGCGATGGTCAGGAACCGCTGGCTGGCGCGCACGGGGCGCGGGTCGGCAGGGGGCGCAGGCAGCCGCTTCTCGCCGCGGGAGGGGCCATCGGGATCGAACAGATCGCCCGTCCCGCCCGGCTCGATCCAGGAGACCCGGTCGGGCGGCACGTCGCACTGCACCAGCCCTCGCGCCCGCTCGCGCCAGAAGGCGAAATCGTCGGGCGCAGGCAGGTGGACGGCGTAGTGGCTGCCGAAACCGACGCGCTGCATGGCGGTCATCAGAACAGCTCCAGCTGCTGTGACTTCGCCACTAGCAGCCCGCGCAGGTCGGCGCGGTCGGTGAGGAACGTCGGCCGCCAGTCGACGGTGCAGATGAAGGGCCGCACCTTGGCGACCGAGACGGTCAGCCGCGCGACATCGTCGAGCCGCAGTGTCCGGTGGCGCCGCGAGGCGAGGATGCGCGCCACGGCCTTGGTGCCGAGGCCGGGCACCCGCAGCAGCATCTCCTTAGGCGCGCGGTTGACGTCCACCGGGAAGCTCTCGCGGAACTTCAAGGCCCAGGCGAGCTTGGGGTCGATGTCGAGCGGCAGGTTGCCGTCCGCCTCGGCCGCATCGGCCACTTCCTGCGGGGCGAAGCCGTAGAAGCGCATCAGCCAGTCGGACTGGTAGAGCCGGTGCTCGCGCAGCAGCGGCGGGCGTTTCAGCGGCAGCACGGCCGAAGCATCGGGGATCGGCGAGAAGGCGCTGTAATAGACGCGCCTCAGGCCGAAATCACCATAGAGCCGGCTCGCCTTGCCGATGATCGCCGCGTCATTGGCGTCGTCCGCCCCGACGATCATCTGGGTCGATTGCCCTGCGGGCGCAAAGCGTGGCGCGTGGCGGAAGCGCTTGCGCTCGTCCTTGGCCTCCACGATCCGTGCCTTGGTCCGGCCCATCGCGCCCTCGATCTGGCCTGCGTTCTTGTCGGGCGCGAGCCGGGTCAGCCCGCTGGTGGTGGGCAGCTCGACATTGATCGACACACGGTCGGCATAGAGGCCGGCCTGGTGGATGATCTCAGGCTCGGCCTCGGGAATGGTCTTGAGGTGGATGTAGCCGCGGAAATCATGCTCCTCGCGCAGGATCCGCGCGACCTCGACCAGCTGTTCCATCGTGTGGTTGGCGCTCTTCACTATCCCTGAGGACAGGAACAGGCCTTCGATATAGTTGCGGCGGTAGAAGTTGAGCGTCAGGTCGACCACCTCCTGCGGGGTGAACCGCGCGCGCGCCACGTTCGAGCTCTTGCGGTTGATGCAGTAGTGGCAATCGAAGATGCAGTGGTTGGTCAGCAGGATCTTCAGGAGCGAGATGCAGCGCCCGTCCGGCGCATAGGCGTGGCAGATGCCCATCCCCTCGGTCGAGCCCACGCCCTTGCCGCCCAGCGAGTTCTTCTTCGCCGTGCCGGACGACGCGCAGGAGGCATCATACTTTGCCGCATCGGTGAGGATCTCGAGCTTCTGGCGGAGGGTTTGCTGGACCATGGGAACCTTGGGAACACCTTTCTTGTTCCTTATATGTTCCTACGGCCTTCCTGCCAAATGCAAAGCTTGCAAGCGCTGGCTGCGGTCAGAGGATGCGGCGGAGCTGGAGGCCCTGGTCCGTCGTCGCGCCGCCTTCGACCAGAAAGTCGATCACGGCAGGGTGCATCGCCCCTTCGAAGGCCACACCGGCCACGCCCCCTTCGACCCAGGCGATCGAACCCAGCGGCGCGTTGATGCCGTTGACCTTCATCGTCACACGGTCGCCCACCTCGGCAAAACCCGGCTTCGCCCGGATCTTGCAGCCACCCTCGGACAGGTCGAGCAGATCGACGAACACCACGCGCGAACGCACCCGGCTCTTCACCGTAAGGTGCATCGGCCGACGATCGGACGCGCGCGGGATGGAATCGAGGTTCATGAGGGGATCATCGCATAAACGGGTAAAAGAAAGTTAAGCGCGGGGTCTCCGAGTTCAGGCATAGAGGCCTTGGAGGAACCAGTCGGGCACGCCGCCCCGCCCGTCGCCGATGATACCCTGCCGGTATATCCAGTAACGCCGCCCGGCCTCGTCCTCGATCCGGTAATAGTCGCGCAGGCGCGTGCTGGAGCGTTCACGCCACCATTCCGGCGCGATCCGCTCGGGCCCCTCGACCCGCAGCACCTCGCGCACCGTGCCGCGCCAGCGGAAGCGCTGGGGCACGCCGTCGGGTGCGGCATGGAGCACCGCGATAGGCTCGGGGCGGTCGAGCAGCTTGAGGGGACGGGTGTGGAAGGCAAGCTGGCTCTGCGCCGGCGGCACGGGGGCAAGCGGCGGCTGCCAGCCCTGCGCACGCTCGGGGATGTGGCTGGCACGGGGAACCGGGCGGGTGACGGCGCGCGGCCCCAGCCTCACCGTCAACCGGTCGATACAGGCGGCGAGCGCGGTGCCGTGGTCTTCGGCCGCAGCGTCGAGATCGGCCTGCGAGAGATGCAGCGGCTCGCTCCAGCTGGCGCGCATCTGCACCATCTCGATCCCGAACCCGGCGTCGACATCGTCGAGCCGCGCGGCAAACAGCCGGGTGATGTGCGCGGCCTCGCGGGTGGCGGCAGCCAGCTCGATGCGGCGTTGCAGGACTTCACCATCGACCCGCCACAGCGCCAGTTCGAGCCGCCGCGCGCCCTCCCCCCGTGCCTCCAGCGCGCGCACCATGTCGGCGGCAAGGTCTGCCACCACCGTGTCGAGCGGGGTGCGGTGGCGCAGCGGCTCCATCAACCGGCGCTGGACCATCGGTACGGGCCGGTCGATCACCGGCAGCAAGGGCTCGGGCACACGTCCGAGCAGCTGGTCGAGCCGCAGCAGCGGGTTGGCCGCAGGCGAGTGACGATTGCGGAAACGGCGGCGCAGGGCATCGCGCGCGGCGGCCTCCTGCGCCGGGTCGGCGCCTGCCCCGCTCACTCCGGCCAGCTCGCCGAGGCGCTTGATCCCGAGGCGGCGCAGCACGGTCAGGACATCGTCATCGAGCCGCAGGGCGGCAACGGGGAGGTCGGCGAGCAGTCGCAGCGGATCATCCCCGGGGGCAAGGATCGCGCGCGCGCCTGCGTGATGATGCGCCAGCGCCCAGGCCGCGCCTGCCGTGGGCGCAAGCGCGGCGCGCACCGTCAGGCCGCGTTGTGCGAAAGCGCGACCGACATCGGCGAGCAGCGCCTCCTCGCCCCCGAACAGGTGCGCGACGCCGGTGACGTCGACCAGCACGCCATCGGGCGGATCGAGCGCGCTCCACGGCCCCCAGCGCTGCGCCCACAGCGCGAGCTTCTCGAGCGCGGCGAGATCGCCTGCGGGATCCGCGGGGACAGCCACCAGATCGGGGCAGAGCGCGCGCGCATCGGCGAGCAGCATCCCGGCACGCGCGCCCGCAGCGATGCCCGCAGGGTTGGCGGCGGTGATGCGAGGCCCGTGCGCGGTCTCGAGGATCAGCGCGGTGGGCGCGGCGTCGGCGGCGGCGCGGGCCTCAGGCGCGTGCGACAGCCGCCAGCGATCGACCGACAGTCTCGCGAGCCAGACGGACATGATCCGGCGCGGCAAGGACATCGGCATCGGGATCGCGGCGGATGCGCAGGGTTCCTGTGTCATCGCTCAGCATCCATTCGCCCGGCGCGTGAGTGCGCGCACGGAACAGTTCGGCGTGCCAGGTGGCGGTGCCGGGGGCAGCGGCATTCCAACGCGGGGCCGGAGAGGGTGCGGCGCGCGCCTGCCAGCGCATCCGCGCCGACGAGAGCTCAGGCTCGGCATCGAGGCGCACCAGCCACAGCCTGACCCCGTGACGCTCGGCAGTGAGGCTGAGGCGGCGCGAGGCGGTGAAGGACAGCGCCTTGGGGTTGCCCGCAATCTCGCCGATCACGCAGGAAAGGTCGCGGCACTTCATCCCCTCTTCCAGCGCGAAGAGCGCGTCTTCGGGCGTGGCGGCGGCGACGTGGATCAGGCGGTGACGCAGATCGGAGGGAAGCCCCACAAGGCAGGGCCGCCCGCCGAGCCGGATCGCCTTGGCATCCTGCACCCACAGAACCTGCCGCGTGTCAGCGTCTTCCTCGGCTGCCGAGAGCAAGGCATCACGCGCCAGTGCGAGCGCCAGCCCCGCCCCGCTCGCCTCGCCGCCCGGAGCGAAGATTTCCGAGTGGAACGGCTGCGCGGGCAAACCCGGTCGCCAGCGCGGCTCGGGCGCAGCGCGCGACAGGACGCGGGCGGGTGACGGCTTGGAGAACATGGACGAACGACTCATATGTTCGCATTATGTTCCAACATGGGCTAGCTGGCAATCACCCTTCCCACAAAGCAAAAGGGCCGCCCGGTCGGGCGGCCCTTCGCGATGTTCAAGCCTGAGGAAGCTGTCAGCTGTCCGAGGGATGGATCGGCACCATCGTCTCTTCGCCGCCGACATCGTCGGTCACTTCCACGATCCCGCGCCCGAGATGGCTCGCGCCGCGGCTGTAGAGGAAATAGACGATCAGGCCGATGACCGCCCAGCCCGAGAAGACGAGGATCGAGGCCAGATCGAGGTTGAAGAACAGGAAGATCGTCCCCAGGATCGTCGCCGGCCCGATCAGCCACAGCATCGGCGTGCGGAACGAGCGCTGCACATCCGGCGCCTTGCGGCGAAGGATCATGACGCAGATTGCGACCATCATGAAGGCATAGAGCGTGCCGGCATTGGCCCAGTCGGCAAGCCGTCCGACCGGGAAGAACGCCGCACCAAAGGCGACAACTGCGCCCGTGATCGCCGTCATGATGTAGGGCGTCTTCCACTTCGGGTGCACCGCCGACAGCTTCTCGGGGAGCAGCCCGTCGCGCGCCATCACGAAGAAGATGCGGGTCTGGCCGAACATCAGGATCAGGATGACGGAAGGCAGCGCGAAGCCGGCGGCATAGCCAAGAGCATTGCCCACGCTCGACCAACCGATCTGCCGCAGCACATGCGCCAGAGCCTCGTTCGAGCACACCAGCGCCTCACGATACTCGGGCAGCGCGCACTGCCGCGCCAGCTCCTCGGAGCCCGCCGGGAAGGGGACACCATTGGGGCCCATGATCGGCTGGCCGCCCACCGTGCCGATCGCACCGGCAGCAACCAGAATGTAGAACACCGTGCAGAACAGCAGCGATCCGATCAGCCCGATCGGCACGTTGCGCTGCGGGTTCTTGGTTTCCTCGGCAGCCGTCGAGACCGCGTCGAAACCGACGTAAGCGAAGAAGATCGTCGCCGCCGCGCCAACCGCGCCGACGCCGGTGCCGAAGCCGCCGAACACCCCGGCCGGGAGGAAGGGGTTGAAGCGCGCGGCATCGAACTGGTCGCTCGGCAGGGTCAGCGCGATGAACGCCGTCAGCGCAGTGACCTTGATCGCCACCAGCACCGCGTTGACGCGGGCGCTTTCGGTCGTCCCGATCATCAGCAACCAGGTGACAAGGCCGGCGATCAGCACGGCGGGCAGGTTGATGAACCCGCCCGGCTTGCCGCCCAGCACCAGCGGTGCCGAAGACAGCCAGACTGGCAGATTGACCCCGAATGTCTCTTTGAGGATGGTGCCGGAGAAGTAGCCCGACCACCCGACGCACACGGCGCTTGCGGCCACGGCATATTCGAGCACCAGCGCCCAACCGACCGTCCAGGCGAGCAATTCGCCCATCGACGCGTAAGTATAGGTGTAGGCCGAGCCCGAAACCGGGATCATCGATGCGATTTCGGCGTAGCACAGGGCTGCAACGATGCAGATTGCGCCTGCAATCGCAAAGGCCAACATCAGGCCGGGGCCTGCTTTCTGGGCCCCTGCGGAGGTGAGCACGAAAATCCCGGTGCCAATGACGCAGCCAATGCCGAACAGCATGAGCTGGAACGCACCGAGCGTCCGGTTCAGCGACTTCTTTTCCGCTGTCGCGAGAATCGCGTCGAGCGGTTTTACCCGGTCAAGAAACATCTGGAATTGGTCTCCCACTGATCGCAGGGCTTCCCCCCGCGCGATCGTCAGGCCGCAACGCTAGCGCAACACGCCTGCAACACAAGCACCAATGCGCGCTCTTTCCCCGAGGGCGCGCAGGCGCTAGACCCCCGCACCATGTCCACGACCTTCCAGCTCGATACGAGCACGAGCCGCGCCAACCCCACCCCGGCACCGATGAAGCGGCTGACCGTGCCCGCGATCCGGGCGCGCAAGACCGACGGGGTGACGGGTGAGCCGCTGGTGATGCTCACCGCCTACACCGCGCGGCAGGCGCAGCTGCTCGATGCGCATTGCGATCTGCTGCTGGTGGGCGATTCCCTCGGCCAGGTGATCTACGGCCTGCCCTCGACCGTGCCGGTCACGCTCGAGATGATGGCGAACCACGGCGCGGCGGTGGTGCGCGGGTCGTATCATTCGGTGGTGGTAGTCGATATGCCTTTCGGCTCCTACGAGGCCTCGCCCGAGCAGGCCTTCGAAAGCGCGGCCTATCTCCTGAAGCAGACGGGTGCGGCTGCCGTGAAGCTCGAAGGCGGCGCGGCGATGGCGCCGACGGTTGCCTTCCTCAGCCAGCGCGGCATTCCGGTGATGGGCCATGTCGGCCTGACCCCGCAGGCGGTGAACGTCCTCGGCGGCTATGGAGCGCGCGGACGCTCGGACGCCGAGGCGGAGAAGATCGTCTCCGACGCCAAGGCGCTCGATGAAGCCGGTGCCTTCGCCATCGTGATCGAAGGCGTGGTCGAAACCATCGCCATCGCCGCCACCAAGGCCGTCTCCTGCCCCACCATCGGCATCGGCGCATCGGCCCAGTGCGACGGGCAGGTGCTCGTCACCGAGGACATGCTCGGCATGTTCGAACGCGTCCCGCGCTTCGTGAAGCGCTACGAGGATATCGCCGGGGTGATCGACCGGACGGTGGCAAAGTATGCCGAGGAAGTGCGCGCGCGCAGCTTCCCGACGGCCGACCAGACCTATCAGCCCAAGGCCTAACCGCCCCTCGCCAGCCTCATGGCCAGCGGTGCGGCCAGCACCAGCTGCGCGAGGTGATAAAGCAGCAGCGGCGCGATCACGAAGCCTGCGCTCGCAGGGGGAAATAGGATCGCCGCCAAGGGCGCGCCGATGGCGACACTCTTCTGCGACCCTGCGAAAAGGAAGGCGATGCGGTCAGGACGCGGCATGCCGAGCAGGCCCGCCGTGCCCCAGGCCGTGCCGAGCGCCAGCCCGAGCATCGCCAGCACCAGCACCACCAGCGCGGCCCAGTCGGCAGCAGCGAACATCGTCGCCAGCCCCTGCTCGACCGCGCCCGAGAAGGCGACATAGACCGCGATCCCGATCACGGCCCGGTCGAGCCATGCGGCGGTTGATTTGTGCGCGATAAGCTTGTCGATGAAATAGTCCTGCACTGCCTGCCCGATGGCGAAAGGCAGGACGAGGATCAGCACGATCCGGATGATCGCCCCGCTCCCCATGTCGCCCGCCGCGCCGCCGCCCACGGCAGCAAACAGCGGCGCGCTGATAAGGACGCCGGCGATGTTGATCAGCGCCGCGCCCACCACCGACAGCGCGACATTGCCGTTCGCCAGACTGGTGTAGGAGGTCGCCGACTGCACGGTCGAAGGCAGGCACCCGAGATAGACGAAGCCCACCGCCACCAGCGGCGGCAGCCACGGCGCGGCGAGCTTGCCGAAGGCGAGGCCGATCAGCGTCATCACACCGAACACAAACAGCATCAGCGGCCCGAAATAGCGCCAATTCGCAAGGCCCTTGGCGATCTCGGAGCGGCGGATGCGCATGCCGTTGACGAGGAACAGCACGAAGATGCCGACATTGGAGACGGTCGTGGCCGTCGCCCGCGCCTCTCCGGCGGCCGGCAGCACGAGGGCGAGCACCGTCGAGAACACCAGAACCGCGATCATCGGATCGCTGAGGAAGGGGAAACGCGAAGGGGCGGCAGCTGGTCTGGACATCGGACCCGAGCCCCTGCCCTGCCACGGCCCGCTTGTCGAGGGAGGCGCGCGCCTAGCGTACGGTCAGGCTGCGCGGGCGGACTTCCGCAAGCAGGCTGGCAAATCGCACGACATCGCCGCGCTCGTCGAGCTTGCGCGCGGCGGTCAGGCGCAGGCCCAGCGCGCCCGGATCATGCCCCGCGCCGAGCGCAATGGCATGATCGACCAGCAGCGCAGCGCGGCGCCAGTCGCCACGTGCCGCCTGCCGCTGCGCCAGCATCAGAGCCGCACTCGCGGTCTGGGGTTCGCCCGCAACCTGGCGCGTGAGCAGCAGGTCGGCAGCCGCCCCGTTGCCGTAATGCGCAAAGGTCCAGACGGCCTTGCGCGTGATCGGCCAGGGCCGCCGCACTTCGGAGGCGAGCGCATAGGCGGTCAGCGCCACCCGCGGATCGCCCGCGCCCAGCAGCGCGTCTCCGCTGAGCGCGGCAACATCCGCCGAGGCAGGGAAGCGCTGGCGCAGGGCTTCGGCCTGTTGCCGCGCGCCGCCGGCATTGTCGGCCCAAAGCGCGCGGCGCACACCCGCTGTCGGCTGCGGCAGCCCGTCGCGCAGCGCGAGCAGCACCGGCCCGCGCTGTCCGCCGTCATAGGCGCGCGCCAGCAGCGGAGCGGCGGCAGCGCGGTTGCCAAGCCGCTCGTGCGCCCGTGCGACCAGCATCAGGAGGTAGGGCGAGGCTTCGGGCAGGCTCGCCTCGGCATCGAAGCGGCTCACCAGCTCGCCCTCGCGCCGACCTTCGAGCAAGGCCCGGGCCAGCAACTCGCGGACGCGTGAATTGGCGGGTTGCCGCGCCGCCAGCCCCTCGAGCGTGGCCGCAGCGCTGTCGGCATTGCCTTCCGCCAGGCTGATGACCGCATCGAGCAACAGCGCCGAAGGGACGCCTCGCCCCGACATGCCGCTACGGGTAAGCAGACTGCGGGCCAGCGTGAAGTTCTGTCCGCGCGCGGCGAGAACGGCCTGGAAATAGAGCCCGCGCGGATCCTGCGGGGCGACTTTGGCCAATTCGCGCACCGCCAGCAGCATGCCGCGCGCATTGCCGCTGTCGCCGAGCGTCGCGGCATATTCGGCAAGGATGTCGGGATTGTCGGGATCAGCCTCACGCGCGGCCTCGAACCACACCAGTGCATCGGGCGCGCCGTGAGCATCGCGCACCATCAGCGCGCGCAGCAGCAGGGCCGGGCCATAGTCGGGACCGAAGGCGAGCGCGCGGTCGGCGGCCTCGAGGGCGGTCAGATGCTCGCCTCCGCGCAGCCGCAGCCGGGCGATGGCGAGCCAGAGATCGGGGCTTTCGGGCGCAAGACCGCGTGCTTCGTCGAGCTTGCGCCCCGCATCGGCCAGCGCACCGTCCGCCATAGCCTTGTCGGCATCGCCGAGCAGAGCCTTGAAGGCGGGCGTCCCCTCCCCCAGCCCCCGGCGCGGCAGATTGTCTGCCCCGCTGGAACAGCCCGCCAGCACCGCCACCGCCAGCGCGGCCAGCGCGGCGACAGCTTTAGGTCTGCAGGTCATACTGCTTGAGCAGATCATACAGCGTCGGACGGCTTATCCCGAGCAGCTTGGCGGTGCTCGAGATATTGCCCTCGCTGCGGGCGAGCGCGTGGCGGATCACGCGGCGATCGGCCGCCTCGCGCGCGGCCTTGAGGTTGAGAACGTCGGCGTCTTCCTCCTCGACACCGCCCAGATCGAGATCCTCGGCCGCGACAAGCTTGCCATCGGCCATGATCACCGCGCGCTTCACACGGTTTTCCAGTTCGCGGACATTGCCCGGCCAGTCATGTGCGTCAATTGCGGCGAGTGCATCGGGGGCAAAGCCGGTGACGGCAGGGTTCATCTCGGCGGCAAAGCGCTTCAGGAAGGCCTTGGCCAGCAGCACCGGATCGCCGTGGCGCTCGGCAAGGCCGGGGATGCGCACCACGATCTCGGCCAGGCGGTAGAACAGGTCCTCGCGGAAGGAACCCTGCTGGATCATGCTTTCGAGATCCTGATGGGTCGCGCACACGATCCGGGTGTTGACAGCAATCGCCTTGCGCCCGCCGACGCGCTCGATGGTGCGTTCCTGCAGGAAGCGCAGCAGCTTGACCTGGAGCGGCAGCGGGATGTCGCCCACCTCGTCGAGGAACAGCGTGCCCCCGTCAGCGCTCTCGATCTTGCCTTCGGTGGTCTTGACCGCGCCGGTGAAGGCGCCCTTTTCATGCCCGAACAGTTCGCTCTCAAGCAGGTTCTCGGGGATCGCGGCGCAGTTGATGGCCACGAACGGCCCGTTCGCCCGGTCGCTCGCATCGTGGAGGCCCTTGGCGAGCAACTCCTTCCCAGTCCCGCTCGCGCCGAGCAGCATGACCGAAACCGAGGTGCGCGCCACCCGCTCGATGGTGCGCGCGACCTTCACCATCTCCGGCGCGCCGGTGATCATCCGGCCGAGCACGGTCTTGTCGGCGCTGGCGGAGGCGACGAGGCGGCGGTTCTCCTCCTCGATCGCACGCAGGTTGAAGGCGCGGCGCACGATCAGGCCGAGCGCGTCGATGTCGATCGGCTTCTGGTAGAAGTCGTAAGCCCCGCGCGCGATGGCGGCCAAGGCGCTCTCGCGGGCACCGTGGCCGCTTGCGACGATCACCTTGGTATCGGGCTTCAGCGCCATGATCGCATCGAGCACGGCAAAGCCTTCGGTCGTGCCGTCCGGATCGGGCGGCAGGCCGAGGTCGAGCGTCACCACGCCCGGCATTTCCGAGCGGAGCGCAGCGATGGCGCTGTCGCGGTCGCCCGCGATGACCACCTCGAAATCGTCATAGGCCCACTTGAGCTGGGCCTGGAGGCCGGGATCGTCCTCGATCACCAGCAGAACGGGTTTCTTGTCAGCCATCACGCGACCTCTTGACCGGTAGAAATGTCATCCTTGCCCGCGCCCAGCAGACGCACCGCTTCGGCGAGCGGAAGGGATACGGCAAAGCGCGTGCCGAGCCCGTCGCGGCTCTCGACCGCGATCCGGCCGCCCATCGCCTTGACGAGCTCGCGCGCCTCGAAAGCACCGATCCCGAAGCCGCCCTGCTTGGACGAGACGAAGGGCTTGAACAGGCCGGTGCGCACGAATTCCGGGCTCATGCCCTTGCCCGCATCGACGACCTCGATCGTGCCGTTGAGCCCCTCGGAAGAGACATCGAGGAACACCGGACTGCCAGCCTCACTCGCATCGATGGCGTTCTGCACCAGATGGATCAGCGCCTGTTCCAGCGCCTCGCGGTTGCCCATCACCCGCACCGGCGTCTCTCGGGTGAGCGCGACCGGATGGGCGGCAGCAAAGCGCGCGGCGATGTTGCGGGCGAGCTCGACCAGATCGATCGGCGCCAGCGCCGCGACCTGACCCGACCCGTATCGGCCGAGCCGCGCCAGAAGCGCGGAAAGCTTGTCAGCCGAATTGCGCAGCGTCACGAGCATGTCGGCACGGAAGGCCGGGTTGTCGGCGTGCTTTTCGGCATTGGCGGCGAGCAGCGAGAGCTGACTGACGAGATTCTTGATGTCGTGCATCACGAAGGCCATGCGCCGATTGAACTCGTCGAACCGGCTCGCGTCCATCAGCGCCTGCTGCCCGGCCTGTTCGGCGAGATAGCTTGCGAGCTGCTGCCCGGCGACGCGCAGGAGATCGAAGTCCTCCCAGTCGAGCTGGCGCGGATTGCGTGGGCGAGCGAGCACGATCACCCCTACTAGGCGGTCAAAGTGGATCAGCGGCACCAGCGCCCAGGCGTCCTCAGCCTCCATCAGCCATTCTGGCACGAGCCCGGCCTCGCCCTGATGATCGATGCCGCCGCGCGCCTCGTCGAGCGCGAGGACGAGATTGTGCTGTTCGAGCAGGCCCGACAGCGCGAATTCCCCCGCCACAGCGGGCACGGCGATGGTCGGCCAGTTCCAGCGGGCGGTGAGTTCCAGTTGCGCCTGCTCGTTGGGCATCAGCAGCAGGCCCGCGGGGCTTTCGGTGATGTCGGCAAGCGCCTTGACCACGCGCTCCTCGAGGCTCGCGCCGCCGGTGCCCCCGCGCCCGATGGTGCGGGTGAAGCGCAGCCATTCCTCGCGGTAATCGTAGCGGTGCTGGAACAGATGCTTGGTTGCGGTCACCCGCAGCCATGCGCGCAGCCGGGTCGAGGGCAGCGCCAGCGCGGCGACCAGAATGGCCACCAGCACGAACACGACCTGGCTGGTGCGCGCCACATCGCCGCCGATCAGCGCGAGCGACTTCGTCACCACGGCAAGGCCAGCAAGATAGCCGCCGATCAGCAGCAGCGAGAGCGTGCGGAAGGTGACCGTGCGCGACGGGCTGAACTGCACCCGCGGCCCGGCTGCACTCATGCCAAGCGCGAAAAGCACCGCCATCGCGCCGGCAAACAGCCCGCGCAGATCGCCCAGCAATTGCGGCATTTCGCCGCCAAGATAGGCGAGCGTGTGGAGGTTGAGGTCGAAGGCGAAGATGCCGGTCAGCGCCATCCCGGTCCAGCGCAGCACGGGGCGCAGCGCGCTCGCCGCGCCCGCGTAGAGGTTGTGCAGCAGCATCAGCGCGCCGATCGCCACCAGCATGTCGATCAAGAGGCGCGCCTCGAACACGGCATGGGCGCCGGGGGATGTCCCCGCCACGGGATTGCCGACAAGCACCACCACGGGCTGAAGCAGTTGCACCAGCACCAGCGCCACGATCACGGGACGCACCGGCTTCAGACTGGCCGTGCGGCCATCGGCGGCAAACAGGCAGAACATCGTGGCGATCAGTGCAAGGTTGCGGACCGCAGCGGCGATCACGACCGCGCCGTGCTCGGCCCCGAGAGCCGCACCCAGCGCGCACCACAGCGCGCTTACGCCGGAAGCCACCATCAGCCCGATGCGGTCAGGCCGTGCGCGCTCGCCATTGCGCCACATCCACAGCATCGCCCCCGCGCTCAGGCACGCGCCCGCGATCCACGCGGTCAGCGTCACCAGCGGCAGCAGCGTGCCCGGCCAGATCACCGCGCGCCCTCCGGCCACAGGATCACCCGCAAGGTCTGAAGCAGGATCACGAAATCGAGGAAGGGCGTGTAGTTCTTGGCGTAGTAGAGATCATATTCGAGCTTGCAGCGGCTATCCTCGACCGACGCGCCGTAGGGATAGTTGATCTGCGCCCAACCGGTGATCCCCGGCTTCACCATGTGCCGCTCGCCATAGAAGGGAATTTCCTCCTCGAGGCTCTCGACAAAGGAAGGCACTTCGGGGCGCGGGCCGACGAAGCTCATCTCGCCCTTCAGCACGCTCAAGGTCTGCGGCAGCTCGTCGATGCGGACCTTGCGGATGAAGCGCCCGAGGCGGGTGACGCGCGGGTCGTTCTTCTCGGCCCACTTGGCCCCGTCCTTCTCCGCATCGGTGCGCATCGAGCGCAGCTTGATGAGCGTGAAGGGCTCGCCATAGAGCCCCACGCGCTGCTGGCGGAAGAAAGCCGGCCCCTTGCTGTCGAGCTTCACCAGCGCGGCGAAGAGGATGATGATCGGGAAGGTCAGCGCAAGCAGGATCAGGCTGGCGGCGATATCGAACACACGCTTGGAAGCGCTGGAGAACATCCGGCTGCTCGAAAAGCCGTCGGAGAAGATCAGCCAGCTGGGGTTGATCGTGTCGAGATCGACGCGCCCCGTCTCGCGCTCGATGAAGCTCGAGAAGTCGTTGACGTGGACGCCCTTGGTCTTAATGCGCAGCAGGTCCTTGAGCGGCAGCGCGTTGCGGCGCTCTTGCAGCGCCAGTACCACTTCCGACACGCCGAGATTCTCGACAAAGCGGCCAAGATCGTGGATTGCCGAGCGCGGGATTGCTTCTTCGACCACGCGGTTGTCGTCGCTCATGGCGATGTAGGAGACGATGGCAAAGCCGGTCTCGGGCTTCTCGCCAAGTTCGCGTAGGCGCTGCGCCCGGTCGCCCGCGCCGAGCACCATTACGCGGCGGCGGAAGGCCGACGAGCCGAGGAAGGAATTGAGCAGCAGCCGGTCGGCGATCAGCACCAGGATCGCAAGACCCATCGTGTAGAGCAGCGTCGAGCGCCAGAACAGGTCGCTCGGAATGACGAAGTCGACCACCGCCAGGGCAATGATGCCGAGACTGATCGCCACCAGCACCCGCGCGCCCGCAAAGCGCAGGGAGCGCAGCGCGTAGGGGCCATAGACCCCAACCGCGATCATCGCCAGCCAGATCACCATCGAGGTGCCGAACAGCGCCCATCCGCGCCCGCTGAGCGTACCGAGATCGAGCCCGATCTGGTGCGCGCGCCACTGCCAGGCAAGCTCGCTCGCCAGCACCAGCAAGCCGAGATCGAGCAGGCCGAGCAGCAGCACGGCGTGCGGGATATAGTGCTTGAACAGGCGGATCATTTTGCGGCGGGCCTCTGGTGCATGCCTGCGCGCTTCTAGGCCCGAGACCTTAAGTGTCGGTAAATTTTACACCCGCTCGCGCACCCGCGCTTTCCTGCGGGTTGCGAGGGTTAATGCCGCGCTGATCATCAGCCTCGCGGACGGGGCAAGGTGCTGGCCAGACGGGCGGGCGCAGGGGTCAGGCACTCGGCCTTGCCGCAGCGCCCGCATGGCACGCCGAGCGGCACCGCATCGGCGCGGTCGAGCGAGACGCCGCGGGCATGGGCGATGTCGCCGGCAAAGCGCGCCTCGATCCCGAGGACCACCGCGCGGCGGCCCGAGCACATCACGCCGTCGCCATCGACCGTGCGGGTGATGGTGAACCAGTGGCGCGCCGCAGCCTCGCCCTCGCCGAAGGTCACCGCTTGGGTGAGGAGAGTCCCCGGACGCTCGAAGGCTGCATAGGGCACCCAAGCGGGCCAGCGCGCGCCCTCCAGCGGGTAGAGCGCGCCGCTGCCGCCGGCGGTGAAGTGGGTCATCCGCCCCGCCCGGTCGATCACGGCCATGAAGAAGGGCAGCCCCCGCTCGCCGACGCGACCAAGCGTGGTGAGCCGCTGGGCGACTTGGTCGAAACTGACGGCAAAGCGGCGTTGCAGCACCGCAAGATCGTATCCCGTCGCCTCGCAGGCGCGTAGGAAGCGGCGATAGGGCAGCAAAAGTGCCCCCGCGAGGTTATCGGCGATATGCTCGCGCAGGGCATCGCGCGCCTCGATACTGGCGAGGTTGGCGCCCGCCACCAGCGTCTCGATGCCCTCGCGCATTTCGAGCTGCCCGACCTGCCGGGCGATCTGGAAGCGGCGGGCAGCGCCCGGAAGCATCTCGGAGAGCTGGAGCTGGCGGGCGTGCAGGTCGAGCCGGTGGACCTGTCCCGGCATGACCTCCGCGGGAAGGATGCGGACCTGCAGCTGGTGCTTCTCGCGCAGCCGCTCGGACAGGGCGGCGCTGATCTCTCCGCGGCTCAGGCGCAGCTCGTCGGCGAGGTCTTCAGCGGCATGGTCGAGATCGGCGAAGTGGTTCTGCCAGCGCTCGACCGCGCGGCGGGCGGAGGCGGCGGCATCCTCAACCACGATCCGCTCGCCCCCTCCCCTTGTGTCATAGAGCCGCGCGAAGGCTGCGGCGACCTGCGGGGCGGCGGCGAGGAATTCCTGCACCTCCTCGCGGTCGATCCCGAGATCGGCGAAGCGCTTGTCGGCCATGCGGCGCACGAGGCCATCGAGCCCGCCGATCGCGTCATCCTCGCGCAGGGATCGCGGATCGAAGTCGAAGCGCTCGATCACCTGCACCAGCACGCGGGCGGAAAGCGGGCGCTGGTTGCGCTCGATCAGGTTGAGATAGGAGGGCGAGATGCCGAGCAGGCTCGCCATGTTCGCCTGAGTCAGGCCCTCGCGCTTGCGCAGGCGGCGCAGGGCGGGCCCTGCAAGGAGGTTGGTGTCGGCCATGGCGCTTTGTAAACTTCTTTACTGATTGACACAAGATCACGGGCAATTGTCCGCATAGCGACACGATTTTCTGTAAGTTTCCCTGTCATGCTGCGCCGCACCACGGCAGAGCGTGTCCATCCAGCGGCGCGAGTCCCACGGCCTCGCTCCACTCCCCAGGATTGGACAGGAGAACGCTATGACCTACCAGAACACCATCGCCCGGATGCGCGACATCGTCACCGCGAACGGGCCGAGCTGGGCCGCGATCGATCCCGAAAGCGCCGCGCGCATGGCGATCCAGAACCGCTTCGCCACCGGCCTCGACATCGCCAAGTACACCGCCAAGATCATGCGCGCCGACATGGCCGCCTATGACGCGGACCCCGCCAAGTACACCCAGTCGCTCGGCTGCTGGCACGGCTTCATCGCGCAGCAGAAGCTGATCGCGATCAAGAAGCACTTCGGCACCACCAAGCAGCGTTACCTCTACCTCTCGGGCTGGATGGTCGCCGCGCTGCGCAGCGAGTTCGGCCCCCTGCCCGACCAGTCGATGCACGAAAAGACCTCGGTGCCCGCGCTGATTGAGGAACTCTACACCTTCCTCAAGCAGGCCGACGCCCGCGAGCTCGGCATGATGTTCCGCGCCCTCGATGCCGCCCGCAAGGCCGGTGACGCGGTCGAAGCCAAGCGCCTCGAGAACGCGATCGACAACTACGAAACCCACGTCGTGCCGATCATCGCCGACATCGACGCAGGCTTCGGCAATGCGGAAGCCACCTACCTCCTCGCCAAGAAGATGATCGAGGCGGGCGCCTGCGCCCTCCAGATCGAGAACCAGGTTTCGGACGAGAAGCAGTGCGGCCACCAGGACGGCAAGGTCACCGTGCCGCACGAGGACTTCCTCCAGAAGATCCGCGCCTGCCGCCATGCCTTTCTCGAGATGGGCGTGGAAGACGGGATCATCGTCGCCCGCACCGACTCGCTTGGCGCCGGTCTCACCAAGCAGATCGCCTTCTCGAAGGAGCCGGGCGACCTCGGCGACCAGTACAACAGCTTCCTCGATGCCGATGAGGTCGATCCGGCCAACATCACCAACGGCCAGGTCTTCATCAGCCGCGACGGCAAGCTGCTCGCCCCCAAGCGCCTGCCCTCGAACCTCTACCAGTTCCGCCCCGGCACGGGCGAGGACCGCGTGGTGCTCGACTGCATCACCTCGCTCCAGAACGGCGCCGACCTTCTCTGGATCGAGACCGAGAAGCCCCATGTCGAGCAGATCGCCGGCATGGTCGACCGCATCCGCGAAGTCGTGCCGAACGCCAAGCTGGTCTACAACAACTCGCCCAGCTTCAACTGGACGCTGAACTTCCGCCAGCAGGTGTTCGATGCCTGGGAAGCGGCGGGCAAGGACGTGTCGGCCTATGACCGCGCCAAGCTGATGAGCGTCGACTACGACGGCACCGAGCTGTCGGACGAAGCCGACGAGAAGATCCGCACCTTCCAGCGCGACGCCGCTGCGCGGGCCGGCATCTTCCACCACCTCATCACGCTGCCGACCTATCACACGGCCGCGCTCTCGACCGACAACCTTGCCCGCGAATACTTCGGCGAGGCCGGCATGCTCGGCTACGTCAAGAACGTGCAGCGCGAGGAAATCCGTCAGGGTATCGCCTGCGTGAAGCACCAGAACATGTCGGGCTCCGACATCGGTGACGATCACAAGGAGTACTTCGCCGGTGAGGCCGCGCTCAAGGCCGGCGGTGTCCACAACACCATGAACCAGTTCGAGGCCGCATAAGCCTCGCAAGGGTGGGAGAGAATCCCGGGAGGATCGGATAATCCGGCCTTCCGGGATGCCCGAAAGCCGCCTAAGAGCCTCCGGGTGAGATCACCCAGCGGAGAGTGACATGACCGATACCGATACCCCGAAGACCGAGCCCGCCCGCGCCCGCGCGCTGCTCTCGACCGCCGACATGAAGCTGCTGCGCCGCGCGCTGGAAAGCCACGCGCGCAACACCGAGGACCGCGAGGAGCTCGCCAAGATCAACGCGCTGCACCACCGCCTCGGCACCTACGTTCCGTCGGGCGAGTAACCCGGCACAACAGTTCTCCTGGGGAGGAGAAACGGCCGTCGGAGCGTCCCGCAAGGGCCCGCTCCGGCGGCCGCCTTTTTTGGGGTTCTCACAAGAGGCGCGCAGAACCTACTTCTTGGCCATCAGATCGAGCGTCGCCGCGGTCATAGCCTCGGTCGCCGTGGCGATCACCGCCGGGGCATCGGGGGCCCAGAACGACGAGTGGAGCGAAGGCAGCGTGATCTCGCCCCTTTGCGCCTTGTCCCATTGTTCCCTGGGGACACCACCGACCCAGAAGATCAGGCTTTCGACATTGGTCTTGTCGGCGCGGTAATACTGGCTGAAATCCTCGCCCACCATTGCGCTCGGCAGGGCCTGCACCCGCTCGCCGAAACGGGCGCCGAAGGCTGCGACCACCCGGTCGGTGAGAGCGGGTGTGTTGTAGGTCGCGGGCGTATAGGGCTCCTGCACCGTCATGCGCGGCAGCTTGTCGTCGGGCATTCCCCCGGCAATCGCCTCGCCGCGCGCGACGCGGGCGATACCGTCGAGCAAGCGCTTGCGCGTCCCGTCGCTGGCGCTGCGAACCGTGATCTGGAGCCGCGCCTCGTCGGGGATGATGTTGTGTTTGGAACCGGCCTGGAAGCTGCCCACCGTCACCACCGCCGGATCGGACGGATTCTGCTCGCGGCTCACCAGCGTCTGCAGGCGCATGACGATCGCGGCCGCGATCACCACCGGGTCCCGGGTGCTTTGCGGTGCGGCACCATGCCCGCCGATGCCGGGCACGACCAGATCGACGCTATCGACATTCGCCAGCGCGAAGCCACGGGTGTAGCCGATCTCGCCCGCTGGAAGCACCGCCGCGTCGTGGAAGGCGAGGACATAGCGGGGCTTGGGAAAGCGGATGAACAGCCCGTCATCGAGCATCGCCTTGGCCCCCTGCCCGATCTCCTCGGCGGGCTGGAGCACCATCACAAGCGTACCCGACCACTGATCGCGGCGCTCGCTCAGCAGCTTGGCCGTGCCGATCCATGCGGCCATGTGCGTATCGTGCCCGCAGGCGTGCATCACCCCGGTCTCGGTCCCGTTCTGCGCCACCGCGCGCTTCTTCGAGGCGAAGGGGAGCCCGGTCTGTTCGACCACCGGCAGCCCGTCCATGTCGGCGCGCAGCATCACCACCGGCCCCTCGCCATTGCGCAGCACCGCGACCACGCCAGTCTTGCCGACGCCCTCAGTCACCTCGAAGCCCATCGCACGGGCGCGGGCGGCGAGCTTCTTCGACGTCTCGACCTCCTGAAAGCTGAGTTCGGGATTGGCATGGAGATCGCGGTAGAGCGCGGTCAGATCGGGCATCTGCGCTGCCACCGCATCGCGCAGTTCGTCGGCCTGCGCTGGGGCTGCCCCCAGCGCCAGCAGGCTCGCGCCCGCCCATGTGATCACCCGCGTCATGCCCTTTGTCCTCTCCGATCCGGTCACAGCCCGTACCATAGGACAAGCAGGACCGAGAGCACCATCACCATTAGCGCCGCCAGCGGCGCGCCTGCGCGGACGTAATCGCGGAAGTCGTAGCCGCCCTCGGACATGATCAGGAGATTGGTCTGGTAGGCGATGGGGGTCGCGTAGCACAGGTTGCAGCCGAACAGCACGGCCAGCACCAGCGGCTCGGGCGGCAGGCCGAGTTGGCTCGCGATGTTGAACGCGATCGGCGTGCCGATGGTCGCCGCCGTAGCGTTCGAGGCGAAGTTGGTGAGGATCGTCACGAACAGCATGATCGCCGCCAACACCAGCGCCGGTGGCAGATAGCCCAGCCCCAGCGACAGCGCCTCGCCCAGCCATGCCGCAGCCCCGCTCGCGTCGATCACGCGGCCGATGGCGAGGCTCGCCGCGATCAGCACGATCACCTTGGCCGACAGCGCGCGGCCGACGCGGTCAAACTGGACGCAGCCGGTGACGAACATCAGGATCGCGCCCGCCAGCGCCGAGATCGCGATGGGCAGCTTGATCGGCGCATAGGCTCCGCCCGAGAACCACGGCAGGCCGATCGAGGCCGTGGCAATCGCGCCGAGCATGATCGCACCCGCCAGCAAGGCCTTGGAACGCCGCGGCAATTCGCGCGCGCCTTCGAGCCGCAGCAGGCCGTCGCTGCGGGCGAAACTGCCCAGATCCTCGTCGATCCCGATGGCCAGCAGCACGTCGCCCTCGCGGATCACCGGATTGCCCTCCCCCGCTTCGACCGGCAGGCCCGGGCGGTGGATGCCGATCACCGCGACGCCGTAGAGATCGGCAATCCCCGAGCTGGCGAGCGTGCGCCCGACGAGCCGCGAATCCGCCGTCACCGTCATCTCGACCGCGACGATATCCGCTCCGCTCTCCTTCGATTGCCGCCGGATGCGCTCGACGATCCATACCGGGGCAAGCTCGCCCCTGAGCGCGCGGGCGGCCTCCTCGATGGCGGCGTGGGTGCCGGAAATGTGGAGGTGCTCATGCCCTGCGCCGACAGGGGTGTGGAACGTGATTCCCTCGGGAATTCGGTCACTTGCACCCACCGCATCGCCGCCGCGCAGGCGGGTGTGGAAGATCCGCGCGCCCGTCTGCGGGGCCGCGCTGTTGTCGCGCAGCATCCGCGGCATCACCAGCCACAGATAGGGCAGCGCGACCGCTCCGGCGACGATCACCAGCGGGGTGAACTGGAACACGCCGATGGGGGCCATCCCCAGATCGTCGGCAATGCTGACCACGAGGATGTTGGTCGAGGTGCCGATCGTGGTCGACATGCCGCCCAGCAGCACCGCGGTGTTGAGCGGCATCAGCACCTTCGAGGACGGCATCAGGCCCTTGGCTGCAATCGCCACCACGATCGGGATCAGCAGCACCATCACGGGGGTGTCGTTGACGAACATCGACAGGAAAAACGCCAGCAGCAGCGCCACCAAAAGTCCCGCTTGTCCATTGATCCTGAACACTTTTTCGAGGACCGCCGCAAAGGGATCGAGCGCGCCGGTCACCACCAGTCCGCGGCCCATGATCATCAGCGCGCAGATCGTGATCAGAGCGGAATGGCCGAACCCGGCGAAGGCCAGCGCCAGCCCGTCGGTCGGGCGCGTTCCAGGGAGCGGAGCGAAGTACAATCCTACGCCGATCACCGCGATGGTGACGAGGCTGACGATCTCCTCGCGGTATTGTCCGCGGGCGAAGGCGACGAACATCGCGATCGTCACCGCCATCGCCGCTATCGCATGTAGGGAGGGGGCTTCCAGCATAGGCGCCCGCCGACGCTAGAGCCTCCGTCACGCGGCACAACCGCTATCAGCCTAACATGGATTGGTGGTGCCCCTGGCCAGACTCGAACTGGCACATCTTTCGATAACCGATTTTGAGTCGGTCGCGTCTACCAATTCCACCACAGGGGCAGCCTGCGCAGACCGCGGCTGTTAGACCGGGTTCCCGCCCGCTTCAAGCCATCCGGCGATGTTTCACGTGAAACCCCGTTTTGAAGGGGGTCTGGTAGGGGTCTAGTGGGGGTCTGGAGGGGGTCGAGCGGGGGTCTAGTGCGCGCGAGAGCGGGGCGAAGACCGTGCGACAGCGGCCAGCCTTTACGTCACCCCAGCGCGCGGCAAGGGTGACGCGCCTCCTTACCGCAGCGCGCCCGCCAGCAGCTTGTGCAGCTTTGAATGCAGCGCGTCGTTCGCCGCCAGCACCTGCGCCGAGTGGATCTGCTCGCTGCGCCCGCGGAAATCGCTGACGAACCCGCCCGCCTCGCGCACCAGGAGGCAGCCTGCGGCCGTGTCCCAGTCCGAAAGGCCGCTCTCCCAGAACCCGTCGAAGCGCCCCTGCGCGACATAGGCGAGATCGAGGCTCGCTGCGCCAAAGCGACGGATGCCCGCCACCTCGGGGCCGATGGCACCGAAGATCCGCGTCCATTCCGAGAAATCGCCGTGGCCGAAGAACGGAACGCCGGTCGCCACCAGCGCATCCGACAGGCGCGAGCGGGCCGACACGCGCAGGCGCGCATCGTGGAGCCATGCCCCGCGGCTCTTCTCCGCCCAGAAGGTCTGGTCGGTGATCGGCTGATAGACGACGCCCGCGACGACGTCGCCCCAGCCCTTGCCGTCGGGGCGAGGCTCTTGCGCAGCGATGGAAATCGCGAAGTGCGGGATGCCGTGCAGGAAGTTGCTGGTGCCGTCGAGCGGATCGACGATCCAGCGCGGCATGCCGGGGTCACCCTCGATCACGCCCGCCTCTTCCATCACGAAGCCCCAGCCCGGACGGGCCGCGAGCAGTTCGTCATAGAGCGTGCGCTCGGACCGCATGTCGGCCTTGCTGACGAAATCGGCCGGGCCCTTGCGGGAGACCTGAAGGTGCTCGACTTCGCCGAAATCGCGCCGCAGACGCCCGCCCGCCTTGCGCGCGGCGCGTTCCATGACGCGGATGAGGCCGGAAATAGCTGCCATGATCTGTCAGTCCTCAGCCGGCCTTGCCGATATAGGCCTGCTCGTAGACATCGACGATGATGCGCGTGCCGCTGCCGATGTGCGGCGGGACCATGATGCGCACGCCGTTGTCGAGGATCGCGGGCTTGTAGCTCGACGAGGCGGTCTGCCCCTTCACCACCGCGTCGGCCTCGACGATGGTGGCTTCGACCTGCGCGGGCAGTTCAACCGAGATCGGCTTTTCGTCCCACAGTTCGAGCGCGACCTGCATCCCGTCCTGAAGGAACGGACGCGCATCGCCCAAGAGGTCGCCCGGCAGGGTGATCTGGTCGTAGGTGTCGTTGTCCATGAAGACGAGATCGTCGCCCTCGGCATAGAGGAACTGGAAGTCCTTGGTGTCGAGGCGCACGCGCTCGACCGTGTCGGCGCTGCGGAAGCGCACGTTGGTCTTGCGGCCGTCCTGCAGGTTCTTCATTTCGACCTGCATATAGGCCCCGCCCTTGCCCGGCTGGGTGTGCTGGATCTTGGCGACCTTCCAGATGCCGCCTTCGTATTCGAGAATGTTGCCGGGGCGGATATCGACGCCGCTGATCTTCATGGGCTTCAGGCCTTTTTCGGAGGTGGAAAGAGCGTGCCAGCGGGCAGCCGGAAAGGCGCCGCGCCTGCGAAAGGATGCGCGCCCATAGCCGAGCAGCGGCGGCTCGGCAAGCGGTGCGCCGCCCTCTCGCCTCGTGTCATGGTTAAGGACATGGCGCGCGTGTTCAGGCGGTGATAGAGGCGGGCTCATGAAGACGCGTTACATCTTCCTGCTGGTCGTCAGCGCTGCGGCGGCCGCGGCCCTGCTGCCCGCCAGGGGACAGGGCCAGACCGCCCCCACCAACCGCGAAGCCTCGCGCCCGCAAGCGGGCACCGGCCCGGCGACAGGCGGCGTGCTGGGCATCCTGCGTCACGGCGACTGGCAATGCGCGCTCCCCGGCGATGCGGGCGGCGAGGCCTTCATCGAAGTGCCCGCCGAAGCCTTCCGCACCGGCACGGCATCGAGCTACGAGAGCCCGGCGGGTAACGGCATCTACCTGATGCGCGGCACCGAAGTGCTCTTTACCCGCGGCCCCAAGAAGGACCAGCGCTTCCGCGTGCTCGGCGAGAACACGATGCAGAAGCTCAATCCCGACGGGAGCCCGAGCAAGCTGATCTGCACGCGGGTGAGCAACGGGAACTGAGCTTGGCTTGGTCGCAAGCGACCGCCGTCCCGCGCCTGAGCCGGGACCCCGCTTCTTCAGCCGCGCACGAAACTTGCAGAGCCCCAGATCACGTCCGAGGTAATGGTGTCCTTGGCATCGCCGCCCTCACCGCCCCGCAAGCCAGTGGACATGCATGAACCAAACTTCGCGCGCGAGAAAAGGTAGCTGCGTGCCGAGGCTGCGGTAGCGTGTGGTGGGTGTGGGCGACGCTTGTGCGGCAAACCCCTCGCTCGCCGCCATCGCCATGGCACGACGCATGTGGAGCGGGTCGGACACGATCAGCACCGTTGCACGCGCTTCTTCGCCTAGCACGGCCCGGGCGTTGGCAAGGTTTTCGCGGGTGGTGCGCGAGCGCTCTTCCCTGAGGATCGCCGCATCGGGCACGCCGTGCGCTTGCAGATAGGCCGCGCCCGCCGCGGCCTCGGACAGGATGTCTTCGGGCGAGCGACCGCCGGTCACCAGAACGCGTGCCGCCCTGCCCTCCCGGTAAAGCGCTGCGGCATGGTCGAGCCGCGCGGCGAACACCGGCGAGGGCGCATCGCCGATCACCGCCGCGCCGAGCACGATGGCGGTCTCCCCGCGCTCCGTGCCGGTGAGGGCGGGGCCGATGGCGATCCAAACGGCCACCGCGCAGAGCCACAGGACAATCGCCACCATCGCCAAGGCGAGGCGGCGCTTCACCCCCGCATGACCTTCGCAAAAGCCTCGATCGCGGCGACCTCGTCCCCGCCCCACACGGCGTGGCTGACGGCGAGGAAGTCCGCGCCCGCCTCGACCAGCGGCTTGCAGTTCTCCGGCGTGATCCCGCCGATGGCGACGCAGGGGATTTCGAACAGCTGCGTCCACCAGCTCAGCAGCTCGGGCGTCGGGCGCTCGGCGTCGCCCTTGTCCTTGGTGGACGAGGGGAAGAAGGCTCCGAAAGCGACATAGTCCGCCCCCGCCTCGCCCGCTTCCATCGCCATGTGGCGGCTGGCGTGGCAGGTGACGCCGATCTGCGCCTCGCGGCCGAGCTGAGCGCGGGCGTCCTTGGGCGAGCCGTCATCCTGCCCGAGATGCACCCCGTCGGCCTTGAGGCGCTTCGCCAGCGCGACCGAATCGTTGACGATGAAGGCCACGTCATGCGCGGCGCAGATCGCCTGAAGCGGCGCGGCGAGGCGGGCGGCCTCGTGCTGGTCGATATCCTTCACGCGGAACTGGAAGGCGGTGACAAGATCGCCGTGCCGCCGCGCCCCTGCGGCGAGCGCGCGCTCGAGCTTTGCAGGAAACTCGCCGCCGACATCGAGCGGGCTGATGAGATAGAGCTGGGTCTGGGTCATGGCGCGCTGCGCTAGTGATTTGTCGCGCGAATGTCACCTGTTCAGGCGACCGTCAGCCACGCGGGCCCTTAAGCGGGGCATGACACAGATGCTCCGCACCCCCCTTCGTTTTGCCGCCCCCGCCCTGCTCCTTGCTGGCCTGTCCGCCTGCGCGGTGATCCCCGATGCGCCACGCCCCGAAAGCGTCGCCGTGCCGCAGGGGAGCGCCGTGGCGCTCGGACAGGCGGTGCAGGTCGGCAGCGTGGTCGCGACCCCGATGGAGGTGGTCGAGGACAGCCGCTGCCCGATCAACGCGCGCTGCATCTGGGCCGGGCGGCTGGTGGTGAAGACCCGCATCGACGGCCCCGGCTGGCGCGACACCGCCGACCTGACGCTGGGCGAGCCGTGGAGCACCCACGGCCTCGTCCTCGCGCTGGTCTCAGGCGAGCCGGGGAAGATGGCGGGCGAAGGTCAGGAGACCCCGAAGGAGGCCTACCGCTTCACGTATGAAATGAAGTGACCGGCGGGATGCGTTAGACGCTCGCGCTGGCGATCTGGTCGATTGCCTTGCCGAGCACAGTGTTGAATTCCTCGTCCGACTGCTGCTTGCGCAGGTCCTGGAGCAGCCCGCGGCTGAAGCTCGCGATCATGCCGGGGTTGTTGGCGAGCCGCGCGCAGGCCTCTTCGGTCGAGAACCCGCCCGACAGCGCGACGACGCGCAGCACCTTGGGGTGATTGACGAGCGGGGTGTAGAGGCCGGCGGTTGCCGGAATCGAGAGCTTGAGCATCACCTGCTGGCCCTCGGGCAGCGCGTCGAGGTGCTTCGTGATTTCCGCGAGCAGGATGGCCTCGCCCTCGGCGCGGTCTTCGGCGGTGATGTCGTATTCGGGCTCGATGATCGGCATCAGGCCTGCCGCGATGATCTGCGCGCCGACTTCGAACTGCTGGGCGACCACTGCGGCGATCCCGGCGGGGTTCGCGGACTTGATCACCGAGCGCATCTTGGTGCCGAACATGCCGGCCGCCACCGACTTTTCGAGCAGCGCGGCGAGCTTCACCATCGGCTTCATCAGCTGCACGCCGTCGGCTTCATCGGCGAGGCCCTCGTCGACCTTGATGAAGGGCACGATCCCGCGCGCCTTGAGGGCATCGCCGGTGGTCTTGCCGTCGACCATCCCGTCCATCGTCTTCTCGAACAGGATCGCGCCGATCACCTTGCCGCTGGAAAAGCACGGCGCGGTGATGACGCGGGCGCGCATGGCGTGAATCTGGGCGAACATTTCCTCGTCACCCGACC
Organism: Erythrobacter colymbi; assembly: GCF_002155685.1. Taxonomy (GTDB): domain Bacteria; phylum Pseudomonadota; class Alphaproteobacteria; order Sphingomonadales; family Sphingomonadaceae; genus Erythrobacter; species Erythrobacter colymbi. The sequence goes on from NZ_MUYK01000002.1 coordinate 519,133, forward strand.
ACTCCGAATCCTCCACCCCGTAGCCCCGCAGCGCCTTGGGGGTCGAGCCGCCCGACTGGTCGAGCGCGGCGATGAACCCCTGTCCAGTGGCGATGCGGGTCGTCATGTCGAGGGTGTTCATGGCTGGCTTTCTCCGGCGTCAAATGGGTTGGGTGTGCGGCCCGTCTGCCGTCTATGCATACCTATGCACAGACCGTTTGAAGCGCACTTAGCGAGCACCGCGGGATGCTGCAACCGCGAAGAACTCAGCGCCGCGCGAGCCTGCGGATAATGCCGGTGAAACTGAGCGCGGGCTTGCCGTCGCCCGTCACCAAACCGCGCACGAAGATCGTCTTCCCGCCTCCGCGCGTCACCTCGCCGCGCGCCTCGACCAGCGCGCCTTCGTTGATCGAGCCGAGGAAATCGCCCGAGAGGTTCAATGTCACCGCATGGTCGCCCTTCAGCTCGTCGGTAGCGATGGCGAAGAGCGCGAAATCGGCGAAGGTCAGCATGCAGCCGCCATGCATGAAGCCGCCGCCGTTCATGTGGCGGGCCTCGGCACGGAAGGCGCTGACGTAGGAGCCGTCCGCCTCGCGCCGGTGGAAGAACGGACCGGAGCGGGTCTCGTAAGGATCGCCCAGCCAATATTGCCACCCGGCGAATTCGCCCTCCTGCATGGTGGTCAGCTGGCCGAAGCTCTGTTCGTTGGCGTCGCTCATGTTCACTTCCACAGCTGGAGCTTGCTGACGGCGACCGCGATGCTGTCGTCCGGATCGAGCCGGGCGATGCTGCGCTCGGCCAGCTTGAACCCGCCGATCGCGCCCTTGCGCCACAGGTCGGTGACGAGAAACCCGCCCGTCCAGACCCTGGTCCCGAATGCGAGTTCGAGTTCCGCGCCGGCAACGAACCACGCGCTCTTGCCGTGGCGGCGCACCACCACCTCGCGGAAGGCGAAACGGGTGCAGGCAAAGCCGCGTCCCATCGCCTCGAGGAAACTCGGCCGATCAAGCAGTTGCGGCGGCGTGCTGCCAACCAGCATCATGAAATCGCGCGCCAGCAGCTTCTTCATCGCCTTGGGATCGCCCGCGACCCAGGCGCGCATCTGCCCGAGCACCAGCGCTTCGATCTCGGCTTCGCCCACGGCCACGGATCAGCCCTCGAGCGCGGCGACGCCGGGCAGGATGCGGCCTTCCATCCATTCGAGGAATGCGCCCCCAGCGGTTGAAATATAGGTGAAATCCTCCGAGGCCCCCGCATGGGCGAGCGCCGCGACGGTGTCCCCGCCCCCGGCCACGCTGGTAAGCGAGCCTTCCAGCGTCAGCGCGGCCGCCGTGCGCGCGAGCGCGACGGTGGCGGCATCGAAGGGCTCGGTCTCGAAGGCGCCCATCGGCCCGTTCCACACCAGCGTGCGGCAGGTCTTGAGGACATCGGCCAGCGCTTCGACCGCGGTGGGGCCGACATCGAGGATCATCTCGTCCTCGGCAACCTCGTGGACATTGCAGACCCGCAGGGAGGCGGGGTTGGCGGCGAATTCCTTCGCGACGACAACGTCATAGGGCAGGTGCACGGTGCAGCCCTGGGCGTCCGCCTCGTCCATGATCTTTGCGACCGTCGGGGCAAGGTCATGCTCGCACAGGCTCTTGCCGACATTCACCCCGCGCGCGGCGAGGAAGGTGTTGGCCATGCCGCCGCCGATGATCAGGTGCTGGACCTTGCCGACGAGGTTTTCGAGCACGGCAAGCTTGGTCGAGACCTTGGCCCCGCCGACGACCGCCGCCACCGGCTGTTCGGGCGTGCCGAGGGCTGCGTCCAGTGCCTTGAGCTCTGCCTCCATCGAGCGGCCCGCATAGGCCGGCAGCAGGTGCGCCAGCCCCTCGGTGGTCGCGTGGGCACGGTGCGCGGCGCTGAAGGCGTCGTTGACGTAGAGCGTGCCGTGGGCGGCAATCGCCTTGGCCAGTTCGGGATCGTTCTTTTCCTCGCCCGGCCAGAAGCGGGTGTTGTCGAGCAGGGCAATGTCGCCCGCGCGCAGGATCGACGTCACCGCCTGGTCGACCACGGGGCCCGCGATCTCGGGGATGAACATGATCTCCTTGCCGATCACCCGCTCGACATCGCCGATCACCATGCTGGTCGAAAGCGTGGAGGAGCGCGCACCGCCAGGGCGGCCGAAGTGGGCGAGCAGCAGCACCTTCGCGCCGCGCTCCGACAGTTCGAGGATGGTGGGCTTCACCGCCTCGACCCGGGTGACGTCGGTGGCCGAGCCGTCCTTCATCGGCAGATTGAGGTCGACACGCACCAGCGCGACCTCGCCGGCGAGATCGGCGGGGAGATCATCGAGGGTCTTGAACTTGGGCATTTTCATCTCCTGACCCCCTCCCGCTTGCGGGAGGGGAGCGAGACTTGCCAGCTTGCTGGCTAGTCGCAGCGGGGTGGGAGATGATGCACGCGCCCACCCCCGGCCCCTCCCGCAAGCGGGAGGGGTGATGGGTTTACAAGAACTTCGCCACCACGCCGGCGGTGTCGATCATGCGGTTGGAGAAGCCCCATTCGTTGTCATACCAGCTGACGACGCGGGCGAGCTTGCCTTCCATGACCGAGGTCTCGAGGCTGTCGACCGTCGAGGACGCGGGGTAGTGGTTGAAGTCCGAGCTGACGAGCGGCTGGTCGGTGTAGTCGAGCACGCCCTTCATCGGGCCCTCGGCAGCGGCCTTCAATGCAGCGTTGATCTCCTCGGCGGTGGTGTCGCGCGAGGGCACGAAGACGAGGTCGACCATCGAGACGTTCGGGGTCGGCACGCGCACCGACGAACCGTCGAGCTTGCCCTTCAGTTCGGGCAGCACCAGGCCCACCGCGCGCGCGGCGCCGGTGGTGGTCGGGATCATGTTCTGCGCACCCGCACGGGCGCGGCGCAGGTCCGAGTGGATCTGGTCGAGCATGCGCTGGTCGTTGGTGTAGGAGTGGATCGTGGTCATGAAGCCGCGCTCGATCCCGATCGCGTCATTGAGCACCTTGGCCACCGGCGCGAGGCAGTTGGTGGTGCAGCTTGCGTTGGAGATGATCACGTCCTCGGCGGTCAGCGTCTCGTGGTTGACGCCGTAGACGATGGTCTTGGACACGCCGGTCGCGGGCGCCGAGATGACGACGCGCTTGGCGCCCGCGGCGAGGTGCGGGCGGCTCGCCTCGTCCGACTGGAAGAAGCCAGTGCACTCGAGCACGATGTCGATGCCCATCGCGGCATGCGGAAGGTTGGCGGGGTCACGCTCCTTGGTCACGGCGATGCGCTTGCCGTTGACGAGGATCGCGTCGCCATCGGCGGTCACTTCGCCGTTGAAGCGGCCGTGGACCGAATCGAAGGCGAACAGCAGCGCATTGGCCTTGGCATCGGCGAGGTCGTTGATCGCGACCAGTTCGAGATCGTGGTCGGTGCGCTCGAGAATGGCGCGGGCGACGAGACGGCCGATGCGGCCGAAGCCGTTGATGGCGACTTTGGTAGCCATGAGAGGTACTCCTGCTTAGTTCTTGAGCTTGCTCAGGATTTGCGGAACGATCTTGTCCGCGGTGAAACCGAAATGGGCAAACAGGTCTTCCGCCGGGGCCGAAGCGCCGAAGGTGTCGAGCCCGATATTGAGGCCGCTGCGGCCGGTGTAGCGTTCCCACCCGAGGGTCGAGCCTGCCTCGATCGAAACGATCAGAGCATCGGCGGGGAGGATGTCGGCCTTGTAGGCTTCAGACTGGGCGTCGAACAGCTCGGTGCAGGGCATCGAGACGACGTCGGCGCCGATCCCCTGCGCTTCCAGAGCCTCGGCGCATTCCATCGCAAGCGCGACTTCCGAGCCGGTGGCGACCAGCACGACCTTGCGCTCCGCCATCGCCTCGCGCAGGCGATAGCCGCCCCTGGCGCTGCGGTTGGTGTCCTGAGTCCACGCCTCGTCCCCTTCCCCGCGCAGCTGCGGCAGGTTCTGGCGGGTGAGCGCCAGCACCGAAGGGGTCTCGGGGGTCGAGAGCGCCAACGCCCAGCACTCCGCCGTCTCGATCACGTCGGCGGGGCGATAAACATTGAGGTTGGGGATCAGGCGCAGGCTCATCACCTGTTCGACCGGCTGGTGGGTCGGCCCGTCCTCGCCAAGGCCGATGGAGTCATGCGTCAGCACATAGACCACGCCGGTCTGCTGGAGCGCCGAGAGGCGGATCGCGTTGCGGCAATAGTCGGAGAAGATCAGGAAGGTGCCGCCATAGGGCACGATCCCGCCATGCAGCGCCATGCCGTTCATCGCCGCGGCCATGCCGAACTCGCGGATGCCGTAATAGATGTAGCGTCCCGAATATTCGTCGGCGCTCATCGGCAGGGTCGAGGGCGTCTTGGTATTGTTCGAGCCGGTAAGGTCGGCCGAGCCGCCCACCAGCTGCGGCAGCGCGGCGGTCAGGGGCCCAAGCGCCATTTCGGACGCCTTGCGGGTCGCGACCTTCTGCGGGTTGGTGGCAAGCCCGCACACATAGGCCTCGATCGCGGCCGGCACGCGGGGCGTGATCGGCGCGAGCTGGGCGAGGAATTCGTCCTTCTTGGCCGAAGCTTCGAGCCGCCCGGCCCATGCCCCATGCGCGGCGCGGCCCGGCTCTGCGGCGCTGTGCCAGTCGGCGAGGATTTCGGACGGCACCACGAAAGGCTCGTGCGACCAGCCCAGCTCCTCGCGCGCGGCGGCCACTTCCGCCCCGCCGAGCGCCGCGCCGTGAACGCCGCTGGTACCCTGCTTGTTGGGCGCGCCCTTGCCGATCAGCGTGCGGCAGGCGATCAACGAGGGGCGCGGATCAGCCTTCGCCTCGGCGAGCGCACGGTCGATATCGGCGAAGTCATGCCCGTCGCACTCGGTCACGTGCCATCCGGTCGCGATATAGCGCGCCTTGATGTCCTCCGAGGACGACAGGTCGGTCGCCCCGTCGATAGTGATGCGGTTGTCGTCCCACAGCACGTTGAGGCGGCCGAGCTTGAGGTGCCCCGCAAGGCCGATCGCCTCGTGGTTGATGCCTTCCATCAGGCAGCCGTCACCCGCAATCACCCAGGTGCGGTGGTCGACCAGCTCGTCGCCATAGACCGCATTGAGGTGCCGCTCGGCCATCGCCATGCCCACCGCCATCGCGAGGCCCTGCCCCAGCGGGCCGGTGGTGCATTCGACGCCCGGGATCAGGAAGTTCTCGGGGTGACCCGCGCAAGGGCTGCCGAGCTTGCGGAAATTGCGGATGTCGTCAATCGTCGGCGAGGCATAGCCCGTCAGATAGAGCAGGCTGTAGATCAGCATCGAGCCGTGACCGGCGCTCAGCACGAAGCGGTCACGGTCGGCCCAGTCGGGCGCGGCCGGATCGAACTTCAGATGCTGCGTGAACAGCACGGTCGCCGCATCGGCCATGCCCATCGGCATCCCCGGGTGGCCCGAATTGGCGGCCTCGACCGCGTCCATCGAAAGGGCGCGGATGGCATTGGCCATCGGCTGAAGACGGGCGGCATCGAGGCTCATCGGCACGCTGTTCTCCTGCGGGAGCCCTGCGCGCCTTGCGCGTGCGATTCGAGCCCCGGTTTAGGTCGGCTGTGCCATTGCCGAGGGGACGGGGGAGGTCAACCTTGCGCGCGCAGTTCGTCGCCCGCGCCGGTCCGCACACTTATCAACAGCCCCGCCCAAGGCTTTGCGCAAGCTTCCTTCTGTTGGTATCGATATGGCCCATGAGTGCCGACCGCATCGCCGCTGCCCTTGCCCGGATCGAGGCCGCCATGGCCCGCATCGATGCGGCGCGCGAGGCGGCTGCTTCGGGCGATGCGCGCGGCGGCAGCGCTTCGGCACGGGTGGTCGAACTCGTCAACGTCCATGAGAAGCTGCGCGAACAAGTCGCAGAAAGCCTTCGCGAACTTGACGATCTGCTGGCCCAGCTGGAGGATTGATGAGCACCGTCACTCTCAGCATCGGCCCCAAGAGCTACACCGTCGCCTGTGCCGACGGGCAGGAAGCGCACATCAAGGCGCTGGGCGCGATGATCGCGGAGAAATACGCGCAGCTCGGGTCGGCCCGCGCGCCGCTGGAGGCGGAGAACCTCCTCTTCGCCGCGCTGTTCATGGCCGACGAGCTCGATCAGGCCCGAAAGCGCCTCGCCGAAAAGCCCGAGCCGGCCCCTGCGGCCGAGCCGGTCGATCCCGAGGCGCTCGCCGCGCTGCAGAACGCCATCGCCGCGCTGGAGGCCGACCTGGCCGCCGCCCGCGAGGCAGCGGCCCGCCCTGCCCCGGCTCCGGCACCCGCGACTCCGCAATTCGACCTGTTCGGCGGCGCTGCGGCACCCGATCCGCACACCGAAGAGATCGCCGCCCGCCTCGAAGCCCTTGCCGAGCGGGCCGAGGCGAATGCGGCTGCGCTTGAAGCGGCCGTCCCGAGCGCCTAGATTGGCAAGCGGCGGGACTGCCCGGCACGAGCCGATTGAATATCCCTGAGGCTATAAGCAATCCAATGGGAGCTGTCCCTATCCGGGTTCACGGGTTCGTCCCGGGGTCTCGGGTATACGGCGCCCACCTGACGTTAAAGGCGTCAGAGGATTTCTAGCGCAAACGACCCATGGTGGTTCCGCCACTTTATTGATGCCCTACCGCTTCGCTGCTTGAGGGCGTTTTTGTTTTCCGCATCGCCTCCGCGATGCGATCTCCTCCAGGGGCTCGGCCCCTGCGGGGCCACCCTTCCGGGCGGCCGTTCGGCCTTGCGGCCTGCGGCCGATAATCCTCCCCTTCAGGGGAGGGGGACCACCGAAGGCGGTGGAGGGGCGAGCGGCGGTTGGCCTTGCCGCTAGGCTCTTCGGCTTCTACCGCTTGAGCCAATGAGCGATCTAACTAAAGACCAACTCCGCAAGCAGCTTCGCGCCGCGCGCCGTGCGCATGTCGAGGCGTTGCCGGATTCGATCCGCGGCCTGCTGTTCCACCGCCCACCCGCCCCGCTGCTTGCACGGATCGGGGACGAGGCGGTGATCGGGCTCTATCACGCCGCCCCGTTGGAGGCTCCCGCGGGCGGCTATGCGCGCTTCTTTCACGAGGCCGGGCACACCCTCGCCCTCCCCCGCTTTGCAGAACGCGGCGCGCCGATGACCTTCGCGCGTCACAGCGATCCCTATGCGGAGAGCGATCTGGAAGTCGGCCCCTTCGGCATGCTCCAGCCCGAAGCCGGCGCCGAGGCGCTGGTGCCCGACGTGTTGTTCGTGCCGCTGGTCGGCTTCACCCCGGCGCTCGCACGGCTCGGGCAAGGCGGTGGGCATTATGACCGCTGGCTCGCGGAACATCCCCCCGCGCTCGCCGTTGGCCTCGCATGGGACGCGCAAGCCTGCGACGCCCTGCCCACCGAAGCCCATGACAAGCCGCTCGACGCGGTCGTCACCCCCACCCGGATTTATGGACTGACCTGATGCGCGAGACCCCGACCTGGCGAATCCCCCTCGGCATCTTCGCGCTGTTTGCAGCGCTGATGGTCTATGGCGTGGTGATCGCGCGCTATGCACCCTCGATCATCGGCGGCTGGTCGGGCGGTGCGCAGACGGTGGTCTACGTGACCCTCGGCCTGATCTGGCTGCTACCCTTGCGGCGCTTCCTGATCTGGATGGAGACCGGGCGCTGGAGCCCGCCCGAATAAGGCCCTGCGCCCGGGCAAAAGAAAAGGCGGACCGAAGCCCGCCTTGCCTTGCCCTTGCGGGCTGTCCTTGAGGAACAAGTGGCGCGAGTGACGGGGCTCGAACCCGCGACCTCCGGCGTGACAGGCCGGCGCTCTAACCGACTGAGCTACACCCGCGCATCTTGTCCTTCCGAGCATTCCGGCGATGCCGTCCCGCTCGTGGAGCGCCGCCATTAGGGCCGTCGGTTGGGGCTGTCAACGGCCATATCGGCAAAAATGCGACGCCCGAAACGCGCTCAGCAATTCTCGTACTTCCAGTTGCGTTTGCGCCCCGCGGAAAGCCACGCGACCGACTGTGCGATACGCTTGTCGCGGGTTTCCTCGCGCTTGGCGTCAGCGATCCACGCGACATATTCGCGGCGGTGCGAGGGGGCGAAGCCATCGAAGGTCGCGCGCGCCGCCGGGGCTGCATCGAGCGCAGCGGCAAAGGCGGGCGGCACGGGCAATTCGGGCTTGGGCGCGCCCTTGGGCCTTGGCTTCGCGAGGTTCGCGTGCCCTGCCTGAAAGCGCGCGATCAGCGCGTCATCCGGCGGTAGATCGGCAAGGCTCTCGAGCTTGCCAAGCGCCCCCATCCCCTCCCCGCTGCGCCCTTCGTGATGGATCACCACCGAGGCATGGGCCTTGAACGCGGCGAGGCCGATGACGTTCTTACCCCCGACCATGAAGTGCGGCATCCCCCACTTGATGGTCTCCTCCGCTTCCGGCAGCGCCTGATGCACCAGCGCGCGGACGTGGGTGAGGATCGGCTCCGCGAAATCGGCAGCCTTGGCGATGTAGTCGTCGATGCGCGGATCACGGGTCATGTCGGGCACCTCCCGGCCCCGACATTACCGCAATCAGTCGACCAGCAATAGCGCCGGCGTCTCGATCAGCTTCTTCACGCCCTGAATGAAGCTCGCCGCATCGTGCCCGTCGACCACGCGGTGATCGCAGGAGATCGAGATGTTCATCAGCTTGCGCTTGGCGATGCGCTCGCCGCCCATGCCGTCGGGGACGAACATCGGGCGCTCGACGATGCGGTTGGGGCCGATGATCGCGACTTCAGGCCGGTTGATGACTGGCGTGGTCGCAACACCCCCTAGCGGCCCCAATGAGGTCACAGTGAGGGTCGAGCCCGAGAGTTCCTCCGAGGTCGCCTTGCCGCTGCGCGCGGCTTCGGCCAGGCGCCCGATCTCGCGTGCGAGCTGCCACAGGTTCTTGGCCTGCGCATCGCGAATCACCGGCACCATCAGACCGCTGTCGGTCTGCGCCGCCATGCCGAGATGCACGCTGCCGTAGCGGGTGACGACATTCGCCTCGTCATCGAAGCGCGCATTGATCATCGGATATTGCGGGATCACCTTGCAGATCGCGGTGATCAGCAACGGGAGCATGGTGAGCTTGGGCCGGTCGCCCCGTGCGGCGTTCAATTGCGCGCGCAGGTCTTCCAGATCGGTGACATCGCACTCCTCGACATAGGTGAAGTGCGGGATGTGGCGCTTGGCTGCGGCCATGTTCTGGGCGATGCGCTTCCTGAGGCCGATGACCTTGATCGTCTCGTCCGCGCGGGCCCTGCCGGCCGCACCGAAGCCGCCGTTATAGGCGAGGAAGGCGTCGAGATCGGCGTGGCGCACGCGGCCATCGGCGGCGGGCTTCACCTGTGCCAGATCGATCCCCAGATCGCGCGCGCGCTGGCGTACGGCGGGGCTGGCGAGCACCTTGGTCTCGGCCCGGTGTTCGGGCGCAGGCGCAGGCGCAGGTGCGGCGGCCGCCGCGACTTCCGCCTCGGATGCGTCGGGAGTTTCGACCTCGATCCGCTCGGCCACCTCCTCGGTGGTCGGCGCATCGGACATGTCATCCTCGATCTGCTCGGCCGCCGCTTCGGCTTCCTCCTCGGAAACCTCGCCTTCGGTCTCGATCACCAGCAGCATCGCGCCAATCGCGACCACATCGCCGACTTCGCCCGCGAGCGTCGTCACCGTGCCCGATACCGGGCTTTCGATGTCGATCGTCGCCTTGTCGGTCATCACGTCGACGATGTGCTGGTCTTCCTCGACCCGGTCGCCGACCTTCACGTGCCATTCGACGACTTCCGCCTCGGCCACGCCTTCGCCCACGTCGGGCATCTTGAAAATGAACTTGGCCATGCGTCGGTCAGTCCTTGAGAAGCTTGTCGATTGCCTCGCCGATGCGGACGGGGCCGGGGAAATAGGCCCATTCGAGGCTGTGGGGATAGGGCGTGTCGAAGCCGGTGACGCGTTCGACCGGGGCTTCGAGATGGTAGAAGCAGCGTTCGGTGACGAGCGCCGAAAGCTCCGCGCCGAAGCCCGAGGTGCGGGTCGCCTCGTGGACGATCAGGCAGCGGCCGGTCTTCTCCACCGAGGCCTCGATCGCCTTGATGTCGAGCGGCACCAGCGTGCGCAGGTCGAGGATTTCCGCATCCACGCCCTTCTCGCGGCACACGGCCTCGGCGACGTGGACCATCGTCCCATAGGCGAGCACGGTCAGCGCCTCGCCCTCGCACACGGTGCGCGCCTTGCCGAGCGGGATCTTGTAATAACCCTCGGGCACGACAGAATCTGGGTGCTTCTTCCACGGCTCGACCGGCTTGTCGTAATAGCCCGAGAAAGGGCCGTTATAGATGCGCTTGGGCTCGAAGAAGATCACCGGATCATTGTCTTCGATGGCGGAAATAAGCAGCCCCTTGGCGTCGTGGGGGGTCGCCGGGATCACGGTCTTGAGGCCCGCGACATGGGTGAACAACGCCTCGGGGCTCTGGCTGTGGGTCTGGCCGCCGAAGATGCCCCCGCCGAACGGCGAGCGCACGGTCATCGGCGCGATATAGTCGCCCGCCGAACGGTAACGCAGCCGCGCGGCTTCCGAGATCAGCTGGTCGAGGCCGGGGTAGATGTAGTCCGCAAACTGGATTTCGGGGACGGGGCGCAGGCCATAGGCCCCCATCCCCACCGCGACGCCGATGATCCCGCATTCGGAAATCGGCGTATCGAACACGCGGGTCTTGCCGTGCTTGGCCTGAAGCCCGGCGGTGGCGCGGAACACGCCGCCGAAATAGCCGACATCCTCGCCCATGATGATCACGTCGGGATCGCGCGTGAGCATGATGTCGAGCGCTTCGTTGATCGCCTCGATCATGTTGAGGCGTCGCTCATCGATCACGTTCTCGCCGAGGGTGGCAGGTGCGCTTGAAGGTTCGGGGCTCATCCGAAGGGCCTTTCCGTGCCGAACTTGGCGATGCGCTCGCGGATGGCCTGCTCGGCCTGCTCCTCGAGGTGCCAGGGCAGTTCCTCGTAGACGTCCTCGAACATGGTGTGGAACGGGTGGTGGAGGCCGTGGCCGAGGATGCCGTTCTTCTCGGCCTCCTTGGTGGTGGTCTTCACGCGCTCGGCGCATTCGAGGTCCATCGCCGCGTGGCGCTCCTCGTCCCATTCGCCAATCGCGATGAGGTGGTTCTTGAGCCGCGTGACGGGGTCACCCAGCGGCCATTCCTCACGCTCCTGCGCCGAGCGGTAGCCCGAGGGGTCGTCGGAGGTGGAGTGCCCCTCGGCGCGGTAGGTGAAGTATTCGATCAGGGTCGGCCCGTGATTGCCGCGGGCGCGGTTGGCGGCCCATTCGGCGGCGGCGTAGCAGGCGAGCGGGTCATTGCCGTCGACCCGCAGGGCCGCAATCCCGTAGCCGAGCCCGCGCGCGGCAAAAGTGGTGCGCTCGGCTCCGGCGAAGCCCGAGAAGCTCGAAATCGCCCACTGGTTGTTGACCACGTTGAGGATCACCGGCGCGTTGTAGACGGCAGCGAAGGTGCAGGCCGAGTGGAAGTCGCCCTCGGCCGTGCTGCCCTCGCCCACCCAGCTCGCAGCGATCCGGCTGTCGCCGCGAACCGCGCTCGCCATCGCCCAGCCCACCGCTTGCGGGCACTGGGTGGCGAGGTTGCCGGAGATCGAGAAGAAGCTGTGCTCGCGGCTCGAATACATGATCGGCAGCTGCCGGCCCTTCAGCTTGTCGGCCTTGTTCGAATAGATCTGGTTGATCATGTCGATCAGCGGATAGCCGCGCGCGATCAGAATCCCCTGCTGGCGATAGGAGGGGAAGATCATGTCGTCACTGGCGAGCGCCATCGCAGGCGCGATCGAGGTCGCCTCCTCGCCGGTGCACTTCATGTAGAAGCTGGTCTTGCCCTGGCGCTGGCCGCGGAACATCCGCTCGTCGAAGGCACGCACCAGCGCCATGTGGCCGAGCATCGTGCGCAGCGTATCGGGGCTGAGGCGCGGGTTCCACGGGCCGTGGGCGAGGTTGTCGTCGCCCAGCACCCGCACGAGGCCATAGGCGAGCCCTGCCATCTGCGAGGGGTGAATGCCCTCGTCCGGGCGCGGCTGGTCGCCGGGCGCGCCGATGTCGATATGCGAGAAGTCGGCTGTGTCGCCAGGCCGGTATTTCGGCTCGGGCACGTGCAGCGCCAGCGCCGGGCGGTTGCTGTCTGACGGTGCCCTTGGATCGGCCATCTCTCGCGCTCTCCCCGTGGTGATCGACCACGCGGTAAGCGGATGCGATCATTGCTTGAATACGTATTTTTATTTCAAGCGCAGGGAGCGGTCAAGCGCGGTGCGCGAAGGTCCGTCACACCGCAACAGGTGCGCTGATCGGCGGGAGCGGCGCGTAATCATGCACCACGAAATCCTCGATCACGTAGTCGAAAATTGTTTCCGGCTTTCGCGTGATCTCGAGCCTTGGGTGCCCTTGCGGCTGGCGCGCGAGCTGTTCCTCGATCAGATGCGCGTGGTTGAGGTAGAGGTGTACATCGCCCCCCATCCACACCAGCTCGCCCGGCTCCATCCCCACCTGCTGTGCGATCATCCGCGTGAGCAGCGCCGCCGACCACAGGTTGAACGGCAGGCCGAGCGCGACATCGCAGCTGCGCTGGTAGAGCACGCAATTGAGCCGTGCGTCAGCGCCCTCGCCCGCGACATGGAACTGGTAGGTCTTGTGGCACGGCGGCAGCGCCATCCGGTCGAGCTCGGCGACGTTCCAGCCCTCGATGATGTGGCGGCGGCTGCCGGGCGAGGTGCGCAGCGATTCGATCACCGCGGCGACCTGGTTGATCCCCTCGCCCTTCTCGTAGAGCCCGTCGGGGCGGTAGCGGTAGGTAGGCCAGTCGACCCACTGCTTGCCATAGACCGGGCCGAGATCGCCCCAGCGCCGCGCGAAAGCCTCGTCATCGGCGATTCGCTGGACGAAATCCTCGAGGCTCACCTGCTCGCCCGTTTCGCGGACGTAGCGCGCGTGGGGCCATTCGTTCCAGATCTTCACCCCTTGCAGCACCAGCGGGCGGATGTTGGTTTCCCCCGTGAGGAACCACAACAATTCGCGCGTCGCGGTCTTCCAGTAGACGCGCTTGGTGGTGAGCAGCGGCATCGCCCCGCCGCCGAGATCGAATCGCAGCACCGCCCCGCACACCGAGCGGGTGCCGATACCGGTGCGGTCGATCCGCTCGCTCCCTGTCTCCCAGATCTGCCGCATCAGATCGAGATACTGCTGTTCCGGGTGGATTTGCGCGGGGGAAGAGAGGGGAATCACGGTGCTGGCCATGCCGGTGACTATAGGCCGCAATTGCCCGCTTGCCACTGTGCTCATCCACACCTATAGGGCGCGCCTTGCCTCGATCCGCAGGCCCTTCGGGACCTTCGGAGCCGACACGGTCGGGGAGTAGCTCAGCCTGGTAGAGCACTGTCTTCGGGAGGCAGGGGCCGGAGGTTCGAATCCTCTCTCCCCGACCAATTCCGGCTTGTCACAAGCCGCCTTTCCCAGCTTTCGTCCGCTCAAGCGGTGTTTCACGTGAAACCCGCGCGCGAGGCGCGTCTGGCAGGGGTCAAGACGGGTCTGACGGGGGTCTGAGCCCTATCTGAGCCCCGTCGGGCCGCCGCAAGCGCCGGTCTGCGACGAGGCCCGCAGCGTCAACTCATCCAGGACAGGGCCTCGTAGAGAAGGTACATCGTCGCCCACAGGAACGCCGGCAAGGCGATCCACAGCGCGATCTGTGCGCGCCGGGACAGCTTGTCCTGCTGCTGACGCCGGACCTTCACCCGCTTTTTGCGGCGCCGCAGCTCGCCCTCGCCCGCAGAACGTGCTGCGGAATCGGGAGGGGGATCGTTCGTCACGCCGCCATCGCCAACCATCGTACCCTGCATCCTCTTGCGTCCCCTTATCTTTTGGACTGACGCAAGTGGCTGACCGGCAACCGCTTTTGCCAAATCCCTGTAGGGTGTTGTTAACCTACAGGATAACTCCCGAGGACCAAACGAAAAAGCACCCCCGCCCTCGCGCAGAGGCAGAGGCGGGCGCGATCAGCCCAAGAGCAGGATCAGGCGGGAGAGACGCGCCAGCGGTGCTCGGCGAACCAAAGGGCCGCGCTCAACGCCAGCCATCCGAGGAGCCACGGCCAGGCCGGGCCACGCCGTTCGGGCGCACCGCGCGGCTGAGAGGCACTCTGCGCCGCCGCCCAGCGCGCGGTGGCCTCGGCGGTCTCGCGCTTGGCGATCGCGTCGAGACCGGCGGCGGGCAGCACGGCGAAGGCGAAGCTGCGCTCGCCCTCCTTGCCCGGCTGGATGATGGTGTGGACGCCCTCTGCCTTGGGCCAATAGGTCGCGCAGCCTCGCGGGCCGGCGGCGGGGTCGATCGCCAGCGCGACCTCGGCGCCATCGGGTGCTCTCACTCGCGGCGATCCGGTCAGCCCGCACAACGCCGTACGCTCGCCCGCGATCACCAGCGGCGGCACCTCGGCGCGGAACTCCCGGCCCGGCCGTGCCACCGCACTCACCATCGCGCTCCACCACTGGTAGTAGCGCTCCTCCTGCCCGGAGAGCACCAGCGCGAAACTGTTGGCGAGGGTCCATAGCCCCGCCCGCCCCTGCCCGCGCTGCTGCCATCCGGCGATCACCGCGCCCTCGGCATCGGTCACCGCAGGCACGAAATCCGCACCGGCCTTGACGGTCCACCGGCCAAGATCGGGCGCGGGGTCTTCGAGCGCGTTGAGATCATCCGGCACATCGGGCGCGGCAGGGCCACGGCGCTGCTCCAGCGCCTCCTGATCCGCGGCGAGCGGCGCGAGCGCGACCGGCGCGACATCGCCCCCGCCCTCGACCATGAGGCCGAGCGCGCGCCAACTCTCGCGGCTGCCCGCCGTGGCCGGCGCCGTCATCCGCACCACCACTCCGAGCCCGCCCGCGACTGCCTGCGCCAGCGCCGCGCGCGATCCGCCGCCGAGCCCTGCCAGCGTGCGGTCGTCGATAACCACCACGTCGAGATCCTTGAGCGCGCCCGCATCGAGGCTCACCTGTGCATCGCCCAGATCGACACCGCCGCCCGCCGCGAGGCGACTCTGGAGCGCGATGCCCGAATCCTCCGCCCAGCGGCGCAGGTACTTGGCCTCGGGCGAAGGCGCGCCGACCAGCAGCAGTTTCAGAGGCTCGGGCGCGGCAAGGGTGCGCAGGGGAACGGGGGTGTCGGAGACGATCGCGCCGTCCTTGCCCCGCAGCCGCAGGGTGAATAGCGCAAGGCCCGGTGCCCGCGCCGCCGCGCCTAGGGTAAACACTCCCTCGCCCGCGATCACCCGCCGGTCGACCCGCGCGCCCGAGGGATCGAGCAGTTCGGCCGATCCGCCCTCCATCCCCGCCGCCTCCCCGCCGAGCGCGAATATCGCGCCAGCGGGCGTATCGGCAGGGGGATCGAGACGGACGAGACCGCGCGGCAGCGGTAGGGGCTTGAATGTGGCCGGGATACCGGCTGCCGCGTCACGGTCGCGTGCGGTCAGCCCCCGCCCGAGGATGCGGAGCGCCTGCGTGCGGGTGTGGCGGCGCAGCCCGGTGGCGAGATCGGGCACGCGCTCGGCCCCTTCGAGCCGCGGCGCTTCGGGCAGCGCGATCAGCCGCTCGCCCGGCCCTGCCTTGGTGCCTGGAGGGGTCTCGGCGGTGGCGACCAGCAGCGTCTCGCCTCCCACCGCTAGGTGCGGCGGGAACAGCGTGAGGTAGAGCAGCGCCCCGCTCGCCAGCGTCAGGGCGGCGAGTGCAGCGGTCTTGGCATCGCGGCGCATCAGCAGCCAGCGCGCCGCCGCCGCCAGCGCCGCGAGCGCGATCAGCACCGCGGCGAGAGTCTCGGGCGCGGGCATCAGCGTAAGGCTCCGGTGTAGCGGCGACCCATGTCGCCGCCATCGGGCCGCCGCCGCACCTGCGCGGGCGGGCGGGTGAGAACGCTCCACAGCTGCGCGCGCAGCTTCTCGCGCGCGGCGCGCGATCCGGGCGCGCTTCTGAGGCCGTCGATCGCGGCGAGCACCGCCAGCGGATCACGCAGCCGCGCGGCATTGCTCCGCACCCAGCGGTCGAGCCCGACGAGGTCGATCGCCCCCGGGGATGCCAGCGCGCGCCATGCGGTGGCGGGGACTGCATCCTCGATCGCGAAGGGGGTCAGCTCCGCCCCGCGCCCGACGATCCCCTCGCGCTTGCCCGTCATCCGCCGCGTCATGTCGACCGGCGGGATCTGCGTGCCCACGCGCGGCAGATAGATGCGCGTCGCCTGCTGGATGCGCTTGATGTAATCGAGCGCCTTGTTCTCGAAGGGCAGCGCGGCCTCGGGCTTGCCGGTGCGCAGATTGACCTCGGCCTCCCACATCGCATCGAGCGCGAGCTTGAGCAGCGCGCGGGTATCGGGATCGAGCAGGGTTGCCGCCTCGCTCTCGTCATGGGTGTGGCCATAGTCGGCAAGGACATTGCCTAGGCTGCCGAACACCGGGCTTTCGGGCGCGGTGCCGTGATCGTGGCCGTCGCCGTCGTGATGCTCGGGCTCTGCCGGGGCAGCGTCGTCCTTGTCCGAGACGGGGAGCGGGGGCTTGGGGGTCTCCTCGGCCTCCATTCCCATGAATTGGCCATAGCGCAGGCGCAGCAGGCGCTGGTCGACGCCGATGGTGTCGGAGCGGACCATGAACTCGTCCGCGGAGAGGCTGCGGCGCTGTCTGATGAGCGCCTCGGTGTCGATGATCACCTGCCGCTGGCTGCGGAAATAGGCGGGCATCTGCTGCTTGGCCATCATGTCGAGGCCCGCGACCTCGGTGGGCTTCGGCGGCGGAAAGCGCAGGATCACGCCGGGGCCGCGCACGGCCTGCGGCCCGGGCGAGCGGGTGTCGACGACGGTGAGCTGCACCACCAGATCGCTCCCCGGCTGGAGCCCGTAGGGGGCGAGGGGCAAGTCGATGGTGAAGCGCCGCCGCCGCGGGTCGCCGGTGCCGGTGACGCTCTGGCTGCGCTCGGAAAAGCGCACATTCTCGCCCTCGCCAATGGCGGTGGTGATGGTGACACGGGCGAGGCTGTCGACGGCGTAATCGTCCGCCGCCTCGAACACCACGCGCCAGCTGCGCTGTCCGGCAGTCATCGTGGCAAGGCCCGAGGCCGGTTCGATCACGCGCACCTGCGGGGGCTCGTCGGCGATGGGCTCCAGGCGGTAGGCGGGTTGCTGCGCGCGCATCCCCTCGGCCGTGACGCGGTAGAGCGAGGGGATGTCGAGCCGCAGCGCCCCTCCCCATCCCTCGGCCCCGCGCGCGAGCGGGATCGCCTGCCCGCCGACGAGCTGGATCGCAGCCGCGCGCGGCTGCGGGTCGAAGCCGAAGGTCCACTCGATACGCGAGCCCTGCGGCGCGCGGATGTCGAGGCTGTCGGCATAGCGCGGCGGCAGGCCGGTATAGGCAGGCGGGACGATGCGCACGCGCTGGCCGGTGAGGCGCGGCTCTCCGGGCGCGGCGGCAGTGCCGGGGGCAACGGGTGCGAGCGGCGGCGGGGTGTCGGCCCGTGCCTGCCACACAAGGATCGCGGCGATGGCGGCGAGGCCCATCGCCCAGGCAATCGCGATGCGGCGCTGCGACCACGCATCGGCCAGGCTCGCCGGATCGATCGCGGCGACGCGCGCGGCGATGCGTTCGACCTGGAGGCGCTCCATCGGGGCAAGGTCACCGGCGGCGAAGACCAGCGCGGCGCTGTCTTCGAGGGCTGTCTCGCGCGCATTGAGGCGGCGGACGAGCCAGTGGCGGTCGAGGCGGTCGGCAGCCTGGCGCGCGGCCCATGCGAGGCTGAGGCTCCCACCGACCAGCGCGGCGATGGCGGCGGGCGCCTCGCCGAGCGCAAAGCCGAGCGTCGCCAGCACCAGCACCAGCGGCGCCCAGACCAGCGCCGTGTCAACCGCGGCACGGCGGCGGGCGGGGGCGAGCCAGTCGGTGAAGTCGGCGATGGTGCTCACGCAGCAAACCTCCGCCTGCGGCTCGCAAGCCAGCGCTCGGCGAGGAACAGCGCGGCGATCAGCACGCCGAGCCACGCGGAAAGCTCGTGCGGGGGAAGCCGGAACGGGGCGACGCCCGCGACTGGCGCGAAGGCGGCGGCCTCGACCCGCGCGGGGGGCGGTGCGGGAGGCGTGACAAGGTCGCGCAGATTCGCGGGGAAACTGCCCGCAAGCAGGTCGGGCATCGCCGCCGGTTCGAGCGGGCGGGTGAAGCGGATGATCCGGCCCTTGCCGAGCACCCCGCCCTCGGCGAGCGTGCCGCCGGTTTCGTCGCGCCACAGCGGGGCGGTGGCGGCGGGCATCGCGACCTCGACAGCCGAGCCCAGCAGCGCGGTGCCGCCCGCGCTCACCCAGTCGGTGACGGCGGCGGGCACGCGTCCGGGCTTCAGCCAGACGAGCACGGCGCCACGCTGAGGGAGGTCGCTGGCGGTCGAGGCCTCGAACCGCGGCGCATCGCTCCACGCGGCAGCGGCGGCGCGGAAGTAGCGGACGGCCCCGCCCTGCCCCTCGGCATAGCGCAGCGCCAGCGCGGGGGCAGCGGGCGCTTCGGGAGCGCGGCTCGCGGCGGAGCCCTCGACCACGCGCCACGTCACCTTGCGGGTGAGGCGCAGCGGCGCGGCATCCACGCCGTCCAGCACCGGTGGGACAAGGATCGTCAGCGCCGCGCCTTCGGGCAGTTCGGCGTCATACTGGCGGATCAGGCTGGAGAGCGAGGCACCCGCAGGCGCGCTGCCCTCGCCCACCTCGAGAAAGCCCGGCGCGATCCAGCGCAGGTCAGCCTCCGGCCCTGCCGCCTTGCGCGCGGCTTCGGCGCTCACCCCCGGCGCGGCGAGGATGCGGGGGCCATTGCCCTCCCACCCCAGAACCGCCGGGCGCGCAAGCAGCAGCGCGAGGCACGCCACGATCAGCAGCCGCAGCGCCAGCAGCAGCCACTCGTCGAACCGCAAGCGGCTCCTCGGGCGCGGCTTCGCATCGAGCCAGCGCAGCGCCGCAAAATCGACCGGCACCTCCTCGGTGCGGCGGCGGATGTGGATGACGAGCGGGACGATCAGCGCCGCCAGCGCGGCAAGGCCCAGCGGGGCGAGCAGCAGCGGGGTCACGGCGCCCTGCCCCGCCGCCCGAAGAAGGCCTGCAAGGGCGCATCGATGGCCTCGTCGAGCACATAGGCCGTGTGCCGGATGCCGCCCGCATCGAGCCGCTCGTCCAGCGCCGCGCGCGCGGCGGCGAAGCGGGTGAGGAAGGTCTCGCGCAGCGCCGCCCCGTCGGTCACCAGCTCCTCGGCGGTTTCCTGATCGCGGAAGCGGAAGCCGCCGTCGAAGGGAAAGTCTCGCTCCTCGACGGTCAGGAGCTGCACCGCCAGCACCTCGCGCCCCGCCTTGGCGAGGCGCTCGATCATGGCGATGCCCGCCTCGTCGAAACAGTCGGAAAAGAAGAAGACCAGATCGCGCGCCGAAATCCGCTCCCACAGCGGCGCGAGGGTCGCGCTGTCGGCGAAGCCGCCCGCCGGCTCGATCCGCGAAAGCTCGACCTGCATCCGGTCATACTGTGCGCGCCCGCGGTGCGGATCGGCGACGCCCAGCGCGCCTTCCTGCAGGGTCATCCACCCGAAGCGGTCGCCCTGCATCATGGCGAGCTCCGCGACGCACAGCGCCAGCAGCCGCGCGGCATCGAAGCGCGACCACTCGGGCCGGGCGCGGTCGGCCTGCGCCATCGAGGCGCTCGCATCGATCAGCACCCAGACCGAGACCGGGCTTTCCTGCTCCGCCTCGCGCACGAAGAACCTGTCCGAGCGCGCGAACAGCTTCCAGTCGATCCGGCGCGGCTCGTCGCCCGGCTCGTAGGCGCGGTATTGCGCGAATTCGAGGCCCGAGCCCTTGTTGCGGCTCGCGTGCATCCCGAAGCCGCGGTCGCCCAGATCGCGCCGCGTGCGCAGGGCGAGCCGCCGCAAACGGCTGCGCACCTCGGGCGGGATGGTGAGCGGCGCGCGGGCCATCGCTTAGGCGGCGGGCGGCGGCAGGTGTGCGAGCAGGCTGGCGACGATATCGTCCGCGCTCTTGCCCTCGGCCTCGGCCGCGAAACTCAGCAGCAGGCGGTGGCGCAGCACGGGGGCGGCGAGCGCGGCGATATCCTCGCGCGTGGCGGCAAAGCGCCCGTGGAGCAGCGCGCGCGCCTTGGCGCAGAGCACCAGCGATTGCCCCGCACGCGGGCCTGCGCCCCAGCGGACATAGTCGGCCACAGCGGCAGGCGCCGCCGGATCGCCCGGGCGCGTCGCGCGCACCAGCGTGGTGATCCATTCGAGCAGATCATCGGAAAGATAGACCCCGCGCACATCGGCCTGGAGCGCGAGCACATCGGCCGCCTCCATCACGCAGGGCACCGCATCGCCCGCCTTGCCGGTGGTCATGGCGAGAATGTCGCGCTCTTCCTGCGCGGTCGGATAGCCGACGCGCACCAGCAGCAGGAAGCGGTCGAGCTGCGCTTCGGGCAGCGGATAGGTGCCCGCCTGTTCGAGCGGGTTCTGCGTCGCCAGCACGAAGAAGGGTTTGGGGAGCTGGTAGGTCTGCCCGCCATAGCTGACGGTCTTTTCCTGCATCGCTTCCAGCAGCGCGGCCTGCGTTTTCGGCGGCGTGCGGTTCAATTCGTCCGCCAGCAGGAGGTTGGTGAAGACCGGGCCCTTCTGGAAGCGGAAGGACCGGTGGCCAGTGCCGTGGTCCTCTTCCAGCAATTCGGTGCCGAGGATGTCGCTCGGCATCAGGTCGGGGGTGAACTGCACGCGGCGGAAATCGAGCTTCAACGCCTCGCCCAGCGTGCGCACCAGCAGCGTCTTGCCGAGGCCGGGGACGCCTTCGAGCAGGCAGTGCCCGCCCGCGAGCAGCCCGATCAGCAATTGCTCCACCACATCGCCCTGCCCCACGATCGCGGTCGCGATCGCGCGGCGCAGATCGTCGAGCTTGCCCACGCGCGCCTCGATCGCCGCCGCATCTGCCGGAGCCTGCTGTGTCACCTGTTCGAACCCTTCAATTGGTCAGCGCGTACATGACGATGTTCACCCCGAAGCGGGTGTTGTCGACGGCGAGGAAGCGCTTGTTGCGCCAGTCGTAGTCCCATTCGCAGCCGTAATCCTTGTTGCTGTAGAGCAAGCCGAGGCGGCCGTTGATGGTGATGCCCTTGAGGTAATCGTGGATGAGGTCATCGCCCCAACCATTGAGCTCGAAGGAAGTTGCAGGCGGCCCGTCGAACTTGAAGAAGCTGGTGTAGACGGGGTGATCCTTGGGGAGCTTCTTCAGCGCCTCGGCCCCGAAGATGCGCGCCATCTGCGCTTCGAAGGACTTGGCGAAAAGCCCATCGATATCGTGGTTGCAATCGTCGACGAAGACGAAGCCGCCGTTCCGGACGTAGCGTTCGAAATTGCGCGCCTCGGCGTCGGAGAATTCGACCGCCTTGTGCCCGGCGAGATAGCAGAACGGGGCGGCAAGCATCGCCGGATCGCTGAGCGCGACGACGTGCTCCTTCGGATCGACCCGCAAGGTGGTGTAATCGACCAGCGAGGTCAGGAGGTTGGCCGGCATGCGCTGGTCGACGTCCCAGTCGCCCGAATTGTATCTGAGGCGGGTAAACCAGAAATCATAGCCGCTTGCCGCCGCGCCGCCCGCGCGCTGGGCGGCGAGCGGGCCGGGCAGCAGCGCGCCCGCCAGCGCGCCGCCGGCGAGACGCAGGAAGCCGGCGCGGGTCATGGCTGTGCCGCTCATGTCGCCCGCGCCTGCCTTTGTCTTGCCCTCAGACCGCGTCGGAGAGCGAGGTGAAGGTGAAGTCCCGCAGCTTCATCGGCGGCAGCATCATCGAGCTGCCCTCGTCCGCCTTGACGCGCACCGCACGGCCCAGCTCGTCGATGTTGTTGAGCATGATCACCGGGCTTTCGTTGAAGCGGAAGTTCTTGATCGGGTACTTCAGCTGGCCGTTCTCGATGTAGAAGGTGCCGTCACGGGTGAGGCCGGTGAGCAGCACGGTCTGCGGATCGACCATGCGGATGTACCAGGTGCGGGTGACGAGGATGCCGCGCTCCGTGCCCGCGATCAGGTCGGCGGTCGACTTCGTGCCGCCTTCCATGATGACGTTGCCCCAGCCCGCGGTCTCGGGCTTGCCCTGCTTGCTCGCCCAGTAGCGCGAGTATTCGAGGTTCGCGACCTTGCCCGCATCGATGATCTTTGTGCGCTCGCGCGGGAGGCCCTCGCCGTCCCACGGCAGCACGGGGACCACCGGGTTCCACGGATCGGTGTAGATGTTGACGCGCGAGTCCATGATCTGCTCGCCGATCTTGTTCCCGCCGCCCTGCTTCGACAGGAAGCTGCGCCCCTCGTCGGCCGAGCGCGCGTCGAAGAAGTTCATCATGAAGCTGATGAGCCCCGCGGCCGCCGCCGGTTCGAGGATGACGGTGTACTTGCCCGGCTCGAGCGCCTGCGCCTCGACCGAGGCGGCCGCCTTGCGCATGGCGATCTGCACGTCCTTGCCCGCATCGAAGGTGGCAACGTCCTGCACGTTGGTGCCCACCCAGCCCGATCCGCGACCGTCCTCGGTGCGCACGGTGCAGGTGTAGTCGGCGCCAGTGGAGGCCTGGTAGCCGAAATTGCCGTTCGAGTTGGCGTGGGCGAAGAAGGTCGTGCCATCCTCGAGGTAACCGGCCGCGATCAGCCCCTTGTCGCGGCACGGCGCGATCGAAGCCTCGGCGATCTTCGCGCGGGCCTCGGCGGTCAGGGCCGCGGTCGATTCGCTGTAGGTGTTGGTCGGCGTGTAGGTCTGCTTCTGGACCGCCGGCATGAACTCCGGGTTCTCCGGCGCCAGCTTGGCAAGGTCCTCGGCGCGGCGCACCACGCGTTCGAGCGAGGCATCGTCGAACTGGTTGATGGTGGCGGTGCCCACGCGCTTGCCGAAAGCGACCTGCACGACGAGGTCGGTGTCATCGACGATCCCCGAGGTGGAGATGTCGTTGCGCGCGAAGCGGACGTTGCCCTGCGTGCCGCCGGCCAGCTGGGCGATGGTCTCGTCCGCGGTCGAGAAGGCGATAACCTTGTCGAGAATGGCCTTGGCCTGCGCTTCTGTCAGAATGGTCATGTTGGCTTCTCCTGCGCGCAATTAACCGAGCGACCGTGCGGTGCTGATGACGTTGATCCCGTCGAAACGGGTGGTCGAGGAGCCGTGGCTGACCGCCGAAACCTGGCTCGGCTGGCCCTTGCCGTCGAAGAACGAGCCGAACAGGCGGTAATCGCTCTCGTCGCAGATCGCCGAGCACGCGCCCCAGAATTCGGGGGTGCGCATCTGGTAGGCGACATCCTCGATCATCGGGCCCAATTTGCCGCCCTTGATCTCGTAGAACACCGTCCCGCCGAACTGCGCGTTGTAGCGCTGCTGGTCGATCGAGAAGGAGCCGCGGCCGGCGATGTAGATGCCGTTGTCGACGCCCGCGATCATGTCGGCGGGGCTCATCTTGGTCTTGCCCGGCGCTAGGCTGACATTGGCCATGCGCTGGAACTGCACCGAGGACCAGCTGTCGGCATAGCAGCAGCCGTCCGATTCGCTCTTGCCGAGGATGTGCACCTGGTCGCGGATCGACTGGTAATCGACGAGCACGCCGTCCTTGACCAGATCCCAGCGCTTGGTCTTCACGCCTTCATCGTCAAAGGCGACCGCGCCGAGCGAGCCGGGCTGGGTCTTGTCGGCGAACAGGTTCACGATGTCGCTGCCGTATTTGAACTTGGCATCGCGCTTGTCGATCGTGGCGAAGCTGGTGCCGGCGTAGTTCGCCTCGTAGCCCAGCACGCGGTCGAGCTCGAGCGGATGGCCGACGCTTTCGTGGATCGTGAGGCCGAGGTGGTTGGGATCGAGCACGAGATCGTACTTGCCCGGCTTCACCGACGGCGCCTTGAGCTTGGCCTGCGCGTCCTGCGCCGCGGCGATGGCATCTTCCTTCATGTCGTAGGAATTGCCGTAGGTGGTGAGGCCGTTCGAGAGGACGAACTTGTCCTCCGCGCGGCCGTCCATGTATTCCCAGCCCAGCCCCATCGGCGCCGAGAGACCCTCGCGCGAGCGGAACTTGCCGGTGGTGGTGTCGACCGCGGTGACCGTGATCGGCGCCCAGATGCGGTGGACGTCCTGATCGATGTAGGAACCATCGGACGAGGCGAAATACTTCTGCTCGTTGACGAGGAACAGCAACGCGTTGACGAAGTTGGCGCCCGCGTTGAGCGCGGCGTCGTTGACGCCCATCAGCAGATCGACCTTGTCGGCGATCGGCACTTCCATCGCGTTCTTCTTGATCGGCGTGCGCCAGCTGACCTCGCCCACGCCCGGGGTCGGGGCGAGCTGCACCGGCTTTGTCTGGGTGCGGGCATTGGCCTTGGCGATCGCGGTCGCCTGGCGCGCGGCCTCGGCCACGGCGTCCTCGGTCATGGCGTTGGTGGCGGCAAAGCCCCATGCGCCGTCGGCGATCACGCGCACGCCGGTGCCGGTCGATTCGGTGTTGACGATGTTCTCGACATTACGCTCGCGGGTGATGACGAACTGGCGCAGGTACCGCCCGACGCGCACGTCGCAATAGCTTGCCCCTGCCGCCTTCGCCGAAGCCAGACCCGCATCGGCGAGCCGCTTCTTGACCGCGATGTCGATCGTCTCCTGCAACTGGCTGGCAGCGATCGCCTTGCCGAAGATGTTGGGAGAGAGCGCGGCACCCGTGAAGAAGGTGCTGAGCGCCAAGAAATCCCGTCTGTCCACCTGAAACCTCCCAATCCGGCCGGTCGCCGCTCCGGGATATCCGGAGCCTGTCCGCCGATTGCCATGCGACGCGGGACGATGCCCCGATGCCCCATCCCTAGCAACCGTGCGCGGGCCTTTGGGCGGAACAGACGACGAAACGCAGGATGTTATCGACGAACGGAACACCGTGCCCGAATGGCGCAGCGTTTCCCCCTGCGGGCTACGGATTTGCTTGCGCTGGCCCCGTGTTGGCGTAGTCTGGCGGCCTGCAGTGGCATGCAGAACCGATGGGGGGAACATGGGTCAGGAATGGCATAGGGCCAAGGCCGCCGGCCTGTGGTCGTGGTCGCCCGATCAATGGGCATGGACCGCCGACAATGTGCGCTGGTCGCTCGAACTCGGGATGCCCAAGACGCCGGTCTTCTTCGACGTCTCGACCGACCCCTTCCCGGCCGAAGACCGCTACGAGATGTGGCGCAACCTGCTCTATTACAGCTTCGAGGGCGATCCCCTCCCGCCCGAGGCCGCGCGGGCCTTTTGCGCGCGCACCCAGTGCCTCATCACCGATCCGGTGCAGCTGCTGCACTACCGTTCGAGCGCGGTGAGCGGGCGCGGCTTGCCGGCGGACAAGGCGAAGGACCGCGAGACCTACACGCTCGGCGTCGTGATCGCGGGCGAGAGGCGCTACGAACAGGAAGGCGCCCGCCCCGTCGTCTCGCGCGCGGGCGAGTTCTTCGTGTTCGACAACCGCTGGCATTCGCGGGTGGAATGGAGCGATCACAGCGCCGTGCAGATTTCGGTGCCGCGCGCGGACCTCGAACAGCGGATCGGCCGCACGATCCCCGAGCCTGCCGAAATGATGCGCGTGCTCGAGGAAGCCCGCATCGGGCAGGTGCTCAAAGGGCAGATCCAGCTGGCCGCGCGCCACATGGCGGACACGCAGGATCAGGAGCGCGAATTCCTGCTGGTGCAGCTGATGCAGCTGGCGCTGTTCGCATGCGAAACCGCGACCGCCACCCTGCCCGCCCGCACGCCGCCACGCCGCGACCTGCTGTCGGCAGCGCGCTCGATCATCGAGCAGAATATCGGCCGCTCCGGCTTCGATGCTCGCGCGCTGCTGACGCAGCTCGGCTGTTCACGCGCGACGCTCTACCGCGCCTTTGCCGAAGCCGGGACGAGCGTGTCCGACATGATCACGCAGCTGCGGATCGACCGCGCGAAGATGCTGCTCGAAGGCGCTCCCGACATGCCGGTCAACATCGTTGCGGCGCGCTGCGGGTGGTATGACGGCGCGTCTTTCGCCCGTGCCTTCCGCCGGCAGGCAGGGCTGAGCCCGAGCGAGTTCCGCGAACGCGCGCGCATCGCCGGCAACGCCTAGACGAGCCACCGCACGCGCCCCGGAGCGAGCATCCTGCGCGAATCAGTGCATTAAGGTTACCGCGCCTCGAAGCGCTCGCCAGCCTAAGCCGCAGCCAGCATCGGCGCGGCTCCGGACGGAGCGGACACTTCGCCCCGCCGCCCTCGAAAAGGTCTTGATCAGAAACGAAAAAAGCCCCGGTTTCCCGGGGCTTTCCTGTTTGGTGGCAGTGGTAAAATTACCGGGTGCCGAAAAGATCAGCGATGTACGCCCACATAACGAATCTCCTATCAGCGCCAAATGCTGTAGGGTTCGTTTAACACTTTATTAACCTTAATCAAGCGTTAAGAGCAGCGCGTCCGCCTCCCATCATCGCAAGCAGCTCGGGCATCGCGATCGCCCGCGAGAAAAGATAGCCCTGCGCCTGGTCGCAGCCCATCGCGCGCAGGGTGGCCGCGACGCTGAAATCCTCGACTCCTTCGGCGACCACGGTCTTGCCCAGCGAATGGGCAATCTCGATCGTCGCGCGCACCACGGCGCGGCTCTCCTCGGAATGCGCCATGTGCTGCACGAAGCGCTTGTCGATCTTGAGCTCGGAGCTCGGCAGCTTCTCGATATACTCGAGGTTCGACTGGCCGGTGCCGAAGTCGTCGATCGACAGCCCGATCCCGCGCGCCTTCAGTGCCGCGATCTGCGGAGCGATCCGGTGGTCCTCGAGCTTGGCGGTCTCGGTCAGTTCGAGCGTGAGGTTCTCGGGCGGGAAATCGTAGCGGCCGAGCAGGGTCATGATGTCGAACAGCAGGTGGGTGTCCGACAGGCTCTTGGCCGACATGTTGACAGCGAGCTTGAAGCGCGGGTCGAGCGTGATCGCCTGCTTGCCGTCGATCAGCGCGCTTTCCATCACCACCAGCGTCAGCTCGTTGATCCGGTCGCCCGCCTCGGCGGCCAGCACCAGATCCTGCGGATTGACGAATTCGCCGCCGTCCGGCTGCCAACGGATCAGGGTCTCGGCGCCGACAATGCGGCCCGAGGCGAGATCGATCTTCGGCTGGTAGGCCACCCCGATATCGCGATCGCGCAGGCCCTTCTCGAGCACGCGGATCAGCTCGAGCCGGTGGTTCCGCGCCTCGAGATGGGCAGCGTCGTTGATGATGAAGCGCACGCCGCGGGTGGCAGCCTCCTCGGCAGCCTGCATGGCCTTCTTGATGCGCAGCGTGACGGGCAGATCGTGGTTGGTGTCGACGCCCAGCGCCGGCGCCCCTTGCGAGGACTGCCAGTCGTGGCTGATCGCGGTCTTGAGCATCATGGCGAGACCATCAGCGTGGCGCTCGAGCTCGACCGTCTCCATGCGCGGCGCGAGCCACACCAGCAGATCGCGCTCGAAGGCGACATCGCCCACCTCTCCCGGCCCGCGGACATAGGAGATCAGCGTGTTGACGAAATCGCCGATCTCGCGCGCCGACCATTCTTCCGACAGTTCGGCGAGGTTGGCGATCTTGAGGGCATAGACATCGCACGCCCCGCTCGGCCGGTTGGAGCTGATCGCCGAGGTCGTCATCGCGTCGACGTCGCTGCTATAGTACTTCCGGTTGATCCGGTAGAACCCGAAGGACGCGCCGGCCATCGCGAGCAGGCCCGACATGATCTCGACATGGATGGTCAGCTCGTCGAGCAGGAACGGAGCTGCGAGCAGGACCGCGGCAGTGATCCACAACGGACGCGACGTGCGGCGGGGGCTGAGGGCCTGCATCAGGATCGCCGCCGCCGCCAGCAGCAGACCGGGATACCATGCCAGATCGATCGGGGTGCCGCGCTTCAGCGTGTGCGCGCCGATGATGTGGTAGTAGGATCCCGAGACCTTGCCGTAGAGCGGGTGGCGATAGACGTCGGTCGAGTTGATGAAGGTCGTCCCGATGATGACGCTCTTGCCGGCAAGCTCGCGAGGGCCCACGCGGCCGCGCAGAACATCGACATAGCGGAAGGTCGGCACGGTTTTGGGATTGAAGGCGAAGTCGGGATTGTAGACCACCGTCCGGCCCCGATAGCCGGCGAGCACGGCGGATATCGCGGGATAAGACTTGCCTTCAAACTCGTCGCGGGTCGAAAAATCGACTGCGAGGCCGAACGGGTGGGAAATGCCGAGCATGGATGCCATCGGCGCCCGCTCTCTGAAGGCAGGCAGCGGCAAGATTGGATCGACCTGCTGGAAACCGATTTCCACCTTCGGCGCCATCCCGAGCCAGACCAACCCCTTGTGCCGTTCGAGCGCGGCGGCGAATTTGGCATCGTTCGCCGGGTTTTCGGGATCGGCGTGGGCGCGGTCGAACACGATCTTGCTGACACCGGCAGCAGCCAGGCGGTCGATCAATTCGGCATTTTGCTCGCGGTTGGGCAGAAGGACGCGGAGTTCGTTGAGGGTCGCATCGTCGATTGCGATCATCGCGATGTCCTGCGGCGCGGCGCGCACGCGCAGCTGGGCGCGTGCGGCGGTGTAGGCATCGTCGGCCGGCAGCGGCAGTTCGATCAAAGCGGAGACCACGCCGAACAGCACAGCGAAGATCGCGACCTTGACGCGCTTGCCCGCGAGCAGCTCAGCTGCCGAACGGCGCGAGTTTTTCTGCGGGATAACAGCCGGTTCGCCGCCGGAAACATCGAGCGCGCGCCGCATCATGGCGGCCAGTGACTGAAGCCTTGCGTTTATCAAGCGCGCTATCCCGTCGGGAAACCCAAGCTTCTCCCTAGGGTGTAGTGGTTAATTCATCGCAAAGATTGCATAGCGCGCAATCGCGTCGTCAGATTGCGATCACCCGGGGTGCCAACAGGCCGAGCGCGATCGTGAGGCTCCCCAGACCCAGCGACAGGTGCCAGCGCAGGCGCAGGAAATCGGGCGCGGCAAAGCCCAGCGCGCGGTCCACCAGCGGCGAGCCGAGGATCAGCGCACCCAGATAGAACAGCGCCGGGCCCGGCCATTCCCACCCGAGCGTCCACGGAAGGAACAGCGCGACCGCCAGCAGGCTCGGCATCACCGCCAGGACGTAAGCGCCGGTGGTCGCGCGACCGCTCTGCACGGCCTGCCCCCACCACACGCCGCCGAGAAAGCTGAAGATCGCCGCGGCATAGGCGAAACCGCCGGCAAGCGCGGCATAGCGCCATTCGTGCTCCGTCACGATCATGGCGATACACAGGATCTGCGGCAGCAGCCCGGCATAGCCGAGCGCGCGTGCCGCCGGTGAAAGCGAGGGCTGGGAAGTCGAATTGTGTCCGTCCATGCGGCGGGTAACTGCGGGGCCTGCGCGCCGGTTCCCGTCAAAACATGCACGCCCGCTTGCGAGCCCTGCGGCTTTGCGCCAACTGATCGGCCATGACCCTGTTCGATCTTACCGGCCACACGGCCATCATCACCGGCGGCAATGGCGGGCTCGGCCTTGCGATGGGCCGCGGGCTCGCCAAGGCGGGCGCCAATGTCGCGATCCTCGCGCGCAATGAAGCCAAGAACGCCGCCGCGGTCGAGGAACTGCGCGGCCTCGGCGCAGGCGATGTCCTCGCGCTCACCTGCGACGTGGCCGAGGACACCGCGATCGAAGATGCGATCGGCAAGGTGCTCGGTGCTTTCGGGCGGATCGACAGCTGCTTTGCCAATGCGGGCATTTCGGGCGCGGGCACGGCGATCCCCGACATCACCGCCGAAGGGTGGGACCATACCATGTCCGTCAACACCCGCGGGGCGGCGCTGGTCTACAAGCATGTCACCCGCCACATGATCGCCCGCGCCAGGGAAGGCGATGCCGGCGGCAAGCTGATCGCGACCTCCTCGGGCCAATCGATCATGGGGGTCAACCGCTCGTCCGACTATGCAGCATCCAAGGCTGCTCTCAACGGCCTAACCCGCGCCGCCGCCTTCGAGCTGGCGCGCTACGGGATCACCGCCAACGCGCTCCTTTTCGGCTTCTACGAGACCGACATCACCGCCAAGGCCGATCCGAAATTCGCCGAATGGATGAGCCGCCGCATCCCGCTGCGCCGCCCGGGCGATCACGAAGGGCTCGAGGGCCTCGCGGTGTTCTTCGCCTCGGCCCACAGCGATTACATCACCGGACAATGCCTGCCAGTCGACGGCGGCCTGTGCATCTCCTGACAGGGGAACGACGAACCTGCCTGACCGTTAGCCCTTGACCCTCCCCCATCCGGAAACCCCTCCCCCGTGTCCGACGACGACAGCATTCCCGATTTCGACAGGCTCCCCGAAGACCGCAGCCGCCAGCGCGCGGTGCCGGCCGGGCGCATCGCGCGGCTAGGCACCTTCGGCCGGCTGGTCGGCGGGGTCGCGGGCGGCATGGTGGCCGAGGGCGCGCGGCGGCTCGCAAGCGGCGAAGGCATCAATCCGCGCGACCTGATCCTCACCCCCGGCAACGTCCAGCGCCTGACCGACCGCCTCAGCCACCTGCGCGGCGCGGCGATGAAGATGGGGCAGATGATCAGCCTCGATGCAGGCGATTTCCTGCCCGAGGAGCTGTCGAAGATCCTCGCCACGCTGCGCGATCAGGCCAATTTCATGCCGACCAAGCAGCTCGACCAGGTGCTGCGCAGCGAGTGGGGGCCGGACTGGCGCAAGCAATTCCGCTGGTTCAACCCCCGCCCCATCGCCGCCGCCAGCATCGGGCAGGTGCACAAGGCTCTGACCCGCGACGGCGAGGAGCTGGCGATCAAGGTGCAGTATCCGGGCGTCGCCAAGAGCATCGACAGCGATGTCGACAATGTGATGACGCTCCTGAAGATCGCCGGTTTCGCTCCGCCCGAGCTCGAGATGGACAAGCTGATGGCGGCGGCCAAGCAGCAGCTCCACGAGGAGGCGGACTACCAGCGCGAAGGCGCGCAGATGGAGCTCTACCGCACCAAGCTCGCCGATACGCCGGGCTTCGTGGTGCCCAGGCTCCACGCCGGGCTCACGCGCGGATCGATCCTCGCCATGAGCTTCGAGGAAGGCGTGAGCATCGAGGAACTCGGCAAGGAAAGCCCCGAGCGGCGCGACGCGGTCTTCGCGCGGCTGATCCGGCTGGTGACGCGCGAGCTGTTCGATTTCGGGGTGATGCAGACCGATCCCAACTTCGCCAATTTCCGCTACCGGCGCGAGACAGGCGAGATCGTGCTGCTCGATTTCGGCGCCTGCCGTCCGGTCGATCCGGCGGTGGCGAACGGCTATCGCAAGATGCTGCAGGCGGGCCTCGAGGGCAACGCCGCCGACGTGCTCAAGGCCACGATCGAAGCCGGCTTCATGATGCCGATCGTCGCCGAAAAGCACCCCGATCGGGTGAACCGGATGATCGATATCGTCATCAACGAGATGCGCGCCGATGCGCCCTTCGATTTCGGCGACCGCGCCTTCATCCCGCTGCTGCGCGAGGAAGGCTATGCCATCGCGCAGGACAAGGACACCTGGGCCTTCCCGCCGATCGAGACGCTGTTCGTGCAGCGCAAGGTCTCGGGCACGGCGCTGCTGGGGGCGCGGCTGAAGGCGAAGGTGAACATCCGGCGCATCGTGGAGGAGGTTCTGGCCTCCACCACCCCCCGTCCCGCAGCCGCCGCCTGAGTCGGGCCAGACGCCCTCAGACAGGGTCCAGACCCCCTCCAGACCCCCGTTAGGCCGATGTTAGGCACGTTTCGCCCCGCCTTGGCGCGGAAAGGCCGATGTTTCACGTGAAACCAACATGATAGGCGGTGGACACAAGGTATCATATGGTCTAACGCGCCGACATGCATGGGGGGTTTGAACACAAGTTGGGTGTGCTGTTCGTGTGTCTCGGCAATATCTGCCGGTCACCGATGGCCGAAGGCGCGTTCCGCGCGGTGGCGGAGCAACGCGGGCTTTCGTGCCTCGTCGATTCCGCCGGCACCGCCTCCTACCACGTCGGCAGCCAACCCGATCCGCGCGCGATCGCGGTCGCCTCGCTCCACGGGATCGACATTGCCGGACAAGCCGCCCGCCAGATCGAGCGGGACGATTTCTACCGCTTCAGCCACATCATCGCGATGGACCGCGCCAACCTCGAAGGGTTGCGCAGCAAGGCCCCGCGCGATGGCACGGCGCGGCTGGCGATGCTGATGGATGCCGTCGATGGTCGTCGCGGCGAACCTGTCGCCGATCCCTACTATGGCAACACCCAGGCTTTCGAGACGGCGTGGAGCGTGATTGCGCTCGGGGTCGAGGCGTGGACCGCCCGCCTGCTGCTCGAGAGCCAGACACAGCGCCGCGCCTGACCCGGCCTAGCCGCCGCGCAGCAACTGGACGCCCCAGTCGCGCTCGAACAGATAGAGCAGGATCCGCGCCGCCTCGCCCCTTGGCGAGGTGAGGCCCCCGTCTCGTTCCATCAGCAACCGCGCATCGCCGTGCGCCACCGGCAGCAGCCGCTGGGTCTGTTCGAGATCGGCAATGCGGAACCCCGCCTCGCCCGATTGCCGCGTGCCGAGGAGCTCGCCTCCGCCCCTAAGGGCCAGATCTTCCTCGGCAATCCGGAACCCGTCCTGCGTCTCGCGCATCAGGGCAAGGCGCGCACGGCCGGTCTCGGACAGGGCGCCCGAGCGCAGCAGCAGGCAGGTCGATTTCTCCGCGCCCCGCCCCACCCGCCCGCGCAGCTGGTGCAGCTGGGCAAGGCCGAAACGCTCGGCCTGTTCGATCACCATGAGGGTCGCGGAAGGCACATCGACCCCGACCTCGATCACCGTCGTTGCCACCAGCAGCCGCGCCTGCCCGCTGGCGAAGCGCTCCATCGCGGCGTCCTTCACCTCGGGGCGTAGCTGGCCGTGGACGAGCACGACCGCATCGCCGAAACGCTCCTGCAACGCCGCAAACCGCGCCTCGGCGGCGGCGATGTCGGCCAGGTCGGGCACGCCGTCGATCTCGCGCACCATCGGGCACACCCAATAGGCCTGCTGCCCGCCGGCGATGTGCCGCGCGAGGCCCTCGACCACCTCGTCGATCCGCTCCATCGCCACCACGCGCGTGTCGATCGCCTGCCGTCCGGGGGGCAGTTCGTCGAGGCGGCTCACGTCCATCTCGCCATATTGCGCGAGGGTGAGCGAGCGCGGGATCGGGGTCGCGGTCATGGCGAGGGTATGCGGTGCACGGCGGCCTTTCGCTGCCAAGGAAAGGCGCTGCGCAACCCCGAAGCGGTGCTGCTCGTCGATCACCACGAGGCCCAAATCGCGATAATTCACCGTGTCCTGAAAGATCGCATGGGTGCCGACCAAGAGCTGGATCGAGCCATCCAGCAGCCCCATCAGAATGCTCTCGCGCTCCCGCCCCTTGGCGCGGCCAGTGAGGAGCGCGATCTCCACCCCCGTCGGCCCGAGCATCTTGCGCAGCGTCTCGAAATGCTGGCGCGCGAGGATCTCGGTGGGGGCGAGGAGCGCGGCCTGCTTGCCCGCCTCGACCGCGATCAGCATCGCGTTCAATGCCACCACGGTCTTGCCCGCGCCGACATCGCCTTGCAGCAGGCGCAGCATCGGCGCCTCCTGCGCCATGTCGTCCGCGATCTCGGCAATCGAGCGTTGCTGCGCGCCGGTGAGGCCGAAGGGCAATTGCAGCTTCGCCCTGAGCGAACCGTCGCCCGCCAGCGCCTGCCCCTTGCGCCTGCGGCCGTCGGCCTTCACCAGCAGCAGCGCGAGGGAGTTCGCCAGCAGCTCGTCATAGGCAAGCCGGTCGCGCGCCTTGGGCTCTGTGCCTTCATGCGCGAGCCGCAGCGCCTCGCGCCACGAGGGCCACCCGGCGCGCTCCAGTTGGCCGGGCTCGATCCACTCGGGGAGATCGGGCAAGCGCTTCAAGGCCTGATCGGCGAAATCGGCGATGCGCGGCTGGGTAAGGCCTTCGGAGAGGCGATAGACCGGCTCCGACATGCGCGCCATGTGCGCCGCGCTCGCCTCCTCGATATGGTCGGGATGGACGATCTGGAGCATGTCGCCATAGCGATCGAGGCGGCCCGCGATCCAGCGCGTCTCGCCCACCGGCACCAGCTTCTTCGCGCTGTAGGCGGCCTTGCCGAACCAATTGAGGGAGCAGACATTGCCTGCCGCGTCCTGCGCCAGCACGCGATAGGGCCCGCGGCTGCCCGCCCGCGGGGCGCGGTGTTCTATTGCGGTCAGCGCGATGATCACCTGCTCGCCCTCGGAAGCCGAATCGAGATCGGCCACCGCGCGGCGGCTGACAAAGCGCTCGGGCAGGTGGTAGGCCACGTCCTTGATCCGCGTGAGACCGAGTTTCTCGAGCGGCTTCATCAGCTTGGGGCCGACACCTTCGAGCGTCTCGACTTCGGCGAAGAGCGGATTGAGAGCCTCGGGGCGCATGGTTGCAAGGGCTACCACCGCCCTTGCGTCTTTGCGAGTTGAAGGCTTGCGAAGCTGTGGCTAGGTGATCCGCATGACCGATGCCCCCTCCTTCGAAACCCGTCTCGCCCGCGCCAAGTTCCGCGCGTGGCACCGCGGCACGCGCGAGGCCGATTACATGATCGGCGGCTATTACGATCGCTACCACGCCGGATGGGGCGAGGCCGAGCTTGCATGGTTCGAGGCCCTGCTCGACGAGGATGATGTCGACGTGATGGCATGGGCTCTGGGCACGCAGGCCCCGCCCGAACATCTCGCCGGCGATCTGCTGGCGACCATGCAGAAGCTCGATTACGTCGACATTCCGCGCTGAGCGGCGGATTGTTCGACAAGCGGCCCGGACCCGTCTAAGGCCCGGAACAAATCCTGCGCCTCTGCTGTTTGGCAAGGGCGACCTGCCCCCCACTTAACCCCCTCCTCGTTTCGAGTTGGGGGTGTTCCTGCGTTGCCCTCTGGCACAAGTGAAGTGACCCGATGCCCGACCTGAACCGCATTCTGGCGGCCCGCGATCCGCTGACCCTCGCCTCGCTCCCGCGCGGGAGTGTGCCGCTGGTGCTCGCCGATCTCGCCCGCGCCGCCAAGCGCCGCGCGGTGTTCATCGCGCCCGATGATGCGGCGATGCGCGCGGCGGCCGAGGCGGCGCGCTTCTTCGCGCCCGAGGTGGAAGTGGTGACCTTCCCCGCGTGGGACTGCCTACCCTACGACCGCGCCAGCCCCGCCCTGTCGATCAGCGCCGAGCGGCTCGCCGCACTCCACAAGCTCCAGCAGCCGGGGACCGCGCAGCAATTGCTGGTGACCACCGTCAACGCCGTACTCCAGCGCGTGCTCACCCCCTTCCGGGTGCGCGAGAGCGTGCGCGAGTTCCGCGTCGGTACCCAGATCGGGCAGGAGAGCCTGACTGCGCTCCTCACCCGGCAGGGCTACAGCCGCACCGATACGGTGATCGACCACGGCGAATTCGCGGTGCGCGGATCGATCGTCGACATCTTCCCCTCGTCGCTGGAGGCTGGCCTCAGGCTCGATTTCTTCGGTGACGAACTCGAAAGCCTGCGCCTGTTCGATCCTGCCACCCAGCGCACGGTGGAGCGGATCGACAGCCACCTGCTGCTCCCCGCCTCCGAGGCCCTGCTCGACGAGGAGAGCATCAAGCGCTTCCGCACCCGCTACCGCGAGCTGTTCGGCGCCAATGCGACGCAGGATCCGCTTTACGAGGCCGTCTCCGAGGGCCGCCGCCTAGCGGGCATGGAGCACTGGCTCCCGCTGTTCGAGACCAAGCTCGCGACCCTGTTCGATCACCTCGGCAAGGACGATGTCGTCGTAATCGACCAGAGCGCACTCGGTGCGGCCGAGGAGCGCCTGTCCGACATCAGCGACTATCACGAACAGCGCGGCCGGATCGCCAGCGAGAAGAAGGGCTCGTACCGTCCGCTCGCTCCGCACGCGCTCTATCTCGTCCGCGCCGAGTTCGACGCCGCGCTCGTCGCCATGCCCGCCCACCGTGCCACCGGCTTTGCTTCGGAAGAAAAGGACGGCGTGGTCGATTTCGGCTTCCGCTCGGCCCGCGACTTCGCGCCGGAGCGCGGGCGCGGGGAGAATGTCTACGAAGCCGCCGCCGCGCATCTCAAGTCGGTCGGCAAGTCCGCGAAGAAGTCGCTGGTCGCGGCTTATTCGACCGGCAGCGCGCGCCGCATCGCCGCGATCATCGACGAAGCGGGCGCCCCCACTGCGCTCGCCGACAACTGGCAGCAGGCGCTGGGCCTCGCGGCGAAGAAGACCACCGCCGTGGTTATCCTCCCGCTCGAAACCGGCTTTGCCAGCGACGCGCTCGAAATTCTCACCGAGGCCGACATCCTCGGCGACCGGCTGGTGCGGCGCAAGAAGAAGCGCAAGGATTCCGATGCCTTTCTTGCTGAGCTTCAGGCGCTTTCGCAGGGCGATCTGGTGGTCCATGTCGAGCACGGGATCGGCAAATATCTCGGGCTCGAAGCGATCCCCGTCGGCAAGAGCAAGCACGATTGCGTCGCGCTGGAGTATGCGGGCGGGGACAAGCTGTTCATTCCGGTCGAGAATATCGACGTCCTCACCCGCTACGGCTCGTCCGAGCACGCCGTCGCATTGGACAAGCTGGGCGGCGAGGCGTGGCAGCGGCGGCGCGCCAAGCTCAAGGAGCGGATCACCGCCATCGCGGGCGAGCTGATGCAGGTCGCCGCCGCGCGCGCGCTCAGGCAGGCCCCCGCCCTCCCCGCCGATCCCGCGACCCTCGGCCAGTTCACCGACCGCTTCCCGTGGTCCGAGACCGAGGATCAGGAACGCGCCATCGCCGACGTGCTCTCGGACCTCGAAAGCGGCCGCCCGATGGACCGCCTCGTGTGCGGCGATGTCGGCTTCGGCAAGACCGAGGTGGCGCTGCGCGCCGCCTTCGTCGCAGCGATGCACGGCCAGCAGGTCGCGGTCGTCGCGCCGACCACTTTGCTCGCCCGCCAGCACTACCAGAACTTCGCCGAACGCTTCGCGGGCTTCCCGCTTAAGGTCGGCCGTCTGTCACGCCTCGTCACGAGCAAGGAAGCCGCAGAAACCCGCGAGGGGCTGGAGAGCGGGGACATCGACCTTGTGGTCGGCACCCATGCGATCCTTTCGAAGTCCACCAAGTTCAAGAACCTCGGCCTCGTCATCGTCGACGAGGAGCAGCGCTTCGGGGTCACCCACAAGGAGAAGCTGAAGCAGCTTCGCGCTGACGTCCACGTGCTCACCCTCACCGCCACGCCGATCCCGCGCACGCTCCAGATGGCGATGAGCGGCCTGCGCGAACTCTCCACCATCCAGACGCCCCCGGTGGACCGCCTCGCGGTGCGCACCTACGTCATGGAATGGGACGACATGGTGATCCGCGAGGCGCTGCTGCGCGAACATCACCGTGGCGGGCAGAGCTTCATCGTCGTCCCCCGCATCTCCGACATGGCCGATGTCGAGGAATGGCTGCGCGAGAACGTGCCGGAAATCAAACCCGTCTCGGCCCACGGCCAGATGGCGCCGGGCGAAGTGGAAGAACGCATGGGCGCCTTCTACGACCGCAAGTATGACGTGCTGCTCTCGACCACCATAGTCGAAAGCGGGCTCGACATCCCGAGCGCCAACACCATCATCATACACCGCGCCGACCGCTTCGGGCTTGCCCAGCTTTACCAGCTGCGGGGGCGTGTGGGCCGGGCAAAGCTGCGCGCCTATGCCTATCTGACGCACGAGGCCGGCGTGGCCCTGTCGGAAATCGCGCAGAAGCGGCTCAAGGTGCTGGGCGATCTCGATACGCTGGGCGCAGGGTTCCAGCTGGCCAGCCACGATCTCGACATCCGCGGGGCCGGCAACCTGCTTGGCGACGAGCAGTCGGGCCACATCCGCGAGGTCGGCTTCGAGCTTTATCAGGCGATGCTCGAGGAGGCGATCCTCGCCGCCAAGGCAGGCGAGATGGGCCTCGAACGGCCGCGCGACAAGCTCACCCCGCAGATCACGGTCGACGCGCCGATCATGATCCCAGAGGACTACGTGCCCGATCTCGCCGTCCGCATGGCGCTCTACCGACGCCTCAACCAGGCCGAGGGGCAGCACGAGATCGAAAGCCTCGCCGCCGAGATGATCGACCGCTTCGGCGATCTGCCGCAGCCGACCAAGAACCTCATCCGCCTGATCGAGATCAAGCATCAGGCGATCATCGCCAACATCGCCAAGATCGATGTCGGCGCAAGGGGCACGCTGGTGGGCTTCCACCAGGACGACTTCCCCGATCCGGCGGGCCTCATTGCCTATGTATCGCGCCTCAACGAGGGCGGGAAGGACACGGCAAAGCTGCGGCCCGACATGAAGCTCGTCATCAACCGCGCCTGGAGCGATCCGCTGAGCCGGTTGAACGGGCTGTTCCAGCTGACCAAGGGGCTGTCGGGCATCGTCCGCAAGGCGGCGAAGGCGAAGAAAGCGGCCTGACGGCGCTGCCGGCCCCGCTTACCTGCACGGTTACGTGCATGATGCGCAAAGGCCACAAGTCTCCCGCGCAATTGCGCGCGCCGCCGTGCGCGGCTTGTCGGTCCTTGGGCATTGTGACAAGCTTTTGTTCTTGGTGAAAAAATACCGGAGGCAAACCTCCGGCTCACAGGAGAACATCATGACGGGCATGATCGCTAGCCGTAACCTGCGCCGCACCCTGCTGCTGACAGGCGCCGCCGCAATCTTGTGGAGCAACCCCGCCCTCGCGCAGGACAGCGCACAGGCGCCCGCGGCCGAGGCCGACGAATACGAGGGCAATGTCATCATCGTGTCGGCGACCAAGCGCGACACGACGATCCAGGACGTGCCCTTCTCGATCAACGCGCAGACCCAGGAAGACATCCAGCGCTCGGGCGCGGTGACGCTCGAGGACCTGTCGCGCAATGTTGCGGGTCTCACCATCCAGAACCTCGGGCCCGGCCAGAGCCAGGTCTCGGTGCGCGGCATCTCCGCGGGGCAAGTCGTGCGCGACCAGCCCGGCGTGAAGGAGCAGGTCGGCGTCTATCTCGACGAATCGGTGATCTCGCTCTCGCTGTTCACCCCCGACATCGACCTGTTCGATCTCAACCGCGTCGAAACCCTGCGCGGTCCGCAGGGCACGCTGTTCGGCTCGGGCTCGGTCGGCGGCACCATCCGCTACATCACCAACCAGCCCCGGCTGGGCGTGACCGAGGGACAGGTCGAAACCAACGTCAACATCATCGACGGCGGCAATGCCGGAAGCCACATCAAGGGCGCGATCAACCTGCCGCTGGGTGACAGCGCCGCGATCCGCGCGGTCGGCTACTACACCCGCTATGCCGGCTTCATCGACGCGCTCGGGCCGGGCGGCGGCAAGAACGTCAACGACGGCGAGCGCTACGGCGGCCGCATCGCGCTGACCTTCGAACCGAGCGACACGCTCTCGATCACCCCGCGCGTGATCTACCAGAAGATCACCGCCAACGGCTTCAACCGGCAGGAAATCTACAACCTGCTCGGCAACAACTTCACCACCACCCGCACCCGGGTGAATTTCGAGGACCGGCAGCAGTTCCTGATGCTGCCCGAAGCCTTCAAGGACGAGACCTTCATCGCCGACCTGACCGTCAAGGTCGGGCTGGGCAGCATGGATCTCACCTCGGTGACCTCCTACATCGACCGCAGCATCCTCGTCAGCCGCGATGCGAGCGCGCTCACGGGTTCGGTCTCGGTCGATCTGGGCTTCCCGGATGCGGGCGTGGTGCTGCCCTCGAACCTGCGCGACACCACCGACCTCAAGACTTTCACGCAGGAACTGCGCCTTGCGTCGGACTATGACGGACCGTTCCAGTGGCTCATCGGCGGGTTCTATTCCAACGTGAACCGCGACTATCGCCAGCGCCTGCCCACCCCGGGCTATGACGCCTTCACCGATGCGACGCTGGGCGCCGGCACGGCGGCGGGCGCGGCGAACGGCTTCCCGGCCAACTCGCCCTTCAACTCCGACCTGCCGTTCGACATCGAACAGCTCGCGGTGTTCGGTGAGGCGAATTACGAGATCACCGACAGGCTGACCTTCACGGCGGGCGGGCGCTACTACGACTTCAAGGAAACCCGCGTCATCACCACCGGTGGCCTCTTCGCCAATGGCGATGCGGGCGTCGTCGACCGCACCGCATCGGACGGTTTCACCCCGCGCTTCCTGCTGAGCTACAAGGCCAGCGACGATGTCACCATCAACGCGCAGGCCGCGCAGGGCTTCCGGCTTGGCGGGGTCAACGATCCGCTCAACACCCCGCTCTGCAACGCGCAGGACCTCGCGCTGTTCGGCGGCTTCCAGGATTACGACGACGAGAAGCTGTGGAACTACGAGCTGGGCGTGAAGACGCAAGGCCGCGGTTTCACCTTCAACGCGGCGGCCTTCTACAATGACATCAGCAACCTTCAGGTCACGCTCGATGCGGGGTCGTGCTCGTCGCGCATCGTGTTCAACGTGCCAGAGGCCTTCGCCGCCGGGATCGAGGCCGAGCTGGGTGTCGAGCCTTCGCCGGGGCTGAACTTCAACCTCTCGGGCAGCTACATCAAGTCGGAGTTCAACAGCACTCTGCCGGGCGTGCTGGCGAGCGCGACCGGGATCCGCGATGGCAACCGCCTGCCTTCGGTGCCGGAATTCCAGCTGTCCGCCAGCGGCAGCTACGAGTGGGATCTGAACAGCTCGACCACCGCTTTCGTAAGCGGCTCGTTCCAGCACGTCGGGTCGCGCTACACGCAGCCGGCCGACCAGGAGAACAACCCGCGCACCTTCGTGCACCGCCTGCCCTTCGGCGGCGCGCCGCTGACCGCGGCGACCACGGTCGATCTGGAGCTGCCCGATTACCAGCTGGTCAATCTCAGCGCCGGGGTCGAGCTCGACAGCGGCCTGTCGCTGACGGCCTATGTCAACAACCTGTTCGACGAGAACCCGCTGCTCAGCTTCGACCGTGAACGCGGTGGCCGCGCGCGGCTCGGGTTCAATGTCGGTCAGCCGCGCACTTTCGGGGTGACGGCGCGCCAGACGTTCTGAGGCAAAAAGGCGGCGGGCGGCTCAGGTCGCTCGCCGCCGCTCCTCCGTCTTATCCGTGGCCCATCCCGCGCGCGGTGCGGGCGAGTGCCACGACGCGCTCGCTCGGCATCGGCTGGGCGCGCAGGAAGCCCTGCCAGTAATCGCAGCCCTCCGCCGTGATCGCGGCGCGCTGGATCTCGTCCTCGATCCCTTCGGCATAGACCGCAAGGCCGAGCGCCTTGGCCAGCGCCACGATCGCGCGCAGCACGGCAAGCGCGGTCGCATCGGCCGGCACGCCTTCGACCATCGCCTTGTCGAGCTTCAATACATCGAGCGGCAGCTCGCGCAGGTAGCGGAAGTTGCAGAACCCTGCGCCGAAATCATCGAGCGCCGTGCGGAAGCCGAGCCCCCGCAGCGCCTTCAGCGCGCTCGCCGCCTGAGCGAGATTGCGCAGCAGCACGTCCTCGGTAATCTCGAGCATCAGCCGCTCGGGCGCGATATCCGACTGCCCGATCAGCGCGGCAAAATCGGCAGCGAAGCGCGGGTCGCCCAGTTCCTCGGGCGTGATGTTGAGCGAGAGCGTAAGCCCCTCGGGCCAGGTCGCGGCATCCTCCAGCGCACGGGCGACCACGTGGCGCGACAGCGGAGCAACCAGCGCCGCGCGCTCGGCCACCGCAAACAGATCGCGCGCGCCGATCGCGCCCAATGTCGGGTGCCGCCAGCGCGCCAGCGCCTCGGCCCCGACCACTGCGCCGCTCGCGCAGGAAAATTGCGGCTGGAACAGCACCTCTATCTCGCGCCGGTCGAGCGCGCGCAACAGATCGGCCTCGAGCACGCCGGGGCTGACACCCGGAAGGCGCCCGCGCGTGGGTGCTCCACGCAAGGATGTCCGACCTTGTTCCATCGTGTTCCTCTTGCCCCGAGGTTCCCTTTAGCCTTTGCCGCGTTGCACCGCGCGCATCAATTGCAATCCGAGCCGATATGGCACATCAGGGCAACCGCCTAGCACGGCGCCGGGGATAAGGTCGTAGGCCCCAGCCATGCTGTCGGAGGGGAATGAATGGCGAGCAATGGCGTGACCTACCAGCGACTGGCGTTGCTCGCGTCGGATACCGACCGCGCGCAGGAAGCGCACGCGGCGCTGCTTGCACAGGGCGAATGGGTGCCGCTGTCCGAAGCCGACGCTGTGGTCGTGCTCGGCGGCGATGGCTACATGCTCCAGGTGCTCCACGCGATGCTCGATGCGGGCCGCGTGATCCCGGCCTACGGGATGAACCTAGGCACGGTCGGCTTCCTGATGAACCGCTACGACAAGCGCGCCGCCTTGCTCTCGCGGGTCAACAAGGCGCGCCGCTGGACCATTTCGCCCTTGCGCGTCGAGGCGGTGACGCAGGATGGCGAGACCCATGTGCTCAACGCCATCAACGAACTCTCGCTGCTGCGCGAAACCCGCCAGACCGCCAAGATCGAGGTCACCGTGGGCGACCGCGTGCGGATCCGCGAGCTGGTGTGCGACGGGGTGCTGGTGGCAACGCCGGCGGGCTCCACCGCATACAACCTCTCAGCGCAGGGGCCGATCCTGCCCCTCGACAGCAAGATGCTCGCCCTCACCCCGATCAGCCCCTTCCGCCCGCGTCGCTGGCGCGGGGCGATCCTGCCTGACCGGATGAAGATTATCCTCAAGGTGCTCGATCCGGCCAAGCGCCCGGTCGCGGCAGTGGCCGACCAGAAGGAGCTGCGCGACATCGCCGAAGTCCGGCTCGACATCGCGCACGACAATGATCTGACGCTGCTGTTCGACCCGGGCCAGAGCCTCGAGGAGCGGATCGTGGCCGAGCAGTTCATAACGTCCTAGTTTTTGCGCACGCCCTCCGGCCTTGCGGTCGCTGGGCGACCGATCTGAGGATCGAGGCGCAGCGGTGTCAAAACCCTCTTGCAATCCGATTCCGCCCCCCATATAGGCGCGCTTCCGCTCTTCCTTAGACCGCTTGGAAGAGTTGCTCCCCGATAGCTCAGCGGT
Source organism: Erythrobacter colymbi (assembly GCF_002155685.1). Lineage (GTDB taxonomy): Bacteria > Pseudomonadota > Alphaproteobacteria > Sphingomonadales > Sphingomonadaceae > Erythrobacter > Erythrobacter colymbi. The sequence goes on from NZ_MUYK01000002.1 coordinate 562,143, forward strand.
AGAGTAGGTGACTGTTAATCACTTGGCCGTAGGTTCGAATCCTACTCGGGGAGCCATTTCCTTACCGATTATTGCCATTTCTTTCGCGATCCACGCGCGGCGCGCTTTGCCGTGTGGGTCCGCCGGTTGCCTTCGTCCCGAGGTGCGGTAACCCCCGCTGGATGAGCTTCGTCACCGCAGCCCTCATGTTCCTGATCGGCTATGCCAGCCAGCGCGCGGGCGTGTGCATGGTGCGGGCCGTGCGTGAGGTGATCGAGCGGCGCCGGTTTCACCGGATCGCAGGGTTCATACTCGCCGCATCGAGCGCGATGGTGGTGATGGGGCTGGCCGAATGGCTCGGCGCGCGTCCCTTCGTGACGATCCCCGGCAACGCTCCCGACGTGCTCAGCATCGCCGGTGGTGTGCTGTTCGGACTGGGTTCTCTTCTCGCCGGGCATTGCGCGATGGGACTGCTCGCGGGGCTCACCGTAGGCGAGCTGTGGCGCGCGGCCTCGATCGCGGCGATGTTCGTCGCGGCGCTGCTGCTTGGCCCGAACATGTCGAGCGCCGCGCTGATGCTGCCCGAGCGCACGCCCCTGCTCTCGCCGCTCGCGGGGAATGTCGCTCTGACGCTGGCGGTCGGCGGGACGGCGGCGCTGGTGGCGGCAAGCTACATCTACCGGCGGATCGGTTTCAACGCCCCGCGCGGCGGTTGGTCGCCGCTGGTCGCGATGGGTGTGATCGGCACCGCATCGGGCCTCCTCTTCGCGCTCGACAGGCAGTGGGTCTATACGAGCCGCATCGCGGAGATCGCCTATGGCAAGAGCTGGGCGGTGTCGGCCGTGATCGGGCTAGCGGCACTGATCGGAGGAATGACGATCGCCTCGATAGCGGGCGGCAGCTTCGCGCTGCGCCTTGGCAACGCGCGGCAATGGCTGCGTGCGGCGGCGGGCGGTCTGTTGATGGGCGTAGGCGCAACCCTGGTGCCGGGCGGGAACGACGCGATGCTGTTCACCGGGGTGCCCTTGCTGCTCCCCAACCTGCTCGCAGGCTATGCCGCTTTTACCGCGACGCTGTTCATAGCGCTGCTGATCCGCAATCGCGCCGTGCCTGACGGGGCCTAGACCCCGAACAACAGCCGCACGCCGACCACCGCGACCAGCAGCGCGGTCAGCCAGCGGATCCATTTGGGCGGGAGCAGGCGCGCGGCCATCAGACTGCCGATCTGCCCGCCGATCACCACTGCGACCAGCAAGGGCAGCGACGCGCTGAGCGCCGCACCGAACAGGCCCGGGCCGTTCTTCACCATTTGCCCGGCAAGGCCGAACAGCGAATTGACGAGGATGAACAGGCTCGCCGTCGCCGCGATCCCGCGGGCCTCGTGCCAGCGCGCTAGGTGCAGCAGGGGCGCGAGGAAAATCCCGCCGCCGATTCCCACCAGCCCGGCAAAGTAGCCGAGCGGCGCAGCGGCAAGCGGCATGAAGCGCGCCGCTTTGGTGGGCGCGCCCGCAGCATTCTCGCGAACGGGGATCAGCATCGACAGCGCGGTCAGCACCAGACTGCCGCCGAGCAGCATCAGGAAGGTCGCCTCCTTGACCGGGGTCAGCCCGCCAAGGAAGCTCATCGGCGCCCCCAGCGCGACGATCACGCCCGCCTTCTTCCACGGGGTCAGCCCGGCTCGGGCGAAGCGGATGCTCGATCCGCTCACCACCACGATATTGCAGGCAAGGCTCACCAGCGGCAGCAGGCGATAATCGAGCCCCGACAGCGCCAGCAGCGCCGAATAGGTCGACCCGCCCCCGAAACCGACGCTGGCATAGAGCAGCGCGGTGACGAGGAAGGCGAGGGCCAGCATCACCGGGACCGCGCCGATCATGCCTCAGCCCCCGCCGCTGCGATCAGACCATCGCGCGCGGCGACAGGGCGCCGTGGCAGTGCTTGTACTTCTGCCCGCTGCCACAGGGGCACGGCGCATTGCGGCTGAGGCCGAGATTGGCGAAGGGATCGCCCTCGCCCGCCGCGCCCACGTCTGCACCCGGCGCACCGGCGAGCGAACCGAACAGCTCGGGGCGCATTTCCGACCCGTCGAAGTCCGCCGAATCGTCGAGGCCCGTCAGCGGGTCGATGTGGCCGGTGAGGAAATCGGGCAGCTCGGGCAGCGCCTGCGGGGCCGGCTCCTCGAAGCGCAGTTCGGCGCGGAACAGGATCTTGGTCACTTCCTCGCGCAGCGTGTCGAGCATAGTCTCGAACAGCACGAAGGCTTCCTGCTTGTACTCGTTGATCGGCTGCTTCTGCGCCATGCCGCGCATCCAGATCACCTGCCGCAGCGCATCGAGGGTGGAGAGGTGCTCCTTCCAGTGATGGTCAAGCTGGCGCAGCAGCACGTCCTTTTCGACCATGCGCCAGATCGAGGCGTCCTGTTCGCCCATCTTGGCGTTCATCATCTGGTCGGTGAGATCGCGCAGCTTCTCCTCGAGCAGTTCGGGCTCGACCTCGTCCTCTGCCAGCCAGTCGTCATAGGGCGGCAGGAAGCCGAAGATTTCCTCGGTGCGCGCCTTGAGGCCGGCCATGTCCCACTGTTCGGGGTAGGAGCCCGGGGGGCACGCGGCGCCGACGAGGGCGTTGATCGTGTCGTGACGCATGTCGACCACGACATCGTCGACCGCCTCGCTGTCCATGATCTCGGCGCGCTGCTCGTAGACCACCTTGCGCTGGTCGTTCATCACGTCGTCGTATTGCACGACCTGCTTGCGCATGTCGTAGTTGCGCGCCTCGACCTTCTTCTGCGCGGTCTCGATCGCCTTGGAGAGCCACTTGCTGCCGATCGCCTCGCCATCGGCAAGGTTCGACTTCATCATCTTCGAGAACAGCGTGTCGGGGCCGAAGATGCGCAGCAGATCGTCCTCGAGGCACAGGTAGAAGCGCGACAGGCCCGGGTCGCCCTGACGGCCCGAACGTCCGCGCAGCTGGTTGTCGATGCGGCGGCTTTCGTGCCGCTCGGTGCCGAGCACGAACAGGCCGCCGGCCTGCTTCACGCGCTCCTTCTCCTCGGCGACTTCGGCCTTGATGCGGGCGATGGCGGCATCGCGCTCGGGCCCTTCGGGCATTTCGGCGAGCTCGTCATTGATGCGGAAATCGACATTGCCGCCCAGCTGGATGTCGGTGCCGCGGCCCGCCATGTTGGTGGCGATGGTGACCGCGCCATAGCGGCCCGCCTGCGCCACGATATGGGCTTCCTGCTCGTGGAAACGGGCGTTGAGCACCGCGTGGCGCACGCCTTCCTGATCGAGATACTGGCTGAGCAGTTCGGATTTCTCGATCGAGACCGTGCCTACCAGCACCGGCTGACCGATCAGCTGCTTTTCCTTGATGGCCTTGGCGATAGCGCCGAACTTGTCGGCGGTGTTCTTGTAGAACTCGTCTTCCTCGTCGATACGCGCGACGGGGAGGTTGGTCGGGATTTCGACCACGCCGACCTTGTAGATGTCCCAGAACTCCGCCGCCTCGGTCGCCGCGGTGCCGGTCATGCCCGAGAGCTTGGGATACATGCGGAAGTAGTTCTGGAAGGTGATCGAAGCGAGCGTCTGGTTTTCCGGCTCGATCCGCACGCCTTCCTTGGCCTCGACCGCCTGGTGCAGACCGTTCGACCAGCGGCGGCCATCCATCATGCGGCCGGTGAACTCGTCGATGATGACGACCTTGCCGTCCTTGACGATGTAATCGGTGTCGCGCTTGCGGGCGAAGTTGGCGACCAGCGCCTGGTCGAGGTGGTGGACGACCTGGGTGTTCTCGACATCATAGAGGTTATCGCTGGCGAGCAGCCCCTTGGCGACGAGCAGCTGTTCGACCTCCTCGAGCCCCTCTTCGGTCAGCTGCACGCGCTTGGTCTTCTCGTCGATGTCGAGCCATTCCACGGGGATCTCGCGCGCGACCTGATCGAGCGCGACGTAGAGCTCGGACTTGTCCTCGGTCGGGCCGGAGATGATCAGCGGGGTGCGCGCCTCGTCGATCAGGATGGAGTCCACCTCGTCGACGATCGCGAAGTTGAACGGGCGCTGCGCCATCTGGCTGCGCTCGTGCTTCATGTTGTCGCGCAAATAGTCGAAGCCGAATTCGTTGTTGGTGCCGTAGGTGATGTCGGCGTTGTAGGCGTCGCGCTTGAACTCTTCCGGCATGCCGGGAACGATCACGCCGACGGTGAGGCCGAGCCAGTTGTAGAGCTTGCCCATCTCGGCCGCGTCGCGGCGGGCGAGGTAGTCGTTCACGGTGACGACGTGAACGCCCTTGCCCTCGAGCGCGTTGAGATACACCGCCAGCGTCGCCATCAGGGTCTTGCCTTCGCCGGTGCGCATTTCGGCGATCTCGCCGCGGTGGAGCACGAGGCCGCCGATCAGCTGCACATCGAAGTGGCGCATCCCGAAGACGCGCACCGATGCCTCGCGCACGGTGGCGAAGGCTTCGGGCAGGATCTCGTCGAGCTTGGCGCCGCCGTCGATCAGGCCGCGCAGCTTGGCGGTCTGACCCTGGAGTTCTTCATCGGTGAGTGCCTGGATCTGCGGCTCCAGCGCATTGATCTGCGCGACGATCTTGCGCGCGGACTTGATGTAGCGCTCGTTGGCCGAGCCGAAAACGGATTTCACGAGGGTGTTGAGCATGGGGTAAGCCTTTGATTCGAAGAGCGAGGCCCTGCCGGAGCGGGCGCTGCGCGAAGGATGGGGTAAAGCGCGCGCGGGCATGGGCCACGGCGCGCGGACATCAGGGAGTTATGCGGAAAGCGCGCCTATTCGTAGGCGCGTTCGATCCCCATCAGCACCGGCAGGCGCAGGCTGGCAGGCGCGGCCGGCGGCGGGCACGGCGTCTCGGCCGCGCGGGTGGCGCTGATCGTGGCCGGTGCAGGCTGCACCGCGACGCTTTCCGCACCCGAACGCTCGTCCCCGCTCGCTGCGGCGATGCTCGAGGAGCATGCCAGCGCTTCCGCCAAGGACGCCTGCGCCGTGCCGCCAAGAGCGACAAGGCTGGTCAGCAGGGCCAGAAGGGCTAGAAAACGCCGGGTCATGATGCTTTCAGATAGAGCCTAAGCGCCAATTCGTCCACCACCATAGCGCGACAAGCTGTGCGAGAGCTTAATTGCCCTGCGGCGCGGGGGCGGAAGCGGTAGCGGCAGGCGTGCTCTCCACGGACACCGTCAGCACCACGTCGCGCGCCACTGGACGCCCCTCGGCATCACGCGCGGGGTTACCGCGTCGGCCCACGGGGCACGGGTTCCTCTCGAAGGTTCGCTTCAGATCTTCGGAGACCTCACCGGATCGTTCAATGACCCGACAATTGCTGACGTTGCCCCGCTCGTCGAGCGTGAAACCCACCTTCAGAGTGAAGCTGCCGTTCCCGAACTCGGGCTCGCGCCGCTGCCACAGGTGAAAACCGGAATAGGTTGCGGAGACGGCTTTTCCCTTGCGGTCTGTGGCAGGTTCGAACCGGGCACGCTCGCGCAAGAGGCGGCAGGTTTCCGCTTTGAGTGCAGGAGATGCGCTGCCTTCGGCTGTACAGTCCGTCACGCCGCCCGTTGTGTCGACAGAGAGGGCGTAACTCACATCGCCCTCTTCGCGGTTTCGCCAGGACTCGATCGGGTAATCGGCGTTGCTCAACCAGTCATACGGCGACCCGATGGGCTCAGGGCCAACCTGATCGGCAAGCAATGCTACCGCGGGAGCAGGCTCCCGAGGGCGCTCTTGCGCTTTCTGAGCATGGGCCGGAAGGGTTAGCGCAATCCCGATAGCGGCGGCGAGCAATGGTCTGATTTGCATAGCTTACTCTCCTATCCCATCCGCCCGCCCCGCGCCAAGCGGCAAAGCGTAGCGTTGCAGCGCAACCGATTGCCCATTACGGGCGTGCGCCATGCAGATCGACCGCTCGCCCCTCGCCCGCCCCTTCCCCGACATGCCGCAGATCGCAGGCGCGACCCTGCGCGTCGCGCGGGCGCGCTACAAGACGTGGGACCGCTGCGATCTGACCTTCGCGGAGCTGGCCGAGGGCACCGCCGTCGCCGGCGTCTTCACCAAAAGCGCCTGCGCCTCGTCCGAGGTCGAGCTTGGGCGCGAGGCGGTGAAGCTGGGGCGTGCGCGGGCGCTGATCGTCAACGCGGGCAATTCCAACGCCTTCACCGGACGGCGCGGCCGCGCGGCGGTCGAGGCGATCCGGGCGCAGGTCTCCGAGGCCCTCGCCTGCACGCTCGACGAGGTGTTCGTCTCCTCCACCGGGGTGATCGGCGTGCCGCTGCCGGTCGACAAGGCGCAGGCCGGGATCGCCGCTGCGCTCACCGCCGAGCCCTGCGGGTGGGAGGATGCGGCGAACGCCATCGGCACCACCGACACCTTCGCGAAGGGCGCGGGCGCCAGCGCCATGGTCGGGCCCTATCGCGTCGAACTCGCCGGGATCATCAAGGGCTCGGGGATGATCGCGCCCGACATGGCGACGATGCTCGGCTACATCTTCACCGACGCCAATGTCGCCCCGGCCTTCCTGCAAGAGGCGCTGGAGCGCGCCAATGCTGCCACTTTTTCGTGCATCACGGTCGATGGCGACACCTCGACCAGCGACACGGTGATGATTTTTGCGACAGGCAAGGCGGGCAACACGCGGATCGAAAGCTGGGATAGCCCCGGTGCGGACGCCTTTGCCGCAGCCCTCGCCGATGTGTGCCGCAATCTTGCGCAGCTGGTGGTGCGCGATGGTGAGGGTGCCCGAAAATTCATCACCATCCGGGTTTCGGGCGCGGCGAGCGATGCCAGCGCGCGCACCATCGGCCTTGCCATCGCCAACTCCCCGCTGGTGAAGACCGCGATCGCGGGAGAGGACGCCAACTGGGGCCGCGTCGTCATGGCGGTCGGCAAAGCCGGCGAACCGGCCGACCGCGACAAGCTCTCGATCGCCTTCGGCGGCGTCTGGGCCGCGCGCAACGGCGTGCCGGTCGAGGAGTATGACGAAGCCCCCGTAGCCGCACACCTGAAGGGCGAGGAGATCGACATCGCGGTCGATCTCGGCCTCGGCGCCAATGGAGAAGAGGGGGGCCGCGCCACGGTGTGGACCTGCGACCTCACCCACGGCTACATCGCAATCAACGCGGACTATCGCTCTTGAGCGCGCTCGACGACGAGATTCGCGACCTGATGCGCTTTGCCGCGCAGCGCTCGATGCTGCCGCGCTTCCGCAATCTGGCCGCGGGCGAAGTCGAGATGAAAGGCGCCGACGATCCCGTCACCATCGTCGACCGCGAGGTCGAGGCCTTCCTCACCGAGGCGCTGACCAAACTCGCCCCCGGTGTGGCCGTGGTGGGCGAGGAAGCGGTCCACGCCGACAAGAGCGTGCTCGATCACCTCAAGGGCCAGTGCTGGATCATCGACCCGCTCGACGGCACCGCCAACTTCGCGGAAGGCAAGGAGCCCTTCGGCATCATCATCGCGCTGGCTGACGCGGGCGAGGCGGTAGCGGGGTGGATCTATGATCCCAACAAGGACCGCTTCTGCCACGCCAAGCGGGGCGAAGGCGCGTACGTCAACGGCGAGCGGATCGCGGCGCGCACCACCGGAAGCGTGCCGCCGGTGACGGCGGTGAGCCGCATCTTCCTCACCCCCGAACAGTCGGCAATGGTCGATGCGAAGCTCGCCCCGCATTACACGCTGGTCGACATCCCGCGCTGCGCCGCCGAACAATATCCGCGCCTCGGGCTGGGCGAGAACGACATCTCGAGCTTCAAGCGCACGCTCGCCTGGGATCATGCCGCGGGCGTGCTGTGGCTCAACGAAGCGGGCGGCAAGGCCGCGCGGCTCGATGGCAGCGCTTACCGTGTCGACCAGCACGATGCGCCGGGACTGGTCGGCGCATCATCGCCGGCGCTCTGGGACGAATTCGTCGCGCGGGTACTCGGCTAACCGGCCAATACCCCGGCAAGCAGCCCCGGATCAGGTCCGGGGCGCCGCCTTTCTTAGAGTTCGCTTTCGAGCCAAGCCTTGAGCTGGCCCTTGGGCGCGGCGCCCAGCTTTTGGGCCACGGCCTCGCCGTTCTTGAACAGCACCATCAACGGGATCGACTGCACGCCGATCTTCGCGGCGATGTCGGTGTTCTCCATGATGTCGATCTTGGCAATCTTGACCTTGCCGGCGAGCTCTTCGCTGATCTCCTCCAGCGCGGGGGCGATCATCTTGCACGGGCCACACCAGTCGGCCCAGAAATCGACCAGCACGGGGGTATCGCTGCCCAGCACGTCGGCCTCGAAGCTCGCATCGGTCACGTTGACGGTTGCCATGTTCTGTCTCCTTTTGCCGGAGCATTGGAGCGCCGGTCATCGGATTGCAATCTAGTGGCTCACGCTTTTCACTCAATATCGGGGAGCGACAAGGATTGCTGCGGGGCCTGCAACGCGTTCTTGTGTAACCCGAGCGTCTCGGGGGCGAGATCGAAAAGCACGGGCGCGTGGGTGTAGAGCACGCCGGCGCGCACCTCGCGGCCTGGGTAGATCGCCTCCAACGCGGCGACATAGGCGGCCATCTGGCGCAGCGTGGCGAGCGGAATGGCGTCGGCGCTTTCGGGCGGGCGACGGGTGGTCTTGAAGTCGACCACGGTGATGCGGGTGTCCTCGATCAGCAGCCGGTCGGCGGTGCCAGCGACCACCACACCGTCCACTGTCGCGGCGAGCGGCACCTCGGCGAGCGCTTGCGGCGAGAAGATCGGGGCGAAACCGGGGTGATCGAGCACGCCCAGCGCGGCGGCGAGCATCTCCTCGCGCAAGGCCTCCGGCAGATCGGCAGCCTGCCGCGCCAGCCATCCGCGCGCTGCATCGGCACGCGTTTCGGCCGCGACATCCGGCAGGCGTTCGAGCAGGGCGTGGATCAGGCTCCCGCGCCTTGCAGCATGGCGCGCGGCCTCGGGCGGGAGCGGCGGCTCGCCCCCCTTGTCCTCGCCCGCCGAAGACGGCGCGAGCGGGCGCGGCGGGCGCGGCTCGGGGCCGATCGGCGTGGTCACCCAACGCGGGAGAATGACGTCGTCCGCTCCGGCAGTCGACGCGCCCTCATCGGGCACCAGCGGCTCGGCCCGCTCGCCCCATTCGCGGCGGGTGAGCCAGAGGGGATCGTCGATCGGCGCCTCTTCGAACAGCGGCGAAAGGCGGGCGTACCAGCTGTCCTCGTGGGGCACGCCCTTGTCGGCCTCGCGCTTGCCGAGCGATCCGCCGATGAACAGCGCTTCCTCCGCGCGGGTGATGGCGACGTAGAGCAGCCGCCAGTGCTCCTGCAGCATCGCGCGCTGCTTGGCCTCCTCGGCCTCGGCGATGCGACCTTTCTTCTCGTCCTTGGAGAGCGGGGGAAGCGGCACCATTCGGCGGCGGTCGGGCTTGAGTTCGAGCGGGTCGTCCTCGAGCGCGAGATCGCCCGCCTCGCCGGGCGCGCCGGTGGCATCGGCGAGGATCACGATCGGGGCCTGCAGGCCCTTGGAACCGTGGACGGTCATCACGCGGACCTGCCCGCTGGCGCTGTCCGAATCGCGCTTCAGATCGCCGGTGCCAGCATCGAACCAGGCGATGAACCCCGCGAGGCTCGGCCAGTGCTCGGCTTCGTAGGCGAAGGCGGCGTTGATGAGCTCGTCGAGCGGATCATTGGCTTCCGCCCCCAGCCGCTCGACCAGCCGCGCCCTGCCCTGCCACGGCCCGGTGAGCAGCCACGAGACGAGGGTCTGCGGGGTCTGGTAATCCGCGCGGCGGAGCAAGTCCCTGAGACGCTCCGCCGTCTCCGCCACGAAGGGCGGCGCGCCCTTGCGCTTCAGATGATCCCACAGGCGCACCTTGTCCGGCCGCGGCGCGTGGGCGAGCAGGTCGTCCTGCGTCCAGCCGACCAGCGGCGAGACGAGCAGGTTGGCAAGGCTGAGATCGTCCTGCGGCTGTGCGGCGAAGCGCAAGGCGGCCAGTACGTCCTTCACCGCCAGCGGCGCGCCGAGCCGCAGACGGTCGATCCCCGCAACCGGCACGCCGCGCGCATGGAGCTTGGCGACAATCTGCGCGGCGAGTTCCTTGCGCTGGCGCACCAGCACCATCACATCGCCCGCCGTAGCATGGCGGCGTGTGCCCTTGGCGAGCACGAAGGGTTCCTCGAGGCTCACCCAGCGCCGGACCTGCTCGGCGATTCTCTCGGCCAGCAGCGTGTCGTGGCGCGGGAGCCAGCTCTGCTCCTCCTCTTCGTTTTCGTCTTCCTCGACTGCACCATCGGCCTTCTCCGGCACCACCGGCGGCCATAGCGTGACGAGACCGGGACGCTCCGCGCCGACATGTTCGGCCGGTTCCTTGTCGAGGCCGAACTCCGCAAAGCCGAGCATCCCGATCACCCGGTTGACGAAGCCGAGCACGATGTGGGCGGTGCGGAACGAGCGGCCGAGGTCGAGGTCCTGCCAGCCGGGCTCGCGGCGGTTGGTGCGGCTCTGGCGGATGCCCTGCCGCGCAGACTCGATCCGCGCGTGGATGCGCTGCTTGGCCTTGGCGAAGTTTTCGGGGCTGGTGCCCTGGAAGCCGAAGATCGCCTGCTTGTAATCGCCCACGGTGAAGATCGTGCGCAGCTTGTCGCCGCGCGCGCCCTCGCCCGCGAAGAAGTCGTCGATCAGCGCCTCGACGATGTCCCACTGGCTGTGGTTGGTGTCCTGCGCCTCGTCGATCAGGATATGGTCGAAGTGGCGGTCGAGCTTGTAGCGGATCCAGTCGGCGGCGTCGGACTGTTCGAGCAGCGCGGCGGCCTTGCGGATCAGGTCGCCGAAGTCGAGCAGGCCCTCGCGGGCCTTCCTCGCCTCCCAGCGCAGCGCGAAGGCGCGGCCGATCTCGAGCGCGGAGGTGACGACTTCGGCACAGGCGAGGAGAGAGCGGCGGGTTTCATATTCGGCCAGCGCCTCGGCGACGTTCTCCTGATAACGCGGGAAATCGGGGTCGATCTTGGCAGCCCCGTCCATCTTTCGCGGCGTCCCGTCCTTCTTGAGGACGGTGTCATAGAAGCGCGAGACGACACCGACACGGTCGGCAAGGCCGAGGTTGATCCACTGCCGGATGAACGCCGCCGTCTCCGTGCCGGTCTTCGCCTTCCATCCGTCGAGCGCGGGCAGCATGCCCATCAGGATGTCGTCGGGGAACAGATCGGTATCGAGGATCTCGCCGGCCCATTCCTCCCCCGCATCAGAAGGTATCCCCAGCGTCTGGCGCACACGCGCGCCCATCGGGGATTGCCAGCTGCCCGGCCCCTCCCACATCTCCTGCGCATCGGCCGCGCGCATCAGCCAGCCGTGGAGCGCGGCCGGGTCCTTGCGGGTGGTGAACCGGGTGAGCGCATCGAGCACCCGCACATCGCTGGTCCGCTCGGCCTCCTCGAACAGATCGGTCAGCACCTCGCGCGCGAGCAATTCGCGGCTGCGGTCGTCCATCACGCGGGTGCCGGGGGCGAGGTTCGCTTCCTCGGGGAAGTTGCCGATCAGGAACTGCGCGAAGGCATGGATCGTGTCGATCCTGAGACCCCCGCCGGGGCAATCGAGAACGCTGGCAAAGAGCGTGCGGGCGCGCTCGATTGTCGGCTTGTCGATATCCGCACCGAGATAGCCGAGCTCCTTGGCCAGTTGCACCTCGCCCAGCCGCACCCAGCGCGCGAGCACCGCGTTGATGCGGTTCGCCATCTCCGCCGCGCCCGCCTTGGTGAAGGTCAGACAGAGGATTTGCGACGGACTCACATCCTCGCGCAGCAGCAGGCGCAGCACGCGCGCGGAAAGCACCTGGGTCTTGCCCGTCCCCGCCGAGGCGGACAGCCAGACGTTGTCGTCAGGATTGGCTGCAAGCAGCTGGTTTTCCTGCAACGGGAAGACGAGGCCATTCCCGCCGCTCATGGCTTGGCCTCCTTGTCGTTGATGCGCACGAGCCATTCCTCAAGGCGCATCAGCTGGTCGTATTCGGTGTAGCCCTTGTAGTCGGGGTTCTCGCGCGCCCGGAACGGCGTGCGGCCCTTGATGTACTCGCGGATCGCGAAGTGCAGCTTCTCGAGATGATGCGGCAGGAACCTGTCGGGTTCGAGCCCGCCCTCGCGCGAGGAATTCTTCATCGGGCTCATACGCTTGCCGAAGCCTTCGTCCTTCTTGCCGAAGGACCAGTATTCGAAGGCGGTGGCCGCGCCGTCCACCACCTTGCCGGTGCGCTTGTCGGCAAAGCGCCCATGTTCGGCGATCAGGCCGAGCAGGCCAAGCTGGAGCGCAAAGCCCGCCTCGACCTCGGCCTTGGAGGGCACGCGGCCCGTCTTGTAGTCGACGATCCCGAGCGTGCCGTCCGCCAGCCGATCGATCCGGTCGGCGCGGCCCTGCACCTTGACGCCGTCCACCTCCATCTCGCCGGAAATCTCGCTCGCAAACACCGTGCGGCCCTTCTCGGTTTCATCCGCGGCGATCCATTCCTCGAACCGCTCGAGCGCGGCGATCAGGCGCGGTTGCCACAGCGCGCGGAACAGCGGGTGGACGCGCTCGGCCGCGAAATGCGCTGCGGCGAAGGGGGCGAGCGCGAGACCCGGTTGGTCCGCCTTTGCCTTGTGCCACTTGTCGAGGATGTCATGCACCAGCGTCCCGCGCAGCGCCGGGTCGCTGAAAGGATCGGCGGCGAGCGGTTGCAATTGGCGCAGCTGGAGAATCGCCTGCGCGTAGAACTGGTACGGATCGCCCAGCAACCGGTCGAGCGCGGTGACCTTGATCGGCACGTCGCGCAAGGCGGGCCCGGGATCGGGCGCGGGGCGCGGGTACTCGGGTGCGGCGGGCCGCTTACGGTCCAGATGCGGCAGGATCGCCGGGATCGTGTGCTCGCGGTGCTCCTTGTCGAGATCGTCGCCGAGCAGCGCCTCGACCCTGAGCAGGAAGCGCGAAGGCAGGGTCGGCCCCTCGGCATCGCGCAGGGACCGCGACAGCACCACCTGCGGCGCGCCCATCGCGCCCGCGAGGTCATGCGCGGCAAGACCGATGCGGAACTCGGCGCCCGGCACACCCAGCGCGCGCAGGACCGCCGGTGCCAGCAAGGCGTCGGCACCGGGCGGCTGCGGCCAGCTTCCCTCGTTGAGCCCGCCGCAGATCACCAGATCGGCGCGGGCCATGCGTGCTTCGAGCAGGCCGTAGATCGCCACACGCGGGTGTCCGCCATAGCCCGGGCGCACTGCCACCGCCTCCATCGCATCGCGCAGCGCGCCCGCGAGATCGGCGGTATCGATAAGCGTACCGAGCGCTTCGGCCGTCCCCCTCAGGTCCTCGACCATCTGGCCGAGCGCACGGCCATCCTCGCGCTCCCAGATCGCCGTGCGGGCGAGCGCTTCGGCGACTTCGGACAGCGTCGTCAGTGCCTCGGCCAGCGGGACCTGTTGCGGCCAGTCGGCGAGCGGGGTCACAAGGGCCTCAGCCTCTTCCCACCATGCCTCGACACCCGCCTTGGCCGCCGCCGTGCGCAGCGGCTCCATGCCGGGGGCAGGCGCGGGCCCTCGCAGCTGGCGGTCAAAAGCGCGTAGGCCCTTGAGCCACGCGCCGCGCATCTCTCCATCCCAGCCCCGCACCAGCGGGTGGCCGAAAGCCGCAATCAGCGCTGCGGGATCGGGGCCCTTGCCGGCAATCTCGGCGAGCAGCCCGAACAGTCGTCCGGCCGGTGTCAGGGCGAGCGGCCGCCCAGCGGAATCGTCGGCGATGATGTTCCAGCGCTCGAGATACTGCGCCACCCGCCGCGCAAGGCCGCGGTCGGCGGTGACGACGGCGATGCGCTTCTCCGGTTGCTCGAGCGTCTGGCGCACCAGCAGGGCGATGGCCTGCGCCTCCTCCTCGATGCTGGCGCTGGCCATCAGCCGCACCCCGTCAAGTCGCCGGTCCTTGGCCTCGAGCGTGCCCCACGCGCGGCTCGCCTGCGGGGGGAGAAACAGCGAGGAAATCGCCCGCGCGCGCGCCGGATCGGCTGCAGCCATTCCGCGGCGGTGCCATTGCTGCACCTCGGCGCGGTTCACGCCCATGCGGTTGAGCAGCAGCTTGAGGTGGTATTGCGGATGGCTCAGCGCATCATCCGCCCCGAACACCGGCCCGCCCGGTTCGCTCGCGGCCCCGGCAAGACCGAGTTCTTCCCACGCCGCATCACCCAGCGCCAGATCGAGATCGGGGAGCACCACCGCGCCTTGCGGCAGGCCGGCGACCACCCGCAGCAGCCGCGCCAGTGCTGGCGAGGCGCTGGTGACACCGACCGCAACGATCGGATGCGGCGGCGGCGTCTCGCGCCAACGCTTCGCGGCACGGTCGAACAGCAGGTTGCGGCGTGTCGCGGCATCGACCTCGCCGCGCGCATCGAGTTCCATCTGCCAGCGCACATTGACGAGGCCGAACAGCCGGATCGCGCGCTTCCAGTGCTCCGCCAGCCCCGCGACGCTGTCCATCACCGCCTCGCCGAGCAGGTCGGTGACCTCCTTCTCCTCGACCAGCAGGCGGTCCATCGTCCGCGCCATCTCGCGTGCGAGGCTGAGCCTTGCGCGGGCGGGGAGCGGCTCCATCCCCTCCCGGACGCGTTCCTCGGCAATCAGGCGGTCAAGCGTCAGCCAGCGCCGCACCGGATCGCAGGCGGGCGGGATGTCCGATGCGCCCAGCGGATCGAGTGCCGCGCCGAGCTTTTCATCGAGATCGAGGTCGCCGACTGCGATCATGCGCGGCATCAGCAGGCCGCCCTCGCCCGCCTGGCGGATGAAGGCCTCCGACAGCGTGCGCGCGGCGCGGCTCGAGGGGACCAGCAGGGTCAGCCGGGCGAGGCCGAAACCCTCCTCGCGGTAGCGCGGCACCAGCCCGGCGACCAGCGCATCGGCAAAGCCGCGATGTGCGGCGATCGAATAGACGCTCAGACCACCTTCGCGCTGGTCAGCCACCCGTCAGCGCCTCCTCGGTCGGGCGGATCATCTGCGGCGTGCCGACTTCGAACCACAGGCCGGTGAAGCTGAGGCCGAACAGCCGCCCCTCTTCCATCGCGCGGTTCCAGAGGATGTTGGTCGAGAACGGCCCCTCCGGCGCGTCGCGCAGCAGGCGATGACTGACGAGCTGGATGCCGGTGTAGATGAAGGGCGCGATCCGCCCTGGGCGGCGGCGCGAGAGGCGGCCCATCGGGTCCATATGGAAATCGCCCGGCCCGCTGAAGTTCATCGCCCGCGCATGGGGCACCACCAGCAGCAGCGCGTCCATCTCCTCCGGGTCCCAGCGGCGCGAGAGATCGTGGAACGCGCTCTTGGGCCCGTCGAGCCAGATATTGTCGGCATTGAGCGCAAAGAACGGATCGGGCAGCTGCGGCAACGCCTTGGTCATGCCGCCCCCGGTCTCGAGCAACAGTGCGCGCTCGTCCGAGACGGTCACCTGCGGTGCCTTGCGGGCGAGCACGTGGGCCTCGAGCGCGTCGGCAAGGTAGTGGACGTTGACCACGGCCTTGCCGATGCCCGCCTCGGCCAGACGGTCGAGCGCGTGGTCGATCAGCGCCTTGCCCGCCACCCGCACCAGCGGCTTGGGCTGGCTCGCCGTAAGCGGGCGCATGCGCTTGCCGAGCCCGGCAGCAAGGATCATCGCGGTGTCCGAGGCGAGCATCGTCACGCGGCGAAGGCTCCGTTGGCGGCCCGCAGCTCCTCGGGAATGTTGGAATCGAACCAGCGTGCCACCGGCTCCAACGCAGGGTGCGCGAGATCGCGTTCGAGCGCCGCCCACACGCGCGGGATCATGGACAGGTAGCGCGGCTTGCCATCACGCGCGTTGAGACGGGTAAAGATCCCAACGATCTTGGCATTCCGCTGCGCACCGAGCGTGGCATAGTCGGCGATGAAGTCATCGTCGTCGATACCGGCATGGTGCGCGTAATGCACGAGCATCGCAGTCTCGAGGTTCACGTCCACGTCGCGCCGCGCGTCCTGAAGGAGCGAGACGAGGTCATAGGCCGGATGCCCCACCAGCGCGTCCTGGAAGTCGATCAGCCCCTGCGGTGCGGTCGCCTTGCCTCCGAGCAGCATGATGTTCTCGGCATGGTAGTCGCGCAGCACCGTCACGCCCGGGTTCTGGCGGGCCAGGACGGGGGCCATCACCTCGGCCCAGGCCGCGGCATAACTCTCAACCTCGACGGTGAGGCCCTGTGCGGGGCAATACCACTCCGTCAGCAGCGCCACCTCGCGCTGGTAGACGGCCATGTCGTAGGGCGCGAAAGGACCGGGCGGCAGGCGGTGCAGCGCTGCCAGTGCTTCCACGGCAGCTTCGTAAGCCGCGCGCTCGTCGCCCGGATGCAGGTCGAGCCAGTCGCGCATCCGGTCGTTGCCGAAGTCCTCGGTCAGCACCCAGCCTGCCGCTGCATCTTCGGCGAGGATGCCGGGCGCGCGCATGCCATGCGCATTCAGCCAGTGGGCGACGTGGAGGAAGGGCGCAGGGTCTTCATGCGGCGGCGGGGCGTACATCAGCATCGCGCTCTGTCCGCCGCGCGAGAGCCGGAAATAGCGACGGAACGAAGCATCGCCCGGCAGCGGGGCGACATCCGCGTCGCCCCATCCGGCGCGAGAAGTGAATTCGGCAAGGCCTTCAGGCAAATCGCTCATGGCATCCGCCCTACCCAATCAACGCCGCCGCGGGCAATCGCAATCCGACCGCCTTCCCCGCTTTCTCCGAGCGGTTCGAGCACAATCGAAAGGCACCCCGGCTCATGCCCGAAACCGCCCGCGTGATCGGGCCATTCGGCCAGCAGCACCGCGCCTTCGCGATAGTCGTCGAGACCGATCTCGGCGAGTTCCGAGGGGTCTTCGAGCCGGTAGAAATCGGCATGGACCACCGGCAACCGCAGCGGCGGCGCATCGTAGGTCTCGATGATCGTGAAGGTCGGTGAAGGCACCTCGCCCTCGTGGCCGAGCGCCGCGAGGATCGCGCGGGAAAGCGTGGTCTTGCCCGCCCCCAACCCGCCCTCGAGCGCGACCACATCACCCGCCCGCAGCCTCGCCGCGATGCGCGCGCCATAGGCTGCCATCGCCGCCAGATCGGGCAGAGCCTCGCGCGTTTCGGTCACGGCAACCTGATCGTCGCGGTCGTGCCGGTGCCCTTGCGGCTGACGATATCGAGCGTCCCGTCATGCGCGGCGATCAACTGGCGGGCGAGCGGGATGCCGAGGCCGGTGCGACGCTCGGGCGCGCCCTCCCCTCCCGGCTTCAAGCCTCCCTGCGCCAGCGCAAGTTCCTGTGCACTCATGCCGCGGCCATTATCGGCGATGCGGATTTCGACCCCGGTTTCGGACCCGTCAGTCGGGCGCCGGATCTCGATCACGATCCGCCCGCCCTCCGGCGTATGCCCGATCGCGTTGTCGAGGAGGTTGCCGATCGCTCGGCCCATCTGGCGCGGGTCGGCGGCGATGATGCGGCCGCGCCGGCCCTTGAGATCAAGGCTGAGGCCCGCTGCGATGATCGCCGCCTCGCGCTCGCGCACCAGCGTGGTGAGGAAATCGAGCAGATCGAGGCGCTCCTTGCGGATCGGCAGCAGCCCCGCCTCGCTCTGCGACAGGTCGAGCACGTTCTCGACCTGCTCGGTCAAACGTTCGACCGCGGCAAGGATCGCGTCGACATATTCGCCCGCCGCCGCAGGGTCCGCCGCCGCGCCGCTCTTGAGCAGTTCGGCATAGCCGCCGATGGTGGTGAGCGGCGTGCGGAATTCGTAGCTCATGTTGGCAAGGAACTTGGCCTTGACCGCATCGGCCTCCTCCAGCGCCTCGGCCCGCTCGCGCAGAGCCTGCTCGGCCTTCTGCGAGGCGGTGATATCGAGCACGGTGAGGAGCCCGTTGCCATCGGGCAGCGGAATGCCGGCAAAGCGCAGCGTGCGCCCGTCGGCCAGCTCCACCCGACCTTCTTTCTCGCGCCTGTCGAGCGTTGCCGCACGCACGGCAGCGCCAATCAGGCTGGCATCGGCGGGGTTCACGAGATTGCGCCCGATCGCGGTCAGCAGTTCGTCGGCGCTCGGGTGCTGATCGAGCAATTCGGTGGTGAGGCCCCAGGTGCCCGCGAAGCTGCGGTTCCACAGCTGCACCGAGCCATCGGGGGCGAAGATCGCGAGCGCTTCGAACAGGCTGTCGAGCGTCGCCGTGCGGGTGCGCAGCAGCGTGTCGCGCACGGCCGAGAGCGCGAGGCTCTCCGTGCGGTCCTCGGTCAGCAGCACGAGCCCGCCATCGGGCATGGGCTGGGCGACGACGCGCAGATGCGTGCCCCCGGGGAGCGGCCAGGCCTCTTCGACCGATTCGCGCATTCCGAACCACTGACCGCGCTCACGCCGCCATTCGGGGAAGTCGCGCACTTCAGGGGTTCGTCCCCGCTCGCGCGCTTCGGCAAGGAAGCGTTCAAAGGGCGTGTGGGCCTCGATCGCTTCCTCGGTCAGGCTGAACAGGCGGCGGAACGGGCGGTTGGCGAAGGTCAGGCGCTCCTCGCCGTCGAACAGTGCGACGCCGACCGAAAGCTGGTCGATCAGCGCGCGGGTCGCCTCGCGGAAGGCGCGGAATTCGCGCGCGACCTGCTGCTGCTCCTCGATGTCGATGGCATAGCCCGCCACGCCCTCCTGCCCGAGCGGCAGGTCGGAGACGCGCAAGGTACGGCGCGCGCCGTGGATCGTGGCGGTGACGATACGCTCGGACTTGTCCTGGCTCTGCAAAGTGGCGCGGGCAATATCGGCGGGCGGGCGGCCTTCCTCGGCCTCGAGCAGTTCGATCTGGCCTTGCACCACCTCGGCCGCGCTCAGGGCGCCCACGGCATCGACATAGGCCTGGTTGACGAGCTGGAGCTTGAGATCGGCATCGCGGAACCACATCGGCATGGGCGCGGCCTCGATCAGGCCGACCAGTGCCGCGAAGTCGCCGGTGGCGCGTGCCGCAGCCGCGCGCAGGCGCGCCATTTCGGAGTGGCTCTCTGTGAAATCGAACACCCACACCAGCGCGGCGCCGCCGGGCGAGACCTGCGGATCGGCAAGCGTGCCGTAGAGCGCGAGGCTGCGGTGCGATCCCGGCAGATTGAGCGCCATGCGGAACGGCGCGGCGCTCTTCTGTGTGGTCTGGATCTTGCTCCAGAGCTGGTCGAGTTGGGCCTGAGCGAGCCCGCCGGCCCGCAGATTGCCCGGCGAGGCCACCAGTTCAGAAAGGTATTTCGGCATCGCCGCCAGCCCGAGCATCCGCGCGAGCTTGTCGGGTGCCTCGATCCGGCCATCGACCCGCACCAGCAGCGGCAGCGCGGGCGCGACGTCGAGCAGGGTCTGCATCCGCTTGAGGCTGGTGCGCATCGCCTTGGCGCGCTTCACGCTCCGGTTCGCGCGCAGAACGACAACGCCCGCCCCCACCGCCCAGGCGGCAAGAACGAGCGCGATCAGCACCAGCGAAAGGGGCGAGACGTCCATAGCTCAACCGCTATGCGCGCAGCGCCGCGAGTGCAACGGGTGACAGTCCGCCCGCCCTCAACCCCGTGATAAAACGGGGCGAGGCGGGCGGATTGCATGGCTTAGTAGCGGTAATGGTCCGGCTTGAACGGGCCGGCCTGCGGCACGCCGATGTAGCTCGCCTGCTTCTGGCTGAGCTGGGTCAGCTGCACGCCGAGCTTGGCGAGGTGCAGCGCGGCGACCTTCTCGTCGAGGTGCTTGGGCAGCACGTAGACATCGTTGTCGTACTGCTCGGCCTTGGTGAACAGCTCGATCTGGGCGAGGGTCTGGTTGGTGAAGCTCGCGCTCATCACGAAGCTCGGGTGGCCGGTAGCGCAGCCGAGGTTCACGAGGCGGCCCTTGGCGAGGACGATGATCGACTTGCCATCGGGGAAGGTGACGAGGTCGGTGCCTTCCTTGATTTCCTTCCACTCGTAGTTGGAAAGGGCCGCGATCTGGATCTCGCTGTCGAAGTGACCGATGTTGCAGACGATCGCCATCGGCTTCATCGCCTGCATGTGCGCGGCGGTGATCACGTCTTCGTTGCCGGTGGCGGTGACGAAGATGTCGGCGCGCTTCACGGCGTCTTCCATGGTGACGACCTCGAAGCCGTCCATCGCCGCCTGGAGCGCGCAGATCGGGTCGATCTCGGTGACCATCACGCGGGCGCCGCCGTCACGCAGCGAGGCGGCCGAGCCCTTGCCGACATCGCCGTAACCGGCAACGCAGGCGACCTTGCCGGCCAGCATCACGTCGGTCGCGCGGCGGATCGCGTCGACCAGCGATTCCTTGCAGCCGTAGAGGTTGTCGAACTTCGACTTGGTGACCGAATCGTTCACGTTGATCGCCGGGAACGGCAGCTTGCCCTGCTTGGCGATCTGGTAGAGGCGCATCACGCCCGTGGTGGTCTCTTCCGAGACGCCCTTGATCGCCTTCACCGTCTTGGTGAGGTAGCCGGGCTTGGCAGCGACGAAGGCCTTGAGCGCGCGCTGGAATTCGATTTCCTCGGCGTTGGTCGGCTCGCCCATTTCCTCGCCCGCTTCGATGCGCGCGCCCCACAGGGCGAACATGGTGGCGTCACCGCCGTCGTCGAGGATCATGTTGGCGGTGAGGTCCGGATCGGCTTCCGAAGCCCAGTCGAAGATGCGGCCGACATAGTCCCAGTATTCGCCCAGCGTCTCGCCCTTGATGGCGAACACGGGAATGCCGCGCTCGGCGATGGCGGCGGCGGCGTGGTCCTGGGTGGAGAAGATGTTGCAGGTCGCCCATCGGACTTCGGCACCCAGCGCCACGAGGGTCTCGATCAGCACCGCGGTCTGGATCGTCATGTGGAGCGAGCCTGTGATGCGCGCGCCCTTCAGGGGCTGCGACGCGCCATATTCCTCGCGCAGGGCCATCAGGCCGGGCATCTCGGTTTCGGCGATCTGGATCTCGTCGCGGCCGAAGCGGGCAAGCGCGATGTCCTTGATGACGTATTCGTGGGTCGGGGCGGCAGCGAGGGTGGCCATTATGTTGTCTCCTAAACGCAGAAACGCGCTCGCGGGGGCGAGCGGTCTGCTTATCGCTGGCTCCCTAGCGGCACATCGCCTTCAGGGCAAATATAAACTTATCTTTATATGTCTATTTGTTGCCCCCTGACCGTCCCCGATATAGAGAGCCTCGGCACACACCCCCAAGAGAGGATGCATCCACAATGACGATCTCCGTTGGCGACAAGATCCCCGAAGTCACCCTGGTCAAGGCCACCCCGGAAGGCCCGCAGGCGGTCAAGTCCTCCGAATATTTCGCCGGCAAGCGCGTCGCGCTGTTCTCGGTTCCCGGTGCCTTCACCCCGACCTGCTCGGCCAAGCACCTGCCGGGCTTCGTCGAGAAGGCCGAGGACCTCAAGGCCAAGGGCGTCGACGAGATCGTCGGGACCGCGGTCAACGATGCCTTCGTGATGGGCGCTTGGAACAAGGCGCAGGGTTCGGACGCGATCACCATGCTCGCCGACGGCAATGCCGATTTCGTCAAGGCGGTCGGCCTGACGATGGACGGCTCGGGCTTCGGCATGGGCACCCGCGGCCAGCGCTTCTCGATGGTGATCAACGACGGCGTGGTCGAGCAGCTCAACGTCGAGGAACCGGGCGACTTCCGCGTCTCGAGCGCGGAGCATATGCTCGGTCAGCTCTAGGCGTTGAGCCAAGCCCTCCCCGTCCCGAAAGGATGGGGAGGCAGCGGCGCCGGAAGGCGCTGACAAAGGGGCTGATGCAGGAGGCAAAGGGCCATGATGCAGTTCCTTGTTCTTCCCCTCGCCCTGACCGCCGCCGAACCGGCGGCACAGGCCGATCCCTATCCCGCCATACCCCTGCCGGACACCGACGAGATCGCCGCCTATGCAGCGGATAACTGGTGGGACTGGGGTGCGAGAGTGGCGCGCTTTGCCGGTCGCACCGGCGAGTCTGCAAGTCTGGTACGGATCGCAAGCGCCACTTGCGCCTATCATTCAGATCACTGGCCCGAGTGCGACATCGTGGTGATTGCAAAATTCGGCGACGGCGCGACCGTGACGCAGACCCTGCAAGCCACCTTCGAGCGCGACGACGCGGGCCGGCTGGAGGAGGTGATCATCATGGTTCACCCTAGATACAGTGCCCTCCCGACCGATCCCGTCGAGGTGCCGCCCGTCAACTGATCGGCGGCGCGCCATAGGCGACCCAAAGCGCCAGCCCGGCTGCGAGGCCGCAGGCGAGCACCCCCCTCACCCAAGGCGTCGGCCCGATCCCGGTGACGCCTTCCGCCGGCGGGATCGCCCCGCCCACCATCGGGCTCAGGAGATCATCGCCCTTGGCCGCATAGAAGCAGATCGCGGCGAGATGCAGCCCGATCAGCCCGGCGATGGCCCAGAACAGCGTCTCGTGCAGTTCGGTGATCGTGTCGGCGAGGCGCGCGCCGACCAGTCCGTTCAAGGGACCGGTCGCGCCGTCAAAGGGATCGCCCGCAAACAGGCCAAGGCTGACCTGCGCCAGCATGGCAAGCAGCAGAACAAGCGTGCTCCACCCGCCGAGCGGGGAATGACCGACAGCCGGCCCTGCGCTCCGGTCGCCACGCAGATAGGCCAGCACCGCCTTCGGTCCCTTCACGAATTGCGCAAAGCGCGCAGTCTCAGGGCCGAAGAAACCCCACAAGAGGCGGAACACCAGCAGTCCAAGCAGCACGAGCCCGAGGCGCTTGTGCAGCGCGTATTTGTGGTTCTCCGCCGTCCACCACAAGGCCGGGATCAGCAGCGGAAAGCTCCAGTGGGTGAGCCGCAGCAGCGGGTCCCATACGCTGACGTCGGGCGGTGTCGCGCGATAGCGTGCCGCCAGCGGCGGCTGAGTGTCACTCACCTATTTCTTCTCGTCATCGAACCGGAACTGGTCGTGGCAGCCCTTGCACGCGCCGCCCATCGCCATCGCCTGTGCGCCGACCGCTTCCTTGTCGCCCCCGCCCGCAAGGGTCGCCAGCTTCGCGCTCTCGTCGGCGAGCTTGGCGGCTGCGGCCTTGAATTCCTCGGGCTTCTTCCAGATCGCGGGCAGCGCCTCGGTATCGTAGTCGTCCTCGGTGCTGGTGAGCGCGGGGAAATGATTCGGAATCTGCTGCGCGCGCGCGTTGATGTCGTTCGCCTTGGCCGCGATCAGCGCGAAATCGGGAGCATCGCTCTCGAGCTCGCCGCGCACGGCCTTGAACGCTCCGCCGATCGCCTTGAAGTTGGCCTGCCGCTCCTTGATGATCGGCGGCGGCTCCTTGGTAGGCGCGCTGTCACCGCCGGAACAGGCGGCAAGCCCGCAGACTAGCATCGCGGAAAGCAGAAGGCGGGGGGCTGGCAGGCGCGACATCGGCATTCTCCTCGTAAGGGCCCTTCAAGGCTGATCCCGGCAGCGAGGCTAAGCCGCTTTGTCGCTGACAGCAAACGCGAAAACGGGGCGCCCTCAGCTGGGAGAGACGCCCCGCCATCGGTTTCAGCCTGATCGAAGATCAGCCGCGGTTGCCTGCCGCCGAGCTGTCGGCCTCGGCGAGCAGCGCCGCGCGGTCCTGCTCGACCATGGCGAGCATCGCGCCGCGGAAGCTCTCACGCCGCGCCTCGACCAGCTTGTCGATCGCCTTGGTCTGGGTCTCGCACCAGCCCGGACGCGAGCCGCTGGCTACGTCCTCGCTGGTGAGCGTGCGGCGCGAGCTCACCGTCTCGCCCAGCTTGGCCGTCCGTTCGACGGTAAGGCTGGCGGTCCATTCGCAGCGCAGCGTGCTCGGACGCCCCGCAACGCCAACCGTGCCGGTCTGGCGGGTCTCGACCGTGACGGCTCCGGTGTAATCGGCCGCAATCGGGCCGGAGACATGGTCGATCACCACTTCATGCTCGAGCGCGAACGCAGGCGAGGCAATGCACCCGGCCAGCACCGCCCCTATGAGGGCACGTTTCATCATGATGGTCTCTCCTGCTTGGTCGCGGCCTTTTTGGCCGTCGATGATGCAAGATATCATCGCATGGAGCCGCCTCCAAGCAGGGGAGATTGCGTTTTTCTCAAGCGCAGGTGTGCGCGCTCAATCTGCCGTTTGCTGCAGGTCAGTAGCCCATCAGGCTCATGACTTCCTTGCGGCTGCTGTCATTGTCGAGGAAGCAGCCGAGGATGCGGCTGGTGATCATGCCCACCCCCGGGGTCTTGACCCCGCGCCCGGTCATACAGCCATGCTGCGCCTCGATCACGACCGCAACGCCGTGCGGATCGAGATGGTCCCAGATGCACTGGGCAACCTCAGCGGTAAGGCGCTCCTGGATCTGGAGGCGGCGCGCATAGCCGTGCAGCACGCGCGCGAGCTTGGAGATGCCGACCACCTTGTTGCGCGGCAGATAGGCGATCGCCGCCTTGCCGATGATCGGGGCCATGTGGTGTTCGCAGTGCGACTGGAAGGGAATGTCCTTCAGCAGCACGATCTCGTCATAGCCGCCGACCTCGCTGAACTGGCGGGTCAGGTGGATCGAGGGATCCTCGCGGTAGCCTTCGCAATACTCGAGCCACGCGCGTCCGACCCGCTTGGGGGTATCGAGCAGCCCTTCGCGCGCCGGATCATCGCCCGCCCATTCGATCAGCGTGCGGATCGCGGCTTGCACGTTCTCGGGCACCTCGGGCTTGCCGAGCGGGTTTTCCGGATCGAACTCGTCGTCATGATCGTGGGCGGAGATGTAATTCATGGGTGTCGTGTCTTTCTCGTTCATCGGCTCTTGCGGAGCCCCCTCGCCTGTCGATCCCGAGTGACGTCAACCATCCACCATCGCAGGCGTTCCTCGAAAGATACGCCAATTGCGCCGGATGGATGCCGTCCCCACCTATGCAGATGTAATAGGGATTTCCCGCAATTCACCCCCTTGCCGGGCGAAAGGATGAAAATCGCCATGCACGAGCCGAGTGCTGCCGAATTCGAAGCTGCCGCCGCCGCGGTGCTGGCGAAGCTGCCCGAAGTGTTCCGCCGCGAACTGGCGGGCGTCGTGCTGCGGGTGGAGGAATTCGCGACCGACGAACAGCTCGATTCGCTCGGGATCGAGGATCCGTGGGAACTGACGGGACTCTATGAAGGTGTCGCGCTGACGGAAAGGTCGCAGTGGGACAGCGAGGGGCTGCCCCCTGTCATCACGCTTTTCCGCCAGCCCCTGCTGGCCGAGATGGAGGAAACCGGCGTGACCTTCGGAGCACTGGTGCGGCACGTGGTGATCCACGAGGCCGGGCACCACTTCGGCCTGTCGGATGACGACATGCACGCGCTCGAGGACAGCGTCGAGGATTGAGACCGGGCGCGGGGTCCGTTGAGCCTCGGGCCGGACGAAAGGGTAGAGCCTGACGCGCGGCAGCCGAAAGGATTGCGCCGCCGCTGGGCGGCTTCATCGCTCCGATTCCGAACGGGCCCGAACCTTCCTGGGTAGAACCAACAAGGCCCGCCGCCACTGGTGTGGCGACGGGCCTTGTTGGCGCACCCGAAAGGATTCGAACCTCTGACCCCCAGATTCGTAGTCTGGTGCTCTATCCAGCTGAGCTACGGGTGCGCGCTGTGGGGGGGCCTTTAGGGGGGTCGTTCAGGCTTGGCAAGGGGGGTTGGCCCTAAATCTCGATATTTGCGAAGAGCCGTGCGGCGAGTTCGACATCGAGCGGAGGCTTCGGGAGCGTCAGCGCCTCGGCCGGCGTGAACCATCCGATCGCGCCGCCTTCCAGCGCCTGCGGCGCGCCCTCCCAGGAAGCGAGCGTGTAAAGCAGGATGACAAGCGGCCGCGCGTTGGAATTGCTGTCACTTTCGGCAAATCCGCAAGGCACAAGGTCAGTCGCCTCGCAGCTGATGCCGAGCTCCTCGCCAAGCTCGCGCATCAGCGAATCTCTCGGCATTTCAGAAGGTTCAACTTTGCCGCCGGGGAACTCCCACAGTCCTGCGTGGTGCTTGCCCTCGGGACGGCGATGCATCAGCCAGCGCCCGTCATCGCGATGCAGCGCCGCGGCCACCACCGACATCCATGTTGTCGTCATGTCGGTTTTCTTTCCATCCCTGATGCCGATCTCAACCTTTTCTTAACCCGCAGGGGTGATTCTGTGCCTGTCAGTTCGCAGGGATTAGGGGGTTCCCCGATGTTGTCGACATTCATGAAGAAGCTCGTCGGCGACCAGTCGGGAGCGACCGCTATCGAATACGGACTGATCCTCGCCCTCATCGCGCTTGTGATGTCGGTTGCCCTTCAGGATGTGGCGGGCACCACCATCCAGATGTGGAATCGGGTCGAGAGTGAAAGCGTTGCAGCAATGACGAATTGACGAAGTAAAAAACTTTTACATCGTTAGGGACTTATCAATAGTTAGCAACGTAACAAACAGACAGCCCGCCGTGACTAGGGGGGCACGGGTACCGAAGACCAACCAGGAGACCAGACATGACCTTTTTCAAGAACCTCGTCCGTGACGAACAGGGCGCCACCGCCATCGAATACGGCCTGATCGCCGCTCTGATCGCCGTTGCCGCGATCACCGCCATGACCTCGCTGGGCGGCACCCTCTCGGGCACCTTCCAGAACGTCAACAACAAGATGGCTCCGGGCGCCGGCGCGTAAGCCTCGCCGCGAAAGCGAAAAGAAGACGGCGGGGAGCAATCCCCGCCGTTTTTCTTTGTCCGCCGCCCGCGGCGATGGCGCGGCAGGAGTAATATCTGCAAAAATTCGCAGACGACGAGACTTTTCGTCCCGCTTTAGGAAATTATCAACCTGTGCCGGTTTAGCACAAGGATAGTCCACCGCGACCGGGGGGCATCGGGTCCACAATACCCATTCAGGAGACTAGACATGACCTTCTTCAAGAACCTCGTCCGCGACGAACAGGGCGCCACCGCCATCGAATACGGCCTGATCGCCGCTCTGATCGCCGTCGCCGCCATCACCGCCATGACCTCGCTGGGCGGCACCCTCTCGGGTACCTTCCAGAACGTCAACGACAAGATGGCTCCGGGCGCCGGCGCGTAATCCGCGGCACCTCAGCCAAAAAAAGCGAACGGCGGGGAGCGATCCCCGCCGTTTTCTTTTGTGCTTCGAAGCGCCGGAGACGCCCGGCGAGAGGTTCAGCGCGCGCGCACCACAAGCTTGACCTTCTGGCCCGGCGTCACCGTATCGCCGCTGCCGAGCGCGTTGAGCACCCGGAAGCGATCTTCCTGCGCCGTGTCATAGGCCATCCGCCGTGCGAGGCTCGCCACGGTATCGCCGCGCGCCACGGTCACCACCTGCAGCTTGCGCGGAACCACCGCATTGGCCTCGGTCTGGGTGATTCGCCGCATCGACTGGAACATCGGATTGAAAGTCGCCGCGCGGCCTGCCGGGGCCATCACGATGAAGTGGTAGGCCCGGTCACGCGCGAACTCATAGGCGAAGACCACCAGATCGACCTGCGTGTTGCCGTTGTTGACCCGCGCCGTGCCATAGACCGCCGGCAGCCCGTTCACCGTCGTCCGCTCGATCGTCTGCGGCGCGAGCGTGCTGTTCTGCCCGCCGAGTGCCGTGAACTGCTGCCGGACATAGGTCTCGAGATTGCCGCCATAGGCCGCGCTCGTCATCTGCGCCTGGCCGCCCTGCCCCTGGATCGACACTGCCTTGGTGCCGTTGACCATGTAGAAGCCCTGAGGCGCGGCGAATGTCAGCATCAGTTCGGGATGGATGAAGTTGCTGCCCTCGATCAGGCCCTGCGCCGGATCGTCACCATAGCGCAGCCCGTCGATCCGGGTGAGGAAGGTGTCGCGATTGGTCAGGCCGCCTGTCGCGGTGCCGGCCTTGGCAAGCGCGCTCTGGACGCGGCTTGCCGGATCGGGGTGGGTCGAGGCCCATTCGGGCACGCTCGCGTTCTGCCCCGAAAGGCGCGCGTCGAGGCTGTTCTGCGCGGCAAGGCTTGCCAGCACCGTTCCCATCGCGCGGCGGTCATAACCGGCCTTGCCGAGATACTGGATGCCCAGATCATCGGCCTGAAGCTCCTGCTTGCGCGAGAACTTGAGCGTCAGCAGCTGCGAGCCCTGCAGGAACCCGCGCGAGAGCGTCTGCCCCAGCCCCGAATCGCCCAGCAGCAGCCCGGAGAGAATCGCGAGGCCCCCGCCGATGATCGTGTTCTTGGTCGCCGCCTTCTGGCGCCGCTGCGAATGGCGCGCGGCGACATGGCCGACCTCGTGGCCGAGCACGGCGGCGAGCTCCGCCTCGTTGTTCATCAGCGAGACCAGCTGGCGGGTGGTGTAGATATAGCCGCCGGGAATGGCGAAAGCGTTGTTCACCGGTGAGTTGAGCAGGCTGACGGTAAAACTCTCGCGCGCGTTGCCGAGGCCCGATTGCACCGCGATGTTCTTGCCGACCTGTTCGACATAGGTCGCCTGCGAGCCGCTCATCGCGCCGCCAAATTCGGCGAGCAGCTGCGGGTGCGCCTGCGCACCCTGCTGGGCTTCGGCAGGGGTGATCGGAGTCGATGCCGTGGGAATCGCGGCCCCGGCCGTCATGCATCCGGCGAGCGTCAGAGATGCCGCGCCGAACATCAGCGCCTTGCGAGAAAATCGTGCCATATTCAGTCCCTTTCCGCCTGTCCCGGTCCGCGTTTCGCGGCTTGCCGGCCAAGCTTCATGCATCAGGGACGTGGCAAACGGAACCTTAACTTGGGATGGCCGCTCAACCGCCGATGGCGAGGAAGCGGGCTTCGCGCGCGGCGACCAGTTGGTCGGCGCTCTTGCCGGCCATCGCGTCGAGCTCTTCGCCCAGCGCTGCGCCGAGCATCTTCGCGGCCCCTGCCGGATCGCGGTGCGCGCCGCCAACGGGTTCCTTCACGATGCGGTCGATCACGTTGATGCGCTTCAGATCCTGCGCCGTCACCTTCATCGCCTGCGCCGCCTCGGGCGCCTTTTCCGAGGTGCGCCACAGGATCGAGGCACAGCCTTCGGGGCTGATCACCGAATAGACCGCGTGCTCCATCATCAGCACCCTGTTGGCCGAGGCGAGCGCGACCGCGCCGCCCGAACCGCCCTCGCCCACGATCGCGGCGACCATCGGCACGCCGATGGCGAGACAGGCCTCGGTCGCGCGGGCGATGGCTTCGGCCTGGCCGCGCTCCTCCGCCTCGATCCCCGGAAAGGCGCCCGAGGTATCGACCAGCGTCACCACCGGCAGGCCGAATCGGCTCGCCAGCTCCATCAGGCGGATCGCCTTGCGATAGCCCTCGGGCTTGCCCATTCCGAAATTGTGGGCGATGCGCGTCTTGGTGTCGTGGCCCTTCTCGTGCCCGATCAGCATGACCCGGCGGCCGTTCAGGCGCGCAAAGCCGCCCATGATCGCAAGGTCATCGGCATAGAGCCGGTCACCGCCCAGCGGCATGAAATCGGTAAAGGCGTGCGCCACATAATCGCGGAAATGCGGCCTTTGCGGGTGCCGCGCGACCTGCGTCTTCTGCCAGGGCGAAAGCGAGGCATAGGTGCTGGCAAGCAGCTCGGCGCTCTTGCTCTCGAGCCGGCCGATCTCGCTCGCGACATCGACGTCATGCAGCGCGTTGACACTGCGCAGCTGGGCGATGCGCTCTTCCAGCGCGGCGACGGGCTTCTCGAAATCGAGGTAGGAAATCATTGCGCGGGGCTAGTCGGATGTTGCCCGTGTTGCAAGCGGGTGACGGGAATTGACGAGGGCAACCAGCCTTGCGGCATCGACATGGGTGTAGATCTGGGTGGTCGAAATGTCCGCATGGCCGAGCAGGGTCTGAAGCACGCGCAGATCCGCGCCGCCTTCGAGCAGGTGCGTGGCAAAAGCGTGGCGCAGTACGTGAGGGCTGATCGCGGCAGGATCGAGCCCCGCTCGCGCCGCCAGTTCCTTGAGCAGCTGGAACAAGCGCACGCGGCTGAGGAAGGGCTCTTTCCCGCGCGAGGGGAAAAGGTAGCGCGAAGCAGGTTCCTGCGGACGCACAGCGAGCCAGCGGCCCAGCGCTTCCAAGGCGCGGGTGCCGACGGGGACGAGGCGGCTTGCCCCGCCCTTCCCCGTCACGGTGATGAACGGCGCATCGCGCGGCACGGCGGAGAGCGGCAGGCTGACCAGCTCGCTAGCGCGCAGGCCCGATCCGTAAAGCAGCTCGATCAGCGCCAGCAGACGCACCGCCGCAGGGTCTTCGCCCGATGCCTCCTCCTCGGCGCGGGCGAACAGCTTAGCGATCTGGTCGTGCCCCATGACCTTGGGGAGCGGGCGGCGGGTGCGCGGGGCAGGCAGCGCGCCGGAAGGATCGTCGCCCCGCCAGCCCTCGTCGATGGCAAAGCCGAAGAACTGCCGCAGGGCCGACGCTTTCCGCGCCACGCTGGCGGGAGCAAGGCTCGACCACTCGCCCGCAAGGCTGCCGACGGCATCGCGGTCGGCCGCGGCAAGATCGCCTATGGCTTCCTCGGCCTGAGCAAGGTCGCGGCGGTAGGCTGCAAGGGTATTGGCAGCCGCCCCGCGTTCCGCCGCGAGCATCGCGAGGAACGCCTCGGTCGCGGCGGACATTACCCGCGCGCCACCGCCTCGGCGGCGATCATGCGGGCCTCGGCGACCATCCCCACGCGGGTCAGCGCCGATGTGATGTGATAGAGATGCAGCGGCGTCATCTGCTTCCAGCTCGATCCCTGCATCCCCAGCCCGGCCAGGAACACCACCAGCGCCGGATTGCCCACCTCGGCCGCGCGCGAGATCGCGGCGGTCCAGCGGGTCTGGCGCGCGAGATCGAAATCGAGATCGCCCGCGAGCGAGGACGCATCGCCCTGATCGAGCCGTCCGATCCCGGCGAGGCCGGCGACGAGGAAGGCCGACTTGCGGCTGCCCTCGCTGTTGTCGTCGCCCATGAAGCTCTCGACTGCGCCTTGCGAGACCGCATTGCCGCTGCCCGCCGACAGCGTGATCAGCGCCCAGCCCAGCGAGCCTTCCTCGACGAGGTTCGACCAGCGCCCGGCATTGCGGTCGAGGCCTGCGGCCAGCATCGCTGCAATCAGATCGCCCGCGGCATCGGCATGGGCCTCGCTCGCCGGAATGCGCGCGGCGGCATAGGCGGTCAGGACCCGCGCGCCGTAGCCGTCCCCGCCGCCGAGCTTCGCGCCATCCGCCCACAGGCGCTGCATGGCGGCGATGCGGGCAGCAGGGTCGGTCGCGAGATAGGCTTCGCGCAGGGCTGCGGCATGGGTCTGGGGATCACCCTTGGCGGCCGGATCGGCATAGACCTCGGCATAGAGATCGACCATCGCATCGGCCGAGAGGATCCCCTCGCGCGCCGCACGGCCCGAGAAGGGCGCGCGGGCCGCCGCGGGCAGCATCGGCAGCAGCGCGGCGGAGCGGGCGTAATAGGCCCCGCCGCGGTCCTTCATCGCGGCATCGAGCAGACCATCGGGCAGCGGCTCGCCGAGCGCGCTCGCAAGGCCGAAGCGCCAGTGGTTGAGATCGGTGACCCCGTTCCACTCGACATTGACGCCGCGTTGCCCGCGCCCCGCCGCGCCGGCAAAGCGCCGCGCCAGCAGCACGTCGACCCGCGGCGCCACCCCGCGGAACAGCGCGCGGTCAAGCTGGGTCGCGGCCAGTGCGCTTTCGCCCGCATAGGCGTTGCAGATCGCCTGCCACATCTGCCACTCGCCATCCTCGCGCTGCGAGCCCTGGAGGCGCACGGCGGGACAGGCCCCGGTGATGTCGCCGCTCGCGAGATAGGCGTTCAGCGCCTCCTGCGTCAGCGCAGGCGACCAGTTGGCGGTGTCGATATCCTGCACCACCGCGCGGGCGATGGCGAATTCGCCCATGCGGTTGAGCACGCCCACGCGCAGGGCGGCGAATTCGATCGGGTCCATGCCCAGCGGCGCAGCGAGGCGGCTCGCCAATGCGCGGCGCATGAGGATGTGGCCCCAGCGCGAGACCATCGGGCCATTGGTGCCCGCCAGCACCGCGCGAACCAGCTTGTCCGACTGGTTGGCGAGCGCCATCGGCGGCAGCCCGCCCTCGTCCACCGCCAGCACGCCGACACGGGTCAGCGCCCGCTGCGCGCCGGGGGGAATGTCGCTCTTGGGCTTGAGGCCGAGCAGCGCGTCGAGCTCTTCGGTCGACATGTTCTCGAGCTTCTCGAGGCTCGGCAACCGCGCGAGATCGTCACGGGTGATCGGGGGGAGCTGCGGCAGGGCCGAGGGATCGACTGGTGCGCCGGGCACAGGCGCCGCTCCTGGCGGCGGCAAGGGCGCACCGGGGGCCGATGCTACAGGCGGGCGCTGTCCGGGCGCGGGGTTCTGGCGCGGGGTTGGCGCGGGGGCGGGATCGTCGAAGCCCGGCGGCAGCAGCGATTCGGGCTTGCCCTGCGCGGCGACGAAGCCGCTCAGCCCCGCCCCGCCCAGCGCGCCGACAAGGCCGATGGCGATGACGCTCGCCCCGAAGCCGAACCGCTTGCCGCTCATTGCGCCTGCTCCGGCAGGGCGACGTCCTGTGCGATCGGATGCAGCGCCTCCTCGCCCCCGTCGAACCACGCGAGCGCCAGCAGCACCGCCGCCACCGCACCCGCCACCCACGGCCAGCGCGGCCTCAGGCGCGGCGCGGGCGCCTGTTCGAGGCCGGTGGGGGAGAGACGCTGACGCCGCGAGTTTGCCATATTGCGCGTGCCCTAGCCCATCTATAGGCCTTGCGGCAATGTCCGCCGCGTGCCCCTCCCCTCCTGATCGCGATCTTGCCGCCATCGCCGCGCGCATCACCCGTCCGGTGGTGCTGGTGGGGCTGATGGGGGTCGGCAAGTCGACCGTGGGCCGGAAGCTCGCGCACCTGATCGGCCGCGATTTCGTCGATGCCGACGAGGCCATCGTCGAGGCCGCCCAGCGCTCGATCCCCGAGATCTTCGAAACCTTCGGCGAGGCCCATTTCCGCGATGGCGAGCGCCGCGTGATCGCCCGCCTGATCGACGAGGGCCACGGCGTGATCGCCACCGGCGGCGGGGCTTTCGTCGATCCGCAGACCCGCGCCGCGGTGCTGGAAAAGGGCATCGCGGTGTGGATCGATTGCGATATCGACACGCTGGTCGAGCGCACCTCGCGCCGCGCCAACCGCCCGCTTCTGAAGCAGGGCGACCCGCGCGAGATCCTCACCCGGCTGGCGCGGGAGCGCGCACCCTTCTACGGCGAGGCGCATATCCGCGTCGTCAGCGAGAACGGCCCCCACGCCGACACCGC
Source organism: Erythrobacter colymbi (assembly GCF_002155685.1). GTDB lineage: Bacteria > Pseudomonadota > Alphaproteobacteria > Sphingomonadales > Sphingomonadaceae > Erythrobacter > Erythrobacter colymbi. The sequence continues at coordinate 595,278 of NZ_MUYK01000002.1, forward strand.
CCGCGCGATCATCGAGGCGATTGACCAATGGCTGTAATTCCCGTCGCGCTGGCCGGGCGCGCCTATGAGGTGGTGATCGAGGAGGGGCTGCTCGCCCGCCTCGCCGAAGCCGCCGCGCCTTTTCAGAAGGGCTATGGCGCGGGCCGCCCCGTGCCCTTCGTCGCCGATACCAACACTCACCGCCTGTTTGCCTCCGGGATCGACGCGCATCTCGCCGCGCACGGGCTTGCCGCCGAGTGGTTCGTCGTCGCGCCGGGAGAGGACGCCAAGTCCTGGGCCGTGCTCGAACAGCTGTGCGACTGGCTGCTGGCGCTCGGCGTCACCCGCAAGGACCATGTCTTCGCGCTCGGCGGGGGCGTGGTGGGCGATCTTGTCGGCTTTGCCTGCTCGGTGGTGAAGCGCGGCTGCGGCTTCGTGCAGCTGCCGACGACCCTGCTGGCGCAGGTCGATTCCTCGGTCGGCGGGAAGACCGCGATCAACACCCGCGCGGGCAAGAACCTGATCGGCGCGTTCCATCAGCCTTCGCTGGTCCTGATCGATCCGCTGGTGCTCGCGACCCTGCCGGACCGCGAGATGCGCGCCGGCTTTGCCGAGGTGCTGAAATACGGGCTGCTCGGCGATGCCGCCTTCTTCGCGTGGCTCGAAGCCAACGGAAACAAGGTCTTGGCGCGCGAACCTGCCGCGCTCGAACATGCCATTGCCACCAGCATCGCGATGAAGGCGCGGATCGTCGCCGCAGACGAGCGCGAGACGGAAGACCTGCGCGCGCTGCTCAATCTCGGGCACACCTTCGGCCATGCGCTGGAGGCCGAGACCGGCTTTTCCGACCGCCTGCTGCATGGCGAGGCGGTGGCGCTGGGCATGGTGCTGGCGGCGAAATACTCCGCCCGCCGGGGGGAGATTTCTGCTGCGGATGCCGCGCGGGCCGAGGGCGCGATTGGCGCGGCGGGGCTGCCCGCCTCGCTCCCCTCCCTGGCGCTCACCTGCGACGGGGCCGCGCTGGTCGATCACATGAGGCACGACAAGAAGGCCGAAGGGCGCACTCTGCCCTTCCTGCTGCTGCGGCAGCTGGGCGAGGCATACGTGGCCCGCGACGTCGATCTGGCTGATATCGCGGCATTTCTTGACGGAGAACTGGCTGGATGACCCGCTTCATCGACCTCTCGATCCCGATCACCAATGATGTGATCTCCGATCCCGAGGTGATGCGGCCCAAGGTCACCTACATGACCCACGAAAACACGTGGGAGCAGATCGCGATGTTCTTCCCCGGCCTTAGCCAAGAGGACCTGCCCGATGGCGAAGGCTGGGCGGTGGAATTCGTCGAGTTATCAACGCATAACGGCACCCACATGGACGCGCCGTGGCACTTCCATTCGACCACCGACAGCGGCGCCTCCCCCGCCCCCAGCATCGACGAGGCCCCGCTCGACCGCTTCTTCCGGCCCGGCGTGAAACTCGATTTCAGCCACCTCCCTCACGGCCATGTCGTCAGCGCGGCCGAGGTACAGGCGGAACTCGCACGCATCGGTTACACGCTGCAACCGCTTGATATCGTTCTGGTTCAATCGGGCGCGATCTACGGGACCGAGGGCTTCACCGATCAGGGCGTCGGCCTCGGCGCGGAGGCGACCTTGTGGCTGACGGAACAGGGGATCGAGGTGGTCGGCACCGACGCCTGGAGCTGGGACGCGCCCTTCAGCCACACCGCGCGGCGCTGGGCCGAGACCCGCGATCCGGCGATCATCTGGGAGGGTCACAAGGCCGGGCGCATCCGGCCCTACTACCAGATTGAAAAGCTTGCCAATCTCGCAAGCCTGCCGCCCTTCGGCTTCACCGTCAGCTGCTTCCCGGTCAAGATCGAGCGCGCCAGCGCAGGGTGGATCCGCGCGGTGGCGATGGTGGAGGAATGACCATGCCCGCCTCGCCCCGGATCGCCATTGCCGATCTTGAACACAGGCAAATTAAAGAGCTTATTTCATTCCACCAGCAAGCCATGCTGGAAGGCTCGCCCCCCGGACTGAGCTTCGCGCTCGACCTCAGCGGGCTTCGGGCCGAGGGGGTGACGGTCTGGGCGGCCTATGTCGGCGAGCGGGTCGCAGCGATCGGCGCGCTCAAGCGGCTTGACGAAAATTCCGGCGAAATCAAATCGATGCGCACGCATCCGGATTTCCTGCGACAGGGCATTGCCGCCGCCCTGCTTGAAACCATCATCACTCACGCCCGCGCGCTGGGCCTCGCCACACTCAGCCTCGAGACCGGTAGCGGCCCCGCCTTCGAGCCCGCGCTGGCGCTCTACCGCCGCCGGGGCTTCGCCAACGGCCCCGCCTTTGCCGACTACGTGCTGACCGACTTCAACCAGTGCCTGCATCTGGCACTGGACTAGTCCGCCAGCCTCAATGCGCCGGACGGCTCGGCAGCTTGGCGATATTGTCGCGCGCCTCCGTGCCGCGCGCCGCCTTCATCGCCGCTTCCTCTTCGAGCATGGCATCATGCTCGGCGAACAGCCGCTCGATCTCGGCGCGCCGTTCGAGCAGCATATAGGCAATCCCCGGCGCAAGGCTCTCACCCTCGCCGATCTGCCCCAGCAATGCCGCCAGATCGCTCACCGTCGCATCGCGCGCCGTCTTGAAGAAGTGGCCCTTCCGGTCAAAAAACCCGGTACCCGTATGTGCCATGATCAAATCCTCCCACTGAGATTCAATCCCTCGCGCGGGAAATACCGCGACTCGGCAAGGACAGAGTTTCTCACGAAGGGGGTTGTAGGACAGAGCGCGCTGCAATTTTCCGTCTGAAATCACTAATCTGACGCAAAACTACAACAGATTTTGGAACGATCTTGCCGAACGGCGCAGTTTTGCTTCGGTCAGACGCGAAAACCGGCGTCGGCCTTGGGGGCGCCTACTGCGCCGATGTAGGCATATTCGGTGCTTTACACAGGCATCTGGACCGCGCCGAAAGCGGTCAAGAGGGGGTCTTGACGAGGCTAAGGGGGGTCTGGCGGGGTCTGGAAGCCATCTGGGACGCACCAGAATCTCGCTCACCCGCCCGCGCGGCAATGCCGTGTCGGAATTGCCGAGGCCAATTCCGACATCGCGCCAGCCCGGCCCCGCCCCGATCCAACATCGCGCCGCTGCGCCCGGTTGGACGCAGCTTCACCCGATCACTCCAGTTCGAGGATCACCGCGTCCACCGCTAGGCTCTCGCCCTCGGCGGCGTTGATCTTGGCGATCACGCCCTCCTTTTCGGCGCGCAGGATGTTCTCCATCTTCATCGCCTCGACGGTGGCGAGCGGCTGGCCGGGCTGCACGGTCTCGCCCTCGGCCACGTGGAGCTTCACCAGCATCCCGGGCATCGGGCAGATCAAGAGGCGCGAGAGATCGGGCGGCACCTTCTCGAGCATCAGCGATTCGTGCCGCGCCAGACGCTTCGGGATCACCAGCGCGGTGTGCGCCGCGCCGCGCGTGGTCACCTTCCACTGGTTGCCGATGCGCTCGACGATCAGGCCGAAGCGCTGCTCGGCCCCGCCGGCGACCGCGGCCGTCGCCTCGGCCTGCACCATGCCCGGCAGCCAGTTGCAGGTGCCGTCGACCCGCACGCCATCGACCAGCGCGTGGCCTTCGCCCAGCTGCACGTGGAACCGCTCGTCACCCAGCTTCACCAGCCATTCGCTAGTGACAGGCTGGGGCGTATCGAGCTGGCCGGTGATCCGGCGCGCGCGGCTTTGCAGTGTGAACTCGTTGCCTGCGCAAACGGCGGCAAGGATGCGGCGGAAATCCTCGGTGCTGGCAGCGCCGTGGAAGCCCTCGGGATATTCCTCGGCGATGAAGCCCGTGGTCAGTTCGCCCGAACGGAAGCGCGGGTGCTGCATGATCGCGCTGAGGAAATCGACATTGTGGCCGAGCCCCTTGATGCGGAACTTGTCGAGCGCCTCGATCTGCAAATCCGCCGCCTCGTCGCGCGTGGGCGCCCAGGTGATCAGCTTGGCGATCATCGGGTCGTAGAAGCGCGAAACCTCGCCGCCCTCGTAGACGCCGTCATCGACGCGCACCGAGCCGGTGCCCTTGGCGACCCCGCGCCGGGGCTTGCCCGCCACGGTCTCGTCCTCGACCCAGCCCGCGGCCGGCGGCTGATAGTGCACCAGCCGCCCGGTGGAGGGCAGGAAGCCGCGATAGGGGTCTTCGGCATAGACGCGGTTTTCGATCGCCCAGCCGTCGATCCCGATATCGTCCTGCGTCAGGCTGAGCTTCTCGCCCGCCGCCACGCGGATCATCTGCTCGACCAGGTCGATGCCGGTGATCGCTTCGGTGACGGGGTGTTCGACCTGAAGCCGGGTGTTCATTTCGAGGAAGAAGAAGCTCTCCCCCGTCGGGTCCGCGCCGCTGACGATCAGCTCGACCGTGCCCGCAGAGTAGTATCCCACCGCGCGCGCCAGAGCGACGCACTGCTCGCCCATCGCCTTCCTCATCTTGGGCGTGACGAAGGGCGACGGCGCTTCCTCGACCACCTTCTGGTGGCGGCGCTGGATCGAGCATTCGCGCTCGTTCAAGTAGAGGATGTTGCCGTGCTGGTCGCCGAGGATCTGGATCTCGATGTGGCGCGGGTTCAGGATGAACTTCTCGATGAAGACGCGGTCATCGCCGAAGCTGTTGAGCCCCTCGCGCTTCACGCTTTCAAAGCCCTCGCGCACATCGGCCTCGTTATAGGCAAGGCGCATCCCCTTGCCCCCGCCGCCAGCCGAGGCCTTCATCATCACCGGATAGCCGATCTCGTTGGAGATGCGCACTGCGTGCTCGGTATCCTCGATCTCGCCGACAAAGCCGGGGACGACATTGACGCCCGCTTCCTTGGCGAGCTTTTTGGATTCGATCTTGTCCCCCATCGCGGCAATCGCGCCCACCGGCGGGCCGATGAAGGCAATGCCTTCCTTCGCCAGCGCCTCGGCAAAGGAGGTGCGCTCGGAGAGGAACCCGTATCCGGGGTGTACGGCTTCCGCCCCGGTCTGCTTGCAGGCGGCGATGATCTTGTCGGCGATCAGATAGGATTCGGCTGCAGGCGACGGCCCGATATGCACCGCCTCGTCGGCCATCGCCACAAAGGGCGCGCGGGCGTCTGCATCGGAATAGACCGCAACGGTCTTGATCCCCATCTTCCGCGCGGTGGTGATAACCCGGCAGGCGATCTCGCCGCGGTTGGCAATCAGGATTTTCGCAAACAAGGTGTGGGCCTCTCTCCAGGGGGCATTTCTTGGCTACGGCTATGCCGAGGGATTGCGCGGCAAGCAAGCTAGCGGATTTGGTGCGGGCCTCAGGCGCGCGCGGGCGTGCCGCGGCGCGCCATCGCCTTGCCCGCGAGCAACATCGGCGCGTCGACGATCAGATGCGCGACAATCGCCGACCACAGCCCTCCGAGCAGGAAGGCGGCGGTCATCAACCCTCCTGCCACCGCGACGAAGATCAGATGCACCGCGCCCCAGGACGACTTGTGCAGCACCACGAACACCGCCAGCGGCACCGCCGCGGCGAGCGCGTGGGGCCAGCCCGCCGCGATCAGCGCTCCGATGCCGACGGCGCGGAAGATCACCTCTTCGATGATCCCGGCGGTCGCCAGCAGGAACAGGCGCTGCGGCAAGGGCGCGGCCGCGATGGTCGCGAGCGCCTCGGCATTGTGCGCGGCCCCGCCCAGCTTGCGGGCAGCGAGGATGTAGAGCGGCATGGTCGCGATGCCGAGGACGCCGAACAGCACCCCCAGCCCCGCTTGCCTCCAGCCGAAGGTGGTAAGGCCGATCCGCGCCGTGTCGAAACCAGGTTGCTCCAGCGCCAGCCAGAACCCGGCGGCAGCGACCAGCCACAGCCCCGCGGCAGCCCGCACTCGCGCAGCCAGGCCCTCGCCGAACACGCCCCGCGCCTTCAAGGCTACCACCAGCGCCGCCCCGCCCAGTGCCACGAATGCTGCGATCATCCCGAAGCTCTCCTATTTGCAGAGGGTTATGGGATCACGGGCGTGCCTTGTCGAGCGGCGATGGCCCCCGCCGCAGCTATCCCTCTCCGCCCCGCTTCTCGCACCTGAGCACCATGCCGTATTCCTCCAGCCAATCGGCCTTGGTGGGGAGCAGATATTGCAGCGCCTCGGGAAAGAGGCCGTGGAGCGCGGTGGCGTGGTGGAGCTCGGTGCGGCGGTCGGAGAAGCAATAGGGCTGGCTGGCGGGGAGCGCGGCGAGGAGGCGCATCATGCCGCTCTCGGTCGCGCCGCCCTCGTCGGCGAGGCTGATGTAGAGCGGGGGGCGCGGGCCCGCATCCAAGGGCTTGCGGCTCAACGCCTCGAAATCCCATTGCAGGCTCGGGCTGATCGCGGCGTAGCCGGTGAAGAGGCCGGGCGATGTCGCCCACGTCTCGACCACGAAGTGCCCCGCGGCGCTCTCGCCCACAAGGAATGCGCGGCCATCGGTGCGGTAGCGGGCTTCGATCAGCGGCTTGACCGTGTCTGCGAGCCACTCGCGGAAAAGCGCGCTCTCGCCCGCGGTGGGATAGCGTTCCCGCTCCTTGGCATCGCCGGTGGGCGGGAGCAGTTCGCGCTGGCGGTCCCTCGTCTCGATCCCCACAAGTATCGCATCCGCGCTCCGCCCCCACAGCGCGCCCCAGCGCATCAAGCCAGTGCCCATCATCAGGTCTTGGCGCAGCGCTCCGTCGAGCTGGTAGATCACCGGCCAGCGCTTGGCGGGGTCTTTGTCATAGTCGGGCGGCAGGACGACATTGACCTCGCGGCTCTGGCCGAGCGCTTCGAGCGTCACGGTCTGGCCGATGACGAGCGGCTGGGGTTCGGCAGCGGGCGCAGAAGCAGCCGCGGCGAGCGCGGCGGCTGCGAATATTGTGAACGGCATCAGCTATAAACCCCTTCGTGCTGAGCCTGTCGAAGCACTGTCTTTCTTCCTTCCGGCACCAGACTGAGAGAAAGACGGCCCTTCGACAAGCTCAGGGCGAACGGAAATTATGCCTCCACCGCGCTCTTGAACGCACGCGCGGGCTCCTCGCCCTTCAGCGCGGTGAGGCCGAGCTTGGCGAACAGCGCGCCGTCCTTGTCGTCGCCGGCGTTGGGGGCGGTGAGCAGCTTGTCGCCGGTGAAGATCGAATTCGCGCCCGCAAGGAAGCACAGCGCCTGCGTCGCCTCGCTCATCGATTCGCGCCCCGCCGAGAGCCGCACCATCGAGCGCGGCATGGTGATGCGGGCGACCGCGACGGTGCGGACGAACTCGATATCGTCGATCTTGGCGAGCGGCGTGTCGGCGAGCATGTTGCCCAGCACCGTGCCCTTGACCGGCACCAGCGCATTGACCGGCACGCTCTCGGGGTGCTGCGGCAGGGTGGCGAGGGTGTGGACGAAGCCCACCCGGTCCTCGCGCGTCTCGCCCATGCCGACGATCCCGCCGGAGCACACGTTGATCCCCGCCTTGCGGACGTGATCGAGGGTATCGAGCCGGCACTGGAAATCGCGGGTGGAGATGACGCGCTCGTAATATTCGGGCGAGCTGTCGATATTGTGGTTGTAGTAATCGAGCCCCGCCTCGGCGAGCATTGCGGCCTGATGCGGCTCGAGCATCCCCAGCGTCATGCAGGTTTCAAGGCCCATGGCGCGGACGCCCTTCACGATCTCCACGATCGCGGGCATGTCGCGGTCCTTGGGATTGCGCCACGCCGCGCCCATGCAGAAGCGCTGCGAGCCCGCATCCTTCGCCTGCGCCGCGCGCTGGAGCACGGCCTGGACGTCCATCAGCTTGGTGGCCTCGACGCCGCTGTCAGCCTTCACCGACTGCGAGCAATAGCCGCAATCCTCCGTGCACCCGCCGGTCTTGATCGAGAGCAGCGTGCACAGCTGGACTTCGGTCGCGGGGTGATATTCGCGGTGGACGCTGGCGGCCTGGAACAGCAGCTCGGTGAACGGGAGGTCGAAAAGGGCTGCGATTTCAGTGCGGGTCCAGTCGGTGCGGGGCGTGTGAGTCAAAAGCTTCTTCCTACCTGTTTCCATCAATCAGCGCCTCGGCGCCGCGCAATTCGGCTAGCCGCAGGCGCGCGAGACGCAAGAGGCATTTCTGTCTGAGCGTATCCGTTCCGCTTCCGCCACGCGCGGCGGTGGCTTCGAGTTCGCACTGTCCATCCACATAACGCAACCAATTCTCTTGCGACATGACGAGATGGCGCGCGAGCTGCGTCTTATCGTCAGCCGTCAAGGATTCCGGCTGATAATGGCTGTATTCCTCATCTGCCGCCTCGACCAGTTTTCGGGCCTTGGCCAGCTCGGTGTCGACCTCTGCCCGCACCGCAACCGCCAGCTGCGTGAAGCACTCCCGGTAGGAGACATTGTCGGGTGTGTCGGCGCAGTCTTCTGATTCTCCATACGGAGTGGTCGTTGCAGCGCGGACAGCGGTTTCAAGGCTGACCGGCTCGCGTTCTTCACGCGCACAACTTGCAAACAACAGGCTGGCAGTGATCAGCAGCAGGTAGCCATCACGCATTACTGGCTCCCTTTCGTGATTGCGACGAGCCGCAGGCGACGCGGCAATCCAGCGACTGCCGTTCGCTCTTGGTGCACCGTTCGAAGCTGGATTGCTTCGCTGCGCTCGCAATGACGAGGGATTAGACCTTACTCCGCCGCCTCGTCCAGCCCCTCACCCAGCGGCGGCATGTTGTGGCCCAGCAGCACGAGGATATCCGCCGCGCACTCCACCACATTGCTGCCCGGGCCGTAGATCCCCTGCACCCCTGCCTCGCGCAGGAAGTCGTAATCCTGCGGGGGGATGACGCCGCCGGCGGTGACCTTGATGTCGCCGCGACCGGCTTCGCGCAGGAGGCGGATCAGTTCGGGGATCAGGGTCTTGTGGCCCGCGGCGAGGCTGGAGGCGCCGACCACGTCGACATCGTGCGCCAGCGCCATTTTGGCGCTTTCCTCAGGGGTCTGGAACAGCGGGCCGGAGATCACCTCGAAGCCCATGTCGCCGAAGGCGCTGGCGATCACGTTGGCGCCGCGGTCGTGGCCGTCTTGCCCCATCTTGGCGATCATGATGCGGGGCTTGCGGCCCAGGCGGCGGCCCACGGCCTCGACGCCGTCGGTTACCTGCGCCCAGCGGCGGTCGAATTCGTAGGCGCTCTTGTAGACGCCCGTGACCGGTGCGGGGGTGGCGTCGTGGCGGCCGAAGACCTCTTCCATCGCCGAGGAGATTTCCCCGAGGGTCGCATCGTGCCGCGCGGCTTCCACGGCGAGCGCGAGCAGGTTCGCGCCCGACGAGCAGCCCTCGGTCAGCGCCGCCAGCGCCGCGCGGCAGGCCGCTTCGTTACGGCCCTCACGCACCTTGGCGAGGCGGGCGATTTGCCCTGCGCGCACTTTCTGGTTGTCGACCTCCAGCGTCTCGAGCGCGTCCTCGCTCTCCTTGCGATACTTGTTGACGCCGACGATCACCGTCTCGCCCTTGTCGACCTTGGTCTGCTTCTCCGCCGCCGCCCGCTCGATCGCGGCCTTGGGCGCGCCGGTGGCGACGAAGGCGGTCATGCCGCCTGCGGCATCGACTTCCTCGATCAGCGCCCAGGCATCGTCCACGAGGGTCTTGGTCAGCGCCTCGATGTAATGCGAGCCGCCGAGCGGATCGACGACCGCGGTGATGCCGCTTTCCTCCTGCAGCACCAGCTGGGTGTTGCGGGCGATCCGCGCCGAGAAATCGGTGGGGAGCGCGATCGCCTCGTCGAGCGCGTTGGTGTGGAGCGACTGCGTGCCGCCGAGCACCGCCGCCATCGCTTCCACCGTGGTGCGGATAACGTTGTTGTAGGGGTCCTGCTCCTGCAAGCTCACGCCCGAGGTCTGGCAGTGGGTGCGCAGCATCTTGGAGCGTTCGTCCTTCGCGCCCAGCCCGTCCATCACCCGCCACCACAAGGTGCGCGCGGCGCGCAGCTTGGCGATCTCCATGAAGAAGTTCATGCCGATGCCGAAGAAGAAGCTGAGGCGGCCCGCGAAAGCGTCGATATCCAGCCCCGCTGCCATCGCGCGGGTGGCGTATTCCTTGCCGTCGGCGATGGTGAATGCGAGTTCCTGCACCGCCGTCGCCCCGGCCTCGTGCATGTGGTAGCCGCTGATCGAAATCGAGTTGAATTTCGGCATGTTGGCCGAGGTATAGGCGATGATGTCCGAGATGATCCGCATCGAAGGCTCGGGCGGGTAGATATAGGTGTTGCGGACCATGAACTCCTTCAAAATGTCGTTCTGGATGGTCCCGTCGAGCTTTTCCTGCGACACGCCCTGACGTTCGGCGGCGACGATAAAGAAGGCGAGCACCGGGATCACCGCGCCGTTCATCGTCATCGAGACGCTCATGGAATCCAAGGGGATCTGGTCGAACAGGATCTCCATGTCCGCGACCGTGTCGATCGCCACCCCCGCCTTGCCGACATCGCCGACGACGCGCGGGTGATCGCTGTCATAGCCGCGGTGGGTGGCAAGGTCGAAGGCGACCGACAGGCCCTTCTGCCCCATCGCGAGGTTGCGGCGGTAGAAGGCGTTCGATTCCTCCGCGGTGGAGAAGCCCGCATATTGCCGGATCGTCCAGGGGCGGCCGGCATACATGCTCGCCTTCACCCCGCGCGTGAAGGGCGCAAAGCCGGGCAGGCCCGGGTCGAAGCCCGCGTGATCTTCCGCCGTATAGAGCGGCTTGATCGCGAAACCTTCGGGCGTGTGCCAGGTGAGGTCGCGGCCTTTCACTTCCTTGGCGGCGAGGGCGTTCCAGTCGGAGAGGGTGGGTTTTTGGGTCATATCTATGCCTAGATTGTCACCCCCGCGAAGGCGGGGTCCAGCTTGGTCGGGTAACGCGCGGGAGAAGGAGCTGGATCCCCGCCTCACGCGGGGATGACGAGCCTCCTACTCCCCCTTGAATTCCGCCTTGCGCTTCTGGAGGAAGGCCATGCCGCCCTCCATAGCGTCCTTGGTCGCGCCGGCGATGCGCTGGCCCTCGGCCTCGGCGAGCAGCACCATCTGCAGGTTCTGATCGAGCGCCGTGGCGATATTGCGCTTCATCGTCGCGTAGGCGACGGTCGGGCCGTTGGCGAGCTTCTCGGCGAGCGCGCGGGCCTCGGTCATCAGGTCGGCGTCCTCGACGCACTTGTAGACGAGGCCCCATTCCTCGGCCTGCGTGCCGCTGATCTTCTCGCCCAGCATCATCATCCGCGTGGCGCGCGCGCGGCCGATGGCGCGGGTGAGCAGCCAGGTCGATCCGCCATCGGGCACGAGGCCGATATTGACGAAGGCCTGTAGGAAGTATGCGCTCTTGGCGGCAATCGTGAAGTCCGCCGCCAGCGCGAGCGAGCACCCCACCCCCGCCGCCGGGCCATTGACCGCGCAGATCACCGGCACGCTCGCGCGCACCACCTGGCTGATGGCGGGGTTGTAGTGGTTGATCAGCGCCTCGTGGCTCCCGCCCTTGCCGCCCAGCGCCGAGCCATCGCCGCGCGCCGAAAGGTCCGCGCCCGAGCAAAAGCCCTTGCCCTCACCCGTGATGAGCACCGCGCGCGCGTCGCCGAGGTCATAGAACGCCTGTCCCAGCTCGTCCGCCATCTGCGGCGGCATCGCGTTGAGCCGCTCGGGGCGGTTGAGGGTGATGACGAGCAGCGGGCCTTCGCGGGTGACGCGGATGGTTTCGTAGGACATTCTTCTCTCTCTCCAGTTCTGTCATCCCCGCGAAAGCGGGGACCCAGGGCCAAAGGCACTGCGTGCCGCTCTGGTTTCCCGCTTTCGCGGGAATGACAAGCCGTTCAATTCGACCAGTGCGTGCCCTCTTTGGGCGTCTCCATGATCTCGGTAAGCATGCCGCCCATGTCCTTGGGATGGACGAAAAAGATAGGGGTGCCGTGCGCGCCGATGCGCGTGGGGCCGAGGATGCGCTTGCCGAGGCTCTCGAATTCCGAGCGCGCCTCGGCGATGTCGGGCACCTCGAAGCACAGGTGATGCTGGCCCCCGAGCGGGTTCTTGGCGATGAAGCCCGCGAGGGTGGAGTTCTCCCCCAGCGGCTCGATCAGCTCGATCTGGGTGCCGTTCAGCGCCCCGTCCGCCCCGGGCGTATCGACGAAGCAGACCTTCACGCCCTGCTCCTCGAGATCGAAGGGCGTGTGGATCTTCGTCGCGCCCATGACGTCGCGGTAGAACGCGATCGAGTCCGCGATGGAGGGCGTGGCGACCCCGATGTGGTTGAGACGGCCGAGTTTCATTTGATCAATGCTCCAAAACAATCACGATCAAGGCTGCGATCGAGAGCAGCATGAGCGCCAAGCCAAACGGGCGTCGAAGCCTTTCTGGATTGGTCGGATCGAGACGACGCGACAATCTTTGAATGAGGTCAGGCTGCTCATTCAGGTTGAACCAGCCATCGATCGCAGTGAGGAGCATGAAGGGCACAAGAAACCAATACTCCACCGTGGCATCCCTTCTCTCTGAAACCGTCATGCTGAACTTGTTTCAGCATCCATTCTGCGGCCCGCTCCGCCGGTGCTTGCGGCGGTATAGACCCTGAAACAAGTTCAGGGTGACGATGGTTAGCAACTCCGTTTCACAGCGGAATATTATCATGCTTCTTCCACGGGTTCTCCAACTGCTTCGTCCGCAGCTTCCTTAGCCCCAGCGCGATCCGCTTGCGGGTCGAGTGCGGGTAGATCACCTCGTCGATATAGCCGCGCTGTGCCGCCACGAAGGGATTGGCGAAGCGGTCTTCGTATTCCTTGGTCCGCTCGGCGATCTTGGCGAGGTCGTCCTTTTCCTGACGGAAGATGATCTCCACCGCGCCCTTCGCGCCCATCACCGCGATTTCCGCCGTGGGCCACGCATAGTTCAAATCGCCGCGCAGGTGCTTGGAGGCCATCACGTCATAGGCCCCGCCGTAAGCCTTGCGGGTGATGACGGTGATCTTGGGCACGGTCGCCTCGGCATAGGCGAAAAGCAGCTTCGCGCCGTGCTTGATGATCCCGCCAAGTTCCTGCGCGGTGCCGGGGAGGAAGCCGGGGACGTCGACGAAGGTGACGATCGGGATCTCGAAGGCATCGCAGAAGCGCACGAAGCGTGCGGCTTTCTTCGAGGAATTGATGTCGAGTACGCCGGCGAGCACCATCGGCTGGTTCGCCACCACGCCCACGGTGCGGCCCTCGACGCGGCCGAAACCGCAGATGATGTTGCCCGCATGCGCCGGCTGGATCTCGAAGAAATCGCCCTCGTCCAGCACCTTGGTGATGACCTCGTGCATGTCATAGGGCTGGTTGGCGTTGTCGGGGATCAGCGTGTCGAGGCTCATCTCCAGCCGGTCCCACGGGTCGCTGGTGGGGAGCGTCGGCCCTTCCTCACGGTTCGAGAGCGGCAGGAAGTCGAAGAAGCGGCGGGTGGCGAGCAGCGCCTCGACATCGTTTTCGTAGGCGAGGTCGGCAACCGAGGTCTTGGTGGTGTGGGTGATCGCCCCGCCCAGCTCCTCCTGCGTCACGACCTCGTTGGTGACGGTCTTCACCACATCGGGGCCGGTGACGAACATGTAGGAGCTGTCCTTCACCATAAAGATGAAGTCGGTCATGGCAGGCGAGTAGACCGCACCGCCCGCGCAGGGCCCCATGATGAGGCTGATCTGGGGGACGACGCCGCTTGCCAGCACATTGCGCTGGAACACCTCGGCATAGCCGCCGAGGCTCGCCACGCCCTCCTGGATGCGCGCCCCGCCCGAATCGTTGAGGCCGATGACGGGCGCGCCCACTTTCATCGCAGTGTCCATCACCTTGCAGATCTTCTCGGCATGGCGCTTGGAGAGCGAGCCGCCAAAGACGGTGAAGTCCTGCGAGAACACGTAGACCAACCGGCCATTAATGGTGCCGCTGCCCGTCACCACCCCGTCGCCGGGGATCTTCTGGTCCTGCATCCCGAAGTCGACACAGTCATGTTCGACATAGGCGTCGACTTCCTCGAAGCTCCCCTCGTCGAGCAGCACGTCGAGCCGTTCGCGCGCGGTCAGCTTGCCCTTGGCGTGCTGGGCTTCGATGCGCTTGGCCCCGCCGCCCATCCGGGCAGCTTCGCGGCGGCGTTCCATTTCGGCGATGTTGGCGGACACGCAGGTTCCTCTCTAAACCGGTCTCTTGTCGCAACGCGTTGCCTTAGCCTGCGCCAAGCGTCAACGTGGCAAAAGTGGCGGTGGGTGCGAGGGCGATGATGCAGAGCGCGGACGTGGTGGTGATCGGCGGCGGGATCGCGGGGCTGAGCCTTGCGGCGCGGCTCGCGGCCCATGCGAAGGTGGTGGTGCTGGAGGGCGAGAGCGCGCCGGGATACCATGCCTCGGGCCGCTCGGTCGCCTTTGCGCATTACGGGCTCGGCAATGTGCCGGTGCGCGACCTGACCGCACTGAGCATGGCGGAGCTGGCGGCGCATGGCTCGGTCCACGCGGCGCTCCATATAGCCTCGGCGGGCGAAATCGCGGCGCTCGATGCGCTGGAGGATGTGCATCGCCACTACGCTTGCGACTACAGCCGCGCCGGGCCGGAGGAGGCGCGCGGGCTGGTGCCGGTGCTGAAGCCCGAGGCCTGCGCGGCGGTGCTGATCGATCACAGCTCGCTGAAGCTCGATACCCACGCGATGCTGCAGGCCTGCGTGGCCGGGGTGCGCGCAGGCGGCGGCGCGGTGGTGACGGGCGCGCGGGTGCAATCCATCGCGCGCGAGGGGGCGGCGTGGCGGGTGGAGACCCCGGCCGGCAGTTTCACCGCCCCGCTCCTCGTCAATGCGGCGGGGGCATGGGCGGACGTGATCGCACAGCTGGCGGGCGTGCGCCCCGTGGGGATCGAGCCGCGCCGCCGCACGGTCATCTCCTTCCCTGCGCCCGAGGGTGAGGACGTCCACGCCTGGCCCTTCACCAAGACCGTCGGCGAAGGCTTCTACCTGCTCCCCGAGGGGCGCGGGCAATTGCTCGCCTCGTCGATGGACCAGACCCCGTCCAAGCCCTGCGATGCCGCGGCCGAGGAGCTCGACAAGGCGATCGCTGCCGACCGAGTGGAGCAGGCGACCACCCTCCCCATCCGCCGGATCAGCCACAGCTGGGCGGGCCTGCGCAGCTTCGTGGCCGACGAACTGCCGGTGATCGGCGCGGCTGCCGATGTGCCCGGCTTTGTCTGGTGCGCAGGACAAGGCGGCGCGGGCTTCCAGACCGCCCCCGCCCTCTCGCGCATCGCGGCGGCGGCGGTGCTCGGCCAGCCCTTCCCCGAGGATGCTGGGGCGGCGGGGCTTTCGTTCGCGATGTTCAGCCCGGCAAGGCTGGGAGCCTAGAACCGCCGCATCACGCTGCGCGCGAAGGCGGGCGAGATCGAATAGACCGCTCGCAGCACCTTCACCATGCCGACATTGGCCTCGTCGTGGCCCTTCTCCAGAGCGGCGATGATCTGGCGGGCGCATTCCTGCGGGGGCAGCTTCTTCGTCTTGCGGTCGGCGGTCATCTGGGTGTCGACCACCGGCGGGAGGGCCTCGATCACGTGGATCGGCTCGCCCGCAAGCTGCGCGCGCAGGGCCAGCGTGAAGCTGCGCAGCCCCGCCTTGCTCGCGCAATAGACCGAGCTTGCGGTGTTGGGCGCAATCGCGAGGCCGCTCGTCACATTGATGATCGCCGCTTCGGGGCGCGCGCGCAGGCGCGGCAGCAAGGCGGTGATCAGGCGCACGGGCGCGGAGAGATTGGCGTAGAGGCAGCCGTCCGCCGCGTCGGGATCGGGCATCGCATTGCGCACGTCATGCGGCACGCCGAGGCCTGCATTGTTGATGAGAATGTCGATCGAGCGATCGCCCAACGCCGCCACCAGCGCATCGACACCGGCGGCGTTCGACAGATCGGCCTCGATCACCTCGAAGCCCTCGCCCCGCATCGCGGCCAGTCGTGCAGGATCGCGCCCGGTGAGGATCACGATGGCGCCCTTGGCCTGCAATTGCCGCGCGATCTCGCGGCCGATGCCGGCGCTGCCGCCGGTCAGCAGAACCGTCTTGCCGTTTACATCCATCAGACTTTCACCACTCCATGTGCGATGAGGCTCTCGCCGCATTCGGCAATCGTGTCCTCGACCGGGCGCATGGTCCAGCCGAGCCGCTCTTTCGCGTGGCCCGCATTGACGTGGCGCACCTTGCCGATCTCGGTCTTGATACCGCGCACCTCGGCGTTGAACAGGGCGAGGATATTGACCACCCAATCGGGCATGGGCCGGGTCGGGGCCTTGCGCGCCTTGTCCCCCAGCCGCGCGCGCAGGATTGCCGCGACCTCAAGCGCCGAGAGGAACGGCCCCGCACCCAGGAAGCGCTCGCCCGGAAGGCCTGGGGTCTCCAAGGCCAGCACATGCAGCGCGGCGATGTCGCGCACGTCGACGATCGGGAAGCCGAGATTGGGCGCCATCGGCATCGCGCCCGACAGCAATTGCTGCACCAGCTCGACCGAGGCGGAGAAGTCCCCGCTGTCGACCGGGCCGAGCACCATGCCGGGGTTGACCGAGACGAACTCCATATCGCCCCCTTCTTCCGCCACCCATTCGCGCGCGGCGCGCTCGGCGAGGGTCTTGGATTTGACGTAGGGGTATGCGTCGGGATGGTCGATGTTCGTCCAGCGGCTTTCATCGAAGGTGTATTCGCCGCGATCGACGCCGTAGACCACCGCGGCGGTCGAGGAGGTCTGGACAAAGCGCGTGACCCCCGCCGCCTTGGCGAAGCGCAGCGCACGCAGGGTGCCCTCGCGCGCGGGGATGATCAGGTCGTCCTCATGCTTGGGGGCCTGTGCCGGGATCGGCGAGGCAACGTGGGCGACATGGGTGCAGCCATCGCTCGCCTCGGCCCAGCCCTTGTCCGACATGAGCTCGGCTTCGAACAGCTTGAAGCGTTCTGCCGTTGGATTGCCGAGCCGCGCGCGCAGGCCGCTCTCGGACTTCGCCACATTGCGGACCGTGCCGTGCACCGTCCAGCCCTTTGCCAGCAATTGCCGGATCAGCTCTCCGGCGATGTAGCCGGTCGCCCCCGTTACCAGGACCGTGCCTGCCATGCGTCCCCTCCCCTTCTTGCGGAATGTCATGCGATCATAGCAGATACGTTTCAGATTGCAACTTATTTGAAGAGCACCAGCTCCTCGGCCATCGTCGGGTGGATCGCGACCGTCGCGTCGAAGTCCGCCTTCGTCAGCCCCGCCTTCACCGCGATCGCGGCGGCCTGCATGATTTCGGGCGAATCCGGCCCGATCATGTGGATGCCGACGATCCGGTCGTTCGCAGCATCGACGATCATCTTGTAGAGGCTGCGCTCGTTGCGGCCCGCCACCACGTTCTTCATCGGGCGGAAGTCCGACTGGTAGACCTTGATATTGCCAAGCTGGTTGCGCGCCTCGCCCTCGGTCAGGCCGACCGCGGCGATGGGCGGGTGGCTGAACACGGCAGAGGGCACGCAGGA
Source organism: Erythrobacter colymbi (assembly GCF_002155685.1). Lineage (GTDB taxonomy): Bacteria > Pseudomonadota > Alphaproteobacteria > Sphingomonadales > Sphingomonadaceae > Erythrobacter > Erythrobacter colymbi. The sequence continues at coordinate 612,732 of NZ_MUYK01000002.1, forward strand.
ATGATCGACCGCATAGGGCTCGCCCGGGCCGAACACAGAGTCGGCAAAGGCCTGGCCTTCGCGGATCGCCACGGGCGTGAGCTGCACCCGGTCGGTGACGTCCCCCACGGCATAGACATAGTCGACATTGGTCTTGCTGAAGGCATCGACCACGATCTCGCCCTTGCGGCCAAGCTCGACCCCGATGGTTTCCAGCCCCAGCCCCTCGACATTCGGCACGCGGCCGGTGGCGACCATAACCGCGTCATATTCGCACGGCTCCTGCCCGGTCAGGCTCACGAGCAGCGAGCCATCGGCCTGCCTGTCGATCCGCTCGAACTCGGCGTGGAACAGGAAGCTGATGCCCTTCACCATCGAGATCTGGAGCAGCCGGTCGCGCAGGGACGCGTCGTAGGAGCGCAGGATCGTGTCCGAGCGGTTGGCGATCGTCACCTTGCTGCCGAATTCGTTGAAGATGCCGGCGAATTCGTTGGCGATATAGCCCCCGCCCGCGATCAGGATGCGGCGCGGCAGCTCGTCGAGGTGGAAAGCCTCGTTCGAGGTGATGACATGCTCGCTGCCCGGAAATTCGGGCACGTGCGGGCGCGCGCCAGTGGCGACGAGGATATATTTGGCGGTGACGGTCTTGCCGCTCGCCAGCGTGATCTCATGGTCGCCGGTGATGGTCGCGCGTTCGTTGTAGATCGTGACCTTGTGGTTGCCGAGCGTCTGGCCGTAGAGCCCCTCGAGCCGGGTCACATCGTTCTGCACGTGATCGCGCAGGGTCTTCCAGTCGAAGCGCTTGCCCTCGATCGTCCAGCCGAAGCTCTTGGCGTCCTCAAGGTCTTCGGCGAAGTGGGCGCCGTAGACGAGCATCTTCTTGGGAACGCAGCCGCGGATCACGCAGGTGCCGCCGACGCGGTATTCCTCGGCCACCGCCACGCGCGCACCGTGCGCTGCGGCGACGCGGCTGGCGCGGACCCCGCCCGAGCCTGCGCCGATGGTGAAGAGGTCATAATCGTATTCGGCTGACATCGCTCTGCTCCCGTCCGTGGCGGCAAGCATATGGCGGCGCGCAGGGCCAGCGGCAAGCTTGCGCACCCGCAAAGCCTGATTTCAGACAAAAAAGCGGGGATTTGCGCCCCCGCTTTTTCGTGTTCCGATTGTCGTGCCGGGCTCAGCCCTGCGCAGCGCGCGGACGGCCACCGCCGCCCCCGCCGCGGCGTCCGCGGTTGCGGTTGCCGCCCCCGCCATTGCCGCCACCTGCGCCCTGCCCTTGCGGACGGCCCTGACCGCCGTGGCGCTGGCCGCCGCCGTTGCCGCCCTGCGGACGCCCGCCACCGCCATTGCCGCTATGAGCGGGCTTGCCGCCCTGCTGCGGACGGCGTTCGCCCGAATGGGCACCCTCGGCCCGGCGCTGGTCGCCTTGCGGCGCACGGCGATCACCCTGCGGGCGACGCTCGCCCTGGGGACCACCGGCAGCGCGGCGCTGGTCGCCCTGCTGCGGGCGACGCTCGCCGCCTTCGCGGCGCTGCTCGCCCTGCGGCTTGCGCTGGCCGAGCGGACGCGGCTGCACCCGCTTCATCGGCTGGCGCGGCGCGGGCTTCTCCGGCCCTTCGCCCTCGACCACCGCGCGGAAGTTATCCGGGAGCGGCAGACGCTCGAGCTCGGCGCCCGTCGTCTTGCGGATGTCCTTGAGGTAAGCGCGCTCGTCCTCGGCACAGAAGGCGATCGCGATCCCGTCACGCCCCGCGCGCGCGGTGCGGCCGATGCGGTGGACGTACTGTTCCGGCACGTTGGGCAGCTCGTAATTGATGACGTGGCTCACGCCCGGAATGTCGATCCCGCGCGCGGCAACGTCGGTCGCGATCAGGATCGGCACCCGCGCCTTGCGGAACTCGTCGAGCGCGCGCTGGCGCTGCGGCTGCGACTTGTTGCCGTGGATCGCGTTGGCTTCGATCCCGCTCTGGCTGAGCTTCTTCACCACGCGGTCGGCGCCGTGCTTGGTGCGGGTGAAGATCAGGATGCGCTCGAACTCCCCCGGCACCTGGTGGCGGCGCTGGAGGATCATCTGGAGCAGCGAGAGCTTCTCGTCCTGCTGCACCATGAAGAGATACTGGTCGATGCGTTCGGCCGTGGTGCTCTCGGGCGTCACCGAGACCTGCACGGGATTGTTGCAATAGCCGCTCACCAGCTCCTTGATCGCCTTGGGCATGGTGGCGCTGAAGAACAGCGTCTGGCGCTCCTTGGGGGCCAGTTCGCGGATCTTCCTCAGCGCGTGGATGAAGCCGAGGTCAAGCATCTGGTCGGCCTCGTCGAGAACGAGGATCTCGATACCGGCAAGGTTGAACGCCTTCTGGTCGACGAGGTCGAGCAGGCGGCCCGGGGTCGCGACCAGAATGTCGGTGCCGCGGTGGAGCTTGTTGCGGTCCTTGCCCACCGAAGTGCCGCCGACGATGCACTGCACCTTCAGCCCGGCAAGCGCGCCGTAATCCTTGGCGCTGTCGGCGATCTGCACCGCGAGCTCGCGGGTGGGCGCCAGCACCAGCATACGGCAGGACTTGAACGGGATCGGCTTGTCGGCCTCGCGCAGGCGGTCGATGCTGGGGAGCATGAAGGCCGCCGTCTTGCCGGTGCCGGTCTGCGCGATGCCGAGCAGGTCGCGGCCCTTCAGCACGGGCGGGATCGCCTGCTGCTGGATCGGGGTGGGGGTGTTATAGCCCTTCATGTCGAGGGCCTGGAGCACGGGCTGCGACAGCCCGAGGTCAGCGAAAGTGTTCATGTTGTGCGTACTCGCATATAATCTGCGACGCGCGCTGGATCGTGCCGGACGACAAACGTCCACGAGGCACGCCACGCGCGGCGCGGGGGTTGAAACCGCCCGCGTGAAAAGGGAAGTCTTGGGGGTAGAACCGAGGCGCGGCCGGGGCGGATGCTTTCAGAATTCCGCCGCTTCACGCATGGCTTGCGCGCTTCGATGGGGCGCAGATGGGGGATGCGGGGCGAAATGTCAAAGGATTATCGGTCCGGCTTGATCGGCATGTCGAAGGTGATGCGCCCGACATAGCTCCCGGTGACCGCCGTTCCCCACGCATCGCGCGCCGGTTCGAACCGCGAACGGCGCATCAGCACCTCACAGAACTGCTTGGCGACGAGCGCGCTTCTGAACTTGCGCGAGAGGGTGCAGCCGGTGGGCACGCCATCCGCTCCGATCTCGAGCGTATAGTCGAGCCGCTGCGACAGCATCCCGACACGCGCGGCGACGCCGGTGAGTTCGCGCAGCCCTTCGAAGGCAATCAGCCGCGGTGCGGTGGGGCGCTGGATCGTGGCAGGATCGGCCGCCGGCTCGCTATCCTGCGCGCCCGCGACCGGGGCGGTGACAGCCAAAGCGACGAGTGCTGCGAGACGGTAGTGCAAACGACCCATCGGGCGATCCCCCTGCTGCGATCCAAGGACGCCGAAGACGTCCCAGAACCGACGGGACGCGTCAACCCTTTGCGCGCATTTCCAGATAGTTGAGGTGCCCCGCATAGGTGCCCTCGATCGCCGTGCCGCTTGCATCGTGGGCAGGCTCGAAGCTGTGGGTGCGCAGCAATACGCTGCACAGGCGATCGTTCACGTAGCTCATCCTGAACTTCACGGTGAGCTCGCAATGCGTCGGGCGGCCGGCGGGATCGACCGCGAGCGTGTAATCGAGATCGCTGCGCCAGACCCTGAGGCGCGAGGATTCCTTGAGGAGTTCCTGTTCGCCGGTGAAGGCAATCAGACGCGCCGGCCTTGCGGCGCCCTGCGGCGCGGCGTTCTCTTCCTGACCGTCGGCCCATGCGGGCGCGGCAAGCACCGCGAGGCTGGCGAGAGCGGACAGAAGCAGCGCGGATTTCATCGGCAGGCCTTGGTGCGGGGGAACGGAGACCGGCTCGTGCCGGTCGATCTCCCGCCTAAAGGGTTAATGCCGTCTGCGCAATTCGAACGCGACGGGCTGCGCAAATTGCCGCAATCTTGCCGGGGCGCACGACGCTCCGCAATCTTCGTGCGGGGCCGCGAACGAAAGGTTCGGCGGCCCGACAGAAATTACTCGCTGCCTCAGGCGAGCCCCGCCGCCGCCATCAACGCCTTTGTGCTCGGATCGAAGTCGCCCTTCCCGCTCTCGATCTGCTTGGCGATCGCCTTGCCGAGCTCGACCCCGAACTGGTCGAAGGGGTTGATGCCCATCAGCACGGCATTGGCGAAGGTGCGGTGTTCGTGGAAGGCGATCAGCGCGCCGAGCGCCGCCGCATCGCAATCCTCGACGAGGAAGGTGGTCGAGGGCCGGTCGCCCGGATAGGCGCGCGACGGATCGTCCGAGGTCTTGCCCGCCATCAGCGCCGCGCCTTGCGCGAGGCAGTTCATCAGCAGGATGCGGTGATGCGCCGGATCGAGATCGTCGCCCGGCGCGATACTGGCGATGAAATCGACCGGAATGAGATGCGTGCCCTGGTGGAGCAGCTGGAACACCGCATGCTGCGCGTCGGTCCCCACCCCGCCCCAGGTCACCGCCGCAGTCGGCCCGTCGACCGGCGCGCCATGGGCGGTCACGCTCTTGCCGTTCGATTCCATTTCGAGCTGCTGGAGATAGTCGGGCAGCAGCTTCAGCCGCTCGTCATAGGCAAAGACCGCGCGGGTCTGGCAACCGCGCAGGCGGGTGTAATACTGGTCGGCATAGGCCGCGAGCAGCGGCGCGTTGGCGCGGCCCTCGGTTGCACGGAAATGGTCGTCCACCGCCTTGGCGCCCGCGAGCATCTGGCGGAACTCGTCCATCCCGATCCCGAGCGCCACCGGAAAGCCGATGCTGGAGAACAGCGAATAGCGCCCGCCCACGCTTTCGGGGAAAGGCAGGATGCGGGTCTCGTCAACGCCCCATTCGACCGCCTTGTCGGGCGCGGCGGTGAGCGCGACCACGCGCCCGCCCGGGTCCTCTACGCCGTTGTCGGCGAGCCACTTCAAGGCGCTCGCCGCGTTGGTCATGGTCTCGGTGGTGGTGAATGTCTTGGAGGCGAGCGCGATCAGCGTCGTTGCGGGGTCGCAGGCGCGGAAGGCGGCTTCGAGGGCGAGCCCGTCGATGTTCGAGACCACGTGGACATCGACCAGCGCAAGGTCACGGGTCAGCGCGTCGATGGCGAGCGCCGGGCCGAGCGCCGAGCCACCGATGCCGATCGCGATGCAGTGCCTGATATCGCCCAGCGCGCCCTCGTGGATCGCCTCGACCAGCATGCCCATGCGGGCGAGCAGGGCCTCGGCCTCCTCGACCTGCGCCTCGGTGCCGCTGCCGCGCAGCGCGCCGTGGGTGGCGGCGCGGCCCTCGGTGGGATTGACGATCCCGCCGCCGAACAGCGCATCGCGCGCGGCCGCAAAGCCCGCCGCCTCGGTCAGCGCCTCGAACGCGGCGAGCGCCTCATCGCCCAGATGGGTCTTGGAGAAGTCGACCAGCATCCCGGTCTCGGCCTCGCTGCCCGGTTCGACGGGCCAGGCGATCCGGCGGGTGAGCGCTGCGGGGCGATCCGCGTCGCCCGCGAACAGTTCGGCGAGCGTCGGGTGCGGCAATCCGCGCAAGGCCGCCCAAGCTGCCGCTGTCGATCCGCCCGTAACTCCGCCCATTACCGTTCCCCTTTGCGCAACTGTGCCGGTGCGGGTAAGGGCATGGGCGATGGATGCAAAGACCCAATCGCTCGGCGACGCGCCTTCCGTCGCAGCCGGTGCCCGCTCGGGCGATGGCTGGGGTAGCTTCGTCTGGTTCCTCGTCAAGCTGTTGGCGGTGGTGCTGGCCTTCCGGGTATTCGTATTCTCGCCTTTCTCTATCCCTTCGGAGAGCATGCTGCCGCGGCTGATGAACGGCGACTACCTGCTCGCCGCCAAGTGGCCCTACGGCTTCTCGCGCCATTCGCTGCCTTTCGACCTCGCCCTGCCCGGCGGGCGCCTGCTCGCCTCGACGCCGGAGCGCGGGGACATCGTCATCTTCAAGCACCCGGTCGACGGGCGCGACTATATCAAGCGGGTGATCGGCCTGCCGGGCGACCGGATCGCGGTGGTCGGCGGGCAGCTGGTGCTGAACGGCAAGCGCGTGCCGCGGGTGCCGGTGGCCGACGTGCTGGTTCCGCTGTCGGAGAACACCGGCTGCGCCTGGGGCGGCGATGCCGTGCTGATCCCCGATGGCGGCGGGCGCGAGGCGTGCCGTTACAAGGCCTTCCGCGAGACCTTGCCCAATGGCCGCTCCTACACCGTGCTCGATTTCGGCCTGACGCCGGCAGATGGCTATGCCGAGCAGACCGTGCCCCCCGGCACGCTGTTCGTGATGGGCGACAACCGCGACAGCTCGCTCGACAGCCGCTTTCCGGCCGAGGCCGAGCAGGGCGTGGGCTTCGTCTCGCAAGACCTGCTGGTGGGCCGCGCGAGCTTTATCGTGTGGTCGACCGATGGCAGCGCGGACTGGCTCAACCCCGTCTCGTGGTTTGCCGCCGCGCGCTGGGACCGGATCGGGGACAGCCTGTGACCGCCCTCGCCCCCGAAGCGCGTGCCTGGCTCGATGCGCAGGGCTTCCGGCCCGCGGGCGATGCCCCCTGGCTCGAAGCGCTGACCCACGGCAGCTTCAACGGATCGGGCGCGGAGGTGGCCGATTACCAGCGGCTCGAATTCCTCGGCGACCGGGTGCTCGGCCTGTCGGTCGCGGCCTGGCTGTTTCGCGCCGGCGACGCGCCCGAAGGCAAGCTTTCCCAGCGACTTAACGCCCTCGTCAGCGGCGCGACCTGCGCCCGGATCGCCCGCGCAATCGGCCTTCCCGAGCATATCCGGCTCGGCAAGCAGGCGCGCGACGATGGCGGGGCGGACAGCGACAAGATCCTCGGCGACGTGATGGAGGCGCTGATAGGCGCCTGCTTCATCGAACATGGCTTCGATGCCGCGCAGGCCCTCATTTACCGCCTCTGGGCCAAGGAGCTCGAGGGCGATGTCGGCAAGGCCAAGCACCCCAAGAGCGCGCTGCAGGAATGGGCTGCGGGCAATCGCCGGGCGACCCCGCTCTACGAAGTGATCGACCGCTCCGGCCCCGACCATGCCGCGCGCTTCACCGTCCGCGTCACGATCCGCAACGTCGGCAGCGCCGAGGCGACCGCGACCAGCAAGGGCGAGGCCGAAAGGCTCGCCGCCAAGGCCTTCATCGAACGCTTCGGCTGACCGGCCCGCAGAGGCGATTGTTTCACGTGAAACGCCACACAAGGCGGGTCTGACAGGGGTCTAGAGGGGGTCTGGCAGGGGTCTAGGCGGGGTCTGGCCCGCGCTGGCCTTCGACAAGCGCGGCCCGAACGGCTATGGCCCCGCGCATGACCGAAACCGAAAGCTCCGCCCCCTCCCCCGCCACCCGCTGCGGCGTCGTTGCCGTGCTCGGCGCGCCCAATGCCGGCAAGTCGACCCTTGTGAACGCCCTCGTCGGCCAGAAGGTCGCGATCACCAGCGCCAAGGCGCAGACCACCCGCGCGCGGATGCTCGGCATTGCCCTGCATGAACTGGAGGGCGCGCCGACCCAGATGATCCTCGTCGACACCCCCGGCATCTTCGCCCCCCGCCGCCGCCTCGACCGCGCGATGGTGAGCGCCGCGTGGGAGGGCGCCGAGGCCGCCGATGCCGTGCTGTTGATGGTCGACCCGATCAAGCAGCGCCGCCACGAGCTCGAGCCCCTGCTCGAAACCCTGGCCGCCCGCCCGGAGCGCAAGATCCTCGTCCTCAACAAGGTCGACCGCGCCAAGAAGGAGCCGCTGCTGGTGCTGGCGCAGGAGCTCACCGGCAAGGTGGACTTCTCCGAGGTGTTCTTCATCTCGGCCCTCACCGGCGAAGGCGTTGGCGAGTTGAAGGACCATCTGGCCGCGATGATGCCCGAGGGCGAGTGGATGTATCCCGAAGACCAGGTCTCCGACGCCTCCGAACGCCTGCTCGCCGCCGAGATCACCCGCGAACAGCTCTACCAGCAGCTCCACGAGGAACTGCCCTACGACAGCGCCGTGCGCCCCGAGAAATACGAGGTGCGCCCCGATGGCAGCGTGGAAATCCACCAGCAGATCGTCGTCACCCGCGACAACCAGCGCGCGATCGTGCTCGGCAAGGGCGGCTCGAAGATCAAGGCGATCGGCGCCGCGGCAAGGGCGGAACTGATGGAGGTGCTTGGCGTGAAGGTGCACTTGTATCTTCACGTCAAGGTGCTGGAGAACTGGGCCGAGGACAAGGAAGTGTTCGAGGAAATCGGGCTGGACTGGGTGCGGTGATAAATCCAGACCTCAGAATCCCAAATCAAGAACTGGAATGTATTTCTCTCTACTTACATCGATAGTAGATTGCCCCACTGATTTTATCATTTTTATAGGAACAGCGACAATCGCGTCACTATCTTTATATCTTTCACTATAAAGTCTAATTAACTTATTTGGAAATCCATTTCTGATTAACTCTTTGGCACTATCACCGCGCATAAATCCAACTATATACAGTGAGCCACCGCCTCTTTTTTGAATTTCAAAGTATACTGACCGTGCGGTTTCTCTGACAGTCAAAGATTCCAAATCATCCTTCCATACGGTAGCAAACGATCCACTGTATGCGAAACCGAATGTGTTCTCCGGTGTCTGAGATAATGTCGCACTTTCAAATTCCACAATGTTTAGCTCATGCCGTTTTCTGAAGTCTTCACGACCCTTTGCCTCAAAAGACACATCGAAAGACAGCGCCGGTGAGGGTGGCGCTGGATTTACGCCCACCTCCGGAGCGTCACCAGTCTTGGTTTCAGCTGTAGCTGGCGCCAAGGGGCTGGCCGTTCCATCGTCCTTTGATGAACATGCAGCTTGCTTAGTCTGGTCGAGCGCCAGGCCAAGTATGTTTAGATTTGAACAAGGCTGTGCCGTGACGATGATGGCAATTACCCCAAGCAAAAGCAGGACCACGAGGCCCATTACCGCTTGCCACGGCGCTTTTTCCACCCACTTCTTAAAAACGCTCGCCCAAGAGTCAATCACGTGCACCCCCATTTCAATAATCGATAGACTAGCTCCAGAAAATGCCTGCGCAAGCGCTTGCAAAAGAGAAACGCTCGCAATTTTCAGGATGGCCCTGTATAGATAGTTTGGAAATTTCTGCTTTTTTCAAAGAAATTTGCTAGAGCTTCGAAAGGCATGGGGCTAACTTTAGCTACCTTGGCGATCACAAAGAAAGCAAACATCCAAGCCCCGTGTCGGGCGCGGGGCGACGGGTCGAGATAACCACCCTCCGCCCTGCTTCTCCCCGCCGCTAGTTTCGTCATCGCGAGGCCCGCAGGGCCACGGCGATCCATTGATCGGTATTCCGGCTGGCGCGGCAGGTCAGGAAACGCTTGGCAATTCGACTTTCCCTGCTGCGCCGATCGGCTTTGAAAATGCGCGAGAAACGTGAGAAAATCTTTTTGTGATCCGCACCCCGCTCCTCCTCATATTCACCGCTGTCCTCATCGGGGGCGGAGGCACGGCGCAATCACAGTCGCAGCAGCAGTGCCTCGATCTACGCGGCGCCGAGGCCAAGGCTACCTTGTCGGGCAGGCTCACCCGCCAGGTCTTCGCGGGGCCACCGAATTACGAGAGCACCGCCAAGGGTGATGCCCCCGAAGTGGCGCTGATCCTCGAACTGGCGAGCCCGGTCTGCGCCGATGACGGGGAATTCATCGACGGCACGGCAATGTTCGACCGGGTGCAAGTCAGTTCCCACAGCCCCGAGGTGCTGGAGAGACTACGCCACTCCGTACGCCGGACGGTGACGGTACACGGGGGAGCTTTCGGCGCCGTGACGGCCCACCACCACGCGCCGTTGGTGCTGTTTGCGGAGGATGTGACCGTCCGCTGACGCGCCGCGCCGCCGCCCTTGCCCGTCATCGCGAGGCCCACGGGGCCGCGGCGATCCATTGACCGGTGTTTCCGGCTCGCGCGGCAGGCGATGGATTGCTTCGTCGCTGCGCTCCTCGCAATGACGAGTGACTCCGTCCCGGGCTTGACCCGAGACCCCGCTTGCTTGCGGCTACATCGGAATGGAAGCTAGCCGAGCCCCCGTGTCAGGCACGGGGCGAAGGGGTTGAGACGATCACCCCCGCCCCAGCTTCTCCAGCTTCGCCTTCAGTGCCGCCTCGTCGAAGGGCTTAACGATGTAGTCGTCCGCGCCTGCGGCGATGCCGTCGTGGATGTCCTTGGCCTCGCCGTTCGAGGTGCAGAACACCACCACCGGCTCCTTGGGCGTGGGGATCGAGCGCAGCTTGGTGACGAACTCTATCCCGTCCATTTCGGGCATGTTCCAGTCGGTCAGCACCAGATCGGGCATGGATTTCTTGCAGCGCGCGAGCGCTTCCTCGCCGTTCTCCGCCTCGATCGGCACATAGCCGAGGCTGATCGCGATCTTGCTCGAGACCTTGCGGATCACGCGGCTGTCGTCGACGATGAGGCAGGTGCGCGCCGGCGCGGGCTGGGCCTCGCGGCCGGGATAGCGGTCGCGCATCGCCTTGGCGGCGGCGACGATCGCGGCGGTCTCGTCAGGCTCGACGCTGGCGGGTGCAGCCGCCGGCTTCGGCGCGGCAGCAGCAGCCGCAGCGGCGCGCGCGGCGTCTTCCTCGGCAGCGGCGAGCCCGGCTTCGAGTGCCTTCTCGTTCTGGGCGAGCTTTTCGGCGAGGGTCTTGCCCTCCATCGGGGTGCGACGGGCGGGGCCCGTGTGGCGCTTGATCAGGTTCTGCATGTCTAGCGCCCCCCGCCTACGGCGTAGTTCTGTTCGTAGGCCTGTGCCGCGTAATCATCGGAATAGGGATCGGATTCGATCGTGCCGATCACCTCGCCCGGGGTCACGCGGACATGGAGATAGGGCATCCAGACATCGCCGAATTCGGCCTTCTGGTACCACACGTCGAGGACGTCGTAGCTCGCCCACATGCCGTCCGGCTCGCGCAGGCGCAGGCCTTCGCCGATGCGGGGGACCGCGGCGAAGCGGATCCGGCTCTGGGTCTGATGGGTTTCGTTCTGGACTTCGATTTCGATCACGGCGCAGCCCTTTGTCTGGCGCCGGTTCTATCGGGCAAATGCTTTATGTTTGGTCAACGCGGCGGCGGTTCGGGGGGCGTTTTGCAGCCCCCCGCGCCTCATTTCGTCGCAGAAGCGGCCTTCTTCTTGGCCGGAGCCTTCTTCTTGGCGGCGGCTTTCTTGGGGGCGGCCTTCTTCTTGGCCTTGCCCTTGGCAGGCGGGCCTTTCGCAGCGCGCGCGTCGATCAGCTCGATGGCGAGCGCCTGGGTCACGTCCTCGGGCTTCATGTCGCGCGGGATCGTGGCGTTGGTGGTGCCGTCGGTGACATAGGGGCCATAGCGCCCCGGCATGACCTTGATCTCGCCCCCGCTGACCGGATGCGCGCCGAGGCTGGCGATGGCTTCCGCCTTGCCCCGCGCCGCGCCGCCGCCGGCCCCGCGATTGGCGGCCTGGGCGAGGATATCGACCGCGCGGTTCATGCCGACCTCGAACACCTCGCGGGTATTGGTCAGCTTGCCGTACTTGCCGTCATGCCTGAGGTAAGGCCCGTAACGCCCGATATTCGCCTCGATTTCGAGACCGGTGTCGGGATGCGCGCCGATGATGCGGGGAAGGTCGAGCAGCTTCACCGCCCAGTCGAGCCCGAAATCGTCCAAGTCCTTGGGGATGCTGGCGCGCTTGGCCTCCTTGCCCTCGCCCATCTCCACGTAGGGGCCGAAGCGGCCGGTCTTGCGCAGGATGTTCTCGCCGGTTTCGGGGTGCTGGCCGAGGATGCCGTCCTCGCCCCCGCCCTCGCCCTCGCCGCCCGGCTGGGCGAAGCGGCGGGTGTATTTGCATGTCGGATAGTTGGCGCAGGCGACGAAGGCCCCGAAGCGCCCGCCCCTCAGCGAGAGCCTGCCGCCAGAGCGCCCTTCCGTGGCGCACAGCGGGCAGGCGCGCGGGTCGCTGCCGTCGTCCTTGGGGGGGAAGAGGAAGTCGGAGAGATATTCGTCCAGCGCCTCGGTCACTTCCGAGGGCATCTTCTCCATCACCTCGTCGGCCTTGGGCTTGAAGTCCTTCCAGAAGCGGGCGAGCAGCGCCTTGTATTCCTCGCGCCCGTCGGAGACGACGTCGAGCTCGTCCTCCATGCCGGCCGTGAAGTCATAGGCGACATAGGTCGGGAAGAAGCGTTCAAGGAAGGCGGTCAGCAGGCGGCCGCTTTCTTCCGCGAAGAAGCGGTTCTTCTCCATCCGGACATAGGCGCGGTCGCGCAGGGTCTGGATGGTCGAGGCATAGGTCGAAGGCCGCCCGATGCCGAGCTCTTCCAGCCGCTTCACAAGGCTCGCTTCCGAGAAACGCGGCGGCGGCTGGGTGAAGTGCTGGGTCGCCTCGACGCTGCGCTTGGCGGGGCAATCGCCCGCCTTCATCTGCGGGAGCAGGCCGCCATCCTCGTCCTCGCTGTCGTCGAGGCCTTCCTGATAGACCGCGAGGAAGCCGGGGAAGCGGATCACCTGCCCCGTGGCGCGCAGCTCGTGCTGGCCCGTGGCATCGCGCAGGGTGACGGTGGTGCGCTCCAATTGCGCGGTCGCCATCTGGCTCGCCATCGCGCGCTTGAAGATGAGGTCGTAGAGCTTGGCCTCGTCGCCCGTCCCTGCCCGCTCGCGGGTGAAATCGGTCGGGCGGATCGCCTCGTGCGCTTCCTGCGCGTTCTTGGCCTTGGTGCTGTAGAAGCGCGGCTTTTCGGGCAGATAAGCGCTGTCGTAGCGCGCGGCGATGGCATCGCGCAGCGCCATGATCGCGCCCGGGTCCATCTGCACCCCGTCGGTCCGCATATAGGTGATCGCACCCGCCTCGTAGAGGCTCTGCGCCAGCCGCATCGTGTGCTGCGCCGAGAAGCCGAGTTTGCGTGCGGCTTCCTGTTGCAGGGTCGAGGTCGTGAACGGCGGCGCGGGGTTGCGCTTGACCGGCTTGGTCTCGACACCCTCGACCGTGAAGCGACCGGCCTCGACCGCGGCCTTGGCCTCCAGCGCAATCCCCTGATTGCCGAGGCTGAGGCGCTCCAGCTTCACGCCCTTGAACTTGACGAGGCGCGCGTCGAAATCCGTCCCGTCGTGCTGCATCTTCGCCAGCACGCTCCAGTATTCCTCCGCACGGAACGCCTCGATCTCGCGCTCGCGCTCGACGATCAGGCGCAGCGCCACCGATTGTACGCGGCCCGCGCTCTTGGCACCGGGGAGCTTGCGCCACAGTACCGGCGAGAGGGTGAAGCCGAACAGGTAATCGAGCGCGCGGCGCGCCAGATAGGCGTCGATCAGCGGCTGGTCCAATTCGCGGGGCTTCGCCATCGCCTCGGTCACCGCGGTCTTGGTGATCGCGTTGAAGGTGACGCGGTCGACCTGCTTGGGCAACGCCTTGCGCTTGGCCAGCAGCTCCTGCACGTGCCAGCTGATCGCCTCGCCCTCACGGTCGGGGTCGGTCGCCAGCACGAGGCGGGTCGCAGACTTGGCGGCGTCGGCAATCTCTTTGAAGCGGCTCTGCTTGTCGCGGTAGAGTTCCCACTCCATCGCGAAATCGTCCTCCGGCTTCACACTGCCGTCCTTGGGCGGCAGATCGCGCACATGGCCGTAGGAGGCGAGGACCTTGTAGTCCTTGCCCAGATACTTCTCGATGGTTTTGGCCTTGGCGGGGGATTCGACGATGACGAGCTGCATGGGCTGAGAGAGAGGTCCCTTACGTGTGTGTACGCGCGAGGGTGGGGCCGCAGCGGCGAAAGCGTCAAGGGGGTTGTGCCGTGCCCCTGCCCCGGATCAAGTCCGGGATGACGGGGGATTACCCCGCCCGCCGCACGTCGCCGTCGGCCTCGCGCACCAGATCGCCGGCCAGCTCCAGTTCGAGCAGCGCCATGTGGACCTCGGCCGCGCTGGCGCCGGACTGGCGGATCAGCTCGTCGATGCCGATGGGTGCGGTGGTGAGGAGGCTCGCGATATCGTGGCTGAGATCGGCGCGGGCCTCGCCCCAGTCGAGCCGGGCGAGTTCGGCATAGTCGAAGTCGCTCGGTCCGTCGGCCACCCGGAAGCGCGAGCGCGGTGCGCCGGTGAAGCTCTGGAGCAGCTCGGCCACCTCGTCGGGCGATTGCACCAGCACCGCGCCCTCGCGGATCAGCTGGTTGCAGCCCGAAGCGCGCGCATCGAGCGGGGAGCCGGGGATCGCCATCACCTCGCGCCCCGCCTCGCCCGCCAGCCGCGCGGTGATCAGCGAGCCCGATTGCGGCGCGGCCTCGACCACCAGCGTGCCGCTGGCGAGCCCGGCGATGATGCGGTTCCTCGAAGGGAAGTGCCGTCCGCGCGGTTCGGTGCCGGGGGGCTGTTCGGCGATCAGCAGGGCCTCCTGCGCGATCCGCTCCTGAAGCGCGGCGTGCTGCGGCGGATAGGCGATGTCGATCCCGCTCGCGATCACGCCGATGGTCTGCGGAAAGGCGCCCTCGTGCGCCGCGCCGTCGATGCCGCGCGCCAGCCCCGAGACGACGGTGAAGCCTGCCTCGTCCAGGGCGGCAGCGAAATCGCGCGCCAGCTTCACCGCAGCAGCGCTCGCGTTGCGCGCGCCAACAAGGGCGACGCAGGGCGCGCTGGCCAGTGCAAGGTTGCCGCGGCAGGTGAGGATCGGCGGGGCGGAGTCGAGCTCGCCCAGCAGCGCGGGGTAATCGGGCTGGTCGTGGAACAGGTAACGCCCGCCCGCCTTGCGCAGGGCCAGCACCTCGCGCTCGATGCTCTCCGCGCTGGCGGGGCGGTAGGCGCGCCCGCCGCGGCTGGCGAGATCGGGCAGCGCGTCGAGCGCCGCGCCTGCGCTCCCGAACCGCGCCAGCAGCTGCCGGTAGCTGACCGGACCGATATTGGGCGAGCGCAACAGGCGGATGCGCGCGAAGGCCTCTTGTTGAGAGAGCGTTGGCTGCGACCCTGTGCTCTCCATCAGATGCGGCCCCGCATCAGGTCTTGCCCGAGGAGCCGACCTTCGGCTCCTCCCCCCGCATCAGGCGGCCGATATTGGCGCGGTGCTGGACGATGACGATCGCGGCGATGGCGAGCAGCGGTGCGATGACCTGCGGATAGCCTAGCGCCCAGGCCACCACCGGTGCGGCGATCACGCTGACGAGCGAGGAGACGCTCGAAATCCGGCTCAGGAACAGCGTCGCCCCCCAGATCGCGGCGCAGGCGAGCATCGCGGGCCACGCCAGCGCACCGAGGGCTCCGGCGGCGCTCGCAAAGCCCTTGCCGCCCTTGAAGGCGAGCCAGGGGGTGAAGCAGTGCCCCGCCACCGCCGCGACGGCCGCGATCCCTTCCGTGCCGGGCCACACGGCCTTGGCCACCAGCACCGGGATCACCGCCTTGGCCGCATCGAGCAGCACGGTCGCCGCCGCGAGGCCCTTGTTGCCGGTGCGCAGCACATTGGTCGCCCCGATGGAGCCGCTGCCGATCTTCCTCACATCTCCCAGCCCCGCCGCGCGGGTGAGGATCAGGCCGAAGGGGATCGAGCCCAAGGCAAAGCCCAATAGGGCGGCGAAAACAGCGTTCATCAATTCCCATCCCGTTCGCCCTGAGCTTGTCGAAGGGCCGCACTTCTTCTAGCGCGCAGTAAGCCAAAAGAAAGACAGGGCTTCGACAAGCTCAGCCCGAACGGAGGTTTTTTGTCGGACGCCCCTTCCTCCCCCATCCTGCTGTTCGACTCCGGTGTCGGGGGCCTCACGGTCTATGACGCCCTGCGCGCCGTGCTGCCGGATGCGCCTGTCATCTATGCCGCCGACCTCGCGGGCCTGCCCTATGGCACCAAGACCGAGGCGCAGATCGCCGCGCGGGTCGCAGGGCTTCTGGGCCGCATGGCGGAGCGCTGGCAGCCGCGGCTCGCCTGCATCGCCTGCAACACCGCTTCCACCATCGCATTGGGCATGGTGCGCGATGTGCTGGAGATTCCGGTGGTCGGCACCGTCCCCGCAATCAAGCCCGCCGCGGCGCTGACGCAGACCGGCACGATCGGTCTCGTCGGCACCGAGGCGACGATCCGCCAGCGCTATGTCGACGATCTCGAGGCGCAGTTTGCGCAGGGCAAGCGCCTGCTGCGGGTCGCCGCGCCGGGGCTGGTGCAGGCGGCCGAGGCGAAGCTTCGGGGCCAGCCGGTCGATCCCGCGCTGATCGCCGACGTCCGCGATCGCCTGACCGCGATGGCGGGTGGCGAGAACATCGACACGCTGGTGCTCGCCTGCACCCACTTCCCGCTGCTGTCCGAGGAGCTGGCGCAGGCTTTCGGCGCGGACGTGCGGCAGGTCGACGGTGCGGCAGGGATCGCGCGGCGGATCGCGCACCTTCTCGAAGGGCAGAGCTTCGCGCCCTCCTCCGGCCCGAACCGCTTCGTGGTCACCGGGCCGATCTCCGGTGCCGACGGCCTCGAGCCCGTGCTCGCCGCCCGCGGTTTCGGAGCGGCCGAGGCGTTCTGATTCCCGCACCACCCCTTGCGAAACGCTCGCAAAGATCGGGATAGCAAAAGCGCTGCGCGGCCCTTAAATAGCGCCGAAACCAACCGCCCTTTCGGGCGTTATGGCCGGACAAAAGATCCCAGGCAGGAACCCGTGCCCGCCCTCCCAGATGGCGGCCGCGAGAGCAGCGAGACGCGAGTGAACTACGACCAGATCTTCGATTCCGCGATCGACCGTCTGCACGAGGAAGGCCGTTACCGCGTCTTCATCGACATCATGCGCAACAAGGGCGCCTATCCCAACGCGCGCTGCTTCCACGGGCACAACGGCCCCAAGCCCATCACGGTGTGGTGCTCAAACGACTACCTGTGCATGGGCCAGCACGACAAGGTGATCGGTGCGATGGAAGCCGCGCTCCACGACGTCGGCGCAGGCTCGGGCGGCACCCGCAACATCGGCGGCAACACGCACCTCCATGTCGAGCTCGAGCGCGAGCTGGCCGACCTCCACGGCAAGGATACCGCGCTGCTGTTCACCTCGGGCTATGTCTCGAACGACGCGACGCTCTCGACGCTGGCGAAGCTGCTGCCGGGCTGCGTGATCTTCTCGGACGAGCTGAACCACGCCAGCATGATCGCCGGCATCCGCAATTCGGGCTGCGAGAAGAAGGTCTTCCGCCACAATGACGTGGCCCACCTCGAGGAACTGCTGGCGAGCGTCGATATCGACACGCCCAAGCTGATTGCCTTCGAGAGCGTCTATTCGATGGACGGCGACGTCGCCCCGATCCACGCGATCTGCGACCTTGCCGAAAAGTACAACGCGCTCACCTATATCGACGAGGTCCACGCGGTCGGCATGTACGGCGCGCGCGGCGGCGGGATTTCGGAGCGTGACGGTGCGGCGCATCGGATCGACATCATCGAAGGCACGCTCGGCAAGGCCTTCGGCGTGATGGGCGGCTATATCGCGGCTTCGGCCAAGGTCGTCGACTGCATCCGCTCCTACGCGCCGGGCTTCATCTTCACGACCTCGCTCTCGCCCGTGCTGGTCGCAGGCGTGCTCGCCTCGGTGCGGCACCTCAAGGAGAGCAGCGTCGAGCGCAACGCCCAGCAGCGCGCCGCCGCGATGCTCAAGCTCAAGTTCGCCGAGGCGGGCCTGCCGGTGATGGACTCTGTCACCCACATCGTCCCGCTGATGGTCGGCGATCCGGTGCGCGCCAAGAAGATCAGCGACATCCTGCTCGCCGAATACGGCGTCTATGTGCAGCCGATCAACTTCCCCACTGTCCCCCGCGGCACCGAGCGCCTGCGCTTCACCCCCGGCCCGCACCACACCGAAGAGATGATGGACGAGCTGACCGCGGCGCTGGTCGAAATCTGGGACCGGCTGGAGCTGGGGCTGGCGGAGGCTGCCTAAATTTCAGTATTCGTAATCGTCAACGCAGCGATATGACTTCCACCAGTCCCTGAATTGGCCGGCAGGAAGCTCCCCATCATTCCGGCGTTTGATCTTATTGAGGAATTCACAAACACACCGTTCCGCACGTGTGTCAGCGACGCTTCTTTCGGCCTGACTCGGGTGGCTCATGGCCTTCTTGTATCTTTCGATACAACCTTCAATTTGCTTTCTGATTTCTTTTAGGAGACCCGGGTCAATAATAAGCACACCGACGATTTCGTCGGCGCCCTTGATTGAGAGGGCATTTCGCTGTGCGGGCGTGAGGCTGGCGCGAACTCGCCGAATGAAATCCGATACGTCCGGTCTTCCATCCGAAGTGGCAGACAGCCCGATTTGCTGTGCCAAGGATGCAATTGATGCCAATGATCCCAAAATTGACAGAATTTCGAACATTCGCACCCCTCTCGCTATTCCGCGCCCAATTATGTGTCTTTATACTTAAAAGGCAACTCCCATGACATATGAAGAAGTGGTTCTCAGCCGCCGTTCTATTCGCGGCTATCTCGACCAGCCTGTGCCACGCGCACTGATCGAGGAAATCCTGACGATGGCGATGCGCTCGCCCTCGTCGATGAACACCCAGCCCTATCACTTCCACGTCATCACCGGCGAGCCGCTCGACCGCATCCGCAAGGGTAATACCGAGCGCATCCTTGCAGGCGAGCCCGACAGCCGCGAGTTCCGCAAGGGCCGCCCGTTCGAGGGTGTCCACCGCGACCGGCAGGTCGGCTGCGCGATCCAGCTATTCGAGGCGATGGGCATCGGTCGCGATGACAAGGCAGCGCGGCAGGACTGGGTGCTGCGCGGCTTCCGCCAGTTCGACGCGCCGGTCTGCGTCATCATCACCTATGACAAGGCGCTCTCCGACGCCGACGACACGGTGTTCGATTGCGGCGCCGTCACCACGGCGCTGGTCAATGCCGCGTGGAGCAAGGGCCTGGGCTGCGTGATCAACTCGCAAGGGATCATGCAAAGCCCCGTGGTGCGCGAACACGCCGGCATCCCCGAGGATCAGGTGATCATGAAGGCCGTCGCGCTCGGCTGGCCCGACCCCGATTTCCCCGCCAACCCGGTCAAGATCACCCGCCGCGAGGTGAGCGAGGCGGCGCGGTTCGTGGGGTTCGACTGAGGGCTAGGGCGTAGCGGCCCGCGAACGCTCGGCCGCGCGTTCAAGATAGGGCATCGTTTCGACAAGCTCGAAGCCCGGTGTGTGTTGTGCGAAGTGCCTCAGCCACGTGGCGTGACCGCTGCCAGCAATGACGAGAACGCGGTCGCCGGGCTTGGCAACCATTACGATCTTCGCGAACATTTTCGCGTTGCGCATGTACCAATAGGCATTGAGCTCTGCACCGGGTTGCACGGTGCCGTCGCCGAAGCGGAGAAGGCCGTAGTAGATCCTGTCGTGCAACAGCGCCAGGGCCTTGCCATCGTTGTGGTCGAAGAGCGACACAGCGATCGACTGGGTGCCCAGCCGTGCGTTTTGCTCGCTCGTCATGGCTTCGACTTCGGCGAAAATCGCGGCAAGCTCATCGGCCATGCCGTTCGCCTCGGCAAAGGCCTGGACTTTATCGAGCGGGAAGTAGTCCGGCTCGCCCTCTCCCCCTCTCTCGTCATAGCCGTAAACAGCATGATGGCCGAGCAGGCGCGCGAGACGGAAGCCGATCTGGATGCTCTCGCTGCGTGACGTCTTCAGCAGGGTGTCGGTCTCTGCGAAGTCGGGCAAGGCGAGCGACGGCGTCGCAGCCTCGTCTTCTACGGCGATCTTCGTTGGAGCCCACGCAGCAAGACTGTTCACCACAGCGGCAATCTCGGCCTGCCGCCTTGCGGCGAGCACATCATCAACGTCCATATTGGCCAGATCGCGGCCGGGATTGGCGAAATGATACATGCCCAGGATCATGACCTGGACCGGCGCGGCTGTGCGGTCGGAGGGGCCTTGCGGTCGGGGCGGCTCTTGAGCCAGCACAGGCGCGGCGAGCAGCGCTGCGATCCCGACCAGTGTTTTCAGAAATTTCATGCTTCACCCTCCACTGGTGCATTATTGCATTAACACACCACAAAGGGGGAAAACAATTTCCGGCAGAGCCCGTCTGCACTATCCTCTTACACTCCGCGCGGTCCCCACAGGATCATCCCCGCGCCGGCGAGGCACATTGCGCCGCCGATGATATCCCACCGGTCGGGCCGCGCGCCCTCCACCGCCCACATCCAGCCGAGGCTTGCGGCGATGTAGACGCCGCCATAGGCGGCAAAGGCACGGCCCGCGTGGGCACTTTCGACGCGGGTGAGGAGGAAGGCGAAGAGCGCGAGGCTCGCCAGCCCGGGCACCAGCCACAGCGGCGAGCGGTCGTCGCGCGCCCAGGCCCAGAAAGCGAAGCAACCGCCGATCTCGGCCACTGCGGCAAGGAAGTAGAGGGCAAGGCTCATGCCCTGCCCTCCTAGCAGGATGCGGGAACCGGAGCCACGTCCGCCGCTCTCCCGCTACATCCCCGGCTTGGCGATCATCCACACGGCCATCGCGACCATCATCACGTTCTCGGTGAGCGAGACGAAGCCTAGGGGCACGTTGCTGCTGCCGCCAACGCAGGCGCATTTGAGCTCGCGCTTGTCGATATAGACCGCCTTGAACACGCTCGCCGCGCCGATGCTGCCGATGAACAGCGCGATCGGGACCGACAGCCAGCGAAGCGCGCCCGCAACCATCAGCACGCCCGCCAGCCCTTCGGCGAAGGGATAGATCCGCCCGTAAGGCACCCAGCGCCGCGCGAGCAGGTCGTAGTTCAGGAACATCGTCGCGAATTTCTCGACATCCTGGAGCTTGAGCAGCGCCAGCGCGCACATCGAGAAGGCGACGAACCATTCGCCCGCGCGGATGCTGATCGCGGTGCCGTCGACCGCATAGCCCGCCGCCATCGCCATCAGCGCGGTCATGGCGAAGAGCGCGATCACGGGGCGGTAGGTTGTGGCGTTCGGATCGGCCACTTTCAGGCCGAAATAGCGGCGCAGGTCGTCATAGCCGCCAATCCGCACGCCATCGATGAAGGTCTGCGGCGTGGTGGCGACGCCGAGTTCGGCCTTGAAGCGGTCGGTCTCTTCGCGCGTCGTGAGGTGGTGGTCCTCGACCGCATAGCCGCGCGAGCGCAGCAGGTGGCGCGCCTTGAGGCCATAGGGGCAGGTGTGGCCGGGCATCACCATGCGGTGGAGGACGGCGGTGCGGGGGTCGTTGCTCATCGCGATTTTGTTCCCTTGAAGTTCATCGGATGGCCCGTATATAAGTCCCGTACTGTGGTACGGTTTCAAGAGGTCAAAATGAAAATCGGTGATCTGGCCCGCAAAGGCGGCGTATCGGTCGAGACGATCCGCTTCTACCAGCGCCGCGGGCTGCTGCCCGAGCCGCCGCGAGGCGAGGGTGCGCGGCGTTACACCGAGGGCGATCTCGAACGCCTGCTCTCGATCCGCGCGGCGCAGACCGCGGGCTTCACGCTCGAGGAGATCGCCACCCTCCTTGGCCTCGACCATGACGACCGCACCGCCGCCCGCGCGCTCGCCGAGGCGCGGATCGCTGCGATCGACGAGAAGATCGCGACGCTGAAGACGATGCGTTCGGCGCTCAAGACCCTCGTGAGGGAATGCGCCCACGGCGAGGACGGCCCCTGCCCGATCCTTGGCGCCTTCAGCATTCCGGCGAAAACCATCCATGTTGGCAACCCCGCCGGCAAGCGCCGCGTATAGGGTGACATGAGCATGTCCGATATCTCCCGCCGCGGCTTCGTCCGCGCTGCCGGTGCTGCGGCCGGTCTGGCGGCCGTGCCCGCCTGGGCGCAGGGCCATTCGCTCCACGCGATGAAGGGCGGCGCGATGATCCGTGTGGGCTTCGACCAGGTGTCGGGCACGGTGATCGACCTTGCCGTCGGGCATGGCCCGCGCGTGGTGCAGGGGCGCAAGGGGCACGGGGTGGCAGTCAACGGATCGGTGCCGGGGCCGCTGATCCGGCTGAAGGAAGGCCAGAATGTCCGCCTGAATGTCACCAACCACCTGTCGGAGGATACCTCGATCCACTGGCACGGTCTCCTCGTGCCGTTCCACATGGACGGGGTGCCGGGCATCAGCTTTCCGGGCATCAGGCCGGGGCAGACCTTCTCCTACGAATTCCCGATCAAGCAGTCGGGCACCTACTGGTATCACTCGCATTCGGGCCTTCAGGAGCAGCAGGGGCATTACGGCCCGCTGGTGATCGACCCGGCAGGCGCGGAGCCGGCGGACTATGACCGCGACTACATCCTGCTGCTGAGCGAGTTCACCCCGCTCCATCCCCACCGGATCATGGACCGGCTGAGGAAGGGCGAAGGCTACTTCAACTACCAGCAGACCGCCTGGGCTGACGACTACCCGCTCTCGGCGGCGGACCGGCGGATGTGGGCGGAAATGCGCATGCCCGCGACCGACATCGCCGATGTGACCGGCTCGACCTACACCTATCTCGCCAACGGCCGCGGGCCGAAGGAGGGGATGGAGTTCGCGTTCAACCCCGGCGAGCGCATCCGGCTGCGCGTCATCAACGGCTCGGCGATGACCTTCTTCAATCTGCGCATTCCCGGCCTGCCGATGACGGTGATCGCCTCGGACGGGCAGAACGTGGCCCCCGTGGAGGTCGACGAGTTCCAGATCGGCACCGCCGAGACCTATGACGTGATCATCCGGCCCACCGCCGATGCCTATACGATCGTCGCGGAGAGCATGGACCGCTCCGGCATGGCGATAGCGACGCTGGCGAGCCGCCCCGGCGCGCGCGCCGCGATCCCGCCGCCGCGCAAGCCCCCGCTGCTCGACATGGGCGACATGGGCATGAACCACGGGGACGGCGGCTCGCACAGCATGGAGGGCATGAAGATGCGCGACACGCTGCTGCTGCCGCCCGATGTGAAGGTCGGCCCCGGCATCGACATGGTTGCGATGCAGCCGGTCGACAAGCTCGGCGATCCCGGCCTCGGCCTGCGCGATGTGGAGCACCGTGTGCTCAACTACCGCATGTTGGCGGCGCTCGAGCCGAACACCGACACCCGCGAGCCCTCGCGCCTGCTCGAGCTCCACCTCACCGGCAACATGGAGCGCTACATGTGGTCCTTCGACGGGGAGATGTACTCCGCCGTCACCGACAAGCCGCTGCGCTTCGCCCACAAGGAGCGGGTGCGGGTGAAGCTCGTCAACAACACCATGATGGCGCACCCGATCCACCTGCACGGGATGTTCTTCACGCTGGTGAACGGCGAGGCGCCGGCGCACCAGCCGCGCAAGAGCGTGGTGATCGTGCAGCCGGGTGCGAGCGCGACGTTCGATCTGACGGCGGATGCGCCGGGCGACTGGGCGTTCCACTGCCACCTACTCTACCACATGCACGGCGGGATGATGCAGACCGTGACGGTGATGGGGCCGGAGGCGTGAAGCCGCTCCTCCCCGTGATCGCGCTCGCCGCCGCCGCGCCGCTCGCCGCGCAGGAAAGCCACGCAGGCCACGCGGGGCACGACATGGGCGATATGGCGGCCGAGCCGGACGCCCCCGTCTCCCCCGGCCCCGAGATGGAGACCCCGCCCCCACCCGAAGCCGGCAGCGGCCCGCCGCGCGCGGCCGACGCGATCTGGGGCGCCGAAGCAATGGCCGCCTCGCGCGAGGATCTCAGGAAAATGCACGGCGATTTCCCGCTGCTGTGGCTCCAGGCCGAGCGGCTGGAGACGCACATTCGCGAGGGGCGCGACGGCTATCTGTGGGATGTGCAGGGCTGGTACGGCACGCCGACGCGCCGCCTCTGGGTCAAGTCCGAGGGCGAAGGCGAATGGGGTGGCAAGCCCGAGGATGGCGAGGTGCAGGCGCTCTATTCCGCCGCGATCCGGCCCTTCTGGGACTTGCAGGCCGGTATCCGCCACGATTTCGCAGGAGCCGATACCACCCACGCCGTGATCGGCATCCAGGGCCTTGCGCCTTACATGTTCGAGGTGGACGCGGCGCTGTTCCTCAGCACCCGCGGCGATGTCACCGCGCGGATCGAGGCCGAGATCGACCAGCGCATCACCCAGCGCCTGATCCTCCAGCCGCGCGTCGAGGCCAATCTGGCAGGCCAGGACATTCCCGCTCTTGGCATCGGCGCAGGCATCGACCAGATCGAGGCTGGCGTGAGGCTGCGCTACGAGATCGCCCGCGAGTTCGCGCCTTATATCGGCATCGAGCAATCATGGCGGATCGGACAGGGCGCGGACTTTGCGCGCTTGCGCGGCGAAGACCCTTCCGTCACCAGCCTCGTCGCCGGCATCCGCTTCTGGTTCTGACAACCCCAAACCCCGACCACACGAAGGATATACGAACCCCCATGCGTACCCCTGCCCTCATCGCCGCCCTCGCCCTCGCCGCGCTCACCCCTGCGGCGCTTTCGGCCCATGTCCAGCTGACCGCCTCGACCCCCGCGGCCGGTGCGGCGGCGGCCAAGGGGACGAAGACCGTCACCCTCACCTTCAGCCAGTCGGTCGACAAGGCCAAGACCAGCGCCGCGATCATCATGACCGCGATGCCGGGCATGCCGAACCACGGCGAGATGCCGATCCGGAACTTCACCCCCGCCTTCTCGGCCGATGGCAAGACCCTGACGCTGAGCCTCGCCAAGCCGCTGCCCGCCGGCACCTACGAGGTGCGCTGGAAGGCCACCGCGAGCGACGGCCACCCGATGGCCGGCACGGTCAAGTTCGACGTGAAGTAACAACCGGAAGGCCGCGCCCGACGCTCGTCGGCGCGGCCTTCTGATTCAGCGCGGGAGTTCCGAGACGCCCATCAGCGCCTCGTCGACCGCGCGCGCGGCCTGACGGCCCTCGCGGATCGCCCAGACGACAAGGCTCTGCCCGCGCCGCATGTCGCCGCAGGCGAACACGCCCGGAGCGCTGGTGGCGTAGCTGTTGGTGTCCGCATCGACATTGCCGCGCGCAGTCAGCTCGACCCCCGCCTGTTCGAGCAGGCCGGCTTTTTTCGGCCCGACGAAGCCCATCGCCAGCAGGATCAGATCGGCGGGAATCGTGAATTCGCTGCCCGCGATTTCCTGCATCTGGCCGCCGACCCACTCGACGCGCACGCATTCGAGCCCGGTCACCGCCTCACCATCGCCGATCACGCGCTTGGCCAGGACCGCCCAGTCGCGCTCGACGCCTTCCTGGTGCGAGGACGAGGTGCGCAGCTTCATCGGCCAGTCGGGCCAGGTCAGCGCCTTGTCTTCCTTCTCGGGCGGCTTGGGCATGATCTCGAGCTGGGTAACGCTGAGCGCACCCTGCCGGTTCGAGGTGCCCACGCAGTCCGAGCCGGTGTCGCCGCCGCCGAGCACGACCACGTGCTTGCCAGTCGCGAGCAAGGAGCCGCGCGGGGCGGCGCGCAGCTCGTCGTCACCCGCGACGCGCTTGTTCTGCTGGGTGAGGAACTCCATCGCCAGCCGCACGCCGGGCATTTCCGCGCCAGGGATCTGGAGCGAACGCGCATCTTCCGCGCCGCCGGCCAGCACCACCGCGTCGAAATTCTCCTGCAGCGAGGCGAAGGAGATGTCGACGCCGACTTCCTTGGAGGTTTTGAACGTGACGCCCTCGGCCTCCATCTGCACGCAGCGGCGGTTGATGAGGTGCTTTTCCATCTTGAAGTCGGGGATGCCGTAACGCAGCAGCCCGCCGACGCGGTCGCTCTTCTCGAACACCGTCACCGAATGACCCGCGCGCGCGAGCTGCTGGGCGCAGGCGAGGCCTGCCGGGCCCGAGCCCACCACCGCGACCGACTTGCCGGTCTTCTTCGCAGGCACCTGCGGCGTGATCCAGCCTTCCTTCCACCCGCGGTCGACGATGGCGCATTCGATCGACTTGATGGTGACCGGCTGGTCGATGATGTTGAGCGTGCAGGCCGCCTCGCAGGGCGCGGGGCAGATGCGGCCGGTGAATTCTGGGAAGTTGTTGGTGGAGTGGAGCATCGCCAGCGCGCGCTTCCAGTCCGCCTCGTAGACCAGGTGGTTCCAGTCCGGGATCATGTTGTTCACCGGACAGCCGTTATGGCAGTAGGGAATGCCGCAATTCATGCAGCGCGAGGCCTGGCCCGTCAGCGTCGCATCATCCGGCTGGATGACAAATTCGCGGTAGTTCTTCAGGCGCTCTTTCGGGTCGAGATAATCCCGCTCGCGGCGGTCCAGCTCGAGAAATCCGGTTTCCTTGCCCACTTGTCGTTACCTTCTCATGTTCCGTAGGCCCACCCCGCTGCGACTAGGCGGCTGCGCCGCCAAGTCTCGCTCCCCTCCCGCTTGCGGGAGGGGTTGGGGGTGGGAACACCTTATTCCGCTGCGACGCTTTCGGCCTCGAGCCGTTCCGCTTCGAGCTTCCTGAGCGCTGCCGCATAGTCGCGCGGCATCACCTTGACGAACTTGGCGAGCGCCGCGTCCCAGTCAGCGAGCAATTCGCCCGCCAGCTTGGAGCCAGTGTGGAGCTGGTGCCGCTCGACAAGGATGCGCAGCCGCTCGGCATCGTGGCGCAGCATGTCGCCCATGCCGAAGTCGTTGACCGAGCGCGGACGCTGTGACGGGCGGCCCGTCCCTTCCTCGGCATCCGGCCCTGCCGCGATCGGCAGCAGATCGACCTGCGCGTGGTTGACGAGGTCGGTGAAGGCGCCGTCGGGGTCATAGACATAGGCGACCCCGCCGCTCATGCCCGCCGCGAAGTTGCGCCCGGTCTTGCCGAGCACGACGACGACGCCGCCGGTCATGTATTCGCAGCCGTGATCCCCGGTGCCCTCGACCACCGCAATGGCGCCCGAGTTGCGGACCGCGAAACGCTCGCCCGCGACGCCGTTGAAATAGGCCTCGCCCGCAATCGCGCCGTACATGACGGTGTTGCCGACGATGATGTTATCCTGCGCGGCGCGCGGGGCATCGGCGGGCTGGCGCACGATGATGCGGCCGCCCGAGAGACCCTTGCCGACATAGTCGTTGGCATCGCCGACCAGATCGAGCGTCACGCCGTGGGCCAGCCATGCGCCGAAGCTCTGTCCGGCCACGCCCGTCAGGTTAATGCGGATCGTGTCGGTCGGCAGGCCCTCGTGCCCGTGCGCCTTGGCGATCTCGCCCGAGAGCATTGCGCCGACCGTGCGGTTGACATTACGCACCTCGTATTCGAGCTGCACCGGCTGCTTCGTGTCGATCGCCGTGCGGCAATCGGCGATCAGCTTGTTGTCGAGCGCGCCTTCGAGCCCGTGGTCCTGCGTGCCGATCTGGCGGAGCGAGGCCCCGTCCTTCAGGGGCACCTGGTGGAGGATGCGCGACAGGTCGACCCCGCGCGCCTTCCAGTGGCGTTCCATCCGGCGCGTGTCGAGCCGGTCGACTCGGCCGACCATCTCGGCGACGGTGCGGAAGCCCATCTCGGCCATGATCTGGCGCAGTTCCTCGGCGACGAAGAACATGTAGTTGACCACGTGCTCGGGCTGGCCGGTGAAGCGCGCGCGCAGCACCGGGTCCTGCGTGGCGACGCCGACGGGGCAGGTGTTGAGGTGGCACTTCCTCATCATGATGCAGCCCGCAGCGATCAGCGGGGCGGTGGCAAAGCCGAACTCGTCCGCACCCAGCAGCGCGCCGATGGCAACGTCGCGGCCGGTCCGGAGCCCGCCGTCGACCTGCACCGCGATCCGCGCACGCAGATCGTTGAGCAGCAGCGTCTGCTGGGTCTCGGCAAGCCCGATCTCCCACGGCGATCCGGCGTGCGTCAGCGAGGTCAGCGGCGAAGCGCCCGTGCCCCCGTCATAGCCCGCGATCGTCACGTGGTCCGCGCGCGCCTTGGAAACGCCCGCCGCGACCGTGCCGACGCCCACTTCGGACACCAGCTTCACTGAAATCCGCGCGACCGGGTTCACGTTCTTCAAGTCGTGGATCAGCTGCGCGAGGTCTTCGATCGAATAGATGTCGTGGTGCGGCGGCGGCGAGATCAGGCCCACGCCCGGGGTCGAGTGCCGCACCGCGCCGATGCGCTTGTCGACCTTGTGCCCGGGCAGCTGACCGCCCTCGCCTGGCTTCGCGCCCTGCGCCATCTTGATCTGGATGTCGTCCGAATTGACGAGATATTCGGTGGTGACGCCGAAGCGGCCGCTCGCGACCTGCTTGATGCGACTGCGCATCGAATCCCCGTTGGCGAGCGGCTTGAAGCGGAACGGCTCCTCCCCGCCTTCGCCCGTGTTCGAGCGCCCGCCGATGCGGTTCATCGCGATCGCCATGGTCGAGTGCGCTTCGTGGCTGATCGAGCCGAGGCTCATCGCGCCGGTCGAGAAGCGCTTCACGATTTCCGAGGCGGGTTCCACCTCGTCGAGAGGGATCGGCTTGTCGGCCTTCTTGAATTCGAGCAGGCCGCGGATCGTCAGCAGGCGCTCGGACTGCTCGTTGATCGACTTGGCGAATTCCTCGTAATTCTTCGGATCATTGCCGCGCACCGCGTGCTGCAACTGGGCGACGTTCTGCGGGGTCCAGGCGTGCTCCTCGCCGCGCAGGCGGTACTGGTAGATCCCGCCCACATCGAGCATCCCGTCATAGAGCGGGTTGTCCCCGTAGGCCTGCCCGTGACGGCGCAGCGCTTCCTCGGCGACTTCGGCAAGGCCGATGCCTTCGATGGTGGTGGCGGTGCCGGTGAAGTACTTCTCGACGAAGGCGCTAGAGAGCCCCACCGCATCGAAAATCTGCGCGCCGCAATAGGACTGGTAGGTCGAAATGCCCATCTTGGACATGACCTTGCGGATGCCCTTGCCCACGCCCTTGATGAAGTTCTGCTGCACCTTGGTGGCGGGCAGCTCCGGGTGGCGCTTGGCGCGCAGGGCCTCGATCGTCTCGAAGGCGAGGTAGGGGTTGATCGCCTCCGCGCCGTAGCCCGCCAGCACGCAGAAGTGATGCACCTCGCGCGCTTCGCCGGTTTCGACCACGAGGCCGGTCTGCATCCTCAGGCCCTGCCGCACGAGGTGGTGATGCACCGCCGCTGTCGCCAGCAACGCTGGCATCGGCACGCGGGTTTCGGACTGGCCGCGGTCGCTGAGGACAAGGATGTTGTGGTCCTGAAGCACGGCTTCGGTCGCCGCCCAGCACATTTCCTTGAGCGCCATTTCAAGGCCTTCAGCCCCGCTCTTGGCATCCCAGGTGATGTCGATCGTGGCACAGCGGAAAGCGCCATCGAGCGCTTCCTCCACCGAACGGATCTTGGCAAGATCCTCGTTCGTCAGGATAGGCTGGTCGACCTCGAGGCGCTTGTGCGTCCCCGCGTCGCGGCCCAGCAGGTTCGGGCGCGGGCCGATCATGCTGGTGAGGCTCATCACCAGTTCCTCGCGGATCGGATCGATCGGCGGGTTGGTGACCTGCGCGAAGTTCTGCTTGAAGTAATCGTAGAGCAGCCGCGCACGGTCCGACAGCACGGCAATCGGCGTGTCGGTGCCCATCGAACCGATGGGATCGTCACCATCCACCGCCATCGGCTCGAGGAAGCGGGTGATGTCTTCCTGCGTGTAACCGAAAGCCTGCTGGCGCTGGAGCAGCGTGCCGTCCTCGGCCGGGATCGCCGCGAGTTCGGGCACTACGTCGGTGATGTCCTCGAGCTTGTACTGCGCCTGATGCAGCCACTCGGCATAGGGGTGCGCATTGGCGAGATCGGCCTTGAGCTCGTCATCCTCGATGATGCGGCCCTGTTCGAGGTCGATCAGCAGCATCTTGCCCGGCTGCAAGCGCCACTTCCTCACGATGTCGGCCTCGGCAAAGGGCAGCACGCCGCTTTCCGAGGCGAGGCAGACGATGTCGTCCTTGGTGACGCAGAAGCGCGCGGGACGAAGTCCGTTGCGGTCGAGCGTCGCGCCGATCTGGCGGCCATCGGTGAAGCACACCGACGCCGGGCCGTCCCACGGCTCCATCAGCGCGGCATGATATTCGTAGAAGGCGCGCCGTTCAGGCGTCATCAGCGCGTTGCCGGCCCAGGCTTCGGGGATGAGGATCATCATCGCATGGGCGAGGGAATATCCGCCTGCGATCAGCAGTTCCAAGGCGTTATCAAGACAGGCCGTGTCCGATTGCCCATGGGGGATGATCGGCCACATCTTGTCGAGATCCGGCCCGAGCAGCTCGCTTTCCATCGTGCGGCGGCGGGCGTTCATCCAGTTGACGTTGCCGCGCACCGTGTTGATCTCGCCATTGTGGGCGATGAAGCGGAACGGGTGCGCGAGCCGCCAGCTCGGGAAGGTGTTGGTCGAGAAACGCTGGTGGACGAGGCCAAGCGCCGAGACGCAGGCCGGATCGCGCAGGTCATCGTAGAACGAGCCGACCTGCGTCGCCAGAAGCAGCCCCTTGTAGACCACCGTGCGGGTCGAGAACGAGGGAATATAGGTCTCGGTCACGCCGGGCAGACCGTGCTTTTCGGCAAGCTGGGCGAGCGGGTTCTGCACTTGCTTGCGGATCGTGAGCAGCTTGCGCTCGAAGGCGTCCTGATCGGGGCAGTTCGCGCCGCGGCCGATCACCGCCATCTCGATCACCGGCATCGAGGCGATCACCGCCGCACCGAGACCGGCGGGCGTGGTCGGCACGTCGCGCCAGCCGATGAAGCGCTGGCCTTCCTTGGCGGTGAAGGCCTCCATCCGCTCCTTGACGAAGGCGCGCGCGCGCTCGTCCTGCGGGAGGAAGCACATGCCGACGGCGTATTCGCCCGGCTGCGGCAGATCGTGGCCTTCAGCCTCGGCCCAGCGGCGAATCAGCGGATCGGGAATCTGGATCAGAATCCCCGCGCCATCGCCCAGCAGCGGGTCAGCGCCCACCGCACCGCGATGGTCGAGCTTCTCGAGAATCTCCAGCGCCTGCGCGATGATCGCGTGGCTTTTCTCTCCCTTGATGTGCGCAACCATGCCGACGCCGCAGGCGTCATGTTCGTTGGCGGGGTCATAGAGACCCTGGGAGGAGGGGTATCCCATTGGCAAAAAGTCCGTTCTGTCAGATGCCGACAGGCGCGAACCCTTGATTGCATGATCGCTCATGCAGGGAACACGCCTTGGGCAGGTCACGCGGGCTGGATCACCCCTTTGGGGGTTTCACCGGCCCGTTTTCGGGCCCCTCATGCCGACAGGAAGCGGGTTTGGCAAGGGCTCCGCGTGAAGGAATATTTCTCGCAGACCTATTCAGACTTTAGGTTGATTGCGCGTGATGCATGCAGCGGCCCCAACCGTTGCAGCTTTTGCGCGCACGCGCGCCTAGGCGTGGCCGTGCTGCATTTCGCGGCGCGGCTGGAGCTGGGCGAGCGCGGCGCGCAGCGGATCCTCACGCGAGGGACGGCGGGCCGCGGCGGTCGTGCCCCCGCTGAGAGCAGCGAGCGCGCGCAGCGCTTCGGCCAGCGCGGCTTCGCGGGCGGCGAGTTCGGCCGGATTGGGCGCGTGGCCCGCGGGCATCTCGCGGT
Organism: Erythrobacter colymbi; assembly: GCF_002155685.1. GTDB lineage: Bacteria > Pseudomonadota > Alphaproteobacteria > Sphingomonadales > Sphingomonadaceae > Erythrobacter > Erythrobacter colymbi. The sequence continues at coordinate 644,114 of NZ_MUYK01000002.1, forward strand.
GTTCGTGAAGCGCGCCGGCGAAGCGCTCGACCATCTCGACGAGGCTCAGCTCGCTCGCAGGCGTGGCGCGCAGGCGGGCCAGCGCCGCCGTGCCCGGCGCGGGCGGCGGCGGGGTGACAGCGCGCAGACGGCGGGCGCGCATATCGGCGACCGGATCGGGCTGCGCAGGCGTTGCAGCGACGGGCTCGGACGCGGGAGCAGGCTCGGGAGCGGGCGTCTCGTCCACCCAAACGGCATTGCGGCCGGGAAGCTCGGCGAAGTCTGCCAGATCGAGCTCAACCGGTGCCGGAGCGACTTCGGCTTCGGCGACGGTCTCCGCCACAGGCTCAGAATGCCGCACCGGCTCCTGCCGTGCAGGACGCGGTTCGGGCGCGCGGCGCGGCGTGTCGAGATCGGCGTCGCGCCAGGCGGGGGTGCTGAAAGGCATGGCCTCGAGCGGTTCGTCGAGGCTGCGGCTGCCGAGATCGCGCGCCGGATTGATCGGCGTCACCTGCCGCACCGCGAATTCTACCACCGAAGGCGTGCTGTTGTTGCGGCGCGCGCGGCGGCTCATTCCCGAAGCCAAGGCGTAAAGCGAGCCGCCCAGCACGCTCGCGGCGGTCGCGGCAAGGAAGATCTGCCCGCCCGCGCCCCAGGTGCCGATCAGGGTGCCGTCCATCGCTTCGGTAACCAGCGACGAGGGCAGCACCATCACCACACCGGCGCCGAGGGCTGCGCCCCATGTCCCGAGCAGCGGCGCGAAAGCACGGTGGGCAGAAAGCGGCGCGCGCGCCGGACTGCGGCCCCTCTTGCGCTTGCGCTGCTGCGAGAGACCCTTCTGCCCCGATTTCATGCGACGTTTACCCCGTTATCTGTGCCGCGCGATGCGCGCTGGCGTCGTTACCCGGGGCTAGCAAGAGATGGTAAACAGGAAGATAATTGCGCGCATTTTCGGCCCAGTCATGGCGGGTGCGCACATGGGCCACACCGCGCGCCTTCATCGCCTCCCAACCGTCGCGATTGTCGAGCAGGCGCGCGAGCGCGGCGGCGCAGGCGGCGGGATCGTCGGGCGCGAACAGCGTGCCGGTCTCGCCGTCGGTGATGAGCTCGCGGTGCCCGCCGACGCTGGAGGCCGCGACCAGCCGGCGCTGCGCCATCGCTTCGAGGGGCTTCAGGGGCGTGACCAGATCGGTCAGGCGCTGGGCCTTCCTCGGATAGGCGAGCACGTCGACCAGCGAATAGTAGCGCTCGACCGCCGTGTGCGGCACGCGGCCGGTAAAGATCACGGCCTCGGGCTCAGGCAGGCGCGCGGCGGCGGCGCGCCAGGGCTCGTCCATCGGCCCGGCTCCCACGAGCAGCAGCCGCGCCTCGGGGTGCGACTGGCGCAGCAGCGGCATGGCCGCGATCAGATCGTCGACGCCTTCATAGGCATAGAAGCTGCCGATATAGCCGATCACCGGCGCGCCGGGGGCGATGCCGAGTTCTACGGCAAGCGCCTCGTCGCGCGGCGGGGGATCGCCGAACAGCGACAGGTCGACCCCGTTGGGCATCACATTGACACGCCCCGCAGGAATGCCGCGCGCGACCAGATCGTCCTTGAGGCCGTGGCAGATGGTGAACAGCGCATCCGCTCCCTTGGCGACGCGGGTTTCGAGCGCGCGGGTGAGGCGGTATTTGAGGCTGCCCTCGGTCCCCGTCAGGTTGCCGACCGCCGCATCCTCCCAGAAGGCGCGGATCTCGTAGACGAAGGGCACGCCGAGCGCGCGCGCCGCACGCTGCGCCGCCGCGCCGCACAGAGCGGGCGAATGGGCGTGGATGATGTCGGGACGCCATTCGTCGGCGAGCCGGATGATCGCGGCGGTCAGCGCCTCGATCTCGCCCATCTCGCGCAAGGGCGGCGGGCCTGAGGGAACGCCGGGGGTGCGGTGAAAGATCAGGCCGTCGGCCTCTTCGCGCGGCCCCGTCACCGCCGCCTCGAGATTGTGCCGCTGCCCGGTGATCCCGCGCACTTCCACCCCGTGCCCTTCCTGCGCCTTCAGGATCGCGCGGGTGCGGAAGGTGTAGCCGCTGTGGAGCGGCAGCGAGTGGTCGAGAACGTGGAGAACGCGGGTCATGGCCGCTTGCCTATCGCAGGCGTGCTTAACGCCGCGTCAACTGCCTGCGGGTAAAGCTGGCAGCCCACCGCCCCCGAAAGCCGCCCGCCCCATGATCGATTACTTCGCGCTTGCTCTTGGACATGGCCTTCTGGCCATTGCCCTGCTGCGCTTGGTGATGCGCGCTGGGCTCGATACCGATCCGCTGATCGAAGAGATCAAGGCCGAGACGACAAGCAATCGCAAGGCCACCAGCGTCGCCGGACGCAACGCGGCCCGCCGCGAGCGGGCGGATGGCCAGACCGACGGCACCGACGCGCGTGCTTGATCTCGTTCTCCTCGCCTTCATCGGCTATGTGCTGGTACTCGGCCTCAGGCGCTCGTTCCTGTGGGTGCTGCTCTATGTCTATATCGACATTCTCGCGCCGCAACGGATCGGCTTTACGCTGATCACCACCATCCCGGTCTCGCTGATCGCCTTTGCCGCAGCCTTCGGCGGCTGGCTCGCCCTCGACCGCAAGGAGGGGGCGCGCTTCACCCTGCGGCAGGGGCTGATGCTGGCGCTGCTCGTCTATTGCTGGTGGACCACCGGCCACGCCGATTTCCCGGTCGAGGCCCAGACCAAGTGGGACTGGGTGTGGAAGGCGCTGCTCTTCGCGATCTTCCTGCCGCTCACCCTCACCACCCGCGCGCGGATCGAGGGGCTGGCGCTGGTGCTGCTGCTGTCGGTCGCGACGATCGTGATCGGGACGGGGATGAAGACGATCCTCGGCGGCGGGGGCTACCAGAACCTCAAGTTCTTCGTGAACGACAACAGCGGCATCTACGAAAGCTCGACCCTCGCCACGGTCGCGATCGGGCTGATCCCGATGCTGTGGTGGTTCGTGCGGCACGGCACGATCTTTCGGCCGCACTGGACGGTGACGGTGTTCGCGGTGGCGCTGACCTTCGCCTGCCTGCTCGTCCCCATCGGCACCGAGGCGCGCACGGGCCTGCTGTGCATCGCCGCGCTCGCGGGGCTGATGCTGCGTTACACCAAGCGGCGCTTCCTGTTCGTCGCGGGCGCGGCGGTGCTGGGCCTCACCGCCCTGCCCTTCCTGCCGCAGTCCTACTACAACCGCATGTCGACCATCGCCCAGCCGGGCGGCGACGAGAGCGCCTCGACCCGCGTGGCGGTGTGGGAATGGACGCTCAACTACGTCGCCGAAAAGCCCTTCGGCGGCGGGTTCGATGCCTACCGCTCCAACCGCTTTGCTTATGTCATGCCGGTCAAGCAGACGGCGGGGAACACCACCACGGTCACCTACCAGGAGGTCGAGGACAAGGGCCGCGCGTTCCATTCCTCGGTGTTCGAGATGCTCGGCGAGCAGGGCTGGCCGGGGCTGATCATGTGGCTCTCTCTCCATTTCATCGGGCTGTGGCAGATGGAGCGCCTCCAGCGGCGCTGGAAGAAGGAAGAGGACGAGGCGACCCGCTGGATCGCCCCGCTCGCCGCGGCCTTGCAGATGGGGGCGATCATCTACCTCGTTGGCGCGCTGTTCCAGGGGATCGCCTATCAGCCGGTGATGCTGATGCTGGTCGGCCTCCAGATCGGGCTCCACACCTATTGCCTGCGGATCGATTCGGCCCGCTCGCTGCTCGATCGCAGCACCGCGCGGCGCGAGGCGATCACGGGTCAGGTGCGCGGTGCCGTAGCGGCATAGCGCGCCATTTCTTCGGAGCGTTGCGCTCCCCCTTGTGTTGCGCCATGACACGCGGCGCAACGAGGCAGGCGGCACCCGGATCGTGCCGCCCGACACACAAAGGAGGAGCCCGATGAACCCGCAGGATTTGGCCGCCAAGGTTGGCGAAGTGATCGGCACCAGCGAATGGGTGGAGATGAGCCAGGAGCGCATCAACCAGTTCGCCGAGGCGACCGGTGACCACCAGTTCATCCACGTCAACGAAGAGATGGCCAAGATGACCCCCTTCGGCGGGACCATCGCCCACGGCTTCCTGACCTTGTCGATGATCCCCTATCTCGGCGCCAACGGCGGCGCGCCGCGCATCGACGGCGTGAAGATGGGCGTGAACTACGGCGGCAACAAGACGCGCTTCATCGCCCCGGTCCGCGCCGGCAAGCGCATCCGCGGCGTCTGGAAGCTCACCGAAATGGTCGAGAAGCGCCCCGGCCAGTGGCAGCAGACCTGCGAGATCACCATCGAGATCGAAGGCGAGGACAAGCCCGCCCTGATGTGCGAGTGGATCACGCAATACTTCGTGTGAGCCCCGTGGCCCGCATCGAACCCCTCGCCGAGCCTTACCCCGAGCCTTTCGCCCGGGCGATGGCCGTGCTCATGCGCGGCGCGCCGCCGCTGAAGCTGTTCACCACCCTCGCCAAGCACGAGCGGGCGTGGGGGAAGTTCACCGCCGGCTCGATGCTCGACCGTGGCCCGCTGTCCCTGCGTGACCGCGAGCTGGTTATCGACCGGACCACGGCGCGCTGCGGCTGCGAGTACGAATACGGCGTCCACATCCGCGGCTTTGCGGAGAAGGCCGGGATCGACGAAGCGCAGCAACGCGCTCTGGTGCACGGCACCGCCGCCGATCCGGTATGGACCGCGAGCGAAGCGGCACTGATCGCCGGGGTCGACGCCCTGCTCGACCACAAACGCCTGTCTGAGGCTCAATGGGCTGACCTTCGGGCGCACTTCTCGGAAGAAGAAGTGCTCGAAGTGGTGCAACTTGTCGCTTTCTATCACGGCGTGTCGCTGATCTGCGGCGCGCTCGACCTGCCGCTCGAAGACGGGGCGGCACGGTTCCCCGACTGACTTCTTTCAACAAGGATACCCAACATGGCACGTGACGCCGTTATCGTCTCCACCGCCCGCACGCCCATCGGGCGCGCCTACAAGGGCGCTTTCAACGCCACCCCCGGCGCCACGCTCGGCGCGCTGAGCCTTGCGCCCGCGATCGAGCGTGCCGGGATCGAAGCCGGCCAGATCGACGACGTCGTCTGGGGCGCGGTCCTCACGCAAGGGACACAGGCTGGCAATATCGGCCGTCAGGTCGCGCTGCGCGCCGGCTGCCCCGTGGGCGTTTCGGCCCAGACCATCGACCGCCAGTGCTCCTCGGGCCTGATGGCGATTGCCACAGCCGCCAAGCAGATCATCGTCGACAACATGGATATCGTCGTCGGCGGCGGTCAGGACTCGATCTCGATGGTCCAGACCCCCGAGATGCGCGTCTCGCCCGACCGCTCGCTGATTGCGATGCACAAGGACGTCTACATGCCGATGCTCGGCACCGCCGAGACCGTGGCCAAGCGCTACAACATCAGCCGCGAGGCGCAGGACGAATACGCCTACCAGTCGCAGATGCGCACCGCGCAGGCGCAGGCTGAGGGCCGTCTGGACGCGGAAATCGTCCCCGTCACCGTGACCATGAACGTGGTCGACAAGGAGACGAAGGAAGTCTCGCAGCGCGAAATCACCGTCACCAAGGACGAAGGCAACCGCCCCGAGACCACGCTCGAAGGCCTCCAGAGCCTCAACCCGGTGATGGGCCCGGGCATGAACATCACCGCGGGCAACGCCTCGCAGCTGTCGGACGGTTCCTCGGCCGCGGTGCTGATGGAAGCCAAGCTCGCCGAACAGCGCGGTCTACAGCCGCTCGGCCGCTATGTCGGCATGGCGGTCGCGGGCACCGAGCCTGACGAAATGGGCATCGGCCCCGTCTTCGCGATCCCGAAGCTGCTCAAGCAGACCGGCCTCAAGATGGACGACATCGGCCTGTGGGAACTGAACGAGGCCTTCGCGGTGCAGGTGCTGTACTGCCGCGACCAGCTCGGCATCGACAATGACATCCTCAACGTCAGCGGCGGCTCGATCTCGATCGGCCACCCCTATGGCATGACCGGCGCGCGCTGCACCGGCCACGCGCTGATCGAAGGCAAGCGCCGCGGCGCCAAGTATGTGGTCGTCACCATGTGCGTTGGTGGCGGCATGGGCGCGGCTGGTCTCTTCGAGGTCTTCTAAGCGGAACTTTTTTCCGCGTCGGCGCTAGCGCCTGTCCCCAAGCACAGGAGACAGGCATGGCGACCGACGCGGAAATCCGTTCGAAGTTCTGGAAAGCGCTCAAAAGCGACATGACGATGTTCCTCGGCCTGGCCGAGGGCGAGGACGGCCACGCCCGTCCGATGACCGCGCAGCTGGAAGACGAACTGTTTGACGGTGACGAGTATCGCGGGCCCGTGTGGTTCTTCACCGCGACCGACAACCAGCTCTACCGGCAGGTCCAGCAGCAGGAACTGGGCGATGCCAGCCCCCGCGCGATGGCGCATTTCGTGAGCAAGGGCCACGATGTCTGGGCGACGGTCCACGGCAACCTCTCCACCACCCGCGACCGCGCGACCATCGACCGGCTGTGGAACCGCTTTGTCGCGGCATGGTACGAGGGCAAGGACGATCCCAAGATCGCCCTCATCCGGCTCGACCCCGAGGATGCCGAGATCTGGATCGACGCCTCCTCGCTGGTGGCCGGGATCAAGATGCTGATCGGGATCGATCCCAAGCAGGACTACAAGGACAAGGTCGCCGAGGTGCGGCTGTAAGAGCGCGCGCGGGCGGGAGGTTCACTCCCGCCCCGTCATCCCCGTAAGGCCAAGCGGTGCATAGTCGCCGATGGCGAGTTGTTCGAACACGCCGAGGCCGCTTTCACCCCCCGGTCCCTCGACGCGGCAGAGCATCTGCACGTGCAGGTTGTCGGGCCGCGCGGGATCGATTGTCGCAAGGTCGATGGTCTCGCGCTCGACCTCGAGCAGCCCGTGATCGAGCCCGTGGCCCCACTTGGGCGAGGTATAGCCCAGTCCGCGCATCTGGAAGCGCGCAAGCGGCGTGAGGCGGAAGGTCTCGCCCCCCGCCTGCAATTCGCCCGATGCGGGCCAGCGGGTGCCGTCTGCGAGCTGCGTTGCCATCACTGGCGCGTGATCGTCGTGGAAGCCGTCCGCCCCCGCCCCGTCGGGCGCGATCACCGCGCGGGTGTTCCACGGCGTGCCATCGGCATGGGCGTTCAAATGGAAGAACAGGCTGCGGCCCGGCAGGTTCACCGGCGTCCACTGCCAGAAGAACTGCGGCACCGTCTTGCCCGCAAACTGCGGATCGGCCGCGCCGATGGGCCGCACGCCCCAGCTGCGGTCGCGAGTGCCGGCGCTGCCTGCGGGGAGCACCTCGCGCCCCCCGTCGACCTCGATCCAGCCCTCGTAATGCCCGTTCTGGGTGAGGCGGGTGTAGTCCATCACCGTGCGCGGCCCCACGCGCCAGGTGAAGCGCGGCTCCTCAATGGGAAAGGCGCGGCCCGTGAAGGTGAGGTCGGCGGCGATGCCCTCCCCCTCGACCACCACCCGCAGGCGCTGGAGCGGCTCCAGCACCTCGATCCGGACGGGGCCGCAGGATAGCTCCATCCGCTCCATGCCGAGCCGGCGACTGGCGTGGAGGCAGTGCTGGACGCCATCACGCACGACGCAAAAATGCGCGTCGGCGACGTCGAGATTCGGATAGACCCCGAAGGCCACCGCAAAGAAGCTGCTGCCATCGGGCGCATAGCCGTTGAAGAAATAGCGGTCGTAGAAATTGCGGTCGGTGCCGGAATAGGCGACCGAATCGGGGGTCTGGTGGATCGGGTAATCGTCACCCCTGCTCAAGGCCATCGGGTCATCCTTTGCGCTTCAGAAGGTCGAGGCTGCTGTGCTGGTGCGCGAGCGCGCAGGCCCCGCGCGCCATCGACAGGAAGTTCGCGTCGCCCCGCTCGGTGCGCACCACGAAGGCGCTGCTGAACACCGCGGTCGAGACCCCGTGGAGCGCGCCGAGGACATAGTCGTCCCAGATCGCCTCCCGCGTCAGCGGCACGCCGCGGGCGGTCATGGCGGCGCAGTAGAGATCGAGCAGTTCGCTCTCGGCCTCGCGTCGCAGCGTGTCGCCGATCCCGCAGCCGAGGAAGTAGCCGATATCGGTGAGGCCGTTGCCGATTGTGAGCGTCTGCCAGTCGAGCACCGCAATGGGTTCCGCCCCGCCCCTGATATCGAACAGCACATTGTCCAGCCGGAAGTCGCCGTGGACGAGGCTGACGGGCGCGTCATGCTGGCGGTCGGTGGCAGCGGTGATTGCCGCCAGCTCCTCGCACAGCGCCATGAATTCGGGTTCGAGCACGCCCGCATAGCGCTCGCGGAAGATCGCCTGCGCCTGCGGATAGAGTGCCTTCACCTGGGCATTGGCGGCGGGATTGGGCTGGAGCCAGTCGAGCCCGAGGATCGCTTCATTGCGCCACCCCGGCGCATGGAGCGCGGCGGCCTGCTCGACCACCAGCCGCGCCTCGGCGAGGGTGCAGCCCGCCAGCTGGTTGCCGCCCCGCGCCGGGCCGAGGTCCTCGAACAGCAGCACGAAGCTCGCGCCGTCCTCGGCGATCTCGGCGACGTGGGTGCGCGGCGTGCGGACCGGGAGCTGCGGCGCGATATCGCGGTAGAAGCGCACCTCCTTGGCATAGAGCCCGAGCATCGCGGCGGTCGCGCGGCTGGTGGGATCGGCGGCGGCGAACTTGCCCGCGAGCGTTACCGTCTCCTCGCCAAAATCCAGCGTGAAGCGCACCGAATCGCCCACTTGCCCGGTGCCGATCGGCTCCCAGCGCCACGCGTCCGGCACGCGGCCGAGAACCGCCTGCCACCAGTCATCGGTGATTGTATCCGGATGCGCCGGAAATCCGTCCATGTGTCCCTCTCCGCACACGAACGTAGCAGCGCCGCCCGTGCGGGCAACGGCCTTATTGAGAGGGAGGGGAATGGAGGAGAGCAGCAAGCGCCGCCCTGCCCGTCACAGGCAGAGCGGCGATAGCTGGATCAGCGCAAGCTGACGACGTTGTCGGTCGCCTCGCGCACGCGGGTGCCGTTGAACAGGCTCATCATCGGCTCGTCCTGCACGGTCACAGCGACCGCGTTGCCGTAGCCGTTGAAGCCGGTCTTCATCGCCGCGCCGTAAGCGCCGAGCATCCCGATCTCGATATAGTCACCGGCCTGGATGTCGGCGGGGAGCGCGAAGGGCCCCTTCATGTAGTCCGCATCGTCACAGGTCGGGCCGTAGAAGGCGAAATCCGCCTCCTCCTCGATCAGGTCGTCCTCGAGCGCGCGCACGGGGAAGCGCCATGCGACATGGGCCGCATCGTAGAGAGCGCCATAGGCACCATCATTGATGTAGAGCTCCTCGCCGCGGCGCTTGTTCACCTGCACGATCATCGAGGAATACTCGGCCGACAGCGCGCGGCCGGGTTCGCACCACAGCTCGGCATTGTAGGCGATCGGCAGGCTTTCGAAGTGCTTGGCGATGATCGCGAAGTAATCTTCCATCGGCGGCGGCTCGAGCCCCGGATAGGCGCTCGGGAAGCCCCCGCCCACGTCGATCATGTCGATCACGACCGAAGCCTCGGCAATCGCCGCACGGGTGCGGTCCAGCGCCTGCACGAAGGCGAACGGCGTCATCGCCTGGCTGCCGACATGGAAGCACACGCCCAGCCAGTCGCAATGCTGGCGGGCCTGCTGGAGCAGCTGCGGCGCTTCGATCAGGTCGCAGCCGAACTTGCTGGCCAGCGACAGCTCCGAATACTCGCTCGACACGCGCAGGCGCACGCACAGACGCAGGTCGCGCGGGGCCTCGCCCGTCGCGCGGTTGCGGCAGGCGTCGATGATCTTCTCCAGCTCCTCGTAGGTGTCGAGGCTGAAGGTGCGCACGCCGTGCTCGAAATAGGCTTCGCTGATCGCCGCGGGGGTCTTCACCGGATGCATGAAGCACAGCACGGCCTGCGGCAGGATGCCGCGCACCAGCCGGACCTCGGTGATCGAGGCGACATCGAAATGGGTCACGCCCGAATCCCACAGGACCTGGATGAGGTCCGGCGCGGGGTTGGCCTTGACCGCATAGAGCACCTTGCCCGGAAACTTCTCGACGAAGAAACGGGCGGCGCGCCGCGCGGCGTGCGGGCGGTTGAGGATGACGGGTTCGTCCGGACGGAGGTCGCGGACTACAGCCAGTGCGTCAGGATAGATGTGCAACTCAAGGGACCCCCAAAACGGCTCTGTTGAACCATAAAACGACAAGCTGCCTTGCGGTTTGGAAGTCCCCTTGGGGCAGCGGAAGCGCGCAGATAGGGCTTTGGGGGGGGAATGCAAACGAAAAATGCACCCCGCGCGGGCGAAATGTTACTTTTCGAAGACACCCCTGAAAAGACGACAGGAATGTGACGGAAAACACGCGGTTTTCCGCCCCATTCGCAGCCGGAATCAGAAGCCGATGCGCGGCACCTGATCGACCGTTCCCTGCTCGCTCGCGTCGAGCCGGTGGAAATCGGCCTCGGCGAATCCGAGCATGTTCGCAAACAGCACCGCCGGGAAGGATTCGCGCGCGGCATTGAAGCGGGCGACTGCCGCATTCAGCGCCCGGCGCGCGGCGGCCAGCTTGTCCTCGACATCGGCAAGCTCGCCCTGGAGCGACTGGAAGTTGGCCGAAGCCTTGAGGTCGGGATAGGCCTCGCCCAGCGCCAGCAGGTTGTCGAGCGCACCGCGCAGCTGCGCCTCGCCTCCCTGCCCGCGCGCCGCTGCATTGCGCGCCGCGATCACCGCTTCGAGTGTCTCGGATTCGTGGGTGGCATAGCCCTTCACCGTCTCGACCAGATTGGGAATGAGGTCGTGCCGCTGGCGCAGCTGCGCGTCGATATCGGCGACGCCCTGCCGCACGCTCTGCCTGAGGCCGACCAGCCGGTTGTAGATCCCGATCACCACCAGCAGCGCCACCCCGACGAACACCACAAGCACCCAAACCATATGCATCCCCTTTACCTGAGCCGGATATTTGTGCTCACACTGGTTAAAGAATCGCGCGGGAGAGGCAATGCGCACCGACATTGATGGCCTGATGACCGGTGGTCTGGCCGACTGGCTGGCCGGCCAGAATGAAATGCGCGAGAGCGCAAAGAAGCAGGCGACCAGCCGCTGGGTGTGGTGCGCGGCGATCCTCATGCCGCTGCTCGCCTTCCTGTGGTTCAGCCCCGCCGCCGAAACCCCGATCGCGCCGATCGTGTCGCTGGGCGGGGTCGCGGGCGGCATCTGGTGGGGCTACCGCCCGATCTCGGCCGCGACGCAGGCGATCAAGGTCGGCATCAATTCCGCCATCGCCGCCAGCTACGGCCTTGCCTATTCCCCCGAGGTCGAACCCGGCACCGAGTTCGAGGCCGCGCGCACCTATGGCCTGCTGCCTTCATACGACCGTTCGGACTTCGAGGACCGCTGGTACGGCACGCTCGAGGGGCACGGCTTCGATCTCTACGAGGCGCATCTCGAGGAGGAGCGCGGGTCGGGCAAGAACCGCCGCTGGGTGACGGTGTTCCGCGGCCCGATCATCCGCATGGGCTTCGGCCGCCCGTTCCATTCGACCACCCTGCTCGAACGCGCGGGCAAGCACAGAAAGTGGCTGGGCCTTGGCGGGGCGAGCGATCACGTGAGCTTCGAGGGCCACCGGCTCGACCGCGTGGATCAGGTCCACCCCGCCTTTGCCGAAACCTTCGCGCTCTATTCCGACGATCAGGTCGAGGCGCGGGTGCTGGTCCACCCCTCCTATGTCGAACACCTGCTGCGGCTCGAGGATGCGTTCGAGGCGCGCGAGCTGCGGGCGCTGTTCATCGGCGGCGAGGTGATCATCGCGATCGAGGCGGGCAACCTGTTCGAAAGCGGCGGGATGGACGCCGCCGCCGACCGCGAGAAGGCCGAACGCGCCCAGCGCCAGTTCGGCGCGCTGGCGGGCCTGGCGCTCGCGATCAACCAGAACGAGCGCGGGCGGGTGATCGAACCCGGGCCGCAGTCGCGGGTCGATCTCTAGCTCAGCCGGTCGCGGAAGTCTTCGTAGTCGAAGCGCTTGATGCAATCGAGCGCGTCGGTCTCGGAGTCCCACATCCAGATCGACGGCAGAGCGACGCCGTTGAAGGTGTTGGTCTTGACCATCGAATAATGCGCCTGATCGAGAAAGGCGAAACGCGCCCCCGGCTCGGCCGCGACGGGGAGGCGGTAGTCGCCGATCACGTCACCCGCGAGGCACGAGGGCCCGCCGAGGCGGATCGGGATCATGGCCTCGTCGGTCAGTTCGCCGAGCATCGCCGGACGGTAGGGCGCCTCGAGCACGTCGGGCATGTGGCAGGTGGCCGAGATGTCGGTGATGCCCACCGGCATTTCGTTGAAATGGGTGTCGAGCAGCGTGCCGACCAGAATCCCCGCATCGAGCGCCACCGCCTCGCCGGGTTCGAGGATGATCTGGCAGCCGGTGTCCTCGGCCGCGTCGCGCAGGAATTCGACCAGCTCCTCGCGCTGGTAATCGGCGCGGGTGATGTGGTGCCCGCCGCCCATGTTGATCCACTTGAGCTGGCCGAAATAGGGCTCGATCACGTCGAACACGCGGTCCCACGTGGCCTTCAGCGGCTCGAAATCCTGTTCGCACAGATTGTGGAAGTGGATCCCCTCGACCCCCTCCATGTGCTCCTCGGTGAGCTGGTCGAGCGGGAAGCCGAGGCGCGAGCCGGGGGCCGAGGGGTCATATTTCGCGACCTCGCCGGTCGCTACCTGCGGGTTGATGCGCAGGCCCACGCTGACCGGCGCGCCGTTCGCCGCCGCCTGTTCGAGGATCAGCCGGGCGCGCTGGTGCTGGTAGGGCGAGTTGAAGATCACGTGGTCGGAGAGGCGGCAGATCTCCTCGATCTCCTCGGGCTTGAAGGCGGCGGAATAGGTCGCGATCTCGCCGTCGTAGAACTCGCTCGCGAGGCGCGCTTCCCACAGGCCGCTGGTGGAGACGCCGTCGAGATACTCGCCGATGATCGGCGCGGCCGACCACATCGAGAAGGCCTTGAGCGCCGCGAACACCCTGATGTCCGCGCCATCGGCTGCGGCGGCATCGCGCACGGCGGCGAGCACCCGGCAATTGGCGCGCAGGCGTGCGGCATCGACCACGAAAGCGGGGCTGTCGACGCGCGACAGGTCGAAATGGGCAAAGGCCCCGGGATCACCGGCCTTGGTCTGCATCAGCCGAAAGGACTCCTGAAAATCATGTAGGCGCCCCCGGCGATGAGGGCGAAACCGAGAATCTGGCTCACCGTCGGCGTCTCGCCGAACAGCGCCCACGCCACCAGAACGAAGGCCGCGAGAGATAGGACCTCCTGCATGGTCTTCAACTCGGGCAGCGAATAATGCGCGATACCGATGCGGTTGGCGGGCACGGCAAGGCAATATTCCAGCAGCGCGATCCCCCAGGCAAGGCCGATCGCCGCCAGCATCCCGAGCGAGGGCTGCTTGAGGTGGTAATACCACGCGACGTTCATCACGATGCTCGACCCGGCCAGCAGCAGGATCGGCCAGAGCGCGGCGAGGCTCACTTGGCGGCTCCCGTCGGCAGGGTCACGCGCACCACGCGCCCGCCATTGACGTCGGTGACATAGGCATGGCCCTTGCCGTCGAGCGCCAGGTCGTGCCCGAGGCTCGCGTCCTCGCCGGGCAGGCCGATGTCGAAGGAGGCCTCGACCTTCCCGTCCGCACTGTAGATGCGCAGGATCGCGCCGTTGCGGTCGGCCCCGTCGCGGCCCTCGACCGCAAGCAGCCGCCCGCCGCCCAGGGGCTTGATCGCGTAGGTGTGATTGCCCGCAGGCGAAGGCCAGCTGGCGACCTCCTTGCCCCCATGGTCGTAGACCGCGATCCGCGCATGCTCGCGGTCGGCGACGTAGATGTGCCGGTCGTCCACCGCGACCGCGTGCGCGACCTTGAAGTCGCCCCAGTCGCGGAGGAATGCGCCGTCGGGGGCGAACTCGGCGACGCGGGTGTTCACATAGCCGTCGGCGACCAGCACGCGGCCGGGCAGGAAGGCGACGTCGGCGGGACGGCCGAAATGGCTGGCGTCCTGCCTCGTCACCCCCTGCTCGCCCAGCGTCAGCTCGAGCGCGCCTTCGGGGGAGAAGCGCATCACCTGCTCGCGCGCCACATCGGTGATCCAGACCTTGCCATCCGGTGCGATCGAGATGCCGTGCGGCATGACGAACACCCCCGCCCCCCATTCCGCCAGCAGCTTGCCCTCGGGCGAGAACTTGAACACGGTGGGCTCGGGGATCGGCTCCTTGGGAAAGGGCTCGGCCCACTTGCGCCCGGCGCGGTGGAGCACCCAGACGTTGCCCTCACCGTCCACGTCGACGGCGCTGACCTCCCCGAACTTGGCGCCCGCCGGGATGGTCGGCCACCCGGCATCGACGGCGAGCTTGGGCACCTCCTCACGCGGCGGCGGCGCGGGATTGCAGGCGGCGAGCGCGAGCAGGATGGCGGCGCCCATGAAACCCGCCCGCTTTGTCTTCAACATGCCCCGCTCTCCAGCGCCGCGCCGAAAGCCGACGCTGCCTCCGCATTGAAACAGACCAGCGCGATCCGGTCAAAATCCGCCGGGTGCGCGCGCATTTCGGCGACAACGGTTGCAACAGCCACGTCGGCCGCCGCGGCAAGCGGATAGCCGTAGATGCCGGTCGAGATCGCCGGAAAGCCGATGCTGCGCGCGCCGATCTCACGGGCGCGGGTCAGCGCTTCCCGATAGCAGCTTGCGAGCTGATCCGGCTCGCCATTGGTGCCGCCGCGCCATACCGGACCGACCGTGTGGATGATGTGGCGCGCGGGCAGGCGGTAGCCCTTGGTGACCTTGGCCTGCCCGGTCTTGCATCCGCCCAAGAGGCGGCACTCATGGACAAGGTCCGGCCCCGCCGCGCGGTGGATCGCGCCGTCCACCCCGCCCCCGCCCAGCAGCGACGAATTGGCGGCGTTGACGATGGCATCGAAGGGCATCGTCACGATGTTGCCGGTGACGACCTCGATCGTGGTGGAGCCGATCAGCAAGGCGTCAGAACCCAACCGGCCCCGGCAGCTCCTCCACGGTCCACGGCAGGCCGTGTGCGTTGAGCATCGCCATGAAGGGATCGGGGTCGAGCTGTTCGATGTTGAACACGCCCTCGCCCTGCCAATCGCCCTTCACCATCATCGCCGCGCCGATCATCGCAGGCACGCCGGTGGTGTAGCTCACGGCCTGATTGCCGGTCTCCTCATAGGCCGCTTCGTGCGAACAGATGTTCTTGATGTAGAACGTCTTCTCACCCGAGCCATCCAAGGCCTCGCCGGTCGCGATCACGCCGATGTTGGTGTTGCCCTTGGTGGTCTCGCCCAACGTCTCGGGCTTGGGGAGCACCGCGGCGAGGAATTGCAGGGGGATGATGTCCTTCCCCTGATAACGCACCGGCTCGATGCTCGTCATGCCGACGTTCTGGAGCACGGTGAGGTGCGTGATGTACTGGTCGCCGAAGGTCATCCAGAAGCGCGCGCGCTCGAGCTCGGGGACGAACTTGGCGAGGCTTTCCAGCTCCTCGTGATACATCAGGTACATGTTCTTCGGCCCGACGGCTTCGAAGTCGAAGGCGACCTTGTTCGACATGGCGGGCGTCTCCACCCACTCCCCGTTTTCCCAGTGACGCGCCGGGGCGGTCACTTCGCGGATGTTGATTTCGGGGTTGAAGTTGGTCGCGAAGTGCTGGCCATGATCGCCGCCGTTGCAATCGAGGATGTCGAGCTGGCGGATGGTCTTCAGCTTGTGCTTCTTGAGCCACATGGTGAAGACGCTGGTGACGCCCGGATCGAAGCCCGAACCCAGCAGCGCCATCAGGCCAGCGTCCTTGTAGCGCTCCTGGTAGGCCCACTGCCATTTGTACTCGAACTTCGCCTCGTCCTTGGGTTCGTAATTGGCGGTGTCGAGGTAATCGACGCCCGCTTCGAGGCAGGCGTCCATGATCGGCAGGTCCTGATAGGGCAGCGCGAGGTTGACCACGAGGCCCGCCCCGGTCTTGCGGATCAGGTTGACCATCGCCGGGACTTCCTCGGCGTCGATCTCGTAGGTGGCGATATCGCGCCCGCAGCGTTCCTTGACGCTCTTGGCGATGGCGTCGCACTTCGATTTGGTGCGGCTGGCGAGGTGGATTTCGGGGAAGATGTCCGGGTTGAACGCCATCTTGTGGACGCAGACCGAGCTGACCCCGCCCGCACCAATGACAAGGACGGTGCTGGACTTTGCTGCCGACATGATCAGAACCTTTCGTAATGCGAATCTTGCGCGCGCCTTAGAGCATTGCCCCGAAAAGTGGGAACCGGTTTTCGGGACGGGGCAATGCAACCGACAAACATCCAACGCAGCCGACGGGACAAATGATCCAGACTGAAATGCAAATGCCGACCGCCGAGGGGGTGCGCGCTGCTGCGCGGGCCGTGGCCGCGATCCTTCCGCCGACCCCGCTGCTCCCCGTCGAGATCGGCGGGGTGCGCGCGTGGGTGAAGGCGGACAACCTGCAACCTATCGGCTCGTTCAAGATCAGGGGCGCGTGGTGGCGGCTGTCGAACCTGACGCCGGAAGAGCGCGCGGGCGGCGTGGTCGCGGTGTCATCGGGCAACCATGCGCAGGGTGTGGCGTGGAGCGCGCGGCGGCTCGGCATCCGCGCGACCATCGTCATGCCGCATGATGCGCCCGAGGTGAAACTGGCGAACACGAAGGCTTTGGGGGCCGAAGTGGTGCTCTATCAACGCCCCGGAGAGGACCGCGATGCGGTGGCCGCCGGGCTGATTGCGCAGAACGGCGGCACGCTGGTGCACGCTTTCGGCGATCCTTGGGTGATCGAGGGACAGGGCAGCGCCGCGATCGAGATCGCCGCGCAGCTCGGCCATGCGCCTTCGCGCATTGTCGCCTGCTGCGGGGGCGGCGGGCTGACCGCCGGGCTTTCGCTCGGGGCGCCGGAGAGCGCGGTCCATCCGGTCGAGCCGGTGGGCTGGGACATGGTCGGGCAGGCGCTGGCCGCGGGCGAGCTTGTCCATGCCGCGCCCGATGCGCCCAAGACGATCTGCGACGCGCTCCAGCCCAATGTCACCAAGCCGATCAACCTCGCGGTGCTGCGTGGCCGGTCAGAGCCGGGCGTGACCGTCACCGACGAGGAGGTGCGCGCGGCGCAGCGCTTTGCCTTTGCCAACCTGCGGCTGGTGGTCGAACCCGGCGGCGCGGCGGCGCTGGCGGCGGCGCTGGCGGGCAAGGTGCCGGTGGATGCGGACACGGTGATCATGCTCACCGGCGGCAATGCCGATCCGGCGGCCTTCGCGGCGACGATCGCAGGGGCGTCCTGACAGGCTCTCGCCGCGCGCCAGCGCCCGCCAGACCCCCTCCAGACCCCCGCCAGACCCGTCCAGACCCCTGTTCGCGGAGGGTTAGCGACAGGGTTTCACGTGAAACACGGCGAATTTCGCATCTGCGAAGTTTTCGCGCGCCAAAAACGCGGAATGCGCGTATGGGGCGCCCTCGCACAGGCGGGCCTTGTCGGCTTTTCGCCTCTTATTACCCGGAACAGCCGCGCCTACCGCAACGGGCCTCTTGCGCCGTTCCCGACGAGTTTGCCTCCCCATGACATTCCCCGCCCTGCCCGCCACCATCGAAGCCGCCCTTGCCGAGCGCGGCTATGCCGCTGCCACCCCCGTCCAGGCCGAGGTGCTGCGTCCCGAAGCGGCGGGGCGCGATCTGGTCGTCTCGGCCCAGACCGGCTCGGGCAAGACGGTTGCCTTCGGCCTTGCGATGGTGCCGGAACTGCTTGGTTCGGAAGGGAAAATCGGCTTCGTCGAAGCGCCGCGCGCGCTCGTCATCACCCCCACCCGCGAGCTCGCCCTGCAGGTCAGCCGCGAGCTCGAATGGCTCTACCAGCGCACCGGCGCCCGCGTGGCGACCTGTGTCGGCGGCATGAACCCCTCGGCCGAGCGCAAGGTGCTCCACTCCGGCCCCGCCATCGTGGTCGGCACCCCGGGCCGGTTGCGCGACCACTTCGAGCGCGGGGCGCTCGATCTCTCGCAGCTCGCCGTTGCGGTGCTCGACGAGGCGGACGAAATGCTCGACATGGGCTTCCGCGAAGAGCTTGAAGCGATCCTCGACGCGACGCCAGAAACGCGCCGTACCCTGTTGTTTTCGGCCACAATGCCGCGCCCGATCGAAGCCCTCGCCCGGCGCTACCAGCACGAGGCGCTGCGCATCGCCACCATCTCCGAAGGCGACCGCGGGCATGGCGATATCGCCTATCAGGCGGTCACCGTCTCCCCGCCCGAGGTCGAGAATGCGGTGGTCAACCTGCTGCGCTTCCACGAGGCGGAAACCGCAATCCTGTTCTGCGCCACGCGCGAGAAGGTGCGGCACCTGCACGCGACCCTGCAGGAGCGCGGCTTTGCGGTCGTGGCGCTCTCGGGCGAACATTCGCAATCCGAGCGTAATCAGGCACTTCAGGCCCTGCGCGATGGCCGCGCCCGGGTCTGCGTCGCCACCGATGTCGCCGCGCGCGGGATCGACCTGCCGACGCTGAGCCTGGTCGTTCATGTTGAAATCCCCCGCGATGTCGAGACCCTGCAGCACCGCTCGGGCCGCACCGGGCGCGCAGGGCGCAAGGGGATCGCGGTGCTGATCGTGCCCTTCTCCGCCCGCCGGCGGGTCGATGCGATGCTGAACCGCGCGCGGATCAATGCCGAGTGGCAGGACGTGCCCGACCGCGAAATGATCGCCCACCGCGACCGCGAGCGCCTGCTGGGCAAGCTGCTCGCCCCGACCGAATTCGACGAAGCCGATCGCGAGCTTGCCCACCAGCTGCTCGAGGAACGCAGCCCCGAGGATATCGCCGCGATGCTCGTCCAGGCGCACCGCGCGCGGATGCCCGAGCCTGAGGAAATCGCCGCCAACACCAGCGAAGCGCAGAAGGAACGCCACCGCCCCGGCTTCGAGGACACCGTGTGGTTCCGCATGGACATCGGCCGCAGCGTCGGGGCCGACCCGCGCTGGCTGCTGCCCCTGATCTGCCGCCGCGGGCACATCACCCGTAACGAGATCGGCGCGATCCGCATCGGGCAGGCCGAGACCTACTTCCAGATTCCCCGCGCCATCGCCGACAAGTATGCGGCCTCCGCCGCGCGCACGGCCGAGGCGCAGGGTGACGAGGAAGTGGTTCACATCGAGCGCTCCGACGCCGGCCCGCGCGAGGCGGCACGCACCAACCGCCAGCGCCGCCCCTCGCGCAGCAGCGCCGACAACGCCTTCGTCAAGGCCAAGCCGCCCGCACGCGGCTTCGCCAAGCCCGGCGCGGGTCCCAAGCCCGGCCAGAAACCGGGCCAGAAACCGAGCAAGCCTGCCCACCACAAGCACAAGCGCAAGTTCAAGCAGCCCTGAGGGGGGGCAAAGGGGCACTTGAACTCGGGTTAGTCACGAAGTTACACGGTCTTAAGCGGTGCGGTGATAGGCCGCGTCGCTCCACCTCCGACCGAGTGCCCACCCGATGTCCGACAGCCTGCCCGCAAGGGCGCTCGCCCCGCTCGCCTACCATCAGGACGTGATCGCCTATCTCAAGCGCGCCGAGCGGCACGCGTGGGAGTGGTCGGCCTCGGATCTGGTCGCGCCGGAGGTGGCCGAAGTGCGCGAGGCGATGCTGCGCGACACCTACCGTCTCGAACCGCAGGGCCACCCCGCGGTGTTCGAGGCCTGCCACACCGCGATGGAACGCCTCGGGATCGCGGCGCCGGTGACGCTCTATCAGGCGAACGACGGCACGATGAACGCCTCGCTCGTCCATGTGCCGGGCGAGATCCACCTGGTGTTCTTCGGCCCGATCCTCGAGAAGCTCTCGCCCGACGAGCTGCTCGCGCTGATGGGGCACGAGCTGTCGCACTACCTGCTGTGGTCGATGGACGAGCGCGCCTATTACCGCGCCTCGCGCGTGTTCGACCACGCCCTGTCCTATCCCGACGCGCGCCCCTCGCACAGCGAGACCGCGCGGCTCTTCAGCCTGAACACCGAGCTCTTCGCCGATCGCGGCGCGGCGATCGCGGCGGGCTCTCCGGGGCCGGCGGTGGCGGTGCTGGTCAAGGTGATGACGGGTCTCACCAATGTCGATCCCGAGGCCTATCTGCGCCAGGCGCAGGAGGTGGAGGCTTCCAGCGGCAAATCGCGCGGGATGTCGCATCCCGAGGCATACCTGCGGGCCCGCGCGCTCCAGCTGTGGTGGGCCGATGATCCCGATCTGCCCGCATGGCTTGAAAAGCAGCTGCAAGGCCCGCTCTCGATCGAGGCGCTCGACCTGCTCGGCCAGAGCCGTCTTACGGATATGACCCGCGGCTTCCTCGCGCGGTTCATGGCCGAACTGGCGGTTGCCAGCGAGGAGATCGACACCCAGCTGCGTGCGGTCTTTCCCGATTTCGGGTGCAGCGCCGAGGCCCCGCTCGACCTCGCCGAGATCGGCGTCGAGCGGATCGACGATGCCACCCGCGACTATTTCATCGCGCTGATGTTCGACCTTGCCATGGCCGATCCCGACGCGACCGAGGCGAGCATGCTCGCCGCCGCCAAGATCGCCGCGGCGATGGGCGCGAGCGAGCGGCTGAATGCGGCGCTGCGGCGCGATCTCAAATGGACCAAGGCCCGCGCCGACCGGCTGGTGGCACAGGCGGCGAAGGCAGCATGAGCAGCGAAATGCACGACGAGACCGGCCTCCCCTCCGCGCCCGCCGCACCTGCACCTGCCCGCCTGCTGCGCGCGGTGCTGGCCGACGGCAACCGCCTGACGCCCGACGATCTCGTCCACGCCATGCTCGGCCTGATGCGCGAGGTGGCGGGCCTCCACGCCCAGGGCCGCGTCGCGCAGATCGGGCTCGACAGCGTGATCGAGAACGAGGACGGGCAGCTTGCCCTCGCCAATCCCGCCGGCGTGCCCCCGCGCGGCAATCTCAAGGCGATCCACGCGGTGCAGCCGCAGGTCTCGAGCGCGCTCAAGCTGGTGGGCAATTACCGCGTCACGCAGGACGAGGAGCTCGGCACCAAGGTCGACGATCTGATGGTGCTCGACGGCGATGCGCCCGAGCCCAAACATCCCGCCTTCATCACCGGCCTGCGCAGCTGGGAGACCGTGCTCGGCCACCATGACGAGATCACCGACGTGTTCCAGCTCGGCATGGTCATGGCCGCGCTGGCCTGCGGGATCGATGTCGAGGACGCCAAGGATCTCCAGCGCTTCTCGATGAACCGCGACAACCTGTTCGCCATCGCCCCGCGCCTGCATCCGGTGCTCGCCTCGCTGATCCTCGAGGCGACGCAGCTCAACCGTCACGAGCGCGCCAAGGATGTCGCCGAACTCGCCCAGCGGCTCGATACCTGGCGCGACCAGCCGACCAGCATCGATGTCGAGCGGGTGCTGGCCGAGGCGACCGGCGTGCCCGGACGGCGCACCGCGGTGCTCAGCCACCTGCGCGACCGCCTGTTCGACCTCTCGCGCCGCAACCGCCTGATCCACTTCCGCCCGACGCAGAGCTCGATCAATTTCACCGATGCCAGCATCCCGATCGTGATGCGCATCGAAAGCGTGCGCGCCGATGCGCTGTGCACGTGGAAGGGCGCCTTCACCAAGGACGTGCTGGGGGGCAAGTCGGTCCCGCTCAACCGCTGGCTCCGGTTCGAGGACCAGCCGCAGATCCCCTCGCAGATCGACCGGATCATCCAGGAAAACCGCCGCAACAGGAACGAATACGGCTTCTCCAGCTTGCGCCTGACGGTCGCCTTCCTCCACTGGCACAACCTGAGGGAAGCCCCCGAGGAGCGCATCAGTTCGCCCCTTCTGTGGCTGCCGGTCGAGGTGACCAAGCGCAAGGGCGTGCGCGACCAGTATGTGATGAGCTGCCCGGAGACCGTCGCCGAGTTCAACCCGGCGCTACGCCACATGCTGCGCCAGCTCTATGCGATCGAGCTGCCCGAGACGGTCGATCTTGCCCAGACCCCGATCGAGGCGGTGCACGAGGTGATCCGCCGCCAGATCCACCAGAGCGAGCCCGGCGTGCGGCTGGAGTTGCAGGAGCGTCCGGCGATCCGCCTGATCCTCCAGCGCGCGGTCGCCCGCGTGAACAAGTTCAACCGCCGCCGCCCCGGCGCGCGCGAGACGATCAGCGCCAAGGCCGAATTCAGCTATGCGCGCGACGATTACCGCCCGCTCGGCCTCGCCCTGTTCGAGAAATTCGTGAAGCCCGATCCGCTGCCGCAGCGCATCGCCACCGGCGGGGGCTACACCCCCAAGCGCGAGCTGATGGTCGCCGAGACCGAGAGCCAGGCCTATGGCAAGGCCGGCGGCGAGGGACACAAGTACAGTTGGGAGATCGACTGCACCTGCGTCACCCTCGCCAACTTCAACTACAAGAAGATGTCGCTGGTGCGCGATTACAACGCGCTGATCGACACGCCCGAGGTGCAGCCCGCCTTCGATCAGGTCTTCTCGATCGAGCCGCGGCCTTTCGTCGAGGAAGCGCCGCCGCCGATCCCGCCCGCCGAGCAGTGGGGCGTGGTGGCGAGCGATGCGACGCAGGACCAGGCGGTCGCCTTTGCGCGCACGGGTCGCAGCTACATCATCCAGGGCCCGCCGGGCACGGGCAAATCGCAGACCATCACCAACCTGATCGCCGACTATGCCGGGCAAGGCAAACGCGTGCTGTTCGTGTGCGAGAAGCGCGCGGCGCTCGACGTGGTGTATCACCGTCTGGGGCAGGCGGGGCTCGATGGCCTTGCGACGATCATCCACGACGCGCAGGACGACAAGAAGGCGTTCATCGCCGATCTGGCCGACCATTACGAGCGCTGGGGCCGCACGCCCGATGGCCTCGCCGATGCCCAGGCCGCCCGCGCGCAGACCGTGGCGGCGCTGAGCGAGCATCTGAAGCAGATCGCCGCGTTCGAGGCCGCCGTGGGCGCGGCCGATGCGGCGAGCGGTGCGCTGCCCCTGCGCGATCTGGTGCGCCGGGCTGCCGCGCTCCCGCCTCCACCGCAGGGCATGGGCGCCGCCGCGCGCGAAGCCCTGCCCTCGCTCGCGCAATGGGACAGCCAGCGCGACATGGCCGCCCGCGCCTTCCGCGCCTTCCGCGAGCTTGCGGGAGCGCCCAACCTCGCCTCGCACCCCTTCGCCCGCCTGCGTGCAGACGTGCTGCTGCGCGAGCGGCCCTATTCCGAGGTCGAGGCTGCGCTCGGCGCGATCGAGGCGCTGCTCCAGCGGCTCGACCCGCTGCTGGCGGACGAGGCAACGCCGCTATCGGGCGACACGCTGCTCGGCGAAGCGAGCGAGGCGGCGCTGCTGGCCGGAATGCTGGTCGAGACCGGCCTTGCCCGCTCGCCCGGGCTGCTCGATCCGGTTTCGCCCGAGACCCTCGCCTTGCAGACCGATCTTGCCGCCATCGCCACGCTCGAAGCCGCGCAGGCTGCGGCGGAGAAGGATGCGAAGGGCTGGCACGATCCGCTCAGCCCCGCCGACACCGCCGCCGCGCTGGAACTGGCGCGCGCCAAGGAAGGTTCGTTCCTCGCGGTGTTCAGCGGCGCTTGGCGGACGCTGAAGGCGACGGTGCAGGCGCGTTACGACTTCGCGGGCCATGCGGTCCGGCCCAAGATCACCGCCGTGCTCGAACAGCTGGCCGCGCTGCATCAGGCGCGCGGCAACCTCGAGACCGCCCGCACCGCGCTCGCCCAGCGGCTCGGCACGCCCGATCTGCCCGCCATGCTCGCGCTGCGCGCGCAGCTTGTCGCCAGCACCCCGGCCCGCCCGAGCGCGCGGATGCTGGAGCTGGCGCGCACGGCCGAAGGCCAGACGCTCCTCGCCCGGATCGCGCAAGGCGCAGCGGCGATGGACGCGCTTGCCGACCAGTGCGCAGCCTTGCTCGACCAGCCCGAATTCTTCACCCTCGACGAGATCGGCGAGACCCTGCGCGATCTGCGCGAAAGCCTCGAGGATCTGCCTGACCTTCTCCCCCACCTCACGCCGGTCCACGCGGCGCCTCGTGCCGTGGCGGCCACCCTCACCCGCCTGCCGATGTCGCTTTCGGCGATCGAGGCGCTGATCGTCGACGAGGAGATCGCGGGCCGCGAGCGCGCGCATCCGGATATCCGCCGCTTCGATATCGACCGGATGATCGGCCTCTCCCGCCGTGCCGCCGCCGCGCGCGAGTTGCTGCGCGACCAGAACGCCGCCGCGATCCGGGCGACGCTCCACCGCCAGTTCCGCGACAATGTGCGCATCTCGGAAACCTCGGTCACCCAGCTCGACACGGCAGGCCGCGAATTGAAGCGCATCTACGCCAATGGCCGCCGCGAGCTTGAGCACGAGTTCGGCAAGACCATGCGCTACAAGTCGATCCGCGAGCTGGCGAGCGCCGACAGCGGGCGGGTGGTCAACGACTTGAAGCCCGTGTGGCTGATGAGCCCGCTCTCGGTCTCGGACACCCTGCCGCTCCAGCCCGACCTGTTCGACGTGGTGATCTTCGACGAGGCGAGCCAGGTGCCGACCGAAGACGCCGTCCCTGCCCTGTGCCGCGCGCGGCAGGTGGTGATCGTGGGCGACGAGATGCAGCTGCCGCCCACCAGCTTCTTCAGCACTTCGCAGACCGACGAGGAGATGGAAGTCCTCGCCGAAGAGGATGGCGAGCGGATCGCGATCGTGCTCGATGCCGACAGCCTGCTTTCGCAAGCCGCGCGCAACCTGCCTGCGACACTGCTCGCCTGGCACTATCGCAGCCGGTTCGAAGCGCTGATCAGCTTCTCCAACGCCGCCTTCTACGCGGGCGAGCTGGTGACGATCCCCGACCGTTTGCTGCTGCGTCCGGCAGCGACGGACCGACCGCTGGTATCGGACGATGACGCGGCATGGATCGCCGGGGCCGACAGCCTGCTCGCCGCGCCGATCACCACACACCGCATGGCCGACGGCGTCTACGAACGCCGCGCGAACCTGCCCGAGGCGCGCTACATCGCGGGCGTGGTGCGCGAGCTGCTGCGCCGCCAGACCGGCCTCAGCATCGGCATCGTCGCCTTCTCCGAAGCCCAGCAATCCGAGATCGAGGACGCGCTCGAACGGCTCGCCGCCGAGGACGAGGCGTTCTCCGTGGCACTCACCCGCGAGATCGAGCGCGAGGAGGACGGGCAGTTCACCGGGCTGTTCGTCAAGAATCTCGAAAACGTGCAGGGCGACGAGCGCGACATCATCCTGATGAGCGTGTGCTACGCCCCCGGCCCCGACGGGCGGATGGTGATGAATTTCGGCCCGATCAACCAGCGCGGGGGCGAAAAGCGCCTCAACGTGATCTTCAGCCGCGCCAAGCGGCATATGGGGATCGTCAGCTCGATCCCGCCCGAGGCGATCACCAACGTCCACAACGACGGCGCCCGCGCGCTGCGCAGCTTCCTCGCCTATGCCGAGGCGCAGTCCGCGGGCGCGCAGGACAAGGCGCAGGCGGTGCTGGCGACGCTCAACCCCGATGCCGCACGCACTTTCGATGTACAGCTGCCCCCCGATCCGGTGC
The DNA here is from genome assembly GCF_002155685.1 of Erythrobacter colymbi. Classification (GTDB taxonomy): domain Bacteria; phylum Pseudomonadota; class Alphaproteobacteria; order Sphingomonadales; family Sphingomonadaceae; genus Erythrobacter; species Erythrobacter colymbi. Next base: position 669,640 of record NZ_MUYK01000002.1, read on the forward strand.
GCAGCGCCATCGCCGAGGCATTGCGGGCGCGCGGGCACGAGGTGCACGAGCATGTCGGCGGGGCGAGCTTCCGCTGCGACCTCGCGATCGTCGATCCGGCAGGCGGCGGCTATCGCCTCGCGGTGCTGCTCGACCGGGCCGGGACCGGCGCGAGTGCGATCGAGGAGCGTTTCGTGTTCCGCCCGGTGATCCTGCGCGCCTTCGGGTGGCGGGTGCTCGACGTGCCGGTCAGCAGCTGGCTGCGCAACCGTGCGGGCGTGGTGGAACGGATCGAGCAGGAGCTGGCGCGCTCGAGCTGGGATCTGGCCGACCCCGATCCGCTGGCGGGCACGGGGATCGTCGCGGCAACCTCGGCACCGGGCGTGGTGCAACCCTTCGCCGACGAGCAGCCGGTGGCGGAGGACGCCCCTGCCCCCGCCGAGCCGGAAGCCGCGTCCACCGAAGGCATGACCGAATTCCGCCTCGTCGCGGGCAGCTCCAACAAGTTCTGGCGCGTGGGCGTGTTCGGCACCGATCTGGTGGTCGAATTCGGCCGTGTCGGCACCAAGGGCCAGCGCGTGGTCAAGAGCTACGAGGATGCTGAGCGCGCGCGGCGCGAGGCGACCAAGCTGACGCTCGAGAAGACCCGCAAGGGCTACGAGGAAGTCAGCTGACGGGTCGCCTCAAGCGGCGCGGTTAAGGTATTCCATCAAGGGCGCGCGCACCGTCTGGTGCTCGACACCCTTCGACAGGCGCAGCACGGCGGCGTCGATATCGGGGCCGTCGAGGTCGATCAGCGTCGCAATGGCGGCGTTGGCGATGATCTTGGAGCGCATTCCCTCGTCGCCGGTCCAGCAATAGGTCGCCGCGCTTAGTGCGGTGAGCTCCAGCGCGGTGATCGCCCGCGCGCGGTCGGGCATCAGCGCGACCAGCCACAGGGCACCGCGCAGGAACTCCTCGTTCTCCACGCTGAGGCGCATCCACGAGGACATGGTCTCGTAGGTGCTGTGGCCATTCTCGTGCTTGTACGAGGGATTGCTCAGCCCCAGAACGCCCGTCGTGGCGCTACGGTTCTTGTACATGTGATCGTCGAGTCGCACGAGCCGCGGCTGGAAATCGGCGCACAGACCGTGATCGCCACCGCTTGCGACGCAGATCGCCACCGCGCGGCCGAGCGCGCGGATATCGTGGGCGTGGGCCTGCGGCCAATCGGGGTGCTTCTTCTCCAGCCGGTCGATAGCGGCGGCAAAGCGCTCGCCATTGACCGTGTCGGTAAAGCCCTGCCGTCCGAGCACAGGACTGTGGAACAGCGCCAGCCAGTCGTGCAGCCGCGCCTCGACCTCGCCGATGCCGATAGGCTTGCACAGCGCCAGCGCCTCTTTCTGCCACGACTTCACCGCGCGCGGGGCGCGGCGCTGGGTGATGAGATGTTCGACCAGCGCGGTCCACGCCGGGTTCTCGAGATCAGCCAGCACGTCGAGCCCCGGAATCTGGTCGCTCTTCCAGCGGTAGCGCGAATGCGCCTCGGCCAGAGGAAGCATCTGCGGCAGGCGGCGATAGGCCGCAGGGTCGGCCCAGCCGTTGCGCTTGCCGTTGTCGGCCTTGAGGGAATCGACCGGCTGCCCGCCCGCCTTCCAGCGTTGCAGGCTCGGCTCCACGCTGCCGCAGGCGGGCCATTCGGCGGCGAAGGCGGCTTCGGAGCTGGCCCAGGCCGCCCGGGTGCCGCCCTTGGTCTCGCGCCGGATCTGGTCGAGCGCGGTGGTCACCTCGGCCAGCAGATCGGCCCAGAACTGCGCATTGGGGCGCTCGCGCGGCTCGATCGCGTGCGGGTTCTCCGCCCCCTCGCATCGCTGCATCAGCAGCTCGGTGCCGCTGACCTCGACCCCCGCGAGCTTTTCCAGCCGCTCGGCGCGCTGGATCATCTTCTTGGTGTTCGCCTTGCGATAGGAGCCAGTGGCGCGGATATCCGCCGCCATCGCGCCGATCGCCTCGCAATCGCCGCTGGTGAGGTAGCCGCCCTGCCTGATCGCCTCGCCGATCAGCTTCAGCAGCTTGCCGAGCTGGTGCTCGGAATAGGACTCCTTGCGATAGGTCGGGCAGTCGAGCAGGTGGCGCAGCAGCGCGGGCAGGTGTTCCTTGTCCACCGCGATCTCGTGGCCCCACACGGTGCTGTAGCCGTTATAGGCCGAGGTCGTTTCGAGCGAGCTTTCGCGAACCCAGCCGTAGACACCGTTGCGCCCCACCAGATCGACCAGCAACTCGGCGCGTTCCTCGGGCGAGAGCGCAGCCATGTGCTTGGTCGCGCGGTAGGATTCGTAGCCGTGGCGCGAGGCCAGCTCGGTCTCGACCGCACGCATATGCCGCGCAAAGGGGGAGTTATCCGAGGAAGCACCGGGCTGGCCGCGTCCGAACAGCCGCTCGCGCAGCGGCGGGGCGGCGGGTGCGGACGGGGCCGAGGGTGCGGGCGTTTGCCCCGCAGTCTTGCGTCCAAAACCGGCGTTCTGCCGGAACCTGCCAAACCCCGATCCCATGAAACTCATTGGCCGCTACCCCCACACGCGATGGCTTTAGAACCAAAGACCTAGTGCGAAGGGATTGAAAAGCCATGAAGGCGGTCAGTCAGGCCGTGATCCGGTGGGCCGCGAGACGCTCGTAGTAAGGAAGCGCCTCGTCCGCGATGCGCTGGAGGTGGTCGGGCAGCGACGGCAATCCGGCAGCCGCAGGCGGCGAAAAGCCGGTGCTCTGCTCAACCGAGGCGTACCACGCCGGGGCCCACACGCCGTCGCTGCCCCTGCGTCCCTTGGGCCAGCTCAGCATGGCGCTGTCGAAGGGGATCCGCAGTGCGGCGCACAGCTTGCCCAGCACGGCTGCGGGATCGCGCAGCAGCGCGTCACTATCGACCACCGGCGGGGCTTCGCCGGCGTTATCGGCAAACCGGTCGAACAATTCCACCTGACGCACGAGGCCGATGTCGGACAGGGCCACCTCCACGCGCTTGGCGACATAGGAGGCGAGCACGCGGGCCGGCGCGCGGATCAGGAAAGCGTGGCGGAAACCCCCCATCCAGTCGAGACCGAAGCCCGGCAGCATGTGATGGGTCATGTGCTTCTGATACCAGACCGGCGCATCCCCGACCCCGCCTCCGCTCCCCGGTGGCGGACCGGCCAGGTGCGCGGCGACATCGCGCCAATCGGTCGGCTGCGACCGGAGCACCTCGTCCCGCATCGGGTGATCGAGCCCGGTCTCGGCCAGATAGGCGGCATAGAACGGCTCGTCGCTGACCACGCAATCCGCGCGGTTCTCGAAGGCGCGCATCATCGCGGTCGAGAGGTTGCGCGGGCCTGACCACATGGCGATCCGGATCGTCATCGTGCTGCGTGCTCCTTCGCATAGGCATCCTTGAGCGCTTCATAGGCCTGCGTAAGAGCGATCGTCACGGGCCCGGGTGTCGACGGCAGAGCGCGGCCATCGATGGCGCCGGCGGGCGTGATCCCGCCCATCGTGCCGGTCACGAAGACCTCGTCCGCGGCGAGCAGGTGCTCGGGTGCCCAATCGCCCTGCTGCAACGGGGCGACGCCCTCGCGGCACAGGGCGATGACGTTGCCCCGCGTGATCCCGTTGAAGCAGAAGTCGTCGCGCGAGGTGAAGACCGTCCCGCCCTTCACCCAGAAGAGGTTGGTCGCATTGCAGCTGGCCACGAAGCCGCGATGGTCCAGCATGATCGCCTCGTCGGCTCCCGTGTCGATCACATCGAGCAGCGCGCGGATGTAGTTGACGCGGCTGTGGGTGTTGAGATGCATGTCGAAGATCTCGGGCGGCGATGTCCGGATCGTCGACATCGCCAGCGCGAGCGGACGCGCCTCGGCGGAGCGCCGCTTGAACTCGGCCGTGACCGCGATCGTGGGCGGACCCAGAGCGAAGCGGGGATCCTGGTTGATCGTCGACTTGCGCCCCCGCGTCACCATCAGCCGCAGATGCGCGCCGTCCTCCATGCTATTGGCGCGCAGCAGATCGTGGAGGCTGGCACTCAAGGCCTCGCGGGTCATCCCGATATCGATGCGCAGCGCCGCCGCCCCGCGATAGAGCCGGTCCAGATGCGCCTCGAGAAACAGCAGCGCGCCCTTGTGCAGGCGCAGCCCTTCCCAGACCCCGTCCCCCAGCCCGAAGCCGGCATCGAACAGCGAGACTTGCGCTTGCTCCGCCGGGACGAGCGCACCGTCGAGCAGCACCATTAAGGCGCTGTTCCGGGAATCCGGGGTGAAGTCCTGACTGCCCGCCATGCCTGCCCTCTCTCGCGCGTTCCTTGGCCGGGCCTATCGGACAATCGCGCGGCGAACAACCCGGCGCGCCTTGGCCCGCTTGACAGTAAACTTATGCAAGCTATCGGTTGCATAAATTTACTCACTGGAGGCACGTCATGGCTCGCTTGGTCAACCGCATCACCTCGACGATCGAACCAAACGACCACCCCTATCTCAACGGTGCCTGGACCCCGAACTACGACGAGTATGATGCGGACGACATGGAGGTGATCGGGACGATCCCGGAGGATCTCGACGGCATCTACGTGCGCAACACCGAGAACCCGGTGCACCGGCCCATCGGCCGCTATCACCCCTTCGATGGCGACGGGATGCTCCACATGATGCAGTTCTCGAACGGGAAGGCGGAATACAAGAACCGCTTCATCCGCACCAAGGGCTTCGAGGCCGAAGCCGAAGCCGGCCGGGCGCTATGGGCGGGCTTCACCGAGCAGCCGGTCAAGTCCAAGCGCCCCGGCATCGGGATCGGCTCGCATATGCGCGACAGTTCCTCGACCGACGTTCTGGTGCGCGGGGGCAAGATCCTCTCGACCTTCTGGCAGTGCGGTGACGGCTACCTGCTCGATCCCGCCAGCCTCGACACGCTGGGCATCGAACCCTGGACGCCGCCCGAAGGCCTTTCGGCCCACCCCAAGCTGGATCACAAGACCGGCGAGCTGATGTTCTTCAACTACGGCGACAAGGCCCCGCACATGCATTACGGCGTGGTCGGGCCGGACAATGTCCTGAAGCACTACATTCCGATTGACCTGCCGGGCACGCGCCTGCCGCATGACATGGCGATTTCCGACAACTATTCGATCCTCAACGATTTTCCGCTCTTCCCCATTCCCGCAGCGCTCGAAAACGGCTTCTTCATTCCGCAATTCGACCGGAGCATGAAGACGCGCTTCGCGGTGCTGCCGCGCTATGGATCGCCCGAGGACATCATGTGGTTCGAGGCCGAGCCGACCTATGTGCTGCACTGGACCAATTGCTGGGAAGACGGGGACGAGGTGGTGCTCGAGGGCTATCACCAGAAGAACCCCTTCCCCCCGCCGATCGAGAACATGCCCGACAGCTACAAGCTCATCGGCGCGGGGCTCGATCTGCATTCGCTGCGCCCGCATCTCCATCGCTACCGCTTCAATCTCAAGACCGGCGAGACGCTGGAGGAGCGCGTGTGCGATGAAGAGCACGTCGAGTTCGGCAATATCAACCCGCGCTACTATGGCCGCGAGCACCGCTATGTTTACAGCGCCCATGGAGAGAAGGGCTGGTTCCTGTTCAACGGCCTGGTCAAGCACGACCTGAAGCAGCGCAACGCGCAAAAGGTGATGTTCGGCGAGGGCCGCTTCGGATCGGAAGCACCCTTCGTGCCCCGCAAGGGCGCCACGGCCGAGGATGACGGCTATCTGGTGAGCTTCGTGACCGACATGGTGCTCGACCGCTCCGAATGCGTGGTCTTCGATGCCGCGCACCTCGAACGAGAGCCGGTGTGCCGCATCATCCTGCCGCATCGCATCTGCAGCGGAACGCACGCCACCTGGGCGGATGCCTCGGAGCTCTAGGGCGGCCGCCGTCATACCCGGTAACCCCGCGATTGCATCGCGATGAGGAAATCCGCCGTAACCGGGCTTGCGGGGATCACGCTTCCGCGACAGGCACGCAGGATTGCAGCTTCGTGACAGGGACAAGAACATGACGACTTCCGGCCGGGTGGCCAAAGGCCTGACGATAACCGTGGTTGCTGCGGGGATCGGTCTCGGATTTGCCTGGCTCGCCGGGCAGGGCGGCAAGTCGGCCTTCGGCTACCCCGTCTCCGTTATCTGTGCCGCCCTTGCTTTTGCGGTGAACTGGATCGCCTTCGTCCCGGCGGCCATCGCGCGGACGGAGAAATATTACGACCTGATGGGGTCGTTCACCTTCCTCTCGATCATCACGCTCGCCTGCATCCTGTCCGCCCCGCTCGACGTGCGGGCTATGGTTGCCGCTGCGATGGTGACCGTGTGGACGTCGCGCCTCGGGCTGTTCCTGTTCCGCCGGATCGGAGCGGCCGGCGGGATCGACGGGCGGTTCGACGCGATCAAGACCAATCCGCCGCGTTTCCTCGTCACATGGACCTTGCAGGCCGTGTGGGCGATCGTCACCGCTTCGGCCGCGATCGTCATCATCTCCGCGCGCGACCGCGTGCCGCTCGACCTGTTCTTCTGGGCGGGTGCGGCCATCTGGGCAGGCGCCTTCGCGATCGAGGTGATCGCCGACCGGCAGAAGGCTGTCTTCCGCGCCGACCCTGCCAATCGCGGCCGCTTCATTACCACCGGCCTGTGGTCATGGTCGCAACACCCCAACTATTTCGGGGAGATCATGATGTGGACCGGCATGGCGATCATGGCCCTGCCGCTGTTGTCGGGTTCGTCCTTTGTCGTGTTCCTGTCCCCGCTGCTGATCTTCCTCCTGCTGACGCGGGTCAGCGGGATCAATCTGCTCGACGCCGCGGGCGAGGCGAAGTGGGGCGATGATCCGGCCTACCGCGCCTACCGCGCGCGGACATCTGTGCTGATCCCCCGCCCCCCGAAGCCCATCCCGTCGGCCTGATCGTGCCGCCATGCCCCAGCCGTTCACCCGCACCGCACCGCAACCGGGCCTGATCCGCAGCTGCTCGATCTGGCGTGCGCTGGAGGAACTGGGCGACTTCCCCACGCTCCTGATCCTCGAGGCGATCTGGCTGGGCGACAACCGCTTCGAGGCGATCTGCACGCGCACATCGCTGACACGTCCGCTGATATCGGGGCGGCTCAAATCGCTCGAGTCCCAGGGCTACATCCGCCGGTCGGTCTATTGCGAGCGTCCCGTGCGGCACGAATTCGTGCTCGAACAGAAGGGCATCGACCTGTTCCCGGTGACGATGATGCTGCTGTTCTGGGAACGCAAATGGTCATCGCGCCGCCATGCCCTCGCAATCGGCATCACGCACAGCGCCTGCGGCCATGAAACGACGCCCGTGCCGCGCTGCCGGAGTTGCGGCGGGGCTGTGCGGGCCGAGGACATCGACTGGCAGGAAGGCCCGGGCCTCGGCTGGATCGTTCCGCATCACACCCGCCGCCGCCAGCAGCGCGACCGCACGGTTATCGCCGAGAGCGCGATGCTGTTCGTGGAAGCGGCCGAGATCCTCGGCGACCGCTGGTCGGGCCTTGCGCTGCGTTCGGTCTTCACCGGGCTCCACAGGTTCGACGAGATCCAGGCCGACAGTGCGATGGCATCGAACATCCTCTCCGACCGGCTCGGCTGGCTGGTCGAGCGCGGGATGCTGAAAGCGCGGCGCTACCAGACCCGGCCCGACCGCTACGGCTATTACCCCACTGCCAAGTCGCTCGATTATCTGCCGATCCTGCTGATGCTCCAACTCTGGGGGGATCGACATTTCGGGTCGGCCAATGGGCCGCCCGTGCTTCTGAAGCACCGCCCCTGCGGCGGCGCGCTCGAACTGGTGGCGGGCTGCGGTGCGTGCGAGGGTGAATTGACGGTCGGCACCGTGCAGCTTGTGCGGGGGCATGCGCCAGTGGAAGCGGCGCCCGGCTGACACAATCCGGAACCGTTCGCTCACCCGGCGTCGGAGGGAGACGCCTCCTCCCCGGCCGGGGCATCGGCAATGGTGAAGCTCGTGTATGTGCTGGTCGAGGATGCCGTGCTGTCGGTGAGATCCGTCACCGAGGCGCTGATGTCGATCAGATAGGTGCCGGGCAGGCTGACGGCTTCGGGCAGGCTGAGGACGAAGACATCCCCCTTGCGCTCCTCGCCGCCTTCCATCGCGTCATGCAGCACCAGACGGCGCTGGTCCGGCGTGATGACGGCAACGGATACCAGATCGGCCTCGGCCTTGAAGATCAGCGTGATCTCGCCAAGCGGGGCTTCGATCTTGGCCTGGTCGGGCGGGAAGGTGGCCACCAGTTCGGGCGCGGGCAGTTCGGCCAAGGCGGGAGCGGCGACCAGCGCGGTTACAAATGCGGCTGCCAGCAGGCGGATGATGTGCATGGCGGGTGTCCTTTGCAGGCGGGAAAAGGCGGGAGCGCGCGTTCTGCTGCGCTCCCGCAAGTGTCGCACGGGGCACGGGTCGCAATGGGCCCCATGGACCTGTTCCGGTCGCCGCCTGTCAGATGCGGCGACCGGTCAAGTTCCTGACGCGGCTGTCAGCAGCCGGCGGCCTTTTTCTTCTTCTTGCCGAGCCCGCCGAGCATTCCGCCCAGCGCCGCCCCGGCCTCGCCGCCGACCGCACCGCCGATCGCCGCGCCCGTCGCCGAGCCGTTGCCCGTGGGGCACTGCGCGGTCTGGGTGGTGGCCGCAGCCTGATCGCCGGAGGCCGCGGTAGACGCTTGACCGCTAGCCTGCGGTGCGCTCGCTGCGGAGAACAGGGCCACGATCCCGGGGGTGTTCTCATAGTCGGCGCCCTGCGGCGAGGTGCCGCCATTGGACAGGACATAGAGGTTGTTCACATCGGCCACTGCGGTGTTCTCGGCCTCCGAGCGCGACAGCTTGTGGAGCCGCGAGGTGCAGTAGACGCCCCATTCGTCGACCTCGTCTGCCGCGCAGGCGGTACCCTTCTTCAGGCGCGAGGCAGGGGCCTTGTCCTGATAGGGGCTGACGCAGGAGGTGATGTCGTTCTGGTCAGTCCAGTAGCCGACCGGACAGCGATCCATCCGGTTCGCCTTCTTGATCGAACCATAGGTGGGCGGGGTGTAGACCGCGCCGTCGGGCTTGTCGGTGCAATAGCCGAAGTCCGACCGATAGCCCGATGCGCACGGTCCATTCTTGACATAGACTGCCGGGGCATCGCTGCCGGGATAGCAGATATTGGGGTTGGGTGTGGCGCGCGCAGCCGGACTGCCCTGGCTGTAGCCGGACGGACAGGCGCTGCCGACGCGGGTGATCGGCCCGACCGTTCCCTGCGCTAGCGCGGGGCTGGCAAAGGGAATGGCCGTGAGCGCCATCGCCGCACCGGCGGCAAGGGTGGTGAACATCTTCATGGTGCGAAACTCCAGAAAGGTCGCGAATAATCGGGTCGGGGCCAGATCAGGGCTTCCTGGTCGAACACCACACGCGGTAGACTTCGTAGTAGCCGTCCGCGCAGGTTTCCTTTTCCTTCTTGGCGTAGACCTTGGGCGCGATGGTGCCCATCGGCTCGCACCGGCTGGTGTCGCCATCGGGCGTGCGCCAGCCCGAGGGGCACGGGGCGGCCTTGCTGGTCTTGACGATGGCTTCGCGGTTCTGGCCCTGCGCCTGTGCCGGGCTGGCGAAGCCGGCCAGCGCCAGGCTGCCGACCAGCGCGAGGTTGGCAAGGCTCAACGTGCCGGCGATCAGCAGCCGGCTGCGGGTGTTGGTGGTGGTCATGGTTTCCTCCTGTTGCCCGGTATTCGGTGGCAGCAGGAGTAGGAGCGCGGCGCGCGGCGCGGCATCCCACGCGCCGTGTCTCCCATATCATGGGATGCGGAGGCGCCGGACATGGGCAATTCCATGGCGCCTAATCGCTGTGGCAAATTGCCGGCGGGGCTCTTTCCAAACCATCGGGATTGCGGCAATCGCCATGGATAACAGGGGGTAATCATGATCGGGGAAGAGCATACCGGGCTGCGCCTGCATTGGCGGCAGCTTGCCGTTTTCGTGGCCGGGCTGATTGCGGTGCAGCTGGCATACTGGCTGCTGATCGAACCCCTGACCGGTGCCGACCGTTCGGCCGCTCCGGCACCGCTGGCCATCGCCAGCACCGCGATCGCCCCGCTCGATACGCCCGACTTCGCGGCCGCTGCCAGAGCCCCCCACAAGCCGGTCGAACTGCCCTTTACCGATTGCTGCAAGCCCGCGATCTTCAGCGTCAAGATGCAGTTCGCGGTCGACACCGTGCCGGCCCACGGGCTCGGCATCATATCCACCCTGCAGGTCGACAACTACCGCCTCGCGGTCAACGGATCGACCCTGTTCGCGCGCGGGACGGTGGAACCGGGCGCGGTCACCTTCGACGGGCAGCGCACCTTCCTCACCCGCATCCCGGCGGGCGTGCTGCGGCCCGGGATGAACGAGCTGCACTACATCACCGTGCGCGACGGGTTTCCCTACACCGACATCTACCCCCCGATCATTGCCGATTATGACGCGCTCGAAGCCTACAGCGCCAAGCGCCTGTTCTTCATGAACGAATACTATGCGCTGTGTGCCGCCGTGCTGGGCATGCTCGGGCTGCTGGCGGCGATCATGACCTTCCGTTCGGACGACTGGCGCTTTTCCGCCTGGCTCAGCGCGCTCGCGGCCGGCTTTGTCGCCTATATGATCTACACCTTGTGGACGAGCCCCCCGCTCAGCGGCGCGGGGCGGATGCTCGCGTTTTTCGCGATCTACTTGTTCGTGCCGACCGCCCTCGCGTGTTTCGTCGACAGCTGGACGGCGCGGCCGCTGCGCTGGCTTCAGCCCGGAGCGGTCGCAGTCTATGCGGTGACCGTGGCGGTGATCGCGTTCCATATCTACGCCGTCGCCATGCCGGAGGGCTACGACCGGCCCGCCGAGATATGGGGCTGGTATCTCATGGCCGCGGCGGTGCTGGTGATGGCGCGGCTGGTCTGGCACTTTGCCACCGCGCCCGAGAACCGGGTCATCGAAAGCGTGCTGCTTACTGTCATGGCAACCGCGCTGGTTTTCGATTCGATTTCCGAATGGTATCCCGATGGGGTTGTGGGCAGCGGCAACCTGCTCAACAGCGCGGCGATCCTGCTGCTGGCGATGACAGCTGCGTTTCTCGCCCGCAATTTCCGGCTGTTCCAGTCGCAGGGCGCCCTCAACGCCATGCTGCAGGCCAAGGTAACCCAGCGCGAGGCCGAACTGGCCGAGGCGGCGCTGCGCGAACAGGCTCTCGTGCGCGCGCAGGCGCATGACGAGGAACGCAGGCGGATCATGCGTGATCTGCATGACGGGCTCGGCAGCCAGCTGATGACGATGATGCTGACCGCGCGGCTGGGCGAGGCCGATCCGCCCAAGGTGGCAGAAGGCCTGCAAGGCGTGATCGACGAGATGCGCCTGATGGTGGATTCGATGGACTCGGTCGGCGAAAGCCTCGACGCCGCGCTCGCCACCTTCCGCACGCGGATCCAGCCGCGGGTGGAGAGCGCGGGTTTCGCGTTCCGCTGGAGCCAGCCCGAAAGCCTGCCCCCGACCAGCCTCGGCCCGCGCGATGTCCTGCAGGTGTTCCGCATCATGCAGGAAGCGGTGACCAATGCGCTGAGGCACTCGGGCGGCACGGCGATCACGGTCGAGATCGCCGCACGCAGCGATGGCGCGATAGAAGTCGCGATTGCCGATGATGGCAAGGGCGGCGCGGGCGAAGCCGATGCAGGGCGCGGGCTTGCCAACATGCGCGCCCGCGCGCGGGGTGTGGGGGCGGACTATGCTCTGGTATCGGAACCCGGCAAGGGCACGCGCGTGACGCTCGCCCTGCTCCAGCCCGCAGCATTGGCGGCGGAATGAACCGGCGCATCCCATATCTGCCCGCCCGTCATGGGATAGGCGGCGCGGGCCCCGGATGTTAGCCCTCCCCCTATGAACGACTCCGCGCCACCTGCTCCCGGCCCTGCCCCCGTCCGCATCGCGATCATCGAGGATGAGCCCGCGGTGCGACGCTACTTCATGCAGATCATGGCGATGTCCGAAGGCTATGACGTGATCGCCATGGCCCCCGATCTCGCCACGGGACGCGGGTTGATCGCCTTGCAGCCCGACCTGTTCCTGATGGATATCGGCCTACCCGACGGCAACGGCTATGATCTGGTGCCGGAGATCAAGGCGGGCTGCACGGCGAGGGTGCTGATCATCAGTTCCTTCGGAGACCGCGAGACGGTGGTGAAGGCGCTGTCCGCCGGAGCCGATGGCTACCTTCTGAAGGACAGCGCCCCGCAGCAGATCCTCGATGGCATCGCGATCACGCTCGATGGCGGTGCACCGGTGAGCCCAGCAGCGGCGGTCTATCTGCTCGATCTGTTGCGCGGCTCCGCGCCCGCTGCTCCGGCCGCTCCGGCAGGCGAGGCCGACGACCGCCTCACGCAGCGCGAGACCGAGCTGCTGCGCGCCTTTGCGGAAGGCAAAAGCTACAAGGAAGCCGCGCGCGTCCTCGGCATTTCGCCCCACACGGTCGGCACGCACGTCAAGGCGATCTACCGCAAGCTCGAGGTCAATTCGCGCAGCGAGGCCATCCGCGAGGCCTTCCGCGGCTAGAGGGCGCTGTCGATCGGCCGACCCTTGCGCAATGGCCCCTCATCCCTGAGCCAGCAGCATCCCCAAGCCAAGAGCCAGCAAAGCCGCAATACGAACATCCAGAGTGGATAGCCGGGCGCGCTCGGACGCAGCGGATGGGTCTCGAGCTCGCCGAACAGCCAGGCGAGGCGCCCACGGCTTTCGGGCGAGAGGTGCTGATCGCGGAAGAAGATCACCTTGTGGCGCAGCGATGCGGCATGGATGACCGCTTAGCGAGGTTAACTCGCGCGTGTACCGATAGTTGACGGGCGCTTGTCCGGTTCAAAGGTTCAACTCGCACAAACCTGGATGATCGTCCGGACGCCGACCGAGTGGCCAATGAAACTTGCGCTCCGAACCGGGGATTGGGTGTTCGTTGATGCTGGCGATGCGGCGTTCCATCAGCCCATCGGCATCGAACTGCCAGTTCTCGTTGCCGTAGGCGCGGAACCAGTTGCCGCTGTCGTCACGATATTCGTAGGCGAAGCGCACCGCGATGCGGTTTCCAGCGTGCGCCCATACCTCCTTGATCAGCCGGTAGTCGAGCTCGCGCGCCCATTTGCGGGTCAGGAATGCCTCGATTTCAGCGCGACCAGTGATGAATTCGGCGCGGTTGCGCCACTGGCTCTTGGGCGTGTAGGCAAGCGCCACGCGCGCCGGATCGCGGCTGTTCCACGCGTCCTCGGCCAATCGCGCCTTCTCGGCAGCGGTGGCGTCGGTGAAGGGCGGAAGCGGGGGGCGGCTCATGTTTCAATTCCTTTCAGTCGGGCGATGTCGGCCTTGAGACGTGCGATCTCGTCATCGCGCTCGGCGAGCGCTGCGACAACCTCGTCGGCGTCGAATTTTTGAGGGATGTGCTGCGGGCAGTTGATGTCCCAGGCCTCGATGTCGAAGAGCAGCGCAGCCTCGGGCCGGGCGTTGTAGCCATCGGGCATCAGCTGCGCGAAAACCGCCGGATCGTCGCTGTAGCGCGCCCTGCCCCAGACCTTGATGCGCGCCTTGCGGGCGTAATCCATCAGGAACAGGAAGGCCTTGGGATTGTCGGCGAGGTTCCCGGTCGAAATGTACTGGCGATTGCCGGAATAGTCCGCGAAGCCAAGCGTGCGCTCACCCAGCACCCGGATGAAGCCGCGGGGGCCGCCGCGATGCTGGATATAGGGCTGGCCCTCGGCTGTAGCGGTGCCGAGATAGGCCGAGTTCGCCTTGGCGAGCATAGCCATGAGCCGTTCGTCGATGGCGGTTCGGAAACCGCCCAGCTCCTCCATCCGGGCATAGGAAGCGCGCGAGCCGCGCTCGGTCTGAATCGCCTTGACGGTAGGGGTAAAGGCGATGTCGCTGTTGGGATCAGGCATCGATCATCTCCCCAGCAGCGCCCAACGGAACGACTGTAACCGCGTGCGGATAGAAGGCCACATGACTTGCGATGCCCGCGACCTCGGCATAGGGCGTATCATAGCTCCATGCGATGGGCACGCCCGGCGCCGCGGCGCTTGCCCAGTGGCGTGCCATGCCCTTGTAGGGGCAGAAGGTCTCGGGCACGCTCACAGCCACTAGCGCGCCCGGCCGTAGATCGGAGGGCGGGAAGTAAACCACCTGTGCATGGTCCTGTTCCTCGACGATCAACGCCGTGTCGCTTTCGGCAAGTATGGTGCCAGCCTGCGCGGCACGCCCGCGGGTGGCGGCCTGACGGGCGATTTCAAGGCCGATGCCTTCGCTCGCACCGGTGATCAGGTAGGTTTTGGCCATGGCGGCGTTCCTGTGATGGATTTCAGGGATGCTTGCCCGGGGCCGGAGACGGCACCCGGGCAAGCGCCGAAGGGTCAGTTGGTGAAGCTTGCCTTGATTTCGGCAGCGACGGTTGCGGCGTTCTCGTCGAGGACGAAGTGGCCGCTATCGAGCCACACGAGCCTTGCTTGCGGGATGTCGCGCTTGAAGGCTTCCGCGCCCGCAGGGGTGAAGAACGGATCGTTCTTGCCCCACACGATCAGCGTCTTGGGCTGATACTTGCGGAACGCGGCATGCCAGCTGTCATAGGCCGCGACGTTCGTCTTGTAGTCGTCGAGCAGGTCGAGGACGTAGGCATCGGTACCGGGGCGGTCGAGCAGCGCCTGGTCATGGGTCCAGTTGTCGGGGCTGATCGCCGCCTCGTTCTTGGCACCGACCGTGTACTGGAACTTCGTGGTTGCCGCGGCGAGCAAGGTGCGCGCGCCGGCTTCGCTCTCGGGCGTGCGCTTTTCCCACAGCGGCAGGAAGACCTGCTTGGCGGGCTCGCCCACGCCCTCGATATAGGCGTTGGTGTTCTGGATCACGAAGCCCTTCACCGCATCGGGGCGCTGGGCAAAGATGCGGAAACCCACCGGGCCGCCGAAATCCTGCATGTAAAGAACATAGGACTTGAGCCCCAGCTGATCGATCAGAGCGGTCACGTGCGCGGTGAGGTTGTCGAAGGTGTAGGCGAACTCGGTGGCCGAGGGCGCGTCCGACTGGCCGAACCCGATGTAGTCGGGGGCGATGACGTGGAAGCGGTCTGCAAGCTGCGGGATGAGCCCGCGGAACATGAAGCTTGAGGTCGGGAAGCCGTGAAGCAGGATGATCGTCGGCTTGGCCGGGTCGCCGGCCTCGCGGTAGAAGACCTGGCGGCCGTTGACGGTCACGCTGTGGTAGGTTTCAGGGAAGGCATTCTGGGTCATGGCATGGTTCCGTTCGGGAGCTGCCGCAGCTGCCGGAACGGCATGCAGGGGCATCAGTGTAGAGAGCGCGGCTGCTGCAAACGTGGCGGCCGCCGAAAAGCGAATTTTGGTCATGGCGAAGTCCTTGGGTTTGCGTCACGCCGCGCGGCGCGCGGTCACGACCGGGAAGTCGATCTCGGTCTGGAAGGCGTTGTTGAAGAAGTTGGTCCAGACGTTGAGAGCCACGTGCTGGACGATCTCGATGATCTGCGCGTCCGAATATCCGGCGATCCTCACCGCCGCGAAGTCAGCATCACTCACGCGGCCGCGCTCGCGCGCCACGGTGGCGGCGAAGCGGACGGCGGCATCGGCCTTGGGATCGTTCGAAGCGCCGCTGCGGTTGGCAGTGATTTCGGCATCGTCGAGCTTGGTGAGATTGCGGGCGAGATAGGTGTGCGCCGAAAGGCAGTAATCGCACCCGTTCACCTCGGCGACCGCGAGGGCGATGCGCTGGCGGGTGGCAGCGGGCAGACTGCCCTTGCCCAGCGCACCGGCGAGCGCAAGCTGACCTTCGAGCGCCTGCGGGCTGACGGCAACCGCGCGGAACAGGTTGGGGACGGAGCCGAGCTGATTTGCGACAGCATCGAGCAGCGGGCGCGATGCTTCGGGGGCATCGGCGAC
Source organism: Erythrobacter colymbi (assembly GCF_002155685.1). Classification (GTDB taxonomy): domain Bacteria; phylum Pseudomonadota; class Alphaproteobacteria; order Sphingomonadales; family Sphingomonadaceae; genus Erythrobacter; species Erythrobacter colymbi. The sequence goes on from NZ_MUYK01000002.1 coordinate 685,541, forward strand.
GGTGGCGGGGATGGCAATTCGAGTCATCGTACGGGTTCCTTTGGCCGGACAGGGGTTGAGGTGGGCGTCTGGCGAAGGCGAAAGTGATATATTTCAATTTGCGGGAGTAGTCGCTAAAGTCGGAAGGTAGGCTTCCGGAAAATGGAAACATAATTGGACCGGTTAGAAGCAATCCGCACCCTGCTCGCCGCCGTGGATGGCGGCAGCCTGTCGGCCGCCTCGCGTAGCCTGCGAACACCGCTGCCGACGGTCAGCCGCCGCGTCTCGGACCTTGAAGCGCATCTTGGCGCTCAGTTGCTGGTGCGCACTGCCCGCAAGCTGATCCTGACTGAAGCGGGAGAGGCCTTCGTCGTCAGCGCGCGGCGCATCATCGAGGAACTTGGCGAGGCCGAGAGAGCGGCGTCAGGCGAGTATCGCGAACCGCGGGGCGAACTCGTCGTCACCGCACCGATCCTGTTCGGCCGCCTCCACGTCGCACCGATTGTGCATGCGTTTCTGGCCGCATACCCGCAGGTCAGCGTCCGGCTGATCCTGTCGGACTCCGTCATCGACATGGTCGAGGCGCATGTCGATGTCGCGGTGCGGATCGGAAAGCTCCCCGACAGCGATCTGATCGCCAGGACAGCGGGCCAGATCCGCTGGGTCCTGTGCGCCAGCCCGGCCTACCTTGCGCGTGCAGGGATGCCCGCCGAGCCGCGGGATCTCGCCAACCATGATTGCATCGCATTCGAGGGGCTACAGACCTATCGCAGCTGGACCATAGGCACGGGCCCATCGGCGCAGACCGTGCCGATCCGGCCCCGCCTGTCGGTCAACACGGCAGAGGCCGTGATCGAAGGAGCGGCGGCCGGGCTCGGGATCGCACGGTTGCTTTCCTATCAGGCCGCAGGCGCGGTGGCACGCGGCGAGGTGCGGACGATCCTGCGCAAATGGGAGGGTGAACCGATCCCCGTCAGCCTCGTCCACCAGTCGCAGCGGGTACAACCGCTGAAGCGCCGCGCGTTTCTCGATTTTGCCGCCCCGCGCCTTGCTGCGACCCTCGGCGAGATCGAGCAGATAACCAACGCGACGCAATCTGAAGCTTGAACCCGATCCAAACCGCGCTTGCGCTGTTCCGCGGGCATTTGCCGACGGCCACAGACTTTCCGCAATGTAGACGCCCTCTGGCTTTATTTTTATGCCAAACGGTATAAAAACTCTCGCGCCACGAGGGGATTTGGAAAGGCATGGCAGAAAAACGATCACGGGGGCGTCCGCGCGAGTACAACCGCGACACGGCATTGGGGGCCGCACGCAAGGTCTTCTGGGAGCTTGGCTATTCCGCGACATCTGTCGAAGCGCTTTGCGAGGCTATGGGAATAAGCAAGCCCAGCCTCTATGCGGGCTTCGGCAACAAGCTCGCGCTCTACTTAGCCGTACTTCGCCAGTATGACGATGAGGGCTTTGCCAAGATGCAGGAGCGTCTGAACCACTCCGACCTTGCTACCGCGCTACAGCAGGCCGCGATCGGTGCCATCGACAATTTTGTCGGCGGCGGTTCCGATCCCCGCGGCTGCCTTCTGGTTGCCACCGCCGTGGTGGAAGCCAAGACCGATCAGGATGTTCGAGAGGAGCTGCGCCTTGCAATGGAGCGCAGTGGCGAACTGTTTGCCGCTCGCTTCAGGAAGGCAATGGAAGAAGAGGATTTTCGATCAGCATTGCCTCCACAGGTTCTCGGCACGATCTTCAATGATGCGATTTACGCAGCGGCGTTGCGTGCACGCGCCGGCTTCAAGCGCAGCGATTTGCTCGCCACGCTCGATGCATGCATCGCAATGATCACTAACGCCCATCGTGACGACACCACCGCCGACAGGGGGTAAAGGTGATCTGCTGTCATTCACTTGAGGCCGGCTCGAACAGAAGCGGATTCTGCGCGCCGTCATTTGTTTGACAGCCGTCCCTAGGCAAATCCCGAAGGAGCTATAACGGCCCTTGGTCCGGAAACAGATTCCGCGTGGGATTCATCCCGTCGGTGTCCACCAGCGTCTGCTTTACCTGCGTGCCTTCAAGCTCGACGATGTAGACCGAACCGGCCTTGCGTGCGCGCAGGGTGAGCTGGCCGAGCTTGGGGTCGATGGTCACCTTCACATCGCGGTCCTCCCCCGTATTGGCCCAGGCCGTGACCAACCAGCGATCGGCATTGCGCATCTTGCGCGCCAGCACCCGCGCGGTGCGATTGAGGCGAGTCTGCGGGATCCAGTATTCGGCAGGTGGTGTTGCCTCACCCACTGGATTGAACTCCATCGCCGGTGTGGTGATGTCGAACCCGTCGTAGGGATGGTTTCCGTCCCCAGGCAGGAGATCGCCATTGCGCAGGAAGGGCTCGAGAAAGGTAAAGAGTGCATGGACCTTGGCGAGGTTGACCATGCCCCGGATCTGGACGGGCACCTGCGTGCCGACTGGGTTGTTCTTGGCCATCGCCAGAAAGGGTGCACCCTCGCAGACAAAGTATCCTGAGACCGCGCCTATCGCACCCGCAGTGTAGAGCGCCTTCATTGCCCCGATGAAAGTATCGTCATCGGAAATGCCGCTTCCTTCCCATCCCTGGCTTACCCACGGATAGATGAGGCTTTGCCCCAGCGTCCGCATCCCTCCGATGTTGCGGAGTTGGATGGTTAGTGCATCCCACGGCACGTTGAAGTCGAGAAATCCAGTCCAGCCCTTGTTTCCATGCGCGAAATACATCTCGGGTGACGCATAATCGGACACGACCGGCTTGCCGTTGACGATGAATTCGTCCCAAAGGAAGTTATAGCCTTTCCATCCCGACCAGCGGCCTCGCTCGCCGCCGAAGCTTTCCTGATACCAGCTGTAGGCGACCGGGCGGCCAAGCTGGAGACTGGCATAGGCGGTTTCCTTGACAATCCGCTCCTGCCGCGCCTTCTGGCGGCTCGCGAAACGGTGCCAGTCATCATAATTGTCCGGATTGAAGCCAGCCGCGCGCATCGCGGCGGTCACGCGTGGGTCGATTCCCCACAAAACCTTCACGTCGTTATCGCCGGGAATCCAGAATCCGGCTTCGCCGCCATTGTTCATCAGCGTAAACTTCTGGCCAGTATCGCGCTCAAGCCTGCGCGCATTGGTGCCGATGTAATTGCCTACGGCGACGAGAGCGGAGTCAGGAGCGATAGGGCTGACAGTCACGCGGCCGCCGCGTAAAATTATGTTCCCTTGTGCATCGCGAATATAGGTTTCCGGGGGGAGCGTCGGATAGTCGGGACGTTGCCCTTGATAATTATCGAACACACCATAAAGACTTGATTGGTCATAAATCGAAGGATACTTTCCGGGGTTGGCTCGCAGCTCGGCAAAGACTTTGTCTTCACCGTAATTTGTACCTTCATTTACCTGTCCACCATAGGCCCAGTGTTTCATCAGCTCAACGCGCGTGTCGGATGACACCGCGCAGCTCGCCAGGCTGAGCGGCAACATCGTATTGCCAGTCCTCAGCGCTGGGCGCGGGAACGATTTGAGGTGATCGAGCGGGGTCGAGTTGGTGCCGATTTGTACGGGGTTAGGATTGACGGTCACGGAGACATCGTCCGATCCGATGGTCTTGCCGGCCGCATCGGTCACGCTGAGCCGGAGTACATAGGTACCCGCCTTATCCATCGCGACAGCGGTTGCCGGGCTCGATGCATCGCGGAACGCAACGATCGAGGGACCGCTCACCTGGCTCCAGCGGATCGTGCCGCCAGATGCGGTGCCGGCGAGTGCCGTACGGGTGTCTGGCAAGGCGATCGCCACATCAGGACCGGCATTGACGTTGGCGTTGGCGACGGTCGGACCGCTTTCCTCTCCCCCGCCGCATCCGGCAATCAGAGCTGTCCCGCTCATGAGGAGGAAATAGTGCCGAAATGGCTTTGGCGTCCCGATCATTCAATTGCCCCTATCTCTATGATTTTTTTATCATTTGATGGGCAGAGTGTGATGATTCGACGCTTAACCGGTCCTTTCCTGCATTGGTTAAGACATCGCTTTGCGCAAGAATTTGGAACTGGCTTTGCCTCGCGATGACCATCGGCACCGTGATCCGGCGCGCATTGCCTAGAGCGCAAACCTCTTGCGAAACTCGCTGGGAGCAAGGCCCCGTGCTTGGGCAAACAGGCTGCTGAAGTGCGAGGGGCGCGGGAAGCCGCAGGCAAGGGCAACTTCGCGCAGCGAATGATCGTGACCCATCAGAAGTCGCTGGGCGAGATAGAGACGCCGATCACGGACGTACCGGTAAGGGCTCATCCCGGTCGCCTGATTGAAGGCCCTCGAGAAATGGAACATGGAAAGCCCGGCAACCTCGGCCAGCATGCTGATCGTCAGCGGCTGGGACAAGTGCTCTTCGATGAAGTCGAGCACCCGCTTGAGCCGAGCCGGGGCGATCGTGATCCGGTTTGACTGCGGATTGAATCCGTAGCGATCGATGTTCGAGAGGATCAGCGCGATACTGCGCATCGCCTGCTCGAGAACCATGTCCGCCACGATACCGGGCCGGAACAGCTCGATCTCGAGCACGCCGATGAGGCCGATCAGAAAAATGTTGTCCTCGAACACCCTCGGTACCGTCGGTCCCGGGAGGCGGTCGCCGATCAGGCTCCCCAGACAACCCTTGGGGAACAGGACGTTGATGCTCTTCGCGCTGGTCCCGAACTCGATAGTGGCATCGGCGCCCTGCGGCACAAACGACACGCGCAGATCACGATTGCCGGCGGTGCAGAACGGCGTCCCTGCCAGTTTTCCCCTGTTCGGCTGACCCGACCCGCGGGTCAGGAGCAGGAGATCGTGCTCGTCGGCAGGCCGATCCGCCTGCGTGGTCGGCGCGGTGCCGTAGTCGAGAATGCGATAGAGTGTGATGTCGCCATGGCGGGGCGCGAGCGACAAGCTGTCGGGCACGTGCCGGTAGACCACGCAGTCGATGCTTTGAAGTCCGGTATCGAACCGCTGCGGCTCGCCAATTCCTCTCATTGCAAACCAACCACCCTCACTATTCCGGAGTTTTCCTGCCTCCTGCAGATCCGATAGTTTTTCGAAAATTCGACATACAAACGAAGATTTGCTTGTGATTTTTTGCGACATTCTTGATGAGCGAATTACGTTACTTAAGTAACGAAAATACTTTTTCTCCGAAAAATCAGAACACTTTCTTTCCTCATTGTAGTATAGGTTGCCAAGCCGTTAACCAACGCGGACCACCTAGACCTTTCGATCCCGGGGCACGCCTGTCCGTTGACTAAAGGTCGTCCCGAGGATTTTTCGAAATACGCGCCCAGAAGTGCTGGCAACGAGGATGGCCTCGCGCACGGCAGGCTCGCGAGATTGAACTGGAAGGATTTGCGGGACATGATGCGACAAGGATTGCGGCACCTGCCAGCTATGGCGGTTCTGTCGGGTTCGTCCTCCGCGGCACATGCGCAGTCATTTGCCGATCCGGCCGGTTCCGGGCCGATCCTTGGTGCGGTGCAGTGGCTCGAGGGGACACTGCTCGGAACCGTAGCCACCGTGGTCGCCGTGATGGCGGTGGCCAGCGTCGGCTTCCTGATGCTCACCGGCAGGATGAACTGGCGCTACGGCGCGACGGTGATCATCGGCTGCTTCATCCTGTTCGGTGCGGCCAGCATCGTCGGGGGCATCCAGTCCGCAGCCTCGCTGGGCGGTTAAGATGCAGAGTCTGGAGCGAGATCAGCTGTTCGTGGCCCTCGCCCGCCCGCAAATGTTCGCGGGCGTCACCTACGGCTTTTTTGTCATCAACGGCGTCCTGTCGACCGAGCTATTCCTCATCTTCAAAAGCCCGTGGGTGCTGCTGTTCGCATTGATGATCCACGCGATCGGCTATCTCGCGTGCCTCAAGGAACCGGCTTTCTTCGACGTGTGGTTCGTGAAGGTGTCGCGCTGCCCGCGAGTGCGCAACCATGCTGTCTGGCAATGCAACTCGTACCGCGCCTGAGCCAGGATCCGCAGTTCTTCGCGCGCGAGGAGACGGCCGGCAGCCGGCTGCCCTATGCCGCGCAGATCGACGACCGCACCGTCCTGCTGCGCAACGGGATGCTGTGCCAGGTGCTTCACCTGGGCGGTCTGCTATTCGAGACCGCCGACACCGCCGAGCTCAACTATCGCAAGTCCCTGCGCGATGCGATGCTTCAGGCGATCGGATCGCCGCGCTTCGCAATCTACCACCACGTCGTGCGCCGCCGGGTGGAGCCGCTGCTGGATGCGCAGTTTCCGGATCCCTTCTCGCGCGAGCTCGACGAGGCCTGGCGCCGGCGGCTGGAGACCAAGGCGCTCTACACCAACGAGCTGTTCCTCACGATTGTCCGCCGCCCTTTGCCGGGGCGCACGGGCCTTGCCGAAAGGCTGGCCAATCTTGCGCAGCGTGGGTCCGGCGCGCGCGAACGGGCCGCTGCCCTTGCCGCCGAGCGCCGCGCGCTCGATGCCGCCAGCGAACAGCTGCTCGCCTCGCTCGGCAGCTACAGCGCGCGGATCCTCTCCACCTACGAGACCCCGCACGGCCACTGCTCCGAACCGCTCGAGTTCCTCTCGTCGCTCTACAACGGCGAGTTGCGACCGGTGCGCCTGCCCGAGGCGGACGTGGGCGAGTATCTCCCCTATCGCAGGGTGACCTTCGGGCAGGACATGCTGGAACTTGGTCCGGCCGGTGCCACCCCGCGCGATTTTGCCGCGATCGTCTCGATCAAGGATTATCCGGGGCACACCACGCCGGGGATGCTCGACGATCTCTTGCGGCTGCCCTTCGAGATGGTGCTGAGCCAATCCTTCGCCTTCGTGGACCGGCAGAGCGGGCTCGGGCGGATGAACCTTGCGATCAGGCGGATGCGGGCGGCCGACGACGAAGCGATCAGCCTGCGCAACGATCTCACCAACGCAAAGGACGATCTGGCCGCCGGGCGTGCGGCGTTCGGCGAGCACCACATGACGGTTATGGTGCGCGCCGCGGCGCCCGAGGCGGTCAATGATGCCGTTGCCGAATTGCAGGCCGCGCTCTCCGATCTCGGCGCCATCGCCGTGCGCGAGGAGATGGGGCTGGAGCCTGCGTTCTGGGCACAGTTCCCGGGCAATTTCCCCTATATCGCGCGCCGTGCGCTGGTCTCCACCCGGAACTTCGCAAGCCTCGCCAGCGGCCACAACTTCCCCATCGGACGCGCGGCAGGCAACCATTGGGGCCCGGCGGTCACCGTGCTCGAAACCACCGCGGCGGGACCATACCATTTCAACTTCCACCAAGGCGATCTTGGCAATTTCACCGTGATCGGCCCCTCGGGATCGGGCAAGACGGTGGTGCTCAACTTCCTGCTCGCCCAGTCCCGCAAGTTCGATCCACGCATCGTCTTCTTCGACAAGGATCGCGGGGCGGAGCTGTTCATCAGGGCGATCGGCGGACGTTACGATGTGCTGCGACCGGGGGTCGGGGCGGGGCTCAATCCGCTGTTGCTTGGCGACACCCCCGACAACCGGCAGTTCCTGATCGCATGGGTCACCCGCCTCGCGAGCGCCGGCGGCGTCGCAGTATCGACCGAGGAACTGGCGCTGATCAAGGACGCGGTCGACGCGAATTTCGAGGCCGACCCCGCCTTCCGCCGCCTCCGGCATTTCGTCGACCTTTTCCGCGGACAGAGCCGACCGCACCCGGGCGACCTGTGGTCGCGGCTGCGCCCGTGGTGGGGCGACGGGGCGCACGCATGGCTGTTCGACAACAGCGAGGATCGCATCGATCTGACGGCGGCCACCATCGGCTTCGACATGACGCGCATCCTCGACACGCCCGATCTGCGCACGCCGGCGATGATGTATCTGTTCCACCGGGTCGAGGAGCGGCTCGACGGGACGCCCTCGATCATCGTCATCGACGAAGGGTGGAAGGCGCTCGACGACGACGTGTTCGTCGAGCGCATCAAGGACTGGGAAAAGACCATCCGCAAGCGCAACGGGATCGTCGGCTTCGCCACCCAAAGCGCCGAGGATGCCCTGTCCAGCCGCATCGCCTCGACCATCGTCGAACAGGCCGCGACGCAGATCTTCATGGCCAATCCCAAGGCGCGGGCGGAAGATTACATCGATGGCTTCGGGCTGACACCGCATGAATTCGAGCTGGTGCGCGCCTTGCCCGACAGCGCCCATGCCTTCCTGATCAAGCACGGCAACGACAGTGTGGTCGCGCGGCTCAACCTCTCGGGCGAGGGCGACATCCTGACGATCCTGTCGGGTCGCGAACGCACCGTTCGGCTGCTCGACGAGATCCGGCAGCGGACCGGCGATGATCCGGAGGCGTGGATGCCCGAACTGGTGAAGGCGGTCTGATGCCAGCCTGCCCCGCCTTCGACCCGCTCGGCCCCTATGCCACCGGCCTGACCAGTTTCGTGGACTGCCACGCCCGGGCGCTCGGCGAGGAAGGCTGGCGCGCACTCGGCACCGGATCGGCGGCGGGGCTGACCATCACCGGTCTGCTGGTGATCTTCGTCGCGCTTGTCGGCTATCGGCTCGCCTTCGGCCATATGCTGACCCTGCGCGAGGCGGTGCTAGCGATGGTCAAGATCGGCTTCGTCATCGCTTTGTCGAGCCAGTGGCCGGCCTATCAGGTGCTGGTCTACAACCTCGTGATCGAGGGGCCATCCGACCTGGCGGGGCGCATTCTCGCGCCCGGAGGCCTGGGCGGCGAGGCACCCGATCTGATCGCGCGCGTCCAGACCGCGCAGGATCGGCTGGAGACCTTGTCCCGGCCCAAGCCACCCGCCGGTGCCGCGACGAGTCCCGTAGCGGCGCCGACCGGGCCAGGCGCAGCGCAGGGCCCGGGGCTCCAGCCCGCGCCCGATCACGGCAACAAGAACGACGACAGCGCTGAAAACTCTCTGTCCCGCGCGGGCGGCGTGCTTCTCGTCTCGACGCTGGCGGCGACACTGTCCTTCCGCATCATCGCCGGGATCATGCTGGCGCTCGGGCCGATCTTTGTCGCATGCCTGCTATTCGCGGGGTGGCGCGGGTTGCTCGAAGGGTGGGTGCGGGCGCTAGCCGGAACCATGCTCGGAACGCTGGCAACCGGCGCGACAATCGCGCTCGAGCTCGCGATCCTCGAACCGCAGATCGCTGCATTCGCTGCCGCCGCCGCCCGGCCCGATGCGGCCGAGGCGGGTCCGATGCCGGGGCAGTTGCTGGTCACCACATGGCTCTTCGCGCTGGTGCTGCTGGCGGCAGTGCTGGCGGCGGCCAGGGTTGCAGCAGGGTTCCGCATTCCCGACGCCGTGGCTGTCGCGCTGCGGCAGGTCACGGAAGCTTCGGGGCGCCGGGAGACCTCCGAACTCCAGACCGCGTCGGCACCGGCAGGCGGCACATCGGCGGCTGACGAGCGCCCGCGCGCTGTCGCGCTGGCCGACGCGATCAACGCCCAGTTGCTGCGCGAACAGACGGCCGACGGCAACCCTCAGGCGACGCGGGCCCGGCCTGCCGCGACAGCGGATGCGGTGCAGACGTCAAGCGGCCCGGTGATCATCGAACGCCTCGGCCAGAGCCATCGGCGCACGGCCGGGTCGCGCCGCGCTGCCAGCATTCAGCGCCGGGATGCAGCAGGATAGGACATGACCGAAGGAACCGACACCTACTACGCGCGCGCCACGCGCTGGGCCGATGACCGGCAGGCGAGCCTTCGGAACTCGCGGCGCGTCGCGTGGATCGTGGCCGGCGTCGCAACCGGCGTCGCGGTGGTCGAGGCGCTGGCGCTGTTCGCGCTCGCCCCGTTGAAAACGGTCGTGCCCTACACCCTGCTGGTCGACCGCAACACGGGCTATGTGCAGGCGATCGAGGGCGACAAGGCCGGGAATATCCAGGCTGACGAGGCGCTCACCCAGTCGCTGCTGGCGCAATATGTCATCGCCCGCGAGGGCTTCGAGATTTCGGGCGTCAAGGGCAATTACCGCAAGGTCGCGCTATGGTCGGCCGACTCCGCGCGGCGAGATTACCTTGCGCTGATGCCGGCGAGCAACCCGCAGAGTCCGCTCAACCGGCTCCCCCGCACGAGCACGGTGAACGTCACGGTGCGCAGCGTGTCGCTGACCGATCCGGGGGTCGCGATGGTCCGGTTCGAAACCCGGCGCATCGACCAGGGGCAGCAGGCGGGCGGGCCGGTCGCCGCTTATGTCGCGGTGATACGCTACCGCTATTCGGGCGCGCCGATGGCGATCGAGGACCGGCTGATCAATCCGCTGGGCTTCCAGGTGGTGAAGTATCGCCGCGACCAAGAGGCCGTATCGGCCGAGGTCGAAGCGCAAGCCGAGGCGCTGGTGCCAGCTCCGGCGGCAACGCGCGCTCCGGCGGTAGCGAGCCCGGCGGCCAGCGTCCTCTCAAAGACCGCGCCAGGCAGGCCGGTCCCGAGCACCGGGCCGGGCAGCACCAAGGGGCCGGGGAGCGGCTCATGATGCGCTTGCTGATAGTCGCCCTGCTGCTGGCGCCAGTCTCGGCATCGGCCGATGTCCTGCCGCGGCCGGGCCCCGGTGACCCGCACATCCAGACCGTCGATTATGACGCCGACCAGCTCGTCACCCTGCGGGTCGCTACGGGCTATACCGTGACGATCCAGTTCTCCCCCGACGAGCGGATCGAGAATGTCGCGGTCGGCAACAGCGCCGCATGGCAGGCCATGCCCAACCGCCGCGCCGATCACCTGTTCGTCAAGCCGGTGCAGCCCGGCGTGACCACGAACATGACCGTGATCACCGAGGTGCGGCGCTACAATTTTCGCCTGGTACCGGCCGACGGGCTCGAGCCCGATCTGCCGTTCACCGTCAGCTTCCGCTATCCGGGGATCGACCGCGCGCCCGACGTCGTGGTCGAGCCGAATATCACGGTCTACGCCCTCGGAGGGGAGAAGTCGCTGTGGCCCTCGGCCATGTCCGATGACGGCACCTTCACCTCGATCGTATGGGAGCCGGACGTGACCATGCCTGCCGTCTACAAGGTCAATGCCCGGGGCAAGGAAGAGATCGTCAACGGCATCGTGCGCGACGGGGTCTATGTCGTCGAAGGCATCGCCGAGCGATTTGTGTTCCGGCTCGGCAAGGCGGTGGCGGTCGCGCGCAGGAAGGAGGGTGAATGACCGCGTCTCCGGATGATCCGCGCGAGGGCCTCGCGCTCTTCGATACCGTCAGTCCTGCTGTGACCCTGCCGCGCAAGGGCGTGCCGATCGGCGTCGCGCTGTTTGGCTTGGCCTGTTCGGGCGCGCTGCTGTTCTGGATGCTCGACGCCCGTCGCGAGGCTCGCCTTGATCCCGGTGCCACGCGCCCGGCGGAGGCCGATGCCGGAGCCTTTGCCGCCGCCCCGCCCCTCGCCCTGCCGCCCGCACCGCCGTCGCCCGAGCCGACAATCGTCGAGCGGATCATCCGGCTCCCGGGCAGGCCGGTGGACGCGCCCCAGCCGGTCTATCGCCCCTTGGCACCCGCCTTTCTCCCTCCCGTTCCGCCGGTCGCTCCGCCGCCGCTGCGCGTTCAGACCGCCAGCAGCGAACCAGCGCTGGTCGTCGATCTGACCCCGGCCGAGCCGGGCGCTGCGGGGACAGCTGGCAGCGCAGGCAGCGCGAGTGACGATACCGCCGTGCGCGCCACCCTGATCCGCAACCGCGGTTCGCTAGTGCCGCAGGGAACCCTGATCGCCGCCGTCCTCGAAACGCCCATCGACAGCAGCAAGCCCGGTCTCGCCCGTGCCATCGTATCACGCGATGCCCGCAGTTTCGACGGCAGCCGCATCCTGATCCCGCGCGGCAGCCGGTTGATCGGGGAGTATCAGTCCGACGTTGCGCCGGGCCAGCGCCGGGTGCTGGTGACCTGGACGCGCCTCATCCGGCCCGACGGCGTGGCAATCCGGATCGGGTCGCCAGCCGCCGACGCGCTGGGCAGCGCCGGGGTCGCGGGCCGGGTGAACACGCATTTCTTCGAACGCTTTGCCAATGCGGTGCTGCAATCGGCGCTGACGGTAGGGGTCAACCTCGCCTCCCAGCCGCGTTCGGGATCAGTCTATGTCGGCATCCCTGCCCAGGCTGCCAATGTCGGCCAGTCCCTGCTGCCCAACGCCAATCCCAGCCCGACGATCAAGGTCAAACAGGGGGCCGAGATCGCGATCTTCGTGGCGCGTGACCTCGATTTCGGCGGTACGGTGCCGCGCGAATGAGCGACGCCTCCGACTTCGCAGTCGATGAGCCGCGCTATCTCGACGCCTATCTCGGCCCGCTTCTGCCGATCCTGTCGCGCACCGATGTGACCGACATCTACATCAACTGCCCGGGCGAATTGTGGTGCGAGACCGTCGGCGGCGGGATCGAGCGGCATGCGTGCACCGATCTCACCGAAGCCAGGCTCTGGCGGCTCGCGCGCCAGATCGCGGCGGTGAGCCATCAGGGGATCAGCCGCGCTCATCCGCTGCTCTCGGCGAGCCTGCCCGACGGTTCGCGCGTCCAGATCGTCGCCCCGCCCGCCACGCGCGGTACGATGGCGATCGCCATCCGCAAGCATGTCGTCGCCGACCTGACGCTCGCGGATTATGCCGCAAGCGGTGCCTTTGCGAAGGCGCGGGTGGGCGAGGGATCGCGAGACGGCCTCGCACCGCCCCCTGCTGGCGACGGGATCGACGCCTATCTCGCCGAAGCCGTCCGCGCGCGCCGGACCATCATGGTCTCAGGCGGCACATCGACCGGCAAGACCACCTTTCTCAACGCGCTGATGAAAGAAATCCCCGCAGATGAGCGGCTACTCATCATCGAGGACACCCCCGAGCTGCAACTTGCCCACGCCAACGCGGTCGGCCTCGTCGCCACGCGCGGCGAGCTGGGCGAGGCACGGGTGACGCAGGAGGACCTGCTTCAGGCAACCCTCAGGATGCGGCCAGACAGGATCATCCTCGGGGAGTTGCGTGGGGTAGAGGCCTACACTTTCCTGCGGGCGATCAACACCGGCCACCCCGGATCCCTGAGCACCATCCACGCCAACAGCCCCGCCGGCGCGATCGAGCAACTGGCGCTTCTAGTGCTGCAATCCGGGACCCAGCTGCACAAGCAGGACATCGTCGATTACGTGCGCGGCGCGGTCGACATCTTCGTCCAGCTCGGCCGCAGCGACGGCAAGCGCGCCATTACCGAGATCATGGTGCCGCAGGCAGGCTGATCTCCCGATCTGCAGCTATCGTCATAACGGCAAAGGCGCGAGCAGCCGTGCCGCCCGCGCCGTTGCTTGTCAGAATGAAATCTCCTGCGAAGGGCCGCGGCCCATCGCAGGAGTATGCACCGCACTCAGCGCGGGAGTTCGTCGATTTGGGCGATCACCGCACGCATGCAGGTGATGATGTCCGCCACCTTCGCCGAATTGCCCACCCGGCCCTGAAGCGCCTGCGCCCGGGCAATCAGGCTGACCAGCGCCGCCCGGTAGTTGGCCCGGCCCTGCGCCGACATGTTGTCGCGCAGATAGGGCCGCCCGCGGTCATAGAAGTTGTAATAGGCCTCGACCAGCGAGTTCTCCGAATAGGCGTTGTTGAAGTAGGCGTTCTCTGCATCGACGAAGAGTGTCCGCAGCTCCTCGAGCGCCACGGCGTCGACCGGGGCATAGGTCTCTTGCAGGAAGGCCGTCAGGTTCGCGTTGAGATCGCTCGCCGGATTGCGCTCGTATTGCAGGATCATGGCCACGCTTACCTCGTCGCCGGGGTTCGCCAGCATGCGCATGAAGTTCTCCGCCGCGCGCCCGCCGTCGGCATAGAGCCGCTTCAGGTTGTTGATGGTGCGCTGGAAGGTCGGCAGGAACCACGAGAGGCGGTCGAAATGGACCGGCGCGATCGGCCCCGGATCGGCCTGCTGCCCGAGCAATGTCGGCGCGATCGCAGCCGTCAGGCGCTGGCGGTATCCGCTGCCCGACTGCAGGGCGGTGTCATTGACATCGACGATGTAATCGACATTGCGGGCGAACTGCTGGACGTAGGGCAAGTCAGAGCCATTGCCGAAGCCAGCGCCGTAATTCGCGCTGCCGATGATCGCGTTGGGGTATCTGCTGCGGATATAGGCCCCGATACGCTCGACGATGGCAGCGTGATACTGGACTTCGCTCTGCCCATTGGGATTGCCCTCGGCGCAGACGCCCTGATCGGCCGGTTGAACGGTGATGCCGTCGACCCCGAAGCTCATCAGATAGTCGATGATCCGGTTCTGGTAGGTCCACGCCAGTTCGACCCGCGGGTTGGCGAGATAGGGGCTGTTGGAACACCGGATCGACGGGTTGGCCTGCACGATCTGGTCGAAGCCCCACGACATGCCGCCCATCCCCGCGACGACCTTGAGCCCCTTGGCATGGAGGCCGTCGATGATCTGGCGCAGCTGCGCGCGGCGCTGCGGGCTGACGGTGTTCTCGACATCGACCGCATAGCCGGGCGATCCGGCGGTGCCGCCCGCTGCGAGCCCCCAGATCTGGATCGACGTTCCGCCGTGCTTGACGAGGAAGTCACCCGCCCGGTCATAGTCGGCGATCAATTCGTCATCGATCGAGATATCCGGCCAGCGCACGTCGGCTGCCGAAGGACGGCTGGCGAGGTCGCGGATCCATCCGAGATAGCCGCGCACCACCCATGGCTCGGTCGAGCCCGAGGGGGGTAGCGTCGGCGTGGGCGTGACCGCATTGCTGATCGGCGCGGGCGGGGTCGCCGTGCTGCCCGGACGGAAGATCACGTCACGGAAGTAATTGCTGGCCGCATAGGTGGAGGTCGGGAACTGGCCGACATCGCCATAAAGACCGTTCTGCCCGTCGTTGGGTGCAGCAAGCCAGGTCGAGGTCACCGGATCGTTGTTGAAGACGTTGTAGGTGATCGGGAAAAACCCGTTGGCGTTGACGGAGAGCACGTAGGTCTGCCCCGCGGTAACTGCGAAAGGCGTGGCGAGCCGCAGCGCCTTCCACCCTTCGCCCGTTTCGGCCGCGAATTCCGTGGTGAGCAACTGCTCGCCCGTGCTGCTCCACAAGGTCGCGCGGTGCGTGCCGGTATCGTTCGGCGAATTCCAGTAGCGGAAGCCGGTGATCATCCCGTCGCGCTGGGGGACGAAACGCAGGCCGAGCTCGTAACTGGCGCCATTGTCCGAAGCGTTGCTGAGCGTCGGCTCGCGGTTGCCGAACAGGGTAGATTCAGCCCGGTAGACGAGGTCCACGAAATAGTTCGAGTTCTCGAAGCTGTTGGTGGGTAAGGCGCCCGGAGGCCCGAACAGGCTCGGCACCCCGTCGCTGGGCGTTGCGAGATAGCCGCGTGCCAGCGGCGCGGACAGGCCGCCGACGCTGATCGGGAAGTGGCTGTTGCTGTTGACTGAAACGACGATGCGGTCGCCTGCCCGCAATTCGAGCGGGGTATCGAGCGTCGCCACCTGCCATCCGGATGCCGTCTCGTTCTGGAAGGCGACCTGGGCCAGCTGCGCCCCTGTCGTTGCCGACCAGATGCGTCCGATATGCGCGCCGGTTTCAGAAGCGGCCTTGTAGAAGCGGACCTGGGTGACCTGCCCATCCGAGGTAGGGGTCACGACCGTGCCGAGCTCATAGGGCTTGTTGTCGGTCGCGTCGGGATTGGCCGGTTGCAGATCGGCGAACAAGCTGGACAATTCGACGGCGCCGGTCGGGTTGGTCACGCATAGCTCGCTTCCAGCGCCCGCTTGCGTGGTGCCAGCGGCCGTTCCGGCACGGAACACGGCGTCGACGAAGTAGCTCGACTGGTTGTAGCTCGAGGAGGGCGCGGCCCCTTGCGGCCCGAACAGACCGTTGAGACCGATCAGGCCCCCTCGCGTGATCGGCTGTGCGAAGGCGCCAGGGCTGATCGGGAAGTAGCCGTTGCTGTTGACCGAAATGATCACCCGCTGCCCTGCCCGCAGGACTACAGGGGTGCGCAAGGTCGCGATCTGCCAGCCGGCGGGACTTTCACGGTAAAACTCGACCTGCGCGAGTTCCTCCCCGGTGTCTGCCGACCAGACCCGACCGATGTGCGATCCCGGCTCCGAAGTGGCCCGGAAGAAGCGCAGGTGCGTGATGACCCCGTCGGTCTGGGCTTGCACGAGCGTCCCGAGTTCGTAGGGCTGGTTGTCGGTCGCGTCCGGATTGGCCGGCGTTTGCCCGTCGAGCAGCGCAACCGGCGCCGAAAGATCGGAATACTGACCGGGGCAGCTCTGCGCGACAGCTGGCGTTGCCACCGATGCCAGCAGCAAGAGAAGCGCTTTCTTCATTACCTGTTCCTCGTGCGATGGTTTGATGGCCCGAGGGGTAACAATGTCGCCAAGACCGGATCAATCACAGGAACGCGGTAAACGAAAATTGTAGCAAGATATCGAATATTTTATAAATGGTTTAGAAATGGTCAATTATCGAAAAATATATTATTTACTTTATTATATATAACTTCTGATAGAATGTAGTATTTTTCAGAACTGTCCGTCGTCAGAACATTTGGCACAGGTCGCGGCGTAAATTAGCGGAGTGCGGGCCTCGTCTGTTGTTGGGTTTTAGGCGGCGAGCTTACGGTGTTGCAAGCGCCGATGTTCAATGGTCTGTCGCTTGATCCTTTCGCGTTGTTTGATGATGGCTGGTGCCCTGCCGAAGTAGGCGTCTGCGGGCGTCACGTTGTTTAGGCTCTCGTGGTATCGGCGGTGGTTGTAGTGCTCGACGAAGGTCTCGATCTGGGCCTCAAGGTCGCCGGGCAGGAAGTAGTTCTCGAGCAGGATGCGGTTTTTAAGGGTCTGGTGCCAGCGCTCGATCTTGCCCTGGGTCTGGGGGTGCATCGGGGCGCCGCGCACGTGGCTCATCTTGTTGGCCTCGATGTATTCAGCCAGTTCGCCCGCGATGTAGCTGGGACCATTGTCGCTGAGCAGCCGGGGCTTGTGCAACACCGTGGCGCTGTCGCATCCGGATGCGACCAACGCTACATCCAGCGTGTCGGTCACATCCTCGGCCCGCATGTTGGTGCACAACTTCCAGGCGATGATGTAGCGCGAGAAGTCGTCGAGCACGGTGGAGAGATACATCCAGCCCCACCCGATGATCTTGAAGTAGGTAAAATCGGTCTGCCACATCTCGTTCGGCCGGGTCGTCTTGGTATGGAACGCATCAGCCGCTTTCACCACGACGTATGCCGGGCTGGTGATCAGATCGTGGGCCTTGAGCAGGCGGTAAACCGTAGCTTCGGACACAAAGTATTGGCGCTCATCGGTAAATCGCACCGCCAGTTCGCGCGGTGACAGCTCGGACTGCTCCAGCGCCATTTCGACGATCTGGTCCTGCACCTCGGGCGCGATCCGGTTCCACACCCGGCCTGGAGCCGATGGCCGATCCGCCAACGCCTCCGGGCCGCCTGCGAGGTAGCGGTCATACCAGCGGTAGAACGTCCGCCGGGCGATGCCGAGTTGGTCCAGCGTTCGCTTGGCAGGCAGGTGGGACTGCTCGACGATCCTGATGATCTCGAGCTTCTCGGATGCGGGATACCTCATTCTTCGTCGCCCCCATCCGCGATCATGCTTTTTTTGAGCAAACGGTTTTCCAGCGTCAGGTCGGCCACGCATTCCTTCAGGGCGCGGGCTTCGCGGCGCAGATCCTGCACCTCGCCAGTGGTCGCGGCACGGGCGGTATCACCGGCCAACCGGCGCTTACCTGCTTCCATAAACTCCTTCGACCAAGTGTAATACAGGCTCTGGGCGATGCCTTCCTTGCGGCACAGCTCTG
>NZ_MUYK01000020.1 GCF_002155685.1 Erythrobacter colymbi
GAGCGCCGTGACGGCGCAGAAAGGAAATATGTATGTAATTCAATATCATATTCCTTTCGATCGTCTTGCTGGCGATCGACCGGTGGCTGCGATGCCACCCCACCTGATGGAAGGAATCGGGTCGGAAGGGGGTCTCCAAGGTTTGCCGCGTTCCGGCGGTCGGCCTCAAAGCAGGAGACCTGAAATGTACCGAATGCGGCCCGTCAGCCGCAGGTCGGGCTACCACAGGGCCTAAGGTGAGATACAAGCGAATGACGTGTCTGAAGCCTCTTTATTTACAGTTGAACTCCCGATCACCTGACGGGGTGGGGAGATCGCGGTGTGAACCGGTTGGTTTGGTATGCTGCCTTCTGGTGAATGCTTGCAGAGTATTCGTTTGCGGGTCGTCCTTTCTTGCCCGCAGACCCGAGCCGCAAGGGGTTAAGCGTCGCACCTACGGGTCCAAGGTTGATCGTCGGAACACGGGAACCATCATCGTCCGCCTGCTTCGGAGCAGGCTATCCGCGGAGACCGGGGATGGACGCTGGTGGGGCGGAGCCTGCGTAGTAGTCCGAGGACGGGAAAGCCGTCCACATGGCGAAGGCGGGCAGGAAGTCGGTGGGCTGTCATGACGGAGGAACTACCAGTGGACTCTGGTAATCAAGCCCCAAAGGCTTGGCTCCTCGGCGTTCAGAGAAAGCTCTACCAGTGGAGTCGGGAGCACCCCGAAGAACCATACTACGACTTGTGGAATTGGGTGACCGATCCCCGCAACTTGTACATGGCCTGGAGGACGATTGCCGGTAATCGCGGCAAACGCACTCCGGGGATCGACGGGGCGACCGTAGAGAAAATTGCCGCTGGAATTGGTGTCGACAAATTCCTTCAAGGGCTCCGCGAGGAGCTCCGGGCGGGCGAGTATCGTCCGTCCCCTGCACGAAGGAAGTGGATCCCAAAGCCGGGCAAACCGGGGAAGTTCCGACCCCTCGGTATCCCTACGGTCAAGGATCGCGTGGTGCAGTGCGCGGTCAAACAAGTACTGGAGCCGATCTTCGAGGCCCGGTTCTGGCCTGTCTCATACGGGTTCCGGCCCGGACGCGGCAGCCAAGCCTGCCTCGAACATATCCGTTTGACCATCCAGTCGCGGGGGAAACCTGCGGCAGATGGCTACCGACACAATGCGCCGTACCAATGGGTAATCGAAGGCGATATTGAGGCCTGCTTCGACAACATCGGCCACCACCCCCTGATGGAACGCGTGCGCCACGGCGTCGCGGACCTCAAGGTGAACCGATTGATCGTGCAGTTCCTTAAGGCCGGGGTCTTGGAGCATGTCACGTACAGCCCCACCGACACCGGCACGCCGCAAGGCGGCGTGCTCTCCCCGTTACTGGCCAACATTGCGCTGAGCGTGATCGAGGAACGGTATCGGGACTGGGTCCGCCGCCCCGAAAGCCCGGAGCTGAAATCCGATGGGATCAGGCTCGCGGCGATCAAGCGCGACAAGGACCGGAAGGCCGGTCGAACGGTCTTCTACCCTGTCCGCTATGCCGATGACTTCCTGATCTTCGTGTCGGGAACGGAAGCTGACGCGCTTGCCGAAAAGCAGGCGTTGGCGACCTACCTGCACGAGGCGATGGGTCTGACGCTCTCGCCCGAAAAGACGCGCATCACTGCGCTAACCACGGGCTGTCGGTTCTTGGGATGCCGCGTGCGGCTTAAGTGGGACAAGCGATTCGGGCTTCATGCCCGCATCGAAATCCCGCGTGAGCCGATCAACGGCTTCCGCATACGGATAAATCAAATGGCCCGGCGGCAGACGCTTCGGCGTTCGCTCGCGGCCATGCTTCAGGAACTCAATCCATACCTCCGGGGGTGGTCCGCCTACTACCGCTACTGCGTGGGGGCCAAGCGCATCTTTGCCAGTCTCGACTGGCATGTGCGGCAACGCCTCTGGCTGTGGCTTCGGGCCAAACACAAGCGTGTTCCGGGGAGGAGGATCGCATCGGGCCGCAGGCCGAGTGTTGCCCATCCGGGTACCAAGGTCTGGGCTGAAGGAGGTACGGAGCAATTCTTGATGAGCTACGTACCTGTCCACCGGTTCGAACTCAAATGGATGAGAAAACCCGAATTCGCCATGACTTCTGGAGAGCCGGATGCACAACGAAAGGTGCACGTCCGGTTCGGAGAGAAGGCGTGGGAAACGGGCGGTGGAGACACCGCACCGCGCCCGCGTCTTACTCTACTGTGAGGGGGACGAGATGAACCGCAAACTTCTCATGACCCTTGCGCTGATCGGCGGCTTCGCCGGCGTAGGGGCGGCGCTCGCCCAGACGGTCGATGGCCTCGACCTCGATGCGATCCGCGCCCGTGCCGCAGCCCAGAGCGAGGATGCGGCTATCCTCTCGGCCGAGGTCGCGCGGCGGGTGGAAGAGTACCGTCCCGACGCCGAAGCGCTCGATGCCGCGGCCAGGCAGAAGGTGCAGGGGCTCGATCCCGCGACGCTGCCCAAGGGCCCAGCTGGCGCGGTCGATTTCGACGAGATGATTGCTGCTGCCTCCGGGAACCTCAAGGACAATCGCGGAAGCGCGCCGCAGTTCATGGTCTTTGTGAGCCTCTCCATGCCAGAAGAATCGCTGAAGACGATCATCGATCAGACCTCGGCGGCCGGTGGCTTCGTGGTGTTTCGAGGCTTTCCCAACAATTCGGTCAAGCAGTTCGTCGCCGGCATGAGCAAGGTCGTCAGCAATGACGATCAGTTCGCCTCGATCGGCGTCGATCCCCGGCTGTTTCGTGCATTTGGCGTGCAGGCGGTGCCGACCTATGTTGCTGTGTCCAGCGACTTCACCCCCTGCGACGGCCTCAGCTGCACCACCACGCCTCCGCCTTTTGACAGCATCAGTGGCAACGTCACCGTGCGCTATGCGCTCGAGACCTTCGCAGAGGACAACGGACCCGGTGCGCTGGTCGCGCGCACTGCGCTCGGCAACATCAGGGCCGCGAAGTGATGCGGGCGCTTGCCTCGATCCTGGCCGGGGCCGCTTGCCTGTCAATGGCGCTGCCTGCTCCGGTTCTGGCGCAGGCAACGCAGCCTGCGCCTGGCGGCGGCTTTTACGATTTCGATGACTACACCTACTTCCCGCAGCCGCAACAGCAGCCTCAACCTCAACAGCGCCTCGAACCCATTATCCCGACGCTGCCTGATGATCCGATCACACCGGTTGTGCCCGTGGTGCCGCAGCCGCCACAAACCCCCACGCCCGCTCCCACGCCTACACCCTCTCCCGCGCCATCACCGGGCAATCCGCCGCCCGCTGGCGGCGGCGGGGGAGGGCCGGTCCCTGTGGCGCCCTATGTCCCCGGCGGGCCTCTGGTCTTCCCCAAGGGAGACATCAACGCCGCGAAGGCGGACGGGAAGGCCTTCGTCACTGATGCGCGCGGAGCCAACGGTCAGATCGCGACATCGACCAATCTCACGGGCACTATTCCCGGCTACACGGGCCAGACGCTCCCCATGGAAGCGCTTGCAGATGATCCGGACGCGCTGACTGCGCAAGGCGCGAGCGGCGCGCTCAGTAATGATGCGTGGCGCTTGGTGACCAATCCGGATCGTACTGTCGTCACGCTCGATCCCGATGGCCTGCTGCGTGCGCAGACGGTCGCCGAAGATCCAGATGCCTATCTGGCAGGATCAAGCCTTGGGGCGAGCAATGGTCAATGCGCACCGCTCCCGCCGAGTGGGGCGGGCACGGAGTATTACGAGGCGACCTGCGAGGAGGGCGCGCAGCTGATCGAAGAGGCGCGCACCTGCCGTGTTCCTCTGGTGATCGAGACTGCTGGTTCGCAGCATTGGGAATACAGCTGCTATTCGGACGAGCCGCAGCCCGGTCATGCGGGCGTTTGCTCTAACGTGCAGGGCGCGCTGCAATCGGGTGGCTGCACGCTGATCGACCGCGAGAGGGTAGGGTTTTCCTGCCTCCAATGGGTCTATCCGCCTTCGGGTGGTCGCCCATGGTGCGCAGAGCCCGGCGAACCGCTTTATCGCGAGGTCTGGGCCTGTCCCGCGCAGCTTCCGGGCGTTCCGGGCGGCTTCCTGCGGAACACCACGCGGATCGTGAGCGAGACCCGCAATGAAGGCCAGTGCCAGGCGGCGACCGAAGGGTTGACCTGCACCCAATCAGGTGAGGTGTGCACCGGTCAGCCCGAGACGCGCACGATCAATGGCCTTGCCGTGACGCGCTCGTGCTGGGAATGGGAGCGCACCTATCAGTGTTCGGGCACTACGCAGGCGACCGATTGCAGCGATATTGCCGGCAATCCGCAATGCACGTTCGTGCGTGACGAATGCCTCGACGATCCGCAGGTCGGTGCCTGTCAGCTGACCACCAAGGTCTATCGCTGCCCGATCCCGGGCGGCGGGACCAACGATCCGGCGCAGTACATCTGCGGTGACGATGTCTATTGCATCGATGGCGAGTGCGAGCCGATCGAGCGCGAGGCTTCGACCGAATTCAAGGATGCGCTTGTCGGTCTCCACACCCTTGGACAGGCCAATGCCGAGTTCAATGAGGCGGATCTGACGCTGTTCGCGGGTTCGCGCGAGACCTGTTCGAAGAAGGTCTTCGGACTGTCGAACTGCTGTTCGGGCAAGGGCGTGCCCCTGCTGACGCCGTTCCTGTGCAACGCGGCCGAACGTGAGCTCGACAAGAAGGACGACAAGGGGCTCTGCCACCGGGTTGGCTCCTATTGCTCGAGCCGTGTGCTGGGGGTCTGTACGACGCGTAGGGATGCCTATTGCTGCTTTGAATCCAAACTGAGCCGCATCCTTCAGCAGCAGGGCCGCCAGCAGATCAACAAGCCTTGGGGCGCGCCCAAAAGCGAGACCTGCAAGGGGTTCACGCTCGACGAGTTCTCACGTCTCGACCTCTCGGTGATGGATTTCTCCGAGGTCTACGCCGACTTTATCGACGCTGCCAAGCTCCCTGATGAATTGGACACGTCACAGCAAATCCAGCAACGCATAGAGGACTACTTGCAGCAGCATGGACCAAATTAATGGAAACGATAACACCGCTCTCAAGCGGACGTGCATTGCCCGACCTCAGCGTGGTCGAGTTTGCGATCATGATCGCCTTGATGCGGCTTGGCCCGCAGCCGGCACCCTCGCTGCTCCCGACCTTATCGGATTGGTTCGGCTACGCTATTTCGCTCGGCGATGTTCGCCCGGCGCTCCGACGTCTCGAACATCAGGGGTATTTGACGACGCTCGAGGACGGATCGCTTCGCACGCGGCGCGCTTCGGCCGAGCCGGTGGCGCTTTCGTTCACGGCCCTCATCCGAATCGTGGGCAGCGAATTTGGCCGCGCGTTGAAGAAGGCCGATCCGCCGCTTCTGGCGCACATCATGAAGAAATCGGTGGAGGACGAGGCAGTCGCCGCCGAGGAGGCGCGGCGAAAGCGCGAGGGCAAGCCGAACCTCACGGACGCGCAGCGCGAGGATATCCGCGTGGCGGCGCGCAAGGAAGCGCGCGAAGCGCGTTTCAAATCGGTCGAGGCGGATGCCGGTGCTGTGAAGCCCAACCCGCCAAAGCGCAAAGGGAAGGGCAAGGGGCACGAGGCCTCGGACGACAGCAGCAAGGAGTGAGGCAATGACGCGGATATGGGGTGCTGTGCTGAGCGCAGCCATGTTGAGTGCGGCGCTCGCGCCGAACATTGCGGCAGCGCAGCAGAGCGAGGAGGGCGATGATGGCCTTATCCGGGTTCAGCAGGGTGATGACTTCTATTGCCGCGAACGCAACCTCGGACAGTGGTTCTACTGCGAAAAGCCCAAACCCGATCCTGAGACCGCCGCCCAGGCTCAGTCCAGCATTCCGGCCGCAGTACGCCTCAAGGCGATCAGCGAAAAGCTGGAGGAGCTGAAGGCGAGGGCGATCCTCGAGCCGACCACGCAGAACGTGCAGGCCTATATTTCCTACCAGCGCGAGCAGCTCGACCGCGCTTCCGATTTTGCCGACGTTTGGCGCCGCGCTATCTGGCAGAACCCCGAGCTCGATTACACGCTTCAGCGCCCGATCAACGCACTCGGCAAGAAGACCTGGACTACCCAGCGCACCGCCCAGCGCGATGCCGCGCTCGCCGCCATCAGCCAGCGCTACGGGGTTTTCTATTTCTACTCCTCGGGCTGCGCCGCCTGCGAGGTGTTCTCTCCGATCATCAGGGGCGTCTCTGACCGCTTTGGCATGACCGTCATGGCGGTTTCGATCGACGGTGGCCCCAATGCTGCCTTTCCCAACTACCTGATCGACACGGGCCAGTTCCAGGCAATGGGCATGGCCGGCAAGCAGGTGCCTGCGCTGGTACTGTTCGACACCGTGACCAAGCAGCCCATGCCGATCGGCTACGGCGTGATGGCGGCCGACGATGTCATGGACCGCATTTTCACCCTCACCAACACCGAGCCGGGGAGTGACTTCTGATGAGCAAATCTCGCCAATCCTTCTGGGCCCGCGGCTTTCGCATCACCGGGAGCTCGCTCACCTGCCTTGCTGCCGTGGGCCTCGCGGCGTCGCCAGCGATGGCCAGCGTCGAGGGGGAGATGAACTCCTATTTCAACTCGTCCGGAGCGGCTGCCAATGTCACCGGCCCGTCTGCCTTCGACGGGCAGGCGGCAGGCTACTATTCCGGTGGCAGTCTGTGGACGCGGTTCCCGACCAAACAGATCAACCCGGTCAACCTGCAGCTGCCGCGTGCTAGCGGGGGCTGCGGCGGGATCGACCTGTTCGGCGGTTCCTTCAGCTTCATCAACACCGATGAGATCGTCGCGACCCTGAAGGCGACCGCCAACAATGCGATCGGCTTCGCCTTCCAGCTCGCGATCGATTCCATCTCCGCGCAGATCGGCGGTGTGATGAAGGACATGAGCCACAAGATCCAGCAGATGAACGAGTTCAACATGAACTCGTGCCAGTTTGCGCAAGAGGCAGTCGGCGCGATCTGGCCGAAGATGGACGGCGCAAGCCAGACGATCTGCCAAAATCTTGGGCGCAGCTCGGGTTTGTTCTCGGATGAGGCGAAGGCTCGACACGAATGCCAGAACCAAGGCGCGCGTAATTCGGCCATCAACGGCAGCACCGACCCGCAGGCCGCGCTCGCCAAAAGCAAGAATTACACCTGGAACGCGCTGATGAGCAACTCGGCCACTAGGCCCGACGAGGACTACGCCGAGTGGCTGATGACGATGGTCGGGACGGTGATCTACATCAAGCCCGAGACTGACAGCACTGACGGGCGGTTCCGCTTCATCGCTCCGGCGAGCTGGGACACCTATACTGCCCTGCTCGACGGAACCTCGGTCGCACCAGCACAGATCTACCGCTGCAACGGTTCGCGCGGGGCCGATGAATGTCTCGACCCGCAGCCGAGGCCGCTCAGCATCAGCCCGAACTCTGCCTACAAGGCGCGGGTCAAGGCGATGATGGAAAGCATCGCCCAGGATATCCGCATCAATTCGAGCTTGTCGAACGACGAGGTCAACCTCCTCGGGATGACGTCGATCCCTCTCTACAAGATTCTCGTCGTCAATTCCGCGTCACAGTTCGGTCTGGGTGCGGGCGAACTTGACTCCCTTGCCGAGATTGTCGCCGTCGAAGTGCTTCTCGGGAACATCGACCGCATGCTCGATGACGTCGCGCGTTCGCAGATCGGGTTCGATGCTCCCGAGCAGAAGAACTTCGATGACTGGCGCAGGCAGGTGCAGGATGTCCGCATCAATCTGAATGCCAAGCGCGCCGAGATGTCGGGCAAGCTCGGCGATACCTATCAGATTATCCAGCGCACGCAGTTCCTCGAGGCATCGCTCAAGAACACCATGAGCCCGCAGATCTCAGCGTCGCTCAGGTTCGGTCGTGGTCTTTCGGCTCAAGGGATCAGGTAGGGCCCCGCATCGGCGGGTTTGAGGGAAGGGTAGGTCGATGCTCGAGGTCTTTACGGTCGGCGGCGGCGAGTACATCGTCAATGTCCTCAATGCCGTCGCGGCATGGTCAGGGGGAGGGGGCTTCCGCTCCATGCTTCAGGTCGTCTTCGTGATGGGCCTGATCTACTCGCTTCTGGTGCTCGCCTTCAATTTCGACTGGCGCGCCTGGATGAACTGGTTTCTGCAGGCGACCGCCATCTACATGATGCTGCTCGTGCCCACGGTGACGATCAAGGTCACCGATCGGATCGATCCCGGTCTTGCGCCTGCCACGGTCGCCAACGTCCCCTTGGGGTTAGGGGTTATGGCATCCTTCACCAGCCAGTTCGGCGACTGGATGACCCGCACGGCCGAGACCGTGTTTGTCATGCCCGATGCGCTCAAGATGACTAACAATGGCATCATCTATGGTGCGCGGCTGCTCGAGAAGGCGCAGACCTTCCAGATCACCGATCCCGTCTTCCGCGCCAATCTCGACGAGCACTTCAAGCAATGCGTGTTCTATGACGTGCTCCTTGGCTTTACTCCGATGGAGACGCTGACGAACAGCAACAACCTGTGGCGGGATATCGGGCCCGGCAGTCCGGCGCGGGCCCAGAAATTTTTGACCCGCAGTGGTACCGGCGTGACCTCGTCCATCGTTCGCTGCAACACCGCCTATTCAACGCTTGACGCGCAATGGACCGCGGAAATCGATGCCGATCTGCCGCTGTTCGCCAAGGGCGCCTATCCCGACTTGCTCGACACTATCGCCGCGCAGCGCCTGAGGAACGACCTTGGCATCGTGGCGGGCACCATGCACGGGACCGCCACCGACCCCTATGCCTATCTCCAGCAGGTCTCGGTCATGGATGCCTTCATGGCGGCCCGTGAGAGCTTCTCGGACGCGGGCTGGGACGCCTATGCAGCGCAGCGCGCTGATGCACAGGCGCGCAACACCTACACCTCGATCGCACAGCAGGCGATGACCTGGGTGCCGCTGCTCGGCATCGTCCTGCACGTCGTCTTCTATGCCATGTTCCCGGTGATCTTCCCGCTCTTCCTCTTTCCGCGAACTGGCATCACGACGCTTCGCGGCTACGGGATGGGGTTCTTCTACCTTGCTAGCTGGGGACCGCTGTATGTGGTCCTTCACATGTTCGTGATGAACAGGGCCGCCAGTGCCTATGCTGCTGTCGCACCCACCGGGCCGACGCTGCTGGTCAGCAATGGCATCACCAATGTGAACAATGATATCGCGACCATCGCCGGGTTCATGATGATGAGTGTGCCGTTCATCGCGGCCGGCATGGCGCGCGGTGCGATGGCAATTGCCGGGCAGGCCACGTCGCTGCTTGGCCCCGCCCAAGCGGCGGGGCAGGCGGCCGCCGCAGAGCGTACGCTGGGCAACTATGCCCTCGGCAACACGTCGTTTCAGAATCTCACGGCCAACAACAGCAGCCTCAACAAGCACGATGACACCTTCAGCTACGGCTCCGGATTCGGGAAGACGTCGTTCACCCATTCCGATGGCGGGATCGAAACCGGCTTCGCCAATGGTGCCAATGCTTTCGACACCCGACAGGCCATCTCCTCCTTGGCCTACAAGCCGGTGCGCAGCGAAGGCTTCGCATCAGATTTCCGGGAAGCACTGTCTCAAGGCTTCAATAAGGCAGAGAGCTTGCGGCAGGCTGCAGCCGAATCTCGCAGCGCGACGGTGTCTACCGGTTCTGAGTTGGTTGAAAGCGCGACCCGCAGTGCGTCATCCTCGAATGAAAATGGCTCGGCTTTCAATTCGAGTGTGTCGAAATTCAACGACCAGGTTCGTTCGCTGTCCAATACGCTCCAAGAGAGATTTGGACTTAGCGAAAGCGAGTCTCAGAGTATCTCAAGGTCTTTTTTCCTGACTGGGGAGGGCGGCGGTACAGCTGGAGTGAATGGGAAAATCGGTGCTGGTAGCACGGACGGCATCGTCGCTTCGATCGGAGCTGATGCTGCCGCCAGTCTTGGTCTTCGAATTGCGGCGCAGCATAAGCATGAGACCGGGGAAACGCTGACGGCAGACCAGGCGCTCTCCCGGGTTGCAGACTATGCCTACAAGGAGTCGAATTCGACACAGGCGAGGCAGGCGCGAGAGGACTTCACGCGCGCTACGAGCTCTACCTCTGATAGCGAGGTCAAATCCCTTTCTGATCGTTATTCGGCGAGCCTGGCCGACACACGGAACTATTCGAACGAAGCCGCGCGTACTCAGGAAGCCTACGAGCGGCACAGCCAGGACTTCAGCGAGGCCGCATCGCGCGGCTATTCGCTGAGCCAGGATGAAACGCAGGAGTTTGTGACCTATGCACAGCAAGCCCTTCGTCAGCCGGAGAACAGCGTGCTTGCATCGACGGGTTGGCAGCCTCGGCTTGTCGCGACGACACCCGAACAGGAGCAGGTCAAGCAGATCCTGTTGAAGCAATTCATGGACGACAAGGTCGATCAGGTGCGCCAGGAACTCGGTGTGTCATTCCCGGAATTGGGAAGCCCCACCGGCGACCGGCCGTCAATCACTTCGGCAGAGGGTGTGCAAGCGTTCGGTGAGGCAAACATCGCTGCGATCTCAGCGCGTGGTCCGAACGTCAGCGTGCGAGCAAATTCAGGAGATGCTTCGGTCAGAGAGGAAGCTGCGGAGAGAATTGACGAGGGGTCCTTCCGCCTGACTTCAGAGGGGCTTTCGTTAGGCAGCAAGGTCAGCGGCGCTGAAAGCCGTGCTGGCGCTCTCGGAGATCGTGTCGATGAGCGCAATCACGAGTCCATCGGCACCTCACTTGTCTCTCCGGTGATCAAGGGTGCTGAGAACTATCTCGACGATGCGAAGGGTTGGATTTCAGGTAAAGCGGAACAAGCCGGAGAGCTGATCGGCATTGGTGGGGGAGGGGCCGCCGGAGGCGGGCCCGTCAATTCTGCGTTGCCCCGCTCCGGGGAAGGTTTTCGAACCTATTCCGCACCCGGAAAGCAATACGGGACCGAGACCGTGATCAGTGAGCTGCGCTCTTCGTCGGCCGAGTGGGCAAGGCGCGGGGGTTCGCCGGTGAACATCGGTGATGTCAGCAAGCCCGGAGGTGGCGACATCGCTGGCCATGACACCCACGAGCAAGGCAGGCAGGTCGACATTCGTCCGTTCCGCCGAGATGGTGGGAATGCCCCTGTCACCTGGCAGAGTCGTGCTTATGACCGTGAGCAAACGCGCAATTACATCGAGTTCATGAAGGAACGTAACCCGGGCACAACGGTGCTTTTCAACGATCCTGTGCTGGTAAAGGAAGGGCTAACCCAGAAATACGAAGGGCATGACAATCACCTGCACATTTCATTTCCGACCAGGAAGTGACCGCGATTTGGACCTCGTACGCTCGTTAATTTCCAAGCCTAAAGCAGGAAACCCAGGATGATCGCGGCCCACATCCCAAGGATGAATGTCGTTGCGATGCGTACAACAGGGATTTTACCTGTGTAAGGCTTGGAAGGCGTTTCGATCAGAGGCTCACTCTTCCGGAACTCATACCAACGAAGCGTTTCACCGGACGGTGTCCCGGGTGTGTAGGGACTGTCCGATTGCCCAAGGGGATTCCGCGGCGTTGAGAAATCGTGAAGTGACATAATTCGTGCCTTTCACAGGCATCATATCACGACAGCGAGTTCCCACCAAGCGTTCTACACTTGTTCCATCTTCCCTTCAGCGCAACCCTCACTGCGGGATGGAACCATGAAGCGGCGGCAGCTGAAACCCCTGCTCCTCGCGCGCATGCTTTACGCCGGGCAGGGCGGTGATCTTGGGAAGAAGCCTGATAGGCCCGCGTCCACCAAGAACGCCGGTCCGTTTCATCACACGCTCGACATCGATGCCGAGCGCCTCAAGCTTGAGCGCGACGCTGCCGATCGCTTCGCGGTCGTTCACGGTCACGATGAAGCTGGTGAGCTCATCAGGCTTGTTCACCCGTTGTGTTGCCGATTTCGTCATAGCCTGAGAGATAATGCATCAAGGAGCCTTAACCAAGCCCTTCCCGATGTCGATGGTGCTTTGCCCTTCGAGCGGTTCAGCCGCTGCGACAAGCTGATCCCAGAGCCGCTGTCCCCTGAGCGCCGGGTTGGATTCGGCCCAGAGCGCAGCGAGCCCCGCCACGTGCGGACAGGCCATGCTTGTTCCGCTGAGGATTCGGTAGAGCTGGGGGCGCGGAACCGACGAGAAGACACCTGAGCCAGGTGCTGCCACATCAATACGGCCGGTGCCCACGCCACCATTCGAATAGGGCGCGACCCGTCCGTCCGCCTCGATGGCCGCGACCGCCATGATCGATGGCGCATTGGCGGGCGAGCTGACGGGGGCAACATAGCGGTAGCGGCGGTCACTGTCGTTGCCGGCCGCGGCGACGATCAGACAGCCCGCGTCAAGAGCCTGCGATGCGATATCCTCGTAGAGCGGATCGAATGGCTCCTGCGGGCCTGTGGCGCGGCCGAGCGACATCGAGATGATGTCGCAGCCGTTGTCGAGCGCCCACTCGATTCCAGCAATGATGTCGAGCTCGCGGCCCGCGCCGCGATTGTTCAGAACCTTGGCCACGAAAAGCTCGGCACCGGGAGCGACGCCGTAGCGGGGCACATTGACGGCCTGCGGCGGGCCAGCTGCGGCCGTGCCAGCGCAGTGCGTGCCGTGCCCTTGAATATCGTCAACGGGCTCGCCGGGTACGAAGCTCGCATGGGTGATTGCCCGCGAGGCGAAGTCGGGGTGGGCAAGGTCGATGCCGGTATCGAGAACAGCCAGTCTGATGCCCGCGCCGGTAAAGGCGCTCTGATCGGCACCTGTGGCAGCCAAGCCCCATGTGCGGTCTGTATCGTCGGCCCACGGCGGATCGCCGAGCGCGAACATCCAGAACTCCGGGCGGCTGTCAACTACCAGTCCCTCGGCTTGCAGCATCTGTGCGATCGACACCGATGCCTCTGGCCCGCCGCTAATCGCGGCCACGGAGAACCGGGGAAGGATGATGGTCGCATCGTGTTCGGCCGCCGCCGCCATGGTGTCGACGAGTGAGCCATACTCGGGAGCAATGAAGGGAGGAACGTCGAGAATGCCGTTCAGCAGCTTGAAGGCTTCCTTGGCTCCGCCGTCTTTCTCGAACATGACAAGCCGCCGTCCGGTGGGTTGGGGGGCCATGATCACAGGGGAAGCCATTGTCTCCTCGACGGCCATGCAGAACTCCGAACGTCACCAGCGTGGGGTGCAGCCTTTAGCATGATTGCAGCTGAAGGGCACCCCGAACGCGCCGTGTTGTGTGACACGTTTCGCCTGGCACCGGCGTCCGTTTGGAGGGGCGGCATTGAAGCACCGCCCCGCCGATACGTCAGAACTTGCCGAGCAGCGTGATGATGCCCTGGTTGCGGCTCACGCCGATCCCGGTGTCCGTTCCGAACAGCTCGAGGTTGCCGTAGTCCGAGTAACGATATTCGAGACGGATGGCATAGTTGCTCGAAAGGTCGATCTCGCCGCCGGCGCCCAGACGAACGCCGCCGAACGAGACCTCATCGGAGATTTCGCCGGTGCCGTCGTCATATTCGCCCTCGATCGAGGCGTCCGTGTAGCCGGCCTTCACATACAGGATGCCGTTGCGGCCCGGGCGAAAGCCGAGACGGCCACCGACATAGAGGTCGCGGCCGGCGTTCACCGAGACGCGGTCGCCGGGCACGTCGAAATCAGTGGCCGACACGCCCACGCTTGAATCGGTATATTCAGCCTCGATGCCGAAGACGATCCCGCTGGTGGTTTCGTAGTCGTAGCCGACGGTCAGACCCAGCACGACGTCCTCTTCACTTTCGGAGATCCCATCGAATTCTGTCTCGACGCTATCGAGGCCTACGATGGCCCCTGCGATGAACTTTCCACCTGCGGTGCTGTCGTCTTGCGCCAGGGCAGGGCCGGCGAGGGAGACAGCTGCGACCGCTCCCGCGAGAGTTACGAACTTCATGATATGTCCTTTTTCCGCTCAGGATTGAGCGCGGCGGCCCCTATCAGCGAAGGCCTTCCAAAGCACTAATATTGCGCCTATTTTGTGTGGACAGCTGTGAGGCAGTAGCGGCCTCGCAAGGCTTCGCGGGAGTTGTGCAACCGTTTCTTGGTGAGTTGGCTCTATGGGGCGGCTCACTGAGCTTTTGTGGCATGAAGAGAGAGGCGAGCGAATGAGGTTCGGGAAGTCGTCGATCATCGGGCTCGCGGCAATCATAGTCGCGGGCTTTGCAGCCTACATGTATTTCGCGTCCCCGCTGGTCGCCCTCAATGGGATGAAGACGGCACTCGAACAGCGAGATCACGAGGCGTTTTCGGCCTACATCGATTTCGACAAGCTGCGTGCGTCCCTGCGCGAGGAACTCGCGGCGCAGGCCGCAATCCATGCCGCCGAGAGCGATAACCCGTTGGAGCAGATGGGCATAGCCGCGGGTGCCGCGATAGCAGATCCGCTCATCGATCGCCTCGTAACGCCAACCGCCATCAGGGTCGCGTTCGAGCGTCGTGCGTCGGAGCAGCCCGGCAACGGTTCTGACGACATGTTCGGCAACCTTGCGAGCGAAGGGACGATTGATCGGTCAGGTTTCGGCAGCTTCAAGCTGGTCACCAAGGAAGGTGGGAGCTTCGTCTTCGAGCGGGAGTGGTTCAGCTGGAAGCTGGTGGGCATTCAGTTCCCAGCACTGCGGTCGAGCGAAAGCAATTCGAAGGCTGCGGAGGTCCTGGCGTCTCCATTAGACACCGATGATCCGCATTCGATGCCAAGTGCCGAAGAGGAAACCGGCCATGGCGGTACAGTGCACCGTGACGTCCTAGCTACCGCTTGCGAAGAAGGTGATGAGTTCGCCTGTGAGCAGCTTGGCGAGATGGCGCCGGGCGAGGTCTACTACCAGTATTGACCGTGATGGGCATACCGTGAACTCGTGTCCCGATAATGCATCCGTACCCTGGTCTCGTCACCCCGCGCGCCGCTAACCGCTACACTCTCGGCACGCTCACAAGCATGCGCCCCATCAATTTCCCACTTCCGCGCCTTATGACCTACCAGAATTCCTTGTCGCCGCGGTGACCTCGCCATGCGTTGTCCCACTTCTGTCCGACCGTGCCATCGACGGGGCGATGGCCAATGGGATGATCGCGCATCACGTCGTCGATATGCGGCTTATCCTTGTGCGAGGCGAATGCACCGATTCCGTGTTCCTTCAGATAGGCGACGTAGGCGTGCTCATGCTCTGTCTTTGGTTCTGCCTTGCCCCACGCAACATCCTGAAATTGCCGCTGTGCCGCTGATTTCGGGCGACGCCGCTTCAGACGGAGCTCTTCGTAAAATTGGAGATGCTCCTTCAGAAGCCTTTCAATCTGCGATTGATCGAGCTTCATGCGTCGGCCTCCGGGACTTACGAACCACGTCTTATAGTCCGATACACGGTAGGCCGCGAGACCTTGAACAGCTCGCCGAGGTCGCTGATCGAGTATTCGCCGATGCCGACTGCTGCCAGCGCATGGCCGAGGCCTGGACGATCGCGGTTCCGGCCGGTGGGGCCGCGGTCGGTGTAGATGCGGTCATCGGGCACACCGAGCTCGATTAGCGCGCGGCGCTGGGCGGTGAGGTCCTGCTTGTCGGTCGAGTAGCAGGCATATCTGTCAGCCGGCGTCGGGATTCCGATAGAAGAAGTGCGGATGCTCCCGGAGAGCCGCTGGCGGAAGTTCGCGCAAGCGACTGCCGGGTTCAACGAATGGGTCGCTATTCCTGCAAACCGACAAAAATTTGAGGAAAGGTTCGGATCGGACCCATAACATTTGGGCACACTCATATGTGATTATTGGGTGTGACAGGATAAATTGTAACAAATGAGTGGCAAATCGGATTTTGTGACAGCATCAGGGTGCCAACCACCTTAATGTGACATTTTGCCATGCCTCGCATCGGATACGCCCGCGTCAGCACGACGAGCCAAGACCTGGAAATTCAGCAGGCCAAGCTGAAGGCGGCGGGCTGCGAGATTATCCGTGCCGAGACCAGCTCCGGGGCATCACGCGACGGACGCACGGAGCTTGCCACTGTGTTGGAATTTCTGCGCGAGGGTGACGAACTGGTCGTCCATCGGCTTGACCGGCTCGGCCGATCGACACGCGATGTCCTAAATTTGGTTCATGAGCTGGACGCCAAGGGAGCTTCACTGCGAGTTCTTGAGCTGGAGGTGACGACCGCGGGCGACATGGGCCGCATGGTCATCACCATTCTCGGCATGGTGGCTGACATGGAGCTGAAGTTCATCCGCGACCGGCAGCGGGCCGGTATCGATGCGGCTAAAGACAAGGGCGTTTACAAAGGCCGGCAGAAGCGTGTGGACGATGACGCTATTCGCAGGCTGGCATCGGAGGGCGGGCCTAAAGCACAGATTGCCCGTGATCTCGGCGTGTCGCGCATGACCATCTATCGAGCCCTGGAAAAGCAGAAGGCGGAGCCAAAGATGAATGAAAATTCGTAAGCGCCCGGCCGATGCCGTGGTAGGCAACCGGCAGCTTTCGGCGCGTGTCCTCGGCCTGCCTTATGACCGATTTTGGGTGGTTTTGCGACAGTCCGCTTCCACGCAATCTGCGACAGTAACATACCGTCATATTCTATTGCGCTGATGAACGCCTGACATCACCCCAAAAAGTTTCCAACGTCCGCTTTGACCCATTCGATGTTTAGAACGGCGTGGCAGGGAACATTTCACTGACGGCAACAATCTATTCCACACCAGAGTCGGGTCTGCTCGGTCACAAGAGAACCGAAACGCGCGCTGTCGTTAAGGTGCCGTTCGATTGCGCTCATGCACTAACGCGGTCATGCGTAGTCTCGCCTTCTTGCTGCTTCTTGTCGGCTGCTCAGCGCAGCCATCTTCACAAGCCGCGTCAGACGTTCCGCTTCCCTCCATGTTTGGCCAATGGCGCATTGTCAGGTTAGACGGTAGCGCGCCGGTTGCGGGGCACGATGGCCGGCCGCCTGTCCTGACGTTCAACGAGCTTGGCTATGGCGGATACGTCGGCTGTAACTCCTTTGGCGGACAGGGTTTCGCCCACGAAGACCGCTTCTACGGCAGCTTTGCGATGTCCACCTCCATGGCATGCGGCGCACCGTTTGATGGCCAAGAGACGGGCGTCCAACAATTGCTGGCGAGCGGCCCTCAGATTGAGTGGCTCGGGCCGGACCGTCTTGTCATTACCGCGACCGACCGGCGTATGGAGTTGGCTCGCACTGGTCTGCTGCCTGTCAACCGCTTCGTCGTCGCACCAATTCCGCTTATTGGTTCAGTTTGGAACTTCGGCGCGCTCGATGGTCGCCCAATCGAAATGCCGGGCGCTCGTTCGGGGCCGACGCTGACGGTTGAAGGCGACCGGTTTACCCTCGACACGCCGTGCCTTACCACGGAAGGTGGCTGGACCCAGACAGGTGTGAGTACTGTCTTACTAAGCCCGGAACGACGGGCCATGCGCGCCTGTAACCCTGCTTTGCTGGGGCAGAGCGAGGATTGGGCCGAGGCGATGCGCGGGGTTCTTCGCTATAGCAATGGCCCAAATGCCGAGATTCTGTTCGCCGGTGGCGGACATTGGATGGTCGGCGACCGTGTGCGTCGCGGCAGCACCGAGGCGACCTCGCTCGCCGGCCGCTACGAGGTGGAAGGCGGCCCGAGTCGGGCGCATCGCAACGGCGACAGGCGAGCTGAGCTTATCCTCGCCACCAACTCTTATTATTTGTGGGACGGTTGCAACCACACCGAAGGGCTTGCCATAGCCTTCGAGCGGCAACTGTTTCTCCACGGAAGCGGCCTTTCCACGCTCGCCAATTGTGTGCCCGGTCGCGATGATGCCCGCTTCAAGCAGATCGTCCTGTCCGATCCGCGGATCGGTCGCATCCCCGGCGGTCTTCTCCTGTCCTCTCAGGTCGGCACGATCCGCTTGCGCCGCACCGGTGACGCTTCACCGGGCGC
Source organism: Erythrobacter colymbi (assembly GCF_002155685.1). Classification (GTDB taxonomy): domain Bacteria; phylum Pseudomonadota; class Alphaproteobacteria; order Sphingomonadales; family Sphingomonadaceae; genus Erythrobacter; species Erythrobacter colymbi. The sequence goes on from NZ_MUYK01000020.1 coordinate 17,947, forward strand.
GGGCGGCGTCTCCACCCGCCTCATGCCCGGCATGCGTTTTACGCTGCTGGCCGAGGGCGGCAGCACATTAGCGATCATGCCTGGCAACCGTTTCCGCCTGACCCAGCCTTGTGGCGTCACCGAGGGGCGGTGGCGGGCAGCTCCGCGCGAGGTGGACGGCGCCATTCGGTTCGGCCCGGAACCGGCCCCCGCCGCCTGCGAACGCGATGCCACCGCGCGCGCAGTGCTGCGCCACTTCCTTGGCAATGTCGACTTGGCGATCGGCCCCAATCGCGACATTGCGCTATTTGCCGGCCAATTTGGTGCAATGAGAGCGCGGCTTGCGCGCTGAAGAATAGCTCGAAACGTCCCCGTTGGCGCACCTATCCGATGTTGCAGCCTGCATCTTCATGCTCGAAACTGATCATTCACTCAATGGGGCCGACTGGCGCCCAAACGACTGTCTTGGGGTCGTTTTCAGAATGTCCGCTCCCAGCAACCGGGCAGCTATAGCTGTCTGTCGGGTTTTGGGAGCGCGCAGAGCCGCCTCTCATGACCGGTGATGGGTGGAAAACAGAACTACAGCTTTGGGAGCTCACCAATGTCGCCTGCCTCGCTGGAAGCGTCGAATTCGCTCGCGTTTTCTATCTTCTGAGCATGGCGTTCAGCGATCTCGGAATCGAGGCGCGTAAAGAAGCTTGCGTATAGCTTGGGGTCTTGCACGATCCTTTCGCCATTCCCGGCTATGCCGGTGGTTGCCCGACCTAAAGCGAAGCTGGTGCGCACGCTGCTGCCATCGGAGAGTTCTTCGATAAAAACCGACGCAATTGGTGCTTCGCGGGTCACGACCAGACCTCGCAGGTCAAGCTGAACTTTGTCTGCGCTCGAAGCGCCAGCAATGATCAGGCCGGTGCTGATGTCGGCGTTTTGGATCCGATAGCCCGCGTCCATCAATGCGGCCATAGTCGCAGCGAAAGCCACCTCTTTGGTAACCTGGTAGCGACGCAACTGGAGGTTTCGCAAATCAACTGGGGACAATGTTGATGGCACGGCCGCGCCGACAAGGCCGTCTGCGATGGTGTTGACGGCTGAGACTGAGGGTAAAGTGGCGCAACCAGTGAGGGCAAGTGTGGAGATAGGGAGCAGGAATCGGATCATTTCTTTGCCAGACAAACGCGCAAACCCTTCGCCCAAACCGTTGGTGATAGAGAGAACTGCACTTTGCCCGCCGCCTTGCGGCGGCGGGCTCCGCACAATTGATCAGCGATGCTGGTGCCTCAGTCGATCGTGACCGTCACTGCGCGGCGATTGCGGGCCCATGCGTTTTCGTCGCTTCCAAGTGCCATCGGACGCTCCTTGCCATAGCTCACAACAGTCAGCCGCGACGCATCGATCCCGAGCGAGACAAGGTAATTCTTGGCCGCATTGGCGCGGCGTTCGCCCAGCGCCAGATTGTATTCGCGGGTGCCGCGCTCGTCAGCATGCCCTTCTATCCGCACACGCTTTCCGGGATATTGCGCCAGCCATTGGGCCTGAGCCTGCAATGCTGCGGCATCGACATTGTCGATGTTGTAGCGGTCAGTGTCGAAGAAGATCGTGTCCTGCCCTGCCATCCGCTGCACGAAGTCAGCTTGGCTGCCGGGAGCTACCGTCCCTGCTGCACGGTCTCTGTCGTCGCTCTGGCCAATGTTTGTTTGCGGCGGCGGCGGAAGGTCAGCGGGCTTCTTCTTCGCGCAGCCTGTAGCTGCGATGGAAAGGGAGATCACGAAAGCTGTTGCAACGATTCGGTTCATTTTCGGCGTCTCCAAGCGAACGATCTGAATGGGATTTGTGCTCCGTCAGTTAGGGCCACCACCCAAGGGGCGTTAGGGCGTAAACTCATAAACTGACTTGCGGGAAGGCTGCCGGATTGATTCAAGGCTTCAGGAAGGAGCTTTGGATGACACGGCGACGCTACGAACTGACGGACTGGGAATGGTCGATCATTGAGCCGTTGCTGCCGAACAAGCCGCGCGGCGTTCCCCGCGTTGATGACCGGCGAGTGCTGAACGGTATTCTTTGGCGGTTCCGAACAGGCTCGCCATGGGCAGAGATACCAGAGCGCTACGGTCCCTCGACCACCTGCTACAACCGGTTCGTCCGCTGGCGCAAAGCCGGAGTGTGGGACCGGCTTCTGGCTGCGGTTTCCGCCGCTTTCGAAGGCGAGATCGTGATGATCGATTCCACCTGCGTCCGCGTCCACCAGCACGGTGCGACGGGCAAAAAGGGGGATCCGATGATCGCGGCATGGGACGTTCCCGAGGCGGCCTCACGAGCAAGATCCATGCCCTCGTTGACGCTGACGGTCGTCCCGTTGCCCTGCGCCTGACTGGCGGTCAGGTCCACGACAGCCAGGAAGCCGAAGCCCTGCTTGATGCGATGCCCGAGGGCGCCACGCTGCTTGCCGATAAGGGCTACGACAGCAACACCATCCGAGAAGCCGCTGCCAGCAAGAATGCCTGGGCCAACATCCCGTCGCGCTCCAACCGCACGCAGCGCTTTGCCTTCTCCGGCTGGCTCTACCGGCAGCGCAACCTCGTCGAGCGCTTCTTTAACCGCATCAAGCACTTCCGAGGCATCGCCACGCGCTACGACAAGTGCCCCGAGAACTATCTCGCCGCCGTCAAACTCATCTGTGCCCGCATCTGGTGTGCCGCGTAATGAGTCTACGTCCTAGTATGGGATTTTCACGGCCCCACCCGTAAAAATCTCATGGTAACCGGGGTCTTGTGGTGGCGTTAAAATGGCCGGGTTAACGAGCAGCCGAATGCGGCGCTCTTTAGCATCGAGTGACGGCCGGCAAGCCACCCCATCGCCCCCCGATACCCCTTGGGGTGGCCTGCCGGCCAAATCATGATCAATGCTCTGGAGCGAGGATTGTGTTCAGACGGTAGCCGACGCCCGGCTCAGTAAGGATAAGCTCCGGGTCCGACGGATCGGCCTCGAGCTTGTCGCGCAGCAATGCGATGTAGCTGCGCAGATACTGCGCCTCGACGACCGGGCTTGACCAGCCCGCGATCATGAGTTGCCGCTGCGTTACCACCTGTCCAGAACTGCGCGCCAGCAATTCGAACAGTGCGAATTCCTTTGGCGAAAGGTGGATCGGTTCGCCCAGCAACACCACTTCACGGCGCGCGATGTCGATGATCAGATCTTCCGATACATAGCGGCGCACTGCAGCGCCCGACATCTCGGTCCGGCGCCGTTCAACAACCCTGATTCGGGCCAGAAGTTCATCAATTGCAAATGGCTTGTCGACGTAATCATCCGCACCTTCGTCAAGAGCCCTGATCTTGTCCTGTTCGAGGTGACGCGCTGAAATCACAATTACGTTCGCGCCCGCTACCTGTTTCATCGGATGGATAAGGTCGCATCCATCTGTATCGGGCAAGCCGAGATCAAGGAGAACCAGATCAACCGCTGTTTGGTTGATTGATTTGAGCGCCTCGGCTCCGTCATGCGCTTCGACCACAGCATGGCCGACCGACGTCAGCACCGGGCGGAGCGTGTCGATAATCGACTGCTCGTCATCTACGATCAGAATTTGCATCATGCCGCAATCATGGCTTCGTCAGCGGCAAGGAGTGGCAAGGCAACTACAACACGAGTGCCATTGCCGCCCTCCAATGGCGATTCGACTGTTATCGTGCCACCGAATGCTTCTACAAAGCCCTTGGCGATGAACAGGCCAAGACCCATGCCCGCCTTTGATCCGCTGCCTTCCCCTTTGAAGAACCTGGTAAAGACACGCTGACGATCAGCATCGTGGATGCCGGGGCCGCGGTCCGTGACAGCAATCCGGGCCATTCCTTCGCCACCTTCCAGACTGACCTTGATAGGACCGGATTTGCCGCCGAATTTCTGCGCATTGTCGATCAGATTATAGAGTGCCTGTTCCAGCATTGCGGCATTGGCGCGCACGTAGTGCATACCGGCTGCCATGCTCCTCTCGATCATGATATCCGGATGTGCGATCCGCGCGTGCTTGATAGCAAGGCCCGCAATCTCGACAAGGTTCACCGTCTCGAGACGGTCCTGCGCGATCCCCGACTGGATCTGGCCCACGTCCAACAACTCGGCAGTGTAGCGGTCAAGCCTCGCACATTGGTCAAGGATCGACGTCAGCAATCGGGTCTGCTCTTCCTCGGGAAGGCTGACTTCGGCGGACCGCAAGGCGCCTGCGGCCGCCTGTATTACCGTTACGGGCGTTCGAAGGTCGTGCGAAACCGACGACAACAGCGCGTCCTTCAGTGCTTCGCTGCGTGCCCTTGCGCGAGCCTCCGCCAATTCCTCAAGCAAAAGGCATCGCTCCACAGCGACGGCCAGCATGGCTGTGATCGACTGGAGCTTGGAAGAGCTTTGACGATCAGGGCTGAGGTCGCTCAGCCGGAACTTTACAAACCCAAGCGATCCGCGTGCGCCTTTAAGCTCTATCACAACAGCCTTGTTGCGCTGAATGATGTCGTCGCCCTCAAGGTCAATTAGTGGCTTTAGGGTGTCGAACTCCACCTCACCAGTCGAAGGTCGCCAGTATGCCTTGCCTCGGTTGAGAAATATCTCGACCGAACTCACGCCCTGTCGCGGAATCACCCCTCGAACTTCGGTCTCGACATCCTCGACCCTCACAGCGGATTGTAGCCGGTCGCTGACGGTGAGCATGAAAGCGGCTTCGGACTGAGCTTGGTAGGCTCTCTTGGCCGAATCCTTCAGTCTGCCAACCATGATCGCTGCAAGCAGCGCACTGACGTTGAAGGCGACGAGCGGCACGGCCTCGTCAGCCGAAGTGATACCGAAGCGGAAGGCAGGCTCGCTCAGAAAGAAATTGTAGATCAGCGACGCCGAAATCGCGGCGACCAGCGCGCTCACCAGGCCAGAGCGAATGGCGATCAGGATGACCCCTGTCAGGAAAACGAGCACTGCTGAGATAGGTCGGTCGGAGATCTGTGCGATGTAAGTTCCAGCGACGGCAATCAGAAAAATCACCGCGTCGATGGCTGCTCGCGCCATTGATTGACTGCTCACATTTTCGGTCCTGTCCAACGGTTCGATAGACCTGCGTTAGACCAATGCCGCCGAGCGGGCATCATCGGGATTTTTATGCGGGCGGCGTTTTTCTGAAGCGGAGACATCGATTTCCGAGAAACCGCCTTTTTTTGAGAGCGTGCGCAGCCCATCGAAGAAAAAGCACCCACTTTATGACCGGAACGGGGTCGTTTTCTGAAAGGCAGGATTTTTTCAGAAGCGAGGGAAAGCCGACATGCAGCTTTGCGGCGCGCGCCTCGGTCTCGCTCATGACCGAAGATGGGTGGGAAGGCGAATGGCGGCTTACGAATGGCGATCCGATGATATCAGGCGCGGGGCGCTGGTTCAGGGTAAGGCCTCAACTCCCAATCGGTCCGGCATCCTCTCACCGCGTTTACGGCCGGAACATCCTTGTTCGACTGCAGCGCGATAACAGCAAGGGGCATCTCGCGGTCGCCGATCCAAGTAGTGCCCTTTAGGATCTTGAGATCTCGCGCGCCGGGTATCTTGAAGGTCAACACATCCTTTTTCAATTCAGCGACTGGCGCGGTGCTATTTTTGTAAGACGCTACTGCAGAACAGCCCCGATCAGGATCGCACAGTTGCAGAACGTAGACATCGTTGGACGGTATGCCGACGGAATACCGGCTGACTCTTGTCGATAGCTCAGGAGCGATCTCTTCTCCCCCGCAGTGCTGAACTGTCGCGGCAATACCTGCTGCGCTATCGCCGTCACTGCACCCGAGTACGAATAACGTTCCGACAAGACACAGCCATTTCCTCATTGCCGAAATATCGCATTGAAAAGAAAAGGTTGCAACGGGGGCGATTCCTGCATGACAGGAATTTTCCACGTGCGGGGCCAAGCTGCCATCCGGCTTTCGGGATCGCGCGTCGGCCCGACTCATAGCCGTTAGCGGGTGAATCCTTCTGATGATGGCGAAGGTCGGTATTCGTCCACTGTAGCTGGATCTCTCATTGGGGCTACGATCAAGGTCGTTCCAGTCTTGTTGGCGATCTCTTCGGCCCGAAGGCTTGATGCGCATCCGTAACGAGTTGCGACCGCAACGGGGTCTTCTTGGGCAGAGAAGGAATGTTTTGCGAGCCGGACAAAATCCCCATCGCGCGCTCGGGATCGCGCTTTAGCCCCGGCACTCATAACTGACTAGGCGTCTTGCAGATCAACTGCCGATTGCGCATCTTCTAGTTATTGTTGACGGAACGAATCCATCATTTCGCAATTATGCGCTCGAAACGGAGGCATTATGTCCAATTCAGGTACCATTCCGAACAAGACCCTGCTCATCGCCGCGAACAAAGTCGACGAGATGGTCGTCCGTAGCCGCGATGGCGACAAAATGGGGCACGTTCATACCTACATGGTGAACAAGCGCACGGGGAGTGTGACGCACGCAATCCTGAGCCTTGGCGGGTTCTTGGGGATCAACAAGAGCTATTATCCCCTGCCCTTCGAGTTGCTCAGCTATCAGCCGGTCGATGATGTTTACGTCGTAACCCTGGATCGCCGCATCCTGGAAGGCGGGCCGAGTTGGTCGAACAACGCACCTGATTTCGACCAGGCCTATGCTGATCGCGTGTCAAAGTATTACGAGACACGGCACGAGGCAATCGAACTGAACGATTAAGTTATTTCTAGTGCAACGTTATTCTTGCGCAATTAATGACGTGACCCGCAACGAAGCGCCCCTCAAGGGGCGCAATGAACCGCTGTGAATAGGAATCAATATTTTGACAAATCAGATTGCGTCGCCCGATGTCACGAAGGAGGCGATAGACACCATAAATGGGATGGTTTTTGGCTTTGTCGAAATTCTTCCTCTCATTGCCATCGCGATCGTAGTCTTTCTTCTGTTCTGGTTCATCGCTTCGACCACTCGGAGGATGGTAGAGCGGTATGCCGAACGATCGGAAAAACATGCCGGGGCAGCCGTCGCGTTCGGCCGTCTCGCGTATTTTGCGATCGTGGTCCTCGGCTTTCTGATTGCCGTGACAATTGCTTTTCCCACGATAACCCCCGCGAAGATGTTCTCCGCATTAGGCATCGGCGGCGTGGCAATTGGTTTTGCGTTCAAGGATATTTTTCAGAACCTTTTGGCGGGCATTCTCATTCTCGTGCGTCAGCCCTTCCGGGTGGGAGACGAAATCACCAGCGGTGATTTTACCGGCACCGTCGAGAAGATTGAAACCCGGGCAACCTTCATCCGGACATACGATGGCAAGCGGATCATCGTTCCGAACAGCAAGATCTACACCGAACCGGTAACGGTCATCACTGCCTATGGGATTTTGCGCACCGAGTACGACGTGGGTATCGGTTACGGCGACAACGTCTCACAAGCACGCAAGATCGCCTTGGAAGCCGTGAGCGCGGTGGACGGCGTGCTCGCCGATCCTGCGCCTGATGTTCTGCTTTGGGATCTGGCCGGGTCGTCACAAAATCTCCGCGTGCGCTGGTGGACAGATCCGACGCGCGCCAGTGTGGTGAAGGTCAAGGATCGTGTGCTGGAGGCGGTGGCCACCAAGCTGTCGGCCGCATCGATTGATTTGCCCTTCCCGACTAGTGTCGTGCTTTTGCATGACCAGACCGAGGAGTCCGACGGCGACCGCACACGTCAGCGGGAGGGCTGGCCCGCTGGAGCCAATCCACCGAGGCCGCGCCCCATTGCCTCACGTCGCCGCCCGGACGAATAAGCGGGAATGGAGATCGTCTCGCTCATCCCCCTCGACCAGTACGAAGCTCCTTCCCTGCCGACGCAGGAACGGATGCAGGCGTTGGTCGCCAAACTTAAGGCGATGTTTCTGGCGCGTAACAACACCGATGTAATCGCCAATGAGCGCGCATCGCTGGAATCCCTGCAACGGCTTGATGAAATGATCCAAGAGCCGGAATGTGAGCCACAGGTCGGTGAGCTGGATGAGGCGGCAGAACAATGGTTGGCTCGCCCCGCAGCGCGCGGCACTGTGCTTGCTGTCATCACGCCGCCGTGTGACCAGTCGGACAGTTTTTTGAACTGGGCAAGGGGGTCCGGGCATCTCTGTATTGCGCCGCCCGTGTCCCGATCAGGGCCAGTTGACTGGGCCCGATTAAAGACCTCCACCTCGGACAAGATCGTCATCGTTCCGCAATTGGAACAATGGTTCCTGCGATCGGCCGAAGGACTGGACCGTATACGCAAGCTCATGGCCGTGCTCGGCAGCGCTCGCCATGCCATAGTTGGCTGCAACAGTTTTGCATGGGCATATCTGGCAAAAGCTATTCGCATTGATCTTATCGCGCCCGGGCCGTTCACCTTCAAACCCATGGATGGAGAGCGATTGGCGACGTGGTTGGCGCAGGTGAGCCAGAGTGATCCTGTCACCGAAACGACCTTTCGGCTCATCGGTAGTGAAACCGCACTGTTGCGTGATCGGACAAATCCGGGCGTGCAAAAATTCTTCGCCACACTGGCGGGGCGAAGCCTTGGCATCCCCTCTGTCGCTTGGCACATGTGGCGCGAAACACTGCGGATCGACGGGGCCTATGGCATGACCACCGGATCGCAGGGAGCGCATTCGCAACAGAGGGCCAACTATTGGGTGGCGTCTCTTGAGGAGCTCATTTTACCGGGGACTTACCCACGCGAGCTCTTGTTTGCCCTCCATACCCTTTGCTTGCACGGCGGCATGCGTGGCGCGGACCTTGCTGACAACATGCCGGAAACCCCGGGTGCGGCCTTGATCCCCGCCTTGCGCGGCAGCCAGTTTGTGCAGGAAGTTGAGGGTATTTTGCGCATCAGGCCGGAAGCCTACCCGGCGATACGAAATGGACTGCGTTCCAGCGGTTTTCCGATAGGAGCCATTTGAGATGACAGCGGCTGCCAACACCGGGGCTGGACAGGCAGAAGCGGAGGCGGCCAAGCTTCTGCGCGACCTTCAGGATATCAGTTATCTGGAAATCGGCCTGATCGCGGCGCTGGCCTGGCTGATTATCTATGCGTCGCGCAAAGCCTTGCCGTTTCTTGCCGAGCGAGGACCCAGTCAAACCCGCTTGTACCTGCTTGGCGCCGTTCCGATGGTCCGGTTGATTGCGATTATCGCTGCAATATTGTGGATTTTGCCGCTGGTGTTCAACATCACCATGCAGAACTTTCTGGTTATCGCAGGTGCCGCCAGCGTCGCGATCGGGTTTGCATTCAAGGATTACGTGAGCAGCTTGATAGCTGGCGTGGTTGCAATATTCGAACGGCCCTATCGGTCAGGCGATTGGGTAAAGATCGGCGATGACTACGGCGAAATTCGTCAGATGGGCCTGCGTGGCATGACGATCCAGACACCAGACGACAACGCGGTGGTCGTCCCGCATTCGCGGCTATGGACAGAAAACATTTCGAATTCCAACGACGGGGCGCAAACGCTCCAATGTGTTGCAGATTTCTATCTGGCGTCGTCGCATGATTCCGCGCAAATCCGCGACGGGCTCAACGATATTGCGTTGACGAGCCCATATCTGGACTATTCACGACCTGTGGTTGTTGTTCTGTCAGAGCAACCATGGGGCACGCACTACAAGATACGCGCGTATCCTTTCGATATGCGCGACCAATTCTTGTTTATCTCCGATATGACAGTGCGTGGTAAACGACTTCTTGCCGCCCTCGGCGTTCAATCGGCATTCGTTTCGCCGGCTGTAGAACGCCAATGAACTAACATGCTTCGGGGGCTCCTGTCGGTCGCGGTTCTGATCGAAGGTGTGTCGGCTCGGTTCTGCATCGCTGCCGTAGACGTGCGAGGAATGCCAACGAGCACCTTCCGCCAGACTATCATGCCATCCATCCGCATGGCTGGACGGCTGCTGATGGCGAATGAGCCGATGAGAATGCCGCTAATGCCATCATCTGCCAAGGCCACGGATTTCATTACTCCTATGCCGGCCTTGCGCTGTAACGCCGCACTGCGGCTTAATACTTGCCAAATTGCTCCTCCGTCGTCCGATATGGGGTCGGTTTCTGAATGTCAGCAATTTTCAGAAGCGAGGCAAAGCCGCAAGACCGCTTTTGGGATCGTACGCTGACCCCGCGCATGGCCGGGTTTGGGTGGATAGTTGAATGTCCGGTCCGGGATGCCGGAACCATATCGCTGCCGAGGAATTCGCGCGCGCCGACGCGATCACGGTGATGACAGGCTTATTTCTTGAAGAAGCGTGAAGCAAAGGCCTTGCATTGTCAGCACTCCACAACGTTGACAGCAAGGCCGCCCTGGCTCGTTTCCTTATATTTGCGGGACATATCGAGCCCCGTCTGGCGCATGGTCTCGATGACCTGATCAAGCGAGACCTTCTGCCCGCCGGAAGACCGCAGTGCCAATCGCGCCGCATTGGCTGCCTTGACCGCGCCGATCGCATTGCGTTCGATGCAGGGGATCTGCACCAGCCCGCCGACGGGGTCGCAGGTCAGGCCAAGATTGTGTTCCATGCCGATTTCGGCTGCACATTCGACCTGTTGCGGGCTTCCTCCCCAAATCGCAGCCAGGCCAGCCGCGCCCATTGAACAGGCGACACCTACCTCACCCTGGCAGCCCATTTCGGCACCCGAAATCGACGCGCGCATCTTGTACAGGAGCGCGATGCCCCCTGCCGTCAGCAGGAATCGGCGCATCCTCTCGGTAGGGTTGGGCGCGCCATCATCGACGCAGTAGTAGCGCAGCAGCGCTGGAATTACGCCGGCCGCGCCATTGGTCGGGGCGGTAACCACCTGTCCCCCGGCGGCGTTTTCCTCATTGACGGCCATGGCATAGGCGTTGAGCCAGTCGAAGATTTCCTCGCGCTCGTTCCCCGAATGCCCATCGCGCAGTTCGCCGTAGAGTTCGGGCGCGCGGCGGCGCACGCGCAGGCTACCGGGCAATTCCCCACTGGCTGAAAGACCGCGATCGATCGACGCCAGCATCGCCGCGGCCACCCCATCAAGCCCGGCAAGGGTAGCGGGGCGCTCACGGTAGCTGTCCTCGTTGGCGAGCACCAGTTCGGCAATCGACAGCCGGTCCCGGGTGCACCAATCGAGCAACTCGCGCGCCGATCCGAACGGGCGCGCTACCTTGCGGCCGGCGGCGATCATGTCATCCATCGCCGGACTTTCGAGCTGTTCGCGGGTGGCGATGAAGCCGCCGCCGACGGAAAAGTATTCGCGGGAGAACAGCGCCTGTCCGTCCTCGGCGAGGAGTATGAACGACAGCGCGTTGGGATGGAGCGCGGGGACCTTGTCCATCCGGAACACGATGTCCGCGTCAGGATCGAAGGCGAGCGCCGCCACCCGCCCCGGCACGGCAATGGTCCTCTGTTGCGCCAGCCGGGCCAATTCGGCCTCGGCGCGATCCGGCTCGAAGGCCTCGGGGCGAAACCCCATCAACCCCAGTTTCACCGCGCGGTCCGTGCCGTGGCCGCGCCCGGTCAGCGCGAGCGAGCCTTCCAGCACCACCCGCACCCGCGCCGCATCATGCAGCGCGAGGCCGGCATCAGCGAGAAACCGTACAGCGGCGCGCATCGGGCCGACGGTGTGGGAACTCGACGGGCCGATCCCGATCTTGAAGATGTCGAGCACGCTCAGCACGGGGCCGCTTTCGTCCTTGCGATGAGTGTGTCAGGCATAGCCCAGAAATGCGCGAAGGCCCGGATTGTAGAGATCGATCAGAGCCTTGTGGCGATCGGGCAGGATGTCAGGGACCTGTGCGATATCGCCCGAGAGGTTCTCGCGCGCGGTGCCCGAATATTCGCGCTGCGCACCTGCCAGCACCCGCGCGCGCCAGTCATCGGGCAGCGTTTCGATCCCTGCAGCGCGCAGCAGACGGGCGAAGAAGCTTTCGGCCGCAGGCGTATCGATCCGGCCGACGTGCCGCACGATATCCTCATAGCGCACCAGATAGGCATCCCCGCCCAGCCAGGCGCAGATATTGGCCTCGTAGATCTTGCCGAGGCTCGGGGTCTTGTTGATGATGCCGAGGATCATCACCGTCAGGATCTCCTCGATCGGCACCGCCCCGCGCCGCAGGTGATCGAGCGGATTGCGGGTCTGATCGGCAAGGAAGAAGCGCGCCCGGGCGAGTACCCAGCTATAGGGATCGCGCGCCAGCACGATGTGCTTCACGCCCCGCAGCGCCACCAGCGAAGTGTCCTCGTGGAAGAGGTGCCCCCAGCTCATGCGGCAGGCCGCCGGATCGAAGGCGGCCAGATTGTCCTTGAGATTGTAGAGCTGGATGAAGTCGCGGTGCCATTGCTGGTCATGCGGCACGAAGGTGCGCAGGATATTGCGGATCAGGTGCGTGCCGCCCTTGGGGATCGAATTGACGAAGAACGGCGCGCCGATAGGTGCGCGGGCGAACTGGCTGGCGACCTCTTCGAACCGGTCTTCTGGCAACAGCACCTGAGTCTGCACGGATGTTCCTCTCGTCTCAACCCGTCACCGCAGGCGGGGGGGCAGGATGGCGCCGCCGATCGGGTCGGACGGGCGGCGCCATTTGTGTCACGAATGAACCTTCGTGACGATCAGAAAGGCATTGTGACCCGCGCAAAGAAGCGGCGGCCGCGGAAGTCGTAGGGGCCCGAGGCCGATGTCCCCACGCGCTCCACGCTGGCCCCCACCTGCGGCGGGTCCTGATCGAACAGGTTGGCCACACCGGCAATCAGATTGAGCCCGCTGCCGAACCGGTAGCGCACCGAGGCCGTGTGCGCGAAATAGGCCTCGACCCGGGTGTCGGGCCGGACGGGTCCCAAGAACCGGTACTCGTTGAACAGCTGGATCGTGCCGTCCGGATTGAAGCCGGAATTGGGATCGGTCACCAGGAAATCGAGCTGGTCGGAGGGCCCGATATAGGTCGTCGCCCAGGCGAAGGTGAACCCGCCGCGGCTCAGCGCCGCATTGAATTCGCCGGTCCAGCGCGGTCGCAGGGCGAGCAGGGTGCGATCGATATCGTCATTGACCGGGTCTAATATATCCCTGTCTTCGTTGAGGAAATCCTCCAGGATCTGGGTCGCGGTGCCGTTGAGGGTCAGCTTCCATTTGCCGATATCGGTGGAGTAGCGGACCGTGTAGTCGATCCCGCGCGAGACCTGCTGGGCGATGTTGACCGACCCGTTGATGACTTCGCCAAGATTGCGGTTGGCATCGCGTGCGCCCAGCAGCGCGCAGAACGGGTTGCGATTGAGCTCTTCGAGCGAGGCGAAGGCCTGATTGACCAGACAGCGGTTGATCACGGCCTGCCCGCCGATCCGGCCGATCTGATCGTCCACGCGGATCTCGAAATAGTCGACCGCAAAGGCGAAATCGGCAAAATCGGGCTGGAATACGATCCCGAGATTGAGCGCGGTCGAGGTTTCCGGACGCAGGGTGCCCGAAGAATTGCCGCGATTGAGCGTGCGGATGTTGACCGTCGGCTGGAAATCGAGACCGATGCCGAACAGGCCGCAGTTCTGGATGAGGTTCTGCCGCTCATTGGCTGGGCGGGCCGAGTTCTGCAACTCGGCACAGGGGTCACCCGCACCGAAAGACTGGTCGCCGCCCTGGAACAGTTCGAACAGCGCCGGTGATCGATAGGACGTGCCGTAATTGGCGCGCAGCAGGATCGCGTCAATCGGCTTCCATGCCGTGCCAACCCGGTAGGTGAACTCACCGCCATCATCGACCCGATTGTTCTTGGTGTAGCGGCCGGAGGCGTTGATGGTCAGGCTCTCGAAGAACGGCTGATCCTCGATCAGCGGCAGGCCGAGCTCGCCAAAGACTTCCGTGAGGGTCGAATCCCCCCGCGTGATCTGGCCATTGGAGAAGTTGTGGTTGTTGTTGGCCTGGCTGTTGGGCCCGGGCACATCGTCGATCTCGTCATAGCGCAGGTGAAAACCGAGCGCGACCGACAGGTCCGGCTTGATCCCCGGCAGGTCGACTTCGCCGCTGGTGAAACCTTCGAGCACCGCCTGCTGATAGCGGGTGTTGCCCGTCTCCACCCCTTCGAGGAAAGCCTCTTCCTGCGGGGTCAACTGGCCGTCGCGCAGGATACGCGGGGACAGCCAGGGGATCGCCCCGCCGATGCTCGCGCACAGGCTCTGGGCGGTCTGGCCGGCGGCGAGCAGGCTGGTGTTGATGAGGGACGGATCGCAGCCAAGGTTGGTGAATCCGGTGACCGCGTCGAGCCGGTCCTGACGGGTGAAGTTGGTGGTGTAGTCGGCGTCCGAAATGCCGTAATTGGCAAAGACATCGAAGTCCCACCCACCCAGCAGCGGCACGTCATCACCAAACTGGCCGCGCATCCCGGCCACGAACCAGGCGTAATCGGTCTTGGTCTTCGAGAAGAACGGACGGTGGATGTTGAAGCCCAGGCTGCCGTTCAAGGCGCCATTGGTCGCCCCCCGCACCCGCCCGGCCACGGTGTTGCTGGGATGGTCGCCGCCGAGGTATTCATAGAGGAAGCGGAAGCTGCTGACTTCCTGCTCGGTCCGCGAAAGCAGTGCCTGTCCATAGAATTCCACGCTGTCGCTGACATCGATAGCGCCCGAGATGAAGGCGCTAAATCGTTCGATCGGGTTGAGCGCGTAGGAATCCTGGAGGATCTGGGAGGTCTGCGGCAGCAGCGCCATCGACTGGGCGACGGCGTTGAAATCCCCCGTGTTGGGGCCGAAGGTGACGCTGGCGCCCGGCGGCAGGCCGAGGTTCTGCACTCCCACGCGGGCGAATTCGGGCAGGATCGCGCGCAGTTCCGCCTGACCGGGGCCCACGATCGTGCCCGTCGGGTCAGGGATATAGAGCCCGCCGAAGCGCGCATTGATCGAACTGGTGTTGAAGAAGTTGCCGGTTCCGCCGCGCAGCAGGAAGAAGCGGTTGTTCGAGCCGAAGCTGGTGCACACCACATTGCCATTGGCATCGGTGATGTCGAGCCGCGCACCAGTCTGCGGATCGAACAGGCGCGGATCGCGGCAGTCGGTGTAGTCGCGGTCCCCAATCCTGAGCGGCTCGCGCCGGTCGTACTGGGCCGAGATATTGATGTGCCCGCCCGAAAAGGTGCGGCTGAAACGACCCGCGACCTGGAAGAACTCCGCTCCGCCCTCGCCCGGCAGGTTGCCAATCGCAGTCAGCATGCTTTCGTTGCTCGGGCCCACCACCAGATTGTTGACGATCCCGGCAATCGCATCGGACCCGTAGACCGAAGAGGCCCCATCCTTGAGGATTTCGACATCGGCGATGGCAACGGAAGGGATGATCGACAGGTCCGGCACCGACACCCCGCCACGTGTGCCGCTGGGGGTCAGGCGCTTGCCGTTCAGCAACACCAGCGTGCGTTCGACCCCGAGGCCGCGTAGCGAGATGTTGTTGACCCCGTTGCCGCCATTGTTTGCGCGCCCGCCGATGAACACCACCGATTGCTGGCTGTCGTTCTGCTGCGAGCCGGTAACCAGAGGCGAGCGGCGCACGATTTCTTCAAGTGTGGCATCGCCCACCAGCTCAGCGACCTCGCGGTTGATCACGGCCAGCGGCTGCTCGCTGGAGAACACCTTGTTGCGCAGGCGCGAGCCGGTAACGCGGATCTCGCTTGCATCCTGCGGATTTTCCTCGTCCGCTGGAGTATCGGCTGGCTTGGACATGCTGACCGGCGGCTCGGGCTCCTTGTCTTGAGCCCATGCAGCCTCCGCCATGGTCAGCGGCGCGACCGCCGCGCCAACAAGCAGCAAGTGGCGCAGGCCTGTGCCGACACGATGGCAAGGCAGGTGCGCCGGCTGAGAGAGAATTTCAAGCGACGATTCCATGGCAGCGTCTACCTCCAGATAGCAACGGTGGACTGCGGCTGGCGGGCCACAGGTTCGTCCCTGCGACAGCTGGAGATCAATGCAGGCCGATGCATCGCGAGATGCGCCGGAGGTTTCTGCACGTCCCCGCATGCTTTGTTATGCGTTGGGAGTATGACCCCGGTTGATCATCAATCAAGCACATGTCATGCAGGCGATAGATGAAAAATATTCAGCAATCAGAGATCACCGCCGCACTCCTCCAGACCTTTCTGGCAGTGTTCGAGGAAGGCTCGGTCGCGGCGGCAGCGGCCCGGCTTGACGAAAATCCCTCGACCCTCAGCCACCGCATCAGTCGGCTCGAAGACCTGCTGACCCAGCCCCTGTTCGTCCGTTCTGGTCGCGGGATCATCCCCACCTCCTTCGCCGAGGATCTGGTCGAGGATGCGCGGGCGGCTGTGGCCAAGATCCAGGCCATTGCCGAGCGGCGGCTTTACGCTTCGGACGATATCGACACCGAGTTCTCGATCGCAACCACCGACATCGAACGTTCGGTCCTGCTGCTGGATGCCTTCAACGTCATTCGCGAGCGCAGCCCCAAGCTGCGGGTTCGCTACCTTTGGGAGAATTACGCAGACATCACCGCGCTGCGACGAATGGGCGTGGACTTCATCGTCTCGCCGATCATCACCGATGTCGACCCCGACATTCGCAGCCACCTGCTGTTTCGTGATCAATCGGTCTGCTACTATGACGCCCGCATGCGAGGGCCGCCGGATACGCTCGAGAAGTATCTGGCGTCCCAGCATGTGCGGGTGATCTTTTCCGAAAACGATATCAGCCTGACCGATGTGGCCCTCAGCCGGATCGGGGTGTCCCGCCAGATTGCCGTGACCATGCCCAGCGTGTCGGAACTGCCGAAGCTGATCCTGGGCACCGAACTGTCGGTGACAATGCCCTCACGCCTTCAGGGGACATTGTTCCAGCAGCTCGCCAACTGTCCGACGCCGTTCCCCTTTCCGGTGATGAACTTCAATCTGTTCTGGCATGAAAGGTCGGATTCCTCGCCGCGCCACCGGTGGCTGCGCGAGGCGCTGTTCGAGATTGTCGCCAAGCGCCCCGACCTCAAGACGATAGGCTAGAGCGCTTTCCGCTCCGGTCTGGACACATCGCCGCCGGGCGTGCCGAGCGGCGGAAGTGGGCGCGGCACCAGCGCAGGGACGGGCTCGCGAGAGATGGTTTCGGTGAGCTCGCGGACCGCTGCCTCAAGCTGTGCGTCCGAGCCGTTGAAGCTGGCGTGGGGCAGGTTCTCGACCACAAGGTCAGGATCAATCCCGCGGCCTTCGACAATCCAGCGCCCGTCGAGCGCATATTGCGGATTTTCCGCCACCCGCACCATCCCCCGGTCGGCGAGCGGATTGCGGTCGGACAGCCATACCCCGGCCCCCGCCGTGCGCGTGCCGATCAGCGGGGCGATGCCGAGCGCCTTGACCGCGGCAGCAAAGGTCTCCCCGTCGGAATAGGTGCGCTCGTCGATCAGAACCGCGATATGCCCGCGATAGGCGTTCTGCATGTTGGTCGTCACCAGCCCGCGCCCGTCCGGCTGCGCCCAGAAGGCCCAAGCCTTGCGCAGCAGCATGGCGACCAGAAAGCTGTCAATATTCCCCCCGCTGTTGCCGCGCACGTCGATGATCAGCCCGGGCTTGGAGAGCTGCGGGAAATAGTCGCGCGCAAACCCGGCAAGGTCGCCCGGCCCCATGGCGCGCACATGGAGATAGCCGATCTGCCCGCCCGACAGCCGCTCGGCCAGAGCGCGCTTGCGTTCAACGAAGTCGCGGTAATGCGCAGTATAGCGGCCTTCCAGTGTCATCGGTTCGACAATTGCGCTGATCCGGCGCCCGCCGCGCAGGAGATCGAGCCGTACCTGCTGGCCGGCCTTGGTGGCGAGCGCGGTCTGGAGATCGGCGAGGCTGGCAACCGCGCGGCCATCGACCAGGCGGATAACGTCGCCCACCTCGACATCCACACCCGGCCGCCGCAGCGGCGGGCGCAGCGCGACAAGATCAGCTTCGGTGCGCAGGATGTCGTCGATCCGCAGCCCCTCTGTCACCGGCGTCACCTGCGCGCCGAGGAAGGCCATTGCCGGGTTCTCGCGATCGACCGGCAGATCGGCCCCGCGCACCTGAGAGTGCAGGATCCCGATCTGCGAGGCCATCTCGCCGAGCATGACATCCAGCTCCGACCGGCTGCCGATGCGGTTCAGGAACGGCTCGCGCGCAGCGCGCACCGCGGCCCAGTCCACCCCGCGCAAGGTCGGATCATACAGGAAGTCGCGGTGCAGGCGCCAGGCGTCAATGAACATCTGCCGCCACTCGCTGCGCGGGTCGATGGTCAGCCGCCAGTCGTCCAGCCGCACCAGATTGGGCGCGAGCTTTTCGGGCTGCCTGGCACCGAGCGGAACCAGCGCCAGGCTGGGCTTGTCGGCGGGACCGCCGATCACCAGTCCAGTCTTGCGGTCGGCCGACAGGTCAAGGAACTGCGCGCCGGGCGCGAAGACCTCTTCGCGCGGATCCCTGCGGTCGATCGCGATCGATACGATATTGTCCCCGCGCCGGGTGTAGAGAAAACCTTCGCTGGCCCGCAGCAGCTGTTCGACCCCCGGCTTGACCGGCAGCTTGTAGAGCCGCTCGCCCAGTCCATCGAGGACGATGGTCGCCTTCTCGCCCCCGGCGTCCTTGCCCTTGCCCTTGTCCTTGTCCTTGGCCTTCGCCCCGGCGGCCGGTTCAGCGGCGGCCTCGCCGTCATCGCCGGCGTCCTTGGCGGAGCGGGTCAGTTCGTTCGCATCGACCAGCCGGAAATCGGCTTCGGGATCAAGCTGGAGGGCATAGATCTCGCCCCGGTCAGGGAAGGCCACGCCCATGTTGCGGTCGCCCCAGGGGGCGCCGGGCTGGGGCGCGAAATTGCGGTCCGAGATGAAGTAGAGCCATGCCCCGTCATGCGCGAAGGCAGGCGCATAGCTGTTATACTTGCCCGAAGTCGCCTGAACCCGGCGCCCTGTGGCAAGGTTCTGGATCATGATGTCGGAGGTGTTGCCCCCGTTGGTCAGCGCGGTTTCGGCATAGGCGATATGGCTGCCATCAGGCGCAAAGGCGAGATCGAAGAAGGCATCATCATTGCCGCTTTCGTTGCGCGCCAGCAGCGTCACCCTTCCGGTGGCGACATCGATCTTCTGGAGCCGCGCCTGCTTGTCCCACAGCACGATGGTCTTGCTGTCGGGCGACAGGGCGAAGGACCAGATATGCGCATCATAGCCGCGGGTCACCGGTTCTGGCGCGCCGGTGCCATCGGCGGGCATGGCGTAGATATCGCCGCGCTCGCCGGAATCGAGGATCATGAAGACCCGCTTGCCATCAGCCCCCTGCACCGCCTGCCGCGCGCGCTGCGAGCGGCACCGAAAGCTCGATCCGGCGCAATTGCCCCGGCGCCGCCAGCGCCGCCCGGCCGCGCGCGGTCACGGCCACCATCTCGCCCGAGGGCGAAATCCGTGCCCCTTCAAGGTAGCGCAGGGGATTGTCGATGGCGCGCACCCGGGTCTGCTCGCGGTCGGTGACGAGATCGATGGCGAGCCGTGTGATCGCTCCCGTGGCGGGCGAGAAAACGTGCAGATCCGCCCCGTTCTGCAGGAAGATCTCGCCGCGGTCGATATTGGCCTGAAGCACCGGGAAGGGCAGCTCGCCCGAGACCTGGCGGACGTCGCTGCCATCCTCCGCCACCGACCATACCGCGTCCTTGCCGCTTTTGTCGGAGATGAAGAAGATGCGCCCGTCCCCTGCCATCGGCATGCGGATCGGCGCGCCGAAATCGGCAAGCAGCAGAACCGCCTCTTCCTGCGAGCCGCTTTGCCAGCGCCACAACTGGTCCATCGCGCCGCCGCGATAGAGCACGGCATTGTCGCGCCGACTGGCGAGGCCGCGGCGTGTGAAGAATAGTGTGCGCCCGTCCTCACCGAAGGTCGCATCTGCGGCACGCCAGAGCGGCAGAGGGATGCTCTCCCCGCCCGTGGCCGCCACGCTGTGCAGCACTTCGCCCTGCCCGCCTCCGGTGAGCGAGGAGGCAAACAGCACGCGTCCGTCAGGGGTCCAACCGATGGTGCGGACATAGCCGCCTTCGAAGGTCAGCCGCCGCGGCGCCCCGCCGGCGAGCGGCATGACATAGACATCGCGGTCGCTGTCATAACTGGCGGTAAAGGCGATCATCGTGCCATCGGGCGAGATTGCCGGTTCGCTCTCCTCGCCCGCGTGATTGGTCAGCCGGACCGCGCTGCCGCCGCTGCGCGCGGTGCGCCACAGGTCACCCTCGCTGGCAAAGACCAGCACATCGCCGCTGGCGACAGGGTGCTGGTAGAACCCTTCTTCGGCCGCCAGCGGAGCCGCGCAAAGGGCCAAAAGACAGGCAGCGGCCATCAACTTCGACTTCATCACATCTTCCACTTGCGATCACGGGGTCCTGTCGCTCTGGTCAAGGCGGGACAATCTGACATTGCTGCGTGATAGGTCGCCCCTGCGCCCCTCTGCAAGCCCGCATGGTGCTGGTCCAATGGTGGCTCTGCCTCCGGCATTCGAGGCGTCGCATGCAAAAAAGCATGACGTGACGCTATCCGTGTATCGTGCGAAATCCATTCGCTAGGCATTTTGGCAAGGCAATAACCATGTCAAATTTGGCTGAATCAGATGACTCAACATGTGCCGAGCCCTGCGAACATGTTGCCGTTTTCGGAAAATCGCGGATCGGAACCAAATGTCCGGCTTGGGGTCGGTTTGAGAATTTCCGCTTCTGGCGAAAATCCTGCTGAGGCTGCCGGTCCGCTTTGGCAAACATCCTCGATCAAGCAAATGGCCAGGGCCGGGCAGGGCGGCGACTTGCCGCCTCCTCAAAAGGCAGCGCAGTCATGCCACGCGCGCGGCATAATCGGGCATGGTGTGCATGGCGCGCAGTCTGGGTTCGGATAGGCCCATGGGTATGGCGCGGAGTGTCGCGCGCATCAGGTACTGCACCGGTCGCGGCCCGTGAACACCGAGCCGTCCCAGCGCCGATTCCCGCACAAACATCCGCACACGCTTGAGGCGCAGGCGCTCGTATAGGGCCGCCACCCGCGCAGGTGCGACCGCGGCGACGATCGCCTGAAGGGCAGCGGCATCCTCCAGCCCCTGACAGGCCCCCTGGCCAAGATTGGGCTCCATCGGCCCGATCGGGCATCAAGGCAGTGACTGGCTGGGTGCGCATCAGAAACCAGTAGCGGCGGTTGTCTGGCAGCTCCAACACGCCGAACCGCTGGTGTCTGCCCCAATACTCCGCCGCGACCCCATCAAGCCCGAGCCCCGCGACCCGGCCCGACAGCGCCAGCACGCCGCCGTAGCCCGCATAGGAGGGCGGTGCGCCGGTGTTGCTCGGCGCGCGGATACCGCCTGCGTCGACCACCAGATCGCAGGCGAGCACCTCTCCGTTCGTCAGCGTCACACGCCCCGGGGCGACATCACCGACCTCGCAGCCGAGCCGCAGCTGACCCGGCCCCAATGCCACCAGCAGCGCATTCTGAAGCGCGGTTCGGGCGCCAGAAGCGCAGTGTCGGGGAGGGGGCGGGAGAGGATCGGCGCTCCGTCCTGCGTTGCCAACAGCATCCGCCGGATCGGCGCGGCCGCAGCAGTGACCGCGACCAGGATGCCGAGGGTTCTGAGACGTCAGGCCGGCGTCTAGTCGTCTCTCCAAATCAGACACTTGCACCCCTGAAGCATTGGCGAGACTTGATGCCTTGGCAGATTCCTGCGCCCCCTGTGCGATCGAGCCAAGCTGGCTCAAGAAGGAGGGCTTAAATGGCAGAAAACGTCTCCATGATCGGATACACCCGCGTATCGAAAGCCGATGGCAGGCAGGACTTTCCGATGGCAGCACTCAATAGTTGGTCGTCCGTGAACAAAGCGATGTTTGTTTCGGTGCCGGGTATACCGGGCCCGTCAGCG
>NZ_MUYK01000021.1 GCF_002155685.1 Erythrobacter colymbi
CTCGAATTGCCCTGCTCCTTGATGACCTTCATGAGGTCACGCTTGAGCGCCCCGTGGGCCTCGGGCGCGGCGATTTCGAGGATCGTCTCCATCCAGTAGTTGAGATTTTCCGGGCTGCGGTTGAGTGCGATGAGCGCGGTGTCGCGCGTCACCATCTCGAGATATTCCTTCGAGACGCCACTCGACGACACTGTCAGCGGGCTGCGCAGCACGGGTTGAAGAACGATTTCGCGATCGCGCGTGAACCCGAAGATCAACAGCAAGACCAGAAGCCCTGCCAACGTGAGCGCCGTGATGCCCAGCATATTGCGCTGCTTGAGCACCCGCTGCGATTGCGCCAGTCCGTAGGAATGATCCATGTCAGCCCACCATCATGCGAAGATGGGAGGGCGGCGTCGCCTTGAGTCCGGTGAAACTCGACGGCAGGTACCAGTAGGCCATGTGGAACACCCACGATGTGGCCCGACCGGCTTTGAGCTTGCGAAAGCCCCACCATCCAAGCACCGCCAGCACCAGTCCGATCACGACATGCTGCGTCAGAATGCCCCAGATGAACGGAACTGCCATCGCGAGGAACTCATCCAGCGTCCAGAACCCGATGAGTTCAGGATCGTCGAGATGCGAAGGAATGCTGTACCGGTCCATGACTTACCGCCCTCCCCTTTGGTTGAGCGACGCCTCAGATCGTCGCGGTGACGGTCGAGGTGACGATCGGAACGCCGGTGCCGGCACCCACGCCCACGGCGACCGGGACGGCGACCTGGGCAAGGCTGAAACGGCCCGAACCGAGGGCCACGAGGCCGCCGGCAAGGCTCATCACGGTGATGATCCGACCGCCCGAACCTTCGAGGAAGTCCGTGAAGGTGGTCAGCGCAGTATTGAAGGTGCCGTCGGCGCCGGCATAGGCCGCCCCGATCGTCATGAGGCTGACGATGGCGAAAACCGCCAGCGCCATGAGGATTGTGTTCAGCGACAGACCCTGCTTCATCGAGAGTGCATTCATTGCAGTTCCCCATCTAGACATCCCGTGGAATTACGAGACAGCATTAAGGAACTGGAAACCAACCTGTGCTTCAAGCGTTATCGCCAACACGCCACTCAGTTCGTCGCAGGTTGGCAAATAAATTCCTCGGCGGAGGAACTATTTTGACTGCCATAGGAACCGAATTCCATCCAGGGAGAATTTTCTTCCTCGCCGCGTGAATTTTTTTCATCGAGAGAGGAACTTTTTTCCTTCCGTGCGGAAAAAATTTCCCATTTCGATCCGGAACTTAATGAATGTTGCGCGCTTCAGGCCACTCAGCGCCGTTTTCGCACCAGTCAGCGCGGACCAGATGTCGTTTCAGCTTGACAATTCGGCCGGTGGCTAAGTTAAAAAGGCTCCGGAGGGTCGTAACGCCATGGATGTTTGCAGTCTTGAAGCGAAGCGGATTGAGCGCGCAGAACAATATAGGTTAGTAATCTGTGAGGCCTGGCGGCGGAACGGCATGACCAACAAGCAGGTCGCGGATGCGACCGGCAGAGGACCCAGCATCATCAGCAAGGTCAAGAACGGAAGGTGCAACATCTGCGCCGACCTCAGGCACAGGCTGATCGACCTTTTCGAAATGGATCGCGTGCGCCTCTTCATCGCGATCGAGATCGCCGGCAAGGGGGAGCTCTACTTCGATCCTTCCTTCAAGAGTGTCTGCCACGCCTCAGTGTGCTTCGTGCAGGAACTGCTCACGCTGATGAGCGATGAAACCTCGCCGGAGCACCGGGCGCTGTTTGCGGCATTTTCGGATCAGACCATCGGATTGGTAGCTGGGCGCGCAGGCAACGGCCTGACCGAGCGGATTACAACGATCATCCCCATGATCACGAATCTGATCGAGACCGCGAACCAATCCGGATCATCGACCCGCCCGGCTCCTGCCGCAGCTTGATGAAGCATCAAACAAGCCTAGCAATTGGCGGGCTTTCTACATGCCTGCCTTCCTCGCAGCGCGCTACAGCCTTGACTTGAAAGGCAAGTACCAGCAGCTCATCAAAGCATGAAAGCCCGCCAAGATAGCAATCACGCCGTCACGCAAAAGCTCTTCGTCACCGTGAACGCCCTGCTCAAAGCTGATAGTCGTCGGCAGCAGTCTCGCGCTTGATCATCATGGATACTCTAAGCCGCCTTCTCGACGGCAGGGCGGAGCTCACTCCCGACATGGCCACTCGCTTTGAGAAGGCCTTCGACATCTCGGCGGCGCCGACGATGTGGGCAGCCTACGAGCTTGCGCAAATCGAGGGCAGATCGGATGCTAGTAGCATCGAACGTGTGCCCAAGTCGCGATTGGGGCCTATGATTAATCGGTTCGCTGAATCACAACGTCGTCAGTGATTCAGAATTTCGCTTGGACGCGCCCTCTCCGTTTCTGCGATCTCGGTGCGATGAGAGACAGCGGCCAAATCGTCGGTGAGAGCTTTGTCTTGCTGCACGCTGTAGATTTGCAGCGCAACGTCGCCCGGGCATATCGCATCGAGATGAGCACGGACCTGTTCGGGGCAACCATCGTCGATTACGCTTGGGGGCGGATCGGCGCGGCAGGCCGTTGCCGACGCGTATCCTTCGAGGCTCGCTCTGAAGCGTTGCATTTCGTGCGGGGTCTGCTTCGGCGACGCTCCAGTGCACGTCAGCGCATCGGCGTCGGCTATTCGGTGGTGGCCGGGTCATGGGTGCTTTCGGCCTCCTGAACCAACCCAAGCGCCCTTGCCCGCTGAATTTCGCGGCGCACGCCTTCAGGCGACCATGTCATGCCGCCGCGCGGTGTCGGTTCGCGCAGATCTTTGCTCAGCCAGCTGGCGAGTTCGCGCAAAGTCGATTCCGGGCGAGACTTCAGGCGATCAGCGACCAACAGCGCGACCCGACTGTCCGGTGGGAGGCGTTTGGCGCGTTCAAGGATGTCCGGCCGAGCATAGCCAGCTTTAACAAGGGCCCTGCAGGCCTTCGCCAGCGTTGGCTCGGTGAAAGAGCGCGCCTTGGGCGCCATGCTGCGGATCTGTCGGAGCACGACTGACCAGGGCAACGCCGGACGCAGGCGCTCGACGATTGGGAGCCACTCCTTGCGCCCGTCGATCAACGCGGCAAGATAGCGGTCCTTCTGGGTTATGCTAAGTTCGATGCGCGCATCCTTGTCGCCGGAGATCATGCGAGGGTTCCCAGGCTTCGCGCCGCGCGCGACGGCAGCCTTTATTCCGATGCGCGTACGCTCGCGGATGAGACTGCGCTCGAACTCGGCGAACGCACCGAGCATCTGCATCATCAGCAGGCCTTGTGCACTGCTGGTGTCGATGGGGTCGTTTAGGGAGCGGAAGTCTGCGCCCTTGGTTTTTAGCGCCTGGACGATCTCGAGAAGATGCGCGAGCGAGCGTGCGAGCCGGTCAATGCGCACGACGAGGACGACATCGCCCTCCCTTGCCCGCTCGATAGCGCGAGCCAGCTGCGGGCGTTCACGGTTGCCGCCCGACGCCTTGTCCTCGAAGATGAGTTCGCAGCCGGCGGCGCGAAGCGCGTCTTGCTGAGCGGCTGTATCCTGCTCGTCAGTGGAGACGCGGGCGTAGCCGATCAGCATTCCTTGGTGCTCGTGGTTAGCGGAAGATCAAATCCATCGAGCCTGCCAGCCTCGAAGTCGAGTGTATCGAGCGGCCAAGGCACATTCGCGATTGAACTGTCTTTGCGGGGAGGGGGGGGCGTCATGGCAATCCTTCGCTGAGGTGAGAGTGCCCTTCCCGACATCTCGCGGCAAGACAGAATTTCACAAATTACCACCATCCAGCAATCGTCCGGTTGGCCCCGCGCGATAAAGCCCTTGTGGGGCGGCGCCCCCTCGGGGGGAACGGGCATTCTGGCGCGCCAGGCTTCGTCTGGCCGTGGGCCAGGCGACCGGGTCGGAAAAGGCTGTCGCAGACGTAGGAGCCGATGTATAGTATTGGCAGCGGTGCTTATCATTTGCGGGATAGGCCCCTGTTTCTGAGGGTATTTGACACTTGCAGCCGCCTTCTGAAATCCTCGATCGCTCATCAGGCGGATTTGCTCCAGCGGCGGCGCTTTCCATGGGCGTCATCTTGGGCTCCTGGAAGGCATGCCACCCGGGAGTGCGTGACCTCTTTGCGCTGGGCCTTGTGCGGAAGTGCGTGAGCAATTCTCTGCAGGCAGAAGGCTACAGCTTCACGGTCGAGCAGTTCAGTTACTGGCTCGCCGGCGCCGCGGTCCTCGATCCCGGGCGCCCTCCCCTCGCCCGTCCAGCCCGCCTGGTCTGCGAGTTGGTTTTGAACGCGCTCGCGCGGTCACGCTGCGAGGAGGTGGCACGAGCATCTGAGCGGTTCCGCCTCATGTCGATGCCGATCGCTGAACACGGCGAGCATGGTGATATCGGGCAATGCCGTGAGGCTCTGGATGCTGCCCGTGAGATTGCCCTGCGAAGCCGGTTTGCAGGCGGGCAGGGGCCGTCAGGCGTAGGGGAACGGGTTGCTGCGGCGGCGAAGCTGGCGCGCGCCGCTCGGGCGCTGGCGACGCGCCTTGCAGAGGATCGCCCATTCGAGCTTGGCGGACGCCGGTCGCTGGTGCGCGAAGAGCCAGAGCGTGCTGCCTACTGGGCGCTCGATCTTGAGATCGAGGGGTTCTTCGCTGACGCGCTTCCCGGGATGCCTCCCCTCCCCTGCCCTGGCCTCTTCGATCGCGCCTGGCTGCGGACCGACATCGATGTGGATGCTCATAGCGACATGGCTATGGCGTCGCGCCGGCTCGGCTCGTCGTTGGGCGAGCTGGCTGCGTTGATGGATCGAGCGGTCGAGAGTCAGCGCGCTTGCGACCAGGCGGCGGCCGCTGTGAGCTCGAAATCGCGGCTCCCGCAACTCGTTGGTGTCCTGAGCATTATGGAGCGCCTTCGCTCAGCTCAGATCGAGGCCGTTCTGAGCGCCACGCGGATTGGCGTGCGCAGCATCGTCGAGAGTGGCTTCGATCTGAAGGTGTTTCGCCACCGGAAGGGCCGGGGGTTGAATATGATCGAGATGGACACGTCGCGCCGCGAGCCCCCTCCCCTCCCCTCGCGGCGCGACGTGACGCAAGCGATTGAGACGGGATCGGTGGCGATTGCCGAGGTCGACGATGCGCTGGCGTTCGCTGACGAGGTCCTAGACCGCATCGGCAATCCGAAGCTCGGAAAGCGTGAGGAAACGCGCTTTGAAGACGACTGGGACGACGACACGCCCGCGTGGGTCTGAAAAGCGTCGCTGTTTCAAAAAGTTGTGGCTCGATCCGCGAGAATTGCGAAACTGACCCTTCCGAGGGGTTTGGGAAGGCGAGGAGCATCGATGCAATTCTGGGGCTTCTGAGCGCCTCCTACATGGGTTTCACGATCTGTTCCGGGTCTGCTCGTGCGAATTGCTCGTTAAAATGGCCGTGATGCAGCCCTTAGCTGGTCGCTGGAGGGGGTGTGGTGGCGCTTTCGCTTCTGGCGTAGCGGCAGGGGGTCGGCCCCCCTCCCCTTCCCTCCGATGATCGCTAGTGGCGGTTGCCTGCCCCCACGCTTCTCTAGCGACAGGTGAGCGGTTCACCGGACGTGTCGGAGACAAGTTGGCTTTTCCGGGGTCCACTCTACGCGCCAAGGTGCCGCGAGGGTCACTTGACCGTAGAATGCCCCGCCATCTTCAAAGCTAGCCCGCCAGCCACTGGATATCAAGGTGGCTATCCTGCGCGATAGCTTGGGAGATATCAGCCATAATATCCCCAGCTGTAGAGATCCGGCTCAGCCGCCGCAGGCGGTGAAAAGCTGCTGAAGATCAATCCTGAAGGCCAGGATATCTTATGGGCTATCCAGTGGATAGCCGATGGATAGCTACTGGGCAATCGCCGTGGCGATCTCGTCAGATTGCGCATCAGCTAGCGATATCGCTTGCGCATTCCCTATCGCTATGGAAAGACACAGCGCGTTCGCAATCGCGTGCGAATGCGAACGCGAAATCGATATGGATTGCGCGATAGCTATAGAATGCGCTAGACATATCGAATGCGATATAGCGTTCGATTGCGACAGAGATGTCGATATCGAAAGAGCTGGCGAATTAGCTAGCGCGTCCAGCGCGCTTCGGTCATGGAGATTTTATGGCAGTCATCGCAGTAGCCAATCCCAAGGGCGGATCGGGCAAGACGACCCTCGTCATGGTTCTCGCGCAGGTCCTTGCCGAACACGGCGGTACTGTCGCCGTCATCGACGCCGATCCCAACGGCATCATAGCTCGCTGGGCAGTTCAGCGTGAGAGTGAGGGCAGGGCGGTTCCATTCACCATCGTTGCAGGCCCGAAGGAGGCTGAGATGGTCAGCCTGGTTTCGAGGCTTAGTGCCGAGAACCAGTTCGTGCTGATCGATCTCGAAGGGACGGCTTCGCGGATTATGAGCCGCGCTTTCGCGCGCTCGAACCTCGTTGTTATCCCCTTTAACCCGTCACCGATCGACGCACGTCTTGCAGCCGACGCGGTGCAGCTCGTAGACGAGGAAAGCGAAGCGCTGGACCGCGAGATCCATTATCGCCTGGTGTGTTCGCGCGCTCCGGCGGCCGTCGTATCGCGCAGCGCCAAGCGAATTTTCAAGGCGATCGAGGAGGCATCCTTGCCGATGCTGCCGGCGAGCCTGGTCGAACGAGCCGCTTACCGCGATATTTTCGAGCAGGCTCTCACGCTCGCCGAGCTCGACCCTGCCAGTACGTCCGGCGTCGACCAAGCAAGGCTTAATGCCGAGCAGCTTGCTGCCGCGGTCGTCGAGGCCCTGCGGGAAGTGGCGAAGGAGAAGGTCGATGCCTAACGACTCATTCGGGTTTGGCGCGAAGAAGAAGGGCACGCTTGACCTGACAGGCATTCCAAAGGGGCCGCCTGAAGTCTCGCCGGAACGCGAGGCGGCGGCAATTCAGCGTGGCGAGGAGCTTGGCTACGTTCGCCGCGAGGCGCCGGTCTCTGTAGGGGAGGCGGTTAGTGCCTTGCAGATCCCTGCGCCAGCCCCTTCGCAGCGCGTGACGAGGCAGCGGGTCAAGCGAAACGAGAACGTGCGGACGGTCTTCATTCGCGGACCGGAACAGGTGATCGACGAGTTTATCGCTTACGTGAACGAGAAGGGTTACGGCTCCTATTGGGAAGCTCTTCGGCACCTGATGGATCTCGACAAGGCCAAGTGAGCGGCTCGACGGCTGACTGAAAAGGGAAGGGGGCCTATGTGCCCCCTTCTTTGAATCCATCCTCAAACAAACCCCCAAACGAAGTGCGGGAGTTTCCAGTGATTCAGGATTCTAGGATTCAGGGGGCTGCGACTCGCGCAACTCCGCCAAAAAACGAGGGTCTATGTTACTAGCTGGGTGCGTTAGTGTGCCCAGGCGGGTGACATAGTGTGCCCCTTTGGGGGCTTTCATGTGACCGATAGGGAAGGCCGTGAGGCTCGAACCGGCGTCTATGTTACCGATGGGGTGGCGCTCGCCTTTCTGCGAATGGAGCCCTCGTTAAGTGTGTCGCAGTTGAGGCGGGAGAATCTCGTAGCAGCGCGTCACGAACGGGGTAGGGCAACGCTTCCGCAATCAGGGCTGCCATGTCGATTTTCGGCGTATGATCCGCTGGTTGGACGTCATTGTGCCTAACGGGGTGGCTGCCGCACTCGGAGTTTGAAGCGGATCGAGTGGCGTTCACCGGGTCCATCACGCCGCTCAGATGCCCAACGCCGTGGGACGTCTATGTGACCAGCGGGGTGGACGAGGCGCTATCGCGATTGGGCGGGTACCCCGCTGGTCACATAGACGGGGCGACCCAGTTGTTCCGTTGGGGACCCACCCCGCTGGTAACATGAAGGCCTTGCGACGCCCGTTTGGGCAAGGCGCGGGGGTTGAGATGGGTCTCGGCGGCACCCTGAGATGCGGACTTGGCCGTGCAGAGAGCATCTTTGCCATCGTCTATGTGCCCGATTGGGTGGCCAAGAAATCGTCGCTGGCGCCTATCATTGCGATTTATGTGACCAGGGGGGTGGGGCTGTCTGAAAGCGCCCTCGAACACTGTTTATGTGACCAACGGGGTGGCAGTGCCAATCGCCGTTGAGGTATCGATCCCGTCTATGTGACCAATCGGGTGCCCTCAGCCTTATCGAGTCTGAGGTCTATGTGCCCGGGGGGGGTGATCAGCCCGCCCAAAGGGCGCTGCTTCCCTCGTTTATGTGCCGAAAGGGGAGGGCGCCGAGCAGTTGGAAGCCAGAAACAGCTGTCTATGTGACCAGCGGGGGAGGGTGATCGCCTCTTTCGAGACGTGGATCCCGCTTCTGTTACCTTTCGGGTGGGCGCATCACCGAACGGCGGGATCGGCGGATTTGTGTGCCCATTGGGGTGGTCGGCCTGGCTCTTTCGAGATTGCGTCGGCGTGCCGAGACGGGCGGGCGCTCACCTGGCGTCTTTCCGCTCGCCTTTATGTGCCCAATCGGGTGCTCGATAAGCTGTGGGATCGCGGGGCGAAGGCGTCTTCGTGGCCAACAGGGAGGGACTGGGCGGCAAGAGAGCCCTGACATGCCGTTTACGTGCCCGAGAGGGTGGAGGCGGTAAGCTCGAAGGAGCTGATGCGTCGCTTCGATACCTTTAGTGCCACGTTTATGTGACCAGAGGGGTGGGATGCCAGCGTGTCAGAGCCCATGTCTATGTGACGTATCGGGTGGTCTGATGCCGGCCGATGCGTTTCGCTCAGGTTTATGTGCCCAGTTGGGTGGCCGAGCGACAGTCGGACCGTCTTGTGCTGCTGTCTATGTGACCGGCGGGGAGGCCGTGCCCGCCATCAGGGCTCTTGAGGAGCTGTTCATGTGACCAACGGGGTGAGCGACAGTTGTCGTTGTCCTCGTTTCTGTGCCTAATGGGGTGGCTGAGAGCCTTGCACTATGTGACTAGGTCACGATAACCCGGGCACATGACGGAAGAGCAAACCGATTCGAACCAGATCGTCGAGCTCGGTCGGACTGCTCGAGCGGCCCACCGCGCTGAGCGCGAGGGTGGTCGACACATCATCAAGCCCGGCGAATTGGCCGATGCCCGATATGCGAAGGGGTCTGCGCCTTCGCTTGCCGCGAGGAAGGTTCTCGCCCTAATGATCGGAAAAGCCGGCGGCGACGCTGGCCAGGTTGGGCGGATCCACAAAATCACAAAAAAGGAGCTTCGCGGCTCCCACTCTGGCAACGAGAGGATATCGGCGACCCTCGAGGAGCTGATGCAGCTCAAGTTCGTGATGAGGACGATATCCGAGCGGGGGCGAGAGGCGACCCTTACGAGCTCCGTCATCGCATGGAACATCGAGGAGAAGTCCGAAGATGGAATGAGCATCGTCGAGTGGGAGTTCTCGGAGCCGGCGCTGCAGATGTTCCAAGGCTCGGATTACTACGCTCGGATCAACAAGGCTGCGTTGTTGGCGTTCCGATCGAAGTATGCCTTGGCGATCTACGAGATCGGTTGCCTGCTTGTCGCGCGGCGCGATCCCACGTGGACAGGCACGATCGAGGATCTTCGCGAAAAGCTGGGCGTCCCCCATGGAACGCTGCCGAACTTTGCGCAGTTCAGGCGCAAAGTGCTGCTCAAAGCACAGGCTGAGGTCAATCAGCTGGCGCACTTCGAGTTTACGTGGAAGGAGATTGTCGGCACAGGCCGCGGTCGCCCCGTTGTGAAGGTGCAGCTTTGCTTTCGCGCCAAGGATGCTTCGTCCGTCGAAGATGCGGCTGATGAGCTTGATCGGCCCAAGGTTGGCCGGGAAGCACGCCGCGCAGGCACGGTCGAGCAGGTCGTCGAGATCGGATCGTCAGCGGCGTCGAACGTCGTGTCGCTTCCGGCGTTGAGCGAAGAGAAGTTCCCGACAGGGTCGCTGCATTACGGTGCCTCAAGCAGGATTTCGGCGATTGCTGTGGACTATGGTGGTGGCTGGGACCGCGATGTGATCGCGGAAGCTTACCGCAAGTTCATGGGGGACAAGTTGGAAACCTTGTCAGGCAACAAGCTCTTCAATTCCTTCGAAGGCTTCTGCAAGTCCTTCGTGCGGAACAACGGCAGGCCATAAGCTCGAAAGAAAGAGCGCCTCATCAGCAGAGGTTGGCGAAGAGGCGGGTGTCGCCATCTCATTTGAGACGCGCTGGCCGACGTTGAAGCCGGTCTCGGTCGGACGATCACTATTAGTCTCGTCCTCTGCGAAATTCATGCAGCCCTGAAGGAGCAGGATCAGAACGAGCCACATGGTTCGCGCGGCTACGTACATGGGTCGGTCTCCTTGGAGCTCTGAAGCCAGTCGGCGAGGTCGATCCTCATCTCGTCGACGACAGCCTGGATGGCGGACGGCTTGGTGGCAGGATCGCCGATCATCCGCCGGAGCCGCTCGAGGGCGGCGGTGATGCGGATTGCGCAGGGTTCGACCGCGCTGCCGGGAAGGGGAGTGCCTACGACCGCTTTGCGACTGCCGAGAAGATTGACTGCGTGGATGAGCACGGCGCTGTGCTGGTCGCGCTCGTTAGGCGTAGCGCATTTCAGGCTCGACCAAGCGCCTACAGCGGCTTCGATCTGGTTGCTGAGGGTACTCAAGGGCGGTGCTTCCGAATGTAAGGAATGCCATCGGGGCGCAAGACCAGGAGGTGTTGCACCCTCCAGATGGGGACCTCGTAGAAAATCGGGTTCTCTGCGTCGATAACAACGAAGAGCCCGTCGGCAAACCAGCGAAGGTGCATGGTTTGCGGCCACGAACCTTCAGCGATCTCGTAGTGAAGGCGAGTCTGGAGCTTCACTTCCTTGATCGCATCCGGATCGCCGTCGGCGACAATCGAGCGGCCGTAGTCGGCGCGGGGCGGATCAAGCATCTGCACGGGCCAACTCCGGCATGGGCGATTTCGGGAAATGCTCGAGCTCGACCTGTTGCCGGTAGGAGTAGAGGGGGGAGGGCAGCTTGATCGGAGCGCAGCGCTCGAGCGCAGCTATTGCCGCGCTTTCGATCACGTCGGGCTCGCTCACCTCAGTCTGATGGTCGTCATGGACGACGTAGACCGTGGGTATCGTGGCGAGTTTGGCGGCCGGGGAGAAGGTCGCGACGAGGATGCGCCGATCGGCTGTGACGATGACGATGAGATCGCGAATGCCTATCGCCGTCACATGGGCGACAAGCTTCAGACCTTGTCAGGCCAGGCCTTGTACCGCTCGTTCGAAGGTTTCTGCCGGTCCTTTGCGCGGAACCCCGGGCGCCCTTAGCCAATCCAGCTGTTTATATCTCTCGGCCTTCCGCAGTCAGAGCGACGACGATCGTCGCGCTGCCATTGTGAGGCTCGCTGATCGCCGCTGCATTTTGCTCTGGCATCTCGATCGGGGCGGCCCAATCGACGTGGAACCTCGATACTGGTGGAGCGCAGGCGAGGCTGGGGTTTTGTCGCTTGAAGGTGCTCAGGTGGAGCACGTATGATGTGGAAGTTGTTCTCACATAATTCATATCAGTTGAGAGTCGCCGTTCAGGCTGAGAAATCGGCTGACGACTTGATAGCTTTTCGGGTCACAACGTGAGAACCTTCGTAAGCTCACCCCTTCATATAACTGGTGCCGCAGGAGACGACGAGATGCCGCAAGCCACGTACCAAGCTTGGATCGCACTATATGTAGGTGTGGGGATCATGGTCGCCCTCTGCGCAGCCCTGGCGATCGTGAAGACCGCCTACGATTACACAAGCGGCGCCATGACCATCGACATGTCTACCTGGAAAGGACGAGCAGTGGCTGGACCGAAGCTCTGGTGGCGGTGGCAGATGAACTACCTCTCAGGCGCACCCGTCATACTCGCTATCGCTCTGATGTTTGCTCATCACCTCGGGTTCGCCACGCTGGGGGAAGTGTAATTGGCTAGGACAACGGTTCTCTGCGGAACTAGCGGAGCACGAGGAGCAATGGTTGATCCGCGCAAGGAACCTCGCTGCTCTGTTGCCACCCAGACCGCAGTGATGTTCCGAACGTAATCGATAGTCTCACGAATGCGAGGGATCCGTCGATTGGATCGAACCCGGCCGGGACCGGCATTGTAAGCGGCCAGAGCAAGATCATATCGCCCAAATTCGTCGAGTTGTTCCCGAAGATACCGTGCACCGCCTCGCAAGTTCTCGGTGATGTCCCAATGGTTGGTAACGCCGAGATAATCGGCGGTTCTAGGCATCAGCTGCGAAAGACCGATCGCCCCCTTGGGGGAAATCGCATTCTGCTGGTAGCGGCTTTCCTGTGCGATCAGCGCATCGAACAACCCAACCGGGATCTGATGCTCACATGCTATCGCGGCGATGAGAGGAAAGAGCTGCGCCCGACGCAGTTCGGTCGAAGCCGGGAGGTCACCGCGAGGACGATAGTCCACCGGCCCACAATTGGGCGAAACAGCCGGTCGAGACGGACTCGCGATCATCAGAGATGACGAACGGACCCCGGTCCGCATCCATAGCGGAACATCGATCAGAGATGGCGGTGGCGGGGTAAAGTTCGCCGGGGAAGCACCGATCAAGCCGAAGTCGGCAGCGAGCACCGAAGACAGATCGGCCGGATCTTCAATGACCGCTGGCTCGATCTCCGGACGAGGGCTGCCAACATGAATGACCACGTCGTCCCGCAGGCCACCGAAGTGCAGCAGCTCGGCCTGCTGGGCCAGCACCGGACCATGGGCGGCAAATAAGGCAGCCCCCAACAGCGTGTATTTCGTAAGCACAGCCGCACTTCCTCCCGCGGTGCATCATCGCCTCCTAAAACAAGCCGTCAATTGGGAAAAAAATTCCGTCTGCCTCGACGAGCGTGCGAAGCGTACAATCTCGACCGCAGGTGACAGCAGGGCCCCCAGGAAAGAGTTGAGAAGGGCGGGAAGGGGGAACTGGAAAGGACACGCCATGCCACTTACTGCCAAACCCCCTTCACAGCGCCTCGTCGATATCGTGGGCGCACTTGGCGGCACCTGGTCAGGCTACAACGCCATGTGCCGATGCCCTGCCCATGCAGACGCAACTCCGAGCCTTTCGCTGAGGCAGGGCAACCACGACATCCTCGTCCATTGCTTTGCCGGATGCGATCCTGCTGACGTGTTGCGGGAGCTCGGGACCATAGTCCCCGGCAAGCGATACCCTTTCCCGGACGGCCCGGCACGGGCATTCGACTCCACCGCGATCGCACGCAATCTCTGGTCGCAGGGCCAGGAAATCAGGAACACTTGGGGCGAAGCCTACTGCCATCATCGCGGCATTGCCGAACACCATGAGGACCTGCGCTATCATCCCCGATGCCCGCGGGGCAGGAAACCGGATACCGTGTTCGAGCCCGCACTGCTGGTCGGGGTTCGTCAGGGGCGCGACATTACGGCGGTCCAACGCATCTATCTGAAGCGGGGAGGGCAGGGCTACCGCTCCAAGATGATGATCGGGAACCCGCAAGCCGGCAGCTGGCAGGGGCAGCGGCCCGGCAAGATCCTAGCGCTTGCCGAGGGTTTCGAGAGCGCCGCCCGCTTTGCCGAGCTGCACGACATTCCAGCCTGGTCCTCGCTTGGGGCCGAGAGGCTCGATCTGATCCGACTGCCCGGATGGATCGAGGAACTGATCATCGCCGAAGACAACGATCACGAAGGGAGGCGCGCGAGCCTGAAGGCTGCCGAGGCCCACGCCCGCGATGGCCTGGCGATCCATCGGATGGCGCCGCCCGCCGCTTTCGCGGACTGGGGAGCGGTTCCCGGACCCAATTAAAGGGGAGGGGGAGGGGAGAGTTTGGCTTGCCCGTGATGAGGTGAGCCGAACCCAGGAGACTCCCATGACGGATCTGTTCGAAGCGGCGGCGCAGCGCCGGACGCCGGCCCAGCTTGCGGCGCGCGCTCTTTCCCTTCTCATCGACAACGACACCCCGATCACGCGCGAGATAATGAACAAGGCCATGGCCGGTGCCTACGGCGGAGGAGATGCAACCGGCCGCTGGACGCAGCGCGAGAGCTTCGAGGTGCTCGAGCATGCGCTTGCGCTGAGCCTCACGTCTCGCAGGGGCATCGTATTCAGCCCCGACGATCTCGACAGGGCAATGGCCCTCGCAAACAGGCTGCCCACCCAAACCGTCCGCAGCGAAGACCAGATCGACTGGCAGCAATTCTCCACGCCCGTCGACCTTGCTGCCGTCGCCGTCATGCTGGCCAATGCTCAGCCCGACGATGTCGTCCTCGAGCCGAGTGCAGGAAACGGCCTGCTGATCGCGCAGCTTCCGGAGGTAGCCGCGCTGCAGCTCAACGAACTCCATGAGGCCCGCCGCGCGCGCCTCGCGGACATCTTCCCCGGCGTCACCATCACTGGACATGACGGGGCCGTGATCGCCAGCACGCTTAGCGCCAAGACCAGGCCCTCGCTGATCCTCATGAACCCGCCGTTCTCGCGCTCGCTCGGGCGCGGGGCGGATAATCTTGCTGCAGTCCGCCACCTTGGCGCCGCCATCACCCATCTGCGTCCCGGCGGCCGCATCGTCGCGATCATGCCGGACTGGTTCTCCCGCTCGGCCAAGATGCGCAAGGTATTCGACAGCACCCTTCAGCCCGTAACGGTACGCAGCTCGATCCGCCTCGAACAGGCCTACATCAAGCACGGCACCGGTATCGCGGTCAGGCTCTATGTGCTCGACAAGGTACCCGGTACCCGAACCCACACGACCATCCAAAGGGCGAACGTGGCTGGCCTGATAGACACCCTCGAGATCGTGCGGCGCGTCGGCCTTGTCGAAGAGCAGCCCAAGCCTGTAGCGCCTGTCAAGGCCATCTCGCTGTTCGGGGCGACCCGAAACGCAAAGCCAGCGGCCCCTCGCATCTTCCGCACACCGGTCCGCAACAACGTCCTCCCCGTAGCGTACAGCACGCTCGAAACGCCCGCGCCGCTGTTGGAGCAGGCCGGGGTCTATCTGCCCTATCGGCCAAGCAGAGTCGTCTTCGAGACTGCCGGTGAGCACCCCACCGCCCTCGTCGAATCCGTGGCAATGGGCTCGATCCCCGCGCCGATCCCTCAACACATCCCACAACTGCCGGAACGCACTGTGTCCGAGCGCCTGCTGTCAGCATCACAGCTCGAAACCGTGGTCTACGCAGGCCACGCCTGGGGGCAGTGGCTTCCTGGCACATTCAAGCCCGATCCCGAAGGCGTCGGGCTCTTGATCGACGAGGAGGGCGCATCCTACCGCAAGGGCTTCTTCCTTGGCGACGGCACCGGAGCAGGGAAGGGGAGGCAGGTCGCAGCCACGATCCTCGACAACTGGCTTCAGGGCCGCCGCCGGGCAATCTGGATCTCGAAGAACGAACCGCTCCTCGATGATGCCCGCCGTGACTGGGCGGCGCTGGGCGGACTCGCAGCCGACGTCCAGTCGCTCTCGCGATGGAAGATCCACGAGCCGCTCACCCTCGAGGAAGGTGTGCTGTTCGTGAGCTATCCGACGCTGCGCTCGGCACGTGGCGATCACAGCCGCCTCGAGCAGCTCATCCGCTGGGCGGGCGAGGACTTCGACGGTGTCATCGCCTTCGATGAGGCTCACGAGATGGGCGGGGTCGCAGGCGGGGAGGGCGCTATGGGGACCAAGAAGGGCTCTCAGCAGGGCATCGCCGGTGTTCTTCTCCAGAACCGCCTTCCCAAGGCCAGGGTGCTCTACGCTTCGGCCACAGGAGCATCCGAGGTCAACAACCTTGCCTATGCCGTGAGGCTCGGCCTCTGGGGTCCCGAGACTGCCTTCGCCTCACGCGAGGCCTTCATCAGCGAAATCCGCGCCGGCGGCATTGCCGCCATGGAGCTGGTCGCACGCGACCTGAAGGCGACGGGCCTCTACATGGCTCGTGCGCTCAGCTTCGCCGGCGTCGAATACGACATCCTGCGCCACGAGCTGACGCCCGAACAGATTGCCGTTTATGACACCTATGCCGATGCCTGGGCGATCATTCATCGCAACCTTGAAGCAGCGCTCGAACTGACCGGTATCGTCGACGACCTAGAGGGCAAGACGCTCAACTCCGGGGCAAAGGCCGCAGCGCGGTCCCGGTTCGAATCCTGCAAGCAGCGGTTCTTCGGCCAGGTGCTCCTGTCGATGAAGCTGCCGACCATCATCAGCGCGGTCGAGCAACACCTGAGCGAAGGCAAATCGGTGGTGCTGCAGCTGGTGACGACGGCTGAATCGATCCTCAACCGCAGGCTGGGCGAGCTCTCGGCCGAGGAACGCGCCGAGCTTGATATCGAGCTGTCCCCGCTCGAATACTGCCTTGACTATCTCACTCGCGCATTTCCGACCCGCCAGATGGAGGTCTATACCGACGACACCGGCGAGCAGCATTCGCGCCCCATGAGTGACGAGCATGGCAATCCGGTGACAAACCCGCAGGCCGAGGCTGCCCGGGCGGAACTCATCGAACACATCTGCGCTCTTCCGCCCATCAAAGCCGCGCTCGATGCTCTTCTTGAGCGGTTCGGCCATGACAACGTCGCCGAGGTGACCGGCCGATCGAAGCGGATCATACCGGCTGCTGGCGGCCAGCAGAAGCTCGAAACACGCACCGTGCGCTCGGCCCAAGCCGATGCAGCAGCCTTCATGGACGGGACCAAGCGCATCCTCATCTTCTCCGATGCGGGCGGCACGGGACGTTCCTACCACGCGAGCCTTGATGTCCCCAACCAGCAGCAGCGCGTCCACCTGCTGCTGGAGCCGGGCTGGAGGGCCGATCGCGCCATTCAGGGGCTCGGGCGTACCCATCGCACGCATCAGGCCTCAGCGCCCCTGTTTCGGCCTGTCACGACCGACTGCAAGGGCGAGCTGAGGTTCACCTCGACCATCGCGCGCCGCCTCGACAGCCTTGGGGCGCTCACCCGCGGTCAGCGGCAGACCGGAGGACAGAACCTGTTCGACCCGGCCGACAACCTCGAAAGCGAGTACGCCAAGGCCGCGCTCGTCACATGGTTCCATCTGCTGGTCGCGGGCAAACTCACCAGCACCACTCTGGCCGACTTTGAGGAGCGCACCGGCCTCTCTCTGCTCGACGCAGACGGGGTCATCAAGGAGGACCTGCCGCCGATCCAGCGTTGGCTCAACCGGCTTCTGGCGCTTCCGATCGGGCACCAGAACGTCATCTTCGATGAGTTCCTCGCGCTTGTCGAAACCAGGGTCGCCGCGGCCCGCGACGCCGGCACCCTCGATATCGGTGTCGAAACGATGCAGGTCGAAACCGCTACTATCCTTGAGGACACGCTGCTGCGCACCGATCCGGTAAGTGGTGCGACCTCGCACCTTCTTGCGATCGAGGTCGCACGGCGACGCAATCCTGTGACGCTCGAGCGGGTGCTCAAGCTGGCTTCCGCCGACAGCACCGCTGTCTTTCTGCGCAACGGCCGTTCCGGCAAGGTTGCGCTCAAGACCAAGGCCCGCTCAGGCATGACCGAAGAGGGCACGCCGGTCCCACGTGTCGAGCTGCTCCGCCCGACGCGGCGCGAGTTTCTGCGCGAGCATGACCTGTTCGAAACAGCATGGGAGCCCTGCGGGCCGTCGGCATTTGCAACGGCCTGGTCGGCCGAGGCCGAGGAAGCGGCTCAAACCGTCGATACGGAAATCATCCGGATCGCAACCGGCCTCCTGTTGCCGATCTGGTCGGCGCTTCCTTCCGATCATCTGGCGGTCAACCGGATCGTCGATGCCGAAGGCAAATCCTGGCTCGGGCGCATGGTGTTTCCCGAGCATGTCGGGAAACTGCTGAAGGATCTCGGCGTCGAGGCACCGGCCCCACTCAGCCCGTCAGAGACCCTCCGCGCGGTCCAGGCCGGGGGATCCATCGCGCTGGTGCGCCCTGTCCCCTGCGAGCTCAAGCGCTCGAGAGTGAACGGATCGTGGCGGATTGAAATCACCGGCGCACCCGCCAGCCAGCTTGTCTGGTTCAAGTCACTCGGGTGCTTCACCGAGGTCATTCAGTACAGGACGCGGCTGTTTGTGCCGACCGAGAAGGCTGAAGCCATCATCACCGCTCTCATCGGTGCCCCATAGGACACAGAGACCCCTGAAGAGGAAAGGGGAGGGGGAGTGGATGGGGTGGATCCGGGGAGGTTTTCGCCGGGCCACATCCAGGAGAATGACGATGGAACAGATGATTGCCCTTTCGAAACTGCGTCACTCGGACAGCAACGTCCGCAAGTCCGGCCGCACCGACATCCCGCAGCTTGCCGGAGATATCGAGGCACGCGGACTGCTGCAGAACCTGTGTGTCACGGCGCTGAAGAAGCCCCGCGGGCACTACGCCGTTTTCGCCGGCGGCCGCCGTCTCGAGGCGCTGCAGCTGCTCGCTGCAGAGGGTCGTATCGACAAGGACATGGAAGTGTCCTGCAAGGTGCTCGAAGGCGATGATGCAACGCTGTCGGAAGCCTCGCTTGCCGAGAACTTCCAGCGCGTCAACATGACCCCGACCGATGAATGCCGCGCCTTCCAGCACTTCATCGGCGAAGGCTGCGACCTCGATGCCGTCGCCAAGCGCTTCGGTGTCACCCGCCGTTTCGTCGAAGGGCGTCTCCGGCTCGCGGGCCTTGCCGATCCTGTTTTCGAGGCACTCGCCGAAGGTCGCATCACTCTCGACATGGCCAAGGCCTATGCCACCACCGGCGATCAGGCCAAGCAGACCCGGGTGTTCGAGCAGTACGGCAACTACAGCTACACCACGCCGGATCAGGTGCGCCGTGCGATCGCCGGTGACGCGCTGAAGGCAACCGACCCGATTGCTCAGCTCGTCGGAGAGGATGCCTATGTTGCCGCAGGGGGCACGATCGAGCGCGAACTCTTCAGCGAGAACGGTGACCGCTGGTCCGATCCCGAGATCGCGCAGGGGCTGGCGGCAGCTATCATGGAAGCCGAGGCCAAGCGCCTTGGCGAAGAGCAGGGTCTTGCTTGGGTCCGGCCGGTGGCTTCGGCGCACATCTACAACGCGACCGACGGGCTCTACCGCGTCAATCTTCCCAAGCAGCCGATGTCCGAGGCCGAGGAAGCCCGGGCGGATGCCATCCAGACCCGGATGGAAGAGATCGGCGACGAGCTCGACAGCGGCGAGCTCGACGACGAGGCCGGCAGCGCGCTCGAGGCCGAATACGACAAGCTCGAAGACGAGTGGAACGAACTTCAGCGTCGGCCGACGATCCTGCCCGACGACCTCAAAGGCCAGATCGGCACGTTCCTGACCCTCGCCTCGGACGGCAAGATGGTGCTGGAGACGACGTACTTCAGCGAAACCCCGATGCGCGATCCGGGCGACGACCGCGGGACTTCGGGCAGCACCGGGGCAACGGGCAAGGCACCGCCGCCCGAGAAGATCGCGCCGGGTGGCAAGCCGCTGAGCGCTCGGCTTTCCGATGAACTCGCGATGCAGCGCAGGGACATCCTTGCGGCCGCCCTGCTCGCCGATCCGGCACTCGCGCTCGACTATGCGCTGTTCGCCATGATCGATGGGAACCGCGGGTACGAGCGCTACGGGACCACGATGAAGGCGGCGCGCCCGAATGACCCGGTCATCGGGAAGGATTGCGAACCGACCCCGGCCCGCATTGCCATCGAACAGGCACGCGATGCGCTCGATACGGCCTGGACCGAGGCCGGCTGCGGATTCCGACGATCGCGCGCATGTATTCCGATCTGATGCCGCGCAGCGTTCCGCTTTGATCGCGCGCAGGTGAAGCACCTGATCGTTGGTATGTTGTGGCACTATGCTTTGCCGCGGGTCAAGCGGCTTGAGCGGCGATGCTTCGCCGCATGGATTCCCCGGATAGCTCGAGCCTGTGGGCGTTGTGGACAAGCCGATCGAGGATGGCATCGGCGTAGGTCGGATCGCCGATGAGATCGAACCAGCGCGCGATGGGTAGCTGGCTTGTTACGAGCGTTGAACGGCGCCCATAGCGATCCTCGAGGATCTCCAGCAGATGATGGCGGGCATTGCCATCGAGCGGCTCAAGCCCCCAGTCATCGAGGATGAGCAGGTCCACGCGGGCCAGGCTCTTCATGCGCGCAGCAATGCGGCCATCGCCCTTGGCAAGCGACAGCTCGTCGATCAACCGCGGCAGGCGGGTGTAGAGAACCGAGCGATTGTCACGGCAGGCCTGATGCCCGACGGCGCAGGCCAGCCAGCTCTTGCCGACCCCTGCTGGTCCGATAATCGCACAGTTCTCATGGGCAGCGATCCAGCTGCCCTTCAGCAGCATTTCGAACAACCGCCGATCGAGCCCGCGGGCGCTGCGATAATCAACGTCCTCAGGCACGGCTTGGTGCCGCAGCTTTGCCTGACGCAGGCGCAGGGCGAGGCGCTTGTCATTGCGCCATGTCGCTTCATGATCGAGCAGCAGCGCCAGCCATTCCGCGTGGTTCAGGCTGGCGGCATCGCCATTGCCATCCAGATCCGCAAAGGCTTGGGCCATGCCGATAAGGCCAAGCTGGTTCAACTGATCAAGTGTGGGGTGTTTGAGCATCCTTGCTCCTTTCAGTGGTAGTATTGAGAGCCCCGGATATTGTCGTGCAGGATCGGCTCGCGCTCCGGGGCTTTGGACACGGGCACCTTGTCGAGCCCCTTTTCGAGGATCGATTTTACAGACGGATAATTGCGCGCGCCGATCTCCAGCGCGCGAAGCGCAGCCGCTTCAAGGCGCTCAGCGCCGAACCGCTTGGACAAGCCGATGATCCCCAGGCACGAACGGTAGCCTTGCTCGGGATGCGGCCGGTCCTCGATGATGCGCGCCATCAACAGCGACAGCATCGGGCCGATCCGGCCCGCCTCCTCCTGGATCTTTGCCGGTGTCCAGTCGAGATAGCGCCGGTGGCTCGATGGCATGTGCTCGGGCACGGTCGTGTGCCGACCATTGCCACTGCCGCGCATGTGCACCGCGATCCGCTCGCCGCCGAGGAAGATCTCGACGCTGCGGGCCGTGTAACGCACCTCAACCTCGCGCCGCGCGTAGCGGTGCGGCACCGAGTAATGATGCTGCTCGAGCGCGATATGGTAATCGAGCCCAACCCGGCAGCGCTTCCATTGCGCATGAACCCATGGCTCCGGTGGCAGCGGCTTCAGGTTCGGCGCATCGACCTCCTCGAACAGCTGGCGGCGCGTGCGGCCGAACTGGCGAAGCACACGGCGCTCATTCAGATCAGCAAGGCACTCGGCAATGGCAGCGTTGAGCTCGGCCAGGCTGTAGAAGATGCGATTGCGCAGACGGCCCAGCACCCAGCGCTCGACGATCCTGACACAGGCCTCAACCTTCGCCTTGTCCTTGGGCCTCCTCGGCCGTGCCGGCAGCACTGCCGTCCCGTAATGCCGAGCCATGTCCGTGTAGCTGCGGTTGAGCATCGGATCGAAGTGGCAAGCCTTGATCACCGCGACCTTGGCATTGTCGGGCACCAGCAGCTGCGGCGCTCCGCCGAAGAATGCGAAGGCAGCATTGTGAGCCTCGGCCCAGTCAGCAAACTGCTCGGTCCAGGTCGCACACGCAAACGACAGGCTCGAGCCGCCCAGCACCGCGACGAACAGATGCGCATCGCGGATCTCGCCGGTTCTGCGGTCTACCACCACCGGCACCGTGTCGCCCGCATAATCAACGAACAGCTTCTCACCGCCGGCATGGCTCTGGCGCATCACCAGCGGCAGCCGGCCTTCCCAGCGCCGGAACAGGTCGCACCACCGGCTGTAGCGATAGCCGTCGGGGTTCGCCGCGTGGTATTCCTCCCACAGGATCTGCAGCGTCACGTGCTTGCGCTTCAACTCGCGCGCCACCACCGCCCAGTCGGGCTCAGGCAACTTGCGGCGCCCGGGCTTCACCCCTGGCACGCCGTAGAGCCGGGACTCCAGGTCGCTGTCCGTCATTTCAGGCTGCACTGGCCAAGTCAGACCCGACCGATCGAACCGCCGAAGCGTATCCCGGACCGTCGTCGGTCCGACCCCGACCCGCTCGCCAACCACCCGCGTCGAAAGCCCGCAGTCCAGACTCAGACGCAAAATCTCGCGCACATGGCGCATCGTAACTCTCCTCGTCGGCATGCATTCCTCCAACCGTTATCCGGTCGAAAGAATGCCCCAACGATCAGGTGAGCCTCACCTCAAACTGCGCGCGATCATATCGGAATGCTGCGCGCGCAATTCTCGGAACACCGCGCGC